>NZ_CM150783.1:0-2258464 GCF_056393505.1 Corynebacterium sp. TUM25015 | reverse complement strand
TGAGTGCCGAGGTGGGCGGGGGGTGTCCTCCGAGTAGTGAACACGGCGTTGGTGTCAGGGTTGAGCAATGTGTGCCAGGAGTCAACGGGATTGAAGTATGCGTCAGCGCGCACGGCAGCAAGTTCAATGATGCGGTCGTAGCGCTTGTTAAAGCCGGTGGTTTCGGTATCAATGACCGCAAAGACCGACATGCCCGCCTAAACGCTATCGAACACTGCAACCAACGTGGATTTCTGTGGATAGCCACACTGGCCCCGTGCGGGTTGTCCACAGGGTGAGTGTGGTTGGTCTTTCGTAGCGGGCGTGGGTGTGGTTGCCTTAGTGCTATGAGCACTTCGCAGGACTATCCGAACTCCACCCCAACCCCCGCTTGAACTAGCCCCCGAAAGTTGGACTGGTTTAATTCTAGGCGGTGAGGGCTTCAAGGGTCTGATTCCGATATTGCATCGGGGTCAGGCCCTTTAGTCGTTGTTGGATGCGTTCGGTGTTGTACCACCCGATGTACTCTTCGATCGCTTGATTGAACCCTGCGACCGTGTCGAAGACTTCACCGTGGTACATCTCGGTTTTCAAGTGCCCGAAGAAGTTCTCCATGACCGCGTTGTCGTAACAGTTGGCTTTACGCGACATCGACTGCACACCACCGTTGTCGCCGATCAGATCGCGCCAGGAGGCATGCTGGTACTGGAAACCTTGATCTGTGTGCATCATCCACCCGGGTTCAGGCGCACACGCCGCGATCGCCTTGGACAAAGAATCGGCGGTAAACGCTGTCGACGGCGATGTAGCCACGCTGTGAGCGACGATGGAGCGGTCGAACAAGTCCATCACCGGTGACAAATACACCTTGCGGCCTTGGACCCTGAACTCGGTGACGTCGCTGACAAAGACGGTGTTTGGCTGATCCGGGGTGAACTTGCGGTCAAGTTTGTTGTCAGCGATGTGGCTGATCGTCCCGGTGTAGGAAACATAAGGTCTACGTTGGCGGATCTTGGCTCGAATGCCCATCTGGCACATGAGTTTGTAGACGAGTTTGTGGTTGACCACCCAGCCCTGGTTGCACAGGTCAAGTAGCACCCGCCGGTAGCCATAGCGATGCTTGTTACGTTCGAAGCACTCCCGGATCGCGTCTTTGAGCACAGCATGTTTATCCGGTTCGTTGAGTCGTTTCTGGTGGTAGAAGAACGTCGACCGTGGGATACCTGCTGCCTCTAGGAGGTGCTCCAGGCGGTGGTGCGACTTGAGGATGACGATCGCCTGGACTTTCAGGCGTGTCCCTGGTTCCTCAAGTCCCGCAATTTTTTTAAGTAGGCGTTTTCCGCTTCCAACCGTGCGATCTGACGGCGCAGCTTGTCTTCTTCTGTAAGCCGCTTCGGTGCGGCCGAGCCTTTGGGTCTGCCCTTCGGCTTCGGTTTCAACGCCTCATCGCCGCCTTTGCGCCATTTCCAGGACCAATCTTTGACGAGTTGGTCTGACGACAGGCCAAACTCACGGGCAAGATCCATCATTGTCTCGCCGGCAAGGTGGCGTTGGACAACTTCCTTCTTGATGTCGAACGAGTACTGCTGCTTTGTCGGTTTCTCCACAAGGACATAGCCTGCCATGCAGCTGAAACCGACGATAGAGCGTACGGACGATGTATTTGGAGACACCAAGAGCATTGGCAGCGGCAGCACAGCCCATGCCTTGCTCGAAACACTCCACCAGCTGCTCACGCTGATGCTCACTCAGCGAACTTCGTGCTCTCAATGAAAACTACTCCCCACTAGTCGGTAACTGATTTCTCAGTCCAACTAATGGGGAGCAGTTCAGAGATTCGGTGCCCCGGGGTTTTCGCTTGTTTGCCCTGCCCGGCGCGGATCAGCCGAGGCGAGCAACAGGAGCGAATGGCTTAAGCGTTAGTAACGAGCACGGAAAGCTCCGCGCCAGTTCCAGAGCCTGTGGGGCAGCTCTGGCACGGTATTACTAGCTCTGCTTCACTGCCTCCACCAGCGCCTTCGCCAGCTTTTCTGAGGATTGCGGATTCTGGCCGCTAAAGAGGTTGCCATCGCGCACTAGCTTTGGGCGGAACGGGAGGGTGGCCTTCTCATACTTCAAGCCGGCTTCCTTCAAACGATCTTCCAGCAGCCATGGGGCCTTGGACTTATCCGTGACCATGCCTTCTTCGGTGTTGGATAGGGCGGTAATCTGCTTTCCCGCGAAGGGGGTCTGGCCAGTGGCGTCATCAATAGTGGCCAAAAGAGCCGCCGGCGAGTGACACAGCAGCCCCAGCAACTTGCCGGAGGCCAGGCGATCGGTCAGGATCTTGCCGGAAATCTTGTCGTACGCGAGATCCTCCATGGGGCCGTGGCCACCGGGGTAGAAGATGATGTCGTAAGAGGCAGCATCGACCTTATGCAGGTCCTCCGGGTTATTCAGCACGTGGGACATCTGCTCCACCTTGTCTTCCATCTTCTTCGCAGTGGTTGGCAACATGCCGCCCTTCACGCTGATGCTGATGGGATCTACCGTTGGGGCGACTGCGCCGGGTGTCGCGATGGTGACCTCGAACCCCGCATCGCGGAAAATGTCATAAGGCACCACCAGCTCCTCGGCCCAGAATCCGGTGGGGTGGTGGGTGCCATCGTTGAGGGTCCAGTGATCGGCGGCGCTAACAGCCATCAAGACGGTGGTCATTATGTTGTGACTCCTAAAATCTCATATTGCTATTTCTCTATAGACTGGGAAATTATGAATTCCGAGTCCACTTCAAGCACCACTAACTCGGGCACTGTATATACCAACCGCGACACCACCGCGAACATTCCACAGGGTTTAGATGACCTCACCGGCCATACGCCTCTGGTGGAATTACCCAGCCTTGCCCGGGCCCTCCAACGTCCCGACCTACATATCTATGCAAAGTTGGAGCAGTGAAGCGTCCTGGGTTTAGTTCCTACCTCAGCTAAGGAAGGATGAGGCACCATGCCCAGAAAGTATTCCGTCGAGTTTAAGGAGAAGGCGGTCCATCAGATCATCGAAATGGTCCGCCTGGAGTCCTGTTCACTGCAACGCGCCTACACGGAGATCGGTGAGCTCCTCGGTGTATCACGCCACACATTGCGGGCTTGGTACCGCGACAGCGCCTCCACACGAGACGGCCGCACAACGCCAGATAGCGAAACAATGGAAGAAGAGCTCAAGCGTTTGCGCCGAGAGAACCGGGAGCTGAAGCGAGCAAACGGGATTCTTAAGACAGCTTCGGCTTTTTCGCAGCGGAACTCGACCGACCCACGACCACATGATCTCCTACATAGACGCGTACAAAGATCAATTTGGGGTCGAGGCCATCTGCCGTGTCCTTCGACAAGCAGATCGTGGATTCATCACCTCACGTGGCTACCGCAAGGCGACCACTCGTGTTCCCAGCGCAAGGGCCTCAAGCGATAGCCTGCTCATCCCAGAGATACAGCGTGTACATGCGGAGAATTTCTCGGTCTACGGCATCCGCAAAATGTGGCACGCGATGAACCGCGAAGGCTTTCATATCGGCCGCGACAAGACCGCACGTCTGATGAAGCTAGCAGGTGTTTCCGGCCGCAGACGTGGGCGAACCCCAGTAACAACGATCAGCCCGAAGGCACCGGATCATCGCCCGGACCTTGTGCGCCGAAACTTCCGTGCGCAGGCACCAGGCAGGCTGTGGGTTGGGCGACATTACCTACGTTCGCACCCTGTCAGGATTCGCCTATACCGCGTTTGTCGTGGATGTCTTCAGCCGAAAAATTGTTGGTGTTGCTACACGCTCGACAATGCGCACCGACGCGCTGCCGATGGAGGCTTTGGAGCATGCGTTAACGACTGCAGGGCGAATCCATGGAAACCAGCTAATTCACCATAGCGATCGGGGTAGCCAGTACGTGTCACTGAAGTATTCCACCGCGCTAGCTGAGTCAGGAATACGCCCGAGTGTGGGAACAGTCGGCGATTCTTATGACAATGCTCTAGCCGAGACCGTCAACGGTCTCTACAAGGCTGAACTGATTCATGCTCAGGGCCCGTGGACGTCGGTCGGAGAAGTCGAACTGGCTACCTTGCGGTGGGTGCATTGGTGGAACACCAAGCGGCTTCACGAAGCATTGGACTACGCCACCCCACAGGAAATAGAAACCGAGTACTATCTCACCGAGCCCATCAACACAGGGGCGTAATAGAAGCGGAACTAAACCCAGGACGCTTCAATGAGACCTGTTGTTTCCTCAGCACACACGATCGCCTGGTTGAGAGCTTGCAGCGGCAGTGCTTGAAGTCCGCATCGAGTCTGATAACGCCCACCCAACGATCCGTCGAGAGTAAACGTCGGTGACAAATGCGGCGTACACAAAGCCTTTCTTCGTGCGCACATACGTAATGTCAGCCACCCACAGTTTATTTGGACCCTGAGCTTTGAATTCACGCTCGACCAAGTCTGGGCGCAGATCAGGCACGTGAGCTCTTCGGGCTGTGATAGGTGATCTGCCTTTGCCAGAAACACCGGCCAGGCGCATCAGCCGGGCAGTTTGTTCACGACCGATATCAATTCCTTCACGGTGAAGAGCATGCCACATTTTACGCACACCGTAAACACCGTAATTATCCCGATGAAAAGCACTAATACGTTCAATCAGCACAGCATCGCGAAGGCGACGAGCACTTAGTCCACGGGCCTTGGACTGGCGATAGCCACGCGAGGTGATAAACCCACTAGCCCGGTTATTTTTCAACGTCTTACAGATGAACTCGACGGAAAAACTACTCCGGTATTCATCGATGAATCGGATCATTTCCGACGTTGTGGGTCGAGTTCCGACGCGAAAAAGCTGACGCAGCCTTCAGCAGCTCGTAAGTGTCGCGTAGCTCTTGATTTTCACGACGTAGCCTCGCGTTCTCGGCGGCCAAATCTTCAGGCACAGGTTCTGGGATGTTTCCCGCACGGCGGGCAGGCTTAAGTCCATTGACGGGCCGTGTGCCATGAAACCCCCAGCTTTGGGGCTACTGCCTGGCACGCGGCTTGCATCGACATATTTTCCGCCAAGATGCGGTTTTCCACGAGACGGACCACACGGTCCTTCGCATCCTGGTCAAATTTCCTTGGCATGTTCCAGATTTTCCCATCTACTCAAACGGAACAAAACCTGGGATACTTCAGGCATAGGGGCAGGTGGCCACATGCATGGTAAATAGGAAAACCCGCTGTCGCTCTTCCGAAGACGGTGGCTAGTGCCTACTAGTAGCACTAATGACTATTAGTGCCTTCGGAGAACAACAGCGGGTGTGTTGGCTAAACTTGCAGGCCATCCAGGATGACCCGGCTGGTGTGGCCAGCCTAGTGTGGCCAGCCTAGTGTGGCCCGGCAAGTGTGGCCAGCCAACCAGCCGTGCCAGCCAACTAGCCAGCTGACCCCGCAACAGCGTCAGTACTAACTTTTCGCTTACTTGTCGCGGTCGGTGTTTGCCATTGCCAGGACATCGAGACGCTTATCCAGCTCCTCTTCGGTCAGCTTCTCGCCGTCGACAAAGCCCAGGTCGATGACCGTCTGGCGGATGGTCTTGCCTTCCTTCAGCGCGGTCTTTGCAACCTTAGCCGCAGCCTCGTAGCCAATGGCAGAGTTCAGCGGGGTAACGATGGACGGGGAGGACTCAGCCAGAGTGCGCATGCGCTCCTCATTTGGCTCGATACCGTCGACCAGCTTCTCCGCGAATACGCGGGCGGTGTTGGCCAGCAGCTTCGCAGACTCCAGCACGTTACGAGCCATCATCGGAATGAAGACATTCAGCTCGAACGCACCCTGGGAGCCGCCGAAGGTCACAGCAGCGTCGTTACCGATAACCTGTGCCGCAACCTGGGTAGCGGTCTCACACAGAACAGGGTTGACCTTGCCCGGCATGATGGAGGAGCCCGGCTGCAGATCCGGCAGGTGGATCTCGCCCAGGCCGGTCAGCGGGCCGGAGCCCATCCAGCGGATGTCGTTGGCGATCTTGTTCAGGGAGACAGCGATGGTGCGCATAGCGCCGGAGAACTCGACCAGGCCATCGCGGTTAGCCTGTGCCTCAAAGTGGTTCTCTGCCTCACGCAGCTGCTCCACGCCGGTCAGCTTCACCAGCTCGGCAGTAACGTTCGCGCCGAAGTCAGCTGGAGTGTTCAGGCCGGTGCCTACTGCCGTACCGCCGATCGGCAGCTCGCCCAGGCGGGGAAGAGTAGCCTCAACGCGCTCGATGCCAGCAGCGATCTGACGTGCGTAGCCAGAGAACTCCTGGCCCAGCGTCACCGGAACGGCATCCATCAGGTGGGTACGGCCGGACTTCACAACCTTTTCCCACTCCTTGGCCTTCTTAGCCAGGGATTCCTGCAGAACCTTAAGACCCGGAATCAGGTCAGTTACTGCAGCCTGGGTAGCGGCCACGTGGGTGGCGGTCGGGAAGGTGTCGTTGGAAGACTGACCCATGTTCACGTGGTCATTCGGGTGGATCTCCACGCCGTTGTTCTTGGCGATGGAGGCGATGACCTCGTTGGTGTTCATGTTGGAAGACGTGCCGGAACCGGTCTGGAAAACATCGATCGGGAACTCAGCGTCGTGCTTGCCCTCGCTGATTTCCTTGGCCGCGGAGATGATGGCATCCGCCTGCTCGTCGGTCAGCAGGCCACGATCCTTGTTCACCTGTGCACAGGCCGCCTTCAGCAGACCCATCGCGCGGATCTGTGCGGACTCCAGCGGGCGATCGGAGATCGGGAAGTTCTCCACTGCACGCTGCGTCTGTGCACGCCACAGAGCCTTGGCGGGAACCTTAACCTCGCCCATCGTGTCGTGCTCAATGCGGAATTCTTGCTCGGTCATTCTTTCATCACCTTTATCTCGATTGCTTTATGACGCTTCCCGCTGTGAACTCGTCGACGTTCAAGCAGCAGGAACGTAAAGAAGCGGATTAGTCTTCGTGTCCCGCACGGACACTGCCCAACTTACCTAAAAGGGTCTCGGGCGGTTGAGGCGTGCGGGCGTCAATAAAAGGGCTAGTTACGGGTGTAATCCAGCACAGAGTAGGACTGCAGTTTCGCCAGCTGGTGCTGCGACTCGATGAAGCGGATTGTGCCGGAACGAGAACGCATAACCAGGGAACGGGTGGTAGCGGAGTTCTGGTGGTAGGAAACGCCACGCACCATGTCGCCGTTGGTTACACCGGTAGCTACGAAGTAGCAGTGCTCGGAGTTCACCAAGTCGTTGGTGGTCAGCACACGATCCAGGTCATGGCCAGCGTCCAGAGCCTTCTGGCGCTCGGCTTCGTCCTTCGGCCACAGCTTGCCCTGGATCTCGCCACCCATGCACTTCATCGCTGCTGCGGCGATAACCCCCTCCGGAGTGCCGCCGATACCCATCATGATGTCCACGGAATTCGTCGTATTATCCTGCGCGGTAGCCACGGCGCCGGCGACATCGCCATCACCGATGAGTCGAACCTTTGCGCCGGCCTCGCGGATTTCGCGAATGAGATCCTCGTGGCGCGGGCGATCCAAGACGACAACGGTGATGTCACCCGGAACGGTGCCCTTGGCCTTTGCCACTGCCTTGATGTTGTCGGCGACTGGAGCGTCAATGTCGACCTTGCCGACAGCCTCCGGGCCAACAGCGATCTTCTTCATGTAGAACACCGCAGAAGGGTCGTACATGGAGCCACGCTCGGCCGCGGCGATGACGGAGATGGCGTTCGGGCGTCCCTCTGCCATCAGAGTGGTGCCATCCACCGGGTCGACGGCGATATCCACCGCCGGGCCATTACCGGTACCGACATGCTCGCCGTTGAACAGCATCGGGGCTTCGTCTTTCTCGCCTTCGCCAATGACCACCACACCGTCCATCTCTACGGAGTTGATCATTTGACGCATGGCGTCCACAGCGGCGCCGTCACCGGATTCCTTTTGCCCACGTCCGACCCACTTGCCGGAGGCCAGAGCAGCAGCCTCGGTCACGCGGACAAGCTCCATTGCCAGATTGCGATCTGGAGCATCTGGATTGGGGGAGACAGCAGGGGTGTGCGCTTCAGTCGACATGATCTTCCAGCTCTTTTCTATTGCTGATAGGTAATAGGTTCTATTCCACTTCCATTGTGCCCTATTTCCCACGGGCGATGCCTTTAGCAGTATCGGCCAGCCCTACCCAGGGTTAATTTGCCTAGTCGAGCAGAGGCAGTGCGATAATGGCGGACGTGCAGATTCAAAAACCCCGCGCATTTCAATCCGCCAAGGACATCGTGCTGTCCCTGGTGGTGTTGTTGGTCGCCATGTTCTTGACGGTCGGGTTCACGGGCCTGTGCTCCTTTGATCCGGGTGACGCGGATCGGTCGGGTCCGGTGCAGGAGGTCGATGCAGATGCGGTGCTGAAGATGGATGCCCGTACGTTTGACTTCCCCATCCGCAACCCGGAAATGCCGGAAGGGTGGGTGCCCAATTCCGCACGTCGTGTGATGGTCAACGGCGAACCGTCGAGCTTGGTTGGATGGGTCGTCAACGGAGAGAACTACATTTCTCTGACGCAGACCGGTGCCGACTTCAAGGCGGCAAGCCAGCCTGATGATTCGGTGCGGGAAGAGACCAGTACCGAAACCACTGGAGACGTTGAGTGGCATGTCTTCACCGGTGAGGATGCGCGCCCATTGTGGGTTGCCGACCTGGGGGATGTGCGTTTGGTGATCGAGGCTATGGCTTCTGCTGAACAGACGCGCACCGCCGCAGAAAAGATTGCCGCGACCGACCCGATCGATGTCGGCGAAGCGGCGCAGCCTTCAAAGGCTAAGTAGTCCTCTTCTGCTATTCCTCGCCGTTCGGCGCCACCTGCTCGGTTCCAGATGCTCCGGCGCTTCGGGCTTCGCGCTGTTGCAGTGCCTTTTCGATGCGCTGTGATGCGCCGTTGAGATAATCCTCGCAGTACGCTGCCAGCTCCTCGCCGCGCTCCCAGTAGTTCAGCGATTCGTCCAGGCTCATCTGTCCTAGCTCGAGGATCTTCACCACTTCCACCAGCTCGTCCCGCGCTTCCTCGTAGCTGAGTTGATCGAGCGGGCGAAACTTCTGTTGTTCGGTGTTTCCGGTGCCGTTGTTGTCTGCCATTGTCTTAAGCCTCTTCTGTGTTCGTATCTGCGCTGTTGTTGTAGTCGCTGTTGTGGTCGTTGTTGTCACTGTCGCTGTGGTCGCGAGTCTTTTTTATGACGCCACCCGGTGCGGCTTGCGCGCCCATCGCTGCGGCCGTGATGGATCCATCGGGAACCCGGATCCGCAGTTGTGAGCCGGGAGCAACCTGATCCACCGTGGTCACGACCTGCGCGCCCGATTTATCCCGTGGAATAACTTGCACGATTGAATAGCCACGGGCAAGAGTCTGCGATGGTCCCAGTGCATTAACCTGAGCCTTCAACGACTCGATGGAGCTCCGCAAGGAACGGACGTGCACCCCGAGTGCTCGGTCCTTTCGCTGCAGTGCTTCTGCGATGATCTCTCTTTGCCAGGTGACCGGCAGACTTGGATCCGCCATGACTGGTCTGGTGCGGATCTGCGCTAACCCACGCCTCTCGTGAGCCACCCAGTTGCGCAGCGCGCCCGCACCACGTTCACGTGCTTCGCCGATAATCCGCAGTTCCTGCACGACGTCCGGTACTACCGTCTTCGCTGCGTCAGTGGGAGTGGCCGCACGGACATCGGCAACATAGTCCAATAGCGGGTTGTCCGGTTCGTGGCCGATTGCGGAGACTACCGGCGTGCGCATTCGGGACACTGCGCGCACCAAAGGCTCCTCGGAAAATGGCAGAAGATCCTCTACAGAACCTCCACCGCGGGCGACGATGATCACGTCCACAGCCTGATCGCGTTCTAGCTCCTGGAGGGCATCAACTACTTGCGGAACCGTCTTGGGGCCTTGCATTGCCGTGTTGATAACCCGAAAGCGCACGGCAGGCCATCGTCGCTTAGCAACCTCCATCACGTCCCGTTCCGCTGCCGAACCACGCCCAGTGATGAGCCCGACAGTTGTGGGCAAGAAGGGGAGCGGAGCCTTCAGCCGGGGGTCGAAGAGACCCTCGGCGAACATTGCCTTCTTCAACTGTTCTATTTGAGCCAATAGCTGGCCAATTCCCACCTGACGAATATCCGTCACCCAGAGGGAAAAACTGCCACGTTTCGAATAAAACGAGGGCTTGCCGTGGACAATGATCCGGTCACCGTCCTTGACCGGAGTAGCCAAGTTTTTCAGCGCGCTGGTCTCGACGGTCAAAGACACGGAGGCTTCGACGTTCACATCGCGCAGAGTGATATACGAAAAACGCCACGTGCTCTTCATGTTCACCTGGGTGACTTGACCTTCGACCCAGATGAACCCAAGTTTCTGAATCCAGTTCTTTACTTGGTCGTTCAACTGCCCGACAGCCCAAGGGGACTCCGCAGAATTTGGAACGCTCATGGTTAAGCATTCTAAAAGACGGTGCGGACACCCTGGGCGCCTACACCACATTGATGGTGAATGGTCTGACCCCGTCACGTGGTTTAACCGGCTTCGCTCTTCCATTACGATGGGGCACATGACTACCCCAACTACAGAGCCAAGTACCGATACTAAGAAGGTTTTCCTCGCTGCTCCGCGTGGCTATTGCGCAGGAGTTGACCGAGCAGTCGAGTCGGTGGAAAAGGCTTTGGAAAAGCATGGTGCGCCTCTGTACGTGCGCAAAGAAATCGTGCACAACAAGCATGTCGTGAAGACTTTCGAGGAACGCGGTGTGATTTTTGTGGATGAGACCACGGAGATTCCTCGCGGCTCCAACGTGGTTTTCTCTGCTCACGGCGTGTCGCCTGCTGTGCACAAGGAAGCCCGTCAGCTCGAGCTCAAGACTTTTGACGCCACGTGTCCGCTTGTCACCAAGGTCCACCACGAGGTCACGCGGTTTGCAAAGCAGGGTTACCAGATCATCCTCATCGGCCACCATGGGCACGAGGAGGTCGAAGGTACAGCGGGTGAAGCCCCAGATGTTGTACACCTCGTCGACGGCGAGGATGATGTCAACGCGCTGGAGTTCCCGGAGGGCACCAAGTTGGTTTGGCTGTCTCAAACGACGCTCAGCGTGGACGAGACCATGTCCACAGTGAAACTGCTCCGCGAAAAGTTCCCGGATATCCAGGATCCTCCGTCTGATGACATCTGCTACGCCACACAGAACCGCCAGGTAGCAGTGAAGGCGATTGCGCCGAAGGTGGAGCTCATGATCGTGGTTGGCTCCCAGAACTCTTCGAACTCCAAGCGACTGGTGGAGGTCGCTCTGCAGCACGGCGCGGAGAATGCGCACCTGGTGGATTACGCGGAGCAAGTTGATCCGGCATGGCTCGAGGGCGTTACGAACGTCGGCGTAACCTCAGGTGCTTCGGTGCCGGAGATTCTGGTTCGAGGGGTATTGGATCTTCTGGCGGACAAGGGCTTCGGTGAGGTCGAGGAGGTCACCACCGCGACGGAGGATCTGATCTTCTCCCTGCCTCGCGAGCTGCGCCCGCCGCGTACGCAGAAGTAGTTCTTAGTCGCGCTCGTCGTCTAGGTAGCGCTTGGGGGACAGTCGTCGCTCCGGGAGGGGAACCCGGCGGCGCTGTGCGTTATCTCGCAGTTCAGCCGAGCTGCGCGTCACGCGAGTAGCTTGACGGGGAGATGCCTCGCGGCGGGAATATGCGACCCTCTCTGACCTCTTGACAGGTTCGGAACGCGAGGTGGCGTCATCATCATAAAGAGACTCCCTACGCGCCCGGCTACGTTCCTTCGCGCGACCGTAGGCTTCGATGTTGCTGCGGTCAGATTCGCTGCGGCGGCGACGCTGCATCTCTAGCCTTGCGGCCTTGCGAGTGAGGGATTCGCGGTAGCTCCACCAGCGGAACACTGCGATTCCCACCGCAATGAGGAATGGGATCAGCAACCACAGAAAGTGTTCGATGGCGGGGTAAATCGAGGTAATGACCTTTGTTTTCCTGCTGGCTATGGTCGCCGCCCCAGAGCTAAACCAGCCGATGACGAGTGATCCAAACAAGTAATACAGCGGGAATGAGGCCACAGTAAGGAATAGGCCGCGCGGTTCGACGAAGATCGTGGAGACGATCATTGCGATCACGAAGAGAACGAAGAAACTGGTGGGGATTGTGGTGTCACCCTTGGCTAGTACCAGTCCAGTGAAAATCACCGCCAGCATCACAAGCACCGGAGCCCAAACGGGGAACCAATGCGAGGGAGAATCCTCGTGCGCTACTTCAGCGTGGCCACGACTACGGCCGAGGCGCTGCGCAGAGCGGCTTTCGCTGCGCTGCGTGGCGCTCGTGCGGTTACTGCTTGTAGTTCGGCTGCTTTCGGTCACGGGGTAATGCTACTTCTTTGGTTTGCTCTACTTGTTATTGCCACGGAGGGAGTTCAGGATTGACTGCACCTTCCCGCGGATCTGCGACTTTGCGTCGTTAAAGGAGGACGCCCCTTCGTGTTCAGCGCCTGCCGTTTCCGTGGAAACGCCACCATCAGCCGCTGCGGAGCTCATGTCCTGGGTGGCGGTTTGGGTAGCACGGGGAGCCTGAACGGACTGACCGTTTTGGGCAGTTTCGCTGTTACGAGGCTCATTTAGCTGATTTGCTTCGGACTTCTTGGAATTGGTGAGCATCATTGCCTTACGCAGCTCCTGCCAGCGCTGAGCTGCACGTTCCGACTGTTCTCCAGTGAGTGAACCTGCGGTGGTGGCGAACTCGATATCCCTAGAGGTCTTTTCGCCTGTGGCGAGGTCTGTTAGATCACCCATGTAGCGCAGAATGACCGCAATCATGGCGGCAGTGGGTACTGCCAGGAATGCACCAATGATGCCAAACAGAGTGGAGCCCAGGGTAACGGACAGCAGAATGATGACAGGGTGGACGTTCATCGCACGGGACTGCAGCACTGGCTGCAGGATGTTGCCTTCCAGCTGCTGCACGGCGATAACGAGCAGCAGCGCCATCACAGCGGTATTGAAATCCACAGCTACTAGTGCGATGAGGACCGATAGGGCGCCGGCGACGAATGCACCCACCATCGGGATGAAGCCACCGAAGAAGGTCAGGATCGCAAGCGGACCGGCTAGTGGCACGTTGAGGAGCACCAGACCCAGGCCAATAAAGATCGCGTCGATGGCAGACACGATGGCCTGCGTGCGGATGAAGCCACCCAGAGTGTTCCAGCAACGGGTCAGAACCTCGGTGAGGTGCCAGCCGACACGGCGACCCGTCACGCGGCGCAACATCGGCAGGAAGTTCTCGCCATCCTTCAGGAAGAAGAATGTCAGAACCAGCATGACGAACATGGTCACCAGTAGGGAAGCGGTTTCAGTGCCGAAGGCCGCAAGGCTGGTGGCGATGTCGCCGGACTTGTTTTGCAGCCAGTCGGTAATCTGCTGCACGCCGTCGTTGAACTGGCTTTCCTGCAGGTTCACAGGCGGTCCCTGGAGCCAGTCCTGGATACGGCCGACACCGTCGCTAGCTTGGTTGACGATCGTTTTGCCCTGATCCACCGCGCTCGGGGCGATGGCGGCAAAAGTGCCGATGATTAGGGCGAAGAAGCCCAGAATGGCTATTAATACAGCCAGGCTGTTGGGAACTTTGGCCTTGCGCAATATACGCACGACCGGCCAGAGAACCGTACAGACAATGACCGACAGGCACACCGGAAGAATGCCCGCCCACAGCTTGCCGAAAACTTGGAAACCTAGGTAAAGCGCTGCGGCAATAATGATGAAGCGCAGGCACCAGCCCGCAAACCAACGACCCGTGGTGCCGATTACCTCGGCGCGGTCGCGCAGCTCAGGGTTGAGATCCTCGTCGATGGAAGATTTCTTGTTCTTCTTCTCGGACTTCTTCTTCACCTTGGCCGCATGTGACTGCACACCGGGGCGCTCGTCGGTCTCGGTCTCTCCGTCTGGCTCATTGTCCTCCGCGAGTGGCTTTTCATTGCCCGTGGTAGCGCGGGCGGAACTGCGTTCCTGTACGAATGCCTCGCCTTTTTCCTCAACGGTGGGAGCCGTCTCCGCGCGCTTGGCCTCAATCACTTCCGCCTCCGGGGATTCGGGACTGATTGTAGGGCGCTTTGCGGCTTCTGGTTCGTCTGCAAAAGAGCCGGAGCCTAAGCGTGCTTCATCTTTATCGTCGCCAGGGATCGGAATGTTCTCGGTATCCATCCGCTGTGAACCCGCGATAAAGTCTGCGAAGTCACGGCCGTCCTTGCCAAGAAAGGGCCTGTCGTGGGGGTTCTGGGAGTTCATTCTCCCTATTCTGCCTCACGACGGCCCGAAACGGGAGTTAGAAATGCCCTCCCGGAGCATGTTGTTGTGACTGTGCTTGATTATTGGGTTTGATTAGTGGGTTTGGTTATTGATTGACACCGGTGGCGGTGTGAGCGGCCAGAAGCGAATCATTGTCCGTGCCAGGTGCGTCGCCTAGCTCACCAGTGGAGTTGTCGTCAGTCTTGGCGAGCATCAAGATAGCGGCGATGAGTCCGCCCCAGATCACCAGAATAAACAACACCATGAGAAGTATTGCGGGGCCGGTCATTAGAGTTCATTCCCTTCGGTCGGGGTGGAGGTAGGCGTCGTCACCGAGGATGTGGCAGCGCCAGTGGACAGAGGGTTTGGTACCCCGCGCGGGCGGCCATTAGGTGGTACGCCGTAGTCGCTGCTAGGCAGTCCGTCGAGGATCTGGTTGCCGCGGAACGGGATGAAGGTCCACAGCACCGTCCCGAAGGCAATGAGGATGAGTACCAGCCAGCCGTAGGCGAAAATGGTGCTCGATTCATAGCCTTCGTATCCCTCGGAGAGTAGGGTGCGGATCTCCTCAACCAGGAAGAACAACAGCACTGCAGGGGTGATAATGAACACGCAAGCCTGCCAGACAATACCCAGTCGCAGCTCGGATACAGCGTTGAGGTGCTGTGCGATTTCGTTGCGACGCCCCTGAATCCAGCCGATAGTCAAGACGGCGGCCACGGCGCAGATAACGATGCCCAGGTTATTTGTGAACTTATCCATGATGTCCAGCGTGATGAGGCCAGAAGTCGTCGAGAACAACAGGCAGGATATAACAGCCATGATGCTTCCGACGCTGATCGATGCGACCTCGCGGGACAGGTTCAACTTGTCCTTCACTGCCGAGATCACAACTTCCATGATGGAGATCAGAGACGTGATGCCAGCTAGGAAAAGAGAACCGAAGAACAGGATTCCGAACAAAGAACCCATTGGCATCTGGTTGATGATGGTGGGGAATGCGACGAAGGCCAATCCGATACCGCCCGACACCGTCTCGTCTACTGCGGTGCCGGACTGTGCGGCCATGAAGCCCAGGGTTGCGAACACGCCGATTCCGGCCAGCACCTCGAAGGAGGAGTTAGCAAAAGCCGTAACCATGCCGGTGCCGGTAAGGTTCGTGCGGGGCTTCAGGTAGGAAGCGTAGGTAATCATGATGCCGAAGCCGATCGACAGGGAGAAGAAGATCTGGCCGTAGGCGGCGATCCAGACCGAGGTGTCCGTCAGGACGCTCCAGTCAGGTGAGAAGAAGGCGTCGAGGCCATCGGTTGCGCCCTCCAAGAAAAGGCTGCGCACTACCATCACTACGAACAGGATGATCAGTACCGGGACGAAGAACATCGTGATTCGGCCGATGCCCTCGTTAATGCCACGAGCGAGGGTGAAAATGCACACTACCCACACACCAATCATGACCAGCAAGATTGGTACAACGAAGTCACCGGTCCAGGCGGAGGAATCGTCGAGCTTAAGGAACTCTTCCTGGAAGTACGTTTCGGCGTTGTCGCCCCACGCCTTGGAAATGGAGTTCCAGGTATAGATTCCGGCCCAGGCGATAATGGCGGCGTAGTACACCGCGATGAAGAAGTTGACGCCTACCTTAAGCCAGCCAATAGGTTCAGCGAACTTGCCGGTACGGCGGAATGTAAGGGGAGTGGAACCGCGGAAGCGGTGACCCATCGCGAGGTCGAACCAGAGCAGCGGAATACCGGCGCTGAGGAGAGCGACCATGTAGGGGATGAGGAACGCGCCACCGCCGTTTTCATAGGCGGCGTAGGGAAAACGCCAGATATTTCCCAGGCCGACTGCGGAGCCGATGGCGGCCATGAGGAAGACGAGTCGGGAGTTGAATGTTTCCCGTCGCTGACGGGGGTTGGCTTGAGACGTTGTCATTGCGAGGCAACTTTCTTGCAGGCATCTCGGGGTGTGAAGGGGGAGACGAGACTTTAGGGGTGGCAAAGCCTCAAGTTTTTCTAAGGTGCATTTACTATACGACCGTGCAAGAGAGCTAATAGTGGGTTTTCACAATTTTTTCCTGAGTTTGATTACTTACGGGGTGGGGGTGTTGGGGCTGAGGAGGTTTGAAAGGACTTCAAAAACGGTTGAGGTGGCGAGCTGTGGGCGTCAATAGAAAGGGTGCGTTGTTGGCAGCAACGGCCGGGCGATAGGATGGGGCACGTGACTCTTACTCTAGGAATCGTCGGCCTGCCCAACGTAGGCAAGTCCACGCTGTTTAACGCCCTGACCCGCAACGATGTTCTGGCTGCGAACTACCCGTTCGCGACCATCGAGCCCAACGTGGGGCTGGTGGAGCTGCCGGACCCACGCCTGACGCGCCTGGCTGAGATCTTCGAATCGGAGCGCATCCTGCCCGCGACTGTGTCCTTCGTGGACATCGCCGGCATTGTGAAGGGCGCCTCCGACGGCGAGGGTATGGGTAATGCCTTCCTGGCGAACATTCGCGAGGCGGACGCGATCTGCCAGGTAGTGCGTGCATTCTCTGACGACAATGTGATCCACGTTGACGGTCGAGTGGACCCGGCCAGCGACATTTCCGTCATTGAGACGGAGCTGATCCTGGCCGACCTGCAGACAGTGGAGAAGGCTCTGCCGCGCCTGGAAAAGGAAGCGCGGAAGAACAAGGATCTGGCCGAGCAGGTTGAGGGTGCTAAGAAAGCGCAGGAGATCCTGGAGGATAGCCGTACTCTGTCGAGTGCTGCGGCGCAGGGGGAGATCGACCTGGCTACCGTGCGCGATTTGCACTTCCTGACGGCCAAGCCGTTTTTGTACGTGTTTAATTCTGACGAGTCTGTGCTGACCGATGACGCCAAGAAGGCGGAGCTGCGCGAGCTGGTGGCCCCGGCGGACTGCGTGTTCCTGGATGCCGCGACGGAGGCGGACCTGCTGGAGCTGGACGACGAGGAGGCGGCTGAACTGCTGGAATCCGTCGGGCAGACCGAACCGGGGTTGCAGACGCTGGCAAAGGCTGGCTTCGCGACGCTTGGCCTGCAGACCTACCTGACTGCTGGGCCGAAGGAGGCTCGCGCGTGGACGATCCACCAGGGTGACACTGCACCGCAGGCTGCGGGTGTGATCCACACGGACTTCGAGAAGGGCTTCATTAAGGCCGAGATCGTGGCCTTCGAGGATCTGGACGAGCTCGGTTCCATGGCGGAGGCCCGTGCCCACGGCAAGGTGCGCCAGGAAGGCAAGGACTACGTGATGGCCGACGGCGACGTGGTGGAGTTCAAGTTTAACGTCTAACGTTATTGACGCTTCGCGTTATGGGGGATAGGGTGAAGCATGATCCAGTCGTTCGCTGACAAGGACACTGAGCGTCTGTGGAACCGAGAGCGGGTTCGCTCGATCGATTCCCGCATTCACTCAGTAGCGCTGCGCAAGCTTCGCCAGCTTGGGTACGCGCAGACTCTTGATGAGTTACGGATTCCCCCGGGAAACCGGCTCGAGGCGTTGAAAGGTGATCGGCGGGGTCAGTTCAGTATTCGAATCAACGACCAGTGGCGGATCTGTTTTCGGTGGTCCGCCGCGGGGCCAGAGGAGGTTGAGATCGTTGACTACCACTGACAAGCTCCCTCCGGTTCACCCCGGTGAGATCCTCATGGAGGACTTTCTCAAGGAAATGGGGATCACCCAGCATAAGCTCGCCGTCTCCATCGGCGTTCCGCCCCGCCGGATCAACGAAATTGTTCACGGTAAGCGCGCTGTAACCGCTGACACGGCCCTTCGTCTAGCGAAGTTTTTCGAGATGAGCCCCCAGTTCTGGCTCGGGTTGCAGACCCAGTACGACCTGGATGTGGCAGAAGACAAAATCCTCTCGGAAATCGAGCGGATTCAACCGGTCCAAGCTGTCTCAGCGTAGCGGTTACCCGAACCAGGTCCGTCAGCGTGAGGATATGCACGCGGATGGTTCGAACTAGGGAATTTGGGGCCGCCGTCGCGTGGACTTGAGTTCCGAGCGCCGCTTCTTCGCTTCGAGACGGCGCCGCACCGAGCCGCGCGTCGGCTTCGTTTTCCGCCGCGGGGGAGGCGGTGGGGCGAGCGCCTCACGCAATAGGGAGGCCATGCGCTCTCGCGCCTCGGCGCGGTTACGGACCTGCGAGCGCTGCGTCGACGCGCTCACGGTGAGCACAGTGCCGTCCAGGCGGTGTTCGAGGTTGTGGAGGGCGCGGCGGCGTTGGGCGTCGGAAAGCGATGCGCACGCCGCGATGTCGATGGAGAGCTGCACCTTGCTGTCGGTGGTGTTGACGCCCTGGCCGCCGGGGCCCGACGCCTTCGCAAACCGCTCCGTCAGGTCGGCGGCGACGATGGCCAGACCCCCGGGGATCCCTGGGCCAGGCGCGATGGTCAGGTCGTTCATACCGCCCAGCTTAGTTAGAGTTGTTTCCGGATCAGACCCGCCGTGCGAGATCAGGGTAGTGTACGACCACTCCGTCACCGTCGACCTCCAACTCGACGTCGACTCCCCGTGTTCCGCTTCCGTATCGGACAGTTTCAGCATCGACGGAGCTGTAGTACTGGTCTGATGCGATCACCTGGAGGGACGGTATATCAATCCAAGCCATGATCAGCTGCGTTTTCGGAACCTGAGTCTCAAGCAGCGTCAAGCGACGAATAGGCATTGTGTTGGTGAGAGGGCACAGACCGAGATCGCAATCGAGTGCGGCTTTCAGGTCGGCTGACTGGACGATACCGGGGGAGGGCAGATCTTCAGGCTGGGCGCCCTCTTCATTGGTTTCCGCCGACCACACGCCTTGCTCGGACCTAAACAGCTCGAGGCTTCGCCCCCATCCGTCGCCTTCAACGTTCACCGACACACGTTCGGTCACCCAGTTCTCCGCGGTGCGCAGCTCCCACGTGGCCTCGTATCCATCGCCGTATTGCACTCCGGAAGCGGTCAAGCCGGCTCTTAAAAAATGAACTGCGGCCTCGTGCCGGATGAGGGGAGTCTCGACATGCTCCCACTTATACGTGCGCTCTATGGTGAGGATTTTACCACGCTTGATGGTGCGAAAAGGCAGGTAGCTTTCGACTGAAACTCGGTGGAGTTCAAGTTCAACGTGTAACGCGAGCAGCCGCCGCCGGATTCTCGGTGGCGATTCCGGCCCGAACCTCGGGGACATTGTCGCGCTTCCTCATTTACGTGAGCTCCGCGACTCCGGCCAGCTCGCCGCTACCCCCATCTTCGATAGCTTGAGCGAGCTCGACCACGACCATCTGATCTGGTGCACTGGTTTCCGTCCGGCCCTCAGTCCATTCCGCCACCTCATGCGCGGCCGCGAAACCGCGATGACGAATCTGCATCTGGTCGGTTACGGCAACTGGACCGGCGACGCCTCGGCAACACTGATGGGTGGGAGCCCTTTGCCAAACACACTGCCCAGGTAGTCGCGGACCGTGTCGATGAAGCTCGGCATCAAAAGTTTTGAGGCGACGCTTGGTCCCTGAGCAGCTCGATCCTTCCAAGATCCGCGCTGGAGAGCCAGCGCGCTGGGCGAAGGTGTGTCTCAGCGCTTCGCTCGTGCGGCCCGCAGGCCGTTCAAGATGACAATGACTTCAGCGACCTCGTGAACCAATACGACAGCGGCCAGTCCCAGCACGCCGCTGATCGCCAGTGGCATCAACACGATGATGATGGCCAGAGACAGCACGATGTTTTGGTTGATGATCCTGCTGCCTCGGCGAGCGTGCTGCAGCGCTTGCGGGATCAGTCGGAGGTCGTGGCCGGTGAAGGCGACATCAGCGGACTCGATCGCGGCGTCAGAGCCGGTTGCTCCCATCGCAATGCCCACCGTTGCGCCCGCCAGTGCCGGGGCGTCGTTGATGCCGTCGCCGATCATCGCCGTCGGCGTCTTGGAGGAGAGTTCGGCGACGATGCTTGCCTTGTCCTCCGGTCGCAGCTCGGCGCGCACGTCGTCGATTCCGGCGATTTCAGCCAGCGCCCGGGCGGTGCGAGTGTTATCGCCGGTGAGCATGCTCACTTCCACGTCGTTGTCGTGCAGGGTCTGCACGGCTTGGGGTACCTCGGGCCGCAGCTCGTCGCGGACCCCGATCGCCCCGGCGAGGGCGTCATCGACGGTGACTAGGACGCAGGTCTGGCCCTCGGACTCCATGCGCTCAACGTCTGCCTTTAGTGGCCCGGCGTCGATCCACCGGGGGCTGCCCACCAGCACCCGTCGACCTTCGACGGTGCCGCCGATGCCATGCCCGGCCTCCTCGCTGATGTCCAAGGCAGCGGGCGCTTCGGGCCCCGCTGCCGCGATCGCCGTGGCGAGGGGGTGCGTCGATTGCTGCTCAACTGCCGCCGCGAAAGCAAGCACCTGCGCCGGATCGAATCCGTCTGCCGGGACCACGTCGGTAACCTCGGGCTGGTTGCGGGTAAGGGTTCCGGTCTTGTCCACCGCCAGGTGACGGATGCCGCCGAGTCGCTCGAACGCCGCGCCGGACTTGATGACCACGCCGAACTGGCTGGCCGCGCCGATGGCGGCCACGACCGTCAGCGGCACGGAGATTGCCAGCGCACACGGGGATGCTGCGACCAGGACCACCAACGCGCGGGTGATCCACGTCTCGGGGTCGCCCAGCAGCGAGCCAATCACGCCGACCAACACCGCCAGGATCATCACCCCGGGCACTAGGGGTTGGGCAATCCGGTCGGCGATCCGGGCGCGGTCGCCCTTTTCCGCCTGCGCCTGCTCGACGAGGTCGACGAGTGTGGTCAGCGAGTTGTCCGTTCCAGCTGCGGTCGTTTCGACTTCCAGCACACCGGCGGAGTTGATCGCTCCCGCGGGCACCTCGTCGCCGGGCGCAACCTCCTCCGGAATGGATTCTCCGGTGATCGCTGAGGTGTCAAGGCTGGAGCGTCCGGACCGAATGATGCCGTCCGTGGCGATCCGCTCCCCGGGGCGTACGATCATTAGCTCGCCAACCTCAAGGTCCTTCGCAGCGACCTCGGCCGTCGTACCGTCGCGCAGCACGGTCGCGGTTTGCGGTACCAGCTTCAACAGTGCCCGCAGTCCGCCTTGGGCCCGGTCCATCGCCTTGTCTTCCAGCGCCTCGGCGATCGAGTACAGGAACGCTAGCGCCGCGGCCTCTCCGACGTAACCGAGGATTACCGCGCCGACCGCGCTGATCGTCATAAGCAAGCCAATGCCGAGCTTGCGGTTCGTGACAAGGTTCCGGATCGCTCCAGGTGCGAACGTGTAAGCGCCCAACAGCAGGCCAAGCCAATACAGTACCGTTGCGGGCGTCTCCAAGTCGGACCAGCCCAGTGCCAGTCCTATGCAGAGGGCTACGCCGGAGAAGATCGGCAGTAGCAACTCGGGGTCCTTCCACCAGGGCCGATCGAGATCTTCGATCTCCGTGGCTGGTTCGTGTTCGCATCCACATGCTGAACTCATGCGTCCGCTCCTTTTCCGTCGCAGCCGGGCACCGAGCACTCAGGGTCGATGCACGGGGCGTTTTCGTCGACAGCCAACGTCGCGTTCACTAGCGCGTTGAGCGCTGTCGCGAGGTGCGGATCGGCGATTTCGTAGCGTGTCTTGCGGCCCTCCGGCTCGGCGACGACGATGCCGCAGTCACGCAAGCAGGTCAGGTGGTTCGAGACGTTCGAGCGGGTCAGGTCCAGGTCGCGCGAAAGCACGGCCGGGTAGCTCGGGCCGTCGAGTAGGGTGATTAGGATTCTGGAGCGCGTCGGATCCGCCATGGCCCGGCCGAGCCGGTTCATGACGTCGAGGCGTGAAGCAATAGTCAGCATATGCTGAATCATACAGCAGTTACTGAACTATTCAACACGCACTGAACTGACAGTTACGCGAAGGTCCTGCGACCTGCAAGAATTAGTCGATGGGATAGCAGATGACTGATCCTTTGTGGTTCGGCTGCCACCCAACGCGGGAGCGACGTGGGCGGCGAGGTTCTCGAGAAAGTAACTTTGCAACTACATACCGTCGAGTTTAAGTTCAATGTGTAGCTAAGGGCCTTATTAATAGCGTTTGACAACACGCGCTCCTATTTACCTTCGTATCTCACGAGACGCTGACGTGGATGGCCTCACCATCGACCGGCAGCGTCAGGACTGTGAAGCCATTGCAAAGCAGCGTGGCTTGCACGTTGGACATAGGACATAACTACGTCGATCAGTCCATTTCCGCGTCAAAGAAGAATGTGGCTCGCCCCGACTACGACGCCATGGTGGCGTCCTTTGAACGCGGCGAAATCGACGCGATCATCTGCTGGGACCTCGAACTACCCGCCCCACGTCGGTGGATAGTCCGATCGGTCGGACAAAATTACTCCCGCACCACAGCGTAATCAGGGGTGCACCTTAAAAACATCCGGAGGTGGGGGTAACTCCCCCTCGTTGCCCAGAGACAAAATACGCCAGTGGCGTCTGTACGACGAGCCGAAAGTAGGACAAATTCCAATCCAGAGAGGTCTTGCACTGTTGCGGTGCGGTTGTCTTCTTTCTCACCGTATTGGACCCTGCGAAATTAATTGGATACGATAGGCCCATGTTGATTTCAGGTTCCGTTTTCATGCGGCCGCTCACCAGCCGCTAAGGCGGTTTTCTCCCTCCCGCAGGTTAGAAACCGCTCCGGTCCTTTAGCCGGGCGGCCATTTGCCATGCCCGGCTTCGTTTCAACTCCACGGAGCACACCTGATGTCTACATACGGATACGGCCGTCACGAACATGGCCAAAATTTTCTCACAGACCACAAGATCATCAACTCCATCGTCGATCTTGTAAAACAATCCTCTGGCCCCATCATTGAGATCGGGCCAGGAAGCGGTGCCCTCACTCACCCGCTATCCCGCTTGGGGAGGCCAATAACGGCAGTTGAGGTAGACGCAAAACTAGCTGCCAAACTCACAAAAAAGACCGCCTCGGCGTCGGTCGAAGTGGTCCATGATGATTTCCTTAACTTCCCGTTACCCGCCACTCCCTGCGTCATTGTGGGAAACATTCCCTTTCACCTCACTACTGCCATTCTTCGAAAGTTGTTGCATGCGCCGGCATGGACTGACGCTGTACTCCTCATGCAGTGGGAAGTCGCTCGCCGCCGGGCCGGGGTAGGCGCAAGCACAATGATGACGGCTCAGTGGTCCCCATGGTTCACATTTCACCTTGGTTCCCGAGTACCAAGGTCTGCTTTCCGGCCACAGCCAAACGTTGACGGGGGGATCTTAGTGATCCGCCGGGTGGGTGACCCGAAGATCCCGATAGAGCAGCGCAAAGCCTTTCAGGCGATGGTGCACACCGTTTTCACCGCCCGGGGACGCGGGATAGGGGAAATTCTCCGAAGGGCAGGGTTGTTTTCATCACGTTCAGAGACACAATCATGGTTGCGCTCGCGAGGAATCGACCCCGCAACCCTACCTCCCAGATTGCGCACCAGCGACTGGATCGATCTCTTCCAGGTGACTGGTTTCTCTCCACCGCGCCATCGGCCCATTTCACAATCGGGAAGTAGTCAACGCCCTCCTCAACGGAAAAAACGAGGCCGGCGGCGGTAATCCCCCCACCACCAAAACCGAAATCCACCAGTAGTAGTGAACGACCCATGCTCGTCTACCGTGAGCCGCGTTATGACAGTGACGTGTTCTCGTCGGGCACAGTCATAGTTCCCGGCGTTGCCAGCGACAGGGTTCTACACCCGGCAGCGGGCCGATCAAAATCACCCGCACGGGGAACGACCCTGCTGGTGGTTTCGATTTTGATGAAAGCGAGGAGACATAGCCCCTCGCCAACTCCCCGTAGCTGGCGAACAGTAGCTCCTGGCGGTGGCGCTCGTTGGTGAGTTTGCGTGCCGCACCGAAAGCCTTATCGACTTCCTGGTCCAAGTTGTTGTGAGCCTTGAGCAGAATTGGGTCCATCGATAACGGGTTGTAGTGCTCCGCGAGTGACCGCCGGGGGTGCCGCTCGCGTGCCCGCAGCACCAACTGTCCAGCGTCGATGATTCGCTGCTGCGCCTTCTCATCTAGTTCACACAGAGCTGGTCCGCAGTTGTAGCTCCCGATGTACTCCGAAAAACGGAAAAAATAAATAGCGGGGATACATCAACCTTCCACTTTCCATTCTTCCGGCTCAGAGTATTGAGGGGTCTGGGACCGGGTCCGTAAACCCTTTATGTTTTCCGCGCACAGCGGTTTTTAGCGACGCGCCCTATAGGTTTTCCGCAGAACCTATATGTGTTTCTGTGCACCCCATATGTTGTCTGTTTTAGCGGTATTTCGTTGTTAATTCCGCACGCGCGCATCAAATGGTTAGTTATCGCCGACACTCCGTGGAGTTCAAGTTCAACGTAACCTAAGGCGCGCTAGTGTTAGTCGTATAACAACACGTGCTGCCATTTACCTTCGCATCTCGCTCGATACCCTGCTGTGGGGGTTACTCGTAGCGAAGCGAGCTGAGCATCCCGGTTTCCATGTGATAGGCGTTATGGCAGTGAAATGCCCACTCACCGGGGTTGTCAGCGATCAGGTCGGCGATCATGGTTTCACCGTGGCGGAGAAGGACGGTGTCCTTGCGTAGTCCGCCGCTGCCGGGCAGCGCCCACGTGTGGCCGTGGATGTGCATGGGGTGGGGCATCATGGTCCTGTTGCGCATGACCATCCGCAGGCGCTGGCCCTCCTGCACGGTCGCGGAGGAGGATTGGCCGTCGGTGAGAATGCTCCATTCATACGGCATCATCTGCCCGCCCAGGTCGATGCTGACTTCTCGGTCTGGTGTGTCCTCGGGTAGGAGTGCACGGTCTGCTGGCTTCAGGGAGGACAGGAGCAGTCCGGTGGACGACAACTCGGGGAAGTCGACATCGGGGTGGGGGGCCTGGCCGCCGGCGGTGCGGATGACGGCGAAGGCGCGGTCGTCCTTACCCACCGCCAAAGCCGTGAGCGGGAAGATGCCGTCGCCGAGGATGACCTCGACGTCGACACGCTCGCCCATCGACAGGTAGATCGATTCGGTCTCCCGGGGCTGGACGGGGAAGCCGTCGGTGTGGGTGACGGTCATGCGGTGACCACCGAGGGCCACCTTGAAGATGGTGTCACCGCCGGAGTTGATAAACCGCAGGCGGGCCTTGTCGCCCGGGCGAGCCTCGAAGGTCCGGTGAGCACGGGGGATACGTCCGTTGATGAGGTAGTGCGGATACATCACATCGCCGGCATCCCCGCCCAGTACCCGGTCCGGGGTGCCGTGCATCATCTGGCCGTGACCTCCCATCCCCTTCTTCCCGTTATGGTCGCCTGAACCCATTCCGGTGAGTTTGTCGAGCTCATCGTCGGGAGTGCCCTGAATGCCATCGACCCAGTCGTCGAGCACGATGGTCCACTCGACGTCCTGGTCCTCAGCGTCTTGCGGGTCACGGACGATCAGTGGGGCGTGGAGGCCGCGATCAAGCTGCAGCCCGGAGTGGGAATGGTAAAAGTAGGTGCCACCGTGGGGGACTTCAAAAACATAGGAGAAAGACTCGCCAGGTTCAATGGGGTCCTGGGTCATGCCGGGCACACCGTCGGCTGCGTTGTGGAGTGCGATACCATGCCAGTGGATGGAGGTGCTCTCAGGCAGTTCATTGGTGATATCGACCTGGAGGACGTCGCCCGCGGTGGCCTCAATGGCCGCATCCCCGGTGTCAGAGACGTATCCCCAAGTCTTGGCTTCGATGCCGCCGATATCCAGAGAGAGGGGCCGGGCGGTTAGTGTCCGGCGCACCGTCGGCTCACCGAGCGCAGTGGGGGTGGGAGTGGGGCGAAGGGAGGGACCTGGTGCCGAGGCAGCGGGTCCAGGGTCGCTGGTGCAGGCGGCCACGGCCCCGGTGCCGGCGAGGACGAGCCCGCCGAGCAGAAACTGTCGTCGGGAAAACGCGTTCATCTTGATTTAACCTTCCTTGGTGCAAGATTTCAGTGACACGGGAGACAGGCGCAGGTGAGGACCCTGCTGAGCCATCACGTCAGGCGCAGGTCTGTGACACAGGTGGCACCGTCGTCGGCGGTGGAAAACTCCGTGGTGCCGGTACGCCCCTGGTAGCTGACCTCAATCAGGCCGGTGGCATCATCGGGAAGCCAGAAGCCAATAAACCCGTTGTCGAAGGTGGTTGTCGCCTCGTCCACCAGCACCTCACCGGTCGCCTCATCGGTGATCGTGACCTGGATATCCTCATTGTCGAGTTCCCCCAGGCAGGTCGTGAGGCTGTGGTAGAAGCAGTCGTGGGTGGAGGTGAGATAGGGTGCGATCGAGACATACGTCTGATTGTCGGGAAGATCGACCACGACTTCCTGGTCATCGCTCGAGAGCAGCAGTTCATCGGCACGCACTGAGGCGATCAGATCCGTAGGACGCTCAGTGACCTTCTGCCGGTCGAGGTGATCAATGATCTCCACCGCGTCCATGGCGGCCAGGCCATGGGTAGTCAGGAATGTATCCTGGGACACCGTCCCGTCGGCGGTGGGTTCCGGGTCGGCGGCCGAACACCCCGTGAGGGCGAGGGCAAGGGCGGCGGCTGCGATCGCTGCTCGTTTCACGTCAATCTCCTTGGATCGTGGTAAGGCCGTGAGAAGACACCGCCTCAAGGTCGATGTCATACTTTTATCTAGCACGGGTGCCTGACGGGCTAGAAATCAAAAACCCTGCTCACAGCCTTATAACAGGGCGAAAAGGGGTGGATTCGGTGGGCTGGGTCACCACCGGGACACCACCCCACTGCCGTGGGCGATGTCCCTCTACCCGCCCCGGGTATGCGGTGCAGGCAGTGAAATCCCTGGTGGCGCCTGCTGAACCGACCAGGGGGAGGCGATGCCGCCGGCCCGGGGTGGGGCACAGGGGTGACGGCGGTCGAAGGGTGATGTTTGAAGATTTGATGAAGATTTCCCCGCCGGGCACTGAGCGAGGGTGGTATTCCCCCCCTGGCCGGAGCGATACTGGGGTCTATGGCTGACCGCACACCGACCACCGCCACGCCCCCGGGGCGGGTGCTGGTCGTCGATGATGAACAACCCCTGGCTCAGATGGTGGCCTCGTACCTCATCCGGGCCGGCTTCGATACCCGCCAGGCGCACACCGGCACCCAGGCCGTGGACGAGGCCCGTCGCTTTTCCCCCGATGTTGTGGTGCTGGATCTGGGGCTGCCCGAACTCGACGGCCTGGAGGTGTGCCGACGGATCCGCACCTTCTCGGACTGCTACATCCTCATGCTCACCGCGCGTGGCAGCGAGGACGACAAGATCAGCGGTTTGACCCTGGGGGCGGATGACTACATCACCAAACCTTTTAGCATCCGGGAACTGGTGACCCGGGTGCATGCGGTGCTGCGCCGCCCGCGCACCAGCACCACCCCACCGCAGGTGACCACCCCCTTGATCGTTGGTGACCTCATCCTTGACCCCGTCGCCCATCAGGTGCGGGTGGGGGAGACGACCGTGGAGCTCACCCGCACGGAGTTCGAGCTGCTGGTTGCCCTGGCCCTGCGCCCCGGCCAGGTGCTGACCCGCCACGACCTGATCACCGAGGTCTGGGACACCACCTGGGTCGGTGATGAACGCATCGTCGATGTCCACATCGGCAACTTGCGTCGCAAGCTCGGCACCGACACCCGGGGCCGGGGGTTTATCGACACCGTGCGTGGCGTGGGCTACCGGGTGAGGCAGCCATGAATCACGGACCCGGCCTGACCTTCCGCTTCCTGGCCGCCCAGGTGTTGGTCGTGGTGATTAGCCTGCTGGTGGCCGCGGCCGTGGCCACGATGGTGGGTCCGACCCTGTTCCATGATCATATGTTGATGACCGGCCGGGAGGACCCCTCGCTGGAGCTGTTCCATGCCGAGCAGGCCTACCGGGGCGCCAACCTGATCACCCTGGCCGTCGCCCTGCCCACCGCCTTGATCAGCGCCCTGCTGGCCAGCCTGTGGTTATCGCGTCGTTTGCGCACCCCCCTGCAGGATCTCACCCGCGCCGCTATCAGCCTGACGGCCGGCAACTCCCGTATCCGCGTGCCCGTCGGAGAAGCAGGCCCCGAGGTTACCACCCTGGCGCATGCCTTCAACACCATGGCCGACCGGCTGGAACACACCGAACAGGTCCGCCGCCAGATGCTCTCTGATCTGGCCCACGAAATGGGCACCCCCTTATCGGTGCTCACGGTCTACCTCGATGGCCTCCAGGACGGGGTCGTGGACTGGAATAATGCCACCCACACGATCATGGCTGACCAACTCACCCGCCTGACCCGGTTGATGGAAGACATTGACGATGTCTCCCGGGCCCAGGAACACCGGATCGATTTGGACCTGGCGGAGGAAGGGCTCGGGGATCTGCTCCATACCGCCGCTGCTGCCGCGGGGGAAGCTTATGCTGACAAAGGCGTCGATTTACAGGTCGAGACCATTACGGACACCGCCCGGGTGCTCGTGGACCGGCAACGCTTCGGCCAGGTGATGAGCAATCTCCTCTCGAACGCGCTACGGCACACCCCGGCGGGCGGGCAGGTCCGGATCAGCGTCTATCAACAGGGGGCGTCCACCGCACTCATCCACGTCGCCGATGACGGCGAGGGCATCCCACCTGACCAGCTCGGACACATCTTCGAACGCTTCTACCGGGGGGATGCCGCCCGCAGCCGGGACGACGGCGGGGCCGGTATCGGTCTGACCATCTCCAAGGCATTGATCGAGGCCCACGGCGGCACTCTCACCGCCACCTCCCCCGGACCCGGTCGCGGAGCGGTGTTTGCCCTCCGCCTCCCGCTGTCCCCTCCCGACAGTGAGGAGGCTGCTCGGTGACCACACCCTGCCCCACGTGAGGTCCGTGCCCTCCACCCATTGAAAATATACCCCGGGAGGGTATACTGAAAATATACCCCCCGGGGGTATATGCTAGAGAGCGGCATCGCCGCACCCCACCGACTCGTAGGAGCTTTCCCATGATCACCTCCCCGCCCCGCCTATTGCCGATGGCCTCCCACGGCTGCAGCTGTTGCGGACCTGCCTCACGTGCCGACACTGCCTCCATCCCTGCCGCCAGCGACTCGTCAGCAGGAGGGTCCTCCCCCAGCTTCCAGGTCACCGGCCTGACCTGCGGGCACTGCGCGAAAAGCGTGACCCAGGCCCTTCAGGCTCTCCCTCAGGTCGACGACGTCCAGATTGATCTCGCTGCTGGTGGTGTTTCCACCGTCACGGTCACCGGTGTCGTACCTCCGGAGATGGTTCGCCGGGCCATCGAGGAGGCCGGCTACACCGTCTTATCCTGATCAGTTTTACCCATCATCTCGACCCCGACCGGGTTAAGCGAAAGGAACGTCATGAGCACTCCTCACCATTTCGGTGATCACCATGGTGATCACCCCGCTCCGGAAGCAGACCACACCCACCACCCGGATCATGTCAGCCACGAACACCACGCGGATGCCGACATCCACGGCCAGGCGATGCCCCACGATCACCCGCACTCCGCCCTGGATGATGACCACCACGTTCATGGTCACGGCGAACACGCCGGACACAGCACCGCAATGTTTCGGGACCGCTTCTGGTGGTCTCTGATTCTGTCCATTCCCGTCGTTATTTTCAGCCCCATGGTCGCCCACCTGCTCGGCTACCACCTCCCGGCATTCCCCGGATCCACCTGGATCCCCCCGGTGCTGGGCACGATCATTTTCGTCTACGGCGGAACGCCTTTCCTCAAGGGCGGATGGAAAGAACTGAAATCCCGCCAACCCGGGATGATGCTCCTGATCGCCATGGCCATCACCGTGGCGTTTGTCGCCTCCTGGGTCACCACTCTGGGGCTGGGCGGTTTTGACCTGGACTTCTGGTGGGAGCTAGCCCTGCTGGTGACCATCATGCTGCTGGGCCACTGGCTGGAGATGTCCGCTCTCGGGGCCGCGTCCTCCGCGCTTGATGCGCTGGCTGCCCTGCTGCCGGATGAGGCCGAGAAGGTCATCGACGGGACCACCCGCACCGTGGCCATCTCCGAGCTGGTCGTCGACGACGTCGTGCTGGTGAGGGCCGGTGCCCGGGTGCCGGCCGACGGAACCATCCTCGACGGAGCCGCCGAATTCGATGAGGCGATGATCACCGGCGAATCCCGTCCCGTCTTCCGCGACACCGGTGACAAGGTGGTCGCCGGTACTGTGGCCACCGACAACACCGTCCGCATCCGGGTGGAGGCTACCGGCGGGGACACCGCCCTGGCCGGGATCCAACGCATGGTTGCTGACGCCCAGGAGTCCTCCTCCCGGGCCCAGGCCCTGGCGGATCGGGCGGCGGCGTTGTTGTTCTGGTTCGCGCTGATCTCCGCTCTGATCACCGCGGTGGTGTGGACCATTATCGGTAGCCCGGACGATGCCGTGGTGCGCACGGTCACGGTGCTGGTCATCGCCTGCCCGCATGCCCTGGGCCTGGCGATTCCGCTGGTCATTGCGATCTCCAGCGAGCGGGCCGCGAAATCCGGGGTCCTCATCAAGGACCGGATGGCGCTCGAGCAGATGCGCACCATCGACGTGGTGCTCTTCGACAAAACCGGCACCCTGACCGAGGGTGCGCACGCGGTCACCGGTGTCGCGGCAGCTGTCGGCGTCACCGAGGGCGAGCTGCTAGCCCTGGCCGCCGCCGCGGAGGCCGACAGCGAGCACCCCGTGGCCCGCGCCATCGTGGCGGCCGCGGCCGCCCATCCCGAGGCCTCCCGTCGGCAAATCCGTGCAACTGGTTTCAGCGCCGCCTCCGGCCGGGGGATCCGGGCCACTGTCGATGGCGCTGAGATCCTCGTGGGCGGGCCGAACATGCTGCGCGAGTTCAACCTCACCACCCCGGCCGAGCTCAGCGACACCACCAGCGCCTGGACCGGGCGTGGGGCCGGTGTGCTCCATATTGTCCGCGACGGTCAGATTATCGGTGCGGTGGCCGTCGAGGACAAGATCCGCCCCGAATCCCGCGCCGCGGTGAAAGCCCTGCAGGATCGCGGGGTGAAGGTCGCGATGATCACTGGCGACGCCCAGCAGGTGGCCCACGCCGTCGGTCAGGACTTAGGCATTGATGAGGTCTTCGCCGAGGTCCTGCCCCAGGACAAAGACACCAAGGTCACGCAGCTGCAGGACCGGGGTTTGAGCGTGGCCATGGTCGGTGACGGTGTCAATGACGCCCCCGCTCTGACCCGCGCGGACGTCGGTATCGCCATCGGTGCCGGCACGGATGTGGCCATGGAATCTGCCGGGGTAGTCCTAGCCAGTGATGACCCGCGGGCAGTGCTGTCGATGATTGAGCTGTCCCAGGCCAGCTATCGCAAGATGATCCAGAACCTGATCTGGGCCTCTGGCTACAACATCCTCGCCGTGCCGTTGGCTGCCGGAGTGCTCGCCTCGATCGGGTTCGTGCTGTCCCCGGCCGTGGGCGCGATCTTGATGTCTGCCTCGACCATCGTGGTGGCCCTGAACGCCCAGCTGTTGCGCCGGATTGATCTGGACCCGGCCCACCTGGCTCCCACCAGTCCGAAGGAGTAACACACCACGCCTACTCCGAAATCCACCGCCGTCCACTGATCCATCACTTCTCTCCACTGACCCCATATGACCCTGAAAGGGCTCCACCATAAAGCGCACCCTTGTTCTTTCCGCTCTCGCCGTAGCCTCCACCCTGGCGCTGGCCGCCTGCGGTGAGGCCACCGACTCAGGCAACACCGACGCCACCACCTCGGCCACCAGCACTGTGACGACTACCGCTGAGACGACCGAGACCACCAGGGCGGCGACTGAGGAGGACGGGGAGATCTCCGCCGATCACAACGACGCGGACATCATGTTTGCCCAGATGATGATCCCCCATCACAAGCAGACCGTGGAAATGAGTGAGATGCTCCTGGCCAAGGAGGGCATCCCCGCCCAGGTCGTGGAGTTTGCCCAGGGGGTTATTGACGCCCAGGGACCGGAGATTGACCGGATGAACGCCATGCTCGAGGCCTGGGGCCAGCAGCCGGTCACCGACTCTGGGGCATGGGGACCATGGATGAGATAGGTGGAATGGATCACGGCGAGATGGGTGGCATGAGCGGGATGATGAGCCAGGAGGACATGACAGCCCTTGAGGAAGCCCAGGGCACCGGCGCCGCCCGCCTTTACCTGGAGCAGATGACCGCCCACCACGAAGGTGCGGTCGACATGGCCCGTGACGAGGTGGCTGACGGCCAGAATCCCCATGCAACCACCCTGGCCGAACAAATTATCAACGACCAGGAGGCCGAGATCGCCCAGATGCAGCAAATGCTCACTGACCTATGACAGGTCCCCGTCTTTTTCTGATCCCGAGGACAGGAATCTGAAAAAGAGGGATAACCGTGACGATTGCCACCTGCTGCGGGCGATGGGTCGTTGTCACCGCAGCGGGTGCACCGGGGTGGATGTTTCTACTCCCTCTGGTCGCACCACTGAGGAAAGGGGAAAGCCCCTGTGTCCAGACCCTTGGAGGACTACGCATTATTGTCCGATACTCACACGGCCGCCCTGGTCTGCCGGCAGGGCAGCATTAATGTTGGGGGTGTCCCCCGAGTAGTGGACACGGCGTTGGTGTCAGTTAGGCAACGAGGCCTACGGTAGCAGCCGTCGTCGCGGTCTCGAAGGTTGTACTGCGATCCTAGCTATCGCTTTTTACTTTTTGTATCTACTCAATCTCTAGCAGCTTCTACTGTATGTCCATAGGGTAAAGGGTATTTAGCAACGACACGTCGTGGAGTTCAAGTTTAACGTTTAGCGTTATTGACGCTTTACGTTATGGGGGGATAGGGTGAAGCATGATCCAGTCATTCGGGAACCGAGGGACGGAACTGGTGTTTTTGCGTGAGCGGGTTCCGAAACTGGATACTCGGATCCACAAGTCGGCGAACAAGAAGCTCCACCAGCTCGATGCTGCAGTACCCTGGACTCCCTTCGCGTACCTCCTGGGAATCGCCTAGAGGCTCTAAAAGGTGATAGGAAGGGGACGTTCAGTATTCGAGTGAATGACCAGTGGAGAATCACTTTTCGGTGGACGAGTGCGGGGCCCGAACAAATGACCATCGAGGATTACCACTAAGGAGTGCCATGTCGAACAAGCTTTACCCGCCGATTCATCCTGGAGAGATTCTGCTTGAGGATTTCATTGAGGGATTTGGAATCACTCAGCACAAACTGGCTGTGTCGATAGGGGTTCCGCCGCGCCGGATCAATGAAATCGTGCACGGGAAGCGCGGAATCACCGCTGACACTGCTCTGAGATTGGGCAAGTTTTTTGGTGTCGAACCGATGTTTTGGATGAACCTGCAGATGCAGTACGAGATTGAGCTTGCCGAGGACAAGGCACTAGCAGAGATCGATAATATTCGGCCATACCAGGCTGCTTCAGCGTAGCGGCCCCTAGTCGAGGATCTCCGGCTTGTAGTCCGAGTTCTCGACCGTCACCGCCGTCGGGGGAGCGGATGGGTCCGTCGCGAAGGTCATGTTATCCCGGTGCGCGATAGCGCGGATTTTGCGCCCGACCATAGAGTCCCAGTTCATTTCATTTGGCATACTGCTGCTACCAACGATGGCCCATGCAGGGGTCTGGGTACCAATGCCTGCCCCCAACTTAGCCGTCACGGGCTTCTTCGGATCGAGTTTGATCGCGTAGTAGACCACGCTATCGTCCACGATGTCCGCCACTCGTGCGAAGTCCTCCGGAGGGGTCATGTCGCTGAAACGTACCTTCATCAGCTCGCCCTCCAGGGCTGCTTCATTCGGAGCGAGCTCGACCTTATCGGGCTTCGGGTCGCTGGGCGCTGTGGGGTTGGGCCGCTTTTTGGCCTTGTCATCTGCGTTATCTGCGGCCTCATCTTCTTGCCCTTCCTCCGAAGTATCTTCCTGTCCTTCGGCTGCGGAAGCTTCTTCGGACTCCTTAGAAGACGAAGCCGTGCTCGGCTCAGGCGGAGTCTCATCATCCGAACAAGCTGCAAGCGAGAGGGCCGTCAACGCGGCAATGGAGAGTGCAACAAGGCGATTTCGCATGACCTAAAGCCTACAACGCCGCCCGGTCTTGCCCAGGCATAACAGCAGAATCAGGCAGGTAGTTCGACGAATTAGCTCGACACGATGGCGCGCGCCATGTGGTGCAGCGTCGCCGTCGCTTGTTCGAGGTCTTCGGGGGTTTTTGCTATTTCTGACGCCCTCACCACCGCCGCATTCAGCAATCCGATGTCGATGGAGGAAACACCGGGGCAGAAGCTATCCACGATTTCCTTGAAGCCGGCGTGCGATTTCTGCACCCTTTCCTCGGCGAACGCCTCCGGGAAGTGCTGGGCGGCGGCCATCAGCGGGCCGTGGGAGCCGTGAACGAAGAGGTCGAGCATCGCGTCCACGTAAGCGCAGATGCGATCTTCGGGCTCTGGCGGAGCGGCCTTGACTTTGTCTTCCAGCTGGTCGTGCCAGGTTTCGCTGTTAAGTACCAGCAGCTGAACCATCAGATCATGTTGGGAGGAGACGTAGCGGTAGACGCTGGGGCGGGCCAGGCCAACCTCGGCCGCCACCTCTGCCAGGGAGGGAACCTTGCCGCCGCCAGCAACGATCAGCCGCTCGGCGGCCTCCAGCACTGCGCGGTGCTGGACCGCGCGGTGCTCGGCTACTGTCGTCTCCGTGATCTTCGGCATAGTGCCCTAGTTTACTACCCGCTTTTCGGCCTGCGTAGCTGCCTATTTGGATGTCTAGTTACCCAGTTGCCTAGTTGTCTTATGCCTAGTTGGAGGTAGGGCTCAAGCGCCCATCGACCAGCAACACCTGTGGGGCGCCGACGAGAGCTCGGGCGATGCCCACCCGCTGACGTTCGCCACCCGACAGACTTCCTGGGCGGTGCTTAGCTCGGGGCGTCATACCAACCTTCTCCAAAAGCTCCGCACCAGAGTAACGACCGTGTTTACCCATGACGCGCGCGGCGAGCTCCAGTTGTTCCTCGGCGGTGAGGGCGCCGGGCAGGCTGCCGGAGGATTGGAAGACGAAGCCGATGTAGTCCCGGCGAATGCGGGCTAGTTCCTTGTCATCGTATTTGGTGATGTCTTCGTCGCCGACTTTGACGCTGCCAGAGGCTGGGTTGGTCAGCGCTCCAGCAACGGCCAGCAGTGTGGACTTACCGGAACCGGAAGGGCCGACGACGGCGACGAACTCTCCGGGCTCGACGGTCAGGTTCACCTTGTCCAACGCGGTGATCTGGGAATCACCGTCGGTGTACCCCAAGCGAACACTTTGTGAATGACAAGATTTCCTGTTGGCTAGGGTTGGCTCCATGACTAACGGAACAGAACCGTCACTGCCTCTAGAGATCACGGAACAGTTGGGTGTGATCTCGGGGCAAAAGGTGGGTTATGCCCGGGTGAGCTCGAAAGATCAGAATCTTGATCGCCAGATTGAGCAACTCAAGGCGGAGAAGGTCTTCACCTATTACACAGATAGGGCTAGTGGTGGTTCACGAAAGCGGCCTAGTCTTGATGAAGCGATGCGGTATGTCCGTGCGGGGGATCAGCTTGTGGTCGCCGTCGATGGATCGGTGCGCGCGGTCCTTAACGGATCTGTATGCCATTGTTGACGAGTTAGTCAGCAAAGGGGTGTCGGTGGAGTTCCTCAAGGAGGGACAGATCTACTCGAAGGACTCCACCCCGATCGCCAAGCTGATGCTCGGGCTGCTGGGTTCGGTGGCGGAATTTGAACGCTCAATCATTAGGGAGCGTCAAGCCGAGGGGATTGCTCGAGCGAGGGGTGTACAAAGGTCGTGCCCGCGCGCTTACTGCGGAGCAGGTTGATCAGGCGCATGCATGGGTGGATGCTGGTGTACCGAAAGCGGAAGTCGCACGACGTTTTGAAGGTAGGGCGAACAACGCTGTATAGCCGCTTTGGCAAGCCAACGCGAACTACGGATTTGGCTTAAGGAGACCATGGTCAGGTCGATCATATCGATAGCGGACTTGGATAATCTGACCTATTATAGCAGTAGTCAAACAGTATGGATTATCTTAATAGAGAGATCAAATAGAACCTAACGACCATGGAGAACCCTGCCAACAGGAGGACTTCGCCGACTAAAAATATGAGACCTCCGCCAATGTTAGGGCTATTGTCTGCCATGCTTTTAACAAGTACGACAGCCACCGCTCCAGCGGCAATGATCGCCCACCCTGTAGCGATTTTATTTGGGGCAATTACCGCAAGAAAAATGCCCAAAAGGGCAGAAATTGCCGAGATTATTACAAGAGATTGATTGAAGGAATCAAAAAACTGGCTCTCCGTACCGTAAGATGGGTCATAAAAAGGCATTATGATCCATCTTGATAAGCCAAACAAGGACAGAGAAATAAGAATAAGTTCAATGATCGGCAAGAAAAGAATGCGCTTTATCAAATTAATTATTCCTTAAAAATCATGAGGAGCATTCTTTACGACTTGATAGTAAACCTGGGCTACATTTCCGCACCGATACCTATCTACACTGTATTGTGAGTATACGCCTTCGCAGGTTAGCAATAGCTGCGAGTGGAACCTTTCATCACAAAATGATTGGGTCCTTTCTCCTCGAGAAACTGCCTGGTAGCACATATCATGAATAGCGCAAGGTCCTCTGAAATCTGCATTCTTTACTCCTCCAGAGTATTCATCAGGGCTAGATGTGCAGTAGTCGTTTAGATTTCCTCTATGCCAGTCATATACATAGTAGCTAGGGACTGGAATGATTGTCACTACCTCTTTTCCGCCCACTACACGAGAATCTCTAGTTTCTGCATTGGCGACAAGGTCATTTCGTGCGCCTATCTCCACATTCCCCCCACTAGCCAACTCAGGATAAAGAGCAACTAGTTTATCGTTAAGTAGCTTCTCTCCCACTCGTGTAGTGGCGGTGTTTCCTAGGTACACACTTAGATCCAGTCGACTTTTTGAGAAGTTTTGAACAACATTTCCTTTACTGTCCAAAAATTGTTCGGAAGTAGGGTATCCATAGATACCTTGCTCACGTCCGCTCGCTTCCCAGATCAACTGCTGTGCTCCCACAACGCTATGTGCTCCATATTGTGGGTGCCAGTAGATCTTCCCGCGGGTGAAGTTATGGAACCGTCCGATGCCGTCAGGGGTTTTTGTTTCATCACCTGTGGGGTAGCCAAGCGGGCCTTTTTCTGCCCCGGTTTGCACCCACTTGTCGTAGATCGCCCCGTGGATTGTGGCCAGTCCTGCCAATGAGCCGTAGATGTGGCCGTGCTCGAAGGATTGCTTACGCCCGATACTGCCAGACAGGCCAAATTCGTCAGTGGTGGGGTAACCTAGCGGTCCACGTTCCCATCCGATACGTGCCCAAGCGACAGAGAAGTGCGTGGTGATCGAATGAGCACCGGTATTAGGGTGCCAGTAGATGAATCCGTTGACGAACTCGTTGCGGCGCCCCACGCCATCGGGAACCTTCAGTTCGTCGGATTTTGGCCAGGTTAGGAAGCTTTGTGGTCCGCCGAGGGAGTCGTACTTTTCGCGGATCTTTCCGCAGACCTTGAACGGGCTGGGCCAGTACGTTCGGCACGTATCGACAACGGCAAAAGTCTGGATCCCAGAGCGTGCCTGTGTGGCCTGTTCTTTAGCTTCTTGGACCTCGGCGCGGTTGGCCTGTTCTTTGGTGAAACCACCAGGGATTTCTTCTTTATCGGAACGCATCTGTCCTGGGATGACTTTGCTTTTGGGGTTGATGGTGGGGTGCCAGTTTTTGCCCGCTTGGTTATCTACGTTGTTGTCGTCGAAGCCTGGTTCTGCCGGTTCGAGATCTTCGCGCCCGGGTGCGACGTAATCGGCGTTGTTGTCGGCTGGTGTGCTGGCGGCTGCTGGTGGTTGTGCGGGCTGAGCTTGCACGGTGGGGGTGAAGCCGATGCCGAGGGTGAGGGCGAATAGGAGAGTGGTGATAGTGCGAGATGGTCTGGCCATGTTGGGTCATCTTTCGCTGTGGTGAATGGTTAGAAATGAACTTAGCGCAAGATAGTTCCTTTGGGGATGAAAAATGGTTGAATAGTTGGGAAATCTTGTAAATATGCAGGAAGATTCCTGAAATTATTCTGCATGGCTGTTTGTCGACAGTCTATTCAGCGCTATATCTGTTCTTCTTATATATGGAATAGGCGAGCGGCCGGGAGAGGGGTGCGATGCGACGTGCCGTGAAAGAGATGCGAACTCCCCGGACTTTCCTCATATCTCGAGCCAGGCATACTCGGAGGCAATCGACGTGTGGCATTGTTCACCCCGATAGCCACGTATCCGGCAGCAGCCTCAAGTACTGCCCCCGCTTTCAAGCGGCGTCCGGTTTTCCCTTCCCTATCATCTGCACTACGTGTTCAGTGCCCAAGTCGATCAGTGCCGACAGATTATTAATCGCACTCGGGTTCGCGGAACGGAAGGCCTGCACGCGGTTCCTGACGCCTTTGCCAGGTGTAGCGGAGTCGTATTGGGCCTGGATTGAGAACACAGCATCGATAAGGGCTGTGCTGATCTCCTGGGGGTAACCACCGCGGTAGGCGGTGAAGTTTGATTCGGGGATGTGGCGGGTTGCGGCAATGACAGCGTCAAGCTGGGCCGAAGTTATGGTCATGCCTGTGAGATCTCCGTATCAGTGGTATTTGGTACGCCTACGTGGGCTGCATTGATCCCTAAAGCGAAGTAGTACTGTAGGTCACCGTGACGTCTTTAAGTTCCAGGGCCGGAACGTGCGGGGCGGGAAGATGCGAGGCGGGGCTCATCGGTTCTCTCCTAGGGCTGCAAGTGGGTTGGTGCGGGTGACGCGGACGACGGCAATCAACGCGCCGATCAGGCTAGATACGAAGAGGATCGCGCTGCCGCTGAGGACGGATCCGAGTTCGGTGGCGTAGGGCATGGCCGTGGTTTCCAGGAAGCTTTCGAGGCCGACGGCGATGAGTGCACCGACGATGACGGAGATTTCCTTGTACGCCTACGGGCTTATCTCTTCGCCCTTACATGCGCCAGCGTGGATTTCCTGCCAGACGTCGAGGGGCAGGTAGGCTGCGTCGACGTTGACGATGTAGCGGGTGAAAGCGGAGTCCGTCTGGGGGCCATCGGCGAAAGCGATGACGTCACTATCCATTGCCTTCAGGCCGGAAACACCGTCGTTAACCAATCCGGCTGTGAGGTCGGAGATGATGACGACCAGCAAGGATATGAGCGCCAAGACGACGCTCATGAGAAGGAATCGGGTGCGCGCAAAAAGCATTTCGCGCAAGGCTAGAAACATGATGAAAATCCCTGAGGTTGGGGTTGGGGAGGTGAGCGGTTGATCAGTCGCCACACAGCCTTTAGCAACAATGTGTCGTCAAGATAAAAGCAGGGCGTTTCTAACTGTGGGTATTGAAAAGTGTTGGCTGGTTAGTTAGAATGTAGGTACGTTGCTACAAAAGGAGGGTTCTCATGACTAGCGTGAGTGCGCGTGAGTTCAATCAGGATGTGAGTTACGCGAAAAGGAAGGCTAGTGAGGGACCCGTTGTTATTACTGATCGAGGTGAGCCGGCCTTCGTATTGCTTTCCATTGATGACTACAGGAAGATCTCCGGCTCGAATGAAGGCTGGGTTTCGCGGTTGCAAATGGAAGAGGACATTGACCTCGAGGATGTAAGGATGGACTTCGAGCCGCGGGTGCCCGAGCTATGAACTACCTGCTCGATACGAATGTGGTTAGCGAACTCCGGAAGCCGCCCGGGAAAGTAAATCCCAGGGTGTTTGAGTGGGTTAATGCGCAGATCTTGCACAGCCAATTTCTCTCTGCGATCACTATCTATGAGCTCAAGTTAGGTATCTCCCGAAAGAATCACACCGATCCTGTGCAGGGGCAGCGGCTGCAGAAGTGGTTCACTCAGGGTTTACTTCCGCTGTTCGAAGGCCGAGTTCTTCCTCTTGATGAGCGAGTGGCTATAGAGGCGGCCAATATGAATGTTCCGGATCCGCGGCCCCAGGCTGATCTATTTATTGCTGCTACCGCGCGTGTGCATGGGCTGACAATCGTGACTCGAAATGAAAAGGACTTTGAACCGATGGGTGTGCAATATTTGAACCCCTGGGAGCTCTAGTCCACTAGCGCTAAACCGCCAGCCCACGGTTGCGCCGCCATTGGCGGTACGCCAGCGCCGTTGCCGTTCCCGCGTACAGCATGCCCGTCACCACCAGCACCGCGTGCAGACCCACCTGGACATACATCCAGCCACCGAGCAATGCGCCGCACGCCAGCGCCAACCAGAGGGCGAAGTAGCGTATCCAGTCGATGTGAGGACCGCCGAACAAAGCGGCCACGAATCGCTGCGACATCTTCACCAGCGTGCCGGTCATATATGTCAGCGAGATGCTTACCTCGCCATCGCGTTCGAACGTAGAGTTCATCGCACCCACGGTGAACGACAGACTGTACACCGCCAGCTGCTCGTGCCCCGTTAGTACCATCACCGATGCGAGAGTGGAGGTTGCACAAATAAACAACAGGATCGCCTCACGAGTGCGCGTGCGTGGCAAGTGCCGATGTCCCAGTTGGCTGATCAGAGCCCCAATTCCCACGCCGACCAAGAACAGCACCATCACGCCGCCCGCTGTCGCAGCAACCTCCCATTTCCCCGCGTTTACTGCCGCCGTCAGGCGCGTGGTGTTACCCGACATAAACGAAAGGAAGTATCCGCCCAGGTACAAGAACCCCAGCGTATCTACGAATCCTGCGATGGAGGATAAGTAGATAGCCAGTGCGTGTTCTCCGGTGCGGTAGCCTTTCATGGCGCAATCGTAGCAACCCCCGTGTAGCTCCGGCGCCAAACAAGCTCGGTTAGGTGCCGCAGCTAGTCATCCCAGCTAGGGTTCGTGATTCCCTCTTGCTGTGCGCGGTATTCCACCAGGGACAGCAGGTATTCCTGAGCACCTTGGTAGGTATCGGCGAAACGCTCATCGCTGACATACATCCGAGCCAGAATCAGCTGGCGCGACGTAGTGACGTCATACCACTGGTTGATCGTTGCGCGGTGCTGCTCGACCAGAGCTTGTGCCTTGTCGCTTTCGGGCGCGACGCCCGCATCTCGGGCGGTAACAAGTTCAGCCACGAAGCGGTCGTGGTCGTCCTTGATTTCCTGAAAATCTTCATCGCCCAGCGAATTCAGCTTCTCTTGAGCCTGCTGGTACTCGGGAGTGTCCCCCCAACGCTCGCGTGCTTCCTCCTGATAGGCAGGCATGTCTTCGCCGAAGTACTTCTTGATCTTGTTCATTTGTTCCATGGTGTATCCCTTCACTTGCGTTGTATCTATTAGGTCACTGACCGCACGCAATTGGCTCTTCACCTGGTCGAGCTTTTGCGTCAGCGCAGCTCGGTGGGTTCGGAGTGCACGATCCAGCGCTGCCTCGGAAGGGGCATCGATTAGGTCGGGTATGTCCGCCAGTTTGAAGCCCATGTTCCGGTACAGCACGATGGTCGCACCAATGCGCAGATCGTCTTCGGTGTAGAGCCGGTAGTCGCCCAGTGTGCGCCACTGCGGGGTGAGGAGCCCGATGGAATCCCAGTGGCGCAGGGCTTTGGGCGTCACTCCCAAGAAATCTGCTGCATCGCCAATCGTGTATTCGGTCATGGGAAAGATCCTTCCGGTTGTCGCAGGGGCAAGGTCAAGCCGAGAGTGGAAAGGGGGGCGGCGACTGCGTGGTGAGATTGTTATGAATTCATCTTCAGGCAACCTCGCGCTTACCTATTGGCGATAACTTGTGGGAGTTCAATTCTCGCAGAAAAGGAGCACATCTATCGTGTCTACAAACTCGTCCAACAATTCGCCTAGCAACTCGCAGCAGCCGGAAAACCAGAAAGCGCCCAATAAAATGAGCGTAAACCGCCGTAACTTCCTGGCCGGGACGGGAGCGTTGGGCGTCACCGCGGCATTGGCGCCGGCAGCACAGGCGCAGGCGTGGAGTTCGTCGGCTGGCTCGCTGGCCGGTTCCAGCTTTGGTCCAGGCCGCGGAAACGGCAGCAACGGTAACGACGGCAGCGACAGTAGCGGTGGCGACAACAATGGCATCGGAGCAGACATGCCGCTGAAGTTCAATGGCAACGGCAAGTTCAAGATCGTGCAGTTCAACGACACCCAGGATGACCATCTAACGGACCGCCGCACCATTGAATTCATGGGCAAAGTCCTCGACCAGGAAAAACCGGACTTCGCGCTGATCAACGGTGATGTGATTTCGTCTGGGCCGAAGACCACCGAGCAGGCTTTCCAGGCCGTTAATAATGTGGTGCTGCCGATGGAGTCCCGCAAAATCCCGTGGGCCATTACTTTCGGCAATCACGACGAAGACTCCATGGAAGACGGCACCCAGGCCGACGAGATCGCACTGCTGAACTTTGTCCGCAAGTACAAGTACAACCTCAACGTTGCCGACGATCCGATTCATGGCGAATCCAACGTATCGCTGCTGGTTCAGAGCAACGCGAATCCGAACCCAGCATTTGCCATCTGGCTACTGGATTCCGGCAACTACATCGGCGAGGAGCTTGCGGGGCAGGAGACCAAGGAGATTCCGGGCTATGACTACATCCATAGTGACCAGATCCAGTGGTACCGCGATACCTCCCGTAGCTACGAAGAGCGTTTCGGCAAGAAAATCCCGGGCCTGATGTATTTCCACATTCCCACCTATGAGCACCGCGATATGTGGTTCGGCGGCCCCTACAATAACGACCCCATCAAGCACGGCCAGGCGAAGAAGCGCCATGGCATCGAAGGGGTAAAGAACGAGGATGTCTACGTCGGTGCCTTCAATCCTGGCATCTACTCCGCCGTCCGCGAGCGCGGCGACGTGCTGGGTATCTACTGCGGCCATGACCACATCAATTCATTCAACGGCAACTACTTCGGTGTAGAGCTGGGCTACTGCCCAGGCACCGGGTTCGGACCCTATGGTCTGCATGACGGCACCTGGGACATGCACACCTTGCGAGGTGCCCGTGTGTTCGAGCTGGACGAGGCCGACGAGCGCGTCTACAAGTCCACCCGCTTGGTTTTTGCCAAGGAGTTGGGCTTGGATATGAATCCGAAAAAACAGCCGCTGGACAAGCCTGCGGACCTGCCCGAGTACGTGTCCATTAATTAGCTCTTCTCGTGGGCGAAAGCGCTCTCGGTGCACTGGTCATGGCCAGATAGGATGGGGACAATGTCCGTGAATTCACCTGAAAACATCCTTCTAAATCTGCCCGATGAGCAGTGCGCCATCATCCGTGGCGTCTTCGACGAACTCGCCAATCGTGGATTCCCTCTACAACGGCAGACTCCACACATCACAGTCACGTTCTCCCCGAACATGGCCCCGCATGTTGTGGAACGTGCCCGCGAAATCCTGCCTGGCGCCGTCCCCTCCGAGCTTGAACGTAGGGGAGTGGTCGTCTTCGGCACAGGCAAGAAGCAAACCGTTGCGTGGCTATTGGAAGCCACCGATGAGCTGGAAAATGCCGCCCGCGAGCTGAGCGCGCTCAACCCTGACGGACGAGGCCCACGCTGGGTGCCGCATCTAACGGTGGGGCTACGGCTGCCGAGGGATGTTGTTCCTTCTTATATTGACGCCCTGTCTCAGATCACCCCGCGGGAGCTCAAGTCGATCAGTGCAGCTGAGGCAGCATATTGGAGACCAAGCGTGGGTGAACGGGTGCTACTTGCCTAAAACAAGGTGGGAGGCAGTCGCCCGAAGGGCTGCAGATGTTTGATAATCTGCCTTTCGTAAAAACACAGCTGAACTAATAGGAGCCATAGGGCGCAGCTAAGTTTACAAGTTAAAAGAGGGTGTTTCTCACGTCCACGTCAGCAAAAGAGCCGGTTGTAACACCGGCTTTTGTCTTTGCATGGTTGGTGAACTTTGCACAGTTCATGATCTTCTACGTTCTGGTTACGACCATGGCAGGGTATGCAGTTAAGGAATTTGCGGCCAACAACGCAAGCGCAGGCCTGGCCTCCAGTGCCTTCGTCATCGGCGCGACAGGCGCGCGTGTGTTTTCGGGATTTCTCGTCGACGCGGTGGGACGTCGACGTGTTCTGTTTACCTCCCTGGTTCTGGTGATCCTAACCTGCGCGTTCTACATTCCGGCACACTCTCTGGGGCTGCTAGTTGCGGTGCGTGTCATCCACGGCATTGGCTACGCTTTCGCCAGCACCGCTGTGATGGCCGTTGCCCAGTCCGTGATTCCGAGTGCGCGCCGGGCGGAGGGCACGGGCTACTTTGCTCTAGGCACCACCTTGGCTACTGCTATTGGCCCGGCACTGGGTCTGTGGTTGGTAGGGTCGGTTGGTTACTCCACCATGTTCAAGGTCGTAATTGGGATGTCCGTTGCGGCGTTCCTGCTGTCGCTATTGGTTCGCTCGCCAGAGCCTAAGGACGGAGCTCATCATCACCGTCCCAGCTTCAACCTGTCGGCGATCGTGCATCCCAAGGTTGCCCCCATCGGTTTCTTTATGCTGCTAGTCGGTATTTGCTACGCCGGAGTAATCACCTACCTGAACAGCTTCTCTGAACGCAACGATCTGGTCACCGGTGCCCAATACTTCTTCCTTGCCTATGCCTTGGTCACGTTGGTCATGCGTTTCATTTTGGGCAAAGTGCAGGATGAAAAGGGCGACAATATTGTCGTCTATCTGGGATTGGTGACCTTCGCGATTGCTTTGGTTGTGCTGGCATCGTCTACACAGGATTGGATGGTCATCCTGGCCGGTGCTCTCACTGGCCTGGGCTATGGTTCGCTGATGCCAGCCGCACAGGCGATTGCTGTTAAGGCGGTGGAGCCGCACCAGATGGGCGCGGGTATTTCCACGCTTTTCTTGCTCCTGGATGTAGGCGTTGGCTTTGGTCCTATCCTGTTAGGCATGATTGTTTCTTCCACCAGCTACCAGGCCATGTATGCAATGTTGGCCGGGCTGGTCGTCTTGAGCGGCGCCGTGTACTTCCTTGTTCACGGTCGCAAGGTTGGCTAAAGTTCGCTAGAGTTCCAACCTTCTCCGCACACCAATTGAGGTATCGCGGAGAGCCCTCGAAAGGATCCTTGTCGCATGCTGCACGCCGTGAGTTTCGCGTTGGCTGATTCCGTCAACGTCCTATTAATCGGCGTGCTTTTCGCTATTGCAGTCATGCATCCGCAGCCGCGGCGTTATAGCCCCATTGCTGCCGTGCTGGTGGCGGGGGACTGGTGCGGCGTACTCCTGCTGTCTTTGTTAACGCTTCTGCTCTTTAATGGCATTGAGGATGTCGTGCAGACGGCTTTGGCGTCGCCGATTTTTGGCCTGGTGCTTATTGCAATCGGTCTTCTTAGTGCCTTTTTGACGCTACGAGGCGGCGACCCGAGCCCTATGATCAACCGTCTGGCTAAGCCCCTCCGCAGGGCATCGCTAAGCACCTTTCTTTCAGGCATGGTGCTGGGACTGGTGCAGTCCGCAACGTCGGCGCCGTTTTTCGCTGGCCTAGCCTATCTAAGCACGGTGGAGATCAGCACTTTCGCGAAATATCTGACGGTGGTTCTTTACGCCACGCTCGCACTCAGCCTGCCTGCGCTCTCTGCAATCGCACTGGGCATGGTTTTAAGGAAACCGAATAGTGGTTTGGCGAAGTTTATCGACGGGCTGCGCCATCGCAAGGAGCAGATGGTGGCGCTGGCAGGCTATGTGGTGGCAGCGATGTTGATTGTGTTGGGGCTGTTGAGCTTCCTCTAGGCCTCGCCGAGGAACTCCATCCACTTATCCCACTCGCGCTTGGTCTGCTCCATCCCGTCCTGCCAAGATTTTTCTAGCCGATCCAGACGGCGCTCAGTATTGCTGACCTGCATCTTTTCTGGATAAAAAACCAAAGCCTGCCCTTTTGATTCCAGCTCTGCGATCTTGTCGGAAGCTAGATTGTACTTCGGCGGACGATCAATCATTGCCTGGGCGACGGCGGGACGCTTGCGCAAAAGCGCGCGCACCAGCTGCGGGCTGCGAAGCGCTGGGCGAACGTATCCCTTGGGCTTGGTACGCAGAACCAGGAACTTCTCAAAACCATCTTCGATGGCAGCGTCGAGGATCAGGCCACCGGACTCCCCAAGGGCACCATCGACATAATCCACGCCATCAATAGTCGGCACCGGCATAAGCCCCGGCAGCGTGGAGCTGGCTCGCACCTTGCGCATGAGGTCGGGAAGATCCTTGACGTCCTCGCGTCGCCAGTACACCGTCTCGCCGTTATCAGCACGGGTAGCTCCGATGCACATCTGGGAGGAGGAACGTTGGAAGGTTTCCCAATCGAAGGGAAGGTCGTTGCCTGGTGCTCCGGCGGTTTCGTAGATGTACTCCGCATTGAAGTAGCCACTGCCGCGCAGGAGAGACTTAAACCCTCCAGACTTCGGGTGACCGCCGAATTCAACAAAGGATTCGCGGGCACGCTTCCGATCCCCGGAAAGGAAGTTCACGGTGTGAGAGGCTCCGGCACTGATACCCCCGACCCAGCCGAACTCAATATTGTGTTCTAGCAGCTGGTCGATACAGGCCGCCGTGTAACTATTTCGCATCCCCCCGCCTTCGAGGACGAGGGCTACTTCCTTGGCGGACATGTCAGAGCCTCCTAGTATTTTTGGCTTTAAATACCTTTGTCGTGCGCCGGCCTATCGGGAACGCAGTTTCTTCACCCCAGCGACCACCGCCACGATAATTGCGCCGATGATCAGTCCGAAAATCAGGCTAAAGCCAGTCTCGGTAAACCAAGTTACTGCGCCACCGAGGTGTTCGACGCGCTCCACCACATGGTGAACCTTTTCATAGGGCCAGTGCAGGCCGAGTTCGTCTAGACCTACGAGCAAAATGTGCCCGCCGACCCACAACATAGCCAAAGTGCCAATGATGCCAATGGCGGTGAGCAGTTTCGGCATGCCCTGGACAAGCAGACGGCCGAATTTTTTCGTCCCCTCGCTTGCACCCTCCTTGCTCATCAACGCCAATCCCATGTCATCGATCTTGATGAGTAGACCGACAAGACCATAGACCGCAAAAGTGATGAGCAGGGCAACGATAATCAGAACCAGCGTGCGGTTCAGCAAGGGCTGGTCAGCAACCTCGTTGAGCGAAATCACCATAATCTCTGCGGACAGGATGAGGTCGGTGAATACCGCGCCACGGACCAACGCATCCTCTGATTGGGCTGCGTTGTCTGCGTTGTCTGCGTCTTCTGGGGTTTCTGCGTCCGCTGAGTTCTCTGTATCCGCTGTGTCTTCTTCATGCCCACCCAGACCAAGCTTATGGAGGACCTTCTCCGCGCCTTCATAGGACAGGTAGAAGCCACCGAGCATGAGGAGGGGAGTAAGGGCGCCAGGCAGCAACCAACTGAGCAAGAGGATGATCGGCAGGATGATAACCAGTTTGTTGACCAGGCTGCCCTTGGTGATCTTCCAAATGATGGGCAACTCACGCGCCGGGGTTACACCGGCAACGAACTTCGGGGTGACTGCGGCGTCATCAATAACAACCCCGGCTGCCTTCGTAGAAGTGCGTCCCGCCATAGCAGCGACGTCATCCGTCGTGGCCGCGGCCTTCTTGGCGATAAGAGCAATATCGTCTAACAGAGCCGCAAGGCCAGCTGCCATGGTGAAATCTCTTTCCTTTCAGAGCCGAGCAGTGAACGGGTGTGCTCGGCTATTTTTCGGCAAAAGCCCCGCTTAGTTCCCTGCGTGTGCGCCGAGAGCCTCATCGATGGGGGTATCGCCGTTATTAAATTCAATAAAGTGGCCGGCCAGCTCCGGGCGATCGACAACCTGTGCAATGACGGTTGCGACATCAGCACGAGAGACCTGGCTGGACTTCAGTGCATCGCCGTCGTTGGCGGTTCCATCCGCCTTAGGCGCACGAGTCTCGATTTTACCGGTCGGTTCCTCCAACGTCAGGGCAGACGGCCCGACGAGCGTCCATTGGGCTGCCGAATCACGCAGGTGATCGTCCGCTGCTGCCTTCGCCTCACAATAGGTGAACATGGAGTGATCCTCCGGCACACCGTGGTCGGCGCGGGAGTTGAAGTAGCTGACCATGATGTAGCGCTTTGAACCTGCCGCGTCGATGGAGCGGATTGCGGCGTCCCGGTCGACGCGCAGGGTGCGTGCATCGTCGCCACCGCCGACGCCCGCGGACCAGATGATGACATCCTGATCGGCGAAGAGCTTTTCGAAGCCGGCAACGTCTAGTTGCTCGATGTCCTGTACGACGGCTTTCGCGCCGGTAGCCTCCACATCTGCTACGTGATCGGGGTTGCGCACTACGGAGGTGACAGTGTGGCCGGCCTTGACGATCTGGGGCGACGCCTTCAATGCCACCTTGCCGTGGCCTCCGAGGATCATCACATTCTGAGCGTTAGACATTCTTGCAGTCCTCCTTTTGTGTTTGCTTCTTCGCTAGCCGTAAAACGGCTCCAGTTTCTCTCAACGGGATAGGACGGAGCTCTATTCCGCGCTGCGCTTTTCCGCCAGCGGGCCGATGCCTCCAGCACCAATACATACGAAGTCGTCTTCTCCGCCCCGACTGTGGCGATCCGCCACCTCTGCACGTACAAGCAGGATTCCGCCACCGCCCGAAACTCGTACCCAGCGGGGCTTGAGTTGTGTGTCCACCTGGGCTTGGGTGGCACGCTGTTCGGTTTGTTCGGCATCCTCCAGACCGTTGGGGGTGGTGATCGTCAATGTCATGTCGGAGGTTGCCGTCGCATTGAGTTGCCAGGTCCAGTCACCGAAAGGCAGGGATTTATCCAGCAAGATAGCGCGGGATTGCCCTGCGCGGATACGTACTCCGCACTCGGGTTCTTTCCCAGGATTGCTTGTTGCCGACGCCACCACTTCCGCAGCTACCAGTTTTCCGGATTCGTCGATTATCTGTGGTTCGTGGTCTAACTGGGTGACAGCCGGCTGGCCAGTCAGGGTGGAAACTCGGTCATATGGATTTACTACAGGGGTGAGAATATCCAGTGGCGCTGGTTGTTCCATGAGCTGTGGTGGCTCACCCGACCCATCCAGCTTGGTGGCAGCGCGCAGGTTGGCTAGGTAATCCGCGGTCCGATCATTGTCCCAAGTGTGAACCCAGGTGAAGGTCGAAACAAGACTGATGCTGAAAGCGACGAGGATCACGCCTACCCCTACCCAGAGGCGTCGTCTCGTCCCCGTGCTGGTGGGGCGACCGGTGGAGACATGGGAGCGTCCAAAAGAAAGGGCACAACAACCGATTGCCAGTACGGCGAAGGTAAACCAGTCAGCGAAGTAGTGCATAGAGCACAACAGCAGGCCAGAGGTTCCGGTGCTGTTGCGTGCTCGGCTGAGCAGGGCATAGATGATGGCGAGGTATGCCAGGATCGTCAGCACCCCCAAGCAGCGACGGCGAGTATCGCGACGTAGCCACAATGCGACGCTGAGGGCGATGAGTACCGCGCTGGTGATGCCCCACCACGGCGGAGCCGTGGCAAACGCGCTAGACGGGGACCAACGATCCCAGGACAATGGTCCTCCGAGTATTCCGGGCAGCACGGTGGTGAGGAGGCTATTGGGAAGCGCCGACCAGAGCGTCTGACGCGCCGGGGTTTCAGCAGGTAGTGGGGAAAGGGTTAGGAAGAGCAGCGACCAAGCGATGAAAAGTGCACCCGGGGCTGCGAAGAAGCGAAGCAGGTCGCGCCGGGGTAGGCCAGCTAGCAACGCTAGGGCGATCGCTGCAGGAACGATGGTGAGCGCTTTTTCCGTAAAGAGCAGTGCTAAAAGCAGTACGACGGTGGCAGCGAAGCTATAGGCGAAACTCCGATGGGCGGCAAACAAGCACAGGAGGAATCCAGCCATGCCGATCTGCCAGGCCAGGGCGTTGATGCCGGCGGACCACCATCCGGCGGCGTCCATGAGAAAAGGGCTGAAAAGTAGGGCGGCGTAGAGTCCTACGGTCGTGATGCTGCGACCGGTAAGACGGATACAGAACACAGCCCACAGTGCCGCAGCAAGGGCGCTAAAGAGCAACAAAAGCGAGGCCGGGAGCAGCCAGTTCAGTGGCGCTAGGTGATGGGCTAGTACTTGAATAAGTGCCGACGCGGGCATGAGGTGACCGTCGTAGTTAGTGAAGTAATCACCGAAGGATCCGCCGTCGAACGTGGCTGGGATGAGGAAGTCGTCCCAATAGAACGTGCGCTGGCTGAGTTGGAGAGCACGGACGACAAGCGAAACAACGGCCAACGCGCCTAACAGTGCAGTGAACTTGCGGTCGCGTGGCCGAGAGGACCGGGACGTGAAGGAGCGGGACGGGGGAGGGGTGGAAGGTGTGGTGTGCACAGTGTGTGGAGTGAGATGTGGGTGTGAGATGTCGGTGAGTAATGAAGCCGTTTGCTAATGCAGCTAGTTTTGATCGCCCGCTTGGTTGTCTAGGCTGACGGGCTGCACGGAGAGGTACTCTACGTCGCCGGAGCAGCCTTCCAGCCCCTTCATGGGCACATATGCTGCCTTGGTTTGCTCCGGAGGATACACGCGGAGGCCATCTGCCTTTTGTGCCTTGCAGTCCTTAGGGTCAAGGGCGCCGGTCTGTGTGATCTTTACGCCAGCAATGGCGGATGTACCGGGATCAAGCTTTACAGTCTCGCTAGGAGCGCCCTTTTCACGTTGGGCGGGCTTACCTAGCTGGGTGCCATTGTGGTTGGTGACCATTGACACGCCGGGGAAGCCACGCATCGAACAGGGTTCAGTGGAGGTGTTTTTAAACACCACATTCACGAGGGTAGAACCAGCTGCACCTTGTGAGTCTGCAGTAGTGATTTCCAGATCGTTGGTGGCGCACATGCCACCCTTGCCGACGGAGCCGTCGTCGGTCTTGCTGGCGGTGCTGCCAGTGCTGTTGGCTTTCTGATCCGCAAGGGTTTGAGCGGAGTTGTCGTTTGCGCTCTGGCTTTGAACAGAGGCGGCCTCGGAGGGGGTGGTGTCCTCGTCCTCGCAGGCTCCCAAAGTCAGTGCAGTACCGGCAAGTAGCAAGGCGGCAGCACCGGTGGTAAAAGCGGCTCGCGGGCTGCGAGTACGGAACGTGACCGGGCGACGGCGTAGGCTCTTCATATTTATCACTGTAAAGGGCTGGTGCGTATGTGGCCAATGAGGCTGCCCATTTTGTTATCGAAAGGTGAGAGGACGGTGATGTTGCAGCATTCAAAGGCCGATGCGCCGGCGTTAAAATCCATATGGAATTATCGCTTTCAAATCACTGACGCGCCGGAGCGCATTACACTCGGTGGGAAAGAACGTTCTCAACTTCACTGCTAGAGAGGCGAAGAATTAACCATGGGCTTCAACCCTGATTTCGAACCATTCCGTCTACCGGACGAGTACATTGCTCTGCGCGAGGCTATCCGTGATCTCGCTGAGCAGCAGATTGCACCGTACGCCAAGGGCGTAGACGAAGAGGAACGCTTCCCACAGGAAGCGCTGGATGCCCTGAACGCCGCTGGTTTCAACGCCATCCACGTACCGGAGGAGTACGGCGGCCAGGGTGGCGACTCCCTCGCAGCCGTTATCGTCATCGAAGAAGTAGCACGCGTTTGTGCGTCTTCCTCCCTGATCCCGGCCGTGAACAAGCTGGGAACCATGGGGCTGATCCTCCAGGGCTCTGAAGAGTTGAAGAAGGAGGTTTTGCCGGATATCGCTAACGGTGCGATGGCTTCTTACGCTCTTACGGAGCGCGAGGCTGGTTCTGACGCCGCAGCGATGAAGACCCGCGCTGTCCGCGAAGGCGACGAGTGGGTAATCAACGGCTCCAAGTGCTTTATCACCAATGGTGGTAAGTCCACGTGGTACACCGTCATGGCTGTAACTGATCCGGAGGCTGGTGCGCGCGGCATTTCTGCATTCATGGTGCACAAGGACGATCCGGGCTTCAGCGTTTCCGGTTATGAGCACAAGCTGGGCATTAAGGGGTCTCCAACGGCAGAACTACTGTTTGAGAACTGCCGCGTTCCAGCTTCCCGCATGATCGGCGAAGAGGGTACCGGCTTTAAGACTGCCCTGCAGACCTTGGATCACACCCGTCCAACGATTGGTGCGCAGGCGCTGGGTATCGCACAGGGCGCGTTCGACCAGGCAGTGGCTTATGTGAAGGAGCGTAAGCAGTTCGGCAAGGCAATCGCTGACTTCCAGAACACCCAGTTCATGCTGGCAGACATGAAGATGAAGATTGACGCTGCCCGCCTGATGATCTACACCGCCGCTTCCAACGCCGAGCGCGGTGTAGCTGAGGATGGCGCCAAGCTGGGTCTCATGGCCGCGGGCTCTAAGGCGTTTGCCTCTGACGTTGCCATGCAAGTCACTGTTGACGCCGTTCAGCTTCTCGGTGGCTACGGCTTCACTCGCGACTTCCCGTTGGAGCGCATGATGCGCGATGCGAAGATCACCCAGATCTACGAAGGCACCAACCAGATCTGCCGCATGGTGATGGGCCGCCAGATCTTGGCTTAGCGGTGGGGGTAGTAAAAAGTACCCCTTCTTAAGCCCTTGCTTAGAGCAGGGTTAGAAAGCGGTCTATTCTTACGTCATGATGAAAAAAGTAATCGTGGCTGCGCTTTCGGTCAGCCTGGTCATGGGCGGTATCTCCCCAGCTGCTGCACAGGATAATGCAGCAGGTATTCCAGTAAATTCCTCCTCTCAGGGGGCACCCAATCCCGGGGCGGAAAACCCGGATAACAGCGGGGAACCTGGCTCTGAAGATAATGAGGATCCCTCTACTGATTCGCAGGGTGCAGAGCTAAGCTCCAAGCCAGTTGGGTCCACTGACTTGAAGACGGTTATTGGTGCGATTGTCGGAAGCCTTGCGGTGGGGGCTTTGATTGCTGCGGGTGTGAACTGGGCGGTTCAGTCTCGGCTGATCCCCAATCCTCTGCCCGGCTTGATCCCTAATCCGCCTGCGCCTCCCGCTCCGGCGAAGAAGGCTCCGGCGAAACCTGCACCGGCAAAGAAGGCACCAGTGAAGAAGGCGCCTAAGCCGGCACCAGCTAAGAAGCCCGTTGCTGCCAAGCCGGCTCCAGCTAAGCGACCTGCTCCGGCTAAGCGCCCGGCTCCAGCGCGTGCGCAGAACGTCTACTACCAGAACTGTAAGGACGTTTGGAATCGTTTGGGGCGTCCGATCTACCAGAGGGATGCAGGTTTCTCTAGCCGCTTTGACCGTGACGGCGATGGCGTAGGCTGCGAGAAGCGCCCGAGGTACTAGTCTGTTTAAACTCGTGGCTGGCTTAGGCAGCGCGACGAAGGTGGATGCCTTGAGCGGCCAGCCATTTTGCCACGCTGCCGTACTTGTGCAGCCCATCCAGCAGTCGCTGGGCGGAGTCCAGAGCTCGGCGGGCCTCGTCGGCGGTGATGTAACCCGCCAGGAGTGCTTCGCCCAACTCGTCCAGGTCCAGTACCTGGACTTTCGTCTTTGAAGATGTGCCCGGGGCGTAGCTAGAGCTCGCCTGAGCCTGTTCCGGAGAAGGGGACTCGCGGAGGTGCGTCACCACATCCACGTAAATATCGCGGGTGCGCCAGGTTGGTGGGGTGGTGGCGTCATCAATCTCGATAAAGGCGATGTCTATATAGAGGTCCTGCGTGGGCTCGATCCCGTCGAAGAAGTGGAATTTGTTGAGGCGAATGTCCAGGCGGGGGACTAGCCAGGATTCGAGATAATGGAAGCGTGGGTGGCCAGGAGTGGGGCGGCGCATGTAGAGCACCGGGTTGGGGTTGGCAGTGCCAGACTGCACAGCCGCGGGCTGGTTGGGGGACAGCTCGTAGGCGTCGACGGCGCGTTCGAAGCCCTTCGGGTCGATATTGATCGCGTGGGAGAGGTCGAAGGTCTCTTGTTTTACTTTGTGCAGGTCAGCCATCGTTTCAGATTAATGTGGTGAGCGGGTGGGAGTGGAGTCCGGGGGAATACGGCGAGGTGTGGGTAAAGGCCGAAGGTATGAAAAAGGCCGCGCAGGAAGGCGCGGCCGAGGGGGCTTGCAGCCCGGAGGTCTAGGTCGAAGCTCTTAGACGTGCAGCAGCGCTGCGGTCGGCAGGAAGCTGCAGTTGGAGTTGCCGGACTCCTTCTCGTGGGTGGTCACGCCACCTTCCAGCAGAGCGATGACGGTGCCGCGACCGGTCTTGGCAACACCGTTGACGGTGGCTGGTCCCTTCGGGTTGATACCGGTGTAGCGCAGTGGGGTGCGGCCCATCTTGCCAGTGTTGATGTTGATCCAGTGGACGTTCATAGCAGCAGTCTGCTTCTTTGCCACGGTCCCGGTGCCCATAGCGGTGAAGACGAAGTTGACTTCACCGGCGCCGATGCCCGGGAGTGGAAGCTTGGCGGGGCCGGGGACGCCCATGGCGGTGCCGACGGCCTTGTTCTTACCGCCGATGCACTTGCCCGAAACGGTCGGCCAGCCGAACTGGGTAAACGCAGGAGCGTTCTTAGGAACGTCAACGCCCGGCTTGCCGTCACCGCGGAAGAAGCCGACCAGCTTCTTGAGGGAAGCCTTCACTTTCGGTGGCAGCTGTGGGTTGTTGGCGAAAGCCTCGATTTGATTCAGGACGTGGGGCGCGGGGCGACCCAAGTGATCGATGGAGCCCTGTACCTGGGCGCCAGCGGTTGCGGGAGCCACCACGGTCGGGACTGCCAGTGCGCAGGCAGTGGTCAGTGCAGCAGCGGCACGGGTCAAGCGTCGAGAGAAAGCCACGGTGAACCTTTCGGGGTCTAAAACTGTTGTGTCTAGTGCGGTTTAGACAGGGATGCCAACAACAATAGTCACACGAGTAACATTTGTCACGTGAGTAACATGGGTAACTAATGGTGGGATCCAGTAGAAACCTTTTGTAAACAATAGCACCGCCAAAGGGGCATTTCTCGCGGTTTTGGGAAAAACTTCTTTGCGTCCTATGCGTTATTCTAGGAAGCCAAAGGAGTAGGCTGTGAAGGGTTACTCTGGCCCCTGTCTCAGGAGCGCCTACTTCGCACATCAAACCTGACCCCAAAAAAGGAAAGTTCGGATCTGTGTCTTTGACTGAATTCCGTAATGTCGCCATCGTCGCGCACGTCGATCACGGCAAAACCACACTCGTGGACGCAATGCTGCACCAGTCCGGTGCCTTCTCTTCGCACGGCGAAGTGGAAGAGCGCGTGATGGACTCTGGCGACCTGGAAAAGGAAAAGGGCATTACGATCCTGGCGAAGAACACCGCCATTCACCGCAAGGGTCTAGGTAAAGACGGCAGCGACCTGATCATTAACGTGATCGACACCCCCGGCCACGCCGATTTCGGCGGTGAAGTCGAGCGCGCCCTGTCCATGGTCGACGGTGTGGTTTTGCTTGTTGACGCCTCTGAGGGTCCGCTTCCGCAGACCCGTTTCGTGCTGGGCAAGGCTCTGGCCGCAAAAATGCCAGTGATTATCTGTGTGAACAAGACCGACCGCCCGGATGCTCGTATTGATGAGGTCGTTGAGGAATCCCAGGATCTGCTCCTGGAACTGGCGTCTACTCTGGAGGACGAGGAAGCGGCAGAAGCTGCGGAACAGCTATTGGACCTGCCGGTTCTATACACCTCCGGTCGCGAGGGCAAGGCCTCTACCGAAAACCCTGGCAACGGCAACGTTCCGGACTCCGAGGATCTGCAGCCCCTATTCGACGTTCTCTACGACGTTTTGCCAGAGCCGTCCGCTGACGTTGACGGCCCACTGCAGGCACACGTTACTAACCTGGACTCCTCTTCCTTCCTAGGACGCATTGGCCTGGTTCGTATTCACTCCGGCCGCTTGCGCAAGGGGCAGCAGGTTGCCTGGATCCACTACGACGAGGATGGCAATGAGCACGTCAAGACTGCCAAGGTTGCAGAGCTGCTACGCACGGAGGGCGTGACGCGCGTACCGGCTGAAGAGATGATCGCCGGCGACATTGCCGCTATCTCCGGTATCGAGGACATCATGATCGGCGATACGCTCGCCGACCCGGAGAACCCAGTCGCCCTGCCGCGCATCACCGTTGACGAGCCCGCGATCTCCATGACGATCGGTGTGAACACTTCCCCGATGGCAGGCCGTGGCGGTGGCGACAAGCTAACCGCCCGTATGGTCAAGGCTCGCCTGGATCAGGAGCTGATCGGTAACGTTTCCCTGCGCGTCCTGCCCACGGAGCGTCCGGATGCCTGGGAGGTACAGGGACGTGGCGAGATGGCCTTGTCCGTGCTCGTGGAGACCATGCGTCGCGAAGGTTTCGAGCTGACCGTCGGTAAGCCGCAGGTGGTTACCCGCACCATCGACGGCACCGTTCACGAGCCTTTCGAGAATCTGGTCATCGACGTTCCCGAAGAGCACCTGGGTGCTGTCACCCAGCTGTTGGCCGCCCGTAAGGGTCGCATGGAGTCGATGGACAACACCGGCACCGGCTGGGTTCGCATGAAGTTCGTTGTTCCAGCCCGCGGCCTGATTGGTTTCCGTACCGTATTCATGACCGAAACTCGCGGCACCGGTATCGCCAACAGCTACTCCGCTGGTTACGAGCCATGGGCAGGCGAAATCAAGGGACGCGCCTCCGGCTCCTTGGTTGCCGACCGCTCCGGCCAGATCACCGCCTACGCGCTGATCCAGCTGGCCGACCGCGGTACCTTCTTCGTCGAACCGGGCGCGGAAGCCTACGAGGGCATGGTCGTCGGCGCGAATAACCGCGACGAGGACATGGACATCAACATCACCAAGGAAAAGAAGCTGACGAACATGCGTTCGGCGACAGCTGACGCAACGGTGACCTTGGCAAAGGCTCGTACTCTGACTCTGGAAGAGGCCATGGAGTTCTGTGGTTTCGACGAGTGCGTCGAGGTCACCCCGGAGGTCGTTCGCGTGCGTAAGGTAATCCTCAACGCGACCGAGCGCGCCCGCGCCCGTTCCCGCGAAAAGCAGCGCAACAACAACTCCTAATCAGGCTCTTGTACTCGCTCTTTTCCTCTTTCTCTTCGTCCTCCTCCTCGTCTTTTACATCGAGGGGGAGTCGTCGCGCTGCGTCGCGTCGACGAGGTATGTGGGGTGTGACGCCCACTGTTGCAACCACGCTAACTTCCGCGACCCTCGCACTGTCACTGGTAGCCTGCCAAGCTAATCCCGGCGAGGCGCCGACGGTTGATGATCCGTCGTCGTCGACCAAGACTCAGCAGCCCCAGCCGGTGGATGAAAGCCTGCGCGAGATTGCGGTTGGAGTGGACCGCTTCACTAGCAACCTCAACCCGCATCTGGTTGGGAACCGGAACCCGGTGGTTGCCGCAGTGGCGGATCTAACCCTGCCTAGCGTGTACACCTTTGGATCGCTGGGGGAGAATCTCAACAATGATTTGATTCGCGAGATTACTCCGAACGATGAATCGCACCCCACAGAGGTCACCTACACCCTCCAGCCAGAGGCACAGTGGTCAGATGGCACGCCAATCACGGTTTCTGACTTCCAATACCTCCACGAGGCGATCATGAATGAACCTCTTGCAGAGGCGAAGGGCTTATACCAGCACGTCACTTCCATCGAGCCGGGGAAAAAAGAAAAGAGCTTCAAGGTCACTTTCGATCAACCTTTGACCGCCTGGAAGCGACTCTTTACCTATCTTCTCCCGAGCCATATCTACCGCGCGGAGGGGCGCAGTTTCGCCACAATGATGGACGGAGGCTCCGTCGCGTCGGCGGGGCAGTACTCCGTGAAATCCGTGGATGAAGGACGCGGCCTGCTGGAGCTGCAACGGAATGACCGCTACTGGGGCGCGAAGGCGGCGAAGACTGACATCATTCGTTTCACTGCCGTTCCGGACGAATCAACGGGTGTGCAGATGATGCGCACCCAGCAGTTGCAGTTGTACATGGCGCACAAGTCGGCGACGACTGAACTTGCCTTGGACCAGCTTCCCTTCACGCGAGTTCGTAATACGTCCCGTGGAGTGCAGCTAAACCTGCAGCTCAATCAAACCAGTCCGATCTTTTCCGACCGAGAAACCCGACGTCGAGTGTTGGGGGCTATAAAGCCAGAGAAGATCGCTCAGATCATTTCAGGCGATCCGAAGATTGAGGCTCCGCCGTGGAATGTCGCCCCAAAGACTTCAGATAAACAACCGCCGAACGTGGTTTCTGATGAGCGTCCCAACGGCATCGTTATCGGTGCGGTTACCGACGACCAGGTGGCGGTGGATGCCGCCCGTTCGGTGGTGGATCAACTGCTGCATTTGGGGATCCCCGCCACCGTGCGCACTGCAAAGGCAGCAGAAACACTGGGATCCGAGGTGGAGAACGGAATAGTTGATGGTGTGGTGACATGGCAGCGCAGCCCCCAGGCCGTATCCGACTATCTGGTGCAATACGGTTGTATTAAGCCACTAGACCAGGATGATTCCAGCACACCGCCCAGCGACACCGGCGCGTCAGACCCAGCTGAACGTGAAGAGGGTAGCAGCGAGGGGGCGTCGTCTCCACACAGAGCCACAGGCGGCAACCTGAGTGGTACCTGCGATCGTGACCTGCAAGAACGCCTTGTAAAGCTGGGCGAGGGGCGAGGTGAACTGTCGCAGGAGCGCACTCAGCTGGACGATCGGATTGCCGAGATGTCGACTGTGCTCCCGATTATGTCTGACCGCTATACGGTAGTGGCTTCCGATCGGCTCGAAGGCCCGACAGCAGGGCTAGAGGATTGGCCTTTAGACGACAGCAGCTCACTGCTAATCTCGGCTCCGCAATGGACCTTAAAGCCCATCGAGGAAGTCAATCGCAACGCCGCCGAAAATGCCCTTGAGGAGAATTAGCTCGTGACTCGTACTCCCGCATCCACGCAGAAAATCACCGTGATGGCGGTACACGCACACCCCGACGACGAAACTCTGTGGACGGGGCTGGCGCTGGCGAAGGCACGGCGGCTTGGACATGATGTGGCCGTCGTGACCTGTACCCTCGGCGAAGAAGGCGAGGTGATTGGGGAGAAGTACCAAGCCCTCGTCGACGCCCAGCAGAATGAAAACGGAACGGGAATGCTCGGAGGCTACCGCATCGCTGAGCTGCAGCGTGCCTTGACCGCGTTGGGGATTGAGCATGGCCCGAACCTTCTGGGTGGATGCGGAGCATGGCGAGATTCCGGAATGGAAGGCAGCGAGTCGATCCGCCGCCCGCGGGCGTTCGCACGTGTGCCGGAGGGCGCAAGCTCACCTTCCGATGCTGCCTTCGAAGCCCAGGTGGAACAGCTGATCGAGCAGATTCAGCACATTCGCCCCGACATGATTTTGACCTACGCCGCCGATGGCGGATACGGCCACCCCGACCACAAGCGAGCACACCAGATTGTGCACGCAGCGGTACAACGGATGAGCCAAAACTCGAGCGACTGTGTTCCGAACCAGGTTCTCTGGTGTGTCACAGAAGAAGAGAAGTTCGCGGAGGGAATGCAGGGCCTAGAGGGTGACCCGGCGATGGTACCGGAGGGATGGCGTCTCCCCACAGCGGGGGAGATCGCCTCCGTTCCCTCTTCAAAGGTCGATCTGGTGGTACACGGCACTCCAGCAGACGTCGCCAGCAAGCAGGCCGCCATGCGCGCACACGCCACCCAGATTTGGGTAGCTGATGGCACGTCCTCAGATGTTAATGACCAGACGCGGACCTCGAACCCACCGGCCGCTACAGCCGCCACTCTGTTCTGCCTGTCCAACCTTATTGCGCAGCCACTGCTCGATAGCGAGAGCTATCGCGTGGGCTGGACGCGCCCCGGCACGCCAACGGATTTCTTCGCACAAGCACTAGGCGAAGAGGTCACTGCGGATGGGCAGTAGGATAGATCGACGTGAACGCTAAGAAAAGCACGACCTCAAGCCTGAAAGACGAGCCGAACTGGGGCCACCCCACTAAAGCCCAAGCACGTCAGGATACAACGCGTGCCGAGCGTATCTCCGGAATAGTATGGCTCTCCATTGGCGCCCTGTTTGGGCTGTTCATCAGCGTTCTCTACATCGGTTCGCGCATTACGGTGGGGGACATGCTGGTGCCGTTGCCGTGGACGATCTTGTTTGCGTTGTTCTTCAACCGTGCGGTGACGAAGACCGCCCTTTTGTGGACGGATAACAAACTGATCGCCGGGATTCCCGCGCTTGTCTGGCTAGCCGGTTACCTGCTGGCGGTCATGTGGCCGGAGCTGCCTTTCGGCGAGGCGACGTTAATGCCACAGACCGTGTGGTCTATGCTGCTGCTTGTAGTCGGTATGGCAGCGGCTGCATGGCCGCTTCGCCCTCAGTTTTCTCTGGAACCGCTGAAGTGACAGAATAGAAGCCTAAAAGAGCTCTTGTGAGAGTATGACGAACTTTCCAGAAAGGGTAGGTAATTAGACGATGACCTACACGATCGCGCAGCCCTGTGTAGACGTGATGGATCGCGCTTGCGTAGAAGAGTGCCCCGTTGACTGCATCTACGAGGGCAAGCGTTCCCTGTACATTCACCCCGACGAGTGCGTCGACTGTGGCGCCTGCGAGCCGGTGTGCCCGGTTGAAGCCATCTTCTACGAAGACGATGTGCCAGACGAGTGGGAAGAGTACAACGATGCGAACGCCGCGTTCTTCGACGATCTGGGTTCCCCAGGCGGTGCCGCCAAGCTGGGGCCGCAGGACTTCGACGCGGAGCTGATCGCCGCTTTGCCGCCGCAGGCTTAGGCTTTTTCTTTGTGACGCCCACATTTCCACCGGGTAGCGCCGGGCGTAAGAGACATGCGGTATAGAGTACAAGCATGACCTTCAAGCGCACCCCAGTTGCCGACCGACTGCCCGACTTCCCCTGGGACTCACTTGCTGAGGCTAAGGCCAAGGCTTCGAGTCATCCCGATGGGATCGTGGATTTGTCGGTCGGCACTCCTGTCGATCCGGTTTCTCCGGCTATCCAGCTGGCGCTGACCGAATCCGCGGCGGAACCTGGTTATCCGCAAACAAAGGGCACATCCGCCCTGCGCGCTGCCATCGTGGGGGCGATGGAGCGCCGCTTCCACGTTGCTGGCTTGGACGCCGACGCCAATGTGCTACCCGTCATCGGGACCAAGGAGGCCATCGCCTGGATGCCGACCCTTCTGGGCATTGGCGCAGGTCACACGGTAGTGATCCCAGAGTTGGCTTACCCGACCTACGAGGTATCCGCCCGCCTGGCTGGGGCGGAGGTGCTGCGCAGTGACTCTCTGTTGAAGCTGGGGCCGCAGACTCCAGCGTTGATCTATCTGAACTCTCCGGCCAATCCGCACGGTCAAGTGCTGGGCGCGGATCACCTGCGCAAGTTTGTAGAATTCGCCCGCCAGCGCGGCACCGTCATCGTTTCCGATGAGTGCTACTTGGGGCTGGGGTGGGGCGAGGAGCGGCCTTTGTCGATTCTGGATCCGGAGGTTTGTGGCGGTGACTTTACCAATCTCATCGCTGTGCATTCGCTGTCCAAGACCTCTAACTTGGCTTCCTATCGGGCGGGTTGGTTGGCTGGCGATGGCGAGCTTATCCAGGAGTTGCTGGGAATCCGCCGCCACGCAGGATTGATGAACCCCGGACCGATCCAGTCCGCCATGGTTGCTGCTTTGGAAGAGGATGGCCACGAGCTGCTGCAAAAGGAGCTTTACAAAAACCGCCGGGAGCTTCTGCGCGCAGCCCTGATCGAGGCTGGGTACGACATTGAGTACTCGGACGGTGGCCTGTACCTGTGGGCAACCCAGGGGCGCGATGGCCGGGAGACTGTCGCGGCGCTGGCGAACAAGGGCATTTTGGTGGCTCCCGGCGATTTCTACGGACCGAAGGGCAAGAACTTCGTCCGTGTAGGCCTGACCGCCACTGATGAAAGGATTGAGGCCGCCGCTCGTCGCTTAACCAGCGACGCGTAAATGCCAAGCTAGTTTGTAAGGGGGCTGTCTGCCATTCCCGTCCTGCAACGCTGGCGCCTGCCGCCACGCCATGGCGTACCCGCAGTAAAGAAGATGCTGCGAGGCCATGTGCCCGACGATGGACGCACATACTTCGCCGCCGCAGCCGGAGATTCGCCTTTTGCGCCGGGTACCCTCTTGGCCCCGGGGCTGGGGCTCCCCGTTGCGACGCCCGCATGGGTGTATCCCGACTTCCCAGAAGAGCCTGCCGAGCTTTTGGCTGCGGAGATACCAATTCTGTATTCCGGGCCGGATGCTGTGGTGGTAGACAAACCCCATGGGCTGCCGTCTACGCCTAATGGTCGCCTGTTGCGCGCTACCGTGCAGTCTCTTTTGCGCGTGCGTATGGACGAGCCCGAGTTGGTGGCTGCTCACCGCTTGGATCGTGATACGCGCGGCCTGCTGGTGCTGTCTCGGAACCCGGCCACTCGCGGGGTCTTGCAGTCCCAGTTCCAGCGCCGGGAGGTATCAAAGACTTATCAGGCGTTGGCCGCGGATACTCCCTACGTCGATGCCCGGTGGCGTGAGCTGCGTCTGCCGATGCTCAAAATCAAAGACGATCCGCAGGTTCGCGTTGTGGACGCTGCCGGAGCACGGGCCACAGTGACTCGCATTCGGAAGTTGGCTACCCGCGCAGCAGGTGTGGCCGTCTATGAGTTGCAGCCGCTCACCGGCCATACTCATCAGCTGCGGGTGGTGATGAATCACCTCGGCGTGCCAATTCATGGTGATGACACTTACCCGCATTATTGCCCCGGGGCGGGTTCGTTGCACTTGCGCGCGGTCGCCATAGAACTGGCGCTGGTGGCGTCGACATACAACGGTACGAACGGCACGGCCAACTCGGGGCATTGCGAAACAAAAAGCAGGCAGCGCATCGAAATTGAGCGCTGCCTGCAGGATCCTTGGTCGCAGTGGGAGAGTTGCTAGTTGGCGTGGAGTGCCTCGTTGAGTTCCACGGTCGAGGCGTTAGCAACGGCCTCCACCGCACCGGAAACGGAATTGCGGCGGAAGAGGATACCGCTGGCGCCGGAAAGTTCGGCTGCCTTTACGGTTTCGCCTTCCTGCTTGCCCAGCTGGGACGCAACTTCGCCGGTCAGAGTGACCTTGGTGCCAAAGGTGACATAAAGCCCAGCCTCAACGGTGACGTCGTCTCCCAGTGAGATACCCACACCGGAGTTAGCGCCCAGCAGGCAACGCTGACCGATGGAGATAACCTGCTTGCCGCCACCGGAAAGGGTGCCCATGATAGAGGCTCCACCGCCGATATCGGAACCGTCACCGACTACTACGCCACCGGAGATACGGCCCTCGACCATGGAGGAGCCCAGAGTGCCGGCGTTGAAGTTGACGAAGCCTTCGTGCATGACGGTCGTTCCCTCCGCCAGGTGAGCGCCTAGGCGTACCCGGTCGGCATCGCCGATACGCACACCGGTGGGAACCACGTAGTCGACCATGCGCGGGAACTTATCCACGCTGTAGACCGTCACCGGGCCACGCTCAGCCTGCAGACGGGCGCGAACGGACTCGAAACCGGGGACAGCGCAGGAGCCGTGGTTAGTCCACACAACATTGCTGAGTAGTCCAAACAGGCCATCTAGGTTGCAGCCATGCGGCTGGATCTTGCGGCCGGAGATGAGGTGTAGGCGCAGGTACGCGTCGTGCGCATCAACGGCTGGGGCGTCCAGATCGGTAATGGTGGTGGTCACCGCTACACGGCGGGTTCCGCGGATCTCGTCCGTGCCGGCCAACTGGGCCAGGGGACGGAAAACCTCGGGGGCGGAGCTGGTGGCGTCATCAAGATCGAGCAATTGCGTGCCAGCCGTGGCCGCAGCTTCGGCCTCAGCGTTTGCATTGCCCAGGTCGAACTCGAAGAACCAGGTGTCTAGCACATCGCCAGAATCGGTCAGAGTGGCAAATCCATATCCATAAGCAGCAGTCATGGTTGTCGATCCTACCTAAGCCTGTGCACCGCTGTTTGGGGTGTGTGGTGCTGTTCGTACTTGAGTCTTCTGTAGCACAAAACCAATCACGCTGAGCACTGCGAAGGCGATGGTGACGGTGAGAACCTGCAGGCGAGCGCTGTCATCGAAGAGCATCAGGATGGTCAAAGCAATGAGCGCGACGAACGTCAACCAGGGAAGAATAGGGTATCCCCACATCCGTACGCTCAGGCTGCCGTCGCGCTCGAACACCGGACGCAACTTGATCTGAGCCAACACAATAACCATCCAAATGACTAGCAGCGTTCCGCCGACGGCATTAAACAGGATGTTAATGAGATCCTTGGGACCCCAGACCTGCAGCGCGACGGAAACGAAGGCGAAAAAGAGCGAGCACCAGACGGCGCGGTAAGGCACCTTCTGGTCATTCGTCTTGCCGAACCAACGCGGGACATTGCGCTGCTGGGAGAAGCTGTACATCAGGCGACTGGTGGCGTAGATCTGCGCATTGAAGGCGGACAGCAGAGCCAAGACAATGACGCCCTCCATGATCTCCACAATGCCGGGGATCTGTGCCAGAGCCAGGATGCGGGTGAACGGCGACTCTTCGGCGGACTCCGCTTCGCCAAGGGTGTCGAAGGGCAACAGAGCTGAGATGAGAAATACGCTGCCCAGGTAGAAGATGGAGATACGCCAGATGACTGCCCGCACGGCGGCGGCGATGGAGTTTGCTGGATCCTTGGACTCGGCAGCGGCGATAGTGACGATCTCGATGCCTCCGAAGGCGAAAGCCACTGCCAGTAGGCCGACGGCCATACCCGAGATGCCGTTGGGGGCGAAGTCTGAGAAGTTGCTCAACCCGGGGGATTCGTAGTCGGGGAAAAAGCCCAGCAGCAGGCTGGTTCCGATGATAAGGAAGAGGATGATAACGGCGACCTTGATAAACGCGAACCAGTACTCAAACTCGCCGAAGCCTCGCACACCAGCCAGGTTCACGATCGTAAAGAGGACCACACATATGAGTCCGGGGATCCAGCCCTCTACACCAAACCAGGAGCCCATGATTGCGCCGGCACCGGTAATCTCGGCGCCCATCACCATGATGAGCATGAACCAGTACAACCAGCCGAGTGCGAAGCCATTCCAGCGGCCAAATGCCATCTGACCATAAGTAGCGAATGTACCGGAGGCCGGGCGGGCGGCGGCGAGTTCGCCAAGCATCTGCATGACAGCGATGACCACAACGCCGGCGACGATGTAGGACAGCAGCACGGACGGACCCGCCGCCTGAATGCCCACACCGGTGCCGAGGAACAGGCCTGCACCGATGGCGGAGCCAAGACCCATCATCGTGAGGTGGCGGGTTTCTAGGCTGTGGCCAAGCTGGTTTGAAGCGCCTTGATCGGCACCTGAATCGGATTCTCGAGACTTCATACCGAAATTAGAACACACCGGTCTGTAGCACAGGCCAGCATGGGCATATTTAACCCCGTTCACCTCCAATTAGCCCATGGGGAAGTACAGGTGATTGCGCTGGTTTTGCCCTGGGGTCAACAAGCAGCCGGCACGGGTTTTTCGAGGGGTAGTCTAGGATCGCAACCAATGAATACTGCAGAAACTTCCATAGACCTGTCCGCCGGCGCGGTGGCTCTCACACGCCAACTCGTCGATATCTACAGCGAGTCGCACCATGAACGGGAGATCGCCGACGCGGTCGAACCCGCACTCCGTGCCATCGAAAACGTGGAGGTTACGCGCCGAGGTAATACCCTCGTCGCGCGTACCCACCGCGACCTGCCGTTCCGCGTGGTACTCGCAGGTCACCTGGACACGGTTCCCCCGGCGGATAACTTGCCTTCGCGGCTTGGACCAGACCCGGAAACGGGCGAGGAAACCATCTTTGGCCTTGGCTCTGTAGATATGAAGTCCGGTGCAGCTTGTTATGCTCATGCCTTTGCGACTCTGGCGAACTCCGCAGAACTCGCCTGTGACCTGACCCTGGTGTTGTACGAAGGTGAAGAAGTGGCCACCAAATACAACGGTCTCAACCATCTTGTACAGTCCGACCCCGATCTACTGGCGGGCGATCTAGCCCTGCTCGGCGAGCCCTCCGGCGGAATCATCGAGGCAGGCTGTCAGGGAACCTTGCGTGTGAAGGTCACCGCCTTGGGAGCCCGCGCACACTCCGCACGCAGCTGGCTTGGCCATAACGCGCTGCATGAGTTGGCGCGGGTGCTCGTGCGTGTGGCGGACTACGAACCGCAGGATGTGGAGATCGATGGCCTGGTCTATAAAGAAGGGCTCAACGCTGTCATCGCCGAGTCCGGCGTGGCCACCAACACCATTCCCGACGAGGCCTGGGCTTTTATCAACTTCCGTTATGCCCCGCACCGCAGTGTTGACGAGGCGTTGGAGCATCTATACGAGGTGCTCCAGGTAGGCACGCCCGATGCACCGGTCGAGGATTTTTCTGTGGAATTGGATGACGCCGCAGCCGCGGCTGCTCCGGGCCTCCATCAACCTTTCGCGGCGAAATTGGTGGAGGCAACCGGAGGACGTGTGCGCCCAAAGTACGGATGGACCGACGTGGCCAGGTTCACGGAGTTGGGGATTCCAGCCGTGAATTTCGGGCCCGGCGACCCGGGGTTGTGCCACACGAAGGATGAGCGCTGCCCAGTGGCTCAGATCGAGGACGTGAGCCGGGAACTTATACAGTTCCTTTCCAACTAAATCCGTCGCGCCCACTCCCTTCTGGTTAGGGCACTGGGGGGGAGACTGAGCTGGGTGGATGCGGGGTGGCGTCATTTAGAACGAGCGCGAGGGGGCACCAAGCAGTAGCGTGAAAAGCGCACAGAGAAAAAGAACAAAAAGACCGACAACTCAACAACACACCGAAAGCAATCCCACGCATGAACTCGAGCGACAATAACGGCGATTTCCGGCTTCGCGGCCCCGTCCTGCTGCGCGGAAAGCGGCACAACGAGAAGCAGAAATCAACGACGGACCAACGACTGCTGGCGCAACAGACCAATATCGATTGGCTGCATACGGATCCGTGGCGAGTGATGCGAATCCAATCCGAGTTCGTTGATGGTTTCGGTGCGCTGGCAAAGATCCCCAAGGCGATCACGGTGTTCGGGTCGGCACGCGTAAAGCCTGGCCACGCGTACTACGAAAAGGGTCGCGAACTCGGGCGACTGATCCATGAGGCCGGCTATGCGACGATCACTGGTGGAGGCCCCGGCCTGATGGAGGCCCCCAACCGCGGAGCACAGGAGTCCGGCGGATTGTCCATTGGACTTGGCATTGAGCTTCCCATGGAGCAGAGCCTGAACCGGTGGGTGGATCTGGGGCTGAACTTCCGCTACTTCTTCGTACGCAAGACCATGTTCCTTAAGTATTCACAGGCATTTGTGTGTCTACCGGGCGGTTACGGCACCTTGGATGAGCTCTTTGAAGCACTGGTCATGGTGCAGACCGAAAAGATCCGGAAGTTCCCGATTATTCTGATCGGCAAGGAATTCTGGGGTGGGCTCGTCGAATGGATCACCACCCGTCTGGTGGACGAGGGCATGATCTCGCCGGAGGACGTGGATCTGTTCCACGTCACTGATGATCCTGCCGAGGCCGTGCAGATTTGCGTCGATGCTCACGCCGACGCTGTAGAGAAGCTGAAGCGCCGCCAGGAGGAGCTGGCTGCGGAGCAGGATCGTATCTCCGAGCAGCTGGATCGTTTCGATTGTGAAGGAAAGCGCGGTAAGTAGCGAGGTATTCGAATAAAAGCCTCACTAAGCGCCAGCAGAAAGTGAAGAGACGGTACATTTGAAGACATGTTTTGGTTGTTGTCTCTCGTCGGAGCATTCCTTGTAGGCGCGCTCTTGGTCTATTTGCTCGGCACGGTCTTTGGCCGTGGAGAGGCATTGCCTCCCGTGGCTGCAGGAGAAGCAAAGAAGCAACACTGGCGGGATCTCGAGAGCAAGCCCTTGACCGCCGAGGGCATTCGCGACACCGGCTTTTCGCTGGAAATTCGTGGCTACAATCAAGCTGAAGTCGACTTCTATATCGATCGCCTCGCCGGGCGTATCGAAGAGCTTGAGCAGCAGGTTGGTGCGCAGCATACAGATCAAGACGAAGCCACCGTCGATAACCCCGCAGAACCCCGCGAACAGGAGCGTTAAACAATGGCACCGATTCCGAATATCCCCCAAAGAGTGACCAATGTGACGATCGGCCCGCGCGCAGAGGGATCCGAAATTATCGAAGCGCAGGTGAAGGTGGCCGCCGGTTCCTCCGCGCCGGGTGAGGTCGAGCTTGATTCCACCGGCCAGTGGGTTGTAAGGGTGCCTGCCGACCCGACCCGTCCTCTCGACCTCAGCGATGGACGTGAGTTCCTGGAGGACGGATGGCGCGGAGCAGGCGCAAAGCTGGTGCGCCGTATTGGCAAGGTCGTAGATGGCCACCCTGTGCGGGCGAAGAAGCACATTGTGCAGGTACACCTTCCAGAGGAGTTCACTCCCGACAACGTCCGTTCCTTGGTGATCGGCCTAATTGTTGGCAACCACAGCTTTGTTACCACCAATAAGCGTAAGCCCGCCCGAGTGCGCGACGTACACCTAGTACTGCCGCAGGATTTTGAATCTTCCGGATTCGACACTGCGGATTATGTAGCTGCTGTGAAGGAAGGCAAGGCCCTGGGCAAGGCAACCTGCTTGTCGCGAGATCTGGCCAATGCCCCGGCCAACGTGAAGTCCCCGGAATGGCTCGCAACCCAGGCCAAGAAGGCGGTATCGGACATTGAAGGCGTCAAGGTTCGCCTGCGCGATGCCGCATGGCTGAAGGATAAGGGCTTTGGCGGAGTGCTGGCCGTCGGCAAGGGATCCTCCCGTCCGCCGATGTTAATCGAGTTGGTGTGGGATCCGGAGAAGGTCGACTTGCGCCGTCGTCGCCGCACCGTCGTGCTGGTTGGTAAGGGCGTGACCTTCGATACCGGTGGAATTAGCGTAAAGCCCGCTGCGGGAATGGATACCATGCGCACCGATATGACGGGCGGAGCCAGTGTCATTGCCGCGTTCCGCGCCCTGGCGGAGCAAAAGGTACCGCGAAAGATCGTGGCGCTGATTCCGACGGCGGAAAACATGATCGATGGAAATTCCTACCGCCCGGGCGATGTGGTGGAACACTATGGTGGCCTGACCTCCGAGGTGACGAACACCGACGCAGAGGGTCGCATGATTTTGGCCGATGCGATCAGTTATGGCGCGAAGAAATACAAGCCGGTAGCCGTGGTGACCGTCGCAACGCTGACGGGTGCAGCAAAGGTGGCCTTGGGGCTGCGCACCGGTGCGGTATTCGCCGACAACTGGGGTGCAGGCGTCAAACTTGCTCGTCGTGGTGCGACAGTAGGGGAGCACTGGTGGCCAATGCCGATGCAGGATTACTTGGAGGAGAACGTGAACTCCAAGATCGCAGATGTGCGTCAAACTCCCAAGGGGCCGGGTGCGACCACCGCGGCTATGTTCCTGCGTCGCTTTACCCGGGGTGTGCCGCTGATTCACCTGGACATTGCTGGACCCGGTCGCGCAGAATCTGCCTACGATGAGGTCACACCTGTAGGTACCGGTTTCGGCGCGCGCACTCTGGTGCAGTGGCTGATCCACTAACCCTTTGTTGAAATCGCTGCCCGATATATGTTTCGAGCTGTAGACGGTCTACCATAGGGTGGTCGTTTATTAGCTCCCCACAGCGTGCTTTGTAAGAGAAATCAGGAAGGAATCTGTTCGTGCTTGCAGATGTCATTGACCTCCTCGCCGATCCCGTAGACGGTTCCCGCTTGAGCGCTGGCGACGAAGAGTGGCGCACTCTAGTCTCTGAGTCCGGCCACAGCTACGACGTTGCAAGGCAGGGGTATGTGACCCTCGCGGGCGGCTCCGGACTGCGCTACTCCGGTGACGATGCGTCGATGATCGACGCCCGCGAAACCTTCCTGTCTGGCGGCCACTTCGCACCTTTCGTCGAGGCTGTGACCGCAAATGTTGAAAACGTTCTGGACGATGGCAATGTTGCCGCTGAGCACGCACCTTCCATCGTGGAGATCGGTGCCGGTACCGGCTACTACCTCGCCCACACGCTGGACACGGTCGAGCGTTCCCGCGGGGTGGGAATCGACGTTTCGACTGCTGCGGCTAAGCGGCTGGCCTCGTCGCATTCACGGGTAGGCGCCGTCGTCGCTGACGCCTGGTCGCGCCTGCCAATTCTTTCGGAAAGTGTTGACGCCATCATGGTTGTCTTCGCACCGCGTAATGCGGCAGAGTTCGCCCGTATCCTTACGCCGGAGGGACAGGTTGTAGTCCTCACCGCGGAGGTCGGCCACCTAGGTGAACTGCGTGAGCCGCTGGGCATTTTGGACGTTGAGGAGGGCAAGGTTGAGCGGATGATCAGCCAGGCTTCCGGTCACTTGGTTCCGGTAGGGGAGTCCGAGCATATCGAGTTCCCGATGGTTCTCGATCAGGCTTCCATCGCAGCACAGATCGGCATGAGCCCCTCGGCGCGTCACATCCACCCGGACGTTTTGAAGGAACGCATCGAAGCTCTGCCAGAGACCATGGAAGTTACCGCCCGTGCAGCGATTACACGCTTGGCAAAAGCCACCCGCTAGTCTTCTTCGTCGAAGATTCCTTCGGACACATCGCGATCTGCGATGAGAGCTTCTGCCATGTAGTGTTCCTGTTCTTCCGGGGTGGTCAGTCCTGCCTGCATGCGCATCAAATGGCGCCCCGCCGTTTGCATGGAGGAAATAACCTTCGCCCCGCCAGTGGCGCGTACGTCAATATCGGAAATCTGCGAGTGTGCCGGGATGGCGCTGGTCAAGGTGACAGCACCGCCGTCAGCGAATACTTCGCATACGGGGCCATCGAGAAATACCGTCAATGTATCCGAGTCCGCATCCTTTAGCGGAGCGGTGCGGGTGTCCACACCCAAGCGGGTAACGGAGACAGCGTCTTTGGTATAGCTGATAGTGGCAATCACCTGGCCGGAGTCATCAGTGACGTCGACGTCCACGCGACCTTCCTCGGCATCAAGCTGGGCCGACCAGATGAATGCGTAGTCCGAGAAAGTACGTACCGCCGTGGGCGCACCGACAACATCTTGGAAGAGCTCGCCGTTCACCAGCGTGAGATAACGCGGCGCGGAGAGACAATTTGCCCATTGTCCATCCAAGGACGGGTGAGCGCCGACCAGGCCAAACATCACCGGGGTGGTGTGGTCGATGACGCGCGGGCGGGTGAAGTCGTGTCCAAAGTCGATGACGGTATAGGGACTGATAACGCTAAACGAGGTGCCACTGAGGTTGCCAACCACGTAACCGGCAACCTCATCGGACTCTCCGGCACCGCCGGGGAAGGTGACGAAGAGGATATCGCGACGGGCGGAAGAGTCGGCGTCCACCATAGAAACAATGCGCGGGGCGAACGGGCGGCCGGGGCGCAAACCTGCCTCGCTCGGCAACTCGATTGGCCCCAGGACGCGCCAGTGCTGGCGGTCTGCGGAACGTAGAACAACAATCTGCGCGTCCTTGTCACCGGTCAACGAAAGAGCGACCATGAGCCAGCCTTCGTCGGGGAAAGCGGGATCCTCATGACGAATCACGCTGGGGGTCACCAGATTTTCTACAGGGAACGCCGAATCGTCGATGTCGATTGGGCCCAGGCGACGCACATGGGGATCCGGCAGGCTGGGATCGTCCGACACCTCAGTGGCCTCGAGCAGGTTCGGGATCTGCGCACGTTCAATGGTGAACGTACGTGGGCCGCGCTGGCCATGGGGAATCTCCGCGGCCAGAGCTTGCTCCACAGTGGCCTCGGAGGTGGCATGGGTGACGACGAAAAACAATTCGGCACCATGGTCGATAGGCACGGCGGCTCCGGCGAGCATATCGATTTCGGTGCCGTGGGAAGCAGCTTCCGCGCTGGCACTCTGTTCGCTTAGTCCCTGGTTCGGGACGATGACATCGTCACAGATGTCCCAGTCATAAGTTGCCTCAGAGGCTACCTGATGCGCCCAACGAGAGCCTTCGGAAGACCGCGGGCGGAACTGGTGGAACACATGCAGGGCGTTACCTGAGAACACGGCGCCTGCGGGTGCTTCCAGCACCCCCGTTTCTGCGGTGACGTGCAGTTCCGGGCGGTGCTTATGGGAGGAAGAATGCATGCCACCATTCATACCAGCGGATTGAATTTAAAGCAGGGACCTGTATACGTCGACGGTTTGCTCGGCGATGGTCGCCCAACTGAAGGTCGTAACGGCGCGCTGGCGCCCAGCCTCACCGAAGCTGCGTACCTTATCCCGATCTGCGACGAGAGCGTTTGTAGCATCGGCCAGGCCACGCTCAAAAGTCGCCGTATCGTTCTCGTCATAGTGGACTAGCGTTCCCGTCTCGCCGTCGACGACAACCTCCGGAATACCGCCAACGTCGGAGGCCACAACGGCGGTTCCACATGCCATGGCCTCTAGGTTCACAATGCCCAGTGGCTCGTAGATGGAAGGGCACAAAAATGCATCGGAGGCCGAGAGGATCTCCTGCAGATTCGGCTTTTCCATCATTTCCTTCACCCAGTACACGCCGTCGCGCTCAGCCTGCAGCTTTTCAACCAGTGCAGTGACCTCGGCTTCGATTTCCGGGGTATCAGGCGCGCCCGCGCACAGCACAACCTGGATCTCCGGATCGAGGTGCGCTACGGCCTTCAGCAGGTGAGGGACGCCCTTTTGACGCGTAATGCGTCCGACAAAGGAGACGATGGGGCGGTTGGGGTCGACGCCTAGTTCCGTGAGTACGGAACGGTTGCCAGCCTCCACTGCCGCTTCGAAGGTCGGGCGCGGCTGCCAAAGCTCGGAATCAATTCCATTCAGCACCACGTGGATGCGGTCTGGGTCGATAGCTGGGTAGGCGTCGAGGATGGATTCCTTCATCTTGGCAGACACGGCGATGACCGCATCTGCGTTTTCCATCGCATTCTTTTCCGACCAAGAGGAAACATCGTAACCGCCACCAAGCTGTTCGCGTTTCCACGGGCGATGTGGCTCCAGTGAGTGAGCCGTTGCCACGTGGGGAATACCGTGCAGAAGTCCACCAACGTGGCCGCCCAGTCCCGTGTACCAGGTGTGGGAGTGGACGACCTCGGCGTCGCCCAAAGAATCAGCCATACGCAAACCGGTGGAAAGAGTCTTGAGCGAACCATTGGCCTCAGCGAGCTCCGGGTCAACTCCGTGAACGTAGACATCCTGCTCTGTGCGTGGCCCACCCATGCAGTGCACATCGACGTGTTCGAGCTTCCGCATGTAACGAACCAACTCGGTGACGTGCACGCCGGCACCACCGTAAATCTCTGGGGGATATTCCTTTGTCAGCATGGCGATACGCATGCTTCCAGCCTAACCGGGCTAGGCGCTGTGTGTCCTGGTAAGAACGTCGACGATCATCCGGTTTAACGCATTAGGGGGGCACCGTTCCATATCAGATTGCCTGCTTGACAAGCAAAACTATTCCGAGGTCGCTAGGTTGGAAAGTGTGAAGAGCAGATCAAATGTCCTGTCCATTGTCCTTGCCGGTGGCGAGGGAAAGCGCTTGTATCCTTTCACCGCCGATCGCGCTAAGCCTGCCGTACCGTTCGGCGGCAACTATCGCCTGATCGACTTCGTGCTGTCTAACCTGGTCAACGCCGGTTACTACAAAATCTGTGTGCTGACCCAGTACAAGTCCCACTCCCTCGACCGCCACATCTCCCAGTCCTGGCAACTGTCCGGCCTGACAGGCCAGTACATCACTCCTGTTCCGGCTCAACAGCGCCTGGGCAAGCGTTGGTTCACCGGTTCTGCAGATGCCATTCTGCAGTCCCTAAACCTGGTGTACGACGAGCAGCCGGATTACATCATCGTTTTCGGTGCGGATCACGTCTACCGCATGGATCCGGAGCAGATGGTGCAGGAACACATCGCAAGTGGCGCCGGTGTGACGGTCGCTGGCCTACGGGTGCCACGCCACGAAGCTACCGCGTTCGGTGTGATCCAGGCGAGCGATGACAACAAGATCGAGCAGTTCCTCGAAAAGCCTGCCGAACCGCCGAGCGTTCCGGATGACCCAGAGGTTGCCTTTGCCTCCATGGGTAATTACGTGTTCACCGCACAGACCTTGATCGACGCGCTGAAGGAAGACTCCGAAGACGAGAACTCCAACCACGATATGGGCGGTGACATTATCCCGCGCCTGGTGGACCGTGGCGAGGCCTATGTATACGACTTCTCCAACAACTACGTTCCAGGAGAGACCGAGCGTGACAAGGGTTACTGGCGTGACGTCGGAACCGTTGATGCGTTCTACGAGGCGCACATGGATCTCATCAGCGTGCACCCGGTGTTTAACCTGTACAACCAGCAGTGGCCTATCCACACGGCTGAGACGGGCAACCTGCCGCCGGCGAAATTCGTCAAGGGCGGTATTGCTCAGTCTTCGATGGTCTCCGCGGGCTGCATCATCTCCGCGGGTACGGTGCGAAACTCCGTGCTGAGTGAGAACGTCGTCGTGGAGGAAGGTGCCTCTGTGGAAGGCTGCGTGATCATGCCAGGTGTGCGCATCGGTCGCGGTGCAGTGGTGCGTCACGCCATCCTGGACAAGAACGTGCAGGTCTCGGCAGGGGAGATTATCGGCGTGGATCGCGCCCGCGATCAGGATCGCTTTACGATCTCCAAGGGTGGCGTGGTCTGCATTGGCAAGAACGTAGTCGTCTAACAGACTTGCGTTCTTAGCCGAGCTTCTTTAGCTGATCTTCGTGATCAGCGTCGCACCCGCGCCCAAAGGAAGGCGAGAGACCTTGGCGTTTTCCAGCTCGCGGAAGAACTGATCTGCTTCGCGAGCCCGGGTGGTCTGGCGGTCGGTGCGGTTTTCATCACCCACCAGGCCGTCCATCAAAGAATCCAGAAGTACGAGGACACCACCAGTGCGAAGTGCCGGGAGCGTGGATTCCACAATCGCGGTGAACTCCTCTGTCGCGGCCTCTGCGACCGCCATGTCGTAACTATCGTTGGCTAGACGGCGGATTACATCCAGCGGAGCGCTGGGCAAGAAACGGAAGGTATTGGGGCGCTGACCGGCATTGGCGAAAGCTTGCTTGGCCAATTGTTGGTGTTGTACCTCCGGCTCGATGCACGTCAGGTGTCCTTCGGTCTGTGCGGCGTTAAGGCCCTTGAAAAGGTGCAGGCCAATTACGCCACTGGCTGGCGAAACGATAATGCCGGTGGGGGTGTGTCCCTGGGCAGCGGCGTTGGCGCCTGCGCGGGTGGCGATGAATTCCAAAAACTCAGCAGTCATCGCATCGGGGGTGAGCAGACCAAACTCCTGTGCCGCCTCGACAGCGGTGGTGGTCACCTCGTCCGGCTCGCTGGTCGCCCGAACGTACTCACGGATGGCCTCAATGGGGGAAGATGATGCAGCATTCACGCTTCACGACGATAGGTCAGGAAAGCGTCAATGTTGTGCTTGTTCTCGGCATGTCAGGCGCCGGCGTCAAAAATAGAAAAGCAAGTGAACAAGAGTGACCCGAGTGACGAACTTTCGTTCCACCCCCACAGGGGGTAAAATCCTCACAGGAAACTGCCAGGCGTGCAGCACAAGATTTTGAGGACAATCAGCCACAATATGGGCATGAACGCAGATCAAACCCCCGCCCCACGAACCACAGCAGTGTTCGATGCAGGTACCGGCGAACTTCCGGGCTGGGGGGAATTGGTCGCCGAGCACGCAGACAGCGTCTACCGGCTGGCTTATCACCTCGCAGGAAACCAACAGGACGCAGAAGACCTCACGCAGGATACGTTCATGCGAGTCTTTCGCAGCCTCAAGACCTACCAGCCGGGAACCTTTGAAGGATGGCTGCACCGCATCACCACTAACTTATTCCTGGATATGGTGCGCCGGCGTGCGAAGATTCGCATGGAAGCGCTGCCCGAGGATTATGACCGCATCGAGGGCGGCATTGACGACCCCGAAGCCACCTTTGAACTGAACAATCTGGATCCTGCGCTGGTAAAGGCGCTGGATCAGCTAGCGCCGGAGTACCGCGTAGCCGTCGTGCTCTGTGACGGGCTGGGGATGAGCTACGACGAAATCTCCCAGACCCTTGGCGTGAAGATGGGAACCGTGCGCTCCCGCATCCACCGCGCCCGCGCGCAACTTCGCGGTAACCTGGAACGTAACCATGGCGAACTGGTCTACACCGGCCAGGCCTAAAGGCTGAGAGACTAGTGTCGGTCTGAGACGTTTGGAACGGCGCTAAAGAAACAGACACCGTTGAAGTGGAAAGGCAGGTAAAGCACGTGACATCTTTCGTTGAAAACCTCACGGGGGAACTGTCCGTCGACCACCTGTCCACCGAGGCCATCGCTGCGCTTGTTGACGGGGAACTTTCCCGCCGTGCGGAACACCGAGCGAAAATCCACCTCGTCCACTGTGAAACGTGCAGGGCGGAGGTGCGTGCCCAGCGAAGTGCGTCCAACCGAATGCGCGAGCACACTTCGGACGTACACACCCCGGGCGGATTGATGGAAAAATTACAGCGCATTCCGGAAGAGTGCCGCGAGGATGATGCGCCGCATCGTTTCTCCGTGGATGGCTGTCGCCGCCCCGAAACGTTGGTTGATCGGCTGGATCTTTTGCTGCGTAAAATGCAGTTCCGCGGCAAGTAAAGTGAAATGCCCTGCAGTTTGAGTTAGGTTAGACAGGTGTTTTCCAATGTAGGTTGGGGCGAAGTCCTCGTACTTTTGATCGTCGCGTTGTTCCTCATTGGCCCGGAGCGATTGCCGGGTCTTATCAAGGAGGTTCGCGCGGTCTTGCTGGCGGTACGCAAGGCAGTATCGCAGGCAAAGGATCAACTAGACGGTGAGCTGGGGGAGGACTTTCGCGAGTTCTCCAAGCCTTTGCAGGAGCTGAACTCTGTACGCCAAATGGGTGCGAAGGGGTTCATAACCAAGACTTTGCTGGATGACGATGATAGCTTCCTGACCTCCTTCAACGAGACGAAGCAGGACGTCAAAGACACCGTCGATACGGTGCGCAAGCCAAATCTGCGTGAGACCCTGAAGTCTGGAAATAAGCCAGGTCAACCCGCCCCGGCTAGCGGCAGTGCTGATAACGATGGCGTGAGCGTGTCACAGCAGTCCGCGGCGGGGGAGTCCCGTTCTTCCCAATTGGACGATCCTGTGGCCAATGCTGCCCAGCAGCTGACTGGCAATGAAAAGCCCTCCGCACCCAGCAACGGGTGGGAGGACGTAACGTAGCCTGGCGCTCGGCCTATTTCTTTGTGACGCCGAGGTTCAGTGATTTACCGGCCAGCGAGCTACGACGCACAGCCAGCTGATCGGCGATTCCTCCGAATGCGATCGTGGCCGGAGAGTTCGGCTCCGAAAGCACAATGGGGTTACCGAGGTCGCCACCGATGCGCAGGTTAGGGTCCAGTGGAATTTGCCCCATCAGGGGTACCTTCGCCCCGGTGATCTGGGACAGGCGATCCGCAACGAACTGGCCGCCTCCGGAGCCAAAGACCTCCATGCGAGTGCCATCCGGCATATCCATCCAGCTCATGTTCTCGATCACGCCACCAATTCGCTGGCGAGTTTGCTGAGAGATGGAGCCCGCACGCTCTGCAACCTCGGCTGCTGCAGCCTGCGGGGTGGTGACGATCAACAATTCGGCGTTTGGCACAAGCTGCGCCACGGAGATCGCCACGTCGCCGGTTCCCGGCGGCAGGTCCAGCAGCAGAATGTCTAGGTCGCCCCAGAATACGTCTGCCAGGAACTGTTGGATAGCGCGGTGCAACATTGGGCCACGCCACACAACCGGCGAGTTGTCTCCAATAAAGTGACCAATGGAGATCAACTTCACGCCGTGTGCTTGCAGCGGCATGATCATCTCGTCCACCTGGTGCGGCTTGTCGGTGGAGCCCATCAAGCCGGGCACGGAGTGGCCATAAATATCGGCATCGATCACGCCGACCTTCAGCCCTCGCTTTTGCAGAGCAACGGCAAGGTTAACGGTGACGCTGGATTTGCCCACACCACCCTTGCCGGAGGCGATGGCGAACACGCGGGTGGTCGAGTCGGACTGGGCAAAAGGAATCACCGGATCTGCCGCGTCACCACGAACCATCTGGCGAATGTTGCGACGCTGTTCATCGCTCATAACGTCAGTGGTAACCGTGACGTTCTCCACACCGTCGACGGAAGCCACGGCCTCGCGGGTCTTTTCCGTCAGGTGGTTTTTCATCGGGCAGCCGGCGATCGTCAGGTAGATCTCCACCGCGACATCACTTCCGTTGATGTCGATGGACTTCACCATGCCGAGATCCGTGATCGTGCGGTTTAGTTCAGGGTCCTCTACGCGGGATAGCGCGCTGCGTACAGCGGATTCAGTGACTTGGGACATGATGGGATTAAGTCTATCGAACGACCGGCGAGACGCTAATTCCGGGCGGTTAATCGTCGCGCGCGTCGCCGCGAGCTTCCTCGTCTCGGCGGGTGTCGTCGATCTTGTCGTCAATGCGTTGCAGAATGTCGTGCAGCTCCTCGAGCTCACGGCGGAGATAATCACGGGTAACCGTCTCACCCACGGCAATGCGCACGCTGGCGACCTCACGGGCTAGGAATTCCGTATCGGCCTTGGTTTCAGCGGCACGGCGGCGATCCTCATCCAGGCTGACGCGGTCGCGGTCGTCCTGGCGGTTCTGTGCCAACAGGATCAGGGGCGCGGCGTAGGCGGCCTGGGTAGAGAAAGCGAGGTTGAGCAAGATGAATGGGTATGGATCCCAGTTCCACCACATGCCGCCCAGGTTCAGCAGGATCCAGGCGACAACGATGATCGTCTGATAAAAGAGGTACTTGCCGGTGCCCAGGAAGCGAGCAATCCTCTCAGCTACGCGACCGACACCGTCCCCGTCGAGATTGAACTTCTTTTTCTGGCGGGTGGCGTCGGTCGGAGTATCCAGATCCACGCGGGAGAAATTACGTGCCATATATGCCTAGACCTCCTTCAATTCCGAGGCTGCTTGGGATACCGGGGTAGACGGGGTTGCTGAAATGGCTGGAGATTCCACGCGCCAGTCTTCTTCGCGCCAATCCTCAGGCAACATGTGATCCAGCAGGTCATCCACGCTGACAGCGCCAAGGAGATGCTGATCGTGATCCAGCACCGGGCCACACACCAGGTTGTAGGTGGCAAAGTAGCGCGCCGCCGTTTCCTGGTTGTCATCTGCGAACAGCGCGGGTAACTCCAGATCTAAGATTCCACTGACAAGGGAGGACGGTGGTTCGCGGAGAAGCTTCTGTAGATGCACACAGCCTAGGTATTTGCCCGTCGGGGTCGCCTGGGGAGGTCGTACGACGAAGATCATGGAGGATAGGGACGTCGGCAGCTCTGGATTTCGCGCGTGGGCGAGAGCTTCTGCGACGGTGGCCTGGGGCGTCAAAATGATCGGTTCGGGCGTCATCAGTGCACCCACAGTTTCCGGCGAGAAATTCATGAGTCGCCGGACGGGCTCGGATTCCTCCGGATCCATCAGCTCCAGCAGCACGTCGGAAGTATCTCCCGGGAGTTCGGCCAGAATGTCGGCGGCATCGTCCGGATCCATTTCCTCCAGCACGTCGGCGGCACGCTCAATATTGAGATGCTCGAGGATTGCCGTTTGGTCGTCGTCGGGCATCTCCGCCAACACGTCCGCAAGGCGTTCGTCGTCGAGTTCTGCGGCGATTTTATTACGCCGAGCGTCATCCATGTCCACCAGGGCATTCGCCACGTCGGCGTTGCGCATCTGCTTGAAGGAGGCGATGAGCTCCGCATCCTGGTTGACCACACCCGTGCCAGAGGCGTGGAGTCCCTGGATGTGCTCGATCGGGATAATGTTAATGGACGTTTTACGCCCCAGACGGCTGCGCTGGGTGACCGCTAAGTTACGGATCTTCCATTCACGACGCCGACTACGGCTCAGCTCGACATCGGTAATCTCCACAACCTTCCCGTGAAGTTCCTCGTGCTCTGGATCGTCTGTGTGCACCTTTGAGCCGACGAGATCCTCGAAGATGGTGAGCTCGGCAGAGCGGGACTTAAAGGGGCGAAGGTTTACGGAACTGGAAGAAGTCGTGATGTCCGTCGCGGTGATCGCCGCAATGCGCAGCATGGGGAGGAAAATCTTGCGCTTATTCGCGATCTCCACCACGAGACCAAGTGCAGTCGCATTATCGCCGTGAATGGTGATGACAACATCGCGGACGCGGCCGACGGATTCGCCGTCTGGTCCCAGCACCACTAGGCCGGCCAATCGTCCTGCATACACGCGACTTGTACTCATGTTTACTTAGGGTACTTGATCGCCTCCACAAGGTAGAATGTGGCGAGTTGTATAGCTGCACGAAATGCAAAGGGACAAAATAAGATGCGAACGTTGGGGCGGCGAGACGTGGCGTCCATAATTGCGGCAATAACTTGCCTCGCTTCCTGTGGTGGCCTGACTGCTTGTGCTGAAGAAACCCCGGAGCCTTTTTTAGTGGGGATGCCCGAGCGAGCGGTGGGAAATTCGCCGATGCCCGAAAGGTACGCTGATGCTTTTGCTCGCTATCTGGTGCGGGAGCTCGATGATTTTGGGCGCAAGACCGAGCGCAAACCCATTCCCGCCGATCGTCGCATTCGACAGGTGAGATCTGGTGAAATCACCGTTTCCTACGGCTGTACGGGGGAGCTGCTGGAGCACTTAGATCGTAATCGAGCCATGGAGCTGCGACGCGAATACAAAAAGCAAAAGCAAAGCGCGCAGGCTGAGCTTTCGGAAGGCGCGACGGAAACTAAGAGTGCGGAAGAATGGAATAGCCTCGTCTACGATGAACTGCTCAGCGCATTGCCATCAGAGGTCGGGGCGACGCTGCCGGGACAGGCCACGCCGTGCCCAGGGGACTCATTGCCGCAAAATGCAGTCGTGATCTATTCGAAACACATTGCCGGTCGCAAAGTACGGGCGCAGCTCAATCACGTGGCAACAGCAACAACTATGGAGATGCTCGGAGGCTAAGCCGGAGGTTAAATAAGTAACAAAAAGCCCGCCGCTGTTGAACTGGCCCCCGAAAGTTGGACTGGTTTAATTCTAGGCGGTTAGGGCTTCAAGGGTCTGATTCCGATATTGCATCGGGGTCAGGCCCTTGAGTCGTTGTTGGACGCGTTCGGTGTTGTACCACCCGATGTACTCGTCAATCGCTTGGTTGAACTCTGCGACCGTGTCGAAGACTTCACCGTGGTACATCTCGGTTTTCAAGTGCCCGAAGAAGTTCTCCATGACCGCGTTGTCGTAACAGTTGGCTTTACGCGACATCGACTGAACACCACCGTTGTCACCGATCAGATCACGCCACGAGGCATGCTGGTACTGGAAGCCTTGGTCAGTGTGCATCATCCACCCGGGTTCAGGCGCACTCGCCGCGATCGCCTTGGACAAAGAATCGGTGGTCAACGCTGTCGACGGTGATGTAGCCACGGTGTGGGCGACGATTGAGCGGTCGAACAGGTCCATCACCGGCGACAAATACACTTTGCGGCCTTGGACCCTGAACTCGGTGACGTCGCTGACAAAGACGGTGTTTGGCTGATCCGGGGTGAACTTGCGGTCAAGTTTGTTGTCAGCGATGTGGCTGATCGTCCCGGTGTAGGAAACATAAGGTCTACGTTGGCGGATCTTGGCTCGAATGCCCATCTCACGCATGAGTTTGTAGACGAGTTTGTGGTTGACCACCCACCCCTGGTTACGCAGGTCAAGTAGCACTCGTCGATAGCCGTAGCGATGCTTGTTACGTTCAAAACTTGCCTGGATCGCGTCTTTGAGCTCGGCGTGCTTATCTGGCTGGCCGAGGCGTTTCTGGTGGTAGAAGAACGTCGACCGTGGGATACCTGCTGCCTCTAGGAGGTACTCCAAGCGGTGGTGCGACTTGAGGATGACAATCGCCTGGACTTTCAGGCGCGTCCCTGATTCCTCAAGTCCCGCAATTTTTTTAGATAAGCGTTTTCCGCTTCCAATCGCGCGATCCGGCGCCGCAGCTTCTCCTCTTCGGTCAGCGGCTTTGGCACAGCCGAGCCTTTGGGTCTGCCCTTCGGCTTCGGTTTTAACGCCTCATCGCCACCGTTACGCCATTGCCGCGACCAATAACTGACCAGCTGATCTGACGACAGGCCAAACTCACGCGCAAGATCCATCTTTGTCTCGCCGGCAAGATAGCGTTGGACAACTTCCTTCTTGACCTCGAACGAGTACTGCTGCTTAATCGGTTTCTCCACAAGACATAGCCTGCCATGCAGCTTAAACCGACGACAGAGCATACGGGCGGCATACTTGGAGACACCAAGGGCATTGGCAGCGGCTGTATAACCCATGCCTTGCTCAAATAGTTCAACCAACTGCTCGCGCTGATGCTCACTTAGCGAACTTCGTGCTCTCAATGAAAACTACTCCCCACTAGTCGGTAACTGATTTCTCAGTCCAACTAATGGGGAGCAGTTCATGTACTGCGGCGGGTTTTTCTAGCTAGCGCGGAAGTGCGGAAGAGAGCTTACTTGAAAGCCTCGTCCAGCAGCTGCTTCTGCTCCAGCTGGTGCACCTTCGCAACACCGGTAGCGGTGGAGGACTGTGCACGGCGGGAAACGCGCTTCATCTGCAGCCCCGGGATGTGCTCCGGCAGCTGCAGAGCCAGGAACGGCCACGGACCCTGGTTGGCCGGCTCATCCTGTACCCAACGCACCTCGGCGTTCGGGTAATTGGCCAGCGCATCCTTGATGCGATTGAACGGAATCGGGTGCAGCATCTCCACACGGACGATGGCGACATCGTCGCGACCATCAGCCTGGCGCTTCTTCTCCAGATCCCAGTAGATCTTGCCCGAGCACATCAGAACGGTCTTGATATTTTCGTTCTTTCCATTCTGGTTCGGGTCGTCGATGACGGACTGGAACTTCTTAACCTCAGTGAAGTCCTCCACGGCGGAGACTGCCATCTTGTTGCGCAGCATCGACTTCGGGCTGAAGACAACCAGCGGACGTTTCAGAGAGCCCAGTGCGTGGCGACGCAGCAGGTGGAAGTAGTTGGCCGGGGTGGAAGGCTGAGCAATGGTCCAGGAGCCCTCTGCGGACATCTGCAGGAAACGCTCGATACGGGCGGAGGAGTGGTCCGGGCCCTGACCCTCGTAGCCGTGCGGCAGCAGCAGAACCAGGGAGGAAATCTGGCCCCACTTAGCCTCACCGGAGGAAACGTACTCATCGAGAATGGTCTGGGCGCCGTTGGCGAAGTCGCCGAACTGTGCCTCCCAAGCCACCAGAGCATCCGGGTTGCCGACGGAGTAGCCGTACTCAAAGCCCATGCCCGCGTACTCGGTCAGGGCGGAGTTGTAGGCTTCGAAGCCACCGCCCTTGCCGGACTCGCGAGCCAGCTCTTCCAGCGGGCTGTAGCGGTCGTGGTCGGTGTGGTCGAACAGGATGGCGTGGCGCTGGGTGAAGGTACCGCGAAGGGTATCCTCACCGACCAGACGCACCAGCTTGCCGCCGTCAACCAGGGAGCCGAAAGCCAGCAGTTCGGCGAAGCCCCAGTCGATGTTGCCGTTGCGGGACATTTCCTTACGACGCTTGATCACCGGCTTCACACGCGGGTGCGGGGTGATGTGATCCGGCACGTCTGCAAATAGGTCTCCGATGTGCTCAATGAGCTCGCGATCCACGGAGGTATCTAGGCCATGCGGAAGATCCTGGGAACCAGTGATGCCACCCTGTTCCTTCGGCTTGGTGCCCTTCTCAGCTTCGCGTACCTGAGTGAATACGGTCTCTAGCTGATCGTGGAAGTCGCGCTGTACGCGCTCGATGTCCTCTTCGGTCAGGTCGCCGCGCCCCAGTAGGGTTTCGGTGTACTGATCGCGGGAAGACTTGGTCTCACCGATCAGCTTGTACATCAGCGGCTGGGTCATCGAAGGATCATCAGCCTCGTTGTGACCGCGACGGCGGTAGGTCACCAGATCGATAAAGACGTCCTTGCCGAAGCGGTTGCGGTAATCAACGGCCAGCTGTGCAACCCAAACGACAGCCTCAGGGTCGTCGCCATTGACGTGGAAGACCGGGCAGTCGAAGCCCTTGGCCAGGTCCGTGGCGTAGTGGGTGGAACGGCCAGCGTCCGGAGTGGTGGTAAAGCCGATCTGGTTGTTCACCACAATGTGAACGGTACCGCCAACCTCGTAGGCTTCGAGGCGAGCTAGGTTGATGGTTTCCTGCACGATGCCCAGGCCGGTAAATGCGGCGTCGCCGTGCAGCAGCAGCGGCATGACGGTGTGCTTCTCGTGCAGTTGATCCTGCTTAGCGCGGGCGATGCCCTCCATGACCGGGTTAACGGCTTCCAGGTGGGAGGGGTTAGCTGCCAGGTAGACGTCGATGTCGTTGTCGCCGAACATCTGGTGGTAGTGGCCCTGCTGACCCAGGTGGTACTTCACATCGCCGGAACCGCCGGCAGCAGCTGGGTCGATGTTGCCCTCGAACTCGGTGAAGATCTGGGCATAAGGCTTGCCCACGATGTTGGCCAGAACATTCAGGCGACCACGGTGCGGCATGCCGATGACGACCTCGTCCAGGGCTGCGTCTGCAGCACGGTCGATAGCGGCATCCATCATCGGGATCAGGGTCTCGGCGCCCTCCAGGGAGAAGCGCTTCTGGCCGACATACTTGGTTTGCAGGAAGTTCTCGAACGCCTCGGCGGAGTTCAGCTTCTGCAGAATGTACTTCTGCTGTGCTGGGGTGAACTCGGCCTGGCCAGCCTCGATACGATCCTGCAGCCAGTTGCGCTCTTCGGCGTCGAGAATGTGGGTGTACTCCGTGCCGACCTTCAGTGTGTAGGCCTTGCGCAGGGTGGAGAGCACCTCACGTAGGGTCATAGTCTCGCGACCGGCGAAGCCACCGACGTGGAAGGTGCGGTCGAAGTCCCACAGGGTCAGGCCGTGGGATTCGATGTTCAGGTCGGAGTGGTCCGGAATCGGCAGTCCCGGCTGGGTCCACTGCAGCGGGTTGATGTCTGCGATCAGGTGACCGCGGGAGCGGTAGGCCTCGATCAGCTGCATCACGCGGGTGGACTTGTCTACGCCGATGTTTGGCAGGTCCTGGCTCCAACGAGTAGGAGCGTAAGGCACGCGCATGGCGTGGAAGATCTCATCCCAGAACTCGTCGTTGATCAGCAGACGGCTCATGGTGCGCAGGAATTCGCCGGACTCTGCACCCTGGATGATGCGGTGGTCGTAGGTAGAGGTGATGGTCACCAGCTTGCCGATGCCCATTTCGCCCAGGCGATCCTCGGAGGCGCCGGCGAACTCGGCGGGGTAGTCCATGGAGCCTACGCCGATGATGGCGCCCTGTCCCTTGGTGAGGCGCGGTACGGAGTGGCGGGTGCCGATGCCACCGGGGTTGGTCAGGGAGATGGTCACACCAGTGAAGTCATCCATCGTCAGCTTGCCTTCGCGGCCACGGTGAACGACGTCTTCGTACTTTTCGACAAATTCGCCGAAGGTCATGTTCTCGGCTTCCTTGATGGCGGCGACCACCAGGGAGCGCTGGCCGTTCTTGCCAACCATGTCGATTGCGAGGCCGAGGTTGATGTGCTCCGGAGTGACGAGGGTCGGCTTGCCGTCGACCAGCTCGTAGGAGTTGTTCATGTCCGGGTGAGCCTTTACGGCCTGTACCAGGGCATAACCAATGATGTGAGTGAAGCTGATCTTGCCGCTACCGCGGGCTCGCAGGGTCTCGTTGACCATGGCGCGGTTTTCGAACATCAGCTTCGCCGGCATATCGCGTACGGACGTCGCGGTCGGAATCTCCAGGGAGATGTCCATGTTCTTAACTACGGCCTTGGCGGCACCCTTAATGGTGGTCTTGCCCGGCTCTGGAGCTTCCACCGGCTGCTTCGGAGCCGGCGGTGCAGTGCGCTTCGGGGTGGGCTTGACGTTGCTGTCCTGGTTCTGGGACGCAGATCCCTTCGGCTGCTTGCCACCTGCCGTCGTATCCCGAGTGGGGGTGACGGTGTTCTTGGTAGCGCCCTGGCTGCCCGTGGTCTTCTGTGCTCCGTTGCCCGCCGTAGCCTGGGTGTTGCCCGGCGCGTTTACGGGGGAGGAATTATTTTCAAAGTAATCGCGCCATTCAGCGTCGACAGACTTTGGGTCTTCCTTATACTGCTGGTACATCAAATCGACCAGCCATTCGTTTTGACCGAAATTTGCACTGCTCACAGCAGGTCCTCGCCTCTTTCCTTTATGGCTTTAAGTCTCGTCGTTCCACCCTACTACAAACCGGTTGTCGGCCTTGGCGCGGCATTCCACAAATCGGCATATGCTCCGCCTTTTTGTAGTAGCTTGTTATGCTCTCCAATTTCGACAATGCGGCCCTGATCCATCACCACGATGGTGTCGGCCCTTGCTGCGGTGCGGAGGCGGTGCGCGACGATAAGTGCGGTGCGGTCGCGGGTAACGCGGTTGATCGATTCGACAATCTGGGCTTCCTCGTCGTCATTGATGTTTGCCGTCGCTTCGTCGAGCAGCATAATCGACGGCCGGATGTACTCCGCCCGAGCAAGCGCGATCATATGTTTTTGTCCTGCCGAAAGGGTATTGGTGCCGGGTGAAATGGCAGCGTCGAGCCCACCGGGGATCGTTTGCAGGATCTTCTCTCCACCAATGCGTTCGACAGCGGTCCGTGCTCTTTGTTTGCGTAGTGCAGGATCGCAGTCATCATTTTTGTCGACATTCTTGTCGCCGTAGGCGATGTTTTCGGCCACTGTGCCCTCGAAGAGCTGTGGTTCCTGTGGCACGGTGCCAATGCAGCTCCGCCATCCACGCACGTTGAAGTCCCGAATGTCCGTATTATCCGCGCGGATCGTCCCCTCCGTCGGATCCATGAACCTATTGATGAGCCGCAGCAGCGTAGTTTTCCCCGCACCCGTCGCACCGACCACAGCTGTGGTGCCGCGGAAGGTGTGGGTGATGTCTAGGGTGGGCTCGCCCTCGCCGTACTTATATACGACGCCCTCACACTGAATTGCTGGCCCTTTCACAAACGCCGGATCTTTTGCGTCCGCGGAAACGGTAAGGGCTGGGCGTTCGTGGAGAAGTTCGCGGATGCGCGAGACGCTGACGCTTGCCTGTTGGAATTGGTCGAATACCTGGGAGAGCTGCTGAATCGGTCCAAAGAGCATCGTCAGGTAGAGGCTGAACGCCACCAGGGCGCCTTCTGTGGTCTGCTCGCTAGCGATCAGTGAGGTTCCTGCGCTGAGAACCGCGGCTTGGGCGAGTTGGGTGAGAAGGTTGATGCCAGGGAAATACAAACTCACAGCGGTCTGTGACTGGGTACGCAGTCGAAGGTACTTACGGGATTCTGCCTCGAGACGGCTTTGAAGGGCCGTCCCGTAGCTGAAGGCCTGGCCGGTGGGAAGGCCCATAAGGGTCTCCTGGAAGGTCGCGTTCACCTGACTGATCTGGCTTCTGGCTCGGGTATACAAGCGACGGGAGATCATCCGGAAGATGATTGTTGCCACCACAATGACAGGAAGGAAAAGCGCGACGATTCCGGCCAGGGTCAGATCGGTAGAAATCAGCATGCCGATGATGCCCAACGCCAACGTTGCCGACACGATCGTTTGGGAGAGGCCTGATTGTAGGAAATTCGAAAGGGAGTCGATATCGGTCGTGAGGCGCGTCATGATCCTGCCACTGGACTGGCGGTGGAACCACAGAAGATCCATCCCAGTGATGTGGCGGAAAAGTCGGTTGCGCAGGGCGAAGATCAGCCTTTCGCCCGTGAGAGTGGTGAGCAAAGTATTGGCAATGCTGGCTACCCATGACAGTGCAACCACCGCCAATGCACACAGGCAGGTGAGCAGCAGGGAATTCATGTCATTGTTCGCGACACCGTGATCGATGGCGTGGCGAATAAACGAAGGGAGCGCGATGTCAGCTGCCGAGGACAGCAGCAATGTGACAACCACTGCAGCGACGAGCCCCGGCACCATCGCAAACAGAGTGCGCAGCCGGAATCTCCCGGCCTCGTCCTGGATCTCAGCAATACGTGGGGTGTCCACTGTGTAGGTGGAGGGATCCGCACCTGCCTCGAGTGAAGAAAAAGCCACGTTCGCCGTAGAAGCAGTCGTCGACACAGCCTCGACGGGCTGCACAGTCTGATCTGGCTGTGCAGTGGGCAGGGTGATGATCTGTTCCGGATTCCGGAAACCACCATCGGCTCGGTGGCTTATGTAGATCACGGTAGGCCGGAAAATGCTGGCGCGCAGATTAGCCAAAATCTGCGCCTCGGTGGCCTGGTCTATGGCCGAGGTGGCATCGTCAAAGATGATGGAATGAGGTTCGCGAAGTAGCGCGCGGGCGATGGCGATGCGCTGTCTTTGCCCGCCGGATAGTGTGATTCCCCGTTCGCCGACGACGGTATCCAGACCACCAGCCTCGCGGATGAATGCATCGGCACAGGCTAGGCGAGCTGCATCCCAGACCTCCTCATCCGTGGCTGAGTAGCCGAGCAGAATATTCTCTCGGATCGTTCCCGAATAGAGGAATGCCTCGTCCATGATTAGCGCGGGGCGATCGGATTCCTGCACATCCAGCAACGGAACTGAACCTGTTCTCCCGGAGACTGTGACCTCAATATTCCCCGCATCGGCAGTACTCAAACCCGCCAAAGCGTGTGCCAGACGGGTCTTTCCTGAGGCCACAGGCCCCTCCACGATAACGGTGCTGGACGGTGAAATATTCAGGTGGATCGGGGGCTGCCCGGCGGTGACGGGGACACTGCCCACAAACCCCATTGGTTCCCGAATGGCAGTCGTGCCGATGGGACGCGGCGGGGCGTCAATAATTTCAAAAATACGATCGGCACACGGTTGGGTGACGTGAACGTTTACGAGCATCCCCGCCGCCATGCGAGCGAGTCGGGCAAGCATCGTGATGAAAGTTGATACCGCGAGGAAATCGCCTACGCTGATTGCTCCGCGCATGGCCAGCCAACCACCGAGCCCGATTGCCGCTACCAAAGCGACGTTCGGCAGAGCAGACAGCGCAGGCTGGAAAATAGCGCTGAGCCTGCCCACCCGCATATTAATGCCGTACTGCCGGGCAGATTCCCACCGATAGCGCGCGACCTCACGCGGCTCCTGGGCGAAACTCTTCACTACCTGCACACCCGACACAGTGCGATCAACCTGCTCCGCAATAACCGCAGCTTGTCGCTGCGACGCCAGAGAAGGCCCATACAGGCGCGTGCGTGAGGCATAAGCAACGGCGAAAAGGAGTGGGATCTGTACCGCCACGATGCCAGCAATTGACGGGGAAATCCACAGTATGATGGCGAAAATCAGCACCAACTCCAGCATGCTCGCCGCCATCATCGGCAGCATCGCTAGAGTGCCCTGCACCTTCGTGAGATCCGAAATCGTGCGCGAAATGACCTGCCCCGTGCCGAAAGAGCGCGCCGCGTGGGCATCTACGGACTGGATTGCCTCAAACATCCGGATACGCAGACTGTGCTGGGTGCGCACGCTAAAAGTCCCAGAGAGGAAACGGCGCAGAGCTTGCGCCACGAATCGCGCACAAGCGACAGCCACCAGCAGGCCAATCGCGCGAGTGTTGCCATCCACAGAAGCGCCTGCAAGTAGCGGCAGAAGCAGTTCTATGGCTGGCAACAACACCGAGAACACGACCACGGCAGTAAACAGCCCAGGGTGGTGACGGGCGGATTCTCGGATGACTCTGAACACGCCGATGATTTTAACGCGGGGCCGGGACAGCCCCATAGTGGAGAAGTGGCGAAGTCAGTGAAGAGTCAGCTAGAAAAACTCGTCTGCCTCGCGAATAAAAACATGAACGTTGTCGATCATCTGTTCTGCGATCTTGCGGTTAGCCTTCGCGCCCAGGTAGGCACCGACGCCGAACGGTAGAACCTTCTTAAACATCGCTCCGCCGAAGCGCTTGCGTACCTGGCGGAAGGCAAAGCGTCCTAGGACGTTGTTCGCTTGCTTCAACTCAACAGAGCTGCTGTTGCGGAGTTTGCGCGCACCGCGCAGATTATTGGCTGCCTTTAGGGATCCGAAGGTTCTGTCCTCGGCCAGTGCTTGCACCAGTTCCTTTGCCGTGGCACCGGAGATCGCCAGGTACACAACAGCGCGGCGAGTCTCCTCCTTGGAGATGTCGATGCCGTTTAGTTCTGCGGAGGCCAGGGCATATAGTGCACAAACTTCGACGAGCAGTGCGGATTCCGCAGCGATTCCTGCCAGTGAAAGCAACGTACCGACTCCCGGTACGGCCGCTACGCCACCGGTGCCCGCTCCCGAACCCGTGGCGAGGTTCTTAAAGTGCGCGTCGAGGACTTCCTGACGGTGTTGAAGCGTGGCGTCACCATGCTTCTTTTCGATCTTGGCCACATACGACCGAATGAGCGGCTCTTGTACCGCAACCGTGCGATCGATCGCACCGAAAAAACGGCGCGCGATAGGGCCGGAAGGGTAAGGCGCCTGCCGAGCCTGGTGAATGAGCTCTGACGTGGCGGTGGCTTCGTCGCGGTGACCGCTGGACTTGCCGAGATTGAAAATTCCCATGGCACCCAAGACTAGGGGAAAAATTCTTTGCTGGTTGAACTCCAATGGTTGAAAGGGAACCAGCATAGGAACCCGCATAGGATGGTGGGAAACCTTTTTTAAGGACAACAAAAGACAGCAGGGCAGACACATGGCAACGGAAGATGACGACTAGAGACGACGTGCGGGTAGAAACCACCGGTGGAACCGTCCACGGCGTAAAGGTCGATGGGGTGCGGACCTGGAGAGGCATTCCCTTTGGTGCCGCAGAACGCTGGGCAGCGCCACAACCCGTGCGCTGGCAGGGGGAATGGTCTGCACACGAGTATGGAAACGTTGCGCCGCAGACGGGCTACAACTGGAAAGACGAGGTTGTAGGCGACGAGGACTGCCTGAACATGGACATCGTTCGGCCAGACACGAGCGACACGCTGCCGGTCGTCGTGTTCCTACACGGCGGTGGGTTCTTCGCAGGGGCTTCCCACACCGCGGTGCTGCGCGGGCATAACTTCGCTAAGGAATTGGACGTCGTTTATGTGGCATTGAATTTCCGGCTCGGTGCGTTGGGGTACGTGGACATGAGCTCCCTGGACGTGCCGGATGCTGCGACCTGCGAGCCTAATCCGGCAACCCGCGACCAGATTCTGGCGCTGCAGTGGGTGCAGACAAACATCGCGGCTTTTGGTGGCGACCCCAACAACGTAGTGCTGATGGGAGAATCCGCCGGCGGTACGTCCGCAGCAGCTCTCATGGCAATTCCTGCTGCACGAGGGCTATTCCATCGGGTAATTTTGCAATCCGCTCCGGTGATGAGCGTGCACACCAACGCGCAGTCGAACCTATGGGCGCGCAAATTGGCGCAGTATTCCGGGTTGGTGCCACGCACTACCTCGATCGCTGAGCTACGCACATTGGCCTTTGCTGATGTGGTGCGCGCCGGGCAGCAGATGCTGTGGAAGGGGCGCGGGCTGCGAGAGCTCAACGCCGCATTCGGTATCGCCATTGATGGTGAGCTCTTGGTGCGGCACCCTTTGGACATTTTTGAGCAAGCTGAACAGCAACAGCTTCCGCTACTGGTTGGAACGAATAACGATGAGTTGTCTGCCGCCCAGATCCTGTTCTTTTCAAAATCCGCGCGGCTGCGAGCCGCTCGGACGATGCTACGTGCACACGACCCTGCTTTAGCTGCGGAAATTGAAGCGGCTTATGGCGACGTAGGGCGCCGCGGTGTTTTCGCGCAGATGCTTACTGACGCTGTGTTCTGGGCGCAATCCGTTCGCCTTGCGGAGCTACACCACAGCGCTGGTGCGCCGGTGTGGATGTACCGCTTTGACTATGCGCCGGCAATGCTGCGGCGTTTGGGGGTTGGGGCGATGCATTCGATGGAACTATCGGCTCTTTTTGGTGACGCAAAGTCTTCGAAAGCCAGTTTCGTGCTGGGCGATGAGATGGCCGTGGTTTCAGCGCATATGCAAAGGGCCTGGAAGAAGTTCATTTGGGATGCACATCCCGGGTGGGAACCTTATTCGTTGGAGTGCCGTGCAACCCAAGTATTTGAGCGGAAGATGCGGATGGAGGAGGACCCGCGGGCACAGTTCCGCCGAGTGTGGGAGAAATTCGATATGCGGGGGTGGGATGGCGACGAGAGTTCAGTGGCCATGCCGCGCCCGGGGCGCTAGGGGAGTGCGCACAGGTCACGCGGTGGAGCGGATCGGGTTACTATGGTGCCCAAGTCACGGAATGCACGTGTCGCTCTGGGCTAAAACACCTCTCAAACACCTCTAAAACACTAGGAGACGTTGGCTGTGGGTTTCTACGAGGATATTGCTAAAGCGCTGGATACTGAGGGCATTGAGTCGCGAGTAAATGACGGAATGTTGTTCGTGCCCATCGCCCCGGAACTGGAAATTCAGTTCCAGCAGATTGAGCAAACCGGCACGACGGCGGGGATTGACTCGGCGAATGTGTTTATGGCTAAGGGGGAGTTGGACGAGGAAGCGGGCATCGAGGAGTTCGAAGCCAGCCTTGTTGGCGTGGTGTTTTCTGTCGAGGCGGCGGTTGCGGTAGTCGCGCAGTATATTGCGACCGACCAGTGCATTACCGTGCTGCACGACCTTCTTGAGGGGACAGATGATCGGATCTCTGACCTGGAGTTTGAGCAGGATCTAATCGAACCAATGATGGTTCGTGCGGAAGTGGGCAATGGATCTCTGATCACGGTGCTATTGGGTTCCGGTACTGATGAGCCAGAGGCAACAGTCTCTTTTGTGACCTTCGGTGAGGATTACGACGAGCTGGTTGATCAGGCGGTTGCGGAGCTGGAAGGCGATGAAAGCCTGACTGATTTCGAGCGTGAAGTCATGTACCGAAACGTGTTGGAAGATGCCGCTGAGATGACCCAGGAAGTCCTTGAACTGGGAACGTTCAAGGACTTCGATCAGCTCTTCGATGCGTTGGCAGTGGCGCAGGTACAGGCAACTGAGTGGGAGGAACTGCTGGTTCCTTTCGACGACGAGATCGGAATGCGCCCCCTTTTCGAGGCGGACGACGAGGATTTCGCTGAGGACTTCCCTGAAGACCTCGAAGACGAGCTGGACGACGACTTCGATGATGACTACTTCGAAGACGACGAAGACACTGGCGCTGAAGAGGGCGACGCTGAAGAGGACGACGCTGAAGAAAAGCGTTAAAGGGTGAGTGCCGTTAGGCAGCTCGTGGGGTAGAGCCTTCCTTTGAAAGCAGATCTCGCTGAGTCATCAACCCATGCCACGTCAAGCTAACTTGCGCTTGATTGTGGCGATCACGGGTCTCCTGCGGATCTTCCCGCACGATCCATGCTCGGTCGAGCGTGAGCTCCAGTAGCCGAGTTGATTCGCTAGTCATCCACTTCGGACATTCCACGGAGACCGTGACCAGGAACAGATCCTCTCCTTCTGGCGGCTGCTGCTGACTTAGTCGGCGCCACATCAACGGCGATATTCTGCGCCGTGAAACATGGACCAGCGCAGTGGAGCCACCCGCTCGTAACGCAAAGCGGGGAGCGCGCCAACCAGGTGTAATGCGGATGAGACTGCGCGGATGCCGCAGCATTCCGCGAGCTTCGTTGGCGGCTCTATGAGGTTCGCTCAGGTTGAAGCGCCGAATATTGGAGGTGCTCATGGGGGCGCGCTGAGTGGTGATACGGGACTTCATGTTGACTCACTTCCTTGTAGTCGGGGACGGGTAGTGGGGGACATTCGTGATGGAGACCCGTCAGCGGTGGTCTTTGTTCATGGGTGCACTTTAGATAGCGAGGTGGACAGGGGGGCGTCACCTAGAACAAGAATAGAACACATGTACCAAACTAGGAAGGTGTGGCACGCGATAGTCCGCGACGTTTTGTGCGATAGCATGGGCGAAGAATTAGCTGGCAACAGCGATAAAGAAACGACGGTTTTCGGGAGCAGCGACATGGCGGAGGCGACACACAGCGCACCGGGTAGCGTGGCGATCGTAGGCGGTGGGCTGGCTGGGCTAGCGGCTGCACGAACCCTGCATAAGGGTGGCGTGAAATGCACTGTCTTCGAGGCCAGTGATCGGCTCGGTGGGCGTGTACGTTCCGAAAAGATTGACGGGGTAACCGTTGACCACGGCCTGCAAACCCTCAATTCTTGGTACCCCTCAATAAAAGAGATTCTGCAGCCGGGAGAGTACTCATCCTTGGGGATCCGCAATTTTCAACCGGCTATTCAAACTCTGACTGAGGATGGATTGGCCCTGATCTGCGATCCCATCCGCGCTCCCCACCTGATCCCCAGCCTGATGCGCTCCAATGTGCGTAGTGCGCTATCTTTCCGCGACCTTGTGGCGCTGCGTCGATGGCTGAAGTCTGAGCTTTCGCATCGCTCCAGTCTGGAACTTAGAAAGATCAAACAGCGCCACATCGATGAAGATGTAAAAGTTTGTGAGTCCCTTGACCAGCGAGGCGTGCACCGACGCACTCGGTGTGTGGCGATTGATCCGCTGCTGCGGGCATTCCTCTTTGACTCCGAGGGTGAGTCCTCTGCGATCTTCGCTAAATGGATGATCGGCACGATGCTGCGAGGCAACCGAGCCGTATTGGAAAATGGGATGGGGGATCTGGCGACAACGCTGGCCCGAGTGCCTAGTGCGGATTTCCGCCTTAACTCGCCGGTGACAAGCATCGAAGAAACTGGCGATGGGGTGCTGATCACGGTCGGGGAATCCGCAGAAGATGGCACAAATGGGGCAGGGGGTAACCACCCTGCGACCTCCCGTACAGTGACTGATCGAGAGGTAACCGAGCACTTTTCCCATGTGATCGTCGCCGTCGATCCACGGCACGAAACTGCATTGTTGGGGTCGCCGAAGGTGCCCACCACCAGCGTGTCTTCTTGGTGGTTTATTTCCGAAGAACCCGTGATCGCCGAAGGACTAATGACTGTCGACGGCACGCGTAAGACACCCATTACCTCCGCTACGGAAGTTACAGCAGTTGCACCCGGTTATGCGCCGGGACAGCACTTGGTGGCCTGCAATCATGTGCATCCACAGGGCGGAAATCCCTCGCAGGTGCCGTCGGTTGCAGAAGTGCAGCGCGGTTTGGGTTCGCTATTCGGCGTCGATTCCTCCAGTTGGGAGCTAGTTGCCGAACAATCGTTTATCGACGCCATCCCGCTGATCCGACCAAAAGGTTTGCAACGCATAGGTAAGAATCTGGGCGACCGCGAGCTCCAGGGAAGTCGCATTGCTTTGGCGGGCGCTCAGCATGCCACGCCGAGCATCGACGGCGTATTGCGCAGCGGCCAGCGAGCTGCAAATTTCGTACTTTCCAAGCTAACGGAATAAGTACCGCGGGAGTGCTACAGAACTGTGGGAAGACCTGCGATAAAGGCCAGGGGAGTGACTGTGCGCAGTGAATCGCTTTATCGCTCAAGTGGGCGTAGGCTTGGACAGCGATGAGTGATACTGAAAACGTCACCGGCGACGTAAACCAGCCGGTCAATGACGAGCGGGTATCTCAGAATGAACTGCAGGGTGGCATCTCGGAGAATCCTTCCCAGGATTCTGCCGTGGATAATCAAAAGCCACAAGAGCCACAAAGTGCGACTGATAAAGCAGTGGAGTCTGAGAACGCTGAAGTGAAAGTTCCAGAGGACAACCAAGAGCAGCAGCGCTCTTTCAACGGGCTGGGATTGCCCGATAACGTACTAGCTGCAGTCAAGAAGGTCGGCTTCGAAGTACCTTCCCCAATTCAGGCAGAAACGATTCCAGTGCTGATGGAAGGCCACGACGTGGTTGGCCTTGCGCAGACCGGCACCGGAAAGACCGCGGCATTCGCGCTGCCGATTCTGTCGCGCATTGACGTGTCGAAGCGTCATCCCCAGGCTCTAGTGCTGGCACCGACCCGCGAGCTTGCTCTGCAGGTCGCAGAGAGTTTCCAGTCTTTTGCTGAGCACCTGGGTGGTATTCACGTGCTGCCGATTTACGGTGGGCAAGCTTATGGAGTGCAGCTTTCTGGTCTGCGACGCGGTGCGCACATTGTGGTGGGCACCCCGGGTCGTGTGATTGATCACTTGGAGAAGGGCAGCTTGGATATTTCCGAGCTCCGCTTCATGGTGCTTGATGAGGCAGACGAGATGCTGAACATGGGCTTCCAGGAGGATGTTGAGCGCATCCTGGAAGATACCCCCAGCGAAAAGCAGGTGGCTTTGTTCTCCGCGACGATGCCCTCTGGCATCCGCCGACTGTCGAAGCAGTACCTGAATGATCCGCAGGAAATCACGGTGAAGGCCGCCCAGCGGACGAGTGAAAACATCGAGCAGGATTACCTGTTGGTTAGCCACCGGGACAAGCTGGACGCGCTGACCCGGATTCTCGAAGTCACTGAGTTCGAGGCCATGATCATGTTCGTGCGCACCAAGAACGAGACCGAGGAGCTGGCCGAGCGTTTGCGTGCTCGCGGCTTTAACGCTGCGGCAATTAATGGTGATATTCCGCAGAATCTGCGCGAGCGCACTGTGGATCAGCTGAAGGACGGTCGTCTGGATATTCTCGTAGCGACGGACGTTGCTGCTCGTGGCCTGGACGTCGACCGCATCACACACGTGTTCAACTACGACATTCCGCACGACACGGAATCCTACGTGCACCGCATTGGCCGTACGGGGCGTGCAGGCCGTAAAGGCCGCGCAATTTTGTTTGTGACGCCCCGTGAGCGTCGTTTGTTGAAGGCCATCGAACGGGCAACGAAGTCTCGGTTGAATGAGATTGAGCTGCCGACTGTGGACGCGGTGAATGAGGCTCGCAAGGAGAAGTTCCGCGATAGCCTGACTGAGTCGCTGGCCGACCCACAGATCAGTATTTTCCGTGATCTGGTGAAGGAATACTCGGAGTCTAACGAGGTGGAGTTGGCGGATATCGCCGCTGCCTTGGCTGCGCAGCTGCAGGCTGGTGAGGACTTCTTAATGAAGGAGAAGCCGAAGGAGGAGCGTCCGCGTCGCCGTCGCGACGATCGCTACGGTGACGATTCCCGTAGCGGAGGCGGAGCATATAAGCCTTTCGACGAGCGCTTCAATAAGGAAGCTCCGCGCATTAAGGATCGCAATGGTAAGGAGCTTGCTGTGTACCGCCTGTCGGTGGGGCACCGGCAGCGTGTGCGCCCCGGTGCCATCGTTGGTGCACTGGCAAATGAGGGCGGCATGAGCTCCCGCGACTTCGGTCGAATCAGTATTTTTGCCGAGCACTCCCTGGTGGAGTTGCCGGCGGATCTACCGATTGAAGTGTTCCACGCACTGGACCAAACCCGCGTCTCTGGCCAGCTGATCAATATTGAGCCGGATCCCGGTGCTCCGACTGGTCGTCCGGGGAGCCACAAGCGTCAGCATCGCAATGACTTCGGCGATCGCGGTGGACGTGGCGGCCACCGTGGTGACCGTGATGATCGCGGTGGACGTGGAGGCCGTAATCGCAGGAATGATTGGAACGACCGAAACGAGCGGAACGGCCGTGGTGACCACCGTGGCAATGGCGGTCGTGGACGTAATGACCGTGATGATCGCGGCGGACGCGGTTTCAAGGGAGAGCGCGGCCACCGCGGCGGACGCCGCTAAGGCGGAGGTTGTAGCGTCAGGGCATCGGGGGTGTCCGGGGTCCGGGGCAGAAATGTCGTTATATCGTGAATCTGCCGAGCCTCTCGCGAAGAAGAGAATTTTGGCGACGCTCTGACCTGGACGTTTTCAGTAATGGGAATTATTGCTTTTAACAGATTCCTGATCTAGCGACATCGACGCGCGATTCGTGTCTACGCAGTCTGTCTACAGCGCCGGATAGCTATACAAAAATCCCGCGCAGGTTGCCTGAAAAGCACCTGGGCGGGATTTTTTGAAACCCTTGGGGTTTAGAAGAACATCAGGATCGCCGTGATGAGCCACAGCAGGTTGAAGATGCCGGCGAACATAGCAGCCTGTCCTGGGATCTTAGAGGCGTCTGCCTTAGTTGCCTTGGCAGTCTCAGCCTCGGAGGCAGGAGCGTCACCAGCCTCCACAGCGTTCAAGACCACCAAACCCTGGCGCTGGCGGGGGATAACCAGGGTAATCAGCACACCCCAGGCGATAATGGCCAAAAGTAGGGCGAAGTGCAGTGCATGGTTCTTCATCGCACCATCGACAGTGAAGAATGCGACCAAGCCCAGCACCGGGACCAGCAAGGAAACAAAGCCATAAGAGCGGGTGATGCGGTGCACCAGGCGCAGCGCGCCGACGGCCGCGGGATCACCGGATTGTGCCTTGCGGAACTGGGGCGCGTACATGGAGGAAGCAATCGCTACGGGGCCGATCAGCAGGATCGCTGTCAGAACGTGAAGTGCAACAATAAGGGTAGACATGCCTCCTACTCTGGCAGATTGATTGGTGACTTGTCACTTTGACGGGCCTTTTGAAAGTGCCTTAGCCTAAAATCTTTGTTCGCTGATGTGGACTACAAGTCACAGGCATCTCGGGCGGCTTGCAAATCCGCCACAGTCATCGCAAGACCATATTCACCGATCACCCGAATAAAGCGTGCACAGTAGCCACATTGATTCACCGGAGGCAGCCATTCGCTCAAGGTCGAGTCTGACTTTTCCCGGTTGACCTCGGACGCTGTGAGTACCAGGTTGCGCAACGTATCGTTCGCAAATTCTCGGCGACGTGCGTCCGGCCATGCATAAGCGCCCAGATCCCATGCAGCAGCCAGCGGAACGATATGGTCGACATCGACGTTATGGCGGTTCATCGTGCGGTGCGTATAGGGATCGACGCCCCCTTGCTCCATTGCCCCGTCTCTTCCGCGAGTACTCGCACACCCTCCAGTAGAGCCCCCGAATGCTTGCACCAGCAACAGGTGCCGCGTATCGCAAGTGCCAAGTTCGGTGACCTGCATCCCCCAGCCATCGCCGAAGCGATCGCGAGAATATCCCAGTACCCGCGGTCGGGCGGGGATCTGGTGAATATGTTGTAGGTACTCTGCGACGGTGCGCTGATCCTGCGGGCGGGGAGAATGTGGCGTCACCACCCAATAAACCCCAAATAGCAGTACAACCAGAAATAAGCAGTAGGAGGTGAAAGGGGAAGGGCGGAGGGAGTAAAAGAAAAAGCGCCGCATGCAGCTTTATACTGCAGCGACGCTAGAAAGGTTCGCCCTTATTTTGGACGGTTAGCCTGCGAAGGCTACTTGGCGGCAACCTCTGCGGCTTCCTCGAAGTCGATATCCTTCTTGGCAGCAACCTTGGACAGCTTGATTGCTTGGTCGAAGGTATCGGTGATTTCCTTGGACGGAGCCTTGGTCATCAGGGTTACGGCGACCATGACAATCACGTTCAGGGCAACGCCCGGAATCATCTCGTATAGGTCGAATGGCTTGTCGATGACGCCGAACTGTGGCAGGCCACCCCAAAGGAAGGCGACGATTGCACCAGTGACCAGGCCAGCGGCTGCACCTGTGGCGTTCAGGCGACGCCAGAACAGTGCACCCAGGATGACCGGGCCGAAGGAAGCGCCGAAGCCAGCCCAGGCGAACTCGACGAGACCCAAAATTCCGGAGTCCGGGCTCAGTGCAATCAATGCAGCCAGCAGGGCAACAACCAGCACGGCGATGCGGGAGAGGTTCTTCAGGGACTGGTCGGAGGCGTTCTTGTTGATAAGGCCGTTGTAGATGTCCTCGATCAGAGCGGAGGACACAACCAGCAGCTGGGAGGAAATCGTGGACATGATCGCGGCCAGCACGGCGGTCAAGATCAGGCCTGCGAGCAGCGGGTGGAACAGGATGCGACCCATGTCCAGGAAGATCGTCTCGAAGTTCTCCTGGTCAGTGATTGCGATGGAAGGATCCATGCCGAAGAAAGCCGGGCCGATGATGGCAACCATGACGGTGCCGACCAGGCAGAGGAACATCCAGCCAACGCCGTAACGCATACCTGCGCGAGCATCGGACGGGCCACGCAGTGCCATGAAGCGCACGATGATGTGTGGCTGGCCGAAGTAGCCCAGGCCCCATGCCAGGTTGGAGATGATGGTGACGAAGGATACGCCGGTGAACAGGGAGAACCAGTCGGGGTTGGGTTCGATGGACTCGAGACCATATGCGTTCTCAAGCTGGTAAGTCCAGATAGCGCTCGGGTCATCCATGTGCAGCAGCGCCATAATGGGCACCAGCAGCAGAGAGACGAACATGATGCAGCCCTGGACGGTATCAGTGAAGGACACAGCCAGGAAGCCGCCGATGAAGGTGTAGCCAACGGTGACGGCGGCGATGATGATCATGCCGGTCAAGTAGTCGCCCTCAAAGGTGGACTCGAAGTAGCGGCCACCGGCAACCATGCCGGAGGACACGTAGAAGGTGAAGAACACCAGGATGATGATGCCCGCAGCGATACGCAGGAAGTGGCTGCGATCGTGGAAGCGGTTCTCCAAGAAGGAGGGGATAGTGATCGAGTTATTCGCCACTTCCGTGTAGGAGCGCAGGCGAGGTGCGGTAATGATCCAGTTGACCGCAGCGCCGACGAGGAGGCCGATGGCCATCCACATCTCGGAGAATCCGAGCATGTACAGCGCGCCAGGCAGGCCCATAAGGAGCCAGCCGGACATGTCGGAGGCGCCAGCGGACAAGGCGGCAACGAAGGGGTGTAGGTTTCGTCCGCCGAGCATGTAGTCCTCGTACTCGTCGGTCTGGTTGAAACTATAAAGTCCAATCAGCAGCATGACGATCAGATAGATCACCATGGCTATGACAAACCATGTTTGGTCAGCCACGAACAGTCATCTCCTCAAGTTGAATGTATAAGTTCTATACGTCAGCTTTCGGGCTCTCTGTGCTCCGAAGTGTAGAAGGCGCGCGCAAGTGTGACGCGCACAACTCGACATCCACGTTAGCGGACGTAGTCGCGCTTCGAGGGGTGTCCGGCGTACATGGTAAAACTTCCAGCATGGGATTCACGCATCAAATGCACGTAGTTGCACCAACTTCAGGCGGGCTGTGGTTGTGGGTGGAGCGTGTCGAGGGGCATGGGGTGGTAATGGATATTGACGAGCTGGAAATGGGGGATCTACCAGCGGTTTGTATGGATATTCTGGGGATGCACCCCTGGCGTAATCGGGGAGGAATCTGGCTTTCTACGCCACGGGGAAGGGTGAAGGAATTGCCGGTACCCGCGGTAGCTTTGACCCCCGAAGAATCGGTCGCTCTAATGGGGCAGTTATGTGAATATGTGCATAAAAATGCAATCGAAGAAACTGCCTCTAAGGTCGGACTGATTGATGGGTTTGCCCCGGAGCTTAAATTCCTTATGAAACTCTGTGCTTTCGTTGAAGAAGCAGTGCTTGCCGGGCGTGTGATGATGCGCATGGAGCGCGTAGGCGATCAGTGGTTCCCACGCTGGACTCTTTCGCCCGCCGGTGATCACATGCGTGTGTTGCAGCAGTTCCGCGAACGCGTGCCCGGGGTGTTGACGCGCAACGGGGGAGAAGATGTGGTGGAGCGCCTGGCCGATGAGTTCGCCCACTGGATTGCCGTGGCACATTTGCGCCGCGAGCCCATGGAGTTCACGTCGGATTTCGTGCGCGCCCTCGCTACGGGAACGGCAACTCGAAGAGGCGGAGCCAGCACCGTAGCCAGCCTGGGACAGTGGCGGCGGGAAGCGGAGGCGGAGGCTGGACAATTGCTGTTCTTGTTGTCGACCCCCTCCGAAGTGGAACAAACCGACGAGCAAAAGGGTGCGGGTGAGGACGATGTGACCGTAGCACCGTCGTGGTGGTTGCAAATAGCCCATTCGATGAATGGTGGCCCTGCTGAGCCAATCAACCCTGCCACTGTGGGCGAAGAGTTAAAAGTAAGGATCATCCGCGGTCTCAATCGTGCCGGAGATGTATGGCCGGATTTCGAACCGCATCTGCGCAGTCTCCTGGCATGGCTCAACATGGGCGCGAATCCGCAGGGGCGGAGATGGTGGCGTCCAGAAGAGCTGCCGAGCGAACAGCCGACCTTGGGGACGAGTCTGGAGATCTCCGAGCTGGCAAGCTTCCTGGAGCACGGGGCGGCGGCGCTGCGTAAGGCTGGGTTCGGGGTGATGATTCCACGCGGGTGGGGCAAAGTGCGACCGCGGGTCAAGGCTAAAGCCACGCCGGTTGGCCAGGGGCCGGGTGCTGGCAAGCTAGGCATGGATCAGCTGATGAACTTCTCGTGGGAGGTTAGCCTGGGTAACGCTGATGGCGCTGACGGTGCCGGCGAGGGGCTCGACGAGGCGACGCGCCGAGAGCTGCTGAACGCGGCTGAGGCGATTGTGCGCATCAACGGCGAGTACGTATTCCTAGATCAGGAATCCCTCTTGGCTGCGCGCAAGTGGTTTGCACAGGTTACGAAACAGCAGGATAAAAAGGAAAAAGCTGTTGGGGATGTCACTGTGAGCGTGCGTGACATCCTGGAAGCCGATCTGCTGAGCGCCGCTGAGATAGTGGATGCTGACCACGAGTTTCGCGTGGAAGCCGACGGATGGGTCGCAAGGCTGCTGGACGGTGAAGCGCAGTTGGATCCGCCTGAGCCCGTAGATGTGCCTGCCGCTGTACAGACAACACTGCGCGACCATCAACGACGGGGCTTGAACTGGTTGGCTTGGATGCACCGCCACCGCATCGGCGCGATTCTGGCCGATGATATGGGCTTGGGAAAGACTCTGCAGGTGCTGGCACTACTGGCATGGGAGCGCGAGGCTGGCGATTGTGAAGGCCCCACCTTAGTCGTGGCACCCACCACAGTTGTGGAAGCCTGGCGTGCGGAGGCTGCATTGCATGTGCCGGGTCTGGAGGTCTTAGTCGATCACGGTTCGGGGTTGTTGGACGATAAAGAATTTGGTGACGCCACAATCCAAGGGCTGGAAGGCGGAATGAAGCGACCGGATCTGGTGGTGACAACTTACGGTCGAGTGGCGCGCAATACCGCCCGATACCAGCAGGTTCAGTGGGGCAGGGTGGTAGCCGACGAGGCACAATCGATCAAGAACCCGGCGACAAAACAGTCCCGGGCAGTGCGCTCCCTGCCAGCGGCCACACATATTGCGCTAACGGGTACACCGGTGGAGAACCGGTTGAGTGATCTGTACGCGATCATGGATTTCGCAAATCCCGGAATCTTCGGATCCGCAGCGGCATTTCAAAATCGCCTGGCTATACCCATCGAGCGCTATGGAGATGACGAAGCGAAGCGCAGGCTACGAGGCTTGGTTCAGCCGTTTATCTTGCGTCGGTTGAAGGACGATGCGGCGATTGGGCTGGATTTGCCGGAGAAGCAAGACATTGTGGAGCGCGTTCCCCTTTCCAGGGAGCAGGCTGCGCTATACGAGTCGTTCATTAAGGATATGGAGATGCGCCTGCAGCTACCCGGTGGCAAACGGCGCGCGAATATCCTGGGGGCGCTGGTGAAGATCAAACAGATTTGTAACCATCCGGCACACTACGCAGGCGACGGGTCGGGGATCCTGGCCGAGGGGAAACATCGCTCGGCGAAGATCGAGCGCATCTTTGAAATCACCGAAAATGCCCTAGAAGAAGGCAAAAAGGTGCTGATGTTTACGCAGTTCCCGACGTTTGGAAAGATGCTTGCACCAGAGCTGGAGGCCACCTTTGGTGTGGAGGTACCCGTGCTGCACGGCGGGCTGTCGCGCGCACAGCGCACGCGGATGGTTCACGATTTCCAGAGTGCGGACGGACCGCCGATTATGATCCTTTCGGTGCGGGCGGGCGGCACCGGCATCACGCTGACTGAGGCGTCGGTGGTGATCCATATCGATCGCTGGTGGAACCCAGCCGTTGAGGATCAGGCCACCGACCGTGCCTACCGAATTGGACAGAACAAGTCCGTGGAGGTTTATAAGCTCGTGGTACAGGGCACCATCGACGAGAGAATCCACGACATTATTATGAGCAAACGCGAGCTGGCGGGCGATATCGTCGGCGCAGGCGAGGGCTGGATCGCCAATCTTGGCGATGCCGAGCTGAGCGAACTGCTTCAGCTGCGCGAGTCCACCCAGCTGGAGGAAAACGATGGTTAGCAAACCACCGAGAAGGCGCTCACGCACAGACGCGACATGGGGCGAAAATGTGGTGCTCGCCGATTTTGGGGCTAGACGACGACAGGAAATGGACCGGCTGCGGGATGCCCATGGCACGCATATACGTGGGGAAGATAGCTGGGCAAGCTCGCAGTTAATGGAGGCCGTATCGAAAGCTACGGACTCGGGGCGCTTGGCGCGTGGCCGGGAATACTTCCGGGGCGGCAAGGTACTGAGCGTGGAGTTTGCCGAGAACGTGGTTGCCGGCCTTGTTGACGGTTCTCAGCTGGAGCCTTTTGAAACTTCGATTCACCTGCGCAAACTCACGGATCGGCAGCGTGACTTTGTATACGATGAGATGCTTTCCGATAGCTCGCATATTCGTTCCATCCTGGGCGGTGGCGCGCCGGGTATGGATGTGGCTTCAGTGCTATTGCATCCCGGGCATGTCAATCGAGTGAGCTGTACGTGCCCGGATAAGTCCGCGATCTGCAAGCACGTGGTGGCATTGGCTTATTCTGCTGCGGAGCGACTGGAAAAGGACCCCAGTATTCTGCTGCGATGGCGGGGATTGAACGCGCAGGAGCTGCTGCGCCCAGTACAGGGCTGGAGCAACGGGGGTGTGGGGGCGTCGCCACGAAAGCAGCCTCAGGCGCGCAATGCCGGAACGGTGCGGGAACAACAGTCAGAACAGGTGGACTCGGCAGAGTTTTGGGGCACCGCGGCAGAGCCGGTCGATTGGGAGCCGTTGAGTTGGGAATCCGGGTTGGAACAGGGGGACCAGAAGGCGCTGAATGAGGCTATGCGTTCGGTCGCGTGGCATGCGGTGGATCAGCTCAAGGCTACGCATGAGCTGGAAGTTTGTTTTGAAACTCTCGAGAAATCCGAACCTATGTTCTATTATAAAACTAGGTTGTCCGACGGGGCTGATAAAACTACGGGCGAGGCAAGTGGCAGAGCGACGGATCACGCAGCGGAACGAGCAAACGGCGAAATAGATCGCGATAAAAGCGACGAGATCGGGAAGAACAGGTAGCGGAAGATATGGCACAACCAATGACGGCAATGTCCGCGCACCGGGCGCGGATTATGCACACGTCGGACTGGCAACTGGGGATGCAGAGGCATTACTTAAGTGCTGAGGCGCAGTCGCGTTTTGATGAATCGCGGCTATCTACGATTGAGAAGCTGCTAGAGCTCGCACGGGAAAAGGAATGTGACGCAGTAGTGGTAGCAGGCGATGTTTTTGACAATAACTTGCTGAAACCAGAAATCTACGGTCGAGCCATCGACGTGTTGAAAGGCTCAGCGGTACCCGTTTTTCTACTGCCAGGTAACCACGATCCGCTGGACGCGGCGAGCGTGTACCACAGGGAGGAATTCGACGAGTTGACGAACGTTTTCGTCCTCAAGGACACGCAGCCAATTGCGGTGCCGAACTCCGACGGAGCCCACGAGGGGAATGTGACCTTAGAAATCGTGGGAGCGCCGCTGCAGGGGAAAAGCGCAGAACAGGATCTGGTTGCAGCCGCTCTGAGCGGGCTAGAGCCGATAGAGGGGGCAGGTATTCGAGTATTGGTCGGGCATGGTGGGGTGAGCTCTTTTGGTGAAAAAGACGATCTCGACTGCATCGACGTGGACAATGCAGCCCAGGCCTGCCGTGATCGCAAAGTGGATTATGTGGCGCTAGGAGATACGCACTCGACGATGCCGCTAGATGCAGACGGCACCCAGGCACGAGTGTGGTACTCCGGTGCGCACGAGGCCACGGCTTTCGTTGATGAGGACGGCCGAGGTGAATCGAACTCTGGCAACGTGCTGGTGGTGGACATTGCAGTGGATCCGGCGCGCCCCGAGCAGCAGGCACAGGTGCAGGTTGAAGAGATTCCGGTGGGAGGGTGGACGTTGAGGGCTGTGGCCGCGACAGTGAACTCAACGGAGGATATTGATGAATTCCTGGGGCGGTTGGAAGCTATCGAGGCCAAGCGCACCACCGTTATCAAGTACTCGCTGGAGGGGATGCTGTCCGTTCACGATGCTGCTTACTTGGACGAACGAGTGGCCAAACTTAAGCCGACCTTCGCAGCTCTATATGAACGCGATCGGTTAATGGATGTGCACGTTATTCCCGATGAGGATGAGCTATCTGAAGGGCTGCTGGGTCAGGGCTTTATTGGTGAGGCAGCACATGAACTCAAGGCAATAGCCGAAATCAAGAGTAAGGATCCAGAGCAGGTGCGGAAATCCCAGTGTGCACAGGATGCACTGCGCTTGCTGGTGCGGCTGGCCAAGCACGCGGAGAAGGGCAACTAGGGGAGAGGAACGGTTTAGGAAGATGACAACTTCTAACCAGGCCAGCTTTGTCTTGGAAAGCCTGGAAGTCTACAACTTTGCAGGTATCAGCTCTGCCCATTTCACTCCTAAAGCGACGGGAGTGACCGTTGTTTACGGCAGTAACGAGGCCGGCAAATCCAGTTTGATGAATGCCTTTGGGTTGCTGCTTTCCGATTGGAAGGTTTCGACAGGTTCCAGGAAGGTTAGTGTCTTTTTCCCCGTAGGTGGAGGCTCAAAACCGAAAATCACCGCCCGCATGCGCCTTGGCGAGTACCAGGTGGAGTACACCAAGGACTTCGAGAAAAAGAAAACGAAGCTGGATGTGCTGCGTCCTTCCGTACGTAACTACGACGGTGTCGCTGCGATGGAAAAGTTCAACGCGCTACTAAACGAGAACATAGATTCTGCGCTGCGCGAGGCGCTGTTCGTCAGTCAGGGCGAACGCTTGGATGCCCTAGATTTCACTGCAATTCCCGCCCTTTCTTCAGCTCTTCGAACTGCCGGTGATCGCGCTGTGGGGGAAGGGAGTGAGGCTCATGACGCCACAGTAGGCGCCGTTGGTGGCATCCGTGAAGACGATCAGGGAGCAGCAGAGAGACTGGTTCGCCTGATCGACGAAGAGGACAGGAAGTTACGGGATCGGCGAAGCAACCGAAACTCCAGGGGAGAACTGGCGAAGGCCGAGGCGGAACTTGCTAGTGCGGAAGAAGCTCTGGCAACTGCGGAGAGTGATTACAACAACGCTCAAGGGACAATTCGCAACATTGAATCCCTGCAGACCCAGCGGGCGGAGGCGGAGGCCGACCTACCGGATGCACAGAAGGAGTACGACGAGTGCGTCCAGCGGCTGGAAGCCGCGAAGAAGGTTGCGGAGACTCTCCGCACCTTGGAAAACGAGTTGGATCTGAAACACGATCAGGTCGGGCGTTGGGACGACGCCTTCGAAGCTCGGGAAAATCTGAAGTCAGCGCTGGAGAAGCAGGAGCAGTCACTGAAGACGGCGACCGAGGAACTTGGCGGCGTCCAAAAGAAAGCCGACGAACAACAGGCTGAGCGCAATGAAGCCCAGAAGGCCTTCGATAGTGCCCATGTTGCCTATGCATTGGCGGATAAGCGTGCCAAGCTGGCTGCTGCGCTGAAGAAAGAAGCGGAGGTGCAGGAGCAGCTGGATGGCGCTGCAGAGGAACGCGATGATGCCATCGAGCTGGACTCCAAGGTCACGGAGCTGGCACAGAAGGTAGATCGCGACCCCGCAACGCCCAAGGCGGAGCAGAGGATTCGTGAAGCGATCTCGGATCTAGAAGCACAGATCAAGATTCGCGATGTCGGAGCGACTGCCGTGCACATTACCGGGCCGATCGGAGGCACGGTCGTGGATGATGGGGTGGAAAGGGTACTGGGGGACGGTGGTCTGGAAAAGAAAGTCACCACCGAATGGACGGTGGGGCTGGGTGAATACCAAGTATGTGTGACTCCAGCGCAGGATTCCAGCAACCTCGACTTGAAGGTCACCGAGGCGCTACAGAAGGTCAATGCGGAGCTTTCATCAGTTGGGCGCGAGCACATCGATCTGGAGGACTCCCGCGCTGAAGTTTTGGAGGAATTCGGACGCGCTGTGCGAGCACGTAACGAGGAGGAGGAGAACCTGCGTGACCTGCGAGCCAGTCTCAAGGCCACTCTTGGCAAGCGCTCGATGTCTGACCTCAACAGTCTGGTAAGTAGCCTTACTGCCGAACTGGAAGACCTACGGAAGAGCTGCGGTAGCTTGCGAAGTGACGCCAATGCGGAGCCTGATGGGACTATCGACGATGCGGAAGCCACCGCTGCCTTGGAGGTAGCGACCCGGGATCGCGATGCGGCCAGTGAGCGGCTACTTTCACTGCAAAACAGTGACGCAATCGAGCGGAAAATCCAACATGAGGCGAAGGTTGAGAGCCTGCAGCAGCAGTTGGATGCGACATCGAAGAATCTGGAGGCGGCTCGTCAACGTCACTCCGATGAAGACCTACGCACGAAACGAACGCAGGCAATTGCGGCCGTGGAAGTGGCGCGCTCGGAATTGGAATCAAAGCGCCGAGAAGTGGGAGAGCTTGGGGACGTTACGGATGCGCAGGCAAGCCTCGACGGGGCACAAAGCCGGCTGAATATGCTCAGTCAGCAAATGCAGGAATGCCGTGTGAATATCGCTGCAATGAATGCGAAGCTTGGACAGGCTCGGGGCTCTGCAGATACGAAGGAGCGAGCAGAAACGGAGGTGAAGCGCCTTAAGGGTGTGGTTACTAGATTGCGCAGGCAAGCGGATGCTGCGGAGCTGTTGCACGAGGTGGTTCAGGCATCGCGGAAGCGGATGCAGGAGAAGTACTCCGAGCCTTATCGAAAGGCTCTGAATAAGCTTTCTGGGATGGTCTTCGGCAGCGATGTGGATCTGGATGTGGACGAGAAGTTCCAAGTTTCAAGCCGCGCAATCGGCAGTGTGCGTCTGGACAAAGAACAGCTCTCTGGAGGTGCACAGGAGCAGGTGGAGATTCTGCAGCTCCTCGCGATTGCCCGGCTGGTGGGTCACGATGGCAGCGGTGTGCCGATCTTCCTGGACGACGTTCTGGGGTTCAGCGATACTGATCGGTCGAAGAGTATGAACAAGGTGCTCGGTGCGCTGGGTAGGGACAATCAGATCATCGTGCTGACTTGTGACGAGGATCGATTCTCGCGGATTCCAAACGTGAATTTTCAGAGTATCGAGAGCGTAAAGAACTCAGGATCGGGAGCTTCTGAAGCTTAATTCTCTCAGTAGCCTTCCTCGTACCCGTAGTCGTAGTCCTGTGCGTCGCTATAGCCATCGTTGTAGCCCTCGTAATAGGAATCGCCTGGGGCGGGAGCCGGCTCGGCGGGACGAGCGGCCATCATTTTGTTGGCACAGGTCTGAGTCCAACCTGACGTCCCATCGGTAAAGAATGTTGTGCCAGTTTCGTGAAGTGAGGGATCGCCACAGGATGCGATTGTCTTGTTCATTACTGAAGGGGCAGCCTGACCTGGAGCTTCAGTGTGCCCAATGACAGCCTCACCGTTCGTGGTCGTCTTTTGCTGTGGACCGCCCGGAGTGGGGGTGGGGGATTTAGCTTCTGAGCTCTTCGTTTTGGACGTACTTGTCGTGGTTTCTGGGGACGCAGTTACGGTAGTGGTCTGCACATCCCCTGAGTCATCCCCGCCGGAACCACAACCACACAGGGCAAGGACGGATGTTAAAACCAGAGCGAAAGTACTCGCGCGGCGCATGGTCGATCTCCTTGAGAAATAAAAAGAATTTTCTTAAGAATACCCAGCATGCGGATCATCGTGGCCATATCCTCGCCGGAGTTAAAGCCATGACGCTGCCCCCGGCTAAATCGGAAAAGTAACCTCCTCCACTAGGGCAATCCAAAAGCAAAAGCCTCGGGACAAAATCAATAGCGACGTCCCGAGGCTTGACAACGTGCCCTCGGCGAGATTCGAACTCACGACCCCTGGTACCGGAAACCAGTGCTCTATCCCCTGAGCTACGAAGGCGCCGTATTGGCGGTTCACTTCACGTTCACGTCAATACGGGTTGAAAGTCTAGCACTGCAATAGGGCAGTAGTTTAATCACCTCCACCACTGCGTGAGCGGCTCGACTCCACTGCTAGTGTTTAATGCTGTGACTCCTGCTGAATTGTCTGAACTGATTACCGAAACTGCCCGCACGACCCTGGATGCCCACGGCCTGGATTCCTCCGTGGTGCCGGAAGGCGCCACCGTGGAACGCCCACGCAACCCGGAGCACGGCGACTACGCAACGAACATCGCTATGCAGGTCGCCAAGAAGGCCGGTACGAACCCTCGTGAGCTCGGTACCTGGCTCGCGGAATCCCTCGCCGGCCACGACGGTATCGACGAGGCCACCGTTGCAGGTCCAGGCTTTATCAACATTCGCCTGGCGGCTGCTGCACAAGGCAAGATTGTCGAGCAGATCCTCGCTAGCGGTGCAGATTTCGGCCACGGCGATGAGTTCGCCGGAACCGCCATCAACCTTGAATTCGTCTCTGCAAACCCAACTGGCCCCATCCACCTGGGTGGCACACGTTGGGCCGCCGTGGGCGATGCGCTGGGACGAGTGCTGACCGCCCGCGGCGCGAAAGTTACCCGCGAGTACTACTTCAACGACCACGGCGCACAGATCGACCGCTTTGCCCGCTCCCTGCTGGCCGCTGCGAAGGGCGAACCTACCCCGGAAGACGGCTACGGCGGCGACTACATTCAGGACATTGCCTCGCAGATCGTGGAGAAAAACCCCGGCTGGCAGCAGCTCAGCGCAGAGGACGCACAGGAGCTATTCCGCTCCCAAGGTGTGGATCTGATGTTTGCCCATATCAAGCGCACCCTGGCGGAGTTCGGTACGGAGTTCGACGTGTACTTCCACGAAAACTCCCTGTTCGAGTCCGGTGCCGTCGAAGCGGCGATCCAGAAGATCAAGGACAACGGCAACCTTTATGAAGCCGACGGTGCCTGGTGGCTGCGCTCCACTAACTTCGGCGACGACAAGGACCGCGTGGTCATCAAGTCCGACGGCAACGCGGCCTACATCGCCGGTGATATCGCTTACGTGGCCGACAAGTTCGACCGTGGCCATAATCTATGCATCTACATGCTCGGCGCCGACCACCACGGATACATCGCCCGTCTCCGCGCAGCAGCTGCAGCCATGGGCTACGACCCGGAGCAGGTCGAGGTGCTCATCGGTCAGCTGGTAAAACTCGTCAAGGATGGAAAGGCAGTGCGTATGTCGAAGCGTGCTGGCACTGTCATCACCTTGGACGACCTTGTGGAGGCCATCGGCGTGGATGCCGCCCGCTATGCGCTGATCCGCAGCTCCGTCGATTCTTCTTTGGATATCGATATGGATCTGTGGGCTTCGCAGTCCAACGACAACCCGGTGTTCTATGTCCAGTACGCACACGCTCGCTTGTGCTCCCTGGGACGCAAGGCAGCGGATCTCGGTGTCACCCGTGAAGGCGCCGATCTAGCTCTGCTGACGCACGACCGCGAGGGCGACCTCATCCGTACCTTGGGTGAGTTCCCAGCCGTCGTGAAGACCGCTGCGGAGCTGCGCGAACCCCACCGTGTGGCCCGCTACGCGGAGGCACTGGCCGGAGCATTCCACCGCTTCTACGACGCTTGCCAGATCTTGCCGAAGCCCAGCGACGACGAGCAGACCGTTGTAGAGAACAAGGCGTTGTTCGCCGCTCGTCTCTCCCTGGCCTCTGCGGCTCGCCAGACTCTCGCCAACGCGCTGGAGCTGCTCGGTGTGTCTGCCCCGGAGCGCATGTAGACCAGAGAGCACTGAGGACCGCTGCCTCCTTTTTGACGCCCTCACGTCAGCACCCAACACACACTCAACTCACCTAGGAGAATCCTTTGGATCCGGAGACTCACCTGAACTCCACACGACTGCGCCGTCGCATCGCCAACACCGCGGAGTTCAACGCGATCCCAGCGCACGTCTACCCGCAGACCCTTCGCCGCGAGACGGCGGGGGAGCGGGCAGGCGAGGTCACCATCGGTGGCGTACCGATTACCGATATCGCGGAAACCTTCGGTACTCCGGCTTTCGTGATGGACGAGGAAGACTTCCGCACCCGCTGCCGCCGCTTGGCCAAGGCATTCGGTGGAGGGCGCTTTGTCCACTACGCGTCCAAGGCGTTCCTGTCGAAGACGGTCGCCCGCTGGGTGATGGATGAGGGGCTGTCCCTCGACGTCGCCTCTTTAGGCGAGCTCCAGGTGGCACTGGCTGCGGGCTTCCCAGCTGAACGCATCACTGTCCACGGCAACAACAAGTCCCCGGAGTTTCTGCGACTGGCGGTTTCCGAAGGTGCGGAGCTGATCGTCGTAGACTCGCTACAAGAAATTGAGTCTTTGTCCGCCGTTGCAGGCGAACTGGGCAAGGCCCAGGACGTACTAGTACGCGTAACTCCGGGTGTGCACGTCGATACCCACGAGTTCATCGCCACTAGTCACGAGGATCAGAAGTTCGGGTTCTCTCTTGCCTCCGGCGCGGCTCACCATGCGGCCATGGCCTGCCATACCGCCGACGGCGTGCGCCTGCGCGGCCTGCACTGCCATGTAGGCTCTCAGGTTTTTGAAGCCGCTGGTTTCGCTCTGGCCGCCGAGCGCCTTTTGGGGCTGTGGAAGCAGCTTTTGGATTCCATTAAGACCTTGCACGACGATCATGCTGTCGACCCGTCGCGCGGTGTGGGGGTCGTGGGGTCGGACGCCCCTACGGTGCTGGATACCCTCGATCTCGGTGGTGGCTACGGTATCGCCTATATGCCGGATCATGAGGCTCTCGACGTTGAAGAGGTGGCGTCCGAGCTTAAGAGCAAGGTGTGCGAAGCGGCGAAGTCGGCCGGTGTGCCCGAACCGACCCTTAACGTGGAGCCGGGACGCGCGATCGCCGGACCGTCGATGATTACCCTTTACCGCGTGGGTACGGTGAAGGATGTTGAGGTGGCGGACGGGATTTCCCGTCGTTATATCTCCGTCGACGGTGGCATGAGCGATAACATCCGTCCGGCCCTGTACCAGGCCGAATATGATTGCCGCGTGGCGAACCGGGAGGTCGCGGGGGAGTTGTTGCCGACGCGTATCGTGGGCTCTCACTGTGAATCCGGTGATGTGTTGGTCAATGACGCTTTGGTGCCAGAGGACGTGCGCCCCGGTGACCTGCTGATGATTGGTGCAACGGGAGCCTATTGTTATGCGATGGCCTCCCGCTACAACATGATGACCCGGCCTCCGGTGGTACGGGTTGCAGACGGTGAAGCGCGTTTGATGATTCGTCGCGAAACCATTGATGACGTGCTGTCTTTGGAGGAGTAGACCCCCTCTAAGAGAGGTAAAATAGGGGTAATGGACAGCTTTGTCTAGTCGCGCGGTAGATTGGTGCGATAACCTAAGGAAAATTACCGACAGAACTCGATTGAGACCCCACAAAGGAGCGACATGACCGAGCAGAAATTCAAGCCAGGCAAGGGAATTGGCGAGACCGTTGGTGTGGCTCTGCTGGGCATGGGCACCGTCGGCGCCGAGGTACTACGTCTCTTGGAGGAGCGCGCTGATGAGTTCGCCGAACGCATTGGTGGAAAGCTGGAAGTACGTGGCATCGCTGTCAGCGACCTAGCCAAGCCGCGCCCGGGTGTAGATCCGGAAAAGCTAACCGATGATGCACTCTCCCTCGTTGACCGTGAGGACATCGATCTCGTCATCGAGGTAATTGGCGGCATTGAATATCCGCGCAAGGTAGTGCTAGCAGCGCTGCGCGCTGGTAAGTCCGTGGTCACCGCAAACAAAGCTCTCATCGCCGCTCACGCCGATGAGCTCTCTGCCGCCGCAGACGAGTCCGGTGTGGATCTGTTCTTTGAAGCTGCCGTCGCCGCGGCCATCCCGGTGGTCGGCCCGCTGCGCCGCTCCCTGGCTGGCGACAAGGTTAACCAGGTCATGGGCATCGTCAACGGCACCACCAACTTCATCTTGGACGCAATGTACAGCCGCGGTGCCAGCTACGACGAGATGCTGGCGGAAGCCACGGAGCTGGGATATGCAGAAGCCGACCCGACTGCAGATGTCGACGGCTTCGATGCCGCCAGCAAGGCCGCTATCCTGGCTTCCCTGGCGTTCCACACCCGCGTCTCCGGTGAGGACGTGCATACGGAAGGTATTCGCAACATCACCGTTGCCGACATCGAAGCCGCAAAGGCTGCGAACTCCACCATCAAACTACTCGCCATCTGTGAGCGCCTCGTGGACGATCAAAACCAGGAATCTGTTTCCGCGCGCGTGTACCCCGCGCTTATCCCCATTTCGCACCCACTGTCCAGCGTTGCTGAGTCCTACAACGCAGTCTTCGTCGAGGCCGAGTCCGCTGGACGACTGATGTTCTACGGCAACGGTGCCGGCGGTGGTCCGACTGCCTCGGCTGTATTGGGTGATGTTGTGGCCGTGGCCCGCAACATCGTGCTCGGCGGTCGCGGCCCAGGGGAGTCCACCTATGCCTCCCTGCCCATCGCTGATTTCGGTGAAGTTCGCACCCGTTACCACGTTGATATGCAGGTCGATGATCGTCTGGGTGTGCTGGCTGAGGTGGCCTCCGTGTTCTCGGACAAGGGCGTATCGCTGAAGACGGTGCGTCAAGAAGGGCTCAACGATGGTGCGCGCCTCGTTGTGATCACCCACAGCGCAAAGGAGCGCGACCTGGAGGAGACCGTTACCAAGCTGAAGAAACTGGAGGCGGTCAAGGCCATCGATTCTGTTATTCGCATGGAAGGCTAACCACAAGTCTGAAGCGCTAGCCCCTAGCGCTAACCCCAAACGCAGTGTCAAAAACCAAAGGTGTGCTTGCGCACGCCTTTGTGGCACTACAGTGGCAATAAAGTAGAGCTTCTAAAATTAGCAACAACTGGGAAGAGACGACAGGGAACTCATGACTAACAAGGTTCTGAACCATTGGACCGGCCTGATCAACATGTATCGCGATCGGATGCCTTTCGCGAAGGACTGGGAGCCGGTGACCCTCAACGAAGGCGGCACCCCGCTACTGCGGGCGAACCACCTGTCGGAACTGACCGGCTGTGAAGTGTACCTGAAGATCGAAGGTGCCAACCCAACGGGTTCTTTCAAGGATCGTGGCATGACCGTTGCCGTGACCGATGCTTATCACAAGGGGCAGAAGGTCTTGATGTGCGCCTCGACAGGCAACACTTCCGCCTCCGCAGCCGCATACGCTGCCCGCGCTGGCCTCAAGTCCGCCGTGTTGATCCCCGAGGGCAAGATTGCCCAGGGCAAGCTGGCACAGGCCGTGATGCACGGCGCGCAGATCATCCAGATCCGCGGCAACTTCGATGATTGCCTGGAGCTAGTTCGCAAGACGACCACCGAGTTCCCAGAGATCGCTCTGGTCAACTCTGTGAACCCGATGCGCATCGAGGGACAGAAGACCGCCTCGTTTGAAATCGTCGATTGCCTTGGTGACGCCCCCGATGTCCACTTCCTGCCGGTCGGCAACGCGGGCAACATCACCGCATATTGGAAGGGCTACACCGAGTATGCCGAGGACGGCGTTTCCACCCAACGCCCCGTGATGAAGGGCGTGCAGGCCGCAGGAGCCGCCCCGCTGGTGAAGGGCGAGCCAGTGCTGGAGCCGGAGACGGTCGCAACCGCGATCCGCATCGGTAACCCGGCTTCCTGGCAGCAAGCAGTGGCAGCCAAGGAAGAATCGGGCGGCGATTTCCGCGCTCAGACCGATGAGCAGATTCTCGAGGCATATCGCCTGATCGCAGGCCGTGAGGGCATTTTCGTTGAGCCGGCTTCCGCTTCGTCCGTAGCGGGACTGTTGGACGCACATGCCAATGGTGAATTGACTGCTGGCCAGCGCATCGTGTGTACCGTCACCGGCCATGGCCTGAAGGATCCGACGACTGCTCTGTCCCAGATGCCGGATCCCACCGTCACCGACGTAGATCCGCATGCTGTTGCAGATGCGCTGGGGCTGAAGTAATGGGCGTCGAAATCCCGGTTGGCCGCAAGGCCACCGTTAAGGTTCCCGCCTCTACCGCGAATCTGGGGCCAGGCTTTGACACGCTGGGCTTAGCTCTTGGGCTATACGACTATGTGACCGCCGAGGTTATTGAGTCTGGCCTGGTCGTTGAGGTTACCGGCGAAGGCGAAGGCGAGGTGCCTTTAGATGAGCGCCACCTGGTCGTTCGTGCGCTCAGGGCGGCATTGAAGGAAGCGGACGTGACGGTTCCGGGGCTACGTGTGAGCTGCACTAACTCCATCCCACAGTCTCGCGGCTTGGGCTCCTCGGCCGCTGCCGCGACTGCTGGTGTGGCCGCAGCCAACGGTTTGGCTGGCTTTACCCTGGACGACAAAGCACAGGTGCAGATCGCTTCGACTTTTGAAGGGCACCCCGATAACGCGGGTGCTTCCGTGCTGGGTGCCGGTGTCGTCTCGTGGACGAATACTCCCATCGACGGGGTTTCTGCGCCGGAGTATCACGCCCGCCGAATCGACGTACACCCGGATATCAAGGCCACTGCGTTCATCCCGGATTTCCATGCGTCGACGGAGGCGATTCGTCGCGTCCTGCCGTCCGATATCAGCCACGTGGATGCTCGCTTCAATGTTTCTCGCACTGCAGTTATGACGGTCGCGCTGCGCGACGATCCGGAATTGCTGTGGGAGGGCACCCGTGACCGTATGCATCAGACGTACCGCGCCGAAGTGCTACCAGTGACCGCAGAGTGGGTGAACCGCCTGCGAAACCTGGGGTACCCGGCATTTCTTTCCGGTGCAGGCCCGACGATTCTGGTGCTCAGTACCGAGCGGGTGGATAACGCACTTGTGGAGGAAGCCCGGGGGCGTGGAATGAAGGTTCTAGAGCTAGATGTCGCTGGCCCAGTTGAGGTGGACGTTACCGGCTAGTCATTAGCCGGCGCCGGGGCGAGGGCAGCCTGCTTCTTGTCGCTACGGCTCTTTTGCACGACGCCGAACAGCGCCGGAACTATGGAGAACGCAACGAGACCGAGGAAGATGGCCTCAATGTTGTTCCGCACGAACTCCACGCCGCCAAGCAGGGATCCCAGGTAGACGATGCCGCTGGCCCACAGCACACCGCCGATGATGTTGAAGACAATGAACGTCCGGTAGCGCATACCCGACATTCCGGCCACCAACGGGGCATAGGTTCGCACAAAGGGGACAAAACGGCACAGGATGATTGTGATCGAACCGTACTTGGCGAAGAACTCCTCGGAGCGGTGTAGGTGCTCCTGCTTAAAGAAACGTCCATCCTTGCGCTTGCGCAGTGCGGGGTGGAAGCGGTGGCCGATCCAATAGCCCACCTGATCACCCAAAATTGCTGCAATTGGGGTGATAAGCAGCACCTGCCAAAGTGGTGCAAAACCATCGGGCTGGCTGGCCAGCAACCCAGCGGTGAAAAGCAGAGAATCGCCCGGCAGGAATGGGAAAAACAAGCCAGATTCGATGAAGATAATCACAAAAATAGCGGGCAGGATTGCCGCGCCGAAGGGGCCGGAACCCGATAGCAAGTGCATCGGGTCGAGCCACTGTGGCCCTAGAGCCATCACAGTTACATCGGTCATGCAAAAAGACGCTACTCTATTTTTATCTGCAATAGTTAAAGGCGAGCTGTGAGGTTTATGCTCCGCCTAAATCGTGATGACGTCGAACTTCCCTTCGCGGAAGTGGCGGCGCAAATCTTTTTTGTCGAACTTATCCACGCTGGTTTTATCGATGTGCTCAACAAAGGTCCAGTTCTCCGGCACCATCCAACCTGGAACACGTTGTCGCAGTTCGTCGGCTAGCTCTTGAGCAGTGTCAACGCTCCAGGGGGTGCCGTCGGCCAGTACCACCACCGCCAGCGGACGCTGCCCCCACTTTTCGGAGGGGATGCCAATGATCGCCGCCTCGATAACAGCGGCCGGTTCCATGAGGTAGGTTTCGAGTGCCGCAGAGTAGATCCACTCACCGCCGGAACGGATGATGTCGGTTTTGCGGTCGTGGATCGTCAGGTAACCATCCTTGTTTACCGTGGCGATGTCTCCGGTGCGGAGCCAGCCATCGGGAGTGAAACGCGGGCTATCGTCCTCATAGTAGGATCCCGTCACGGTGTTGCCACGCACCTGTAGCTCGCCGGAGTTACGGTCATGGGCTTCGAGCTCGTTGCCGTCATCGTCGACGATGCGGTAGCGCATACCTGCATGGAAGCGACCCTGGCTTTCGCGATATTTGGCACGTGCGGCGCCGGCTACGCCTGCCGGAGGGTGGGCGACCGTGCCCACAGGGCCTGTTTCGGTCATGCCCCAGGCGTGGACGATGTCCACACCGAAGCGTTCCTCCCATGCGTCGATGAGAGCCGGGGGAACCTGCGACCCACCGACGTAGATCTCCTGCAGACTCATCTTCTTCGGCTGGTGTTTGGTGTAGTGCACCAGCAGGCCAGTCCAAACGGCGGGGGAACCGTGTGCCTGGCGTGGCATCGCGTCTTCAACAACGTGCGCGATGTGCTCCGGGTCGGCACGATGGCCGGTAAACACAATGGGGGCGCCTGCCATAAACGCAGCCAGCGGCACACCCCAGCTGAGCACATGGTAGATCGGTACGCCGCACAGGAAACTGGTGCCGTTGCGGATACTGAAGCTATCGGCGGCGCGCAGTTGCATCGAGTGTAACCACAGTGCTCGGTGGGAGTACACCACACCTTTCGGCGGACCTTCAGTGCCGGTGGAGAAGCAGATCGCCGCGGGGTCGGTCTCTTCGATAGCTGGCCAGTCGAAGTCGGCGCTGCGTCCGTCCAAGGTGGCTTCCAGATTGAGGACGCGCAGATGGCGTTCGTTGCGCAGACCCAGTTCCTCTATGAGTTGTTGCACCGTAGTAGTAGGGGCTTGGTCGGCGCCGATGACAAGTACAGCTTCCACACAAGGGCAGTCTGCGAGGAGGGGCACGATCTGTTCGCTGCAAGTGACGTCGATCACCAGGACGCGTGGAGCGGATTTATTGATGATGCTCGTGATCTGGCTGCCCATAAGGTGCCGGTTAATGGGGCTAAAAACCGCTCCCATAGACGCGACCGACAGCATGATCTCAAGATGTTCGGTGCAATTGGGCAGGACGGTTCCCACACGCTCGCCTTGCTGGATGCCAAATTCGTCACGGAACATGTTGGCCATGGCAGCGGCGCGGATGCCGATATGCAGGAAGCTGGTTTGTTCCGCAGTTTCATCAAAATACGTGGTCACAGTCGTATTTCGGTGAACACTGGCGCCGTACTCCAGAATCCTGGCTACGGAAAGCGGGATCTCCTGCATTGTCGACTTCATGCGTTTCAGCCTAGCCGTTAGGTGCAGGGCGTGGGGGAGGTGCTATTGTAAGCAACGGAAGCCGGATGCGAGGCTCGTTTTCTCCACTTTTCTTTCTTTACGACGCCACCCCGCGCTACACCCGCCGCCAGTCACATCTTGGGACTTTGAGGCGGCAATCTTTCTAGAAGATTCCCGCAATCTTTGGGTTAAATTTAAAACTGTTGTCGAACACGCATGTCTGGCCGATCCTGGGGCTTCGCAGGCTTTTGAAGGGTCATGGAAGGCATCAGACGTGAAAGGACTTTTGTGAGCCTGTCCGATATTTTGGCTCGTGGCCAAGCCAATGGCCTCGCCTCGTTGAAGTTGCCGGAGCTGCGCCAGGTCGCGGCGGCACAGGGGCTGAAGGGTACCTCTGGTCTCCGCAAGGGCGATCTCATTGCCGCTATTGAATCCGCTGGCAGCGGTGGGGGAGCTGCGTCAGCATCTCGACCGACGAAGGTGCGCGAGCCCAAGGAAGAGCCGGTTGTGGAGGCGTCGGAAGGGCGTCACAAAGAAGACAACCAGGCCAACGAGAACGCCGAAGAGAAAACTAAGCAGAACGATCAGCAGGGTTCGGAGCAGCGCGAAGCTCGTTCCCGCGACCGTGACGGTGGGCGCGACGGAGGCCGTGAGGACAATCGCGGAAACCGCCGTAATCGCCGTAATCGCCGTAATCGCCGTAACCGTGGGCGGGATAACAACCGCAACGGTGATAACCGAGTTAACCGGGATAACCGTGATAATGGTGGCGATGGTAACGCCAATAACAATGGGAACGGCGGCAACAACCGTGAGCAGAAGCCGGAAGAGCTGACGCCGGTCGCCGGCATCCTCGATTTCGTTGATGCTAATACCGCCTTTATCCGCACCACCGGCTACCACGCAGGCTCGACCGACGTGTACGTGCCGATTAACACGGTGCGTAAGTACGGAATGCGCCACGGTGATGCGATTACCGGCACTATTCGTCCGAAGAACAACAACAATAACGGTGGCGGCCGCGGTCGAAACCGTCAGAAGTACACGCCGATCTACCAGGTGGAGACCGTTAACGGACTCACCCCGGAGCAGGCGACGGCACGCCCGCACTTCGCGAAGCTCACCCCGCTGTATCCAAACCAGCGATTGCGTTTGGAGACCGACCCGAAGATCCTGACGACTCGCGTGATTGACCTGATCATGCCGATCGGTAAGGGCCAGCGTGCATTGATCGTGTCCCCACCGAAGGCTGGTAAGACGACGATCCTGCAGGACATCGCGAACGCGATCTCTACAAACAACCCCGAGTGCTACCTGATGGTTGTGCTGGTCGATGAACGTCCCGAGGAAGTCACGGACATGCAGCGATCCGTCAAGGGCGAGGTCATCGCCTCGACGTTCGACCGCCCGCCGGGAGAGCACACCAACGTTGCGGAGCTAGCTGTTGAGCGCGCAAAGCGTCTCGTCGAGCAGGGCAAGGACGTTGTTCTTTTGCTGGATTCCATCACCCGTTTGGGTCGTGCGTACAACAACTCTTCGCCAGCTTCCGGACGCATCCTGTCCGGTGGTGTGGATTCCAATGCACTGTACCCACCGAAGCGCTTCCTGGGAGCGGCTCGAAACATCGAAAACGGCGGTTCCCTGACCATCATTGCCACGGCAATGGTGGAGACCGGCTCTGCTGGCGACACGGTGATCTTCGAGGAATTCAAGGGCACCGGCAATGCCGAGCTAAAGCTGGACCGCAAGATCGCCGAGCGTCGAGTTTTCCCGGCTGTGGACGTCAACCCGTCGGGTACCCGCAAGGACCAGTTGCTGCTCAGCCCGGAGGAGGCGCGCATTATGCACAAGCTGCGCCGCATTCTTTCGGCGCTGGACCCGCAAGCAGCCATCGACCTGCTGATCAAGCAGCTGCGTAAGAACAAGACCAACCGGGAGTTCATGCTGCAGGTTGCTAGCTCCGCGCCTCTGGCGGGCGAGGACGAGGAGGATTAAACCATGAGCCAATCACCATCAGTCATCGATGACATCCTGGCTGAGTACCAGGGGCTAGAGATGCAGCTGGGCGACCCCGAGCTGCACAACGATCCGGCGGCAGCTCGCAAGGTAGGCAAGCGTTTCTCCGAGCTGCAGCCGATCATCCAGACGCACCAAAAGCTCGAACAGGCACGAGAAGATCATGAAGCAGCCTCCGAGATGGCGTCCGAGGATAAGGAATTCGCGGAGGAAGCTAAGCGCCTGGAACAGGAAATCGGACAGCTGGAGGAACAGCTGACTGACCTGCTGGCGCCGCGTGACCCGCACGATGGCGACGACATCGTCATGGAAATCAAGTCCGGTGCCGGCGGCGAAGAGGCCGCACTATTCGCCGGTGAGCTTGCGCGTATGTACCAGCGCTACGCAGAGCGCCATGGCTTTAGCGCCGAGATTCTTGGACTCAATGAGACCGACCTGGGTGGTGTGAAGGATATGACCTTGTCGATCCGCTCCAAGCAGCCGTCCCGCGACGGTGCCTGGTCCGAGTTCAAGTTCGAAGGCGGCGTGCACCGCGTGCAGCGTATCCCCGTCACAGAGTCGCAGGGTCGCATTCAGACCTCCGCTGCGGGCGTGCTGGTATACCCGGAACCCGACGAGGTGGAGGACGTGGAGATCGACGAGAAGGACATCCGCGTAGACGTCTACCGCTCCTCCGGTAAGGGCGGCCAGGGTGTGAACACCACGGACTCCGCCGTGCGTATCACCCACCTGCCGACCAATATTGTGGTGACCTGTCAGAAGGAACGCTCTCAGATCCAGAACCGCGCTCGTGCGATGCAGGTGCTTGCTGCGCGTCTGCAGCAGATGAGGGAAGAAGAAGCTGAGGCAGAGGCAGCTGAGGGTCGCGCTGCACAGATCCGCACTATGGATCGTTCCGAGCGCATCCGCACCTATAACTTCCCAGAGTCGCGCGTGTCCGATCACCGGATTGGCTACAAAGCCAACAACCTGGACGCCGTTTTGGGCGGAGACCTGGAAGCACTGTTTGCGGCTTTGAAGGAAGCCGACCGCGCACGCCGCCTCGAGGCGGAAGACTAGCTTCCGTCCTCAGCGCAGGTAGCTTGTGAATATCAACCTTGTGAATATCAACGAGGCAATCCGCGAGGCCACCGCGCAGCTCCACGCCGCGGGGATCGATTCTGCCGTGGTCGACGCGCGCCTGTTGATGCGCTATCTGCTGGCCGAGCCCGCTACGGACAATAGCCCCCGCACCGCAGTGGATCCGGGCACCCTCTTCCTCCGCTCCGATGAACCAGCACCCGCCGCCTATGCGGGGTGGGTTGCTCGTCGCGCCTCCCGCGAGCCCTTGCAACACATCGTCGGCTCTGCTCCCTTTTGCGGGGTGGATCTTTTTGCCGAGCCGGGCTGCTTTATCCCCCGCCCCGAAACCGAGCTGCTGGCCGAATGGGCCGCGCGCTCCCTTGCGAACCACCCCGCGCCGCGCGTGGTTGATCTTTGCTGCGGGCCTGGCACGCTGGGGCTTGGGGCTTCTTTTCTTTATGACGCCCCCATCTCCCTATTGGGCGTAGATATCTCGGATCGCGCTCTGCGCTTGGCTGAAAAGAATGCACGGTTGATCCCGCAGGTAAACGCTACTTTTGTTAAAGCAGATCTGGCAGCCGACGATCCCGAGGCGTTTGCAAAAGCCTGTGAGCTCGGGCGGGGTGCCAACGCACCTGCCGATGTTGTGGTGTGCAATCCGCCCTATGTGCCGGAATCTACACATGTCACTCCAGAAGTCGCTGCCGATCCGCACGCAGCCGTGTTCTCCGGACCAGACGGGCTGGATCTCATGCCCCAGGTGCTGTTGTGGGCTGAGGCGCTGGGACGGCGGGGTGGTGGCGTCGGCATCGAACACGATGACTCCAACGGCGAACAAGTAGCAGAGATGATGCAGCGCCGTGGGTGGCAAGAAGTTACTCAACACCGCGACTTGGCAGGTCGGCCACGCTTCGTAACCGCCCTGCTGCCGCAATAGTTCGGACGATGGGGCTAAGGTAGAGCACGTAATTCATAAGCAAGAAAGGGCTGCAATGTCGAGAACCGTAGACGCAACCGATCCGCAGAACCGAGAGGCCGCGATCGAAACCGCGGCGAATGCGGTCAAGGGCGGGCGCCTGGTCGTATTGCCGACCGACACTGTGTACGGAATTGGCTGCGACGCTTTCGACAACGAGGCTGTATCCGCACTCCTGCGAGCCAAAGGACGCGGCCCCGACATGCCAGTTCCCGTGCTGGTGCCCAGCTGGACCACCATCGAGGGGCTCGTGCGCGAATACACCTATAACATGCGCAAGCTCGTGGAGGCCTTCTGGCCGGGCGGGCTATCCATGGTTGTGCACCAGGCTCCGAGCCTGCCGTGGAACCTGGGAGACACACGCGGCACAGTCATGTTGCGCATGCCCAACCAGCCGATCGCACTTGAACTATTGGAGCGAACTGGCCCCATGGCCGTCTCCAGTGCCAATATTTCGGGTCAGCCGCCGGCTACGAATGTGCAGATGGCGGAAGACCAGCTGGGTGCGGACGTGACCACCTACATCGACGGTGGGGAAGCGCACCACGGTGTGGCATCCACTATTGTGGATCTTTCCTCTGGCCGACCGCGTATTCTGCGCGAAGGAGCTGCCACCACCGAGCGCGTAGCAGAGGTGCTGGGGATGAGCAGTATGGAGCTGCGGGGAGAGATTTAATGCAATTGCTCGCCCAGCCGGCCATCGGCGCAGGAATTCCCCTGCGCGAGTTGGTGCTGGTGCTTCTCGTTGCCTGCACAGTTACTTACTTAGTAACCGGTGCAGTGCGGTCGTTGATCTTGCGATATGGACGCATGGCCGCCCCGCGCCAGCGTGATGTGCACACAGTCCCCATGCCCCGGTTAGGTGGTGTGGCGATGTTTACGGGCCTGGTTGTGGCAGTGATTGTGGCCAATCAGCTACCTGCGTTGACGCGCGGATTTCCACCCGTGACACCCGATATGACAGCGGTGTTGATGGCCGCATTTGTGATCGTTGTGGTTGGTGTGGTCGATGACCTCTATGACATCTCTTGGGTCTTGAAGCTGGGCGGACAAATCGTGGGTGCCGTGGTGATGAGCTTGATGGGGCTCAGTTGGTACCTGTTCTACGTGCCCTTTGGCGACGGCACCACGCTGATTCTGGATCAAGTGCAGTCTACGATTCTGACGGCACTGTTGACCGTGACAATTGTGAACGCGATGAACTTCGTCGATGGGCTGGACGGATTAGCCGCCGGACTGGGAGCAATTGCAGCGGGTACTATTCTGATTTACTCGTTGACCATTCTGCATGACCAGAGTGGCACAGTGGCGGCATACCCACCGGCGATTATTTCTGCGGCGTTAGTCGGTATCTGCATGGGCTTTTTGCCACACAATTTCTCACCCGCTCGCATTTTTATGGGAGATAGCGGTGCAATGTTGATTGGTTTGTTGCTGTCCGCGGCCTGCACTTCCGCATCTGGGCGGATCAACGCTGCGCTCTATGGACCCGCGGATATGATGGCGCTACTGTCGCCCATGATTGTGGTGCTGGCAGCACTATCCATTCCATTGCTGGACTTGGTAATGGCGGTGGTGCGCCGCGTGTCGAAGGGCAAGAGTCCTTTCTCCCCGGACAAGAAGCACCTACACCATCGACTTCTTAGTATTGGCCACACTCAAAAGCGTGTGGTGTTGGTTTTGTACACCTGGGTTGGGGTAGTGGCATTCGGTGCCGTGGGGTTGACCGTTCTACCTCTGCCTGTCATGGCGATTTCTTTTAGCATGCTGGTGATTATCGCCATTTCGGCAACGGTCGTTCCACTGCGGCGAGCAAATCGGAAGTCAAACACTGCTCAGGTAAGCTAATCGCCATGAGTGATGCGACTGAGAAAACTGGGAACGCTGGGAACGCTGGGGACGCTGAGAACGCTGGGCACAACGGTGCCAAAGAGCTACCCGAACTAAATGATGTATCCCAAGTGGAAGACCACGTCGCGCCGCTGAAAGCTGCGATGCGTGCTGGAGTGCTGGTTCTCCTGGCTCTGGGTGTGGTGTCCCTCCTGGTGTGGGGGCTGATTAGCGGTACAGCAGGCTTGTGGGGAGCCGGCATCGGTTGGTTGGTCGGCGGCGGGTTTATGCTGATGACCGTTGTAATTGTGTTGGTGAGTTCCAATACGTCGCCCTCTGCCACGATGGGGTTGATCTTGGGAAGCTGGTTGGTCAAGGCCGCGGCACTGCTGGGAATCCTGTTCTTCCTTAAAGACAAGACTTTCTACGACACGCCAGCACTGGCCGTGACCGTTATGCTCAGCATGATTGCCGTGCTAGTTATTGAGACGCTGGCAGTCACCCGCACTCAAAAGCTGTACATTAGCTAGGGAGTAGGGCGCTCAATGCGCCCCTTCAGCTAAAAAGCTGGACAGGGGGAGTGTGGAGTAGGCCGCAAATGATTCTTGCTCCAAAGACGTTGAAAAGCACGACCAAGTGGGGGGACCCGCGCTGCGTTTCACTTAGCGATTCGCGAAGCAATACTGATATTGTCTTAGCGGGCCTTTTATTGGCACACGTATGTGTGAACAGTAGATACGGCACCGGCTGATTCTGTAGGGACGTGCGACGGAGTCCCTTAATTATCGGCCTAACTCTTCGAAAAGAGACCTCCATCGCACCGCAGTGATTCCATGCAATCTTGCGGCCCAATCACGGGAGAGAACGCTGAGCGTAACAACCTTGGCCATGAAGGGCGAATTCCACCCGCCTTCATTGGAGCACGAATTCTTCCCGGGGCAAGTGGATAGCAACCACCTGTGGTTCAGTGAGTTTGCCGGTGGAGCGTTCGCGCTCGACCGCCTCATGGTCATCCGTATTGTGATGATTCTGCTGGTTTCTGCATTCTTCTTCTTTGCAATGCGGAAGCCGAAGCTGATTCCGAGTGGCGTTCAGAACGTTGCTGAGCTCTTCTTGGACTTCGTTCGAATTCACATCGCGGAGGATATCTTGGGCAAGAAGGAAGGGCGCCGGTTCCTGCCGATCATCGCCTCTATCTTCTTCACCGTTCTTGCCGTCAACATGTCGACGATCATCCCGTTCATGAATGTTTCAGCCAGCGCTCGCGTGGGTCTACCCCTGGTGCTGGCTGTTGTCGCATACATTGCCTTCATCTACGCGGGTGTGAAGCGCTACGGCTTCGGCAAGTACGTCAAGTCCTCGCTGATCATTCCTGGTTTGCCGACATGGCTCCACTTCATCGTGGCGCCGATTGAGGCATTCTCCACATTCGTCCTCCGTCCGGTAACGCTTACCATTCGTCTTATGGCGAATATGCTGGCTGGACACATCATCCTCGTCATGCTGTTCACTGCTACGAACTTCTTCTTCTGGCAGATGAGCGGCTGGAGCTTGGTTGCTGGCGGCACGATCCTCTTCGCGATCGCCTTCACCCTGTTCGAGCTCATGGTGATCTTCTTGCAGGCATACATCTTTGCCCTGCTGACCGCCGTGTATATCGAGCTGTCCCTCCATGCGGACGAGCACTAATTCGCCCCTTTTTAAGTACTAAAATGACCAGGCCGGACAACAAAAACAGAAAAGCTGCAACCGGCCGGTTCTCAGAAAGGTAATGGAAACCAAATGAACGACATCTTCCTCATCGCGCAGGACACCACCACCAAGTTCCAGGGCTTCGGCACCATCGGCTACGGCCTGGCTGCTATCGGCTCCGCTATCGGTGTGGGCAACGTTGCAGGTAAGACCGCAGAGGCTATGGCTCGCCAGCCTGAGATGGCCGGCCAGCTGCGCACCACCATGTTCCTGGGTATCGCTTTCGCCGAGGCACTGGCTCTGATCGGCTTCGTCGCCGGCTTCCTGTTCTAATTTCAGTGCGATTGGCCGCTCGTTAAGAGCACTTTCTAACCACCGCACCAGAATCGAAAGCTGGAGACTATGACGAACACCTTTTTGTTAGCAGCTGAGAAGCTGCCAATGGAGGAGTCGGTTAACCCGCTCATTCCTCCGCTGTACGACATCGTCTGGTCCATCATTCCTTTTGCAGTCATCCTGTTTGTCTTCTGGAAGTTCGTTCTTCCGAAGTTTCAGGAAGTGCTGAATCAGCGCGAGGATCAGATCGAGGGCGGCATTCGGCGTGCCGAGTCCGCTCAGGCAGAAGCTAAGGCTGCCTTGGAGAAGTACAACGCTCAGCTCGCTGAGGCACGCACTGAGGCTGCACAGATTCGTGATGACGCCCGTTCTCAGGGCCAGAAGATCATCGCGGACATGAAGGCTCAGGCAACCGAAGAGTCCAACCGTATCGTCGAGTCGGGCCACAAGCAGCTCGAAGCACAGCGTTCCGCCGTTGTTACCGACCTGCGTAAGGAGATGGGTGAGAACTCCATCAACTTGGCTGAGCGCCTGCTGGGCGAGCAGCTGTCGGACGACGTAAAGCGCTCGGGCACCATCGATAACTTCCTCGCCGGACTGGACAACGTCGGCGCATCCGGGAAGTGATCGGTATGCACGCAGCGAGCCGAGAGGCAATTGAGCGCCTCGAGAAGACCCTGGATCAGGGTCTGAACGAGACCTCCGACAAAGTGGGCACCGGTGTAACCACCGGCACCGAGCTGTTCGATGTTGTTGAACTGCTCGACAGTGACCGCGGCCTGCGTGTCGCGCTGATCGACCCGGCGAGGGATGCCAACACCCGCGTCGAGCTGGCCAAGCGCCTGCTCGGTGGAAAGGTATCCGCCTCGACGGAAGAAATCGTGTCTGCTGCTGTATCCCAGTCGTGGTCCAACACCCGTGACCTGCGCGACGGACTTGTGAAGCTGGGCCGCCTGGCCCTGCTGCGCGCCGCCGACGCCCAGGGACAACAGGATCGCGTTGAAGACGAACTGTTCCAGCTGGCTCGAATCATCGAGCGTGAGCCGGAGCTAGAGCTGAAGCTGGCCGACCGTGCCACATCTTCGGATGCACGCCGGGATCTGCTGGCTAAGGTCCTGTACGGAAAAGTCACCTCCACGACGGAGGCTCTGGCACTGCAGGCGATCGGTCGCCTCCGCCAGCGTCCAGTCGAGGAGCTTGACTCGTTGACTGAAGAGGTAGCTGCTTTGGAAGGACGCACCGTTGCGCGTGTCCGCTCTGCAGCTGCCCTGGGTGAACAGCAGAAGTCGACTCTGTCGGACAAGCTGGAAAAGATTTACGGTCGCAAGATTGCGGTCCACTCCGAGGTTGATACCAGCCTCCTCGGCGGTGCCGTAATCCGCGTCGGTCACGAAGTTATCGACGGCAGCACTGCAGGACAGCTGCGGCGCCTGCGCCAGTCGATTGCTTAAGGGCGTCATAAAGAATCGCTCCTTAGAAGTAACCGACACCGACCCAAGCAAGAGAATTAATGCTGGAAGACGAAACCGAGAGCAGGAAGAACATGGCGGAGCTGACGATCTCCTCCGATGAGATCCGTAGCGCGATTGCGAACTACACCTCGAGCTACTCCCCGGAGGCCTCCCGTGAGGAGGTCGGCGTGGTCACGGCGGCTGCAGACGGTATTGCCCAGGTAAGCGGCATGCCTTCTGTGATGGCTAACGAGCTACTCGAGTTCCCAGGCGGCGTTATTGGCGTTGCACAGAACCTCGACACCGACACCGTCGGCGTCGTAATCCTGGGTAACTTCGAGTCCCTCAAGGAGGGCGACGAGGTCAAGAGGACCGGCGAGGTCCTGTCCATCCCGGTCGGGGAGAAGTTCCTCGGCCGCGTTATCAACCCACTGGGTCAGGCCATCGACGGCCTGGGCGACATTGAGTCCGAGGAAGAACGCGCCCTCGAACTCCAGGCGCCCTCCGTTCTGATGCGTCAGCCCGTCGAGGAGCCGATGCAGACCGGCATCAAGGCTATCGACGCAATGACCCCGATTGGCCGTGGTCAGCGCCAGCTGATCATTGGTGACCGCAAGACCGGTAAGACCTCGGTCTGCATCGATACCATCCTGAACCAGCGCGACAACTGGGCATCCGGCGACCCGAAGAAGCAGGTTCGCTGCATCTACGTTGCCATCGGTCAGAAGGGCTCTACGATCGCTTCGATCCGTAAGACCCTGGAAGACCACGGCGCGCTGGAGTACACCACCATCGTGGCAGCACCGGCATCCGACTCCGCCGGCTTTAAGTGGCTGGCACCGTTCACCGGTGCAGCTCTGGGCCAGCACTGGATGTACCAGGGCAAGCACGTCCTGGTTATCTACGATGATCTGACCAAGCAGGCTGAGGCCTACCGTGCGATCTCCCTGCTGCTGCGTCGCCCGCCGGGCCGCGAGGCATACCCCGGTGACGTTTTCTACCTGCACTCCCGTCTGCTGGAGCGTGCAGCGAAGCTCAACGACGAGCTGGGCGGCGGTTCGCTGACGGCACTGCCGATCATTGAGACGAAGGCAAACGACGTATCTGCCTTCATTCCGACCAACGTCATTTCCATTACCGACGGTCAGGTCTTCCTGGAGTCCGATCTGTTCAACCAGGGTGTCCGACCGGCTATTAACGTTGGTGTGTCCGTCTCCCGTGTGGGTGGTGCCGCACAAACCAAGGGCATGAAGAAGGTGTCCGGTTCCCTGCGTCTGGATCTGGCCGCTTACCGCGACCTGGAGGCCTTCGCGGCCTTCGCATCCGACCTGGACCCTGCTTCCAAGGCACAGCTGGAGCGCGGTAAGCGCCTGGTTGAGCTGCTGAAGCAGAAGGAGACCCAGCCGCAGTCCGTCGAGGATCAGATGGTTTCCATCTACCTGGCTGGCGAGGGCGAGTTCGACGACGTTCCGGTTGAGGACGTCCGCCGTTTCGAGTCCGAGCTGCTGGAGAACCTGCACGCTTCCCACGGTGGCGTGTTTGAGCAGATCAAGGGTGGCACCCCGTTCAACGACGAGTCGAAGGCCGAACTGGCCGGTGCCGTCCGCGACTTCAAGCAGGGCTTCCAGACCACCGACGGCACCCCCGTCATCAACGAGCCTGAGGCTCGCCCGCTCGGCGACGATGAGGTCTCGAAGTCTCAGATCACTGTCTCCCGCAAAGCAAAGTAACCGCGGAAGGTAAGTGAGCACAGTGACCACCAAGAACATTAATGAAACAGAAGGGAGGCGATAGTTATGGCTAGTCTTCGCGAGCTGAGGACACGCATCAAGTCCGTGAACTCAACGAAGAAGATCACGAAGGCCCAGGAGCTCATCGCCACCTCGAGGATCACCAAGGCTCAGGCGCGCGTTGAAGAGGCAGAGCCTTACGCGGAGGAAATCACCCGCGTCGTTCAGCGTCTGGCATCCGCAAGCTCTCTGGATCACAAGATCCTGCAGGAGCCTGCTGGGGCTTCTCGTGCTGCGATCCTCGTGGTTTCAAGTGACCGTGGCATGTGCGGTGGCTACAACAACAACGTCTTCAAGAAGACTGCAGAGTTGCGCAAGCGCCTGGAGAACGAAGGCAAGGACGTTGTTCTGTACGTCTCTGGTAACAAGGGCATCTCCTACTACAACTTCCGCGGTGAGGACATCGCAGGCGCCTGGTCGGGTTACTCCCAGGATCCCGACTACGCAGCCACCCACGATGTTCGTCGCCACCTGATTGATGGCTTCGTCGCCGGTTCCGAGGGAACCGCTAAGTGGCGTGAGGGCCTCAATGTGGAAGAAGGACAGGGCATTCAGGGATTCGACGAGGTGCACATTGTGTACACCCGTTTCGTTTCCATGCTGAGCCAGACCCCAGAGGCACACCGACTGTTGCCGATCGAGACTGTGGTTGAGGAAGAAAAGCTGGAACTCGGCGAGGACTTGGTCTCCGACAAGGCCGACCATGTCGCTGCCGACTACGACTTTGAACCCGACCCAGACACCCTGTTGAAGGCTTTGCTGCCGCAGTATGTCTCCCGAGGCATCTTCGCAGCAATGCTGGAGTCTGCGGCGTCGGAATCCGCAGCGCGTCGTACCGCGATGAGCGCCGCAACCGACAACGCGACCGACCTGGTCAAGCAGCTCTCGCGAGTGGCTAACCAGGCTCGTCAGGCCCAGATTACCCAGGAAATTACAGAGATCGTCGGTGGCGCATCCGCGCTCGCCGATAGCGGAGAAAGTGATTAAGTATGACTACAGCAAACAAGATTCAGCAGCCCGCTGAATCGGCTGTTGCGGGCCGCGTCGTGCGAGTTATCGGCCCGGTCGTCGACGTGGAGTTTCCGCGTGGCCAGCAGCCAGCACTGTTCAACGCCCTGACCGTCGAGGTTGACCTCGAGGCAGTGGCAAAGACCATCACCCTGGAGGTCGCACAGCACCTCGGGGACAACCTCGTTCGCGCCGTGTCCATGGCTCCGACCGACGGTCTGATCCGTGGCGCCGCGGTTACCGACACCGGTAAGCCGATTTCCGTGCCCGTCGGTGACGTCGTCAAGGGCCACGTCTTCAACGCGCTGGGCGACTGCCTGGACGAGCCAGGTCTGGGCCGCGACGGCGAGCAGTGGGGCATCCACCGCGAGCCGCCGGCATTCGACCAGCTCGAGGGTAAGACCGAGATCCTGGAGACCGGTATTAAGGTCATTGACCTGCTGACCCCGTACGTCAAGGGCGGCAAGATCGGCCTATTCGGTGGTGCAGGTGTGGGTAAGACGGTGCTCATCCAGGAGATGATTACCCGTATTGCTCGCGAGTTCTCCGGTACCTCCGTGTTCGCAGGTGTTGGTGAGCGTACCCGTGAGGGCACCGACCTCTTCCTGGAAATGGAAGAGATGGGCGTGCTGCAGGATACCGCGCTTGTGTTCGGCCAGATGGACGAGCCGCCGGGAGTCCGTATGCGCGTGGCTCTGTCCGGTCTGACCATGGCGGAGTACTTCCGCGATGTACAGAACCAGGACGTGCTGCTGTTCATCGACAACATCTTCCGTTTCACCCAGGCCGGCTCTGAGGTATCGACCCTGCTGGGTCGTATGCCTTCCGCCGTGGGCTACCAGCCCACCCTGGCTGACGAGATGGGTGTGCTGCAGGAGCGTATTACCTCGACCAAGGGTCGTTCCATTACCTCCCTGCAGGCCGTGTACGTGCCGGCCGATGACTACACCGACCCGGCACCGGCTACGACCTTCGCCCACCTGGATGCGACCACCGAGCTGGATCGTTCCATCGCCTCGAAGGGTATTTACCCTGCTGTGAACCCGCTGACCTCTACCTCTCGTATCCTCGAGCCGGGTATCGTCGGCGAGCGTCACTACGAGGTTGCTCAGCGCGTGATCCACATCCTGCAGAAGAACAAGGAACTGCAGGACATCATCGCCATCCTGGGTATGGACGAGCTCTCGGAAGAGGACAAGATCACCGTTCAGCGCGCACGTCGCCTGGAGCGCTTCCTGGGCCAGAACTTCTTCGTTGCGGAGAAGTTCACCGGCCTGCCGGGCTCCTACGTGCCACTGAAGGACACGATCGATGCCTTCGAGCGCATCTGCGACGGCGAGTTCGACGCTTACCCGGAGCAGGCCTTCAACGGTCTGGGTGGTCTCGACGATGTCGAGGCTGCTTACAAGAAGATGACCGAAAAGTAAGGGGTTAGGCACATGGCTGAGATTGCCGCACAACTGGTTTCCGTGGAACGTCCGCTGTGGGTTGGTACCGCAACGTCCGTTACCGCGCAGACCACTGAGGGCGAGATCGGCGTGCTCCCTGGTCACGAGCCTCTGCTCGGCCAGCTGGTCGAGAACGGCGTCGTCACCATTCGGACTAACACCGGTGAGAAGCTGGTCGCTGCGGTGCAGGGCGGTTTCCTGTCCGTATCTTCCGAGAAGATCACCATTCTGGCGGATTCTGCGACGTGGGCCAACGAGGTCAACGTTGCGGACGCCGAGGCTCGCGCACAGTCCGCTGAGACTGAGCACGAGAAGGCCGTTGCCGAGTCCGAGCTGCGCGCTGCGAAGCGTATGACCGCTAACTAGTTTTAGCCCATACGTCCCTTTTTAAGCGGGCTCCACTCTATTTCTTAGGGTGGAGCCCGCTTTGCTTTTCGAAACTTCCTTCAGGGCTGTAAGTTAAATATATGGCGTGGTTGTGGTACTTAATCCTGGCGTTGGTGGCGCTCGTCATCGTTGCTATCGTGTGGCGATTTTTCGCTTTACGTTCCCAGGGCTATCCCGTGGTTTTGCGGCGCCTGCCTAATTCCGATGGAAGGCACTGGCGCCACGGGATTTTGAAGTATTCTGGCCTTTCCGCCCAATTCTATAAACTGCGCAGCCTCCGCCCTGCCTCCGATGTTGTGCTAACGCGCCTGGGCACTCATATCGTTTCTCGCCGCGAGATAACGCAGCGCGAGTCGGCTTTCCTGGAGGATCACGTTCATATTGTAGAGGTCTCTCACCGGGGCAGGCATTGGGAAATTGCTTTGGACAGTTCGGGTGATACCGCGCTCGTAGCATGGCTGGAGTCGGCTCCGTCGGAGCGCCGTATACCCCGCCATTAGTACAGCACTTCCGCGCCTTACTGGTTGGCCCGCGCGACCGTAGCGTAGGCTGAACAACCATGCGCTTAGTCATTGCCCGCTGCTGTGTCGATTATGTCGGCCGTCTTGAGGCCCATCTGCCACCCGCTGATCGCTTGATCCTGGTCAAAGCCGATGGTTCGGTTTCCATCCACGCGGACGATCGAGCTTACAAGCCCCTCAACTGGATGATGCCGCCCTGCACCTTGGAGGCCGTCGATGCTTCTTCTTTCGAGGGTGGTGACGCCCCCACCGAATATTCGGAACTAGACAATGAGGGGGTCGAACAGTTGTGGATCGTAGCGAATCCAAAGGGAGAGCAGCTGCGAATCCAGATCTTCGAAATCTATTCAGATACCGAGCATGATCTGGGGGAGGATCCTGGCCTGGTAAAGGACGGTGTGGAAGCCCACCTGCAGGAATTGTTGGCCGAGCAGATCGAGATTCTGGGGGAGGGGTACACACTTGTGCGCCGCGAATATCCAACTGCCATCGGCCCGGTAGACATTCTGTCCAAGGACTCCACCGGGGCGACAGTCGCGGTGGAGATTAAACGCCGCGGCGGCATCGACGGCGTGGAGCAGCTGACGCGCTATGTGGAGCTACTGAACCGCGATGAGCTGCTTGCGCCGGTGTCAGGCGTGTTTGCAGCGCAGGAGATCAAACCACAGGCGCGCACTCTGGCAGAGGATCGGGGATTCCGGTGCGTTACGCTGGACTACGAAGCGATGCGAGGAACCGATTCCTCGGAGTTCAGGCTCTTCTAAAACATTAAGAAGCCAGCAGAAGCAGAAGAAAGGACCTTTCTAAGGTGACGAATCCTTCCAATACTCCTCCGTCTCGGTTCGTTGCGGGTGCGGTGGATCTCGGTGCGGTGAAGCAGCAGGCGGAGCAACGCGCGCAAGCACAAGCGGCACAGGCTCAGCGCGCTCAGGCCGGGCAGGGAACACCGGGCGCCCAGGGAGCTGCAGCCGGTGCAGCCGGTGGTGCTGCCACCTTCGTATCTACGATTACTCCAGAAAATTTCGAGCTTGACCTGGTCGTGCGTTCGACTCAGGTGCCGGTGATCGCGCTGCTGGGCTCCGCTCGCTCGGAGGCCTCGGAGCAGATGCGCCAGGATTTCACCCAGATGGTGGAATCCCAGCAGGCACCAACGAAGTGGCTTTTCCGCTACGTGGATGTGGATGCCACCCCGGAAGTCGCGCAGGCCTTTGGCGTGCAGGCGATCCCCACTGTGATCGCTTTGGCAGCAGGTCGCCCTTTGACCAACTTTGAAGGCGGTCAGCCGGCAGCTCAGCTCAAGGGCTGGGTCGATGCTGTTGTACAGGCTGTGGACGGCAAGCTCCGCGGGCTGGCTGCGGAGGAGGATCCAGCTCATGGCGCTGCCGGTGCAGAGGGCGCAGATGGTGTTGGCAGCGCAGGAGACAGCGATCCCAACGCCGGCGATCCGCGACTTCAGGCTGCTGCCGAGAAGCTGGAACAGGAAGACTACGCGGGTGCTGTGGCGGAGTATGACGCGATTCTTGTGGCGCCAGGACAGGCCGATGAGGAGACTGTGGCAGAAGCTCGGGCGGCACGCGCGAATGCGCTGCTTATGCAGCGCCTTGCCGACGGGGGAGACGAGTTTGCGGAATCTGACCGCCTATTGCTGGCCGGCGATAAGCCCCGGGCTTTCGATCTGCTGATCGAACAGCTGCGACCTTCTGCTGAGGGAAGCGAGGAAAACAAAAAGCAGGCGAAGACTCGCCTGCTTGAGTTGTTCAGCCTATTCGACCCGGCAGACCCCGAGGTTATTGCAGGCCGCACCCGCATGGCCTCGGCACTGTTCTAAGCGCTTTCGCTTCTTTGACCCCGCTGGAGCCACACGGCTCCCGTCGGGATCTATCCCTCCAGGACGAACCAGCGCGCACTGTGCGCCGGGATCTGCAGTACGGCAGAGGCATCCATGCCGTGCGAACCGGTTGGCTCGGTGTGTAGATCACCACTGACACGCCCAGCACCCTCGTACTGCACGTCGTCGGTATTTAGCACCTCGCGCCATGTTCCGGCCTGCGGCAGGCCGATGCGGTAGTTCTCCTGCGTGGTGCCCGAGAAGTTAATCACACACGCCAGCTCTCGCCCGTGGTGGCGTCGAATAAAAGAGAGAACATTGTTCGACGAGTCATCGTTGGCGATCCATTGGAAGCCCTCGGGGGAGTGATCCTGGCCGAGTGCAGGCTCGGAATGATAGAGCTCGTTGAGTTGGCTGGTCAGAGCGCTAATGCCACGGTGGAACTCGCCCTCCCATCCCTCGAGGTTCTGCCAATCGAGACCGCGGGATTCGTTCCACTCCTCGGTCTGGCCCCATTCCTGCCCCTGGAACAATAGCTTCTTGCCGGGGTGAGCCCACATAAAGGCCAGGTAACTCCGCACCATTGCGGCTCTATCCCACGCAGAACCTGCAGGCATTCGCGACCACAGCGTGCCCTTGCCGTGCACAACCTCATCGTGGCTGATCGGTAACACGTACTTCTCGGAGTACGCATAGACCATAGAGAACGTGATCTCGTTGTGGTGGTAGCTGCGGTAGGCCGGATCGCGCTGGATGTATTCGAGGCTGTCGTGCATCCAACCCATGTTCCATTTCAGGCTAAAGCCCAGCCCGCCCTCGCTGGTGGGGGCGGTCACGCCCGGCCAGGAGGTCGACTCTTCTGCAATGGTCAGCGAGCCCGGGCATTCGCGGTGCACCGTGGCATTCATTTCCTGCAGGAACCGGACGGCATCCAGGTTCTCCCGCCCTCCGTGCTCGTTGGGTAGCCAGTCATCGCGGGAGTAGTCCAGGTAGAGCATGGAAGCCACAGCATCCACGCGAAGACCGTCGATGTGGAATTCCTTGCACCAATACAGTGCATTGGCTACGAGGAAGTTGCGGACTTCGTTGCGTCCAAAGTCGAAGACGTACGTTCCCCAGTCCGGCTGCTCTCCACGGCGGGGATCCGGGTGCTCGTAGCAGGCCTCACCGTCGAAGCGCCCCAGAGCCCAACCGTCCTTGGGGAAGTGCCCGGGAACCCAGTCCATGATGACGCCGATGCCCGCGCGGTGAAGGGAATCGATCAGCAGGCGCAGATCGTCCGGAGTTCCATAGCGGTTATTCGGCGCGTAGTAGCCGGTGACCTGGTAACCCCACGAGGGCTCGAACGGGTGCTCGGAGACTCCCATTAGCTCCACGTGGGTGTAGCCCATCTTCTTGACATACTCCACGAGCTCCACGGCCAGCTGCTGGTAGCTCAACCCCTTGCGCCAGCTACCGAGGTGCATCTCGTAGATACTCATCGTCTCGTCAACGCCTACGGCGGCGCGGTGAGCCAACCATTCGTCGTCGCTCCACTGGAACTCGCTATCCGCGACAACAATCGAGGCGGTCGCAGGGGCAGGTTCGGCTAGGCGTGCCATGGGATCGGCCTTATCCAAACGCACGCCGTCGCCGGTGGTGATGGAGAACTTGTAGCGGGTGCCGGCCCCGATACCGGGGATCCACAGCTCCCAGATGCCACTGCTGCCCAGTGCACGCAAGGGGTGCTGGTTAGCATTCCAACCGTTGAAATCGCCGATCACGGACACGCCTGCCGCATGCGGAGCCCATACGGAGAAGGCCACACCACCGTCGACTATGTGCGCGCCGAGAACCTTCCACAGTTCCTCATGGCGGCCTTCGCCGATGAGGTAGCGATCCAAGTCGCCAACGGTTGGCAGATGGCTGTAGGGATCTTCCAGGGTGGTGGTACCCCCGCCCATCCACGTGACCTCGAAGACGTAAGTGTCAACGAAATAGTCCACGGTTGCGGTAAATAGCGCCGGGTATTCGTCGGCTGGCGTCATCGGAAGGAGATCACCACCGTTGATACGGACGGCGACGGACTCCGCCCCGCACTGAACCGTGCGGATTGTGGTGGTGCCGTCGCCGTTATCGTGCGCCCCTAGGACGTCGTGAGGGGCGTGGTGCCTGCGTTCTGCGAGCCGGTGGTAATCGTGGTTCATACCCGCCAATTCTACCTGCGGGGATCGTATTCTTCCTGACCTCGCATGCAGACCCGCTCGCGCTCACCCTCACCAAGGGTGGGCAGTGTGAAGATGTGCGCAACCTGGAAATCTGGATCCAAGCGCACATAGTTGCTGGCGCCCCATGTGTAGGTCTGGTTCGTCGGCAGGTCAGTCACCTCGAAGTGTGCATCGTGCGGGGTGCCCAGGCCGAGCGCCTCGGTATCGAGGTTCACCGAACCCTCGACGATCTGATTCGGGTTCAGGTTCACCACGACCAGCACCGTATTGCCGGTTACCCCGTCGACCTTCGAATAAGCCAGAAGGTCGTCGCTGGTTGTCTCGTGGAGGCGCAGGGTGCGTTGCTGCTGTAGCGCCGGGTTTTCGCGACGCCACTTGTTCAGATCCCTGATCCATTCAGAGCAATTGTCCGCCGTGTAGTCGCGCGGGCGTAGCTCGTACTTCTCGGAATCTAGGTATTCCTCCGAACCGGCGTGCACCGGGGTGGATTCGTAGATCTCGAAGCCGGAGTACACACCCCACAGCGGAGACATCGTGGCAGCCAGCGCAGCGCGGATAGCGAACATGGCTTTGCCACCGGTCTGCAGGGACTCGTGCAGAATGTCCGGGGTATTGACGAAGAGATTCGGGCGGAAAACATCGGCGTAGTTCGCGATATCTCCCGCGAACTCCTCCAGTTCTGCCTTTGTGGTTTTCCACGTGAAGTAGCTGTAGGACTGAGTAAATCCAGCCTTCGCCAGGCCATAGAGGCGCGGCGGGCGGGTGAATGCCTCGGAGAGGAAGACTACATCCGGGTCGGTGGCGTGGATCTCCGCGATCAGCCACTCCCAGAAGTTCGCGGGTTTGGTGTGGGGGTTATCCACGCGGAAGATCCGCACGCCGCGGCCAATCCACAGGCGTACGACCCGCAGCACCTCGTGGTACAGGCCCTCCGGATCGTTGTCGAAGTTCAGCGGGTAGATGTCCTGGTACTTCTTCGGCGGGTTCTCGGCATAGGCGATGGTGCCATCTGGCAATACGGTGAACCACTCAGGATGCTGCTGCGCCCATGGATGGTCGGGGGCACATTGCAAAGCCAGATCCAGCGCGACCTTCAGGCCAAGGTCGCTGGCCGCGGCGACGAAAGCCTCAAAGTCCTCGACAGTGCCCAGGCGTGGGTGAACAGCCTCGTGGCCGCCGTCCTTAGAACCGATCGCCCACGGAGAGCCAACGTCCTCCGGGGTAGGGGTCAGCGTGTTGTTTTTGCCCTTCCGGTTGATTTCCCCGATCGGGTGGATCGGTGGCAGATAGACCACGTCGAATCCCATGTCCGCGATGCGAGGAAGATCCGCTGCGGCGGTGGCGAAGGTCCCGTGTACCGGGTTGCCCTCGGCATCCCAGCCGCCGGTGGAACGCGGGAACATCTCATACCAGGAACCCACACCAGCGGTCTTTTCCTCCACCAGTACGTGGAACTCCGGACCGCGCGTCAGCAGGTCGCGCAGCGGGCGCTTGTCCAGTGCCTCTTTGATCTCCGGAGAGAGCGCAGTGGCCAAGCGCTCGTCAATGCTCAGTGATTCATCGCGCAGCTGGCCAGGTACGGAGGAAACCAGCTCGCGGTGCTTGCGGGACGCCTTTTCCGACGCCCGCTCGAACAGCCGCGCGCCGATCTCGAAATCGTTGGCCAAGGCATGGGCATCCTGGCCTGCAGCTACCTTCTTGGTGATCGCGTTGAACCAGGTCGCGGCTGGATCCGACCAGGCGTCAACACGAAAGGTCCACATACCCGGCACATCCGGAACGAACACAGCGTGGCGACGGTCGACGTCCTCGGGGTCGGGAGTCATTGTGATCTTCGCACGCCCGCCCTCGGCGCCGGCAGGGCGGCGAACGACGAGCGTGGCGGAGATGGCGTCATGTCCCTCACGCCAGACGCTGGCGCTGACCGGGAACACCTGGCCGACAATGGCCTTGGCGGGGGTGGCTCCGTGGGAAATGACGGGGGAGATGCAGTCGATGCCGAGGCGGCCGGTCATGGTGGAAACTCCTTACACATGGCGTTTGTTGTGGCGTTACACCGTAAGCCTATGTTGTTGGCACACTTCGCGCGGATCTTGAGGCACCATGGGGGAGTGAGCGACAACGTGACGAACCTGATTTCTGCCCCAGCTACCGCCCAGGTCGACGAGGACGACCTGATTGTTAACATGCGCGGCGTATCCGTTGTGCGCGATGGCCGAGCCATTCTGGCGCCCATGGATTGGCAGGTGGAGCTGGACGAACGCTGGATTATCGTCGGCCCTAACGGGGCAGGCAAGACCACTTTGATGCGTCTGGCTTCGGCACAGATGTTTCCGACCACCGGCACCGTAAAGCTGGTGGGTGAGCAGGTGGGTAAAGTCGACCTGCGCGAGCTGCGCACTGCCATCGGTATGAGCTCCTCGGCGTTGGCACAACGCGTGCCGGGTGAGGAGAAGGTCGCGGATATCGTCATCTCCGCCGGCTACGACGTACTCGGCCGCTGGCGCGAGGCTTATGACGAGTTGGACTATGACCGCGCTATCGAGATTTTGGAAAGCATCGGCGCCTATCACCTCGCCGAGCAAACCTGGTCCACGCTGAGTGAAGGTGAGCGCAAGCGCGTGCTCATTGCCCGGGCATTGATGAACGATCCGGAACTGCTGCTGCTGGACGAACCGGGTGCCGGCCTGGATCTGGGCGGTCGGGAGGATCTGGTGGCGCTTTTATCCGAACTAGCGGCGGACGCGGATTCCCCGGCAATCGTGATGATCACTCACCATGTGGAGGAAATCCCGCCGGGATTCACCCACGCGCTGCTGTTGGACGAGGGGGAAGTCGTCGCCCAGGGCATCCTGGAGGACGTGATGACCAGCGAGAACCTGACCCGCACCTTCCATCAACCAATTGAGGTCAAGTACGAACAAGGTCGCTGGTTTGCCCGCCGCAGCCGCCAACGCCGCGGCAGCCACCGCTCCCGGGAAGATCGGTAGACTCTGATTCATGTTGGAAAACCGTTTGGGCCCAGTGCAGCCACGCCACGCGTCAACGGTGATTCTGTTGCGCGATACGTTGTCAGGGATCGAGGTGTACGTCCAGGAACGTGCCTCGACCATGAAATTCTGCGCCGAGATGACGGTTTTCCCAGGCGGGGGCGTGGATTCCCGTGACATGCCAGGTGACGTAGACGGCGATGGTCACGAATCGCCAGCGATTAACTGGCAAGGTGCGGAGGTCAAGTGGTGGGCTAAGCGCCTGCAGAAGCCGGAATCCATGGCACGCGCCCTCGTCTGTGCCGCGGTGCGCGAAACCTTCGAAGAGTCCGGCACTCTGCTGGCGACGCACCGCGATGGTTCCCCTGTGGTTGACACCACCCCATTTCAGGCGGAGCGCAAGCTGCTGGAGAACCACCAGCTGAGCTTTTCGGACTTTATGAGCAACAATAACCTCGTTCTCCGCTCCGACCTTTTACGCCCCTGGGCGAACTGGGTTACCCCGGTTGAACAGCCCATTCGCTATGACACGGCCTTCTTTGTCGCTGCCATGCCGGAGGGACAGCAGACTCGCGATGACACTCCTGAGGCCACTTCTACGGGATGGTTCCGCCCCTCCACGCTGTTGGACGGCTGGCGCTCCCGCAAGATTTCCCTGATGCCTCCGACATGGGCGCAGCTAAAGTTGCTGGATACCTTCCGGACTGTCGAGGAAGTATTGGACTTCTCCTCGAATCTTTCTGTCGACCCCGTACTGGCTGAGCCTGTCGATGAGCCCTACATGGCCGAGTACTACCTGATGGAGCAGCAGATGTACGGCGCGCCCGCCCGCCAATTCGCGCCGGGTATGAAGTTCGCCGTGGATCCTGCCGAGCTTCCCGCTAACCCCTTCGCTAGCCGCCCGGACTCCTACGAGCAGTAGGCCCCGCACAACTATGGCCTTTACTGCATCTGAACTGGACTTTTTACTTGCCGACTCTGCCGCTGGCTCGCTCTTTATTAATGACGCCACCACGTATCAGCTGACCAAGAAATCCCTCGTGCAGGACCTTTCCCACCTGCGCAAGACATATGGTGAGCACGCCCGCGCCCTCGTCGAACTCGTGCAGGCTCGCCGTGCCGACAAGCTGCCGCAAAGCTGGTTGATGGATAGTGAATCCACTCAGCAGGCCACCCCGCCCGTAGTGGCCGCGTGGCGCGCAGAGGTCTTGAAGAACGCCGGGGTGGGCAATGCCGTGGATGTCACTTGCAGTATCGGCACCGAGTTGCAAGCGCTTGCCCAAGCCGGGTTGCAGGTACTGGGTGGAGATCTGGACCACCAACGCCTCCGCATGGCTCGCTTCAATGTGCCAGAGGTTCCCGTGGTGCGAATGGATGCACTACGCCCAGCTTGTACGAGAGCCGTGACCTCCGGTGTAGTCGTAGCCGACCCGGCCCGACGCAATTCTTCGGGACGGGTGACGAAGTTGGAAGACCTACAGCCACCGCTGCCGGAGCTCACGGAGCGGTACGAAAATTTAGTGGTCAAATGCGCGCCCGGAATTGACTACTCTGAGTTCGACGGCCATGTGGAGGTCGTGTCAGTCGATGGAGGAGTAAAGGAAACGTGCCTTTATACTCCCGGCATAGTCGGGCGGGGACGCCGCGCGGTGGTGATGCGGGCGTCAACAGTTAAAGAGACAATTAGCTGTGACGAGCCTGAAACGGATTGTGTGAGTGGGGTGGGGCGCTACATTGTGGATCCCGATGGAGCCATAGTGCGCGCCGGGTTGGTGCGGCATTATGCTGCGCGGCACGGTCTATGGCAGCTTGACCCACATATCGCTTATCTCAGCGGGGATCATGTGCCTGCCGGGGAGCGCGGTTTTGAGGTTCTAGAGGAAGTTCCGCTGAAGAAGGCCCGCACTGCATTGGTGGGGCTGGGGGCAAAGAATGTGGAGATTCTTGTGCGGGGTGTGGACGTGGATCCGGATGAGCTGCGCAAGAAATGGAAGCTGAAAAAGGGGAGTAATGAAATGTATTCCGTCATCGTGACGCGACTGGGGGAGGGTGCCGCCGCGAAGGCTATGGCCTATGTGTGTCGCCCGTGTCAGGGGGCGCGGGGGTAGTTCTAAAACAATATAGGAAAGTTGTGGCGGTGATCACCTAGTGGTAGGTACTATGGTGCCAAATCACAATACCCAAGCAGGAAGGTCAACGAATGTCGAACATCGTTGTTCTGGTTAAGCAGGTGCCGGACACCTACTCCGAGCGCAAGCTCACCGACGATGACTTCACCCTCGACCGCGACAGCGCAGACGCTGTCCTGGACGAAATCAACGAAAACGCTGTTGAGGCTGCGCTGCAGCTGAAGGAAGCTGACAGCTCCCGCAACGTCATCGTCCTGTCTGTCGGCCCGGAGCGCGCAACCGAGGCGCTGCGTAAGGCTCTGTCCCTGGGCTGCGACGAGGCCAAGCTGGTTGTCGACGACAACCTGGCCGGCTCCGATGCACTGGGCACGGCATGGACCCTGTCCAACGCTCTGAACCAGATCGAGGACATCGAGCTGATCATCACCGGTAACGCCTCCACTGATGGCGGCGCTGGCTCCGTTCCGGGTCTGCTGGCTGAGTACCGCCAGATCCCGGCTCTGACTCACATGGAGGAGCTAAACGTAGAGGGTGGCAAGGTCACCGGTAAGCGCGTTACCGAAGAGGGCGTTTTCGGTCTGGAGGCTCCGACCCCGGCCATCGTCTCTGTGACTGAGAAGTCCAACACCCCGCGCTTCGCTGCCTTCAAGGGCATCATGGCTGCTAAGAAGAAGACCATCGAAGAGCTGTCTTTGGAAGAGATCGGCGTGGACGCTGCAAACGTTGGTCTGGCAAACGCCACCACCTCCGTTTCTGCTTCCACCCCGAAGCCGCCGAAGTCGGCTGGTGAGATCATCAACGACGAGGGCGACGGCGGCAAGAAGCTGGTCGAGTTCCTGGTCAAGGAAAAGCTGGTTTAAGGGAAGTAGGGATTTAAGGACATGACCAACGTACTAGTACTGGTTGAGCACGGTGAGGGTCAGCTGAAGAACTCCACCGTCGAGCTGATCACCGCTGCACGCGTGTTCGGCACCGTCGGCGCCGTCGTCGTGGGCGCTCCCGGAACCACCGAGAAGCTGCAGGGCGCACTGGCTGAGGCTGGCGCAGAGAACATCTACGCCGCTGAGTCCGATCAGGCAGAGTCCCTGCTGATCACCCCTGAGGTTGACGCACTGTCCGGCCTGGCAGCCCAGCTGCAGGTTCCGGTTCTTGTTTCCGCTACCGCTACCGGCAACGAGGTTGCTGGCCGCGTCGGCGCTCGCGTCGCTTCCGGTGTTCTGTACAACACCAACAACATCACCGCGGAGAAGACCGCTGAAATCAGCATCTTCGGTGGCGCTTACACCGTTACCGCTTCCGCCGCTGGCGCATCCCCGGTCTTCACCCTGGCTCCGGGCTCCCTGGATCCGGAGCCGCAGGCTGCCGCTGGCAACGTCCAGCAGGTAGAGCTGCCGGGCGCTGGCCCGACCGCTGTCACCATCACCTCCTTCGCTCCGGCAGAGCAGGGTGACCGCCCGGACCTGACCGAGGCCAACATCGTGGTCTCTGGTGGTCGTGGCGTGGGTGGCCCGGAGGGCTTCGCCGACGTTGTCGAGCCACTGGCCGACGTCATGGGCGCTGCTGTTGGTGCTTCCCGTGCAGCTGTGGACGCCGACTACTACCCGGGCAAGTTCCAGGTCGGCCAGACCGGTGTTACCGTCTCCCCGAACCTGTACATCGCACTGGGTATCTCCGGCGCTATCCAGCACAAGGCTGGTATGCAGACCTCCAAGACCATCGTTGCTGTGAACAAGGACGAAGAGGCTTCCATCTTCGAAATCGCAGACTTCGGTGTTGTGGGCGATCTGTTCAATGTTGCCCCGCAGGCTACCGAGGAGCTGAAGAACCGCAAGTAGTTCTTCGCCCTAGGTGTTGAAAGCCGCCACCCGGCGGCTGCCTCAAACCGGCGCCCTTCCGCCAAGCTTTCACGCTGGCGGGGAGGGCGCCGGTTTTTGTCGTGCAGGCTAAATGTCCTGCTGCCGGATATAGTCCTCCATATACGGCAGCGTGAAGCGTACGACCCCAAAGCCGGCCGGTTCAATGAGATCGCGGGTAATGAGCCGGCTGCGCCAAGTGGAAAGTCCCCGCGGTTCCACGCCGAGGCGGGAGGCGATGTCGCCGGTCTTGACGCCCCTTTCGTCGGCACAAATCGTAGCCATCGCGCGGAGGAAGTTCATTTCGCCCTCCGGCAGGCGGCTCAGCGCGGGTCGGTGCACGTGGCTGGTCATGCGGTCGATCGCCCGCTGGGAGGCAGTTTCCACGTGTGCGGCCTCGATGGTGTTTGACCCGTCGATTCCCGCGGCAGCCCACGACAGTGCGCCCACCACCTGAATGAGGTAGGGGTATCCGCGGCAAATGTCAGTGGCGCGGCCTAGGGCGTCATCACTAAAAGGGCGACCAGAGTCCGCAGCGGTGATGGCGAGAGTCTTGGAAACCTCCTCGGTCGGCACAGCGTGGAGATCCACGCGGAAAGCGCGGCGCAAGAACGTGGTGCCCTCGTGCTGCAGCAGGGTGTCCACGCCGTGGGGGAGTCCCGCGCAGACGAAGGCGATGTCGCGCTCATCGCGCATGAGGTCCTGGACTGCCGTGGCTAGGCGGTGGAGCTGGTCGAGGTCGGCGGACTGCAACTCGTCGAGGGTGATGAGGATGCCAGCGCCCGTGATGGCGCCGGAGAGCTCGCGTAGACGGGTGATGAGTGTGGGCACACTGCGGAGCTCCTCGGCTCGCGAGTGAACCTCCGTGCGAAAGCTGCCTACGCCGGTGAGGGAGGCGCCGGAGAGTTTGCGCTGTGGGGGTTGCTCGATGTTGGCGATAGCGGTGGGGATGGTTGTCTCGACCAACTCGGAGATCATGTCGCTGTTGGGGTAGGCGCGCAAGATGATCCAGCCTTGTGTGCGGGCTTTGTCCTCGATCTCGTTGAGTAGCACTGTCTTGCCCACGCCACGCAGACCGCTGGCCAGGATTGTGCGATGCGGGGAGCCGGGTCCTTCGGCTAGGCTGAGTTCGAAATCCTGTAGCAGCTCCGCCCTGCCTGCCAAGTAATATGGCGATGTGCCGAAACTGGGGCGGAAGGGGTTGCGCTGGCTGGGTGTGGGCGTCTGATGTGGGTGCTCGGACATGCCTCATAGCATAGCGCCACCCTGGTGGATTATGTTAGATCCGTTAGATCTTGGCGGTCTTGTTAGAAGTGTTAGATCCCGGTTTAATTGTTAGATCTTTGAAGTGAAAGAAAAACCAGGATCTAGCTCCCATGACCCTGAAGCATCCGAATTCGAGAAACAAGTAGGGTAGGGGCGTGAACGAGACAAACCACGCAGCGAGCGCGCAAGGGCGCCTGTATGTGGACAACGCAGCATCCCAGGCCTTGCGCCCCGAAGCGCAGGAGGCGATGGAGCGAGCCGCAAGTCTGCTGAACCCTGCAGGCCAGTACAAGACCGGCCGCGAAGCCCGCCGCAGCCTTGAGGAAGCCCGCGAACAGATCGCAGAACTCCTCGGCGCGGATGCAGCAGAGGTAATCTTCACCGGCTCCGGCACGGAGGCGGATAATATCGCCATTCAAGGGCTCGCATTTGGCTCGAAGGCTCATCGGGGTGCGCACGTTATCGCCAGCTCCGACATCGAGCACCCCGCCGTAGTCGAGTCCGTCGACTGGCTTACCATGGGGCCGCTCGATCTGAGCTTTGACCGTGCCGTTCTTCCTGTGGACGCCACCGGTCGCGTCCGCGCCGAAGAGTGGATAGCCGGTCTAGAAGGCGGCGCGGACACACCTAGCGACCTGGCGCTGTTGACTTGCATGTGGGCCAACAATGAAACCGGCGCGATCCAGCCGGTGCAACAACTGGCGGAGTTCGCCCGGGAGCACAACGTTCCCTTCCACACCGACGCAGTGCAGGCAATCGGCCACCTGCCAGTCGACTTTCATGCCCTCGGTGCCACCACACTGGCCGCAAGCGCCCACAAGTTCGGCGGCCCAAAGAACACCGGTTTGCTGCTTGCCCGCCGAGATGCGGACATCCTGAGCCCCGTGCGTGGAGGCGGACAGGAGCGAAAGCTCCGTTCCGGCACTGTGAACGTCCAGGGTGCGGTGGGATGTGCGGCCGCGCTGGCGTCATCAATAAAGGAACTAGACCAAGCAACCGCCAGAATGCGCATCGCGCGCGAGACGCTCCGGGCGGCGGCGCAGGAGATCGACGGAGTACGGATCTGGACGCCTGAGGACGGCGCGCTGCCCGGGCACCTGCACATGAGCTTCCCTGGCGCCGAGGGCGACTCGCTGATCATGCTTTTGGACGCCGCCGGGGTGGACGCCTCGACGGGCTCGGCATGCAGCGCCGGGGTGAACCGCGCCAGCCGCGTGCTCACTGCCATGGGAGTTCCCGTAGATGTGGCCCGAGGCGCGCTGCGACTCACCATCGGTGCGGACATCGCCGATGAGCAAGTCGAATACCTGGCAGGAATCTTGCCGCGCGTGGTCGAACAGGCGCGTGCCGCCGGAATGGCCTAACCGGAATGGCCTAATCCACCGGAACGCGAGTAGGGTGCCACTCATGCGAGTAGTAGCAGCAATGAGTGGCGGTGTAGATTCCGCCGTGGCAGCGTCCCGAGCGCTCGAAGCCGGGCACGAAGTGATCGGTGTGCACCTGGCGCTTTCCCAATCTCCGGAGGCCGTGCGGGCAGGTTCGCGCGGATGCTGCTCCCTGGAAGATTCCGCGGATGCGCGTCGCGTAGCAGACAAGCTGGGGATTCCGTTCTACGTGTGGGACTTCTCCGACCGCTTCAAGGCAGACGTAATCGACGACTTCGTGGATTCCTACGCTATTGGCGAAACCCCGAACCCGTGCCTGCGCTGTAACGAGAAGATCAAGTTTGAGGCACTGCTGGATCGCTCCATCGCACTGGGCTTCGATGCCGTGGTAACCGGCCACTATGCCCGCTTGCACGATGGCGTGATGCGCCGCGGAGTGGATCCCAACAAAGACCAGTCCTACGTCCTAGGCGTGCTGACCGACGAGCAATTAGCGCATTGCATGTTCCCGGTTGGAGACACAATTAAGCCGGAGATCCGCGAGGAGGCGAAAAGCCATGGCTTCGGCGTGGCCTCCAAGCCAGATTCCCACGACATCTGCTTCATCCCCGACGGGCAAACGCAGGCCTTCTTGGGCAAAAAGATCGGCCTGCGGCCGGGGCTAATGAAGGATCAGGACGGTTCCACCGTCGCCGAACACGAGGGCGTATACGGATTCACCATCGGCCAGCGCAAGGGGCTGGGGCTGCCACGCGAAGGTCTGGATGGAAAGCCGCGCTATGTAACGGATATTGACGCCGCCACGGGCACCGTAACCGTCGGTCAGCGTGACGACCTACGCATCGGCGGGATCACGGCAGATCGTCTGAAGCGCCTGGACCCTTCCGTACACGGTCGCGAGTTTGAGTGCGAGGTGCAGGTTCGTGCGCATGGAGGGGTAGTGCCCGCCACCGCACGACTGGTCGACGACCCGGAGGGGATCACGCCGGCAGGGCGCGTCAAGAAGGACGGCGAGAGCCCATGGCGCCTGGAGCTAGAACTGCATGAGCCACTGCAGGGCGTGGCGCGCGGGCAGGCGGCAGTGGTCTACCAGCCGGATGCAGATGGTGACATCCTATTGGGCAGCGGCACCATTCGTGCCACCACGCCGTGGAGCAGCGCAGGTGCGGCGGATACAGCTCCTGTTGAGTCTGCAGCGCCTGCAGCAGAGGCGTAGCGCGAACTATGGCAGATGACGCAACGCAACCCGAGCCCATGGGGCGCCTGGGTTGGTGGGAAAACACCGTCACGGACCACGCGGATCTGCGCGCCGCCGCCCAATCCGCACTCACCCGCACGTGCGACGTGGATGAGGATACGGGCGTGCCGCCCACCCTGTCGCTTCCGCGGTGCGGACGGGCAGGGGATCTTACGGCGCTGTCTGCCAGCTTTGCTCAGCTGCCGATTCGCGCGAACCCGCGCGGCTGGGAGCTGACTGCCCACCCTAGCCTCGAGTCTCGCCGCATGGACGGCTGGGTGCGGGAGGCCTCGGACATTGCCGAGGAGTTGCTTGCGGGGAAGACCGAGCGGCTGATACTGCACGTCACTGGTCCGTGGACGTTTGGCGCGGACGTGGAGTTCCGCGGCCATCCAGTGCTGCGCGACCGTCCGGCGTTTAAAGACTGCGCGTTGCACCTGGGCTTTGGTGCGGAACAGATCACCCGCACACTGTCGGCCACGCTTGGCTGCGAGGTGATTGTAGCCCTGCACGAGCCACGCGTCTGCGAAGTCATGGGTGGCTTGCCCGGAGCCACGCGTTTCGAGACCATTCCCGCCGTCGACCGCGAGTTCATCTATGGAGTGTGGCAGCGCTTCCAACAGCAGGTTGGGTGCCCCGTGGTGTTGGACACGGACTCTTTTATCGACGACGCCCTCTCGCACGCGCCCGGCTTCCACCGCATCGTGGTACCGGTGGATCAGTTGCTTACGACTGGGGGAAAGGATCTGGTCGGCGGGATGCTCGGGCGTGGTCAGGGGATCGGTTGGGCAGTGTCGCCGACGGGCACGCCGGGGACTGGCTCGGATGCGGCAGAGGAAGCCGCCGGGGCGATCGCCCGTGCCGTGTTGCGTCAGTGGGAGCAATGGACACTTCCCGCCGATCAACTGCCGAATTTGGTGGACATTGTGGTGCCCGAGGGGAAGCGTACAGCGGCGCAGGCCTCCGTGGCCGCCGCCCGCGCCCGCCACGCAGCGGCATTGCTCTGGCGTAACTGATGCCGCGCTAGAACTCTTCGTAGACTGCCGGATCCTGGTTCTTCCGGCGCCCATCAGGACGTCCCAGCGCGGTAATGGCCTCGATCTCCTCATCACTAAGGGAGATGTCCAACGAGTCGAGGTTCTCGCGTTGCAGATCCGCCGAGGAGGCCTTCGGGATTGCCAACACCCCGCGGCCACGGTGCCAGGCCAAAACGACCTGTCCGGGAGTTGCGGAGTGGGCGTCCGCAATATCGGCAATGACTGGCTCCTCCAAGACCGCGCCGCGCAGCAGTGGCGACCAGGCCTGCGTGACTATACCCAGCTCGCGGTGTACCGCAACGGCCTCGGCTTGTGGGAAATGCGGGTGTAGTTCGATCTGGTTGACCACCGGGTATTCACCCGTGGCCGCGTGCACGGCCTCCAAGTGTTCGGGCAGGAAATTGCACACGCCGACGTGCCGGATAAGCCCGCGTTCGCGCAGCTCCAGCAGCGTTTCAAAGGCCTCGACGTAGTGCCCCTGGCGCGGGTTCGGCCAGTGGATCAGGTGCAGGTCGATGCGGTCTAGCCCCAAGCGAAACAGGGATTCCTCGACAGCGGCGACAGCGTCGTCATGCCGCTGGTAACGTCCAGGCAGCTTGGAGGTGACGATCACATCGTCGCGGGAGATAGCGGGCGCGGAGGCATCGGCGCCGGTCGCTGCGCGGATGCCCGCGCCAACTGCGCCTTCGTTCTCATAATTGTAGGCCGTGTCGATCAATCGATAGCCTGTGCGGATGCCCGCTGCCACGGAGTCCGCGCCGGCCTGGCCCTGCATCTTGTACGTACCCAGCCCGATTTCTGGAAGGGATAGTGCTGACTTCTTAGTCATCGTTTCCTCACTTTCAACTCTGTACACTCAACTCTTTTGATGCCCCGCTGATAGCTGATGGCCTGTTAGCTGTCCGCGTTACCCGGAGCGCCGCTGTCCAGAAGCTTCTTGAAACCATCCTCGTCCAGCACTGGTACCCCCAGATCCTGCGCCTTCGTCAGCTTCGAGCCGGCCTTTTCGCCCGCAACCAGGAAGTCAGTCTTCTTTGACACGCTGCCCGCCGCCTTGCCGCCGCGTGCCTCGATGGCCTCCTTCGCCGCCGTGCGATCGAAATCCTCCAGCGATCCGGTGACCACGATCGTCAGACCCTCCAGGAGCGCCGCATTCACGCCTTCGGCTGCGCCGGACGCATCCGCGGCCTCCTGGTGCATCCGCACACCCGCGGCGGCCCAGCGCTCCACAATGCGCTGGTGCCAATCCACGGAGAACCACGCGGAAATGGATTCAGCGATCGTCTCACCAACCCCGTCGATCCCGGCCATGTCCTCCACCGTGGCTGTGGAAATATCCTCCACGGAAGCGAACTGCTTAGCCAGCGCCTTGGCTGCGGTGGGGCCGACGTGCCGGATCGACAGCGCGACCAGCACCCGCCATAGATCTGCCTCCTTCGCGGCCTGAAGCTTCTCCAACAAAGTCTCGCCGGACTTATTCAACTTCCCGGCTTTCGTTGCATAGGAACTGGTCTTTTCCAGATCCTCCGGGCTCAAGTCGAACAGCTCCGACTCATCCGCCAGCACGCCGGAGTGGATCAGATCGTAGGCGCCCTTTTCCCCCAAAGCGTCGATATCAAACGCCTTGCGGGACGCCAGATACGTCAGCCGCGTATGCAACTGGCCAGGGCAGTATTGAGTGTTAGGGCAGCGCCAGTCGGCGTCACCTACCTTCGAGGGAGCCAACCGCGTGCCGCACTCGGGGCAGAACGTTGAGAACAGGAAAGGTCGCTCTGTACCCGTGCGCTTGTCCTCGACTGGGCCCAGCACCTCCGGGATGACTTCGCCGGCCTTGCGGATGGTGATGGTATCGCCGAGCATCACGCCCTTGCGGTGCGCTTCCGTCGGATTGTGCAGCGTAGCCATTGAGACCGTGGAGCCTGCAACGTACTTCGGCGCCATGACGGCATATGGCGTCGCGCGCCCTGTGCGGCCAATGCCAACGCGGATGTTATGCAAAGTGGTCATGGCCTCTTCTGGCGGGTATTTGTAGGCGATCGCCCACCGCGGGGCACGGCTGGTGTGGCCCAGTTCCAACTGCTCATCCAGGGAATCGACCTTGACGACCAACCCATCCATTTCGTGCGCCGCATCGTGCCGGTGGTTGCCCCAATACTCAACTTGCTGCTGGACCTCCTTAGCGGAGTGGACCTGCTTGGTATAAGGGCTCACCGGCAGCCCCCACGCAGCGATCGCGCGGTATGCATCGTGCTGTGAAGCAGGGGAGAAGCCTTCGCGTGCACCGATCCCGTGGCAGATCAACTTCAGGGGACGCTTGGCCGTGTCCGCGGAATTCTTCTGCCGCATGGCACCGGCGGCGGCATTACGGGGATTCGCGAACATCTTCAGGCCCTCGGCCTGGCGCTGTGCGTTCATCGTGGCGAAGTCCTCGACGTCGATGAACACCTCGCCGCGAATCTCTACCAGTTCGGGGACGGGGAATTCATCGGTGCCGTGGAGAGTGTCCGGGATATCGTCGAGGGTTCGTGCGTTGTGAGTGATGTCCTCGCCCGTCGTACCATCGCCGCGGGTTAGCGCGAGTTCCAGCTGGCCGTCGATGTAAAGGAGGTTTATTGACGCCCCGTCGATCTTCAGCTCCGTCAGGTATGTCTTCGCGGGGGTGCGGTCCAGCCAGCCGGCGAGTTGCTCAGTGTCGAAAACATTGTCCAAGCTGAGCATCTGCTCGCGGTGGTTTACGTTTCGAAACGGGCTGCTGGTGGGTGGCGCCGGAGCGACCTCTTCGGTCGGGGACGGCCCGGTGACGACTTCAGGATGCGCCTGCTCCAGGTCTTTGAGTTCCTGCAGCAGGGCGTCGAAGTCCGCGTCCGAGATTTCCGGATCGCCGTAGTAGTAGAGCTGCCGGTGGTGGCGCACCTGGTCAGCGAGTTCTTGCCAGCGGGAATGAGTACTCACCCCCGCTAGTCTACTTGCGGAATATTTACTTGCGGCGGACGGCGGTGAAGTAGACCGCCACGGCAGCGATCAGGATGATCGCCAGGATTGCCAGGCCGACGTACAGCACGGTGTTGCTCTGCGAGGTGTTCTCGATGTCCTTCGCCTGTGCGTCGGACTTGTCCTCGTCATCGGCGTTAGCGCTTTCGGCGTTTTCTCCACCGTTGTCATTGTTTTCCTCGTTGCCAGCGGGGTCGAGGGTTGGTTCCGGTCCGGGCTCTAGGGGTTGACGCCATTCCGGTCCATCGACCTTGTTGCCTTCCAGGGCGGTGGACAGGCGGAACTCGATGTCCTTATCCTGCTTTCCGTTGTCGCTGTACCCCTCAAGGGTGACCATCACGTACCACTGGCCCGCATCCGAGGCTTCCTGATGGCTCACGTTTTCTTCGCGGTTGCGGTAGAAGACATAAGGCGTGGCTACGGCTCGTGCGGTGGTGGGGACATCTTTATCGAGCGTCTGCGTGGTCTCCTCCGATGTAACTTTTCGGCGGGGAGATGCCACGTAGATGTCTCCATTGCGGGAATCATCGGTCTGCTTCTTATCGAATTCCACTTCTGCGATGGGGCGCTGGCCCCAGTCGACGTTCATGCGATAGAACTTTGTTTCGCCTGGTACTAGGGTGTCGGATACAGTGCCCGGGGTGATTTCGGTGGCCTGGTTGTAGGACAGGCCGCCGGGGGTAGACTTCGGGTCAGTGTGTGGCACCTTGACCTTGTCCTTGTCGTCGCCCTCCGGGGTTTCGCGATCATTTTCCGGACCTGCCTCGGCGCCGTCGACCTGGGGCGGGAAACCAACCATGATCTCGACGGGCAGATCCCGATCAATGCCGGTGCCGGAATGGTTGAGTTTCACGCGATACTTCGTCGGATCACATCCGTCCTCCGGAGTGATGGTTACAGTTTCCGCCTCCGGTGGACCCGGCCAACTAGAGCCACTGTAGTAGCCAGAACCGCTGTCACTACAGGTTTCGTTCTTGTACTCGACGTCCACGTCGTAATAGATGTGGTCGCCACCCTCGAAGCCAATGGGCACCAGGTTTGCGGTGACCTGAGCTGTCTTTCCCTCCGGGATGCTCAGGCTGAACCACTTATCATCGCCGTCCTCGTTGCTGTCGCGTGCGGTGGGCAGGGTGCTTTGGTAGAGGCCTTCGCCTAGGTAGAAACCAGAGGTAGCGTCGTCGGATAGCTGGACGGGTGTGCCTGCGGACTCATATTCTCCGGCGACGCGTTGCGCGACGTCGCTGAGTGCTTCTTGGAGTGCATCCGTGTCGTCGGCAGAGGAATAGGTGCCGCCGGAGACCTCGGAGATACATTCGAGTTCCTTTTGCGCTTTGTTGTCGACTTTGAAGCCGACCGTGTGGATGGCTAGGTCGATGCCATCGCCAGCGATGTCTTTCGCTACTTCGCAGACTGGTGGTGGGGCACAAGTGTCGATGCCATCAGAGACGAGGATGATGTTGCGTGTTCCAGAGTCTCCGAGTTCGGCGGCTGCCTTCTTGATGGCGTTGCCGATGGGGGTGTAGCCCTTTGGAGCGAGTTCGTTGATCTTGCCTTCCAGATCCTCGGGCTTGTTCTTGCCTAGGGGCGCCAGCGTGGTGATGTCTTTGCAGCCCTTTTCGCGGTTGTCAGGAGCGTTGGATTCCTTGGAGCCGTAGGCGATGACGGTGGTTTCGGCTTTGTCGGCCAGAGTTTTCACCGTGTCGTTGGCAGCTTTCTTGGCTGCGTCCATGCGGGTTTCACCGTCGCCAGCATCTTTTTCGGCCATGGAGTCTGAGGCGTCGAGAACGACAGCGACCTTGCCATCGCCGTCGCCACCAGCGTTGCCGGAGTTTTCATTGTCTTCGGCGTTCGCGTTGACTGCGAGGATCGGCAGCAGCGCCATGATAGTGAGGAAAGCGAGCACCGCCGCAGCAAGCCGTCCTGTACCAGGACTTTGTTTCACTTTTATCTGGTGAGCAGATTTAACTTCGTGCATGGGGAATCAGCGCCTTTCTGGTTTGGATATGCCGTTTAGTTGCTGGCTTAGCCTGAGAGAGTTTTTCCTTACGAGGGTGTGACGCTTCACGGCAACGCAATGTTCCCGATGCGTGGAAAGTTCCTGTGAGAAATCTCCCAATCTGGGTAGAAATCTTAGGAAACATCGATAGATTCCGCAGGAAAAGGGCTCTTTCCTTTGGGTGTTCAGGGGGTGTCTGGCGCTCGTTATAAAGTGGTCGACATGACTGCACCGCATTTTGATCCGGCACACATGTTGAGCTTTGACTTGGAAACCACCGGCGTAGATCCAAAGACAGCCCGCATCGTTACCAGCGCCCTGGTGACGATCAAAGGCAAGGAAAGAAAAGACCTAGAGATGCTGGCTGATCCGGGTGTGGAGATTCCGCAGCAGGCTTCTGATGTGCATGGCATCACTACCGAGTACGCCCGTGAGCACGGCGAAGACCACGGTGAAGTGTTGGCAAAAACCATCGAAGGAATTCGGGAGGCCTGGCGCGCCGGAGCCACATTGATCGTCTACAACGCCGCCTACGACCTCAGTGTGTTGCGGGCATTGGAGCCCAGCTTTACCGTCGACGGGCCAGTGTTCGACCCCTATGTTGTTGATAGGGCGAAGGATCAGTATCGCAAAGGCAAGCGCACCTTGGAGAGTGTGTGCGAACACTACGGTGTGAGTTTGGATAACGCTCACGAGGCGACGGCGGATGCGGTGGCCGCTGCCCGCGTGGCGTGGATGTTGGCGCGGAAATACCCCGAGCTGACACAAATGGCAGCAGATGAACTGATGCTCTCCCAGGCCACCTGGTTCTACGAGTCCCAGAAGGGACTGCAGGAATGGTTCCAGAAGAAGGGCAGGGACGTGCCCGTCAACACCGCCTGGCCACTAGCGGAGTAGTGCCACCGGCGGCATGTCGCTACTGGCGGAAGATTGCTACTGGCGGCGAACGGCGGTGAAGTAGACCGCCACAGCAGCGATCAGGATGATTGCCAGGATTCCGAGGCCAACGTACAGCACGGCGTTGCTCTGGGAACTGTTCTCGTTTCCGGAGCTGGCGTTATTGGCACTTTCGCCGCTATTGCTGTTGTTTTCGTTGCTTGTGGGCTCGAGGGTTGGCGCCGGACCGGGCTTTAGGGGTTGACGCCATTCCGGTCCATCGACCTTGTCGCCTTCCAGAGCGGTGGACAGGCGGAACTCGATTTCCTCGGACTGCATGCCGTTATCACTGCTTCCATCAAGCGAGACCATCACGTACCACTGGCCAGCTTCCTTGGCATCGCCTTGGGATGAGCTTCCTTCGCCATTGCGAAAGAAGACATAGGGCGTGCCTACTGCGCGGGCGGTAACTGGAAGATCCTCATCCAGTGATTCCGAAGACGAATATGACGTTTGAACACGTCGTGGAGAAGCGACGAAGATTTTTCCACTGCGGGAATCATCGGTCTGCTTCTTATCGAATTCCACCTCTGCGATGGGGCGCTGGCCCCAGTCGACGTTCATGCGGTAGAACTTTGTTTCGCCTGGAACCAGGGTGTCAGAAACGGTGCCTGGGGTGATCTCAGTCGCCTTGTCATAAGACAGGCCACCAGGGGTCGACTTCGGGTCGGTGTGTGGCACCTTGACCTTGTCCTTGTCATCGCCGTCCGGGGTTTCTCGGTCGTTTTCCGGACCGGCTTCGGCACCGTCGACTAGAGGTGGGAAGCCGACGACAATTTCCACCGGGAGTTCGCCGTCAAAGCTGCTACCCGCAGAACTGATATTCACACGGTATTTCGTCGGGTCGCAGTCTTCCTCCGGGACGATTGTTATAGCTTCCGCCTCTGGTGGATCGGGCCAGCTACTTGTAGAGGAAGAACCACTGACTTTGTCGCTGCAAGAGTCGTTTTTATATCCCACCCGGGTGCCGTATGAGGCCGAATCGTCCTTAGCGGATCCCAGGGGGACAGCATTGACGGAGATCACAGCTTTCCTCCCTTGAGGGATGCTGACGTTGAACCACTTATCGTCGCTATCATCTCCGCTGTTGCTGGAACCGGGCAAGGTGCTTTGGTACAAACCCTCGCCTAGGTAAAAAGCGTCGGTGGCATCGTCGGATAGCTGGACGGGTGTACCTGCAGCTTCATAAACTCCGGCGACTCTGCTTTCGTCGTCGGCGTTCGCGTTAACGGCGAAGATCGGCAGCAGAGCAATGCCGGTGAGAAACGCGAACACTGCAGCAGCGAATCGCCAGGTTTGTGGAAGCTGATGGGTCTTTGCTTGAGGAGCCCGCACGAGGAACTAGCGCCTTTCTGGGTTTGTTGGTGTTCTATAGGGATGGGATGAAGCGTGGCCACGCAATGTTCCCAACGCGAAAAAGTTCTCCACTGCAAAGAATCAATGCTGCAAAGAAACAATGCTGTGGAGAATCAATGCTAGGGAGAACACTAGGGAACGATTCACCTTTTCGCAGGAATAAGCTTCTGCTTCGTACCCTCAGGGGGTACTGCTCGCTATAAAGCGGCTGACTTAGCTGCGCTGCACTGTGGTGCTGCACAGTGCTCCAGCAGCTCCAGCAGCTCCAGCAACCATTTATTCGGACTTCCTTCTAAGAAAAGGCAGGTCAACACTGTCCGCCCGCTGGACGAAAATCCTCGGGGAAACCTATCGCTTTCTCTATTTGTTTCTTATCTTGGTGAAGTAGCACAATAAAGGTGTTGAGGTTAACTCCTGCGTGGTTTTTGTGACGCCCACACGGCTCCCACCGAGCCCCATGGCTGTTGCGGACTGACAAGGGGGAAAGATCAGCACTTTCAAGAGTCCATCTCATAGACATCGAAATGGGGCACTAGGGATCCATGAACGACAAGCACAATCCCCAGGGCGCAGACCACAATGCGGATTACGAAAACGCGCAGCAGCATGGCGTTGATCACCACGTCACCGAGCAAAAGGCGCAGGAAGTAAAAGCTTCGTTGGGGGCTGCGGTAGCTAGCTCCCCGCAGATCGCGGAGCCGAAGAAAGAGAAGAAAGACAACACACACTGGCTATACATCGGCGTGATCGTCGCCGTGATCGCCGGCATCATTTTCGGTCTCGTGGCACCCGATGTCGCAAAGGGGTTCAAAGAGCTCGGAACCACCTACGTCACGCTGATCAAAATGATCATCCCGCCGGTGATCTTCTGCACGATCGTGCTGGGAATTGGCTCGGTGAGGTCTGCGGCGTCAGTAGGCAAAGCAGGAAGCATGGCACTGGCCTACTTCATCACGATGTCCACCTTCGCCCTCGCAGTAGGCCTAGTCGTGGGAAACCTGCTGCAGCCGGGCGAAGGGCTGAACATTGGAAATACCGGTGGCTTCGACGCCAAAAAAGGGCAAGAGACCGGGTTCGTGCAAAGCATCATTCCTGAAACCTTCTTCAGCGCCTTCACCTCAGGCAAGATTCTGCAGGTACTGCTAATCGCCCTGTTGGTCGGCTTCGCAACGCAATCCATGGGCAAGGCCGGCGAGCCGATCCTGGGCTTCGTGGCCGCTCTGCAGAAGCTGGTCTTCAAGATCCTGTCCTGGATCCTGTGGTTGGCCCCGATCGGCGCGTTTGGTGCGATGGCTGGCGTAGTCGGCGGCACTGGTATTAAGGCAGTGCTGCAGCTCGGTATCTTGATCCTAGGCTTCTACATCACCTGCATCATCTTCATCTTCGTGATTCTGGGAACCATCTTGCGAGTCTTCACTGGCTTCAATATTTTCAAGCTGGTGAAGTACCTGGGGCGCGAGTACCTGCTTATCTTCGCTACCAGCTCCTCTGAGTCCGCGCTGCCGAACCTGATGCGCAAGATGGAACACGTCGGCGTGGACAAGTCCACGGTCGGAATCGTCGTGCCGACGGGCTACTCCTTCAACCTGGACGGCACCGCGATTTACCTGACCATGTCAGCCATCTTTATTTCGGACGCCATGAACGTGCACCTGAGCATGGGGGATCAGATCAGCTTGCTGATCTTCATGATTATCGCCTCCAAGGGTGCCGCGGGTGTGTCCGGCGCGGGTATCGCAACCCTGGCTGTCGGTCTGCAATCGCACCGTCCGGAGCTGTTGGACGGCGTGGACATCATCGCTGGCATCGACCGCTTCATGTCTGAGGCCCGCGCCCTGACCAACTTCTCCGGTAACGCAGTGGCCACTCTGTTGGTTGGCAAGTGGACTCACACCGTGGATAAGGAACAGGTCAAGCGCGTGCTCAACGGCGAGGATCCATATGTTGGAACCGCAGATGACCATGATGTCGACCTCAAGTACCCGTCGGTGAAGAACCCCGCAACGGATCACCTGCAGCCCACCCCGCAGGTAAACCTGGACGACTACCGTCAGCAGTAACTGCAGTCGTGCAAACCCGTCTGCCGCAGAGGTGCGGTGGACGGGCACTGCCGTGTAAGGGGGATCACCGGCAGGACTATACTGAAGCGCATGTCACATGAAGCTTCACAAGCCCCCGCTGCCACGGAATCTACTGCCACCGGCGCGGACTATCTGAAGAAAATCGTTTCCGCACCCGTGTACCGCGTGGCCAAAAACACCCCGCTTGAGTACATGGACACGCTGTCGAAGCGCAGTGGAAACGAAATTCTGGTCAAGCGCGAAGACTTGCAGCCCGTGCATAGCTTCAAGATCCGCGGCGCATTCAACCGCATGGCACAGCTCACGGAAGAAGAGCGCCGCCGCGGAGTCGTCGCCGCCTCCGCCGGAAACCATGCACAGGGCGTGGCACTATCCGGCACGGAACTGGGAATCCGCACTGTCATTGTGATGCCGGAGGTCACCCCCAGCATCAAAATCGACGCAGTGCGCAGCTTCGGTGGGGAAGTACTGTTACACGGCGCTAACTTCGACGAAGCCAAAGCCAAGGCCATGGAACTATCCGACCAGGAGGGCATGGTCTGGGTCGCCCCGTTCGACGACGAGGCGGTCATCTCCGGGCAAGGAACCGCTGGTCTCGAAATCTTCCAATCCCGACCGGACGTTGACCGCGTGTTCGTACAGGTCGGCGGCGGTGGTTTGGCAGCGGGCGTAGCCGTGCTTCTCAAAGAACTGAACCCCAAAATTCAGGTCATCGGAGTGGAGCCGGAGGAATCCGCCTGCCTCACCCAAGCCCTCACAGCAGACCAACCCGTTGCCCTCGACCACGTCAGCCTCTTCGCCGAAGGCGTAGCCGTCAAACGAATCGGCGCAGAGACATTCCGCCTCTGCCGTGACTACCTCGATGACGTGATCACCGTAAGCTCCGACGAGATCAGTGCTGCCATCAAGGACATCTTCGACGACACGCGAGCCATCGCCGAACCCGCCGGCGCCGTCGCACTGGCTGGGCTGAAGCGCTATGTTGCTACCCACAAAATTCAAGACGAAACCCTGGCTCACGTCCTCTCCGGTGCGAATGTGAACTTCCACTCCCTGCGCTATGTCTCCGAGCGTGCGGAAATCGGTGAGGGTGGCGAGGGCATCTTCGGCGTGACAATTCCCGAGCGCGAAGGTGCGTTCCTCGAGTTCTGCAAGATCCTCGGCCAGCGTTCCGTCACAGAGTTCAGCTACCGAGTCGGCCAGCGTGGTGGGGAAGAACCAGCCCGAATCTTTGTGGGCGTCAAACTGAAAAACGGCGAGGAGGAGCGCAAGGGCATCGCCGCGGATCTCAGCAGCGCAGGTTATGGAGTGGTCGACCTCTCCGACGATGACGTCGCCAAGGAACACGTGCGCTACATGATAGGAGGCACACCCGGTCAGCGCGTTGACGAGACCGCGTATAGCTTTGAATTCCCCGAGCACCCCGGCGCACTATTGCGCTTCCTGGAAGTGCTGGGAACCCGTTGGAATATCACCGGCTTCCACTACCGCAGTTTCGGCATGGACTACGGTCGCGTGCTGGCGGCGTTTGAGGACGTATCCGGCGATATCGAGTTCCAAGCACACCTGCAGCAGCTGGGATACCACGCGACCGATGTGACGGATAGCCCGGCGTATAACTTCTTTATCCGCAGCCAATAGTGCCGGCGGGCTGCCGGCGGGCACAGTGGCTATCTAAAGACAGTGGCTAACTAAAGAACGCCCCAAAGATAGCGCCGAGCTGCCGCAGGTGTTCTACCTCGCTAAGCAGAAAGTCCGGCCCGCCCGGGCGGCCGACTATGAGCAGTAAGTCAGTTCCCTTGATTGGCGTTCCCGCCAACGCGGACTCCATCACAACCCAGTTCTCGGGAATCCAATCCTCGCGCTCTGGGTTCAACACGCGGGCCTCGGTTAGTGGCGGGTGGTCGAGTTCAAGCCCGTTATCCTCCGGGGCGGCGGAGGAGGCAGCTACCCGGTGCGTCCGCGGCGACGTATCCAACACCAGCGCCCAGCCCGCCGTCATGGAGCGCGGCAGATCCTGCATCATGATCTCTAGCGCTTCTTGTAGTTGACGCCGCTTTTCCGCCACTCCAGACAGCATCTGAATCTGGCCACGTCGGTCGATCTTGCCGGAAAAAGGTCTGATCGAATCGACATAGAAGCCATCGAGCTCCTGCGTGGCGGTGATGAGACTATCCGGCAGATGTCCCGAGGGGATGGAAACGACAATGTCGTCGATGACGGAGTCCGGATCATCCTCCGCTGGTCCGACGATATCCACGCCACGAATATCGCCGCCGACAGTCCCCAGTGCCATGGCTAGCAAGCCAAGGGATCCGGGGGAATCAGGCATACGGACACGCATGAGGAAAGACATGGAACCGATACTAGCGCCACCTGAAGTCCACGGGGGCAGGTTGGCTTGGCTAGAGTAGAACCCATGTCTGAGATTTCGCGCGAAGATGTTGCCCACCTGGCCCGCCTGGCTCGCCTGGACCTAGGGGAACAGGAGTTGGATGAATACGCAGCTCAGATCGATGGAATCGTCGATCACGTTGCAGCGATCAGGAAGGTGGACACCGAAGGCGTTGAGCCATTGAGCCACCCCACCCAAAACGTTGACGGCGACGTTGCCGTCATGCGTGAAGACGTGGTCGTTCCGAGCCTTACGCCCGAGCAGGCACTCGACCAGGCTCCGAAGCAGAGCGAGCAGCGCTTCGAGGTGCCGCAGATCCTCGCGGACTAGCCACAACGCCAACAGACCGTTTAGAACCCGTTAGAACAACGAACGTTAGAGAAATAAGGAACTGTAGGAACACTCATGGCTGAGAACAAGTACATCGTCGGTTCCCGGGATGACTCGGACTTCACCACCTGGACCGCCGCGGAAATGGCGGAAAAGATTCACGCGCGCGAGATCAGCTCCCAGGAGGTTACCCAGGCTCACCTGGACCGCATCGGTGAGATTGACGGGGATATCAACGCGTTCCTGCACGTTGGTCCCGACGAGGCTCTCGCCGCAGCCGCGAACGTCGACGAGGCGCTGGCCGCAGGCGATCAGCCGACCAGCAAGCTGGCGGGCGTGCCGCTGGCGCTGAAGGACGTGTTCACCACCATGGACGCGCCGACCACCTGTGCATCGAAGATGCTCGAGGGCTACATGAGCCCCTATGACGCGACCGTCACCATGCGCCTGCGCGCAGCGGGTATCCCGATCCTGGGCAAGACCAACATGGACGAGTTCGCCATGGGCTCCTCCACGGAAAACTCTGCGTACGGCCCGACTAAGAACCCCTACGACCTGGAGCGCACTCCGGGCGGTTCCGGTGGTGGCTCGTCCGCAGCTCTGGCTGCAGGCATGGCTCCACTGGCTATCGGAACGGACACCGGTGGTTCGATCCGCCAACCCGCCGCACTGACCAACACCGTGGGCGTGAAGCCCACCTATGGCACCGTTTCCCGCTATGGCCTGGTGGCTTGCGCATCCTCTCTGGATCAGGGAGGCCCGACGGCGCGTACAGTATTGGACACCGCGCTGCTGCACGAGGTTATTGCAGGCCATGACGCCAACGACTCCACCTCCTCCACCCACGCCGTCGCACCGGTCGTCGAGGCCGCAAAGCAGGGCGCTTCCGGAGACCTCAACGGTGTGAAGCTCGGCGTAGTCAAGCAGTTCGAGCGCGCTGAGGCCTTCCAGCCCGGCGTGCTGGAGGCATACCACGCCAACTTGGAACAGCTGAAGTCTCAGGGCGCTGAACTGGTGGAAGTTGATTGCCCGAACTTCGACCATGCCATGAACGCCTACTACCTGATCCTGCCCTGTGAGGTCAGCTCCAACCTGGCTCGTTTCGACGGCATGCGCTACGGCCAGCGCCGGGGAGACGACGGTACCCGCTCCGCCGACCAGGTGATGAGCCTGACCCGCGCCGAGGGCTTCGGCCCCGAGGTGAAGCGCCGCATCATGCTGGGAACCTACGCCCTGTCCGTTGGCTACTACGACGCGTACTACCTGCAGGCGCAGCGCGTACGTAACCTGATCTCTCAGGACTTCGCCAAGGCCTATGAGCAGGTCGACGCTATCGTCGCACCGGTTACCCCGTCCACCGCATTCAAGCTGGGGGAGAAGGTCGACGATCCGTTGGCGATGTACATGTTTGACCTGTTTACCCTGCCGCTGAACCTGGCGGGCGTATGCGGCATGTCCGTGCCCGGTGGCTTTGCAAGCGATTCCGGCCTGCCGACCGGTCTGCAGATCATGGGCCCAGCACATGGCGACGACCGTCTGTACCGCGTCGGCGCCGCTTTCGAAGCCGGCCGCGCCTAAGCGTGCCTAAGCACGCCGAAACTGGCCATTGACTGGCGGCTAGCCGTCTAGCTTTCGGCCAGCTTTCAACTAGCTTTTAGCTAGCTTTTTGGCGGGGCGGGATCCGCCCATAGCCGCACGCGTATGGTGGAAGTCATGGGTAAGCTTCCCGAACTTTACACAGGCGATGGTTTCGTCGAAGACCCCGACGGCTCCCGCCGCTGGGGTGTGCTCGGCGCCGCGGGGCTGTTTCTCGTCACTGACGACCGCCACGTTCTGATGCAGCACCGCGCCAAGTGGACGAACCGTGGCGGAACCTGGGCTCTGCCCGGGGGAGCGATCGACGTCGGCGAGTCACCTACCGACGGCGCCCTACGAGAAACGTGGGAAGAAACAGGCGTGGGGGCGTCAGCAATAAAGGTCCACCAAGAAATCGTGACCTCGACCGTGCCTGTCAAGAAGGCGTACTGCCGCCTTCCAGTTCGCGAAGAAGAACGGCACCTCTTTGCGGGGATTGAAAAGATCATCGAGCGCAACGGGGATCCCCGCCAAGCCCTGCAGGACTTTCCGGTTCGGCACCCTAGCCTGGACGCCGACTTGGAGGCTCACGGCATCTTCGGACTCGGAGGCACGTTCTGGTGGCAGTACGTCAACCCGGAAATCACTGAGTGGACGTACACCACTGTCCTAGCCACCTGCGCCGAGCACCTGGAACTTCATCCGACCGCCGAATCGCTGGAGCTGCTGTGGCAACCCATTGACCGGTTGGAGGAGCTGCCGCTCATGCCGGAGTTTCAAGCAAGTTTGTCTGCTTTGAGGGCGGCAGTAGACTCACTGTAAGTGAACGCACAGCAGCTCCCACCCACACACCGCACTCGCTCTGCAGAAGAAACCTATCCCGCACTGCCTCTGCCGCTGTCACAGGCGTGGCGCGCCCTCGTGGCGTTGTGTATCGGGTTTTTCATGATCCTGCTGGATCAGACGATCGTGGCCGTCGCCACGCCAGCATTCCAAGTAGACCTGCATGCCGACTACGGGCAGGTGCTGTGGGTCACCAGCGCTTATTTGTTGACATTCGCAGTGCCCCTGATGGTCACCGGCCGGCTAGGCGACCGCTTCGGGCCAAAGAACCTATATATAGCGGGCATGACGATCTTCACCCTCTCGTCATTGGCCTGCGGCCTGGCGGGCAGTATCGAAATGCTGATTGCCGCCCGCGCCGTGCAGGGTATCGGCGGGTCACTTTTGACACCGCAGACCATGAGCGTGATCAACCGTATCTTCCCGCGCGACAAGCGCGGCGCAGCATTGGGTATCTGGGGTGCGACGGCAGGAATTTCCACGCTCGCCGGGCCGCTGCTCGGCGGCTTCATTACGGAGTACGCCACGTGGCACTGGGTGTTCTTTATCAATGTGCCGATCGGCGTGCTGTCCGTAGTAATGGTTGCCCGGTGGGTGCCGCGCTTCCGGCCGACGCGCGACCGCATTAATGTGCCGTCGATCCTGCTTTCCATGGTGGCGATGACGATGGTGATCTACGGCATCCAGGAAGGCGACCCCGCCGGCTGGGCTCCGTGGATTTGGGCGCTGCTGGTCGGCGGCGTGGCGATGATGATCGCCTTTGTCTGGCTGCAATCCTGCCTGTCCGCGGGCAGCGCGTTGGTACCCATCGCGCTGTTTACCCGTCGCCATTTTGCCTTCGGTAACGCTTCGATTTTCACTATGGGGTTCACCATCGCCGGCATGATGGTTCCGGTGATGTTGTTCCTGCAGGAAGTCCATCGCTTCGGTCCAATGAAAGCCTCCTTCGTTGTAACTCCCATGGCCATCATCGCGGGGGTGATGGCGCCATTCGTCGGCAGGCTTGTTGACCGCTACGATCCCCGGCGTTTCGCCGTGTTGGGCTTCTGCTTGATGGCCATTGGAGTGGCCGCGCTGGCGCTATCCATGCGACCCGAGCGCCCGCTGTGGATGATCATCGGATCATTCGTGATCCTGGGCTTTGGCAATGCTTTTGTCTGGGCGCCGAACTCCACCGCCACACTGCGAGACCTGCCGCCGCAGTTCGCCGGTGCGGGCTCCGGAATGTACAACGCCACCAGGCAACTCGGTGCAGTCACCGGTGCAGCGGTAATCGCCGCGGTCGTGCAAGCACGCGTTAGCGTAGTCGGCCCCCAAGCCTTCGGAGAATCACTGCTACCCGCGGTAGTCATGCTCATCCTCGGCGCACTGGCTTCCAGCATGGCTCGGCAAGAGGCGAGCCACGGAGACGAGTAGGCGTCCATAGGCGTACATTCCCTTGCCGTCCGGCAGATCCGACGCCATATCGCTAAACTTTGAAGCATGCGTATTGCGACCTTGACCAGTGGTGGAGACTGCCCAGGATTGAACGCCGTCATCCGAGGCATTGTGCGTACGGCGGCAGGGGAAGGCCATACCGTCGTTGGCTTTGAAGACGGCTGGCAGGGACTGTTGGAAGATCGTCGTGTGCAGTTGTACGACGACGACTTCATCGATCGTATTCTGCGCCGCGGAGGCACCATCTTGGGTACCGGTCGCCTGCACCCGAAAGACTTTATGGCAGGCATCGACCGCGTGAAGGCTAATCTCGCTGACGCGGGCATCGACGCTCTGATCCCCATCGGCGGCGAGGGCACACTCAAGGGCGCGCGCTTCCTGCATGACAACGGAGTCCCGGTGATTGGCGTGCCGAAGACCATTGACAACGATGTCAACGGCACGGATTACACCTTTGGTTTTGACACTGCCGTCGCCGTCGCGACCGATGCCATTGATCGCCTGCACACTACCGCTGAATCACACGATCGCGTGATGATCGTGGAGGTCATGGGCCGCCACGTTGGCTGGATTGCGTTGCACGCGGGCATGGCCGGCGGTGCGCACGAGATCCTCATTCCGGAGTTTCCATTCGACATTGATGACGTCTGCCGTCGCATGGCACGCCGCTTCCAGCTGGGGGAGAAGTACGGCATCATCGTTGTCGCCGAGGGAGCGCTGCCGAAGGAAGGCACCCTGGAGGTTGCGGAGCGTGAAGTGGATCAGTTCGGCCATGAGAAGTTCCAGAACATGTCGGCGCTGATTGCCAAGGAGATCGAGAACCGGTTGGATACCGACGTGCGTTCCACCGTCCTCGGACACATCCAGCGCGGCGGTACGCCCACTGCGTTCGACCGCGTACTGGCAACGCGTTTTGCCGTGAACGCCACCAAGGCTGCAATCAACGGCGATTTCGGCAAGGTCGTGGCGCTTAAGGGCGGCGACATTGATCTGATTGACTTTGAAGAAGCCGTCGGAACGTTGAAGGAAGTTCCCGAGAAGCGCTACGAGACGGCACGTTCCCTGTTCGGGTAGTGACACACCGCGCCATCCACTAGAGCGGACGGCAAGGCATAGGAGTCGGGCGCCTGTCAAGGGAGAATTGTTTTCCCTGTGGAAAACCGTTTTTTCGGTGAAAATTATCCACAGGGAGTTTCTTGCGGCGGGGCGAGAAAAGGCGCGATGTTTTAGCGTTGGCGCTATGGAAAAACTGCGGCAGCTCGGGGAGCTTCAGCGCCAAGTGGCAGCGGCCCAGCGCCACGGCGCTGATCTGCTGAGCGAAGCCTTTGGCGTTCCTGCCGAGCAGCTGCCCTTGGAAAAAGAACTCGCTAGGAGAGTGGCGCGGGCGGCGGAGCACTTCTCCGGGCCGGCGTATTCGCGTTACAAGAAGCGCGCGCTGGAAGCTGCGCGCCGCAATCGTCACGGCCTGGACGTGCTGATGCTCATTGCCGAGCGGGCGCGCACATTGGGTATCAAACATCGCTACGTCTTCACGGAGCAACTGTGCAACACAGCCGGAGACCTGACGGCGATCTCTCGCCGCGCCACACAGCTTCGACGCCGCATGCAAGGGCCACGAGTGCCAGACGATGGCGGACGTCGCATCCTCCACGGAACGAAGACCACCATCCAGTTCACCGGTCCGGCACACGAAATGTCGGAGATCTGGGAGTCTGCACGCCTAGACCCATTGGCATGGTTAACCGAGAATCGAACCATTCAGCGCAGCACGCTGACCACCAATGTTGTCGTCGGACTAGACGAATACATGCAGGTGCTTAGCGGTCAGGGCGATGAAGTGGAATTACGTGCGACCAATGGAGCAGTCCTCACCGGAGCGGAATACGTCGCCCGACGCCTCGCAGAAGCCAGCGGGGTAGAGCCGCATGCCGTTGAAGTGAGCGCCGCCGAGTTGGGCGCCTCCGAGTTGAGCGGCGTTGAAATGAACGGCGTTGAATTGAGGAATGGGGATTACATAACTCTGATATCGGCGGAGCAAGGACCGGTGAACCTATATCGGGTGAGGCGGTTGGCGTCACAAAAGCAGCGCCGAATGCTGGAAGCCGAAACGACGCAATGCGCCTGGCCGGGGTGTGGGCGTCCTGCGAGTGAATGCCAAGTACACCACCTTCAGGAATTTGCACGAGGAGGGGAAACGAACCCCGAGAACATGTCGCTCTTATGCCCGTACCACAACGGAGTAAATGGACAGCCAAACCGAGGGAGGATGGCGCGGGTAAGCGGACGCGTCACCTGGTTGCCACCCGGGCGGGCAGCGCCCAAGGACGCCCAGCGGTAGCGACCCCAACGACACACAGCAGCGGGGACGTATTAAGATGGCTGGCATGACTGCGCCTGTCTACGATTACTCCGATGATGTGATGGACTTCGACGAAGTGCTGGAGCGCTTCGACCCGGTAATGGGCATGGAAGTCCACGTCGAACTCGCAACGAAGACGAAGATGTTCTCCACTTCTTCCGCAGAGTTCGGCGATGCACCTAACAGCAACGTTGACCCGTGCAGCCTTGGCCTGCCGGGTGCGCTGCCGGTAGTGAACAAGCTGGGCGTGGAATGGGCAATCAAGATTGGCCTGGCACTGAACTGCAAGATTGCTCCGAAGTCTCGCTTCGCGCGGAAGAACTACTTCTACCCGGACCAGCCGAAGAACTACCAGATTTCCCAGTATGACGAGCCGATCGCCTACGACGGGTACCTGGATGTTGTCCTGGAAGACGGATCCGAATGGCGCGTGGAGATTGAACGCGCTCACATGGAGGAGGACACCGGCAAGCTGACGCACCTCGGCGGTGCCGACGGTCGCATCCATGGCGCAACCGCCTCCCTCGTAGACTGCAACCGCGCCGGAGTGCCGCTGATTGAGATCGTGACCAAGCCGATCGAAGGCGCCGGCGAACGCGCTCCCGAGGTTGCGAAGGCATACGTCTCTGCGCTGCGCGATCTCGTGAAGGCCCTGGGTGTCTCCGATGCGCGCATGGATCAGGGCTCCATGCGCGTCGACTCGAACCTGTCGCTGCGTCCCGTGGGAACCACTGAATATGGCACGCGCACCGAGACGAAGAACATCAACTCCCTGAAGTCCGTTGAGCAGGCAGTGCGCTTTGAAATGCAGCGTCAGGCAGCATGCCTTGTCAACGACGTGGAGATCGTGCAGGAAACCCGCCACTACCAGGAAACCGACGGAACCACCTCCAAGGGGCGCCCGAAGGAGACCATGGCGGATTATCGTTACTTCAACGACCCGGATCTACCACCCGTACTGGCGCCCGCCGAATGGGTGGAGGAGATTCGCTCCACCTTGCCGGAAATGCCGTGGATTCGCCGTGCCCGCATTCAAAAGGAATGGGGACTGAAGGACGAAGAGATGCGAGACCTGGTCAACGCCGGTGCCCTCGATCTCGTCATCGACACCGTCGAAGCGGGAGCCAAGCCCGATGAGGCGCGTTCCTGGTGGGTCTCCTACCTCGCAGGAAAGGCAAACGAACAGGGCGTGGAACTGTCTGCGCTAGACATCACGCCAGCCCAGGTGGCGCGGGTGGCGTCATTGGTAAATGAGGGCAAGCTGACCACCAAGCTTGCGCGCCAGGCCGTGGACGGCGTACTAGCCGGTGAAGGCGACGTCGATGAGGTCGTAAACGCTCGTGGTTTGGAAGTTGTCCGCGATGACGGCGCCATCGAAGCTGCCGTCGATGAGGCACTTGCTGCCAACCCCGACATCGTGGAGAAATACCGCGCAGGCAACAAGAAGGTCACTGGTGCGATTGTCGGCGCCGTGATGAAGGCCACTAAGGGCAAGGCTGACCCTGCTCAGGTGAACCAACTTATTGCCAAGAAGCTCAGCTAAAGGGGCAGCAAAGCGGGCTGCTGCTATTTAAGCGTCCGAGACATGCCGAGTGACCTCCCCCACAAGCTCTAAAGGTCGGAATAGTCTGGGTGGCGTGAATAACAACGCGAAGCCAAACAACCCTAGGCCCACTAGTCCAGATGACGATCTGGCGGATGACATGCACAATGACATCGACGTGCCGGTCTACCGTCGTGAAGCGAATGAGCCCGCCGCTGAGGAGCCTGCTGCAGACGAGCCCTCAGCCGGTTCGACGAAAATTGAGAAGCCGAGCGAAGTTGAGGACGAGCCCGGAGCTGAGGCTGCGCCAGCTCCAGAATCAGCCGCGGAAGGTAAGCCTAAACCCGCGAAGCGGGATATCTACGCCTTGGCTGGTCGCGCCCGGCCCCAGCGAATTGAGAGCAGGGCAGCGGAACTTGCTCCCGCTGAGTCCAAGGATTCTGACGTAGATCTGACTAACCTTGACGCTCCCACCAAATCCACGGCAGCCGGCACAGCTGGCGCGGCAAGCGCCACTGGCGCCGCTAGTACGACTGCGGAGGATCGCTGGGACAAGATCGATGATTCCGACGTTGCGCAGTATCCAGATTCGGGAGCTAGCAACCAGTCCTTGCCTGAGGAGAAGCGCCCACTAGAGGCCGGCGTCGCACCCGAGGAAACGGAGAGATCCGCAGTTGCTGCGCCTGAGACCGCAGCTGCTCCAGAGAGCACTACTGCGCCTGAGACTGTTGTGGCGCCCGCAGCCGTTGGGGCACCGGCAGCGGTTGGAACGCAGAACACCGCAGAGCCAGGTGACACTGTGGGGACGCCCACGGAAGACGCTTCTGCAACCGCGAAGCGCGGAACCACAAGCTTTGGCCTCTTCGTGCTTCGGGCAGCGTTAGGCGCATACCTGCTAGTTCGTGGACTGCAGACGCTATTCTCCTTCGGCGGAGACCCCGGCGTGGATGTCTTCCAGACCCAGCTGGAGAACTACAACTTCGCGGACATCCTGGCTATCGGCATCCCAGTAGCGCAGGTTGTAGCCGGTGGACTGCTGTTGCTTGGTCTACTCACACCGTTCGGTGCGGCGCTGGCTACGGTGGTTGCAGGTTTCATGGCATTCCACAACCTCAACAACTTCCAAGGATCCCTTTGGCCATATGGAATGAGCCCTTATATCCAGCTATGGGTCGTTCTGACAGTGGTTTCGATCAGCCTTATTTTCGTCGGTCCTGGCCGTATCAGTCTTGATCGCAGCCGAGGATGGGCAACTCGTCCACTAGCCTCGGCGTGGATCTTCTTCGTGGTTGCAGTGGCGGCGACTGCTGGTCTCTGGCTCGCGGTCGGCGGAGGTAACCCGTTCAACTAGGGAACGTTCTTCTGTCGTCGTAGCATTCAACTGCGCTCGGCCAGTATCCGCCCCGTCGCGGTGTCCGTTTGGGCCACTGCGGCGGGGCTTCCATCTGCCACAACTTGCCCTCCGCGCGCGCCTGCACCTGGTCCCATTTCAATCACTCGGTCTGCCTGGGCGACAACGCGCATGTCGTGTTCCACAATCACCACCGTGTTCCCGTTGTCGACTAAGCGCTGCATCTCTGCCACCAGCAGGTCTACGTCCGCGGGGTGCAATCCAGTGGTCGGTTCGTCCATGAGATACACGGTGTGCCCACGCTGCGCACGCTGCAGCTCGGTCGCCAGCTTGATCCGTTGAGCTTCGCCACCGGATAGCTCCGTCGCCGGCTGGCCGAGCCGCAAATAATCCAAACCCACAGCAGATAGCGCTTGCAAAGCGCGAGCGATCGGCTCTTCGTTCGCGAAAACGTCTTTGGCTTCGGCGACCGTCAGCCCCAGTACATCCGCGATCGTCCTCCCGTTCCACGTCACTTCGAGTGTCTCCGCGTTGTATCGTGCACCGTGGCAGTCTGGACAAGGAGCATAGCTGCCGGGCAGGAAGACCAACTCGATCTCGATCTGCCCTTCGCCGCTGCAAGTCGGGCACCTCCCTTGGGTGACATTGTAGGAGAATCGGGAGACGGTCCACCCGCGCTGCTTCGCCTCGCGGGTCTGGGAGAACAATTTCCGAACGCGGTCGAATAGCCCGGTATAGGTTGCAAGGCAAGAGCGAGGAGTCCTGCCGATGGGCTTCTGAGAGATTTGTACTAGCCGGTCGACACTATGGCTTTCACCGCCGCTGTTCTTCTCCTTCGATTCCACGTCTCCATCGTTCACGGCTGTCTTGACTTGTTCGCGTAGAGTACTGGCGAGAACCTGGAGGAGGGTGGATTTGCCGGAACCGGATACGCCCGTGAAAGCGGTGAACGTGCCGAGGCCGATAGTTACGGTGAGATTGTCCAGGGTGCGCTGGTTGATGTCCCGGAGTACCAGCGCCCCGGAAGGGGTGCGAGCCTTAGAGTCGCTGGTCAGCTCCAAAGGCCCGGCGGAGAGTGCTCGTCCGGTGGGGCAATCCATCTCGGCCAGTCCGCGCTGTCCCGTTGTAGGACTGACGGGGCCGGAGTAGAGTACCTCGCCGCCGAGTTCGCCTGCACCAGGACCGACGTCGACAACCCAGTCGGCTTCTGCAACTAGGTGCATATCGTGCTCGACGAGAAGGACACTGTTGCCCGCGTCCAGGAACCTGCGGATAAGTTTCGACACTGCGCGGCGTTCTTCGGGGTGCAGCCCCGCAGAGGGCTCATCCAGTACATAGGCCACGCCGAAGAGTCCCGAGCGCAATTGAGACGCCAATCGGAGTCGCTGCAGCTCGCCCGCTGACAGTGTCGCCGTCGCTCGATCCAGGCTGAGATGTCCGAGCCCCAAATCCACCACCGACTGTAATGTGGGAATTGCCTGATCCAGCAGGATCCTCTCGGCTTCGGCGGCTGCGCCGTCGGGGGATTTGGATGTGTTTGGGAGGTCGGCTCGACGCTCTATGAAATGCTCTACCACCTCCTCTAAAGGAAGCGCTCCGAGGCTATCGATGGGGTAGTCGAGATAGTTAACGGAAAGCGCCTCGGTATTTAGCCGACGCCCTTTGCAAGTGCCGCAGCGTGACGAGCGCATAAACGATAGCACCCGCCGGCGCGTGGAGTCGGATCCTGTTTCGGCCAATGTCTTCCGCAGATAGGAGGCCACCGAACGCCAGGTGCCTTCATATGTTCGCTGAATCTGATCCGCCCCGCGATGTGGATGGATTGTTACGACGGGGCGCTCATCGGTGAAGAGAATCCAATCTCGGTCGGCACGCGGAATGTCACGCCAGGGAATATCCATCGGAAATCCAAGTTCCGCCACGATATCGTGGAAGTTCTTACCCAACCAGGCACCCGGCCAGGCTGCGATGGCGCCTTCGTCGATGCTGAGCGACGGATCCGGAACCATCGATTCCTCCGTCGGCTCATGCACCACTCCAGTGCCTTGGCACTCCGGACACATACCGACCGTGGTGTTAGGAGAGAAGCAATCAGAATCCAGCCGGCCACGGCGCTTCCGCAACGTCGACGGATACTCCCCGCATCGGGAGTACAGCAGACGGATCGTATTCGACAGGTTCGATACCGTTCCTACCGTCGAGCGCGCCCCTCCCGCGGATGCGCCTTGTTGTAAAGCGACCGTCGGTGGTAGCCCCTCCACGGAACCGACCCGCGGGTCCACGGCTCCACCGATCAACCTCCGTGCGAACGGTGCGACCGACTCCAGATACCGGCGTTGTGCCTCCCCATGCAGCGTTCCAAACGCAAGTGAAGATTTCCCCGATCCAGAAACACCCGTCACTGCCACAAGCGCATTGCGCGGAAGCTCAACGTTCTGATGTTTGAGATTTCGCAGATGCGCGTCGCGGACGCGGATCATGCCATCCGTGCTGCCACCATCTGTTGCGTTGTGTGCGGGGGACTGGGAGGTGGAATCTTGCATACTTCCCAGTCTACGGACGCCACAATGGCTGCCGGCAGGGCACTACCTGACTTCGCGGACGGCTCCGCGGTCTGCGGAAGTTGCCATGGCGGCATACGCGCGCAGTGCCTTGGTGACCTTTCGCTGGCGGGTGGTGGGGGTCCAGGGCTTGTCGGAGGCCTCCATCTCGGCACGGCGCTGCTCGATCTCAGCATCGGAGATGTTCAACTCGAGGCGACGTTCGTGGACGTCGATCGTGATGGGATCGCCATCGCGGACCAGACCGATCAGTCCGCCGTGCGCAGCCTCGGGGGAGATGTGGCCGACGGACAGGCCAGACGTACCACCGGAGAAGCGTCCGTCGGTGATCAGTGCACATTCCTTGCCCAGGCCAGCGCCCTTGAGGAACGCAGTCGGGTGCAGCATCTCTTGCATTCCCGGCCCACCGGCAGGCCCCTCATAGCGGACGACTACCACGTGTCCGGGCTTGACCTTCTTGTCCAGGATCACACGTACGGCTTCTTCTTGAGATTCAACAACCAGCGCGGTGCCTTCAAAGTGCCAGATTGACGGGTCAACACCCGCGGACTTGATCACAGCACCGTCTTCGGCGAGGTTGCCGCGCAGGATAACCAATCCGCCGTCCGTGGTGTATGCGTGCTCTACATCGCGGATGACGCCACCTTCTGCGTCGGTATCCAGGCTGGACCAACGGTTCTCTGTGCTGAATGGCTCGGTCGTGCGGACCCCACCGGGGGCAGCATGGAACAACTCGATGGCTTCTTCTGTGGCGGCGCCAGAGCGGATATCCCAGGCCAGCAGCCACTCCTTCAGCGTGGCGGAGTGGACGGAGTGGACGCCTTCATTCAGTTTGCCGGCACGATAGAGCTCGCCCAGAATGGCGGGGATTCCGCCTCCGCGGTGGACGTCCTCCATGTGGTAATCGGAGTTCGGGGAAACCTTCGACAGGCAGGGAACCTCGCGGGAAAGCTGGTCGATGGAGTGGAGGTCGAAATCAACTTCGCCCTCCTGGGCAGCTGCCAAGATGTGCAACACGGTGTTCGAAGATCCGCCCATTGCCATGTCCAGTGCCATGGCGTTTTCAAACGCTTCGCGAGTCGCAATGTTGCGCGGCAGGACGGAGGCGTCACCTTCGCCGTAGTAGCGGCGGCAGAGTTCGACGATGGTCGTGCCAGCCTTGGTGAACAGGTCACGGCGCTTGGCGTGGGTAGCCAGTGTGGAACCATTGCCCGGTAGCGAAAGCCCCAGTGCCTCGGTCAGGCAGTTCATCGAGTTGGCGGTGAACATGCCGGAGCAGGATCCACACGTCGGACAGGCGGCTGACTCAACTTCCAACAGAGACTGCGCATCAACCTTGTCAGAAGCAGAGGCCGAGATGGCGGTAATGAGGTCCGTCGGAGCTTGCACGACGCCATCGACAGCCACAGCCTTGCCTGCCTCCATCGGCCCACCGGAAACGAAAACCACCGGGATGTTCAGACGCATGGCGGCGTTCAGCATGCCAGGTGTGATCTTGTCGCAGTTGGAGATGCAAACTAGCGCATCGGCTGCGTGGCCGTTGACCATGTACTCCACGGCATCAGAAATCACTTCGCGGCTTGGCAGCGAATAGAGCATGCCCGCGTGCCCCATGGCAATGCCATCGTCTACGGCAATGGTGTTGAACTCGCGGGGCACACCGCCTGCCTCGCGGATGGCGTCGGCGACGATTTCGCCAACGTCTTTCAGGTGCACGTGCCCCGGGACAAATTGTGTATAAGAGTTCGCGATGGCGATGATGGGCTTCTCGAAGTCCTTGTCCGTCATGCCTGTGGCACGCCATAGGGCGCGAGCGCCTGCGGCGTTACGGCCTTGGGTGGTGACGGTGGATCTCAAGGGGATGGCATTCATGCTGTTCTCGGTTCTCGTCTTCGTCGTTGAAGGTCTGTTCTGTTTTTAGCAGTTTTCGACTGGCCACCGTGCGCAACTGCTGATTTTGGTTTGCGCTATTCGCTAGTTTCAGTGTTGCGCTCGGCGTTTCCCCGCTCGGCGTTTCCTTGCTTGGAGCTGCCTTCCGGTACTTCAGCTTCTGTTTCCACTCCCGCTTCGCGGCGGCGCTGCTTTTCGTACTCCTTGTACTCGTCCTTGTCCATGAGAACGGCGTATCCGTCCTTGTTGACCACCTGAACCTTGTCCTCCGTCGCTTCGCGTGCTGGGGTGACAGGGTCGGGGATACGTCCGCCACTTACCTTGTGTAGGTCGATAAGGGAGTTGAAAGTAATGCCGGGAAGCCAGAAGCTATTTTCCTGCTTGTCCACTGCGTAGGCGCGTCCGGCTCGGTTAAAGCGCAGCGCCCGGAAGTCTTCCCACTGCATGGTTTTGCCTGCGCGGAAGAGGTAGCGCGTGGTGATGGCTTTGTCGGTGACGGTGGTGCGCACTCGCAAAGTCCACAGAATAAACACTAGCGGCACCAGTGGAACCCAGAAAAACCAGGCGACCTTATAGCCCGTGAAAAGTAGGCAGATCAGGAACATGACGATCCCGCCGAGGATGTGTTCACGGCTGGGGTGGAAAACCTTCGAGCTCATGTATGTCATTTAATCAGCCGCGGGCGGTGTCGGTCGCATTGGGCTCGTTCTGCGCATTAGGGTTTTGCGTTGCGCTTTGCCCGCCATTAGCAGGTGCACTCGTGCGCGCCTGTCCGTTTTGTCTATTGGGATTACCAGCGGATGTTTCGGCGGTGCTTCCGGAGGAGCCGCCGTCTACACTTTGACTGTTTCCGCCTGCTTCGGAGTTGTTTTCGTTGGCATTGCCGTCTGTCACATTGCGGTCTGTCACGCTGCTGTCCGCGACATTTCCCTCCGTGGCATTGCTTTCTGTTGCGTTATCGGCGGTTGCGCTCTCGCCCGTTGCATCGGAGTCGGACGTCTCATTTGCCTTTGGATCCACTGTCGATTCGCTCTTGGGTTGGCGATCGCGCCAATAATCCGGGGAAAGCCATCCGGTGTCGCCACCCTCCGGGTTGGACGACGCCAAGGCCAACCCGCCGACCAGAAGCAGTGCCAAGATCAGACCCGTCGTTGATGGGCGGGTACGGCCTCCGATGCTCATTAGCCTCTTAAACTTCGACTTGTACTCAGCGTTGCGCCAAATGCCCGTGAACTCGGATGGCTCTTCGTAGCCTGTCTTATCATCGGTTGCCTCGGCGGCAATGTCCGCATCATGTGCGCTGCCTTTAGCGGCTGTATCAGCGACTGTTCCGTCCGAGGTGACCTGGCCAGCGTGTGCGCCTCGCGTACGGCCAAGGGTACCGTCGCTATCAAGCGGCTTGACTCCCGGACCGTCGTCCTTCGAAGCGGGATGAAGCGGGTTATTAACTGTGGATTGAGTAGATCCTTGCTCTGCCTTAGCCGCGTCGCTTGCGGCGGCGTGGGAGTGCTGAGCGGGCAAGACTTCCGTTGGAGCCAGCGCGTGCTCTGCCGCTACGGCCTTACGGGGGTCGGTGGAGGGAGCTTCAGCACCGCCGAGGAACGCCCGTGGCATGTCGTAGCGATCCCAGAACACGTTGACCAGCGCCGACCGCAGAACACGTTCCACTGCCCATTGGCGCGCTGGGTTCACAACGACCATCACACGAAAGTTCACCTGCCACGGCTGCCCAGCAGCGGTGGGGGCGACAATATCCGTGGCGGGCAAAACTTCTAATTCGCCCGTCACGTCGTCGGCAATCGATTCGTCTTCCAAAGCGCGACCTGCAGTCGTTTCGACGCGTTGCGTTAGCTTCGACATGGACTCGCCCGGCTGCAGAGGAACGGCCAGGTCGACCACCGCGCGCGACCAGTCTTGGGAGTAGTTGGTAATTACACCGGCTGAGCCGTTGGGGATGGTTACGACCTCGCCGGAAGCCGTGCGAACCTTCGTGGCACGCAATGTCAGCCCGACGACGGTGCCGGAAATGTTGCTGGATGTTCCGTCGAAGGCGACGAAGTCGCCCACACCGAATTGACGCTCGGAGATGATGAAGAAGCCCGCGAGAAAATCTCCAATCACGTTCTGCGCACCGAAACCAATGGCAGCCGACACCACCGTTGCTGGCAGTGCAGCGCCCATTGCGGGTACGCCGAGGTTTGTTAGCCCCAGCATGATGATTGCGAAATACGCAATTGCCTGCAATACGTAGACCAGTGCGCCGACGAGAGCTAGGCGCGACTTGGTGGCCTCTTCGCCCTCGTCAAATCGACTGCTAACAATGCGAATCGCCAAACGACCCAAGCGCGGGATCAAAATTGCGATAATTATCAATGCGCTCAAAGGAATGCCGTGAACGACTAGCCATTCCCAGAGTTGGAAAGCATAGAACTTCAACATGGTATTCCACCGTAGTCAGGGAGCCTGTTGGGAAGCTGGCAGTCGTCGGCAAAAGGCCGGTTTTTGGCTTGAGATCGGCCGGCCTCGTGGCGCCGGGAAACACAGGTCGGGGGCGGTTTTAGGGTGTTCAATATGTGAGATCACGGCGCCATACTTTGAGAAACATGTGGTCAAACGCTTGACTGTCTTGCTGGAAAGCGCTATATTTAGAGCCATGAAATCCACGCAACTAGTACGAGTACTCATTATCGAGGGGCGCCACTAGCTTCCTCGTCGAGCTCGACACGGCGCCCCCGACAACCGACTCACATGGTCGGCTGCTTGGGGGCTTTTGTTGTTTGTTGTGTGGAGGACATACATCCAAACCGAACAAGCGATTCCACACCGTAGATTTTCGGCTTTTCGCTTCCTAGAGGCGGTAGGCGACCCAGAGGTGCGCCAATCGTTCCGGGAGCTAAGAGCAAAGAATTGAAGGCAGGACGGACTCAAGGAGCGAAGGAAAACGTGACACACACATCACGCTCGCAACCCAGCCCCGCCACCTTGGCGAAGCACCCCCGCGGCAAGCAGCCGGAGCGAATTAACGGCGCACAGGCCGTGGTGCGCTCGCTAGAAGAGCTAGGTGCCGACGTAGTATTCGGCCTGCCTGGCGGCGCCGTGCTGCCGCTCTACGAGGCTCTTTACGACTCCGAAAAGCTGAACCATATCCTCGTTCGCCACGAGCAGGGTGCAGGCCACGCTGCCACCGGCTACGCGCAGGCTACCGGCCGGGTGGGCGTGTGCATCGCAACGTCCGGGCCGGGTGCGACGAACCTGGTAACCCCCATCGCTGACGCCAACATGGACTCTGTTCCCCTGGTTGCGATCACTGGCCAGGTGGGTAAGGGGCTGCTGGGTACTGACGCCTTCCAGGAGGCAGATATTCGCGGCGTCACCATGCCGATCACCAAGCACAACTTCATGGTGACTTGCCCGGAGGACATCCCTGGCGCCATCGCGGAGGCCTTCCATGTAGCCTCCACTGGCCGCCCGGGTGCGGTGTTGGTGGATATCCCAAAGGATGTGCAGAACGCAGAATTGGCTTTCAGCTGGCCACCGACGTATGAGCTGCCCGGCTACCGGCCAGTCACCAGCCCACACCCGCGGCAGATCGAGGAAGCTGTGCGGATGATCAGCGCTGCAAAGCGCCCGACGCTGTACATCGGCGGTGGCGTTATTAAGGCAGAGGCTCACGCGGAGCTGCTGGAATTTGCAGAGGCGAACGACATCCCAGTCGTCACGACTCTTATGGCACTGGGTAGCTTCCCGGCCTCGCACCCGCTGTACATGGGCATGCCGGGCATGCACGGAAGTGTTCCGGCGGTGGCAGCGCTGCAGCGTTCCGACCTGCTGATCACCATCGGCGCCCGCTTCGACGATCGCGTCACCGGTCACGTGGAGAGTTTCGCGCCCGATGCGAAAGTCATCCACGCCGACATCGACCCGGCAGAGATCGGCAAGATCCGCGAAGCTAATGTCCCGATTGTCGGAGACGCTAGGGAAGTACTTGCAGCTCTCCATCAGGCGATGCGTAACCTGGACCTGAAGAAGCCCGCTACCGCGGGCTGGCTGAACTACCTGCGCAAGCTGAAGCAGGACTTCCCCCGCGGCTATGATGAGCAGCCCAATGGCAAGCTCGCTCCGCAGTATGTTATTGAAACGCTGTCGAAGACCGTCGGGCCGGAAGCTATCTATGTTGCCGGCGTGGGGCAGCACCAGATGTGGGCTGCGCAGTTCGTCGACTACGAGAATCCTCGCACCTGGCTGAACTCCGGTGGTCTCGGCACAATGGGCTACTCCGTGCCCGCGGCCATGGGTGCGAAGGCCGGCAAGCCAGATACCTCCGTTTGGGCCATCGACGGTGATGGCTGCTTCCAGATGACCAACCAAGAGCTCGTTACCTGCGCGGTGGAGAAACTGCCCATCAAGGTTGCTCTTATAAACAACGGAAACCTCGGCATGGTGCGTCAGTGGCAGACGCTGTTCTACGACCAGCACTACTCCCACACCAACCTGAAGCCGGGGGAGACGTACCTGCCGGACTTCCTCATGCTGGCGGAATCCATGGGCTGCGCGGCATTCCGCGTCACGAAGCCAGAAGACGTGGAGCCGACCATCCGTAAGGCGGAGGAAATCAACGACCGCCCGGTCGTCATCGACTTCATCGTTGGCGAGGACGCGCAGGTGTGGCCAATGGTCGCCGCCGGCACGTCCAACGAAGAAATCCAGTACGCGCGCAACCTGCGACCGTTGTTCGACGAGGAATCCTCGGCGGCGGAAGAGCCCGCGGAGATCCACGAGATCACCCAGGAAGGTGAGGAAGACTAATGAGCACGAGTAAGGAACAGGTCCACACTCTGTCCGTCCTGTGTGAGGATGTTGACGGTATCGTCTCGCGAATCTCCGGCATGTTCACCCGCCGTGCGTTCAGCATCATCTCGATCAGTTCGGGGCGCACGGAAGTGGAGGGCATCAACCGCATCACCATCATTGTCGAAGGTGAGGATCATGTGGTCGAGCAGATCACGAAGCAACTGAACAAGCTGATCCCCGTTATTAAGGTCACGCGTCATGATCCGGAGGTAATCGTCTCCCGCGGCTTGATGATGGTGAAGGTTTCCGCAGACAACTCGAACCGCACCCAGGTTGTGGAGTCCGCCAAGCTATTCCGTGCCCATGTCGTGGACGTCGGCCCGGAGTCGGTCATCATTGAGTGCACCGGTACGCCGTCGAAGTTGCAGGCTTTGCTGGATGTTCTGGAACCGTTCGGCATTCGCGAGTTGGTTGAAGCCTCACCGACTGCGATTAGCCGTGGCCCTCGTGCCATGTATCCAGCGAATCTTTAATGCTTGTGGTGATGTCCCTCGGTATGCAGCCGGGGGCGTCACTACCTACGAAAGAGGGCAAGAAGCCCACAGAGTTCACTATGTGGACAAAAAAGTCTCACTAAATGAAATAAAGTCTGCTATAAATGTAGATAGTCAACGAAAGGATGCTCCCCATGGCAATTGATGTTTTGTACGACGACGACGCTGATCTGTCGATCATCCAGGGTCGCAAAGTAGCCATCATCGGCTACGGCTCCCAGGGTCACGCACACGCGCAGAACCTGCGCGAGTCCGGCGTGGAGGTTGTTATCGGCCTACGTGAGGGCTCCAAGTCCCGTGCAAAGGCGGAAGAGGCTGGCTTCGCCGTGAAGACCAACGCAGAGGCTGCAAAGTGGGCCGACGTGATCATGCTGCTGGCTCCGGACACCTCCCAGGCGAAGATCTTCACCGAGGACATTGAGCCGAACCTGAACGACGGTGATGCACTGTTCTTCGGACACGGCCTGAATATTCACTTCAAGCTGATCGAACCGGCTGAGAACATCATCATCGGCATGGTTGCGCCGAAGGGGCCGGGTCACCTGGTTCGCCGCCAGTTCGTTGATGGCAAGGGCGTTCCTTGCCTCATCGCCGTGGAGCAAGACCCGAAGAACAACGGCCGCGACCTGGCTCTGTCCTATGCAGCCGCCATCGGTGGTGCACGCGCTGGCGTGATCCCGACGACCTTCGAGGCTGAGACTGTTACTGACCTGTTTGGTGAGCAGGCCGTTCTGTGTGGTGGCACCGAGGAACTGGTCAAGACCGGTTTTGAGGTTCTGGTTGAGGCTGGCTACGAGCCGGAGATGGCCTACTTCGAGTGCCTGCACGAGATGAAGCTGATCGTGGATTTGATGTTCGAGGGCGGCATCGGCAACATGAACTACTCCGTGTCTGACACGGCAGAGTTCGGTGGCTACCTGTCCGGTCCGCGCGTCATCGACGCGGATACCAAGAAGCGCATGAAGGACATTCTGACCGACATTCAGGACGGCGCCTTCACCAAGCGCCTGGTTGCCAACGTTGAGGGTGGCAACAAGGAGCTGGAGGAGCTGCGCGCTTCCTACAACGATCACCAGATCGAGAAGACGGGCGCCAAGCTGCGCGACCTGATGAGCTGGGTTAAGGTCGACGCTCGCGCTGAGACTGCGTAGAGCAGCCTGTCCAAAGAGGCTTCCCTAAAAGCTGCGTGCTCTCAGTCCCCATTTTCAATAAGTTGTCAATAAGGTTGAAGCTGCTTAAAGTGAGGGCATGAACGCTCCAACAAGTGCAGCTCAACAACAACCACAGAACCGTGGTGGTGTCGATGAACACCGCCACGGTTCTGCGCATTCGCACTATGTTCCGACGAATTCTCCGCTGCGCGCTTTGCTTATCGTTCTCGGAGTCACTGGCACAGTCTTCTTTGCAGAGTTGATTGGTGGCCTGATTACCGGCTCCGTCGCGCTGCTCGCCGATGCTATGCACATGCTGTCGGACGCTGCCGGGCTGATTATTGCCGTCGTAGCCATTTTCATCGGCCGTCGAGCTGCTACAGTGCAGGCGACATTCGGCTATCGACGGGTAGAAGTGGTCGCCGCACTCGTTAATGCGGTGACTGTGTTGGGGATTTCAATCTGGATTGTGGTTGAGGCGTTCCAGCGGCTCCACCAGCCGGTTGAGATTATGGCCGGTCCGATGATGATTATCGCCGTGATCGGTCTTCTGGCCAACGCGATCTCCGCGTGGGTTTTGAATCGCCAACGGGATCACTCTGTCAATGTGCAAGGTGCATTCCTGCATGTGTTGGCGGACATGTTGGGATCCGTCGCGGTGCTTGTGGCTGGCGGTGTGATTATCGTGACCGGCTGGCAATATGCCGACGTTATTGCTTCGCTGGTAATCGCTGCGCTGGTACTGCCGCGGGCTTGGCAGCTGATGATGCAGGCCCTACGCATTTTGCTCGAGCAAGCTCCTCCGGGGTATCAACCCGCTGAGATCGACGCTTTGCTGCGGCAGGTCGACAACGTGCTGGACGTGCACGACCTGCACTTGTGGTCGCTGGATGGCACAAGCGCTCTAGCCTCAGTGCACCTTGTGGTTCCGGACGGCTGTGACCCAGCTTCGGTGCTGTGCGCGGCACAGCAGGAATTACAGGAGTGGGGGATTGCGCACGCCACCATTCAGGTGGAGCGTGCCGCACACGCAGGCCATGAGGGGCCGCAAAATGTCTGCTAAGGGCTCGGAAAACTGTTCACAATAGCGGCAAGTCTAGGATATAGGCTTACCTTGTTTAGGTAACCCTAAATCGGGTAGTGTCTGGGGAATGATGAATTCTCGAAAATCCCTGCGCGGCTCCCTCCGACGCGCCCTTGCCCTCATAGTCGCGACGATTCTAGGAGCCACAACTTTGGTTGCATGCGGTTCCGGTGGCACCAACGATAACGGCGCAAAAGATGGCGAGTTGCGGGTCGTTGCTCTGGACTGGCGCTATGAGGAAATCCTCGAGGCTCTGGGCGTAAAACCGGTAGGAATTGTCGAGATCGGCAAGTCATCCGGGCCGAAAACCCTGGAGGGCAAGCTCGAGGGCATCGATTCGGTCGGCCAGGCTAAGCAGCCAAACCTGGAGGTTATTCAGTCTCTTGAGCCCGATTTGATCCTCGCTAGCCCAACGCGTCAGGAATCGATCATGCCCCAGCTGGAGGAAATCGCGGAGACAAAGTCCTATAGCGACGCCAGCTACACAGACGTCCTCGATGCCATGGATGACATCGCAAAGAAGCTGGGCAAAGAAGACAAGGCAAAGGAGATCCGCGAGCGTATTGAAGGCAAAGTCTCAGAGGCAAAGAAGCTCGTTAAGCCGGACACTCGTGCTGCACTGGTTGGATGGTCGAAGGGCACTCTCTATGCGTGGATCAAGGATTCCTTCGCAGGATCCCTTCTTTCTGACGCCGGCTACGTCTACGGCTACGACGGTTCCCGCACCGCGATCGAATCCAAGACTGACGTTGCTGAAATGACAGGCGATAAGCTCCCGGCGATGAAGCTGGATCGAATGTACTTGTACAACGACATTGAAGGCTTTAAGTCCAGCCCATACAAGGACGTGGTCAAGGACATCGTGGACGTGGAGCAGGACACGTGGTCCCGATCTCGAGGTCCACTGGCCGCAGAAGCAATGCTGGATCAGATCATCGAAACGGAAAACGCTCGTAAATAAACGCACCTTCGAGCGTCAGCGACCGAGGGAAGTGAAGTGCAAAGAGAGCTACAACCACGCCGTACAACGCAGTGGATCCTGCTGGCGCTGGGGTTGGCCGTTATTCTCGCGACGTGGGTTTGGCGCATGAACAGTGTGGAAGTGCCTCCGAACGCGCCAGAACTGGCAGGGGAGGTGCACGCCGTCATGCGCGACCGGCTTTTGGCGGCGACAGTGATCGGCCTGGCCTTGGGTGCCGCGGGTGTGTTGCTGCGCACCGCTACTCGCAATCCACTAGCGGATCCGGAAATCACAGGCGTGAACGCTGGGGCTGCGTTTGGCGCGGTTCTGTGCACGACGATAACGGGATCGGTGTCCGGCGCCGCGGTGCTGCCGGGTGCACTGTGTGGTGCGGCGCTTGGAGCGCTGATAACGGTGGGCATTGGAATGCGTGTAACAGTAGGAGATCCGACCGGTGCTCAGTCGGTACAGAGGATGATTCTGCTGGGCATAGCTGTTTCTGCACTATTCTCAGCATGCACTGCGATCACTTTGGTGATCGATGAGGCCCAGCTTTCGACTGTCCTGTCGTGGCTTTCGGGCCGCTTGGGTGGGGTGCGTTTCGGGGACTCAATACCCAGCATGATTGCTGTTGCGGTGGTGTTGCCTCTCGCGATTGCTGTTGGTCGGGGGCTAGATACTCTCTTTGCTGGTGACGCCCTTTCGTCCTCCGTCGGAGCTAACCCCCACCGGCTACGAATATTTGCGGTCGTGGGTGCCGTGCTTCTGATCGCTCCGGCGGTTGCAGCTGCCGGACCGATCGGTTTTCTTGGCCTGATGGCAGCGGTTGTGGCGCATCGGGCGGCAGGTCCGCGACACCGGGCGGGGCTGGTAATTGCTCCCGTGGTGGGTGCAGCGGTTCTGTTGGTGGCGGATTCCGTGGCGCAGGCGCTGTGGGCTCCCGCGGAGACTCCGGTGGGCGTGGTAACTGCCATTGCCGGTGTGCCACTGCTGTTATGGGGGATTAATCGACTTCAACCGGGCGGTGCGCGCCGATGAACGACAGGAGGAATAGCAGGTTGAATCGCACGCTAATCTCTCGGCGTGGCTCCGGCTTCAAGGCGACTCGCGTTGTAGCGGTGTACATAGCTCTCCTGGGTCTGCTGGCGTTTGCAATAGTCTTGGGGCTCAGCGTCGGGGCTGTTATGAAGCCTCCAGCGGACACGATCCACGACCTTTTCACGGGCGGGAAACTTATTTGGCGCTATCGCATGCCCCGCGTGCTTGTAGGTATCCTCGCTGGCGCGGCCATGGCTGTCTCCGGTGCGCTATTACAGCTTGCATTGCGTAATCCGCTGGCAGCGCCGGATACTGTGGGCGTCACCGCGGGTGGCGGTCTTGCCGCCGTAGCGGCTCTGTTAAGTGTCGGAGCATTGCCGGCGCAGGCGCTTACTCCAGTGGCGTTCGTTGGTGCACTGGTAGGTGCAGGCCTGGTGTTACTGCTTGCCGGGCGGGGAGCAACTGATCCGGTACGGCTCACTCTCACAGGAGTGGCGGTCTCTGTTGGTTTGGGCGCGCTTACTCAGCTGCTACTGGTGAAAGCTGCCCCGGAAGCCGGTGCGGCAATGACGTGGCTCAAAGGCTCGCTTTACGCCCGTACTCTCGCAGATGCACAAGTCGTAGGCCCCGTGGTGCTGGTGGTCATCGCAGTAGCAGTCGTGCTCTCTAGGCATCTGGACATGCTGAACCTGGACTCTTCGGCAATGGCAGGAGTAGGTGTTAACGAGCGCACATGGCGTACGGTGGCAGTGTTGTTTGCGATTCTGCTGGGGGCTGCCGCGGTGGCCGCGGCGGGGGTACTGGGGTTTGCAGGATTGATCGTTCCGCATGCTGCGCGCTTGCTTGTCGGCGGGGTGGGAAGGCGAGTGTTGCCTGTATCCGCTTTGGCAGGTGCGGGACTTGTCGTTCTGTGTGACGCTCTCGGCCGCTGGGTATTCGCTCCCACCGAAATCCCTGTGGGGGCGTTGATCTCCATTGTCGGCGCCCCATATTTCATTTATCTCTTGTTACGTATGTCGCGAAGTCCAGCGGGCGCTTCCGCAATGCCCACCACGGATGAAAGGAGTTCCTGATGAGCGAGACTGCCTTGCGTACTGAAAACATCACGGTGGGTTACGGTGGCCCCGATGTCTTGAAAGATGTTTCCCTCCAGGTTCCGGAGGGGAAGATTACCGCCCTTATTGGCCCGAACGGCTGCGGAAAATCTACGCTGCTGCGAGCGTTGGGGCGTCAACAACCAATCGCAAAGGGGCAGGTCTACCTTGGTGATCGCACTATCCAAGAGATGAGCGCCCGAGAGTTTGCCCGGCATGTATCCTTCCTGCCGCAGCAACCCATTACTCCTGAAGGAGTGAGCGTCCGGGAGGTTATTGCTTATGGTCGATACCCATACACCGGTGCTTTTGCCTCGTTGAAGGCGGAGGATCACCGCGCGGTAGAGGAAGCGGCAGAGCGTGCTGGGGTTACCGCTCTCCTTGATGTACCAGCAACGGATCTGTCGGGTGGGCAACGCCAACGTGTATGGGTGGCGATGACGGTGGCCCAGCAAACTCCCGTGCTGCTCCTCGACGAGCCGACGACCTATTTGGACCCCGCGCACCAGATTGCAATTCTGGACTTGGTACGGGATCTCAATGCCGCCGGCCGGACTGTCGTGATGGTTGTGCACGACATGACGCACGCGGCTCGCTTCGCTGATTCCATCGTCGCTATGTACGACGGCAAGGTACTCGCGGCGGGGGAGACGGAAGAAGTTATGTCTGCAGGGCTCGTTGAAAAACTCTTTGGGATTTCCTGTTTGGAAGTGCGGGATCCGGAAACGGGTCGAGTGTTGCCAATCCCGTATCGTTAACCGCGACACACCCCTAATGAAAACGGATTCCAATAACGTGTAGTATCCCTACGCATGAGACACCTGCATAGCCATATTCACGATCACCCGACCGCAAGCGACCCAGAGGTGAGCAGCACACCGGTTACGGTTCTGTCCGGATTCCTCGGCTCAGGTAAAACCACACTGCTGAACGACCTGCTGGCCAATCGCGGGGGTCGCCGGATCGCGGTGATCGTCAACGATTTCTCGGAAATCAACATCGACGCCGCCCTGATCGCTGGCGAAGGTCATCTGACCCGCGGCGAGGACCGCTTCGTCGAACTCACCAACGGCTGCATTTGCTGCACACTTCGTGAGGATCTGGTGGAATCCGTAGGCACACTCGCACGCAGCGGTGACTTCGACCATATAGTCATCGAATCCACCGGCATCTCTGAACCCATGCCCGTCGCAGCGACCTTCGAATGGCGTTGGGAGGACGGCACTCGTCTTGCAGACGTTGCGCCGATCGACACAATGGTCACTCTTGTCGACGCCGCCCAGTTCCTGCAGCAAATAGGGCAGAAGAAGCTGCTCACAGAGGCAGACTTGCAGGCGACTGAGGAAGATGAGCGGACGATTGCGGATCTATTGGTCGATCAGGTCGAGTTCGCGGACATTATCTACGTCACCAAGGCGGACCTAGTTAGCGAGGAACACTATCGCGCTACCGTCGCCCTGTTGCGCAGGATGAACCCGCGGGCGCGTATCGAAAAGCTCATCCACGGCCGCATCGTCACCGCTGGATTGCTGGGCGGGAACGGGACCCCTGGTGGCTTGTCAGGCAGCGCGGCTGAGGTGACGGATACTGCGGACGGCGCCGGGCGGTCGGCCGTCGACGATATCCTCGGCGCCCAGCTTTATGACGAGGCCACAGCCCGCGCCTACGAGGGCTACCTCGATGAGTTGGAAAACCCCCACACCCCAGAAACTGAGGAATACGGCATCAGTTCCGTGGTCTTCCGCGGGGATCGCCCCTTCGATCGGGGTAGGTTGATCGAGGCTCTTCGCTCCACGACCGGATTGGTGCGCTCCAAGGGCTACTGCTGGATTGCCGACCGTCCCGAGCTAGCCCAGGTCTGGCATCAAGCTGGTCCCGACCTGCGGATTCAGCCCGTCGGTGGATGGCGGCAGGTCGGGCTCACCCCCTCCAGCGAAGTGGTGCTTATCGGCGTCAATTTCGATGCAGACAGAGCAGTACAGCGTTTCCGGAAGGCAATGCTGAGTGACGCAGAGGTAAAGGATATGCTGTAAGGGTCGCACGTCACATTTGGATGGCGTGGTCCCTTCCCGCGTCGGCGCGGTCGTTTCGGCGCGGGCGAGGCAACGCACGCACCTCAGGAGAAACATTCGTGAGTAACAACCGTCCGGTAGTCCTCATCGCCGATAAGCTGTCCCAGTCCACCGTCGACGCCCTTGGTGATTCCGTCGAGGTTCGCTGGGTCGATGGCCCGAACCGCCCAGAACTGCTGAAGGCAGTCGCAGACGCAGACGCGCTGCTGGTCCGCTCCGCAACCACCGTTGACGCCGAGGTGCTCGAGGCAGCACCGAAGCTGCAGATCGTCGGCCGTGCAGGCGTGGGCCTGGACAACGTCGACATCGAGACCGCTACCTCCCGTGGCGTGATGGTTGCCAACGCTCCGACCTCCAACATCCACTCCGCCTGCGAGCACGCCATCAGCCTGTTGCTATCCACCGCCCGTCAGATCCCGGCGGCGGACAAGACCCTGCGCGACGGAGAGTGGAAGCGCTCCTCCTTCAAGGGCGTGGAGATCCTGGGCAAGACCATCGGCATCGTCGGCTTCGGCCACATCGGCCAGCTGTTTGCGCAGCGCCTGGCCGCCTTCGAGACCGAAATCATCGCCTACGACCCGTACGCGAACCCCGCCCGCGCCGCACAGCTGGGCGTGGAGCTGGTGGAGCTGGAGGAGCTGATGGGCCGCTCCGACTTCGTGACGATCCACCTGCCGAAGACCAAGGAAACCGCGGGTATGTTCAACGCGGACCTGCTGGCTAAGTCCAAGAAGGGGCAGATCATCATCAACGCCGCCCGTGGCGGCCTGGTGGACGAGGCCGCCCTGGCAGAGGCCATCAAGTCCGGCCACATCCGCGGCGCGGGCTTCGACGTTTACGCTTCCGAGCCTTGCACCGACTCTCCGCTGTTCGAGCTGGAAGAAGTCGTTGTTACGCCGCACCTGGGCGCTTCCACTGTAGAGGCTCAGGACCGCGCCGGCACCGACGTTGCCGCATCCGTCTTGAAGGCTCTGTCCGGCGACTTCGTGCCTGACGCTGTGAATGTTTCCGGTGGCAAGGTTTCTGAAGAGGTTGCCCTGTGGCTGAACCTGGCCACCAACCTGGGGCGCGTGGCCGGCGAGCTGCTGAACGGCGCTCCGAGCACCGTGACTGTCACCGCCCGAGGTGAGCTGTCCACCGAGTCCGTTGACGCACTGGGCCTGGCTGGCCTGCGTGGCGTGTTCTCCGGTGTGATCGACGAGCAGGTCACCTTTGTTAACGCTCCGCAGATCGCCGAAGAGCGCGGCGTGGAGCTGGATGTACAGACCCACGACGAGTCCGTCAGCCACCGCTCCGTCCTGGAAGTTAAGGTTGTCGGCACTGATGGCGCTACCGCCTCCGTCGCAGGTGCGCTGACCGGCCTGCAGCACGTGGAGAAGATCGTTCGCATCAACGACCGCGGCCTGGATCTGCGCGCCACAGGCACCAACCTGTTCCTGGTTTACCCGGACCAGCCGGGAGCGCTGGGCAAGGTCGGTACGCTGCTAGGCGGCAAGGGCATCAACATCGACGCCGCCGCACTGTCCCCGACCAACGATGAGTCGCAGGCTACGCTGGTTCTGCGTGTCGCCCAGGATCTGGATCAAGAGCTGGTCGACGAGGTCAAGGCAGAGCTGAGCGCCTCCAACGCGTTCGTGCTGAACTTCTAATGGTTTAAGCGATAGTTGTTATCGCGTCAGGCCGGGCAGGATCTGCCCGGCCTTTTCTATTGACGCCCCACGCCGCGCAGCTACAGGTAGTGCTGTACCTTCTGCGCGATGTCCGGCCAGTGTAGATCGAGCTGACGGGAGGCGCGGCGGTTTAAGATCCAGGCGACGCCGATGATGATGACCCCGTGGAGCAGTACGCCTGCCCAGCTCAGAAGTGGGATGTCGGCAATGCTGTCGCTGTTGCCAGCGGAGGTCTCCAGTGGGATGAGCGTTAGAAGCGCACCCGGCAGGATGGATAGGCTCAAGGTCAGCATGATCACGAATGCGGAGATGATAGCGCTGGAACCACCGTTACGCTGCTTAAAGGCGTTGGTTCCCGGTGCAGTGGTCTGGGAGGGGAAGTAGGCGGCGCTGAAGTTCGCCATGGCGGAGGCGATAAAGACGGTCCCCAGCGTCAAGGCGCTGGCTAGAAGCCAGGCGGCGCTGAAGCTCTTGAAAGCTCCCGCGGCGATGCAAATAATCAGCCATATTGGGAGCAATACCGTCACGGTGGAAAGGGTGCGGCTGGTGACGATCTGCTTGCCGCGCACACCGGCGACCATGTGCACCCAGTTGGACGGCCCGTCCATGCCCAGGGAGTTGCCCGCCACCTGTTGGGGGCCAAGGGATACAAAGAACATCGCGAACCACAGCATCCAGCCACTGTCGCTATTGGTCATTCCCATCAGCATGTAAAAAGCGCAGAAGACGACCACGAACGTCAGGCTCATCACGAAGCGGTTATCGCGGCGCCAATAGCGAATCTCGCGGGAGTACAGTGCGCCAACGGGGGATGCGGGGACTCGCGGCAGTAGTAGGCTGTCTCCCTTCGCTGCCCGGGTGGCATGCTGAGGAGGGAGGGGATTGTTCAGGTCGTGCTTGACGGCCACGCGCAGCACAACAGTGACTGCAAGGATTGAAACGAGGCAGATCACACCCTTGGCGATGCCCGTATTGACGCCACCATTTCCGATGTCGGTCAAGTCAGCGGCAGCGCCAGCGGCGGCGGCGAAGGGAGTCCAGGACATGATCGTGGAGCTGGTCTCCACGGCGGCGGTGGGATCCGAGCCATCGGAAAGCAACTGTGGAGAGAGATACAGCGCCAAAAAGCCGAAAGTGACGACGAAACCGGCGACATTGCCCCAGAGTTCGCTGAACTTGGTGGCAATGCTGCTGAGCGCAGCCGCGAGAGCTTCTCCCGCCAGGAGGGTGAATACTAGTTGGAGTACGCACCCGAGGATCCACAGCGCACCGGCGCCGGGGGAAGCCATCTTCGCAAAGGCAAGGTAACCGAGCACAGACATGATGATCGTGTTGACCAGCGAGATCGCGGCGCGGGAGTTGAGGAACATTGCCGTGACCATGCCTGGCAGGAGGTCACGGTCGGATAGTGGCAACGAGCTAAACATGCGTGGATCTAGCATGCGTTCCTCGCTGGGAAAGATGGCTGATAGCGCGAGGTAGAGCACGCTGCCGAGCCCCATCGTCAGCACGAACATGGCCGGGTTGCCGTCGGACACGAGGATTCCGTAGCTGGTAAAGGCCAGACCAACACAGCCCATCACTGCGAAAATGGTGATGGCTACGGACGAAATGATCATCTGGATATTGCCTGTAAAGGCGTGTGCCCAGAGTGTGCAGTGGAGTTTGAGAAGGGTCTTGGTTTTCGACACTGGTCCTACCCTTCGTGGTGGTGGGCGGGCAGGTCGTGTCCGCTGTGCCCGGCTTGTCCACCGCGCAGCCAGCCGAAGGATTGCGTATCCAGCTGCTTGCCGCCCACGGCCTCCACGAAACGTTCGGAGAGGGACTTGCCCGCGCGCACCTGCTCGGTGGTACCGGCGGCAACGACGGTGCCCTGGTTGATGATTGCCACATGGTCGCAGAGTCCCTCGACCAGCTCCATCACGTGCGAGCTCATGATGACCGTGCCGCCCGCGCCGACATAGCGTCGCAGGATAGTGCGGATGACTTCGCCGGAAACGGGATCCACGGCCTCAAAAGGTTCGTCGAGGATGAGCACCTCCGGGCTGTGCAAAAGGGCACCGGCCAGCAGGATTTTCTTCTTCATGCCCGCGGAGTAGTCGGCGATGTACTTCTTTCCGGCATCCTCTAGATCGAGTGCCTGCAGCAGGTCTGCAATGCGCTGCTGCAGTTCGTCGCCGGGGATGTCGCGGAGGTACCCCAGATACTCGAGGTATTCCTTGCCGCTGAGGCGCTCGAAAACGGGAAGGCCGTCCACTAGCAGACCGTAACTACGCTTTGCCGCCAGTACTTCCTCTTCGGGTTGGGTGTTCTCGAGGTCGCTCCACAATGGGTGGCCGGCGATCCAGGAATTACCGCCATCGGGGCGAATAATGCCCGTAGCTGCGAGGATGGCGGTGGTTTTACCGGCGCCGTTAGGGCCGACAATTCCGTAGAAGCTGCCCTTTGGCACGGTGAGGCTGAGATTATTTACTGCCACCTTGCCAGGGAAGTTCTTATATAGATTGCGGATGACCAGCGCTGCGTCGCTGACCTCCGGATTTGTAGTTGTATGTGAGGGATATGGCTCGTAGGTCATGTCTTTCACACTAACAGCGGCGTCTGTTTACAGGTGTTAAGGAATGTTTTTATTGCCTCGGGTGCGTAAGCGCCTTGGATGTAATCCGTTTTTAGGTTGTTAGGCAAGTGCTGTCCGGGTGTCGTGCTATGGTCTTAATTGACCAGATAGTGAGACAAAGGAGTTCATATAATGAAACTCGCAGTGATTGCCGGCGATGGCATCGGCACCGAAGTAACCGCCGAGGCCCTGAAGGTTCTGCACGCTCTGCGTGACGACGTGGAGACCACCGAATACGACCTCGGAGCCCGCCGCTACCTGCGCAATGGTGAACTCCTGACCGACGCAGATCTGGAATCCCTGCGCGAACACGACACGATCCTGCTGGGGGCCATCGGGGATCCCCGCACCGTACCCGCTGGAGTGCTGGAGCGAGGTTTGCTGCTGCCACTGCGCTTCAAGCTGGACCACGCGGTGAACCTCCGACCGTCCAAGCTGTATCCCGGATCTTCCAGCCCGCTGGCGAACCCGGGTGATATTGACTTCGTCGTCGTGCGAGAGGGAACCGAAGGCCTCTACTGCGGCAACGGCGGCACTCTGCGCGAGGGTACTGACCACGAGGTGGCGTCCGAAGTATCCCAAAACACCTACTTCGGTGTGGAGCGCGTGGTGCGCGATGCTTTCGAGCGCGCACAGAGCCGACGCAAGAAGCTGACATGGGTGCACAAGACGAATGTGCTGGTGAATGCCGGTGGCCTGTGGCAGCGCGCGATCGAGACAGTGGGGCAGGAGTACCCCGAAGTTCAGGTGGATTACAACCACATCGATGCCGCGACGATCTACATGGTCACCAAACCACAGGAATACGACGTCATTGTGACGGACAACCTCTTTGGAGACATCCTCACCGACCTGGCGGGCGCAGTCACCGGCGGCATCGGCCTGGCAGCCTCGGGCAACATCGACCCCTCGCGAAAGAACCCCTCCATGTTCGAGCCGGTCCACGGCTCCGCACCGGACATCGCGGGCCAGGGGATTGCGGACCCCTGCGCGGCGATCCTGTCCGTCGCGCTCATGCTGCGCCATTTGGGCGATGACGCCAACGCAGAAGCCATCGAGGCCGCCGTCCTGGCGGAGGCAAGCTCACGCGACGGCGGCTCCGTCAAGACCGCGGAGGTTGGCGACCGCGTCGTCGCAAACCTGAAATAGGCAAAACAGCCAACCCGGTACTTAGGCCGGGCGGGTGCGCCGTGGTTTGCCGTCCTGCGCTGTGCTCTACTGTGCGCGCAGCGTCTTCGACCACAACTCCTTGCCACGGGTGGTGAACAGCCGGACGGTGAGATCCTTCGAACCACCGTCGATATCCACCTCTCCGAAGTGCTGGAAATCATCCAGTGGCGAGGAGTTTTGCTTATCCTTCGCCGGTGCGTGCACGTAAACAACCTCCGGGCCGAAGGTGCCGTCCATTTTGTTCGGGCCGAATCCGCCGGCGTTCAACGGGCCAGAGACGAACTCCCAGAACGGTGCGAAATCCTGGAAGTCCGCGCGATCCGGCGAGTAGTGGTGCGCAGCGGTGTAGTGCACGTCGGCGGTGAGCCACACAACATTGCGCACATCCTTGATGCCACTGAGGACGCGACCGATCTCCGCCTCGCGACCCACAGCCTTGCCACCCGCGCCATTTGATACGCCCTCCTGGTCATCCCCATCCGGCACGACGATGCCCAGCGGAAGGTCATTGGCGATGATCTTCCACGTAGCGGTGGAATTCTTAACTCCGTCGATCAGCCACTTTTCCTGCTTCGGCCCCAGAATGTGCCCCGGCTTGGTGGCAGACGCTCCGGCATCCGGGTTGCGATCCTTGTAGCTGCGCATATCCAGTACGAAGATATCCAGCAGCGAGCCGTAGGAAATCTTGCGGTAAACGCGACCATCCACCGCCATCTTCCGATCGAGTGGCTGCCACTCGTGGAAGGCCTGGAAGCCGCGCTGCGCAAGGAGGTTTACATCCTTGACCTGGTACTTGTCGTCTTCCAGGATCTCGCCTGGGTACCAGTTGTTCGTCGTCTCGTGGTCATCCCACTGCACCAGCTGTGCGACCTTGGAGTTGAACAGCTTGTAGTTCTCGTCCATCAGGTTATAGGCGTGCTGGCCGCGGAACTCCTCCAGAGTTTCGGCCACCTTGTTTTTATACGGGCTGGTGAGGTTCTTAAACACGCGACCGTCGTCTAGCTTGTGGTTCGCCTCGATCGGACCGTCGGCGTAGACCGTATCGCCGGAGTGGATAAACAGATCCGGGTTGCGATCCGCCATTGTCTTCCAGCAGTACATGCCACCGATGTCCGGGTTGATGCCGTAGCCCTGACCCGCCACATCGCCGGACCAGTGCAGGCGAATGTTCTTCGGCGCCTGGCTGGTGGAGGGCGCGGTGGTGAAGCTGCCGATCACCGGCACGGAACGCGCCGTAGTGTGCTGATCCTCCATGGTTACGCGATAGTGGATCTTCTGGCCGGGCTCCATGCCGATCAGGCGCAGCCGCCCAGTGCCGTCGCTATCCGGGGTGAGCGTGGCGCCGCGGAAAGTCTTGGTCTTGTGTCGCGGGAACGCTGGGTTCGTCGATGCTTCTACGACCATGCGCGCCGGTCGATCGACGCGCGCCCAGACGAGGCCGCCGTCGGGCCGTACATCGCCGGTAGCGACGCCATGAGTGATCACCGGCCGGGAGCGCTGCAACCCAACTGAGCCGATCGCCCCGCTGGAACCCACTGAGGATCCGGCGGCGGAGCCAGCCACACTGCCGGCGTGCGAGCCGAGAGCGTGCGCCACGCCCGTGCCCAGTAGGGCAGCGCCGGTGGCGCTGGCGCCGGCCAGGAACGTGCGGCGGGTGGTGCTGCGGGAGTTGGAAGGGGTTGAGGAATTAGGGAGTTGTGGATTAACGCTGCGATTCGTCATAGTGGCCAGGCTAACGGCTAAAACTGTCGCAGCCGTGGCAAGCGCGTAAACCGCGGATTACGTGAAAACAAATTCATGGTTAATGGTCGGGGAGCAGGCTGCGTCATAAAGAAGAACAAGGACAAGACCGCAAAGAAGGGGCATAGCAAGAGGTAGAAGGGGTAATGGAGTAGGGTATGGAAACATGCGTATTGCTCGAATTGCACACCCCGAGGGCATGGCCTTCGCGATCGTGGAAGGCGGCCAGCCGGACGGCACCGGCGCTACCCTCCGCGAGATCGCAGGCCACCCGTTCGGACAGCCCGAATTCACCGGAAAATCCTGGCCTATCGAAGACGTTCGACTGCTGGCACCGATCCTGCCGTCGAAGGTTATCGCCGTCGGGCGCAACTACGCTGACCACGTCGAGGAGGTGTTCAACAAGAGCGCCGAGCACCTGCCGCCGACGATCTTCCTGAAGCCCCCGACAGCCGTCGTTGGCCCCGAGGCTCCCATCCGCATCCCCGAATGGGCCACGCGCGTGGAGTTCGAAGGCGAGATGGCGATCGTTATCGGCCGCCCGTGCAAGGACGTCAACCGGAACAACTGGAAGGACGTAGTGCTGGGGTTCACCGTCGTCAACGACGTTTCCTCTCGCGACCTGCAGTTCCAGGACGGTCAGTGGTCCCGTGCGAAGGGGCTGGATTCCTTCTGCCCGCTGGGCCCATGGATCGAAACGGCTGTGGACAGCATCGACATCGACAATCAGCCGATCCTGGCGCACCTCACCCACGAGGGCAAGACGGAAACCAAGCAGGATTCCAACTCCAACCAGATGATCAAGTCCATCCCGGAGATCGTCGAGTGGGTTTCCTCCGCATTCACGCTGCTGCCGGGCGATGTGATCTGCACCGGCTCGCCCGCCGGCACCGCAGAGATGGTTCCGGGCGACCGGATTGAGGTGGAGATTCCGGGGCTAGGCAAGCTGGCCAACCCGGTTCAGGCCTACGGCAAATAAGCCCGCGAAACTTCCGGCTCCGCGCTAGATCTTCCGCAGCGCTGCAGGCACGTTAAGTGCCCGCAGCGCTGTTTGCAGCTTTGCGGACGTTTCCTCCGCCTCCATGGCGGGAATTGAATCCACGACAATTCCGCCGCCGGCCCAGGCGCGTGCAGTGTTGTCCTCCACGATGGCGCAGCGGATAGAGACCATAAACTCCCCGTCGCCGCTGGAATCGCACCAGCCCACGGCGCCGGAGTAGAACTCGCGCGGGGACTTCTCCTGCGCAATAACCCCCAGCGCATCGTCCGTCGGGGTGCCGCCGATAGCCGGGGTGGGGTGCAGCATCAAGGCCAGATCCAGTGCGGAATACTCGTCATCCTTCAGCGTGCCCGCGATCTGAGTTCCCAGGTGGATCATCTCGTTGGTCTCGTGGATTTCCGGGGTGGCGGGGATGTCCAGCGTCTCGCACAATGGCTCCAGCACACGACGGTAGTGCTCCACTACAAAGCGGTGCTCGCGTAAATCCTTGTCGGAACTTCCGAGTTCGCGGGCTGTGGCGTCATCAATAGAAAGACTTCCGGTGCGCGGTGCGGAACCGGCCAGGGGGAAGGCCGAGATCTCGCGACCATCGCGACGAATCAGCATCTCCGGTGAACTGCCGACGAACATCGCGCCCTGGTACTCGTCACGGCCGGTGGCAGAAAGATCCACGGCGAAGCCATCACGGTAAGCGGACAGGTCGATCAGGCGGGCGGCAATCAACAGCGGGTCCACGGTCTCGGCGTAGGTGATGTCCACGGCACGGGCCAGCACCACCTTCTCTAGACGGGACTGCTGGATTGTGGCGACGGCGGCGGCGACCATCGCAGTGTGTTCCTCTGTGGTGGTCTGTGGCTCCACGGATTCCACGGTGAGGTGGCGGGCGGCACCCTTGCCGCGAAAGAACGCGGGTGGCTCTAGCGGGCCTTCGGCACGGGTGACGGTCTCCGGTTCCATGAGCGCTGCACGGAGGGAAGTGTCGAAGGGGAAGGCGCCCACAATCAAGTCTGCATCCTTGTTTCGGAGTGCTGTGGATGCTTCAAAAGGATCCGGGAAGGTCGCTTTACGCCCCTGGGTGCGGATACTGCGATCTGGTCGGGAAAGCAGGAAATCCGGGGCGGTTGCCGGTCGCTGCTCGTGGGTCATGGCTGCCATTTTACTGCTTGTGGTTTTGGCAGGCCGCCTCGGTATGGGGTCGGCGCTACGGGGCGGAGGGGTAAGTTTGTCGTTGCATGTGGAGCACCGTGGGGTGCCAGCAGTGCTTTTGTGAATTCTGGATTGGACCACTCGCATGAAATGATGGTGCTTATGAATACAGAATCAGGTGCACAGTCGACATCGGATGCACAGTCTGTCGAGTTTGCCACGGCAATGAACTACTCTCTTGGGGCACACAGCGGTGCCGAGGCTCTTGAGGCTGTCGCGAATTCTCCCTTCGACAAGGTGGAACTGTGGTGGCCATGGGATACGCCGCACCCTTCTGAGCAGCAGATGCGCCAGCTCGTGGAAGCGCTAGCCAAGGGACGCCAGGAGAATCCGCGCCAGCTTGTCGCTTTGAACCTGTGGGCCGGTGACCTGGCCGCCGGCGATCGGGGAGTGCTGCACTTGGTCGGTTCGGAGGATCCTGAAGATGAGGGCGACTCCGCCATTACTGAGGAGCTCATCGAGCACCTCAATGTGATTGAGTATCTGCACCGTCTCACAGGTGTGCGTCGCTTTAATGTGCTTGTGGGGCGTGGCGGACGCGTGTTGCAACGCCGTCAGGTGCGGGCCTTCGCTGCGGTGGCGAAGCGCTTGGCTAGATTCGGCGGTATCGCGCTTATCGAGCCGCTTAGTGGCATTGAGAACTACCCTGTGACCAGTATTAAGGAGGCAGCGCCCCTCGTTGCTGCAGGTGGTCGCCTTCTTCTTGACGCCTACCACCTGGCCGCTAACGGTGAGGACTGGACTTGGCTTGCCGACCGTGGGCCGGGGTATGAATTGTGGCCGGAGCATATTCAAATCGCGGACTTCCCAGGTCGCGGTGTGCCGGGGAGTGGGGATACCCCGCTAGGCGAGTGGGTCAATGCGCTGCGTGAAGCTGGCTATGAGGGTGAGGTCGTCCTCGAGCACGTTTAGTGCGTGGCAAGGCTGTGTGTAGTGGGAACCTGATGAAGCTATAAGAGAATCGGCGTGTCACGAGAGTGATGGAGAGCTCATTGCCTCTACTGTTACTCTTGTGACTCATGTGACTTCTGTTAGAAATGTGAAAGCTGCGCGGTTTGCTGTTCTCGTGGCCGTTTCCATCGCAATGGCCGTGACGATGCTTGCTGCCATGCTTGTCGGGGGAGGGGGTGTGGCGCAGGCACAGCCGGCGCCAGCTCCCAAACCTGCTCCTGCGCCCGCTCCAGCACCAGCGCCTAAGCCCGCGCCAGCTCCAGCTGCCAAGCCTGCGCCCGCTCCTGCACTGGCTCCCAAGCCTGCACCGGCACTGGCGGGAAAGAAGGCGTCCACAATAGAAAAGGCGCAACCGGGACGACCAGAGAATATTGAGTTCACCCGTCCTGACGGCAGTGTCCGCAGTGCGATCGTGAGCGTTACCTCGAACTATGACCCGGCCAAACCTGTTCCGGTTCTCTTAGGTTTTGGAGGGCGCGACGATACGCCGGAGAATTACCGCAACTACTCGCGGTTCTCGAACACGGGAGCGGCCAATGAGGCGATTGTCGTGTACCCGCGCGGGGTAAACAATGCCTGGGAAGGTGCACCCTACGCCACGACGAAGCGTGGCCAGGATGTGGATTTCGTACGGCAGATCGTCCATGAGCTGGGTACGAAATTCAATATCGACCGCAACCGCATCTACGCTGCGGGCATGTCCAACGGTGGTGGGTTCGTGATGAACCTGGCTTGCCAGGCGCCCGACCTGGTTGCGGGTGTGGTGAGCGTGTCTGGAGCTTTCTATAACCCGGTGAACGAGGGTTGTGTGCCAGGGTCGGTGCCGACGTTCATGATTCATGGGCAGCAGGATGAGCTAACCCACTATGACGGTGGGATGCTGCACGATGCTCCGTATCTTCCTGCGCCAAGGCTGATTCACTCGCGTGCGATGCGCAATGGGTGCGCTCCGCAGCCGGTAGTGGAGCAGAAGCCCAGCAATGTTACCCAGTTTGGTTACCCTGGCTGCCGGGATGAAGCTGTCTTCTGGCGCATTAATGACCAGGGGCACAACTGGCACTTCGCGCCAGATGTTGCAAACGAGGCGTGGAACTTCCTTGCGCGTCAGAACAAAGCGTTGCCGCGAGCCGCTGGCTAGGGGGGATTGGTACCCCCGAAACGCCTCGCATGGGTCACACAAGTAGTCAACTTTTGATTTGTTTAACATGGGGTACACCCACTTTAAGTGTTTTGTAAGTAAAACTTTCTGATTTTTCGGATCAACGTGTATGTTTGAACGGTGCTTTTCAACTACATGCGTTCGAGTCTGACTAGCTCCGCAACAACCCACAGTAAAACCCACTCAACTGCAGCGACCCACAGTGGATCCGGCTCATTCAACCCGGCGTCCCGTCGCTCCAGTCGCTTCCGCAAGGCCACTCTCTCCCTGGCGGTAGCCCTTGGCCTCGGTATGGGCACCCTGGCAGGTCCAGCTTTGGACACAGTTGCCGGTACGGAAACTGCAACGCCCCAGGCTAGTGCCGCCCCGAACCTCGTCAGCAGACTTTCTGCCGGTTTTAGCGGCCTCGCAGGCTCGCTCTCCCCACGTCCGGCGAATAAATACCAGACCTTCAATGTCAAGGGAAAGACTCGCACCGCGATCGTCGACGTCCCTGCACACTCGGCGAACCGCAAGAAGCCAATCCTGTTCATGTTCGGCGGCCTCGGTGTCAACGCTGCTGCGACTAAGAGCCAGTCTCGCCTGAATGCCATCGCGGGCAAAAACGCGATTATCGTTCACCCGCAAGGAATCGACAACGCCTGGGAGGGTGCGCCGTACTCCAAGACCCGCCGCGGCGAAGACGTTGCTTTCGTCCGTGAGATGGTGCGTTCCCTGTCCAAGCGCTACAACGTTGACACTCATCGCGTGTATGCAGCCGGCATGTCCAACGGCGGCGGTATGGCAATGAACTTGGCCTGCCAGGCTCCCGATCTGGTCGCCGGTGTCGTATCTGTTTCTGGTGCTTACTATGACGCCACCATGAATGACTGCTCGGGGCGGAACGTACCGACCATGCTGATCCACGGCGCACACGATGACGTGGTCCGCTACGGCGGGGGTGTCCGCCACGGCATGCACTACTACGGTGCTCGCGCTGCCTTCGACAACGCGGCGCGCCGTAACTCTTGCAACATGCGTACGCTCCATGGGGTGCGCGCTCACGCATTGACCGCTGGGTTCACCTACGACGGCTGCCGTGCCTCCACCGTGCTGTGGCGTGCATATGCCGGTGGCCACAACTGGAATGCTTTTGCCCCGGACGCTCCAAAGGCTGCATGGCACTTCCTTTCCCGCCAACGTCACCTCTAGGCTTCAAGCCCTTTTGGTTTTTAGGTCTTTAGGCCTTTAGCTCCTTAATGGATCCGCACCCAGTGTGTGGCTGAACCCCCGCCTAACCCGCGGGGGTTTCTTTATACCGTCAGCAGATTCAGTTCTCTTCGCACCCGGCGCCCTAGCGACCGCGAAGCGCTGAACACGAAAAGGTACAGTTAAAGACCATGAGTGAAGTTAGCGAAGTTCGCGTTCGATTCTGCCCGTCACCGACTGGTACCCCGCACGTCGGCATGGTCCGCACGGCACTGTTCAACTGGGCTTATGCCCGCCACACTGGCGGCAAGCTCATCTTCCGCATCGAGGACACCGATGCGAAGCGAGACTCCGAAGAGTCCTACCAGGCCATCATCGACTCCCTGAAGTGGCTGAACCTCAGCTGGGATGAGGGCATCGAGGTTGGCGGCCCGCACGAACCTTATCGCCAGTCCCAGCGCATGGACATCTACGCCGATGTCCTAGAAAAGCTAAAGGAATCTGGCGACGTCTACCCGGCCTACTCCACCAATGAGGAGGTTCAAGCTCGCCACAAGGCCGCAGGTCGCGACCCGCAGCTGGGATACGATAACTTCGACCGCGACCTCACGGAAGAGCAGATCGCGCAGTTCCAGGCCGAAGGCCGCGAGCCGGTGTGGCGCCTGCGGATGCCCGATGATCGTATCTACGAGTGGCATGACCTGGTCCGCGGCGATATGAGCGTCGACGGCAAGACCGTCCCGGACTTTGTGGTTGCCCGCTCCAATGGCCAGCCGCTGTACACGCTTGTGAACCCGGTGGATGATGCGCTGATGGAAATCACGCACGTCCTGCGAGGTGAAGACCTGCTGCCGTCCACGCCACGACAGATCGCACTGTACGAGGCTCTGGTACGAGTAGGCGTCGCTAAACAAGTACCTACATTCGGCCACCTGCCGTTCGTGATGGGCGAGGGCAACAAGAAGCTTTCGAAGCGCGACCCGGAGTCGAACCTGTTTAACCACCGCGACAACGGCATCATCCCCGAGGGCATGCTGAACTATCTGTCGCTGCTGGGCTGGTCGCTATCTGCGGACGAGGATATCTTCACGATGCAGCAGCTCATCGACAACTTCGACGTGGCGGACGTGAAGCCCAACCCGGCACGCTTCGACCAGAAGAAGCTGGAGGCTATCAACGCCGACCACATTCGCCTGCTGGAGCTCGGCGACTTCACCCAGCGCCTGCGCGCCTACCTGGAGGAGTACAAGGACTTCCCCGCGGATTATCCTGCGGACAAGTTCGCGTTCGCCGCGGAGCTGGTGCAGACGCGCATCAAGACTCTTTCGGACGCCGACGGTCTGCTGCGCTTCCTCATTACTTCTGACGCCGATTTGTCCCTGGATGAGAAGGCTGCGAAGAAGAACCTGAAGGAGGACGCGGTGGAGGTTCTCGAGGTTGCCATCGCGCAGCTGGAGGCCATCGCGGACGGGGAGTTTAAGACTGACGTCATTGAGAAGGCTCTGCAGTCGAAGTTGATCGAGGAGATGGAGCTGAAGCCGCGTAAGGCCTATGGTGCCCTGCGTGTGGCCATCAGTGGCGCGGCTGTGTCTCCGCCGCTGTTTGAGTCCATGGAGCTTTTGGGTAAGGAGTCCACGCTGGCGCGCCTGCGATCCGCCCGCGAACAGACCCCGTTTGTGCCCTCGCAGCAGTAGGCGGTTACCCGCGCGGCGGGGAAGTGGCTGGCTGGAACCGAAAGCGGGTGGGCTGCCGCCAGGAGGGGTCGGTTGTCGCCGAAACGCGGTCGGTCACTGCCGGAAAAGTTGCGCTGAGCAGCTGATTTGCTTGTAATTCACTGTTCTGGTTATAGTATTCCTCGTTGCGAACGAGGTTCGCTGCGTTAAATGCTCTGCATTCAAAGGGTGTGTGACGTGCGAGTTTTGTTCGACGAACGATGGCCTATGGTGTAATTGGCAACACTACGGTTTCTGGTACCGTCATTCTAGGTTCGAGTCCTGGTAGGCCAGCGCCCCGTTCGTCTAGCGGCCTAGGACGCCGGCCTCTCACGCCGGTAACACGGGTTCAAATCCCGTACGGGGTACAAAATGGGACGCCCTCGGAGAAATCCGAGGGCGTTTTTGCGTTCGCCGGGAGAGGGGCTGTGGAGGATGCGGGGGATGGGGTGTGGCCAGGGGGCTGGAGCGAGTGTAAAGACTTCCCGCGGCGGGCGAAATGTCCAAAATTCCATATCTTAGAATATAACTATTCTATTCCTGCAGGTCACAGCGTCGCGAAAAAAGCTTCAGGTATGCTACTTTCATTAACTCGATAATTTTGGACAACGGCAGGGGACCGGGCAGGATTCGCCCGGTAATCGAGGCACTAAATCAGCATTGAACCGCGGCTGCTTACATGCAGAGCTTGCCCATCCCGAAGCAGTACAAGCTTCCATTCCTTGCCATACTTTTCCACTGTTTGGCTGATGATCTCAATGGGATACGAGCCAGTCGTGCCCTGGGCGTGGGGGACAATGACAAATTCAGTGAGGTTGAGGCCAGAATAGTCCGTGAGATGCGGAGCCACAGTCGGGTCGTCCATTACCGATGCCGGTTCGATGGATGGCCCAGCAATAATTGCGCCCGCGGAACTGCCTGCATAGGGCTTTCCGTTCCGCACCGCTTCAACGAGCAGCCGGTCAGCCCCGGTGGACTTCAATCCGTAGAGCAGGCGGAAGGATTCGCCTCCGGCCACGTAGATGCAGCCCGCAGCATCCAGTTCATCGAGGAAAGCAGCGGAGCTTGTCGCCGCTACCGTGATGGGAACCACCGTGTCGGCGACGTCCCTGATGGCATTGAGTTCTTCCTGTGCGAACGGGGCCTGCCGCATCTCGGAAGCGGCATCGTCAATATACAGAACCTTGCCGGACAAGAAGTCGCCAATGTTGGGGTGCAGAAATGAAGCGAGTAGAAGATCCATAATCTCCAGGTTACGGCCTTACACGGCGCCGAGTCCCGCTTCGCTACTTCAGCTTGCCCAGGCGCAGGAAGACGGTCTCGCCGGTGGCATCATCCAGCGCGTCGTTATCCGTCACCGCGTACATCTGGCCATCTGCCGCGATAGTGAAGCCCTCCAGCTTCTCCTGCGTCCAGCCGTTGGTGGCACGCAGTTTCGGCAGTACGTCCACGGCCAGCTCCTTCTTCACCATCGGCAGCGCGTTTTCGCCAGCGCCCGCACCCTCCGGCAGCGTCACCTTCATCACGCGCTTGACCTTCGCATCCGGGCCGTTCAGCTTGTCGCGCTCGATCACCAGCAGGTGCTTATCATCCAACGCGGTGATCTCCGACAGGCCCATCCAGTCGCCCTTGCCAGCGGGCTTCTCCAGCTCGTAGCCGAACCACTGCCACTGCTTGGTCTTCGTGTCGTACTTGCCGATGCGCGTGGTGTTCTCGCCTTCCAGCGCCTCGAGCTTCTTCGCCTCCGGGTCCTTCCACAGCGGTCGTTGCACGGCGACGTATAGCTGTTCCACGCCGTGGGCGTCCTTTGTGGAAGTGACGCCCTCTAGCCCCCACTTGCCGATGTGCTCAGCAACGTCGGCAGGTAGTTCGACCGTAGAGGTGATGTTGAGGTCTTTATCGGTGTGGAACAGGCGGTTATCCTTGCCCTTCTTGCCCTCGGAGGCAATCCAGAAGCCACCGTCGGCGGCTACGGAAATGCCCTCGATGTCCAGGCCTTCGGCCGGAGCACCGTCGCGCTTCACGGCGCGGCGTTCGGTGATCACGGCAGGCTGCTTGGAGGCGTCGATGGTGTACACCCAGCCGTTGGCGAATGCGGAATCGGAGGCTGCGTACAGGCGGTTGGCGTCCTTCGGATCGGCGGCCAGAGCACCCAGTGCGCCCCAGCCGATCGGCGCGTCGCCCTCATCGGCAGACACAATGGAAGGCTGAGATTCCTTGCCACCCAGGCGGTACAGCGTCACTGCGCTGCGCACACCGTTTTCCGGCTCGTCCACCTCACTGGATACAGCGAGCATGTTGCGCTCCGGGATTGGCAGGATGCCCTCGGGACCGTTGGTGGTGAACAGCATCTGCACGAACTGCGGGTTCGCCGGATCGTTGACGTTGTACACGGTAACGAAGTTGGAGCGTTCGGAGCCGACGAACGCATAAGTGGTGCCATTCATCTTGGCCGTGGCGATACCTTCGATCTCCACGCCCTTCTTCTTGGCGCGCTTGTTGTTGTGCAGGCCGTGGCGGATGGCCAGGTTCTCCACGGAGTTTCCGGCATCCCAGGTGATCTTGCCGTTCGTGTCGAAGACGGTCCAGCCGCGGGTGCCGCCCTTCCAATCGCCCTCGTTGGCCGTGGCCACGTGGTTATCGTCGATCCACGAGATGGCATCCGGCTCGCGCGGAGTCTCTGGCAGGGAATCGGTGGGGTTGATGATCTTGTCGGACTGCGTGTCCACGCCCTTAACCTCGGCGCTGCCCGCGCTGAACACGTTAGTGATGCGGTTGGTCTGAAGGTCGATGATGGCCACACCGTTGTTTTCTTGCAATGTGACGGCTAGCTGGTTCTTGCCGTTGATGCTGACGTACTCCGGTTCCAGATCCTCCGGGGTATCCAGTCCGGCCTTCTTCACGATGTCCAGCAGTTGGCCGCTTTCGTCCTCGAAGCGAATCGGGGTGGCCTTCCAACCCTTTGGCTCGCCGGATAGGTCAATGGTCTGCACAAAGCCGGTAGGCAGCTGCGGAAGGTTGCCGTCATTGAGCTCTTCATTGCGCTGGTTCTCCATGGCAATAGCAGCCTTGGGAGTGCCGGATGCGCCAGCGGGGGAGATAGCGATGGAGTCAGGCTGTCCCTTCAAATCGATGGAGGAAACACGGGTGCGGTCGGAGACTCGCACGATGTCTACGCGTCCCTTCGGATTGGCGAAGTCGCCTCCCGTCTCGTCGATGACCACCAGCAGGTAGTCGCCGTACACAGCTACGGAGGTCGGCTCGTCCTTGGCATGGCCCTGCGCCTTGAGGTCCAGGGTGCCGAGACCCTGTGGCGCGTTCGGGTTGCTGATGTCAATGAATCCGATGCGCTGCGCCAGCGCGTCGGTGTGGATCAGCGTCTTGCCGTCCTTCGACACAGTGGAGATCTCGGCAACGGTCGGGGTGGACTTGTCTTCGCCGTCAGGGCGGTTTTCGTACACAGGGAAAGTCGCGGTGCGCTCGAACGTGGAAGCGGCCCCCGGGGTTCCGGGCTGAGAAGAGCCAGGAAGAGAAGAACCAGGCAGGGAGGAGCCAGGAAGAGAAGAACCAGGTAGGGATGAGCCGACAGTAGACCCCGCAGAAGATCCAGCCGAGGAGCCGAAGCTGGAGGATCCCAGGGTAGAGCCGACCACGGTCTGCGAGCCGACCGTCGCGTTAGCTGCGGGAACCGCGCTGAAGGGAACTACCGCCAGAGCCAGCGAGATACCTGCGATCTTTCGCTTACCAGCCGAGTTAAAAGACTTCTTGCCGTTGGACTTAACGCTGTTGAGTTGCATGGAGCGCCTTACACCTATCTGTTCTTATAAATTACGAATAACCGAACAGATTTTTCCACGTAGTTTTTGCCGCAGGTTTAAGACAACATGGCGTTCAGGTGAACTCACAGCACCAAGCGGTAGCCGATTCCCGTCTCGGTCGTAAAGTACTGCGGGTTCGCCGGGTCGGCCTCCAACTTCTGCCGCAGCTGGGAGATGTAAACCCGTAGGTAGTTCGTCTCTTTCTTGTACGCCTGACCCCACACGGCCTGCAGCAACTCCACCTTCGTAACCAACGTCCCGCGGCGACGGATCATGTGTTCGGCAATGCCCCATTCGCGCGGGGTGAGGTGCACGTCCTCACCGTCCACTGTGACGCGCTTTTCAGGCAGATCAAACTTCACCCGCCCGTCGGAGGTCTCAACCACCGGCTCCTCGGGGATGCTCTCGCCGGGCGCCCTGCGCAACGCCGCCCGCAGGCGTGCCAGCAACTCGCCGACGGAAAAAGGTTTGGTCACGTAGTCGTCCGCCCCCTCGTCGAGCGCGTTGATCTTGCCCGATTCGTCGTGGCGCGCGGACACCACCAGCACCGGAATATCCGTCCAATTCCGCAGCGAGCGCAGGACCTCCAGGCCACTCAGGTCCGGCAACCCGAGGTCTAGCAGCACTGCCTGCGGGTGCCACTTCGAGGCCTTTTGAATCGCCGCCGTCGCGGTCGTGGCTACCTGTACGTCGTAGCCACGCGCCCGCAGGGTGACGAGCACCGCGTTTGCCAGGGCGACGTCGTCTTCTACCATCAAAATTTTCTCGCCGCTCATGGGGCTAGCTGTTCTCCTTCTTCTTTCTTTGTGACGCCAGGCGCCTCCCCGTCCTCCAGGGCTCCCGTTGCCTTCGGCAGGGATAGAACCAGTGTGGCGCCTCCACCTGGGGTTTCTCGGGCTTCAAGTGTTCCGTTCATGGCTTCGGCAAACCCGCGCGCAACTGCCAGGCCAAGCCCAAGGCCATTGTTGTTGGCAGTTTGATCGCCGAGGCGCTGGAATGGGGTGAAAATGTCGTTTAAGTGTTCCGAGGGGAATCCCGGACCGTGGTCGATAATGGCCAACTGCACAGTGCCATCAGCGCCAGCTGTGCCAGCGGTGCCACCAGCGCCAGCGGTCTCCTCAGCGCGCAGTTCAATGCGAGAGTGGGGAGCGTAGGTGCGGGCATTAATCACAATGTTTGCAATGATGCGCTGCACCAAACCTGCATCGCCCAAAACCGGCGGGACTGAGGCGTCGATAAAAGAGTCGATGTGCTGTGTGGCCTCCGGCAGTTCGGCGCGGACGGCCTCGACCACATTGGTGTAGAGCACCGGGGAATTGTGCACGGCGACGGCATTGGAGTTCACACGGCTCATATCCAGCAGGTTGCCGATGACGGTTTCCAATCGGTCGGTACTGGTCTCGATGGTGTCCAGCAGTAGAGCGCGGGAATCATCATCCAGCTGCATGTCATCCATGTTCAGAGCACTGACCGCGGCTTTGATACCGGCCAGCGGAGTGCGCAGGTCGTGCGAGACGGCCGTAAGCAGCGCGGTGCCCACCCGGTTGCCGGCCTCCAAAGCGGCGGTGGCTCGGCGCATTGCGTCGATCTGCTCACGGTCAATGATGGCGGTGATACGGGCGCCGTGCGCCTCGATCATCGCACTTTCGGCAGGGGAGAGATCGCGGCCGCCGAGCACGAAGCGCATGCCATCGCCCGCTCCCACGTGAGCCGGAGCCTTCTTGCTATTCCACGGTTCACCGATACCACCGGGGTCGGTGGTCTCCATCGTGAACCACTTCTTGCGTTCCTTCGAATATTGCTGCAGATCCACGCGGCGCAGATTAAAGGTCTCGCGCAGGCGCTCCAGCAGGCTACGGATATCGTCGCCCTCGTCCAGAGCACCGCGGGCCAAATCGGAGAGCACCACGGCCTGCCCCAGGCGCCGATTGGCGATGGCGCGCCGCCTTTCCGCAATATCCACCACCACGGCCACAGCCGCGGAGATCACAAAGAACAGGATAATCTGCACCACGTTGGCAGGTTCCGTGACAGTGAGCGTGTGGAAGGGGTGGGTAAAGAACCAGTTCGCCATCACCGAGCCGATGATCACCGCCACGATCGCCGGACCGAACCCACCAGCCAGAGCTGCGAACACCGCAATGGTCAGGTAGCCCAGCAGGATGGATCCCAAGGCACCGTCTTCGCGGTCGAAGGGCAGCATGGCGAAAGTCAGCAGCACAGGCCCTGCTATCGCTAACAGCCAACCGAGTAATCGGCGCGCCGGGCTGAGCTGCTTCGAGGTATCCAGACCCGACTTGCGCGCTCGCGACAGGCTAAAGAGCCTGGGTTTTTTGGCATCGGCAGACTTAGTAGACGCGCTGGACGTGGACACGATGTGCACATCGATACGCCCGGAACCGTCGATGATCTTGTGGCTGGTCGAGCTGAACAGGCGGCTCATTCGCGTGCCCAGACCAATCACCAACTGCGAGGCATTGACCGTGCGGGCGAACTCCAGCAGCGTATCCGCCACGTCATCACCCTCGATCACCCGCCACTGGCCGTCGAGGGATTCGGTAAGCTCCTGCAGCCGCCGCAGCCGCTGGGGCAGATCAGCCCCCAGCGCTTCGTCTGCGCCGGAGACATAAACCACCAGCATCTCGCGACCTGCCACGCGCCCGGTGATGCGCGCCCCGCGGCGGATCAGCGCCTCGGAAACCTCGTCGCCCTGTACAGCCACCACCACGCGCTCGCGGGTGGGCCAGTTTTCCTTGATCTTCTTGTCTTCGCGGTACTTTTCCAGTCCCTCGTCGACCTTGTCCGCCAGCCACAGCAGACTCAGTTCGCGGAGCGCCGTGAGGTTACCTACCCGGAAGTAGTTATTCAGCGCAGTTTCCGCCTGCTGTTGGCGGTAGACCTCACCGCGGGCGAGGCGGATACGCAGCGCGTCGGGGGAGAGGTCCACCAGCTCGATCTCGTCGGCGTCACGCAGCACCTGATCCGGCACCGTCTCAAGCTGGCGCGTACCGGTGACAGCAGAGACCACGTCGTTGAGCGACTCCAGGTGCTGGATGTTCATAGTGGAGATGACGTCGATGCCGGCATCCAGCAGCGCGTACACATCGTGCCAGCGCTTTGCTGTCTCGGCAGTGCGGGTACTGTCCGCGGCTTGCTCACCCACCACGGTGTGCGCCAGCTCGTCGACAAGGATGATCTCCGGGTGCGCCTCCAGCGCCGCTTCAAGGTCCAGTTCCGAGTAATTGCCGCCCCGGTGCGGAACCGTTTTGCGGGGCAACGTCGGCAGTCCCTTGGTGAGCTTACGGGTACGTTCGCGCCCGTGGTCCTCCACGATGCCAACCAGTACGTCGCGCCCGCGGTCATACAGGTCGTGCGCTTCGTTGAGCATGGCACACGTCTTGCCCACGCCAGGGGCGAAGCCGAGGTAGACCTTCAGCGTGCCACGCTTTGTCATCGTTGCTTGTGCTCCTTGCTTTCTTGCTGCACCCTGTTCGCGGTGCATATGTGGGTGACGCCACGTCTCCCAGCGTTAATTACTTTTTACACCGCCAGGCAGACCACGCTGGGACTTTTCCCAGCGCTACTGCTCGCTGAGTGCCTTGTTGAGCTTCACCACATTAACCGGTGCTCCGTCGGCGCTTCCGGTGTAGTTGCCCTCGGTAGCGTCATTGACAAGCTGTTCTACCTTCTGCTGGTCCAGGCCGCGTTCCTTCGCTACGCGCGGAGTCTGTAGCTTGGCGTAGGCAGTGGAGATGTGCGGGTCTAGGCCAGAACCGGAAGAGGTCACGGCGTCCACCGGAACATCCTCAGGCGAGACTCCTTCGCGCTGGGCGATTTCGTCTCGCTTTTCAGCGATAGCCTCCTGGTACTCCTTGCTATAGGGGGAGAGGTTGGTCGCGGAGGACGCCATGGCGTCATAACCATTGTCTCCCGCAGCAGAAGGGCGCGGGAAGAAGAAGCCCGGCTTGGTGACTTCCTGAGCGATCAGGGTGGAACCGGCGGGCTGGCCTGACGCATTGGTGATCATCGAACCGTCCGCCTTGGCGGGCATAATCCGCCCCACACCCACCATGAACGCAGGGTAAACGATGCCCAGGATCAGCGTGAGCAGGAAGAAAATGCGCACTGTTGTAGAGGCCAGACGCAGGCCATTGCCAGATGTTGCGCGTGCCATGGGATTACTGTGTTTCCTTTCAACAGGGGCCGGCAAAAGCAGACCCGCAGGGTTAGAGTCCGAAGACTCCGGAGATAATCAGGTCGATGATCTTGATGCCGATGAACGGCACGATCACACCACCGAGGCCGAAGATGGTCAGGTTTCGCGAGAGCAGGGAGGCTGCGGAACCCGCGCGATACTTCACGCCCTTCAAGGCCAGCGGGATCAGCGCGATAATCACCAGCGCGTTGAAGATCACGGCGGACAGGATCGCGGACTCGGGGGAGTGCAGACGCATGACGTTCAGCGCGGACAGGCCGGGGAAGGCAACCACAAACATCGCCGGGATGATGGCGAAGTATTTCGCAATATCGTTGGCGATACTGAAGGTGGTCAGCGCACCACGGGTAATCAGCAGCTGCTTGCCGATGGCCACCACGTCGATCAGTTTCGTCGGGTCAGAATCCAGATCCACCATGTTGCCGGCCTCCTTGGCGGCGGTGGTGCCGGTGTTCATGGCCACGCCCACGTCGGCTTGAGCCAGGGCAGGAGCGTCGTTAGTGCCGTCGCCGGTCATAGCTACTAGGCGACCTTTAGCTTGTTCCTTGCGGATCAGCTCTAGTTTCTGCTCCGGGGTGGCTTCCGCCAGCACGTCGTCCACACCGGCCTCGGCAGCGATGGCCTTCGCGGTCAGCGCATTATCGCCGGTGACCATGACGGTGCGAATGCCCATCTTGCGTAGCTGCTCGAAGCGCTCGGTCATGCCGGGCTTTACTACGTCTTTCAGGTGAATGACGCCCAAAACTCGGCCGGTGAGGTCTTCACCCTGGGAACCAAGGGCGATTTCGGCGACAACCAGCGCGGTGCCACCACTGTTGGAGATGTCGTTGACGACGTCGGTGATGGAAGGCGGGACGTCACCGCCCAGGTTGGTGACGAGCTTGGCAACCTCGGACGCAGCACCCTTAACGATCCTGCGGCTCGTGGCATTGCTGCGGGCGGACCATTCCGTGTGCTCCCCAGCGCCAGCGGGTAGCTGAATGCCACTCATGCGGGTCTGAGCGGTGAAGGGGATGAACTCGGCCTCGCGGAAGGTTTCTTCGGGAATGACAAATCCAGATTGCTTCTCGGCGAGCTGCACGATGGAGCGGCCTTCTGGAGTTTCGTCGGCCAGCGAGGACAACTGGCAGGCGTAGACGAGCTCTTTCTGGTCGATGCCTTCCATGGCGACGAACTCGCTGGCCTGGCGGTCACCGATGGTGATGGTGCCGGTCTTATCCAACAGCAGGGTGGCAACGTCACCTGCTGCCTCGACGGCTCGGCCGGACATGGCCAGCACATTGTGCTGCACCAGGCGGTCCATACCTGCGATGCCGATGGCGGATAGCAGCGCACCGATGGTGGTGGGGATGAGGCAGACAAGCAGGGCAACCAGCACCACCGGGGACTGTTCTGCGCCGTTGAAAGCAGCCATAGGAGCAAGCGCCAGAACCACGATCATGAAGATGATGGTCAGCACGATCAGCAGGGTGCCCAGAGCCAATTCGTTCGGAGTCTTCTTGCGCTCTGCGCCTTCGACGAGGCCGATCATGCGATCCATAAAGGACTCGCCCGGCTTGCTGGTGACGCGGATAGCGATGGCATCGGAGAGCACGCGGGTACCACCGGTCACGGCGGAGCGGTCACCGCCGGATTCCCGGATAACGGGTGCGGATTCGCCGGTAACAGCGGACTCGTCGACGCTGGCGGCGCCCATGATGACGTCGCCGTCGGCAGGGATCACGTTACCTGCGTTCACCAGAACAATATCGCCCGGCAAGAGGGACTCGCTGGAGACCTCTTCGCTGACGTCTTTAATGCCTGCGCCGGAGTCCTCGAGTGCGCGAGCCAGATGGGGGTCGTTGACGTCGGAACCGCCGAACTTAAGTGCATTGGATTGGGTGCGAGTGGAACGAAGGGCGTCCGCCTGTGCCTTACCGCGGCCTTCGGCAACGGCTTCGGCGAGGGTGGCGAACAACACGGTCAGCCACAGCCACACTGTGATTGACCAGGTAAACAGTGAGGGGTGCGCGATCGCCAAAATGAGGGTGAAAAGCGCGCCGACTTCTACCAGGAACATCACTGGAGTCTTGTACAGCAGGCGCGGGTCCATCTTCTTCAGCGCCAGCGGCAGAGCCTGCTTTAGCTGGGCTGCGGAGAACGCACCTTCGTTCTTCTTGTTGTGCTTGGCTGGAGCCGAGGCACGCTTCGCGGTGGAGCGGGAAGGGGCATTGAGGGTTGTCATGACAGGGCCTCCGTCAACGGGCCGAGAACCAGGGTGGGCAGGAAGGTCAGGGCACCAACGATGATGGCGATGCCGACCATCACTCCCACGAACTGCGGGCGGTGGGTGGGTAGGGTACCGGCGTTTTCAGCAGCCGGCTTTTGCTTAGCGAAGTCTCCTGCCAAGGCCAGAGCCATCACGATCGGCAGGAAGCGTCCCAGCAACATGCACAGACCCAGGGTGATGTTGAACCACGGGGTATCGGCACCGAAGCCGGCGAATGCGGAACCGTTGTTGTTGGAGGCTGATGTGTAGGCATAAACAATGTCGCTAAAGCCGTGCGGTCCATCGGCAGAAACCGATTCGCGGGTGTCCGGCAGCATGGCGGAAATACCTACGCCTGCCAGCACCAACGTTGGCATAACCAGGATGTACAGGCTCACCTTGGTGATCTCGGAAACGCCGATGCGCTTGCCCAGATACTCCGGGGTACGGCCGACCATCAGGCCGGCGACGAACACGCTGAGCAGGGCGATCATGAGCATGCCGTAGAGGCCGGTGCCCACGCCGCCGGGGGAGATCTCGCCCAGCATCATGTCCAGGATCAGCATGCCGCCCGCGAGTGGGTGGTAACTCGAGTGGAAGGAGTCCACAGCGCCTGTGGACGTCATCGTGGTGGTGACCGCGAAGAAGGAGGAAGGCAGCACGCCCAGGCGGTATTCCTTACCTTCCATACCGCCACCCTGGAATGCGGCCAGGGAGGTTTCGCTGGACATCACGACTGCCAGGGAAGAGAAGTACAGCACAGCCATGGCTGCGAGAACGGCCCAGCCCTGACGAGTGTCGTTCACCATCTTGCCGAAGGTGCGGGTCAGGCTGACCGGGATCACCAGGATGAGGAAGATCTCCAGCATGTTGGTCCATGCATTCGGGTTCTCAAACGGGTGGGCGGAGTTGGCGTTGAAGTAGCCACCACCGTTGGTGCCCAGCTCCTTAATGACCTCCTGCGATGCCACTGCACCGCCCGGGATGGTCTGTTGGCCACCCGTAATCGTCTCGACGGTGGTCGGGGCGTGGAAGTTCTGGATCGCACCCTGGGAGATCAGCAGGATCGCACCGATGATTGCCATCGGCAGCAGGATGCGGAACACAGCACGGGTCAGATCCACCCAGAAGTTGCCGATCTGGCCGTTGCCCATGCGGTTGGCCAGGCCACGAATCAGTGCGATAGCCACGGTAATGCCCACCGCGGCGGAAACGAAGTTCTGTACAGCCAGGCCAGCCATCTGGGTGAGGATGGTCATGGCCTCCTCACCGGAGTAAGACTGCCAGTTGGTGTTAGTCGTGAAGGAAACAGCGGTGTTCCATGCCTGGTCCCAGTGCACGGGTTCCTTACCGTGGTTCAGGGGAAGCCACTGCTGCACGCGCTGCAACAGGTAGACGAACACGACGCTGATAGCGGAGAAAGCCAGCAGGCTTGCACAGTAGCGAGTCCACTTCTGCTGGCCGTCGGGGTTTACACCGATGAGTCGGTAGAAGCCACGCTCGAAGCCATTGTGCTTCTTAGCAGTGAACGTGGTGGCCATGTAGTTGCCCAGCGGCACATAGAACGCTGCGAGGGCAATAATGACCGTGATGACAGGGATCCACCCTGTGATGCTGCCGCTCATGAGAACTTCTCCGGGTTCAACAGGGCAACCAAAAGGTAGATGATGGCAAGGATCCCCAGGACCCCACCGACGATCAGTTCCCAGCTCATAGCTTATCCACCGCCTTCAAGGCGGCACCCATTGCGCCGAACAGCGCGCAGGTTACTGCAACCATTACAAAGTCAAAAAGCATGGGAATATAACAACACCGTTGTCACCCCATGCTTATGACTCTTTACGCTTTCTTAACGCCCCTCCTTAACACCGCCTTTTGACGCCCCGACCTGCGCCGGTGCAGGCGGATGATTATTCGCCATCGATCGGCGTTGGCTGCAGCTTCCAGACCTCAGTGGCGTAGTCGCGGATCGTCCGGTCAGAGGAGAACCGTCCCGATTCGCAGATGTTCACCCATGCCTTCTGTGCCCAACCCTGTGGGTTCGCAGCGTAGTCAGCGGCCATGCGGTCGCGGACATCGCGGTAGTCTGCGAAGTCGCCCAGCACGTAATAGGTATCGGATGCGTCCTCGCCGAAGCCGTGGATCAGCGACTGCTTCAGATCGTAGAACCATCCCGTGTAGTCATCGTGCAGGGTGCCGTTATCCAGCGCATCGAGGGTGCGCTTCAGCCCCGGCACGGACTCGTAGAGCTCATAGGGCTTGTATTCAGCGCGCAGGGACGGCAGCTCCTCTTCGCGGGCGCCGAAAATGTAGGCGTTTTCTTCACCGACCGAGTCCACGATCTCCACGTTCGCGCCGTCCATGGTGCCCAGCGTCAGCGCACCGTTCATCATGAACTTCATATTGGAGGTGCCGGAGGCCTCCTTACCCGCTGTAGAAATCTGCTCCGACACATCGGAGGCCGGCAGGATGTGCTCGGCGGGGGAGACATTGTAGTTCTCGACGAACACGACCTTCAGCAGCGGGGAGACCACCGGGTCGTTGTTCACAAGATCTGCGATCGCGTTGATGAGCTTGATGATCGCCTTCGCCCGCGTATAACCCGGCGCGGCCTTCGCACCGAAGATCACCGTGCGCGGCGGTAGGTCGCGCTGGTGATCCTCCTTGATGCGGAAGTACAGATCCAGCACGTACAGGGCGTTGAGGAGCTGGCGCTTGTATTCGTGCAGGCGCTTGATCTGTACATCGAAGATGGAATCCGGGTCGATGACCACGCCCTGGCGCTCGGCGATCCACTCGGCGAAGTCGTGCTTGTTGGCAGCCTTGATCTCACGGAGCTCCTGCATGACCGCCGGGTCGGAGGAGTAGCTGCGCAGTTCCTTGAGCTTGTCGAGGTCGGTGACCCAGGCGCCACTACCCGAAAGGCGAGTAAGCAGCGCAGACAGGCGCGGGTTAATCATCCGCAGCCAGCGACGCGGTGTTACACCATTGGTCTTGTTGTTGAACTTCTCCGGCCACAGTGCAAACCAATCGCCGAGGGTTTCGCGCTTGATGATCTCCGTGTGGAGTGCGGCCACGCCGTTGATGGAATACGCGGCGTAGCAGGCGATCCACGCCATGTGCACCACACCGTGTTGGATGGGGGCCATTCTTTGGATGGTGACGCTATCCATTCCCTCCGCCGAGCGCTCGATGCGGAAGCGACGGTCGATCTCGGCGATGATCTCCCACACACGCCAGAACAACTGTTGGAAGATCTGCTGATCCCACTGCTCCAGAGCCTCGGTGAGGACGGTGTGGTTGGTGTAGGCGAAGGTGTTGGAAACGATCTCCCAGGATTCCTCCCAGCCCATGCCGTGCTCGTCCATCAGCAGACGCATGAGCTCCGGAATGGCCAGCACCGGGTGAGTGTCGTTGAGCTGCACGGAGTGGAAATCTGCGAAGTTCTTCAGGTCACCGTGCTGAGCCAGGTGGCTGCGAATCATCGCCTGCAGGGAGGCAGAGGTGAAGAAGTATTGCTGGCGCACGCGCAGCTTCTTGCCCTCGTAGGTGGTGTCGTTCGGGTACAGCACGCGGCAGATATCGCTGACGCGTTCGCGCTCGATGATGGCATCGGTGAAGCGCTGGGAGTTGAAAGCGTCGTAATCGAACTCCTCCCACGGCTCAGACTTCCACAAGCGCAGGGTGCCGACGTTGCGAGTGCCGTAGCCGGTGATGGGCATGTCATAGGGAATCGCGCGGACCTTCATATCATCGAAGTGCACGACCAACTGGTCGGAGGCACGGCGGATGGTGAAGGGATACTCTTCCTCACGCCATGGATCCGGGCGCTCGACCTGGAAGCCATTGTCGAAGGACTGGCGGAACAGGCCGAAGCGGTAGAGGATGCCGTAGCCGGTGACGGGGTAATCCTGGGTGACGGCGGAATCCAGGAAACAGGCCGCCAGGCGACCCAAGCCACCGTTTCCTAGTGCTGCGTCGTTTTCTACCTCCAGCACGTCAGCCAGTTCGTGGCCCAGCTCACGGGTGGCGGCCTGTGCTTCCTCCACCAGGCCTAAGTTGGTGAGGTTATTTAACAGCGCGCGGCCCATCAGGAACTCGGCGGAGAAGTAGTGCTGCTGGCGGGTTGCGGCATAGGCAGAGCGGGTACGCTCCCAATCGTCGGCGATGCGCTCCTGGATGCTGCGGGAGAGTCCCGTCCAGAACTTGCGGGTGGATGCTTGCTGGGGCGGTGTACCTGCGGCAGCGCGGACGTGGCCGCCAATGGCAGTGGAGTTTAGTTCGTGGCTCATAGGTACTGATTCTATGGTGCCGGTTGGGAACTCGCTGGTCGGGAATAGGGCAGGGGGCTAGTGCTCCAGGAACTTCCGCGCATCTTGCCGAAGCGAGTCCTGCAGCCGGTTGAACCCATCCACCGATTCGTCCGATGTCGGGGGAGCCTGGATAATCTCGCTGGAATCTAGCCCAGCTTGCAGCTCACGGGCGCGCGTGATCTCCGCATCCAGCTTCAACCCCATCAGCAGCAGGGTATTGGCCACGATCAACCCTAGGAACCCTGCGATGAGGCCACCCAAAGCGCCATACATGCCGAAGTGCATAAAGCCATTCAGGTACAGCTTTACGACCAGCGCCACCAGGATGATTCCAACAAAGGCGAACACCGAGCCGACTGTGAGCCAGCGGAAGCGCCCATAGCTCACGTTGGGCGCCACGTGGTAGAGCGCGGCGATGAGGAAGGTCGACAGTATGGCGATCACCGGCCACCGAAGGTAGCCCCAGATCGGAAGGAAGTCCTGGACAATAAAACGCTCCAGCCACTTCAGGTGTAGGGGTTCGGCAAAGCGGTCGAAGAGTGGCGTCAATAGGTCACCGCGGAAGAAGAAAGCCACCGCAACAAGTACGAGTCCCAGAATCAGAAGAAACGTCAGGCCCCACATGGCCAGCCACGTGCGCACGATATTGCGGCCCTCTCGCCGTCCGTAGAGGCCGTTGGCACTGCGCGAAAATGCGCGGACATAGGCCGAGGAGGAGAATAGGGCGATGATCACACTCACCGTCAGTGTGACAACTGATTGTTGGGTGGAACCGATAATGACGTCCACGATTGTGCGCGCGTTGTCGGCGAAAGTTTCGGGGACGTTCTCGTCGATGAATTGGTCGGTGAGGTCAGTAACCTGTTTGCGGTTCTGATCCAGCACCAGGGTGGTGATGGAGTAGAACGCGGTGAGGGTCGGGATCGCCGTCAGCAACGTAAAGAAGCTCAAGACCGCACCCCGATCCATCAAGGCGCGGAAGAAAAACTCGAAGTACAGGCGCTTGGCGATAAGCGGCCACGCCTTCGGGCCGACAAACCGGTTCTTGCTGGTGACCTTTTCGCGGTACTCCGCCCGGCTCAGCGCCACGATGCCCTCGCCACCTTCGGCGTTGACGATGCGTCGCGGGGTGTGTTTCTTTTCCCGCACCTTCTTAATGACGCCACCCGCGCCGTCCGTGCGCTCAGCGTCCGCGCGCGGGGTATCGCCGAGCACGTTGGCGGGGAAGTGCGAAGGTGTGGGTGAAGAGTTCATCAACGAACAAACTAGCAGGTGAAATTAGGGATTAGGTGGATTGGCACTGCGTTGTGTAGAGTTCTCCCTACTGCTTGAAGAAGCACGCGTGCCAGTTTTTGTGGCACACGCGCCCCGTTCGTCTAGCGGCCTAGGACGCCGGCCTCTCACGCCGGTAACACGGGTTCAAATCCCGTACGGGGTACAACATCAGCACGGCATACGGGTCGTGCTTTTTCCTTTTGCGGGTCGGCGGGCGGTAAAACCGTTTTGGCGCAGCAATCTTCCCCAAATTTTTTGCCGATGGCTTCGTTAATCCGCAGTGTATGTGATGGAATTAACGAATGACCTCTCAATCGAATACGGAGGATTCCCCCGCACCTAACGGGGCCTCCACAGCAACCGCGCAATCATCTAGCGCGAACCAGAACGAACGGACGTTCTTCGGCCACCCCTTCGGTCTAGCCAACCTCTCGGGCGTGGAGATGTGGGAGCGCTTCAGCTTCTACGGCCTCCAGGCGCTGCTGGCGTACTACCTGTACTACACCGTTGCTGACGGTGGTCTGGGGATGGAAAAGTCCACCGCCCTCTCTATCGTCGGCGCCTACGGTGGCTTGGTGTACCTGACCGGCGTGGCGGGCGCCTGGGTGGCCGACCGCATCCTCTCCGCGGAGCGCACTCTGTTCTACTCCGCAGTGCTAGTGATGCTGGGCCACATCAGCTTGGCGCTATTGCCGGGCTATGTCGGTGTGACCCTTGGCCTGGTGTTCATCGCCATTGGCTCCGGTGCTCTTAAGACGACCTCCCAGGTGGTCCTCGGTTCTCTGTACTCGCACGACGATCCCCGTCGTGACGGTGGCTTCTCTATCTACTACATGGGCGTGAACATCGGTGGCCTGCTCGGCCCGCTGATCACCAACGCGCTGTGGGGCTGGAAGGGCTTCCACTGGGGCTTTGGTGCCGCCGCCGTGATGATGGCCATCGGCTTGATCCAGTACACCGCTCTGCGTAAGCAGACCATCCGCGATGCGGGCCACGAGGTTGTGAACCCGCTGCCGCACAAGAAGTACCTCCCGGTCTTCCTCGGTGCTGTTGTAGCGGTGGCTGCTTTCGTTCTGTTGTTCGTCACGGGAGTGCTGAAGGTAGCGCAGCTGTCCAACATTGCAGCTCTACTGGCCGCGGTGATCGCCATTGTCCTGTGGATTCAGATGTACCGTTCCCCGCTGACCACGGATATTGAACGTTCCCGCCTCGTTGGTTTTGTCCCCATGTTCGTGGCATCCGTCGCGTTCTGGTCGCTGTTCCAGCAGCAGTTCACCGTGATTGCGCTGTACTCCGACGAGCGCCTGAACCGTAACCTGTTCGGCATCGAGGTTCCTCCGGGCATGGTGCAGTCCATCAACCCGCTATTCATTATTTTGTTCGCCGCCGTGTTTGGCGCTTTGTGGACGAAGCTGGGGGACAAGCAGCCTTCCTACGCAGTGAAGTTCTCCATGGCCCTTGGCTTGATCGGCGTGGCGCTGCTGCTGTTCATCCCGTTTGCCGGTGGTGGCGCGAACTCCACGCCGATGTGGGTGATGGTGCTGATTCTGTTCCTGTTCACCATGGGCGAGCTGATGCTCAGCCCGGTGGGTAACTCCATGGCCACCCGTTTGGCGCCGAAGGCGTTCCCCACCCGTATGTTCGGCCTGTGGCTGCTATCTATCAGCCTGGGTACTGCTCTTTCGGGCAGCCTGGCGGGTTTCTACAACCCGAACGACGCCTCCGCGGAGCGCACCTACTTCCTCGCGATGTTCGCGGTCATGATTGCCCTCGGCGCGCTCATCTTCCTGGCACGGAAGTGGATCGTTAAGAAGTTCGTGGACGTCCACTAACTTCCAACTAGGATTCCCTCTCACCCCACGCGCACTAGCTCGTGGGGTGTTTTGTTGATGGGCTCTACGTTTTTGGACGCCACAATCACAATGTCTTCGATGCGTGCGCCCCACTTACCGGGGATGTAGATGCCGGGTTCGATGGAGAAGGCCATGCCCTCCTCAATCACAAAGTCGTTGCCGGCGATGATGAAGGGTTCCTCGTGGCAGGACAGTCCGATGCCGTGGCCCGTGCGGTGAATGTAGTACTCGCCGTAGCCGGCCTCGTCGATAATGTCGCGGACGACCTTGTCCACCTCGCCGGCGGTGACGCCAGGCTTGGCGAACTCCAGCCCGGCTTCCTGGGCACGCTGCAGGATGTCGTAAATCTGCTGCTGCTCATCCGTGGGCTCGCCGACTACATAGGTGCGGGTGCAGTCGGAGTGGTAGCCGCTGGCCAGGGTGCCGCCGATGTCGACAACCACCACGTCGCCATCTTCGATGACGCGATCGGAATGGTCGTGGTGCGGGTCGGCGCCGTGGGGGCCGGAGCCGACGATGATGAAGTCCACCACCTCGTGCTCTTCGAGAATGAGGCGTTCCAGTTCCTTGGCCACGTTGTTTTCGGTCACGCCTGCGCGCAGCAGGTTTGGAACCTGGCGGTGAACCTCGTCGATGGCGGCACTTGCCCGGCGCAGCTCGGCAAGCTCTTCGTCGTCCTTGCGGATGAACGCCTGGGCCAGTACCTGGGTGGCGTTGACGGTGGAGATGCCGCGGGACTGCAGTTCCAGCAGGTGGTCGGCGGTCATGGCCGCGCTGACGGCGTAGGAGCCTTCGGCGATGTAGCCGTAGGGATCTTGGCCGTCGTTCCACCCGATGATCTCGATGCCGAGCTTGCCAGCGACGGACTTCTTCAGGTCAGCGACATCCACGCCGGGAACGATGATGCGGGTGGCGTCCTTAGTAAGAACCAGAGCCGTGAACCGCTCGTGGGTGCTGATCTTCGACGAGATCAGGTACTCCATGTCGGGGCCGGGCGTGGCGATGACGCCGTCCAGGCCGGCTTGCGCGGCGATGTCGCGGACGGTGGCGAGGCGCTTGCTAAACGTTTCGACTGGGAAGAATTCACTCATAGAATCCAGGGTACGCGCCTGGGTTTTGGCGGAGTGGTGGGGTGGCTGAGATCGAGAACGGTGTCAGTTTATGTGGCTAAAATCAAAATTATTCTGAGATTGTTAGGCGCGAATAAAAGATGTTAAGCGTGTAGAGTAAAAGCAGCATTGATTTAAGTCAATATTTTTCTAAATAAGAAGTAGGTTCCACTATTTTCTTTGTAAATGACTGGGAAGGTTATGATATGAAAGATGTTTTCGCAAAGATACTTTCAGAGTATCAGGACGCTAAAAAAGAAAAATTTGGAGGTCATCCCCTCGCTAAGTTCATGCGTGAAGCGGCGGTGAATACCATAATCAGCGAGGCAAGTATTGAAACGGATGTCTACAAGGTAGCGGGATCTCCTGGTCAAGGCGCCTGGGCGCAAATCCCGTGGTTGTCGGTATTAGATAAGTCTGTTACTCTGACGCCGACTCACGGTTACGACATTATCTACCTTTTTAGGGCTGATATGAGTGGCGTGTATCTGTCGCTTAACCAAGGCTGGACATACTTTAAAAATACGTATGGACCTATGCGTGGTGGAAAATATATCGAAGAAATTGCAAAATATTGGAGAGAAGAACTTTCGTCATCATTAAGTGATTTTGAAACCGAAGAGATTAATCTTATGGCGGGGGATAAAGGCCTACCGCGCGGATACGAACTTGGTCATATCTGTGGCGTATTTTATCCCGCAGGTAATCTACCGGATGCTGCGAAGATGACTAGCGATCTCCGTAACTTTATTGGGGTCTTCCGTGAACTCAAGGGAAAGATCGGCACGCAAGGATTCGATAAGAAGAATGCTGAGATCATAGCAAACAGCTTGATTGACTCGGAGGCTGGATCGGAGAACAATGAACTTCTAATAACGGAGAGTAACTCTAAAAAAGAAACTGAAGCGGGTGGCGGTGCTTTAGATGACCGTCTGAATGAAAGAGTACTTGCTGGAGTGCCAGCAGGTTTGAAGCTGCAGGAGCCTCCGGCTAGTTTGCGTCCCGTGCAGAAGGCTAGGGACCGAGTCGCGCGAAAGATTGATTTTGAGTCGAAGCAACGTCGTCAAAAGAAAATTGGATTGCTGGGTGAGGAAGCTGTCGTGGCCTATGAGCGGCGGAGGTTAACGATGGCGAATCGACCGGATCTGGCGCAGAAGGTCGTTCATGAATCTTCGGAGCACGGGGATGGTTCAGGTTACGACGTTCTTTCGTTCACGGTAGAGGGAGAGAAGCTCTTTATTGAAGTAAAGGCTACAACCGGATCAATTCAGGAAAGGTTTTTCCTTAGTAGCAACGAAGTAGATTTCTCTAGGGAAAATGCAGATAATTACGCTCTCTATAGAGTCTATGACCTATCTGTCGACACCGACGATTGGGGTCTATATGTTATCTACGGATCTATTGAAGATACTCTTGAATTAGCGCCAACCAGTTTCTTGGCTTCTGGTTCAATAAGCGCCAAAAGCTAACTTCATACACTGTTGCGACTAGCGCATTTTAATTTAACGTTTTACCGAAAACCGGTGAAAGATTTAGAAAATGTCAAAATATTGGACGTAAGATTCCGTGCTCATAACCGGATGGGCGGCATAGCGCCCGTCGTGTTGTCGCTACAGTAATCATTCGGCATCTTACGCAGAACGTTCTAGGTCAACGCAGCGCTTGTCCTTATAATCGCTCATAGATTCACCCTACGTCAGGAGGCTCCCATTCTCTCCCCATATCGCGTAAACCTGGACTGGCTCTGGGGCACCCCGCCCGGCAACGACGGCACGCCCGCCACGGTTCGCGCCGTTCTTTTTGGTGTGGACGCCCACACGTCAGCCGAAGCCTGGCTCCGTACCCTTTCGGCGGACGAGGACGGTCGGCGTGGGGAGGGCGGCTGGGGCGCCGAGCTCGCCAACGCTGGCGCGGCGGATGAATCGGCGATGGTGGACATCACCTCCGCGGGCGAGGATGTCGCCGATGGCATCGAGGACGGCACGGAAAACCTTTACAACTTCCTGGCCGCCCGTGTCGACGAGCTGGATTCCGAGCTGACGGTGGAGTGGCGGGAGCTGCCGCGTACCTAGTGCACGGCTAGTTGTCGTCTCCCTCCAGCGGGCCGAGCTCCGCCACCAGCACCTCCTGGGCAACCTTCATGGCCGACAGTGCCGCGGGTGCGCCGCAGTAGCCGGAGGCATGGATGATCGCCTCCGTGATCTCCGTGCGAGTCAGACCATTTTCCAACGCACCGCGGACGTGCCCGCGCAGCTCCTCAGTCGCGCGCAATGCCACCAGCATGCCGATGTTCAACAGGCTGCGGTCGCGGCGGGCCAGGCCGTCGCGCGTCCACACAGAACCCCAGACGGTTTCGGTGACATGCTTCTGCAGTGCCTCGCCATCAGAGCCCGCGTTGCGTTCCAGGGCGGCATCGACGAAGGCATCACCCATGACCTCCCGGCGGACTTGAATGCCTGCGTCGTAACGCTTGTCGTTTGTGGCAGGGTTTGTGCTTGCAGAATTGTCGCTGGTCATGGCGCAAGTTTCTCCTTAAATGTGCGGGCGACTGTGTTGTCCAAAAATTTTTGCTGGCAGCCGATGGCTACTTTCGCAGTAGGTCCTCCAGCAAACGAGCAGCTTCCTTGAGATCCGCGCCGAATTTCTTAGCCGGGTGTTCGCCCATGCGGGCGACGGGGCCAGAAATGGAAAGGGAGGCAATGACAGTGCGATTGTGTGCATCCGCTCCAAAGATGGGGACGGAGGCGGAAGCGAGGGAGGGGTCGCGCTCGGCGGAGGATTCCGCAATGCCATCGGCAGCGATCTGCTCTAGATCCTTGCGGGAGTAGGCGGCATGGGGGAGTACTTGGTTCTGGAATGCCTCCGGCGCATAGGCAACCAACAGCTTGGCTGCAGAGCCCGCGTTCAACGTCATCCGGTGGCCCACCGGAACCGTGTCCCGCAGACCTGTGGCGGGTTCGGCGTTGGCGATGCACACGCGTTCCATTCCGGAAAGGCGATATAGCTGCACGGACTCGCCAGTCTTTGCCATGAGGTCGGGGAGGATGAACTCTGCGGCGTCCTCCAAACGAGAAGAGGTAGACGGCGCCATCTCGGCCAAGGCTGGGCCAGTGACCCACGCACCGTCCACCCCGCGCTCGATCAACCTGTGCTTCTCCAGCGCGACGGCGATACGGTGCGCCGTGGCGCGTGGCAAGCCGGTGATGGCGCACAGATCGGAAAGGTTGCGAGGTTCTGCTGCGATGACCGTTAGAATGAAGATCGCACGGTCCAAAACTTGAATGCCGCTTGTTGCGGGAATTTCCGTATTGTGTCCCATGATTTGATACTATACATTCCATCCAGTGGAACTGTATAGCGGACACAGAGGAGAGACCGTGACGAACCAACCCTTAACCCTCGCGGAGAAAGTCTGGCGCGACCACATCGTTGCAGCCGGAGAAAACGGCGGCCCCGACCTGCTGTACATCGACCTGCACCTGGTACACGAAGTTACCTCGCCCCAGGCATTCGACGGCCTGCGCCAGGCCGGCCGCAAAGTCCACCGCCCGGACCTGACCATTGCCACCGAGGACCACAACGTCCCCACCGTCGGCGTGAAGACCGGCGACCTGCAGGAAATCCAGGAGCCCACCAGCCGCCTGCAAGTATCCACCCTGCGCGACAACGCCAAGGAATTCGGCATTCGCCTGCACTCCATGGGCGACATCGAACAGGGCATCGTCCACACCGTCGGCCCGCAGCTGGGCCTGACCCAGCCTGGCATGACCGTCGTCTGCGGTGACTCGCACACCTCCACCCACGGCGCCTTCGGCTCCATCGCCATGGGCATCGGCACCAGCGAGGTCGAGCACGTGCTGGCCACCCAGACCCTGCCGCTGAAGCCCTTCAAGACCATGGCCATCGAGGTCTCCGGCGAACTGCAGCCGGGCGTGACCTCCAAGGATCTGATCCTGGCCATCATCGCCAAGATCGGCACCGGTGGCGGCCAGGGTCACATCATCGAATACCGCGGCGAGGCTATCGAAAAGCTGTCCATGGAAGCCCGCATGACCATGTGCAACATGTCCATCGAGGCCGGCGCCCGCGCCGGCATGATCGCCCCCGATCAGACCACCTTCGACTACCTCGAAGGCCGCCCGCACGCGCCGAAGGGCGAGGACTGGGACGCAGCCGTGGAGTACTGGAAGTCTCTGCGTACCGACGACGACGCGCAGTTCGATACCGTCGTCCACATCGACGGCTCCGCGCTGACTCCCTTTGTCACCTGGGGCACCAACCCCGGTCAGGGCTTGCCACTGGCGGAATCCATCCCACAGCTGGAGGACTTCACCAACGACAACGACCGCCTCGCCGCCGAGCGTGCCATGGAGTACATGGATCTCAAGCCCGGCACCCCGCTGCGCGACATCAAGATCGACACGGTCTTCCTGGGCTCCTGCACCAACTCCCGCATCGAAGACCTGCGCGCCGCCGCGGAAGTCATCAAAGGCCGCACAGTTGCCGACGGCACGCGCATGATCGTTGTGCCTTCCTCCACGCGAGTGAAGATGCAAGCAGAAGATGAAGGCCTCGACCAGATCTTTATCGACGCCGGGGCGGAATGGCGCACCGCAGGTTGTTCCATGTGCCTTGGAATGAACCCCGACCAACTCGCTCCCGGCGAGCGCTCGGCCTCCACGTCCAACCGAAACTTCGAAGGCCGCCAGGGTAAGGGCGGGCGCACGCACTTGGTCTCCCCACCAGTTGCTGCCGCCACCGCCGTGACGGGCCACCTCGCAGGCCCAGCGGATCTGTAAACCGACCGCTAGATACCCGCACAAGACCTGCCCAAAAATTTTTTCGAGCCTCCCCGCCAGCGACCTAGACAGCAGGTGGGGGAGCAGAAAGCAGAGAAGAGCACTATGGAAAAGTTCAACACTCACACTGGCGTGGCGGCCCCCCTGAACCGCTCGAACGTCGACACCGACCAGATCATCCCCGCCGTCTACCTGAAGCGCGTGACCCGCACCGGCTTCGAGGACGTCCTGTTCGCCGGCTGGCGCAAGGATCCAGAGTTTATTCTGAACCAGGAGCCCTACAAGAACGCCTCCATCCTGGTGGCAGGCCCCGACTTCGGCACTGGCTCCTCCCGCGAGCACGCCGTCTGGGCGCTGATGGATTACGGTTTCCGCGTGGTTCTATCCTCCCGCTTCGCGGACATTTTCCGCGGCAACTCCGGCAAGGCGGGCCTGCTGGCCGCCCAGATGGAACAGAGCGACATCGAGCTGATCTGGAAGCTCCTGGAACAGCAGCCGGGCGCGGAAATCACCGTGAACCTGGAAGACCGCACAGTCACTCTGGGCACCCACACCTTCGGCTTCGACGTAGACGACTACACCCGCTGGCGCCTGATGGAAGGCCTGGACGACATCGGCCTGACCCTGCGCAACGAAGAGGCCATTGAGGCTTTCGAATCCCAGCGCGCCAGCTTCAAGCCACGCACCCTGCCCGCCAGCTAGCGCTTACTTCACAGCCAACGGGCTGGCCAAGTAGTCCAGCCCCAGCAGCTTATCGCCGGCGAAGTGCAGCACCCACGTGCTGGACTTCTTCACCCGCATATCCTCGATCTCCACGCCGTGCTCGCCCGCAACGCGGGCCAGCACACCCGGGATCACAGTCCCCTGGCCAACAACCATCGACACAGGCGCGGTCGTGGCGGCGTGGAACGCATCCACCGCTGCATCCGAATCGGCAGCCCAACCGGCATCGCCCAGGTTGGCGTCAGAAGTAACATCCAGCCCCAAGTCCTCAGCAATAGGCGCAGCCGTGTGCTCACAACGCACCGGCACGGCAGAGGAAATCGCCTCCGGGCGGTAACCCGACAACCCGGAAACCAGCAGCTCCGCTTGGCGACGGCCCTTCTTGCTCAAAGGACGCAGATCATCGTCACCAGCCCACCCCTCACGCGCATGCGCCTTCGCATGGCGGACATACAGCACTCGGCGATCGCAGCCCAACTTCAGCAGACCCAAAGCCGCATCCACGACCTTCAGATCCGCCTCATAGCTCAGCAGCTCCTTCGCCTCGGCGGGGGAAACCCAACGCAGCTCATCGGACTCATCATTGGCCTCGAACTCACCGGAAAGGTGCTGGGCAGTCCAGTAATAAACCACCTTCGTGCGGGAACCCACGGGGTAGTGGACATAGCCCAACAGCCAGCCCAAACGCACCTCAAAGCCAGTCTCCTCCAAAATCTCGCGCATGGCGGTACCCGGCAGATTCTCACCCGGATCAACCTTGCCCTTCGGCAACGACCAGTCGTCGTAGCGAGGACGGTGAATCAGCGCGATCTCCACGTCCGTGGACTCGGGGGCGGAAGGAGTGGAGTCTGCGGCGTCACCAGAAAAGCGCCAAATAACCGCGCCGGCGGCAAAGGTAGGGCGAGCGAACTCTTCGCTGGGACGGGATCCGATGCGGGTCACATGCCCCTGATCGTGCCGCGACATGGCCAGGGACGTAGAAAGATCGCCAGTTCCTGTGTGAGTGATCACTTTTAAAGGGATCCCTTTCGATAGACTATTGCCGACAATCGTATAACGAACCCAAAAATTATTTCGAACTGAAGCCACAGCAGACGGGAAGGCAACAAAGCGACATGGTGCAAGTAGCGGTGATGGGTGCGGGATCCTGGGGCACGACTGTTGCCAAAGTTTTTGCCGACGCCGGCAACGAAGTCCGTCTCTGGGCACGGCGCGACGAAGTCGCAGACGACGTGCGCAACAACCACCGCAACAGTGCCTACCTGGGGGACATTGAGCTGCCTGACTCGCTGACCGGCACGAGTGACCCCGCCGAGGCGCTCGACGGCGCGGAGATCGTGGTGCTGGGCGTGCCCTCACAGTCCCTGCGCGGGAACCTGCAGAAATGGAAAGAGCAGGATCTCATCGGCGCGGATGCCTCCCTGGTGAGCCTGGCCAAAGGCATCGAGCACTCCAGCGGGCTGCGCATGAGCCAGCTGATCTCCGAGGTGGCGAACGTGCCCGGCGAACGCGTGGCTGTGCTGACTGGTCCGAACCTGGCGCGCGAAGTTGCCGAACAACAACCCGCTGCGACCGTAGTGGCATGTTCGGATATGGACCGCGCGAAGTTGATCCAGGCCGCCGTGGCGGCGCCGTACTTCCGCCCGTACACCAACACGGACGTCATCGGCTGTGAAATCGCCGGCACGTGCAAGAACGTCATCGCTCTGGCGGCGGGCATTGCCGCTGGTATGGGATTCGGCGATAACACCGCCGCCACCGTGATCACTCGCGGCCTGGCGGAGACCACCCGTTTAGCGCTGGAAGTCGGCGCCGACGCGCGCACGCTCAGCGGCCTGGCGGGCATGGGCGACCTGGTGGCCACGTGTACATCGAAGCTCTCGCGCAACCGCAGCTTCGGCGAGCGTCTCGGCAAGGGCGAAAGCCTCGAAGAGGCCGCCAAAGCCACCAAGGGACAAGTCGCTGAAGGCGTGGTCAGTAGTCAGTCCGTGTTCGAGCTGGCGGGGAAAGTCGGCGTGGAAATGCCGATCACCGAAGCCGTGGTGGGAGTGTGCCACGAAGGCGCAGACGTGCAGCAGGTGATGATGGGGTTGCTCGGCCGCAGCCGGAAGGCCGAGTAAGTCACAGGCAGACTGGCAGTCGGGTCGAAGTGGCGGGGCGGTGGGAATGCGGCGTCAGAAAAACAGCTAAGGTAAAACACCGTGAGTAACCAAGCCAAGAAGCACGCACGTACCACTGTCGCCGTACTGTACGGAGGGCAATCGACTGAGCACTCCGTCTCCTGCATTAGCGCGGGCGCGGTGATCGACCACCTGGATCCGGAGATTTACGAGGTCGTGCCGGTGGGGATCACTGAGGCGGGCGCGTGGGTGCCGGGGACGACCGATACTTCCCGGCTGCGAGCCAATGGGCGCGAGATGCCACGCGTAGAGGATTCCGGCGTACACGTGCAGCTGACATTCGGTGGGGCTGGCTCGGCTGCGGCGGGGGAGATGCGCTACGTGACCGGCCCGCAGGCTGGCGAGGTATTTGCGCACGTAGATGTGGTGTTCCCGGTACTGCACGGCCAAAATGGCGAAGACGGAACCGTGCAGGGCGTGCTGGATCTGGCGGGCGTGCGGTACGTCGGCAATGGCGTGCTAGCTTCCGCTGCGGGCATGGATAAGGACTTCACCAAGCGGCTGGCACGCGAAGCTGGGATTCCGGTGGGCGAGGAGCTGATTCTATTCCAGCCACGCGATCTGACCGCTGAAGAAAAGCAGCGGCTCGGGCTGCCGGTGTTTGTGAAGCCGGCGCGCGGCGGGTCGAGCATCGGCATTTCCAAGGTGGATAGCTGGGAAGAACTAGGCGCGGCTATTGACCTGGCCTTTTCCCATGACAACAAAGTGATTGTGGAGGCGATGATTCACGGCGCCGAGGTTGAGTGCGGTGTGCTGCAATATGCGGATGGCTCGATCGTCTCGTCGGTTCCTGCCATGCTGAACGGCACCGAGGATGGAGCCGAAGGGTTCTATGGTTTTGACGCCAAGTATGTCGATTCGACCGTCTCCGCCACCATCCCGGCGCCGCTACCTGCGGACGTTGTGACGGAGGTGCGCAAACTGGCGATTCGCACGTTCAATGCGCTGGGGTGTGATGGCATCGCGCGCGTGGACTTCTTTGCCACGGAGAACGGGCCCGTGCTGAACGAAATCAACACCATGCCTGGATTTACGCCGATCTCGATGTATCCGAAGATGTTCGCGGCTGAGGGGATCAGCTTCGGCGACCTGGTCAGCGCGCTGATTGCCCGGGCGCTGGCTTAGGCCTGGGGAACCTTGTGGCGGGCTCCTTTTAACCTGCTCACGAGTCCCGAATGTCGCTAGATCGGGAATCTGTTACCGGTAATGGTTGTCTATAAAACAAAAGCCCAGGTCAGGGGCTTGCAGTTTGGTGGGCTACTTATCGGCGCGTGGGCACTTTCCCGTTTTAGCGACATCCCCCTGGGGCACCCACTCCTGAGGGGCCGGTGTCGCTGAAAGGGAAAGAGGTTAGCGCGACTGAGCAGAGCTCCCAGCCTTCTCCGTATTCTTCAGGGATGTAGAGATCGCACTTGAAACGGAAGAGATCACCTCGTTGCCAGCAGATTGCGGCATGGCTAGGCCGATGACCTGCTCGTGGCCCAGGGCAAACCAACGCCCCATGGTCGACCCGCGGGAAAGAGATGGATCAGAGAACCAGGGAACCTTGTTTACCTGCGTTAATTGTGCACCCGGGGCATAGGACTTAGGCATAGCCAGGCCACAGCGAATCACCACAGGTTCTTGCTCCTCGGCGAGATAGGTAGCCGATCCGCTGGGAGCCTTCTCCAACACAGACCGGTCCAGTCCATCGGGAAGGAGATCAGGCTTCACCAGGGCAGTACCCTGCTTGTCCTGGTCAGCACCCTTTTCCGATCCTCCAGCGGATCTGTGGACCAAACGCCAGTCGCCCAGTGCCTCCGGCAGAGATCCCAGGAACTTATGGCATGCAGGGGACTCGGTCGCGCCGCCGGAAGTGGGACCGCCGGCCTCGCGGGATCCGGAACCGCCAGCCACCGCAGCATCGGACAGTGGGTAGGGGGCGGGCTTTGCTGGAGAGTTGGCGTCATAAACAGAGGAAAGAGCAGACCCCACCGCACCGAGGGCATCGCCGACATCCGCCGACGCAGTCACCGCAACCGCAGGCGAACCGCCGACCGCGTACCACGTCCGCAGGTCAGACCCAGGAGTAGCATCCGAGACGGCGGTCCAGCGCGTATCGCCTTCCGACACCACGGGCGACAACTCCGAGTACTGGTCGGGCACGTTCACCCCACAGCGCACAGAAAGCTCCGAACCCGAAGAATCGCGGTACGCCGCCGTGCCGTCCGGCCTAGGATCCCGCACCTCAACGGCACGGAAGCGATCCATTTCCTCCGGCAACCCAGCCACAAAATCGGCGCAGACCTGCGACGACGCCTCCGGCGCATCCACCGGCCCCAGCGCCACCGGCGCGTACACCTTCCGATCCACCGTGATCTTCGCTGCGGTGATCACCGCAATAATCAGCACCACGGCAAGCACCGTCGACAGAATGATCAGGTACCGCGGGGTGGAGACGGGGGAGGAGGCTTCGTCACTCATAGCGCACCATCTTAATTAGACTAAGCGCGGGAACCCAAGCATTGGAACCCAAGCATCACCGCAACCACGGAAAGGTTCGCATGCGTACTCAACTTACTGTCGCCGAGGCAGGCGAGGCCGCTACCATCGCGGCGATCCGCAACGCCGCGCCGAGTTCTCTTAATGGCGATGACGCCGCAGTGTTGGAGCCAACAGGCACAAATTCACGCCACGTGTGCTCGACGGACATCCTCGTGCAGGGCCGACACTTCACTTTCGACTACTCAACTCCGTGGGAGGTCGGGGTGAAAGCGGTGACGCAGAACTTCGCAGATATTCAGGCGATGGGGGCACGCCCCACTGCGATCCTCATGGCTATTGCCACTCCGGGGGATCTGCCGTTGCAGACGGTTGCGGATATTGCCCGCGGCATCGACGAGGCGGCGTCGCCATGGGCTGCCGAACTCGTCGGTGGTGACGTGGTGACCAGCAAGGATCTGGTGATTTCTATTACCGCGCTGGGGGAGATCTCTGGCCCTGCCGATGCGTTGACGCTGGATGGCGCGGGCGTGGGCCAGCGCGTGATCGCCAGTGGGCCAATCGGCTACAGCGCGGCGGGGCTGGCAATCCTGCGCCACTATGGCTCGCGTAAGGCGATCCCTGTCGATGATCCGATCTTGCAGGAGCTGGCCAATTGGCACTGTGCCCCGCGCCTGCAGCCGGGGCGCGGCTCCGTCGCTAGGGCCACGGGCGCTAGTGCGATGACGGATAACTCCGACGGGCTGATCGTGGACCTCACCGATATCGCGGAGCGTTCCGGGGTGTGCTTGGACCTCGACAGCGCCGCCCTGGTGCCGGATGAAAAGCTACGCCATGCTGCGCAGATGACGGGCAAGAACCCGTTGGAATGGATCTACACCGGCGGTGAGGACCATACTCTCCTTGGAACTACGGACGCCCGCATGCCCAGTGGCTACCGCCGCATCGGGACTGTTCGCAGCCTCTCGGATGAGGTTGGGGAGGACTCGCCTGGCGGGGTGGACTACGTGCTGGTCGACGGCGGCCGCCCGCCGTTTTCATCTGGCTGGCAGTCGGTGTAAGGAGCAGGCATGAATTCCGTACGAGAACAAGCGCACCAGCTGATCGAGCGCATCCACCCGGCGTGGTACCTGCCGGGGCTGCAGTCGGTGCTGGAGGGTGCGCTGGCTGAGGGGCAGCTGGTGGCCCAGCAGGTGCAGGCGGGACAACGAGCGCAGGTCCTGCCCGCGCCCGAAAAAATTTTGCGGGCTTTCGAGTCCGACCCTACCCAGGTGAAAGTGCTGATCGTTGGGCAGGATCCGTACCCCACGCCCGGACATTCCGTGGGGCTGGCGTTCTCTGCGGAGCTGCCCGCGGGCGAGCCACTGCCGAAGTCGCTGAAGAATATCTACACCGAGTACACAGACGACCTCGGCCTGCCAGCCCCCTCCAACGGGGATCTTTCCCCGTGGGCCGACCGTGGGGTGCTGCTGCTTAACCGCGTGCTCACTGTGCAGGCGGGCAATGCCGGTAGCCACCGCGGTCGCGGCTGGGAGGCCATCACCGAGGCCGCTGTCCGCCAGGTTGCCGCCAACCCGCACTTCGCCGCCATCCTGTGGGGCAAGCAGGCCCAGCAGCTCGCTCCGCTGATCGGCGCGGAGCGCTGCGTGATGTCCCCGCATCCCTCGCCGCTGTCCGCCTATCGAGGCTTCTTTGGTTCGCGTCCCTTCAGCAGGGCAAATGCGATCCTCCAGGCTTCCGGCGGCGCGCCCGTCGACTGGCGGCTCTAGCGACGATGGCCGGGTCCGTTCGCTTCTTTGTCGGATTGTGCGGCCTCGAGTTTTCCGAGGAGTTCTTCCAAGTTGGTCAACTCTCTATGGGTGAGTCCCTGGAAAAATGAGTCACGTCCTTGACGTAGGGCAGGCTGAACATCGTCCCACCACTGCTGGCCAGCGGGTGTCAAACAGAGGAGTCGTGATCTCGCATCGGCGGGGTTTGATCGAGCTTGAACCCACCCCACCGCCGTGAGCTTTTTGATTGTGGCGCCGATGTTTCGCGGGTCAACGGCTGTAACCATTGCTACGTCGTTTTGCGTTCGTTCGCCTTCCGCGATCGCCGCCATGGCTGTGAACTGCGCGGTGGTAATTCCCTGCTCTGTGAGGAGAGCTGCCCATGCTCTCTCGGCGCGGCGTCCAAGTGTGGCCAACAGGAAACTAGCGCCTTGGCGGTACTTGACTTTGCTCGAATTATTCATATTTTATGTATACATGACTTCGTTGAAAATCCCGACTGGACACAACACAGTAAATCCCTTCGCTATCGTCCCCGACTCCGTGAGCTTCATCCACTTCGTGGAAACAGTTTTCGATGGTCGAGAAGCAGCGCATGTTCGCACGCCGGATCGAGATGGTTCGATCATCCATGCGGAAGTAATGGTTGGAGATGCCACAATCATGCTTTGTGATCGAAAGCAAGATTGGCCGTTCACGCCAGCCCTCCTGCAGGTCTACGTTCCTGACGCCCAGGCGTGCCTTGATAGGGCTGTAAAGGAAGGAGGCCGCGTCGTCACTCCAACTAGCGATTTCTACGGTGGCTATCGTCTCGCAAGACTTCTTGATCCGTGGCAAAACCTCTGGTGGCTCTACGAGCCGACGGCTCAACCGCAAAACCAGGACGAGCGCGACAGTGACACCGAGTGGCACGATAGCGAGCCGAGTGCCGTCTACAGCACTCTCATGGAGACTATGTGCTCTCTGGGTGAACGATAAACAAGTCAACCCCCCCCACCTGGATTCGCGTTGGATGCGGGAGATCTACATCACTGGCACGGAAGGAATAACGCGCCACGATCCCGTAAACCGCCCTGCTGTCCGGCTGGTTCGCTAGGGTAGTGGGAGTGAAATCCAGGAAGGCAGAGGCGCAACCGGTGGCAGAAGCACAACCGGCCAATCAGGCGCCCGCTCAGCTCGACGCGCGCATTGTCGCCCAGTGGGCTCGCCTTTCGGCCAGCCGGCTGCGCGAGCAGAGCCAGGCAATCAACGCCCTGAACGTCTTCCCAATCCCGGATTCCGATACTGGCTCCAACATGGCGCACACCATGACCACCGCAGTTTCGGCGGTCGATGCGCTGGAGGAAGGCGCAAGCCTCCCCGAGGTCACCATCGCCCTGGCCACCGGCGCGGTTCGTGGCGCCCGTGGAAACTCCGGCCTGGTGCTCAGTCAGGTATTGCGCGCGCTCGCCGAAGCAGCTTCGCAGGGGCACATCGATGGTCCCGCCGTGGCGGACACCCTTTCGCAGTCGGTGGGCTTCGTCCGCGCGGCGATTTCCTCGCCCGTCGAGGGCACCGTCATCACCGTCCTCGATGCCGCCGCAGCCGCCGCCCACAATGGTGATCCGCAGCTTTCCGCCGTAGCTTCCCGCGCGCTGCACGCCGCCGAGCAGGCCCTGGCCGATACCCCCAACCAGCTGCCCGTCCTCGCTGAGGCCGGTGTTGTCGACGCGGGCGGCCGAGGCCTGGTGGTGATCCTGCAGGCCCTGGTCGATGTGCTGGACGGTGCTGGTTTTACTGAGGACGCCCCCACGCCCGACCACGACCGAACCCAGCAAGAAGTCGAGGTGATGTTCTTCTTCGAGGGGAACCTGGATGCCCTGCGGGAACTCCTGGAGACCTACGGCAACTCCGTGATCGTTGGTCCGTTGAGCCCGGAAGCGGGCACTGCGCACGTGCACACTGACCAGGCCGGGGAAGTGATTGAGAAGGCCTTCGGGCTGGGCGCCGTCACCGAGCTGCGCATCGAGGTGCTCCCCGCAGCAGGGGAACCTGCCGCTTCGGGAACACAGAGCACACCAGCCCAGGCTCCCCGCCAGCACTCGACGGATAACCGCGCGCCGTCCATCGTGGCGCTCACGCCCACCGGTGGGGTTGCGCAGTTGTTTGAAGCTGCAGGTGCGGTGGCTGTGGCGTCACCAAACAGCACAACCTTGAAAGACGCGATGGATCAGCTAGGCAACGGCCCGGTGGCAGTGCTGACCAATGGGCAGGACGTCGCGGCGCTGCAGGGCCTCGACGGAACGCGGGAAATCGATATTATTGACACGAAATCGCTGGTCGGAGGGTTGGCAGCGCTGGCGGTCAACGATCCCACCGTGGATTGGGATGACAACGTCGAAGAGATGATCGACGCGGTCGACGCGCAGCGCTACGCCAATTGTCCGCCCGAGAGCATGGTTGAGACCTTGAGTGACATGCTGGCCGATGGCGGTGAACTAGTCACCCTGCTGTGGAGCCGCCCTGCCACCGACCAAGAAACCATCGACCACCTGAAAGCCACCTTCGCGGAGCTCTACCCGGACGTGCAGATCGACGATCACCGCATCGAGCTGCTGGGAAGCGACAGCGACCCGCGCCTGGTGCAGATCGGGGTGGAATAGCCCATGCTGGGGTGGCAGGATTCGCGTCCGCTTTCCGTGGCGATCTCCAACGACCGCGCCAAACGGCTGGCGGATAAGCCGGGCATCAAGACGATCTCCGATGCAGTACTGAATTTCCCCACAACGTACGCGCGCCTCGGCTCACCTCAAGGGCTGGATGAGTTGCGAGTGGGGGAGAAGTACACCTGCGCTGGGGAGATCCTCAGCGTGGAGGAAAGGGACAACCACTCCGGGCGCGGGCCGCGCAAATACCTGGCCTTTACCTTTACCGACGGCAGCAGGCATTTCCGCTCTGCACTATTTGGGAACGTGGCCTACCACCGCAGCCGCATAAAAAATGGTTCGATGCTGCTCCTGCACGGCAAGCTCTCCGAGTTCAATGGCCAGTGGGAGCTGAAAAACCCCAGCTATGTCTCCATCCTCCCTGCGATGGATGCCGAATTCGGCATGTTTGGACCGCTGAAGACCATCGTGGATGTCATGGGTTCCGAAACCGCTGCACAGGAGCTCTTGGCCAAGCCGTGGATGCCGGGCTACAAGCGTCGCCCCGGTACGTCCACCGCAGAGATGTTGGGGGTGATGGATCACGTGCTGCGGGTGATGGACGAACCCGGCGAATTCCTGCCGCTGCCACGCCGTAACCCCGGCGCGCCTGCCTGGCCCGTCGACGGAAAGGGGCGCCCGCTGATTAGCTTCGCGGATGCGCTCCGGCAGATTCACCAACCCAGTGAGGCCGGCCCCGCACCTGCCCGGAGAAGGTTGAAGTTCAACGAGGCGCTGGAACTGCAGCTGGTCATGGCTCTACGGCGCAATGACGCCACCAAGCGCACCGGCATGGCGCTCGCGCCGGGCGAGAACGTGAAAAAGCTGATTGCAGGGCTGCCATTTGACCTCAGTGCGGGACAGAAAATGGCGCTGGAGGATATCGGCTCCCGCCTTGGCGGAACCACCCCGGCAAACCTGCTACTGCACGGAGAGGTCGGTTCCGGCAAAACAATGGTGGCGCTGATCAGCATGCTGTGGGCGGTGGATTCCGGCTATCAGTGCGCCTTCGTTGCCCCGACGGAAATTCTGGCCGTGCAGCATGCCCGCAACCTGGTGAAGATGCTGGAGAACACCGATGTGCGAGTATCCGTGTTGGTTGGCTCCCAGAAGCAGGCCGATAAACAACGCACTTTGCTGGACCTGGTTTCGGGGCAAACGGACATTGTGGTCGGTACCCATGCGGTGATTCAGGACTCCGTGGAGTTTTATCGGCTTGGCATGGTCGTGGTGGATGAGCAACATCGCTTCGGCGTGCAGCAGCGCAACAAACTGCGGGAATCAGCGCCGGTGGATGCGACTCCACACATGATGGTGATGACCGCGACTCCGATTCCGCGGTCGGTGGGTATGACGATGTTCGGCGACCTGACTCCCATTACCTTGGTGGGCAAACCCGGTGGTCGGGGTGATATTGAAACCGTGGTGGTGCCCGCTGACAAAGCGCGCTGGGTGCGTCGCGCCTGGGAGCGCATGGGGGAGGAAATCCAAGCCGGAGGACAGGCCTATGTAGTGGCACCCCGAATCGACGGCTACTCCGGCGTGGAACAGTGGTGCGAGCGCATCGCTACGCAAGAGCTGCCTGGCTGCAGCGTGGCAATGCTGCACGGCAAAATGGACGCGGCCGACAAGGACGAGGTCATGCAGGACTTCGCTGCCGGGAAGATCGACGTTCTGGTTGCTACCACAGTCATTGAAGTCGGCGTGGACGTGCCCAATGCCTCCATGATGATGATTCTGGAGGCCGAGAACTTCGGCTTCTCCCAACTCCACCAGCTACGCGGGCGAATCGGCCGTGGACGGCGGGATTCGCTGTGCTTGCTGCACACCACCGCCGCACCGGATAGTCCTTCCTTCCATCGCCTCCAGGTGGTGGCCGACAGTAATGATGGATTCCGCCTTGCCGAAGAGGACCTCAAGATGCGCACCGAGGGGGATATCCTCGGCCAGGATCAGTCGGGACGCTCGGCGCGGAGGGCGCGTCTGCTAGACCTCAGCACCGACGGCGAGGTGATTGAGTCGGCCCGCGACTACGCCGAAGCATTGGTGGCTTACGACGAACAATTAGCGCGCTCCTTGGTGGTGGACATCGAGATCGACGATCAGGACTTCATCGAAAGGAACTAGTCACCCCAATTGCTAGACTCTGGGGCATGGAAATCTGTGCCCCATTTGCGGGAGTCGTGCACTTCCTCGTCGCCGACGGTGATGCCGTCGCCACGGGTGATGTTTTGTGCACGGTGGAATCGCTAAAGCTGGAAGCGCCCGTCCTCGCGCCGGGGCCTGGCGTGGTGCGCAGAAGCAACTCGCAGGACTATGTGGACGTGCACGGCGGGGACGTCCTGTTAAGGGTTGAAGCGCCAGAAGACACAGCAGTAAACAAATAGGCAGGTTGAACGCAAAGCAATGACACGCATCATCTCTGGAACGGCTCGCGGACGCAGTATCAAGGTTCCTCCGGCGGGCACGCGCCCCACCTCCGACCGCGCCCGCGAAGGATTGTTTTCCTCCCTGCAGGTTCGCTTCGGCTTTGTTGATGAAGTGGTGCTGGATCTTTTCGCCGGTTCCGGTGCCCTGGGTTTGGAGGCTGCCAGCCGTGGAGCCAGGGAGGTCACGCTGGTGGATAGTAGCGCCGTGGCGATCAAGGTGATTAGGGACAATGCGCACGTCGTGCCTGAGGCGAAGCTGCAGGTAGTGGAGGCGAAGGCGTCATCCTTCCTAGCCGCAGCACCGCGCAATCACTACACCATGGTGCTGGCCGACCCGCCCTACGAGCTCGCCGATGAGGCTGTTGCCGAGATGGTGGAAGCTCTCATTCCGGTTCTTACGAAGGACGCCGTGGTGGTGGTCGAACGCAATAGTGCCTCACCGGAGACCGCGTGGCCGGAGGGCTTTGAGCCGACTGGGCAGAAGTTGAAGAAGCGTACCTATGGCATCGCCCGCTTCGACATGGCGATTTGGCGGGGCGAGGGTTAGGTTAGGTGCCATGCGAGTAGTTTGCCCTGGATCTTTCGACCCCATCACGCTGGGTCACCTGGATATCTTCACCCGTGCTGCGGCCAACTGGGAAGAGGTCGTTGTTCTGGTGACATATAACCCGAACAAGAATGGCCTGTTCACCGCTGAAGAGCGTATCGAGTTGATCGAAAAATCGATCTCCGCTATCCCGAACGGCCCGCAGAACATCACTGTGGATACCTGGGACAAACTGCTGGTGGATTACCTAAAGGAAAACAATATTCAGGCGATGGTCAAGGGGCTGCGCAGCTCCCTGGATTACGAGTACGAGCTGCCGATGGCGCAGATGAACCAGCGCCTTTCTGGGGCGGAGACGTACTTCCTGCTGACCTCCCCGGAGTATGGGTATGTTTCGTCCACCTTGTGCAAGGAAGTGGCGAAGTACGGCGGTGATGTTTCCGGTCTGCTGCCCGAGCCGGTGGTTTCTGCGGTGGAGGAGAAGTTCCGCGGCTAACGCACGCAAAGCCGTGTCTAAACCTGTACTTGAGGTCAAGTGATGGCACAGTGGAGGCCATGTACAAGACATTCCAGGGTATGGATGACCTACAGCAAATGGTGGAGCAGGCCTATGGCGTGCCCATGACCTCTAACTGCATGGTTCCGCGCCGCGAGGTGCTGGACATTCTCGACGAAATGCGCAACGCAATCCCCATCGAAATGGATGATGCGCAGGACGTCCTAGACCACCGCGATGACATCATCGCCGACGCCCGCGACCAAGCCGATGCGACTATCGCCGACGCCAACTCCGAAGCTAATGCCATCGTCCAGGACTCCCAGGATCAGGCTGATCAGATTCTCAACGACGCCCAGACGCGCGCTACCAACACCGTCGCGCAGGCTGAGGATCAGGCAGATCGCCTTGTCAGCGATGCCCGTCGCGAGTATGACCAGGTAACCAGCCGTGCCGCCGACGAGGCCGAGCGCCTGGTCAGCGAAGGTAACGCCAGCTACCAACGCTCCGTCGACGAAGGCCTGGCCGAGCAGCGTCGCTTGGTTTCCGAGTCGGAAGTCGTGCGCAATGCACAGGCCGAAGCCAAGCGCATCATTGAATCCGCCCACGCGGACTCCGACCGCCTGCGCACCGAATGCGACCGCTACGTCGATTCCACCCTGGCAGACTTCGAGGAGACCCTCACCACCACACTGCGCACCGTCAATCGTGACCGCTCCGCCTTGCGCAAGGGCGCCGGCGCCTCCGGTTATCAGAACGACGGCGACCCCCACGGTTACCGTCAACAGCTTTAGACGGGTAGAAATAGGGGTATGAGTAACCCCTTCGTTCTTGCAGTCGGCGACATCCCAACTGGACTCAGCGAGCCGGTCGACGCCCAGGGGGCGTCACCAGTACCGTGGGGCGGCAACATGCTGGGCGTAGCCGAGGGCGCGCCCGTCGAAGTTCATGGAACCCTGGCGAACTTGGGCGAGGCGATTATGGCCACCTTGCAGGTAAGCGGTGAAGCCACGGGCACGTGCTCCCGTTGCCTGCAGAAGCTTTCCACCACCCTGGAATATTCCATCAGCGATGTGTTCGGCCTGACCCCGGACTTCATCACCACCGACGACAGCTCCGATGATGAGGACGACGTCGACGAACCGCTGTTGGTGCACGACAATGCCATCGATATCTCTCAGCTGGTGATCGACGAAGCCGGCCTGAATGCACCCTTTAGCCCCGTGTGCACGGACTTTGGCGCCGAATGCCGCGAGGATACCCCGGCACCGGATGGCATCAGCGAGGAAGCTGAGGAAGAGGACCGGCCGGACCCGCGCTGGGCCGGGCTGGAAAAATTCAAGAACCTCTAAAGCATCGAGAAAGGCAATCTAAAACCACATGGCTCGTAAACGCCGACTAACCGGCGAAGCCGCCCTCAACGCCGCCTACGGCAAGTCCGACCACACCCCGCTGCTTGCAGCCTGGGGTGTAGATCTTCCGGATGACCTTTTGTGCCTGGCGCTGACGCACCGTTCCTTCGCCAACGAAAACGGTAACCTGCCCAACAATGAGCGTCTGGAATTCTTGGGCGATGCCGTGCTTGGCCTGGCCGTTGCGGAGCAGCTGTACCGTCAGTTCCCCGATCGCTCGGAATCCGACATCTCCAAGATGCGCTCCGGAGTGGTCAACATGTACGCCTTGGCCGGTGTGGCCCGCCGCCTGGGAATGGGTGAGTACATCCTGCTCGGACGAGGCGAAATGCTGACCGGAGGAAAGGACAAGCACTCCATTTTGGCGGACTCCGTAGAGTCCATGCTCGGCGCGATCTACCTGCACCACGGCTTCGAAGTCGCCCGCGCCACAGTGCTGCGTATTTTCTCCGACATGATTACCGAGGCCCCCACGACTGGCCTGAACATGGACTGGAAGACCGTGCTGCTGGAGAAGCTCTCCGACATGAAGCTGCCCCTGCCCACCTACGAGGTGCGTGGCGAAGGCCCGGAGCACGACAAGACCTTCTTCGCCACCGTCACCATCGACGACCTGGTTGCCCACGGCGAAGGCCACACCAAGAAGGTCGCCGAGCACGCCGCCGCCAAGCAGGCCGTGCAGAAGCTTAAAGAGCGTGCCTGAGCTACCCGAGGTTGAGGTCGTCCGCCGCGGCCTCGAAGAGCACCTCGTCGACCGTCGCTTTACCGACGTCGAGGTCTGTCACCCGCGCGCCGTTCGCTCCGGCGACCCGGATGTGCTTGTTTCTTTTCTTCGTGACGCCACCTGTACCGCCGTTCACCGCCGCGGAAAATTTTTGTGGCTGGATTTTGGCCAAGATCTCCTCGTGCAAGTGCACCTGGGTATGAGCGGCCAGATGCTCGTGGCCGAACCCGGCCAGGTGCAGTCCCGACATGTGCGCATTCGGGCCGGACTTTCGGACGGCCGCGAGCTATGTTTCGTGGACCAGCGCACTTTCGGCGAGTGGCGGCTGGAAAAGGCCGTGCCAGACCCGTGGGCAAAGGAGACCGAGGGGGCGTCAAAAAAATTTTTACCCCGCAATGTCCAGCACATTGCCGCAGATCCTTTGGAACCTGCGTTCGATGCCGCGCTGGCGGCGGAACGGATGAAGGCTAAACGCGCGGCTATTAAGACGGTGTTGCTTAACCAAGAGGTCGTCTCGGGAATCGGCAATATCTACGCGGACGAGGCGCTGTTTCTGGCTGGGGTGCGGCCCCGACGCAGTGCCGCGCTGCTTAGCCGACCGACACTGCACCGCATTCTCAATGCAGCAGCAGAAGTGATGGAACGTGCCCTTGAACAGGGCGGAACCAGCTTTGATGCGCTGTATGTGAACGTTAACGGTGCGTCGGGGTACTTTTCGCGCTCATTGAATGTCTATGGCCGCGGCGGTAAACCGTGCAGGAAGTGTGGGGCGCCGATCAAGCGCGTGGTCGTCGGTGGGCGTTCCACACACTATTGTGCGGCATGTCAGAGCTAGGGGAGTGACGAAACTTAGAACTTCCTGAACTGCGGTGATGGGTGGAAAAGTAGGCGCGTGCATTTATTTTTGGCACTCGTTTCAGGTAAATTTCTCGCCATGGAAACAATTGAAAATTTCGTGGCGAATACGCTCAACGAAAATGTGTGGAAGATCATCCCCGTCTTCCTCCTCGCAGCCGGCGCGTACTTCGGCATCCGCACTCTGGTAGTGCAAATCCGCATGGTTCCGGACATGTTCCGCTCAGTCAAGGAACCTGCGGTGGGCAAGAGTGGAGAGAACATCTCTGCTTTCCAGGCATTCAGTATCTCTGCGGCGTCTCGCGTGGGTACAGGCAATGTGGTGGGTGTGGCCATCGCGATTACCCTCGGCGGACCAGGTGCAGTGTTCTGGATGTGGATAGTCGCCCTGGTCGGCGGCGCAACCGCTTTTGTTGAGGCCACTTTGGCTCAGCTGTGGAAGTCCCGCGACAAGGAGGGGTATGTCGGTGGCCCGGCGTACTACATGACGAAGGGACTGGGAGCGAAGCCGCTGGCGCTGATCTTCGGCATCGCCATCACCATCACCTACGGCTTTGTGTACAACGCGGTGCAGACCAACTCCATCGCAGAGGCCGCGGGCTCCTCGCTGCACTCCCTGAACCCGAGTATCGCCGCTGACGCTACCTGGCTCAAGGTGACCGTTGGCCTGGTGGTTGCAGCACTGACCGCCATGGTGATCTTCGGTGGTGTGAAGCGTATCGCCAACGCCACCCAGGTGATCGTTCCGCTGATGGCTACTGCTTACATTCTGCTGGGTGTGGTGGTGCTGTCCATGAATATCACTGAGGTTCCGGGCATGTTCGGAACGATCGTCGAGCACGCGTTGGGCATCAAGGAGATCGCCGGTGCCACCCTGGGGGCGGCCTTCATGAACGGCATGCGTCGTGGTCTGTTCTCCAATGAGGCCGGCCAGGGCTCCGCCCCGAATGCAGCCGCCACCGCAGCGGTATCGCACCCGGTCAAGCAAGGCCTGGTGCAGACCCTGGGCGTATATTTCGACACTCTGGTGGTTTGTACCATCACGGCCTTCATCATTCTGCTGTCCAACCCGGCCTATGGCGAGGGCGTGCAGACGGCCAACTTGACCCAGAGTGCACTGTCCGCCGAGGTAGGCGAGTGGGGTACTCACTTCATCACGATCATTCTGTTCTTCCTGGCGTTTTCCTCTGTGCTGGGCAACTACTACCTTGCCCAGGCCAACGTGGAGTACTTCACCAAGTCCAAGGCGAAGCTGAATACCTTCCGTGTGCTTGTTGTCCTCTGTGTCTTCGGCGGTGCCATCGGCACGGTGCCGCTGGTGTGGTCCTTGGCTGACACTTTTGCGGCCACGATGGTCCTGATTAACCTCTGCGCAATCGTTCCGCTGGGCGGTGTGGCCATCAAGCTGCTGCGCGACTTCTCGCAGCAGAAGGCGGCAGGCCTGGATCCGATCTTCCACCGCGACAGCCTGCCGGAGCTTAAGAACGTCGAGTGCTGGGATGGTACGGACCCGGAGTGCCAGCGCGCCGAGGCTCATAACGGAGCAACCGCCTAGCGCTCTGATAGCATCAAGCAATGCACTTAAAGTCGTTGACGCTCAAAGGATTCAAGTCCTTCGCGTCCGCGACGACCCTGAAACTAGAGCCAGGCATTTGCGCCGTGGTGGGGCCAAATGGCTCCGGAAAATCCAATGTCGTGGATGCCTTGGCATGGGTCATGGGGGAGCAGGGGGCGAAGACCCTGCGCGGCGGGAAGATGGAAGACGTCATCTTCGCTGGAACGGGGGACCGCAAACCACTGGGGCGCGCGGAAGTCACGCTGACTATCGACAACTCCGATGGCAAGCTGCCTATCGAATATTCGGAGGTCTCAATCACCCGTCGCATGTTCCGCGACGGGGCCTCGGAGTATGAGATCAACGGAGCTAAAGCCCGTTTGATGGACATCCAGGAGCTACTCAGCGATTCCGGTATCGGCCGAGAAATGCACGTGATTGTCGGACAAGGCCGACTATCGCAGATCCTAGAATCCCGCCCTGAAGAGCGCCGTGCCTTCATCGAGGAGGCCGCGGGTGTGCTGAAGCATCGGCGTCGAAAAGAAAAGGCGCAGCGCAAGCTCGTTAACATGCAGGCCAACCTCGACCGCCTGCACGACCTGACCGATGAGCTGCGCAAACAGCTCGGGCCACTCGCGCGGCAGGCAGAAGCTGCGCAGAAGGCGTCTGCGGTACAGGCCACCATCCGCAGTACGCGCGTGCAGCTGGCCGCGCATAACGTCAAGCAGCTATCAGAGGAACTCAACGATTCCACGCGCCGCAGTGAGCTACTGGCCGAACAGCGCGCCGAAGTACAGGCGGAGCTGGAGGAACACAGCGAAACACTCGCCGTGACGGAAGAGGAACTACGCACAGCCCTGGAGGAAGCCGAGGCGGCGAAAAACCTCTGGTACCGGCTGTCCGCAGTGCAGGAGAAGAACTCCGCCACCTTGCGCATCGCCACCGACCGTGCGGAACAGGCACAGGTCGCCGAATGGTCCGGCCCAGACCCGCAAGAGCTGCTGGAACGCGCCGAGCGCGCCGCCGAGGAGCAGTCGGAACTGGAAGAAAACGTGGAGATCGCCGCCGAGAAGCTGGAGACGATCGCCGAGCAGGTCGCCGAGGCAGAGGAGGCCGCCCGCGCCGCCGAACAGGAACACTTCGCCCAGGTCCGTGCTATTGCCGACCGGCGCGAGGGCGTGGTGCGCCTGCTGGCCCAGCACGAGGCTGCCGCCACCCAGCGCGACAACGCCGCCGCGGAGGTCGAGCGCCTGCAAGAAAATGCCACCGAACAGCAGGAAGCCCTCGACGGCCTGCTGGAGGACATCACCGAGGCAGAGGAAGCCTTGCGCGAGACCGAAGCCTCCGGTGGTGACCTGGAGGAAACCCGCGCCCAGGCCGACCGCGAGGCCGCAGGCGCGGAGGAGCGCGCCGAACAGTTGCGCGCCGAACAGCTGCAGCTGGAGCGCGACATCGCCACCGCCGAGGCCACCATTGCCGCCTGGCAGGACCGACTGACCCCCACTGACGGTGCTGCGGTGGTCGTCCGCGCCGCCGACAAGGCGGGCATTGCCACCCGCCGCCTAGCCGAGCAGCTGCATATTCGCGACGGATGGGGCGCCGCCGCGGCCGCAGTGTTGGGCGATGCGGCGAGCTCGGGAATTGTTGCCCCTCTTTCTGACGCCCTCATCTCCGCTCTCACTGATGCCCGCGAAGGCCGCGCGGTGCTGTTGGACCCGACGGCTCCGGAAGGGGATGCGAGCGCGACGTTCCGCCTGGATACGGACGTTTCTGCGGGTAAGTGGCTGCTGGACTTGATGGACGTGCCCGCCGACTTGCTGCGCCCCCTGACCGCCCTGCTGGTGGACGTTGTGGCCGTGGACAGTGCGGCGGAAGCCAGGAAGGTCGTGGCCGCGGACCCGCGCCTGCGAGCCGTGACGAAGGACGGTTCCGTCTACGGCGCCGGCTGGGTCGCCAGCGGCTCCGGCGGCACGACCCCTGTCGAGTTGGCCGATAGAATCGCGGCGGAAACAGAGGGCGTCACCAAGAAAAAGAAGGAACTAGACGACCTGCAGGCAGCGCTGTCTGGCGCACTCGATGCGGCAAGTGATTTACGTACTGCCGCGGCTGCGGCGCGCGCGGCGGAGCAGGAACACCGGGCTCTGCGCGACGCGGCAGCCAAGCGCCTGGGCGCGCTGCAAAAGCAGGGCGACGCGGCACAGAGGCAACTCGAGCGCAGTACCGCCGAACAGCAATCGGCCGAGCAGCGCTTGGCGAAGGCCACCGAGGAACTCGACGAGCTGGCCGACCGCGTGGCGCGCGTGGACGACGAGGAACACACCACCGAACCCTCGTCGGCCGAGCGCGATGCCGCAGCGCTTCACCTATCCCAGGTCAAGGCCATGGAAATGGAAGCTCGCCTGGCGCAGCGCACCGCCGAGGAACGCGCACAATCCACCCGCGGCAAGGCCGAGAACCTGCGCCGACAGGCTCGGGCGGAAGAAGCCGCGCGTAAACACCACCAGCAGCAACAAGCCCGTCGCGCCGCCGCCCGGGAAATGGCGACCTGCGTGCGCGAACAATCCCAGCGCATCGCCGACCGCATCGCCGACGCGCTGGCCACCGCCGAAGCCAACCGCTCGCAGACCGAGCACGCACACAAGCAGTGGCAGACCACGATGGCGCAGCAGCGCGACAAGGTCTCTGCCCTGACCGCGCAGCTGGGGCGAATGAACGACAACGCGCACACCGCCGAGCTGGCGCGCACTCAGGCGCAGGTGAAGATCGAGCAAGCCGTGGCGGGTGCAATGGAGCAGCTGGGGCTTACCGCCGAGCAGCTACTGGCCGAAGAACTGCCAGAAGATTTCGACGCGACCGCCACCAAGGCCGAGCTAAAGAAGGCGGAGAAGGCGCTGAACTCGCTGGGCAAGGTGAACCCCCTGGCACTAGAGGAGTTCAAGGCATTGGAGGAACGCTACAACTTCCTCGCCCAGCAGCTAGATGACGTCGAGCGTGCCCGCAACGATCTGCACGAGGTGATCGCAGATGTCGATGCGACCATTCTGCAACTGTTCACCGAAGCATGGAACGACGTTGAGGTGGCCTTCCCGCAGGTATTCAGCACCCTGTTCCCGGGTGGCGCAGGCCGGTTAGTGCTGACCGACCCGGATGACATGCTGACTACCGGCATCGAGGTCGAAGCCCGTCCGCCGGGCAAGAAGGTCAAGCGACTATCGCTTCTCTCCGGCGGTGAGAAGTCTCTGACGGCACTGGCGATGTTGGTGGCCATCTTCAAGGCGCGTCCGAGCCCGTTCTATGTGATGGATGAGGTCGAGGCCGCCCTGGATGACGTGAACTTGCGCCGTTTGATCGCGCTGTTCGAGGAGCTGCGGAAGGATTCGCAGCTGATTGTCATTACCCACCAAAAGCCCACCATGGATGTGGCGAATGTTCTCTATGGTGTGACCATGCGCGGTGACGGTGTGACCAGGGTGATTTCGCAGAGGATGGCTCCCGAGAAGACCGGCTGAGCCCTCGCGTAGGATGGTCGCGTGAGTTCCAGTGAGAAGATTCCAGCCAGTCCAATCTCCGACCTACAAGATTCCCTCTTGCCATGGGCCTCGTCTACCGAGGCGGCTCTCGCCGGGAAGCTGGCGGAGGTGGAACTCTTCGTAGAACTGGATATCGACGGCGACGAGCTGGAGCGACTGAGTCGCTTCTTTGGCACGTTTATCGCCCGCCAGGTCGCTGCTGGTTCCACCGAAGAGGCTTTGCTGCAGGCATGTCCCGCGCTGACGATTGCCACGTTGCTGTCCCGCGCCGCGCGGTTCAATGAGGTCTCGGAGCTGCCCGCGGAGTACTGGTACGGCCTTGGTTTGGAGCCGACGCCCACACGTACCCAACTGATCGAGGGACGCTTCGCGGAGCTGCTTTCCGCCGCCGGGCTGGATCCGATGGATGCCGTATCCGGAGGGCCAGATGGCGAACTCGGACGTTTGTTCGCTCACGTTGGCATCGCCTCGGACTGGGTGCCCGAGTTGATCGAGCTGGTGGAAACTCGACGGGCAGAAGACACCGATGCAACCCCTTCCAGCATCGCCGAGGGGATCGTCGCTGAGTTGGCTGACGAACCCCGCCAAGTTGGTCCACTGTGCGCTACGCTGCCTCAGACCGCAGAGAAACTGATCGCTCCGATCGTGGAGATCGTCTCCCATGCCGCTGCCCACCCCGATACTTGGGAATACACCCTCCCGCCGGTGGAGTTACCGGCACTCATCCAGGAGGATGTAATTGAGGAGCTGCGGGAAAGGCCGGTAGGCACGCAGGATCGGCGTCATAGCGTGGGAGTGGCGCACCGCGAAGATCAGCCGCGCCTACAGCTAGACACACTTCGACAGCGCGTTGTGCTGCGACTTCCCGCACAGTCCCTGGAAACCGGGGGACAGGTACACACTGAGGTGCGTTGGCGAGTCGACTTCGATGGTGCGCCAGCGGCGTTCCGCACGATGCACGCCGACAATGCCGGGAGGGCGGTTTCCGAGATCCTGGATATTCCCGTCCGCCAGCCGCTGCGTAAGGTGAGCGTTCGCAACGCCAACGACGGCCAGCACTGGCAGCTGCCGCTGGTCGATACCGAAGATCCAGTACTGGTATTCACCATTCGCGGCGCGGACCTGACAGGGCGCGTGTCCCTGCACCACCAACAGGTCTATGTAGTCGTGCCCGCCGAGACCACGGCGGTGGATCCGGTGACCGGGGCGGACATCCCGGTATTGGAAGAACAACCCATGAAGAGTTGGAGCGGCTGGGTTATTCGCCTGCTGGACCTCAGCGAATGCCTGAGCCTGCACATCGCTAAGCCCGGTGAACATAGCCCCTCCATGGCTGGAGTGCGTGCGGTGGATCCGCGCCAGCGCGCCCAGTTCGTGGAGCCCGATGACGTGGTCGGTGGCGTGGAGACCACTAGCGGTAAGGTCATCCACTCCGAAAGCCTGCAAGTAGAGTTCCCACCGACAATCTCCGGTGCGGAGGAGATCTGGTACCTGTCGGTATCGTCTTATGCGGGACCAGGCGAAACCGGCGAGGCGGTGTCTGAGGAAGAACCGCTGGAAGTGCCAGCGGAAGGCGGCGTATTCGACGTCTTCGACCCCGAGGCGTGGGATAGCCCTTGGGTGGGCGAGTACCTGGTGCGTCTGCGTGGCCCCCGCAACGAATCCTTCCGTCACGAATACGCCCTGGTGGAGGGGCTTTCCCTGGAGATGGAGTTTGGCGGCCCCAGCACCCAAACCCGCCTGCCCATGGCGGGAGGCTTAAGCCCCGTGACGGTGCGCTTGATGCCAGGGGAAAAGCCCTTCGAGAAAATTTCGCCGCAGAAACTCGGCCCCACGGATCGCTTTAGCACGACCGTCGTGGAGACCGAGGCTGGCGATGCGTTGCCCGTCATCGTGAAGCCTTCCCGACTGCGCTACCAACTGACGATGCGGGGCGAAGCTCCGATGTGGCGCACCGATCCCATTGAAATCTCCGCCCGTGCGATCGACACCCAAACCCGGTTCCGCGTGCGCCCCGGGTTGCGCCCAGGTATGGGTTCGAAGGCGGAAAACCTGGCTCTCATGGGGGACGCACGCGTAGTGATCCGCAACCACCACGGCGCGCCGGTGCGCACCCTGAAACTACAAACCATCGACGAGGTGACCTGGTTCGTAGACCTCGCCAGTGCAGAAGCCTCCCTAGCCACGATGGCCTCTGGATCCATCGAGCTGGAGTTTGTCGAAGACCGTCGCGTGAGTGTGCGTTTGGCGCGCATCGTGCCTGCCTTTGACTACACAGCCGACGTCGATGGCTCCACGCTGCGTATTCTGAGTGATTCCGAGGACGTGCCCGTGCAATTCGGCGCCCCAGGTTCCGGAGCTTGGGTATGGCCAAACACCGCCCCCTGGCAAGCGGCATCCTTCGTGGAATTGACTGCCGCCCCCAAGGGGAGCGCGGCCATCGCACACGGCGAGCTTCCCGCAGATCTAGTGGGCGCAGGTCCTTTGAGCGTGCAGCTATTCGGCCGGGATCGCTTTAACTACCTTCGCGCACCCGTCGCCGCCGGCCCGCACAGTGCAGTTGCCGAGGCCGAGGGCTACTACGGTGCTGGCGCCGAAGGCAGTGGACTAGATGGCGAAACTGATCCGTGGGTGCAGCTCTCTGCCTTCCTGGCGGGGGAGTCCGACCAGCTTCCCTGCGACGCAGCCACCTTGTCCACACTGTGGGACGTACAGGCCGGCTGGCTGCGCGGACGCTTCGACGTGCTGGATAAGCTGCGTACGGCGCTGACGAATAATCCCCGCGAGTCCGTCCACGCCATGTCCCAATCCCTCGTGTCCGCGGCGGATCGTCCCGCCCAGTTCATCCTGTCCGGGCTAGTTCACTCCACCTTGGTGGGAGCCGACGTAGAACGCTCGAACACCCCGTGGATCGCAGCCCTTGAGGTTTTGGGCGACCTATCGCTGGTGGATACCGAGGGGGCGTCAGAAGAGAAAGAACAAGACAAGCGCCTAAAAGAAGAGCTTAAGAAGATCGCCGGGCAACCTGTAGTGCAAACGGTGGATACCGGCCGCGATGTGTCCCTGGATACAGCCTGCATCGACAACACGACCGTGCAGATCGCGCACATGGACCCCGCGCAGCAAAAGGCCGTGCTGGATATGTTCTTCGGTAAGGCCGGTGTGGTGCCTGGAGCTTTGAGTGAAGAAAATAGTCGCCTGATCGCTGTGTTTGAGACTTTCAATAAGCGGCAGGAGCTCTCCGAGCTGCTGGGTGACCCGGAGCTCATGAAGACCGCCGTAACCCTGCTGCGCAAGGTCAAGGCAGCCAACCGCCAGCTGTACTTGTCTGCACGCGTGCGCTTCGACAAACTCGACGGGGTAGATACCGACAACCCGGAAAACCGTTGGGCATTGGCTCCCGTGATTTCCATGGTGTTCGCTCTGGCTACGCGCATGTACGCACACAAGAAGATGTCCAGCCTCGGCAAGCTGCTCAGTGCCTACCCCGGGTGGGCCGCCATGGCGCGCTTGGTTCCGGACCTGGTAACCGGAGATATTGTGATGGCAGATGCGATGGTTCGCGGCGTGTTTGGCCCAACCGTATAGGTGGAAGTGCATAATTCGTTGAGTGAATGTTTATCGCAGAAACGCTCAATGGAGAAGCGATAGAACACAGGTTGACGCAGCAACCCCGGAGTTCTTCCCGCGTTTTATCGGCACCATCCTGTGCGCCTATGCCCTGATAGCACTGGTGCTCAGCATATCCACAGCAGCGCGCGTGCACGTCCGCCACCTGCTGGTGGTGATGGACAACGTCTTTCTCCCCGTACCAGTGCCATCCGTCGCATGGTCTGCTGCACTATTTGTGCTGGGAGTCGGGCTATACAAAGCAAAGCGCGCCGCCTGGGTGGTGGCGGTTGCCGCGCTGCTGGTTCTCAACGTTAGTAACGTCATCCTCCTGTGCCTGCCGCAGTACTTCGACGAAGGCCCGCAGTGGGCGCACTCGCTGTTTATTACTGGCATGGGCGTGCAGCTCCTGCTGCTAATTTTGATGCTGCGGCAGCGCAGGGACTTCTACACCCACACCGTGAAGGGAGCAATCCTCACTGCGTTCCTGGTGTGGCTTGGAGGCACCGTTGCGGTATTCCTTATTGCCCTGGTGCTGGTGCACTTCTTCCACGGCGACCTAGCACCGGAATGGAGCGCCCTGTGGGCTTTGAACCACTCCGCCGGTTTCTCCCTGTTTAACCACACCTACGTAGTCGGGCATCCGCCGAAGCTCGTGAGCTTCCTCGTTTCCGCCCTCGCGGCACTGGTGTTGCTGGTGGCCGGGCTGCTGTTGCTGCGCTCGCACCGCGACGAGTTCGGTATCAGCGCCGAGGATGAAAAAGCCATACGCGCCCTCATTCGACGCTTCAACGCCAACGACTCCCTTGCATACTTCGCTACCCGGCGTGACAAGTCAGTTGTGTATGAGCCAAAAGGTCGGGCAGCGGTGACGTACCGCATCGAGGCTGGCGTCTGCTTGGCGTCAGCCGACCCGATTGGCGATCCGAGGTACTGGAATGAGGCAATCGTCGCCTGGCTGGAACGCGCACGGTCATTTGGATGGGTGCCCGCTGTGATGGGGGCGTCCGAACCAGGAACCAGAGCCTACGAAAGACACGGGCTGAGCTCGATCCACCTGGGGGACGAGGCCGTCATCGATACGCAGCACTTCCACCTATCCGAACTGCGTGAGGTTCGGCAAGCGCGGGCGCACGCGCACAAGGCTGGGGTGCGCGTGCGGATTCGCCGCCACGGCGAGCTCAGCACCGAAGAGATGCAGCACGTCGAAGAACTTGCCGACAAATGGCGCGACACCACCGACGAACGTGGTTTCTCTATGGCGCTGGGAAGGTTAGGCGATCCGCAGGATAAAGACTGCTTGCTGGCTGAAGCGCTGGTGGGTGAAGAAACAGTGGCGGTGCTTTCGTTTATCCCGTGGGGTCTAAGCGGTGCCTCTCTGGACCTTATGCGCCGCAGTCCTAAGGCACCGAATGGCACGGTCGAGGCAATGATCGTCGCGCTGTGTACAGAGGCGAACCTGCAGAAGCTCTCTCTTAACTTTGCTGTTTTCCGTGAGCTGTTCGCCAGCGAAGATGCCGTGGCCGTGGGGCCGATTCGCAGGCAGGCGCGCCGGGTGCTGTCCTATTTGTCGAAGTGGTGGCAGATGGAAACGCTGTACCGCTCTAACCAGAAGTACAAACCCGTCTGGATTCCGCGTTATGTGTGCTATCCGGATTCGCTGTCGATGGCGCGCGTCGGTTTCGCCTCCGGCATTGCCGAGGGCTTCGTGCCGACGGTGGGTGCACTCTTTGGCCGCGATGAAGAGACACACCGTGAGCAGACGGCCACCGGCCAACCGGAGGCTGCCCAGGCGTTGAACTACGTGGAGCAGCTCACGGATGCCAATAAAAAGTCCGCCAGTGAGCAAACTGCGGTGCGTATCAGGAAGGCCATGGCGCTGCGGGTGGCAGGCGCGGAGCCGTGGCCTGTCGCGGAGCGGGCCGATGATGGTTCTGCCCTTGCCCTTACTCAGTGTGTCGAGGTTGCCGAGGGTAGTGACGCCACCGGTGCCGGGGAATTGCGGGTGGCAGGAAGGATCGTGGCGAAGCGCGACTTCGGTGCGCTGACGTTTATTGACCTCCGTGATGCGTCGGGGAAGTGCCAGATCATTGTGGAGGCGCCGGAGGAGAAACTCAGCGCACGTGTCCGGGCACTGGATTTAGGTGACCTGATTGCGGCGACGGGTACTCGCGGGCAGTCGCGTTCCAGTGAGCCTTCGCTGCTGGTGCGCAGTATCGACATTGAGGCAAAGGGGCTGCACCCCTTGCAGCGCCGGGGCGCTGGCATTGTGGAAGTCAATGAGCGTCTGGGTGCTCGCAGCGTGGTGAATGCCGCGATCCGCAGTACCTTGGATGAGCTGGGTTTTGTGGAGGTGGAAACACCGATCCTGCAGCGTGTCCACGGTGGCGCCAATGCGCGACCTTTTAAGACTCGTAGTAATGCGGCCAACCAGGATCTTTATCTGCGCATTGCACCGGAGTTGTACTTGAAGCGGTTGCTGACCCAGGGAGCGGAGCGGGTATACGAGCTGGGGCGCGTGTTCCGTAACGAAGGGGTGGATGCAACGCACAACCCGGAGTTCACCACGGTGGAGGCGTATGAGGCGCACGGTGACTATGAGACGATGCGGGTGGTGGCCCAGCGGATCATCCAAGCCGCCGCGACTGCCTACCGGGGCGAGCCAGTGGTGATGGATCCGCAGGGCAATGTGGTGAGTATCGCTGGGGACTTCCCAGTGAAGACTGTCTACGGGGCTATTAGCGAAAAAGTCGGCCAGGCTGTCACCCCGGATACTGAGTTCGAGACGCTGTTGGAGCTCTGCGCGGCCCATGGCATTGCCACCCAACCGGGGTGGGATGCAGGCGAAATTGTGCAGGAAATCTATGAACAGTTGGTGGAGTGCACAACCACAACGCCCACGTTTTACACGGATTTTCCGACGAGTGTATCCCCATTGACTCGCCAGCACCGCAGCCAGCCTGGCGTGGCCGAGCGCTGGGATTTGGTGGCCTGGGGAGTGGAACTTGGCACAGCGTATTCGGAGCTCACCGACCCGCTGGAACAACGCGATCGCCTGGAAGCTCAGTCATTGAAGGCAGCAGGTGGCGACCCGGAGGCGATGGAAGTCGATGAGGCCTTCCTGGATGCCCTGGAAAACGGCATGCCACCAACTGGTGGCCTGGGCCTGGGCGTGGACCGGCTCATCATGCTGCTGACCGGCCGCCCGATCCGCGGAGTGCTTAGCTTTCCAGCCCACCCCGGCGGACAATAAACGGAAAGGCTAGTTTGAGGCCGGATCGCCAGGTCTTGAAGTTATGCCCGCCGTCGACCTCGCTGTAGCTCGCTTTCATTCCCGCGTTCACTGCCACTTTGTGAAGGTGCTTGAGGTCGCTGGTGGCCTCCGAGTCGGCGCGCCCGGCAATAAACATGCCCGCGGTGCGCGGGTACTTGCGTTTCTTCATGAGGTCCTCGGGGTTGTGCGCCTTGAACTTCACTTCCGATCCACCGAAGAAGTCCTGCACAGTGGAGTCGTGTCCGATCCCGTCGTCGGGAGTCCGCTCGCCGGAGATGTCGACGAAACTGCCGTAGACATCCGGGTGGTTTGTTATGACCTGCAATGAGCAGGTTCCCCCGTAGGAAAGCCCACCGAGGGTCCAGGTGTGCTGGTCGGGGTTGGGGGAGAGGTTCTGTTGGATCCAGTGGGGCAGATCCACCGTCAGGTAGGTTTGCACTTTGCCCTTGTTCGAGTCGGTGCACACTGGATTTTCCCATGTTCCACCCGTCGCATCGGCAGAAATGATGATCGGTGCCACACCATCGTGCTGCTGTTGGTATTTGCGGGCGACGGTGTTGGCGTCACCGGTGTCGAACCATTGGTCGGGATCTCCTGGAATGCCCGCCAGCAGCACGAGCACAGGCAGTTGCGGCCGCGGGGAGCTGAACCAGGCCGGTGGCAGGTACACGCGCATGTCGCGTGCGTGAAACTGAGATTTTTCCTTCGGCGCCGAGACGTTGAGCATGCTGCCCTCCGTAGGGAGGTTGTCATGCCTTGCCTTGAGCCATTCCTTCAGCGGGATTGACTGCGCTTTCGGGAGTTCGTCCACGCTATTAAAGGTTCGCAGCTCGACTGGGTCTACCTCTCCGACGTCTGGATAGAGTTCATAGGACTGATTTGCCACTGCCGCGCCGCCGACGGCGAGTACCGCGACGAGCAGTAGCGTCCAGATCTTTTTTATTGACGCCTTTACGCACCATGCGGCCATGTTTCCAGCAAGGATGATGGCGGCTGCGCCTAGCACGAGGCGTATTCCTATTTCTGACCACGGAGTGGTGGTGCCCCACAGTAACGCCGCGAGGCCGCCACAGGTCAGAACTACGGTCACGATAATGGACCAGATAATTGCCCTCTTGCGGCGCCCCGGGGGATCGTCGGGAAGCGAAAAGTGAAGCGCAATGAGGGTACTGAGAATCAGGAACCAAGTGACTACTTCCGGCCAGGTTCCGGTGAGGGGGATGCTGCGAACATACTCAGGCACGAAGTCACATCTTAGACCGAAAGTGGAAAAACAAGATATGAGTCGGCATCGATGCTGAAGTTCTGATTCACTGGAGGCTATGAATACTGTTGTGATGTGGGTCCTTATTGGACTTTTGGTTCTTGCCATTATCGTGGCGATTCTCGTTGTTCTGGGGCTACGCCGGAAGAAGGCGAAGCAGGTCTCCTTTGAAAAGAAGGAGGAGATCGAGCAGAAGAAGCCAAGCAGCGGCGATTACAAGGCGCAGGGTGGCTTCAACTTCACCGCTGGTGGTGGGGAAGCCAAGCAGCCGGAGTTGCGGCCTGACCAGGAGCTGAAGCAGTCGGCACCAACTCCGGCACCAACCCCCGAACCGGCACCAACCCCAGAACCTGAGCCAACCCCAGAACCGGAAGCTCCGAAGTCGGTGCCCACCCCGGCACCTGTGGCAGAACCTGAGCCAACTGAAGAGCCGGAGCCCACTAAGGAACCAGAACCCACTGAGGAACCAGTAGAAACGCCCGAGCCGGAACCGGTTCCAGAACCGGAACCGGTGGAAGAAACCACACCAGAAGAGCCCGCACCAGAAGAGCCCGCACCAGCGGAGCAGCGCGAGGAGATCGCCCCAGTGCAGGGGCGCCTGGGCAAGCTGCGTGGCCGCATGTCCAAGTCCCAGAACGTCATCGGTCGTGGCGTGCTGGGTATCTTGAGCGCCGGTGACCTAGACGAAGACGCATGGGAGGAAATTGAAGACACCCTCCTTATGGCCGACTTGGGTACCCCGACGACCATGAAGGTTGTTGACGACCTCCGCGAGCGCATCGCAATCAATGGCGTATCCAGCGAGCAGGAAGCTCGCGCTATGCTCCGTGAAGCGCTCATTGATGCCTGCAAGCCGGACATGGATCGCTCCATTAAGGCCATGCCCTACGACGGCAAACCAGCTGTGATCATGGTGGTGGGCGTCAACGGAACTGGCAAGACCACCACCACAGGCAAGCTGTCGCGTGTGCTCATCGGTATGGGACACAAGGTGCTTCTGGGTGCGGCCGATACGTTCCGTGCGGCTGCAGCTGATCAGCTAGAGACCTGGGGGCGTCGAGTAGGGGCAGAAACAGTCCGTGGCGCCGAGGGCGCAGACCCCGCATCCGTGGCCTTCGACGCAGTGGCGAAGGGCATCGACGCGGGCGTAGACGTCGTACTTGTCGATACCGCCGGTCGCCTGCACACCAGCGTCGGCCTGATGGATCAGCTGGGCAAGGTCAAGCGCGTGGTGGAAAAGAAGGCCAAGGTCGACGAAGTACTGCTGGTGCTGGATGCAACTGTCGGCCAGAACGGCCTCATGCAGGCGCGCACGTTCCGCGAGGTTGTGGACATCTCCGGCGTGGTTCTCACCAAGCTCGATGGCACTGCCAAGGGCGGCATTGTCTTCCAGGTGCAAGAAGAGCTCGGCGTGCCCGTGAAGATGGTGGGCCTTGGCGAGGGCGCGGACGACCTTGCCCCCTTCGAAGTGGAAAGCTTCGTGGACGCACTCTTGGGCTAGAACCTTTATGGGCTAGAACCCCGCTGGGGTAGAAAATCCACCCCGCCGGGCAGCTTCCATACAAAAAATTTTTTAAGTCAACCCCGCATGTGTGACGCGTGCGGGGTTGATTGCGTTTTTGGGTCAGAAAACCAGTGATCTGCGTCTCAAAAAATTTTTAAGCTACCGAATGCGTCATCGGGACTGCTTAGTCTTGTGCTTCACAAGTGCTGAGACTCACAGATATGGATGAAACCATGACCCCAGACCAACTTGTACTTTCCTCCGGCAATTCAGCGTGGATGCTCATCAGCGCGTCGCTGGTGCTGCTCATGACCCCCGGACTCGCATTGTTCTACGGCGGAATGACGGGACGCCGCCAAGTCCTGAACATGATGATGATGTCCTTCGGCGTGATGGCCCTCGTCCCCGTCCTGTACGTACTGTGGGGCTGGTCGATGTCTTACGCGGGCGAGGACATCGCGGGGTTGTTCGGTAACCCCTTCACCGCATTCGGACTTTCTGGCCAATTTTTTGACGCCGCGGGCCAGCCCATCGAAGGTGCGAACGGCTACCCGAATGCCATCGACATTGGCTTCCAAGTAACCTTCGCCATCATTTCCACTGCAATCATCTCCGGTGCGCTAGCGGGGCGCGTGAAGTTCGCCGCTTGGTTGGCCTTCGCAGGCGCCTGGGTCACGTTGGTGTACTTCCCTCTGGCCCACATGGTGTGGGGCGGTGGCCTGCTTGGCGATGGTGAGCGTTCCATCGCCGCATGGATGTTCGGCACGACCGAAGGGGAGGCCACTATCGCCCCGATCGACTTCGCCGGTGGCACTGTAGTGCACATTTCCGCGGGTACGGCAGCGTTCGTTTTGGCGCTGATCGTCGGTAAACGAGCCGGCTTCCCAACGAAGGTGGGGCGCCCTCACAATCTGCCGATGGTGATGCTCGGCACGGCGCTGCTGTGGTTCGGATGGTACGGCTTTAACGGTGGCTCGGCGTTCGCCGCGGATGGTATTGCGGGGATTTCCTGGGTGAACACTACTGTCGCGGCCTCAGCTGCGATGCTCGGATGGATGTGCTGTGAGACGATCCGCGACCGCGCCGCAACGTCGCTGGGCATCGCCTCTGGCGCCGTCGCAGGCTTGGTCTCGATCACTCCGGCAGCGGGAACGTTGACGCCGCTGACCTCCATCATTCTCGGATTCGTAGGTGGCGTCATCGCATGTATGGCTATCGGTCTTAAATACCGCTTCGGGTACGACGATTCCCTCGATGTCGTCGGCGTACACCTAGCCGCCGGACTGTGGGGAACCGTTGGGTTGGCACTATTGTCCAAGGACAATGGGCTGCTCACCGGCGGTGGGAAGGATGGCCTCAAGCTACTGGCTGTGCAGATCGTGATCGCTGTCGTGGCGATGGTAGTTTCCAGTGTGATTACGTATCTGCTGGCGCTGCTTATTAAGGCCACCATCGGCTGGAGGGTCGACGACGGAGATGAGGATACGGGCATCGACTTGGTGGAGCACCGCGAGTCCGCCTACGACCTCAAAGTCACATCCAGTTCGCACATCCGTAGTCTGTACAACGCCCCGCGCAAGGGAGAAGAAGAATGAAACTCATCACTGCAGTGATTAAGCCTTTCACACTGCCTGATATCCGGCAGGCACTCGAGTCCATAGAAATCCACGGGTTGACCGTCAGCGAAACTCAAGGCTTTGGCCGTCAGCGCGGACACAGCGAGGTATATCGCGGCGCTGAGTTTGCGTCGGACTTCGTGCCGAAAGTCAAGCTAGAGATCGTCGCGGCAGACGCGTCAGTGGATCGCATCGTCGACGCGATCGTCGGCGCGGCCTGCACCGGAAAAATTGGCGATGGCAAGATCTGGGTCACACCGGTAGACGAGGTGATCCGCGTACGCACCGGCGAGCGCGGGGAGGCCGCACTGTAACATGGCCGGCTGAATGTGACTGTTCCGTTGGCCTCTGGCTAAGCTGGGAGAGTTAAAAGCCACCTTTCGATACCTACAAGGGAGCACTCACTAGTGTTTGAGTCTTTGTCAGACCGCTTGCAATCTGCCATGAAGGGCCTTCGTGGCAAGGGCAAGTTGTCCGAGGCTGATATCAATGCCACCGCTCGCGAGATCCGCCTTGCGCTGTTGGAGGCAGACGTATCCCTACCGGTGGTGCGTGCCTTTATTAAGCGCATTAAGGAACGCGCCGCGGGGGCAGAGGTATCCGAGGCTCTCAACCCCGCCCAGCAGGTCATCAAGATCGTCAACGAGGAGCTCAAGGAGATCCTAGGCGGCGAAACCCGTCGCTTGAACCTGGCCAAGCACCCGCCGACAGTCATTATGCTGGCGGGTCTGCAGGGCGCTGGTAAGACGACCCTGGCCGGTAAGCTAGCTCTGCACCTAGCCAAGCAGGGCCACACTCCGATGCTTGTGGCTTGTGACCTGCAGCGTCCAGGTGCGGTGCAGCAGCTGCAGATCGTCGGTGAGCGCGCCGGAGTAAAGACTTTCGCCCCGGATCCGGGAACCAGCTTGGATTCTCACGAGCACGAGATGGGCACCAGCCACGGCGATCCCGTCGACGTTGCCCAGCGCGGTATCGAAGAGGCTTATCGCAGCCAGCACGACATCGTCATCATCGATACCGCGGGTCGCTTGGGCATTGACGAGGAGCTCATGCGCCAGGCGCGCAATATTCGCGATGCGGTGGAGCCCGACGAGGTGCTCTTTGTTATTGACGCCATGATCGGCCAGGATGCCGTTACGACGGCCGAGGCATTCCGCGACGGCGTGGACTTCACGGGTGTCGTCCTGACGAAGCTGGACGGTGACGCCCGCGGTGGTGCCGCCCTGTCTATCCGCGAGGTCACCGGCAAGCCGATCCTGTTCGCCTCCACCGGCGAGAAGCAGGAAGACTTCGACGTCTTCCACCCGGACCGCATGGCCAACCGCATCCTCGGCATGGGTGACGTGCTCACCCTGATTGAGCAGGCCGAGCAGGTATTGGACGCCGAAAAGGCCGAAGACTCTGCCATGCGCATGGCCTCCGGCGACCTGACGCTCGAGGACTTCCTCGAGCAAATGTTGATGATCCGCAAGATGGGTCCCTTGGGCAACATCCTGAAGATGATGCCCGGTGGCTCCCAGATGTCGAAGATGGCCGACATGGTGGATGAAAAGGAACTGGACCGCATCCAGGCCATCATCCGCGGCATGACCCCGGCCGAGCGCCAGGACCCGAAGATCCTGAACGCCTCCCGCCGTAAGCGCATCGCCAACGGTTCTGGCGTGAGCGTTTCCGACGTGAACAAGCTGGTGGAGCGCTTCTTTGAGGCCAAGAAGATGATGGGCAAAATGGCTGGCCAGTTCGGCATGGGCGGCCGGTCTGCAACCAAGAAGCAAAAGGTGCACCGCAAGGGCAAAAAGGGCAAGAACGCCAAAAAGAAGAAGCAGAACATGCGCAAGGGCATGGGCGGCGGAATGCCTGGAATGCCGGGAATGGGTGGAATGCCGGGTATGGGTGGCGGCATGCCCAGCATGAAGGATCTGGAAAAGATGCAGGAGCAGCTGCCCCCAGGCTTCGAGGGGATCGATCTGTCGAAGATGAACTTCCCCAAGAAGTAGCGGTTCATTAGCCCGGTGGGATATCGCCTAAGTCGGTAACTTGGGCTACATGGAATTTGAGCTTCATTTCATCCGGCCCCCTTCGCGCATCGCCAACAACCACGAAGTTCAGGCGGCGTTGTTGCAGGACGCAGATCTCGAGGAACTGCGACGCACGCCGGATCCAGCAATGAAGCACTTTGCCCAGGATTTGGGGGACATCCTGGAAGCAGACTTCCCAGCCCGCCGGGTGATCAGCGCCACCGTAGATACCGAACATCCATTCGCGGTACACGACATTCGACTCGCAGCGGTTAAGCACCGCGTAAATGCCTATGTGGGTACCAGAGATCTTCTCGTCGACGCCAGCGGTATCAACGGTGCAATTGCTCCAGAGTTTTATCTGACGAACTCCCTGGGCACGGTGTGGACTCAGATCAGCGAGCACACCGTGGATCGTGCTTTCGCAGATGCGTTGCGTGCCAGCACCACCGAGGGGGTATGGGTGAGAGTCACCAGTTATGAGCCCCGCCCCGATGAATTCGGGCATTCGATGCGTTTTCACCTGCTGGAAAACGGCGAGATCGAAGTGGTATGGGCAAAAACCAGCAGTGAGCTTGTTGATGTGCAATGGCGTCGGGCTGGCGGGTATGTGGATGCGCGCGCGATGCTCCTCGCCTTCGCGGATCGCTGCCCGACAATTCTCCAGCATTACTGGTCGGTTCCTTCGCAGCGATTGAGGAGTGTGCTGAGACCTGAACTATGTATTGCGACATGCGACCTTAAGCAGCGCATGCAATACAGACTGCGACGGCTCGGGGCATTCCGCGATCTTCCCGAAAAATCCATGCTGTGTCTTCATGACCAGCCCGAGTTTTCGCTGGAGCTGGGAAGAGCCCCTGAAGGAAAATGGCGTGCGGCTCTGAAACGGTCTACGTCAGGTGGCTTGGAAAAGACCTTTGATAACTCCGAAACTTTGTTGGAGATCGCGGAGGCCTATACCCGCAATGAGCGAGGCATGTTCCTTGACTACTTTCCAGAGACCGCCGAGATACCTGAACCGCCGATGCACACTGTGAGTGCGGTGGTTCTTCCAGAACGTGATGAGCCGTGGACCAACTCCTCAGTCTGCAGAATCCATGAGTTTGCGATGAGCCGTAGCTTTCAAGCTGTCGGCTCCGTGGAGAGTTTTCTGCAGGAGATAATGCGGGACTTTGCTTCGTGGTTTGAAGTCATCGACCCAGAAACTGCAGAGCGTGGGCAGATCATGATGAAGGTTCCACAAGAGGAATCGGCTCGTACCTTCGACCTTCTGACGGCCGTCGCCATGCGGCACGGTGTTTCTCTGGTTGTTGATGGGAATTGGGTATTGCTCAATCCGTCCGGACGGCGCGGTGAAGGGGAGTGGCGAAGTACAGCAGAACTTTTCGGGTCGAGCCAGTGCCGAAACCGGTGGGAAATCGCCACACTGCAGGCGATGGAAGAAGCAATGACACTGAGCTACTCGGATTGGCAACTGCGGCTAACCTACACATCCGAAGAACACCCTGGGTGTCGGCAAATTCTCATTGTTGAGCCGGACAGCCAGATTCTCGACAACTTCAGCATTAAGGCCTATACATCCGAGATTGTAGAGGAAGGGCGTTTTCATGGCTGGTCTTTGAAGGAAGCTAAAAAGCTGTCGCAAGGACAAGTCCTCGACCTTTTCGAGCAGGTAACGAAGCAACCGCTAGAGCTTGACGAGTTCATTGACTGGGACATACATTCCGGGGATATAAGGAGTGCTAGTAACCTTCCATTCGAGATCAGCACCCCGACCCTGAACCACCCCATCCGCTTGGATGACCGAAAGTTCTCTCAGTCGCTTAAAGAGTTTGCGTCTAATGACCCAGGCGGCTGGATCGAGATAACGGATGTGCGCACTCCCGGAGACTTCCTAAGGATCGAGCATGCCGATAACCCCGGCTGGGTCATGACGACATGGGGTTACAACAACGGCGAAACCGAACGCGGCGCTGTCTACGCCAGCGATGTCGACGAGACCACCCAGATCTACAAGGAGTTCGTCGGCGATCACTGGACAATGCTGGAAAAGAGGAAAATTCGGGTAGAGCCTAGGAGGGCACAAACCCCGCTTTTTGTCTATCTCCCCAAGCCCCAGACACACAAAAATCACCACGAGCTTGTCCAAGAGTTCAATGCCAACGATCAAATGGATCTGCGTGTTCCGCCATCAGAGATGGAGGACATTTGCCGAGATCTCGAAGAGCTCTTTAAACAGAAGTTTGTGTCACAGCTACGAGTAGAGGTTCCGGTAGATCCGCTTGATACGGAACGTATCCGAGGCATCTGCAAAATCGCATTGAAGCACCATGCGCTTGTATTCGATGCCGATGGAGGACTACTTGCTAATGGTGTCGGCTCCGACATTCAGGTCGGAAGTGGAGCAAGATTAACGAACTCGCTCGGCAGTTACTGGCGTGAGGTCTCGCCAAGAACCTTGGACATAGCTTTTGAAGATGCCCTGCGGAGCCCCCATCTGAATGACGCATGGCTGAGAGTTGAAATCGGGCGGAGTTTCTTCCGTCCTAGTCAAGCGTTGTCCGCCCAGCTCCAGCACGACGGCAGTTGGTTGCTAAAGTGGCAGTTTGCGAAGCCCGTCCTTGGCGACCCTAAAAAGAACCTCGAGCTTCGTGCCCGGAACTTTGACGAAGCACAAGAGCTGTTGCTCGCATTCGCGGATCGCAGCCCATACCTCGGTCAGCTCCCTTGGCGTGAGGACGAAGCAGTAGGCGCGATGGAGAAAGTAACTCTAGAAAAGCGACAGGCTTTGCCGCTTCGCCGCTTCGACGCCGTGATCGAACTTCCGCGGGGAACCATGATGCCACTGCAGGATAAGCCTGGGGAGCGCTTGACATTCGGCCAAACCCATCAGGGTCAATGGCTCGCCACATTGAGCCGGGACAACGGTTTTGCTGCGACTCGAACATTCACTAGTGGACAGGAAACAGTCGAGTTTGCCCGTTGGTACGTGGCTGCCGATGCAGCCGCAGTGAATAGTGCCTTCCAGGCATTCGTGCCGTCCATGGAGGAGCGTTTTGCTCCACAAGGCGTGGCTGAGGTGAGCCTCTTGGTGCTACCGGAACGCGAAGCACCCTGGGCAGATTCGACCGTTCTGCACTTTCAGAGGTGGCTAGCGCAGAACAATCATTTAACGTCCGGCGACATGGAGGCATTTGTCTATGCCCTGCAGGCAGAGCGGTCTGACAGCGTGCGATTCTCAGGGCCGCAGGGCGCCGCTTTAGAGTCGTTTGCCGTGACGCGCGTGTGGGTGGAGCGGGCGGTGTTTGTCGGAACCTTTGCCACGATTCTGCACCTTGCAATGAAGTACGGGATATCCGTCGTTCTTAACGGCAGGCATGTCTTCTTGAATCATGCTCGAACCGGGACAGATTCCTTGGAATACAGCATGATGATGAAATCGAACCATAGCTCCGTTACCCAGATTTGGGTACAACCATCGGGCGCGGCGTTCGCGGAATCAGTAAGGAACCTGGCACTCGACGAAGTGGTGGAGGTGAGCAAGCACATCCAAATGGCGGCAGGAACGCCAGCTGTAGAGGCCAACGCCGCGCTTCAAGAATTTGCACTTACCGTGAAGAAAAGTAGAAAAGGGTACCGGCTGACTTATGAGGTGCCGGGTGGAATGAACTACGCGGTGAATGGTCTGACGGATGGAGAGACTTGTGCGGCCTTTGAGATCTTTATCCAAGCGCCGTCGGCACTTCTAGGCTCTGTGAAATGGCATGGCTTTGGCCAATCCCCGGTACCGTGGCAGGGGAACACGCGTTTCGAAATGCAGTCGAACCTCTTCGAGCCTGTTCCCCTTGGCCCAGAGAACCTTCACGTTCTGCGGGCTGTGAAGCTGCGAAAGAACGGCGATTTTATCCAGGTGCTCGATTCGCAGGTAGAGGGCGATTACATTCGAGTTTACAACGACGGTGGAAGGTTTCGTACCAGCTTTATTGTCGGATGGGGCCACGATTTCGGACAGATCGAAAACTTTCAGCGGAAGACCAAGAGCCTCGACGAAGCACTGAGACTGGTCGAGCACTATGTCGCTGGAGATCGCCGGGAGTTTATCGCACTCGGCTGGAAGAAGCAGACAGTAAAGGGGCACTAGACGGATTTGGTTCCAGTCGGTAACCGCTACTACACTTATCCAGGTTGTCTGTGTAACACTGTCCCCGACCACGGTCGGCCGGTGGTCACGCGCAGCAAAAATACCAAGGGTTGAACCGGCTCCGTTGACATTGACGGAGTGTCTGAACTGCCCAGTGACCAACTAGAAGAAAAGGAGCCATCACATGGCCGTCAAGATTAAGCTGCAGCGCCTGGGTAAGATCCGTACCCCGGAGTACCGCGTCGTTGTTCAGGATTCCCGCACCAAGCGTTCCGGCAAGGTTATTGAGAACCTGGGCATCTACCAGCCGACCCAGGAGCCTTCCCTGATCCGCATCGACTCCGAGCGTGCACAGTACTGGCTGGGCGTTGGTGCTCAGCCGACCGAGCCTGTTCTGGCTCTGCTGAAGGTCACCGGTGATTGGCAGAAGTTCAAGGGCATCGAGGGTGCAGAGGGCACCCTGAAGGTGGCCGAGGAGAAGAAGTCCAAGCTGGATCTATTCAACGAGGCTCTGGCTGAGGCTGCCGATGGCCCGACCGCAGAGGCTATCACCGAGAAGAAGCGCAAGGCTAAGGAAGAAGCAGAGGCCAAGGCTGCTGCCGAGGCTGCCGCTGCTGAAGAGGCTGCTGCTAAGGAAGCTGAGGAGGCCGAGAAGGCTGAGGCTGAGGCTGCTGACTCCGAGGGCGAAGCTGAGGCTGAGTCCGCAGAGTAAAAGCGCAGGCGATTCTGCCGCCAATCGCTTTTTCACCCCCAGGTATGAGCATTCATTGCTCGCCTGGGGTTTTCTCTTGGGCTTTTCTTTGATCTTGGCCGAAGGTAGTGCCCCCATAACTACCGCTTGAATGTGTTGTCGGTCATGGGGAGTAGACTCAATGACTGTCATCACAGAAACGGCTGCAAGCCCGGATGTGGAGTTTTCGCTAGAGGCAAAGAAGGCATCCCTCAATGAACGTCGAAGAAACCGTCAGTGGTTACTACCAGCAGATCATCCAGCGCAACGCTGGTGAACCCGAATTTCACCAGGCTGTCGCCGAGGTGCTAGACAGCCTGACGTATGTGCTGAAGAAGGACGACCACTACGCTGACTACGCGCTGATTGAGCGCATGTGCGAGCCAGAGCGCCAGGTCATCTTCCGCGTGCCGTGGATCACCGACGAGGGTGAAGTTCGCGTCAACCGCGGCTTCCGCGTGCAGTTTAACTCCGTGCTGGGGCCCTACAAGGGCGGCCTGCGGTTTCACCCGTCTGTAAACCTGGGCATCATCAAGTTCCTGGGATTCGAGCAAATCTTTAAGAACTCCCTCACCGGACTGCCCATCGGTGGCGGCAAGGGCGGTTCCGACTTCGACCCGAAGGGAAAGTCGAACCGCGAGATCATGTCGTTCTGCCAGTCCTTTATGACGGAGTTGCACAATCATATCGGCGAAGAAGTGGACGTTCCTGCCGGCGATATCGGCGTGGGCGGCCGGGAAATCGGCTACCTGTTTGGCCAATACCGTCGCATGACGAACCGTCACGAGTCCGGCGTACTCACCGGCAAGGGGCTGACTTGGGGTGGATCCCTCGTGCGTACTGAAGCTACCGGCTTCGGCACCGTGTACTTCACTCAGGAGATGATGGGTGCCCACGGTGATCGCTTCGACGGTGCGAAGGTGATTGTTTCCGGTTCCGGTAATGTTGCGATCTACGCAGCTCAGAAGGCTCAGGAGCTTGGTGCGACCGTCGTGGCTATGTCCGATTCCTCTGGATATGTATTCACCCCGGAGGGCGTGGACATCGAGCTGCTGAAGGACGTGAAGGAGGTTCGTCGCGCCCGCTTGTCCGATTACGCCAAGGAGACCGATGGCGTGACCTACCACGCTGGCGGCAATATCTGGGAGGTCGAGGCAGACGTAGCCCTACCATGTGCCACCCAGAATGAGCTGGACGGTGAAGCCGCAAAGATACTGGCGGACAACGGCTGCCGCTATGTTGCCGAGGGCGCAAACATGCCCTGCACTCCGGAAGCCATTGAGGTATTCCGCAAGCGCAAGATCTTTTTTGCCCCGGGCAAGGCAGCCAACGCTGGTGGTGTCGCAACCTCCGCACTGGAGATGCAGCAGAACGCCTCCCGCGATTCCTGGAGTTTCGACTACACGGATAAGCGACTACGCGACATCATGCGCGGCATCTTCAAGTCCTGCGACATCACAGCCAAGGAATACGACAAGGAAGACGACTACATCATCGGCGCTAACATTGCTGGCTTCCGTAAGGTGGCAGACGCTATGCTCGCCCAGGGCGTCATCTAGCCAATGGAGCTGCAGATCGGTCGGGTAATTAAACCCCATGGAGTGCGTGGAGAGGTCGTTGTCGATCCCACGACGGACACTCCGGCTCAGCGTTTCGCCACCGGCGAGGTCCTCACAGGTAAGCAGGCGGGTAAAGAGCTGAAGCTCACCGTGCGCGCCTATCGCCCTCACCAGGGGCGCCTCCTGGTCACGTTCGAGGAAATCACTGACCGCACCACCGCCGAATCGCTACGCGGCGTACGCTTCTTTGCCGCTCCGATCCACGACGAGGATGATGACGGTTTCTACGACCACGAACTCGAGGGTTTGAACGCCTATCTTCTCGCGCCCGGCACGGATGCCGAAGGAGACGCGATCGAGCTCGGGGATCTGGTCGGCGAGGTCGTCGGCGTCGAGCACACCCCAGCCGGGCAGTTGCTCGCTATTCTTATTGACGCCGAATCCCAGCTGCCCACAGCTGGAAAGCAAGTACTAGTGCCCTTCCGTCATGAGATCGTCCCGGTGGTGGATCTGGAAGAAGAAGTAATCGTACTGACCCCGCCAGAGGGGCTTTTGGAGCTGAGCTAGCTGTGCGCCTGGATGTTGTAACGATCTTCCCCGAGTACCTCGAACCTCTGCGCCATGCTCTGCTGGGCAAGGCCATCGAGCAGGGAATCTTAAGCGTCGGCGTGCACAACCTGCGAGCCTGGACCAACGACGTACACCAGTCGGTGGATTCCACCCCCTGCGGCGGTGGTCCGGGCATGGTGATGAAGCCCGAGGTGTGGGGGCCAGCACTTGATGATGTGGCGGCGGGAACCGGTCCGGCAGCTGCCACAGCCGACCTGGAAACCTCCGCGGAACACAAACGCAACCTGCTGTCCGCAACCCCCGAGACCGATGCTGGGGTGGCAGGCGGGGGAACAGGTGGCGTCACAAAACCGCTGCTTATCGTGCCCACACCGGCAGGGCGACCGTTTACCCAAGACATGGCTGAACGGTGGAGTAGGGAAGAGCATGTCGTGTTTGCCTGCGGCCGCTATGAGGGCATTGACCAGCGCGTAGTGGAGGATGCACAGAACCGCTATCGCGTGGAGGAAGTCAGCATCGGTGACTATGTACTGATTGGCGGCGAGGTAGCGGTGCTCGTCATGGCGGAAGCCATGGTGAGGCTGATCCCTGGCGTGTTGGGTAACCAAGCTAGCCACCAGGAGGATTCCTTCCAAGATGGTCTCTTAGAAGGGCCTAGCTACACGCGTCCCAGGCAGTGGCGTGGTCTGGACGTGCCCGACGTATTGTTTAGCGGCAACCATGCCAAGATCGCCCAATGGCGCCGGGAGCAATCCCTCGCCAGGACCAAAAAAATACGCCCTGACTTGCTGGGTAGCGTGGAGCTATCCGAAGCAGACCGGGCGTACCTTGACGGCCTAGAAGGCTAAACGCTCCTAGTGGTCAGCGCCGGGGATGGCGTTGACGTGGTCGCGAACCTTCTCGCCTTCCGCGTACAGCGGCATGTCCTGCTTGGCGCGGTAGAAGGGAGCGTCGATCGGATCCAGTGGCTTTTCACCCTTGATCAGGTCGGCAGCCTTTTCCGCCAACATGACGACAGGAGCGTAGATGTTGCCGTTGGTAATGATCGGCATGACCGATGCATCGGCAATGTACAGGCCGTCAACGCCGTGCACCTGCATGGTCTCCGGGTCGACAACGGCCATCTCGTCGTCTGCCGGGCCCATCTTGGCGGTACAGGAGGGGTGCAGGGCAGTCTCTGCGTCATTGCGAACCCACTCCAGGATCTCCTCATCGGTCTGCACAGCAGCGCCGGGGGAGATCTCGCCGTCGGTGAACTCCTTCATTGCCGGGGTATCAAGCAGCTTGCGGGAGGTACGCACTGCCTCGACCCACTCGCGGCGATCTTGCTCGGTGGCCAGGTAGTTAAACAGGATCTCCGGCTTTTCCTTCGGGTCATTGGACTTGATGTGTACGTGCCCCAGGGTATCGGAGTACATCGGGCCGACGTGGAACTGGAAGCCGTGCTCGCCTTCCGGCTGGGAGCCGTCGTAGCGGATCGCCATCGGCAGGAAGTGGAACATCAGATTCGGGTAGGCCTCGTCGTCGTTGGAGCGGGCGAAGCCACCGGCCTCGAAGTGGGAGGAAGCAACCGGGCCACGGCGGGTCAGCAGCCACTGCAGACCGATGAACGGGCGGTTGATCATCTTGTAGTAGGGCTGGGAGCTGACCGGCTGGGTGCAGTTGTACTGCACGTAGACCTCGAGGTGGTCCTGCAGGTTGTTACCCACACCGGGCAGGTGCTTCTTGACCTCGACGCCTGCCTTCTCCAGCACTGCGCGGTCGCCGATGCCGGATAGCTCAAGTAGCTGCGGGGTGTTGAAGGCGCCGCCGCAAAGGATGACCTTGTCGGCGAAGACACGGTGGGTCTGACCCTTCCACTGGTATTCCACGCCCACGGCCTTGCCGTTTTCAATGATTACTTGGGTGGTGAATGCGCGGGTGCGCACGTCGAGGTTCTTGCGGTTCATTACCGGGTGCAGGTACGCACGAGCCGCGGAGAGGCGCTTGCCCTCGAAGATGTTGCGGTCGAAGGGTGCGAAGCCCTCCTGTCGGTAGCCATTTACATCGTTGGTCAGGTTGTAGCCGGCTTCCTGGACGGACTTAAAGAAGGCCTGGAATAGTGGGCTGGTTGCCGGGCCACGGGTCAGCTTCAGCGGACCGTTGTGGCCACGACGTGGGTCATCAGGGTCAGCGGCCAGCGCGGTTTCCATCTTGTTGAAGTAGGGCAGGACGTGGCTCCAGCCCCAGTTGGACATGCCTGGCAGGTTGCCCCACTTTTCGTAATCCATCGGGTTGCCGCGCTGGAAGATCATGCCGTTGATGGAGGAGGAGCCACCCAGCACCTTGCCGCGGGCGTGGTAGATACGGCGACCGTTCATCTCTGGCTCCGGCTCGGACTCGTACTCCCAGTCGTAGTGCTTGTCGCCGATAGGGAAGGAGAATGCGGCGGGCATATGGATGAACAGATCCCACAGGGAGTCGGGGCGTCCGGCCTCTAGAACCATGACGTCCTTGGTGGAGTCTTCGGAAAGTCGGTTGGCCAAAACCGAACCTGCGGATCCGCCGCCGACGATGACAATATCGCGACGACGATCTTCGACGACCTGGCCTTCGGTGTCGTTCTTCTTACCTGGAATCAGCTTGTCGATGAAGCCCATCTATTCACTTACCTCCTAGTTAAATGACTGAACAAAATCTAGTATGCCAGTTTCTTAATAGGATTTCTAGGCAGCAGGTAAAGCCTAATTTTGGCACACCTCGCTAGTGAGGTGAGAATGGCACCTATATGAGGGGTTCGGCTGGCATATTAGAAATAGCTGTGTAGTCTAGAAAATTGTATTTCTTAGAAAATGAACTCCCTTTGGCGGGAAGTAATCGAGGAGAATTACATGACCAATTCCGACAACGACTCCCGGCCCGAATCGACTGACGGTGCCACAAGCACCGGGCCGCCTGCACAAAACGACCTCAAAGCCCGGCGCATCGTGGGAAGGAAGAAGGCCTCCGGTCCGCGTGTCATTGTCGGCTCTTTTGATGTTAATGACCGCGATAGCTATTCGCCCGGTGAAGTAACGCCCCCTAAGACCAATTGGCCTGTGTTCATCATCTCCGCCTTGGGCATCCTCGCAGTTGCGCTCTATGCCTTCGTGGGGCGGGAGCAAGCCAAGGACACTTTGGCGTCGGTGACTGGCTGGATCTCCACCAACCTCGGCTGGTTTTACATCGTCACCGCAACAGTCGCTGTGATCTTCGTCCTCGTGGTCGCCTTTTCCAAGTCCGGTTCGATCCGCCTTGGGCCAGACCACTCTCGCCCGCAATTCCGCCTATTCTCCTGGTCGGCGATGCTCTTCGCCGCTGGTATCGGTGTAGACCTGATGTTTTTCGCCGTAGCCGAGCCTGTCACTCAGTACATGGCTCCGCCCGTCGGCGATGGACAAACCCGGGAAGCTGCCGAGCAAGCCGTCGTGTGGGCTCTCTTCCACTACGGCATCACCGGTTGGGCTCTCTACGCCCTGATGGGCATGGCCTTCGGCTACTACGCCTACCGCCTGAACATGCCTCTAGCTATCCGTAGCGCCCTGTACCCGTTGATCGGCAAGCGCATCCACGGTCCCATCGGAGGTGCGGTGGACATTGCCGCAGTTCTGGGCACCGTCTTCGGCATCGCCGCCTCTCTCGGTATCGGCGTGGTGCAGCTGACCTATGGCCTGCACCTCATCTTCGGCTGGGACGAAGGTGTCGCCGTACAATCCGGCCTGATCATTTTCGCCGTCGGCGTGGCCACTCTCTCTGCGGTCTCTGGCGTGGACAAGGGCATCAAGCGACTGAGCGAAATCAATGTGTTGCTCGCCATTGGCTTGGTCGTTTACGTCACGGTGACCGGCCAGACTGCCTTCCTTCTTGACGCCCTCGTCATGAATATCGGTTACTATGTCTCGTCATTCCCAGGCATGACCATGGACACGTTTGCTTTCTCCGAGGATCCGGAATCCACCAAGGCCTGGATGGGCGCCTGGACCCTGTTCTTCTGGGCCTGGTGGGTGGCATGGGCTCCCTTTGTCGGTCTATTCCTGGCCCGCATCTCCCGTGGCCGCACCCTGCGACAGTTCGTCGTCGGCGTGCTGACCATTCCCTTCCTATTCATCCTGCTGTGGACGAGCCTGTTTGGTAATACCGCTTTGCGTCGCGTTATCAGCGGAGATATGGACTTCGCCAACAACACGATGGAGTATCCGGAACAAGGTTTCTATGCCTTGCTGCAGGACATGGGTGGCGGCACGGTACTGATCGTTCTCTCCACACTGATCGGCCTGCTGCTGTACATCACCTCTGCCGACTCCGGCGCTCTAGTGACCGCCAACTTCACCTCCAAGATCGAAGATTCCCGCCAGGACGGGGCGAAGTGGTCCCGCATTTTCTGGGCTGTATTGGTCGGTGTACTGACGCTTGTCATGTTGCAAGTTAATGGCGTCGAAACAGTGCAGTACGCAACCATCGTGATGGGGCTTCCGTTCACCATCGTGATCTACCTCATCATGCTTGGACTATGGCGCTCGCTGCGCCTGGAGAGCTACGCGACAGAAGCCCGCAGCGTTTCCCTGCACAGCGCCATGTCCGGCCGCTCGAGTGGATCTGGGGACAATCAGTCTTGGCGCAAGCGCCTCTCGCGAGCCTCCACGTGGCCCAGCGCTTCCAAGGCCAATGAATATCTGGTCAACGTCGCCCAGCCCGCTTTGGCATCCGTCGCCCGCGAACTGAATGACAAGGGAATCGAGACTACGCTGGTGGCTGCCGAAGTGCCCAACCTGCCGGTAAACCAGCTGGATCTCACCCTGCACCTGGGCGAAGAACAAGATTTCCGCTACCAGATCTACCCAATGGAACATCCGGTGCCGAGCTTTACTCGCAGCACTAGCAATGGGGAGAACTACTACCGCTTGGAGGTCTTCGATAACACGGGCTCCCTCGGCTACGACATTTACGGCTACACGACCGAGCAATTGATCGATAACGTCCTGGATCTCTACGAGCGTCACCTAGAGTTCCTGCACATGCAGCGCGACTTGCCAGGTACCTCGGACATGTCCGACGGTGCCGACCCCGTGCGTGCCTGGACCGAAGACTAAAACCTTTCACTCGACTGTAAGAACAATCGGAAAGCGAGAACCTCAAATATGAACGCTGCACTCTTCGACCCGACTACCTGCGATCTGCTGGCCGGGGTACACCACAATGAAGGCGCCCCCGCTTCGCTGTTTATCAACGGCAAGTGGGTGCCAGCCAACAACGGTGAGACCCGCACCATCATCAACCCCGCTGATAACACCACGGTAGGAGTGGTCTCCGAGGCCTCCGACGAAGATACGAACAAGGCCATCGCTGCCGCCCGCGCTGCCTTCGATTCCGGTGTATGGGCGGATGTTCCCGCTGTCGAGCGTGGCAAGTTGCTGCTGAAGGTCGCTGAGAAGATCCGCGAGAACAAAGATGACTTCGCCCGTGCAGAAGCAGCCGACACCGGCAAGCGCCTGGCCGAAGCAGAGATCGACATGGATGACATTGCCAACTCTTTTGAGTTCTTTGGCACTCTCGTCCAGCACCAGGCGGGTCGTGTGGTCGATCCGGGTGATGCGAATGTTCGCTCTCGTATCGACGCCGAACCCGTCGGCGTGTGCGGCCTGATCACTCCGTGGAACTATCCACTGCTGCAGGTGGCCTGGAAGGTTGCACCGGCATTGGCGGCGGGTAACTCCTTTGTGCTGAAGCAGGCGGAACTGACGCCACACACCGCGATGATGCTGATGACAGTTCTGAATCAGGTGGGACTGCCCGCAGGCGTGGCGAACCTGATCACCGGCGCGGGCGCCAATTGCGGCAACCCCCTCTCGCAAAGCCCGGACGTGGACATGGTCAGCTTCACCGGTGGCCTTGTTACCGGCAAGCTAATCGCCCGGAATGCGGCGGAGACCGTCAAGCGCGTGGCTTTGGAGCTGGGCGGCAAGAACCCGAATGTCATTTTTGCCGACTCAGACTTCGACGCGGCAGTGGATAACGCGCTCAACGGTGCATTCGTGCACTCGGGCCAGGTGTGCTCCGCGGGTTCTCGCATCGTGGTGGAGGAGTCCATCCACGACGAATTCGTCAAGGCACTCGTGGCCAAGGCTGAGCAGATCAAGATCGGTGGCCCGCTGGATGAGGCTGCCGAGACCGGCGCCTTGATTTCTGCCGACCACCGGGACAAGGTCGCCGCTTACGTCGATCATGCACGTGAGCAGGGCGCCAACATTCTCTGCGGTGGCCGGATCCCGACTGCTGAGGACAACGAGGGTAGCCACGCGACGGGCAACACCGACCTGACCAAGGGCGTGTTCTACCTGCCGACGATCATTGATGGCTGCACTCAGGAGATGGACTGCGTTCACGATGAAGCCTTCGGCCCCACCGTGACCATCGAGACCTTCACCACTGAGGACGAGGCCGTCGCCATTGCCAATGACACGGAGTACGGCCTGGCTGGCGCCGTGTGGACCACGGATGGCGGAAAGGCTGAACGGGTCGCGCGCAAGCTGCGTCACGGTACCATTTGGATTAATGATTTCCACCCCTACCTGCCCCAGGCAGAGTGGGGCGGAATGAAGCAGTCCGGCAATGGCCGAGAACTTGGCCCCACCGGACTGGCCGAGTACCAAGAGCACAAGCACGTTTACACGAATATCGCCCCTGCGGTAACGGGGTGGTTTAAAGGATAGGGTCTGCAGCCGGAGCTGACTGAGTTCACCAACGACGCCCCGGAGTGGGGCGAGGACTTCGGCAAGCAGTAGCCCCTCTAGAATGTGGGGAATGACCGATAGCATCGCTAGCAGCATTGCCCACGAACTTGGGGCGGAAGTTTCTCGCGTCCAAGCGACCATCGATTTGCTCGACGGTGGGGCGACCGTGCCTTTCATCGCCCGCTACCGTAAGGAAATCACCGGTGGCATGGATGATGGCCAGTTGCGCCAGCTTGAGCAGCGCCTCGATTACCTGCGCGAGCTGGCCGCGCGCAAGGAAACAGTTCTGAAGAGCATTGACGAGCAGGGCAAGCTGACCGATGAGCTGCGGCAAAAAATTTTGGAAGTGGACACGAAAGCAAGACTCGAGGACCTCTACCTGCCGTTCAAGAAGTCCCGTCGCACCAAGGCCGCCATCGCGCGGGAGGCGGGGCTTGGGGAACTGGTCGAAAAGCTCCTCACCGGCGGTAGTCCCGAACTGGCGGAAAGCTATGTTCAAGAAGGTTTTGATGACACCGCCGCAGTGATGGCGGGCGCCAGAGCCATCGTGGTTGAGGACATTTCCACCGACGCCGATGTGGTGGGGGAGATTCGCGAGGAGTACTTCCGCCGGGGCCGCGCTGAATCCGCGGTCATCGAGGGCAAGGAGGAGGAAGGCCAGAAGTACCGCGATTACTTTGAGTTCAACGAGCCTTTCGGGGATTTGCCAAGCCACCGCGTGCTAGCACTGCTGCGCGGCGAAAACGAGGGCGTGCTGCGTGTTAACTTCGCCCCGGGGGAGAGCGACGAGTTCTACCAGGGAATCATCGCTGACCGCACTGGGTTGGGGGCGCAGGGGGACGCGGCGGATAAGTTCCGTGCAGAGTGTGTTCGCTTCGGCTGGCGCACCAAGCTGGCCGTGAGCTCTGCGGTGGATGCGCGGATGCGCCTTAAGGAAAAAGCAGACGAAGCGGCAGTCAATGTTTTTTCCAAGAACCTGAAGGATCTGCTCTTGGCGGCACCTGCTGGCCACCGCGCGACCTTAGGGCTCGATCCGGGCTATCGCAATGGAGTGAAATGCGCCGTCGTGGACAGCACCGGCAAGGTTTTAGATACGGTTGTGGTCTATCCACACTCCGGACAGTGGGATAAAGCTCGCACCATTTTGAGCGCCCTCGTGAACAAGCACGGCGTGGAACTGCTAGCCGTGGGCAATGGCACTGCCAGCCGCGAAACCGAGAAATTGGCAAAGGAAATTGCCGGGCTGGCCGAGGGAACGAAGCCCCAGACGGTCGTCATCTCCGAAGCCGGCGCATCGGTGTACTCCGCCTCAGAGGTGGCCGCACAGGAGTTCCCCGATATGGATGTCTCCCTCCGTGGGGCTGTCTCCATCGCTCGACGTCTGCAGGATCCCTTGGCGGAATTGGTGAAGATCGACCCGAAGTCGATCGGTGTCGGGCAGTACCAGCACGATGTGAACCAGGCTCTGCTGGCCGCCGGGTTGGATAGCGTGGTGGAGGATGCAGTGAACTCCGTGGGTGTGGATGTCAACCTTGCCAGCGCCCCGTTGCTCAGCCGAGTCGCAGGTGTTACGCCCACATTGGCCGAAAATATTGTGGCCTACAGGGACGAATACGGGGCGTTTAAGTCCCGCAAGGAGTTGCTGAAGGTTCCCCGTCTGGGGCCGAAGGCTTTCGAGCAGGCCGCGGGCTTCCTCCGCATCAATGGTGCGGCTGATCCGCTGGATGGGTCGGCAGTCCACCCAGAGGCTTATCCATTGGTTCGGCGCATTGTTGAATCCACGGGCGTGCAGGTGCCACAGCTTGTGGGCAACACCGCCGTGCTAGGCAAACTGCGCGCCAAAGACTTCGCCGATGACACATTCGGAATTCCCACAATCACGGACGTTTTAGCGGAATTGGACAAGCCCGGGCGCGATCCACGCCCGACGTTTAAGACCGCCACGCTGGCCGAAGGGATTGAGACCATCAAGGATCTACGCCCCGGCATGGTGCTGGAAGGCACCGTGACGAATGTTGCCGCCTTCGGTGCATTCGTGGATGTCGGCGTCCACCAGGATGGCCTTGTCCACGTCTCCGCAATGAGCAATCAATTCGTCAAGGATCCACACGACGTGGTGAGCTCTGGCGAGGTTGTAAAGGTGCGCGTGGTCGACGTGGATGTGCCCCGCAACCGCATCGGGCTTTCCCTACGCTTGCAGGATGAGCCAAAGGCCAGCGGCAAGCAGGGCAGAAAGAAGCGCCAGCCACAGGGCAGCATGGCCGCTGCACTAAAAAACGCCGGATTTGGTAAACGCCGCTGATCGATGGCATACTACTCAAGTTAATTTCTGTTGTGGGTACGAACCCGTAGGCGCGTGGAACAAGCGAAAAGCCGCGAGGATCCTCTATCCAGACGAGCAAAAGGATTTTATCCATGCACATTCTTGACAAGGTTGACGCAGCTCAGCTGCGCGATGACATTCCTGATTTCCGCCCTGGCGACACCCTGGACGTTCACGTCAAGGTTATCGAGGGCAGCAAGTCCCGTCTGCAGGTTTTCCGCGGCGTTGTAATCCGTCGTCAGAACTCCGGCATCCGCGAGACCTTCACCATCCGTAAGATCTCCTTCGGCATTGGTGTGGAGCGTACCTTCCCGGTTCACTCCCCGAACATCGACCACATCGACGTTCTGTCCCGCGGTAAGGTTCGCCGTGCGAAGCTGTACTACCTGCGCGAGCGTCGCGGCAAGGCAGCCCGCATCAAGGAGCGCCGCTAGTACTTACCCTCTAAGTGCTAACTACCCAGCCACAGTTTCGTGGCTGGGTTTTTTGCTTTTCCTGCCACTGGTATCCTGGCTATTTGTGACTCATCGACAGGAACCGAACGATCCCCAGCAGCTCCCTGGCCAGCCGGGCGAGTACCCCACCCAGCGCCCAGCCCCGGAAGACGCCAATGGTGAACCGAAGGCCGCTGCGCAGCCGGAGGATGGGGCGTCACCTAACAAAAAGAAGAAAGAGAAGCAGAAGAAGACCTACCCATGGTGGGTCGAAATGCCGATCATCATCCTGGTGACGATGCTAGTGCTAGGAGCGTTCAACAACTTCGTTGGCCGCATGTACTTGATTCCTTCCGAGTCGATGGAACCCACTCTCCACGGCTGTCAGGGATGTACGCCCGACCGCATCTTCGTCAACAAACTGGCTTATCGTGGCAACAAGATGCCCGATCCGGGCGACGTAATTGTCTTCGTGGGCACCGAGTCGTGGAATGAAGAATACACTTCCCGTCGCAGTTCCAATGGTGTCGTGCGTGGCCTGCAGAACCTCGGCGCCACCATCGGCATTGTCGCTCCCGATGAAAATACCCTGGTCAAGCGCGTAATTGCCACCGGTGGGCAGACGGTGCAGTGCCAGGAGGGCGACCCGGGAATCATGGTCAACGGTAAGAAGGTCGATGATTCTTACACGATGGATCCGCCCGTCAACCCGATCGACCCCACCATGGGATCTAAGGAATGCCAGGGTAACTACTTCGGCCCGGTTACCGTGCCAGACGATGCCGTCTGGGTCATGGGCGATAACCGCACCAACTCCCTGGATTCTCGCGCGCACATGGGGGATGAGCACCAGGGCACCATCCCGGTGGAAAACATCGTCGGCGAGGTCGAGTCCATTCTGTTGCCAGTTAACCGTATCGGTGGCGTGGACTCCCTGCCGATCCAGGGCTAAAGCTCCTTGGAACGCGAGTTAGAAGCCGCGGGGCTGGGGCCCGTAGCGGGGGTGGACGAGGCCGGTCGTGGCGCCTGCTGCGGGCCGATCTCCATTGCGGCGTGCATCCTCCCCGCTGATTTAGACGGTGCGGGGCTGGAGCGGCTCACCGATTCGAAGAAGCTGACTGAGAAGACCCGCGAGCGCCTCTTTGAGGTCATCAAGGACGTCGCCGTGGCGTATTCGATCATCCACATCAGCGCTGCGGATATCGACAGTTTTGGTATCCAGCACGCCAATGTTTCCGGTATGCGTCGCGCAGTCGCGGCATTGGACGTTCAGCCGGGGTATGTGTTGACCGACGCGGTCAAGGTGCCGGGACTTCCTATGCCACACCTGCCAGTGATCAAAGGCGACCAGATGGCGAAATGCATTAGTGCGGCAAGCGTGCTGGCAAAGGTTTCCAGGGATCGAGTGTTGCGAACCCTCGACGAAGAGTTCCCGGGGTATGGTTTGGCTAGTCACAAGGGCTATGGCACCAAGGCACACATGAACGCGGTGAGTCTGCATGGTGGCACCCCTTATCACCGCTACAGTTACAAGAACGTGGCCGCTGCGCATCGGCAGTGGCTAGAGGGAAAGGATCGAGGGTAAGTCCGTGAGCGCTGAGGAACTAGACGACTACGAAGCTAACGTCGAACTGTCGATGTACCGCGAGTACCGCGACGTGGTCAGCCAGTTTTCCTATGTGGTGGAAACCGAGCGCCGCTTCTACCTGGCCAACGCCGTCGAGCTGATTCCCCGTAACTCCGGCGGCGAGGTGTACTACGAAGTCCGCATGTCCGATGCCTGGGTGTGGGATATGTACCGGCCTGCCCGCTTTGTCCGTTATGTTCGCGTCATCACCTACAAGGACGTCAACATCGAGGAACTCGACAAGCCCGAGCTGCAACTGCCGGACTAACCGTTAACATTCCCTTCTTATTCACAGCCCAGAGGTTATCCACAGACCCCTGGGCTTTTGCTTTTCCCTTCTTGTTTGGCGACGCCCCCTCGCGTGGATAATGCTCCACACTTGTGAACCAGGTGCTGGCCGTGAAAGAGCCGGTGCCGATTGAAAAGGTAGGGGACGCGAGGAAGTGAGGGGAAGCGACAGTGCCAACGGTGAACAAGCGGCGGGTGGGTAACGCAGGGGAAAACCTAGCCGCGGAGTATCTGCAGCGGGCGGGATATGAGGTACTGCAACGCAATTTCCATACTCGTTACGGGGAGTTGGATATAGTTGCACGCACGCCTGAGGGCGATCTCGCCTTTATCGAGGTGAAGTATCGCACCTCGGACTCCGATGGGGGCGGAGTGGCAGCAGTCGGTCCGCGGAAGCTGCGGCGGATACGCACCGTGGCTGGCCTGTGGCTGGAACAGAATCGCGAGGGGGTGCGCTTTTCCGGGGGAATGCGCGTGGATGTGATCGACGTTGGTCCGCAGGGCGTGCGGGAGCATGTCCAGGGGGTGTGGTGACCGATGGCCGTAGGGCATGCGCAAGCGCTGGCGTTGGAGGGGACGCGGCGGACGGTTATTACCGTCGAATGTGATGTGAGCAGGGGGCTTCCCGGCATCTCGATTGTGGGTATGGGGGATACCGCGGTGGTGCAGGCGAAGGATCGCATCCGCTCGGCGTTAAAGAACTCGGGCGTGGCGTGGCCGGGGTCGAGGACGGTGATGAGTCTGTCACCAGCTGGGTTGCCGAAGCAGGGGGCGGGATACGACCTGGCGATGGTGTGTGCGATGCTCTCCGCGGTTGCGGAGGACGCAGTGGTGGCTGGCAGACTGTCTGCAACTGTCCTAGTGGGGGAGCTGGGACTCGATGGGCAGATTCGCCCAGTACAAGGGGTGTTTGCTCTCGTATTGGCCGCGGCGATGGAGAGATTTTCCACGGTTGTGGTTCCGGCGGGCAATGAGGCAGAGGCTGCCGCTGCGGCGGAGGCAGCGGAGTCAGCGGAGTCGGTGGTAACGGTGCGGATAGCCCGCAATCTCGCTAGCGTTATCGAGTGGTTAAGAGGCGGAGACTTACCGGAAGCACAACCAGGGCAACAGGTGCCTCCCCGTGAGGTGGGGGATCTGGCGGAGGTGTTGGGACAACCGGCGGCACGCCGGGCAGTAGAGGTTGCTGCGGCAGGCGGACATAACCTGTTGCTTATTGGACCTCCGGGAAGCGGCAAATCCATGCTGGCTGAGCGGTTGCCAGGAATCTTGCCGCCAATGAGCGATAGCGAGCGGGTGGAGGCTGCCATCGTGCATTCTTTAGCGGGGGTCAAGGGGAATCTTTCGGAGGTGCTTGCCGGTCGAAGGCCTTTCATCGCCCCGCACCATTCTGTGACTCCAGCGGCATTGATTGGTGGAGGACGTGTGCCAGTTCCCGGAGCGGTGAGTCTCGCACACCACGGTGTTCTATTTCTCGATGAGGTCAGTGAGGCGCGCCGGGACTGCCTCGACACTCTGCGCGTGCCCATGGAGCTGCGCCGGGTAGAGCTTGTGCGTGCACAACGGATTTCGACTTTTCCCGCGGATTTCCAGCTGGTATTAGCCGCGAATCCCTGTCCGTGCGGGGCAGAGCTGGCCATTGACTGCACATGTCCTTCCGGAACCCGGCTCAGATATCAGGCGAAGCTTTCTGGCCCGCTTCGCGATCGGGTGGACGTGTTTGCCCGCACTACGGGGCGACCGCAGATAGCGGGGCTTAAAAACTCGTCTGAGTCCACCGCGGTGGTGGCAGAGCGGGTAGCTGCAGCGCGGGATCGTGCGCGTCAGCGGTGGGGCACAGCCAGCAACGCCCTGGTACCCGGAAAGGATTTGCGGGAGGTGGGAGTAGATGAAGCCGGTGAGTTGCTGCTCGAGGACATGCTTCGAACAGGCACTATCACCCAGCGGGGTGTTGACCGCACCATCCGTGTGGCGTGGACACTCGCGGATTTGGAGTCTGCACCCGCGCCACATCTGGGGCATATCAGCGACGCGGTGGAGCTCTTCGGCGCAGACCAGGAACTAACGGAGGTGGCATAAGCCATGACAACCACTGACAATCTCTATGAGTGGGCCTATCTGCGACGCGTCGTAGAAGCTTCCCGGACTGATGTGCTGGACTTGCTCTGGCCGGAAGGATGGGAAAAGGCTGGGGCGTCGCAGGTTAAAGCGGTCGCCGAGGCATTGGCGCGCCGGGGTGGCAGACTGCCCGATGAACTGGCCGACGCGACTTCACAGCGATATGAACAGGATCCATCAAAGGACATTGAGCTGGCTGCTGCGCGCGGCTGGCGACTTGTCACACCCGAGGACGATGAATGGCCGGAGGAACTTAGCGCCAGCTTCATGCGCATGGCCAATTCAGGTGCAGACCATGATTCTTCCGTGCGCGGACAGGCCGCCGCGCCGTTTGCGCTGTGGGTGCGTGGAGATATTCGCCTGGATGTTGCCGTGCGACGCTCCGTCACCGTCGTAGGCACACGCGCGGCGACGCGCTACGGCGAGCAGGTCACGCAGTCTTTCACTGGAGATCTGGCCGATGCGGGTTTTAGCCTGATCTCCGGGGGTGCGGTGGGAATCGATGCACTTGTCCACCGGGCGGCTCTGCAGTCTAAAGCGCCTACGGTGGCGGTGATGGCCTGCGGTTTGGATATTCCTTATCCCAAGGCTCACACAGAGCTATTCGAGCACATCATTGCCGCAGGGGGACTGGTGATCAGTGAGTATCCTCCTGGCACTCCGCCTGCGCGCCACCGTTTCCTTACTCGTAACCGCATCGCCGCAGCACTTGGCCAGGCGACTTTGGTGGTGGAGGCGCCCCTTAGGAGCGGGGCGCTCAACACCTTGAACTGGGCGGAGGCCTTCGTTAAACCAACTTTCGCGGTGCCTGGGCCGGTGACCTCGCATGCGTCGTTGGGGTGCCTCGACCGTATTCGCACCTCGCGGGCCACGCTGGCAGTCAGCGCCCGAGACCTGATTGAAGACCTAAGCCCCCTGGGGGAGCAGATGAGTCTGGGGTTTGCCGAAGAAGATCGCTCGTCTCTTCTGAGCTGGGAGCAGACAGCCATTTTTGACGCCGCAGGTTTGCCCTCCGGCCGGGGGAGTGAAGGTCGGCTGTCTCAATTGGTGGAGGCCACCGGTTTGCCAGCTCGTACGGTGATCCGCTGCCTACGCGACTTGGAAGCGATGGGCAGGCTTCGCAGAGAGGCGGATTGCTGGATTAGGGTTGAGTGACCGGCTACATTAGTCACATGAGCAACTCCCGTCCCGTCGGCAACAAGGCATCGTTGAGTGCCGCACTGGACGATTATGAACAGCACCTCCGCCATGTGGTGGGGCGCAGCGAAAACACCATTCGCGCGTATCGCCGAGACCTTGATAACGCCCTGGAGGGGCAGGAGCGGATCGAGGAGTTTGATCTCGACCGAGCTCGTGATGTTCTCGGCTGGGCGGTAGACAGCGGGGCAAGTCGAGCAAGCCTTTCCCGTCTCGCTTCCAGTATGCGGGGCTTTGGAGCCTTCCTGGCACACCGTGGGTTCGTTAGCGCCAATCCCGTTGCCGCACTTAAAGCCCCGAAACCGCAGCGCACGCTCCCGCGAGTTTTGCGCGCCGACCAGGCCTCCGAGCTGCTCGACGGGCTGCGCGCCGAGCCGGAAGATGCCACACCTACCGGCATTCGCGACTGGGCCATGGTCGAGCTCCTCTACGCCACGGGTATCCGCGTCTCTGAGCTGACAGGGTGTGATGTCGACGACGTTGACTTTTCCAACAACCTCCTGCGTGTCACGGGTAAGGGAAAAAAGACGCGGGTCGTTCCTTTCGGAGCCACAGTGGTGTCAGCGCTGGAGCAGTGGCTATCCGTGCGCAAAGAAATGGCAAAAGAAACTTCGGCGCTCTTCGTCGGAGTGCGCGGCAAGCGCATCGACCCCCGTCAGGTTCGCAATGTGGTGAACAGGGTCACTCAGGCAGGACCCGGTCCGAAACTTTCCCCCCACGGTCTGCGACATTCTGCAGCCACTGCAATCCTTGAAGGCGGAGCTGATCTGCGCGTCGTCCAAGAACTGTTGGGGCATGCGAATATGTCCACCACGCAGATTTACACCCACGTAGGTACCGAACGTTTGAAGGCTGTTTTTAACCAGGCACATCCCAGAGCCTGACGCGCACACTGCCGAGCAGCGTCATCGGGTCTATATACTTTCGCTCCTTGCCCTCAATACGCGCGCCCCACGACAGTCCTGGTGATGTACGGGCATAGTCCGGCAGGGCTGTGGCATCCGCAAGCACGCCGATGGGCTCACCCCGGTGTACCTGTTGTCCTGCTTTTACCCGAGCCAGCACCGGTTCATACGTCGTGCGGATACCGTCCGAGTGACTAATGGAAACCACAGGAGTGCCTGCCACCACGCCGGCAAAGGCTACAATGCCGCCCCGGCTCGCCACGATGACTTGCCCGGGAGTCGCCTGGAGATCCACACCCCGGTGCCCGGGCTTCCACGCCTGATCGGGTATGTCCGCAGTACGGAGAACCGTCGCATCCTTGGAAGTGGGTAGACGATGAGAACGCACAATCTGGGTGGAATGCTCCGGAAATGAAGCACTGGGGACGGCAGGAGACAGGGGAGCGGCATACAACAGGGAAACCGTTGCAAAAGCGCTGTACAGAACACGTGAGAACCAAGGGGTCATGGTTAGAAATGATGCGTGGGGGCGTCACCAAAAAGAAAGAGTAAGCGAACGAGTTTGTGGATAAGTCAAAGTTGTCCACAGATTGCGTGCGACGCGCGGTGTAGTGGACTTGTTTTAGCTGCGTGAGAGGGGGTAGTGTTGCAAGCGCAGTATGTCCGGATTCGTCTCTGCACCGCTCAAGGAAGTGCAAGTGGTTTCGCGAAGACCGCGGGGTGAAGTAAGGCTACTGACTACGCGTAGATAATTCGCACCCCACATAATGGCTCACCAGCACGGTCCCGTAAGCGGGCGAACATGGCGAGCCACAGCTACATCGGGGAATATCTGCCAGGATGGTGCATAAGCCACCCACGTACAGTGAGTGTCGAGTGCATCGTGAAGAAAACCGTCAAACCCTAAACTTTGAAAGCGAGGAAGGGGCGGCGCCGGCCACATGGTCGGCTAGAAGAAGATACGCCCCTGTAACACCATGGCTGTTGTTACTATGCGCGAGCTGCTGGACGCTGGTGTCCACTTCGGTCACCAGACCCGTCGTTGGAACCCGAAGATGAAGCGCTTCATCTTCACCGACCGCAACGGCATCTACATCATCGACCTGCAGCAGACCCTGACCTACATCGACGAGGCATACGAGTTCGTCAAGGAGACCGTTGCCCACGGCGGCAACATCCTGTACGTCGGCACCAAGAAGCAGGCTCAGGAAGCCGTTGCTAACGAGGCAGAGCGCGTGGGCATGCCTTATGTCAACCACCGCTGGCTCGGCGGTATGCTCACCAACTTCCAGACTGTTGCTAAGCGTCTGCACCGCCTCAAGGAGCTGCAGGCAATGGACGCAGCTGAGGACGGCTACAAGGGCCGCACCAAGAAGGAAGTTCTGATGCTGACCCGCGAGCGCAACAAGCTGGAGCGCGTTCTGGGCGGTATCGCGGACATGACCAAGACCCCGTCCGCACTGTGGATCGTCGACACCAACAAGGAGCACATCGCTGTCTCCGAGGCACAGAAGCTGAACATCCCGGTTGTTGCCATCCTGGACACCAACTGCGACCCGGACGTTGTCGACTACCCGATCCCGGGCAACGACGATGCAATCCGTTCCGCAACTTTGCTGACCAGCATCATCTCCTCCGCTGTTGAAGCTGGCCGCCAGGCCCGCGCTGAGCGCCAGGAGGCTGCTGCTAAGGAAGCCGCTGGCGACGCTGAGAAGGCACCGGCCGAGGCTACCGAGGCAGAGGCTGAGAAGACCGAGTCTTCCGAGGCATAGGCTGCTTTTGGCCAGCGAATAGCGCCCACCCCCGTATGGGACACAGTTTTAGACCCGTGTCCGACGGGCGTGGGCGTTACTTGTAACCTAGGCTGGAAAACAGGACTGATTTTAAAAACTGTTATTTCAGCCACTATGAAACACTTCCACCAGAAGGAGGATCGCCCCACATGGCGAACTACACCGCTGCAGACGTAAAGAAGCTCCGCGAGATCACCGGCGCCGGCATGATGGACTGCAAGAAGGCCCTGGAAGAAGCCGCAGGCGACTTCGACAAGGCCATCGAGATCCTGCGCATCAAGGGTGCTAAGGACGTCGGCAAGCGCGCAGAGCGCTCCGCTTCCGAGGGTCTGATTGCCGTTTCCGGCAACACCATGATCGAGGTTAACGCTGAGACCGACTTCGTCGCTAAGAACTCCGAGTTCATCGAGTTCGCCGACAAGGTCGCGGCCGCCGCTGCAGAGGCTAAGGCTAACTCCCGCGAAGAGCTCGAGGCAGTCGAGGTTGATGGCCAGAAGGCAATCGACGCCCTGCAGCAGCTGTCCGCAAAGATCGGCGAGAAGCTGGAGCTGAAGCGCGCCACCACCATCGAGGGTGACAAGGTTGCCGTCTACATGCACCACCGTTCCGCAGACCTGCCGCCGGCAGTCGGCGTACTGGTCTCCTACGAGGGCGATGACGAGGGCGCAGCTAAGGCTGCCGCTATGCAGGTTGCCGCTCTGAAGGCTAAGTTCCTGAGCAACGACGAAGTTCCGGCCGAGACTGTCGCCAAGGAGCGCGAGATCGCCGAGGCTACCGCTCGCGAGGAGGGCAAGCCGGAGAAGGCTCTGCCGAACATCATCGAGGGTCGCCTGAAGGGCTACTTCAAGGACGTTTGCCTGCTGGATCAGCCGTCTGTCACCGAGTCCAAGAAGTCTGTTAAGCAGGTTATGGACGAGGCTGGCGTGACCCTGAAGGGCTTCAAGCGCTTCGAGGTTGGCCAGGCTTAAATAGCCACCAGGCTTAGCTACAAAAGTCCCCGCACCGATAGGGTGCCGGGGACTTTTTCTGTTGTAGAGGTGGGGTAAACTGGCCACCAGTTTGAACCACGTCGAAAAATCGAAACTGTCGAAACTAAGGAGCAACTACGGTGACTACAGCCGAAAACCGTGAAGGCTACAAGCGCGTCATGCTGAAGCTGGGAGGTGAGATGTTCGGCGGTGGCAAGGTCGGCATCGATCCCGATGTTGTGCAGAATGTCGCGCGTCAGATCGCCGAGGTCTCCAAGTCCGGCGTGGAAGTAGCGGTGGTAATCGGCGGTGGCAACTTCTTCCGTGGCGCTGAATTGCAGCAGCGGGGTCTGGATCGTTCCCGCTCCGATTACATGGGCATGCTCGGCACGGTCATGAACTGCCTGGCTCTGCAGGATTTCCTGGAGCAAGAAGGCGTGGACTGCCGCGTACAGACCGCTATCCAGATGACGCAGGTGGCGGAGCCGTACCTCCCGTTGCGCGCATCTCGTCACCTGGAGAAGGGGCGCGTTGTTATCTTCGGTGCAGGTATGGGTATGCCGTACTTTTCCACTGACACCACCGCTGCTCAGCGTGCCTTGGAGATCGGTTGTGAGGTGCTGCTTATGGCTAAGGCCGTCGACGGCGTATACAGCGACGATCCGCGCACGAACCCGGATGCGGAGTTGTTCCACGAGATCACTCCGTGGGAGGTTATCGAGAAGAGCCTAAAGGTTGCCGACGCCACCGCGTTTTCCCTTTGCATGGACAACAAGATGCCGATTCTGGTGTTCAATCTGCTGACCGAGGGCAATATTGCCCGTGCCGTCGCCGGCGAGCGTATCGGCACCCTCGTCGACAGCAATGTCAGCACAAGCTAGTGCCAACACGACCCCGACACCTCAACACTTTCCCCACTATAGGCTGGTAAATTCTTAAACATGATTGACGATATTCTGCTTGAGTCCGAAGAGCGCATGACCAGCTCTGTGGAGCACGCCCGCGAAGACCTGACGACCATTCGTACCGGTCGCGCGAACCCGTCTATGTTCAACGGCGTGGTAGCTGAGTACTACGGGGTTCCCACTCCGATCACCCAGATGGCTACCATTAGTGTGCCGGAGCCGCGCATGCTGCTGATCAAGCCCTACGAGCAGTCCACCATGGGAGAGATCGAGAACGCTATCCGCAACTCCGACTTGGGCGTCAACCCCACCAACGATGGCCAGGTGCTGCGGGTGACCATTCCGCAGCTTACCGAGGAGCGTCGTAAGGACATGGTTAAGATGGCTAAGTCTAAGGGCGAGGATGCAAAGATCGCCATCCGTAATATCCGCCGCAAGGGCATGGAACAGCTGGGGAAGATCCAGAAGGACGGCGAGGCCGGCGAAGACGAGGTTCGCGCAGCCGAGAAGGATCTGGAGAAGATCACTCACAGCTACGTCGAGCGCGTCGATGAGCTGGTTGAGGCTAAGGAAAAGGAACTGCTGGAGGTTTAGCTCTCCTGCACTCTTTTGTGCCCGCGCAAGAAAGGCTCTGTACCCATCTCTGCTCGCCCGAAACCAAAGAACGGTCCCGGCCGTGACCTCAAGCAGGCTATAGCCGTTGGAGTTTTTCTAGGGGCCATTGCCATCGCGGGGTTGTTCACTCCCTTTGCGTGGTACCCCCTGGTCGCCCTTGCCATGTCGCTGGCCGTCTACGAAGTATGGCGACGTCTGTACGAGGGCGGGTATGTACTGAACCTTCCTGTGCTCTTCCTAGGCGCGCAGGTGATCGTGTGGCTATCCTGGCCTTTCGGACCAACGGGAGCCCTGGCGGGCTTTGTTATCAGTGTGCTGATGGTAATGGTCACGCGTCTTTTCCACTATGGGCGCTCCTCACCACCGCATAACTACCTGCGGGATACCGCGGTCGGCATTTTCGTTCTGACCTGGATCCCGCTGTTCGGCAGCTTCGCCGCGATGCTCTCGAGAATGCAGCGCGATCACATTGACGGTTGGGCTTTCATTGTCACATTCATGCTGTGCGTTGTCGGCTCCGACGTGGGTGGATATATCGCTGGTGTGCTCTTCGGATCCCACCCAATGGCGCCTGCCGTCAGTCCGAAGAAGTCCTGGGAGGGCTTCGTCGGTTCGCTTATTCTATCCACCGCCATTGGCGTGGCGTGTGTGACCTTGCTTCTTTCCGGCCCGTTCTGGATCGGCTTGTTACTCGGGCCCGGCCTTGCCTGCTGCGCCACGCTCGGTGACCTCGTGGAGTCGCAGTTCAAGCGCGATCTCGGCATCAAGGACATGTCAGGAATGCTGCCGGGACACGGTGGCCTCATGGATCGCCTGGATGGCATGCTGCCATCGGCGATGATCACCTGGGTCGTGCTGAATATGCTCAGCGGTGTGTAGAAGGCGGAAGTGTAGTTACTCCCGAACCTGCTTTCGTAGCTGTACGATGCGCACGCCTCCAACCAGCGCCATAATCAGTGCTCCGATGATCGCTGCGATCAGCATGCCCACGCCAATTGGGAAGGTCATCGTCCATGCAAAGAGCTGCAGCTCGGCGGATTCTTGATTCTGGAGGATGAAAACGAGCAACACAATCAGCAGCAGCACACCGACGATCAATCCGACCCACGTGGTGCCCGCCAGGGATTTCTTAACCTCGCGATGCTCTGGCTTTTGTACCGGTGCTGGAGTTGGTGTTGGAGTTGGTGTTGGAGTTGGTGTTGGGGTCGGTGCCGACGTTGGTCGTTGTACCGGTTCTGGCGTCTTTTCTGGTGACGCCGACTGCGGTGTCGGCTCGGGCTGCTGATTTAGGTTCTCGTTCATACCCACCATTCAACGGCAAAAGCACCCTGGGTTCAGATTTCGGCGATGTGAGGGTTACCCCCGGCCCGTGCAATAATGGGGCGCATAATGGCTACACCAGTGAAACTTCAGTTTGCAGCACCCAAAAGGGGAATGCCGCCGGCGCATATGGCGGATTTTGATTCGGAGACCTTGCAGCAGAAGGTCCAGGAGCTCGGTTTGCCGAAGTTCCGGGCAGATCAGATTCGGCGTCAATACTTCGGCCGCCTGCAGGGCGACCCGATGAAGATGACGGATCTGCCCGAGGCGAAGCGCGCAGCGGTGAAGGAGGCGCTGTTCCCAGAGCTTATGCAGCCCATCCGCAACATGGAGGCCGACGACGGGGAGACGCGGAAGACCTTGTGGCGCTTGCACGATGGCACGATGCTGGAAAGCGTTCTCATGCGCTACCCGGATCGGGCGACGTTGTGCATTTCCTCTCAGGCCGGCTGCGGTATGGCCTGTCCCTTCTGTGCGACGGGGCAGGGAGGACTGGACCGTAACCTATCCATCGGTGAAATGGTGGAACAGGCTCGCGCAGCTGCTGAGGTAATGCAGGACGAGGGCGGGCGCCTCTCCAATATTGTTTTTATGGGTATGGGTGAGCCGCTGGCGAACTATAAGCGCGTGGTGGAGACGATCCACAAGATCTCCGCTCCAGCTCCGGATGGCTTTGGCATTTCCCAGCGCAACATCACTGTCTCGACGGTGGGGCTGGCCCCGGCGATTCGCAAATTGGCGGACGAGCAGATGAAGGTTCGTCTGGCGGTTTCCCTTCACACTCCGGACGACGAGCTGCGCGATGAACTCGTTCCCGTCAACAACCGTTGGTCGGTGGAGGAGGTACTGGATGCTGCCCGTTATTACGCCGACATCTCCGGGCGCCGCGTTTCCATCGAGTACGCCTTGATCCGCGATATGAACGATCAGCCTTGGCGCGCCGACCTACTGGGCAAGAAATTGCGTGGGGCGCTGGGCACGAAGGTGCATGTGAACGTTATTCCACTGAACCCAACTCCAGGCTCGAAGTGGGATGCCTCGCCAAAGGAAAGGCAGGATGAGTTCGTCCGCCGTGTGGAGGCTCAAGGTGTGCCCTGTACGGTGCGTGACACCAAGGGGCAGGAAATCGCCGCTGCCTGTGGCCAGCTAGCGGCAGAAGAACGGTAAAAAAACTGCGCAGGCTGTTGGGAGCCTGCGCAGTGTAAGGGGGGAGCTAAAACTAGCGGGTTACCGATGCCGGATCGATGTTCTGTGCACGCAGCTCATCGTCGGACAGGTTGGAGTATGCGCCCGTGAGGTTCAGCTGGTCAGCGGACCATACCGGCTCTACGTGACCCTCAGGCTTGTTGCGAGCGGTCACAGTCTTGCTGGGCTTGCCCAAAGACGGACGAGCAGCCCACAGACCCACACCGAGAAAGACCGCAACTGCCAGGGCGATCAGCCAGATGTTTTCCACATTGCCCTTGTGGTTGCCGAACAGCATGCCCAGCAAGAACAGGCCGCCGATAACACCGGCGGTGATGATTCCGCGACGCGGAAGCTCGCTCCAGCCCCAAGCCGCAGACGGAACGTCCGCGGTGGATACGCCGTTGTAAACTTCAGCTTCCTTAGAGTGGTGCGCCACCGTTTCCTCCTGAAGGTCAAAAAAATCTATCTCTCGTATTTTGACACATCGCGCCCGGTTTTTCCCTATCCGGACGTGTGCGTGCCCAGGAAAGTACCCAATTTAGGTGTGGAGGCGGGGCGTCCAGAAGAAAAGAAATAGAATAGGCCGCGTGAAAAAGCGAGTAATAGTCCTTGGCAGCACCGGTTCCATCGGCACACAGGCACTAGAGGTCATAGCGGATAACCCGGAGCGATTCGAGCTTGTAGGCATCTCCGCACACGGCTCCAAACCCGACGTGTTGGCGCAGCAGGTGCGCGAGTTTGGCCTGGACCTGCAATGCGTTGCTGTGGCCTCGGCGCGCACGGCGGATTGGTTGGACGGGGAATTCGGCAGCCGTTGCATCCGCGGGAAGGACTCCGCCCGCATGCTGGTCGAGGAAATCGGCCCGACGCTGGGGGAGAGCGACGTCATCCTTAATGCCCTCGTCGGCTCTTTGGGGCTTGACGCCACGTTGGCGACACTCGGCACGCAGGCCAAACTCGCCCTTGCTAACAAAGAATCGCTCGTCGCTGGCGGCCAGCTCGTGTTGAAAGCCGCGGACTCGGATCAGTTGATTCCCGTGGATTCTGAACACTCTGCAATGGCTCAGTGCCTCCGTTCAGGGCGGGTAGATGAAGTGGACTCCCTAGTTCTGACAGCTTCCGGCGGCCCGTTCCGTGGCTATACGCGTGCGCAGTTGGAGGACGTCACTCCGCTGCAGGCCGCCAACCATCCCACCTGGTCTATGGGGCAAATGAATACTCTGAACTCGGCCACCATGGTGAACAAGGGCCTGGAGCTCATTGAAGCAAGCCTGCTGTTCGGTATTCCCGCGGAAAAGATCGAAGTGACCGTTCACCCGCAGTCGATCGTGCACTCCATGGTTACTTTCATCGATGGTGCGACCATCGCTCAGGCCTCCCCACCATCGATGAAGCTGCCGATCTCGCTAGCTCTCGGCTGGCCGGATCGAATTGCCGACGCCCAACCCAAGCTGGACTTTTCCGGTGCCACCGACTGGCACTTCGAGCCCTTGGACGATGATGTCTTCCCGGCCGTGATGTTGGCGCGCCAGGCAGTCACTTCCGGCGGCACCATGCCTGCGGTCTATAATGCAGCGAACGAGGAAGCTGCTGTCGAGTTCCTAAACGGCAGGCTTAGCTTCCCCCGCATCGTGGATACGGTCGCAGCAACCATGGAGGCCTGCCAGCACCTGTCCGCCGAACCCAATGACTTGGAGGATGTGCTGGCCGCGGAGCGCGAAGCTCGGGCGAAGGCACACGAAAGGATGGCCACGTGGCTTTCGGACTAGGGGTACTTCTCTTCGCTCTAGGCATTGCCCTTTCCATCGCCCTGCACGAGGCAGGGCACCTTATCGCTGCCCGTATGTCCGGCATGCGGGTGAGGCGCTACTTCATCGGCTTTGGCCCGACGCTCTTTAGCTTCCGCAAGGGACACACTGAGTACGGGCTGAAAGCCATACCCCTCGGCGGCTTTTGTGACATCGCCGGCATGACGAAGCTGGATGAAATGACCGACGAGGAGCGCCCGTACGCCATGTACGACAAACCGGCGCACCGTCGCATCTTCGTGATGCTCGGCGGCATCATCATGAACATCCTTCTGGCACTGGGAATTCTCTATGGAGTGGCTCTGGCCTGGGGACTGCCGGATCGCAGTGTGGTCTTCACCCCCACCGTCGAATCCACCCAGTGCGCCCCGGCAAAGCAAAATGCGGACGGCACATTGCAGAAGTGTACGGGTGACGGTCCGGCGGCGGAGTCGGGCGTCAAGACCGGCGATACATTCCTTTCCGTCAACGGCGAAGAGACAGAAGATTTCCAAGCCTTCACCAAGGCCATTGCTACCGAGGCCGAGCGCGCAAGCGACGACGGCAAGAAGGTCGGGGATCGCATTACCGTCCCCGCAGTCGTCGATCGCGGTGGTCAGCACAAGAATTTGGATCTCCAGATTCAACTTGTTGAGCGAGTAAACTCCGCGGGCAACACCATGACCTCAGGTGCTGTCGGCATTCGGGCGAAGCGTCCACAGCTCGTGATGAATCACTACAATCCCGCCAGCGCAGTCGGCGGAACCCTGGCCTTTACCGGGGGAATGGTCAATGACACTTTCCACGGACTCATTGAGCTGCCACAGCGCGTGCCCGGCGTGGTCGAATCCATCTTCGGTGGCCACCGTGCCGATGATTCTCCCATGAGTGTGGTGGGTGCTTCTCGCGTTGGTGGAGAGTTGGTGCAGTACCAGCAGTGGATGAGCTTCCTTTTGACCTTGGCGAGCCTGAATCTCTTCCTCGCCGCCTTTAACCTGGTGCCGCTGCCCCCGCTGGACGGCGGTCATATTGCCGTAGTGATCTACGAAAAGATTCGGGATTTCTTCCGCCGTTTGCGCGGTAAGCAGCCGGGTGGTCCTGCTGACTACACCAAGCTCATGCCCCTGACCTATGCGGCCACAGCGGTTTTGTTGGTATTCGGCATCATTGTCATCATCGCCGATGTAGTGAACCCAATCCGGATCTTCTAGATTCTCGCGGTAGAATCGGAAGGCAGTTTAACGGCATTCACGACTGAAAGGTTGTCTTCGTTCATGTCTGGTATTTCCCTGGGTATCCCCGACGGTCCGCCTCCGGTTTTGGCGCCGCGCCGCAAGACGCGCCAACTGATGGTCGGCGGGGTAGGGGTCGGCAGCGATCACCCTATCTCGGTGCAGTCGATGACCACGACGAAGACGCACGACGTCAACGCAACACTGCAGCAGATCGCTCAGCTGACCGCTTCCGGTTGCGATATTGTTCGCGTGGCGTGCCCGAAGACCGTCGACGCTGAGGCTCTGCCCGCTATTGCTAAGAAGTCCCCGATCCCGGTGATTGCGGATATTCACTTCCAGCCGAAGTACATCTTCAGCGCTATCGACGCTGGTTGTGCTGCGGTGCGCGTGAACCCGGGCAATATCAAGGAATTTGACGGTCGAGTTAAGGAAGTTGCCAAGGCTGCTGGGGACGCTGGCATTCCGATTCGCATTGGCGTTAACGCCGGCTCGCTGGACAAGCGCATCATGGAAAAGTACGGAAAGGCCACGCCCGAGGCTCTTGTGGAGTCTGCACTGTGGGAGGCCAGCCTGTTTGAGGAGCACGGTTTCGGCGATATCGCGATTTCCGTCAAGCACAACGACCCGGTCGTGATGGTGGAGGCCTACCGCCAGCTTGCCGCTAAGTCGGATTACCCGCTGCACTTGGGAGTCACGGAAGCAGGCCCGGCTTTCCAAGGAACTATCAAGTCCTCCGTGGCTTTCGGTGCGCTGCTGGCCGAGGGTATCGGCGATACGATCCGCGTGTCTCTCTCCGCCGACCCTGTGGAGGAGATCAAGGTGGGCGACCAGATCCTGCAGTCGCTCAACCTGCGCCCCCGCAAACTGGAGATCGTGTCCTGCCCGTCCTGTGGCCGCGCCCAGGTGGATGTGTACAAGTTGGCCGACGAGGTCACTGCGGGCCTCGAGGGCATGGAGTTCCCGCTGCGTGTGGCCGTTATGGGCTGCGTCGTGAATGGCCCGGGCGAGGCCCGTGACGCCGACCTGGGCGTGGCCTCCGGCAACGGTAAGGGACAAATTTTCGTCAAGGGCGAGGTCATTAAGACCGTGCCCGAGGATCAGATTGTGGAAACCCTCATCGAGGAAGCTATGCGCATCGCCGATGAGGAGGGCCTTGAGGCTGTCGAAGGCCAGAAGGCCGATGTACGAGTGACTAAATAGTCGCTATTTCTACCTCGCGGACCTTGCCGTCGACTAGCTCGATGCGGCGGTTCAGCGTGGCCAGCTGCTCCCGATCGTGGGAGACATAGAGCACAGGCGTGTTTCGCTCGCGCGCCAGATCCACGATCAATTCGGTGACTCGCTGTGCATTGGTGGTATCCAGGGCCGCGGTCGGCTCATCAACCAGCAGCAGGGAGGGGTCATTCATTAGCGCGCGAGCCAGGTTTACACGAGCTTGCTGGCCGCCGGAAAGCTCGGAGACTTTCCCATCCTCGCGCCCTTCCAGGCCCACTTCCTTCAGCAAACGCTCGGCCTTTTCTTCCTGTTGACGCCACCTTTTCCCGCTGATACCGAATGGCTTATCCAGACGGTTCATCACCATGAGCTGTTCCTTAGCCGTCAGCGACGGCAGCAGGTTTGGCTGCTGGAACACGATGCCGAGGTGGCGACGACGGATTTCCGCAGCCTGGCGCCCCGCGACGGTGCCAAGTTCCAAAGTGGTTTCACCATGCAGAACGGCGGAGCCGGAGGTAGCGGTTTCCAGGCAGCCGATGATGGACAGCAGGGTAGATTTACCGGAGCCGGAGGGGCCGGTGATGCCTACGACCTCACCGGGGTCAACGTTGAAAGAAACGTCCGTGAGTAGGTTGCGCTTTGTGGTGCCGTCGGTGATCTCGAGGGAGATGTTCTTTACTTCAAGTGCTGGGAAGATCATGAGTTCATTGCCTTTCGCGGATCGACCTTCATGACGGGGATGATGGATAGGCCGGCGCCGAGCAGACCCGCAAGCAGCAGGATGGCAGCCGGAATAAGAGTGGTGTTGGTGGAGACATCCATGGGGATTCCCTCCAAGAACCCACCGACACCGACGGTGAGCAGGGTGCCCGCGGAAATGCCGACGATAAGGACGACCAATGCTTGGCCGACGGCGTCGGTCAGGATGCTGGAGCGGGTACCACCCAGGGCGATGGTGATCGCTACGCCGCGTAGGCGCTGCATTGTCCACACCGTGAAGAATGCGCCAAGCACCAGTGCGGAGATGACATAGAGCAGTACGATCATCAGATTCAGGGAGGACTGCTCGCCCTTGTATGAAGCGCTGGCATTCAGCGCCTCCTTGCCCTTCAACATGACCGTGCCGGTGATTGGCTCCGCGTCGCTGGAGACCACGCCAAAGGTGGAGCTGCCGGGCAGCTTTTCTACCTCTTCGGTGCTCATCCAGTGGATGGGCTGGTGCTCTAGGTAAAGCTCTTCGCTGGGCTTGTTGCCGTTATCGGACATGGCGATGAATGACTGACCATCTGCATCTTTCGAGCGAGCCATAGCGACAACCTCGCCGTCGCGGCTTTCAACCTCGCGGGCTTGGGCGTCACTAAGTGAACCAGTGCTGAGGGAAACAGTGCCGCCAGCATCGTTGAGCACGAGCTGTTGGTTGCTACCGACCTTGTACTCCAGTGCAGAGGCGGATTGGAAGCTCAGACCTGCGGACAGGGAGCTCAGCAGAGTGACCATAGCGGTGATCAGCAAAACGGTGGTGATGATGAGCGCCGTCTTGCCGCGGGAACCGCGCAGTTCGCGTATCCCTTGGAACATGAATCCCCGGGTTGGGGTTAACGACTTATTGCTTAACATGCTTCTAATTCTGCGCGGGCAATAAGAAAAGCACATCGGGCAAAGTAGTAGTCCTCGACTCATACTTTAGGTGGAGGCGGGCTACACCCTGCGCTCGCTAAACTTAGAAGCGATTATGATTCACCAAGCTAAATCGAACAAGGTCGTAGCGCTGAATCGTGCGTGGTCCTACCTGGGGGTGGGCATACATCTGCTGATGGTGCTGCTGATGGCCGTGACGGTCATTAGGGACGGCTGGTCGTGGAATGCCGCCGCCCTGTGTTTTATTTATGTGATGGGTCTGTGGCTGCGCCCCACTTGGCTGTGGCTGACTTTGGTTATCGCCACCTGGGCGTGCCTACTACTAGTTGCTCCGAGCGCGGCATTTATGGCGTTTGCGCTGTTCTTCCTATGCGTTGGTGTGCTACCAATGTGGCCAGCAATCGTCTGCAATGTAGTGGTGACGTTCCTGTCTATCTACCAGAGTGGCGAGGCCCTGGGGCCTATCGTTGCCGCAGTGGTGGCCACTGTCGTTGGCCTGGGCTTTAAGGAATTGCGCGACGAGGCCAGTGCCCGGGAGGCTGCGAGCCGACATGCCGGGGAGATGGGTGAGCGCACGCGCCTGGCAGGGGAGATCCACGATACGGTCGCACAAGGCCTAAGCTCCATTCACATGATTCTGCAGGCCGTAGAAAAGCGGGTGGAAGATCCGGAGATCCTGGAAGATCTTCGCCTCGCCCGCACAACTGCCGAGGACAACCTGGCGGAAACTCGGCGCATTATCGCAGCCCTGCAGCCCGGCCCGCTGGTCGGCGGTGACCTGCCTATCGCATTGGCTCGAGTGTGCTCCGGCACGCCGATGGGGGAATCCCTAAGCTTTGAGGTCGAGGGGGCGCCCTACGATCTGGATGAAAAGGCTGAACAGGAGCTGACGCGTATTACGCAATCGCTGGTTTCCAATGTGGTGAAGCACTCCGAGGCCACGCAGGCGCGAGTGACCTTGACCTACCAGGAGGATCTGCTGAGCCTGGATGTTGTCGACAATGGTCGTGGCATGGATGAGGAGCAGGTTCGCAAGATCGCCGCTGAAAAGCTGAGCCTCTCGCCGGTAGGTCTAGCCGGTGTACGCCGCCGCGCTAACCTCATCGGTGCGACCATGCATGTAGAAAGCGCGCCCGACGCCGGCTGCGGCGTGTCTATCCAAATGCCGATCCGTTAGGAGTAGAGGATGCCCGGAAATCTTCGCGTTCTGATCTGCGATGATCACCCGGTTGTTCGCGCTGGGATCGAGGCTATGCTGCGGGGAGCGAGCGATGTGGAGATCATCGGCTCTGTCGGTGAACCCGAGCAAGCCGTCGCAATTGCTGCCGCAGAGCAGCCCGATGTTGTGCTGATGGATCTGCGTTTTGGCGAAGGCCCCGGCAGTGAGGGCGCCGAGTCCGGGGGAGTGTGGGCAACCCGTGCAATCCGCAAGAATAGACCTGCCCCGCAGGTGTTGATTCTGACCAACTACTCCACGGACAGTGACGTGCTCGGCGCTATTTCCGCTGGCGCAGTTGGTTACCTCCTTAAGGACTGTGCCCCAGAAGAACTGGCCGAGGGAATCCGCCAGGCCGCTGGCGGACAAACAGTGATGAACAATAACATCATCGGCAAGCTTCGGGGTCGCCTGGCCAATCCCTTTGAGTCCCTGACGAACCGCGAGCAGGAGGTCCTTACGCTTGCTAGCCAAGGCCTGTCGAACCGCGCAATTGCGAAGAGCTTGATCCTCACCGAGGCAACGGTGAAGTCCCACATGGCGCATGTCTTCTCCAAACTCAACGTAAAAAATAGGACAGCTGCGGTTGCTGTGGCGAGGGAGCGCGGAATTATCGATTAGCCCTGTTAATCTCTGGGGCTATGCGCACCACCTCTTGGACTCCTCGCCGCGCCATCACCGCCGCCGTCACGACGGCTGGGCTCGCTCTGGGCGTTGCTGCCTGCACCCCGAAACCCGATGTTGCTGATGACGCCGCACAGGCCTTCCTAGCGGCTCTTTCCAATCCCGGCGAGGCTTCCTCCGCGGGAGGGGAGACCGATAACCCCGACAAGGCCATGCAAGCTATCTCACAGGCGTGGTCGTCTCTGCAGGCCGAAGGCCTGCAGACCGAACTGAAGGGCGTCAATACCCAGGACAATCAGGCAACCGCACAGTACGAACTGCGCTGGGACCTGCCCGGCGGACGTAAGTTCGCCTATGAGTCCTCCATGACTCTTACTCGCACGGGGAACGATTGGTTCGTACGCTGGCAGCCGGCGGTTCTCCACCCGGAGCTGGGTGCGAACCAACACCTGGAGCTGCGTAGCGTGCCGGCGAAAGTGGCAAATGTCGTAGGGTCCGATGGTGCGGTGCTGTTGGAACCTGGTACGCAGTACCGCATTCTTGTCGACAAGGACAAGGTAGCCGATGTTCTCGGAACTATGCGGCGCATTGCCGGCGAGCTCGACGCTTTGCGTGGTGCCGATAAGTCGGTTCCGAGTATCGACCCGGTGAAGAAGGCCGACGAGGCCGAAGACGTAGATGGTGAGTACTCGGTACTGACGGTTAATCAGACCCAAGGCAAGCGTTTGCAGGGTGCCCTTGGTGGCGTTGAGGGCGTGCGGATGAACGAAGAGCCTTCCCTGGTGCGCCCGGATCCATCCTTTGCGCCGGACATCATGGCCCGCGTGCGCAGCGTTGTTGAAGAAGACCTGCAGGGAGAAAATGGCTGGAAGGTAGTCGCTGCTACCAGCGAGGGGAATGAAGTTGCGAAGGTCGGGGGAGAGGACCCGAAGGCTTCTCCGAGCGTGCACGTCTCTCTGTCGCGCAAGGTGCAGGAAGCAGCGCAGAAGGCAGTGGATACTCGCGCCGATTCGAAGACGATGATGGTTGTCATGCGTCCTTCCACCGGCGAGGTGTTGGCCGTCGCGCAGTCGGAGAAGGCCGACGAAGATGGAAACGTCGCCCTCATGGGACAGTATCCTCCGGGCTCGACGTTCAAGATGCTCACGGCCTATGCGGGTCTGCAGAAGCAGGGCCTGACCCCGGATTCCATTGTCGGCTGCCCCGGCACTCAGGATATTGGCGGGCGTATCGTGACGAACTACAACAGTTTCTCTCTGGGAAGCACGCCACTGGAAAATGCTTTCGCTAAATCGTGCAACACTACCTTCGCGGATATCTCTACCAAGCTGAAGCCTGGCGAACTGAAGGACGTTGCCTCGCAGTTTGGCCTGGGAGCCGATTACGACATTGAGGGGCTAGATACCATCACCGGTTCCGTGCCCGAGGGCGAAAAGATGCTCGACCGTACTGAGGCGGGGTACGGTCAGGGTCTCGACCTGGCAAGCCCGTTTGGTATGGCCATGGTGGCCTCCAGCGTGGCTGCGGGACGGGCTCCGACCCCTTATCTGATCAGCGGTGAGAACCATCACACGAAGGCTCAGAACGAAGAGGCCAAGAAGGATGCTAAGAAGAAGCTGGATCCCAAGGTCATTGAACAGCTGCGGCGGATGATGCGCGCCGTGGTCACGAACGGCTCTGGATCTGGCGTAGCCGATGCCGGCGAGGTGTACGCCAAGACTGGTGAGGCGGAAATCAATGGGGGTTCGCACAGTTGGCTTGCCGGTTATCGCGGTGACCTGGCTTTCGCCACTCTGGTTGTGCTGGGCGGCGGGTCCGAACATGCCACGGCGGTAACGTCCAACTTCTTCAAGAACCTCGACGGGTCAGGAGCCAAGCGCCCGGAGTAGAATGGTGCGACATGACTCGAGCACCATTGACCCCTGGAAAGCCCACCCCCATCCGCAGCGTGCCGGCCAATATTGAGCGCCCGGAGTACGCATGGAAGGACAGCGTTCAAGAAAACATTGGTGAGCCGTGGGTGCAGACGCCCGAGACCATTGAGAAAATGCGCGAGGCGAGCCGCATCGCCGCCGATGCCCTGCAGGCAGCCGGCGCTGCTGTAGCTCCGGGCGTCACAACCGACGAGATCGACCGCGTGGCCCACGAGTACATGTGTGACCACGGTGCGTATCCTTCTACCTTGGGCTACCGGCACTTCCCGAAGTCCAGTTGCGTGAGCCTCAACGAGATTATCTGCCACGGCATTCCCGACAGCACCGTCATCCAAGACGGCGATATCGTCAACATCGACGTCACCGCCTACAAGAACGGCGTGCACGGCGATACCAACGCCACTTTCCTTGCCGGCGACGTCTCCGAGGAGCACCGCCTGCTGGTTGAGCGCACGGAGAAGGCAATGTGGCGTGGAATCAAGGCCGTGAAGCCGGGGCGCCAGATCAACATCATTGGCCGTGTTATCGAAAGCTATGCCAAGCGTTTCGGCTACAACGTCGTAGAGGACTTCACCGGTCACGGCGTCGGTACCACCTTCCACAATGGCCTTGTTGTGCTGCACTACGACCGCCCAACCATGTACACCGACCTGCTGGAACCGGGCATGACCCTGACAATCGAGCCGATGATCAACCTCGGCGGCCTTGACTACGAAGTCTGGGACGACGACTGGACCGTCCAGACCAAGGACCGCCAGTGGACCGCGCAGTTCGAGCACACCCTGCTGGTCACCGAGGACGGCTACGAGGTTCTCACAATTCCCAGCGAGTCCTAGCCCGACCGACTAACCTCCCAGAAGTATGGGAGACAAAACTACACCTCTGGGGCCCGGCCCTGTATCGCGTAAGCAGCACCTGCGCCGCCTCGGCCCGTTCGGCGCCTTCGCCACGCGCATCGGGGCCCGCGTAACCAAGAAGAAGAACCTCGGAGTGTTCGCCACCATCGGCCGCGCCCCGCGGTTGTTCTTCTTCTGGCTGCTCTACGGCGGCTCGATGATGCCCTTCGGCTACCTTTCGCGCGTCGAAACCGAAATGATCATCCTCCGCGTCGCCTACCTGCGCGGCAGCGCCTACGAAGCCGACCAGCACCGTGCCCTCGCGGCGAGGGTTGGGGTTAAGGATATTGACGCCCTGTTCCAGCCCGACCACGGCTTCACCGGCCGCCATGGCACCCTACTGGACGCCGCCGAGCAGCTAGTCCGCGACCGTGGACTGACCGCCGACATGGCCCAGCGCGTGCGGGATCTGCTGAACGAGCGGGAGCAGGTTGCGTTCGTCATGCTAGTCACCAACTATGACGGTCTGGCCACGGCGCTGGATGTTATGGGAGTCCCAGTCGATGAGCCGCGCTAGGCTGCCCGTCGACGATTCTCCGCTCGCTGGGCGAAGGTTTCTCGCCCCAGTGGCCCGTTGGGAGCCGTCATCACCGTGTGCCCGTCGCCGTGGCTTGTCCAGGTCTCGTTGCCGTCGGGGTGGATGGTGACGTCCCAGGAGCCAGTCGTCTTCGCGTTGTGGTGCTTGGCGCACAGACAATGCAGGTTTGACGTCGCCGTTGGCCCTCCGTCCTGCGGGTTTTCGTGGTCGTAGCGCTTCACATGGTCCAGCTGGCACTTGTGCGCGGGAACCGAACATCCTGGGAACCGGCAGGTTCCGTCACGCCCCTCCACGCTTGCTCGCACCAATGGTGTGGGGGAATAGCCCTCGTTGCTCGCGGCACCGGGGAACTGGACGTGCGTGACGCGGTTCATCCACTTCTGTGTTGTCTGCGAGCCGACCCAGCCACCTGCGGCCCAAATCTGCGCGTCCGGTTCGTCCATACTGCGATACAGGTTCAGTGTGATGTCTGCCGTGGTCTGCCTGCGTACTAAGCGCATTAGCGCTTCGGCGCGGGAACAGGAGTTGTTGTTCACCACGTTGTTGAGTGTCCGTTGAAGTTCTAGCCCTTCGAGCTTGGGTAGCGTCAAGAAGAAAACAGTGGTGGTATCCGGGCGATCGTCGATTTCTAGGCGCTTGTTGGAGCCGTCTTCGGTGTCGGCCGAGTCTTCCGGGAGTGCAAGGGGGTCGTACTTGCGAATGATTCTTTCTAGCCGGCTGCGGATCGTGGCCCTGGCTAGCATTGCCTGGTTGGGCACGGTGGGGGAGATCGCTTGAAAAATTTTTTCCTCGAAGATTTCAGGGATGTTCTGGCTGACCGGGCTGAGGCATTCGGCCATGCATCGAAGCAGGTCAAGAGAGTAAGCGCCCGTATTTGCTGCCTCACGGATAGTGGGGAATCGGCGGAACATGTGGCCGATCTCAACCAGAGTGAGTGCCCTGTATTCCGTTAAACCCAAGCGCACTGCGAGGCGTGTGGAAACGTCGATAACGCACTCGTCTATCTCGGGAGTGCAGGCCACGGCGAGTTTGACGTGGCCGCGGTTGATTTCGCATGTTGCGGCACTCAATGGATCGCACGGATCGGTGACGCGCCAGCAGGGTGTGGTGGTGGAATGCTCGAACACGGTATTGCCCCTTTTTGCCTGTTCGCAGGTGGTGTGGTGGTGTTGCCAAAAAATTTTTCTTGGCTTGTGTGGGCAGTATATAAACCGCTCCGGACAACCCCTTTGCGTAGAGGAGTAATTAATCGAACAGCGAACTAGAAATTTTTTTGTATTACCCGTAGTAACACAGTGTGTGTTAGTATATGTAATACAGATTCTGAAGGAGGCTTTCCGCACCGTGTATCTCACAGTGGATCCTGACTCGCCTGTACCGATCGCCCAGCAGATCCACGACGGTATCGTGGCGGGGCTCGTCTCCGGCGAACTGCAGGACGGGCAACCTTTGCTTTCGGTGAGACGGCTGGCGGTGGAATATGGCGTCAATCCCGCAACCGTGAAGAAAGCATATGACCAGCTACAAGAAGACGGATTAGTACGCACGGCCGCGCGATCAGGCACTGTGATTACGCGCCCTGAGCAGCCGAGTGTGCAACAACGCGAACGGTTGCGCGAGGATTTGCGAGCTACTGTACGGCGAGCACTCGCGCAAGGGTTCAACGTAGGCGACATTTGCGCGACGGTTGACGACCTCACGGTGGAGTGGGAATAGGAGAACCATCATGATTGCATTCGATCCATTCCTTGCAGGAGTGTTCTGCGTGACAACGCTGCTTGTGGGGCTGATCCTGGTGTACACGCCGAAGCTGTCGTCGCCGAGTGTACGGTTGGGCGTGCGCGTGCCGGAGACACATTGGGGCGACGATGTTGTGCGGCGACAAGAGGGTACGTTCCTTAAACGCCAGGTTGCAGCGACTGTGGTTTCTGCACTGCTGGCGATACCAGCCGCTGTGGTGCCAGTGGTTGGCGCAGTGCTGACCCTCGTGCCGGTGGGTTTCTTTATGTGGAACCTCAACCAGGCTGGGCAGCCAATACGCGAGGCCAAGCAGCGGGAAGGCTGGTTCGACGGCGTGCGCACGGTCGTGGCCGGGGAGATCACGCCGGTAGAGGACACATCTCCGCAGCGTGCATGGGCCTTCACCTGGGCAGCACTGGCTGTGCTTGCTGTCGCGGCCGGGTACGTGGCCGCGCGGTGGGGTGATATTCCGGAGCGCTTCGCCACTCATTTCGGCAGTGGCTTCGAACCAGATAGTTGGGATAACAAGTCTGTGGGTTCGGTGTTCTTCCCGACGTTCTTTGGTGTGGGAATGGTGCTGCTTTTTGCGCTGATTACGGTCGTATTGTTGCGCGTTAGCGTGCCGGCCCGAGCTGATACGTCGCTGCGGGGGAAGGTCTCGCAGAAGATCATTTGGCGTCATACGGCGATGTGGCTGGCGGTGATGAACGTTGCGGGGGCCATCATGCTCGCTAGCCTGCAGGTTGTGACCGTGCTGCACACGGACTGGGTGGCTCCGGCCATAATCGGTTCGCTCGTGCTCGTGTTTGCGGTTTGTCTGGCCATGGTCGTGGCTCTGGCGAGGAAGCAGTCCGCGCTAGCGAACACGAGTGGCGAGGGGCGGGACAACGACGAGCACTACAAGTGGGGCATGTTTTACCACAACCCGGAGGATCCGGCCGTGATGGTCGACAAGCGCTTCGGGGTCGGCATGGACTTCAACTACGCCCACTGGCAGGGCAAGGCGTTCCTCGCTTTTATTGCGCTCGTGTTGCTCGCCTCGATCTCGTTGCCGTTCTTACTTTGACGCCCATCGGAACCCAGCGTTAAGCGCCTTCATCGCGCCCTTGTAGGCCCAGGGGGCGTTTACTTGCGCCCACCGGGCTACAGGGATGTCCCCGCTGGTGTTGATTAGGTACTTACCCTTGTCCACGCCCTTCAAAATTTTTTGAGCGGCCTTGGCAGGGGTTACGGCGTGGCCCTGGAACACGGCCGTTGCCTTCTGGATGCGCTTCTTGGAGCGGTCCACGCCGTGGATGTCGATGGTGCGAACCAGGGGAGTGTCCACCGCGCCCGGGGCGACGGCGTGCACGTCCACGCCATAGGGGGCTAGGTCGAAGCGCAGCACCTCGCACATGCCGAGCACGCCACCCTTAGAAGCAGAATAGGCCGCGTGCCACGGCAAGCCGATAATGCCCGCGGCGGAGGAGACGAATACGAGCTTCCGGCGGTCGCGGCGGCGACGGCGAACCGGCTGGCTCTCCATGAGCTTCGGCGCGAAGGCTTCCACCATGTGCACAGACCCCATGAGGTTCACGTCGATCACCCGCTGCCACTTCTCGTGTGGCATTTCCCGCACATCACCCCAGATGGCGATGCCCGCCACGTGATGCACCTGGTCAGGCGTTCCATGGGTGGCGATGATGTCCTCCGCCCAGGCCTTTACAGCGTCCACGTCCGTGACGTCGACAGTGCGTTGATCGGCGACGGTGCCACCACGAGTGGAGATGTCACTGGCGGTGGAGGCGAGTCCTTTCTCGTCGCGGTCGCTGATGGCGACTGCATAGCCCCGTTCTGCCAGTTGCAGTGCTACCTCCCGACCGATTCCCGAGGCGGCTCCAGTGACGACTGCGAACATGGCGAAGGCTCCTTCATTAGTTTTCGAGATCTAACCCCAGCAGGGCGTTCTCGACCAATTCTGTCAGAGCAGGGTGGGGCCAATACTGCTTTTCGGCGAAATCGCGTGCAGTGATGCCAAAGGTCATGGCGGTGACAAAGCTTTGGATCAACGAGCTGGCCTCTGGCCCCATTATGTGTGCGCCGAGGATCTCGCCGGTGGTGCGGTCGGCAATGACCTTGCAGAAACCAGTGGTGTCTTCCATTGCCCAGCCGTAGGCCACGTCGCCGTACTTTTGGATCTTGACGCTAATAGGGCGACCAGTTTCACGCGCTTCGGCCTCGGTCATGCCCACCACGCCGATCTGCGGATGTGTGAACACACCGCTTGGAACCACCTCGTGATTGAACTTCCGCAGGTCGTCGGGGTGTGCGAGATTGTGCGCCACCACGCGTGCCTCGGCGTTGGCGACGTGCTTGAGCTCGAAGTCGTTGCACGCATCGCCTAGCGCCCACACACCCTCGGCGCTGGTTCGCCCGTTTTCGTCGACCATGATGCGGCCGTTCTCGGTGGTATTGACGCCACCCTTTTCACAATCCAACGTGTCCGAATTATTGACCCGACCCATCGCTACAAGAACCTCCTCGCCAGTGACGATGGTTCCATCGTCCAGGGTGAGAGAGACCTGCCCGTCGGCGGTTTCCTCGGCGGCGGTAATGGTGCGCCCGAGGTGGTTAGTCCACTGAGAGTCTGCCTGAGTTGTAAATGCCTCGGAGATGTCGGCGTCCAACTTCCGCAACAGCTTGTCCGAGCGATTGATAAGCGTGACTTGGGTGCCGAGGCCAGAAAACATCGCTGCGAACTCGACGGCGACGATGCCACCGCCGACGATGATGAGGGACTTAGGCAGTTCGGCGAGACGCATGATGTCCTCGTTCGTGCGGTAACGCACATTGGCTAGCGCGGGGTGGGGGCGTGGGCGACCACCGGTGGCGAGAACGATATTGGTGCCCGTGATGGTGGGGCCATCGTCGATCTGCAGAGTGCGTGGGCCGACGAAACGGGCAGTGCCTTCGAAGAGGGTAATATTTGGGGTTTCGTTCCCTGCGCGGTACTCCGCACCGGCATGGCTAATGGGATCAATGCGGTCGCCGAAGACGCGCTGCTGGATACCCTTCCAATCGACGTGCTCGAGCGAGCCGGTGAGGCTTAGGCGGGATGCCTCGGAGAAACCGCGGGCGACGTCGGCGGTGTGGACGAACATCTTGGTAGGGATGCAACCGACGTTGATGCAAGTGCCGCCGAAAGTGCCCTTTTCAACGATGGCGATTCTTTGGTGCTCGTTGGCTGGGCTGGGCAAAGAGTTACCAGAGCCCGTGCCAACGATGATGAGGTCAAAATTATCCATGATGGATCTTCCTTTCGTTGAAGACATCCGTGAGCCACTCGTCGGCGGCGGCGAAGGCTCGCGCGCGAACCGAGGGCCGGGAGAGGAAAACATCGTGCAGGGCACCCTCGATGACAATGGTGGTGGAAAGGGATGCGGCATTGGAAGCCTGCTGCCACATCTGGCTGGGCATAAGGATGAGGTCTGCGTTATAGGACTGCCGGGAGAGCTTCTTGGAAAAGTGGTGAGTGTGGCTAGTGAGGATCAGCGTAGGAACGCCGGTGTCACCCTTGCCAGAGTGCAGGCGGCGGATTTCTCGGGCGACGCCGAGTAGCCATTGGATGTACTTGGGGCGGGGTTCTAGAGGCTTGAGACGCAGGTTGTAGTTCCACTCACCGGCCTCGGTGACGTGCAGAGATTTGCCGTAGACCGGGTTGATGCCACCGGGAAGCAGGAGGTTGGGCCTTAGCTTGTTGATGACAGGCAGCACGCGGTTAATGGCGAAGCGGACCACCGGATTGAACTGAAGACCAAACCACGGCGAGTTCAAGACGACGGCGGCGATGGAGTTGTGGAGAGGGGATTTGGCGTCATAAAGGCGATGAGCCCACATCGTCACATCCAACCCGCCAGTCGAGTGTCCGACAGGAACCACCGTGCCGTGGGCGGCGGCCAAGAGCGCGGCGGCGGTAGAGAGATCCTCGTCGTAGAGCGACTGATCGCTGACATGGTGCCATGTCTGGCCTTCGCGCCAGGAGCGGCCGCACTTGCGAAGATCGATACCGTAGACGGCGAAGCCACGTTCATGGAAATGACGGGCGACGTGATCTTGAAAGAAATAATCCGTCATTCCATGGACAAAAAGCATGGCGGGGCGAGCGAAAAAGGAATCGTCGGCGGCGCCCGGGCAGTAACGCACCAGGGTGCAGCGAATGGGGGATTCGCCATCCGGGTCTGCGCCTAGTTCAAGGAAGCATTGTCCAAAGCCTTCGCCCAGTTCATCGGGCAAAAATGTGAGATCTGCGGCGGATGGTGGAATCGCGGGACTAGTAACCATGCCCTCATGCTAGCGCCACAGGTAGGCGGATATCGTTGAAACCTCGGCCTATAGGCGTAGAGTAAATATGACGCAATAACAGTCTAACTTTGACGCCTCCGAAGGAATGAATACATAGTGGCAAATAAAGATTCTGTGGATGTAGCACTAATTGGTGCAGGTGTTATCTCCACCACGCTGTCCGTCATGCTGAAGCAGCTGCAGCCGGACTGGAGCCAGGTGATCATCGAACGGCTGGACACCCCGGGCGCGGAATCCTCCGATCCGTGGAACAACGCAGGCACCGGGCACTCTGCACTGTGCGAGCTGAACTACACCCCAGAGGTTAATGGGAAGATTGATATTTCCAAGGCCGTTGGTGTGAACGAGAAGTTCCAGGTTTCTCGCCAGTTCTGGAGCTACCTGGTGGAGCAGAATGTGCTGGGCGACCCGTCTGAGTTCATCAACAAGGTGCCGCACGTCTCCTTCGCTCAGGGCATGGATCAGGTCGACTACCTGAAGGCTCGCTACGAGGCGCTGAAGGATCACCCGCTGTTCCCGAACATGCAGTTCAGCGATTCCGATGAAAAGTTTGCCGAGTTCCTGCCGCTGATGGCTAAGGGCCGCGACTTCAACAACCCAGTCGCCATCTCCTGGTTCGATGAGGGTACCGACATTAACTACGGTGCGCTGACTCGCCAGTACCTGGATGCTGTCACCGCCCAGGGCGTGGAGGTGCGCTACGGCAACGAGGTCAAGAACATCTCTCGCGACGGCGAGAAGTGGAAGATCACTTCCAAGAACCTGCACACCGGCGACACGTCTGTGATCACCGCGAACTTCGTCTTCGTCGGCGCGGGCGGCATGGCCCTGCCGCTGCTGCAGAAGGCCGGTATCCCGGAGATCAAGGGTTACGGTGGCTTCCCGGTATCCGGCCAGTGGCTGCGCTGCACCAACCCCGAGCTTGTGGAACAGCACCAGGCGAAGGTCTACGGCAAGGCTTCCGTGGGCGCCCCGCCGATGTCAGTCCCGCACCTGGATACCCGCGTGATCGACGGTAAGAAGGGACTGCTGTTCGGCCCCTACGCAGGGTGGACTCCGAAGTTCCTGAAGAAGGGCAGCTACCTGGATCTGTTCAAGTCCCTGCGTGTGGGCAACATCCCGTCCTACCTGGGTGTGGGCGTGCAGGAGATGGGCCTGACGAAGTACCTCATCGAAGAGGTTCTGAAGGATCAGGCGGCTCGCGTGGAATCCCTGCGCGAGTACATGCCGCAGGCTCGTGCGGAGGATTGGGAGCTGGTTACCGCTGGCCAGCGTGTGCAGGTGATTAAGCCGATCGGTGCGCCGAAGTTCGGCTCCCTGGAGTTCGGTACTGCACTGATTAACTCCAACGACGGCACCATCGCCGGCCTGATGGGCGCATCCCCGGGTGCTTCCATTGCGCCGTCCGCGATGCTGGAGGTTCTGGAGCGCTGCTTCGGCAACCGCATCGCCGACTGGGCACCGAAGTTGAAGGAGATGATTCCTTCCTACGGCACCCGCCTGGCCAAGGACTCCAACCTGTTCAACGAGCAGTGGGATCGTTCCCAGAAGGCTCTGAAGCTGGTCTAAGTACCGCAGTAGGTCGTGAACTCGGCTTCCTCGCGCGGCACTGCCGCATGGAGGCCGAGTTTTTCGTATTTATCGTCCCATTCAAAGGGATTTTGCAGCGCCTCCAGCGCCAGTAGATAGCGGGTCATGTCACCCTTTTCGGCCTGTTCCAGCGCTGCCTGCATGCCGTGATTGCGCGGTAGGTAGATCGGGTTACGAGGATGCGGGGCGTACTCCGACCAGCGCTCAGTCCACTCAACGGCGCCGGGAGTGGACTCCAGACCCTGAGGAATAACACCGGGGGTCAACTTCGCCAGCATTGCGTTGTAATCGGGCGCGGCGACCTGCAACAGGTCCAGCAATTGCTCTGCACAATCCGGCGCTCCTAGTGCAGCTGCCATCTGCGCGTCCCACGCCTCGGCATATTGCGGCTGGAAGCGGTAAAGGCGCTCTGTAAATTTTTTGACGCCCTCATCCACCAGTGGGACCAGCGCCTCAGCTAGGCGTGCGAGGTTCCACATCATGACAGCGGGCTGCTGGCCGTATGCGTAGCGACCACGGGTATCGATCGAGCTATACACCGTGTCGGTGGCGAAGTAGTCCATGAAAGCGCAGGGACCGAAGTCTATCGTTTCGCCGGAAATCGCGACGTTGTCGGTATTCATCACACCGTGGATAAAGCCGAAGCGCATCCACTGGGCGACGAGTTCGGCTTGGCAGGTGACGGTGGCGTCAAAAAGGTCGAGGGGAGAAGCACCATCCGGAAAGTGACGGGCAAGTGTGTAGTCGACGAGGCGCTCGGTGACTGTCGGCCCCATCAGGGCGGCGTATTGGAAGGTACCGATACGGATATGGGAGCTGGCGACGCGCACGCCAATGGCACCGGGGTGAAGTCCATTGCGCATGATGGTGCCGCCAGTGGTGAGGACTGCCAGCGAGCGGGCGGTAGGCACACCGAGAGCGTGGAGAGACTCGGCGAAGGCATACTCCTTCAGCGCCGCATCGAGGGGATAATGGCCGTCACCGCCGCGTGAGAAGGGGGTGCGACCAGTTCCTTTGGCATGGATATCCCGGCCGTCTTCGCGCAAGAGAAGTGCACGACCATCGCCCATGCGGGGATTGAATTGACCAAATTGATGGCCCGCATAGCCGAGTGCAAAGCACTTCCCCTGGCCAGTAAGGAAATCGATGCCCGCGGGGCTGCGGAGCCACCCTGGATCTAAGCCGAGGTCCATAGCCAACGGTTCGTTAAGCACCAGTACCTGCGGATCGGGGAAGGACTCACCGACGCAGGGCAGTGCGAGTTCCGGGAATTCTTCAGCGAAGGTATTCATGGTGCTGACCATTGTAGGGGTAGGCTGAGAACTCATGAGTGAGACAGGCAAAGTGGTGCTCATTGGCGGCGGACCAGGGGCGTGGGACCTTATTACGGTGCGCGGCATGCACGCGCTGCAAGAAGCCGACGTGATCTTGACCGACCACCTGGGGCCAACCAACGAGCTGGACAAACTCTGCGACGTGGGGGCTAAGGAGGTCATCGACGTCGCCAAGCTGCCCTATGCCAAGCAAGTGAGCCAGGAGAAAACCAACGAACTGCTGGTGGAACACGCGCGGGCAGGTAAGAACGTTGTTCGCCTCAAGGGTGGGGATCCGTTTGTGTTCGGGCGGGGGTTCGAGGAGGTTCAGGCATGCGCGGCCGCGGGGATCGCGTGCGAGGTGATCCCCGGCGTGACCAGTGCAGTGAGCGTTCCTGCTGCTATCGGTGTGCCGGTTACACAGCGCGGAGTGGTCCATGCGTTTACCGTGGTCTCCGGCCACGTGGCGCCGGATAGCCCTCGTAGCCTAGTGGACTGGCGAGCGCTCGCGGCCTCTAAAGCCACACTGTGCGTAATCATGGGCGTGCGCAATGTCGCAGCCATTGCTGCAGAACTCCAGGCCGGGGGCTTAAGCGCAGACACTCCGGCAGCTGTGATTCAGGAGGGCACCACGGAACAGCAACGCGGGTTCCGCTGCACACTCGGCACTCTGGCGGAAACCTTCGAGGTTAACCATGTGACCTCCCCGGTGGTGTATGTGATCGGCGAGGTGGCAGGGCTCTAGACCACCAGGGTGAGTTCCGTGGACGTTTCCTCGACGTTAAACCCGGCGGTACGGGCTATGTCGGCGACTTCACTAGGCGAGGAAGCTACGGGGTTCTGAACTAGGGCGCGAGCCAGCAGCCCCTTGTAATGCTTGTTGAAGTGGCTGACGACCTTGCGGCTGCCGTCCGGACGCACTGACTCGACGCGCACAGTGACAGCCGACTTTAGCTTCCCCAGTTGCTGGTACGCCCCGGAGCGCAGATCGACCACCAGGCCGTGTTCCTCCTCCGCGCGTTCGAGCGCCTCGGTAATGGCGGAACCCCAGCGCTTCTTCAACGTGGTTCCCGGCGGCAGCTTGGTGCCTCCGGAGAGTCGGTAGTGGGGGATCGGATCCTCAGCCATCACTAGGCCGAACAGCGCGGAGCCGATAGCTAAATGAGGTGTGGTGGCGTCGCTTAGAGAAGACGCATCGAGCGCATCGTAGAGCACACCCGTGTACCGGTGTACCGCGGGCATCGTCGGGGCGGTGCGGAGAATCTGATTGGCATCGACTTCACCGCGCAGCTTTTCGGACAGCCCGAGAACCTGCAGGGCAACGTCCGGTTCAGCGGTGCACAGGTCTACCAGATCCTCGGTTAGCTCTTCGCGGATCGGGTTGAGCTCCGGGAAGTGCAGCGGTGCGCCGGCGGGCAGAGTACCACCAGGAGCCTTGGTTTCGGATGGGGGAAGCACAACCAGCATTCCCAAAGACTAGCTAAACCCCCACCGATCGACACAAGTCAAAGGGGGAAAAGGTAAAGTCTTGATTCATGATTACTCGGATGTCACAACTATTCTTGCGGACCCTGCGTGACGACCCCGCAGACGCAGAGGTGCCCAGCCACAAGCTGCTGGTACGCGCGGGATACATCCGCCGCGTTGCCCCCGGCGTGTACTCGTGGTTGCCGCTGGGTCTACGGGTTCTGCGCAACGTTGAAAAAATCGTGCGCGAGGAAATGAATGCCATCGGAGCGCAGGAACTTTCCTTCCCCGCGCTGCTGCCCCGCGAGCCCTACGACACAACCGGACGCTGGGTCGAATACGGCGACGCATTATTCAGGCTAAAGGACCGCAAAGACGCGGATTACCTGCTGGGACCGACGCACGAGGAAATGTTCGCCTCCATCGTGAAGTCTGAGTACAACTCCTACAAGGACTTCCCGGTAATCCTTTACCAGATCCAGACGAAGTACCGTGACGAAGAACGCCCGCGCGCTGGCATCCTGCGCGGCCGCGAGTTCATTATGAAGGATTCTTACTCCTTCAATATGGACGACGAGGGGTTGGAACAGTCCTACCAGCTGCACCGCAAGGCCTACCAAAATATTTTCGATCGTCTGGGTATCGAATATGCGATCTGCTCGGCGACCTCCGGCGCCATGGGCGGATCCGCTTCCGAGGAATTTCTGGCTGTGGCTGTCAACGGTGAGGACACGTTCGTGCGCTCTACTGACAGCGACTATGCCGCGAACGTAGAGGCTGTGGTGACGCAGGTGCCGCCGACTCGCCCGATTGAGGGTCAGCCGGAGGCCAAGGAATACGACACTCCCAATGCCGAAACCATTGAAGCTCTGGTGGAATGGGCCAATAGCGAGGGCGTCACCATTGACGGTCGTGCCGTGGAGGCTGGCGATACTCTGAAGTGCATCGTCGTCAAGGTTAACGATCCGACGCTGGACGAGGAAGGCAACCCGCGTGGTGAATCCCTGGCCGGTGTGTTGGTGCCCGGTAACCGCGAGGTAGATATGAAGCGCCTCGAAGCAGCCATGGAACCGGCACAGGTTGAGCTGGCCGGTGAGGAAGAGTTCAAGAAGAACCCCTTCCTGGTTAAGGGATACGTTGGGCCGAAGAGCCTGGCGGACAACGGCGTACGAATGTTGGCTGATCCGCGCGTGGTGGAGGGCACTTCCTGGATCACCGGCGCAGACGCGAAGAACCGCCACGTCGTGGGGCTGGTTGCAGGCCGCGACTTCACTCCGGACGGGTACGTCGAGGCCGCCGAGGTGTTGGAGGGCGACCCGTCGCCGGATGGCAAGGGCACTCTGACCCTGGCTCGCGGCATTGAGATTGGCCACATCTTCCAGCTGGGGCGTAAGTACACCGAGGCCTTTGATGTGAAGATTCTAGACGAGGCAGGCCGCCAGTCAGTACCGACCATGGGCTCCTATGGCGTGGGCGTGTCCCGCCTGGTCGCCGTGATTGCCGAGCAGATGTTGGACGATTCCGGCCTGCGTTGGCCCGCAGCGGTTGCGCCCTTTGACGTGCACGTGGTCATCGCCAACAAGGATGCCGCCGCAGGTGAGGCTGCGGTGGAACTGGTGGAGACCTTGTCGAACGATGGTCTCGAGGTGCTGTTCGACGACCGACCGAAGGTTTCCCCGGGCGTGAAGTTCAAGGACTCCGAACTGCTGGGTATGCCTTTGGTAGTCGTCGTAGGCCGTGGCTTTGCCAATGGCAAGGTGGAACTCCGCAACCGGATGACGGGGGAAACCTTCGAGGTCGACTATCCGGATGCGTTGGCTGAGGTTAAGCGGGCTCTCCGCGGAGAGTAATCTTTCGCGGATCCTTGCCCTGGAGTCGTTCCAGGACAGCCTCGTCGCAGGCAGTCGCCTTGAGCCAGCCAGTGGCGAACTCCACGGCCTGGGGGTTGGTTGCCTGGGCTGATATGCGCCGCAGCTCCACGGAAATGGGCAAGATAGTGGGGTAGAGATACCCCGCCGCGGCTGTCATGTTATCTGCCTTGCCCTGGGTGTATCCGGGCTCCGGTGCGGGGACTTCCGCCCCCAGCTCCTCGAGAACGTCGATGCATTGATCCCGTAGCGTGCGGAGTTCATTGGCGATCTCCTGAATGCTGGCGCTGCCATCGGGGGTGGCGTCCTTCGCGAGAGCTACTCCAGTAGCAAAAATGGCGCCATAAGTGAGCGTCAAGACAGTGCCGAACTCGGCAGCGGCGTCAGAAAACCCATCTGCGATTTCTTTGGAAACGCGCGGGGGATGGGCGTTGATCTGAGACATTTTCTGATTTGCGGCAACATAGGCTGCGTAAAGACCTGCGACGAGCCCCTTCTGATCGCCATCCAGCGCGCGCTCGTAGGCCTCCTTCAAGGAGATACCCTGGTCAGCCTGTGAGCTATCGGCGTCTAAAAATTTTTCCTTGCACTGTTGAGGTGCATTACCGTCCTTGTCTACACCGCACTGTCGAAGCGCTTCTTGCTGTACAAGGTCATACTGCTTGCCGAGGAACTTTGACCATTTCGGGTCTCGCTGTGAGTTCTTGATCGCGGCGGCCAATCGCACAAGCTGTTCGTTGGGCTCTGGCTCTTTGGAAAATGACGCCAACCCGGTTTCACAGGCGGACAGTGTCAACCCCGCCCCAAGAAGTGCGCTGGTGCCGAGGAAACGACGGCGAGAAAGGGGCTGGCGGGGAAAGCGAGAGCTGGTCTTATTCATCAGAACTAGAAGTCTACTAGAAGGTGTTGCCTGCTAGACTCCGTGGTCATGGCATTTCCACACAAAGAGCAGCTGGAAAGCTCGCTGGGCGGGCTGGTTAAAGAATTCGGATTGGTGATCGAGGACATCAAGATCACCAAAGCCGGGGCAAAATCGGCGATCCGCATTGCGGTGGATACTGCCGACCCACGTGCAGAACGCCCGGATCTGGATCAGCTGGAGGAACTCAGCCGGGAGGTGTCGACCCACCTGGATGAGTCGGAAGCGAAAGGCGAGATGAGCTTCGGGCCGGGGTATACCCTGGAGGTATCGACACCTGGCGTCGACTTTCCATTGACAGAACAGCGCCACTGGGTGCGCAACATTGGGCGCCTTGTGCGTACACAGCAGGGACTGCGCCGCATCGCGCAGGTCGATGGCGAAGATGTCATATTGATCACACCTGATAAGAAACAGCCCAGCGTAAGCCGCGTGCGATTCGCAGATGTCGCCGGTGCGGTGGTAGAAGTGGAATTCTCACCAGCTCCGGCAGCAGAAGCCGACCTCGTTGGACTGACGATCGAGGCCTATGGATTGTCGGGTGCGGAAGACCAGCAGGATAGTCCGGCCGAAAACTAGGAGAAACAAGTGAATATTGATATGGCAGCGCTGCGCGCAGTCGAAAAGCAGGAGTCGGTTGATTTCGATGACCTGCTAGAGGGGGTTAAACGGGGTCTGCGCGAGGCATATCGCGCAAACAGCCACTTCACGGGGCCAGTCGACGTGGACATTGATCCTATTAGCGGCGAGGTCACCATCTACCAGGTGGAAAAAGACGAAGAAGGCAATGTCACCGGTCGTATCGATGACACCCCGAAGAACTTCGGTCGCGACGGCGCGCTGGCGGTCCGGGAGGCAATTCGCTACCGCATCAACTCCGCTCGCGTACAGAGCCGCTACGACGAATACGCCGAGCTGCGTTACCGTGTGGTCTCCGGAGTGGTCTCTGCTGATGCTCGTGCGAATGAGCGCGGCGTGACCGTCGTGCACCTGGGCACCGAGGCGCGAGGCCAGGACGGGCAGATCCTGCCTGCCGAGCACATCCCCGGCGAGAAGCTGGAGCACGGCATGCGCGTCAAGGCCTTCGTCACGGACGTGATTAACAATGCCAACCGCATGGTGCAGATCAACCTTTCCCGCACTCACCCAGAGCTGGTGAAGGGACTCTTCGCTCTCGAGGTGCCGGAAGTGGCCGATGGTTCCGTGGAAATTGTCTCCGTGGCACGCGAGGCTGGCCACCGCACAAAAATCGCCGTGCGATCCACTGTAAAGGGGCTCAACGCGAAGGGAGCCTGCATTGGGCCTCGCGGACAGCGCGTCTCCAATATCATGCACGAGCTGGGAGGGGAGAAGATCGACATCATTGACTTCTCTGATGATCCGGCAACGTTTGTCGGCAATGCCCTGTCCCCATCCAAGATTGTCAGCGTGAAGGTTACCGACCCGGAGATGCAGATCGCCCGCGCCGTTGTTCCGGATTATCAGCTCAGCCTAGCCATTGGTCGGGAAGGGCAGAACGCTCGCCTCGCAGCGCGTCTGACCGGTTGGAAGATCGACATTCGTTCGGAGACCGACGCAGCCGCGGAGGACACACCCAGTTAACCGTTTCCGCGGGCGGCGCGATACACTGGACAGGTGGTATCCCATGAGTGCCCCACAAACAAGCACCTTCCGCTAAGGACGTGCATTGCAACAAAGCAGGTGATGGGAATAGATCACCTGCTCCGTTGCGTTGTACATCAAAGCGCGGAAGGGATTCAGGTCGTGCCTGATCCGGAAAAGAAATTGCCCGGGCGAGGCGCATGGATCACGCCGACTGTGGAGGCATGGGAAATCGCCGTCAAGCGTAAGGCTTTCAGCCGTGCGCTGAGGGTATCCGCCAACGTGGATGCAGACCCTGTACGTGACTACATCGTCACACTGCCAGTAACAGTGGAGAATACGTGACGACCGCGAAAGTGGGCGTCAACGAAAAGGACGAGGAACTTACGTCGACATGAAGAACAACGAACACTGATGAGAACGCGATGAAGCAGCATCAGCGATGAGTATCTACAAGTACGGGAGTCGTACGTAGCCCGGCTGCAGGTGAGCCTGCACGCTTGAGCGCACTACGGCTCCGCAAACATGAAGGAGAGTAGTGGCCGGAAAGCTACGCGTACACGAGTTGGCCAAGGAACTCGGAGTGACGAGCAAGGAATTGCTCGCCACCCTGAAGGAACAGGGCGAGTTCGTTAAGACCGCTTCCTCAACGGTGCAGCCGCCCGTTGTGAAGAAGATGAAGAAGCACTACGGGGTAGGACAGGAGTCCGCTAAGGAGCCTGCTAAGCCCGCAGCAAAGCCCGCTGCCAAGCCAGGCCCGAAGCCGGGGCCGAAGGCAGCATCGAAGCCTGTTGCGAAGCCTGGCCCCAAGCCGGGACCAAAGCCGGTTAAGAGCACCAACCCGGTTGCTAACGCTGGCACCAAGCCCACCTCCACCGTGAAGCCGGGCGATAAGCCGGCACCCAAGCCCGCTCCAAAGCCGAGCCCAAAGCCGGGGCCGAAGCCCGGTGCCAAGCCAGGACCAAAGCCGGGGGCTAAGCCAGGCCCGAAGCCGGGTGGTCGCGCACCACGCGTGGCCAACAACCCGTTCTCTTCCGGTGAACCTGCTCCGCGTCCGCGCGGTGGACAGGCAGCGCCTGGGGATATGCCGCGTCCGGGTAGCCGACCGGGCAACAAGAAGCCCGGCCCGAAGCCAGGTGCAGGTAAGACCGGTGCAAAGCAGGGCGGTGCAAAGCAGGGCGGCGGTCGTCGTCCGTCGCCGGCCATGATGCCGAGCCACCCGAATCCCGCACAAATGCCGTCGAAGTCGGACAATAGCTTCGGCGGCGGACGCGGTCGTGGTGGACGCCATGGTGGACCGGGCGGCCCCGGTGGCCCTGGTGGTCCGGGAGGCCCGCGCGGTGGACGCGGTGGGCGTCGCGGCGGCACCGCAGGTGCATTCGGCCGTCCAGGCGGTGCCCCGCGTAAGGGACGCAAGTCGAAGCGTCAGAAGCGCAACGAGTACGAGGCAATGCAGGCGCCGAGTGTCGTTGGCGGCGTGAAGCTGCCTAACGGCAAGGGCGCAAAGATTCGCCTTGCACGCGGTGCATCCTTGATGGACTTCGCAGAGAAGATCGACGCAGATGCAGCAGCACTGGTCCAGGCTCTGTTCAACCTGGGCGAAATGGTGACCGCTACTCAGTCGGTCTCCGACGAGACATTGATGCTGCTCGGCGAGGAAATGGATTACAAGGTCGAGGTCGTCTCCCCAGAGGACGAGGACCGCGAGCTGCTGGAATCCTTCGATCTGCAGTTCGGTGAGGACGAAGGCCAGGATGAAGACCTGGCTCAGCGTCCTCCGGTGGTTACCGTCATGGGTCACGTCGACCACGGTAAGACTCGACTGTTGGATACGATTCGCAAGGCGAACGTCGGTAGCGGCGAGGCCGGCGGTATTACCCAGCACATCGGCGCCTACCAGGTCTCCGTGAACATGGAGGGCGAGGATCGCCTGGTCACCTTCCTGGATACCCCGGGTCACGAGGCCTTTACCGCCATGCGTGCTCGCGGCGCGAACTCTACCGATATCGCGATCCTGGTGGTCGCTGCGGATGACGGTGTAATGCCGCAGACCGTAGAGGCGATTAACCACGCCAAGGCCGCTGACATCCCTGTCGTGGTTGCGGTGAACAAGATCGATAAGGAAGGCGCCCAGCCGGACAAGATCCGTGGTCAGCTGACCGAGTACGACCTGATTCCGGAGGAGTACGGCGGCGACACGATGTTCGTGGATATCTCTGCAAAGCAGGGCACCAACATCGACCAGCTGCTGGAGTCTGTTCTGCTGACCGCAGATGCTTCGCTGGATCTGCGCGCAAACCCGGACATGGACGCTCAGGGTGTGGCTATCGAGTCTCACCTGGATCGTGGTCGCGGACCGATCGCTACCATCATCGTGCAGCGCGGTACGCTGCGCGTGGGTGATTCGATTGTCGTTGGTGACGCCCACGGTCGTGTGCGCCGCATGATCGACGAACACGGTCGTGACGTTACCGAGGCAGGCCCGTCTTGCCCGGTACAGGTTCTGGGTCTGACCAGCGTGTCCGGTGCCGGCGACAACCTGTTGGTTGTTGACGAAGACCGCACCGCTCGCCAGATTGCCGATCGCCGCAATGCACGTCGCCGTAACGCCATGCAGGCCAAGAACCGCAAGCGTGTATCCCTGGAAGATCTGGATGCGGTGTTGAAGGAAACCAACACCCTGAACCTGATCCTGAAGGGCGACAACGCAGGTACGGTCGAGGCTCTGGAAGACGCGCTGCTGAAGATCGAGGTCGACGACGAAGTGGATCTGAACATCATCGACCGCGGTGTCGGTGCGGTGACGGAAACCAACGTCAACCTGGCTGCGGCGTCGGACGCAGTTATCATCGGCTTCAACGTACGCGCTGAGGGTAAGGCTACCGAGGTAGCGAACGCCGAGGGCGTGGATATTCGCTACTACTCGATTATCTACAAGGCAATCGAAGAGGTTGAGGCAGCGCTGAAGGGCATGCTGAAGCCCATCTACGAGGAGCGCGAGATCGGCAAGGCGGAAATCCGCCAGATCTTCAAGGCTTCTTCCGTGGGCCTCATCGCAGGTTGCATGGTGGAAACCGGCAAGGTTCGCCGCAATGCACAGATCCGCCTCATCCGCGACGGCAGTGTCGTGGCGGAGAAGGCGACGATCGAGTCACTGCGCCGCGAAAAGGACGATGTCACCGAGGTCTCCGCAGGTTACGAGTGCGGTATGGTGCTGTCGTACCCGGATATCCAGGTCGACGACATCATCGAGGTCTTCGAGCTGGTCGAGATCCCGCGCACTTAAGGGTGCTCGAGTTACAAGGAGAAGTTCATGGTTGATCACGCACGTGCTGCACGCATGGCCAAGCGCATCCAGCAGATTGTTGCCACGGCTATCGAGCGGCAGATTAAGGATCCGCGCCTGGAGTTCGTGACCATTACGGACGCGCGCCTCACCGGCGACCTCCACGACGCGACGGTGTTCTACACCGTGCGTGGTAAGACCGTGGACGCGGAGCCGGATACCGCTGCGGCGGAGGAGGCCTTGACCAAGGCGAAGGGACAGCTGCGTAAAATCGTTGGCGATCAGCTGAGCGTGCGCTTCACCCCGACCTTGAGCTTTAGCCTGGACACTGTGCCGGAGGCGTCAGCGCACTTTGAGGAGCTGCTGGCCAAAGCGAAGGCTCAGGACGAGGCTCTGCGTGCGCAGTCCGCCGGCGCCCGTCCGGCGGGTGACGAGGATCCGTACAAGTCTTGATTAAACAAGACGCTACTGCCGGCCCGGCCGATGCCCGAAAAATTTTGGGATTGGCCTGGCCGGCCCTTGTTGTTTTGGCGGCCACACCGCTGTACTTGCTGTTAGATACGGCGGTCGTTGGTCGGCTGGGCGCTACCGACCTTGCCGCATTGGCTGCGGGCGCCACTGTTCTTAGCACTGTTACTACTCAGCTAACCTTCCTTTCGTATGGTACGACGGCTCGCGCTGCGCGTCATTACGGTGCAGGTCGCCGCGCTGCCGCTATCTACGAGGGGTTGCAGGCCACGTGGGTCGCGCTGGCGGTAGGAGCCGTGCTGGCGGTGTTGGTTTTCGCCTTTACTCCGCAGATTATGGGGTTGTTTACTAGTGACGCCGCCGTGGTCTCCGAGGCCACGAAGTGGATGCGAGTGACCTGTGGATCCATCATCCCGGTGTTGTTCACCATGGCAGGCAATGGCTGGTTGCGCGGGATGTCGAATACTAAGCTGCCGCTGTGGTTCACGCTTGCTGGCGTGATACCGATGGCCGTGATCGTCCCACTTTCGGTGCAGCGCTTTGGGCTGGTGGGATCTGCATATGCGAATGTCCTGGGGGAGAGTATTACCGCGGCGTGCTTCCTCGGTGCTCTGGTCGTGCATTGGCGAGCGGAGGGGGATGGGAAGTCTCTAGCTCCCAATTGGCTGGTGATTCGTTCTCAACTGGCGATGGGGCGTGATCTTATTTTGCGCAGCCTGAGCTTCCAGGCGGCGTTTATCTCTGCGGCTATGGTGGCAGGGCGTATGGGGCCTGCGCCTTTGGGCGCCCACCAGGTGTTGCTTCAGCTGTGGAATTTTCTCACCTTGGTTTTGGACTCCGTCGCAATCGCGGCGCAGGCACTGGTGGGTGCGGCCCTGGGAGCTGGGTCGTTTGCGGCGGCCCGCAAAGTAGGCGTGTCCGTGCTGCGGTTTTCCGTGGCGGCATCGCTGATTCTGGCCGCTGGTTTGGCGGCGGGGGCGCACGTCATCCCGCGCATCTTTACGACGGATGCCGATGTGCTCGCTACCATTGGCGGTCCGTGGTGGCTGCTGGTGCTTTTGGTCTTGGCCGGGGGCGTGGTTTTTGCGCTGGACGGCGTGTTGTTGGGCGCTGCGGATGCGGCATTCCTGCGTACCGCAACGATCATCTCGGTACTAGCGGGTTTCCTCCCTTTAGTGTGGCTGTCCTGGGCGTTTGGCTGGGGTTTGGTAGGCGTGTGGTGGGGCCTTTTTGCCTTCATCGTGATCCGTTTGATGTTCGTCAGCTGGCGCTTTAGTGGCGATAAATGGGATAACTAGTGTTACGCTTGTTAACACTTGTGACTTGAGCTGGAGAGGGGAGTACCCGATGCCCCGCACGCTGTGGGCGGTGAGCGACCTACACGTCCGTGCTCCCGGCAACAAGGACCTGGTATGTGATCTCGTTCGCCCCACGGATCCAGCAGACTGGCTGATCGTCGCCGGCGACATCGCCGAGGATCTGCCGTCCATCGAACGCACTCTCAGTCTGCTTCAAAGTCGGTTTGCACAGGTGATTTACACCCCTGGCAACCATGAGCTGTTCAGTCGCACGAGTGACCGCGTACATGGCCGCGCCAAGTACGATGCCGTCATCGCCACGGCGCAGCGCCTGGGAGTCCTTACACCGGAAGATCCTTTCCCGACATTCGCCGGTCGCACTGTCGCACCCCTGTTCACCCTTTATGACCATTCATGGCGTGATTCTTCTATGACGCCCACTGCAGCGTTGGCCGCAGCTCGGGACAAAGGCATAGTGCTCATGGATGATTTTGCGATTGCCCCTTACGAGGACATCGTGCTCTGGTGCCGCGAGCGACTGCGTTACTCGGTGCGGCGCCTGGCGGCAGTGGAAGGGCCAACAATCCTGGTCAATCACTGGCCTTTGGTGCGCGAGACGATGGTCAACGTAAAGCACGAGGAGATCGGCCTTTGGTCCGGTACACGGCACACACAGGAATGGCCGCAACGCTATGAAGCGGATGTTGTGGTTTATGGGCATTTGCATATTCCGGTAGAGTTTTCGCTCGGCAATGTAACGCACACCGAGGTCTCACTCGGTTACCCGAGAGAGCGGAAGATCACACTTCCGCCCCGCTTGGAAAAGAAACTATGGCCCTATCCGGTAGCCGTAGATAGCAGTTGGCGCTAGCAGTTAGAGGAGGTGACAGCATGAGGCAGAACGGAACCCTAATTACGGATCTCGACGATGTAGCCGTCGTGGAGAGTTTCGGCGCACAGCAGCCGACCATTCCGCGCGGATTGTTGCCTCGCGGTGCTGCGTGCGCCGAACTGCATAACGAGGCCGGGGATCTAAGCCAGTTCCATGCACTCTCAGCTGAGGAGCAAGAGCTGGTGTGTGGAGCTGTGGATCGTCGCAAGGCTGACTTTGGCGATTCCCGGTGGTGCGCCCACCAAGCCTTGAAGAACTTTATGGATGCCCACCCGCCGATTCTGCGCGGCCCCCGGGGCATGCCGTTGTTCCCCGAAGGCGTAGTTGGTTCACTCACGCACACAGCGGGCTTCCGCGCTGCGTTGCTGGCACCTGCCCGCCGCTGGGCCTCAGTGGGAATTGACGCGGAAAAGGCGATTCCTCTACCCGAGGGCGTGTTCAACACCATCGCCCGGCCGGGGGAACAACGGCGCATTCGCCGCACAATGCGTGCCAACGATCTTCAGCTTTTGGACACGGTGCTCTTTAGTGCGAAGGAAGCCACCTACAAGGCGTGGTTCCCTCTGACACATCGCTTCTTGGATTTCGACCAGGCCGATATTGATCTGCGCGCCGACGGAACCTTCACCTCGTATCTGCTGGCTCGTCCGGTTCCGGTGCCGTTTATTCAGGGGCGTTGGATCATCCGCAACGGCTTGGTCATCACTGCGGCAGCTGTGCCGGCAAACTAGGCAAGGCCCGCAGGGCGGGCGACGAAGACACTGGCGGCACGCTTTCCTTTCTCCTCAATCAGCGCGATTGCGTGCCCGGATGGGGTGACCGCTGCGGTAACGCCCTTGTTACCCACCGGCTCGAGCCATTTGCCCAGGGAAAGGTCGACGCCTTCGGACTCGCTGATCTCTCGTGTGGCGAAGCAGCGAACCATAGCTTCGTCCAGGTTTAGCGTGAGCGAGGGGTTCGCGTCGAGTTGCTCCAATGTGCGAGCCTCTGAAATGTCGAAAGGCCCCACCGATGTGCGACGCAACATTGTCAGGTGACCGCCCATGCCCAAGGCAGCACCCACGTCCCGTGCAATCGCCCGAATATAGGTACCACTCGAACAGTGCACGGAAATGCGGACGTCGATGCAAGAGGGGGCGTCATTAACAACTACGTCGTGTACCTCCAGCGAGAAGATGGTAACGGGGCGCTCCGGCAAAACGACCTCGTGTCCCTCGCGAACTAATTCATGGGCGCGCTTGCCGTCGATCTTGATGGAGGAGACTGACGTTGGGCGTTGCATGATGTCACCGGTCTGAGTAGCGAAGGCCGCGCGGATCTGCTCCTCGGTAAGAGTCGCCAACTTCTCCGGCGAGGCGGTAAAGGTTATGTCGCCCTGTGCATCGTCGGTGTGCGTTGCCATACCGAGACGCACGGTCGCCTCGTAGCGCTTATCGTGCGCGACGACATGAGCCAAAAACTTTGTTCCTCTTTCGACGCCCACAACTAGCAGCCCTGTGGCCAGGGGATCGAGGGTGCCCGAATGGCCAACCCGGCGCGTACCCATGATCCGGCGGAGCTTGGCCACCATGTCGTGTGAGGTGGGTCCGGAAGGCTTATCGACCAAAACCACGCCGGAGCGGCTCAGGATGGAAGGGGTACTGCGTTGATTCATACTCACAGAGTATCGACTAGCATGCTTGACGTGAGTATCTGGTACGGACTGGACAGAATTCCCGAGCATCTAGCCGCTGGTGGCACCGTCGTGACCATCGGCGTGTTTGACGGTGTGCACCGTGGGCACCAAGAACTAGTAAAGCGCGCCGTTGCGCTGGCACATGAGCGAGGAGTGCCGAGCGTGATGTTCACCTTCGATCCACACCCGACGGTCGTGTTCAGGCCGTCTGCCGTTCCGCCGTTGCTGTCTAGCGTGCGGCGACGCGCCGAATTGGCCCATGAGTACGGTATCGATCATGTAGTCGTCGTCTCGTTCACAAAGGAGATCGCCAGCTGGTCCCCCGAGGAATACGTAAACAAAGTACTGGTCGAGCTTCTGAACGCGAAGGCCGTGGTGGTGGGGGATAACTTCACTTTCGGGCACAAGGCCGCGGGCACTTCAGCAATGCTGCAGGAGCTGGGCGAGGCGCGCGGAATGCGTGTGGACGTTCTGGGGCTCTTGGAGGATGGCGACCATGTGGTGTGCTCTACCTGGATCCGCCAGGCGCTTGCCGAAGGCAACGTGGAGGGGGCGAATGAGGCGCTAGGTCGCAACTTCCGGGTGTCTGGGGAAGTAACTCACGGGGCAGGCCGCGGTGGACGGGCTTTGGGATTCCCTACGGCGAACTTGTACTTTGCCGAGAAATTCGCCTTGCCTGCCGATGGTGTCTACGCCGGCTATGTGACGGTGCTGCCTGGTCATGGCATTGCCGCTGGAGCCACCGTGGGCACCATGCCGGTGGGTGAGCGCATGCCCTCCGCGATTTCTGTGGGCACTAACCCCACGTTCGGTCACGAACCGCGCAGCGTCGAGAGCTTTATCCTCGACCACGAAGCTGACCTATATGGTCTCGACATCGCCGTGGAGTTTGTCCACCGCCTGCGGGGGATGGAAACCTACAACTCGTTGGACCAGCTAATCGAGGCCATTGGCCGCGATGTCACCCAGACGCGCAAGGCGCTGGGCTAGGCATTTAAGGCTAGCATTTTGGGTTAGCACTGAACCACGTGCTAACATCCCCCAGGTTGAGCGACTGTGGTCTGCGGTAGTCGCCACTGTAATTTTTCGCGCGGACTGAAATAACTATCAAGGAGATTAATCCATGGCACTGTCCAAGGAAAAGAAGACCGAGACTCTCAAGGAGTTCGGCCTGCACGAGACCGATACCGGCTCCCCGGAGGCTCAGATCGCACTGCTGACCGTTCGTATCCGTCAGCTGACCGAGCACCTGAAGTACCACAAGCACGACCACCACTCCCGCCGCGGCCTGCTGCTGCTGGTTGGTCGTCGTAAGGGTCTACTGAAGTACCTGGCCGAGAACAACGTTGATCGTTACCGCTCCCTGATCGAGCGCCTGGGTCTGCGCCGCTAAGGCTCACTCCTAGATCACACGCCCGCCACCTCAAAGTCGCTTCTACCGCGACGAGGTGGCGGGCGTTTGTGCTACTTCGTGCTAGTCTTGGTGCCGGTTAAATACTAAAAGCCAATCGAATAGTGAAATAAATCTCCACGGTGGTGGCGTCGGCACCGAAGACCAGACGAAAAGTGAGCCGCCGTGGTGTGCAACGCAAGGTAACGCAGAAAGGCGATTGCGAAACTCCATCATGAGTACGAAGAAGCAGAACATTCAAGCAGAGCTCGTCGACCCGGACGCCGGGGTGTGGGAGGCAGAGGCCACCATCGACAACGGCGATTTCGGTACCCGCACCGTCCGCTTCGAGACCGGGCTACTGGCTCGCCAGGCAGACGGCGCAGTGACGACGTACCTGGATGAGGACACGATGCTGCTGTCCACCACCGCAGCGTCCCGCCAACCACGCGAGGGCATCGACTTCTTCCCGCTGACTGTCGACGTGGAGGAGCGGATGTACTCCGTCGGCCGCATTCCCGGAAGCTTCTTCCGCCGTGAGGGTCGACCGGGTACGGATGCGATCCTGGCTGCTCGACTGATCGACCGACCTCTGCGTCCGACCTTCGTACGTGGCCTGCGCAATGAGGTGCAGGTCATCGTCACGGTACTGTCGATGGATCCGCAGGATCGTTATGACGTGCTGGCTATCAATGGCGCGTCGGCCTCCACTCAGCTGTCCGGTTTGCCGGTTTCCGGGCCGGTTGGCGGCGTGCGCATGGCACTGGTTGTGGATGAGGATCATGCAGAAGGTCAGTGGATCGCTTTCCCGACGCGTGAGCAGGAAGAGAAGGCAATCTTCGAGCTGGTTGTTGCTGGTCGCGTCACCGAGCCGATGAAGCCTTCCCGCGGGCGTGGTCGCGGTCGTGGCAGGAACGCCAATGCCGGTGAGCCGAACGTGGCCGTCATGATGGTAGAGGCTGGCGCGACCGACACGGTTGTCGAGCGCATCGCCGAAGGTGCACCGGCTCCGACCGAAGAAGTCGTGGCGCAGGGTATCGAGGCCGCGAAGCCGTTCATCGCCACGCTGTGCGAGGCACAGACTGCGCTGGCGAAGGCAGTGGACGCCGAGACGCGTGAGTTTGAACTATTCCCGCCCTATGGCGAGGACGTCTATGCCTCGGTTGAGGCGGAGGCAAAGGACGCACTCGAAGACATCATGGCCATCGCGGATAAGCAGGAGCGCGATGAGGCTCTGGCCACGAACATGCAGGAAAATGTCGACGAGTTGCTGGCGGAGTTCCCGGAGCGAGAGGCGGAGATTCGAGCCGCTCACAACGAGGTAACCAAGGCAGTGGTTCGCCGCCGCATCCTGGAGGAGGGCTTCCGCATCGATGGCCGCGATAGCACCACGATCCGCGACCTGGGTATCGTCGTGCAGCTCATTCCGCGTGCTCACGGTTCCGCGCTGTTTGAGCGTGGCGAAACCCAGATCCTGGGCGTGACCACGCTGGACATGCTGAAGATGGAGCAGCAGATCGACTCGCTGGGTCCGGAGACTACGAAGCGTTACATCCACCACTACAACTTCCCGCCGTACTCCACTGGTGAGACTGGCCGGGTGGGCTCCCCGAAGCGTCGCGAGATCGGCCACGGTGCTCTGGCGGAGCGCGCATTGACGCCCGTTATCCCCAGCCGTGATGACTTCCCGTACACGATCCGCCAGGTGTCTGAGGCTCTTGGTTCCAACGGTTCGACCTCCATGGGATCCGTGTGTGCCTCTACACTGAGCCTGTACAACGCGGGTGTGCCGCTGAAGGCTCCGGTGGCAGGCATCGCTATGGGCCTAGTGACGGGCAAGGTCGGCAAGAATGGCAAGGACAAGTACGTCACCCTGACCGATATCCTGGGCGCCGAGGATGCCTTCGGCGATATGGACTTCAAGGTCGCCGGTACGAGCGAGTTCGTGACGGCTCTGCAGCTAGATACGAAGCTGGACGGCATCCCCTCTGACGTCTTGGCGGAGGCACTGCAACAGGCCCGCACCGCGCGCCTGGAGATCCTGCAGCTGATGAATGAGGCTATCGACGCGCCTGATGATATGAGCGACCTAGCTCCGCACATCTCCAGCATCTCCATCCCCCAGAACAAGATCGGTGAGGTTATCGGCCCGAAGGGTAAGACGATCAACCAAATCACCGAGGAAACTGGTGCGAATATCACCATCGAGGACGATGGTACGGTATTCATCTCCGCTGTCGGCGGCGAGTCTGCACGTCAGGCAGAAGAAAAGATCAATGCGATCGCTAACCCACAGCAGCCGAAGGTCGGCGATCGCTTCTTGGGTACCGTCGTGAAGACCACTGCATTTGGTGCTTTCGTTTCCTTGTTGCCGGGTAAGGACGGTTTGATCCACATCTCCAACCTGGGTGGCGACCGTCGCATCGAGCGCGTCGAAGACGAAGTCTCCGTGGGCGACAAGCTCGAAGTGGAGATCGCGGACATCGACAACCGCGGCAAGATCTCCCTGGTTTTGGTCGAAGAGAACTAGTCGCAAACTAGCTGGAAAGAGTGATTATTTCATGACTCGCATTGGTGTATTGGGCGCTCGAGGCCGCGTGGGCAGTGCCGTTGTGGCTGCCGTGGAGGCTGACGAGAACCACGAGCTGGTAGCTGCCATCGACCATGGCGATGACCTCCAGGCGTTGGTGGACAACAAAGCTGAGGTCGTGGTGGACTTCACTGTTCCCGATGCAGTGATGGGCAACCTCGAGTTCTGCATCAAGAACGGCATCCACGCGGTAGTAGGCACCACCGGCTGGACCGAGGAGCGCTTCGACACCGTTCGCGGCTGGCTCCAGGATGCTCCGCAGACTGGTGTGCTGGTTGCCCCGAACTTTGCTATCTCCGCTGTGCTGACTATGAAGTTTGCGGAGATTGCCGCGCCCTTCTTCGAATCTGCCGAGGTTGTAGAACTGCACCACCCGAACAAGGTGGATGCTCCGTCCGGCACGGCTGTGCACACCGCAGAAGGTATTGCCCGCGCCCGCAAGGCCGCAGGTCTTGCTGAGCAGCCCGACGCCACAACACAGTCCCTTGACGGCGCACGTGGCGCAGACGTCCAGGGCGTGCCTGTCCACGCTGTACGTATGACCGGCATGGTTGCCCATGAGCAGGTCATCTTCGGCACGAAGGGGCAGACCCTGACCCTCAAGCAGGATTCCTACGACCGTGAGTCTTTCGTACCCGGCATCATGATCGGCGTGGAAAAGATTGGTGCAAACCCTGGCCTGACAATTGGGCTGGAAAAGTTCCTAGGCCTCGACGGCGGTGCAGAGGCCTAGTTCATGGCTACCGTTGCACCCCTACAGATAGATCTGGTTGGCCACACGGCTTTTCACCCTGTGGCAGAACTGGATTGGCACACCGACGCTGAAGACAGCGCGGCCTTAGTCGAGTTTGCAGGAAGAGCCTGCTACGAGACATGGGATAAGCCCAATCCTCACACAGCCACGAATGCGGCCTATGTGCGACACATCATGGACGTCGGCCACACCACCTTGCTGGAACATGCCAGTGCATCGATGTACCTGCGGGGAGTTTCGCGTTCCTGCAGCCATGAGATTATGCGCCACCGGCACTTCAGTTTTAGCCAGCTCTCGCAGCGTTACGTGCCAGCGGATGAGGCACGTGTGGTGGTGCCCGAGGCTGTAGCTAACAACGAGGATCTCAAGAAGCTGTTTTTGCAGGCCGCTGATGTGGCCTATGACGCCTACAGGGAGATTTTGGACGGCCTCGGCGAGGACTTCGCGGAGGAACCAAACGCGATACTGCGCACCAAGCAAGCGCGACAGGCGGCCCGAGCGGTGCTGCCGAATTGCGTTGAGACTCGTTTCGTTATGAGTGGTAACTTCCGCAGCTGGCGACACTTCATCGCCATGCGCGCCGCCGAGCACGCCGATCCGGAGATTCGCCGGATTGCGGTGGCATGTCTCCGGCAGCTGCAGGCAGTGGCGCCGAATGTGTTCGAGGATTTTTCGATCACCCAGCTGCACGATGGCGGGGAAATGGCAACGAGCCCTTATGTAGGGGAGTCTTAGGGTAATTCGCCTCATTTGGCGCACAGCGAGTGCAAGACAATATCTAAACGCAAGGAAAAGCACCCAAATACGTGAGATTCTCGCGAAGGAAGGTAGTCTGGGAAGTCATGAGTACAGGTAACGCAGCAACAAGGGGATCCGCGCACTTCGGAACTATCTCTCTTGCGATGGTGACCCCTTTTAAGAAGGACGGCTCCGTCGACTTGGACGCGGGCGTGGCACTAGCAGGCCACTTCGTGGATGAGGGCTGCGATTCTTTGGTCTTGGCCGGTACCACCGGTGAGTCACCCACCACGGGTGCGACCGAGAAACTTGACCTGCTCAGAGCAGTACGATCCGAGCTCGGCGACCGCGTTAAGCTGATTGCCGGAAGCGGGTCTTATGACACAGCTGTCACCGTAGAAATGTCTCGCGCCTCGCAGGAGGCCGGTGCTGATTCTCTTCTGGTTGTGACCCCTTATTACTCCCGTCCCAGCCAAGAGGGTATTTACCAGCACTTCACGACTGTTGCGGACGCAGTGGATATTCCAGTGTGTGTCTATGACATTCCCTCCCGTTCCGTCGTTCCGGTGGAGCCAGAAACCCTGCGCCGACTGGCCGATCACCCGCAGATCGCCGCTGTGAAGGACGCCAAGGGCGACCTGGCCGCAGCCATGGAGCTCATCGAGAACACTGACCTGGCGTGGTACTCGGGCGATGACCCGCTGAACCTGCCGTGGCTGGCCGCAGGTGCCACCGGCTTTATCTCCGTGATTGGTCATGTGGCAACGCGACAGCTTAAGGAACTAAGGGATGCGTTCGACGCTGGCGATATCGCCACTGCCCGTAGCATTGCAGTGCAACTGCAGCCGCTGCAGAAGGCACAGGCTCGCCTCGGGGGCGTGACATTTGCGAAGGCAGCACTAAAGCTAAAGGGAAAGGACGTGGGTGCACCGCGTCTTCCCATCATCGAACCAACTGCCGCTGAGATGGATCAGCTGGCTCAAGACCTGCAGGCAGCAGGGGTATAGGGAAAATATGACTGAACAACGTTCCCGAGGCCGCAAGGTGACTCGGAAGGCCGCTCCGCCGAGCGCGGAAGCGGAAGCACAATCGGATAACACCGCTGTCTCCAACGCTGAGGCTGCGACCGTTTTCAACGACGGTGGCGTCGCTAAGAACAACGGCGACAACAGCGAAAGCAATGGCGAAAATAATGGCGGTAACAACGGTGGCGGCAACAAGAACAACAACCGCAACCGGAACCGTCGCTCCCGCGGCCGTGGCCGTGGTGGCAATGGTGGTAACGGCGGTAATGGCGGCAACAATAAAGGCCGTGGCCGCGGTGGCCGTGGGGGCGACCGTCGCAAGGGCGCTCTGAAGGCTATGCAGGGTGCTGACTTGACACAGCGTCTGCCGAAGCCGCCGAAGCAGCCAAAGGGCAGCCTGCGCATCGTTGCGCTGGGCGGTATCTCCGAAATCGGTCGCAACATGACCGTCTTCGAGTACGAGGGTCGCCTGCTGATTATCGACTGTGGTGTGCTCTTCCCGAGCTCCGGCGAGCCTGGCGTGGATCTGATCCTGCCGGACTTTAGCTACTTGGAGGACAAGTGGGATCGCGTGGAAGCGCTGGTCATCACCCATGGCCACGAGGATCACATCGGCGCTATTCCATGGCTGCTGAAGCAGCGTGCCGATATCCCGATCATTGCCTCCCGTTTCACGTGTGCTCTGATCGCGGCGAAGACGCAGGAACACCGTCAGCGTCCGAAGCTCATCGAGGTTGATGAGAACTCGCACGAGAGTCGCGGACCATTCGATCTGCGCTTCTTCGCTGTGAACCACTCGATCCCGGACTGCCTGGGCATTGCCCTGAAGACCGGTGCTGGTCTACTGGTTCACACCGGTGACATCAAGCTGGATCAGACCCCGCTGGACGGTCGCCCGACCGACCTGCCGGCGCTGTCTCGCTTTGGCGACGAGGGCGTAGATCTGTTCCTGTGTGACTCGACGAACGCGACTACCCCGGGCGTATCCGGCTCCGAGGCAGATATTGCGCCGACATTGAAGCGCCTGGTGCGTGACGCCAAGCAGCGCGTAATTATCGCCTCCTTTGCCTCTAACGTTTCCCGTGTGCAGTCCGCTGTGGACGCTGCCGTGGCAGCCAACCGCAAGGTTGCTTTCAACGGTCGCTCGATGATCCGCAACATGGAAATTGCCGAGCGCATGGGCTACTTGAACGTGCCACGCGGCACTATCGTCTCTATGGACGACGCCGCAAGGATGGCTCCCCACAAGGTCGTGCTGATTACGACCGGTACGCAGGGCGAGCCGATGGCGGCTCTGTCTCGCATGGCACGCCGTGAGCACCGTCAGATCACCGTTCGCGATGGCGACCTGATCATCTTGTCCTCCTCCCTGGTCCCGGGTAACGAAGAAGCGGTATTTGGCGTAATCAACATGCTGTCTCAGATCGGTGCAACCGTCATTACTGGTCGTGACGCTAAGGTGCACACCTCTGGCCACGGTTACTCCGGTGAGCTTCTATTCCTGTACAACGCTGCCCGTCCGCGCAACGCTATGCCCGTACACGGCGAGTGGCGGCACCTGCGTGCCAACAAGGAACTGGCGATCAGCACTGGTGTGAACCCGAATAACATTCCGCTGGCGCAAAACGGTGTGGTCGTGGATCTCCACAATGGTCACGCCAAGGTTGTTGGCCAAATTACCGTCGGTAATCTCTACGTCGACGGCACCCGCATGGGTGACATTGACAGCAGCGTGCTGGAAGACCGCACGACGATGTCCGAGGGTGGCCTGATTTCGATCACCACTGTCATCGACAACCGCACCGGTCGTCCGCTGGAGGCGCCGAGCGTCCAGGCCAAGGGATTCTCGGACGACGCGCGCGACATGCTGAAGGAAATCCAGGAGAAGGTCGATAATGTGATGATCGACCTGGCTGGCGAGGGAGAGAACGATCCCTATCGCATGGCCCAGGCTATCCGCCGTAAGGTGGGCAAGCTCATCTCTGATAAGTGGAACCGCAAGCCGATGATCGTGCCGACCGTCGTCCCGATGAGCTCCGAGATTGTTGAAGAGCTCGAGGAGGAAGAAGCCCGCGAGTCCATCTAGCTTTTCGCTACGCTTGGGTGGCATGGAACCTTATAACTTAAGTACCTCCCAGGCAGAGCGCGAAGCGCTGGCAGATCTTCTACAGCAGTCCGGTTCTGATGCACCTACGTTGTGCGAGGGCTGGACTGCACGTGATTTAGCGGTTCATTTGGTGATCCGCGAGTATCGTCCGGATGCCGCTGCCGGCATGTTCTTTAAAGGGCTGGCGAATCGACTGGATACCGTAAGTCACGACTACGAGTCCAAGCCATTTGCCGAGCTGGTGGAGATGTACCGCAATGGCCCGCCCACGTGGAATCCAATGCGTTTGGCAGACAAATACGCCAACCTGGCCGAGAACTTTATTCACCATGAGGATCTGCGACGTGGGGGAGGGGATAACTCTCCGCGTGATTTGGCAAATTCTGCCCGAGAGAGCCTGTGGAAAGCCGTAAGCAAGATGGCGAAGTTCTGCTTGCGCTCCTCACGCATTCACGTCGTTATAGAGCGAACGGATGGCGCGGAGGCAGCAGTGGTGCGGGCTGGAGCCGATACCCCCGACGAGGTACGGGTGAGCGGTGACGCCGGGGAGCTGTTGCTATGGCTCTATGGGCGCGATTCTGCGGCTAGCGTCACGCTCACTCCGGGGGACGAGGCTACTGTAGCTCGCATTAAGCGACACATCTTCTAGCGATCTTTTTAGAACAAAGCGCGTGTTGCTCATGTGACTACTGTGATTGCTGCGACTAAAGTGGTGGCCATGTCTGTCACTAGTCGCTCTCGTAGCTCAGCGCCCCGCAGTAGGGGTTCGCACGCCAATCGACCGAGCTCCAGCCGGCGCGGTGGGTTCGAGGACACGCGTGCCGTTTCGCCGGTCAGCTCAGGCTACTCTGGCTTCGGTGACACGGGGGACTTTGAACGCACCGGCAGTGCCTTTGGTGTGGTGGGTCATTCCCTTGGCTCGGCCTTTAGCGGTGCAGCGCGCGGGATTGGCGGCTTGACTCGTCGCCTCGCTTCCCGCGGTAACGCAAGCGACCTTGACACTTTTGACGATGCAGATTTTCTAGAGGAGGCGGAAACGCAGGTGATCTCCAAGCGGGGTGGCCAGCGAGGATCTCGATCGAGTCAAGCGAAAAGGCTTGACAAGCGTCGTGGTGCTCGCGCCAGCGACGACTGGACGCAGGATACTGAGGACGATGGTTTCGACGCCGACTTCAGTGCCGAAGATCCCAACATGAGCAACGAGCCAGCGCGCATTGGAGGTTCCTACGACGGCGCCGCGATTGGAGTGTTCGCGGTAGCTCTGATCCTTGCCGGAACCTTGTGGTTCGGCGTTGGTGGTGCAGTGGGTAATGGAATTGCTGGACTACTGACTTGGATCATTGGCGCGGGTGGATACGTCGTCCCCATCGCCATGGCTTTTGCCGCCTGGGTACTGATGGTGGGCGTCGAAAGAACCCAACGCTCGACGGCTCGTCTGTGGCTGGGGACGGCTCTCATTGTGCTACCGATGCTGGGGTTGATTCACCTCTTTGCCGGACAGCCCACGGACGCTTCGGGCAAATCCGCTGCGGGCGGTCTGGTCGGTCAGGCCATTGGTACGCCGATGGCAGTCGGCTTCAGCACCTACCTCGCTATTCCGTTGCTGCTTCTGGCCATTGTTTATGGTGCGCTGCAGCTCACAGGACTGACCGTAAAGCAGATCTACAACCTGGCTGCTGATTTCCTGGGGGTCGGAAATCGGCGGAGTACTGGCAATGTCGACAGCTCCGAGGACTATGACTCCTTTGACGAGGATGACCAATACGGTCACGTAGATCACGAGATCACACGCGCGGCACGTCGAACCCCGATGGATAATTACCCGGTTCAGACTAGACAGGATGAAGACGACTCGAATGAGACTCTCGTCCTGGATACGCCGAAGAAGCGCAAGCGTAAGCCCCAGCCGAAGAAGCCCGCACCCCAGGTGCAGGATGTTGCGGAGCTACTGGATGACGACGAGACGGAGGCTCCAGCACCAGCACCCACGCCTAAGTCTGAGCCCAAGTCTGAGCCCAAGAAGGAGCCACAACCCAAGCCACGGGCGAAGAAGGATCCGGTCGCCAATTCTCGCGATTCTGTGCGACAGGCTATTGTCGCTCGTTCCGGCATAGACGCATCGGCCATTCCAGCCTCGACGCCCAAGTCGGAATTGGAAGAGGATGTGCCTGAGGGCGTCGTAAAGAAGGACAGCGACTACGCCTTGCCTTCAACGGACCTGCTGCTCAACGGCGACGCGCCGAAGACCCGCAGCGAAACGAATGATCGGATGATCGAGGCGATCTCCGATGTATTCGAGGAATTTAATGTCGATGCGCAGGTGACTGGCTTTAGCCGTGGACCGACAGTAACGCGCTACGAGGTCGAACTGGGCCCGGGTGTGAAGGTTTCCAAGATCACCAACCTGCAATCCAACCTGGCCTATGCAGTAGCCACTGACAACGTGCGCCTGCTCACCCCTATCCCCGGCAAGTCTGCCGTGGGTATCGAGGTGCCCAACTCCGACCGCGAGATGGTGCGTCTAGGCGACGTGCTGGAAGCACCTAAGGTGATTTCCGACCACGACCCGATGGTCATTGGCCTGGGTAAGGATATCGAGGGCGACTTTGTGGCGCACTCTATTCAGAAGATGCCGCACCTGCTCGTGGCCGGTTCTACGGGCTCCGGTAAGTCGGCTTTTGTGAACTCGATGCTGGTGTCACTGCTGACCCGTGCGACTCCGGACGAGGTTCGCTTGATCCTGGTGGACCCGAAGATGGTGGAGCTGACCCCTTACGAGGGCATTCCGCACCTGATCACGCCCATCATCACCCAGCCGAAGAAAGCCGCCGCGGCCCTCAACTGGCTGGTGGAGGAGATGGAGCAGCGGTACATGGACATGAAGGCCAGCCGCGTGCGCCACATCAAGGACTTCAACCGCAAGGTCAAGTCCGGTGAGATCACGACTCCTTTGGGATCCGAGCGTGAGTACCGTCCGTACCCCTACATCGTGTGCGTGGTGGACGAGCTCGCCGACCTGATGATGACTGCCCCGCGCGAGATCGAAGATTCGATCGTGCGCATTACCCAGAAGGCCCGCGCTGCAGGTATCCACCTCGTACTTGCGACGCAGCGTCCTTCCGTCGACGTGGTCACCGGTTTGATCAAGACGAATGTGCCTTCCCGCTTGGCGTTCGCCACTAGTTCCTCGACGGACTCCCGCGTGATCCTGGACCAGGGTGGTGCCGAGAAGCTGATCGGCATGGGCGATGGTTTGTTCATCCCGCAAGGAGCCGGCAAACCACAGCGCATTCAGGGTGCTTTTGTCACCGATGAGGAAATCAGCGCTGTTGTCGAGGCCGCAAAGACCCAGGCTGAGCCCGACTATAGGGAGGGCGTGACTGAGGACAAGGCCGCAGAGGCGAAGAAGGATATTGACCCGGATATCGGCAACGATCTGGAAGATCTGTTGCAAGCCGTGGAGCTGGTTGTTACCAGCCAGTTCGGTTCGACGTCCATGTTGCAGCGTAAGCTGCGCATTGGTTTTGCCAAGGCCGGCCGCCTAATGGACCTTATGGAGACCCGCGGTGTGGTCGGACCTTCTGAAGGCTCCAAGGCACGCGAGGTGCTGGTGAAGCCGGAAGAGCTTGAGACGATGCTGTGGATGATCAAGGGGGCTAACCCCGAGGATGCGCCTAAGGAGGTCATGGACGCCGAGGCGTCTGCCGCCGTTGAATCCGACGCTGCCGACGACTCAGATTCCGACACTCGCGTGGTCTCTGCGAACCCGCCGAGCGGACTCGTGTAAGGTTATCGACTGTTGGAGGGGAGTACCCTAGCGCCAGATTCTTCGGCGCCCTCGACATTGATCGTCAACACGGCAGGTTTCATCCTCCCGGTCATGTCGGCTCGTCACTTCGGTGGAACGGGCAGGGGAGACCTCCGGTCTTTTTAGTGACGCCATTTAACGACCGGAGGATTCTTAATGGAAGTAAATGCTCTTACTTGGATCATCACCATTGTGGTGGTAGCCGGATTCTTTGTCTTCGACTTTTATAGTCACGTCAAGACGCCCCACGAGCCATCGATGAAAGAGTCGGCGCTATGGAGCCTTTTCTATATCGCGCTGGCCTGCTTGTTCGGTGGGTTCCTGTGGCTGACATGGGGTGAACCGGGCAATCCACACCAGCATGGCATGGAGTTCTTCGCAGGCTATATCACCGAGAAGGCCTTGAGCGTCGATAACCTCTTCATCTTTGCGCTGATCCTGAGCTCGTTTAAGATCCCCCGCAAGTACCAGCAAAAGGTACTGCTCATCGGCATCGCCCTGGCGCTGATCCTGCGCGGTGTTTTCATCGCCCTCGGTGCAGCGATTATTGAGGCTTGGTCCGATGTGTTCTACCTCTTCGGCTTTTTCCTGCTGTGGACGGCCGCCAAGTTGCTGTGGGATGAGATCTCCGGTGAGGAGGAGCAGGATCCGCAAGACATGATGATTATCAAGGCAGTGCGCAAGTTTATTCATGTCTCGGATCACTACGAGTCGGATCGCCTGTGGTTCAAGGAAAATGGCAAGAAGGTATTGACGCCACTTTTCATTTCCCTGGTGGCCATCGGATTCGTAGACGTGCTGTTTGCACTCGACTCCATCCCTGCCATCTACGGCATTACGAGCGAACCGTACATTGTGTTCACGACTAACGCCCTGGCACTACTGGGATTGCGGCAGCTGTACTTCCTGCTGGATGGCTTGCTGGATCGTCTGGTGTACCTGTCCTACGGTCTATTCATCATTCTGGCCTTCATTGGAACGAAGCTGATTTTGCACGCTCTTCACGAAAACAACTTGCCGTTTATTAACGGCGGCCAGGGGCTGTCGGTTCCTGAGGTTTCCGTGGAAGTATCGCTGCTGACGATTGTGGGCGTGCTGATTGTGACAACAGTGCTGAGCCTTACGGTGGGCAAGAAGGCACAGGAAAACGAAGAGACCTCCGCGGTAGGATAGGTATCTGTGAATACTTCAGCACCGCGATCTTCGTTTGGAACGTTTGTCCATAGCGTGAGTTTGCCGAATGTCCTCACGTGCGTTCGCATTGCTCTGATCCCGGTGTTCCTATGGTTGATTCTGACTTCGGGGGATTGGGAGATCGCCGGGGCAGAAAGCGATCGGGCGCACCGCTGGTGGGCACTGCTGGCTTTTTGCCTGTTGATGTTTACCGACCAGCTGGATGGCTTTCTAGCGCGGCGTTACGAGGTCATCACCGACTTCGGAAAGCTCGCGGATCCAATTGCCGATAAGGCATTGATGATTTCGGCTTTTGTCAGCCTGAATATTCTCGGCGAGCTGCCGTGGTGGGTAACGGCAATTGTTGTTGTACGCGAGTTGGGAATTACCGTCTGGCGAATGGTGTTGGCTCGTCAGGGCAACGTCGTTCCCGCCTCGAAGGGCGGCAAGCTAAAGACCGTGCTGCAGACTCTGGCTGTGTTCCTCTATATCCTCCCATTCGGCGGGGTGGTACAGACCATTGCGATGATCGTTATGGGTGTGGCCGTTGTCCAAACAGTCGTCACTGGTGTGCAGTACATCCTCGACTCACGCAAGGAAAACGCCTAAATGCCCGTGAACCTGGCCGCACAGCATTTGGTCACTGAGTTCACCCGCAGTGGGCGAACCATTGCCACGGCTGAATCCCTCACTGCAGGTCTATGCGCGGCCACTATTGCAGAGGTACCGGGGGCATCAGCGGTTCTGCGAGGTGGCGTCATTGTTTATGCGACCGACACCAAACACGACCTAGCGGGAGTGAGTGAACAGACTCTCAAAGAGCACGGGCCGGTGTCTGCGGAGACGGCGGCTGAGCTCGCAGAGGGTGTAGCTGGGCGATGCAGTGCCGATGTGGGAGTAGCACTCACAGGAGTGGCCGGGCCGGATCCCCAGGATGGTCATCCGGTGGGCGAGGTGTTTATTGGCATTTTTGATAGCTCGCGGGGCGTGCGGGTGGAGAACCTGTATGCGGAATTCATCCAAAGGCGTGAGACTGGCGAGTTCGCCGGATTGGATTCTGTGGAGTTAAGGGCGAAGATTCGCCAGTTCAGCGTAACCCGCGCGATGGAGTTAGCGAGCGAGTAGACTGGCGGGAACAAATTCGCCGCCAGAGACGTTGGGATGATTGATGAGTCACAATACGATGGTCATGGATACGGTAGCGGTTGAGCGTCCGAGCGAGCGGATGCCGGCGGATGAGCCACTCCTGCGTGAAGCGTTGGGGGCGACGCTGAAGGAATACCGCACAAACAACGGTTTCACCCTGCGGCAATTGGCTGCGTTGGCGAACGTCAGTCCGGGATATCTTTCCGAATTGGAACGCGGACGCAAGGAAGTTTCCTCTGAGCTGCTGGCCAGCGTGTGCCACGCGATGGCGGTATCGGTGGCTTCGGTGATTTTGGAAGCAGCGTCGATGATGGCCCTGGATGCCGCAGCGGCAGAGCTGGCCGCGAACATGGCGACGAGTGCAGGGGAACGGGCACGTACATAGGGCGAGACGACCCCTAAACTTGTTAGAATCATTCGCGTAAAACGAAAATTTTTTTAACCCTTAAACCCCTTAAAAGGAGCCAGAACCCCTATGGCTAATCCGTTTGTGAAGGCGTGGAAGTACCTGATGGCACTCTTTGACAACAAGATCGAAGAGAACGCCGATCCGAAGATTCAGATCGAACAGGCCATTGCCGAAGCACAAAAGCAGCACCAGGCTCTTTCCCAACAGGCCGCTGCGGTGATTGGAAACCAGCGTCAGCTGGAGATGAAGCTGAACCGCCAGCTCGAGGAAGTTGAGAAGCTGCAGGCTAACACCAAGCAAGCGCTGAACCTGGCCGATAAGGCTCGCTCGCAGGGCGATGAGCAGAAGGCAACGGAGTACGAGAATGCTGCCGAGGCTTTTGCGGCCCAGCTGGTGACCGCCGAGCAGTCGGTAGAGGATCTGAAGAGCTTGCACGATCAGTCCTTGCAGCAGGCGGCACAGGCCAAGCAGGCGGTTGAGCGTAACTCCATGCAGCTGCAGCAAAAGGCGGCGGAGCGTACTAAGCTGCTAAGCCAGCTGGAGCAGGCCAAGATGCAGGAAAAGGTCGCTGACTCCCTGAAGTCGATGGATGCCGTTGCTGCCAATGGCACCCCGAACCTGGATCAGGTGCGCGAGAAGATTGAGCGCCGTTATGCCAATGCCCTCGGACAGTCCGAACTCGCACAGAACTCCGTTCAGGGACGTATGGCTGAGGTAGAGCGTGCAGGTATCCAGATGGCGGGTCATTCCCGTCTGGAGCAGATTCGCGCGGAGATGAATAGCGGCCAGAAGCAGCCGCAAGCCATTGAACAGGCCCAGCCACAGGCAGGGGCCGTCAGCCAGGACGCTGTCGCCGAACGTATGCGTCAGCTACGTGGCGAGAGCTAGTTACCCACCCCACGGGATTTCAGTGCCTCGCCTAGACGGCGGGCGCGCAAGAGGCTGCGGACTATCACCGGCACGCCGAAGGCCAGCACGGAGCGCGATGCGCCCCGTGCTTTTCTTGCGTCTAACACTTCGTTGACCGTTAGAGCGGTCAAGGGAATGAGGCGGATAGTCAGCGCCATGAGAAGGCTGATAGTTTCCACCGGCAGGCCAATCCGGCCCAATGGGCGAAGTCCTGCTTCCACCGCGTCCATGAGTGCCACGATGGTCGTGGTCAATGTTAGAAGCGTGGCCATCGATACTGCGGAGAGGATCACGACAAAATAGGTCAGCGCTGTGGAGAAGTCACGTTGCCACCACAGCAATAGCGCGAAGGCGACCAGCAGCAGCGACGGTGCAACAAGCTGTCGCAGCACGAGTTTGAAGGGAATCTGCGCCACCAGAAAGCACAGTGCCGTGATGCCCGCGACCACTGTGGCTTGCCATAGCTCGGTAGCCCAGATGGCACTGCCGACCAGGAAAATGAGCAGCAAAAAAATTTTTAAGCCCGCAGGTGCGCGGTGAACTGGGGAGTTCCCAGGGTGATAGACGGATAGTGGCACATGGATGTGCAGTGATTTTGCCATCGATTGTGCCTCTATCCGCCGAAACTGGCCACGTAGTCGGCGATAACTTTGTCCGCAGGTCCATCCCCGCGTACCGTCCCCTCATCGATCCATAGCACTCGTTCCATATCCTCCAAAAGCTCCAAATCGTGGGAAACCACAATCAGCTGCTGTGGGAGATTAGCCAGGGTGGCGGCGATCATGCGCCTATTGCCGAGGTCGAGCAGAGTCGTGGGTTCGTCAGCAATCACCAGCTCCGGCTCGACGATCAGTACGGAAGCGAGAGCTAGCAATTGCTTTTCACCGCCGGAGAGAAAGTGTGGCGAGGCATCAGCCAGGTGCTCCAGTCCCATGTCATGCAGCATTGCCTCGACTTTTTCGCTTCGCTCGCGGCCGTTCTTGGAGATCGTACGCAGCGAAAACGCGATATCTTCGGCAACCGTCGGCATGATGATCTGGTTGTCGGCGTCGCTAAATACAAAACCGACCTTCTTGCGCACCTGGCGTCCGCGTTTGGTGACATTGAGGCCATCGACGAGAACCTGTCCGGTTGTTGGATCGGCCAGGCCATTAATGAGCCGGACTAGCGTGGATTTTCCGGAACCATTGGAGCCGATAATGCCGATGCGTCGTTCGCTTAATGTCAGGGTGATGTCGTGCAGAACGGTACGTTGACCTGCGGTGCCGTCGAAAGTGACGCCCACCTGGTCAAACTCAATGACGGGCATTTTAGGCCTTGCGCTTGGTCGGCAGCAGGTCGGGGACTGCCTTGGTCACAGCCAGGGCTATGGCGACGGCTAGCGTTACCTTGATTAGGTCTCCGGGGATGAACGGGCCATTGGTAGCGAGCGCGGTGCCGAGGCCGTAATCGAGGCGAACCATGAGGCCGACGGTACCGCAGATGTATTGGATGATCACGCCTACGATGCCAGCAAGGAAGAACACTGTGGCGCGGCCCTTAGAGTTGCGCGGCGCGTATTGGGCAATAAGGCCGATTACGAAGGCGGCGATGACGTAGCCGACGATGTATCCGACAGTGGGGCCGGCGACGGCAGCTGCGGCGGGTTTCCATCCGGCCATGTTGGGAACACCAACGAAGCCGACGGCGATGAACAGGGTGGTGGCCAGGCCGCCGCGCCAGAAGCCGAGAATGAGAGAGGCGAGGACGATACCCATGTTTTGGAGAACGATAGGTACGCCGGAGATACCGACGGGAAACTGTACGCCACCGAGGACGATGATAAGTGCGGCGAAAACAGCGATGTATGCGAGGTCTACCGCTTTGAATTTTGTAGTTTCGGAGGTTGACATAAATGCCATATTAATCGGTATTGCGTTCAGACTTGAACGCTGTTCAAGAAGTGTGGGGGGACGGGGGTGTAGATTGGGGAGCTATGCGCAGAACAGAGTTTGACCGACTAACCGAGGGGGAATTCGGCGATAGCTTCCGCGCCTTTATCGCAGATACCCATGTGCTGAGTTCCCTGGGGGATACGCCCGCAGCGCTAATCGAACAGGGGTATGATCTGCGCGATATATGGATTGCTTTATGTGAGGACTTCGATGTTCCGGAAGAGCGCCGTTTAGGTGAGGATATCTAGTGTTGCTGGTTGTTTCTTATTGACGCCTACGTTGTGAGTCGCTAGGGCAATTGATTAAACAATCGAACAAAGGTTCGTGTAGGGTGTGTGTCGGAACGATGGTTGTCCGCATGGTCGAGTACAACTATCTATGAACCTTTTCGAAGCACCCTCGGTCTAAGGGGATCGGGGGTGCAAAGAAGATGGTAGCTATCACGCAAGAAGCGCAGGATGCGCAAATAAAACAAGGCAATCTAGACACAGCAGATGTAAGGAGTAGCAACTCTATGCCACCGAAGAAGAAGCAGACTGCCGCGGCGGGGAAGGATCGGTCTAAGGCTCTGGAGCTTGCAATGGCGCAGATCGAAAAGGATTTCGGTAAAGGCGCCATCATGCGTCTGGGCGACGATACCCGCCCGCCGATTCAGGCGATCTCCTCCGGCAATATCGCTATTAATGCGGCTCTGGGTATCGGTGGATTTCCGCGTGGTCGCGTGGTTGAGATCTATGGCCCAGAGTCCTCCGGTAAGACGACCGTGGCGCTGCATGCGATTGCGGAGGCACAGCGTGCAGGCGGCATTGCGGCTTTCGTCGATGCTGAGCATGCGCTCGACCCGGAATATGCCCGCGCTCTAGGTGTAGATACTGACGCGCTGCTGGTATCGCAGCCGGATACTGGCGAACAAGCGCTGGAGATTGCGGATATGCTGATCCGCTCCGGCGCGATCGACATTATTGTTGTGGACTCGGTAGCGGCATTGACGCCCAAGGCGGAGATCGATGGCGAGATGGGCGATTCTCACGTCGGCTTGCAGGCTCGCCTTATGAGCCAGGCGCTGCGCAAGATGACCGGTGCGCTATACCAGACAGGCACGACGGCGATCTTTATCAACCAGCTACGCGAGAAGATCGGCGTTATGTTCGGCTCCCCGGAGACCACCACCGGCGGTAAGGCCCTGAAGTTCTACGCTTCCGTACGCTGTGACATTCGCCGGATCCAGGCGCTAAAGGACGGCCAGGACGTAGTGGGTAACCGCACCCGTTTGAAGATCGTGAAGAACAAGGTTTCGCCGCCATTTAAGATTGCAGAGTTCGACATCCTCTACGGTGAGGGTATTTCGCGCGAGGGCTCGATCATTGACCTAGGCGTGGAGACCGGATTGATCAAGAAGTCCGGGTCTTGGTTTACCTATGACGGAGACCAACTGGGCCAGGGCAAGGAGAAGGCCCGTGAGTTCTTGAAGAACAACCCGGATCTTTCGGCCGAGTTGGAAGATCGCATCGCCCGCGAGTTGAAGATTGGCCCGTACGCGAAAATGAAGGACGAGTCGGGCGAAGGTGCTACCGACGAGCAGTTGGATGAAGATAAGCCGATCGAACTGAGCCCGAATTTCGACGATGACGGCGAAGAGTAGCGAGCGCGAACAGAAGATCGATGCCCTACGGCAGGCAATTGCCAACTATTCGCCCAGCGAAGGCGGGGGATTGGTAGATGCCGCGGAAGAGGAAAGACTTGCGCCGATCAAAGCCAAGGCTGTTCGCCTAATAAACCACCGAGCCAGATCTACTGAGGAGCTACGACGTCGACTGCTGGATGCTGACTTCGAGCCTGAGGGCGTAGAGGAGGTCATCCGCCGCTGTACCGAAAGCCGCATGCTCGACGATGCTGCCTTCGCTTGCGAATGGGTGCGCCAGCGGGAGAGAAATCAGAAAAAGTCCGTCGCTGTGCTGCGCCGAGAGCTGCAGCGCAAGGGTATTGCCCCCGCTGTTATCGAGGAAGCGCTGGATCAGGTAGACGATGACTCCCAGGAACAGATCTTGCAGGAACTAGTGACGAAGAAGGCGGCCACCATCAAACACCCGCCCGCAGATCGCAAGGAATACGACAAGGCACTGCGCCGTGTGGTCGGGGTGGCGGCCAGGCGAGGGTTTCCGGAAGGCCTAGCTCTGCAGTTTGCGCGCCACGCGCTGGATGCCCGAGTGGCGGACCTGTAGCGCGGCGTCGCCAAGCGAGCATCTGCCCTTTCGTAATCGCAGTGATCAAAGGGGTAGGGTAATCCACGTGACTCAGACGATTCAGACGCAAACGAGCCAGCCTCGCACCTACGAAGTGCGCACTTTTGGCTGCCAGATGAACGTCCACGATTCCGAGCGGCTATCCGGACTGCTGGAGGACTCGGGATACGTCCCCGCAGACGAGGGCGCAACGCCGGACGTGGTGGTGTTTAATACCTGCGCCGTCCGCGAAAACGCAGACAAACGGCTCTACGGCACGCTCGGCCAGATGAAAGCCATTAAGGACGAGCATCCGGGGATGCAGATTGCGGTTGGCGGCTGCATGGCGCAAAAGGACAAGCAAACCGTCGTGGAGAAAGCCCCGTGGGTAGACGTAGTATTCGGCACCCATAACCTGGGATCGCTGCCGACCCTGCTGGAGCGTTCCGCGCACAATCACAAGGCAGAGGTCGAGATTTTCGACTCGCTGGAAGAATTCCCCTCTGTGCTGCCCGCTAAGCGCGAGTCCGCTTATGCCGGGTGGGTATCAGTCTCCGTGGGCTGCAACAACACCTGTACTTTCTGCATCGTTCCCTCACTGCGTGGCAAGGAGCAGGATCGCCGTCCGGGGGAGATCCTCGCAGAGGTTAAGGCTCTCGTGGACCAGGGCGTAAGTGAAGTTACACTGCTCGGTCAAAACGTCAATGCTTATGGCGTTAACTTTGCCGACGAGACCCTCGAGCGCGACCGCACCGCATTCTCCAAGCTGCTGCGCGCCTGCGGAGAGATCGAAGGGCTCGAACGCCTACGCTTTACTAGCCCTCACCCAGCCGAGTTCACCGATGATGTCATCGATGCCATGGCCGAGACCCCGGTAGTATGCCCGCAGCTGCACATGCCGCTGCAATCCGGCTCGGACAAGGTGTTGAAGGACATGAAGCGCTCGTACCGATCCAAGAAGTTCCTGGCAATCCTGGATAAAGTGCGCGAACGAATCCCACATGCCGCGATCACCACCGACATCATCGTTGGCTTCCCAGGGGAAACTGAGGAGGACTTCCAGGCCACCATGGACGTGGTTGAAAAGGCGCGGTTCTCCAGTGCATTTACCTTCCAATACTCCCCGCGCCCTGGAACTCCAGCTGCAGAGATGGAGAACCAGGTGCCCAAGGCAGTTGTACAAGACCGCTACGAGCGCCTGCTCGCGCTGCAGGAGCGCATCAGCGAAGAGGAAAACCGCAAGCTAATTGGCACTACACAAGAGCTGCTTGTGCAAGCCGATGGACGCAAGAATGACCGCACTCACCGTCGCTCGGGCCGTGCCCGCGATGGTCGACTCGTGCACTTCACCCCTGAGGGTGATATTCGTGCCGGTGACGTTGTGGAAGTCGTTATTAGTGACGCCGCGCCGCACTTCCTCATCGCCGACGGCGGAGTAGCGAACCATAGGCGCACCCGGGCAGGGGATATGACGGAGCTCGGCGAAACTCCGACGACGGCGCCGGTGGGCGTCGGACTAGGAATGCCGAGTCTGAAGAAGCCCGAGCCGACAACAGCGGGCGGATGCAACACGGGAGGATGCGGCTGTGAGTAGCCAAAACGAAAGCTCGAACACACCAGAGCAGGTGGATGAGCTGGCGCAGTACCGCGACGACTTGCGCGGTGCGGAACGTCGGATCGCAGGGCGAGTGGTATTGGGAAGCTACCTGCCCATGATCATCTTTGGTTTCGCTGTGCCACTCGTAACGATCTTCCTGCCTCACGCAGGCGAGGCGCGCGGCTTCGACGTGCTTTTTAGCACCCCGGTGGCGCAGAATGAGCAGACGGCAATGCCGGAGATTATTTTCTCCTGGCTGCGCCTGACCGCCATATTGCTGACCATCGGCACGATCGTTTCGAAGTCGTGGCTGGTGGCATGGGCTAACTGGGCTTTTGCTGGCGTTGCCTGGTGGTACAACGTGTTTGCGGTGTGGGTCCGCCAAACCCAGCCGCCAACTGTATCTGGCGAGGGGCCGGCTGTGCCATTGCTGTTTAGTCTGCTTGGCCTGACGGTACTGTTTATTGCACTATCCGCGGTGGTGTTTCAGAAGAACCCGCTACAGCGAGCTTTGGCAGCAGCTCGCCGTGAGGAAGCTCACAAGGACGAGGAATCCCGTCTCGCACAGCAGCGGTTGCGCATGGGAATTGAAGAACGCGAGGATGCAGTCATCGTGGATGATCGACGTGCCCGCGCGAAGGCTCGCCGCCAGCGCAAGGCCGAACAAGAATCCGCGCGGGAATCTGGGCAGGAAGACTAATCCTCTAAGGCAGCGGCAGCAGTGTCTGCCCACTCCTGCCACTGGGCAGCTTGGCCGCGGAGCTTTTCCGCCTTGGCAGACTTGCCAGCCTTGTCGGCTTCCTCGGCCTCGCGGTTGAACTGGTCGGCCTTCGCCTGGAACTGTGCTACGCGCGCCTGTGCCTCCGGGTCGGTGCGACGCCATTCGGCATCCGCGGCCTCCTCTACGCGCGATTCGAGGGACTTGATCTTGTCCTCAAACTCGCGGACGCGACCGCGGGGAACGTAGCCGATCTGCTCCCACTTCTCCTGTAGTTCGTGGAGAACCTTGCGAGCTTTGTCTAGACCGTGAGCCTGCGGATCGATCTTGGGGGAATACTCGTCGATGAGCGACTGCTTGGCTTCCGCGTTTGCCTCGAATTCTTTGTCGCGCTCGGCACTGTCGGCCTTACGGGCGGCGAAGAATACGTCCTGAGCCTTGCGGAAACGCTCCCATAACTGATCGTCGACGTCGCGGGGTGCACGGCCAGCGGCTTTCCATTGGCTCATGAGCTCCCGGAACTTGGCGCTGGTCGCACCCCACTCCGTGGAATCCTGTAGCGCCTCAGCCTGCTCAATGAGTTCTTCCTTCTTCAGCCGTGCTCGCTCGCGATTGCGGTCCAGCTGATCGAAATGCGCCTGGCGATTGCGATTGAATTCGGAGCGAGCCTTGGAGAATCGCTTCCATAGTTCGTCATCGGTGGAGCGCTCGACGCCCTTGATGCCGCGCCATTGCTCAACGATGGCGCGGATGCGCTCACCGCTGCGCTTCCAATTCACAGTGGTCGGATCCGCCGCGGCAATGCTCTCGACCTCGCCGAGCAGCTCTTCTTTTTGCGCCAGGGCGGAATCGCGGCGCTGCTGCTTAGCTTCTGCAACCTGCTGTTCCGCGGTCTCGGTGCGCTGTGAAATTTTTTCCAGGCGTGCATCGAGCGCCGGAATATCCCCGATGACTGCGGCAGTGCTGAGCGACTGCTGCAGGATCTTCGCGTCATGGCGAATGGTCTGAGCCTGTTCCGGGTGGCTTTCCAGACGAGCCTCAAGCATTTTGACCTCGGTGCTGAGGTCATCGTATCGGGCGCCGAAGTGCGCCAGCCCCTCCTGCGGAGTGCCTGCCTTATACTCACCAATCTGGCGTTCACCGTCGGCGGTCTTTACCCACGCCACACCATCCTGATCCACGCGGCCGAACTTCGCCGGATCGTTCTTGGGGATGGTGACACGCCCAGGCTGAGTTACCTGCAGACCAGGCTTCGGGCCAGGCTTTGGGCCGGGCTTGGGAACCGGACGCGAATTCGTGGGGTCAGTCATGCGGGAATACTCCTACCTAAAACCAAAACATGCCAATCGCCTACATTGAAGGCAATGAAGCAATTATTACACCAGCCGCAGCGCTACACTATGTTTCTATGAGTTCTTCTACTCAGATCCGTCCTGTTGCCCGTCCTGTAGCCGTCGTCGGCCCCACTGCTTCCGGCAAAACGGCAATCTCCTTGGACCTTGCACAGCAGCTGGACGGGGAGGTGGTGAACATCGACTCTATGCAGCTGTACCGGGGGATGGACATTGGTACCGCAAAGGTTCCAGTGGAAGAGCGACAGGGGATTCCGCACCATCAACTGGATATCTGGCCGGTCACTAAACCTGCGAGTGTGGCGGAGTACCGGGCGGGGGCAATCGAGACGGTGGAAGATATTCTGTCCCGGGGAAAAACACCCGTCATCGTCGGTGGATCCATGATGTATGTACAGGCATTGGTAGACGAGTGGGACTTCCCGCCGACGGATCCGGTTGTGCGTGAAAAATGGCAGCGCCGTTTGGATGAACGTGGCGTCGCCGCTATGCATCAACACCTCGCGACGATAGATCCCGAGGCGGCCCGCGTTATCGAAGACAACGATCCGCGACGCACGGTCCGCGCCTTGGAGGTCATCGAACTTACGGGCAAACCTTTTGCTGCTTCCCAGCCTCCGAAGGACTCGGTGCCCCGGTGGAACATGCGCCTGCTGGGGTTGAATGCCCCCGCTGAATGGCTTAATCCCCGCATCGAGTTGCGCGTGCGCCAGATGTTTGACCACGGGCTGGTGGAAGAGGTTCGATCGCTGGTCGGCGAGGGGCTGATTCGCGAGTCCACAGCCGGACAGGCTATCGGTTATGCCCAGGTTTTGGACTATTTCTCCGGCGAGCTCACCTTAGAGGAGGCCATCGAGCGAACCATCACTGGCACCCGGCGCTATGCTCGACGGCAGCGTTCCTGGTTCCGTAGGGATCAAAGAATTTTTTGGATTGACGCCTTTTCTCCCGACCCCGTCCGCGAAGCCACCGAGGCATTGGGAATGAGCAGCTAATAAGGAGTGTTCTGCATGATCGACTTTTTTAAAGCCCACGGCACGGAAAACGACTTCGTTGTCCTCATGGATGAGTCCGTCGAGGTGGATCTCACGGAGAATCGTGTTCGACAGCTCGCCGATCGGCGAGCCGGAATTGGCGGTGATGGGGTGATCCGCATAGCCACTGGAGACGCACTCATTGGTGCGGGTGTGCTGGATGCACTTCCGGAGGGTGTAAAAGGCGAGGAATGGTTTATGGATTATCGCAACACCGACGGTTCCCTGGCCGAGATGTGCGGTAATGGAGTGCGAGTCTTTGCCCATGTGCTGTGCTCTCAGGGAAAGGTACAGGCCGGTGAGCAGTTCGGTATTGGCACTCGCGCCGGCCGCAAGCTCGTAGAGGTGCATGAAGTTAGCGGCGAAAAACAGGAACACGCCATTGTGAGCGTGGAGATGGGCTCCCCGGAGGTATTGGGTGTGTCCACCGCGCAGGTAGGCGAAGTGAAGGTTGCGGGACTCGGAGTGGATATGGGCAATCCACACTTAGCCGCTGTGGTGCCGAACCTGACAGCGCAGATGCTTAGAGAGCTGCCGATCGAACAGCGAGTGCAGTTCGACCCAGAGTTCTTCCCGAACGGCGTGAACCTAGAGGTGCTCACTCCGCTGGACGATGCGGGAGCAGTGCACATGCGCGTTCACGAACGCGGGGTAGGAGAGACTCGCTCGTGTGGAACCGGAACTGTCGCTGCCGCTGTGGCTGCCCTTGCCGACGCCGAACGGGCCACCGGTACCGTGATCGTGCACGTTCCAGGCGGTGAAGTGCAGGTAGAGATCTCCGCGGAAGGATCCGTGCTACGCGGCCCTGCGGCGATCGTGGCGTGGGGCCAGACGATCCTTTAGTGGCCTCCGCAGCCACAGCTGCCGGAGCCACAGGCTCCGCCACACCCAGCGGCATCGACTGTGCTGGCGGTGAACTGCACGGTACCTGCGACGATCAGCGGTGACGTGGCGCTGGCGGGGTTTATGTCCTTGCCCACGGCATCTGCTGGTAGCACGACGGTGAATTCAAAAGGCGAGCTCACAGTGGCAGTCCAGAACTCTTGCTCGGTCAACGCATTGACCTTCTTGACCCATTGGGAAGCTTCAACAGCAATCTCCGCCGTTGCGTGAGGAGGCGTAGCCGGGGAATTGATGTCTTTGAGGCCGCTTGAATCGACCACGCCGACCTTGAGGCCGCCGTCCTTGGCAAACTCCGTGGAATCTGCGTAGACCCGGACGGAGCTAGCTAAAGCCCCAATCTGGAACTGGTGGTACTCCAACGAAGGGGCGTCCACAAGTAACGGGCCCTGAGCGATCGTTGCTGTAAGGGAAGAGATAGTGGGAGCTTGCTGCCCAGCGATCTGCAACATCGGACTGTCGTCAACCACATCGAGTACTCCGATGATGTCATTCAGCATCGAGAGGTGAGCAGTGGTGGCAGCCCCGCCGGAGTAGCTGGCGAAGGAGCCGAAGGGCTCGACGGCCAGGACGACCATGCGGGCGCCTGAGGGGTCATCGAACTGCAGAACCTGGCCGCCGCGAACCTCGCCTGATACACCGAGGCTGCCGGAGCCGTAGGCGGCCTCCAGCGCTTCTTGCCACTTCGGGAAATCCATGCCAATGCTGCGAAGTTCAGGAATCATGCAAACCACTCTAGTCCGCTGCACCAAATTTCCTATTTAGTGCCCCTGACAGGTAAAAATAGTCCTTAATGACGGAACAGACCGAACACACTACACACTCCTTCGCCCCTACACCTGACCCGACAGTCGGCGAGCTCGATCTCGAAGCACGCTCTAGCCTGCGGCGGCTTTCCCGCGGCGTAAGCACCTACACCGACGAGCAATCGGACGGCTACGACGTTGAGTACCGAAAGCTCAGACTGGAGAAAGTCGTGCTGGTCGGCGTGTGGACCTCTGGCACGATTGCGCAGGTGGAAGCGAACCTAGAGGAGCTGCGCGCACTGGCAGAAACAGCGGGCTCCGAGGTGACGGAGATGCTGTACCAGCGGCGCGACAAGCCGGATTCTGGCACCTATATCGGGCGCGGCAAGGTCGAGGAACTGAAGGCTGTCGTATTGGAGACCGGCGCTGATACCGTCGTCTGCGATGGTGAGTTGAGCCCCGGCCAAATGATCGCGCTGGAAAAGGCGCTCGACGTCAAAGTTATTGACCGCACCATGTTGATCCTCGATATCTTTGCCCAGCACGCGAAGTCCAAAGAGGGCAAGGCACAGGTAGCGCTTGCGCAAATGGAGTACCTCATTACGCGCGTTCGTGGTTGGGGTGGTGCGCTTTCCCGCCAGGCCGGTGGACGCGCTGGCTCCAATGGCGGTGTAGGTCTGCGCGGTCCCGGTGAGACGAAGATCGAAGCCGACCGTCGCCGCCTGCGCTCCGAGATGGCGAAGCTGCGCAAAGAAATTGCTGCAATGAAAACCTCTCGAGAGGTAAAGCGCGAGCGACGCGATTCTTCTGCGATTCCGCAGATCGCGATCGCCGGGTACACCAATGCTGGTAAGTCTTCGCTCATCAACGCATTGACGGGTGCGGGAGTACTGGTAGAAGACGCACTATTTGCCACCCTGGATCCGACCACCAGGCGGGCAAACCTGGCTGATGGTCGGTCCGTGGTTTTTAGCGACACGGTTGGATTCGTGCGTCACCTCCCCACGCAGTTGGTTGAAGCTTTCCGCTCGACCTTGGAGGAGGTTCTGGCAGCCGACGTGGTTTTGCACGTTGTGGATGGTTCCGATCCTTTCCCACTGGAGCAGATCAAGGCTGTGAACACAGTGATCGGCGGGATCGTCGAGGAATCCGGACAGGAGGCGCCACCGGAAATTCTGGTGGTGAACAAGATCGATACCGCGGATCCACTGGTGCTCGCCGAACTACGTCACCGAGTGCCGGATGCCGTCTTTGTATCGGCGAAAACAGGTGAAGGGATTGCCGAGCTGGAGGCTCAGCTGGAGTTGTTCCTGAATTCCCTGGATTCCCATGTCACGTTGCACGTGCCTTTTCACCGCGGCGATATCGTGGCCAAAGTCCACGAACTGGGAACGGTAATTGCAGAGGACTATGACGCAGAGGGAACGAAACTAGAGGTTCGTTTGCCGAATGTAGTGGCAGGGGAGTTGCAGGAGTTCAGAGCCGCAGACTAGCTGCCAAAGCTGACGTCGATACCGAGATTGCGCAGCTCGGAAACGTAGGGCTGTGGAGCGTCCTCGTCGGTCACGACGGCACTGATGTCCTGGATAGTTGCGAAGCTCACCAGGTAGTCCAGGCCAAACTTCGTGGAATCGCACAGTGCGACCACGCGGTCGGAGTTTGCCACCATAGAGCGCTTGATTGCTCCTTCTTGGGCATCGGGAGTGGATAGCCCGTGAACGATAGTAAGGGCATTGGTTCCAATGAATGCAACATCGGCATGGAGGACGCCGAGCGCGCGGGTGGCAAGGTCGCCAACGACAGCCTGAGACAGGGCGCGGACGTGCCCACCGATTAGTTGGACATCGCAACGGGGGGATTCCGCCAATGTGGTGGCAATAAAGAAAGAGTTCGTGACGATATTGAGCTTCGGTGCCATCAGCTTGGGATCGTTGGTGGCATTGGCTTCGGCGATGGCCTCGGCAAAGACGCCCGTGGTGGTGCCTGCATCGATGAAGATGGTGCTGCCTGTTTCCGGAAGGAGTGTTACTGCAGCTTTGGCGATTGCTCGCTTGGCTCCGAGAGATGCCTTTGAACGTGTGGCAAGAGTGGTGAAGTCTGTACGGAAATTCTGTGCCGGAACCGCTCCGCCGTGGATGCGGAAGAGCTCACCGCCGTCAGAGAGAATCGCGAGGTCGCGGCGAATTGTTTCCGCGGTGACGCCGAACTTCTCCGCCAGTTCATTCACAGTAACCCTGCCGTGAATGGCGGTGAGGGAGGCTATTTGACGGCGCCGTTCTGCTGATTCCATAGGCGCTACTTTAGTGCCAAGTGGGTCGGAGACGGCGGCGTCAGAACCAATAGGGGGGGAGCTAAATCTTGCGCAAAACCGCTGCGACCTTACCCAGGATGGTCGCCTCTTCGGCAGGAATAGGTTCGAACAGGGGGTTGTGGGGGATAAGCCACAGCCCGTCGGCATCCTTTTGGAACTCCTTTACGGTCGCCTCACCGTCGATCATGGCGGCGACGAAATCGCCGAACTCGGCGACGGCCTGGGAGCGAACCACGACCCAGTCTCCGTTGAAGATGCCGGCATCATGCATAGACTCGCCCACGACCTGCAACAAGAAGAGCTCTCCGTTACCTACCAACTCCTGTGGTAGTGGGAAGTGAGCCTCAACATTTTGCTCTGCAAGGATCGGGGCGCCAGCGGCGATCTGCCCCACAACCGGGACGTAGGTGGCCTCTGGCATGAGCTCTCCGTCGTCGGAAGTCGGGGGCGGAGTAGCTGCTTGCGGCGTGGGTTTAGTCTGGGCTGGGAGCTGCCCACCGTCGAAGGAGCGCACATCAACCGCGCGAGGTCGCTTGCCATCGCGGCGTAGATGTCCGCGCTTCTCCAGCTGGGTGAGATGATAAGAAACCGATGACGTCGAGTGCAGTCCTACAGCATCGGCAATTTCGCGAATACTTGGCGGGTAACCGCGGATGACCGTCGAATCGCGAATGACTTCGAGAATGCGGCGCTGGCGAGTGCTTAGGGCTGGCTTCTTGCCGTCCTTCTGAGCTTGCTTCTCCGCACGCTTGTCAGCCTCGGACTTCGGAGGACGCCCAAGCTTGGGGCGAGGGGAAGGACTTTCGGTGGGTTGGTCGGTGGACACGGTTATACCTCATTCCGGCGGGGTCTCTTTATCGGTATTTCGCGATCTGCTTCCACACTACCCGAAATAGAACGCATTTCTAGTATATGTGTTCGAAAAAGTTTAGATTTGTCTAGACATGTTCGAACATGCGTGCTAAATTCTGTACTGTGTTCGAGATTCGAACAGATGATCTAGAAATCAGAATTTTTGAAGTTCCCTGTCGGGCGTGAATGGTTCACTAGGGTAACAGCCAAGGGAATAAGACGTAGGCGCTAAGAGGCTTTGCTGATTAGCCTTACGTCGCATTGTAAAGGAGTAGCCACATGACCACCTCGATCATCCGTCCCGCAACTACTGTCCAGTCTGCATCGCATGTCCGTGTGCTTCCTGATGATCGGGTTGCGCCACCGCGTAGGCCTCAAGTTCTTAAGCCTAATTGGGAAGCACTGGATTCTAGGGGTAATTCGAACACCTTTGGGTATTCTTCTGCACCTGTTGCGCGTTCGATTCCGCGCCGCAAGATGGATCGCATCTCCGGCGCAAACGAATGCCTGTTCGACAATCAAATGGGGTGGGTAGATAGAGTTCGCGCACGAACGGAGCGAATCATTCACTCGCCTGGTGGAACTGCGGTCTCCCTTGGAGTGATGTCCACGCTGCTTGGGTTTGCGCCTCTTCTCATCCCATAGTTCAGCTTCTGCGTCGGGGGAGGGGCGACTAAGCTGAGAAGGGTGTTGTGCCCCTCCTGTAGCTCAGATTCATCCCGCGTTGTTGATTCGCGATCCATTGAGATGGGTGTTTCTATCCGACGTCGTCGCGAATGCAGTCAATGCCAGACCCGCTTCACCACTATTGAAAGGTCTGTTCTGTTGGTAGTGAAGCGCAATGGCGTGACCGAGGAATTCAGTAGAGAAAAGGTTATCAAGGGCGTGCGTCGGGCATGTCAGGGGCGCGATGTCTCCGACGACGCATTAAAGCGTCTGGCACACGAGGTGGAACAAGCCGTCCGAGTGACACATGGTTCCCAAGTACCCGCAAACCAGATCGGCCTGGCGATCTTGGATCCACTCCGAACCTTGGACGAGGTGGCTTATCTCCGTTTCGCCTCCGTGTATAAGTCTTTTAACTGTGCCGAAGACTTCGAGCAGGAAATCGAATCGCTGCGTGCCCACCGCCAGTCTCTAGCCCAGCATCCTGAAGTGTCTGAAGGCGACGACAGCTAACGGATCTTCTCCAATTTCTTACGGATACGCTGCAGGGATACCGAATGCGCTGTGCCTAGGTTCTGCGCAAAGAGGCTGACTCGAAACTCCTCGATCATCCAGCGCACCTCCTTGATCTGTGGGGAGGCAGCCCTCGCCGTTGGGAGCCGCTTCTTCGTCTTTTCCAAGAGATCAAAAGCCTCTTGAACCTCTTCGTCCAGATCCTCTTCCTTGTCTGGATCCGTCTTCATCATTTCCAATCGAGCGCGCATGGCCTCCACATAGCGCGGAACATGGCGCATGTGCTCAATGCCATTGCGGGCGATGGCATGCTTGCCCAGGAAGAAATCGAGTTGACTGCGCATATCTTCGATGGCATCTCCCGACCAACCCTTCAATTCCGCTGACATGTCCGCAACGGCCAGCACAGCGGGTGCTAGGGCTACCACGTATTGTCGCACGCGCCCGGGCCCTTGAGAGCGAGCTACACCCACCACCTCTTCGCACTTTTCTGGGTCGCGCACCACAGGCCCCAGCTTCATAAGCATGTCTCGGCAGGCCAGAGCCACCACATCGCTGACTAGCCCATCGACGCCCCCGTCGATCTGCTCCATAGCCACGCGTTGACGTAGCGGCAAGCCCTTAATCATTTGCTTTGGGGACACCGAACAAGCGTTGACCATCATGTTCAGCACGGTCGTAAACTGCTGCCCATCCGCAGCCTGCTTGGTGGGGAAGGCTTTCAATGTCACGCCACTGTGTGAAGCGACGATAGCGGGATAGGTGTGCAGAGTTTGCCCGTCGACCACCGTTTCCACTGTCTCGGGAAGCACCCCGATGCCGTCCACTGTCCATGCCTCGGCGGTAGCCAGCACACCGCTCGACGTGCCGCCACGCTTCTTTTGTCGTTGAGGTGAATGCTGTGCAGCATCGCTGGGAGCTGCAGGCTTCGTCCGAGCTGCCGCCTGAGCAATCGCAGAAGTGACCTGGCCAGAAAGTTTGTTCTGGAGATATTGCAGGTCACGAGACTTCTCGATCACCTTTCCCCGCCGGTCAATGGCGGCAAATTGCATACGCAAGTGCTCCGGGACTCGGTTCCAATCGAAGTCCTGAGCCGTGATGCCCCGGCCTCCTAATTCGCGTAAAGCCTCTGCAAGTGCAAAACCAAACTCGCCGTCGAAGGGAACCATCTTCTTAAGGGCAGCGGCAGCAAAATTGCTGGCTGGCACGACGCTGGTGCGCAGTGGCTTCGGCAAGGAGCGGATCAGTGCGACCGCGAGTTCCTCACGCATACCGGCGACCAGCCAGCGTGTTTCGGGTTCGGAGACATTCGCCAGCAGCGGCAGGGGTACGCGCATGGTTATTCCATCGTCGGGGTCTCCCGGCAAGAACACATAGGATAGCTCGAACTCCAAGCTCCCCTGGCGCCACGCATCAGGAAACTCGTCGGCGGCCTTGGCAGCCTCCTGCGAGTCGATTAGCGCCTCAAGGGTGAAGTCCAACTGGTGTGGATCCTTGTGGCGAGTTTTCTTCCACCAAGAATCGAAATGTCGAGAGGAGACGATCTTCTCGGGCAAGCGGGCGTCATAAAAATCAAAAAGAGCTTGATCGTCGACAACGATATCGCGACGACGAGCCTTATCCTCCAGATCAGTAGCTTCGGCCAGCAGGTTTTGGTTGTGGGAGAAAAAGTGGTGGCGAGTCTTCCAATCTCCCTCCACGAGGGCATGGCGGATAAAAAGCTCGCGGGCCAAAGGCCGGTCCACCTTGGAGGCATTAACCATCCTGTCCGCGACAATGGGTAGGCCCAAAAGCAGAACCTTTTCATGCACCATCGCCGCACCCCGCGAGGACGACCACACCGGCTCGGAGTAGTTGTACTTCACCATGTGTGGAGCAATTGATTCGATCCAGCTGGGGTCAATCGGCCCCACTGTGCGGGCAAAGACCTGCGACGTTTCCACCAGTTCAGCGGCCATAAGCCACTGTGGGGGCTTCTTTGACACATGCGAGGAGGGGTGCACGACGAAATGTGAGCCGCGAGTGCCGGTGAACTGTTTGGAATTTCCCTCCCGCATTCCCACGTGGGTGATCAGGCCGGTAAGAACTGCCTGGTGAACCAGATCCTCGTCGATGGCTTCCGGCTCAAAGACGAGCTCGCGCACATGGCGAATATTCGGAATCTTCCAGCCGAGATCTTGCACGACGGAGAGCATTTGGCGCACCAGATCCATCCATTCGCGCACGCGAACATAGTGAATGAACTCGCGCTGACACAGCTTTCTAAACTTATTGGCCGAGAGATCCTGACGTTGCTGTTGCAGGTAGTTCCACAGCTTCAGCAGGCTAATAAAGTCGGAGTTTGCTTTGAAACGCGCGTGCATTTCGTCGGCCTGTTGCTGCTTTTCCAAAGGTCTTTCGCGCACGTCCTGAATCGACAGTGCGGAGATAATAACCGCGATCGTCTCAATGATGTTCTGCGCATGCCCCGCAACCAGCATGCGGGCTAGTCGCGGATCGGTGGGGATACGCGCCATGTCCCGGCCGATGTCTGTTAGCGTTGCTTCCTTTGTTGACGCCAACGCTCCAAGCTCCTGGAGTAGTGCTACACCGTCCCGGATCGACTTATTATCGGGTGCTTGAAGGAATGGGAAGCGTTGAATATCACCCAACCCAAGGGCGGCCATCGACAGGATGACGCTGGAAAGGTGAGTGCGCAGGATTTCCGGATCCGTGAACGCCGGACGAGCCTCGAAATCCTCCTCGGAGTACAAACGAATCGCGATGCCGTCGGCAATTCGACCCGAGCGACCCGAGCGTTGCTTGGCGCTGGCCTGGCTGATGGGCTCCACCGGCAAGCGCTGTACTTTTGTGCGGTGGGAGTAGCGGGAGATACGTGCAAAACCGGTATCCACCACGTAATGAATACCCGGCACAGTCAGGGAGGTTTCCGCGATATTGGTCGCCAGGACGATGCGGCGGCGCGGGCCGGTACGGAAGACTCGATGCTGTTCTGCATTCGACAAACGGCCGAACAACGGCAGCACATCCACCTTGCGTGCCCCTGAGGCTCCGGCGAATTCACCTTCTAAGGCTTCAGCAGCATCCCGAATTTCGCGCTCGCCGGAGAAGAAGCAAAGAATGTCGCCGTCGCCGGCGCGCATTAGCTCCTTGCACGCCGCCACGATTCCGTCCAAGGGGTCGGTCTCGACTTCCGTGATTTCGCCTGTCTTCGGGTTTTCGCGCTCGGTGATCAGGGGGCGATAGCGAATCTCTACGGGATAGGTGCGGCCAGAGACTTCGATGATGGGCGCGGGGGAGCCGTCGGCGTCAGCAAAGTGCTTGGCGAAGCTTTCCGGGTCGATCGTGGCCGAGGTGATGATCACCTTTAGATCCGGTCGCTTCGGCAGAAGCTGCTTGAGGTAGCCGAGAAGGAAGTCGATATTGAGGCTGCGCTCGTGTGCCTCGTCCACGATGATTGTGTCGTATTCGCGGAGTAGCCGGTCGCGCTGGATCTCGTTGAGCAACACGCCGTCTGTCATGAGTTTGACCGCGGTGTGCTTGGAAATTGTGTCGTCGAAGCGGATTTTGTAACCGACCAGGGAAGAATCCTCGCCGATTGTCTGGTCGAGTTCCTCGGCGATGCGTTCGGCTACGCTACGAGCCGCAATGCGACGCGGCTGGGTGTGGCCGATGACCTTGGTGCGGCCGCGGCCGATCTCTAGACACATCTTCGGAATCTGCGTGGTCTTACCCGAACCGGTTTCACCGGCGATGATGACCACCTGGTTTTCCTCAATGGCCTTTATGATGTCCGCGCGGCGTTCCGAGACAGGAAGGTCGGGGTAGGTGATCGGCGGGATCGTGCGGACAAACTTCGGACGTCGCTTGCGTGGACGTCGACGGGGGCGCCCCTTATGAGATGAGGAAGTCGGCCCTTTCGCGTCCGTCATTGTTAAAAATCACCCGTCTTGCTTGCCGGAGAAACCTGGAATGCCCATGTTTATATGGCTCGAAAAGGTTGATTTTAGCAGCGAGTGGGGTAGGGGAAGAACTCGATCTTTTGGGGCGCTTGCACCCCCAAAAGAACTTAGATTGAGGTAAATGTTTGCTTAAAGTATGAAAACCATCACATTTTTCCACGGGGCGAGTCTAAAGTTTCGTTCGTCAAAACCATTTATGAACATACGTAGTTTTCAGAAACGAGATACCTATGTGCGAACACGCCCATCACAGCATCACTGATAACTCGCTGAACCCTTTGCAATCCCAACTGAGTCGTCGCAGCTTTTTCCGCGGCATGGCAGCGGTCACCGGCACCGTCGTGTGGGCGTCTGCCGCCACGTCGGGCGCAGGTGCCCAAGAGGGAACAACCTCTAGCGGAGGGGGCTTCCATGTAGGCCGAGGCTTGGCGGACATGACCGGCGAGCCCTGGGGAGCGGGCATGTTCGGATATGCCGTCGATGAGCAAAAGACCGTAGGCATTCAACGCCGTCAATACGCCCGGGCGTTTATTTTTGTCGACGCCGCCCGCGAGAATTCCCGCCTCGTGCACGTCACCTGCGATGTCGGGCTGATGTTCCAGTCGATCCACTTGGAGGTATTGCGCCGTCTGAAGGAAAAATACGGCGATCTCTACAACCAATCCAATGTGCTACTCGCCGCCACTCACACACACGTGGCGCCGGGTGGTACGTCGCAGCACCTCATGGTTGATATCACGCACGGTGGATTCCGTCCGAAGACTTTCGAGGCAACGGTCGAGGGCATCGTGACTGCCATCATCCGAGCGCATGATGACATCCAGCCATCAGAAGTGACGGTGGCGGAATCCACGGTCACTGATGCGGGCGTCAATAGATCCAAAACCTCGTGGGACCGCAACCCCGAAGAAGATAAGAATGAACTCCCGAATGGCGTGGATACCCGCAGCGTCACCTTGCACGTCTCGCGCGGTGGACAGCAGGTGGGGTTGATCAACTGGTATTCGCTGCACCCGACGAGCTTTGGGCATAAGTACAAGCACATCGCTGGCGATAACAAGGGATACGCCGCATGGGCCACAGAGGAGGCTCACGGCGTGGTGCACCGTCACCCAGAAGAAGCCCCGTTTGTCGCGGCGTTTGCAAACATGACTCCGGGAGATATCACCCCGAATATGGGTCTGACGCCTAACTCTGGGCCGGGCGCAAGTGAGCGTGAATCCGCGCAGATCCTGGGTGAGCGGATGATGGAGGCCACGAAGACTGATGGCAAGGATTGGTCGGCTGGTGGCATCGATGGACGGATGAGGTGGGTGGACTGTCCCAAACTGGTCGCAAGCTCACGCTTCACCCCGGATGGCAAGGAACACAAGCTCGGTCCGGCAATCTTGGGTGCCGCCTTCGCGGCGTCTTCTCAAGAAGATGGAGGTGGAGTGCCGCTGTTGGGGTTCAACGAGGGAGAACGGGGCGGTAACCCGTGGGTGCGAGACCTCAACAAAGCGTTGGCGACACAGGAAGTTAAGGACATCCACGGTGCTAAAGAGTGCCTGCTGCCGATGGGGTACATCGACGGAATGATTCAGCAGGTGCACCCATTTACGATTCACCGTCTCGGTGGGTTCGTTCTAGTTTCGCTGGGATTTGAGCCGACAGTGACTAGCGGCTTGCGAATCAAGCGGACGGTGGCCGCGGCACTAGGCGTGCCTGAGAACACAATTGTCGTGCAGGGCTACACCAACGCTTATGGCCACTACATCACCACTCCGGAGGAGTACGAGGCCCAGAACTACGAGGGTGGGGCGACGATCTTTGGGCACTATCAACTCTCAGCTTTCCAGGATGTCTTTGATGAAATGGCGCGAGCCTTGAAGGAGGGGAAGGAAGTTGAGGTAGGAGAGCCTGCGGGAGATCTCACAGGCTTGATCCCGAATGTGCCCGGAAGTGATGGGTGGATGGATACCCCACCTATGGGGAAGAAATTCGGTGATGTGCTGGAGGCTCCCGCAGAGGTAAAGAGTGGTACGAATGCGCGGGTTATCTTCGTCGGCGCCAATCCCAATAACAACATGCGTCATGGAGAGGGCTATGTCACGATCGAGGATGGAAGTGGCAAGGTAGTGGCAGACGATTCCAGCGAAAACACGCTCATCACTTTCGAGAATAACTTTGGGCAGACCCGCACAACGATCGAGTGGGGTACACAGGACGTTCCGCCGGGGACTTACACCGTCCGCCTACGGGGAGATTCCAAGGCGTTCTTGGGGAACCTATCGCCCTTCGAAGGTACCGCTGAACTGCGCGTAAGCTGATTTATAGTCGACTATATTTATTTTTCCAGGTGTAATTATGCTTTTCTAAGAATGTCTGTAGAATCGCAGATGTGGTTCAAAGAGAGTATCGCCCGACCGTTGCCCAATTGCGCACCTTTGTGACCATTGCCGAACATGGTCATTTTGGTACCGCAGCCTCCCATTTAGGTATCTCCCAACCTTCCCTTTCCCAAGCGCTCGCTGCGCTCGAGGCAGGTTTGGGAGTGCAGCTTATCGAACGATCCACTCGCAAGGTTATTGTCACCCCAGTGGGGCGAGGACTGCTGCCATTTGCACAAGCCACCCTGGAAAGCCTCGAAACTTTCGTCTCTCACGCGCGGGGTGCTCACGGCGGCCTCGTGGGTTCGATGGCAATAGGAATGATCCCGACCGTCGCCCCGTATATCCTGCCGGAGGTTTTACACTCTGTAAACGACGTTGCCCCGGAGCTCGAACCGCGCATTGTCGAAGAGAAGTCGCCACTTCTTATTGATGCGTTGCGACAGGGCAAGATCAACGTCGCCGTCCTTGGTATGCCGGGCGAAGGCGGCGGGCTCAACACGGTAGATCTCTACACCGAAGAGTTCGTGCTGGTTGTGCCTGAGGGGCACCCATTGGCCGGTCGCAAGGATTTGGCAGTCGACGAACTCAAGGATGTTGATCTCCTGCTGCTAGATGATGGGCACTGCCTGCGCGACCAGATTCTGGAACTGTGCCGGACGGTGGAAATGGCCAATGATCCGCGCCATTCTGTCACCAGGGCGGCCAGCCTTTCCACCGTAATTCAGCTGGTGTCGGCGGGTTTGGGCGCAACCTTGGTACCGCTGTCCGCAGTATCAGTCGAGTGTCAACGGCCGGGCATCGCCCTGGCGACGTTTGCCGGAGGGGCCGTGCGAGCGGGACGCACGATTGGCATGGCGTACCGCTCCAGTTCCACGCGGATCGACGACTATGCGTCGTTGGGGGAGATCGTCGCACAGTCCTTCAATCATGTGGCACAGGAAAGCCGTCGCGTTCTGGAGTCGTACTTCTAGAACCTGCCAGCTAGCCCTGAACGACGGTGAGCTCCGAGAGCCGGATCTCGCCGGCTCCATCCGTTGCAGCAAGGTCTACCACGCCCTCTAGCGCCCAACCATGGTCGCCTTCGGGATCGTCGATGATCTGGCGCACGAACCAACTACCCGACTCGGGGCCTGTGCCGCGCTTGATGAGAATGTATTTATTTGAACGCGCGGCGGCGTCAACACCTATATCGGCATATTCCTCAAAGTAATCGTCCATCGCGGCAGGCCAGTCTGGTGGCGAATCCAGGTATTCGTCCATTTCCGCGAGCTCGCGCTCTTTTTCGAACGCGAAGAGTTCCACGTGGCGGAAGAAGTAGTTACGCACCATACGGGTCAGGGCCTGCGGGTTGGCAGAGAGCAGGTTTGTGTTTACCACGCCGTAGGCATGCTCGGCTACCTGATCCTCGGTCAGCGGGGCATCCGGATCCGACATCTGTACCCACTCATCAATGAGTGAGGAATCCACTTGGCGAATCAACTCGCCCAACCACACGAGGATGTCGTCGAACTCCTCCGAGCGGTAGGAATCGGGCACGGAGTGCTCCAGCGTCCGATATGCATCGGTGAGATAGCGCAGCACCACACCCTCGGAGCGTCCCAGCCCATACGTGGCCACGAAGTCGGAGAAGGTCATTGCCTTTTCCACCATGTCCCGCACAACGGACTTCGGGCTAATCTGAAAATCGCGAGCCCACGGGTTGCCCTCACAGAACGTGTCATAGGCCTGCTCTAGCTCGTCTGCCAGCGGCATAGGCCAGGTGATGTCTTCGACGATGGCCATTCGCTCGGTGTAATCGACGCCCTCAGCCTTCAGCGCCGCAATCTCCTCGCCCCGTTCAGCCTTCTGCTGGGCGATAAGCACCTGTCGGGGGTCTTCCAAAACCGCCTCAAAAGTAGAGATCACGTCAAGCGCGAACGTGTCAGACTCCGGATCCAGTAGTTCCAGAGCTGCCAGGGCGAAGGGAGACAGTGGCTGATTGAGGGCAAAATCGCGGTTGAGGTCGGCGGTCAGGCGGGCATCCTTGCCACTAGGAGTTTGTGCCTTGAATTCTTCAACGACTTCAGCGTTGATAAGCCCCCGGTACAGCTCGATGGTGCGCAAGATGGCCTTGTTCTGTTTAGTGCGCGTGTCGTGATTGGTGCGCAAAAGATGCCGTAGCGCTTCAAAGGTCCACTGGTCACGAGCGATGACATTGAGCAGCATGGAGTTGCTCATGCGGAACTGGCTGGAAAGCTCCTCCGGCTCAGCATGGGTGAGGCGCTCATAGGTGGATTCACTCCACGTTGCCTGCCCCTCGGGGGCAGAGCGTTTGCGTAGCTTCTTGATCTTCTTCGGATCACTACCGGCTCGTTGGCGGAGGCGAAAGTTTTCAATCTCATGCTCGGGAGCCTGTACCACGACAGTCCCCTCCGTGTCATACCCTGCGCGACCCGCACGACCCGCGATTTGATGGAACTCGCGGGATTTCAGCACGCGGTGCTTCACACCGTCGTACTTGGTCAGTCCCGTCATCAGTACGGTACGAATCGGCACATTGATACCTACTCCGAGAGTATCGGTACCACAAATAATTTTTAGAAGCCCCTTCTGCGACAATCGCTCGACGAGGCGACGGTACTTCGGCAGCAAGCCGGCATGGTGCACGCCGATTCCCTTGCGCAGCAGGCGGGAGAGAGTTTTGCCGAAGGCAGAGGTAAAGCGGAAATCACCGATCTCCTCGGCGATAGCAGCCTTGGCTTCGTCATTAACTAGCTTCATGCTGGTCAGAGCCTGGGCGCGCTCGATAGCTTCGCGCTGGGTGAAGTGAACAATGTAAATGGGCGATTTGCCGTCGCTTATTAGCTCCTCCACCGTTTCGTGGACGGGAGTGTAGACATAGTGAAAGTCGAGCGGCACTGGCCGTGTGCTGCCCGTCACCAATGTGGTTTGGCGACCAGTGCGTTCGCTTAGATCATCCTCCAACCACTTGGTGTTGCCCAGGGTGGCGCTCATCAGAAGAAATTGTGCCTTAGGGAGTTCCAAGAGCGGAACCTGCCAGGCCCAGCCACGGTCGGGTTCAGAGTAGTAGTGGAACTCGTCCATCACTACCTGATCAATTTTCGCGTTCGCTCCGTCGCGCAGGGCAATATTGGCAACGATTTCAGCAGTGGCGCAGATGATCGGTGCGCCGCCATTCACTGTGGCGTCACCCGTCATCATGCCCACATTTTCCGGGCCGAAGGTTTGGCACAGATCGAAGAATTTCTCACTGACCAGAGCTTTGATGGGCGCGGTGTAGAAACTGCGCTGCTTGCGAGCCATGGCAATGAAGTGGGCAGCGATGGCCACCATGGACTTACCGGAGCCCGTGGGCGTAGCAAGAATCACGTTGTCTTCAGCCACGAGGGCTGTGGCTGCCTCTTCCTGGGCAGGGTAGAGGGTAATGCCGCGGTCACGCGTCCAACCGAGAAAAGACTCTAGGATCGCGTCATCAATCAGAGATTCCGGTACCTCGTCCAGATCTGGCAACAGTTCCGCGAGTTCGGCAGCAATACCCACTGTGTTTTATTTGTCCTCTTGCTCGGTATCGGTTGGATCGTCGGCATTATCGGAGCCATCTGACATGTTCTGCAAGAATGCCTCGAACTCTGCGCCCAGCTCTTCGCCGGTTGGGATGTCCTGTCCCGGTTGCAGCAGGTTGTTCTCCCGCTTACGACGCATCCGTTCCATCTCGGCATCGTACTGGTGCTCCAATGCACTGACGACGGTAGCGATCTCCTGGGACTCCTCAACCTGGTCTTGCAGCTGGCGCTGTACGCGTTCCAACTCCTTTTCCAGAGCTTTAAGGGGCAGCTCGCGGTCTGCGACTTCGCTGAATGCCTCCAATAGGCGCAAAGTCGCCTCCGGGTAGTCGGAGGCCGCGATGTAGTGCGGCACATGGGCGGTAAAGCCAACCGTTTCGAACCCGTGGCGGTTTAACTTCTTTTCCGTTTCCAAAGCCGCGGCGCCGGGAACGATCATTCGCGAATCCCACGTGTGGTAGTCCTTGATCAGCGAAGATTCCGAGGCATGCGCAGAAATCACCAAACGGCGAGTGTGCGGCACCGTCATCGGCGCCGAGTACAGAGAGGCGACCATGCCGACCTGACCACGCCGGGCGAGATCCACCACAGCGTCGCTAAAGGCTCCCCACTTAAGGTCTGGCTCCAAGCCACTGAGCAGCAGGAAGGGGCGTCCCTGGGTGTCCTTTATCAGGTGTAGATCCAGGCGAATATCATCCGTATCCACAACCTTGGAGTTCTCGATGGTCACACCGGGGCGTCGCGAACGATAATCGATCAACTCATCGACCTTGAACGACGCAACCGGGCTATGCTCCAAGGCAGCCAGGATATGAGAGCTGGCGTTTGAGACAGCTTGTCCGGCATCCGCATAGCCTTGCAATGCCACCAACATTGGCAGCTCCTCAGCACCCTCAGCACCCTCAGCATCGCTCAACCCCATGGGCTCGTCGGCAATCGAGGGGCGATCGAACTGGATCGGAGCCGGGTACTCCAGCTCGTACATCCGGCCACCTAGCTGCCGCTCACGCCGCTCGCCATTGCCACGATGGTCGTTGTTGTCGAAGTGCTCATGCATAGTTTCGCTCTCCCTTCCGGCGGAACCTGTGTCCAACCAAGCACCGTCTGCCTAGCCTATCAGCCACTTCGGACAAGCCAGGTTGAGACGGCACCATTTCTGGGACCCATATTCACAGTTTCAAGTTATCCACAGACCCCTGGGGCTTCGCCGCACCGTTTGGGACTCGTCGCCGCAAAAAAACTTTGGTTCGGCAACGATCTGTGGCATGAGGAACTCACCAGAACACAACGAAAAGAAACCCCAGTCTATTCCCGCAGATTCCGCACTTAGTGCACCTACTACGCGCCCGCCATCCGTTCATTTGGGAGCGGACAAAGGCAAGCTGATCGCTGCCATTCCCTCCCTTCTTGGATTCCCACCCGTGAACTCGCTGGTCATCATCGGCCTAGTCGCTTCCACCGAGCACACCAGTTCCGCACCGCTGCCCGCGCATCACCGGCGCTTTCGAATCGGTCCGGTCCTACGATGCGACTTGCACCCAGCGGCTATTGACGAGGCAGTGCGGGGGATTACCAAGATTCTTTGCGACGCCCCAGCGGCCGAGGCAATCATTCTCACTATCGGCGACATGGATGAAGATCTGCGTGCCTGTGTGGCTTCTGCCGTCAGCCAACTGGAGGATGCATGCGTCGATGTTCAATCGGCCCTAGAAGTCGAAAGCATCACGACGGGAATGCCTTGGATCGACGTATTGGACGGCGAGACGGGCACGGTAGACAGCGTGGAGTCCAATGAGCTGGCCGATATCAGTGCGCTGAGTGGGGCTCGCCGTATGGGTAACCGGGAGGAAATGGAGCGCTGGCTGGATCCTGCCAACCTGAGCGAGCCGGAATGGATGCTCCAGGAACGTGCGGAGGCCACCACAGTCGATCTGATCCAAGTCCTGATTGGTATAGCCGCCGTAGCGGAGGGAACAAGGGTGTTGGAAGAGGAATGTGAAAACGAATACCTCATCGACAGCCTTGCCGCGATTTGCAGTGACGAGTTCCTTCATACGGTCGTTATTGCCTGGTCTTTGGGCACGAACAGCGCCATTCTACGCGAGATGCTTGCCAGTGCTGCGCGTCGAACGACGGGGTCGGTACGTCGACGGGTGATGTTGATCCTGGCACTGGTGGCGTCGGCTAACGACGAAGGAGTCCTGGCGTATCACACACTTACGCGACTGTTGGAGGAACTTGAAGCCGATCTATACACCGAGGATGCATGTGCGCGGCTCGATAGTATCGAGCGTGCTCAGGGGATAGGCACGGAGGATATGGAAGGCACAGAAGATCAGGTTGCGGAGGCAACGCTGGAGGAAATGCTTTCCGATATGGAGAAAATGGATGATTCTGCGGTCGAGCCGCAGCTGAGTGCATTCGATGAGTTCACTGCTGACATTGCGGTTACGGCGTTGGACGCCCATCAAAAAGGAAAGATCAAATTGCTTTTGGCTAAAGCAGTGCAATCCGCCTGCACCGTTATGGCAAATGTGCAGATGGATCTGGATGCCGCAGAAGACCCCACGGAGGAGGACAGGCTTCCAGAGCGAACCTATGTCACAGTCCGGGAATATGCGGGACTCGATATCGCATGGGAGTACGAGCGACTCATGCAGATTGTGGACTGGGACGCAGTTAACGCTGTGCGGAATGCAACCTATCACCCAGTTGTCCGCTAAAGGCCCATGCGTCGGAGATAATGGTGTGCAAATCGGAGCGGGTGGGGTTCCATCCGAGCTCAGACTTAGCCTTCGCCGACGAAGCGATCAGAGTTGCAGGGTCGCCCGCGCGACGTGGCGATTCGATCGCGGGAATTGGGTGGCCGGTGACTTCGCGGCAGGTGTCGATGACTTGACGCACGCTAAAACCATCGCCGGAGCCGAGGTTAAAGATGCGATGCTTGCCCGCAGTGTTCGACGCAGCGGCCAGCAGGTGGGCATCCGCCAGATCTCGAATATGGATGTAATCGCGGACGGCAGTGCCATCGGCAGTGGGGTAGTCAGTGCCGAAAATCGAGATGTGCTCTCGATGACCAAGGGCAACTTGTAGCACCAAGGGAATGAGGTGAGTTTCGACCTTGTGGTTTTCACCAATATTTCCGTGTGCGCCAGCGACGTTGAAGTATCGCAGGGAGGTAGCGGCCAGTCCATAGGCATTGGCGTACGAGGTGATCATGTGATCAATCGCCAGCTTGGAGGCGCCATAGGGGTTTGTCGGTGCCGTCGGCATGTCTTCAGTGATTGGAACCTGCTCTGGTTCGCCGTAGGTCGCAGCAGTGGAGGAGAACACGAGGTTATCTACCCCGTGCTCGCGCATCTGATCCAGGAGGTACAGACTGGTACCTACATTGTGGTGCCAGTAGATATCGGGTTTCTCTACGGACTCGCCGACAAGCGAACGGGCGGCAAAGTGCATGACGGCTGCTACGTCGCGAGCGGCAAAGACATCGGAGATGACATCGTGGATGTCCCCCTCAATAAAGGTCGCGCCTTCTGGTACTGCATAACCATTGCCGGTTGATAGATCGTCCACCACCGTCACGCGGAAACCGTGTTCGAGAAGTACGCTGGCACAGACGCTACCGACATAGCCGGCGCCGCCAGTCACGACGATGTGGGCGGAAGGGGATAGGGCAGAGGAAGATAGATCGATGCTTGTCACAGCCCCCACGCTACCCCACGTCCTTAGTTGAGCTTTTCTACGCGTACGGCGTGGCCAAGCTCCTCCGGAACAACCATGGTGCCGTTGTCGTTGCCGAACTCCAAGCCGTCCTCGGTGGCCACCAGCGTTACGACGCTGCCTGGGCGCATGTCCAACGCGTGGAACTTCGCCATCAGCTTGTGCTCCACCTGCACGATTTCGTTGATACTGAGGATCTTCACCTCGATCGGCTCCGGCGATTCGATATCAGAGGCGCGCTGTGAGGAACCTGTCTGCAGAGAATAAATCTTTTCCTTCAGCTCCGTGCGCTCAGCCTCCGGCACGCTTTCTACCAACTCCTCCAGTCCCGGAATCGGATTGCCAAATGGGGAGGTGGCATATTCGCTGAGTACCTTTACCAGCTGAATCTCAACCTCGTCGCCCATGACGTGTTCCCAGCGACAGGCTTCGTCGTGAACCTTTTCCCAGGGAAGACCGATGACGTCGGTGAGCAAGCGCTCGGCCAGGCGGTGCTTGCGCATGACCGCGGTGGCTAAAGCTCGGCCTTGAGGACTGAGTTTAAGAGAACGATCCTTCTCAACCGTGAGTAGTTCGTCGCGCTCCATACGCGCAACGGTCTGGCTCACCGTCGGGCCGGACTGATCAAGTCTTTCTGCGATGCGGGCGCGGAGCGGCAGAATGCCTTCTTCTTCCAACTCATAAATCGTTCGGAGATACATCTCAGTGGTATCGACGAGATCCCTCACGTGCGCTACGCCCTTTCTTTGTTCATTGACTTGAAACGATTATAGCCCCGTCCGCAAAGGGAGCGGGGCAGAAGCTTAAGTACTGATGCTATTTAGCGATGATGAGTCTCTAAACAGCGTATTCACGCAGCTTGTTGGCTCGGTCACCCTCGCGGAGCTTGGCCATAACCTCACGCTCGATTTGGCGGACGCGTTCGCGGGAAAGCCCGAAGCGGCGACCAATCTGATCCAGCGTGCGCGGCATGCCATCATCCAGGCCATAGCGCAGCTTGATGACGTCCTGCTCGCGCTCCTCCAGGGTGCCCAACACAGCGCGGACATCGGAGTGGCGCAGGGATGCAACCACAGCGGTTTCCGCATCCGTTGCCTCGGAGTCCTCGATAAAGTCGCCCAGCGGGGCTTCTTCGTCGCTACCGACGGGCATATCCAGGCTCACCGGATCGCGGGACTGCTTGAGCAGCATTTCGATCTTCGATTCCTCGATTCCGGATTCCTCAGCCAGCTCCTCGTTCGTCGCTTCGCGCCCAAGCTGCTGGTACATCTCGCGCTTGATACGGGAAAGCTTGTTCACCTGCTCTACCAGGTGGACGGGAAGGCGAATGGTGCGGGATTGGTCGGCCATGCCACGGGTAATGGCTTGGCGAATCCACCAAGTTGCATAGGTGGAGAATTTAAAGCCCTTGGTGTAATCGAACTTTTCCATTGCGCGGATCAAGCCCAGGTTGCCTTCTTGGATCAGGTCCAGCAGAGGCATGCCACGGCCGGTGTAGCGCTTCGCCAGCGATACAACGAGGCGCAGGTTGGCCTCCAGCAGGTGGCTCCGGGCTGCCTTGCCTTCACGTGCCAGTACCTTAAGATCGCGCTTCTTCGCACGGGTCAGCTTCTCTGCGGTGGCTAGAAGGTGCTCCGAGTACAGCCCGACTTCGATTCGCTTGGAGAGTTCTACCTCGTCCTCTGCAGTAAGCAGGGCGGTCTTACCGATGCCGTTGAGGTAGACGCGAACCAGATCTGCCGACGGGTTCTCGTTGTTTCCGCGGCGCCGCCCCTTGTCTTCTTTCTTATCGCTATCGTCGGCCGAATTGCCGGTACCCTCTTGACCGTGGCTGATGCCGTTGTATTCGTCATCAATCATGGAGTTACTCATAGTGCTGGTGTGCCTCCCATGGCTCGATAGCGTTCAAGCGCTTCAAGAATTTTCTCGTTGTGTGCCGAAGCTCTACGGGGTCAACGAATCTCTTGGAAGAATTGTTCCCCACCGAACCTGAAGAAGGAACTTGGTTCACCCCCGCACAGGGGTTAGCTATTTTTCTCTCTGTCGCGACTCTGCAGAGGGGAAGAGCTTTACCTGCAGTTTTTGTTGAACAAGCTCTCGTTCTTAGGTCTCCACAAGCACTGTGAATGGTCCCTCATTGACGCTGGCGACTTTCATCATGGCGCCGAATCGTCCTGTTTCTACAACTATGCCGCGCTCCCGGAGCAATTCTGCAATACGTTCGTAAACCGGTTCGGCAGTTTCTCCCGGAGCCGCGTTAACCCACGAGGGGCGTCGTCCCTTTTTCGTCTCGCCCATGAGAGTGAACTGACTTACCAACAGAACTTGCCCGTTTACTTCTTCTACGGAGTGATTGCGTGGACTATCCCATGGTTGCCCCGACGCGGGGAGCAAACGCAGTTCCGCAATTTTCCGCGCCATTTTCTCTGCGGCTTCGGGTTCATCGTTTACACCGACTCCCACGAGTGCTAAGAGTGCGGGTCCGGTTACTTCTCCCACAACTTCGCCGGCAACCGACACTGTGGCACTGCTGACGGTGCTAATCACTGCCTTCACTGGTCTTCCCTCACTTGTTTTCCTTACTGGGTTTTTTCCTTACTGGGTTGTCTTCATTGGTTTTCTCTAACCGCGCTGGCCTACATTTTGCCCTCGTACACCTCGCGCAGGTCTCGCGGCACAATCATCCCGTGCCTCACCAGAGCCACAGCTAGAGGAACAAGCTGATCCACAAGCTCTGCGGCATCCATTCCCAGATCTTCTCCATTAATTGCGTGGTAGAGCTCCGCTACGTCACGCAAGCAAAGTCCGTCCCAGCTAAGACCAGCCAGAATTGCCGCTAATGTCGCATCGATTTCGTGGGTCCAACCCGGCCCATCGGTCCGTATCAACTGTATTGTTTCTTCGCCGAACCCTTGGTCGATGGACCTGGCGGTTTTTTCTAGAATGACGCCGCGTCGCAGTCGGTAGTGCGCATCCGCAATGGCTTCGGCGGCCGGGCGGCCGGGAACCTCCAGCTCCTCGAGCCAGCGGCAGCGTGCGAACCATTCGCCGACCTCTTGTCCCAAGAAGGCTCCATCGGGCAGGGCGTGTTCGAAAGTTTCGACTGTGAGCTCGGTGGCAGCATCGATCTTCTCGATATGAATCCACCCGAGCCCGATCTGCGTGACATCGTGGTGATCGAAGAACTCGAGCCATTCTGTCGCCCGCTGCTGACCGCTGTCGCTGCGTGGGTCGATGCTTTCGTCGCGCAACCAGGTGGTGACATAGGTGGCCACATCCACCACATCACGCTGAAGAACCCATGCACGAACTCCTTCGTCCGGCAACCAGCTCAAGATTCGCTCGGCGGCGGAATCCGCCGTACCTTCGCCGAGTGCCCAGCCGATTAACAGGTGCGCATGCCCTCCCGGTGCTAAGTGTTCAACGGCTTGTTGAACCACCAGCTTGCTGGCTGCGTCCAAGGGCAGACCGGAATCGCGATATACGTGCCCCTCGCGGGCATCGAGGTCGATGGAGGGGCCGATGACGAACGGCGGATTGGAGACAATCACGTCGAAAAGCTCGCTGGCGAAGGGACCAAACCAGGAGCCCTGAACCCACTTGACCTTAGGCAATTCCAATCCTTGCGCAGCGGCGGCAACTTGTGCATAGGCCAGCGCACGACTGTGAATGTCACTGCCGAAAAGTGTTGCCTCGCTGTTGGCTGCCAATAGCAACGCCAAGACTCCCGACCCAGTACCCAGGTCAAGAACTCGGGCGTTCGCCGACAGGCGGGGAATGGAATTCAGTAGGGATAGGGGTGCGTTTCCTATACCGGGAACGTGTTCCGGTCCGGGGATGCGCGGCTCCAGGGAAGCATCCGGGTCGGAGAGAACCAGCACCTCCGCGTTCCCATGCGCGGGGTGGTGGATCGGGCGGATGTCGAGGTTGAGCTGCAGCGTTTCATGTGAACCTTCTGACGGGATAAGAGCCTGTTCTGCTACGAGCTCGGAGGTGGACTCAGCCCCGACGAGAGATTGGAAGAAGGTGGCGGGCTGGGGGCGTCGTAAATAAACAGCGGCGACGAGCTGCGATGCCACAGAGTCCCGGCTCGTCAGGTGCCATTGAGCGGCTGCGGGAGAGCCGGATTGAGCGGCGGCGATACCTTCGACGCCGAGAGCCTCCATAATCAGCGATGAACCATAGCCTTGCGCGACGAGGGTACGGACGAGGTGCTCGGTGGCAACGCCAGGGGTGCAGAACGGACGGCCGGGCGGGGTAGAGGTGGGCATGTCGGTTCCTTGTTAGTCGGAGTGCTGATCGTTGTCGGTGCTGTCAGGCTGAGTGGGGGTGATGTCGATAACCTGCGGAGTGGATGCCCCGGGAGAATCTGACTCGAGCATCGGGCGAGATGTCTCGCCCGCAAGCGCGGCCCGTTCGGCACGGCGTTGTTCGCGGACGAGAGCAGGTTTGTACACCTTATTTGTGGTCTCATCGACCTGCCCGGTCTCGTTGGCTAGCAACACGGCCACCCACGGTAGCGGGAGGCTAATCAAAGCGATGCACACGGACAATGCTGCGTTGTGGGTAATGAGCATAACTACAGCGGCAAGGGCGAGGAGCGGGATGCGCAGCAGCTGCAGCACGGTGTACACCTTGCGGCGATGGTGCCAGCCTTGCAGAGGGGAGCTTTTTGCATCAGTGATGATCTCCACTTGCGAGGCGCGCTTGGCACGGGATTCACCTCCCGTTTTCCTTTTTCGTGCATCAGCCATAGAGCCAACGCTAGTACGCAGCTGGAAAACAGGCAGATTCAGGGGCATGATGGTGAACTGTGAGTAACCCAAGTACGACAACGATTGAGCGCCCAGAAGTCAATACGGACACGACGACGGACGATGATGTTCCGAAGTTCTTCCACTATGTGAAGAAGGATCAGATCGTCGAATCCGCTGTGATGGGCAAGCTTGTCGTGGCTCTCTGTGGGGAGACTTTCCCCGTACGCAAGCAGGCCAAGCCGGGGTCGCCCGTCTGCCCGGATTGTGAGCAGATCTACAAGGGGCTGCGCAAGAAGTGAAGCACCTCCGCCTATGGCAGCAGGAGGCACTGAACAAGTACGTCGAGGCCAGTCCGAAGGACTTCCTGGCTGTGGCGACGCCAGGCGCAGGAAAGACAACCTTCGCCCTGACGATCGCACGGCTGCTCTTGGATACCCGCGCGGTGGATCGCCTCATCATCGTTGTGCCCACCGAGCACCTAAAGGTGCAGTGGGCTCAGTCCGCCGCCGGACAGGGGATTGCGCTCGACGCAGAGTTCACAAACTCCTCGCCATTTAATAATTCCTACGACGGCGTGTGCGTAACCTACGCGCAGGTCGGTATGAAGCCGACTAAGCACTACCAGGTGGCCACGGCGAAGAAGACGCTGGTGATTCTGGATGAGATTCACCACGCAGGTGACGCAAAGAGCTGGGGCGATGGTGTGCGCATGGCCTATGAGCACGTCGAACGCCGCCTGGCGCTTACGGGTACGCCATTCCGTTCTGATGATTCGCAGATCCCCTTCGTGCGCTACGAGGCTGTAGACGGTGCTGAGGGAGCACTCGTCTCGTCCGCCGACTACACCTATGGATACGCGAATGCGCTGAAGGATGGTGTGGTTCGCCCGGTGGTTTTCTTGGCGTATTCGGGCCAAGCCCGGTGGCGCAACTCTGCCGGAGAGGAATTTGAGGCTCGCTTGGGCGAACCTCTTAACGCAGAACAAACTGCCAGGGCTTGGCGTACTGCGCTCGACCCGAAGGGCGATTGGATCCCAGCGGTGCTCAATGCCGCACAGACTCGATTGCATCAGTTGCGTGAAACGACACCGGATGCAGGTGGTCTGGTGATCGCAACCGATAAAACGACGGCACGTGCCTACGCGCGCATCCTGGAAAGAATCAGTAACACTCCCGTTACCGTCGTACTGTCCGATGAGGCCGGAGCCTCGGAGCGCATTAAAGAATTCTCCGCCAGTAGCGACGAGTGGATGGTGGCCGTGCGCATGGTGTCTGAGGGCGTGGACGTACCCCGCTTGGCTGTGGGCGTGTATGCCACATCATCCTCCACACCACTGTTCTTTGCGCAGGCCATCGGCCGTTTCGTGCGCTCGCGGCGCCCGGGGGAGTCGGCGTCAATCTTCCTCCCCAGTGTGTCTGTCCTCCTCGAGTTGGCCTCGAAGATGGAGCAACAACGCAACCACGTCCTCGGTAAACCCGACCGCCCAAATGAGGGCTGGGATGACGAGCTGTTGCGTCAGGCCAACAAGGAACAGAATGAAGTGGAGGACGACAAGGGGTATGAGTCTGTCGGTGCAGAGGCAGAACTCGACAGTCTGATTTTCGACGGCTCGACTTACGGTACGTCCACATTAAGCGGATCCGAAGAAGAGCAGGCATACCTTGGCTTACCGGGGCTACTTGACGCCGACCAGATGCGTACGCTCCTGCGTCAAAGGCAAGCCGAGCAATTGGATGCGCGGGCGAAGCAGGAAGAGCAACGCCGTAAGAAGGAACAGCAGGCCACTGCCCCGGAGGGCAGCGGCGCGGATTTGCGCAATAAGCGCGTAGCCAGCGAAGAGATTCCAGCGCTGCGTAAAGAACTGAATGCGCTGGTGTCCATGAAATCAGCGCGGACGGGCAAACCCCATGGGCAGATTCACAATGATGCGCGGCGGAACTGCGGCGGGCCGGCTACCGCGCTGTGTACAGCCCAACAGCTGCGGGATCGCATTGCCTATTTGAGAGACTGGTAAGCATGGAGCGGTGGGGTAATATACACCGCGACATGAGCATTGGGAGTGCACGTAGCTACAGTGCACACAGGATGAGGGAAGGCGGGCACACCGTGGCTCGAGAAGACTACACCGATCTGGATAAGTCGAACGCAGAGGAAACTGAGCTTCAAAAGGTTGCGCCCCGCAAGGTCAGCGGTTTGAGCATGGCTGCCCTAATCGTCGGAATCCTGGCCATTCCAGCGGCAATGTTCCCCTTGATTGGTCTGGTCGTCGCTGCGATTTCCATCATCGTAGGAATTTTTTCCGTCCTCAATGCGAATCGGAAGGGGACACAGCGTAGCTATGCGATTATTGGATTGGTTCTGGGGGTCGTCGCGATGGCGGTGGCAATTTTCTTCACCCAAGCGGCAATGCAGAGCGTAAAGGGGTGCGAGGATCTGCGCGGCACGGAGTTCCAGGACTGCGTGCAGAAAAACCAAAAATAGCCCGAAGCCTTCTTGGCCTCGGGCTATTCGTTTTCTTGGGGGCTAATCCAGGTAGTCGCGCAGCACCTGAGAGCGCGACGGGTGGCGTAGCTTGGACATCGTCTTCGACTCGATCTGGCGGATGCGTTCACGGGTCACACCATAAACCTGGCCAATCTCGTCTAAGGTGCGGGGCATTCCGTCGGTAAGGCCGAAGCGAAGCTTCACCACGCCAGCCTCGCGCTCCGACAGCGTGTGCAGAACATCTTGCAGCTGATCCTGCAGCAGAGTGAACGAGACCGCATCGACGGCAACGACGGCCTCGGAATCCTCGATAAAGTCGCCCAGCTGGGAATCTCCCTCATCGCCGATCGTCTGATCCAGCGAAATCGGCTCACGGGCGTACTGCTGGATTTCCAGCACCTTGTCGACGGTGATGTCCATCTCGCGTGCGAGCTCCTCCGGGGTGGGCTCGCGTCCCAGATCCTGCAGAAGCTCGCGCTGGATACGTCCCAGCTTGTTGATGACCTCCACCATGTGTACCGGAATGCGGATGGTACGAGCCTGGTCGGCCATTGCGCGGGTGATGGCCTGGCGGATCCACCACGTAGCGTAGGTGGAGAACTTGTAGCCCTTTACATAGTCGAACTTCTCCACCGCACGGATGAGACCCAAGTTGCCTTCCTGAATAAGGTCGAGGAAGGCCATGCCACGTCCGGTATAGCGTTTCGCCAGCGACACCACTAGTCGCAGGTTTGCTTCCAGCAGGTGGTTCTTTGCACGGCGCCCATCGCGCTCGATTTCGCGCAGGTCGCGACGGTTCATCGGGGAAAGTTTCTCGCCCGATTCCTTGATCTCCTGCAGACGATACGCCGCGTACAAGCCCGCCTCAATGCGCTTAGCCAGCGATACCTCCTGCTCAGCGTTGAGCAGTGCGACCTTACCGATTTGCTTGAGATACGCGCGAACGGAGTCGGCAGATGCCGTCAGCTCTGCGTCCTTGCGAGCCTGACGCAACGCTGCGGACTCGTCCTCGTCCCACACGAAGCTACCGTCGTTCTTATCGGTACCGTCTTCGTCGTCGTCCGAGTCATCGTCGTCATCGTCCTCGAGATCATCTTCGAGGTCATCGTCTAGATCATCGTCATCGTCATCGTCGAGGTCATCCAGATCGTCTAGATCATCGAGGTCATCGTCCTCGTCAAGATCATCCAGATCGTCGAGATTGTCCGGTTCGCTGTCGAAATCGTCTGGCTCGTCGGGGGTCTCCTGAGCATTCTGTTCCGCTGAGGTTGCGTCGACAGCAGCCTCATCAACCTCAAGCAGTTCCTCGGCTGCCTTTGCTGCCTTGGTGCCCCGTTTTGCAGTGGTCTTCTTAGCGCTGGTTTTCTTCGTGGTCTTGCGAGCTGCCTTTTTGGCAGTCTTCTTAGCTGTCTTGCGCGCCGTCTTCTTGGCAGCCTTCTTGGCGGTCTTCTTCGCTGCTTTCTTCACCGGGGTGGACGCCTGCTCCTCCGGCTCAGCAGCAGTGTCAGAGACGTTGACGGCAACAACCTGCTTCGGAGCGGTCTTCTTTGCAGCAGTCTTTTTAGCGGCGGTTTTCTTTGCCGTGGCTTTCTTCGCCACAGTCTTCTTCGCCGTGGTCTTGCGAGCGGTTGCCTTCTTGGCAGTCGCCGACTTCTTTGCCACCTTTCGGGCAGTCTTCTTCGCTGCCGTCTTTTTAGCAACCTTTCGGACAACACCCTGGGCGTTGTCGTCGCTGGTGGTGGTCGAGTCGTTCGCTGCCACTGAAGCCCTTTCGCTCGTATCGCATGGTGCAACAAAATAGCCACATGACGTGGCCACATTCCGAAAAGGAATTGGATCGCACCGGGTTGCGTTAAGCCCGCAACCGTTGGTCTTTGGGGTTAGTCAAACCCTTTACGTGGGAATCGACCGCCCATTATAACTCAAAACGAAATGCGGTGTGGTTTGGGTCCCTAGGGTTTGATGCCGTCGCGCACAGCCATAGCGGCTCCAATGATGCCCGCTTGATTGCGAAGCTTCGCCGGAATGACTTCCTGTTCCACGGTCAAAAGCGGTACCCACTTGTCGGCCTTGCGCGAGATGCCGCCGCCCACGATGTATCGCTGCGGGCTAAATAGGGCGCTGTAGGCATGCAGTACCTCGTCCACGCGTGCCGCCCACTTCTTATAGGACAGCTCTTCGCGATCCTTTGCAGCGGAGCTGGCATACCGCTCCACGTCACCGTTTTCGTCGTGAGGCAGGTGCCCCAGCTCCGAGTTGGGGAATAGATGACCATCGCATAGCAGTGCCGAGCCAATCCCGGTGCCAAAAGTTAGCATCAGAACGGAACCCTGTTTCGCACTCGGATCGCCATACTCAACCTCGGCCAGGCCTGCCGCGTCGGCGTCATTCAATACGGCAATTTCGCGCTCGCCGAGATGGCGCTTGAACAGTTCCTGCATATCAGTGTCGATCCAGGACTTGTCGATATTAGCTGCAGTCCGCGCCTTCTGGTTCTTAACAACCGCGGGGACGGTCACTCCGACAGGACCATCCCACTCGGCCATTTCCATCAGTTTGCGTACGACCTCGGCGACCGCATCCGGGGTCGATGGCTTTGGAGTGAGGATCTTGAAGCGTTCTGTCACCAGCTCGCCAGTGTCAAGGTTAACGACTGCTCCCTTAACTCCGGAGCCGCCGATATCCACGCCAAAACTTAGGTTCTGTGCTGCTTTGTCCTCAGTCATGAACACAACCCTACCTTGACGCTGTGAGGTTTAGCTCGCCGAAAAGTGGCACAGTGGAGGGCATGCAAACCACGGTTAATCCACATGCAGGTAAGACGGCCCAGGCCGTCTCGGAGGTTCTTAACTCCCACTCGGGAAGCTCTGCGCCTCCCAAGCCGGTGCTACTGCGAGTGTTCGATGAGACCTCGACAGCGGGGGAAGACGGGGCGTCACAAAGTAAAGAAAGGCCAACTCCTAAAGACCTGGAGGCCATCGCACTTGTGGTGGGGCGTGAGGCTGCGGGTTTAGTTCGACGCCGCCGTGGCGAACTAGCCGATGATCACGGGCACATTGGCGTGCTGGCGACGAAGACCTCCGAAGTAGATCCGGTAACGGAGGTGGATGAGGCTAGCGAGAGGCTGATTTCCCAACGACTTTTAGAGCACGTGCCGGGGTCGCGGATTCTTGGCGAAGAAGGTGGGTTCAGTGGGGTGTCCGATGAGCTAAGCTCCAGCGATGAAGTGCTGTGGATTGTTGATCCCATCGATGGCACCGTGAACTTCCTCTATGGAGTACCGGCCTATGCAGTCAGTATTGCCGCTGTAATAAACGGTGAGCCGGTGGCGGCTGTGGTCGTGGACGTAGCGGCACACGTTGCTTATGCGGCACATGCAGGCGGTGATGCACGGCGCCTAAGCTACGACGACCACGGGAAATTGGCGCAGATCGAAACTTTGAGGGTCGTGCCTGAAGACAGCGATGAGGCATTGCACAAGGCTCTGGTAGCCACTGGATTTTCGTACGTGGCGGAGGATCGTCGCAGCCAAGCCGAGCGCCTAGTAAGGCTCTTGCCGAAGGTACGGGACATCCGGCGGATCGGGTCGGCAGCATTGGATCTCTGCCGGGTGGCAAGTGGAGAAGTGGACGCATATTTTGAGCATGGTTTGGGGCCCTGGGATCATGCTGCGGGGTGTTTGATTGCCGCCCGCGCGGGGGCAATTTCCGTAGCTCCTGACTATGACGTAATGAAGGAAGAAAAAGCCCTGGTCATGACTGCGAAGCCGGGGATTGCAGTAGAGCTTGCTCGGCTGCTTGGAGAATAGGTGCGGGGGGAGGTCAAATACCCCAAAAGGCAGCCATTGCGCGCGTGAAGGTGACAAGTGGCACGCATGTGCTCTACGATCCGCGACAGCGAGACGTATTTAAGTGAATTTTAGCTAGTGGTTCGGCAGGGCTGCTGGCTCGAAGCGACTGCACAAGATCGACACGAAGGACCCCACATGGCGACTGACTACGACGCACCACGCCGACGCTCCGAGGACGACATTGAAACCGACTCCCTGGAGGGGCTGAAGGCAGCGGAGAAGGCCGAGCCGGCTGTTTCCGACACGGACGATGGAGAGATCGTCGAGCCTTTTGACGTACCTATGGCGGATCTGTCGGGCGAAGAGCTCTCCGGTTCGGTAATCCCACGCCAGAGCGATGAGTTCACGTGCAGCGTCTGTTTCTTGGTGCAGCACCGCAGCTGCATCGGTGAGACCGTCGGTGACGGCGAGTACATCTGCAAGGATTGCGCATAAGTGGGCTTAATCGAGCCCAGAGGTTAAAAAGACTGTAACGTCTTACAAGGCTTCATTGTCTTAGTAGATTGGGCGACCGAGCTTTTCCAGAACCTCTTGCGGTTCCTTGGTGGAAATGAGCCAGTAGGGGGTGGGGTCGTCCGGATCATCGAGGACGAGCATCGCCATTGTGGGGATCCAACCCTTATGAACAACATAGGCAGCAGGGTCGAGCTGACGACCCATAGCGGCGCGCTTGGCGGTCGGGGGGATTACTAGGCTGCGGCTTACGACGTGAGCGGGAAGCTTTGCCGGCCCCACGTGGAGCCACCGTTCACCAGAACTATCCTCCGTAACTTCTACCTTGGTTCGGGAGAAGTAGATCAACGCCCACACTGCCAATGAGCCGGCGATAGCGAGGGCTACAAACGATGCCCACATCGGTCGGCCCATCTGCGCCTGCCACGAAATAATGGCTACCACTCCGGCGGCAAATAGCCACCAGACGAGGGGGACTCGCTGATGCTCCGTGTACAGCAGCTTTTCGTGCTGAGTGCCCGATGCCAATTCAAAACTCCTGTTTGCGTGTCTGCTTTGAGTGCTGCCTAGCAATTCTAGCCCTTGGCGGTTCGCACATCGTAACTTCGCCCGTGGACTTGTAGTCTTGGTGACCGTGACCCCTAATCAGACAGCAACAAATAACACTGATTCTTTTGGCAATGACGCCCCGCTGCGTATCGTTCGCCTTGACAAGGATCTGCCCTTGCCACGCCGTGCTCACCCAACGGATGCAGGCATTGATCTCTATACCACCACGGACGTGACCATCGCTCCGGGCAATCGAGAATTGGTTGGCACTGGCATCGCCATCGCACTTCCCGTGGGAACCGTGGGGTTAGTACACCCACGCAGCGGATTGGCGCTGAAGAAGGGGCTTTCCATTGTGAATGCGCCAGGCACAATTGATGCTGACTATCGCGGAGAAATCAAGGTGTGCTTGATTAACCTGGATCCCGAGCAGCCGATCGAACTGACCCGTGGAGAAAGGATTGCGCAGCTGCTGGTGCAGGAAGTGAGCTTGTGTGAGGTCGAAGAGGTTGCCAGCGTAGAAGAATTGGGAGCAACCGTCCGGGGAGAATCCGGTTACGGCTCGACTGGCGTGTAATCCAGCTGGACAGAGCAGTTCAGAAGACATAGCTCAGAAGACATAGGGTAGAAGATAAAAAAGACGGAGTTTGAGGATGTTTGGGCGCAAGAAGAAGAACACAAGCAATACCAATAAGGATGCCCGTGATGCCGCGAAGGCTGCAGCGGAAGTACAGGAGCAGCCGACCGTGGCGAGCCAGGCGAATTCAGCCGACAATGACTTTGGTCCCTTTGATGGGGATACGGTGAATGTCCACGACTTCGACTTCTCCGATTTCGCCAGAGGCTTCCTAAAACTGGGCTCCATGCGGGTTCCAGTACCCCACGGCGGCCATGTGAGTGTGGAAATGGGGCCGGAGGGGCCCCAGATGATCCACCTAGAGGTCGAAGGCGGTCGCTTCACCCCAGTGGCCTTTGCCGCCCCACGTAGCGGCAACCTGTGGGAAGAGTCCGTCGACGAAACCGTAGCGGGCATGACGAAGGATGGGCTCGAAGTCCACCTGGAAGACGGACCGTGGGGGCCGGAGATCTGCGCGGTCGCTGGTGAGGGCCAAATGCGTGTAATCGGTGTGAACGGTCCCCGCTGGATGTTCCGCGTCACTCTTGCGGGAGAGAAATCCCGCGCGGATGAGATTGCCAGGATCGGCCGGGAGATCATCGCTCGCAGCTTTATTTACCGCGGGAACGATCCGATCCCAGCTGGCCAGCCACTGCCTGTGCAGATGCCGCCGGAAATGTATGAGGAACTGCAGGAGCAACTGCAGCGCATGGCCGCCGAACAGAATGGCGTACCGAAAAGCAATCCGCATGCGCCCGTCGAGAACCAGTAGAAAATGGCAGAAGTTAGCAAACAAGCTTCTCAAGGTAAGCCGGATGAGCAAGGTACCTTGCTGGAGCAAATGGGAGGCCTTTCTGGCCTTGTCTCCTCGACCCTTCCCGTATTGGTTCTTGTACCAGTCAATAGCCAATGGGGGTTGACCCCCGCCCTCATCTCGGCTCTCGGAGTCGCGGTACTCATTTTTGTATGGCGGTTGATCCGCAAGGAGAATCTGCAGCCTGCAATTTCCGGATTCCTGGGTGTAGCGCTATGCGCTGCTATCGCGTGGTTCATGGGAGACGCAAAGGGGTATTTCGCCTATGGAATCTGGTACTCCCTGGTGGCAGGCATCGCTTTCGTGATATCTATCTTCGTACGCTGGCCACTTGTGGGTACGATTTGGCGCGGAATTAACGGGGACGACCACCGCTGGCGAACCAACCGACGGGCCGTGCGTGCATTCAACGTGGCCACATTTGCGTGGGCGCTGGTTTTCTTCGCTCGCTTTGGCGTGCAGCAATGGCTCTATGCCGCAGATAAGACTGACGCTTTGGGTTATACCCGAATTGCTATGGGTTGGCCTTTAACACTGGTCGTCGTTGCCGTGACCGTCTGGGCTGTGAAGGCCGCGAATGAGGCCGAGGGGCGCCACTTGGAAAAGCAAGACATCTCTGAAACTGGCGAAGAAGTTGGAGCCGATGAGCGTCACTAACAAAGAAGAAGTAGTGATGGACCTGGCCGGTCCAGCCAACGGCGGCACCGTGATCGGTCGGATGGACGGGCAGGTTGTGTTCGTACGAGGCGCGCTGCCCGGCGAAAAAGAGGTAACAGTAGAGCTGGATCCGGCGCGCAACACTAAAGCGAAGAAGGGCTTCCGCAGCGGGGTGGCAACGAACATCGGCCAGCCTAGCCCTCACCGAGTAGCGCCGTTGTGCCCGGCAGCCAAGGTTGGTGCAGGATGCTGCAACCTGGACTTTGTCAACGCCGCTGGTTCGTTGGATTATAAAAAGCAAGTGGTGATGGATCAGCTGTCGCGCGTAGGAAAAATCAGCGCGGAGGCTCTGGAGAAGATCACTGTGACCGCCGACAGCCTTCATCCTTTCGCAGGCTCTCGTACGCGAGTCCGGCTGGCGGTTGATGGCGAAGGGAAAGTTGGACAGCGTTCCCGGGGGTCCCACAATGTCGTGCCAGTGAACAACGAATGTGCCCAATGGAGCGCGGAGCTGAAGAACGGTCTGGCAGCAGATATTGAGCAGCTCAGGGAAGCGGGTTTGCTCACTCCACACTCGGAGATTGCCGTTGCTGTCGGCGACGATGGCGCGCGGCACATGGTGCAGTTGCAAGGCTCGCCAGCTAATCAGCGAGTGGCGGCCTTTGGAGACGAGGTACCTACGGTTACCCGCACCGTGCATTACGGGGCGGGGCTTGACCGGGAGTTCGATGTGCAATGGGAAAGCCAGGTACAAGACTTCTGGCAGGCTCACAGCGCGGCTCCGCAGTTCTATTCCTCGTGGATTGCGCGGCATATTCCACCGGTAGCGCAAGGAGAGAAGCTGCAGGGGGAGAGGGTTAAGCGAACTGTCGCTTGGGATCTCTACGGCGGCGCGGGCGTGTTCAGTGCTGCGCTTTCTCGAAAGGTCGATCATGTGGTGTGCGTGGACGTCGCGGGTAGCGCCAGCGAGTCGGGTAAGAAAGCACTTGCCACGGCCGGTATCGGCAATGTCGAATTCATTAGTGGCGATGTATCACGGCAAGTGCTGAGCCTGCCGCGGGGTGATGACGTACACGCTGTAGTACTTGACCCTCCGCGCACCGGTGCGGGAACGCAGACCGTATCCGATATCGCGAAGGCTCGACCGCGGCACGTTGTGCACGTAGGGTGCGATCCTGCCACCGCCGCCCGCGATCTTGGGGCGTGGATCCGCAACGGCTATGAGATCAAGGAGTTGTGCGTAGTGGATGCCTTTGGGCTGAACCATCACGTTGAACTTCTTGCACACCTCGTTCCCGTACGTGGGTCACGCCGTGAGCGACGTAGCTGAGAACGCAACGAGCGACGTAGCGGACAACACGCAGGAACGTAACCTCGAAGGGGATTGTTTTAATTCGCTCACGCGCCGTTAGAATGGACTGAAAATACCATTCGGCGCGAGCATAGGACGGAGAAGAGTAGCTTCACATGGGAATTCTCGACAAGGTGTCCTCGCCCGCAGACCTTAAAGGCTTGGACGCGAACCAGCTAGAACAGTTGGCTTCGGAGATCCGCGAGTTTCTTGTCCAAAAGGTCTCCGCCACGGGTGGCCATCTAGGTCCGAACCTGGGTGTGGTGGAGCTGACTATCGCGATGCACCGGGTTTTTGACTCACCGTCGGATCCACTGATCTTTGACACTGGCCACCAGTCCTACGTGCATAAGATCCTCACTGGCCGTCGCGATCTCTTCGATACGCTGCGCCAAAAGGATGGACTGTCTGGCTACCCAGATCGGGCGGAGTCGCCCCACGACTGGACCGAATCCTCTCACGCTTCGGCCTCGTTGTCCTACGCCGATGGCCTGGCTAAGGCCTTCGAACTCACTGGACAGGTTCACCGGCATGTCGTCGCTCTCGTTGGCGATGGTGCTCTGACCGGTGGTATGACGTGGGAGGCGCTGAATAACATCGCAGCAGCCAAGAAGCGCAGCCTGGTGATCGTTGTCAATGACAACGGCCGTTCTTATTCGCCAACCATTGGTGGCCTTGCCGAAAACTTGGCGGCGCTGCGCCTGCAGCCAATGTATGACCGGGTTATGGATACCGGAAAGAACGCGCTGGGGCGCATGGGCTGGGTCGGTGATCGTGCGTTCCAGGTGATTCATGGCTTCAAGGAAGGCGTGAAGCACACCGTCATTCCGCACGAGATGTTCCCCGAACTCGGCTTGAAGTACATCGGTCCGGTGGATGGCCACGACCTAAACCAGGTGGAAAACGCGCTGCGCTATGCCAAGGACTATGGTGGGCCAGTCATTGTCCACACGGTCACTCAAAAGGGCAAGGGCTTCGACCCTGCCGAGCAGGACGAAGCCGACCAGATGCACTCCACCGGCGTGATCGATCCGATCACCGGTGAGTCCATGGCTAAGAAGACCGAGGGTGCGATCAGCTGGACCAAGGTGTTCTCCAACCACTTGATAGACATCGCCAACGAGCGCGAGGACATTGTCGCCATTACCGCCGCGATGGCTGGCCCCACTGGTTTGGCCGATTTCGCGAAGGTTCACCCCAGTCGTACCTATGACGTCGGAATTGCCGAGCAACACGCAGTGACTTCCGCTGCCGGTTTGGCTCTCGGTGGTTTGCACCCGGTGGTCGCGGTCTACTCGACATTTCTTAACCGAGCATTCGACCAGCTCTTGATGGACGTTGCACTGTTGAAGCTGGGTGTAACTCTGGTGCTCGACCGTGCCGGCATTACGGGTTCTGATGGCGCCAGTCACAACGGCATGTGGGATCTTTCCATCACCGGCATCGTCCCTGGTATCCACGTTGCCGCCCCGCGCGATGCGCACACCCTCGAACGTGCACTCGATCGCGCAGTCGCCATCGACGATGCGCCGACGGTGGTGCGCTTTCCCAAGGGTAATGCCCCGGCAGATGTCCCAGCCATCCGCGAGGAAGCTGACTACGATGTGCTCTTTGAGCAGGAGGGGGATGGTTCCGGAAGCGGTGAGACTGCTCGCCGCAAGGTACTCATCGTCTCTTTCGGAGCGTTGACGCAGCAGGCGCTGGGTGCTGCGCAGGCGCTGTGCGACGCCGACTTCTCCGCTACTGTAGTAGACCCGCACTGGGTATTTCCCACCGCAGATAGCCTGCTGGAATTGGCTCGCGGCTATGACTTGGTAGTGACGATCGAGGACAACGGCGTGCACGGTGGTGCTGGCAGCCAGCTACACTACGACCTCTCTCAGGCAGGAATCGATGTGCCGGTCCGAAACCTCGGCGTACCGCAAGAGTTCCTGGCGCACGCTTCGCGTGGTGAAGTTCTAGAAGAGCTCGGCTTGGATGTAGACACGGTCGTAAAGACCGTCGTTGGCTACGCCGAGAAGCTATAGGAGCGGGCAAAGACGTCGGCAACAGCTGGCACAGCTGCGTCGAGGAGAAGCTCCACTTGCCAAGGACGCAGGCCGAGGCCTGCCCACGAGTCGCCTAGGAGTTCTTCCCAACAGGCGATCGGGTCGGCTGCATTGGTGTATTCGCCAGAGTCCTCGAATAACCAGCAAGCCCAGGCTGCCTTGCGTAGATTTTTCCGCGTCGCGATCGTGTCTAGACGGATCTCAAGTGTGTCGGCGAGATCGAGGGCTGAGTTGAGGATCGCATCGGCGTAGGCCGCAGCGCGTGGAAATTCCTCTGGCCATACCTTATGATCCGGAATCCGGGGGCCACAGTACTGCGGAGCACGGTATTGCTCCATTTCGAGGTCGGAGGGGGCGGAGCTGAGGGCGTCAGAAAAAGCTTCGATGAAGTGCTTATGGGTTCGTGAAGGCAGGTGCGCGCGAGAGCGGCGGAGGGACATCTTCAGCTCCCGTAGGGCAGCGGCGCGATTGTCCTCGGCGCCTCCGGCGATAGATATGAGATCGCGACTGCGCAGAATCGATTCGGGGGAAATATCGCGCTGAAGAGCGATCTGGTCACGCTTCTCCCACAGGTCGTGGGCGAGTTTGCGGGCGCTCGTCCGACGCACTGAATTCAGGCCTTTGAGACCGGTCCAATCATTGTGTGCAAGGGGTGTGGCGGTTGCCAGAATGTGGGCGCATTCCTGGGTGTACCAGTCGATGCGGCCTGCATCGGCAACGTCGTTCAATGCGGTTTCCAATAGTTCCACAAGCCATTCGACGTCCAGGGCCGCATAGTTCAACATGGCGGGGGACAGTGGACGACGCGACCAGTCGGCGTTTCCTTTGTCCTTTGGAACCACAATGTCGAAGTAATCCTCCAACATTGCAGAGAGGCCGATACGTTTTTTGCCTAGGATCTGGGCTGCGACTTGCGTGTCGTGGATAGCCGGTGGGGTCCAGCCGAGAGCCAGGAGACAAGGCAGATCGGTGTGCGCGGCGTGGAGCACCCACTCAGACTGGTTAACTACTTGCGACAAACGGCGCGTGGCAGAGGGCTCAGCCTCGGGGTCGATGAGGAAGGTTTCTGTACCTCGGCGCCGCAGCTGAATCACAAATGCGCGGTCATCATAGCGAAATGCTGATGCGCGTTCAGTGTCGATGGCGATGGGGCCGGTGCCCGCAGCCAGTGCGCGACCCGCCGCAGCTATGTGCTCTGGGGAGTCCAAGAGCACTGGGGTACCGGCGGCGGGAACGGACACAAAACTCACAGCAACAACGATACGTCAATAGCAATAAGTCGTTGCCTTAAAAGGCTGCGCGAGGCTTTAAGAGTCGTTTGCTGCGGCGGCGGTACCAGCGGTCCGGGTGCCGAAGGGTAATGCGGTGACGCCTTCTGGAGGCAGGCCAGCTACATTAGCCAGCACCTCTGCAAAGGCCTTGACATGTCCGGTGAGGTCAGATCCATTAGCGGTCCATGAGGCGCGAAGCTCAAGTTGGAAGGCTCGTGGAGGGCCGCCGATATCGCCGTAGCGGACGGACGCCGTGGAAGTTACCGTGCCACCGAGATCGGTGTATTCACACTCAGGGGAATCGAGCTGCTCCTTGAGCCAATCCCAGGCCACGTCGGGTAGCAATGGGTCAGAGGCGACGGCTGCATCCATGTCGGCTTGGATGTAGGCGACCATGCGCATCTTCTTGCCTTTCCACTGCTCATCGCCTTGCGGGTCATGCAGCAGAATCAGGCGGCCGAAAGCGTCACCGGCGGGGGTGCCGGTACCGTCTTCGGGGTCTTCTTCGGCGGGTAGCACCTCGAGGCCGATGGCGTGGCTGAGGGGTGCGAGGTTGCGGGGCGGGCGGATGTCTCCGACGCTAATGCCGCGACGCACTTGTGCTTCCGACATGGAGCGCACGGCTTCGTGGAAGTACTTTGGAATCTCAGTCTCTTGGCTCACAAGGCCTAAACCTAGCCTTTAAGGTTTGTCCCATTTGTGAGGCGCGCCGACAACGGTTGTGAATGTCTGCCGGCTATTGGTCGCAGGGGTGTCCCCGAGATTCCCGAGCTTTAGTGAGGCGCTGGCATAATGGCACTTATGACGAGTGAGCTTAGCGATTACACCATCCAGCCTGATATTGCTGCCGCGGAGGCGCGGCGTCGAGCCCACAAGGACGCACCGTTTCTCGCCGCCGCGCGGGGAGAGACCCCGAGCCGTCGTCCGATCTGGATGATGCGTCAAGCCGGACGCTCGCTGCCCGAATACCGTGAGATCCGCAAGAACCATGGAATGTTGGAATCCTGCTTTAACCCTGAGCTGCTGGCAGAAATTACTCTGCAGCCAGTGCGCAGGCACGATGCCGATGCAGCGATTTTGTTCTCCGACATTGTGGTGCCGCTGAAGGCCGCAGGCGTGGATCTAGACATCGTCGCCGGACGCGGGCCAGTCGTGGAACACCCGGTGCGTACCGCGGCGGAAGTTGACGCTTTGCCGATTGTTGAACCCGACCAATTAGAACAAATTGTTGAGGGCATTGGGGGCGTTCTGAACGGCTTGCGAGACGACCAGGTTCTCATTGGTTTCGCGGGTGCGCCTTTTACTTTGGCCTCCTACCTAGTTGAGGGCGGACCGTCCAAGAACCACGAGGTCACGAAGTCTCTTATGCACTCGAACCCCGATGTGTGGCATGCCTTAATGCGCCGATTGACGCCCACTATTATCCGCTTCCTCCAGGCTCAGGCGGAGGCCGGCGTGGATGCTTTGCAGCTCTTCGACTCCTGGGCTGGTTACCTTTCTGCACGTGACTATCGAGAGTTTGTGCGTCCTTACTCCACCCAGATTTTCGATGCGATGCGCCCCTATGGCATTCCGATGATTCATTTCGGTGTGGGGACGGGGGAGTTGCTGGGGGATATGGCGCTGGCGGGGCCGGATGTCGTGGGCGTGGATTGGCGAGTACCAATGGATTCCGCCGCTACCCGTATCAGCGCTGCATTGCAGGAAGCGGATCCGACCGCGGAACCCGGCAGTCGCGCCAAGGTTCTCCAGGGCAATTTGGACCCGGCGATGTTGTTCGCCGGACCAGAGGTGGTTGCCCGCGAGATCGCCCGCATTTGTGCCGAGGTTGACCGAGCCATCGAACGAGGTCAGGCGCGGGGCCACATCTTTAACCTCGGCCATGGAGTTCTGCCGAATACCGACCCCGATGCCATCACCCGTGCCTTTGAGGAGGTTCACAAGCGATGAAAGCCAATGAGTTTTCCAGCCACTTTGAAAAGCTAGATACGTCCGGGTTGGAGGGACTTCGAGTAGCTGTCATCGGCGGCGGCATCGCCGGGCTTTCCGCAGCCTGGGAGTTGCGACGCCAGTTGGGGCCGAACGCGCGAATCTTGCTTACTGAGGCCTACGACCGTCTGGGCGGCAAGCTGAAGACCGTGAATTATGCCAACGGTCCGGTGGATATGGGAGCTGAGGCGTATCTGGGTTTCCGTGGCGACTTTACGGAGCTGATTGAATCCGTGGGCTTGGGAGATCAGTTGTGCGTTCCCTCCGGCCTGCCCAGCGGCTTCTTTGTAGATGGGGCGCTGGTGGACATTCCACGTCGGACGCTAATGGGGATTCCCTCGCGTGGCGAGGATGTGGTGGAGGTAGTCGGTGCCGCCGGCGCTGCGCGCGTCGACGCGGAGCGCAATGGCCAACCGATGACGTGGACGCCGGGACAGGACGCCTCTGTGGGGCAGCTTGTGGAGGCCCGTCTAGGCCGCATCGTGGTTGATCGTTTGGTGTCCCCTCTATTGGGCGGGGTGTACTCCTGCAATGCTTTTGACTTGGGTGTGCGCGCTACGTTGCCACAGCTGGCGGAGGAACTCGATAGGCGCGGTAGTGCCGGGGAATCCTTCTTCCTAGTCGACGCCGTCGACTCCATCCTGTCGCAGCGCCCAGCCCCGCAGAAGGAGGCGAATGGGACAAAGCCCAAGCCCGTTTTCCGCAGCCTCAAGGGTGGCTATGCCAGCCTGGTAGACGCGCTCGTGCGTCACGCCGACCCGGAGGTGCTGCGCAACACCGGCGTCGAATCCATTGGCCGAACCCGCAACGGCTATTACATCGACCCGATCGGAGAGTTCGACGCGGTGATCGTTGCCACTCCCGCCCCTACGGCATCGGCGATCCTGCAGTACATGGCGCCCACGGCCGCGGAAGTGTTGGGAGAAATCGATCTTGCCAGCAGCGTTGTCGTTGGCATGCGCATGGCATCTTCCCACGGCATTCCAGAACGCTCCGGTGTGCTGCTGGGCAATGATGCTCCCACTGAGGCAAAGGCTTTCACGTTCTCGTCTCGTAAGTGGCCGCACCTTGCCGAACGCGGGGGAGCTTTCGTTCGCGCAAGTTTCGGCAGCTTCGATAATCCCTGGCACTTAGACGTCGATAACCGTGCACTGCTCAGCTTTGCCGTGGAGGATTTAGAGCGGATTACCGGTGAGCGGAAGAACCCAGAAGAGTATTTCGTCCAGCGATGGTGGGGTGGCCTGCCACGCTACGGAGTGGGATATATGGAGGCTATCTCCCAGGCCTACGACGAGGTATTGGGCATTCGCGGACTGGCGCTGGCTGGCTCCATGCTTAACGGTGTGGGCGTTCCGGCGTCCGCAGCGTCCGGTGTGGAGGCCGCGCGGGAGATTATCCGCGAGATGGCATGACCCCGGCCACGGCCAAGCCCTTGAGCCACAGAAGTGGCGTAAATTGGATTTCACATGCGTCTGTCCCGCGTCATGCGGGCAGCGCGCGAGCACATATCAAGAAAGGCTAAAGAGGCTAAACACCATGACTGAACTGAACGCGCAGGAAATCAAGCGTCTCAACGCCGTCGTTCGCTTCGCCACCTACTCGGTCTTCAAGATCGAGCCTGGCGTGCTGGGGGATCGCTCGGAGGTAGCTGCTGATTTTCAGGCATTCATTGATTCCTTTGAGGATGAGGACCTGGTGATCCGTGGCGTCTACGACCTGTCCGCACTGCGCGCCGAGGCTGACGTCATGATTTGGTGGCACGCAGAAAAGATGGAGGATCTGCAGGTTGCCTACCGTCGCTTCCTCAAGGAAACCAAGCTAGGACAGGCTTGCGAGCCGGTGTGGTCCAACACTTGTCTGCACCGCCCGAGCGAATTCAACAAGGCCCACCTGCCGTCCTTCATCATGGGCGAGGAGCCGGGCGATTGGATCTGTGTCTACCCATTCGTCCGCAGCTACGACTGGTACACCATGGAGCGCGCCGAGCGTTCCCGCCTACTGCGCGAGCACGGCAAGGCCGCTCTCGGCTTCGACGAGGTGCGTGCGAACACCGTCCCGGCCTTTGCACTGGGCGACTACGAGTGGATTCTGGCCTTTGAGTCTCCGACATTGGAGCGCATCGTCGAACTAATGCACAAGATGCGCTACACGGAGGCGCGCCACCACGTGCGCGAGGAAATCCCGTTCTTTACGGGACGTCGCATTAATGGCTCCAAGGAAGAGCTGGCAACCTTCGTGGAATCGCTGGCCTAAAGTCCACTGAGAAGAACCCGGTAGCCTGTGGCTAGATCGGATCGGCCTAGATTAGCCCAACCTGAACCAGGCTAGCCGGGACTAGTGCGCAGCTGGCTTCAGGGTCAGTGCGATGCTGTTAATGCAGTAGCGCAAATCGGTGGGGGTGGGATAACCCTCACCTTCAAACACGTGACCTAGGTGGCTTTCGCACCGGGCACACAACACCTCAATGCGGCGCATCCCCAAGGAGTCGTCGACGCGGGTGATGACCGCGTCCGAGTCCTTTGGATCGAAGAAACTTGGCCAACCGCAGTGCGAGTGAAATTTCTCGGTCGAGCGGAAAAGCTCCGCGCCACAGCCCTTACAGGCATAGATACCTTCGGTTTCGGTATCCGTGTATTCGCCCTTGAAAGGCGCCTCTGTGCCGGCTTGGCGCAGTACTGCAAATTCCTCAGGGGAGAGACGATCGCGCCACTCCTCGTCGGTAAGAGCGCGGAAATCAGTGGTGGGGTTGAGTTCAACCATGAGTCTTTTCTTCTGCTTCCTTCTTGACTGAACCTGTGGCTTTTCTGTTGTGCTTTTTTACCGAGGTGCGGGGGGATTTATCCCGGTAGAAAAGGCCATTGGTGTGTAGATCTCCCAAGGGGTGGACGTTGTGGCGTCGATCCCCAATAAACCAGAGCACCGAAACCACCGCGGCAGTGAAGATCAATAGAGACCAACCAATTGTGCCGCGCGTGTATTCCGCCACGCGTCCGTAGTTCACCCAACGGTCGGAGGACCAGGTATCGAGGCTGAAGAAGAAATAAACGCCTAGCCAGGCCATGGGGCTGTGCATGATGGAGCGGGAACACAGCACGGTGAAAATCATCGGAAGGAGCAGCATGGAGTAGTACATCTGTCCCAGGCCGCTGATAAGGAATACACCGGTAAGCAACACCCCAGCCGTAGTGGTCGCCCACATTACCGGCTCGCGATCGCGGAAGCGCAGCAGCATGGCGACGGCGACGACCACGCAGATAGCGGCGAGAATTCGCCACAACCAGATTGTCCAGTCGGGGAACCCGAAATACACGCCGACGCCGGGAATGGAGGAGTTCGCGAAATCGCGTACGCCACCGAGATAGGGCAGTAGCTTGTCGAAGTAATCGCCACCGTTATTGGTCAGAGGGAAAGCAACAACATTGAGAATGATCGGAATTACCACGCCACCTGTAATTGCAGAGAACTGACGCCGCATAAGCGGGATGAACAGTAGGGGCAAGAACTGTGGTTTCACGGTGATGGCCAATCCGATAACTAGCCCAGCCAGCAGACCGCGGTTGTTAAGTAACAGCCACAGAAAAAGGGATTGTGCCAGAAGTAGTACGCCGTTGATATTGCCGAAGCTCAGGGTGTTGGAGATTGACTCGGTGCTAAAGAGAAAGAAGATGCCTACCGGCAGCACCCAGGAACTCCAGCGGAAATTAAACAACTTCGTGAGCACCATTACCGCCAGCACCGCCGCCACACCATTGGCGAAGACATACAGTGCACGCGCAGCATCGACGTTGGACACTATCGACAGCGGACTCAGTAGCAACGTAGCCCCGGGGGAGTAGAGGTAGTGCGGATCCGTTGACGAATAGTCCTGATCATAGATGGCCTCGTGAGCACGGAACTTGTACAGAGCCGAGATGACCGTCCCAAAGTCATCAGTTGCCCGCGCATTCCATGGGAGCACAAACACCCGGTGGATAAAAGTCATCACGGCCAAAGGCCAGAAGACCCAGCACAACAGCCGGGAAGTGTCTACGCGGGTGGAGCTTGTTTTTTCGGCGTTCATCGCCGGTAGATTTTAGCCTCGGATACTACACCAAGCTCCCTGCCACGCCGCAGGTAGTAAACGAAAAAAGGGGCTCGAGACCCCTTTTAAAAAAGTGGAGCGGATGACGAGACTCGAACTCGCGACCCTCACCTTGGCAAGGTGATGCGCTACCAACTGCGCTACATCCGCATTGATCAACCACCGTAACAGTACGGCGACTGCTCGTGCGCGATACTGGGATCGAACCAGTGACCTCTTCCGTGTCAGGGAAGCGCTCTCCCGCTGAGCTAAACGCGCCTTTAAAGTTCACTATGTGTAAAGAATGTGGAGGTGGAAACGGGAATCGAACCCGTGTACACGGTTTTGCAGACCGTTGCCTAAGCCACTCAGCCATTCCACCGCGACAAGAAAGAATCTTGCTCGTGGCCCACTTTAGTGAACCGTGGAGCGGATGACGAGACTCGAACTCGCGACCCTCACCTTGGCAAGGTGATGCGCTACCAACTGCGCTACATCCGCATTGATCAACCACCGTAACAGTACGGCGACTGCTCGTGCGCGATACTGGGATCGAACCAGTGACCTCTTCCGTGTCAGGGAAGCGCTCTCCCGCTGAGCTAAACGCGCTAAAACGACAACCCAAGCCGCCTGAAAGGGCTTGAGCGTGGAGCGGATGACGAGACTCGAACTCGCGACCCTCACCTTGGCAAGGTGATGCGCTACCAACTGCGCTACATCCGCATTCACAGTCACTCTGCTTTGCATTCAAGAGCAATGCATCGTTGCTGCGACAACAAACACTAGCCTGTTAGTCTTGCAGTTCACAAATCACCAGGTAGATAAGCCCTCTGGTGGAGGTTTAGGAGGCATACTAGGTGCGCTAGAACTACATAGATGAAATTTACGGCCAAACCGCTTTTGGTCTTGGCGGTTCGCTAGTGGTAACTTTCATTCCCAGCGGTCAGCAAGGTCGCTTAAGGTTTCCGCTTAAAGTGGCATAGCCTAAAGGTTCCATAGCTCAGTGGAAGAGCATTCCGTTCACACCGGAAAGGTCGCTGGTTCGAACCCAGTTGGGACCACCATGCACACCGCCTAGCGCAATCTCGCTGGGCGGTTTTTGCATTCCTACCCCCAGCATTCGCCCCCATGCGTGCATGCTTGGGAACCGTTGCGGCTACACACACGACTATCTCTGCAGCGATCGAAGCGTGTGCCCGGCAAAAGGGTTTCAGGCTTCGGCGCTAAGGTGTAAGCAGTGTCGTGACAGAAAGGTTCACCGTTTACATGCCTCGCCGTGTTTCTTCTTTTGGACGCCCGCTCGCCCGCGCCCTCGCAGTTTCAGGTGCGGTCGCAGTCGCTTCCGTTGGGGTCAGCTCTCCAGCTTTGGCCCATGATGTGGTGCTGAAGTCCACCCCGGAGGCCAACTCCACGGTTGACCATCTGCCGGAAAAACTCGTTTTGGAGTTTTCTGGCGAACCGCAGGACGGTTTCAACACCCTCGCGTTGTCCCGCGATGGTGAGGTGCTGTTCCGTGGAGAGCCGAAAGCGGATGGTCGCGAGCTGAGCCTGGACGTCCCGCAGGACCTGCAGGCTGAGAAGGAAAACGGGAAGTACATGGTGGGCTACCAGATCACTAGCTCCGATGGTCACTCGACCCGCGGCAGCGTGGAGTTCACTCTCCAGGCTGAAGGTGGCGACAACAATTCCGATACGGGGAGTGAATCAAAGGAGGGGGCACAGGGGGAGCAGTCCCCGAGTGTTCCTTCCTGGTTAATGCCCCTGGGCGGTATCGTCGTAATTGTAGGTGCTTTGGCAATCGCCATCGCACGCTTTCGTGATGTGAAGAAAGACTAGAAGTTCTTTGCCTCATGAATAGTTGACGATTACCTGATCAGGAGAATTCCCGTGAAGAAGTTCCGCTCTGCAACCGCCGCCGCACTGGCTCTGACTACTGCCCTTGCACTTTCCGCCTGCACCCCTCCGCATGAGAACGATGGCGGCACGCGCGAGGACACCGCAACCACCGGCCCGGCCACCCCGAGCATTCAGTCCACACAGGAAGCAGCGACGGACTCCAATGAATCTGAGTCCGCTACGGAGTCTGCTTCTGAGTCTGATCTCCAGACTGAAGAGTCTGAGATGAACGGTATGGCCACCGATTCCGCCGAGGCAACCGCCTCCGGCGCAGCATCCGCGTCGGGTGCTGCCAACCAGCACGCGAACCACTAGGGTTCGCACAACTTGTCCGTCCCGGGGCGTACCCCGGGTCGGGGAGTGATGGTGGCAGGCTCCCAACGCCTTTTTGAACGAAAGGTTCGTTATGTCTCTGACCTCCCTCAACGCTTCCAAGAAGCGCGCTGCATCCATGGTTGCCATCGCACTAAGTGGTGCTTTGGTTTTGTCCGCATGCTCCGATAGTGGGGAAGACAAGAAGGATTCCTCTACAGCGACTTCAGCGGCTGAGTCCTCCGCAGCTAAGGACGGTGCGAGTGAAGCGAATGATAATCAAGAGCTAAAGATTAGCGATGCGTACGTCACCGCTAAGAGCACTGAGAAGTCGATGACCGCAGCCTTCGGCACCCTGCACAACGGCAGCGACAAGGCCATTTCGATTTCCGAGGTGAAGGGTGACATCGAAGGAGCCGACTATCAACTGCACACCGTCGATAAGGACGGCAAGATGAAGCAGGTCTCCGAGTTCGTTATTCCAGCTGGCGAGGACAAGGTGCTCGAGCCAGGTGGCGACCACATCATGATCATGGAGGTCAAGGAAGAACTCTCCGCCGGTGATTCTCTAAATCTGACCCTCGTGGACAAAGACGGTAAGGAATACAAGCTCGATAACATTCCGGTCCGCGTCCAGCAGTCCACCCACGAGCACTACGACCACAGTGGTGGCGAGAAAAGCGGCGAGAATGGTGCCGAGAAGAGCGGCGAAATGGACGGCATGCATGATCACGAGCACATGCACGAGCACAACCACTAATCGCCATGTCTGACCCCGTACATTCGCGCTCTATTTCTTTTGATGCTTCGAATCCCGAGCCCACAGCTTCTAAGCCCGCCATGAGCCATAAGCTCTCCCGACGGGGCTTCTTTGCAGGGCTGGGAGTCACCGGCGCCGCATCGGTACTGGCAGCCTGCAACACTACGGATAACTCCAATGCTTCGACTGGAAGTGATTCCGCTGGAGACAAGGCGTCAATAAGAAAGATCACCTTCGACGGCCCGCACCAAGCAGGCATCCAGGAAGATTCGCAGACCCACGCACTGGTTGTGGCCTTCGATCTCAAGAGGGAGGGCTTGCCGAACGGCGGACTCAAGAAAAACCTGAATCGCTTGATGCGGATTTGGACTGGTGATGCGCGCTCAATGACGCAGGGCGAGACCGCTCTGGCAGATCTTGAGCATGAGCTAACCGTCGCCCCGCAGAACCTAACGGTGACAATGGGGTGGGGGCCGAAGCTGATCAAGGATGCAGGCTTGATGGGTGAGGCGCCTTCCTGGGTGAAGAAGAACCTCAACGGGCTTCCCAAATTCAAGGGCGACAAGCTCAATGAGGATTTTGGTGCCGCCGACGTCGTACTGCAGATCTGCGGTGACGACTTAACGGCGGTCAGCCATGCAGCGCGCGTACTTACTCGCGGCGGACGCGATTATGCGACGCCGAAGTGGACCCAGCGCGGATTTGTCGATTCGCCTACCGGCGAAACCCCCCGCAATCTGTTGGGATTCAAGGACGGCACTGCCATCCCCCGAACAGACAAGGAATACGACGAATCCATTTGGGACGACCAGGGCGGCAGCGCCATGGTAGTACGTCGCATTGTCTTCGATATGCCCGCATGGGAGATGCTGGATCGCCAGTCGCGCGAGATCGTCTTTGGGCGCCACGTAGATACCGGCGCACCCCTGGGCGGCAAGGATGAATTCGACCCAGTGGACCTCAACAAGACTGGTGAAGACGGCCTGCCGTTGATTGACGAGCGCAGCCACGTCGGAATCAGTGCCGGTGAGGGGACGCGTATCCGACGTCGCGCCTACAACTGGGACAACGAGATCACCCCTCTGGGCAACAGCGGATTGATTTTCATCTGCTTCCAGGCCGATCCCGACGAAGCTTTTACGCCGCTGCAGAAGCGGTTGGCGGAGAAGGATCGCCTGAATAAATGGATTACTCACGTGGGTTCGGCGGTGTTCTGGGTACTACCTGGCACCCAAAACGGGGCGTACTGGGGCCAGCAGTTCTTAGAGGGGTAGAATCTACGGTCGTTGAGGACTGTCACCAGGTATGTGACCGTCACTGAAAGCCCGAGAAGGAGCGCGATCTACAAGTGAGTACCCCCGCAAACAACCCAGCCGCTGAAGCGAATCAAGCACCCGTTACCTTCCGGGTGCCAGCCGGCACACCCGCCGGCGCCGCAATGCGCGAGCTGGGGTTGCCGAACAAGGGGCCAGAGGCCATTGTCTGTGTCAAGGAAGCTGAGGGGGACAACGCGGGCCAGTTGCGCGACCTTTCGTGGGCCCCGGAGCAGGACCTTGAAGTTACTGCCGTTCCGGCCAACACCGACGAGGGGCGAGGGGTCATTCGCCACTCTTGCGCCCACGTTTTGGCGCAGGCTGTGCAAAAGGAGTTCCCTGGTGCGAAGCTAGGTATCGGCCCTGCCATCGACAACGGCTTCTACTACGACTTCCAGGTTCCAGAGCCCTTCACTCCGGAGGATTTGAACAAGCTGGAAAAGACGATGAAGAAGATCATCAAGTCTGGCCAGAAGTTCGAACGTAAGGCATATGGAGATGTCGAGCAGGCCCGTGCCGAATACACGGAAGAGCCTTTTAAGACCGAGCTGATTGCCGATAAGGGCAATGTGGATCCGGATTCCGACGAAGCTGTCGAGGTCGGGTCTGGTGAGCTGACCGCGTACAGCAACGTCAACCCGCGCACCGGCGAGGTTGAGTGGTACGACCTCTGCCGTGGCCCGCACGTGCCCACCACTCGTTACATCCCGGCCTTTGCATTGACGCGTTCCTCCGCTGCCTACTGGCGAGGTGACCAGTCCAAGGCCGGTCTGCAGCGTATTTACGGCACCGCGTGGGAATCGAAGGAAGCGCTGGCCGACTACCAGACGATGATGGCCGAGGCAGAAAAGCGCGATCACCGTCGCCTGGGCCAGGAATTGGATCTATTCAGCTTCCCGGATGAGATCGGATCGGGCTTCCCGGTATTCCACCCAGCTGGCGGAATTGTGCGTCTGGAGATGGAGGAGCACTCCCGAAAGCGCCACATTGCCTCCGGCTATAGCTTCGTTAATACCCCGCACATCACCAAGGGCGACTTGTTTAAGAAGTCCGGCCACTTGGACTTCTACGCCGACGGTATGTTCCCACCCATGCAGCTGGACGGGGAAACCGACGAGGAGGGCAATGTCACCAAGCCGGCGCAGGATTATTACGCCAAGCCGATGAACTGCCCGATGCACAACCTGATCTTCGCCTCACGCGGTCGCTCTTACCGAGAGTTGCCATTGCGTTTGTTCGAGTTCGGCACTGTGTATCGCTACGAAAAGTCCGGCGTGATCCATGGCCTGACTCGCGCTCGTGGTTTTACTCAGGATGACGCCCACATCTACTGCACTGAGGATCAGCTAGAGCAAGAGCTGACCACGGTGCTGGAGTTCATCATTTCCCTGCTTCGCGACTACGGCTTGGACGACTTTTACCTAGAGCTATCCACTAAGGATCCGAACAAATTCGTCGGCAGTGATGAGATCTGGGAGCGCTCCACCGAGATCCTGGAGCGTGTGGCCACCAAGTCGGGTCTGGAGCTGGTTCCGGACCCGGCAGGTGCAGCCTTCTACGGCCCGAAGATTTCTGTACAGGCTCGCGACGCCATCGGACGTACCTGGCAGATGTCCACCGTGCAGTTGGACTTCAACCTGCCGGAGCGTTTCAACCTCGAGTACACCGCCCCGGATGGTTCTAAGCAGCGCCCGATCATGATTCACCGTGCCCTCTTCGGTTCCATTGAGCGTTTCTTTGGCGTGCTGCTGGAGCACTACGCAGGTGCTTTCCCGGCCTGGCTCGCCCCACACCAGGTTGTGGGCATTCCCGTCGCGGACGAGTTCAACGAGTATCTCGAGGACTTCTCCGCCGAGCTGCGTGCGAAGGGCATTCGCGCCGAGGTTGATACCTCCGATGATCGCATGCAGAAGAAGATCCGTAACCACACCACCGGCAAGGTTCCTTTCATGTTGCTGGTCGGTGGCCGGGACGTAGAGGCGGGAGCAGTGAGCTTCCGCTTCCTGGACGGCACTCAGGTCAACGGCGTTCCGCGCGATGTTGCGTTGCGCATCATCTCCACCTGGATCAGCGAACGTCGCAACGATCAGCCCAGCGCGGAACTGGTTCAGCCGTTGGCGGAGGCATAAGGAGGAAGGCCGCAGTGGCAGACGCGTACATCGACGAGGGCGCTGGCTCTCAACCGAACCTGCAAGGCGGCTTGGAGCGGCTGTGGGCGCCGTACCGCTCCCAGTACATTGCGAAGACGACACGCTCTGCAGATCCTTTTTCGACGCTGCCCGAGCAGTCGGATGAGGACGCCCTGATCGTCGCCCGTGGTCAGTCGGTGTACTGCGTTTTGAATCTGTACCCCTATAACCCCGGGCACATGCTGGTGGTTCCTTATCGCCAGGTTGCCGACTACACCGAGCTAACGGATGAAGAAACCGCGGAGCTAGCGGAGTTTACGAAAACTGCGCTTAAGGCTCTGCGAGCTGTATCGAAGCCCGATGCAGTGAATGTCGGACTCAATCTGGGCAAAGCTTCCGGCGGCTCAATTCCGACACACCTGCACCAACATATAGTGCCCAGGTGGGTCGGTGATGCTAATTTCATGACAGTCATGACGGGTGCCAAAGTGCTGCCGCAGACGCTGCGGGAGTCGCGCGCACTGTTGGCCGAAGCTTGGGAAAGAATCACTCGTTCCGCCGACTAGCGTGTCACGATTTTTAAGGGAGAAAAACTTCAGCGATGCTTAGTGTGCACGGCCGCGGTCCCGCCGCGGTCATCATTGAACCGATCGCCCGGACACTGCACAAGCTGGGGATCTCCCCAAATGCAGTGACAATCTTCGGAACCCTCTTGGCGATTGGTTTCGCACTCTGGCTCATCCCCACGGATCACCACTTCGCGGCCGCGGTACTGATCGGGCTCACCGTCGCCACCGATATGGTGGACGGCACTATGGCGCGCATGCGCGGGGGAGGTACCCGCTTCGGCGCTACCCTTGATGCCACTTGTGACCGTCTCAGCGACGGCGCCATCTTCGGTGCACTGGTGCTGTGGTTTGGCCTGCAGGATCCCACCAACGAGGTCATGATGGCTGTCTGTCTGGTGATCCTCGTTGCCAGCCAAGTCACCAGCTATGTAAAGGCGCGCGCCGAAGCCTCCGGGATCAAGGTTGTTGGCGGCCTTGTTGAGAGGCCGGAACGCCTCATCATCTCGTTGGTGGCCGTGGGCCTCGGCGGGCTAGGGATACCCCATGTATTGGCGTGGGGACTGTGGATCCTAGCTGCCGGCTCGCTGTATACGGTCATCGAGCGTTTGGTTATCGTCGCTCGTTCCGACGCCGCATCTCAGACCATCGCCGCACCCGAGGGAGCCCGGGAATTTCCGTCGGATGGGGGTGGAAACAAGTGAAGGAGAAGCTCACTGCCGCGGCATATATCGCGGGTTGGAAGGTGACCTCCAGGTTGCCGAAGCCATTGGCGAAGGTTTTGTTTGAATGGGGCGCAGACGTGGCGTCCAAAAAAGGCAAGGGGCCAGAACAACTCCGCCGCAACCTCGCCCGCGTCGTCGGACCAGAAAACGTGACGCGCGACCTCGTTCGTCGCTCCATGCGCAGTTATATGCGCTATTGGCGCGAAGCCTTCCAATTGCCTGCGATGGCGGGGCGCGAGCTGGCCGAGGAACTCAACCGCAACTTCGTTCCGGGGTCCCTTGAACTATTGCATGCCAGCGCGCAATCGGGGCGCGGGACGGTGATCGCACTGCCACACGCCGGTAACTGGGATATGGCCGGAGTATGGCTGGTCCACCACTATGGCACCTTCACAACTGTGGCTGAACGGCTGAAGCCGGAGAGCCTCTTCGAGGCATTTGTGGAGTACCGGGAAACTCTTGGGTTTAAGATCATTGCGCTGACCGGATCGGCGGTGCCGCCGCTGGAGCAGATGGAGGAAGTCTTGCGCGGCGGTGGGACGGTGTGCCTCATGGGGGAACGGGATCTGACTGGGCGCGGGGTGGAAGTGGAGTTCTTTGGGGAAAAGACCTCCATGCCAGCTGGTGCTGCATTGTTGGCACAGCGCACCGGGGCGAATCTGTTCACTGCTCGAGTTGCCTTTCGCGGGGGCTCGACGGATCCCTCTCCGGTACGGCGCGGTGGCCCCGAAACCTGGGAGCACGAGGTTACACCGGTAGCAGTAGAAGGGCAGACTCTGCAGCAGATAGTGCAGGAAATGGCCGATAATTTTGCTCGCGGAATCGCCCAGGATCCGCAGGATTGGCACCTGCTACAGCCACTGTGGTTTGCGGATCTCTCACAGTCTCGGCGACAGCGTCTCGGGTTGGAAGAGGCACCAGGGGAGGACGCATGAGAATCGGGATGGTGTGCCCGTACTCCTTTGACGAACCGGGCGGCGTGCAGATTCACGCCATTGACCTTTGCACTGAGCTGCGGAAGCGCGGCCACGAGGTAAGTCTGATCGGGCCGGGTAAGTCAGCTGATGGATTGCCGGATTTCGTGGAATTGGGCGGTTCCAGTATTCCTATCCGCTATAACGGTTCCGTTGCGCGTTTGAGTTTCGGTCCGCGTACAAAGAAGCATCTAAAGCAGTGGATCCGTGACAATCAGTTTGATTTGCTGCACATCCACGAGCCGAATTCGCCGTCCTATTCGATGATGGCTATGGCGGTGGCCGAAGGGCCTATCGTAGCGACGTATCATGCGTCGGCCAGTGAGTCGAAGGTTCTTAAAATGGCCCTGCCGTTTTTGCGCCCGTACCTGGAGCGTATCCACGGTGGCATTGCGGTGTCTGAGGAGGCACGGCGCTGGCAGGTCGAAAACCTGGCTGGCGACCCGGTGCTTATTCCAAATGGGGTGGAAACCAGTGTTTACCGCGCTGCACAACCTCTGGCCGGTTTGGATTCGCCGGGGGAGCACCGCCCGCGTCTGATGTTCCTCGGCCGCTTTGAAGAGCCCCGTAAGGGACTGCAGATTTTGCTTGAAGCGATGCCGCGCATCGTTGCGGAAGTTCCACAGGTAGAGCTGATAATCGCAGGTGGTGGAGATATGGATGCCCTGGTGGAGCGTGTGAGGGATTTGGGGCTGTCGGCCACCGTAGGGCTTGGGCCTAGTGACGCCCACGTGCGGGTGCTCGGGCGTGTGAGTGACGCAGACAAAGCCAGTGCGCTCAGCGCCAGCGATGTTTATGTGGCGCCGAACACCGGCGGTGAGAGCTTTGGAATCGTCCTTGTTGAAGGTATGGCAGCCGGAGCCGCGGTGCTTGCCAGTGATATCCCCGCTTTTGAAGCCGTGGGGCAGCACGGCGCTTCCGCACGCCTATTTAGTAATGGCTCGGCAGCTGATCTAGCAGACAAGGCCGTGGGGTTGCTGCGCGATGACGCCGCCCGGAATTCGTTGGTGGCAGCGGGTTCGACGCGAGCGGTGGATTTCGACTGGCAGACGGTGACCGATCAGGTGGAACAGGTCTATGACACTGTGACCGTCAAAGGCAGAAAGGTGACTTTGGCATGATCACTCTCCCCGTGTGGGTATTTATCGCCGCGCTGGTGCTGATCTTGGTTGTCTGCATCGCTATTTGGGCATCCGGAATGGCTAGCAGGCTGAATCGACTGCACATTCGCACAGACTCGGCTCGCGTCAGCCTGGAGGGCGCGCTGCACTCTCGTTCTAGCGTTATCGCTGCGTTGCAGCCGGAACTGGGGCAAGAAGTAGCAAAGGTGAACCGGGTGGCGCTGCGAGCTACCGATATGGGGGCACGCAGTGAGGTGGAAAACGAACTACTTGGCGTGCTCAAGCAGGAGGTATGGTCCAACCCCAGTTTTCTGGAAGCCTCCGCAAAGGTAGACCTGGCCGCGCGTTTCTACAATGACGCAGTATCTGACACCCTAAGCGTGCGCACTCGTCCTTTGGTGCGTGGACTTCGGTTGGCAGGTCGTGCGCCGCTTCCGGAGTACTACGAGGCATTACTCTCTAGTCCTGCGCCCTCCCAAGGTTCGTCTTCACAAGGCTCTTCACGGGGCTCTTCACAAGACGCTTCTCAGGATTCTCCGAAAGAGACTGGCAGCGGGGAAGACCAATAAGCCAATCCCCAATAGCGGGATCGGGAACTAGACAGGTTAGACTAGAACCGATCTAACACTCTTCAAAGATGGGACATTAAGCATCGTGACTACTAATTCTCCTGTTGCGAACACCGGCACCGCTCGCGTGAAGCGTGGCCTGGCTGACATGCTCAAGGGCGGCGTCATTATGGACGTCGTTACCCCGGAGCAGGCAAAGATCGCCGAGGATGCCGGCGCAACCGCCGTCATGGCGTTGGAGCGCGTGCCCGCCGATATCCGCGCTGAGGGTGGCGTTTCTCGTATGTCCGACCCGGACATGATCGAAGGAATCATTAACGCCGTTTCGATCCCGGTAATGGCTAAAGCACGCATCGGTCACTTCGTCGAGGCACAGGTTCTGCAGTCCCTGGGCGTCGATTTTATCGATGAGTCCGAGGTACTGACCCCCGCCGACTACAAGAACCACATCGACAAGTTCGACTTCGAGGTTCCTTTTGTCTGCGGTGCTACGAACCTGGGCGAGGCTCTGCGTCGCATTAACGAGGGCGCAGCAATGATTCGTTCCAAGGGCGAAGCTGGCACCGGAGACGTGTCCAACGCTGTGACACACATGCGCACCATCCGCGCGGAGATTAACCGCCTTACCTCCATGGCTGAAGATGAACTGTACGTTGCAGCCAAGGAACTGCAGGCTCCTTATGAGCTGGTTCGCGAGGTCGCCGCAAATGGCAAGCTTCCGGTAGTACTGTTCACCGCTGGCGGCATCGCCACCCCAGCCGACGCAGCGATGATGATGCAGCTAGGCGCAGAGGGCGTATTCGTTGGCTCTGGCATCTTTAAGTCCGGCAACCCGGAGCAGCGTGCTCGCGCTATTGTGCAGGCCACCCAGAACTACGACGACCCGGCAACGATTGCCAAGGTATCTCGTGGCTTGGGTGAGGCTATGGTGGGCATTAATGTCGACGAGATCCCGCAGCCGCACCGACTGGCAGAGCGCGGCTGGTAATGAGCCCGCACCGTCCGAAGATCCTGGATGTCCTGGATCTGGAGCGCATCGACCGCGACATCTTCCGCGGCAGTCCACTGCCGTCGAAGTTGGCACGTACCTATGGTGGACAGGTTGCCGCGCAGGCTCTGGTTGCGGCTACTCGCACAGTGAGTGACGAGTTCAGCGTGCATTCACTGCATGGCTACTTTGTAGGTCCTGGTAATCCCGACGTGCCGACGGTGATGGTGGTTGACCGCGTACGCGACGGTCGCTCTTTTGTCTCCCGCTCTGTCAAGGTGTTGCAGGACGGTAAGGCAATTTTCATTATGCAGGCCAGCTTCCACATCCGGAACGATCATGGTCCGCAGCACTCCGACGAGATGCGGGCAGTGCCAGATCCGGAGTCCATTGTGGTGGATACCGATTCTCTGAGTCGAGTGCAGCGCCTTTTCCGCGACGAGTGGGCTGATTGGGATGTTCGCATCGTTCCTCCGGAAGACTACGAGCACAACAAGTACACGGCTTCCCAGCAGGTGGTGTGGTTCCGTACTAAAACCTGGTTGCCGGATGTGGACACCTTGCACGTGTGCACCCTGGCCTACATGTCGGATATGACGTTGTTGTCCTCGGCGCTGGTACCGCACCGTCCGGCGGAGTTCCAGGAGGCCTCGTTGGATCACGCCATGTGGTTCCTGCGGCCTTTCCGCGCTGATGAGTGGCTGTTGTACGACCAGATTTCCCCGTCCGCACACGGCGGACGAGCACTAACCCACGGAAGAATCTTTAACCAGCAGGGTGACCTTGTGGCTGTGGTGACCCAGGAGGGGCTGACCCGCAGTCTGCGCGAAGGTGCCCAGTCGGTTCCGTTAAAGGAGCAATAGAACATTGATTATTGGCGTGCTAAGCGTTCAGGGCGGCTTCGTTGAGCATATGCGCAGCATTGAACGTTTGGGTCATGAGGCTCGCGCTGTGCGTCGAACCGAACACTTAGAGGAGCTGGATGGTCTAATCCTTCCCGGCGGCGAATCCACCACCATGTCCAAACTGCTAGAACTTGGTGGAATGCTGGAGCCCTTGCGCGCCGCGATTGCCGACGGCCTGCCGGTGTTCGGTACTTGTGCTGGATTGATTCTTTTGGCCGACCGGGTTCTTGATACTCGTGCTGACGCCCATAGTCTGCACGCAATGGACATCACAGTCAGACGCAACGCGTTCGGTCGGCAGGTGGACTCTTTTGAGACGCAGCTGCCGTTCGGAGATATCGACACGCCCGTGGAGGCCGTGTTTATTCGCGCTCCCAAGGTGGAGGAAGTGGGCGATAGTGGCGAGGTTGTGTCCTCCTTGCCAGATGGAACGATTGTCGGCGTACGCCAGGGGCATGTACTGGGATGTAGCTTCCACCCGGAACTTTCCGAGGATGACCGGGTGCACAGCTACTTTGTGCGGATGGTCGAGGAACACCGCGCAGCAGGCTAACTGTGGTGGTGCGGTGAGGGGACATCACCAAAAAATACGATGCGTGTGACAGTGCCGGTGCGGAAGGGGTCTAGTATGGACTCGATAAAGACAAACCCGACTACCGAAAGAGGAACATGTCCGGCCACTCCAAATGGGCAACAACTAAGCACAAGAAGGCTGCCAACGACGCGAAGCGTGGTAAGGAATTTGCCAAGCTGATTAAGAACATCGAAGTGGCGGCTCGCACCGGTGGTGGCGATCCCAGCGCGAACCCAACGCTGCAGGACGCAATCACGAAGGCCAAGAAGTCCTCGGTACCCAACGACAACATTGAGCGTGCCCGTAAGCGTGGTTCCGGTGAAGAGTCCGGTGGCGCGAACTGGGAAACCGTCATGTACGAAGGTTATGGGCCCAATGGTGTAGCGATGCTGATCGAGTGTCTGACTGATAACCGCAACCGCGCTGCAACCGATGTACGTACCGCTATGAATAAAAACGGCGGCAACATGGCCGATGCGGGCTCGGTGTCCTACTTGTTTACGCGCAAGGGTGTGGCCGTGCTCGAAAAGGGCGAGTATAGCGAGGACGATATTCTGCTGGCCGTGCTGGATGCCGGGGCGGAAGAGGTTAACGACATTGGCGACAAGTTCGAAGTCGTGTGTGAATCCAGCGATATGAATGCGGTGCGCGACGCGCTAAAGGCAGCAGAAATCGATTACGACTCGGTTGAGCTCGACTTCCGTGCCTCCATGGAGGTTCCGGCGGATGCGTCCACCGCAAAGAAGGTATTTAACCTGATTGATGCTCTGGAAGATTCCGACGATGTACAAAATGTGTTCACCAATATGGATTTGAGCGACGAGGTACTCGCGGAGCTTAACGACTAGTTTTGGAACACCTGTGCTATTCTTGGTGGCACGATGAGTATTCCACACAATTCAGCCTGGGGTAGTCCCGCCGGCGGTCCGACTTCGCTGGCGGGACTGCGGGTTATGGGAATCGACCCTGGGCTGACTCGCTGCGGACTTTCCGTAGTGCAAGCGGGGAAGGGGCGGGCTGTGTACCCTGTAGCTGTGGGGGTGGTGCGCACTCCAGCGGACATGCCGCTGGAGCGGCGCCTGCACAAGCTTTTTGAGGCGGTAGAACAATGGTTCGACGACTACCAACCACACGTTGTAGCACTAGAGCGCGTGTTTGAACGGTCAAATGTGTCTACGGTGATGAATACTGCCCACGCCTCCGGAGTGTTGATGCTGGCGGCGGCCAAGCGTGGGGTAGAAGTGCACATGTACACACCTAGTGAGGTGAAGAAGTCTATCAGCGGCAATGGGCGGGCTGATAAGGGGCAGATGACGCGCATGATTACCCGCATCCTGGGGCTCGGTGAACCGCCAAAGCCACCGGACGCGGCGGATGCATTGGCACTGGCCGTATGCCACTGCTGGAGGGCACCGTTGAACCATCTAGTAAAGGGGAAACCATGATCGCATCGCTGCGCGGAACCGTCATTGACAAAGGTCTCGATTTTGTAGTCATCGAGTGTGGCGGTGTGGGCTATGAGTGCATGGGCACGGCCACAACCATTGGCGACTTGCCACGCGGTGAGGAGGTGTTTGTGACCACCGCTATGGTGGTGCGCGAGGATTCCCAAACCCTCTACGTGTTTAAAGATCGCGACGAAAAACGTGCCTTTGCTACGTTGCAGTCCGTCTCCGGCGTGGGAGCACGGCTCGCATTGGCCATTTTGTCGGTGATTTCGCCACAGGAACTAGCTTTGGCTGTTTCCAATGGTGACCACAAGACGTTGCAAAAAGCTCCTGGCGTGGGCAAGCGCTTGGCAGAGCGCATGGCGGTGGATCTCAAGGGCAAGGTTGCAGATCTCGGTGAGATTGCCGACGGCATTGCTGCGGGTGCTGCTGGGGCTTCCGGGGTCGCCGCCGCGGATGTGCAAGCGGTTTCTTTCGGCGTGCGTGAACAGGTCATCGAGGCGCTCACGGGTTTAGGATTCACCGAATCCAAGGCGCAGAGTACGGTCGAGAGCGTAGTGGCGCAGTGGCCAGAACAGTCGGCTCCGGATGCCTCCGCACTTCTACGAGCCTCACTGGCAGCTATCAAATAGGCAGCCGGACAAGCTGGACAAGCCCGACAATAGGGAAGGCATCAAAGAATCATGAGCGACATCGAGCGGACAGAATTCAAACTACCGCCAGGTATTGGCATGAGCTCAGCCCCCGGAAATGCATCGGGAACTGCAGCTACCGCACAAGGTGGCTTCGTTCAAAACGCCGATCTGAACCCCCAGGAAACCTCTGGGGACACCGATATCGATACCTCGCTACGACCTAAGTCTTTGGACGAGTTCATCGGTCAGCCGAAGGTGCGCACTCAGCTGGATCTGGTGCTCGGCGGCGCCCGCTCTCGCGGAGTCACACCGGATCACGTGCTGCTGGCTGGACCGCCCGGTCTTGGCAAAACTACGATGGCGATGATTATTGCCCAGGAACTTGGCACCTCCCTGCGCATGACCTCCGGTCCGGCATTGGAACGCGCGGGCGATCTGGCCGCCATGCTTTCTAACCTCATGGAGGGCGATGTTCTCTTTATCGATGAGATCCACCGCATGGCTCGTCCCGCCGAAGAGATGCTGTACATGGCGATGGAGGACTTCCGCATCGACGTGATCGTGGGCAAGGGGCCAGGAGCTACTTCTATTCCCATTGAGATCGCCCCGTTTACCCTGGTCGGCGCAACAACCCGCGCGGGTATGCTGACCGGGCCGCTACGAGATCGCTTCGGCTTCACTGCCCAGATGGAGTTTTACGACGTCGCGGATCTCACCCGCGTTGTCACACGTGCCGCGGGGATCCTCGGCGTTGATATTAACGGTGACGCCGCAGCGGAGATTGCCTCGCGCTCCCGCGGAACGCCGCGAATTGCCAACCGCTTGCTGCGCCGAGTGCGCGACTTCGCGGACGTAAATGCGGACGGAAAGATCACCCTGGAGGTGGCGCGAGCTGCCCTGCTGGTGTTCGACGTTGACGAGTCCGGACTGGATAGACTCGACCGAGCCGTCATCGAAGCCCTGGTGAAGGGCCATGGTGGTGGACCGGTGGGCGTCAACACCCTAGCCCTAGCGGTAGGGGAAGAACCGTCCACGGTCGAAGAAGTGTGCGAACCCTACCTTGTGAGGGCAGGCATGGTGAGCCGTACCCCACGAGGGCGAGTGGCTACTGCGGCGGCATGGCGCCACATTGGACTAGAACCGCCGGAGGGCACGATCGGGCTGTAGCCGAACGAGTAAGGCGATATGGCAAGATTGTCTCTATGCCAATTGACATTATTCTTATTGTCCTCGTCCTTCTGGTCTTTGTCGGCTTGCCGCTGATTCAGATCCGCAAGCAGAACAAGCGGCTACAGCAGGTTCGTGACTTCCAAGAGCAGCTGGGCCCGGGCATGGTTGTAAAGACGACTTCGGGTTTGCACGGTCGCGTAGCGCACGTGGGGGAGACCACCGTTGATCTGGAGATCGCCAAGGGAGTCGTGACGACCTGGGAAAAGATCTCGATCCTGGAAACCGTGGATGCTGTGGAACCAGGTTCCCAGCAGGAAACCCAATTGACTGACCGCCACGTAGAAAAGTCGGATAACCACACCGACGACTAAGGAAATTCGTGGCAAAAATCCCCCAAGAGTTGGCGCTTTAAGCAGTGTCTGATGTTTAAAACACCCCTGGCAAGGCGCTAGTATCACGGGGTTGGATGTTTTACTACACCGGCGGCAACCCATGCGCGGCCGGATTGCAGGAGTAATTTAGCGGTGGCAAAGAAGAAAAAGAGAACAGCAGCGCGGAGCGGATTCGCGTGGCCGAAGCGGGCGATTGCCGCATTTGTGGTGATCGTCCTCATCGTGCTGGGCTTAATCATGTTCACGGGCAATAAGTCTTTCGGTCCCAAGCTGGGCATTGACCTGCAGGGCGGCACCCGCGTGACACTGGTTCCGCAGGGAGGTACGCCCACCCCGGAGCAACTGAATCAAGCGCGAACCATTTTGGAAAACCGTGTGAACGGCATGGGCGTTTCCGGCGCTTCCGTGGTGACAGACGGCAATAACCTGGTCATTACTGTGCCAGGCGAGGATGCGGGTGAAGCCCGCACTTTGGGTAAGACCTCACAGCTGCTGTTCCGTCCGGAGTCCCAGCCGGGTGCACCAACCAAGGACTTCCCGAAGGTTCTGCAGAAGATGGCTAACTCTTGGGTGCAGCAAGGCATCATTAGTGAGGATCTTGCCAACGAGCGCCTGGATCGCATGGTGAAGGCTTTCCCGCAGCTGGGGCTGAAGGATGCACCTAAGAAAATGAAGGTAACGTCCAAGCCCCTGCCGGAACCAAAAGATTCCGTCGAAGAGCAGGAACGCCGTGATAAGCAGGTAGAAATTCTCAAGGCAGACCGCCAGAGCACGGATGGCAACAAGCAACAGGCCGCCGGATCCCTGATGGACTGCGAGAAAAACGATCCGATGGCAGGCTCCGATGACCCGGCCAAGCCGTTGGTTACGTGTAGCGACCAGGGACCGATGGTTCTGGGGCCGGCGCCGCTGCTGAAGGGCGAAACCGACGAGAAGAACGGTGAGCGCCTGACCGGCGAAATGATTGATACGAACTCGCAGATTACTGGCGGCCTGCAGCCGAACTCGGCACAGATGGCCATCACCTTCAAGTTCAAGACCGGTGACCAGACCCCGGGTGGCGAGACCTGGTACGCGCTTGGTCAGCAGATGATGGGCAAGCGCGTGGCTATTACCCTGGACTCCAAGGTCATCTCCGCACCACAGATCCAGTCGCCAACACCTCCGGGGGAGGTCTCCCAGATCACCGGTAGCTTCTCTGAAAAGGAAGCTCAAGACCTCGCCAACAACCTGCGCTACGGTGCGCTCCCGTTGAGCTTCGTCGGTGAAAACGGCGAGCCAGGTGGTACCACCACTACGATCTCGCCTTCACTGGGTGCGGCATCGCTGAAGGCTGGCGTGATCGCTGGCCTGGTCGGACTGGTGCTCGTGGGGCTGTACGCCCTGGCTTACTACCGGGGCCTGGGCTTTGTCGCAATTCTCTCTCTGATTGCCGCTTTCTCTCTGGTGTACGGATTTATCGTGCTGCTCGGCCGCTGGATCGGCTATAGCCTGGATCTTTCGGGCATCGCTGGTCTGATCATCGGCCTCGGTACCACCGCGGACTCCTTCGTCATCTATTTCGAAAGGATCAAGGACGAGATCCGCAATGGATCGACCTTCCGTTCGGCTGTGCCACGCGCCTGGCAGCGGGCCCGGAGCACCATTGTTACCGGTAACATCGTCTCCCTGATTGCCGCTGTGATCCTGTACTTCCTGGCGATCGGCGATGTTAAGGGCTTCGCATTCACCCTGGGGTTGACGACATTGTTCGACCTCTTGGTCGCATTCCTGTTGACTGCGCCGCTGCTGATCCTGATGTCCCGTCGACGTTTCTTCGCTTCGCCGAAGCTCAACGGCCTCGGTGCCGCCTACCGCGCGGCGGAGCGAAAATACGGCCGCAAGCCGCACGAACACGCTCTCCGTTCCAAAGCCGCAAAGACTTCGAGCAAATCCTCTGAGACTTCCGCTGATGAGGACCCTGAGCAGGACAGTCAGGAAGACACTCGAACAGAGGCTGAAAAGGCTGACGAGACAGACGTAAAGGCGTCAACAGATAAAGACAGCGACGAGAAGGTTACCCCGACCTCCGAGAAGAAGGAGGGGAAGTAAATGAGTAAGGCTGACACCTTGAGCGCTAAAAATGCCCCGGAGCTTTCCGCCACAGAAACCAAACCGGTAGACGCTCCCGATGCAAACGCTGGTGGTTTCTTCGAAAAGCTATACAACGGCAACGGCGGATTCCGTATCGTACAAAACCGCGGGCGCCTCTATGGCGTACTCGTTGCGGTTCTCGTAGCCTGCCTGGTTTCGATTGTGGTGCGCGGCTTCAGCCTGGGCATCGACTTCGAAGGCGGCACGCGCATGACCATGCCACCGGCTGGTGGCGCCACCGAATCCAGCGTGGCCGAAGTTTTTGAACAGGCCACGGGAATTGCCCCGCAGGCTACTCAAACCGTGGGTAGCGGCGACGCTGAATCCATCGAAATCACCTCGGAGCGCCTGTCCGAAGAGCAGATCCGCGAGGCTCGTTCTGCACTGTTCAACGAGTATCACCCGAAGAACAACGCCGGAGAGGTAACCCAGGACGCAGTTAGCGATTCCACCGTCTCCGAGTCGTGGGGCGACAGCATTACCAAGAAGATGCTCATTGCACTGGGCGTGTTCTTGCTGGTGGTCTTCCTGTACATTGCCGTGCGCATGGAGCGCGACATGGCGATCTCCGCGATCCTCTGTCTGCTGATTGACCTTACGGTCGTGTCCGGCATTTACGCACTGATCGGCTTCGAAGTATCGCCGGCTACGGTGATCGGCCTGCTGACGATTCTGGCTTACTCGCTATATGACACGGTCGTCGTGTTCGACAAGGTGCACGAGAACACTTCTGGGCTATTCGGCTCGACGCGTGCGACCTATGCCGAGGAGACAAACCTGGCGATCAACCAGACCATTATGCGCTCCATCAATACCTCCATCTTCTCGCTGGTTCCGATCGCCTCTCTGCTGATCGTTGCTGTGGGAATCATGGGCGTGGGTACGCTAAAGGACCTGGCATTGGTGCAGTTCATCGGCGTGATCGCGGGTACGCTTAGCTCGATCTTCTTCGCCGCACCTTTGTTGGTTACCTTCAAGATGCGTCAGAAGAAGTACAAGCAGCACGAGGTTCGCGTGGAGCGCGCTCGTTCCCTTGCAGCGGAGGAAGACGATGTTGTGGTTGCCGAAGAAGCTGGGGAAGCTGAAAGCGCCATGGACAAGGAGAGCGCTCACGATACGGTAGATGATGACGCCGCAGCGGCAACTGCAGTTAGCTCCAGCGAAAGGATCAGTAGTTCTGCCAAGCGTGGGGTTTCCAGCCCGAACGCTCGAATGGAGTCCGCACGTCGCAGCTCGCACAGCGCCGAGGACTCCATGGAGGACTACAAGCGCGAAGCCGGGAACGAGGACGCCGGGCGATCTTGGCGTCCGGGCATGTAGTTAGCACTGACCTCAATCATCCACAACTTGTCTACGGGGAGGCGACCAGTGAACCGCAAATGGCACACAGGCGGGTCGACGAAAGCGACCATGGTGCTGGCTCTATCCGCCGCTCTGGCAGCTGCGGGTCTTGCCGGCTGCGGCAAGGACGCTGGGGTTGCTAACACTCCCGAGCAGTTCGGCTATGTCCTGTCGAGCGACCTGGTCACCTCCAATGCGGGCACAGGTGTTGGCGTGGCAACGGACGCAGCGAAGGTATCCGCCCGCCTATACCCGGGCGCATTCATTTCCGGGCCACGTGGTCAGATTCTGCCGAATGGCGACTTAGTCACTGCAAAGCCTGCGCCGGGCAACCCGCGGCGCGTGGACTACACCATCAATGAGAAAGCGACCTACTCCGATTCAAAGCCGGTAGTTTGCGATGATTTCTTGCTGGCGTACAAGGCCAGTACTCGCCCCGATCTCTTCGGCTCCGATATGCCATTGTTCGGTCAGGTAAAGCAAGTCGAATGTGCCGCAGGGGCAAAGAAGTTTAGCGTGCATTTTGCGGATAAGCGCGGAGAGCGCTACCGCGAACTCTTTGGCCCCGGCACGGTTCTGCCGTCCCATACCGTGGCGAAGAAGGCAGGGGTAGACGATATCGTCACTGCACTTAATTCTTCCGATGAGCAGACCCTTACTGCTCTAGGTCGGGCGTGGCAAGACGTCTTCTCTTTCGACAAGACTAACCCGGCCGACGTGCCGACTTCGGGGCCGTACAAGATCAGCGGCAAGGAGGAAAATGGGTCGCTGAAGCTGGAGAAGAACCCCGAGTGGAAGGGCGTGGAACCCGCCCAGACTCCGTTGTACTTGTGGTCGCGTGATGCGGACGTTAAGAAGCTTGCGGACAATAAACAACTTTCTGTCGTAGATACCGAGCAAGGGGCCGGCGATAAGCCAGGTAAAGTAGCTAGCGACTTGGGGCTGAATAGTAACGATTTCCGCGTCGTTGAAACCAACGCGGAACGCACAGATACACTCCGCCTGTCCGGTTTGGGCGCATTGCAGGATCCCGCGGCTCGTCGCGCATTCAATGCCTGCATCGACCGCAAGGTTTTGGCCGGGGAAGTGGAAAAGGAGACCGGCGCGGCGGTGCAACCCACCGGACTGCGCGTCATCGGACCCGGTCACCCTCTGCGGGGATACCTCAACGACATTAACGATGCAAACACCGCCGTCGACATTGAACAAGCGCGGACGTTGCTGAACGGACAGACTATTCGGATTGGTTTCCTCGATAGCGTTCCGCGGTATAAAAAGATTGTCGACGCCCTGTCTTCTCAGTGCGCCAAGGCGGGCGTAAAGATCGAGGCCGTGCCCCGCAAGTCTGAAAACTATGGGCTACTTGGCGTAGATTACGACGTGGCATTGGATACCCGCTCGGCAATAGGCCGCAATTCCGAGGTGAACTCCACCCAGGCTTCTCCGTTAAAGGGGATCCGCGCCGCGGAAGCGGTTCTTGCCGAGCAAGCCATAACCATGCCACTAGTGACCGAACCACGCACCATCCTGGCTGAGATTCATGCCGCGAACGTGTTGGACAGCACCTCTGATTCGGGAGTGAGCTGGAATATGGACCGCTGGATCGAATCCGACGAGTCGGTGGCTACTGGCCGGGCTTCTGACCAGCACGATGATGGAGCCGCAGGAACCGAAGCCACGGAACCCGCCAACCCTGGTGAGCACCACGAAACTGAGCAGCACGGCTAAGCGCCACAAGAGAAGAGGACCCGAGAGCTTGACTTCTGCCAAAGAAACAGCCAACGCAACAAGCACCGAACAACCGGAGTCTGCCGCCAGGGCACTCCGCCGTCTCATCAGGATCGTTCCGGACTTCCCCTCGCGCGGAATCGTCTTTGAGGATCTCACTCCAGTACTGGCTGATCCCGCAGCGTTCAAAGCCCTGGTGAAGGATCTGGCAAATCACTGCCGCAACTACGACATTGACCTCATTGGTGGATTGGATGCGCGCGGTTTCCTCCTCGGCAGCGCCGTCGCTTACGAACTGGGGGTGGGCATTCTAGCAGTTCGAAAAGGCGGTAAACTGCCACCTCCTGTCCACCGCGTCGACTACGCTTTGGAGTACGGCACGGCCGCCCTGGAGATCCCCGCCGGTAATGCCATTCCGCTGCAAGGCAAGAATGTATTCCTCATCGACGACGTTTTGGCCACGGGCGGAACGCTGAGCGCGTCTCGGGAACTGCTGGAAAAAGCAGGGGCGAATGTCTGCGGACTGGGCGTGGTGCTAGAAGTGGCTGCGTTGGACGGCCGCGATCGCCTCAAGGATCTGCCACTTTATGTGGTCGATCACGCTGGCTGACCCTCTCGGCTGCTTTGAGACGTAGGTGGCGTCCACAAAAGACCCACAACTACATAGAACGAGCTAGAGAAACATAGGCAGGATGTAAGCGGTAATGAGCAACGAAAAGGGTTCGCTATGGATGGCGGCCCGCATCGCGCGCAGCCTCACCGGCACCGGTAAACCGAAGATTAATCCGGTTCTGGGGCCACTCATTTCTGTGCACCGACGTTTTCATCCGCGTGCCGATCTGGCTCTGCTCAACCGCGCATATACGACGGCCGAAAGGCTGCACGAGGGCGTTAAGCGCAAGTCGGGTGAGCCGTACATTACCCATCCGCTCGCCGTGGCAACTATTGCCGCCGAGATAGGTATGGATACCACCACGGTGGTCGCAGCACTACTACATGACACGGTGGAGGATACGGATTACTCGCTGGAGGATCTTTCCCGCGATTTCGGCACAGAGGTCGCACGTCTTGTAGATGGCGTCACTAAGCTCGACAAGGTAGTGCTGGGGTCCGCGGCGGAGGCAGAAACGATCCGCAAGATGATCGTCGCCATGTCCGAGGATCCGCGCGTGCTGGTGATCAAGGTGTCGGATCGGCTCCACAACATGCGCACGATGCGCTTCCTGCCACCAGAAAAGCAGGCTAAAAAGGCCCGCGAAACCCTTGAGGTGATCGCTCCGCTAGCGCACCGCCTGGGCATGGCGACGGTGAAGTGGGAGCTAGAAGATCTCGCTTTCGCCATTTTGTACCCGAAGAAGTACGACGAGATCGTGCGTCTCGTTGCCGACCGGGCTCCGAAGCGTGACCAGTACCTGGCCAAGGTCAAGCAGGAGATCGAGTTGGCAATGTCTCGCAGCTCTCTGCATGCCACCGTGGAAGGCCGACCGAAGCACTACTGGTCGATCTACCAGAAAATGATTGTCCGCGGCCGCGACTTCGACGAGATCTTTGACCTGGTCGGGGTACGCATCCTCGTGGATAGCGTGAAGGACTGTTATGCCGCGGTTGGCGCGATCCATACGTTATATCAGCCAATGCCGGGACGTTTTAAGGACTACATCTCCTCTCCCCGTTTTGGTGTGTACCAATCGCTGCACACCACAGTGATTGGACCCGATACCAAGCCACTGGAGGTGCAGATCCGCACCCATGAAATGCACCATAATGCCGAATACGGCATCGCGGCGCATTGGCGCTACAAGGAAACTCGCGGCAACAACAATAGCGAGTCGCAGGAAGTAGACCAGATGGCGTGGATGCGCCAGCTGCTGGATTGGCAGAAAGAAGCAGCGGATCCGAATGAGTTCCTGGATTCGCTTCGTTATGACCTCTCCACCAACCAGATCTTCGTATTCACCCCCAAGGGCGATGCGATTACGCTGCCGAACGGCTCCACACCGATCGACTTCGCTTATGCGGTGCACACGGAGATTGGGCATCGCTGCATTGGCGCGAAAGTCAACGGCAAGTTAGTGGCGCTGGAATCCAAGCTTAAGACGGGCGACAAGGTGGAGGTATTCACCTCCAAGGATCAAAACTCCGGCCCGTCGAAGGACTGGATGAATATTGTCGTCTCCCCACGGGCGAAGGCGAAGATCCGTCAATGGTTCGCCAAGGAACGCCGTGAAGAAGCTGCAGAAAAAGGCCGCGATATGCTGGCCGCGGAGGCACAACGCGGTGGCCTTGCGGTGCACCGTTTGTTTACGCACGAATCGCTGCGATTGCTGGCCAGCGAACTTAACTACTCTGACGTTGAGGCACTGTATACGGCCATTGGGCGGGGAGAGATCACAGCGGGGAACGTATGCCACCGCCTGGTTGACGGGGTGGAGCCGGAATCCGAGGCGGATGACGTTTTACATTCTGGCCCTGCGACATCGAAGATTGCGAACACCCCACAGGAAGGTCGGGGAGATGGTTCCGGCATCCTAGTTCAAGGAGAGTCGGACTTCTCTGCCAAATTGGCAAAGTGTTGTACTCCAGTGCCGGGCGATAAGATCTTCGGCTTCATCACGAAGGGCGGGGGAGTTAGTGTCCACCGCACCGACTGCACTAATGCCGAGAAACTACATCAAGAGCCACAGCGCATCATCGAGGTTTCGTGGGCAAGCAGCTTCCACAACGCGATGTTTATGGTGACGATCCAGATCGAAGGACTGGATCGCAATGGATTGCTCTCCGAGGTCACACGCGTGGTTTCGGAGCAGAAGGTGCCGATTATTGCCACGAATTCGCACACAGCGGGCGACCGGGTGGCAACGATCCGCTTTACTTTCGAAGTGTCGGACACGAAGCAGCTGGGCTACATGATGAACCAGTTGCGCAATGTCGAGGGTGTCTATGACGTCTACCGCGTTACAACCGGCGGCTAGAAGGATCTAGCCCCTCCGGTCACGTTGCATCTTGCGAAGCGGGACTTAACGCGGTGGGAGTTAACCCAGTACCGCGGACTCGATCTTGATGTCCTCGGTCGGGGCTGCATCACCCTCCGGTGCCTTCTCCATCAGCTTGTCGAGTGCCTTGAGACCCTCTTCGTCGATAGTGCCGAAGATGTTGTACTTCGGCGGCAGGGTGGTATCTCCCGTTACCAGGAAGAACTGACTTCCGTTCGTATTCGGACCGCTGTTGGCCATGGCCAGGGTTCCGCGCTTGTAGTTGACGGGAGTTTCAGCCTTGTCCTTCTTAACTCCGTTCGTCGGGTACTCATCTGGGAACGAGTAGCCCGGGCCGCCTGCACCGGTGCCCTCCGGGTCACCGCACTGCAGGATGGTCATGGAGTCAGACTTGACGGAACGGTGGCACTTGGTGGAATCGTAGAACTTCTTCTGCACCAGATGCGCGAAGGAATTCGTCGAGCACGGAGATTTATCGTTGGCCAGCTCCAGACCAACCTTCTCGCCGTTTATGGTGAGAGTCACCTTCTGGGTGCCCTGTGCAGAAACGTCATTGCCGTCCGGCAGACCAGCCTCGCTGAGCTTGCCCTTCGGATCCTTCTTGTACTCGCACTTGACGCTATTGCCGTAGGGCTTCAGCGGCCCCTCGGGGAGTGCTGCGGTTTCCACTTCCGGCTCGGAGGTCTGCTCGTTGCTGTCGGCGACCTGATCCTCACCTTTATCGGAACTATAGGTGGAAGCGAACCAGATGCCACCTACGATAAGGACCAGCACGGCGAGGGTGGCGAAAACCACGCCCAGAGGAGCGATCTTGGCCTTGCGTTCACGAGACTTCAGAGCCTTCTCCAGCTCCTTTAGCGCCTCGTCACGCTTAGCCTCGTTCGGATAGTTCTTTTCAGACACGTTTTCTAGAGCCTTTCTTCTGCTAGATACGGTGATCCATTATGCCTTATGGAGAGCACGAATCGGGCACAAGGGCACGCCCCTCGATGAGCTTTCGCTAGGGTGTAGTGGCATGAGCACCAATTACTCCGACCGTCCCGTAGCCCTGCCGGAGACCACGCAGATCTTGAGCTTCGCCGCCGGACCTTTCGAGACCAATTGCTATGTTTTGATTGATGGTTCTGACGCCACCTCAGGGGAAAACTTCCCGGCGGTCGTCATCGATCCTGGGTTAGGTGCGTACGAGCGTATTCAAAGTCTCGCCGCCGAACACAACTTCAAGGTAGAGAAAGTGGTGCTGACTCACGGCCACATTGACCACATCCGAGACGCGGGTGCCTTTGGCGTGCCGGTGTTCGTTCACGAGCTGGATCGTTTCATGTTGGAGATGGATCAGGCAGCCAGCCCGCTCGCGGTACCTTTCAACGTGACCAATATGCCAGCTATTGAGGATATTCATCCCCTTGAAGACTCGATAAGCATTGGCGGTACGGAGTTTGATATCCACCACATGCCCGGTCATTCCCCAGGCCATGTGATGTTCCGCGTGGATGGGCTGATTATCGGCGGCGATGTCCTTTTCCGCGGGGGAGTGGGGCGTACCGATCTGCCTGGTTGCTCGCCGGAGGACATGATGCTGAGCTTGAAGAAGCTGACTACGGATTTTGCGGACGAAGACATCGTCTTGCCGGGGCACGGGCCGCACACCACCATCGGCGAAGAGAAGCGGACGAATAGCTTCCTGGCAGCCGTAAAGTAGCGGTTTAGTAGACTGTTTCTTTGTGACTGAGAGCGACAAGAAGCAACAGAAGGCTCAGAAGCCTAAGACCCAGAAGTTTAAGGCCCTGAGCGCGCCAAAGGGCGTGCCAGATTATTTTCCGCCGACGTCGGCGGAGTTCAAGGCGGTTAAGGACGCCTTTACCTCCGCGGCGCACATGGCAGGTTACGAGCACGTGGAGTTGCCGATCTTTGAGGAGACCTCACTGTTCGCTCGCGGTGTAGGTGAATCCACCGATGTCGTATCGAAGGAAATGTATACCTTTGCCGACCGGGGCGGTCGGTCGGTGACCTTGCGGCCGGAGGGCACTGCGGGCGTCATGCGCTCCGTCATTGAGCACAATCTGGATCGTGGACAGCTACCCGTCAAACTGGTCTACAATGGCCCGTTCTTCCGCTACGAGCGCCCGCAGGCCGGCCGCTACCGTCAGCTCCAGCAGGTCGGCGTGGAGGCCATTGGCGTGGACGATCCCGCGCTGGATGCCGAAGTCATCGCGCTGGCTAACCGCTGCTTTACCTCCATTGGCCTCACCGGCTTCCGCCTGGAGCTAACCAGCTTGGGCGACTGGGATGACCGTCCTGCATACCGGCAAAAGCTGCAGGACTTCCTGGCAACCTTGCCCCTGGATGAGGAAACTCAACGCCGTGCGCAGCTGAACCCGCTGCGGGTGCTCGATGATAAGCGTCCAGAGATGCAGGAGATGCTGGCGGATGCACCGTTGATGCTCGACCATTTGAGTGCTACCTCCCGCGAACACTTCGAGACCGTGACCGGGCTGCTTGATGATTTGGGAGTTGATTACACCATCAACCCGCGCATGGTGCGCGGACTCGACTACTACACAAAGACCTGCTTCGAGTTCGTTCACGATGGACTGGGTGCACAGTCCGGCATCGGCGGCGGCGGACGCTACGACGGCCTGATGGCACAGCTGGGCGGGCAGGATCTTTCGGGAATCGGCTTTGGGCTGGGCGTCGATCGAGCTTTGCTGGCGCTGGAAGCGGAGGAGAAGCAGGCGTCCACCGGCAGAAGGGTCGACGTCTACGGCGTGGCACTGGGCGCAGAGGCTAAGCGCCGCATGGTGAGCATCGTCAACGACCTCCGTGGCTGTGGCATTTCGGCCGATATGTCCTACGGCGATCGCGGGCTCAAGGGCGCGATGAAGGGAGCGGATCGCGCTGGCGCTCTGTATGCCCTGGTGCTGGGTGATAAGGAGTTGGCCGAGGGGACCGTGACGGTGAAGGATCTCGCAGCCCACGAGCAACACGAGGTAGACCTGGCAGCAGTTGTGGAGCTGTTGGCGGAAAAGACAGCCGAGGGTTAAACCGGCGTCGAGTTCACACAGTTCACACCATTGCCCCCGCGTAACACCACGCGGGGGTATTTTTGGTGAATTAAAGATTAATAGAATTGTTACCTAACGTGAAGTTGCAGGTCAGGTGCGTATCGACTCGGGATAGTGCACGGACAAAAGCAAGTAACGATGGTTAGCTCACATTCGTTGTAACACTTTCTTTTTACGCAATTGTTTGCGATTGACGATTTCCAACGAGGAGAAAACCCCAAGTGTTCAAGCTGTCTCGCCGCAGTTCCCGTGCCGTGATGACCTTCGCCATGGCACCAACCCTGGCTCTCGCGGGCCTGAACGTCCCTGCATACGCCGCTGAGTCCGACCAGGTTAGCCTTAACATCATCGGCGTTACCGACTTCCACGGCCACCTGTCCCAGGCCAAGGACCGCAACGACAACATCAAGGAGCCCGGCGCGGCCGTGATGGCCTGCTACGTCAACAAGGAGCGCGAAGAGAACCCGAACACCAGCTTCGTATCCGCAGGCGACAACATCGGTGGCTCCCCGTTCGAATCCTCCATCCTGAAGGACGAGCCCACCATTGAGGCACTGAACAAGATGGGGCTGGAGACCTCCGCAGTAGGTAACCACGAGTTCGACAAGGGGTGGGAGGACCTCGAAGGCCGGGTTGGTGTTAACGGCGACAAGCTGGCAAGGTTCCCCTACTTGGGCGCGAACGTTAAGGGCGCACAGCTCGCTCCCTCTAAGGTCATCGAAAAGGGCGGCGTGAAGATCGGGTATGTCGGTACCGTGACCGACACGACCTCTGAGCTCGTTTCTCCAGACGGCATCAAGGGCATTAGCTTTACCGACCCAGTGGCCGCCACTAACGCAGAGGCACAGCGCCTGAAGGAGAGTGGAGAGGCTGACGTTATCGTGGGTCTGGTTCACGAGGGCATGGACAACACCGGATTCTCTGACAAGGTGGATGCAGTAATCGCTGGCCACACTCATGTTCTGCGCAAGCTGGACGGCAAGCCGGTTCTGGTGCAGCCGGCCAATTACGGAATGGATCTGGCTGACATTGACATCGTCTATGACAAGGCCGCCAAGAAGGTCGTGTCTGTTACCGCCACCAACCGCACCACTAAAGACATGATGGACCGCTGTGGCTCCACGCCGGATGAAGAAGTGGCGAAGATCGTCACCGCAGCGAAGAAAAACTCGGAGATCGAGGGGGAGAATGTTGTCACGAACCTGAAGAACGATTTCTACCGTGGTGCAGACGCCGGTGCTGAGACTGGCACCAACCGCGGCACCGAGTCCTCCCTGAACTCCATGATCGCGGACGCCACCCTGTACGGTGTAAACAAGCTGACCGACCTGAACGCCGACATCGGTGTTATGAACGCAGGTGGTGTGCGTGAGGACCTGGCATCCGGCGAGGTGACCTTCGCTGAGGCATTCGCCGTCCAGCCGTTCGGCAACTCCCTGGGCGTTGTGGAGATCACTGGTGAGGACCTGAAGAATGCTCTCGAGCAGCAGTGGCAGCCGGGTGGCAAGCGCCCGATGCTGTCGCTGGGTCTGTCCAAGAACGTGCAATATGCCTACAACCCGGACGCTGAGCAGGGTAAGCGCATCTCCTACGTCACCATCGACGGTAAGCCCCTGGATCCGACGAAGACCTACCGCGTGGCGGGCTCCAGCTTCTTGCTCACCGGTGGCGATGGTTTCGATTCCTTCGCGAAGGGCAAGTTCCAGGACGCAGGGCAGATCGATGTCGATGTATTCAACCGCTACCTGAAGGACAACTCGGATATCTCCATTCGCCCGAACCAGACCTCCGTCGGCGTGCAGCTGTCCGGCGCTGGCGTGGACGAGGCTCAGGTGACCGACGAGGCGCTGCGTGGGACCATCCTGGCTCCGAACAAGGACGTCACCGTCAACCTCAGCTCCCTGAGCTACACGGGTCCTGAGGCAAAGCCGAAGACGGCGACCGCCAAGTTCCTGCGCTGCGAGGGTGAAAAGGCCATCACTGTCGGTGAGGCTTCCGAAGATATGGACAACACCATCACCGACTCCCGCGACGAAACCGGCAAGGCCACCGTCAACCTTACCGTTCCAGAAGAGGCTGCGTTCCTGCAGATCACCACCGATGCTGGCTCTAAGCTGAACTACCCGATCTCCGTCGAAGGCAAGCTCGATGTCGATCGTGGCTGCGGTGCAACGTCGGACGAGAAGCCGGGTGCAGAAGGCTCCCTGTCCGGTTCCTCCACCGGCGGCATCATCGGCACCATCCTGGGCATCCTCGCCGTGATCATCGGTGGCGCAACTGCCATCGCTTGGGTGCAGAACCACGGTGGCATCCCGACCCATATCCTGCCGAAGTGGGCTCGCGACCTGCTCCACATCTAATCACCTGACATCAACACTGATTCACCATTTCAGCTCTCGCACCTTTAATGCGGGGGCTGTTTTCACCAGAAAGCTTGAAGAAATATGAAGGCTCGTTTCAAGACCATCACCTCCGTCGCAACGTTCAGTGCTTTGGCACTCGGCGCCAATGTCCTTTCTGTTCCAACCGTAGGAGCAACCCCCGCTGGAGATAACGTCGTCATCAGCGCTGTTTACGGTGGCGGCGGAAACTCCGGCGCCACCTTGAAGAATGACTATGTGGAGCTTTTCAACCCAACCGATAAGCCCATCAGCCTGGACGGCTGGACCGTCCAATATCTTTCCGCAAAGGGAAATAACAATGGCCACCCCGTTGCCCTATCCGGCACGATTCAGCCGAAGTCGTTCTACCTGATCAAGGGCGCTGCGCGTAATGGCGGTACCCAGGACTTTGTTTCGGACGCCACCGGGGACAACCTGGATCTGAGCGGTTCCAATGGCACCGTCGTGTTGAGCGACACCGCCGACAAATGGGCTGCAGGTAACCCCGCGATCGACATTGTGGGCTACGGCAATGCGCAGGTGAATGAAGCTGCCGGTACTGGGACTCTGAGCTCCACCAAGGCAGCAGCTCGTGCTGCCGATGGCAAGGATACCGACGACAATAGCGTCGACTTCACCGTCGGCGCTCCGGCTCCACGTTTCAGCGGTGGTAATGCTCTTGATCCCAATGCGACGGCACCGGAACAGCCGGAAAATCTCACTAATCCGGAACAACCGGGCGAAGCAGAGCAGAAGAAGATCTCCGAGATCCAGGGCACGGGTGCAGAGTCCCCGCTGGTGGACAAAGAGGTAAAGACCGCAGGCTGGGTAACTGCTAGCTACCCGTCCGGGGGATTCGATGGCTTCACGATTCAGGAGGGAGGTACAGCCAAGCTGCACAAGCTGGGAGAGGCCTCCCAGGCCGTGTTTGTCTACACCGGCAAGAATGGCACTCCGGCCGATCTGGGTAAGTGCGTCGTTGTTACGGGCAAGGTAGGAGAGCACGCTGAATCTACGCAGATCGGTTTTGCAAAGTACACCGAATCCACCAACCCTGCCGAGGACTGTGGCGAAAAGCCAGAACCAATCTCTGATTCGATCCCGCTGGACGAGGAGACTCGCGAGGCAAATGAGCACATGCTGTTCAAGCCATCTGCGACGTACACCGTCACCAACAACTACAACTTGAACCAGTACGGCACTGTAGACCTGGTGGAAGGTGACAAGCCCCTGTACCAGGCGACTGCCATGGTGGCGCCCGGTGCGGAAGCTCAAGCTTATGAGGCCGGTAATGCCAAGCGCGTGGTTACCCTGGACGATGGCGCGACGCTGAATTACTTCCGCAACAAGGACGCGCAAAATACACCACAGCCGTACCTGAAGACGGCGGAGGGTATCAAGTCGCTGCGCTCCGGGGATCAGGTAAGCTTCGCCAACCCGGTGGTGCTTTCCTACAATTTCAAAACGTGGGGATTGCAGCCGACACGTCAGGTCACGGGGGATACTGCCCAGGCTGACCTGCCGATCAACTGGGAGGATTCACGTCCTGCCGAGGAAAACGGTCCGGAGGCCGTCGGCGGTAGCCATTCCATTGCCAGCTTTAACGTGTTGAACTACTTCACCGATTTGGGGCAAGGCGAGGCCGGCTGCAAGGCTTACAACGATCGCGAAGGCAACCCCGTAGCTACTGATTCCTGCAAGGTTCGTGGAGCCTACTCGGAACAAGCATTCAAGGACCAGCAGTCCAAGATCGTCAAGGCAATCAACACTCTCGACGTCTCCGTTTTGGGGCTGGAAGAGATTGAGAACTCCGCTCGCTTCGGCCAGGACCGCGATGCAGCACTGAAGCACCTCGTTGATGAGCTCAACGAAGCTGGCGGAAATTGGAAGTACGTGCCAAGCCCGAGCAAGGTGGCGAAGAACGAGGATGTGATCCGCACGGCGTTTATCTACCAGCCGGACAAGGTAGAGCCGGTCGGGGAGTCCAAGATTCTCGACGTTAACGCCTTCGACGGGATTGCCCGTCAGCCACTGGCGCAGCAGTTCAAGAACAAGGGCGCGGCTGATGACCAGGCATTCGTGGCGGTTGTCAACCATTACAAGTCCAAGGGGAGTGTAGCCAGGGGAGACGCTGACACCGGCGATGGCCAGGGCAACAACGCTCGCCTGCGAGCCGACATGTCCCGCGAGCTGGTGAAGTGGTTGCGTGAGGATCCCGATCTCAAGGACAAGCCGCAGTTCGTGCTAGGCGACTTCAATGCTTATGCGAAGGAAGAGGCAATCAGCATCATCGAAGAGGCGGGCTACACCAACCTCGAAGATAAGTACGAGGCGGGCCACTCCTACCAGTTCGGTGGACGTTTGGGATCCCTGGACCACGTCCTAGCCAATGAAAAAGCAACGCAACTGGCCACCGGTGCGGATGTCTGGGACATCAACGCCGACGAGTCGGTGGCGTTTGAGTATTCGCGCCGGAACTACAACGTGGTGGACTTCTATGAGCCGAATGTCTTCCGTGCTTCGGATCACGATCCGATCAAGGTGGGCTTCAATGCTCCGGGGGCTGACCCGAAGCCGGCGCCGGAACCCGAGGAGCCGGGCGACCCCGGTAAGCCCGGTACTGGCGACAAGCCGGGTGGATCTTCTGGCTCTTCGGATGATACCCCTGGTTCCACGGGATCTTCTGGTTCTAGCGATAACCAGAAGGGCGAAATCAGTGGCTCTGCCAAGGCTGGCATCATCACCACGATCATCCTTGGCATTATTGCTCTGGGCGCTGGCAGCGCCGGCGTATGGGGTTGGATCAACCACCTGATTCCAGCCCACGCTGTGCCAAGCTGGCTGCGGCCTTTCCTTCCTCCGCAGCGCTAGGGCAGTATCTAGGCCACTATCCAGGGCGTTTAGCGCTGGAAGTCCTGGTGGCAGGACTTCATAGTGCCACCCTGGTAGCCGCGCATAAACCAGTCCACGCGCATCTTTGAGGATCCGTGGGTCCATTTGTCAGGGTTAACTTCCTGCCCGGCGCTGGACTGGATGGCGTCATCACCAATGGCACGGGCGGTCTTAATTGCCTGCTCGACCTGCTCCTGGGTGAGGGGCTCCAAGAGAGCTCCCTCGCCCTTATCTGCGTTCTGGGCCCACACACCGGCGTAGCAGTCGGCTTGGACTTCCATTTTCACCGCATTGGAGTCCTCGCCTGGATTGTCGTAGTCGCTTAGCCCCAGGTTCCCTTCCAGCTGCTGAATGTGGTGGCCGAACTCGTGGGCAGTGACGTACATCTGTGCGAACGGTCCATCGGAACCGCCCATCTGTTTTAGCTCCTTAAAGAAGGGCGTGGACATGTACACCGTCTCGTCGCCTGGGCAGTAGAAAGGCCCTGTGTTGGCGAGGTTTGCCGATCCGCACCTGGTACTGGTTTGGCCTTCGGCAATCACAAGCCCAGGCTTGGTGTAATCGATCCCGGCTTCCTCGGGAAGTGCTCGGCCCCAGAAATCGTCGACGGAAGTCGCGGTCGCCAGGATTCGGCAGTCGTCGTCCTTATTCGCGTCATCGGCGGTCTTGCAGTGCTCGAAGCCTTCACCCTGCCTACTATTACTGACGCCCGCACGCTGGTCGGAGGCATTGTTCCCACCCAACATTCCGAGTCCGCCGTTAAAGAGGAACACCAGAATGGCGGCAACGATGATTCCCGGAATGCCGAAGCGGCGAGCGAGGGCGCCAAAAAGTAGGCCGGTAAACAGGCCGCCGCCCCCACCTTGGTTGCCACCCCCGCCCCCGAGGCCAAAACCGCCTCCGCCGGAGCCGGTACCTCCGCGCTGTCCACGATCGGAATAGTTGTTCAGATTGTTGTTAAAAGTCACAAGTGAATCGTGCCATACCTAGGTGACATATACAGCCTTATATGGACAAGGTAAGCTGTAAGGTCGAAAAAGGCTCAAAAGCTAACACTAGCTAACGCTTACGCGAACAATAACGAGGAAGGACTCTGAGGAACGTGCTGCGCACACACCTTGCGGGCGAGCTGCGCCCAGAAAACATCGGCGATGAAGTGACCTTAACTGGCTGGGTCGGTCGTCGACGCGACCACGGTGGAGTCATCTTCATCGACCTGCGCGACCGTACCGGCGTGGCACAGGTCGTTTTCCGTGAGTCCGAGGTAGCCGAGCGCGCACACGACCTGCGCAGCGAGTACTGCCTCAAGGTCACCGGCGTGGTCGAAGCCCGACCTGAAGGATCGGAGAACCCAAACCTGGCTTCCGGCGGCATCGAGGTCAACGTTTCCGAGCTGGAAGTTCTGAATGCCTCGGCTGCGCTACCGTTCCAGATTGACGATCCTTCCACCTCCGGTGAGGTGGGCGAGGAGACTCGCCTGAAGTACCGCTACCTTGACTTGCGTCGCAAGTCCCAAGGTGATGCTCTGCGTCTGCGTTCTCGCGTGAACCAGGCCGCCCGCGGTGTGCTGGCCAACCACGACTTCACGGAAATCGAAACTCCGACGCTGACGCGCTCCACCCCAGAGGGAGCTCGTGACTTCCTGGTGCCGGCGCGTCTGCGCCCAGGCACTTTCTACGCCCTTCCGCAGTCCCCGCAGCTGTTTAAGCAGCTACTGATGGTCGCGGGCATGGAGCGTTACTACCAGATCGCCCGCTGCTACCGCGACGAGGACTTCCGCGCAGATCGCCAGCCGGAGTTCACACAGCTGGACGTCGAGATGTCGTTCGTCGACCAGGAAGACGTGATCTCCCTGGCCGAGGAAATCCTGGTGGCTATCTGGAAGGAGATCGGCTACGAAATCTCCACCCCGATTCCGCGCATGACCTACGCCGATGCAATGAAGTACTACGGCTCTGACAAGCCGGATCTGCGCTTCGATATCCAAATCACTGAGTGCACCGAGTTCTTCAAGGACACAACCTTCCGCGTTTTCCAAAACGAGTATGTCGGCGCAGTCGTCATGGACGGTGGTGCAGACCAGCCACGCCGCCAGCTAGATGCGTGGCAGGAATGGGCAAAGCAGCGCGGTGCGAAGGGCTTGGCCTACATTCTGGTTGGCGAGGACGGCGAGCTGTCTGGTCCGGTGGCCAAGAACATTACCGACGCTGAGCGCGCTGGCATCGCCGAGCACGTCGGCGCTAAGCCGGGCGACTGCATCTTCTTCGCTGCGGGCGAAACGAAGCCGTCACGTGCCCTGCTGGGTGCAGCGCGCGGTGAAATCGCCAACAAGCTGGGGCTCATCAAGGAAGGCGACTGGGCCTTCACCTGGGTCGTGGACGCCCCTCTGTTCGAACCGGCTGCAGACGCCACAGCCTCCGGCGACGTGGCTCTGGGCAACTCCGCTTGGACCGCCGTGCACCACGCCTTTACCTCCCCGAAGCCGGAATACCTGGACAACTTCGACGAGAACCCGGGCGAGGCCCTGGCCTACGCCTACGACATCGTGTGTAACGGCAACGAGATTGGTGGCGGTTCTATCCGTATCCACCAGCCCGACGTCCAGGAGCGCGTGTTCAAGGTCATGGGGATCAGCGAAGAGGAGGCTCGCGAGAAGTTCGGCTTCCTGCTCGATGCGTTCGCCTTCGGCGCCCCGCCACACGGCGGCATCGCTTTCGGCTGGGATCGCATTGTTTCCCTTTTGGGTGGCTTCGATTCCATCCGCGACGTTATCGCCTTCCCCAAGTCCGGCGGTGGCGTAGATCCTCTGACCGACGCTCCGGGCGAAATTTCCGCAGCGCAGCGTAAGGAATCTGGCATCGATTTCAAGCCTAAGAAGGGCCAGCAGGGCCAGAAGGAAAAGTAGGCGATTTAAAGTGCAATCTATCGAGTCCACCGTCGAGGCAGCCACGCAACTTTTGGCTACCCGCTTCGGAGGCTCACCAGAGCTCAGCGACCCGCAGGACCTGGGCGGCAGTGGATCCTCGATGGTTTTGCGCTGCAGGGTGTCTGCCGATCCTTTCCTGCAGGAGCGATCGGTGGTCATTAAGCAGCTGCCGCCAGAGGCCGGACAGGGTGCAGAGTCCAACACGGAGGGCGCCCCAACTGACAGTGGTGGTAGTGCCAGTTTCGGTCCCGATGCGCTAGGCATGCTGCGCGAGGTTGTGGCTTATCAGTACACGAACACGCTGGCCGAGACAGTTCGCCCTGGTCCGGTACTGCTTGCATATGACATCGACCAGCGCCTACTGGTGCTGTCCGACGCTGGAGACGGCACGAGTTTCACTGATGTGCTGACTCTCCACGATTCCAAAGCGAGGGGTGTCGCGCTGCGTAAGCTCGGCCGTTCGCTAGGCAAGATGCATGCCGCGACGTTCGGCGGGGCTTCGGCTTACTCGACGCTGATGCGACGCCAGTGTCAGCGTCATCAGATTAGCCCTGAGGCCATCGATGAATCGGATATCAACGTCGGTGAGCTCATCCAATCTGGCGTGGAGCTCATGACCTCCAATGGTTTGACCATCGACCCGGTGGTACACCGCTACGCCACCCAAGCTGCGGAGCGCCAGACAAAGTCCGAGTATCAGGTCTTTACGCCCTTTGACCTGGCCCCGGACAATGTGATGCTCACCAACAACATTGTGCTGCTCGACTACGAGTGGGCGGGATTCCGGGATGCTGCATTTGATGTGGCGTGTGTAGTCGCGGGCTTCCCACAGGACAACACGACCCCCGCTCTGGACGAACCCGAGACTACTGAGTTCCTGGCTGCTTGGCGTGCCGAAGCTCAGCAGATTTGGCCTACGATCTCTGACGACGAAGTGTTCCACGAATGGGTGATGTCAGCCCTTATTGGCTGGGCTTTCCTGTCGTTGATCATGATGTATTACGGGCGCCTTTCGGTGGCCAAGCATTCCTCTTTCGTCTTCGGCGAAGAGTCCGACAACCAGGACGTTTCCCGCTCCATCCGTCATATGTCGGAGGAGCAGTTGGAAGACCTCGCCACGACAGTGGAGGCCATCGAGCGTTTCTCTCGCCGTCGCGACTCCAAGGATTTCGAGGCTATCGGCGCTTTTGCACGTATGCTTCTGAAGGTTCTGGCGCAACTGGGGGCTTTCCCTCACGAGCGCGAGGGCTAGCCTCGACGAGGTGTAAAACCTATGGACGATCTTTTCTCCCACACTGGCCAGGGCGACAAGAAAAGGCAGGAAAGCAGTGCCGATCAGGCGTCCGCAGAGGCCTACTTTCACCCAGGCACCCATGCGCCGCTGGCCGTTCGTATGCGCCCGCGCACACTGGATGAGGTAGTGGGGCAGGACAAGGTTCTCGGCCCCGGTTCGCCATTGCGCCGCCTGATCGAGGGCCAGGGTGATACCTCCGTGATTCTTTACGGACCGCCCGGCACAGGAAAGACGACAATCGCCAGCCTGATCTCGCAGGCCTCGGGGCGCCGCTTTGAGGCATTAAGCGCCCTGAACTCCGGTGTCAAGGAAGTCCGCGCCATTATCGAGCAGGCCCGCAAGCGCCTCCTCCTCGGCGAGCACACCGTCTTGTTTATCGATGAGGTTCACCGCTTTTCGAAGACCCAGCAGGATGCCCTCCTTGCCGCAGTCGAGAACCGTACGGTTCTGCTCGTTGCCGCCACGACCGAGAACCCCTCCTTCTCTGTTGTATCGCCGCTGTTGTCCCGGTCGCTGCTCGTACAACTGTCTTCGCTTAGCGACGCCGACATTCGCACCGTACTCCAACGCGCCCTCGACGATGAGCGAGGATACGGTGGGCGCTTGCATGTTACGGAGGAAGCCTTAGACCAACTCGTTGCCATGTCCGCAGGAGACGCCAGGCGCAGCTTGACTTACTTGGAAGCCGCAGCCGAGGGAGTCCAGTTCGATGGGGAAAATGAAGTTGGGGAGCTGGTGGCGTCCCAAGTAAAAAAGTCCCTGAATAAGGCCGTGGCGCGCTACGACCGCGACGGCGACCAGCACTACGACATCACCAGTGCCTTCATCAAATCCATCCGTGGGTCGGACCCTGACGCGGCTTTGCACTACCTGGCGAGAATGCTAGAGGGTGGGGAAGACCCGCGGTTTATTGCGCGCAGACTCGTGATTCATGCCAGCGAGGACATCGGCATGGCGGATCCACAAGCACTGCAGGTTGCCGTCGCTGCGTACCACGCAGTGAGCTTTATTGGCATGCCGGAGGCACGCCTGAACCTGGCGCAGGCCACAATCCACCTGGCTACCGCCCCGAAATCCAATGGAGTGATCGCCGCGATTAACTCCGCTATCGGGGATGTTCAGGCAGGTAGGGGCGGGGCGGTGCCGGCGCATTTGCGCGATGGTCATTACCAGGGCGCTAAGGCATTAGGTAATGCGGTGGGGTACGTCTACCCGCACGATGACCCCAAGGGAGTTGTCCCGCAGCAATATCTGCCGGAGGATTTGAAGGATGCCGTGTACTACCGTCCAACCACCCATGGGCACGAAAAGACCATTGCCGCTCGGTTGAGTAGCCTGAGGGCTATCGTTCGCTCCTTTTTGACCCGGGGGTAGAATGTATGCGTTCCATCTACGGTTTACACTGACCGACGATTAAAACTTTCGACTAAAAAGCTACGAGGTAAAGCCAACGTGCAAACGCATGAGATCCGCCAGCGCTTCATCGAGCACTTCACCAAGGCCGGGCACACCGAGGTCCCGAGCGCATCGCTGATCCTGGACGACCCGAATCTGCTGTTCGTCAACGCCGGCATGGTGCCGTTTAAGCCTTACTTCCTAGGCCAGCAAAACCCACCGTTCGAGAATGGCACTGCAACGTCTATCCAGAAGTGCGTGCGCACGCTCGATATCGACGAGGTTGGCATCACCACCCGTCACAACACGTTCTTCCAGATGGCAGGCAACTTCTCCTTTGGTGCCTATTTCAAGGAAGGCGCTATCACGCACGCCTGGACGCTGCTGACTAATCCAGTGGACGAGGGCGGCCTGGGGCTCGACCCGGAGCGTCTGTGGGTCACCGTCTACACCGATGATGACGAGGCTGCAGAGATCTGGAACAAGAAGATCGGCGTGCCTGAGCACAAGATCCAGCGCCTTGGTATGGAGGACAACTACTGGTCCATGGGCATCCCGGGCCCGTGTGGCCCATGTTCCGAGATCTACTACGACCGCGGGCCGGAGCACGGCAAGGAGGGGGGGCCGATTGTCGACGACACCCGCTACATCGAGATTTGGAACCTCGTGTTCATGGAGAACGAACGTGGCGAGGGGCTTGGAAAGGGCAACTTCGAAATCGTCGGCAAGCTGCCGAAGAAGAACATCGATACCGGCCTCGGCATCGAGCGTGTGGCCTGCATCCTGCAGGACGTGGACAATGTCTACGAAACCGACCTGCTGCGCCCTGTCATCGACGTCGCCCAGGAGGTAACAGGCGCGAAGTACGGTGCCGATAAGACCAACGATGTGCGCTTCCGCGTCATCGCCGACCACTCACGCACTGGCCTTATGCTGATGCTCGACGGCGTGACCCCCGGTAACGAGGGGCGCGGTTACATCCTGCGTCGTCTGCTGCGTCGCATTATCCGTTCTGCCCGCCTGCTGGGTGCAACGGGCGAGACGCTGGAGAAGTTCATGGATACCGTGCGGGAGACCATGACCCCGTCCTACCCAGAGATCGCCGACAACTACGAACGCATCCGCGCAGTGGCTCTGGCCGAGGAGAAGTCTTTCCTGAAGACCCTGGAATCCGGATCCCAGATGTTCGACAACTGGGCTCACGGCGCCAAGGAGCGCGGCGAGGATACCGTCCCGGGCGATGTCGCTTTCTCCCTGCACGACACCCATGGCTTCCCGATCGATTTGACCCAGGAGATGGCCGCCGAGGCCGGCCTGAAGGTGGATATCGATGGCTTCCATGACCTCATGGCGGAGCAGAAGGCCCGCGCCAAGGCCGACAACAATGCCAAGAAGTTAGGCCACGTGGATCAGACGATCTACCGCCCGTTCGTGGACAATCACCCGACTGTGTTCACCGGCTACGAGAACCTGGCCGACGAGGCTTCCGTGCTGGGCATTATCCGTGACGGCGCGCTCGTGGAGACCGCTCCGGGGGGTGCTGCCGCCCAGGTGATTCTGGACCGCACCCCGTTCTACGCCGAAGCCGGTGGTCAGATGGCCGACCGTGGTGAGATGAAGTCCACCTCGGGTGCCGCCCGCGTCGAGGATGTGCAGAAGGTCGGTAAGAAGGTGTGGGTGCACCATGTGACCGTTAGCGGTGGTGAGCTGGCTGTGGGACAGAAGATCCAGGCCACTGTCGATAAGGCTTGGCGCCACCAGGCCCGTCAGGCGCACTCCGGTACCCACCTGATCCACGCCGCACTGCGTGAGGTGCTCGGCCCCACAGCCGTACAGGCCGGTTCTATGAACAAGCCGGGCTACCTGCGCTTTGACTTTAACTATGGTGAGCAGCTCACCGAGCACCAGCTGGGTCAGATCGAGGAGATCGCCAACGGTGCCGTTGACAGCGACTACCAGGTCAACACCATCGAAACCTCCCTTGAAGAGGCAAAGGCAATGGGCGCCATGGCGCTCTTCGGCGAAAACTACGGCTCCGAAGTTCGCGTTGTGGAGATTGGCGGACCATTCTCCATGGAGCTTTGCGGTGGTATCCACGTCGATCACTCCTCCCAGATCGGCCCGATCGCCGTGCTGGGCGAGTCCTCCGTCGGATCCGGTATCCGCCGCATCGAGGCATATACGGGTATGGATTCCTTCCGCTTCCTGAGCACCGAAAAGTCCCTTGTTGCGGGTCTGGCTACCAGTTTGAAGACTCCCAGCGAGGAACTCCCTGAACGTATCGATAGCCTCACTGCCAAGCTGAAGGCAGCTGAGAAGCAGATCCAGCAGCTGCGTGGCCAGCAACTGCAGAGCCAGGTCGGCGAGCTGGTAAACAAAGCCGAGACTATTGGCGACGTCAAGGTACTGGCCCAGCAGCTGCCCGAGGGAGTGGCAGCTGGCGATCTGCGTACCCTGGCGATGGATGCAAAGAACCGCCTCGGCTCTGAAGCCGCTGTTGTGGTGTTTGCTTCCGTTGATGGAGACAAGGTGCCTTTCGTCGCCGCTGCCAACGACGCTGCCGTGGCCCAAGGCATCAAGTCTGGCGAGCTGGTCAAGACGTTCGGTGAGAAGGTCGCTGGACGCGGTGGCGGTAAGCCCGCCATGGCTCAGGGCTCTGGTTCTGACGCCGCTGGCATCCCAGCTGGTATTGAGGCCGTCAAGAGCGCGCTGCGCAGTTAAGTGGGATCGAAGGTTTCTTAATGCATACTGAAACGCCAGACCCAGCTACCGATCCCGGCCGTGGTAGGAGGCTAGGCCTCGACGTCGGCACCGTGCGCATCGGGGTGGCGATTTCAGATCCAGACTGCATCCTGGCCACCCCCGTAGAGACCGTGCAGGCCACCGCAGACGATGGTGATGTGCAGCGTGTCGTAGAGATCTGCCGGGAGAACTTCGTCGTGGAAATAGTCGTCGGCCTTCCAGTGGCGCTGCGTGGAAACCATACGCAGAGCACAGTTAATGCGGAGGAGTTTGCCCGGCTAGTTAAAGAGGAATTGCCGGATATCCCCTTGCGCATGGTGGATGAGCGAATGTCCACAATGGCGGCTACTCAGGCTTTTCACGCCTCTGGCGTCAATAGTAAAAAGGGCAGAAAAAAGATCGATCAGGCAGCGGCAGTGCATATCCTGCAGGGGTGGTTAGACACGCGGCGGCGCGTGCTTTCCTAAAATTTATCAATTCGTGAGAAAATGACCGCTGAATTGTAAATCATTGTTGTAGAACTCTGGACGAAAGGGCCCACGACCTATGGGATCGACCCGCAACATGCAGCCAAAGTTTCGCCGGCGCCGCCAGCTTGCCGCCGCGCTGGCTCTCGCTCTGGTTGTTCTGCTGGTCGGTACGTGCGTATACGTTTGGTACCAGCGTGACGTCGTTGCCGTGCGTGACTTCGCAGGCGAAGGTAATGGCAATGTGGTCATGGTTAGGGTCAGCCCAGGCGACTCAGTCGATAGCCTGGCGGAGCAGCTGGTGGACAAAGGCGTAGTCGGATCCCGCCGTGCCCTGATGTCGGCTGCCGAACGCAAGGAACCAGAGCTACAGGCGGGGTACTACCCGTTGCAGGAGGAAATGTCCGCCGACAAGGCGCTCGATTGGCTGTCCAGTGACGAACGCCGTCGGGGTGTGGTCGATATTCCCAATGGTTTGACCCTCAACGATGTGAAAGTGGTTGGGGGCGAAAGCCGCAAGGGCATCTTCAGCCTGATTTCGCAGCAAACCTGCCAGGATGAGCACACCTGCGTGTCCGTCGAAGATTTGCAAAAGGCTGCGGCGCAGACCCCGCCGGAGCAGCTGGAAATCGCGGATTGGGCGATGGAGAAAGTCAAAGCGCGCGGTGATGACCCGAAGCGTATCGAGGGCTTGATTTCCCCAGGCGTTCACCTTTTTGATCCCACGAGCAGCCCCGAGGAGATCCTGAAGTCCTTGCTCAATACCTCCAAGGAGGAGTACCAGGACACTGGGCTTGTTTCTTCGTCCCAGAAGGTAGGCTTGAACCCCTACGACATGCTGGTTGCGGCTTCCCTGGTGGAGCGCGAGGCACCGGAGGGCGACTTCGACAAGGTAGCCCGCGTGATCCTGAACCGTTTGGCGGAGAAGCAGAAGCTGGAGTTCGACTCCACAGTGAACTATGACCTCAGCGAAGTCGAGGTCGCAACGACTGACGCCGACCGTAATCGTGCGACCCCGTGGAATACCTACGCCAAGGAGGGCCTGCCGGAGACCCCGATTTCCTCCCCGGGCCTGCAGGCACTGCACGCCATCGAGAACCCGGCTGATGGCGATTGGCTGTACTTCGTTACGGTGGATCGCAACGGTCGCACCGTTTTCAACCGCGACTTCGCTGCGCACGAGCGTGCTATCGAGGAATCCCGCCGCAACGGTGTTTTGGACTCTAACAGGTAGCACCAGCTTTTAACTCTTAAGAAAAAGTTTTCTCGAAGAAGCACGAATAGGGTGAATTGCTATGTCCGCCGCAGGCCACGTGATCTCGGTCGATGAGTTTCTAGGGATGACCAGTCTGCGCTGTGCAGTGCTGGGCAGTCCGATTGAGCATTCGCTATCCCCGCAGCTGCACACTGCTGGTTATCGCGCCCTTGGCCTGGACATGGACTATGTGCGGGTCGAGGCAGGAGAGTCTCGCGATATTCGTCGGCTAATGGAAGAGTCCGATGGTCTGGTTCGTGGTTTCTCCGTGACCATGCCGGGCAAACAAGCTGCCCTGGAGCTCTCGGATTTGGCTACCACCCGCGCTCAAGAGATCGGGTCGGCCAATACCCTGGTTCCGCAAGGCGACGGCCAATGGCTTGCCGATAACACCGATGTTGACGGGGTTGCTCGTTGCTTGGAGTACATCGGTGGTGGCGATACCGCTGGGCTGCGGGGAGCACGCGCCGTCATCGTTGGAAATGGGGGGACGGCGCGTCCGGCAGTCGCCGCTTTGGCCGCCGCTGGGGTCGAGCATGTGACCGTCCTGGCTCGCTCTGAGCGGGCTCTGAACCTGCAAAGCGTCGTAGAAACGCTGGGTATGGAGTTTTCTTGGTCCCGTTTTGAAGAAGCGGATATCGCTCAGACCTGCGCAGACGCAGCGGTTGTCGTGTCGACTATCCCGGCTCATGCCGCCGCGGAACTTTCCGCAGGGTTGTGTGCTGCCGCGGGTATCGTGGACGTCATTTACGACCCCTATCCCACGCCATTGCTGTCAGCTGCCCAGGCTAAGGCAGTGCCGCATGCGGATGGTCTGCGGATGCTTGCAGGCCAGGCAGAGGAGCAATTCCGCTTGTTCACCGGCAAGTCTGCCCCAAAGGGGCTCATGCTCGATACCGTCCTGCAGGCCAAAGGGCAACTGTAGTTCATAGCCGTTGTGGATAAATCTCTTTTGTCCACAAGGCACTCACTTTCGGAGGTGCCCTGGGCGGTCGCTGTCCGCGCCGCTCGCTAGCCTGCGAGACGTGCCGAACTCCTCGTTTCTTCTTCTCTTCTTGCCCTGGGCGGTTGCTCTCTTAATTTTTGACGCCCGCACCTCCCGTTTGCCCAACTGGCTCACCCTCCCGGGCATTCCCGTGGCAGTAGCGTTGTCGTGGACGATTCCGTGGGCTAACGCTTGGGCGTTTCTTGGTGGGCTGGCCTGGTCGGCACTGGCATTTGGATTACCGCTCATACATCATCGGCTGTTTGCGGGAGCTGGCGATGCAAAGCTTGCTTTGACGACGGGAACTCTTGCGGCTGTGATCTTCCCGCCGGGCGTGATTATTGCCGTGGGACTTAGCGGTCTCATGCACAGCATTTATTTTGCATTCTGCAGCCATTCATTTTCTGGTTTGACGCAGTGGGGTTGTAGGGGATGCACAGCAAACTCAGCTCGGGCGAGTCCACATGGCCCTGCGATGTTGATGGCAACGGGAGTAGTGGTGGTGGCGTCGTTAATGCTGCGTTAATAAAACGTCACGTCATTGGGGCTAGACCTGCACGTGACCTGTATTATGCTTCTTATGCTTCGTTGGACTACTGCAGGTGAATCGCACGGCCAGGCTCTGATTTCTTTGATTGAGAACCTCCCGTCCGGACTCTCGGTCACCCGGGAAGATGTTTCCTATCAGTTGGCACGTCGCCGCCTGGGCTACGGCCGGGGTGCGCGTATGAAGTTTGAGGCGGATGAGGTCACCTTTGTCGGTGGAGTGCGCCACGGCAAGACTCTTGGAAGCCCGGTTGCGGTAATGATCGGTAACACCGAGTGGCCCAAGTGGACCACGATCATGTCGGCCGACCCGGTGGATGAATCCGACCCGGAGGTCGCTAAGGAAATGTCCAGCGGACGTGGTGCAAAGCTGACTCGCCCGCGCCCTGGACACGCGGATTTCTCGGGCATGGTGAAGTACGACCACGATGAAGCACGCCCGATCTTGGAGCGTTCTTCTGCCCGCGAGACGGCTGCTCGCGTCGCAGCTGGCACTTTCGCCAGGGCGCTCCTGCGAGAGGTCTTGGGAGTGGAGGTGCTGTCGCACGTCATTAGTATTGGCCGCTCCGAGCCCTACGCGGGACCCAGCCCGGATTTTTCTGACCTTGAGGCTATTGATGCTTCCCCCGTACGCGCCTTCGATTCTGCGGCTGAAGAGTCCATGGTTGAAGAGATCAAAGCGGCAAAGAAGTCCGGCGATACACTCGGTGGCATCGTCGAAGTTGTGGTGAAGGGTCTGCCGATCGGCTTGGGCTCACATGTCTCTGGTGATGAGCGTCTCGACGCACAGCTGGCAGCTTCCCTCATGGGGATCCAAGCAATCAAAGGTGTGGAGATCGGTGATGGTTTTGAAGAAGCTCGTCGCCGCGGTTCCGAAGCACATGACGAGATGGAGGCCGGTGCGGAAGGCGGAGTACGCCGCCTGAGCAACCGGGCTGGTGGTCTGGAAGGCGGTATGACAAACGGGGAAGATCTGCGCGTCCGCGCCGCCATGAAGCCTATTAGCACTGTTCCGCGTGCCCTGAAGACTGTGGATATGGCAACGGGTGAGGCCGCAACGGGCATTCACCAGCGTTCTGATGTGTGTGCGGTTCCGGCCGCCGGCGTCGTCGCCGAGACGATGGTAGCCCTCGTGCTGGCGCGTGCCGTGCTGAAGAAGTTCGGTGGCGACTCCGTGGCAGAAACGAAGCGCAACGTGCAGTCCTACCTTGAGTACGTGGACAGCCGACTTGACTGGGCTGCCGAGGCGAACAACGCTGCCGATGGGGAAGTGGCGGACGGAGACATCCGATGAGTCCCCGCGCGGTGCTGGTTGGGCTTCCCGGTTCCGGCAAAACCACCATCGGTAAGCGTTTGGCAAATGCTTTGAACCTACAGCTTGTCGACACCGACCATTTGCTCGAAGCCAAGCTAGGGAAGACCTGCAACCAGATCATGGCCGAGCTGGGCGAGCCGGGCTTCCGCGAGCAGGAGGCGATCGTAGTCGCAGAGGCTCTGACCACCGATGGGATCGTTTCCCTCGGAGGGGGCGCCGTAGTCACAGAAAGCACCCGCCACCTGTTGGCAGATCACACGGTGGTCTACCTCAATGTTTCTATTGCTGAAGGCGTTCGTCGCACCTCCGGTTCCAAGACGCGACCGCTTCTGAATGTGGCTGACCCCCGCGGCAAATACGAGGAGCTTTTCGCCCAACGTTCGGCATACTACGAGGAAGTGTCCAACTTCATGGTTCGCTGTGATGGAAAGGAGCCCCGCCGCGTGGTCACAGACATCCTTCGGTTCATTGAAGAGATTCGCCTGGAGCGACTCACCGAGCGCAGTTCCGAGCCCCACGACCCGGTTTTCCGATAGCACTTATCCCAACCCACGACCCTACTGATTGACAACTGATTGACGAGGAATCCCCATCAAATGTCTGACGCACCGCGCCAAACCTCTACACAGCAGCGCATTCGGGTGGCATCTCAGTCGCCCTACGATGTGGTGATTGACCGAGGGATCGAGTTTGCGTCCGAGGAGATTCTCAACGTAGCTGGGAATACCGCCAACTACCTCATCATTCACCAACCGGCTCTGGGCGCTCGCGCGAAAGAACTGGCTGAGCGTCTTTCCTCTGCCGGCTTTAGCGCGCACATCTTTCAGATCGAAGACGCAGAGTCCGCCAAGACAGCAGAATCCGCTGCTGCCTGCTGGGATGAATGCGCGCGCGTCGGCCTCACCCGTGCCGACACCATTATCGGCCTGGGAGGGGGCGCGGCGACTGACCTCGCTGGGTTCATTGCCGCCACGTGGATGCGAGGCATCAAGGTGGTTCACTATCCCACCACATTGCTGGCTATGGTGGATGCGGCCGTGGGCGGCAAGACCGGTATCAACACCCCAGCCGGCAAGAACCTTGTTGGCGCCTTCCACGAACCAAGTGCGGTCATCATCGATCTGGAGGTGCTCGATACTCTCCCACGCGAGGAGATGATCGCCGGATCAGCAGAGATCATCAAAGCGGGCTTCATCGCCGACACCAAAATCCTCGACATCTACGAAGCAGACGCACAGGCTGCACTGGATCCGCACGGTAGTCTGCCGGAGTTGATTGCCCGCGCTATCCAAGTGAAGGCCAATGTGGTGGCGGTAGATCTCAAGGAGTCCAGCCTGCGCGAGATTCTTAACTACGGTCACACCTACGGCCACGCGGTGGAGCACCATGAGGATTATCGCTGGCGCCACGGCCAGGCGGTCGCCGTGGGCATGATTTTCGAAGCGGAGTTGGCCAAGGCCGCTGGATTGTTGAGTGCCGAGGACGTTCGGCGTCACCGCGATATTCTCAACTCTGTGGGGCTGGCGACCAGCTACAACGGCGCTGAGCTCGACGAGCTACTCGCGGCGATGGGGCGAGACAAAAAGAATAAGGGCGGCAAGATCCGTTTCGTCGTTCTCGAAAAGATCGGCACGCCCACCCGCCTGGAAGACCCGAGTGAGGAGCTGTTGCGCGAAGCGTATGCCGCTAGCGTGGAAGCGTAAACCAGAACATAAAACCCAAAACGTATACCCAAGCCTTAGGAGGCAGCGATGAATCCAGCACAACCTCATGCGCCGAAGGTGTGCGTTATTAACGGGCCGAACCTTAATCGCCTGGGCAAGCGCCAGCCCGAGGTCTACGGCACCACCACGCTGGCCGATGTGGAGGATCTGCTAGCCCGCGAGGCACAATCCCTGGGGATCGAGATTGACTTCTTCCAATCGAACCACGAGGGCGATTTGCTGGATCGCATCCACCGTGCCGCCGATGAGAAAGGCGCGATAATCATCAACCCTGGAGGGTTTACCCACACCTCTGTCGCTCTGCGCGATGCGCTCGCTGAGATTGCGGACGGCGCGGGTTTTGTGGAGGTACACATCTCCAATGTTCACGCGCGCGAGGAGTTTCGCCACCACAGCTATCTCAGCCCACTGGCCAACGGCGTCATCGCCGGGCTAGGAATCTACGGCTACGTCGCTGCCCTGCGGTATTTTGCCCAATAAAGCCCAGCTAAACCCCTGCGTAACGCCATAACTTTAAGGAGTGTTGATGTCTAAGAAACTTTTTGACGCCTACCGCACCCGCCGCAATAAGGCCACAGCACTGATCCAGGAGTCCGAGCATGCGGCGCTTCTTATCAGCGACCTGAAGAATGTTCGCTATCTCACCGGTTTTTCCGGTTCTAACGCATTGCTGGTTATCCGTGAGGACGGCGAACATCTGCTCCTGACGGACGGACGCTACGACACGCAGATCCGAATTGAAACCGGCGAGCCTGATGACGTGGCCATTGAGATTGGTAGCAAGCTTTTTGACCGTGCGGCTGAGTTCGCCAAGATGACTGCGGGGGAGAGGTTCGCCGTTGAATCCAGCCTGGCTTATGGCCAGGCTCAGGGCTTGGGCAACCCGCCAGTACTGGCGGATGTGGTGGAAAAGCTGCGCCTTGTAAAAGATGAGCTGGAGATCGAAGCTCTTGCCGAGGCTGGTGAACTGGCCGATAGCGTATGGCGATCCTTTATTGAAGATGGTGGTATCCGCGAGGGCATCACCGAAATTCAGGCTGCCGCAGAGTTGGAGTTCCAGCTTCGTACTGCCGGGGCTGATGGTTTGAGCTTCGACACAATCTTGGCCAGTGGCGTGAATGCCACTAAGCCGCACGCGGGCGTATCTCGAGAGAAGGTTGTTCCCGGGCTAGTGACGGTGGACTTCGGCGTATACCTCAATGGCTATGCCTCCGACCAAACCCGCACAGTCTGTGTGGGGGAGCCAGATGAACTATCCCGCGAGCTCTACGACGTGGTGTACCGTGCGCAGAAGGCCGGTGAAGCGATCCTGGCCCCAGGCGTGGAGCTGCGTAATGTCGACGCGGCCTGTCGAGACGTAATTTCCGAGGCTGGTTATGGCAAGTTCTTTGTGCATTCGACCGGGCACGGCGTGGGGCTCGATGTGCACGAGGCTCCGCGGGCGGCAGCGGGCGTCGATCCCGCAGAAAAGCTTGTAGAAGGCATGACCGTAACAGTAGAGCCGGGCATTTATATCCCGGAAAAAACGGGCTTGCGCATCGAGAACACGTATGTGATTACCGCCGATGGTGCGCGTAGCTTTAATGCCTCGCCGACGGAACTCATCGTCGTTTAGGGTTTGGCGAGCTGCTAGACTGCAATAGCCAAAAATTTTTTACTCGCTAGAAGGAGACCATTCGTGGCAACTACCGCAGACTTCAAGAACGGCCTTGTGCTGAAGATGGACAACAAGCTTCAGCAGATCCTGGAGTTCCAGCACGTCAAGCCGGGCAAGGGCCCTGCTTTCGTTCGCACGAAGCTGAAGGACGTTGTCTCGGGCAAGATCGTCGATAAGACCTTCAATGCCGGTGTAAAGGTCGAGACCGCTACCGTTGACCGTCGCGATATGACCTACCTGTACAACGATGGCACCAACTTCGTTCTGATGGACGAGAAGACCTACGATCAGATTGAGCTGGCTCCGCACCTCATGGGTGATGGCGCTAAGTTCCTGCTGGAGAACACCACCGTGCAGGTTTCCTTCCACGAGGGCGAGCCACTGTTCGCCGAGCTGCCGGTATCCGTTGAGCTGAAGGTTGAGCAGACCGATCCGGGTCTGCAGGGTGATCGATCCACCGGTGGTACCAAGCCCGCCACCCTGGAGACCGGGGCGGAGATTCAGGTACCGCTGTTCATTGAGACCGGTAACGTACTGAAGGTGGATACCCGCACGGGCGAGTACCTATCTCGCGTCAACAACTAAGGCAGCGACTGCTTTTCACCCATGACTGAAGAACGTACAGCTGAGACGAACGCGGGCAAAGGCACCTCGTTTAAGCGCCATGGCTCCCGCTACAAGGCGCGCCGCCGCGCAGTGGACATTCTGTTTGAGGCGGAGTTCCGCGACATCGACCCGGTGGAGATCGTCGAAGAGCGCATTTCCCTGGCCAAGGATGCGGCTAACCAGGTCAAGCCTGTGCCGGAGTACACCCAACAGATTGTGCCCGGAGTGGCAACGAACCTGGATGCGCTGGACGAAGCCATCGCTTTGCACCTTTCCAGCGAGTGGCGCTTGGATCGCCTGCCAGCCGTCGACCGCGCCGTGTTGCGTGTCGCGGCGTGGGAGCTGAAGTTCAACGATGAAGTCCCCTCTCAGGTGGCAGTAGTTGAGGGGGTAGAGCTAGCGAGCGAATACTCCCACGACAAGGCTCCGAGCTACATTCACGCAGTACTGGATGGCATCAACAAGGACATGCAGGTACAGGCTGACCTGCAGATCGCCGATGCAGCTGCAGCGCAGCGTGCCAAAAGCGAGGCAGACGACAACCTGGATTCACTGCTTGGTGACGTTGTAAACGAAGAGGGGGAGGCTTCCGACAAGGAAGCCGGTGATTCCGCGAACGCGTGATAGACTGCGAGTCGGACAATGTAGACATCCTTTAACAGACCGCACAGAGAGGCGGGAAAGGAGGTCACGATGAACCCGACGGCTGGGGAAGCCGGCGTCACCTTACTCGACGCAGATCAAGTTTCCCGTACTGTCGCGCGCATCGCGCACCAGATTATTGAAAAGACCGCGCTTGACGGGGAAGAGGCTCAACGCGTGGTTCTTCTAGGCATTCCATCGGGGGGAGTGCCGCTCGCGGCACGCTTAGCCGAGAAAATAGAGCATTTCACGGGGGTAGAAGTCTTCCAGGGTTCTTTGGACATCACCCTGTACCGAGATGACCTTCGTACCACAACTCATCGGGCGCTGAAGCCCACGAAGGTTCCGCCGCAAGGTATTGATGGCACCACCGTAGTGCTGGTCGACGATGTTTTGTACAGTGGCCGGTCTATTCGCGCTGCTCTCGACGCCCTGACGGACATTGGCCGACCAGAATCCGTACAGGTGGCTGTCCTCATCGACCGTGGCCACCGAAAGCTGCCTATCCGAGCGGACTACGTAGGCAAGAACATTCCCACAGCTGCGGATGAGGATGTGACGGTAAACCTCGCCGAGCTGGACGACGTCGACAACGTGATTCTGTTCCGCCGGTCGAGCGCACAGGAAGAGAGTAAGTAGCCCATGAAGCACCTGATTAGCATCGCTGACCTGAACAAGTCCGAGATTCTGGGTCTAATGGATGAGGCCGATCGCTTTGCCGAGGCACTCGATGGTCGCGAAATGAAGAAGCTGCCCACCCTGCGGGGGCGCACCATCTTCACGATGTTCTACGAAAACTCCACCCGCACCCGTTCCTCGTTTGAAACCGCCGGAAAGTGGATGAGCGCGGATGTTATCAACATCTCCGCCAGCAGCTCCTCAGTGAAGAAGGGCGAATCCCTCCGCGATACCGCACTCACGCTGAAAGCCGTCGGCGCCGATGCGATCATTATGCGCCACCCGTCCTCCGGTGCTGCCCGGCAGGTCGCGGGGTGGCTGGATGATACGGCCATCATCAACGCAGGTGACGGTTCCAACCAGCACCCGACCCAAGCCCTTTTGGACGCCACCACAATGCGCAACCGCATTGGGGACATTAGCGGCAAGAAGGTCATTATTGTCGGCGATATCCTGCACTCCCGCGTGGCTCGCTCGAATGCCCAACTGCTGACGACCCTCGGCGCGGAGGTGGTGTTCGTAGCTCCACCGACACTAGTTCCACTGGGTATTGAGCACTGGGGTGCATACCCGGACAGCGTGCGTGTCAGCTACGACTTCGACAGTGAGATCGCCGACGCCGACGTGGTTATGATGCTGCGAGTCCAAGCTGAGCGCATGAATGGTGGCTTCTTCCCCTCGCACCGCGAGTACGCCACCCGCTACGGACTCTCGCAGGCACGTGCGGAACGTATGAAGGATGACGCCATCATCATGCACCCGGGGCCGATGTTGCGGGGTATGGAAATTAACTACGATGTGGCTGATCTGCCGAACACCGTGGTGCTTAATCAGGTGACCGCCGGCGTGCATGTGCGTATGGCCGTCCTATTTACCCTTTTGGTCGGGGACGAGGGATAGCGAAGAAGGGTACAGAGGTTCAGCATGGCAAACACAGCAAAGACAGATAAGAAGACTTTCGACAAAGGAGCATTCACTATGACCTCCGAGTATCCTGCCACCGGCGAGCTGGCCAGCCACCCGACCGGCGCTGACAAGGCAGTCCTGTTACGCGGCGTATTGATCTACGGCGAGGGCGACAAGCAGGATGTGCTTATCCAAGATGGCGTAATCTCCGAGATCGGCAGCGACCTGGGTGACTCTGCTCCAGTGGGTGCGGAGGTACTGGATCTCGACGGACAAGTGTTGTTACCGGGGCTGGTGGACATGCATGTGCACCTACGCGAACCGGGACGGGAAGATACTGAGACCATTGCCACCGGCTCCGCAGCAGCGGCTCAGGGTGGCTTTACGGCTGTATTCACTATGGCCAACACTGCTCCCGTGACGGACAACCCCGCGATCGCAGAAATGGTGTGGTACAAGGGGCAAAACACGAATCTCTGCGACGTTCACCCCGTCGGCTCTATCTCGAAGGGACTAGAGGGCAAGGAGCTTACGGAGTTTGGCATGATGGCCGATTCTGATGCCAAGGTGCGGATGTTCTCCGACGACGGAAAGTGCGTCGACGATCCACGCCTAATGCGTCGCGCCATCGAGTACTCCAAGGGAATGGATGTGCTGCTGGCTCAGCACTGCGAGGAGCCCCGCCTGACCATCGGCGCTGTCGCCCACGAAGGAGAGACCGCCGCGCGTCTCGGCCTGGGCGGATGGCCGCGTGTCGCCGAAGAATCCATTGTCGCCCGGGATGCCATCATGGCTCGCGACTACGGCGGAAGGCTGCACATCTGCCACGCCTCCACGGAAGGTACCGTGGATCTGCTGCGCTGGGCGAAAGACCAGGACATTCCGCTTACCGCAGAGGTAACCCCACACCACCTGCTGCTCACCGATGAGCGACTGGAAACCTACGACGGCGTGAACCGAGTCAACCCGCCGCTGCGCGAACAACGCGATGTGGAGGCGCTCCGTGCAGCACTCATCGACGGCACCGTCGACTGCGTGGCCACCGATCACGCGCCACATGGTTCGGAAGACAAGTGCTGCGAGTTCGATAAGGCCCGCCCCGGCATGCTGGGAATCGAGACCTCTCTGGCACTCATCGCCAAGATCTTCGTTATCGATGGCGACCAGGACTGGCGCTTCGTAGCCAAGGTGATGTCCGAGCGACCTGCCGAGATCACCAAGCTCCCCGGACACGGTCGCCCGATCGCGGTCGGGGAACCGGCAAACTTGTGCGCTGTGGATGTCAATAAGTCCTGGGTCGCGCACGGCCACGACATGGCTTCCAAGGCCAATAACACTCCCTACGAGGGCATGGACATGCCCGTGAACGTGAGCACCACGCTGTTGCGGGGCAAGGTGACCTGCAAGAATGGCTCAGCGGTGCACTAAGCATCCACGAGTGGGCGTCAATTAAAAAAGAACCAAACACAACAGCTAAGAGTTAAGGAAACAAGCACAATGAGCTACACGCCAGCAGCACTGGTTCTCGCCGATGGAAAGATCTTCCGCGGCCGCGCATTCGGCGCGACGGGGCGCACCCTGGGCGAGGCAGTTTTCACCACCGCCATGACCGGTTATCAAGAGACAATGACCGACCCGTCTTACCACCGTCAGATTGTGGTGGCGACCGCTCCGCACATTGGAAACACCGGCTGGAACGACGAGGATTCCGAGTCTCGTGGCGGCAATATCTGGGTCGCTGGGCTGGTAATCCGCGATCTTTCCCGCACCGTAAGCAACTGGCGTGCCACCAGGAGCCTGCCGGAGGAGATGGAAGCACAGGAGATCATCGGTATCCAGGGCGTAGACACGCGCGCGATCGTTCGCCACTTGCGCGACAAGGGTTCGGTAGCCGCGGGCATCTTTAGCGGTGACGCCCTTAGCTCCGACGACGATATGATCAGCCAGGTTCAGGCTCAACCGGCAATGTCGGGTGCAGACCTGTCCGGCGATGTAAGCACCGACGAGCTGTACGTGGTGGAGGCTGAAGGGGGAATCAAGCACACCATCATCGCCTACGACATGGGTATTAAGACCAACACCCCGCGCGAGTTCTCCAAGCGCGGCGTGCGCAGCGTGGTCGTTCCCTCGACGACTACCTTCGACGAGGTAAAGAAGCTGATGGAGGAGTACAACGCCTCGGGCGTGTTCATCTCCAACGGCCCAGGCGATCCGGCGACCGCCGATGCAACCGTGGAGGAGCTAAAGAAGGTACTGGAAGCCAAGATTCCGTTCTTCGGCATCTGCTTTGGTAACCAGCTGCTTGGTCGCGCACTCGGCATGGATACCTACAAGCTGAAGTTCGGCCACCGGGGTACGAACGTGCCGGTGATCGACCACCGAACTGGCAAGATCGACATCACCGCACAGAACCACGGCTTCGCTCTGAAGGGCAAGGCTTTGGAGACTTTCGACACCCCGTTCGGCGAGGCGCAGGTGACGCACACCTGCCTGAACGATGACGTGGTTGAGGGAGTAGCGCTGGTAGATGGCAGCGCATTCTCCGTCCAATACCACCCGGAATCCGCGGCTGGACCGCACGATGCAAACCCGCTTTTCGACAAGTTCTTCGAGAACCTCGAAAAGTACAGCAACTAAAACGCAACTGAAGAAACTGCAGCAACCTTAAGCAACAGGGATAGTAGGGAAGACACCAATGCCACGTCGCGAAGATATCAATCACGTACTCGTCATCGGCTCCGGCCCGATCGTCATCGGCCAGGCTTGTGAGTTCGACTACTCCGGAACCCAGGCCTGCCGCGTGCTCAAAGAAGAAGGCCTGCGCGTTACGCTGATTAACTCGAACCCGGCGACAATCATGACCGACCCGGAGTTCGCCGACCACACCTATATCGAGCCGATCTCCCCGAAGTACATCGAGAAGATCTTCCAGGTAGAGCAGGAGGCAGGGCACAAGGTCGACGCCGTCCTGGCGACTCTCGGTGGCCAGACCGCATTGAATGCCGCCATCCAGCTGGATCGCTTGGGCATCCTCGACAAGTACGGGGTGGAGCTGATTGGCGCGGATATCGACGCTATTGAACGCGGTGAGGACCGCCAGAAGTTCAAGGACATCGTTGAGAAGATCGGCGGCGATTCCGCACGCTCCCGTGTTTGCCACAACATGGAGGAAGTACACGAGACCGTCGCAGAGCTGGGTCTGCCCGTCGTTGTGCGTCCGTCGTTCACCATGGGTGGTTTGGGCTCCGGCCTGGCCTTTAACGAAAAGGATCTGGAGCGCATCGCCGGCGGTGGCCTGGCGGCCTCCCCAGAGGCGAACGTGCTGATCGAGGAGTCCATCCTCGGTTGGAAGGAATACGAGCTGGAGCTTATGCGCGACGGCAAGGACAACGTCGTGGTCGTCTGCTCCATCGAGAACGTGGACGCGTTGGGTGTGCACACCGGTGACTCCATGACTGTTGCCCCCAGCATGACCTTGACTGACCGCGAGTTCCAGACCATGCGCGATCAGGGTATCGCCATTCTCCGCGAGGTCGGCGTGGACACCGGTGGTTGTAACATTCAGTTCGCGGTGAACCCAAAGGACGGACGCATCATCACCATCGAGATGAACCCGCGCGTTTCCCGTTCCTCAGCCCTGGCCTCTAAGGCCACTGGTTTCCCGATCGCCAAGCTTGCTGCGAAGCTGGCCATCGGCTACACCCTGGATGAGGTGCGCAACGACATCACCGAGGTCACCCCTGCAGCTTTCGAGCCGACCCTGGACTATGTGATCGTCAAGGCTCCGCGCTTTGCTTTCGAGAAGTTCCCCGGCGCCGACGATACGCTGACCACCACCATGAAGTCCGTCGGCGAGGCCATGGCAGTGGGGCGCAACTACGTCACTGGTCTGAATAAGGTGATGCGCTCCTTGGAAACCAAGCAAGCTGGATTCTGGACCGTCCCAGACGAGGCGTTTGCCGGTGAACGTGCCACCGACAAGGAAGCCGTGCTGGAAGATCTAAAGCGCCCCACCGAGGGCCGCATGTACGACGCGGAATTGGCGCTACGTCTGGGTGCTACTGTCGATGAGGTCTATGCCGCTTCTGGCATTGACCCCTGGTTCCTGCACGAGCTCGCCGGGTTGGTCGAGTTCCGCGCCCGTCTTGTGGACGCCCCAGTCTTGGATGTGGAACTTCTCCGCGAAGCTAAGTACTTGGGTCTGTCGGATGCACAGATTGCCGCGCTGCGTCCGGAGCTTGCTGGCGAGGATGGCGTGCGCGCCCTGCGTTGGGCACAGGGCATTCGTCCGGTGTTTAAGACCGTTGACACCTGTGCTGCTGAGTTCGAGGCTAAGACGCCATACCACTACAGCTCCTATGAGCTGGACCCCGCCGCCGAGTCTGAGGTGGCTCCGCAGCGGGATAAGAAGAAGGTGCTGATTCTCGGCTCTGGTCCAAACCGCATTGGCCAGGGCATCGAGTTCGACTATTCCTGTGTGCACGCGGCTTTGGAACTGTCCCGCGTGGGCTATGAGACCGTTATGGTCAACTGCAACCCGGAGACCGTGTCCACCGACTACGACACCGCTGACCGCCTGTACTTCGAACCGTTGACCTTTGAAGACGTCATGGAGATTTACCATGCAGAGGCTGAGTCCGGTGAGATCGCTGGCGTGATCGTGCAGCTCGGTGGCCAGACCCCGCTGGGGCTTGCGCAGCGTCTGGCTGACGCCGGCGTGCCGGTCGTCGGCACCTCCCCGGAGGCCATCAACCTGGCAGAGGACCGTGGCGAGTTCGGCAATGTACTAGAGAAGGCAGCTCTACCCGCACCGGAGTTCGGCACCGCCACCAGTGTCGAAGAGGCTCACGCCGTGGCTGCCCGCATTGGTTTCCCAGTACTGGTTCGCCCGTCCTACGTGCTGGGTGGACGCGGCATGGAAATCGTCTACGACGATGACAGCCTGTCCGACTACATCCAGCGTGCTACGGAAATCACTAGCGATCACCCGGTACTGGTCGACCGCTTCCTGGATTCCGCTATCGAGATCGACGTGGACGCACTGTGTGACGGTGAGAATGTCTACCTGGCCGGCGTGATGGAGCACATCGAAGAGGCCGGAATTCACTCCGGCGACTCCGCCTGCGCAATTCCGCCGATGACGCTGGGCGCAGAGGACATTGAGAAGGTCCGCAAGGCCACCACTGCGCTGGCCTATGGCATTGGTGTGAAGGGGCTGATGAATGTCCAATTCGCTTTGAAGGACGACGTGCTCTACGTCATCGAGGCAAACCCCCGCGCTTCCCGCACCGTACCTTTCGTATCGAAGGCTACGGGTGTGCAGCTGTCTAAGGCTGCCGCACGCATCATGCTCGGCACCAGCATTTCGGATCTGATCGAAGAAGGCATTCTGCCACGAGATCGCGACGGCGGATCGCTGCCGCAGGGACACCCGATTGCCGTGAAGGAAGCCGTCATGCCGTTCAACCGCTTCCGTAGCCCGGAGGGCCACGTACTGGACTCTCTGCTGAGCCCGGAGATGAAATCCACCGGCGAGGTCATGGGCCTGGACGATGATTTTGGCTCTGCATTCGCAAAGACTCAAGAGGCCACAGGTGATCTGCCGACCGAGGGTACCGTCTTCGTGTCGGTAGCCAATCGCGACAAACGCACCTTGATCCTGCCGATTCAACGCCTGTACTCCCTTGGATTCAAGATCCTGGCCACCCAGGGCACTGCCGCTATGCTCCGTCGCAACGGTGTGGAGTGCGAAGTTGTGGCCAAGATTTCGGATGAGCGCCGCGCGGCAGCGGACAACACACCGCTTGTAGACACGGACGGCAAGCCGATGCGCACCGTGGGCGACTGGATCAAGGATGGCGATGTCGACCTCATCCTGAACACGCCTGCAGGTTCCGCCGGGGCGCGTCACGACGGTTACGATATCCGTTCCGCCGCGGTGAACATGGGCGTACCGTGCGTCACCACCGTCCAAGGCGCCGTGGCCGCAGTACAGGGCATTGAAGCACTACAGGGTGCTGAGCCGACCGTCCGCGCCATTCAGGAGGTCGATCACTCGTGAGCGCGAGCGAAGGCCCAAGCCTGACCTTTGGGCAGCGGTTCCTTGAGCGCTCTAAGACCTATGGGCAGCTTTGCGTGGGCATGGATCCCCACGTCGGCATCTTGGAAGCTTGGGGACTCAAAGCGACTGTCGAAGGGCTTGAGGCCTTCAGTAAGACGTGCGTCGAGGCTTTTGCGGATGTTGCGTGTGTCGTAAAACCTCAAGTTGCCTTCTATGAACAGTTCGGTTCTGCGGGTCTAGCTGTCCTGGAAGAGTCAATTGCACAGTTACGACGCGCAGGTGTTTTGGTGATTGCCGACGCCAAGCGTGGCGACATTGGATCCACTATGGCAGGTTATGCCCGAGCATGGCTGGACCCGGAGTCGCCCTTGTGTAGTGACGCCGTGACCGTTTCCCCCTGGTTGGGGTTTGAATCCCTGCGGCCTGTTCTCGACCTGGGCGAGCGACATGGCAGGGGAGTGATCGTGCTGGCTGCAACCTCTAACCCGGAGGCCCGTGGCGTTCAGCGTTCCCTGTTTGATGGAACGCAGGTGAACCTGGCGCAACACATTGTGGATCGAGTGGCCGAGGAAAATGCCCAGCATTCCGGTGCTGGCAACGTGGGCGTGGTGGTAGGCGCAACCCTGGCTGATCCACCCCGCTTGGACCGTGTCGGCGGCATGGTTCTGATGCCTGGGGTAGGTGCACAGGGCGGAACTATGGACGATGTGAAGCGTATTGCCGGGGGAGACGAGACGGCGTCATTAGTCTCACCAAATGTCTCTCGCGGTGTGCTCCGTGCCGGACCCGACGTGGCCGACCTCCGCGCAGCGGTGAAAGAGCAGGCGACACAGCTCACACTTTGAGACTTTAACCGGCTTTTAGCAGGGGCTTTTGCTGCTTTCTAGGATTCCGGGTGCTACACTGACATGCATTGTTTGAAACCTAGTGTCGCGGTACCGCAGTTGCACTTTTAGGTGTCTTTCCTGAACCGTGTACAGTAGTCGAGAACATATTCTCGGTGTGTCAGCTTGGCAAAATTATCCGAGACAACTTAATATCCAGCGTTGCTTGGAATACCGTTCGGTCTCTACAGCATGCTGGTTATCAACCAGAAAAACTTTCCATTCAAAAGACGAGAATATTAAACGGAGGCACCCGTGGCACTTCCCCAGTTGACCGATGAGCAGCGCGCAGCGGCGCTGAAGAAGGCAGCCGAGGCACGCAAGGCACGCGCAGAACTGCGCGAGAAGCTGAAGCGTGGCGGCACCGACCTGAAGCAGGTCCTGAAGGACGCCGAAACCGATGAGACCCTGGGCAAGATGAAGGTTTCCGCTCTGCTGGTCTCCCTGCCGAAGGTTGGCAAGGTGAAGGCCAAGGAAATCATGGAGCAGCTGGAGATCGCCGAAACCCGCCGTATCCGTGGCCTGGGCGACCGTCAGCGTCGCGCCCTGCTGGAGCACTTCGGTTTCGAGGAATAATCTTGAGCCAGGACCTGAATAGCGGCCGGATCGTCGTACTCGCAGGACCTTCGGCAGTGGGGAAGTCCACAGTCGTTCGTCGCCTGCGCTCGGACGTTCCGGATCTGTTCTTCAGTGTGTCCATGACCACCCGCGCCCCACGTCCGGGCGAAGTCGATGGCGAGGACTACATCTACGTCACCCGCGAGCAGTTCGAGGACAATATCGCGGCGGGTAAGATGCTCGAGTGGGCGGAGATCCACGGTGGTCTGCAGCTATCCGGCACGCCGCGTGAGCCGATTGAGAACGCGTTGGCTCAAGCCCGCCCCGTTCTCGTCGAGGTTGACCTCGAAGGCGCTCGTAACGTCAAGAAGATGCTACCCGAGGTACAAACGGTTTTCCTTGCGCCGCCGTCCTGGGAAGTGCTCGTAGAGCGTCTGACCGGTCGCGGTACGGAAACCCAGGACGTCATTGAACGTCGCTTGGAGACTGCGAAAGTCGAAATGGCCTCGCAGTCGGAGTTCGACCATGTGGTGGTCAACGATGACGTGGAACAAGCAGTCGCGACGATCAGCGGCTTTCTCCGATAGAAGCCGCAGTGGCACGCTGCGAGCACTGTGCTCAATAGAGAACTAAAAGAATATACAGTTTACAACCCACCAAAGAAGGTGCATACCGTGGAAAACCAGGACGTGAATGCGAACGACAGCGTGTTCGATCCTCCTGTAGGCATCACCAACCCACCCATCGACGAGCTTCTCACGAAGGTGTCTTCCAAGTACGCCTTGGTCATCTTCGCAGCTAAGCGCGCACGTCAGATCAACGACTACTTCCAGACGGTCGACGAGGGCGTCTTTGAGTTCGTCGGACCTCTGGTTACCCCGGATGTCCACGAGAAGCCCCTTTCCATCGCTCTGCGCGAGATTAACCGGGATCTGTTGGAACACACCGAGGGTTAAACCAGCTAGGCTGATTCGTTGTGAACGTTGCATCAGCTTTAACCAACACCAAGCCGCTCCGCGTCGTTATCGGCGTAGGGGGCGGCATTGCTGCGTATAAGGCCGCTCACTTGGTGCGCTATTTCACTGAACGTGGCCATGATGTGCGGGTGATTCCGACCCGATCGGCATTGAACTTCGTAGGCGCTGCGACATTTGAAGCGCTGTCGGGCCATCCGGTGGCGACCGAAGTATTCGATGCGGTGGATGAGGTACAGCACGTTCGGCTCGGGCAAGAAGCCGATCTTTTTGTCGTGGCTCCGGCAACGGCGGATTTGATGGCTCGGATTGCTCATGGACGTGCCGATGATCTGCTGACTGCAAGTTGTTTGGTAGCGACGTGCCCCGTGGTGCTGGCTCCTGCAATGCACACGGAGATGTGGGAGAACCCGGCGACTGTAGATAATGTGGCGACGCTGCGTCGGCACGGGATTACCGTCCTGGATCCCGCCCACGGGCGACTTACTGGCACAGACACTGGCGCCGGTCGGCTGCCGGAACCGGAACAGATTGGCCAGTTGGCTCTTACTGTGCAGGCGGATCGAGATGCATTTACCCGTGATCTCGAAGGCAAGCGGGTACTCATTAGCGCCGGTGGCACGCATGAGCCGTTGGATCCCGTGCGCTATCTGGGTAATGCCTCGTCTGGGCGACAGGGCTACGCGCTGGCAGAGGTTGCGGCTCAGCGGGGAGCCAAAGTTACCCTCGTGGCTGGGGTGACGGAGAACTTGCCCACGCCCAGTGGAGCCGAGGTTGTTAGGGTGAAGACCGCTCGTGAGATGCAAGAAGCGGTAATGGAACATGCCACCACCGCAGACGTGGTCATCATGGCTGCAGCTGTAGCCGACTACCGACCAGCAGAGGTGGCCGGATCGAAGATGAAGAAGGGCTCTGACGCTGATCTGTCGACGATTCAGCTCACCGAGAACCCGGACATCCTAGCCGGTGTGGTTGAGGCACGGGCACGCGGAGCCGTAGCGTCCACAACAAAGATCGTGGGCTTCGCGGCAGAAACCGGCGACCAGAACAGTAGCCCGCTGGACTTCGCTCGCAAAAAGCTACAGAAGAAGGGCTGCGATCTTTTGATGTGCAATGCCGTGGGCGAGGGCAAGGTTTTTGGCCAGCCGGATAGTGCGGGCTGGATCCTCCGCCCCAATGGAGAGGTCATTGAGGTGCCGCCTGGTCCGAAGACCAGGGTCGCTGCCGCGATCTGGAAGGCTGTATGCGAGACTAAATCAACCACTACGTGACAAATACAGACAGCTTGGTCTAGTATGTGTCCATCGACTTAAGAGTCCTTAATAACTGATACCTAAAAAAGGAAAAATTCCACGTGTCTTTGCGCCTATTTAGCAGCGAGTCCGTCACCGAAGGGCACCCTGACAAGATCTGCGACGCGATCTCCGACAAGATCCTCGACGCATTGCTTGCCAAGGACCCAGAGGCACGCGTGGCCGTCGAAACCGTCGTGACCACCGGACTGGTTCACGTTGTCGGCGAAATCCGCACTACCACCTATGTAGAGATTCCCGCACTCGTACGCAAAACTCTGCTGGAGATCGGCTTCAACAGCTCCGATATGGGCTTTGACGGCTCTACCTGCGGCGTAAGCATCGCAATCGGCGAACAGTCCCAGGAGATTGCGCAAGGAGTGGACACCGCCTTGGAGCACCGCTCCCAGAACGACGATGACGGCGCAGAGCTCGACGAAATCGACCGCCTGGGCGCCGGTGACCAGGGCCTCATGTTCGGCTATGCCACCAACGAAACCCCAGAATTTATGCCACTGCCGATCGCGCTGGCGCACCGCCTATCGCGGCGCCTGACCGAGGTGCGCAAAAAGGGCATCGTCCCGCATCTGCGTCCCGACGGAAAGACACAGGTGACCTTCGCTTATGACGCAGAAGGCACCCCGGTTCGCCTGGATACGGTCGTGGTTTCCACTCAGCACGACGACGGCATCGAACAGGAGTGGCTACATGAGCAGATCCGCACCCACGTTGTTCAGTATGTGCTGGACGAGGCAGGATTGAGTGGCAACCTGGCCGACACAGACTACACGCTGCTGGTGAATCCCTCTGGATCCTTCGTTCTGGGTGGCCCCATGGGTGATGCAGGCCTGACCGGCCGCAAGATCATCGTCGACACCTACGGCGGCATGGCTCGCCACGGAGGTGGTGCGTTTTCCGGAAAGGATCCAAGCAAGGTCGACCGCTCCGGTGCTTATGCCATGCGTTGGGTGGCCAAGAACATTGTGGCTGCCGGGCTGGCTGACCGTGCGGAGGTTCAGGTGGCCTACGCTATCGGCCGCGCAACGCCTGTTGGCCTGTACGTGGAGACCTTCGGCACCGAGACCGTTCCAGTGGAGGTCATTCAGGATGCCGTCCGCCAGGTATTCGATCTGCGCCCCGCTGCGATTCTTCAGGAGCTTGACCTCAAGCGCCCGATTTACGCCCAGACCAGCGCTTACGGCCACTTTGGCCGGACCGACCTGGACCTGCCGTGGGAGCGCACCGACCGAGTGGCTGCGCTGAAGAAGGCTGTCGAGGCCGCTCAGTAGCACGTAGCAGGTAGCAATTAGCACTGTGGAACAGCCCGTCGCGCGAGTCCTGCCGTTACTCGGCGTGCCACACCTAGATCGGCTTTTCGACTACGCGGTGCCGGAAAGCATGGATGCGCACGCCCAACCGGGTGTGCGCGTTCGCGTTCGCTTTTCCGGGCGACTCGTCGATGCCTTCGTTATTGAACGGCGCCGACGGAGTGACCATCCCGGCGAGCTGCGACCACTGGAACGAGTGATTAGCCCCCTGCGTGTGTTGCCGAAGCACCTATGGGAGCTGGTGAACGTTCTAGCGGACCGCTATGCCGGGGTGCGTTCGGATATCCTGCGTTCGGTTGTGCCCTCCCGGCATGCCTCAGCGGAAGAGGCGGGCTTGTTCGCCGATGGCGCGGCATGGGAAAACCTTGGTGCGAAGTTGCAGTCCGTCGAGCAGGCTTCCGCCGACTCCTATCAGGCCGCGGAGGAGGCCCTTACGCCTTATCCTCACGGTGGGGCGTTCCTTTCTGCGCTCGTCGAGGGCAAACCTGCCAGGGCTTGTTTATTGACGCCCCCAGGCCGCGACATCCCCACCCTCATCGCGGCTATTGCAGCTGCCGTGGCCTGGAACACCGACGGTGGGGTCTTGGTGGTGGCACCCAACCAACGCTTGGTCGATCGCCTGGTAGCCGGTTTAAAAGAGCATATGAACACCGCGCAGGTGATGGAGCTGACGGCCCAGGTCGGCCCCAATGCACGATACCGCCGCTACTTATCCGTTCTGGCAGGTCAAGCGCGGGTGGTGGTCGGTACCCGCTCAGCGGCGTTGCTGCCAATGCCCAAGCCCCGGTTAATGGTGCTGATAGGTGAGTCCGACGATAATCTGGTGGATCCGCGTGCACCGTATATCCATGCGCGCGAAGCACTGGCGCTGCATGCACAGCACACCGGGGCGGGACTGCTGATCGCTGGGGTTCATAGGTCGGCGGAAGTACAGCAGTGGGTGGATCGGAAACTGGTGTATCCCCTGTTGCCCACCCGAGATTCCTTACATGAGGCCATGCCATGGATCCGGGGATTAGGGGAGACAGACGGAGCCACGGAACGGGAGCTGCATGCGCCCGGGGCAAGAATCCCCTCCATGGCTTTTGGCGCTGTACGAGAATGCCTGGATAATGACCTGCCCGCTCTGGTGCAGGTACCGCGCCGCGGGTACGCACCCGCGTTGGCCTGTGCACAGTGTCGTACCCCCGCGCGCTGCAGACACTGTAATGGGCCATTGGAACTGCCGACAAGTGCGGATGCAGCTCCACCGCGCTGCCGGTGGTGTGGGCAAACTGCGGGGCTATTCACCTGTCCAAGTTGCGGTAACCACAGCGTGCGCTTGTCTGTCATAGGGCATGACCGGACCGTGGAAGAGTTGGGGCGGGCCTTTCCTGGTGTGCCAATCATCGCTAGCGGTGGCAAGCACGTGGTGGACAGCGTGAAGCGTCGCGGGAGCATAGTAGTAGCCACCCCTGGGGCCGAGCCCACTGTGGAAGACGGCCTCTATGGCGCAGCGGTTTTGGTGGATCCTTGGATTCTGTTGGGCAGACAAGACCTAAGAGCGGCTGAGACAGCGCTTCGGCATTGGATGGAAGCAGCATCACTTGTGGCGCCCCGAACGAATGGCGGCAAGGTTGTCTTCGCCGGCGCGGCCAGCCTCCCCACGGCTCAACAGCTTATTCGCTGGGATCCGGTCGGGGCAGCTCGTGCCGAACTTGCTCACCGCGCCGAGGCTGCCTTCCCTCCAGCTTTTGCCGTGGCTGCTGTCGACGGCACCAGTACGGCGATTGAAGGACTTGAATCCAACTGGGAGTTACCCCCGGGTGCGGAGACCTTAGGCCCCGTGGAGCTTCCACCCGGAGTGCGTTTGCCCGCCGGAATTGATAGCCACGACCCGCAAGCTCGGCAGGCCGCCAGGCGCATGCTGGTGCGGGTTCCCGCCGACCAGCACATTGCGCTGGGGCAAGCGTTGCGCAGCGCCCAATCGGTACGCACAATCCAGCGGGGCAGTCGTTCAACCCAACCCGACGCCCTGAGGGTTGTCATGGATCCTGTGCGGATCGGTTAGTGTTGATAACCATGACCGTGCTGAACATGCGCTACTTTGGGGACCCGGTCCTTAAGACCGTGGCGGACCCAGTGAAATCAGAACTTATTCAGGATGCGGGAACGCGTCGCCTGGTCGAGGACATGCTGGAGACCATGGATCACTTCGGTGGCGTGGGACTGGCCGCCAACCAGGTGGGTATCACTCGCCGCATTTTCGTCTCCGACTGCGATGGGGATCGCGGACATGTGATCAACCCGACTTGGGAGGCCGTGGGTGAGGAGACGCAAACCGGGGGCGAGGGTTGCCTTTCCATCCCGGACGTCGGCGGTGACGTCACCCGTGCCCAGCGAGTGCGCTTGCGTGGTACGACCGTCGATGGCGAGGAGATTGACCGCGAGGTTACGGACTTGCTTGCGCGTTGTGTGCAACACGAAACCGACCATCTTGATGGCGTGCTTTTCATCGAACACCTAGAGGCAGACCAGCGCCGTGAGGCAATGCGCCAAATTCGCGAATCGGAGTGGTTTAAACAGTGAAAATCGTCTTTGCCGGCACTCCGGAACCCGCCGCCGTGGCGCTAGAACACCTCATCGCCGATGAGCGTATCGAGGTCGTTGCGGTGGTTACCCAGCCCGACGCCAAGCGGGGACGTGGCCGCAGCCTGCGCCCATCGAAGGTCGCGGAAGTTGCGGAAAAGGCCGCCATCCCCACTTACAAATGGCCCAGCCTCAAAGCCGGTACGGAATCCGGTGACGAGGCCCGCGCGGTGCTTTCCAACCTCGCCGAACGCGGTGTGTCTGCCACAGCAGTAGTGGCCTATGGCAACCTGATTCCTACCGACCTCCTCGACGTGTTTGAGCATGGATGGGTAAACCTGCACTACTCACTCCTGCCACGCTGGCGCGGTGCAGCGCCCGTTCAAGCAGCGCTGGCCGCTGGCGACGAGTACACGGGAGCATCCATCTTCCGCATCGAACAGGGGCTGGACACCGGCCCAGTCGCCGCCCAACTGACCCAGAAGATCGCCATTGAAGATACGGCAGACGACCTGCTGGCAAGTCTGACCTATGCCGGACGCGAGCTACTGGCCGATGCCCTCATCGAGATGGATGATGGCTCTGCTGAGCTGTCCGCACAGGACGATGAGGCGGCCACACACGCGCCGAAGATTCACCCGGCTGATGCGCAAATCGATTGGAAGCAGCCCGCCGAAGTCATTCAGCGCACTGCCCGTGCTCACACTCCGGCGCCTGGTGCATGGACTTTGTTGGACGACCAACGGTTCAAGATCGGCATGCTGCTACCTACCTCACCCACGGACGCGTCAGAACTTGCTGAACTCGGTGCAGGTGATGTTGTGGCGTCGAACAAAAAAGTTTTCGTAGGCACGGGCACCAGCGCGCTAGAGATCACGCTGATCCAACCGCCGGGGAAGAAGATGATGGACGCGGCCGCCTGGGCGCGCGGTCAGCAGGAGTTGCTGGCGAAGCATCCGACCTTCAGCGCCCGGAACACAGAAGCGGAAACAGGGGAGTAATAGGCACATGGGAGGCTTCAGGGCGCGTTCTGAATCGGCGCGCAGCGGCGAACATAAACCCGCAAAGGCTACGGGCTACCAGCAACGCCGTCCCGAACATAGGCAGCGGAAAAGCCGTGCAAAGGGCTCCGGGGACAAGGTACGCGACGTCGTCTTTGGCGTATTACGGGCCGTCACAGTCGACGACGCTTTCGGCAACTTGGTGCTGCCCAAGGCGCTGCGGGAAGCAGGTATAAAGGGACGCGACGCCGCATTTGCCACAGAGCTGACCTATGGCACCCTGCGCGCACGCGGACTATTGGACGCAATCATCGCTGACGCTGCTGGGCGCCCGATTGAAAAGATCGACTCAGTAGCCCTTGATGCCCTCCGCATGGGCGCTTACCAGATCCTGCGCACACGGGTGGAGAACCACGCTGCCGTCAACACATCGGTGGAGTTGGTGAAAGCCCATGGCGCAGGCCAAGCATCCGGGTTCGTCAACGGGGTGCTGCGAGGGCTGACCCGGAAGAAGCCCGAAACATGGATCGAGCGAGTGGCGCCAGGTAATGAACTGGCAGACATAAGCTTGCGCAATGCACACCCGGAATGGATTGCCCAGGTATTCGCTGAGTCCCTGGGAGTGGATCCCGCTACCGAAGAAGGGCGCAGCGAACTTGAATATGCGCTGGCTGCCGATGACGCGCGCCCGATTGTGCATCTGGCAGCCCGCCCCGGCCAGATTAGCGGCGAGGAGTTGGCACTGATCACCGGTGGTACCGAGGGCAGGTTCTCGCCCTACGCGGTGTATCTGGATGAAGGCGCCCCCGGCGACATCGCCCCGGTGCGCGAGGGGCTGGCGAGCGTACAGGATGAAGGTTCGCAGCTGATCGCCATGGCTACGACCCGCGTACCTGTGGCTGCCGAACTGCCTGGCCGGTGGCTGGATCTCTGCGCGGGGCCGGGCGGCAAGACTGCGTTTATTGCCTCAGCCGCGCTGTCCGAGCAGGCGAGTGTGGATGCGGTGGAGATTGCCCAGCACCGCGCCACGTTGATCGAGCAGACTGTCCGCGAGTTGCCAGTGCGTGTGCACGTGGGCGATGGGCGGAAGTTGGAAGAGATCAAGAGCCTGAATATTCCGGAGGGTGGTTTTACTCGTGTACTGATCGACGCCCCGTGTTCCGGTCTCGGTGCGTTGCGTCGGCGTCCTGAGGCTCGGTGGACGAAGTCCCCAGAGGATGTTCCGCCGCTTGTCACGCTCCAGCGCGAGTTGCTGACCAGTGGCCTGGCTGTGGCCGCCCCGGGCGGAGTGGTGATCTACTCCACGTGCTCCCCGCACCCTAAGGAGACTACGGACGTGGTTCGCTCTGTCGCGGCACGTACCGGTGCAGAGATTTTGGACGTTACTGAGTACCTGCCTGAGCTAGCCGCCACGAACGTCGCCCAGACTAAGCCCTTTGTTCAGCTCTGGCCCCATATCCACGGCACCGACGCAATGTTCTTCGCCGCGCTGCGCCCGGCAAGCCGCCCCGCAGACAAGTAGAAAGGCTTTTGGTTCCAATGCCGAACCCCCGCACTTCCCGCACCCCGCTCATCGCCCCGTCGATCCTCGCCGCCGATTTCTCTGCCTTGGCCAGCGAAATTGGCCGAGTACCGAATGCAGACTGGTTGCACATCGACGTGATGGATAACCACTTCGTTCCTAACCTTTCTTTCGGTCTTCCCGTGGCCAAGTCGCTGCTTCCCCACACGGACAAGCACTTGGATGTGCACCTGATGATTGAGAACCCGGAGAAGTGGGCGGAAGACTATGCTGATGACTTCCAGTCCGTCACCTTCCACCTGGAAGCCGTAGCGGATGTCGACGCAGCTATTGCCTTGGCCGACAAGTTGCGCGGACACGGCACGGCGGCGGGAATTTCGATCAAGCCGAATACTCCGGTGGAGCCACTTCTGGATCATCTGGACAAGTTTGACCTCGTTCTGGTGATGAGTGTGGAGCCGGGCTTCGGCGGCCAGAAGTTTATGCCCGAGGTACTGGACAAGGTTCGCGCGCTGCGCAGCCGTATCGACGAATTAGGCCTAGATACTCTCATCGAGATCGATGGAGGCATTGGGCCGGAGACCGCTGCCGAGTCCGCCGCCGCGGGCGTGGACGTGTACGTTGCCGGCTCCAGTGTCTTCGGCAAGGAAGACCCCGCCGCGGCGGTTGATGAGATCCGCACTCGCGCCCAGTAGCTACATGGATCTTTCTCTGTTTTCCGACGCCCACCGCCTCGGCTGGCAGGCGACTCAGAAAGCTAGCCCGAACCCGCCGGTCGGTGCGGTGATCGAAGACTCTGCCGGGGTAGTGGTAGGCCGTGGCCATACACAACGCCCTGGCGCAGCACACGCTGAAGTGATGGCACTGCAGGAGGCCGGCGACCGCGCCCGCGGTGGCCGGGCGATTGTGACTTTGGAGCCCTGTAACCACACTGGCCGCACGGGTCCGTGTGCGCAGGCACTGATTGAGGCGGGTATTCGCCGCGTTGATTTTCTCTTCGCAGACCCGAACCCCACTGCGACTGGGGGCGCCGAGACTCTGCGCGCGGCCGGTGTGGAGGTTTTTGGTCCTTATCTGCCACAGCCAACTGCCCCAGGTGGTGCGACGCTGGTTCCGTGGACCCAGATGTATAGCGTGGAACCCTGGCTTATCGCGATGGCTGAGCAACGTCCGCATGTTTGTCTCAAGATCGCCTCAACGGTGGACGGACGGGTAGCTGCGGTGGATAAAACGAGCCAGTGGATCACCGGGGATGCTGCGCGTGTCGCTGCTCACGAAGACAGAACCCGTCGTGATGCAATCCTTGTCGGAACTGGTACCGTCGCCGCCGATAACCCTCGCCTATCTGCACGTGATGCACAAGGAAAGCCCTTTGCCGAGGATCTCCAGCCCCTGCGAGTGGTACTAGGAACCAGTGACGTTCCCACCGACGCACGGATTTTTGACGCTCCGGGACAGGCTGTCCACTTGCGCACTCGTGACGTACACGCTGCCCTTGCAGACCTCTGGGAGCGCGATGTGCGCACGCTGCTGGTGGAGGGTGGTGCAGAGGTAGCTGCGGCTTTTATAGGCGCTGGGGTAGTGGACGAAGTGCAGTACTACGCAGCACCGGCAGTGTTGGGGGCAGGGGTGGCGTCGCTAAGCACGCAGCGAGGCGCCCTCGGCCAGACAATCGCAGATACCCTGCGCTTTGTGCCACGTGAGCTGGAGGTATTGGGTGGGGATATTCGCTGGACGATGACGGCGCCCGGACGTACCCCCTGACACTGGGAGTAACCCACAGTGGGCTAATGTGTATGTAATCACATACATAAAACGTTAGGAGCGCGCATGTTCACCGGGATCATCGAGGAGGTCGGACAGGTCGCCGCTATTGACGCAGCGGGAGACTCGCTGCGGATGCGTTTCACTGTCCCCGGCGTGCTGGAGGATGCCAAGCGAGGTGATTCCATCGCGATTAATGGCGTGTGCCTGACTATCGCGGAGCTCGGCGCGGGCGAAAAGGCCGCAGAGTTCACAGCTGATGTGATGCAGGTGACGCTGGACTACAGTGCCCTGGGAAGCATCTCAGTGGGCGACCGGGTGAATGTCGAACGTGCGATGGCCAGCGGCCAGCGCTTTGGCGGGCATATCGTGCAAGGACACGTGGACGGCACTGCCCAGCTGATCGAGCGGCGTCCCTCAGAGCACTGGGAAATTTTCCGCTTCCGTTTGGATCAGCCGGAGCTGTCCCGTTACCTCGCCAAGAAGGGCTCGGTAGCGATCAATGGCACGTCGCTGACCATTGCTGAGGTCTCAGAGGTGCCGACAGTAGGGAAGAATGAAGAAGACTGGTTCGAAGTCTCCCTGATTCCCACCACACTGGCCGACACTATGTTGGGTGATCTGCAGCCGGGATCCCGCGTCAACGTGGAGTGCGATGTGCTCGCGAAGTACGTCGAACGGCTATCTCAGCATTGCGCGAACACCAACGGCCAGCAAAACTAACGCGAGAGGCAAGATCACGATGAGCACAAGCGAAAACCAGGACATTCAGCTGGACTCCGTGGAGCGTGCCATTGCCGACATCGCTGCGGGTAAAGCCGTAGTGGTCGTCGACGACGAGAACCGGGAAAACGAGGGCGACCTCATCTTCGCCGCCGAGCTAGCGACTCCCGAGCTGATGGCCTTCATGGTGCGCCATAGCTCCGGCTATGTGTGCGTAGGCATGGATAGCGCCGAATGCGACCGCCTAGGTCTGCCGCCGATGGTTGCCCGGAACGAGGACGTCCGTGGCACCGCCTATACGGTAACGGTTGACGCCGCCGAAGGCGTGGACACCGGCATCAGCGCCACCGACCGAGCCCGTACAGTACGGCTGTTGGCGGATCCTACATCCACCGCAGCGACCTTCAACCGTCCAGGCCACGTGGTTCCGCTGCGCGCTAAGCGCGGAGGCGTGCTGGTACGCCAGGGCCACACCGAGGCCGCGGTGGATCTGGCACGGGCGGCGAACCTGGCTCCCGCCGGGGCGCTGTGTGAGATCGTCTCTGAGGAAGATCCCACCACCATGGCCCGCCTGCCCGAGCTGCGACGCTTCGCCGACGCACACGGACTGGCTCTCATCAGCATCGAGCAGCTGCAACACTGGCGCCGCCACCACACCCAAACCTTGGAGCGAGCAGTGGAAACGCGGCTGCCGACCAAGCACGGAGACTTCCGGGCGATCGGCTATGTCAACATCATCGATGGCACAGAGCATATCGCGCTAGTCAAGGGCGATCTCTCTACCGCAGGGGAGCAACCCGTCCCGGTTCGGGTGCATTCTGAGTGCCTTACCGGCGATATCTTCGGCTCGCGCCGCTGCGACTGCGGTGACCAGCTTTCTGCCGCGCTTGACTACATCGAGTCGAAAGGGCGTGGCGTATTGATTTACCTGCGCGGTCACGAGGGTAGGGGTATCGGTCTACTGCCGAAGCTCCGCGCGTATGTGCTGCAGGACGAGGGGCTGGACACCGTGGACGCTAATCTCGAGCAGGGGCTTCCAATAGACGCCCGCGAGTACAGCGCGGCAGCTCAGATTCTCAAGGATCTGAAAGTAGACACGGTTGCTCTGATTTCCAACAACCCGGACAAGATCCACGACCTCGCCAGCCACGGTGTTAACGTCGCCACCCGCATTCCGGTGGAGTTGCACCCCAATGAAGACAATGTGGTCTACCTTCGCACGAAACGGGACCGGATGGGTCACCAACTCGATACGCTGGACTGAAAAGCTCATATCGAAGTACCAAGGAGGAGCCCCTACCATGGCGCATAACGGAGTCGCCGACATCCACATTAAGGCCGGTTCTGCCTATGGCATGACTGTCGCAGTGATCAGCGCATCGTGGAATGCGGACATTACCGATCAGCTGCACCAACACTCGATTGCGACTGCTAAGGAAGCAGGTGCGCAGGTTACCGAATGGCGAGTCGCCGGGGCACTCGAGCTGCCTGTCGCGGTCGCCGCGGCATGTAAGCGTTTTGACGCCGTGGTGGCGAACGGTTGCGTGATTCGGGGTGAGACCGAACATTTCCGCGTGGTCTGTGATGCAGTGACCTACGGGCTTACGCGCGCCGGCTTGGACTCGGGCACTCCCGTTGGCAATGGTGTGCTTACTGTAGATACCCATGAGCAGGCGATCGACCGTGCCGGTGGCATGGATGCAAAGGAAAACAAGGGGCGCGACGCAGCGGTTGCAGCGATTCATACGGCTCTCGTCCTGCGACAGATCGAGCGGGGCGTTTAGGGCTGCCCCGTGTCAAAGCGGGGCGTTTAGGGCTGCCCCGTGTCAACAGAGTAGGGTGGAATGCCGTGAGCGATAAGGATGAATGGGAGCTGGAGGTTTCCTCGCCGTTCTTGAAGAAGCTGGCGTGGATCCTGGTCGTTGTGGTCATGGCTGTGCATATTTTCATGTCCATCGTCGTGGCGGTGGGAGACACTGGCGTGACGGTAACGCGTGCCGATCAGTGGGGATTCATCGGCATTGGACTGGTCTTCTCTTTCGTTGCCCTCTCCCTCTTGCGTCCGCACGTCAAGGTGAATAGCCAAGGCGTGGAAGTTCGCAATATCGTCAACGGACAGTTCTATCCGTGGGAAATCATCCACGGATTGTCCTTCCCCCAAGAGGCCAAGTGGGCTCGCCTGGAACTTCCGGACTTTGAGTTCGTTCCCATGATGGCCCTTAACATTTACGATAAGCAGCTCATCGCGCAGCGTGTAGAGAACTTCCGCCAGCTGGAAGACCGATACATGCCATTTGACGAGTAACTTTGAGCAGCGTTTCTTACCGCCCCGAGCCCGGAAGCATCCCCACCGATCCTGGCGTCTACACTTTTCGCGACGCCGACGAACGCGTCATCTACGTCGGTAAGGCCAAGAACCTACGCGCCCGTCTGTCTAATTATTTCCAGGACCTCAGCCAGCTACACCCGCGTACCCGCGCCATGGTGCAATCGGCGAGCCATGTTCAATGGACTGTTGTTTCCAGCGAATTGGAGGCACTGAACCTCGAATACACCTGGATCAAGCGCTTTAACCCCCGGTTTAACGTCATGTACCGGGACGATAAGACCTATCCCATGCTGGCGATCAGCGTTAAGGAAGAGATTCCACGGGCATTTATGTACCGCGGTCCCCGGCGCAAGGGCGTGCGTTACTTTGGTCCCTATCCCAAGGCCTGGGCGATCCGTGAGACACTTGAGTCTTTGACGCGCGTCTTTCCTATTAGAACGTGTTCAGCTGGGGTGTATAGGCGTCACGAAGCTTTGGGAAGGCCGTGTCTACTCGGCTATATCGATCGATGCAGCGCCCCGTGCGTGGACAAGATCACTCCCGAAGGTCACCGGGCGCTCGTCGACCAGTTCTCCAGCTTCTTGGCTGGCAACACCGAACCAGTGCTGCGTAGGGTGCGCAAGGAGATGGAGGAGGCTGCCGAAAACCTAGACTTTGAGCGAGCAGCCGCGCTGCGCGATCAACTGCAGGCCATGCAAAAATCAATGGAGCGGCAGGCGGTGGTATTTTCCGATAAGACCGACGCCGACCTCATCGCTTTCGTCGCCGATGAGCTGGAGGCGGCGGTGCAGATTTTCCACGTCCGAGGGGGACGTATCCATGGCCAGCGGGGGTGGGTCGTCGAGCGCGAGGATCTGAGCGAGGAGCGGCTCGTTGCGGACTTCATTACCCAGTTCTACGGGGAGACCGCGGAACTGGCTAAGGCCACAGAGACTCAGGTCGGTGGCGCATCCGGACCGGAGGTGGATAGGGAACTTGCCCGCGCGATCAACCCTGCGTCCACACAGGATCTTGGCGACCTGGTGGGTGATGTGCAGGTCACGCCTGTGCCACGGGAAATTCTTGTACATGTCTTGCCGGAAGAAGCCCCGGATTTGGCTGAATGGCTAACAAGCCTGCGCGGTTCCAATGTGGAGATCAGGGTGCCACAGCGCGGTGACAAAAAGGCGCTGATGACCACTGCAGAAACTAACGCCACACAGGCGTTGGCGCAGCACAAGCTGAAGAGGGCGGGCGACATTACGGCACGTTCGGCAGCTTTGAAGGAGCTGCAGGAGGCACTGTGGATGGACGAATCTCCGCTGCGTATCGAGTGCACCGATATTTCGCATATCCAGGGCACTGATGTCGTGGCCAGCTTGGTGGTTTTCGAAGACGGTCTGCCTAAGAAGGCCGATTACCGCCGCTATAAGATCCGCGAGGCCGCCGGTGATGGACATTCCGACGATGTAGCTTCCATTGCGGAGGTGGTGCGTCGTCGTTTCAAGCGCTATCACCAGGACAAATCCGCTGTTCCCGCTGGCGACGACGGGGGAGATCTGCTCGACGGCGAGGCGGACCTCGAACACACGGACACGGCAAAGCAGAAGTTCGCTTACCCGCCCCAGCTATTCATTGTGGATGGTGGCCTTCCACAGGTGAATGCGGCCCAAAAGGTCTTGGATGAGCTTGGAGTCAACGACGTAACTCTCGTAGGCATCGCTAAACGTCTGGAGGAAATCTGGATCCCTGGCGAGGAGTATCCCATTATCGTTCCCCGCAACTCGCCAGCTCTATACCTAGTACAGAATCTCCGCGACGAAGCCCACCGTTTCGCCATCAATTTCCACCGCCAACAACGCAGTGCCCGCATGCGGCGCAGCAAATTGGACGACATCCCGGGACTCGGGCCGAAGCGCCGTAAGCAACTGGTTAAGGAGTTCGGCTCCGTGGCGAAGGTGAAGCAGGCCAGTGTGGAGGACATCGCCGCGCTTCCGGGCTTTGGGCCGAAGTTGGCACAACTTATTCACGACGCCCTCAATGCTGGGTAGGATCGGGAAGTATGAGCGCATCAACGCAGCAAGAGCCCAGTTTGATATTGATCACGGGCATGTCTGGGGCAGGGCGTCGAGCTACCGCCGCAGCCCTGGAGGAGCTCGGGTGGTACGTCGCGGACAACCTTCCGCCCGAGCTCATCGTGCGAATGGTTGAGCTTAGTTTCTCCCCGGATTCGCCCATCGAGAAGTTGGCCATCGTCACCGACGTCCGCTCCCGCGATTTCGCCGGCAGCCTCACCAGTGTCCTGCACGATCTCCATACCGGAGGCCGTCGCCCTACAGTGCTTTATTTGGATGCCACGGATGAGGCACTGATTGCGCGCTTTGACGCTGTGCGCCGCACCCACCCGCTGCAACAAAAGGGCACGTTGCAGGACGGTATTGACCGTGAACGCGAAATGCTCGCCAGCATCCGCGAACGCGCTGACATCGTTTTGGATACCACCGACCGGAGCATCCACGATCTGCGCCGTGAATTGGAGAAGTTCTTCGCAGCTGCGGATCACTCGAGTGTCCGCATTAATCTGCAGAGTTTCGGCTTTAAGCACGGACCGCCCAAGGATATTGACATACTGCTGGACGCTCGTTTCCTGCCGAACCCGTACTGGGATCCGCAGCTGCGCCCTTTTAGAGGTATTGACGCCCCCGTCTCCGACTTTGTCCTGTCTCAATCCGGGGCCGAAGATTTCCTCGACCACACCGTGGGACTCATCCACTCCGTACTGCCGGGATACCGCAAAGAGGGCAAGTTCTTCGTATCCGTAGCCATCGGCTGCACTGGTGGCCACCACCGCAGCGTGGCGATCGCTGAGGAACTAACCCGCCGGCTGGCAAAAGACGGTGTACTCGTAAACCTTTCCCACCGAGACTTGGAACGCTAGGGGTGAAAAGCAACATGACGCATAACGAAAACTCTTCCCCGAAACGAATCGCGCGGATGGCTTGCCTGGGCGGCGGACATGGCCTTTTCAATACTCTGCGTTCGGCGCGCACCATCGCGGATTATGTCTCCGCCATAGTGACGGTGGCCGACGACGGAGGATCGTCAGGACGCATTCGTCGTGAGTTGGGTTCTCTACCGCCAGGTGATCTGCGCATGGCGCTAGCGGCGCTCACTCGCGATAACGAGCGCGGACGCATGTGGGAAGACGTGATTCAACACCGCTTCGGCGGTTCTGGCGCACTCAAAGGCCACGCACTCGGCAATTTCCTTATCACCGGTCTGGCGCAGGTTATGGGCAGTGAGCTAAAGGCGCTGGACGAGATTGGTCGACTCCTCGGCATCGAAGGGCGAGTCATCCCGATGAGCAACGAGCCGCTGGATCTTGAGGCCGAAGTGCTCGGGCTGGAAGAAGACCCACGGGAGGTTGTTGCCGTGCGCGGGCAGGTTGCCGTTGCATCCACGCTGGGGGAGGTGCGCCGAGTGAAGCTCTACCCCGTGGACCCGCCAGCGTCTCCGGAGGCCGTCGAGGCGATTCTTAATGCCGATTTGGTCTCCATGGGCCCGGGATCCTGGTTTTCCAGTGTGATCCCGCACCTCCTCGTCCCCGGAATCGTGGATGCTCTCAACCAAACTAAGGCGGTAAAGGCGCTGGTCTTGAACTTGGTTCCGGAACCTGGAGAGACCGCCGGGATGTCCTTGGAACACCATATCCATATGGTGCGACAGCATTGTCCCAGCTTGAAGATTGACGTTGTCATCGTCGATCTGTCGACGATGCCCGTGGCCAGCGCTCGGCGTCATATCGAAAGGGCAGCGGCAGCACTGGGCGCGAAAGTGATCTACCGCGACGTGCGGGAGGACGACAACCGCGGGCGATGGACCGACCGTCACAATCCGACCAAACTCGCTGCGGTTCTGCATGAGGTTTCAGGCGGCGTGCAAGACCTGCCGGAGCGAGAATAGCTAGCTCGGCTATAATTGGGTGCCCTGTGTGCAAGTTGGGAAGGAAGGACAGTCCGTGGCACTGACGGCCGATGTGAAGGCAGAACTAAATCGAGTTCTGGTGACTCGCCATGATGTGATGACCGCGGAGGTTGCCAGCCTGCTGCGGTACACGGCTGCCTTGCACCTGGTGGACAAGAAGATCGTCGTGGAGTCTGAGGTGGACTCCGCAGATACAGCTCGTCGCCTCACGGACATGGTGGAGCAGCTCTACAAGATCGAACCGGAGCACCAGATTATCGGTGCGGGCAATCTTCGTCGCAGCCCTCGGCATGTGCTGCGGTGGACTGAAGGTGGCATGGAGCTGGCACGTCGCACCGAGTTGATCGACCGCGTAGGGCGCCCAGTACGAGGCTTGCCGCGATTCATTATCGGCGGCACCAAGGATCAATGTGTAGCCGCCTGGCGCGGAGCTTTCCTGGCGCATGGCTACATTACGGACCCGGGACGTTCGTCCGCGCTGGAGGTGCAGACGCCGTCGAATGAGGCCGCTCTGGCACTGGTCGGCGCCGCACGCCGTATTGACGTGACTGCAAAGACGAAGGAAGCCAGGGGAGTCAACCGCGTCGTAATCCGCGACGGCGATTCCATCGGACGGCTCCTCATGCTGATGGGTGCTCAAGAGACCCGCGAAATATGGGAGAAGCAGCGCCGGAACCGCGAAAATCGGGCAAAAGCAAACCGCCTGGCGAACTTCGATGATGCGAATCTGCGCCGCAGTGCCCGCGCCGCAGTGGCCGCTGCCGCCCGCGTGGAGCGTGCCTTGGAGATCTTGGAAAACGATGTGCCCCAGCACCTGGCCGAAGCAGGACAGTTGCGGGTGGAACATAAGGAAGCCTCGCTGGAGGAGCTCGGTCGCCTTGCAGAGCCACCGATGACCAAGGATGCCGTGGCAGGTCGCATTCGACGCCTGCTTTCAATGGCTGATAAACGCGCCGAGGAACTGGGATTACCGGACACACATTCCGCTGTCACCTCGGAGTTGTTCAACGACGTTGATTGATTTCTAACCCCGTAGAAGTCAGCACGGATACCCCCATCGCATATGGGATAAGAATCGCTGCGAACCCTAGGAGGCGCAGGTACTCTCGGAGGTGTCGGCGTGAGGGTCGAGGGCTTGGAGTTTTGAGCCGTAGGCCTTGGCGTCTAGCTCGAAGAAAAATAGACGCAGTTTTTAGGAGTTCAACTTATGACTATCCGTGTTGGCATCAACGGTTTCGGCCGAATCGGCCGTAACTTCTTCCGCGCAATCCGTTCCCAGGGCGCTGACCTGGAGGTTGTGGGCATCAACGACCTGACTGATAACAAGACGCTGTCTGTCCTGCTGAAGAACGACTCCGTTATGGGTCGCCTGGATGCCGAGATCGAGTACGACGACGAGTCCATCACCGTCGACGGCAAGCGCATCGCCGTTTCTGCTGAGCGCGACCCGAAGAACCTGAACTGGGGCGAGCTGGGTGCGGACATCGTTATCGAGTCCACCGGTTTCTTCACCGATGCTGAGGCTGCCAAGGCACACATCGACGCGGGCGCTAAGAAGGTCATTATCTCCGCTCCGGCGAAGAACGAGGACGCTACCTTTGTCGTTGGTGTAAACCACACCGACTACGACCCGGAGAACCACCACATCATCTCCAACGCCTCCTGCACCACCAACTGCCTGGCTCCGCTGGCCAAGACTCTCGACGAGGAGTTCGGCATCGTCAAGGGCCTGATGACCACCGTTCACGCTTACACCGGCGACCAGCGCCTGCACGACGCTCCGCACAAGGACCTGCGCCGCGCCCGCGCCGCAGCCGTTAACCTGGTTCCGACCTCCACTGGTGCTGCAAAGGCCGTTTCCCTGGTTCTGCCGCAGCTGAAGGGCAAGCTGGATGGCTACGCAGTGCGCGTTCCGGTTATCACCGGCTCCCTGACCGACCTGACTTTCGAAGCTGAGAAGCCGGTCACCGTCGAGGCTGTCAACGCTGCACTCAAGAAGGCAGCCGAGAATGAGCTGAAGGGGATTGCAAAGTACTCCGATGACGCTCCGCTAGTCTCCACCGACATCGTGGGTGATTCTCACTCCTCTATTTTCGACTCTGGCCTGACCAAGGTCATCGACAACCAGGTCAAGGTTGTCTCCTGGTACGACAACGAGTGGGGCTACTCCTGCCGTCTGGTCGACCTGGCAACCTACGTCGGCGAGCGCCTCTAAGTAGGCCTTGTCCGCAAAGCTATAAGGATTACGGGTTCGGCTCCGATCGCCGCACGTGTCGCGCGTCGCGGGGTCGAGCCGGCCCGTTTTCTCATGTAGCCCCCACCCTCTACCTTCATTAACCACCCAAATAGAAACTTTTTAAGGAGCTTCCCATGGCCATCAAGACCGTTAAAGACCTGATCAACGAGGGCGTCCAGGGACGCCATGTTCTGGTTCGTGCGGACCTGAATGTCCCGCTGTCTGACGGCAATATCACCGACCCGGGTCGTATCGATGCTTCCGTACCTACGTTGAAGGCTCTGTTGGAAGCCGGAGCTCGCGTCGTTGTCTCCGCCCACTTGGGTCGCCCCAAGGGTGAGTTCAAAGAGGAGTTCTCCCTGGCTCCCGTCGCGGAAGCTCTCGCTGAGCGCCTAGACCAGTGGGTACCGCTAGCCACTGACGTCACCGGCGAAGATGCTCACGAGCGCGCCAACGGCCTTGACGACGGTGACATCCTGCTGCTGGAGAACGTTCGCTTCGATGCCCGCGAGACCTCTAAGGACGAGACAGAACGCGCTGAATTCGCGGCCGAGTTGGCTGCCCTCACCGGTGACAATGGTGCCTTTGTCTCCGATGGCTTCGGCGTGGTTCACCGCAAGCAGGCCTCCGTCTACGATGTGGCCAAGAAGCTGCCGCACTACGCAGGTGGTCTTGTCGAGGCCGAGCTGAACGTGCTCCGCCGCGTGTCGGCGACCCCGGAAAAGCCCTACGCCGTTGTGCTGGGTGGTTCCAAGGTGTCTGACAAGTTGGGCGTCATCGAGGCACTTGCACCGCGCGTGGACAACCTCCTGATCGGCGGTGGCATGTGCTTCACCTTCCTCGCGGCACAGGGCTACTCGGTTGGCGGCTCTTTGCTGCAGGACGACATGATCGACACCTGCAAGGATCTGCTGGAACGCTTCGGTGACGTCATTGTTCTGCCCACCGATGTAGAGGTCGCCGAGCGTTTCGACAAAGACGCCGACCACCGCACCGTCGACCTGAACTCCATCCCGGAAGGTTGGATGGGTCTGGACATCGGCCCGGACTCCGTTCAGCTGTTCTCCGAAATCTTGGCCAAGTCCAAGACCGTGTTCTGGAACGGCCCGATGGGCGTATTCGAGTTCCCAGCCTTTGCGGCGGGTACGCGGGGTGTTGCCGAGGCGATTATCGACGCCACCGGCGGCGGTGCATTCTCGGTCGTCGGCGGCGGCGACTCGGCCGCGGCTGTTCGCACCCTGGGCCTGGGAGAGGAAGGTTTCTCCCACATCTCCACTGGCGGCGGTGCCTCCCTGGAGTTCCTGGAGGGCAAGGAACTTCCCGGCGTTTCCGTCCTGGAAAGCTAAACGCACCCCGTACGTTCCAGAAGTACTAAGCAGTAAGCACAGTAGAGAGGCATTGACACAATGACCGCACGCAAGCCACTTATCGCCGGCAACTGGAAGATGAACCTGAACCACTATGAGGCTATTCAGGTCGTGCAGAAGTTCGTCTTCGCACTGCCGAAGGAGTACTACGAGTCCGTGGATGTGGCCTTTATCCCGCCGTTCACGGATATCCGTTCCGTTCAGACTCTGGTGGATGGAGACAAGCTGGAGATTACTTACGGTGGCCAAGACGTATCCCAGCACACTTCGGGTGCTTACACCGGTGAGGTATCCGGCGCAATGTTGAAGAAGCTGGGCTGCACGTGGGCCATCATTGGCCACTCCGAGCGTCGCCAGTACCACGGAGAGACCGACGAAACCGTAGCAGCCAAGGCTCGCGCAGCACTGGATAATGAACTGCAGCCGATTGTCTGCGTGGGCGAACAGCTGGATGTCCGTGAAAAGGGCGAGCATGTCGAGTTCGTTAAGAACCAAACCAAGGCCTCCCTGGCGGGACTGTCCGCTGAGGACCTTTCCAAGACCGTCATCGCATATGAACCCGTCTGGGCAATTGGCACCGGCAAGGTTGCCTCTGCCGAGGATGCACAGGAAGTCTGCCACGCGATCCGTGAGCTCGTCGCCGAGCTAGCTGGCGAGGAGGTCGCTGGTGGTATTCGCATTCTCTACGGTGGTTCGGTGAAAACCGATTCCGTCGGAGAGCTAGTCAGCCAGCCAGACGTGGATGGCGGACTCGTCGGCGGGGCGTCGCTAAACGGCGAAGACTTTGCACGCCTGGCAGCGGCCGCAGCAAAGGCGACGGCCTAACACAATGAGCAACGACACGATCCGCGGCACCGCCATTCCCGTCGCTCCTGATGAAATCGCCCACCCAGAGATCAGCCCCACGGTGCGAGACGATACCCGTTACCTGGGACGGATCCTGGGAGAGGTAATCCGTGAGCAGGAGGGCGAGTACACTTTCAACCTCATCGAAAACTCCCGGCGTGCAGCTTTTGACCTGCGCTACGGAGAGATGCAGATTGATCAGCTGGCCGAGCAGTTCAACTCACTGCCGACGGAGAAAGCGCTGCCAGTGATTCGTGCATTCTCGCACTTCGCTTTGATGGCGAATCTGGCGGAAGACCTCTACGTCGAACGGGTTCGTGACCTTGAGGAGGATCGGGGCAATACCGCCCCGCGCTCCACCCTGGCATATACGTGGCAAGAACTTCACAACCGGGAAGTGCCGGGGGAGAAGGTCGCCGACATCATGGCGAATGCCCTTGTAGCGCCTGTCCTCACGGCGCACCCAACAGAGACCCGCCGCCGGACCGTGTTCGATGTGCAAACCGACATCATGAAGATGATGCGTCGGCGCGCACGCGTGCTCAAAGAACTCAAACTTAACCCCGACTCCGTCCGCGCGGCTCGCCAACTGACGCAGATCGAGCTAGTAATTCGCCGCCGCATGACGCTACTGTGGCAGACCTCCTTGATCCGTAGCGTGCGTCCGCGTATCGAGGACGAGATCAAGGTGGGATTGCGCTACTACGGCATCAGCCTGCTGAGCGAGATTCCGGCGATCAACCGTCGCGTCAATGAGCATATGAAAGAGCAGTACGGAGATACCGTGCCCCATACTGCCATCGTGCGCCCCGGTTCGTGGATCGGTGGCGACCACGACGGTAACCCCTATGTCACCGCAGAAACGGTCAGTATCGCCACGACCGCGGCCGCCCGCACTGTCTTCGACCACTACCAGAAAACCATTTACGCGCTCGAGCACGAGCTCAGTCTGTCGTCGCGGTTTATCGACACCACCGAGGCACTTGAGCAACTAGCCGATCGTGGCCACAATGACGTTCCTTCCCGCGTGGATGAGCCTTTCCGCCGCGCCTTACACGGCATGCGCGGACGCGTGGCAGCGACGGCCAAGCAAACCCTCGGGGAGCCGGTGGTCTCCGGCGGCATTCACAAGGGACACGAGCCCTACGCGGGTCCGGAGGAGCTTCTGGCCGACATCGATACGGTGGATGCTGCGCTACGCCACTCGATGGACGATCTTCTGGCCGACCACACCTTGGCTGACCTGCGCGAGGCCGTTGAAACTTTCGGCTTTAACCTCTACGCACTGGATCTGCGGCAGAACTCCGAAAGCTTCGAGAACGTCCTGACCGAGGTCTTTGCCCGCGCCGGTGTCGCTGAGAACTACGCGGAGCTGGATGAAGACCACAAGATCCAATTGCTTCTGCGCGAGCTGGCCAGCCCACGTCCACTAGCGGATCCGGGCGCCGAATGGTCCGAGAAAACTGAACGTGAGCTAGGTATTTTCCGCGCAGCGGCACAAGCAGCAAAGAAGTTCGGAACTGATATGGTTCCGCACTGCATCATCTCTATGGCATCGTCCGTTTCTGACGTTATCGAGCCGATGATCCTGCTGAAAGAAGTCGGACTTATCCAGGCAAACGGTGATCACCCCCGGGGTTCGGTGGATATCATCCCGCTGTTTGAGACCATCGATGACCTCGCTGGGGGTGCGGACATCATGCGCGAGCTATGGAAGCTCCCGCTCTACCGCAACTACGTCGCGGAACGCGGAGATACCCAGGAGATCATGCTGGGTTACTCTGATTCCAACAAGGACGGTGGTTATTTTGCCGCCAATTGGGCGCTGTACGACGCCGAACTGGAGCTTGTGGCCGCCTCCCGCGAAGCGGGACTATTCCTGCGCCTCTTCCACGGACGCGGTGGAACCGTCGGTCGCGGTGGCGGTCCATCCTACGACGCGATCCTGGCGCAGCCGCAGGGTGCTGTGCAAGGTGCCGTACGCATCACTGAACAGGGCGAGATTATCTCCGCTAAATACGGCGATCCCGCGAACGCCGCCCGAAACCTCGAGGCTCTCGTCGCCGCCACACTGGAGGCCAGCCTGCTGCCCGTCGACGATCTCGACAATCCGGAGGAGGCCTTCGCCACCATGCGCCAGGTCGCCGAAGAATCGCGCAAGGCATACTCCGCGCTTATGCACGAAGACCCAGGCTTTATCGAATACTTCACCACCTCCACGCCATTGACAGAGATCGGCAGTTTGAACATCGGTTCCCGCCCATCGTCGCGCAAACAAACCACCGCCGTATCGGATCTGCGCGCCATCCCCTGGGTACTCAGCTGGTCGCAGTCCCGCGTAATGTTGCCTGGTTGGTTCGGCGTCGGCAGTGCCTTAAAGCGCTGGATCGACGGCGGTACCTCTGTCTCTGGTGACGCCACCTCGCGCCTCAACTACCTGCGGGATCTGCACAAGCGTTGGCCTTTCTTCGCCTCGGTGTTATCCAATATGGCGCAGGTGATGTCAAAGGCCGACCTGTCGATTGCACGGCTTTACTCCGAGCTCGTGGCGAACAAGGAGGCAGCGGAGCGAATCTTCCGTGTGATCGTGGAGGAGTACAAGCTGACAGTGGAAATGTTCCTGCAGATTACTGAACGGGACACCCTCCTGGCAGATAACCCGGAGCTGGTGAGCTCGGTGCGCAACCGCTTCCCATACCTGGTGCCTTTGAACCTGTTGCAGGTGGAGCTGCTGCGTCGCTACCGAGCCGGTGATGATTCCGATAGCGTACGTTCTGGGATTCAGCTGACCATGAATGGCCTCGCCACTGCGCTACGCAACTCCGGCTAGGCTTCTGCCGCGTGGCGGGTTGTCACTTCAGGGCCACAGCGGGTAAATTCGTGGTGTTAAACAAAAGGTTTAGTAAGTCGATTACGAAGAAGAGTTGAGGGTAGGGCATTGATCCTAACGCTGCAGATCATCCTGGTTGTCACCAGCTTGCTGATGGGCCTGTCCGTTTTGCTGCACAAAGGTAAGGGTGGAGGCCTGTCCAGCCTGTTCGGTGGCGGCATGCAGTCCAACCTGTCCGGTTCCACCGTGGCGGAGAAGAATCTGGATCGTCTGACTGTGGGTACCGCCGTTATCTGGCTGATCTCTTTGATTGCACTGAACCTAGTTCTGCACTACGGCCTGGGATAACCCACAGCCCCTAAACCCCCTAGAAGCAACAATCTAAAGCAGTGGGTTAGCTTCCTTGTCTACCCACAGCAGCGTTGCCTCGATACCCGAGGCCAAGGCTGCGGGCCACTCGGCGCCATTACCGCCGTCAAACACCTGGCTCGCAGCCTCTTTCTTTTCCGCACCACAGACCAGCAACCACACTGCTCGGGAACGGTTCACCGCCCGCATAGTCAGGCTAATACGCTCCGCCGGAGGCTTTGGACATTCGCGGACAGACACTACAGAACCTTCGGCATGTAGTAGCGCGTCAGTGTGAGGGAATAGCGAGTTGATATGGCCTTCTGGCCCCATGCCCAACAGGTGAATGTCAAAGCCCTCCGGCGCGACCTGATCTACAGTCTTCCCATAGAACTCAGCCGCCGCATCCAGTGCTGGCCCATCCGCCTGCTCGCCTGCCGCCAGGGCGGGGAAGCGGAACACATTTAGAGAGGGAATGTCCACGTGTCGAAGCAACGCGTCAAAAGCTTGTTTATCATTGCGCTCCGGGTCGCCGGCGGGCAAGAAACGCTCGTCGCCGAAGAAGACATACACCTGTGACCAGTCGATCCGGGTGACAGGAAAGTCCTCCGCCGTCTGCTTTGCCGCGTGATCCAGTGCAGCAATCTCTGAAAGAGTAGCAATGCCCGCGCCACCGCCGGTCAATACCACCCGGACAATGCCATCACCGGTGACTGTTTCCCCGGTACGCTGCAGTTCAGCTACGGTGTTGATGAACTCACGGGCCGCGGCAGTAGCGAGATCCTGCTTGTTGTCACGGGGTCGCAACTCGATACCGGTCTTCTCACTGACAACTGCGTCGTGGCTGTGATCGTGTGTGGGCTTCATCGTAGAGACTCCTGACCGTCGAAGTTGTTGTAGGTATCGCGGGCGTCGCGGGAGGTCCAGCGATCTAGCTTGTCCTCCTGTGCATCCGTTGTCTTAACACCGCGGAACTGGGAATTCCGTGGACCTCGGTCGGGCCTGTTTACCCGCACCAGGCCACGCAACGCATGGCCAAAGGCATAATCCGGGTCGAGGTGGCGCAGCTCTTCGGCCAGGCAATCGGCAAGCGCACGCCTGCCAAGAGTGACCATAGAGTTCTGGTCACCGACGGTCAGCGAGACCGTGTTGGCGTCAATAACCTCCACCTCAATGGCACCCACCTGGCGATGCAGCACCGCCTTTTCGATCGAAATCAGTCGATCGCCGTCCGCATCCTCACTGAACCGACCTTCGACCGTGACGTGCCTGGTCACCGGAACGTCCAAACGCTCGGCGAGCCATCCGGCGGCAATGTCTACGGAAGGATCGTGCTTCGGCCCCCAGACCTCTGCGGAAACAATGGCATGGTGCGGGGGCTGATCCAGTGCAGAGGCCAATAGTCCGCGCCATAGGGTGATGCGGCTCCACACCATGTCGGAATCGCCGCGGGTATACGTCATGCGACGGCGGTAGAGGGCATCCTCGTCTTCGTCCGTGAGAGAGTCCGTGATACGGCGGGTAGCCAGCGCGCCGATGGGATCGGCCGCCGGGTTACGCGGACCGGTCGCAGGCCACCAGGCCACAATCGGAGTATCGGGCAGCAACAGCGGAGTCACGACCGAGGCGCGGTTGGCTGACAGCTCTCCGTGCAGGTGCATAATGATGATCTCTGAAGCACCCGCATCTCCGCCGATGCGCAGCTGGGCATCCAGCAATGGCTCTTCGCTGCGGTGCATCACCAACACGATGACACGTGCAGGGTGCTCGCGGGACGCGTCATGTGTGGAGCTAATGATTCGATCGAGATCATCCTCCTCGTTAGCTACCACGATCAGGGTAAGGACGCGGCCGCTTGTAACGTCGCCGCGCTCCTCACGCAGCGCACGGATGCGGTGTTCAATGTCTTTGGTCTTGGTGTTCGGTAAGTCGATAATCATGGGCGTTGAAGTGCGCTCTCCTCACGCGGGTGGGGACGGTGCGGGTAGGGGTCTGGCGGTTTCTAGGGTGCTTCTACGGACGACGCCACTGCCGTCCCGACCGGGACAGAATCTCTTCGGCGCCCTTCGGCCCCCATGTGCCGGCGGGGTAGTCCTCCGGGCGCCCATGCAGCGCCCAATGATCCAGGATCGGATCGAGGATTCTCCAGGACAGCTCAACTTCCTCGTTGGTGGGAAAGAGGCTGGCTTCGTCCAATAGGGCATCCAAAATCAAACGTTCATAGGCTTCGGGCGATTCTTCGGTAAAGGCCTCGGAGTAGCTGAAGTCCATGTTGACATCGCGCACCTCCATAGCCGATCCCGGGACCTTGGAGCCGAAACGCACCAGCACGCCCTCTTCGGGCTGCACGCGGATGACCAGCATGTTGTTACCCTGGGCAGTGGTTTGTCCGGGGCCAAATGGCAGGTGAGGGGCTTCCTTGAAAACAATGGCGATCTCCGTCACGCGGCGCCCCAGGCGTTTGCCGGTGCGCAGGTAGAAGGGAACACCCGCCCAACGGCGCGAAGCGATTTCGAAAGTAGCGGCGGCATACGTTTCGGTAGTGGATTCCGGGTCGAAGCCATCCTCCTGGCGCAGCCCCTTCACTGGGATGGATCCCTGCCATCCGGAGGTGTATTGTCCACGGGCCGTGGTCTGCGCAAATGGACCCACTGGGCTCGTGGCGCGGAGAACCTTAACCTTCTCTGCCTGCAACTCGGACGGGTTGAACGTCACCGGCTCTTCCATAGCAATCAGCGCCAACAGCTGCAGCAGGTGGTTTTGGATCACGTCGCGGGCCGCACCAATGCCGTCGTAGTAACCCGCACGGCCTCCCAGACCGATGTCCTCAGCCATGGTGATCTGCACATGATCCACGTAATGCGCATTGAACATCGGGTCGAAAAGCTGGTTGGCGAAGCGCAGCGCCAGGATGTTCTGCACTGTCTCCTTGCCCAGGTAGTGGTCGATACGGAACACGCTGGATTCCGGGAACACGCTGTTTACGATCTCATTGAGCTCGTGGGCGGACTGCTCATCATGGCCGAATGGCTTCTCAATAACCACGCGTCGCCAGCCATTGTGCAGCTCGCCCAGTTCCGGATCTGGCTTCGCCAAGCCCGACCGTTCTAGCTGGTGGCATACGCTGGGGAAGTGGTCCGGGGGTACCGAAAGATAATAAGCCCAGTTGCCAGCAGTGCCGCGTTCGTTATCGATCTCACGGGTTTTCTCCGCGAGGGCGTCAAAAGCAGCGTCCGTGGTGAAGTCACCAGTGACAAAGAAGATGCCTTCCGCCAGCCGCTCCCAGACATTCTGGCGCCACGGGGTGCGCGCCCGCTCCTTGACTGATTGCAGAACCTGCTCTTCGAACTCTTCCTTGGACCAGTCACGACGACCGTAACCGATCAGACTAAAACCCGGGGGCAGCAGACCACGGTTGGCAAGGTCGTACACAGCAGGCAGCAGCTTCTTGCGTGCTAGGTCACCGGTCACGCCGAAAATCACCAAGCCACAGGGCCCGGCGATGCGGGGAAGGCGCTTGTCTAATTCATCGCGCAGCGGATTGCGCCATTCCTCGGCGGAAAAAGGTAGTTGCACTTGTTTAAAGTCCTCTGTTACGTGGGGTAGTCGGGGGTTGCTATTTTGCGTTCAGCTGCTCTGCGAGGGTGCCCAAAAGTTCGTTCCATGAGGCTACGAACTTTTCCACACCTTCATCTTCTAGCACGGCCCACACCTCGGCCAGATTCACTCCGACCTCGTCCAGGCTGGCGAAAACCACATGTGCCTGGGATGCAGTTCCAGACAGCGAATCGCCACGGATTTCTCCATGGCCGATCGTCGCGTCCAGCGTATTCTCTGGCATCGTGTTGACGGTGTGCGGGCCGGCCAGCTCGGTGACGTACAAGGTATCTGGGTACTCCGGGTTCTTTACTGAGGTTGACGCCCACAGTGGGCGCTGTACTCGAGCTCCCTTGTCGGCCAGCTTCTGCCATTCGGGGTTGTTTAGCAGCTGCTCCTCGAAGGCAGCATAGGCCAGTTGGGCATTGGCCACGCCCGCCTTGCCCTTCAGCTGCTTGGCTGCTTCGGAGCCGATGCTATCTAAGCGCTTGTCGATCTCGGTATCCACGCGGGAGACAAAGAAGCTAGCCACGGAGTGAATCTTGGAGAGATCTTTGCCCTCTTCGGCAGCACGGTTAATGCCCTCAATGAAAGCTTCCATCACCTGAATGTAGCGGGAGACAGAGAAAATCAAAGTGACGTTGACGCTGATTCCCTCAGCCAAGACTTCAGTGATCGCAGGAAGGCATTCCTCCGTGGCGGGAATCTTAATCATAAGATTGTCGCGTCCGACCTTGGCAGCCAGTTCCTTGGCTTGGGTAACCGTGGCCTCGCGCTCATTGGCTAGGCGCGGGTCGACCTCCAAAGAAACGCGGCCATCGAATCCCTCCGTGCGTTCGTAGAGGGGGAGGAACACATCGCAAGCATCCGCAACATCGTCCGCAGCCATTTCGAACACGGCGCTATCTGCTGGGGTACCCGCGGCAGCGAGCTCGCGTAGCTGTTCGTCGTAGGCGGTTCCCTGGGACATAGCTTTGGCAAAAATCGCCGGGTTGGTGGTTACACCAACTACGCCCTTGTTCTCGATTACCTCGGCGAGGTTACCGGAGCGTAGGCGGTCGCGAGACAGGTCATCCAACCACACGGAGGTACCGGCGGCGGCAAGGGCTTCGATGTTGGCGGGAGTGCTCATAGGTGAAGGATCAGTCCTTGTAAACGGGGGTAAACGGGGTCAGAAATTATTTATTGGCGGCAATGGAATCGTGAGCCGCTGCGACGACAGCCTCGGCGGTTATGCCGAACTCGCGGTATAGAGTCTGGTAGTCCGCGGAAGCACCGTAGTGTTCCAGGGAAACCGTACGACCGTTGAGGCCTACGAAACGGTGCCACGGCATCGCAATGCCAGCCTCGACGGAAACACGGGCGGTGACGGAGCTCGGCAGCACCTGCTCCTGGTACTCGGCATCCTGCTCCAAGAACCACTCCATAACTGGCATGGATACAACACGAGTGCCCACGGCCTGGTTCTCCAGCTCCTTTGCGGCTTCGACGGCGAGCTGTACCTCAGAGCCCGTAGCCAGCAAGATAACTTCTGGGGTGTCAGTGGACTCCTCGACCAGCACATAGGCTCCGCGGGCCACACCGTCGGCAGCTTTTTCCTGCGTGCCTTCCAGCACAGGCACGTTCTGGCGCGTCAGAATCAATGCCTTCGGCGATTCCTCGGCGCGCAAGGCGGCAGCCCAGCCAGCGGCAGCCTCGTTAGCATCCGCTGGGCGAATTACTGCCAGGTGGGGGATAGCTCGCAGAGAAGCCAGGTGCTCGACCGGCTGGTGGGTCGGACCATCCTCGCCCAAGCCAATGGAATCGTGGGTCCATACGTGATAGACGTCCGACTTCATCAGCGCGCCGAGGCGAATGGCACCACGGGCGTAGTCAGAAAACTGCAGGAAGGTAGCGCCATAGGGACGGGTCGGTCCGTGCAGTGCAATGCCGTTCAAGATGGCCACCATGCCGTGCTCGCGGATGCCGAAGTGCAGGTTCCGTCCGCCGGGTTCCGTAGTAAAGCTGCGGGTGCTGATGGCCTCCGGACCGAAGCTCGGGGAGCCCTTGATGATGGTGTTTGTGGAGCCAGCGAGGTCGGCCGAGCCACCCCACAGCTCAGGCAGAGTCTTGCCCAGTGCCTGCAGCGTAGCCTCCGAGGCTTTACGCGTGGCCAGGGACTCGCCGGCCTCCCAGCTGGGAATCTCGGCATCGAAATCCGTCGGAAGTTCACGGGAGTAGAGACGGTCAAACAGAGCCTTGTTCTCCGGGTTCTTCTCCGCCCAGGCGTCGAAAAGACCCTGCCACTGCTTGTGCGCCTCCGCGCCGCGCTCGACCAGACCGCGGGTGTGGGCGATTACGTTGTCCTCTACCGGGAACGGCTCGTCGGGGAAGTCCAGCGCCTCCTTGATACCGGTGATTTCCTCCGCACCCAGTGCGGCACCGTGAGAAGCACCCGTATCCATCTTCGTAGGTGCCGGGTAGGCAATAACGCTGCTCAGTCGGACGAAGGTCGGGCGAGTTGTGTCCGCTTTCGCACGCTCAACGGCGTCCAGAATGCCCTCGACGTCCTCACCGGTGACCTCAAGAGTCTGCCAGCCGTAAGCGGCGTAACGGGCGACGACGTCTTCATTGAAGGCAATCTGCGTCTGATCCTCGATGGAAATGCCATTGTCATCCCAGAACACAATGAGGTTCCCCAACTGCTGCGTCCCAGCCAAGGAGGAAGCCTCCGCAGTCACGCCTTCCTGCACGTCGCCGTCAGAAGCGATGACGTAGATGAAGTGGTCGAAAGGCGACTCGCCCGCCGGTGCCTCCGGGTCGAATAGCGCGCGCTCGCGACGGGCGGCCATAGCCATGCCCACGGCAGAGGCGAGGCCTTGGCCGAGAGGGCCGGTAGTGATCTCCACACCGTCGGTGTGATGAACCTCCGGGTGGCCTGGGGTCTTGGACCCCCAGGTGCGTAGCGCCTGCAGATCCTCTAGCTCCAGGCCGAAACCACCCAAAAACAGCTGAATGTACTGCGTCAGAGACGAGTGACCCGCCGACAGCACAAAGCGATCCCTACCTACCCAGTGGACATCCTTCGGATCGTGTCGCAACACACGCTGGTACAGGGTGTAAGCCAGCGGTGCCAGGCTCATTGCCGTACCGGGGTGACCGGATCCGCACTTTTCAACGGCATCAGCAGCCAGCACACGGGCGAGGTCGACCGCGCGCGTGTCGGTCTCCGTCCAGTCGGCTGGGTAATTCCGCACGGTGAGTGCCTGCTGTTCTGGGGAGAGAGTCACTGTCAGTTGCCTTTCTTCATCAAGCTGAATACCCCATACATACTAATGGTCGCGGCCGACCGCCGTGGCTAGTGGGCACAGATGGTGGGCGCCAATTTTGTATCAGGGTGTGCCATAACCTTTTTACTGAAAGTTGGAACTTTATCGGCGCTCCAGCCGACCATATAGAGATGCACGCCTGAATCCCGTGCATTAGCAAGGCTTTCAGTGCCACGGACACTTGTTCCGAGGGCGCGGTTCGGCCAGCATGAAACGCTCGGGTAGCGTTAGACGCGAAATGGATAGACTGCAGGTGGAACTGCATGACCTGAACTTGGAGGCGAGGCAGCCGGTGAAGACATTCGCTGAGACGGCCAAGGCATACATAGCACTGACCAAACCTAGGGTCATTGAGCTATTGCTGGTAGCCACGATTCCTGCAATGTTGCAGGCACAACGCGGCGAAGTGAACTTCGGTCTTATCCTGCTGACCCTTATCGGCGGCTGGATGGGAGCCGGGGCTGCTAACACCTTCAATAACGTCGTCGATCACGACATAGATCAGCTGATGCGTCGCACCCGGCGCCGTCCGACGGCTCGTCAGACCGTTTCCGTCAGCGAAGCGCGCATCTTCGCCTGGGTGTTGCTCATTATCTCGGTGCTGTGGCTCGGCTTCCTCTGCCATTCGTGGCTGGCCGCCGGGTTCATCGTGCTGACGAACTGGTTTTACGTCTATGTCTACACCAAGTGGTTGAAGCGCCGTACCTGGCAAAACGTCATCTGGGGTGGCGCGGCCGGCTGTATGCCCGTCGTAGTTGGCTGGGCCGTAATCACCGATAACAACGGCGGGGCGTTCCACGCAGGCTGGTTGTCATGGGCCCAGGCGCTCATTTTGTTTATGGTTATTTTCTTTTGGACGCCACCGCATACCTGGGCTCTTGGCATGCGTTACCGCGAGGACTATGAAGCCGCGGGCGTGCCCATGATGCCTGTCGTCAAACCTCCGCTGGAGGTTACGCGCCAGATTCTTGCCTACACGTGGGCGACCGTGGTCACTTCGCTGCTACTGGTTCCCGCCGCTAGCTGGATCTACCTGGCAGCGGCCGTGCTGTCCGGCGCCTGGTTCATTATCAAGGCGCATCTGCTGCACAGTGGCGTGAAAAACGGCACCCCGGTCAAGCCGATGCAGCTGTTCTTCCTGTCGAACAACTACCTGTCGCTACTGTTCGTGGCTCTGTCTGTTGATGCCGTGCTGGGCTGGCAGACTCTCGCCGAGGCTGTGCTCGGTTAGCATCACGACCTAGGATCACGGCTATGATCACCAAGCCGTTCTGAGCCAATCGCGTTCGGCGAGGTTGAATACGGCTTCGCACTGTTTCTTCGTGAGCCCGGAATCGAGCTCCGCGTGGGTTTGCCCGGGGCGACGACTGATACCGACGATCGCCCAGCCGTTATTGTTCAAACCATCCACGACAGCGGTTTCCGCCGATGAGGCCATATTAAAACGGGTGCGATACCAGTCGGGCTTGCGCTTCATCTCAAACTCAAAGGAGTGCATCTGCCGGAACGAGCCATCAGGGTAAAGCACGTGGAGAGGCGCCCGATAGTAGTAATAGAACGTTGAGCCTGAAGATTCGCTTTCTCGCCTTTCAGTGCGGCAATGATAGACCTGCCCGACCAGCGCTGGGTAGTAGTCGATCCAGCCATTCTTCCAGGCGGTGACGATTCGTCTGCGTCGTGCTAGGGCGCTGGAGATCGAGTAGACCGCGACAACGACGAAGATCATTCCAACGATGAAAAAGACCGTATCCGTGAGACGGAGACTGTCGGCCGTTGCAACCCCTCGGCGAAGTTTGCTGAGAATCAGCATGAGACCAATAGCGGCGAAGACGGCACCGAAGAACCCAACGACCAGGAAGATAATCATACGACCCGGCAGGTCCCGAGCGTAAGGCTGCGGACCCGCTGCCTTTATTGCTTCAAAGGCCCCACTGTTATCCCGCATCGGGTTGGGGGTGGAGTAGTAGCGTTCGCCCCGTTCAGGCACCAGTGGAGTATCGACCCCCGAGTTGAATTTCAGTGTGGTGCGCGGCATGCGCGTTGGCTGAGTCATGGTTCGACCCCTCGTCGCTGTCAGCTAGACAATAACCCTGGACTCTGTATATTAGCCGTCTTTGGCGTTGACAGCCTCGTGGCGCTGACTATCCCCGGTGGTGGTGCCCGTGTGGCTGGCGTTGCCACCGCTGTAGCGGGACTTCAGTGCCCACAGGAATCCGGTGGCGGCGGTAGAGAGGCCGGAGCCGATGACGTGCAACGGAACGGACCAGCGAGGCACACCCAACCAGTACTGCATGATGCCAATGGCAGCCTGCACGATAATCGCGGCAATAACCCAGTAGGAAGCAGTCTTGATGCGGCGCTCAAGATTCAGAGCAAAGACGCCCGCCAACAGGCCGATCGTGAGCCCCAAGTATAGGTACATAAAGCCAGCGTGGATGTGTGCCATATCGATCAGAGGCACCTGCAGTCGGTGCTCCGGCAAAATAGCCTCATCGCCAGCATGGGGACCCGCGCTGGTAACCAAAGTGCCGGTCATAAGCACCACTGCCAAGCTAATCGCAGAGCCATCAGTGAGGATGCGCAACGGTCGGGGCATCAGCGGCTGCATTTCGCCGTCATCGGGTTCGCCGATTCGCACAACTAGTTTGGCGGCCAGGAATACCAGCAGCATGCTCGGCAGGAAGTGCAGCGCAACCATCCACCACATGAGATCCATGTGGACAGTGATTCCACCAATTACAGCCTGGGCGATAATGCCGATTCCCTGGACGAAAGCCAGGTGGAGGATTGAGGAGCGGCGCGCGGCTCGCACTACCGCAATGAAGCATATGAGGCAGGCGATGATCAGGACGAACGTCAGCGTTCGGTTGCCGAACTCAATCAGTTGGTGAATCCACGGAGCCGAACCCGGCACGGGAAGTAGCGATCCTGGGTGGCACTGAGGCCAGGTGTCACATCCCAGGCCGGAACCTGTCACGCGCACCAGTGATCCAGTGAAGGTGATTCCCGTCTGGCAAGCCAGCAGGATGATGGCAAATAGACGCTGACGGCGGATAGTCGGCGCGGTGACGGGGCGGGGGAAACCGAATTTGCGGTCTGCTGCATAAACGAATGCGTACAGCTTCAGCAGCGCCTTGACGAAGGGATTACTCTCCTCCGTGGCGCGTCGTTTCATAGTCTCAAGCACGCCTTAAGACTAACGTAAGCCCATGTCGCGGGGCTAATTGCCTAAAACCGAAATGTGCTAGTCGCTCTCCATGGTGAAGCGGAAGAATTTTAGCGCGAGGCCAGTGCCTACAACCGCCCATGCCAGCAGGCTCGCCAGCGCAACAAGGTTGCAGCCTCCGTTTTCGACTGCCGTGTGAAAACCCTCCATCAAAGCTACCGAGGGGACGGCCATAAGGAATCCATTGACGTTCTCGCCGGCGGGTGTCGTCATGGTGGCGTACACCGCTGCACCCAATAATACGAACCAAATCGTATTGCCCAGCGCCAGCACCAGTTCAGAGCTGAGAGTGCCGCCAAGAAGCAGCCCCAGGCTTGTGAAGGCTGCCACGCCCACCACCGCGGTCAGCAACGCCGCTGGAAATCCAACGATGTCCGGGCGCCAGCCCAGGGCGAAAGCTGCGATAGACAGAACCAGAACCTGCAGCAGTACCACAATGCATACGGCCACTACCTTCCCGGCGATCAGCGCCCACGTCGGCACACCTGCAGCGCCGATGCGTTTCAGGGCACCATAGCGGCGGTCGAAGGCTACGGCGATGGCCTGTCCGGTGAAACCGGCGCCCATGAGGGCAATCGCCAGCGCCATGGGGAAGATACGGGTCACAGCGTGGGATGCATCATCGCCGGGAACCAGCGTCAAACCAATAAGCAGTCCCAACGGAATGACCATAGAGAGCAGTTGCTGCTCGCCGTGGCGCAAGAATAGCAAGGATTCGATCTTGGCCTGTGCCTTTACAATGTCAAAGGATTTGGCCTGTTGCGGCGCCGGAGCGAAGAACCCGGGTTCGAAGCGGCTGGTGCTATTCATGAGCGAATGTCCTTTCCGGTGATAGAGAGGAACACGTCCTCCAGCGACTGTCGGTTAACTACCAGCTGGCTAATCATCACTCCCAGCTCAGCGAATGCTGCGGCAACGTCGGCAATCGTCTGCGGAGAAAACTCCGGGGCCTCTAGCTTGAAATGTCGGGGCCGGATTTCGTCCACTGTCAACTGTGCTTGTGTGTGCTTGGCAATGGCCGCGGTGACGTCGGGGAGTGGGGCGTCGGAATCAACCTGAACGGAAAGCCACGCAGCCGTAGAATTCGGGTCGTGGTGTGAAGTCATTTCCTCCGGTGTGCCTGCTGCAACCACCCGTCCGGAGTCGATAATGACCACCTGGTCGGCCAGCGCTTCGGCTTCATCCATCAGGTGCGTGGTCAAGATGACAGCCACACCGTCACGCTTCAGGGAAGCTACGAGATCCCACACCGCCAGTCGGGACTGTGCATCGAGCCCCGCCGTGGGTTCGTCGAGGAACACCAGCTCCGGACGACCGACCAGCGCACAGGCGAGACTGAGTCGTTGTTGTTGGCCACCCGAAAGGCGCCTATAGGGTGTCTTCTCGTGGCCCTTCAGGCCGACGGTCTGGAGCAACCATTCCGGATCCAAGGGATTCTTTGAATATGACGCCACCAAACGCAGCATCTCTCCCACGCGGATACCGGGATAAGCGCCGCCACCTTGCAGCATCACGCCGATGCGGCTGCGAACCTCGTCCGAGTGAAGCGCCGGATCCAGACCGAAGACTCGAATACTTCCTTCAGTGGGTTGAATAAAACCCTCGCACATCTCGACGGTCGTGGTCTTGCCGGCGCCGTTGGGGCCAAGTAGTGCGAGCACCTGGCCGGCAGCGAGATTGAAGCTGAGGCCGTTGACCGCGTGGCGATCGCCAAAAGTTTTGACGACATCGCGGAGTTGCAGTATGGGCTCGCTACCGGGTGCCTGTGAATCAGGTCCTGTTGTCATGTAGAGAGAGTCTAGTCCGCTGGCGGTGTATTACGTAGCGTCGCCACTGTTCGTCAGAAGTGCCGTCGCGAATCGACATGGCTTCCGCCAGGTCTGCGTTTCCACCCGCCAGCCACCTCATAATTGACACCACTACCAAGAAGAACACCAGGCTCATCAGGTAGATGTAAATGACGGTTGAGGTCGGAAGCGATAAACCCCGGGGCAGGATAAAGAAGCTAAAGACCACTGAGTAGATAATGGCGGTGAGGTGGAACGCCCGGCGATTTGCCCAGGCCGCAAGCGGGAGAATCGCCCATAGGAGGTACCAGGGGTGTACGACGGGGAAGAAGAGCACCAAGATGAGGGTGGCCACTCCCAAACCGCCCACGGAGTGAATACGCCCGCGGAATGCGGCCCAGAGCATACGCACCACCCAAAAGCCGCCCACTAGCAATCCCAAAGTACGGAAGACAACTAGGGAGGAGTCAATGTGATCTCCGAGCCCCAGGACTCCGCCCAGCGCACCTGAGGCTAGGCCGAGGGAGGTGGTGATGGACATCCAGGAGATGATCTCTGCAGCTCCGCCTTGGGAGGTGATCCAGCCAAAGCCCACACCAGTGAGCAGAGACATCACCACTGCGGCCGTCGCGGAGACCGCCACAGCAACCGCGGCGGCGGTGCACAGATCGACAAGGCGACCGCCAAACCAACGCGCCAGCGCTGCACCGGCAAATCCCAAACCGATCAGCGCGGTGACCTTCACCATGCCAGCCATTGTGATTAGTACGAATCCGCCGATGATGAGGATCCAACGACTAGTAAGGGGGCGATCTTCCTTGTCCACCCCGCGCAAGACCAATTCCATGCCAGCGAGGAGCAGGCCGATCAACGCGGCCTCGTTATGGATGCCGCCAATAAGGTGGAGGATCGCCAGTGGGTTAAGTACGCCCAGCCACAGCGCCGCACCACTGGACACGCCACAGCGGCGCGCCAAACGCACGAGTGCCCAACCACTCAGAGCAAGACCCAAGATGGCCACGAGGCGGTGCAGTACGATGCCGAGAATGATCGAGTTACCTGTGAGCATGGAGATCACTTCTCCATAGCCCAGGGCGACCGGCCCATAGGGCGCAGGGGAGTGTGCCCACATCAAAGGCACGGAGCGAGCCAGGGGATCGTCAATTCCCAGCAAGTCAACCGGGCCTCCGCCGTAAGGATCCCAGCCTTTGGCAGCGATGGCTCCTTGTGCGAGGTAGGAATAGATGTCCTGAGTAAACAGTGGCGGGGTGAACATCAACGGGCTGACCCACACGAAGAACGTGCGCCAATACGTGCGCACGGGAATCGGGTGGTTCGGCCTACCGGGGGTGGAGACAGCGAAACGCAGCAGTAAGAGCCAGCCGTAGACCAGGAACCCGATGCCTACGAAAACCATGACGGTGGTGGAGTGCAGCATTCTCGCCAAAGTGTTCACACCGGGGAAATCCCAATAGGGATTGTGAACCACGGGAAAGGCGCCGGCGCCAAGCCCTCCGACGGTGATCAGCATCGTGCCCAGGGCGCCCAAGAAGACGGCGACGTAAAGCCTCATGGACAGGGCACGGTTGAGTGGTTGGAGCTGTACAGCGCTTTCCGGAGCGTTGTCGCCCTCGGATTCAGAGTGCAGCTGAGCTGAGCGCGATCCCGCGAGGCCGAGTTGAGGCAATTGTTCCCTGAACCTCCGCCACGGTCGCAAGAAGCGGGTACCGCTGGAGTTAGCCAGGGTGTCCGGTGCGTCCGAAGTGGGGGTAGTCATAGGTGGGAATTCTACCGAAGGTCGTGGGAAATTCTCCTTAGCCATGGCCGTGACCAGCACCACAGAGCTAATTGAGCTATGTCACAGCGATGTGTGGCAACTAAGGCAGGGTTACCTTAGTAGACAAGACGGAATATTTACGACACACTTTTGTTGTCTAATCATGTAGGCACATTTTTAGTCGTTTAGTCGCACTGACTGGTCGCACAGACTAGTCGCACCGACGCACACTATTCGCGACAGAAGGAGGTATAGCGTGGCACGGACATCTGAGGAACGCTCATCGCAGCCAACCACAGAGCGTGACACGCGGCACCGCATTTTGTTGCACGTGCTGCGTCACGGTCCGGTGAGCGCATCGGACATTAGCGAGGCGTTTGGCCTAAGCGCCGCCGGCGTTAGGCGTCACTTAGACAACATCGTGTCAGACGGCCTCGCCGAGGTCGTCGAAGCGCCTCGCTCCGGGCAACGTGGACGGCCTGCCAAGCTGTTCCGGCTTACCGACGAAGGCCGGGCGGAGTTTGGACATGATTACGACACTCTTGCCTTGCTGGCACTGCGTGCCCTCCGCTCTGCGGGTGGGGAAGAGGCGGTGGAGGATTTCGCCGCCCAGCGTGTGCATGACCTACTGAAGGACGTGCCGGACGCCGACGCAGATGTGGCTGCAAGGGCTAAGGCCATTGCCGATGTGCTCACCGAGAGAGGCTATGCAGCCACTGTCGATAGTGCAGGCGGTGGCGTCCAGATTTGCCGTCACCACTGCCCGATCCAAGATGTCGCTCACGAGTTCCCAGAACTGTGCGCGGCGGAGCACCGAGTGGTCGCAGAGCTTCTAGGTCAGCACACTCAACCGTTGGCAACAATTGCCGACGGAAACGGTGTCTGCACCACTCATATTCCGCTTAGAACCATTGCCCCTTCCCCCAAGAAGGAAAGTTAAACCATGACTCAAGCTGCACAAACACCTGAAACCAAACCCCAGACAGACGAAGAGATCATTGATTCCATCGGCGCGTATGGCTATGGCTGGCACGATTCCGATGCTGCCGGCGCCTCTGCCCGCCGTGGTCTTAATGAGGATGTCGTCCGCGATATTTCCGCAAAGAAGAATGAGCCGGAGTGGATGCTGAAGCGTCGCCTGAAGGCTCTGGAGATCTTCGACAAGAAGCCGCTGCCGACGTGGGGTGCGGATCTTAGCGATATCGACTTCGACAACATTAAGTACTTTGTTCGCTCCACCGAGAAGCAAGCTCAGACCTGGGATGATCTGCCGGAGGACATTAAGAACACCTACGACAAGCTGGGCATCCCGGAGGCTGAGAAGCAGCGTCTCGTGGCTGGCGTGGCCGCGCAGTACGAATCGGAGGTTGTTTACCACCAGATTCGCGAGGATCTCGAGAGCCAGGGTGTGATCTTCGTTGACACGGATACCGGCCTGCGGGACTACCCGGAATTGTTTGAGGAATACTTCGGCAGTGTCATCCCCGCCGGCGACAACAAGTTCTCCGCTTTGAACACCGCAGTGTGGTCCGGTGGTTCCTTTATCTACGTGCCGAAGGGCGTACACGTAGATATTCCGCTGCAGGCTTATTTCCGTATTAACACCGAGAACATGGGCCAGTTCGAGCGCACCCTGATCATCGTCGACGAGGACGCTTATGTCCACTACGTCGAGGGTTGTACCGCTCCGATTTACAAGACCGATTCGCTGCACTCTGCCGTCGTGGAGATCATTGTGAAGAAGGGTGGCCGCTGCCGCTACACCACGATCCAGAACTGGTCTAACAACGTCTACAATCTCGTCACTAAGCGCACGAAGTGCGAAGAGGGCGGCACCATGGAGTGGGTCGACGGCAACATCGGCTCCAAGGTCACAATGAAGTACCCAGCGGTATGGATGACCGGCCCGCATGCAAAGGGCGAGGTTCTTTCCGTGGCCTTCGCTGGCGAGGGACAGTTCCAGGACACGGGTGCAAAGATGGTGCACATGGCTCCGCACACGAGCTCGAACATCGTGTCGAAGTCCGTCGCCCGCGCTGGCGGCCGCGCCGCTTACCGCGGTCTGGTGCAGGTGAACAAGGATGCCCACCACTCGGCGTCGAACGTTGAGTGTGATGCGTTGCTGGTCGATTCCATTTCGCGTTCGGATACATATCCGTACAACGACATTCGCAACGACCATGTCACGCTCGGCCACGAAGCCACGGTCTCCCAGGTCTCCGAGGATCAGCTGTTCTACCTGATGTCCCGCGGCATCGAGGAAGAGGAGGCTATGGCGATGATTGTCCGTGGCTTCGTCGAGCCCATTGCCAAGGAGCTGCCCATGGAGTATGCCCTGGAACTCAACCGTCTTATCGAACTGCAGATGGAAGGATCGGTGGGTTAAACCAAATGACCACCCCACTAAACGAAACCGAAGCGACAATCACGCCCGTCAAGGCTGGTACGAGCCACCAGACCAAGGGCGACCGTTTCACCTCTTTCTCGGCTGCGGACTTCGCCGTTCCGCACGGTAAGGACGAGGACTGGCGCTTCACCCCGTTGCGTGAACTGCGCGGCCTGCACGATGGGAAGGCTAAGGCTGGCAAGCGCGCCGCTGTCGCGGTCGATGTGGCTGATAACGACGCCCCCAGCGTGGCTATCGAACAGCTCCAGCAAGGCGATGAGCGTCTCGGTCGCGCGGGCGCACCCGTGGATCGTGCAGCGGCACAGGCTTGGGAAAACACCCAGGAGGCCGATTACCTGCGCATTACCAAGGATGCTGCATTGCAGTCTCCGGTAACCGTCACCATCGACGGTCCCGGCGAGGACGAGGTCTCCTACGGCACCCTCGTCGTCGAGCTTGAGTCGCACGCCGAGGCAGTGGTGTTCGTCCGTTATGAGGGTTCCGGTGCTCACTCCGACAACGTGGAGTTTGTTGTTGGCGATGGTGCGAAGTTGACCACCGTGGTCTTCGAGGATTGGAACGACGACGCTGTACACCTGTCGAACTCCCATATTCAGGTCGGTCGCGATGCGGTTGTGCGCCACTACTACGCAGCCTTCGGTGGTCACGTAGTGCGTTCTGTTCCACACGTGCGTTACACGGACACCGGCGGTGACGCAGAACTGCTGGGACTGTACTTCGCCGATGCCAACCAGTATTTCGAGCAGCGTCTGTTGGTGGATCACTCTATCCGCAACTGCCGCTCCAATGTGTTGTACAAGGGTGCTTTGCAGGGCGAACCGGAAAAGGGCAAGGACGCCCGCGAGGCTCGCACGGCATGGATCGGTGACGTATTGATCCGCCCAGATGCAACCGGTACCGACACCTACGAAAAAAACAACAACCTGCTGCTGACCTCCGGCGCCCGCGCCGACGCAGTACCAAACCTGGAGATCCAGACGGGTGAAATCGTTGGCGCCGGCCACGCTGCTACGGTGGGTCGCTTCGACGACGAGCACATGTTCTACCTACAGTCCCGCGGTATTGACCCGGCCAGCGCCAAAATGCTGATTGTCCGTGGTTTCTTCACCGACGTCATCAAGCGCATCCCGGAGGAACAGATCCGGGAGCTGCTCGAGGACAAGGTCGAGGCAGAGCTCCAGCACACCGTTCTTTAACCCCACCGAAGAAGTTACTTCCCAAAACCCATAGAAAGCTTTTACACACCATGAGCACTTTGGAAATTAAGAACCTGCACGCGCAGGTTGTCCCGGCCGACGAGAACGAGGATCCGAAGCCGATCCTGCACGGCGTCAACCTGACCATCAACTCCGGTGAAACCCACGCCATCATGGGCCCGAACGGTTCCGGCAAGTCCACCTTGTCCTATGCCATTGCCGGCCACCCGCGTTACGAGATCACCGAGGGTGAGGTGCTGCTCGATGGCGAGAACCTGCTGGACATGGAGGTTGACGAGCGCGCTCGTGCTGGCCTGTTCCTGGCGATGCAGTACCCGACCGAGGTACCGGGCGTATCCATGGCGAACTTCCTACGTTCCTCCGCCACAGCCGTCCGCGGTGAGGCTCCGAAGATCCGCGAGTGGGTGAAGGAAGCCCGCGCAGCAATGGAGGAGCTATCCATCGATCCTTCGTTCTCTGAGCGTTCCGTGAACGAGGGCTTCTCCGGTGGCGAGAAGAAGCGTCACGAAATCCTCCAGCTGGGTCTGCTGAAGCCGAAGTTCGCCATCTTGGATGAGACCGACTCCGGCCTGGATGTCGACGCCCTGCGCGTCGTCTCCGAGGGTATTAACCGCTACAAGGAGCGCGAGAACGGTGGCGTGCTGATGATCACCCACTACCAGCGCATCCTTAACTACGTAAAGCCCGAGTATGTCCACGTGTTTGCCAAGGGCCGCATCGTGGAAAGCGGTGGCCCGGAGCTGGCTCAGCAGCTGGAGTCCGAGGGCTACGAGAAGTTCGTATAACGACTTCCACCTCCGCGCTCCTCGCCACGCCCGCCTTTTCTTTCCCTACAACCTTGCTCGGCCAAGCTTGACCTGGCAGAAAGTGTGAACTTGTGAGTTCAAACGGTTCCCTGGACACCGCGAAGATCCGCAGCGACTTCCCGATCCTGTCGCGCACTGTGCGCGATGGCAAGAAGTTGGTCTATCTGGATTCCGGCGCCACCGCGCAGCGACCTGTGCAGGTGCTCGATGCGGAACGGGAATTCCTGACCACCCACAACGCCCCTGTGCACCGTGGTGCCTACGAAATCGCGGAGGAGGCCACGGAGGCATACGAGTCCGCGCGAGAGGCTATAGCGGCCTTTGTTGGAGCAGAGGATCGCGAGATCGCGTTTACCAAGAATGCTACAGAGGCCTTGAATGAGGTCGCCTATATGTTGGGCGACCCAAGGTCGGGGGAGCTGCAGGTCAGCGCTGGCGATGAGATCGTCGTCTCTGAGCTGGAGCACCATGCCAACCTGGTGCCGTGGCAGGAACTCGCCCAGCGTACCGGGGCTACGTTGAAGTGGTACTCGGCCACCTCAGACGGTCGAATTGACCTCGATAGCCTTCAATTCAGCGAACGCACCAAGGTCGTGGCGCTAACGCACCAGTCCAATGTCACAGGTGCTGTTTTGGACGTGGCCGAGGCCGTGCGACGCGCCCGCGCTGTGGATGCCATCTTTGTATTGGACGCATGTCAGTCCGTGCCGCACATGCCCGTGGATTTCCATGAGCTAGATGTAGATTTCGCTGCATTCTCAGGCCACAAGATGCTGGGACCTAATGGCGTCGGCGTGCTCTACGGCAAGTCTCAGCACATGGATCAGCTACCACCTTTCTTGACCGGCGGTTCGATGGTGGAGAAAGTGACGATGGAAGGCACCACGTTCACCGAAGCTCCACAGCGTTTCGAGGCTGGAACGCAAATGACCTCACAGGTCGTCGGACTCGGTGAAGCGGTGGCCTACCTCAATGAACTTGGCATGGAAAAGGTTGCAGAGCACGAAGCTGAGATCACCGCCTACGCGCTCAAGCAGCTGCAGACCATCGACGGCCTCCGCATTATCGGCCCCACTGACACTCAGAATCGTGGTAGTGCGCTGAGCTTTGTCGTCGAGGGCATTCACCCGCACGACCTAGGCCAGGTTGTCGATGACCAGGGCGTATGTATTCGCGTAGGTCACCACTGCGCATGGCCGGTGCACACGTGCATGGGAGTACAGGCAACTGCCCGCGCTAGCTTCTACATTTACAATGACCTCTCGGAGGTCGACGCGCTAGTTGCGGCCATCGCAAAGGCACAGGAATTTTTCGGAACCGCATAAGGGGATCCACGGTCACATGAAACTAGAACAGATGTACCAGGAAGTGATCCTGGACCACTACAAGCACCCGCAGCACGCTGGCCTGCGCGAACCTTTCGAATCTGAGGTGCACCATGTCAACACGTCGTGTGGTGATGAGTTGACGCTGCGCCTGCACCTTAGTGAGGACAACCAGACCGTGGAGGATATCTCCTATGATGCGGTGGGTTGTTCCATCAGCCAGGCATCCACGTCCGTTATGGCGGAGGAATTGGCTGGCCGCCCGGTCGAAGAGGCCTTCGCCAAGCTCGCCGAGTTTGAGCGCATGGTGACTTCTCGCGGCAAGATCGAAGGCGACGACGACATCATCGGCGACGGTGTCGCCTTCGCGGGCGTATCAAAATACCCGGCACGGGTGAAGTGCGCTCTTCTCGGCTGGAAGGCCTTTGAGGCCGCCGCTACTGAGGCCGGCGTAGCCCCCGAAACCCACGACGCAGAGTAAGGAACCTACCATGACTGACAATGCAAACGCTGCAGAGCCCACCGCACCGGAGATGGATCCCTCGCCGCTGGACCAGGCTCCGCAGGGTCCCTCCGAGCGCAGCCCGGAAGACATGGCCATTGCTGGGAAGGTGGAAGAGCATCTGCTGGACGTTATCGATCCTGAGCTGGGTATCAACGTTATTGACCTGGGGTTGGTCTACGACCTCTGGATCGAGGACAAGAAGGCTGTGATGAACATGACCTTGACCTCCCCGGCCTGCCCACTGCAGGATGTGCTGGAAGATCAGGCACGCGATGCTGTACTGAGCAACGTCGAAGAGGTTACCGACCTGCAGATCAATTGGGTGTGGAGCCCGGCTTGGGGCCCGCACATGATTAACGAGGAGGGTCGCGAACAGCTGCGCTTCCTCGGTTTCACCGTCTAGCCCACACCGCTTGTGCCACCGACCACGGTTGGCAAAACAGCGGTCGCAGGAATTTGTGCCGCAGCCCCGCTCCCTTCCGCAGCGCCCACATTGTGCGTGCCACCGCTAGGCCATCCCGTCCGGTGAGGTACGCCAGCTGCCGACGTGTATCGAGTGCAAAGAAGTGCCCGAAGAAGTCCTGCAAGGTTTCCCCATCAGCTCGCGCAATCAGCTCCCCACCGATTTGTCGCAATGTGTAGGCGGCCCAACCGCCGAGCGGTCGATCGTCCAGGAATTCATCTACTGCCTCTAACGCATGGCCTAGCGAATAGCCCGTTGCCGGGTTAATGAACCCTGCAGCGGCACCGAATTTCTTTCCTTTGTGACGCCGCCGCGTCCCCATTGGAATCGACACCTGTTCTTCGCGTATCACCTGTTCCTCGGTGAGGCGTTTCCATGAGCACCGCTGAGCCAGCCGTTCCCTCAGAAGCGTGAATAATTCCTGCTGGCTGGCAGGATCTGCATTACAGTGCGTCGCCAGGATCGTTTCCTCAAACAGCCAGCCCTCGCTTGTGCGTTGGGCATAGAAGAAGCTGGGCGGGGCTGAGGGATCTTTCAGATCGGGGACGGCCCAATCCATGAGAACTCCGTTTGCTTTCGGGTGTGTGGGAGCGAAGTCAAAGTTATCGAAGGGGAAAAACCACCCCACCGCAAGCTGCCACAGAGCAACGTCTGTGCGCGGAGCACCGGTGCAATCAATGGCTGACATGCCGTCGGGGAGTGCCTCTGGAATGATCTGCACACCATACCTGTCTAGCGTCTCGACGACAGCTTCTTGATCGAGCATGCGGTTTGTGAAGCCAAGCACACGTTGTCTCGGCGGCGATCCCGCAGCGATTCCTAATGGCGTCGGCGGGCCAAATAGGGGGTCTGCCCAAGAAGGGATTTGTGGGGTGAACACTCCGTAGGTACCCGGAAATGGGGTAGGGCTGCCCACTGTAAAAGAGGGATCGTATGCAACAATTGAGAACCCACGTTGAACTGCTCGTATAGCAAGCAAAGCCGCAGCGGGGCCGAACCCTTTAAGTACTAGCTGCCGACCCACAGAAACTCCTTTCTGGAAGTGGAAATGTGGCGGAGATTACTGGGTTTACCCCCGAACTTACAGCACCGTCGTTTACTTATATTGTTCTAAGACACACCGCTAGGTTATCGAGAGAGCTACAACTATAAGAACTACCTAATAGAAACTAAAGTGGCCGTAGTTCAGGTTTAGGTTGAGTGTTTGGGGGACAGGTACCGCAGGATATGTAACGCTTAGCCTGCGCAACCTGAACACAGTTTCTAACATAAACATTGTCCTACTCGGTACGAACATACCGTTAAAGTGGGGCAATGAAGAATGGGGGGAATGAAATACAGGCCCCGTCGACGACAGACAGGCCAGCGACTCGGGGGCTGTGGGGATCCCGAGTAACGCAGCGCCAGTGTTAATGGGGTGGGGAGGGTCGTCGGCGGGGATGACTGATAGGCTTCTTCCTTGTGATTGTTACTAATGACCTCGAGGTTCGGGTGGGGGCTCGAACTCTGCTGAATGCCCCCGGGCAGCACCTACGCGTACAGCCTGGCGACCGCATCGGCCTGGTCGGACGCAACGGCGCGGGCAAGACTACGACGATGCGCATCCTAGCTGGCGAAGGCGAACCCTACGGCGGCTCTGTCACTCGCAGCGGCGAGATGGGCTATCTTCCACAGGATTCAAAAGAGGGAGATATTGAACAGACCGCGCGCGATCGGGTGCTTTCCGCCCGCGGCCTAGACCGTATTCGCCAATCCATGGAGCGTCAGCAGGAGATCATGGAGACGAGCGAATCAGCTAGCCAGCGGGATGCGGCGATTCTAAAGTACAGCCGTTTGGAGGAGAAATATCACTCCCTCGGTGGCTACGAGGCCGACAGCGAGGCCGCACAGATTTGCGACTCTCTTGGCCTGCCAAGTCGCATCCTTGACCAGCAGCTCAAGACCCTTTCGGGCGGCCAGCGCCGCCGCGTGGAGCTCGCACAGATCCTCTTTGCAGCCACCGCCGGATCCGGACGCTCTCAGACAACATTGCTGCTTGACGAGCCGACTAACCACCTAGATGCCGATTCCATTACCTGGCTGCGCAGCTTCCTTTCCAAACACGAAGGTGGCCTGATCATGATCAGCCACGATGTGGAACTGTTGGAGGATGTTTGCAACAAGATCTGGTTCCTTGACGCGGTACGGGGTGAAGCCGATGTGTACAACATGGGCTGGTCGAAGTACAAAGATGCCCGCGCCACCGATGAGGCGCGGCGCCGCCGCGAGAAGGCCAATGCCGAGAAGAAGGCCAGCGCACTGAAGCAGCAGGCCGACAAGCTTGGCGCAAAGGCTACCAAGGCGAAGGCTGCCAAGCAGATGGCCGCCCGCGCGGAGAAAATGCTGGGCAGCCTCGATGAGGTGCGCGTGGAGGACCGCGTAGCCAATATCAGCTTCCCGGAGCCGGCCCCCTGTGGCAAAACCCCCATGTTCGCCAAGGGGCTGACCAAGATGTATGGCTCGCTGGAGGTCTTTGCCGGAGTGGATTTGGCAATTGACAAGGGCTCGCGCGTGGTCGTGCTGGGCTTCAATGGCGCCGGTAAGACCACACTGCTTAAGCTTCTGGCCGGGGTCGAACGCACCGACGGCGAGGGTGGCATTGTCTCCGGTCATGGCCTAAAGGTCGGCTACTTTGCCCAGGAACACGACACGATCGATCCGGATAAGTCAGTGTGGGCCAATGCCATCGAAGCCTGTCCCGATGCCGGCGAGCAAGATCTTCGTGGCCTGCTGGGCGCGTTTATGTTCTCGGGCGAACAGCTTGATCAGCCAGCTGGCACTCTGTCAGGTGGCGAAAAGACGCGCCTAGCACTGGCCACCCTCGTGAGCTCTCGAGCCAATGTGCTGCTGCTGGACGAGCCGACGAATAACTTGGATCCGCAGTCCCGTGAGCAGGTTCTCGATGCTTTGCGCACCTACACCGGCGCTGTCGTGCTGGTGACACACGACCCAGGCGCGGTAAAGGCTCTGGAGCCGGAGCGAGTCATCGTTTTGCCAGATGGTGTGGAAGATCTGTGGAACGACGATTACATGGAGATCGTCGAACTGGCTTAACCCACCATACCCAGTGAGCTGCGGGAATACTCCACAAATCGCCGGAATAGCGAGTTCGCCGCGGCTGTGTCCTGCCCTTCAAAGCGGGCGTAGGTCTCTGCAATCTCGGCTGGGTCACAGTAGCCCTCGTCCTCATAAAAACTCAGGCGACGTGTGATGCCCGCAGCATCCATTTCGGGGTGGAATTGGCTAGTCCACACGTTGTCACGATAGCGATAGATCTGCACGGGGCAGGTCTCGCCGGTGGCCAGCAATGTGGCTTCACTCGGCACCTCGGCCACGGAATCCTTGTGCCCCGTCAGCGCGGTGAAACACTGGGGGAGGCCACCAGTGATCGGGTCGATGCGTCCGGCGTCGGTAAGTGAAACCTCGCTAGTGCCGGCCGATTCGGAGTACGCACTATTGACCTCACCATCGAGATAATGCGCCAACATCGAGGTGCCGTAGCACGTGGAGAAGATTCCGAAGCGCTGCCGTTCCGACTCGATGGTGATGAAGTCGACGAGCTTCTGGGAAATGGTCTCCTGCCAGTCCACGTCGACTGGGCGGGTGATCGTAAACGGCGAGCCGCCGATGAATACTCCCTCCACGCCGTCGAAGCTGCCCAGGTCGGCTCCGGGATTGTCCAGCGGCCTCTGTTCCAGCTCAGCTGGATTGAGGCCACTGTAGCTCAGGAAGTCGGCGTATTCCGCCGCGAGCACCTCGGCGCCGCTGCGGGGGCAAAGCAGTACAAAAGTCACAAACGCGACTATAACAGACCGCTTAGTCTATTTACTATTATTTGACGCCATTTCGTGCCAACTTATCCAGCAACTCGTTGGCACTGTCGATCTTCTTCTGCTCGAATCCCCGCACTCCATCGGCCGCTGCTGCCAGTTCAGCCAGTGGAGCTACCTGCTCTGCAGTCTGCAGTTCACGTGCACGTCGCAGGATTTCATCGCGGTATACCTGCACCAGCTCGCGTTCGAGCTTGCGCACCTCCGCATAGCCGAAGATATCCAGGCGAGTACCACGGAGACGCTTGGCCTTGGCTAGGGCCCGTAGAACCGGACGCATGCGTGGACCTAGGCCAATCTTCCGATTCAACCCCAGTGCCCGCAGCAGTGGCGGCTGGAATTGGACAGTGACCTCCGCATTTCCCTGTGCAGCGGCGAAGCCGGGATCCAGTGCAAGACGAGCGACCTCGTATTCATCCTTATAAGCCGAGAGCTTGTGCAGCCCCGCGGCGAAGTTACGGGTGAGCTCGGCCGGGCCATCTGGATTCACCCGTCTCTCATGGGCATACACGGCACGTACGTCAGCCAGGTAGCTTTCGGCGTCCTCCGGCGTACCCCAGCGACCCATTTCGTCGACGTATACGCCGACTTGTTCCACCAAGCTGGCCTCCAGTAGGCGCTCCATCTTCGCGCGAGTACGCGCCAGGGGAGTAACCTCCATGTGCTGGGCGTAGTCTGGTTCTTTGCTCAACAGCTCGATCAGCGCTTCGGGACGGCTCACCAGCTGGCGACCCCGGCGAAACGCCTGGATATTCATCTCCGCTTTCTTGCCATTGATTCGCAGTGCTTGCTCTATCGACTCCGGCGTCACCGGCAGAGCACCCGCCTGCACTGCGGCACCGACTAGCAGCATGATTTGGAATGTGGACTCACCGAAAAGCTTCGTAGAAACACGGATTGCGTCGGTGATAATCGCCCGCCTTGCCGCGTGACCCAACGCACCCGCAATCTGCACCCCGTCGGGACGAGAAGCGGTGACGTCCGTGCACATCTGACCAGTCGGAGTCGTCGAATCCGAAAGCACCGCGATTGTCCGCGCCGCATTGAGCACCGAGGTGCTCGGATCCTCCGCACCTGTCACTCCGTCGAGGGCGATCAACAGATCTGCACTACCGCGCGGCACCGTTCCGGTGTGCTGGCCGATGGTCTTAGAGATACGCAAATCGGAGACTACCGACCCGCCCTTTTGTGCCAGTCCGGTCATGTCCGTACCACGTACTGCGAGGCCATCGAGGTGAGCCGCAGTGGCGATCACCGCAGATGCCGTCATAACTCCTGTGCCACCGACACCCGAGATGCGTACATTCCACGGATGCTTCGCATTGAGGTCACAGGCCGGGGCCGGTTCGAGATCGGTGGCGTCAACACGTGGCACTTCCCGGGGCCGTTCTTCCGACACAACAGTGGTAAATGCTGGGCAATCGCCGGTCAGGCACGAGCGGTCGACGTTGCAGCTTGTCTGGTCAACGCGGGTCTTGCGGCCAAACTGTGTGTCCACAGGCTGGAGGGAAAGGCAGCCGGACTTCTCTCCACAGTCACCACAGCCCTCGCAGATGCGTTCATTGATCACAATCTTCTCAGTTGGTCGGCTGCGCTTATTGCGATTTCGGGCACGGCGCTTTTCCGCGGCACATTCCTGATCGTGGATCAGCACCGATACACCCTTTTGCTCCGTGAGTTCCTTTTGCACCGATGTCAGTTCCTCGCGTGGGCGAACCTGTACCCCGGAACCGCGCAGTATTTTCCGGGTGCGTTGCACATCGTCACTGGTCACAATAATTCTGCCTGGATTCTCGGCACGCACCATATCCACCAGCCCCGCCAGGCTCGGCTGCCCCACAGGATCCTGGCCACCAGTCATTGCCACGGTGCCGTTGTGCAGCAGCTTAAGGGTTACGTTCACCTTTGACGCCACTAGCGCCCGCAGCGCCAGTGATCCAGAGTGCAGGAAGGTTCCGTCGCCCATGTTTTGCACAAAGTGCTCTTCTGTGACGAAGCTGTGCATACCGATCCAGTGTGCACCCTCGCCACCCATCTGAGCCGTGCCCATGACATTGCCCACGCGCTTGTCGTCCATCAGCATCACCATTGCGTGGCAGCCAATTCCAGCCCCCACCAGTGTGTCCTCGTCCGCGCGGGTGGACAGATTGTGCGGACATCCGGAGCAGAAGTGCGGTACGCGATTGGGTACGGCCAATGGCAGGGAGATCCGAGTTGGCCCCGTCGTCGGCCCGGCTACCTCGATACCGTCAGCGCGCAGCACGCGGGGGAGTTGCTTGAGTGGGTCTTGCACATGCTCGATCCGGGGGCGCACCGGCAGATCGTAGAGGCAGGCGCGCACGGATTCCAGCAGGTGAGTGCCCAGTTCCTCTGCGACAATCAGCGTATCCAGTCCGTCACAGAATCGTTCTAGCTCCTGCGGATCCAATGGAAAAGTCATGGCCAGCTGTAGTACGCGAACCTGCGCCTCATCCACAACTTCCGCAACCTCAAGCGACGTATTTCCGGCGCAGATCACGCCGACCCGGTCGCCGTCGTTGGCATTCCACCAGCGATTTAGGCGATGCTCGCGCGCATAGTCCAATGCGCGCTGCAGACGTTCACCTACGCGGGTGTCTTCCAAGGCCAAAAGCCGCTTGCCGAGTAGGCGGGCCTCCGGCTCGTGCTCGCCGCCGCGTTCTACCCCACGGGGAGACGTGGCTTCCTTGATTGCTTCCAGATCCACACTGGCTGATCCATCCGCAACGGGTGTAGTAATCCGCAACGCCGTCCACAGTCCGCTATAGCGAGACATCCACGCGGCGTGCGCGCCAAGGCGCAGAATGTCGCCCGCATCGACGGGCACCAACGTGGGCATGCCCAGATCGGCCAAGATACGCCCGGAAGCCGAGGGGATGGTGGAGGACTTCGCGGTCGGGTCGTCGCCTACGAACGCCACCGCTCCACCCGTTCCGCTGGTACCGGTCATGTTTGCATGTCGAAAGGCATCAGCAGCGCGATCGAGTCCCGGCGCCTTTCCGTACCAATAGCCGACCACGCCATCGACCCCAGGCTTTACGGTTGCCCGTGCAGTCATCTGCGATCCCGCGACGGCGGTGACGCCCAGCTCTTCATTGACGGCGGGGAAGTGCTGCACGTCAAAATCCTTGAGCAACGAGCCGCGGCGCCCCAGCTCTAGATCGTATCCACCCAGCGGGGATCCCTCGTAGCCGGAAATGAAGCTGGAAGTCTTTAACCCCATATCGCGGTCTGCCTCTGCACGATCCAGCACTGTCCGTACCAAAGCCTGGATACCGGTCAGATGGATATTTCCCGTTTTCTCGCGGTATCGCGACTGGGTGTAGTCGGGGAGTTGCTGAGTCGTGGGGATGAAGGTCGAGGTCATCGCTGTTCACCCTTTCATGTGTGCGGAAAATGTGTTTCGAATCACACTAGGTTGATGAGCGGACCAAACTTAAGTACCCCCTCCAAAATATTTCACTTAGCAAATATTTTTAGCTAACCCACCTTGAGAACTAGGCCAATGGCCTAGAATCTCATTCAACATAATCCATATTTGCTGACAAAAGTAGATACTTTTTAACAACAGGCCTTAATGGGCGTCACAAGGAACGAGAGCGCTAATGCGAGACCTTGACGAAACAGACATCAAACTCTGTGTACTGCTGAGCGAACGCCCCAAAGCTGGGGTGCGAGAGTATGCGCGTGTGCTCGGCGTCGCGCGTGCGACCGTCAGTAGCCGCATGGAAAAGTTGATGGACAGGGGAGTGATCAGTAGCTTTGCGCCACACTTCCACCCCGGAGCCTTGGGTTTTCCTTTAGGTGCCTTTGTCCATGTCACGTTGGACCAGCGCACCCTCGACCGCGTCACGGCCGAGTTTGCGAAGATACCGTGGATTATCGAGGCTCATTCACTCGCCGGTCCTTATGACCTCACCTGCAAGGTGGTGGCACGTGATCATGGCCACCTCGAACAAATCACTCTGAAGCTACAAGAGGTTAAAGGGGTTCAACGAACCCGGACGGAGATCATCCTGCGGGATCGGATCCCCGCCCGGCACAGCCAGCTCTTGCAGTCCCTATCGGATTTGCGCGACCTCTAGAGCTGCCTTGACCTGCTTTGCGGAAAGATCCGTGGCAATCGTCGCAGTCTCTGGCTGGCCAGCGATATAACGGCAGATGGTCCAGCCATTTGTGTACTCCGGCTCCAGCACATCCATCGGCCCTTCTGCCATTCGCAGGTTGTAGGCGTGGCCGTTCCAGTCGGCAGGAGCATTGAACTCTCCGGTGCGGAAGGTGAAGGGTTGAAGGCCATCCGTTGGATAAGCCTGAGCCATAGCCTTGTAATAAAACCGACGGTCAGTGTTAGTGGTATCGCCATTGTCGTTGTGGGTCGACACTCGCGAGATCCACACCCCTCCGACCCGTACGGGGGCAAAGCGCAGCCAGCCATTTCCCCAAGCCTTACCTAGAATCTGCAGGCGACCACGGCGTTTTCTTGCACTATAAAAGGCAATACCTGCCATCAACAGACCAATAGCTGAAAGCACAATGCCAATCACCGTGGATTGCGTTCCACCACGGATTCCCAAAAAGCCGCTGAAGAGCACCAGGCAGGCTCCTACGCACAGCACTGCCGTTTGCACCGCGCTAAAACCCGCGGCGTTGCCCGCCACCGGCATGCGCCCGTTATTCGACAAGGCGGCGTTAATTGCCGCCGAACCCGCAGGCAGAGAGCAACGCTCGTCGAAGGTACCGGCCTGGGCGCCCCGCACCAGACCATCCGCTGGGTCGTCGATTACGACCGACGAGCGACCGTACTGAAAGATCTCCACCATGTGCCGAACCACTCCTTGCTTGTTTTATTTTTCAGCTAGTTTTTAGGTTCCGCAAGTTCCTAATTCCGATAACCGTGCAACGGCGCCGGAATAAAGCCACCGCGGTTGATAAACTCCGCGCTGCTGACCTGATTGACGCCGATTACCGGCGCATAGCCCAGCAGACCACCAAAGTCCACGTTATCGCCCACCTTGGTTCCCACCGCGGGGATAACACGCACAGCGGTCGTCTTGTGGTTCATCACGCCAATGGCAGCCTCGTCTGCGATCATGCCTGCAATCGATTCCGCGGGCGTATCGCCAGGAATAGCGATCATGTCCAGCCCCACAGAGCAGATTGCCGTCATCGCTTCCAGCTTGTCGATGCTTATCGCACCGCTGCGCACTGCGTCAATCATTCCCTTGTCCTCCGAAACCGGGATGAAGGATCCGGACAATCCACCGACGCGTGAACAGGCCATCATGCCGCCCTTCTTCACTGCGTCGTTGAGCAGCGCCAGGGCAGCAGTGGTTCCATGCGTACCAACCTGGCCGAGCCCCATATGCTCCAGGATATGCGCCACCGAATCGCCAAGTTCTGCCGTCGGGGCCAACGAGAGGTCGACAATGCCGAAGGGAACTCCCAGGCGCTGTGCGGCCATGACACCCACCAGCTGACCTGTGCGGGTGATCTTAAATGCAGCGCGCTTGATCTCCTCAGACACCTCGTTCAACGTCGCGCCGGTCATCCCGGCTACTGCGCGATCCACCACACCAGGGCCAGATACGCCCACGTTGATTACGCAATCTGGCTCCTCCACACCGTGGTAAGCACCCGCCATGAACGGATTATCGGACACGGAGTTGGCGAACACCACGAGCTTTGCGCAGGCCAGTGTGCCACTGGAACCGTAGGTAGAGCAGTCCTTAATGACCTGCCCCATCTCGCGAACAGCATTCATATTGATGCCTGCTTTAGAGCTACCCACATTAACGGAGGCACACACGACATCGGTCTCATTCAGCGCCTCCGGCAGAGAGCGAATCAGATCCAACTCACCTCGTGTTGCGCCCTTTTCAACCAGTGCGGAATAGCCACCGATGAAGTTCACACCCACTTCATTTGCAGCCCGGTTTAGAGCCTCGGCGATGCGCACTGGATTGCCTTCCACTGCGGATGCGAGAATTCCCACAGGAGTGACAGAGATGCGCTTGTTAACGATCGGAATACCCAGCTCGCGCTCGATTCCTTGGCACACCGGCACGAGGCTGCGGGCATAGTCCACCACGCGCTCGTACACTGCCTCCGCGGTCGCCTGCATCGTCTCGCGAATACACGGCATAAGGTTGATGCCCATCGTCACCGTTCGAATATCGAGACGGTACTTCTCGATCATTTCGATGGTTTCGAGGATGTTGTTGCTCTGGTTTGTGACGCCACGACGTGGATTCATGTTCTAACCCCCGAACCCTTAAACGTCGTGCATGGCGGAGAAGATCGACTCCGACTGCACCCTAATAACCAGCTTTTCCTGCTTCTCGACCTCCGCCATGCGATCCTGCACATCGGCGATGCCAAACTTCGTGTCGTCAATGCGCACATGCAGAATCATGGTGAAGTAGTCGTCCATGATGGTCTGGGAGACGTTGAGAATGTTGACGTCGAGTTCTGCCAGGGCAGTGGACACGGCAGCGATAATTCCGGTGTGATCCAGCCCGGTCACGGTCATGATTGCGATCATGTACTACATGCTACTCACCGGGCCGGACGACTTATTGGCCGGGGGAACGCAGGGACCCTTCCACGAAATCCAGGGCATCAGATAACCCTTCCGTCCCCTGGAGCTGCGCGAGTCTGCCCAAAACGCCCTCCAACACCAACTCCAGGGTTTGAGCAATGGTTTCGATCTCTACATCAGCACGAATCCTGCCGCTGGCGCGCTGCTCCCGTAGTCGGGTGCGCACGGTTTCCTTTAACGCCAGCTGATCCAACTCCCACTTCGCTGCAAAGCAGGGGTCAATGTTGACGCGGCGAGTGATTTCAACTCGCATTCCCCACCAGTCTGTCAAGTCTTTTGACTTGACAAGCGTGCGGATTGCGCCGATTAGGCCTTCATCTGCAGCGAGCTCGGCCATTTTGCGCATATCCTCATGAGCCACCTCCAAAAACAGGTGATCCTTGTTTTGGTAGTGGTGGAAGATCGCACCGCGGGACTTGCCAGTGGCTTCCTCTAGGCGGGCGACGGTGGCTCCGTCGTAGCCGAAGGTCGCGAAGCAGTGGCGGGCGCCGGCGAGAATCTCGACCTTTCGCTCTGCCAAATCTCTGTCGCTTACTTTGGGCATCTGGGTTTAACCTTCTGTGGGAGTAAAAGCAAAAGGGGCGGTGACCAACGCTGGTCTTCCCGCTAGGGAAGAGGCGCTATGGTCACCGCCCTGTCATGACTATCGCCACGGCGCGTAAGGGTTTTTAAGTCCTTACTTGTCGGACATCATGTTGCGCAGAACGAACTGCAGGATGCCGCCGTTTCGGTAGTAGTCTGCCTCACCGGGGGTATCGATGCGGGTGACTGCGTCGAACTCAATCTTCTCGCCGTTTTCCTTGGTGGCAGTTACCTTGACGGTCTTCGGGGTGGAGCCATTGTTCAGCTCCTCGATACCCTCGATGTCGAAGGTCTCGGTGCCCTCGATACCCAGGGACTTCCAGGACTCGCCCTCCGGGAACTGCAGCGGAACAACGCCCATGCCGATCAGGTTGGAGCGGTGGATGCGCTCGAAGGACTCGGCGATGACGGCCTTAACGCCCAGCAGCAGGGTGCCCTTAGCAGCCCAGTCACGGGAGGAGCCGGTGCCGTATTCCTTACCACCCAGAACAACCAGCGGGGTGTTTTCCTTCTGGTAGTTCATTGCAGCGTCGTAGATGAAGGACTGCGGGCCACCCTCCTGGGTGAAGTCGCGGGTGTAGCCGCCGCTTACGCCGTCCAGCAGCTGGTTCTGCAGGCGGATGTTGGCGAAGGTACCGCGAACCATGACCTCGTGGTTACCACGACGTGCGCCCAGGGAGTTGTAGTCCTTGCGCTCCACACCATTGGCATCCAGGTACTGCGCGGCCGGGGTGCCGGGCTTAATGGTGGATGCGGGGGAGATGTGGTCGGTGGTCACGGAGTCGCCCAGCAGAGCCAGAACGCGTGCACCCTTGACGTCGTTGACAGCCTCCGGCTCCTTGCTCATGCCGTCGAAGTACGGAGCCTTGCGGATGTAGGTGGAGTTCGGATCCCAAGCGAAGGTCTTGCCGGACGGAGCCTCCAGGGAGCGCCAGCGCTCGTCACCCTCGAAGACATTTGCGTAGTCCTCGGTGTACAGGTCCTTGGTGATGGAGGAAGCGATGACATCCTCGATGTCCTGGGTGGACGGCCAGATGTCCTTCAGGAAGACATCGTTGCCATCCTGATCCTGGCCGAGCGGCTGGGTCTCGAAATCGAAGTCCATTGTACCGGCGATGGCGTATGCGATAACCAGGATCGGGGAAGCCAAGTAGTTCATCTTGACGTCCGGGTTGATACGACCCTCGAAGTTACGGTTACCGGAGAGCACGGCGGTAGCGGCCAGGTCGCCCTCATTGATGCCTGCGGAGATTTCCTCCGGCAGCGGGCCAGAGTTACCGATACAGGTAGTGCAGCCGTAGCCGACCAGGTAGAAGCCCATAGCCTCCAGGTCCTTCCACAGGCCAGCCTTCTCGTAGTAGCCGTTAACAACCTGGGAGCCCGGAGCCATAGAGGTCTTAACCCACGGAGCAGCCTTCAGACCCTTAGCAGCGGCGTTGCGAGCCAGCAGACCAGCGCCGACCATGACGGACGGGTTGGAGGTGTTGGTGCAGGAGGTAATGGAGGCGATTGCGACCATACCGTGATCCAGCTCCACGTCCTGACCGTTGTAGTTGACGGTGACCGGGTTGGACGGACGCCCCTCTGCGCCGGCGGCTGCGGAAAGAACATTGCCCTTCGCGTCAGCGGCAGAAGCCGGTGCATCGGCGGTCTGAGAGGAGGTGTTCTCGGTAGCCGGGCCTTCTGCATCGAAGTCCGGGGTAGCAGCGGAAGCATCAGCGTCGACGTAGTTGTGCAGATCCTTGCGGAACTGGGACTTGGCGTCGGTCAGCTCGATGCGATCCTGCGGACGCTTCGGGCCAGCGATGGACGGAACAACGGTGGACAGATCCAGCTCGAGGTACTCGGAGTACTCTGCCTCGTTCTCCGGATCCAGCCACATGCCCTGTGCCTTGGCGTATGCCTCGACACGATCCAGGGTCTCCTGGTCGCGACCGGTCAGCTCCAGGTACTTCACGGTCTCTTCGTCGATCGGGAAAATAGCGGCGGTGGAGCCGAACTCCGGAGACATGTTGCCGATGGTTGCGCGGTTAGCCAGCGGCAGCTCAGCAACGCCCTTGCCGTAGAACTCGACGAACTTACCAACTACGCCATGCTGGCGCAGCATATCGGTGATGGTCAGAACGACGTCGGTGGAGGTGACGCCTGCCTGGATCTCGCCGGTCAGCTTGAAGCCGACGACGCGCGGGATCAGCATGGAGATCGGCTGGCCGAGCATTGCAGCCTCAGCCTCGATGCCGCCAACGCCCCAGCCCAGGATGCCCAGGCCGTTTTCCATGGTGGTGTGGGAGTCGGTACCGACACAGGTGTCAGGGTAAGCCAGGCCGTTGTTGTCGAAGACAGAGCGAGCCAGGTACTCGATGTTCACCTGGTGGACGATGCCGGTTCCCGGAGGAACAACGCGGAAGTTCTCGAAGGCGCCGGTGCCCCAACGCAGGAACTTGTAACGCTCGTCGTTGCGCTGGTACTCGATCTCGACGTTCTTCTCCAGAGCGTCTGCATTGCCGAATGCCTCGATAATCACGGAGTGGTCGATGACCATCTCGGCCGGGTTCAGCGGGTTAACGTCGTCAGCCTCGCCGCCCAGAGCAACGACAGCGTCGCGGATGGTTGCCAGGTCAACGATGCAGGCCACGCCGGTGAAGTCCTGCATGATGACGCGGGCCGGGGTGAACTGGATCTCGAAGTTGGGCTCTGCGGAGGGATCCCAGTTGGCGATTGCCTCGATGTGCTCGCGAGTGATGTTCTGACCATCCTCGTTACGCAGCAGGTTCTCGCCGAGAACCTTCAGGGAGTAGGGAAGCTTCTCCATTCCCGGCACTGCGCTCAGCGCGAAGTAGTCATAAGACTTCTCGCCGACCTGCAGGGTGCTCTTGGAATCGAAGGAGTTGATGCTTTCAGCCACAGTGAGCTCCTTTAATCTCTTCTTTTAGTCGATATGTGTCGTCGATGTGGTCGCCGCCGCGCACTAGTCAGCTGCACTAATCAGCTAATGCCTTCGACTACTACGCAAGAGGCTCTGCTTACCATTGTGGCAGCATTGTTCCCGCGACGTCACTCAGAATTTTAACAGTACGTTCGTTCTGCTGCGAATCCTGCGATTTTAAGCGTGTCGTCAGCACCCCCACCCCTATTTCGGTGCTAAAACTGCCCCATGACCGATTCGCACGCCCCCTCTCCTTCGGACGACGTCGCACAGCTCATCGCCTCTCTTGATGACGCCTCAGTGTTCGTCGCCGAAGACTTCCCAACCGAGGTGGAGTCTGGATCAGCCGGCCTAACCAAAAGCCTCAATTCGATTGTCGAGGGCGCCAGTGGGGGAGAATCGGCGTCAAAAATAGGAAAGCTAAAGATCGGGTACATCACACAGGACGGCCCGCTTCATAATAGTTTGCGTGACAAGGCACAGAAGGTTCTCGATGGCACGGACGCGGATACCGTCATCCTGAAGTCTCCTGGGCAGGCGGCAGTCGTATCCGAAAACCTCTCGCGCTACGCGATCGAGTCAAATACGAAGATTCTCCGCGAGGCTAATAGTCACCCTGAGGTAACGCAGGACTTCCTCAATCAGGCCACCGGCTTTGAGGCTCCCACAGGGATGGCAAACGTTGGGGTTTTACTTTCGCTCATTATTGCGGCCGTAATCACCTCGTTATGCAAACTCCGCTCACCGCGGAACTAAATAACAGTTTGAAATAGTCAAGTCTGGGGGATTGACTATCTTTAAGTGCGGATTCAGAAAATCGCGGGGTCGACCCATGTAATGCAATGTGACACGCCTACGGTTTTCAAAATGTGACACATCTCACACTTGTAACTTTTTCGTTACTATTCGCAGGTCAAGGCAATTGCCGTTACTTATGTGACTGGTGCGGTTAGTGCGAAATATGTTGTAAAAGTTTACGGCCTTGACTCAAGTGCCCTAGGGTTCCGAGTGTCAACTTTTGAAACGAGTTGAACTCGAAGTGACTTTTGAGAATAGCCCGACGGGACCTGTACTGATCGCATGGGGAAGTGCGAACAGCTGGACCGAGGGTTTCGCTCGCTTCAATCCCAGTTGTAAAAACATCAGGAGAATCGATCGTGACACCACGACCTCAAAGCCGTAAGCGCACAGCGTTGGCAGTAGCAGTTACTGCCGGCGTGACGCTGCAATCCACGACTATGGTTGCCCACGCCGATGACAAGCGCACCGTAGAAAGCTTCCTGGCCGACCTCGTCGGTCAGGTCTCACGCGCAAAGTCTCAGGTATCCGATATGGAAACCGAGATGGGCACTCTTCGCGAAGATGCCAACAAGGCTCGCGTGGACCTCACCAATAGCCAAGGAGCGGCGCAGAAGGCACAGGACAAGGTTGTCTCCGCGCGTGACCGTCTGAAGTCCTCCGATTCTGCTGTCTCGAAGGCTCAGGTGAAGCTGAATGACATTGCACGTTCCGCCTATGCTCAAGGTGGCGACGCTTCCGCTGTTAATCTGGCCGCTAGCGGCAGCGATGCTGTGGGTGACACCCTTGATCGATCCTCCTACATTGAGGCTGCGGCGAAGAAGCAAAAGAGCGAGGTAGATCGTCTCGATCTCGCTCGCACGCAGAATGCCAACGAAGAATCGTCCCTGCGCGACTCCCGCAACAAAGCAAACAGCGCAGTTGACGACGCAGTTGAAAAGTACAACACTGCCCGCACCACGCTGAGCGATAGCCAGAAGAAGCTCTCCGATAAGCAAGCTGAGTACAAGCGACTGCTCAAGGAGAAGAAGAAGGCAGAGAAGGCGCTGCGCGATGCTCGCGCTGCTGTAGAGACTTTCACTAACCTCCACCCGGATGCTTCCAGCTGGGACAAGCGCAAGGTTGCCGAAAAGGCGGCCGAGAAGTCCGGTGCGAAGGTTGAAAAGAGCTCTGAGAAGGCTCCTGAGTCCGCTGGAACTACTGAGACCACTCAGCCTACTGAGACCACTGCGGCTACCGAGACCACCGAGAGCACCGAAGCTACTCCAGCTTCGGAAGAAACTGGTGAAACCAGCGAGACCAACGAACCTGAATCGAAGCCCGCCAGCTCCTCGCTGGGCAACCCAGCAGGCTTGCCCGAGCTTCCAGCCGAGCTGCAAGGTTCCTACGACCTGAACGCTGGCGGCGATAAGCAGCGTCAGGCTGCAATCGACGGCCTGCGCAAGGCTGGTGAATCCGCTCTGATGGCCGGGTTCTCCACCGCACTCGCCGGAAACCCGGATGGAGCATTGTCCGCCGCTGCTGAAGCGGGGCGCACTACCGCAGGTCAAGAGTACGACCGCGCTATGGGCACCGTGAACAACGCAGCTGCCCCCGCAGCTCCTTCTGCTCCTGAGGATCCCGCAGCTCCTGAGGCACCTGCTGCCGCAGGAACTCCGGCAGATCCCAACGCTGAAGAAGCCGAAGCAGGCACTGAAGAGGCTGCAACCCCGGAAACTCCGGAAGCCCCAGCTGCTCCGGAAACTCCAGCTAACCCCGCCGAGGCTATTGCCGACGCTCTGGATCCGAACGCCCCGGATACCTCCGGCAGTGCAGAGGAAAAGATCGAGCGCGTCATCAAGCGTGCCGAAAGCCAGCTGGGGCAGCCCTATGCCTGGGGTGGCGGTAACTTCTACGGCCCAACCAAGGGCATTCGTGACGGTGGTGTGGCTGACGCCCACGGCGACTACAACAAGATCGGCTTCGACTGCTCTGGTTTGATGATGTACGCCTTCTACAGCGTAGGCGTCGAGCTTCAGCACTACTCCGGCTACCAGTACACTGCCGGTAAGCAGGTACCGTCTTCGCAGGCAAAGCGCGGAGACATGCTGTTCTGGCCCGGCCACGTCGCCCTGTACCTGGGTGATGGCAAGATGATTGAGGCACCACAGTCCGGTGATGTCGTCAAGGTCTCGGACGTGCGCTGGGGCGGCATGCAGCCCATGGCCGTCCGCATGATCGAGTAAGAAAACCTACCGCAGCAACTCGCGCTGCGCGTAATCCACAGCCACCATCCGGGCAGTCCTTATTGCCCGGAGCATTGGCATTATATGGGGGTCCAGGCTCGCGCCCACAGCCGAACGCTTCGTAACTTCCACAATCGCCGCCACATGGTCAGCCCTGGCCATCAATTTGGCCGCCCGGTTCGGCACTCCCGGCGGCATCCCCGGTAATCCAAACGCATCATCGAGCGCTCCAACCGCTAACTCTGCTCGTTGAAAAGCCGCTGCGCCCATCGGCACATGCCCTGTAGCTCTCACCATTGCTGTCGCCTTGTCGGCAGCCTCACGCAGCAACTGATCAGCCTCACCAGGAGAATAGACCGGAAGGGGTGGGGTAGGGCCTTCCACCTGATGCCACGACCAACTGACCAAGTGGGCATCGATAACTTCAGGGCTCAGTACGTGGCTCACTAAAGGGTCGCGATCAGCGACGATAAGTGACGCCCCCTCGACCCCCACCGGTAGAAGCGCCGCGTCGCCGGGGCCGGAGAGCATCAGTTGAATCAGTGGACGCTCGTCCAACCCGATGGGCGCGTCGTTCGTCACTGCACGAACTTGCGCTAACAACTCCACGAGTCCGCCGCCGTCCGGCTCCAAACGATGATGCTTGCCCTGGGTGGCATGGAAGGCGTCGATCACCTCGTCTGCACTGATAATCCCGTGCAACCACCACGCCAACCACAGGGAGGTGTTCTGGACGGGCGACCACAGTTGCGCCCCAAGCCACGTCGGTACCGGATCAGTCATTTTTCCTAGCCTAAGCTGGTTGCCCATGAGCTTCAATTACGGTGATATCTTGCAGGGGCACGCCCGCAACCAAAAACCCACCTTCCCGCGTGTAACTCCGGAGTTGGGCATGGTGGTGGAAGTGATTGCCGATGATTTCGTCGGTGCGGTAGTGGGCGGGGAGAAGACTGCCGACGGTGACTTCATTCGCTTGGAGGACCGCTATGGAAAGACCCGCCTTTTCAAGCTCCGCGAGGGCGCTTTTCTGCTTGAAGGCAAGCCAATTACCTTGACTCGATTTGTAGATCCCAGGTCGCTCCCTCCGAAGAAGCGAACCTCCAACTCTGGTTCACGCCGCGTGGAAGGCTTGCAAGCCAAGGTGGCGGCACCCTCCCGCATCTGGGTGGAGGGTATCCACGACGCCGCCATCGTCGAACAAGTCTGGGGGCATGATCTGCGCGTGGAAGGTGTGGTTGTGGAGTACTTGGAGGGCCTCGATAACCTTCCTGAACGCCTGGCCGAGTTCCAGCCGTCAGCCACCCGCCGCGTCGGCGTGTTGGCCGATCACCTCGTGGAGGGGACGAAGGAGGCTCGCCTGACCGAGTCCCTGGGACCGCATGTGATGGTAACCGGCCACCCATATATCGATATCTGGGAAGCCGTGAAGCCCGCCAGTGTGGGCATCCGCGCGTGGCCACAGATTCCCCGCGGAATAGATTGGAAGACCGGGGTATGCCAGGAACTGGGGTGGGGCACCCCACAGGATGGCTGGCGTCGTGTAGCCCGTGCAGCTAAGACGTTTCGCGACCTCGATTCGACACTGATCGGGGCAGTGGAACGACTGATCGATTTCGTGACGGTTCCACCAGAGTACTGACCCAACCATTAGGATCGGAAGCATGGGTCCGATCATTTGGTTAATCGCAGCTGGACTCCTCGCCCTAGGGGAGCTTCTGGTAGCTGATATGTCTTTGCTGATGCTCAGTGCGGCTGCGCTGATCACAGCCGGCGTGTCTTTGGCGGGCATTCCCATATGGCTGGAGATTGTCGTTTTCGGCATCGCCTCTCTGACAACTGTCCTGGCGATCCGACCCATTCTGCGCAAGCGCCTCCTCCGCGCTCGTTCGGCTCAAACTTTCGACGTCAACGAGTTGCAGGGCCAAAGGGCCGAAGTCATCGAACCAGTCTCGGACGAAGTGCAGCACGGCGGTATGGTGCGCGTTGCCGGCGAGCTATGGTCGGCGCGATCGGCGAACCCAGGGGATCACTATACCCAGGGGGAAACGGTGCAAGTGTTAAAAATTGACGGCACGACGGCAGTCGTGTGGAAGAACAACTAGAGAGTGCTTGAGGCTTATGAACTTTACGATTTTCCTGGTGGTCTTATTGATCATCATCGTGACGCTGGTAGTCAAAATGGTTGCCCTTATCCCGCAGGGTGAGGCGGCCGTTATTGAGCGCTTGGGTACTTATACCCGCACTGTGTCTGGTGGTTTGACGCTCCTAGTCCCCTTTATCGATCGTATTCGCGCCAAGGTCGACACTCGTGAGCAGGTCGTAAGCTTTCCACCGCAGGCCGTGATTACCCAAGATAACCTGACCGTCGCCATCGACACGGTGGTGACCTTCCAAATCAACGATCCGGCTCGCGCCATTTACGGCGTGAACAACTACATCGTGGGCGTGGAACAGATTTCCGTGGCTACCCTGCGCGATGTGGTTGGCGGCATGACCCTGGAGGAAACCCTGACCTCCCGCGAAGTCATCAACCGCCGCCTGCGCGGCGAGCTCGACGCCGCCACCACGAAATGGGGTCTGCGCATTTCCCGCGTTGAACTAAAAGCCATCGATCCGCCGGCATCCATCCAGCAGTCGATGGAGATGCAGATGAAGGCTGACCGCGAAAAGCGCGCCATGATCCTCACGGCCGAGGGGCGCCGCGAATCGGACATTAAGACGGCCGAGGGTGAAAAGCAGGCACGCATTCTTTCCGCTGAGGGCGAGAAGCACGCACACATCCTGGCAGCCGAGGCTGAGCGCCAAGCCGCAATCCTGCGTGCCGAAGGTAACCGTGCAGCCCGCTACCTCGAGGCACAGGGCGAAGCCAAGGCTATTCAGAAGGTCAATGCTGCCATCAAGTCCGCTCAAGTAACCCCGGAGGTGCTGGCCTACCAGTACCTGGAGAAGCTACCGGAAATGGCGAAGGGCTCGGCCAACAAGACTTGGATGATCCCAATGCAATTCGGCGACTCCCTCGAGCAATTCGCCAAGGCGCTGGCTAAGAAGGACGACGAGGGCGTGTTCCGCTACGAACCGAAGCCTGTGGATGACGCCACTCGCGAGCAGGCCAACGAGTCGAGCTCCTCGGATTGGTTCAACACCGCTTCTTCGCCGGAGATTGCCGAGGCCGTGGCCGCTGCCAACGCCGTGGCAAATAAGCCCGTGGATCCGGTCGATGAGCCACCGGCTTCTACCCCCGAGCAGCAGCACCCCACCGGCGATTACCCCAATAATCCCTACAACCAGGGTTAATTTCTTAGCTCATCGGCCCTGGCCAGCATGTGCACCGCCAAAGTCCAGCCGGCCTGTTCCGCATGCCACCCGGCGGCGGCCAGCCGCTGGCTCATGGCCTGCTTGCTAATTCCCACAATCTCCGCGGCCTCGGCCTGCAAATGACCAGCGCGCAGCAGGGCAGTGGCCTCCCGGCCTTCCTTGGTACGTCGCGCCAATACGTGCGCCAAAAGGGTAAAAGCCGCCGCGATATCCTGGGCCACTTCCGCAGCCAATCCTGGTGCTATAACTCCTCCCGGCCCAGGTTTTTCAATCCGTACCGAAACCGCGCCTGCGCGCTGAGAGCGCTGAACCGCGCGCGTAGCGGCGCCTATAGCTTCGGCAACGGAGGACGGGGCGTCACCATCTACATCCGACACCACCGTGCCAATGCCGAGCGCGAAGTCACCCGCCTGCAGCAAAGAGAGCACCAATCCACCAGCCTCATCGGGGCCGGGCGCAATACAGACGAAGTCGTCAATGCCCTTCATCTCCACGGAATCAACCATCGAGGACTGCTCGAGCGCCGCTGCGACATCGCGTACATATTCCCCACGACGCTGAGAGCGGCCCCTATACGCGGCATACACGGCAAACATAACTATTAATTTACTTCATTAGCTTTGCTGACTTTGCTGAGGCGTCGCCAGAGCCGAATCTCGTTGGCTGCCAGGGCAAAACCTACACAGACCACAACAAAACTCACGAGCAGAATCCAGGGTCGGCCGCCCGTTGCCAGAGCATCAGAGGCCATAGCCGTGGCGATCGTATTCGGAGCCGATCCCACAACCGTCGCAGCGAGGTACGGGACGAAAGGTATAAGGCTCAACCCACAGGCGTAGTTAAGAAGCGAAAAGGGGATCGGAGGAACCATGCGCAGGCCCAAAACAGCAATCCAACCGCGCTCGGCGATACGCTCCTGCAGCAGCTGAATGCGCTTATCGCTGCGGGTTTTCTTCTCCACCCAGGTGCCTCCCACTGCACGCACCAGAAATAGCGACAGCGCACCAGAGATGCCTACGCCCGTTATGGCCAGAATGGAACCCCAGAGGGGGCCGAACATCACACCGGCAGCGATAGTCCACATCGTGCGGGGCAGTGGCAGCTGTGTAAAGCCGACCATAAGCAGCAGGTAGGTCAACGGAGCCCAAGGGCCGGTAGACGCCACCCAAGCTCGGATATCGCTGACGGCAGGCTTTGGAACGAAATAAACGAAAGCCACCAGAAGAATGGGTACGAGAACGCTTAGAAAGCGATACCGTAGCTTCAACCCCCACCACGCGCTGAAGGCGCTGGCTACAAAGCGTGGGATTTTCATGTTGTGTCCGGAGGGGGACTTGAACCCCCACGTCCGTTAATAGGACACTAGCACCTCAAGCTAGCGCGTCTGCCATTCCGCCACCCGGACAAGGTTAGGCGCTCACCACATGTGTGGTAGCAACTCCCGTCACTTTAATGCCAAGGGCGGGATTTACACAAATACGCAGGTCAGAACGAGATAGTTGTGTTGGAATAAGCACTTTAGTGCACCCGCGAGAAGCTTTGACTAGCGTGGGGCTATGTCCGATAACAATGCACAACACCAGCCCACCTACATCGATGATCGCTTCCCCGGCCCCGATCCCTACGCGCCGCTGACGGATCTGCCGCCGTTGCAGGTGACCAGCGAAACCTTTGCTGACGGCGATCGTCTGCCGGAGGATCAACTGGGCGGCAACGATGTTTCGCCCCAGCTGAGCTGGTCTAAGGGGCCGGAGGGCACCAAGACGTACGCGGTGACCTGCTTTGATCCCGACGCCCCTACGGCCAGTGGCTTCTGGCACTGGGCAGTCTTTAATATTCCAGCGGATGTCACCTCCCTGCCTCTCGGCGCAGGGGACGCAGACCTCAGTGGCCTACCAGAAGGAGCAGTGGCGCTACGCGGCGATTCCCGATCCTGGGGTTACTACGGTGCTAACCCGCCGGCGGGTCATGGTCCGCACCGCTACCTATTCGCGGTCCACGCAGTGGGCGAGGAGCTGGACATCGACGACCGTCAGACCTGTACCGTCCTCGGTTTTAACCTGAACTTTAAGGCCACCGCTCGTGGCATTCTGTGGGGCTGGACCGAAAACTAGGCTTCCTTCCACGGCAACTCGCTGCCCACGGCCTCTGCAATGTTCTGCAGGCCGTGGGCTTTAAGCTGCGCGGCAAGGCCCAGGTGAATCTCGCGGATCCAATCCGGCCCACCATAGATGAACGGCGTATAGCCCTGGATCAGGCTCGCGCCAGCGCAAATTCGCTCCCATGCTGCACGCGGGGAGTCGATTCCGCCCACGCCGATCAACACTAGCTTTCCGTCGGCTCGCGCTGCTAAGCGGCGCAAGACCTCTAGTGCGCGGGCCGCCACTGGCGCACCGGAGATACCGCCAGCTCCCATGGCCTGCACCTCATGCGCTGGGGTTTGCAGCCCCTCGCGGCTAATGGTGGTGTTCGTCGCGATCAACCCGGTCACTCCCATTTCGATCGCCAGGTCGCAGACCTTGTCGATATCCTCGTCGCTGAGGTCTGGGGCGATCTTTACGAACAAAGGTTTGGAGCTTTCCTCCTGTACAGCGCGGATGATGGGCCGCAGTGATTCCACGGCCTGTAGATCCCGCAAACCCGGGGTGTTGGGGGAGGAGACGTTGATGACCAAGTAGTCGGCCACCCCACCGATAGCTTTAGCGGACTCACGGTAGTCGCGATCCGCAAGTTCGGCGGCCACGATCTTGGACTTACCCAGGTTCGCGCCCACCGGAATGTCAGTGTTGCGCTTCTGTAGGCGCATGGCCGCGGCACGAGACCCCTCATTGTTGAACCCCATTCGGTTGAGGATTGCCTTGTCCGCCGGAAGTCGGAACAGGCGTGGGGTAGGGTTACCCGGCTGCGCCAATGCGGTAACGGTGCCGATCTCTGCGAAGCCGAAGCCCAGCGGCCCCCACGCGTTGACTTCCTTGGCGTTCTTGTCGAAGCCCGCGGCTAGGCCAAGCGGCCGGGGGAAATTCAACCCGGCAATCTTCTGACTCAGCGATTCATCGTGCACGACTAGCGTCCCATCGAGTGCCGACAGCGCCGTCCTGGAGCCGGCCACCTGCTGCAGGCCTCGGGACATCAGCCCATGAATGCGCTCGGGGCGCAGCGTAAACATTCCCTTCAGCGCAGCTTGGTAAGCGCTGTGGCGGATCTTCTTCAACATTGTGTGCTCCTCTTTTTCGTCCCGTTTCTAGTCCCGCTTCACCGGATAGTCATCCTTGGCCTGGCTCTTCATCGACTTGAGGTTCTCCTCAATCTCCTTCGCACTGAGGATGTTCACCTTGCCGTTTTCCGCCACAGTCACCAGCGCCCCATTAGCAGCGTCGAAAACCCCGCGAACCTTGCTCTGAGTCTTTACCTGGGCAGCCTTTACTGGCACGCCACTGTCGATGCGATAGGCCTTGACGTCGTTACTACTGGTGGAGGACACCCACGCAAGCTTCCGCTGTGCATCCCATGTGACACCCCAGGGTGTCTTGATCGGAGTGGCCTGGTGTAGACGCACCACATCATTCATGGTGTAGATCAGCAGTTGTCCTTGACGAGCATCGCTGGCCACAACCACACCGTCGTCGCCACGCCCAGAGGCAACCTGCCCCACACCCTGTCCGATACGGAGAGAAGCGTTCAACGAACCATCGTCCACGTCCACATCGTTGATGCTGGTTTGCCCGCGGTCAATCAGTGCTGCGCGCTGGCCACGGTCATGCGGTTTGACCAATACAACCTGGTCCAGGCTGCGGCTCACAATGGCGTTGCCGGTCTCTCCACCCTTGTCATCAAAGAAACGAGCCTTGTCTTCTCCCGCTTTGCCCAGCACGGCCTTGCCATTGTCCAGGAAGGTCACGGTCGTCACCTTGCCTTCTACGTCCAGGTGGCGTTTTTCCTTCCCATCTGCGCCCAGCTCAATGGCCTTATCCTGACAAGCCACAGCCACGCCAGTGGCGGAGGAGGAGATGTTGTCACAGGAATCGTCAACGTCTACCTGTCGCGGTTCTGCACTAGGATTCGCGGCGTCAATAAAGTGCACTTTGCCCTTCGTGAGCACCGCCACCGCATTCGCACCCGGTGCGTTCTCGTCGGCAGAAAGGCTAACGCGCGCGGCACCTAGTACCGGGCTCTTCACGTCTACAGAATCACCAGATCCGGGCGCGGAATCAGGTCCATCCTGTGGCTCTGCAGGTTCACCGGCAACGGGCGCGTCCTCGACAGCGTCATCGGATCCACAGGCGGAAAGGGTTCCCATGGCCAGAGCAGCCACGGCGGTCATACAAAAGGTACGGGTAAAGCGATTGACGTGCACATTCACAAACACCAACGCTACCAGCCCGGCCACGTTACACCGTCAAGGCGGGCCGAAAGGACTAGGCTTTGTCCCCATGACTACAGACATGACTTGGGCGCAGACAATCATTCTGTCGCTCATCCAGGGCCTAACGGAGTTCCTGCCGGTTTCTTCGTCTGGACATCTGCGCATTTTCTCTACTTTGCTGTGGGGCGAGGATGCCGGAGCATCGTTTACCGCTGTCATACAGCTGGGAACTGAGCTGGCGGTGTTGGTGTTCTTCGCCAAGGACATCTGGAATATCGCCAGCGCGTGGTGTCGGGGCATGTGGGAATGGATCACCGACCTTACCGGCAAGCACGGCCGCCGTGAGTTCCGCAGCAAATTCGACTACCGCATGGGCTGGATGGTCATCGTTGGCACCCTGCCCGTCGCCATTCTGGGTTACCTGGGCAAAGACCTCATCCGGGAAAACCTACGCAACCTGTGGATCACCGCGACCATGCTTGTGGTTTTCTCCTTCGTGTTCATCCTCGCCGAGCGCATGGGGCGCCGGGAACGCAGCTTTGGCGAGCTCACCATGCGTGATTCCATCATCATGGGTTTCGCTCAGTGCCTGGCACTAATCCCGGGTGTTTCCCGCTCCGGCGGCACCGTCTCGGCGGGACTCTTCCTCAACCTCGACCGTGAGGTCGCCACCCGTTACTCTTTCTTGCTCGCCATCCCTGCCGTTCTGGCCTCGGGGCTTTTCTCTCTTCCCGACGCCTTTAGTCCCGACGCCGGACAGGCCGCCTCGGGCGCCCAATTGTTCGTGGGCACGGCCATTGCTTTTGCAGTGGGCTATGCGTCGATTGCGTGGCTGCTGAAGTTCGTGGCCCACCACTCCTTTGCCTGGTTTGCACTGTGGCGTATCCCGCTAGGCCTGGCCGTAATGGGTCTACTCGCATTCGGCGTGCTGCAAGCTTAGAATCGATTGCCATGCACTCTTGGCCGGAACCGGAAGTCCCACAGCTGCCGGGCGAAGCCCCACAGTTTCGCCTGTATGACACTGCCGACGATGTTCTCAAGCCCGTCGACCTCTCCGGAGACGAGGTAGGTATGTATGTCTGCGGCATCACCCCATACGATTCAACTCATCTGGGGCATGCCGCGACTTATCTCACCTTCGATCTGATTCACCGCTATCTGCGCACTGCGGGGCACAGCGTGCACTTCGTACAAAACATCACCGACGTGGACGATCCGTTGTTCGAACGCGCTGAACGTGACGGGGTTGACTGGCAGGATCTGGGAAGCAGCCAAATTGACCTGTTCCGCTCCGACATGAAGGATCTAGCCGTCATTCCGCCCCGCGACTATATTGGCGCGATGGAATCCATCGACGAGGTTATCGAGATGGTGGCCAAGCTCCTGGAGGTCGGCGCTGCTTACCAGCTGGAAGATGACGAGTACCCGGACATCTACGCTGACTACACCTTCTTGCCGCAGTTTGGTTACGAGTCACGCTATAACGAGGAGCAGATGGCCGAGTTCTTTGCCGAACGCGGGGGAGACCCGGAACGCCCCGGCAAGCGCCACCCGATGGACGCGCTCCTGTGGCGCGCGCACCGGGAAGGGGAGCCGAAGTGGGATTCGCACTTTGGCCCTGGACGCCCCGGCTGGCACATCGAATGCTCAGCCATTGCGGTGAATCGTCTGGGCGCACCATTTGCCATCCAGGGCGGTGGCAGCGACCTACGCTTTCCACACCATGAGTTTTCCGCCACCCATGCAGAAGCAGCCCACGAGGTAGAGCGCATGGCGCACCACTATGTACACACCGGCATGATCGGTCTAAACGGGACGAAGATGAGCAAGTCCCTGGGCAACCTCGTTTTTGTTTCCAAGCTCACTGCCGCCGGACACGAACCGGCTGCGATTCGCCTCGGGGTGTACGCGGGCCACTATCGTCAAGACCGCGACTGGACCGGCGATGTGCTGGCACAAGCCGAACATCGGATTGCCCTCTGGCGGCAAGCCCTAGGCACGGGCTCCACCAGCCTGGATGAGGCTCGTGAGCTCGTCGCCACCGTGCGTCGCTGTCTGGCTAATGACCTCGATACCGCAGGCGCATTGGAGGCTCTCGACGACTGGGCAGTGGCAGTTAAGCCGGGCGCGGCAGGGGATGAGGCTGCGGCGTCAGAAATAAAAACCGCTATCGATGCGCTGTTGGGCGTGCGCCTCTAGCGTTTAGAGGGCACACTATCTCTTATGAGCACCACACAGCTGAGCACAGCCACCACCGATGTCCGTGAAGAGTTCATCGACAACCTGCGCCAAATGGCGACGGGAAGTTACCTCCGTGACGAGGATCGCGAATTCTGGGAGGCTCCGTACCCGGAGTCTGCGGTGGACGAAGCCGAGGGAATCATCGACGGTATGCTGCAGGCTGCACAGTCCGTGGCAGCTAGCGACGAGGCAGAGTTGAACAAGATCGCGGCCACCTTGCAGCTGCAAAACACTGAGGACAGTGCGGAGGAGCAGCCCAACGCCACCACTTTGGCGATCACCACTGTCATCACGCAGCACATTTCGAAGCTCAAGGAGCTCTCCGCCCGTCACGAGGACGCGCTGTTAGAGGACGAGGAGATCAAGGATCTGCTCGCCCTGGTCGAGAAGTTGGCCGTGGATCTCGATGCCGATGAGATCTTCGTGGCCAACCAGGCCGAGGCCGTCTGCGAAAGCTAACGCGGCGCCAGCATAATTGCCTGGTTGCAGGTGCCGATGAGCCCCTGTTGGTCATAGATGCGGGTGACCGTCGTACCAATGCCGTCGGTACCATAGTTCGCCTCGGCACTTAGCCCCAGCCAGTCACCGCGCATCTCGTGGTGCAGGTAGACGGTGGTATCGACGTTCATGTACGTCCACTTGTCGGTATCCAATAGGTTGTTCAGGCCATTGGCTATGTCCACGGTCTTCATGAGCCGTACCCAGGTGGAATCTTCCTTGCCAGCCACAGCAGGCAGCTGCGTACGCGACCAGTAGATTGCGGGGTTGCGCTTTGCGGCAACCTCCAGCTGGCTATCGTCCAGGTCTGCCTTACGCACATCGATCGAATCGATATAGCCGCTTGCCCAGCGTTCGAGAAACTCCGTTCCGTCCTCGGCAGCGTGTGGGCCGGGCATGGACTCACCGACGGTGCGCTCAATTTCCGTGGTGTCCCCGCGGCGAATCCACCATCCGGAGCCGCGGATGTACTCACGGCCCGTGACGTCTGTGACGACTGCCTCGAGGAAGCTGATGCGCTTTCCCGGACGCACCACCCGGGCAGTGGTTTGCAACTCGCCCAGTGGCACGGCGCCGAGGATTTCCACGGTCATGCGGCTGAAGCGGCCTTCCTGCAAAGACAGTCCAGCATCGCGCGCACCGTCCTCCAATACAGTGGCGATGAGTGCCGCAGGAGGGGAGCCGTGTTGAAAGCCCGGCCCCCATGGACTTTCGGTGTGACGGGTGGGGTGATAGTTGCGGTATATCTGGCCACCTTCTTCCTTAGCCTCGCCAGGTATGAAGTAAGCCGACTGCTCGCTCATGCTGTTCCTTTCATAGGTGTGTCCTACGTCACTTACTATCGCATATGGTCGAGGGCGGGCGACGGGTTTGTCCTAAACTGAGGCTCATCATGAAAGCAATACTTTGGGACATGGACGGCACCCTGGTCGATTCCGAACCGCTATGGGGCATCGCAACTTTCGAAATGGGCGAGAAAATGGGGCGTCCGCTAACGCCCGAGGTCCGCGAGCGGACGGTGGGCGCGACAACCCCCACAACCGTCGAAATTTGCGCCGAGCATGCGGGGTTAGTACTCGATGACGCCGCCAAGGCGGAGTGGTTGAACTTTATGTACACGCGCGTCGGCGAGCTCCTATCGCGGCAATTAGAGTTCCGCCCTGGGATCCGGGACATTCTCACCGAGGCCAAAGCCACCGGTTTCCCCATGGCGTTGGTAACCAATACCAACCGCGCGTTGACGGAGCTCTCCCTGGAATCCATCGGACGGGAATTTTTCGACTTCACCCTGTGCGGCGACGAGGTTCCACATGGCAAGCCCGCCCCTGATATCTATGCCACCGCTGCCGAGCGCTTTGGCTTTTCGCCGGATGAATGCCTGGTAGTGGAGGATTCCACAACCGGTATGACTGCCGCGCGGGATGCTGGCTGCCGAGTGCTTGGAGCCCCAACGGACGCAGGCACCGCAATTCCCGATAATGTGCACACCTTGGCTGAGCTGCGCGGGGGAGTGCAGGATCTGGAAGGCTTCACGCTACATGATCTGCGCCAGATCTACGCAGACCTAGGGCACACTGCACCGGCTGGTGTGCGATCTGCCACAATAGAAGATGTGGACGACGTAAACGAACAAGAACTCAAAACCTTCGATTCCCTTTTCGCTGAGCTTTCTTCCCGCGCCAAGGAGCGCCCGGAAGGGTCTGGCACGGTCAAGGCTCTGGACGCCGGAGTGCATTTCCAGGGCAAGAAGATCATTGAGGAGGCTGGTGAGGTATGGCTAGCCGCGGAGTACGAGTCCGATGAGGAGCTGGCCGAGGAGATTTCCCAGCTTCTGTACTGGCTACAGGTAGTCATGGTTGGCCGGGGCCTGACTCCCGCTGACGTCTACAAGTTCCTCTAAGCAAGAAAGGCAGTCACGACGATCATGCTGCGCGTCGCAGTGCCCAACAAGGGCTCCCTGTCCGAGAAGGCAACATCCATCCTGAAGGAAGCTGGCTATGCCACCCGAGGTGATTCCAAGTCTCTGACGATCACCGACGAGGCCAATGGCGTGGAGTTTTACTTCCTGCGCCCTAAGGACATTGCCATTTACATTGCCTCCGGACACCTGGACATCGGTATTACCGGTCGTGACTTGGCCGCCGATACCCGAGAAGAGGTCGACGAGCTGCTGGCTCTGGGTTTTGGCGCCTCGACTTTCCGCTACGCCGCCCCGAAAGATGAAGAGTGGACAGTGGAGCAGCTTGATGGGAAGCGCATTGCCACGAGTTACCCAAACTTGGTGCGCAAGGATCTCGCCGCACGCGGTCTAGATGCGCAGGTGATCCGTCTGGACGGAGCTGTTGAGATTTCTATCCGCCTGGGCGTAGCGGATGTCATCGCCGATGTGGTCTCCACCGGTCGTACCTTGCGCCAGCAGGGACTCAAGCCCTTCGGTGACGCGCTGTGTGTCTCCGAGGCCGTAATTGTGGGGCGAAAGGGAGCGGAGGTCACCGCTGAGCAGCAAGTGTTGATCAACCGTATCCAGGGCATTCTGCACGCACACAACTACGTAATGCTGGACTACAACGTGGATCGCAAGAACCTTGAGAAGGTTGCTGCCATCACCCCGGGCTTGTCCGCTCCAACCGTATCCCCTCTGGCCAACGACAGCTGGGTAGCCGTCCGTGCAATGGTGCCGAAAACGCAGGCAAACTCACTTATGGATGAACTTTCTGCCCTCGGCGCAGAGGCTATTTTGGCCACCGACATACGGATTGCTCGCATCTAGTCACAATTCGTTAGGGTAGGGGAAAGATCTTTATCCCCAACACCCATGAGGACGAATCGTGACTGATCAACCAATCCCCTCTGCAGCAGCGGCAAAGGTTCACGGCGACAATGTCGTCAGCTCCACCGATATCATCACGTCGGCTGAAACACACTCCCAGCTGGCGCGAGCTGCAAAGAGCTTCCGCACCGAGGAAGATCTCCTGGGAACCATGGAGGTTCCGGATCACGCTTATTACGGCGTGCACACCCTCCGCGCGGTCGATAACTTCCAGGTTTCCCGCACCACTATCAACCAGATTCCGGAGTTTATCCGCGGCATGGTGATGGTGAAGAAGGCCACCGCGATTGCCAACAACGAGGTCTTCGCCCTGCCAGATGAGAAGGCGAAGGCCATTATCTGGGCTTGCGATCAGGTGTTGGAAGAGCACCGTTGCATGGATCAGTTCCCGATCGACGTGTTCCAGGGTGGTGCCGGCACCAGTGTGAACATGAACACCAATGAAGTCATCGCCAACCTGGCATTGGAATATCTCGGCCATCCGAAGGGCTCCTACGACATCATCAACCCCAACGATGACGTCAACATGTCCCAGTCCACCAACGATGCGTATCCGACCGGCTTCCGCCTGGGGCTGCACTTCGCCATCGACCAGCTCATCATGCACCTCGATGCCCTGGAGCGCGCCTTCCTGGCGAAGGGTCACGAATTCCGCAACATCCTCAAAATGGGGCGCACCCAGCTACAGGATGCGGTGCCGATGTCCCTCGGTCAGGAATTCCGCGCCTTCGGCTACAACATCGCCGAGGAGCGCCTACAGCTGGAACGCGCGCAGGCACAGCTCCGTGAGATGAACCTCGGCGCCACCGCCATCGGTACCGGCGTCAACACCCCACCCGGTTACCAGAGCGCTGTCATCCGCGCGCTGAGCGAAGTCAGTGGACTGAAGATCGAGCCCGCCCGCGACCTCATCGAGGCAACCAGCGACACCGGCGCCTATGTCAATGCCCACGCCGCAGTGAAGCGCGTTGCCATGAAGCTGTCCAAGATCTGTAACGACCTGCGCCTGCTGTCCTCTGGCCCACGCGCTGGCCTCAATGAGATCAACCTGCCGGAGCGACAGGCGGGATCGTCCATCATGCCCGCCAAGGTCAACCCGGTGATCCCCGAGGTCGTCAATCAGATCTGCTTCAAGGTCTTCGGCAACGACCAGACCGTGTCCATGGCCGCGGAGTCCGGTCAGTTGCAGCTGAATGTCATGGAGCCCGTCATCGCACAGTGCGTCTTCGAGTCTGTACGTTTCCTGGCTCGGGCCTGCACCACTCTGCGTGCCCTTTGCGTCGTGGACATCACCGCCAACGCCGATGTCTGCCGCAAGTACGTGGAAAACTCCATCGGCATCGTTACCTACTTGAACCCGCTGATCGGCCACCACAACGGTGACAAGATCGGTAAGGAGGCCGCCCGCACTGGCAAGTCCGTGCGCGACCTGGTGCTGGAAATGGACCTGCTTGACGAAAAGACCCTCGACGAGGTCTTGAGCCCGGAGAACCTGCTGAACCCGACATTCCAGGGCAAGCTGTACACGGACTACAGCGAGGAAAACTCCGAGGGATAGTCCGGCGGGGTGCCACCAAAGGCCGGGCAGAGGTCTTGAAAATGGCACCAACCGCATAGCTTGGTCGTACGCGGCTGGAAATCTCCGCTGCGTACATCAGCCATAATCCGCTGCCACAGCTCGCCTAATTCACGCTCAAACGCAACTAGTTCCGTAGCAGTGGGGCTCAGCACCATATCGTCGCTGACTTTCAGATACATCAATCGCAGCTGAGTGGGTAGTTCGCCAGTCATGCGCCACCACACTAAGGCGTAAAACAGCATCTGGAATCGGGCAGTATCGGCGAAACGCGGCGCGGGTTTCTTACCGGTCTTATAGTCCACCACGCGCACCTGACCGGTTTCGGCGATATCAACCCGGTCGATGAAACCGCGCACCGGGACATCGTTTGGCAGCGTCAGATTCACGAATTGTTCGCACTCGTGGGCGTCAAAACCCTCCGGGTTTTCCATCTGAAAATAGCCCTTAACCAGCTCGCGACATTCCTCCCAAAATTCCAGGGTGGACTGTTCTGGCACCAGCTCGGCCAGTTCGTCGTCTTTGGCCAGCATCTTCTCCCACTCCGGTCGGATCATCTTCACCGCTGCCGGATAGGTCCGCTGCTCCCGTGGCAGCTGGTGCAGATTCTCCAGCACCGCATGTACCAGAGTTCCCTTGACCTGGGCGACGGTGCTTGGCTCCTCCAACTTGTCAATCGCCCGGAAGCGATACAGCAGCGGGCACTGCTTGTAGTCGTTGGCGCGGGAGGGGGAGAGGGCTAGTTTCTTAATCACCCTGACCAGCCTAGTAAAATGAACCAGATCTCTTAAAGCAGGAAGGAAGATCCCATATGGCTTATTCCGGACGTTTCACCGAAGGCGACCGCGTGCAGCTCACCGACGCCAAGCGCCGGCACTTCACAATTACCCTCGCACAAGGCGAAAGCTTCTTCACCCACAAGGGCGAAATCCGCCACGACGACATTATCGGTCAGCACGAAGGAACCGTAGTGAAGTCCTCCGGTGCAGGCGAGTACCTGTGCTTCCGTCACCTGCTGGTTGACCACGTGCTTTCCATGCCTCGTGGCGCAGCGGTGATCTACCCAAAGGATGCCGCTCAGATCCTCGTGGAAGGCGATATCTTCCCCGGCGCGACCGTACTGGAGGCCGGCGCGGGCTCCGGCGCCATGAGTACGTGGCTGCTGCGCGCCGTCGGACCGAAAGGCAAGGTCATTAGCTATGAAATCCGCGAAGATCACCTAGCCTATGCCAAGGACAACGTGGAGGACTACTTCGGTGGCCACCCCGATAATTGGGATCTACGTCTGGGTGACTTAAAGACCGTCACTAAGGAGGATGTCGGCGACATCGACCGCGTGCTGCTGGACATGCTGGAGCCCTGGGAGATGCTGGATACCGTCAAGGACGTGCTTATTCCCGGTGGCGTATTTATGACGTATGTCGCCACCGTCCCGCAGCTCATGAAGGTCATGGAGGGCATCCGCGAAACCGGCTGCTTTACCGAGCCCAAGGCGTGGGAGTCCCTGGTACGAGAGTGGAAGGTCGACGGCCTGGCCACCCGTCCCGAACACCGGATGAACGCGCACACGGCATTTCTGATCCTGGCTCGCAGGCTGGCTGATGGCGTCACCGCACCTCGACCGCAACGCCGCGCCCGCCGTTAGTAGACTGGTCAGTATGACCGAGCACACATCAGCGGAAGGACCTCAAACTCTGCGCGAGCTGCAGGTCGCCAATCGGCAACTCGGCGCGCGCAACGCGAAGCTCGTGGAGCTGCTGCAGGCCAGCCGTGCAAAGCTGGAGGAAATGAACGGCCGGCTGGAAGCCCTGGCCGAACCTCCCAGCACCTACGGCACCCTGCTGGAAACCAACCGCGATCTCAGTGCGGAGGTCTTTACGGCAGGCCGCCGGATGCGGCTCATGGTCTCGCCGCATGTGCCACAGCACGAGCTAGTTCCCGGAGCGATGGTGCGCCTCGGGGAGGGCCAGCAGGTCGTGGAAGTCACGGGGCAACCGGACTTCGGCGATATCGCGCAGGTAGTGGAGGTCACGGGTAACCGCCTAATTATCGCCGACAAGGTGGGCGAGGAGTTCGTGGTCAAGGCCACCACAGAACTGGCTGGCACCGTGGCCACCGGCGATTCCGTCATTGTGGATCGCAAATCCGGCTGGGCTTTCGAGGCCGTGCCCCGAGCCGAGACGAACAACCTCATCCTGGAGGAAGTCCCGGATGTTACCTATGACGACATTGGTGGTCTGGGCCAGCAGATCACCCAGATCCGCGACGCGGTTGAACTGCCGTTCCTGCACCCCGAGATCTACACTCGCTACGGGCTACGACCGCCGAAGGGAGTGCTGCTCTATGGCCCACCCGGTAACGGCAAGACACTCATTGCCAAGGCCGTGGCGAACTCTCTGGCGCAATCGGATTCCCCTTATTTCCTCAACATCAAGGGTCCCGAGCTGCTGAACAAGTTCGTCGGCGAGACCGAGCGCCAGATCCGGTTGATCTTCGAGCAGGCTCGCCGCGTGGCTAGCTCCGGCCGTCCGGTGATCGTCTTTTTCGACGAGATGGAGGCGCTGTTCCGCACGCGCGGCACCGGTGTGAGCTCCGATATGGAGTCCACAGTCGTTCCGCAGCTCCTCGCCGAGCTCGACGGTGTGGAGGCCGCGGGCAATGTCATCATCATCGGCGCATCGAACCGCGAGGAGCTCATCGACCCGGCCATCCTGCGCCCTGGCCGACTCGACGTAAAAATCCGTATTGCCCGCCCCGATGCGGAAGGCGCGGAAGCGATCCTATCCAAGCATCTCGATGCTTCTCTTCCTATTGACGCCGACTTCTCCGCTGCAGCCGGTTCCGATGAAGCCGCCGTCGCCTCCCTCCGACGCAGCATTGTCGACGAGCTATTCGCCCGGGATGAGACGCACCGTTATGTCACGCTGCACTACGCCGACGGTACGAGCGATAATCTGTACTGGGCAGATTTCGTCTCCGGCGCAATGTTGGCAAATATCGTGGATCGGTCGAAGACGCTGGCTATCAAGGACGCGCTGCATAAGGGTTCCGACGGCATGCGCCCAGAGCACGTGACCGAGGCCGTGCGTGCAGAAGTAGCCGATTCCGAGGACCTGCCGGACACCACGAACCCGGCGGAGTGGGCGCGAATCTACGGCCATGGGACGAAGCGCGTCGTAGACATCGACGTACACAGGGTTTAATGAGGGTTTAGGAGGCTCACACTTTGTTTGGCCCGCATATTATTGGCTCCGAAACGGAGTATGGCATTGTCGCGGTGGACGATCCGACAGCCAGCCCGATCCATACCTCCACCCAGGCCGTCGTGGCCTATGCGGAGCACAGCGGACAGGGGGTGAACCGTCGCACCCGTTGGGACTATGAAAACGAATCACCCTTGCGCGATATTCGCGGCTTTGACCTGCGCCGCTACCGCAGGGGGAGCGCACCGGTTTTAGATCCCAATGCGCTGGGGGCAGCGAACGTCATTACTGCCAATGGCGCGCGTTTCTACGTAGACCATGCACACCCCGAGTATTCCTCTCCGGAATCCACGACCGCTTACGACGCGGTGGTGTGGGACAAAGCCGGCGACATCATCATGCACCGCGCGGCCGAGGCCGCAGAGCCGGAACTGAAGATCTACAAGAACAACGTCGATGGCAAGGGCGCCAGTTATGGCTCGCACGAGAACTACCTCTACCCGCGCGATCTGGAGGTGGAAGATGTACAGGCTGCGCTGATCCCGCACTTCGTCACCCGCCAGGTGTTCTGTGGGGCGGGGCGCATTGGGCTGGGGCAGCAGGGCGAGCAGCCTGGCTTTCAGATCAGCCAGCGCGCCGACTATATCGAAACCGATATTTCACTAGAGACCACGCTCAACCGTGGCATCGTCAACACCCGCGATGAACCCCACGCGGACGCGGACAAGTGGCGTCGCCTGCATGTCATTATCGGAGACGCGAACCTCAGCGAGTTCTCCAGCTACCTGAAGTTCGGAACCACTGCGTTAGTACTCGCGGCCGTGGCGCAGGGTGCTTATTTCGGTGATCTGCGTTTGCTCGAGCCTGTGTCCGACGTCCAGCGCGTTTCTCGCGACCTGGATTGCACTACGCGCCTGCGCTTCTATGGCCAAGCTGAGCGCACGGCCATCGAGACGCAGCGGGAGATCCGCAAGCGCGTGGGGGAGATCATGGACCTGCGTGGCGACGATCTTTCGGTCTATGAGCTGTGGGGCCAGATCCTCGACGATCTTCAGGCCGATCCGCTCTCTACCGCCGACCGCCTGGATTGGACGGCGAAGCTACAGCTGATTAACGCCTACCGCAACCGCGGATTAGAGTGGACCGACCCCCGCCTAGCACTAGTTGACCTGCAATATTCGGATATCGACCCGCGCCGCGGGCTCTATCACGCTCTGGTTAAGAAGGGGCGAATGCGTACCTTTATCGACCCTGCGGAAGTCGCCTCCGCGGTGGACACCCCGCCGGCTGCCACTCGCGCATGGCTGCGGGGCCACCTGGTGGCGAATTACTCCGCGGATATCCTCTCCGCGAACTGGGATAACGTCATCGTGGATACCCCGGACGGCGCCGTGCAGATCACGATGGACGATCCGCGCGGGTTCAATCAGCTGTTGCTGCGAACGCTGCTGGAGTCCGGGACTAGGCCCGGCATTTCCGAACTCGTGGCAGGCTTGAAGGAAATCAACCCGGAGAAGGTTTCTGGGGTTGGCAGAAAGGAAGTTTAAACATGGCACAGGGCGGACAGGTCAGCGCCGGCGGCGGTCGGCGTGACGACGACCAACCGATCGAACAAACCACCGGCGCCGGCACCCAGCAGGTCAACGTCACCGGCACCGATGACCTTCTGGATGAAATCGACGGACTGCTAGAGAATAACGCTGAGGAGTTTGTTCGCTCCTACGTGCAAAAGGGCGGACAGTGACAGCTATTCGCCGCCGCATCATGGGTCTGGAGACCGAGTACGGGATCGCCAACATGCAGGATTCTTCCCGTCGCCTCGGCCCAGACGAGATCGCCCGCAAACTCTTCGCCCCTGTGGTGGAAAAGCACCGCAGCTCGAACATCTACACCGAGAATGCCTCGCGACTTTATCTAGACGTTGGCGCACACCCGGAGTTCGCCACGGCGGAGTGCGATAGCCTGCACCAGCTGATCGCCTATGATCGCTCCGGTGATCTCATGATGCACGAGCTGGCCGACCGCGCCGAGCAGGCCGTCGGTGGCAAGGTCTATTTGCTCAAGAACAACACGGACTCGCTGGGAAACTCCTATGGCTGCCACGAGAATTACCTAGTCAGCCGCGATATTCCCTTGAAAGGCCTCAGTAAGCAGCTATTGCCTTTCTTAGTTACCCGCCAGCTCATCTGCGGTGCGGGCAAACTTGCCATCCCGTACCCCGGCGCGCCGAACGAGAATTTCGGACCCGGCTACACCATGAGCCAGCGCGCCGACCACGTCTGGGAGGGCGTCTCCAGCGCTACCACCCGTTCGCGGCCAATCATCAACACCCGCGACGAGCCGCACGCCGATTCCGCCAAGTACCGTCGCCTGCACGTTATCGTTGGCGATTCAAACATGTCGGAAGTCACCACAGCGCTGAAGGTCGGCTCGACCTTGCTGGTGTTGGAGATGATCGAAGCCGGCGTCGCACTGCCCGATTTCGAGATGGCTAATGAGATCCGCTCGATTCGCGAAATCGCCCGCGACTTCACCGGCCAGGTGGACATTGCCTTGCGCAGTGGTTCGACTGCCACACCGTTGGAGGTACAGCGCGCTTTTTATGACGCCGCCTGCGCCTATCTCACTGATCGTGAGGACGTGGAGCTGGGCACCCCCAATGCTGAGCTAGCCCCCGTGGTGGATCTGTGGGGCCGAGTGCTGGACTGCTTCGACACGGGCGACTTCGCCCCGGTCTCCACTGAGATCGACTGGGTTATCAAGAAGTCCCTGCTGGATCGCATGGCCGCTGCCCGCGGCCTGGATCCAATTGACCCGCGCCTGGCACAGATCGATTTGATGTACCACGACATCCACCCGACGCGTGGCCTATTCCACGTGTTGGCCCGCCGCGGCCTGGCTCGCACATTGCTGGAGACAGTGGAGATCGAGCAAGCGGTACGCCAGGCACCACAAACCACCCGTGCCGCGGTGCGTGGACGCTTCATTTCTGCTGTTCGTGCCCACCCGGAGTTGTCTTATACGGTGGATTGGATGCGGGTGAAGGTCAACGGCGAGAACGGGGCGGAGTCCCTGCTGGCCGACCCTTTTGCCACGACCGATGAGGATGTCGATCGTATTATTGCCTCTATGGAAGCCCGATGAATCGCAACCGCCCCGTTGAAACTCACTGGATACCAGGCGCTACGCGCCTATTTAATCTGGTCATCGCACTCATTAATTCCGAAAAGCCGCGCACGCCCGAGTGGATTTTGGCCAATGTTGAAGGCTATCAGCAGGTGAACATGGACTCCGCGCGAAAGCAGCTAGAGCGCGACCGGAAGGATCTAGAGGCACTCGGGGTGCACATCGGAGGTACGGATCTGCTTTCCCTCGACTCCTCCCAGTCCTTCCTGCCGGACATTGAATTCACTGATGGGGAAGCCACTGTCATCACCGCGGCGAGCCGTTGGGCACAGTCGGGGGAGATGCTTTCTGCTGCCCAGTCCGCCTACACCAAATTGGCTGCCGCTGGTCTGCAGCGCCGTGTCGCCTCCGGCGAGGTAACCATTCCAAGCGTGCCGGATCACACAGCCTTGGATGGGGACTCCATCGACGCGATTTTCCGCGCCCTCGATAACGGTCTCGTCCTGACCTTCAACTACTATCCCTCGCTGGTCGACAATCCCCAGCAGCGTCGCCTCGAGCCCTGGGCCTATGGCGCCCGGGATGGCCTTATTTACGTCACGGGTTTCGACCCGGACCGTGGCGCACAGCGCACTTTCCGGTTAGCGCGCATCGACTCCGTTTCCGCATTGCCGGAGTTCGCCCAGCACCCGCGTCCGCAGGGTACCCCGCAGCAGCTGATCGAGCAGGGTTTGGAAAACAGCCATCAGATGGTCACCGCCACGGTCGAATTTCCTGGCGAAGGAGCCTGGGAGCTCCGCCGCCTCACTAACGACTCGGGCACCATTGGGCCTGTGGATCGCGACTGGCTGATCCGGACCGCGGCTGCTTACGCCCCGCAGGTCGTGGTCACTTCGCCACCGGATATTGTCGCCGCTATCGTCGCGGTACTCAAGGAGGCTGCTTCATGACGCCACCACGTTCCAACGCCGAACAATTCCTACGCACCCTTTCCGTCTTGGCCTGGTTCCGTAATCATCCGGACGGCAGCCTGATGGAGGCGTCGCGCACCTTGGGCCTTTCCACCCCGCAGATCACCCATGAACTGGGACAGGTCAGCATGTGCCGCATGCCCGAGAGCATTTTGGACATGCCGGTGGAGGTGACGGTGGATCGAATGCGTGCATCGGTAAAGTTCTCCGCCGGTTTGGACCACCCGGTCGCCTTGAACAGCCTGGAGGCTGGCGTGCTGTTGTTGAACTTGCAGGCTCTGCGGTCGACTGCACCGCCGGAGATGCAGCAGAATATCGACTCCGCCAGCGATAAGATTCAGACTCTGCTGCGCGCCCGGCGCGAGTACACGGAGGCTTTCACCCCCGAGACAACCCCCTCTGCGCCGGCTTTTCTGCCACTGCGACGTCGCCTTGCCGAAGCCATCCAAACTCGCCGTCAAGTGAGTTTCAACTACCAATCGCTTTCTAGCGATACCTTCACGTCCCGGATCGCAGACCCGGACCATGTCGCTCTCGTCGACGGTGAGTACTACCTCTGGGCACGGGAAGGTGGCGTCACCACAAAAACCTTTGCGCTATCCCGCATCGACGCGCTCGACCTGGGCGAGGAGGGTTCCGCCTCCCCTCAAGTACAACCCGACATCGACCCGCAGGATCCCTTCGGCTTTGAGGAGACCGACGAATGGGCGCGGGTAGAGCTGGATGAGTCGCTGCGTTGGATGTTGGAATATTTCCCTATGTGGGTGGTGGAGGATGAATCCCGCTTGGTCGTCGACGTGCCCAACACGGGCGAGTGGTTTATGCGTTTCCTGCTTGGCTTTTCGCCCGGAATTCGAGTGCTGGAACCGCTACCATTGGCCGAGAACTTAAAAGTCCTAGCCCGGCGTGGCCTCGATGCATACGAGGCTCGAGGGCTAGGATAGAAAGACCAATCCCAACTATAGAAAGCTTGTAGAAACCAATGCCGAACCTTGGCGTTCCTGAACTAATTATCATCGCTCTGGTCATCTTCCTGCTGTTCGGAGCGACCCGCCTGCCCAATGCTGCGCGCTCCCTGGGTCGTTCGATGCGCATCTTCAAGTCCGAGATGGACGAGATGAAGACCGACAAGGATGGCAAGGAGAGCAAGGAGCTGACTGAGAAGCAGGCTCCGACCGCCGAGCAGCAGCAGGCTCAGGATCTGACTCAGCCGCAGTCCCAGCCCAAGACCGAACAGCAACCAAACGAGTAAGTGGCTAAGAAGCTAAAGAAACCCGCCGATGGTTCGATGACCATCGTCGAGCACATCAATGAGCTGCGCAAGCGCGTCTTCATTGCCCTGATCGCGATCGCCGTCGGCACCGTTATCGGATATATCTGGTACAACGTCGAGGTCGGCCCGATCCCTTCACTGGGTGAGGTGCTGCGCGGACCGTACTGTAACCTGCCGGAGGAAGCCCGCTTCGGTTCCGAAGCAGGGGAGTGCCGACTGCTGGCCACCGGGCCTTTTGAGATGTTTATGCTGCGCTTGAAGGTCGGCGCACTGGCCGGAATGGTGTTTTCCTCGCCCATATGGCTGGGACAGATCTGGGCATATATCACCCCAGGTCTGCACAAGAACGAGAAGCGTTGGACTCTCGGCGTGGGCCTTTCCGCCGGACTGCTGTTTGCCGTCGGTGCGGTGTTGGCCTACTTCGTACTGTCTTATGGCTTGGAGTTCCTGCTCACCATTGGTGATGAGGCTCAGATCGCCGCGCTTAACGGCGAGCGCTATTTCAGCTTCGCCATGGCGCTGCTGTTGATTTTCGGTGTGAGCTTTGAGGTTCCGCTCATCACCGTGCTGCTAAATCTGGCACACGTAGTGAGCTATCAGCAGCTCAAGGACAAGCGTCGCTTCATCTGGGCTTTCCTTTTCCTCTTCGCTGCCTTCGTCACTCCTGGTCAGGATCCGATCTCCATGGTGATCCTGGCGATCTCGCTGTGTGCAATGATGGAAATCGCCACGCAGATTGCTCGGATCAACGACAAGCGCAGGAAGGATAACCAGGAGGAATGGCTGGAGGTCGATGACGATGCGACCACCGACATCGATGCCCCGGAGCCGATCCGCCCCGTGACCGCCACCGCACCTCCGCAGTCCACCAGCGCAGCCCGCCCGATCACTACTCCCAAGCGCCAGGATCCCAAGGCGCAGAATTTCTCGACTACCGATTTCGATGACATTCTCTAGCCCCCAGGTAGAGCGCTTCTGCGCCCAGTACGATTTCCCTCTGGACGACTTTCAGGTACAAGCGGCCGAAGCTATCGACCGGGGGCGGGGCGTTCTCGTGGCCGCCCCGACGGGCGCGGGTAAAACCATCGTCGGCGAGTTCGCCGTGTTCGCTGCCTTCCACGGTGACGGCACGTGTTTCTATACCACGCCTATCAAGGCGTTGAGTAACCAAAAGTTCCACGATCTCGTCGCTCGCTACGGCGAGGCGAACGTCGGCTTGCTCACCGGTGACGTCACCATCAACGGTGATGCACCCATCGTTGTGATGACCACCGAGGTCTTGCGCAACATGATCTATGCCGATTCCGAGCGCCTGGAAACGCTCACGCACGTCGTCATGGACGAGGTGCACTTTTTGGCTGATCGTTCCCGCGGGCCGGTGTGGGAGGAGGCGATCCTCAATCTCGATCCGCGCGTGATCCTGGTATCGCTGTCGGCGACTGTCTCCAATGTTGAGGAATTCGGCGGTTGGCTCTCCGCAGTGCGCGGCGATACCGAGATCATCGTCACTGAAAAGCGTCCCGTTCCACTGACACAGTTCATGATGGTGGGCCGCCAGATCCTGCCGCTTTTCGAGGGCTCGGAGCAGCATCTCGGTGCCATCAATCGCAAGGTTGTTGCAGCCGCCGCCAAGGCTGAGGAAACTGGCAAACGCCGTGGCCCTAAGCGCGGCGACGTCATCCAGCACATGGCCACCGCCGGGATGTTGCCGGCGATTTACTTTATCTTTTCGCGTGTTGGTTGTGACGCCGCCGTTCGCGCCCTGCTGGTCGATCGCGTGGACTATTCGTCTCCAGCGGAAAGAGAAGAAATCCTGCGCACGATCGACGCAGGTGTGGCCGACCTGACGGAAGAAGACTTAAATGTCCTGGGCTTCCGCCAGTGGCGGCGCGCACTTTCCCGCGGCTTCGCCGCCCATCACGCTGGCATGTTGCCGGCCTTCCGCCACATCGTGGAGGATCTATTCTCCCGCGGGCTGCTAAAAGTCTGCTTTGCCACCGAAACTCTGGCCCTGGGCATCAATATGCCTGCCCGCTCGGTGGTGCTGGAGAAGTTGGTGAAGTTTAATGGTGAGACGCACGCCGACCTCACCCCCGGCCAATACACTCAGCTCACAGGGCGCGCGGGCCGCCGTGGTATAGATACGAAGGGCAACGCAGTGGTGCTGTGGAGCCAGGGGCTGGATCCTTATGGGGTCGCAGACTTGGCGTCAACAAGAACCTATCCGTTGGATTCCACCTTCCGCCCCGGCTACAACATGGCCGTGAACCTCATCGGCACCATGGGACTGGACGAGGCGCATCGGCTGCTGCTGCGTTCCTTTGCGCAGTACCAGACCAACGGCGCGGTGGTGGAGAGCGCCGAGCAGATTGAGAAGCGCCGCCGCGAGCTGGCGCAACAGGAAAAGCAGCTGAAAGCTACGATCCGCGAGGTACGTCGCCCGTCCAATAGCCTCAATGACGACTTCAAAATGGTTACCGAATACGGGCAGCTGCGCCGCGAGCTTTCTCAAGAGGAGCGACGTGCCAAGCGCATGGTGGTCGACGAGGCCGCAACGGAAACGACATCACTGCTGCAATCTCTGCAGACTGGCGATGTAATCGCACTGCCTACCGGTAAGAACCCAATGACTGCCGTGATCGCCCGGACGGATCACCGTGGCCGGCCCACCATTATCACCGAGGACGGCTGGGCGGAGCGTGTGAATCCCGATATGTTCGGCAACACGCCGGTGCATATTGGCCACATGCATTTGCACAAGGGTGTGGCACGCAACCCGAAGCGTCAGGCTAGGGCAGTAGCGGCCAACCTGCGGCGCTTGCAGCTGGATAAGCCCAAAAAGCTTAAGCCGCGGGCACGCCGCCGTTCCCTTCGAGCACTCGAGCTGCGCGAGCAAGTACACGCACACCCGGTGCACGCTTGGGAGGGCCGCGAAGAGCTTTGCCGCGCCGCAGAGCAGTACCTGAAGGCCGCCCGCCGCCTGGAGTTCGAGCAAAAGGAGCAGCCGCAGGAGTCCGACTCTTTGTCTGCGCAGTTCAACCGCATCCTCGCGTTGCTGTCGGAGCTGGACTACGTGGAACTCGAGGGAAACACTGCCCGCATCACCATGGAGGGCGAGCGGCTTTCTAAAATCCACCACGAATCTGACCTACTGGTTGCCCAGTGCTTGCGCCGTGGCGTGTGGGATGAGCTGGATCCGGCGGAGCTTGCCGCAGTGGCAAGCACGTGTGTGTTCGAAAATCGGCGCGATTCCGGTTCCAAAGACGACGGTGTGCCGACGGAACCCCTGGCCACCGCAATTAGCCAGACCTGGCGCATCTACCAGGAACTTTCCACCGATGAACAGCGCCACAACCTCACCGTGACCCGTGCGCCAGAGCTGGGCTTCGCCACCGCCGTGCACCAGTGGACTGCCGGTGCACCGCTGGAATACTGCCTGCGCGCGGCGGAGGCTAGCGGCGCCACCCTCACCCCGGGTGATTTTGTACGCTGGTGCCGCCGGGTGATCGACCTGTTGGATCAGATCAAGTTGACCGGTTATTCCAATGAAGTAAAGGCGGCCTCCCGCAAGGCAGTCGCCGCGATGAGACGAGGAGTTGTGGCCCTCGATGGCTAAGAAGATCGCAATTTTCGGAGCGACCAGCGAAATCGGTGGCGAGATCGCCCGCATGCTGGCTCCCGGCAACCATCTGGTGCTCGCTGGCCGCCGCACCACGGATCTCGCCGAAGAGCTGTATAACCTCGGCGCCACCCAGGTTGACTCCTTCTTTTTCGACGCCACCGACGTGGATTCCCACGCCAGCCTCATAGCGGAGATCGAGGCCACCGGCCCTTTGGACGTCGCCCTGGCGATGTTCGGGGTGCTGGGCGACCAAGAGCTTGCCGAGCGCGATTCCGCCGAGGTGTACCGCGTGTTGCACACGGACTTCACAGCCCAGGCGGTGCTACTCACGGAGCTGGCACAGGTGATGAAGTCCCGCGGCAGGGGAGTACTGGTGGCCTATTCCTCCATCGCCGGTGCGCGCGTGCGCCGGCCGAACTATGTCTATGGCTCGGCGAAGGCGGGTCTGGATGGTTTCTGCCAGGGCATGCAAGATGCGCTCCAGGGCACCGGAGTGCGCTTGGTCATTGTCCGCCCGGGCTTCGTCATTGGCCGTATGACCCGTGGCATGGATCCGGCGCCCTTGTCCACAACTCCGGATGTGGTCGCGGCCGCCACGGTTCGCGCTATCAATGACGAAAGCGCAGAATCCGTGTGGATCCCGCGCTCCCTGAAATTGCTGGCCGCTGCTATGCAGGTGGTTCCGCGTTGGCTGTGGCGGCGTGCTCCTCGCTAATACGTGGAAGATCTAAACGTGGAAGATGTTGTAGAAGATCGTCCGCAACACACCGAATGCCACGGAAATGCCGGTTGCCGCGGCGATGCCGATTGCAACCTTCGCGAACGGGTTCAGGTTCTCCCACCACTCGTCGGAGTCCTTGGTGCTAGAGCCCTTAGTGCTGGAGCCCTCGGTAGTGGTACCAGAGCTGGAACTCTGGGGATTAGTTTCTGCCACGGCCGGGGTAACGGTGGCCAGAGCCATCGTGGGTGCCAGTGCAGCGGCGATAATAGTGCGACGAATACGCATCGAGGTACTCCCTTAAACCTAGTTAATGCTTTGGCGTGTAGGAACCTTTTGTTCCACACCTTTGTTATCGTTATGTAAGCACGCTTTTGTTACAAAGATCGCGTTTTCATAACAATTTTTCAGACGGATACTATAGGAGCCTCCAAACCATCATGCAATTTCTACCTGCCGTGTATCTGGTTGTGGAACTCATCGCCTTCATTCTGTTGGGAGTCTGGATCGGCTGGGGCTGGGCGCTTCTGATTCTTTTGGGCTTGTTTGTGCTGGGTCTCGCCCTCGCTACGTGGCAGATGCGCGAGCTGACCGTCCGCGCGCTGAGCCAGAATGATCGCCCGGGCGCTCTAACTGCCGATATGGCGCTGTCCATGGTCGGTGCGGTGGGTGTTGCAGTACCGGGTATTGTCTCTAGTTTCCTGGGAATCTTCTTCCTGATTCCTCCGACGCGCACGCTGATCCGCAAAATGTTGGGTCAAGCAGCCCGCCGTTCTCTGGAGCGTTTCGGCGTCACAACCTACACACGCGTCAATCGCATCCAGAACTCGGGCGGTTGGGGAGACGTTATTGACCACCGCGCGGGCGAAAACGAATGATTCTTAAGATCCTCGTCGCTGTATTCAGCGGCGTGATGGTCTTCGCTTCCTTCGAGCCGACCGGCCTGTGGTGGGCCGCGCCGCTCGGGTTCGCGTTGCTGTTCTACTTTGCTGATTCCCGCCATGCCATGCTGATGGCCTGGGTGCAGGGTCTAGCCATTTACGGTCTTTTGCTGCCGTGGGTGGGAGAGTTCGTCGGCGCTGCCGCGTGGATCGCCCTGGCTGTTGTTCAGTCCCTCTATAGCCTGCTCTTCGGCGTAGGCCTCAAGTATTTGCTTCGACGCCCCCTCACGGCCCACATCGTCGGCATTCCGACCTGGTTCGTCGCTGTGGAGTGGCTGCGATCTTCTTTCCCCTTCGGCGGTTTTCCCTGGGGACGCATCGCATGGGGGCAGGCGAGTGGCCCGCTGAGTTGGCTGATACGCCTCGGCGGTCCCTCGGTTGTCACCTTCGCCGTTGTGCTGATTGGTCTGCTCCTCGCACTCAGCATCCGCAAACACGTGGTTCCCGCCTACGCACTGGCCGGTGTGGTTGCACTGGTCGGCGCCTATGCGCTGCTGATCCCCGCGCCCTCCGCCGACCGCACCGTGAATGTCGTGGCGGTGCAGGGCAATGTGCCACGCCTGGGACTGGATTTCAATGCGCAGCGTCGCGCTGTGCTGGATAACCACGTGCGTCGCACAGAAAAGGTGGAGTCCCACCCGGACATCGTTATCTGGCCGGAGAATTCAGCGGACGTCAATCCGTTTACCGATGCCACCGCCCGCCAGCAGGTCGAGAAAGCGCAACGCTCCATCGACGCACCAATCCTCGTAGGTACCGTTAGCCCGGAGCACAACACGATGGTGGTGTGGGACAAAAACGGGCCGGGGGAGAAGCATGTAAAGCACTATCTGCAGCCCTTCGGCGAGTACATGCCTTTCCGGGATTTCCTGCGGAAGTTCAGCGAGTATGTCGATCGCGCCGGTAACTTCCAGCCTGGAAACGATAACGGTGTGGTCCACATGGCAGGAATTCCGGTGGGTGTGGCCACATGCTATGAGGTTAGCTTCGATGGTGCGTTCCGCTCGGCAGTGCGCGGTGGCGCGCAGATTCTGACAAGCCCCACGAACAACGCCACTTTTGGTTTCACGGACATGACCTACCAGCAGCTGGCCATGTCGCGTATGCGAGCAAAGGAATACGATCGTTCCGTAGTCGTTGCCGCGACCTCGGGCGTTTCGGCTATTGTCGCTCCCGACGGGCGCGTCGAGCAGCGGACGGGTATCTTCACCTCTGACGCCCTCGAGGCCGAGTTGCCTCTAAGCGATACAATGACACTGTCGGCTCGCGTCGGCCCATGGGTAGAGCGGATTCTAGCTATCCTGGGGCTGCTGTCCGTGGCATTTACATATAGGAGAGGTAAGAAAGCTTTTCATGAATAAGCTCAGCGATAAAACCCTGGTCATCATCCCGACCTACAACGAGAAGGAAAACCTTCCGCTCATTATTGGTCGGCTGCTGAAGGCCGAGCCCGAGCGTGTGGACGTGCTTGTCGTCGACGATTCCAGCCCGGACGGCACCGGTGAGCTGGCCGACGAGATGGCCGCTGAAAACCCGAAGATTCACGTGATGCACCGCGGTGGCAAGGGCGGCCTGGGCGGCGCTTATATCGCTGGCTTCCACTGGGGCTTGGAGCGTGACTACGAGATCCTGTGTGAAATGGACGCGGATGGTTCTCACGCTCCCGAGCAGCTGTACCTGCTGCTGGATCGCATCGATGCGGGAGCGGAAATGGTTCTGGGTTCCCGTTATATCAAGGGCGGAAAGACCGTAAACTGGCCGGTCAGCCGCCAGGTTTTGTCCCGCGGTGGCAATGTCTACGCTTCCATGGCTCTGGGCGCGGGTCTGTCCGATATCACGGGTGGCTACCGCGCATATCGTCGCGAGGTGCTGGAGGGCATCGATCTCGATGCCGTTGATTCTGCCGGCTATGTATTCCAGGTGGACCTAGCATGGCGCGCCGTCGAAGCCGGCTTTGACGTCCGCGAAGTTCCGATCACTTTCACCGAGCGTGAAATCGGTGATTCCAAGATGAGCGGCAATATCGTTTCCGAGGCTTTGGTCCAGGTGACGAAGTGGGGTGCCACGCACCGTTACAACCAGGTGAAGAACCTGGCACAGGAGTCCTGGCGCATCGGCGCTGGCACCGTACGTCGCTACTTCTGAGCCGCTTCCTGCTCCTTCATGAGCTTCACCGCGGTGCGGCGGCGCTTGCGGAGGAGTTCGATGCGCTCGTCAAGCAGTTCGTCGAGTTCCTCGAGGCTGCGACGCTCACGCAGCATGTCCCAGTGAGTACGAGGGGGCTTGACGGGCTTGGATTCCTGCCCTTCGCCCTCTACCAGCGTGCCTAGCTGGCCGTTCTTGCACATCCATTCCTGCGGGATTTCCGCGTCATCGGCGAAGGGAACCTCGTAGATTTCTCCAGCCTCGGTGCGGTACTTCACCATCTGGCGGGGAGCCAGATCGTGGTCGCGATCCGTCTCATAAGAAACGGCACCCATGCGACTTCCGCGCAGTACGCGATCGGCCATCTTTTCATCACTCCTCAATTAGTTCGAACTAATCCATCATAACAACGAAGAACCGGGAAGAATTGTTCCATGCCTCGACCAAAGCACTGCCTCTGGTGCGGCAGGGAAGTTGTACCTGGCCCGACGAATCGACCGCGTAAATATTGCGGCCAGTCTTGTCGCCAGCGCGCTTATGAGCAGCGTGCCCAGCTTGCGGGCACGTCGATTCCCAAGGATTCCATCATTCTGCCGGCTAGCGCAGTCGAGCAGTTTCACGATCAGCTATTCGAACTCCGCTGCGCCGCCGAAGACCTGTGCACCGCGGTGCGGGAAGGGGAGCCGGCCGAGACAGTGGAGGAGTTGGCGTCAGAACTAGAGGCCCTGGCTCACCGCGTCGAGCAACTTCGAGGTCGCAGACACTAAGGGTTATGCTATAGAGCATGCGTAAGGGAATCATCACTCTCGCCGTTATTGGCATGGTCGTTGGCGTGCTGATGGCCTTCGGGCCACTGGTCGTGAATTTCTTTAGCGACCGCGGGCTCCGCACCGCGGACATTACCGCAGGTGGAGAGCCTGCTACCGTAGCCATGGACGGCACCTGGCATGTGGTGAGGGGAGCCGGCGACAATGTCTCGCAGGCTGGCTACACGTTCGACGAGAAGCTCCCGGCGGGTGCCAAAACCACCTCGGGTCGCACGGAAGACGTCAAGGGAGACTTCAAGGTCAAGGACAAGAAGCTCACCGAAGGTAAAGTCACCGTCGATGTTGCCAGCATCAGCAGTGACGTTGAAAAGCGCGATATCAACGTACGCAAGAGCATTTTGCACACCGATAAGTTCCCGGAAGCCTCGTTTACGCTGACTAAGCCCGCAGATGTCTCCAAACTGCCGGATGATGGCACGACCGATACTGTGAGCGTCACCGGCGATTTGGAACTCCACGGCAAGAAGAAAGAAATGACCGCCGAGTTGAAGGTTCTGCGCACTGGCGAGCATGTAATCCTGCAGGGCAACATTCCGTTTAAGCGTTCCGATTTTGACATCGCGACTCCACAGTTCGTCGCCGCGACGATTGCAGACCAAGGCACTCTGGATGTGCTGCTGGTACTAGAACAAGTTAAGTAGGCTTAGGAGCTATGTCTCCAGAGTTACTGAAATACTCGCGCATCATGCGCATCGTCGTGCTGTTGTTCTTTATCGGCTATCTGCTGTGGAAGGGCACGACGCTGACGTATGTCTTCGCCGCGTTCTGCGTGCTATTCCTGGCCGGCACCTGCTTCCAGCTGTGGCAAGCCAGCAAAAGCCGATAATATACATTATGACACTTTAGCTTCCAATCACGTTCGGCATTGCTGCGCTTCCTTCCACCGAGCCCTGCAGCTGCCCCACTGGCGCCTCGCATGTCCGCCCCAGCGGTTCGCCGCGGAAACGCTGCAGAATGAAGTCGATACCAAAGGCACCACCTGTCACCGCCTGAATGAAGTGATTGTATTCGCCCACCGGTGGCATGATGTCGTCGCGGTATTCCACCTGCGCACCTTTCGCGCACCACGTGCGAGCTAGTTCCTTCGCCTGGTTGTATTCAACGTTCTTGTCGTGACGCCCAGATATCACCATCACCGGCGCCACCGGACGCTTAAGTCCAATGCGCTGATCCTCCATAGCTTCCCGCGCCTCGGGCATCTCCTTCAACAATTCATCGAGCGTTTTGCCCGACTTTGTCCACTCGCTGGTCTTCTTGTGCCCGTATTTGTCCGTAATCTCCCCGGTGCACATCGTGGATAGATCCTTCAGCGCCTGCTTGCCCTCTTCGTTGAGGTGCTTATCCAACAGCGGCTGCAGGTGCGGATAGCGCTCCAGCAAGCCGTTAATCGTAAAGCCGATCGCCCCCATAAGATCCGAACCGTCGATATTGCGCTGCACGGCCCCCAAGTCCGCAGGCACCGCGGACGCGTACGCACCCACCACATTCAGTTCCGGCGCATAGTCACCTGCTGCTTCCACAGCCGCTGCAGATGCGCCACCACCTTGCGAGTGCCCGTAAAACGCCACCGGACCGTCGCCCACCCCCGCAGCCCGCGCTGCATCCAACATCGCGTGCGCCTGGTCATCCCGGTTCATATATGTGTGCACACCCGGGGTGCCCATGCCGATATAGTCGGTCACCACCACACGCACGCCCTTAGAGGCAAATACCCAGTCGTAGATTCCCTCCAGGTTCACCAAACGCTTCGACTTGATCGGATCCGGCTGCCCATCCAGAGGCCAGTTCTTGCTCGGCGCACATTGGTCACCCTGCCCAACCGTTCCGCGGCCAATGACGACCGTTGGGCGTGGCCCCTTGCCTTTCCACTCCACCACCGGCTCCACAATATATCCACTGACCTGCGCTTTCTTCCCCTCTGAGGTGGTCGTCGTGTACTCGATCCGATCCACCGTCTTCGGCATTCTCATATGCAGATCGCCGAACACATTGGAATATGCGACCTTCTCCCTCTTCGTCACTTCCGCCGCCTGAGCAGGCGTAGCGAATCCGGCAATTGCAATGGCTGTAGCGCATGCGAGCGCTGTCGTCTTTTTGATCATTGCTTAGTTCTAACAAACCAACTACCCCCGTTGGGGTAAAAACGGAAAACTTAGCCAAAGGAAACTAAGGGCGTCAATAAGTTAAGTTCATGGACCTAAGCCACATCCGCATCGGTACAGCATCGGCGGGACTACAGATCGAAGGATCACCCCGCCCCAACAATTGGAGCGAATGGATCGCCAAAGACGGCACCACTCCCCACCCCACCACTGACCACTGGCGCCGCTGGCGCGAGGACAACCAGCTCATGAGCGACCTCGGACTACAGATCGCACGCGTCGGCGTGGAATGGTCGCGCGTCGAGCCCGAGCCTGGCCGCTACGACCACGAAGCCCTGCAACGCTACCGCGAAGAGTTCCTGGACCTGCGGGAACGTGGCATTGAACCACTCGTTACGCTGCATCACTTCGGCCATCCCGCGTGGTTCGAAGCTAGCGGAGCGTTCACCCGCGAGGCCAATGCGGAGATCTTCCTCCGCTATGTCGACGTTGTCTTAGACCACCTCGGCGACATCGTGCGCGACTGGATCACCATCAATGAGCCTAATGTCTTCACAACCGAGGCCTATCTCTTCGGCTCCACCCCACCCGGCCGCGGCGGCCTCGCTAAAGTCCGTCCATGTTTGCGCAATATGGCGGCCGCTCACCTACTCGCCTACCAGCGCATCCACTCACGCCTCGAGTCTCCGCGCGTAACTTTCGCCCACCACCGGCGCGTCTTCGCCCCCATGAACCCGCGCAACCTCCTCCACCGCGCCCTTACACCCCTGGTCGAGTGGCTATTCCAGGGCGCAATCGAACCCGCGTTCTTCGAGGGGCGTTTCCACCCCCTACTCGGCCGCCCAGACATCGAAGTTCCCAGCGGCGGGGTCTTCGCGGACGCTGTGGCCATCAACTATTACTCGCGCACAGCAGTTCGCGGTTTTTCCGACGCCACGTTCCCCGGCACCCCAACCAATGATCTCGGCTGGGAGATCTACCCGCCGGGGATTTCCGAGGTCTCCGGCGAATTGGCACGCCGCTACCAGCTGCCCGTGTGGATCACGGAAAACGGCACTGCCGATGCCCACGAGCGCTTCCGCTGCGCTTTCATTCTGGACCACCTGGCGGAGCTGTCCCGTATGCCCGAGGTCGAGCGCTACTACCACTGGTGCTTCGTCGACAACTGGGAGTGGTCGGAGGGCATGGCGCAGAAGTTCGGTGTGGTGGATATAGAACGGCAGGTCAAACCCGCGGGGCGACTACTGCAGGAACTGATCCGCGAGGGTGCTATTACCCCAGAAATTGATGCGAAGTTCCGTGAGGAAGGCCACTAATGTTGCAAACACTCACCGCCGCCGAACGCGAGCCGCGACTGTTCTATTGGAAGTTCGGCATTGCTTTTTTCGGTTCAGTATTTTCCTGGGCTGGACCGACGCAGCTTTTGCTGGGGTTGCAGATGATCCAGCTGCGCCCGGATACCAAGGAAGATTCTCTGGCCCTGATGATGATGCTGGGCGGAGCCACTGCCGTCGTTTCCAGCCTACTGACCGGCTACATTGCAGACCGCAGCTGGTTTTGGGTGAATCGCTGGGGTAAGCGCCTGCCATGGGTGTTATTGGCGGCGCCGCTGGCCACCCTGGGGTTGCTGCTGATGTCTTTTACGCCCAGCTTCTGGGTTCTGACTGGGCTGTGGTGCCTGGTGCAGGTGTTCGTTGCTTTCGTAACGAATAACCTCATGACGGTCACCGCCGATGTTGTGCCGCAGGAGAAGTTCGGGTTGGTTTCCGGAATCGTCGGCGCAACATACACGTTTGGAATTGTCGGCGGGACCGCAGTTGCGACGGCTTTGCCGATTCAGCAGGCGTACTGGGCTGTCGGCGTCATTTCCCTTCTTTTCATCTTCCAATTCGCAGTCGGGCGCGGCCGCGTTGATGTACACGTCCGACCGCATAATTCGCTGTCCGTGACGGTCGGCGATGAGGGGTCGTATCGCAACTATTGGCTGGTCTTTTGCAGTCGCTTTGTCATCCACCTCGCCAACTACACGAGCCTGTTTTATCTGCTGTATTACCTGCGCGACCACATCGGCGTACCGGATCCGGATGCGGGCGTGCTGGCGCTCACCGTCTTGTATGCGGTGTTCACGATCATCACGGCGATCGTCAGCGGCAATCTTTCCGATCGCTTGGGACGGCGCAAGATTCTGGTTATCACTTCCGCTTTCGGAGTCGCCATGGCCACGGGCTTGATGACGGTCGCCAGCGGCATGGGTCTCGTGTATGTCGCGGCGGCACTGCTGGGGATTAGCTGGGGCGTGTTCAGTAGCGTGGATCAGGCCATGGTCAATGAGTCGCTGCCCAGTAAGAAGAACCGCGCGCGCGACGTATCACTCATGTCGCTCACCCAGGGAGTGAGCAACATGTTCTGCGGCGGTCTGGCCGCCCTTGCCCTAAGACATTTCGACTATCCGGGAATGTTCCTTATGTGCAGCATCATCTGCATCGTCGGTGCTGTGATGGTGCTGCCTGTGACCTCCTCAAAGTAAAGACTAGAACGGTGGTTCCTCTTCGCTGAATGTGCGCGCCACCCGCGCTTTCCGAACACCCCGTTCGGCGAAAGTCTCGCGAGTCAACGGCCCGCCGGGCACGGTCACGATCTCGTGGCCGTCTCCATGAGAAGTCCACACCTCCGTGCCATCCGCATGCAGCTCGATGTCCCAAGTGCCGGCTGTTTTCAGGCGATGGTGCGTGCGACACAGTAGATGCATGTTCGCAGTGGTCGTCGGCCCTCCATTCGCATGGCGATGCACATGATCGACATCACAGGCGTATCCCGGAACGTCGCACCCCGGAAAGCGACAGTGCCCATCACGCCCGGTTACTGACGCCCGCAGCAGCTCCGTCGGCTGGTAGCCCTTCGTCGCGGTATAGCCGGGGGCTGCCAGGTGAGTGACCTTCGCGAGCCACTTACGGCTGGCAACGTCGCTCAACCAATGGTCTTCAGCGAATACCCCGCCGGGTTGTGGGTCGACGGCCTTATATAGGTTTAAAGTGACCTCGGTGGTGATGTTCTGTTCGAGCATCGCCAGAAAGGCCTCGCCCATCGTGCAACTGTGCCTCTTAGAGGCCGCCTTAACAGCCTTGTGCAACTCCACGCCCTTCAGCCGCGGAACGGTCAGGGTAAAGACCGTTGTTTCGCATCTGCTGCGGTCTATAAAAAGCTCAGGAGAGTTTGTATCCATGGGCGGAATGTGATCCGGCCGGCCAATGACTGCTTTGATCTTGTTGTAAACCGCTCGTGGTGTGGGCACTTGCTGATTCGGACGGGTGGGTCTCAACGCCTTGAGGATCTCTTCTTCCACGTCGGCCCGTTCGCCGGGCGCGACTGCTTGAACCGCTTCGGTGACCTGCTGTATGTGCCGAATCGAAAATGCTCCGCACCGGAATAGCTCGTGAATACGCGGGAAAGCCTGAAGCATCAGGCCTGCGTCAGCATAGTTGGTAGCTACCACTTTGCTAATACCGAAGCGCACCGCAATCTTGGAAACATGATCCGGAACGAGGTCGTCGGGCGCCGGAGTAGACTGCTCCACCATAGTCAAATGGGTCAGGTTCAATGACCGCGATGTGACAGTCAACGGGTCATCGGAACACGCAAGGCGGTAGTAAGGCTCGGCAGTATCGGGAGGTCTTGTGACTGTATTGGCAGTGGTGAGTGTGGTGGTCATACACATCCCCTTTTGGTGAACTAACAATAGTTTAGAACACCCGTTCTACATTAGTCAATACCTTTACCAAATAAAATGCTAACTCTTTAGTTTAAGTAGAACGCGTTTTCTAATTAGAAAGCCAACCTTCCAGCCCGCCGACATTCATGTACAAATGAAGGTATGAGCACTTTAGACCTCTCACAGGAAACCGTCCTCATCACAGGCGCCAGCTCAGGCCTAGGCAAAGAATTCGCCTCCCAGCTGGCAGCAAAGGGCGCAAATCTCGTGCTGGTCGCACGCCGTCAGGATCGGCTGCACAAGATTGCGGCCGAAATTAAGAGGCGTCACAAAGTAAAGGTCGAAGTTATAGCGAAGGACCTATCCGAACATGGCGTGGCCGGCGAGATTTCATGGGAGCTGTCCACGCGCGGGATCACGGTAACCTCGCTGATCAACAACGCAGGCTTCGCGAACTACGAGTCATTCAGCGACATCCCGACAGATAGCCTGCGCGCAGAAATCGCGGTCAATGTCCACGCACTAGTGGAACTGACTCACATGTTTCTGCCACGGTTCGAAGATCGAGGCAATGGGTTCATCCTCAATGTGTCATCCATTGCAGGGTTCCAGCCCTCCCCTGGCATGGTGGTCTATGGTGCGACGAAGGCGTTTGTGCTGTCGTTTACCGAAGGCCTATACGCAGAGCGAAAGGGCTCTGGCGTGCGAATCATGGCGCTGTGCCCGGGGCCAACCGAGACGGAGTTTTTCCGAGTCGCCGGCAGTGACAGAGCCGACGGCGGGCTCAAGCGCATGAGCAGCCACGATGTCGTGACGGCGGGAATCGAAGCACTGCTGCGCAAGTCGCCGCCGCCGTCGGTAGTCGCGGGCGCGCGCAACAAGGTGCTAACAAGCATCTCGCAGCGCATGCCACGGCGCGTCATGACGGAAGCTATGGCGCGGATAATGAAGCGGCAAGGTTAAGAAGTAGCCGCTCGTCGCGTGCTACGAGCTGTACACCAACGGGCAGGCCATCTCTTCCTCTACCTGCGGGGATGTTCATCGCCGGATGCCCGGAAACGTTCCACAGCGCTGTGAAGGCAACCGAGGGCAAACTCGCGATCTGTGCCGCCAACATCCCCTTCCCGGAAAGCACACCAGCGCGCGCCGGGCGCGAGGCCACCGTTGGTGTAAGGAGCACGTCAACGTCCTCGAACACCCGATCCAGCTCCTCCCCCAGCTCGTCGGAGAACTTCTCCGCCCAACGCAGCACCGGCCCCTGGGCCCATGCACCTGCCAGGTGCGTAACTTTGTGGCGCCCCTCGATACGTTCGGGATACTCCAGCCCGGCGATCTCCTCCCGAATCCCCGCGAAGAACTGCGTGACGAAAGCCGCCGTCGGATCCTTGTGCCGCAGCGCATAGTCGCTCACAGTGTGTCCCAGCCCTCGCAGCTGATCGGCAACACGGCATACTGCCCGGACATGGTCGCGGTGTGGTGGGGTCAGTGGCGTTGCCGGTTGGAGGTTTACGCCAATCCTTAATGACGCCACCTCAGATTCGGTGGCTTCGGAGCCAAATAGGGCGTCAAAAAGAAGGGCGCAGTCGCGTGCAGTACGGGCGATGGGGCCAGCAGTGCCGAGGCGGCACCACAGTTCACCGGGGAGAGTACCGCGGGCGGGTTTGAGGCCAAAGAGACCGCAATGGGCCGAGGGGATGCGGATAGAACCGCCGCCGTCGCCACCAACGGCGAAGGGCACCCATCCAGCGGCAACGGCCGCCGCGGAGCCTCCGGAAGAGCCGCCTGGGGTGAAGCGTGGGTTGTGCGGGTTGCGGGTGATACCGCGAGCCTCCGACTCGGTGAAAGGGAAAGCGCCAAAGGCAGGCATAGTGGTTTTGCCCAGGATGATCGCACCGCTGGCACGGAGTCGGCGGACGATCTCGTCGTCGGAGGCCGCGGGCGTGGGGTTGGCATTGGTGCCGTAGGTCGTGGGCACCCCGCGGACATCAACTTCTTCCTTGATGAGCACCGGCACGCCATGCAGCGGTGCGGGGTTGCTGGACGAATCAAGGTCGGCGGCAGTTGCAAGTGCCTCGTCGTCTAGCAGGACCGAGATCGCGTTGAGGCTACGATCCTGAGCGCGGATACGCCGCAGGGTGCGTTCGATAAGAGGGACGGCGCCGTGCTCAAGGGCAGCGGTGCGCCACTGACTAGAGCTCAGCAATGGTCGCCTTCAGGTTCTCGCCAACACGCTTGCCGGAGTGGATGCAGCCACCGAGGAAGGTGCCTTCAAGGGCATTCTTGCCATGCATACCGCCGCCACCGAAACCGGCGACCTCGCCTGCGGCATAGAGGCCAGGCAGCACCGATCCATCAGTGCGCAGGCACCGCCCGGAAAGATCGGTCTCGATGCCGCCGAGGGTCTTGCGGGTCAGGATGTGCAGCTTGACGGCGATAAGCGGCCCCTTCGACTCGTCGAGTAGGCGGTGCGGCGCGGCACAGCGGACAATCTTGTCGCCGAGGTACCCGCGGGCAGTGCGGATGTAGTTGATTTGCGCGTCCTTGCTGAAGTTATTGTCGATCTGCGAGTCACGATCTTCGATGATGCGGCGCAGATCGTGTACGTCAAGGGCGGGTGCATCGTCATCGGCGATGGCGTTCATGCCCTCGACCAGGGAACCGAGGTCATCGGCGACCACCCAGTCCTCGCCGTGGTCCATAAAGGCCTTGACCGCGGGGTGCGTGCCGGGGCCTACCTTGGACAGCAGGTTCTTGACCTTCTTGATGGTCAGATCTGGGTTCTGCTCGGAGCCGGAGAAAATGAATTCCTTGTCGGCGATCGTCTTGTTGAGGATGAACCAAGAGTAGCTGTGGCCCGTGGTGCCGATGTGCTTCATGGTGGAGATTGTGTCGCCACCCGGGATGAGGTTAGAGGGGAATCGCTTACCGGTCGCATCAATCCACAGCGAGGACGGGCCAGGGATGATGCGAATGCCATGGCCAGGCCAGATGGAGTTCCAGTTCTTCATTCCCTCGGTGTACGCCCACATACGGTCAGTGTTCACCAGGTTCGCACCGGCATTGTTGGAGATTTGAATCATGCGGCCGTCTACGTGGGCGGGCACGCCGGTAACCATGTCATTCGGCACCGGCCCCCACTGGTCGGTCGGCCAAGCGCGGCGTACGAGATCCAGGTTGCCGCCGATTCCTCCGGAGGTCACGACCACCGCACGTGCGCGCAGCTCAAATTCGCCAACGGTGTTTCTCGATGACGCCACGCCGCGGTCCAAATCGCTCGGTTCCAGCACGCTGCCGCGCACGCCGACGACAGCGTCATTTTCTAGGATGAGTTCGTCGACCTGGTGGCGGAAGCGGAACTCGACCTTGCCCTCAGCCTCGGCGGCCTCAATGGGCTCGCGGAAAACGCGAACGACCTCGGGGCCAGTGCCCCAGGTGAGGTGGAAACGCGGTACGGAGTTACCGTGGCCGCTTGCGTCGCCGGAGCCGCGCTCGGCCCAACCGACGGTGGGAAGAACGTTGAGACCGAGAGCCTTGAGGTAGTCGCGCTTTTCCGTCGCGGCGAAGCGGACATATTCCCTACCCCAGCGGCGGGGCCAGTAGTCGTTGTTGGAATCGTCGTACTGTGCTGAGTTCTCCCAGTCGCGCCAGGCCAGCTCCTCGGAGTCCCTTACGCCCATCAGCTTCTGTTCCGGGCTGCCCACGTAGAACAGGCCCCCCAGCGACCAAAAAGCTTGTCCGCCCAGGTTGTTACGGTTTTCCTGATCCAGGATCAGGACCTTCAGCCCCGACTTCTGCGCCTCATAGGCAGCGACAAGGCCGGCTAGACCGGCGCCGACGATGATGACATCGGGGTTGGTGGGAGTAGTCACAGGAGGGATCCTCTCGAAGGTCAAACACGAATAGTTATTATTACGCTAAAACTATCCGGTGATCTCCGGAGGGAAAATCGGAAAACTACTTCGGCGCGAAAACAAATTGGACGCAGCCGATATCCCCCGTGGTTGCCAGAGCCTCATGCAGCGCCAGCTGGTAATCCCAGAGCCTGCGGAAGACTGGGTCGAAGCCCGCTGCGGCGGCTTGGCGTTCGCGGGAGAGGAAGTTCGCGCGCCACAGTGGCAAAGTCGCACGTAGGTGGCCGCTCAGGTTGTTCTCTGCAACAACGGTAAGTTGAGTGTGCTCGGCCGTGACTTCGCGCACTTGCTGGGCTGTGGGGTACTCCAGGGCAGGCCATACGTATGCGCGCATGACGTCTAGGGATTCCTTGGCAGTCTCGCGGAGCTCGTCGGTGGCGACGATTGACTGGATTACTGCCAGACCATCGTCGGACAGCATGCGATCCACTGCCTTCAGGTAGTGGCTGAGGCCACCCAGCCCCAAAGTCTCCATGCGCTCAACAGAGAAAATGGCCTCGTAGCGCCCCGACCATTGTCGGGGGGAAGGTACTGGACCGGCGATAACCTCCACATTCACCGCACCCCCTACCCCGGCGGCCCGCACACGGGCATGCACAGCATCAGCGTGATCTTCGTCGCTGGTCAGCACATCCACACGTGCGCCGCGCTGAGCAGCCTGTACTGCCAGTTGGCCTCCGGAGGACGGCATTTCCAATACGCGGTCGCCTGGGCCGACTTCGGCCTCGTCGAGCATGGTGGTGATACGACGCCGCTGGGCGTCGTCGAGATCCTGGCGATCTACATCATCGGGGTCGCCGAACCATGTGAAATCGATCCCGTGGTCGTGAGCGCTTGTGCGCGAGGCACTGCTGAACTGCGCTGCACCAGTTGCCCGGGTAGCGCCCGCATAAAGCTCAACGAGCGCCTCGGGCAATTCGCCCGGTACGGGACCGCGACGCCTGGGCGTGCGGCGAGCGAGGAACTCTCCCATTTTGCCCTCGAAGGGCCTATCCAGAAGCGCCCCCAGCACCTCCGGGAGAGGCTCAGCCGTCCATTCGCCGGCCATGTACCCCTCCGCTAGACCGAGCCACCCCTCCGCGACCATCCGATCGATCACCTGGCCATCTCGAACGACCATGTGCGGCACCGTGCCGGCGTCCAGAGAAATACCATGAGAGGAAAGCAGCGCTTCCAAGCGCGAGGTAACAGCCTCGGCGCGGCGACCCATAAAGCGTGCCTGTGGAGTGGCCACGAGGTGCGGCCAGCGCTCCTCATCGATGTACGGAGACGTCATCCTGCCTTCCTTTAACACTGCAACTCCCCCCGAAGTTACTAGGAAAACAACTTCTTGCTCTCGAGGCGCAACCGAAATGGGTTGAATTTTTCTCAACCCGGGGGCTCTCGGTGTGAAGGCCAAGCCTGAACCAATTAAGATGGTGCCGGATAACAACCATATTTGAGGAGAAGCAACTACATGACCAGCGCATCTAACCGCCACCACGTCGTAATCATCGGCGCGGGGTTCGGCGGCCTCTTTGCGGCTAAGAAGTTTAAGAACGAAAACGTCAAGGTCACCATCGTCGACCGGACGAATCACCACCTGTTCCAGCCGCTGCTGTACCAGGTTGCGACCGGCATCCTCTCCGAAGGCGAGATCGCGCCCTCCATTCGTCAGATCCTGGCTGACCAGGACAATGTCCGTGTGGTCAAGGGCGAGGTTCGCAACGTCGACATCAACGAGCAGACCGTTACCGCCGATCTGGGTGGCATGGATGCCGTGTTGAAGTACGATTCCCTGATCCTCGCGGCGGGCGCTGGCCAGTCCTACTTCGGCAATGAGCAGTTTGCAGAGTTCGCGCCGGGCATGAAGTCCGTGGACGACGCACTGGAAATTCGTGCTCGCGTGACCGGCGCCTTCGAGCGCGCCGAGATCACCTCCGACCCGGAGGCGCGCAAGCGTCTGCTGACCTTCGTCGTTGTCGGTGCTGGCCCGACTGGTGTGGAGCTGGCCGGTCAGCTGGCCGAGATGTCCCACCGCACCCTGCGCGACGAGTTCCGCGAGATCGACACCGAGGACACCCGGATTCTGCTGATCGACGGTGGCTCGCAGGTGCTGGCGCCGTTTGGCAAGCGCCTGGGTCGCAAGGCCGCCCGCCGCCTGGAAGATCTGGGCGTAGAGATCATCCTCAACTCCCTGGTGACCGATGTCTCCAAGGAAGGCGTGCGCTACAAGGACATGAAGACCGAAGAAGAGTACTTCATCCCCTCCTACGCCAAGATCTGGTCCGCCGGTGTGGCCGCCTCCCCACTGGGCAAGCACGTTGCCGAGCAGGCAGGTATCGAGGTCGACCGTGCGGGTCGCGTGCCGGTGAACGATGACCTGACCCTGGGCGATTACCACAACATCTTCATCGTGGGCGACATGATGAGCAAGGACCGCCTGCCGGGCGTAGCTCAGGTCGCCATGCAGGGTGGCCAGTACGCCGCTACCACCATCCTGGACGAGGTCAACAACGGCACTTCCCACGAGGGTCGCGTGCCGTTCAACTACTTCGACAAGGGCTCCATGGCCATCGTTTCCCGCTTCAACGCGGTGGTGAAGATGAACAAGGCCGAGGTTTCCGGCTTCATGGGCTGGGTCATGTGGCTGGTTCTGCACCTGCTGTACATGGTTGGCTTCCGCAACCGTGCAGTCGCTGCATTCAGCTGGGGTCTTAACTCCGTGTCCCGCCGCCGCTGGCAGTTGGTAGCTACCCGCCAGCAGCTGCACGCACGCAACGCACTGCGCAAGCTGCGCGAATTGGAGGACAAGGAAGGCACGCGCTCCATCGAGGTGCGCGACAACCTGCGCTTCGGCGAGGGTCGCGATACCCGCGCGGTCTCTGACTAAGCCTTCGGCATATCCGGCACAACCTGCGTCTTGAGGAAAGTCAAGGCGCAGCATTTGCCGGTTTTTTCATTTATGTGCTCGATGCGGAAAAGGTGCGTGGTGCGCCCAATATGCTCTGCTTCCGCGGTTGAGACAATGACGTCGCCTTTTACCGACGGACGCAGAAAGTGCGTCTGATTCGAAGTTCCGACCACGGCCGGTCCGGCACCAGCGGCGACGAAGCTGGCCATAGAGCCGGCGGTCTCCCCCAGGCTCGCGTAAACACCACCGTTCGTCACTCCCCACGGCTGCAGGTGATCCTCGGTGACTTCGAGTGCCAGCTGCAGCTTCTTCGGACCAATGGCGCAGTATTGCACACCTAGGGTGCGGTCAAGCGTCGGATGCTTCCGGAGCAGCTCGTTGAGGGTAGAAATCTCCTCGCCGGTCAGTTCCCGCTCGGTGGCTTCACGACTTAGTTCAATGAAAATATTGGACATGCGCCTAAGCCTAACCAACTCTTCGCCCTGTAAGATGTAAAACCATGACTACTGCTGAAGGAACCGCCCAGATTGGCGTTGTTGGCCTGGCCGTCATGGGGTCCAACATCGCCCGGAACTTTGCCAATAACGGTCACACCGTGGCCGTCTACAACCGCACTACCGCGAAGACCGAGAAGTTCATGGAGGACTTCGGCGACACCGGCAACTTCGTCCCGTCCGAGACGATCGCCGATTTCGTTAAGTCACTGGAGCGCCCACGTCGCGCGCTGATTATGGTGCAGGCGGGTACTGGTACTGACGCCGTCATTTCCCAGCTCGCCGAGGAAATGGACGAAGGTGACATCATCATCGATGGTGGTAATGCGCTGTACACCGACACGATCCGCCGTGAAGCGGAGATGTCCGAGCGTGGACTGAACTTTGTTGGCGCAGGTATCTCCGGTGGCGAGGAAGGCGCCCTTAATGGGCCGGCTATTATGCCCGGTGGCCCGGCGGAATCCTGGGAGGCTCTGGGGCCACTGCTGGAGTCCGTAGCTGCGAAGGTCGATGGCACCCCGTGTGTGACGCACATTGGTCCGGATGGCGCCGGCCACTTCGTGAAGATGGTTCACAATGGCATCGAGTACGCCGATATGCAGGTCATTGGCGAGGCTTATCAGCTGCTGCGCTACGGCGCGGGTATGGAGCCTGCGGAGATCGCAGAGGTTTTCAAGAATTGGAACGAGGGCGACCTCGACTCCTATCTGATCGAAATCACCGCCGAGGTGCTCTCCCAGGTGGATGAGAAGACCGGCAAGCCACTGATCGATGTCATTGTCGATTCAGCAGGCCAGAAGGGCACCGGCCGCTGGACGGTAAAGGCTGCTCTGGATCTGGGCATCCCCACCACCGGCATCGGCGAGGCCGTTTTCGCCCGTGCTCTGTCCGGCGCTCGCGAGCAGCGCGACGCCACTATCGGCAACCTGCCTGCTGGCGAGCTCAGCACTCTGGATGTTCCGAAGGAAGAGTTCATTGAGGATGTCCGCCGCGCACTCTATGCCTCCAAGCTGGTGGCCTACGCGCAGGGCTTTGACGAGATCAAGGCTGGCTCCGAAGAGCACAAGTGGGGCGTGGATCCCCGCGACCTCGCCACCATCTGGCGTGGTGGCTGCATCATCCGCGCGAAGTTCCTCAACCGCATCCGCGAGGCCTACGATGCCAACCCGGAGCTGCCCTCCCTGCTGCTGGATCCTTACTTCAAGGGCGAACTGGGCGGTTTGATTGATTCCTGGCGACGCGTAGTCATCCTGGCTACCCAGCTGGGCCTCCCGGTACCGGTATTCGCATCCTCCCTGTCTTACTACGATTCCCTGCGTGCCGAGCGTCTTCCGGCGGCACTGATCCAGGGCCAGCGTGATTTCTTCGGCGCGCACACCTACCGCCGTACTGACCGCGAGGGATCTTTCCACACCCTGTGGTCCGGCGACCGTAGCGAGGTCGAAGCGTAATTGTCCCGATCAGAGTTCGGAAAGCTCGGGCTCGATGATTGCATCACCAAAGAGCTTTCCGCCGAGGGAATAACTAAGCCCTTCCCTATCCAGGCTGCGGCCATCCCCGCGGCCGTCGAGGGGCGGGACGTGCTAGGCCGTGGACCGACGGGTTCCGGCAAAACATTCACGTTCGGGCTGCCGATGATTCAGCTTCTGAGGCGGGGGGCGTCACGACCCAAAAAGCCCCGTGGTGTGGTGCTCGTGCCGACCAGAGAGTTGGCGACACAGGTGCGTTCGCGGCTGGATCCGATTGCGAACGCAGCAGGTCAGCGTCTGCTGGAAGTTGTCGGCGGGGTGAAGATTCAGCGGAATATCACTGCTCTGGCGAGACCCGTGGACATCCTCGTGGCGACGCCGGGGCGCGCACTGGATCTGCTGCGGCAGGGCATGCTGGACTTTAGCGACGTGAAGGTCGTCGCTATCGACGAGGCCGACCAGATGGCCGACATGGGCTTTCTCCCCCAGGTGACTAAAATTCTGGATGACATGCCGAAGAACGCCCAGCACCTGCTGTTTTCCGCCACGTTGGATGGCGATGTACAGGTGCTGGTGGATAACTACATGCGGGATCCGGTGACCCACTCCACGGGTGAAGCAAACGCCAGTGTGGACACGATGCGACACCTGCTGGGGGTGGTGAATAGCCGTGAAGAGCGAAACGAGCTGGTCATCGCAATTGGAAAAATGCGCAAGCGAACAGTAATGTTCATGCGCACGAAGTATGCGGTAGACCGACAGGTTAAGAAGCTAGTGCGGGCAGGTGTCCCCGCCGTGGGCATTCATGGCAACAAGGGACAGAACACACGTCAAAATGCGTTGAACCAGTTCACGCAAGGCGAAAATTCCGTGCTGGTCGCCACAGACATCGCTGCCCGGGGTATCGATGTCAAAGACGTGGAGCTGGTCGTCCATATCGACCCGCCCGCCGAACACAAGGCATATGTACATCGCGCTGGACGCACCGCGCGCGCCGGAGCCAGTGGCACGGTCGTTACGCTTACGTTCGCAGAGGATCAACGTGCAACCGAGAAGATGATGGCCAAGGCCGGTGTGCACCCGACCGTACTGTCGGGTTCCAAGTTGGTTGCCAATTTGAAGAATAGTTAGGAGTCGAAGAACACCCGTGGAAATTCTGCTTTCCGTCGTTGGGCTAGTTCTCTTTGTGCTGCTCACAGGCCTTACTGGCGTGTTTGTTGCCGTGGAGTTCGCCATGACGGGTCTGGAGCGATCCACCATTGACGAGCACGCCCGCACCAAGGGCGATGGCACCGCGAAGTTGGTGCAAAAAGCGCATGGGCAGCTCTCTTTCCTGCTGTCGGGCGCGCAGCTCGGCATTACAATCACAACCCTGGCCACCGGTTATCTGGCCGAGCCGATTTTGGCGAAGTTCTTTAATCCGTTGCTGGAGCTCATGGGGCTTAGCGAAGCGGCGGCCATGCCCATTGCACTGGTCCTGTCGCTAATCGTGGCGACAGTGCTGTCCATGGTGTTCGGCGAACTTGTGCCGAAGAACCTGGCCATTACTAACCCGCTCGACGCAGCACGTGCGACTGTCCGCCCGGTCTGGGTGTTCAACGTAGCGCTGAAGTGGTTTATCAACGGGATGAATAAGCTGGCCAACGCGATTGTGCGGAAGCTGGGAATTGAGCCGGCGGACGAGTTGGCGTCGGCACGATCGGCCGAAGAACTCTCGGCGCTGGTGCGGCACTCGACGGGCAACGGCGGGTTCACCGAGCAGAAAGCGCGAATACTGGATCTTTCGCTGAAATTTAGCGACGCCACCGCGGAGGATATTATGACGCCTCGGTCGACCGTCGAATCTCTGACCGTGGAAGACACTGCGCAGGATCTTATCGAGCTGGCGCTCGAGACCGGACACTCGCGCTTCCCCGTGACGCGCGGTGATCTGGATGAAACGGCGGGCGTTGTCCATGTGAAGGACGCGCTAACTATCCCCCACGCTGTCCGCCGGACTACCACTCTGAACCAGCTAATGAAGTCCGTGCCCTCCGTGCCGGATTCCTTAAGCGGCGATGACGTGCTGAACCGGGTGCGAGCCGCGGGGTCGCAGTTGGTGATGGTTGTCGACGAGTACGGCGGCACTGCCGGCATCGTGACGATTGAAGATGTCGTGGAGGAGATCCTCGGCGAAGTGTGGGACGAGCACGACGACGTGGAAGAGGACAAGGAAGTCCGCAAGAGCGGCACCAGCTGGGAAGTTTCCGGACTGGTGCGCACGGATGAGCTACCGGACGCGGTGGGCTACACCGCCCCAGAAGGCGACTATGACACGCTGGGCGGCCTGATTATGGCCACACTGGGTCGAATCCCGAAGGAGGGCGATGAGGTTCTGCTGCCGGTCGGCAACCATGAACTTCTGGAGGGATTTGAAACTGGCATGACCGGACGTTGGCGAGCGACCGTCAAGGAAATGGACAACCGCCGCGTGGACAAGGTTTTGCTGCGCCCGTTGAAGAAAGAGGAGGTTTAAGTGATGGGTGATATCTGGGCTATCGTCCTTGCAATCTTCCTGCTGGCACTCAACGGCTACTTTGTGGCGGTGGAGTTCTCTCTGATTTCCTCGCGAAAAGATCGCCTGGAATCGATGATCGCCGCCGGAAACAAGCGTGCCAAGCGCGTGCAATACGCCACGGAACACCTGTCGATCATGCTCGCGGGTGCGCAGTTTGGCATCACCATCGCCTCGCTGCTGCTCGGTAAGGTCGGCGAGCCAGCGATCGCGCACTTGATCGAAGCGCCATTCGAGGCACTGGGAATGCCCGCAGAGCTGCTGCACCCGGTGGGCTTTACCATCTCCCTGCTGTTGGTGACGATGCTGCACATCATTCTCGGTGAAATGGTGCCGAAGAATATTGCTCTGGCTGGGCCAGAAACAGTGGCAACATTTGTGGTGCCGCTGCACCTGCTGTTCGTGAAGGTGACGAACCCCATCATGCAGCTGCTGAACTGGATCGCGCGCAAGACGTTGAAGCTGGTGGGCGTGGAGCAAAAGGACGAGCTGGACTCCACGGTCTCCCCTTCCGAGCTGGCAAGTATGATCCAGGATTCCCGCTCTGAGGGGCTTATCGCACCTGAGGAAGCGAACCGCCTCAACAAGGCGCTGGGTTCTTCCCGCCGTACGCTAGACGAAGTGTTGATCCCCTTCGGCGATGTGCACTGCATCCCCCAGGATGGCCCGCGTATGAAGGTAGCCGCCGTGGAGAAGGCTGTGCAGGAGACGGGCTACTCTCGCTTCCCCGTTACTGATGCGACAGGCAAGTGGATTGGGTATGTGCACGTCAAGGATGTGCTGGACAACCTAGTAGAGCCCGACGGGCAGCTGGATACGACGGATATTCGCCCGCTGCTGGAGGTCAAGGCTGGTTCGAACTTCGATGTCGCGATGCGCAATATGCGTCGTACGTCGAGCCACATCGCCGCAGTAGTGGATGCAAATGGGCAGATCATTGGCATGATCACCCTGGAAGACATCATCGAGGAACTCGTCGGTACCGTTCGCGACTGGACCCATGACTGAGGTTCTGCACGACTGGCGCGCAAGGCAGGCGGCTCATAGGGAGCGTGTGCAGCGCCTCACCGAGGGGCACCGCCGGCGCCGCGCACAGGGTGAAAGGCACCCGGTGTGGGACTTTATGTTCAGCTACTACCCCACTACCCCTGGGAAGCTAAGCCACTGGCATCCGGGCGTCAATAAGGCCGTGGTGTGGGATGGTGGCGACGACCTGCCACAGTACAAAGACCACTATGTACGCCAAGGTGATGTGTGGATCCTGGATGTGGAGCGGTACATGGCAGCCAGGGGTAAAACGGTGCGTTATATCGCGCGGCTGTTGGATGCGACGTACCGGCACCCGCCAGTGCTGGGGTGCTTTGGACTGCACGAATGGGCGATGGTGTACAAGGATGCGCCCCGCCACCCCGAGCCACTGCGTTTGGGAGCCCGGGGTACGGACGAGGTTGTCGAGAAGTCGCAGTTGAAGTGCACGCACTTTGACGCTTATCGCTTTTTTACCGACGCCGCCGCGCCGCGCAACGCCCACACCCCCACCCGCGACTCACAGCCTCAGTTGGAGCAGCCGGGCTGCCTACACGCCACGATGGATCTGTATAAGTGGGCTACGAAATTGGGGCCGCTGGTTCCCGGCGAGTTGTGGCTGGACTGCTTTGAGCTGGCCTGTGATGTGCGTCGGCTGGATATGGAGGCTTCGCCCTATGAACTGCGGGAATGGGGTTTTGAGCCGGTGCGGATCGAGACTCCGGCGGGGCGGGCCGAGTATGTACAGCGGCAAAAGGGGCTAATGGATCGCGGGCAAGAGATCCGCAAGCAGCTGCTGGCCTACACTGGATAGAAAACTACTGGGAGGACTCGATCGTGGCACGACATGCAACTGGAAAGCAGAACTATCATGTTGCTGGATGGGTCTGGGGTGCCCTGGTGGCCGTGATTCTGGTTGTGGCGCTGGTGGCTGGTTGGATCATGCTGGCGCGAAACAACCAGGATCAGCTCTCAGCACCGGAGTGCCCACAGGGGGATTTTGTGGTGAAGATCTGGGCCGAGGATACGGCGGAGCTACAGGATAAGGTGCGCCAGTTCAATGACGCGAACGAAGTGGAACTGGACCACTGCCTGAAGGCGGAGGCTGTGCAAAAGCCGGATGCGGAGGCTATTGCGGCGTATAAGGCGTGGGGTGAGGGTGGTATGCCAGGTGCTCCGTTGTGGAAGCCGACTGATCGGAGCAAGGCCGAGGAGGCGCTGGCGGTCTCCAAGGTGGAGAGCGGAGAAGAGAAGAATGACGTGCTGGCTCCGCAGCTGAGGGACCAGTCGCTGCCCGAGTTGGATCAGCGGGCGCGTGGAGCTTTCTTAAGGATTCTTTAGGCCATACGGCGACGGCGGCGCTCGGCCAACTCGTCGATGGCGGCATCCTGAACAACCTTCTCCGAGGGGAAGGAGGTGATGGTGCCGGTGAGTTCCTTCATCAGACCCGGCACTGCGATGCCGAATACGCCCTGGCCACCGTTGAGGAGGTCGATGACTTCTTCAGAGGAACGGCACTCATAGACGGTGTGGCCGTCGGAGACGAGAGTAATACCGGCGAGGTCGTCGACGCCCAGGTTCTCTAGCTTCTCGACAGCCTTGCGGATGTTTTGCAGGGAAATGCCGGTATCCAGCAGGCCCTTGACGATCTTGAGAACCAGGATGTCTCGGAAGGAGTACAGGCGCTGAGAGCCGGAGCCTGCGGCGTTGCGGATGCTGGGCTGGACGAGCTTGGTGCGCGCCCAGTAGTCGAGCTGGCGGTAAGTGATGCCAGCTACCTGACAGGCGATCGGCACACGGTAGCCAACTTCATCGTCGGGGCCATGGACGTCGAAAAGGGCATCCTGCATTGAAAGACTCCTGGTGTAATTTCAATTCTCTTCTAAAGATTAGACCGGTTTGCGGCACAGTCAACCGCTAGCCGGATATTACTTTAACACGAGTCACAAAATTCACACGTGTAACAACACGCGTGTCATTCTTTCAACCAGTCGTCCAGATCGCTCGACAGTCCCAGGCCTTCCCACATCTCTTGAAAATCGGAATCTGCGTTGTCGCTAGCACTGAAGCCCATCTCCTGTGGATCCCAGTCCAAAAGGAAGTCCACTTGGTCGCCATCTTCATCGACTTTCTTGAGCTTCGCTTCCAATTCTTCAACCCAGGCGGGATTCACACGGATCAGTGCATTTTCTACGCCTGGCGCAACCCGCACGTCGAAGAGCACACCTGCATGCCACAGCGGCTCCAGAATCGAGGGGCGCACGTCGATGAAACGTTCAGACTCCCCTGCCTCGAGCACCAAACCGGCGGTCATTTGCCCTCGGGAGTTGGTGGCGATTCGGGCGAACCACGGGTCACGCGCTTCGTCGTTCTTGAGGATGTTTGCCAGAACTTCCGCATCCGAGGGGCGCCCGCCCAGATCCACGGTGGGTTCAACCCAAATCGGCAGGATGTGGGTGCGTTCGGGCGTCATAAAAATAAGGCAATCGGCCACCGGCGCGCCGCACCCAAGGGCGCTGGCGACCGCGCGGCCGAGAAAGACGACTTCGGTACCTTTATCCAAGGTTGCCCTTCACCAGCGCGGTATTCAGAGAAATGATCAACGCGGACATCTCGCGGGCGGTTTCTGCGGAACGCTGCTGCGCGTTCTCATCGCGGCCATGTGCCAGTGGCTCGGCGATGCGAGAGACCATGTCGTACTGACGGTTCGCAATGGTCAGGAGCGACTTCAGGTGGCGATTGTCCAGGCCGTGGTCAGTGAGGCTCTGGGCAATCTGCACGATCTCAACATCGTCGACCGAGTAGAAACCAGCCGGGTCGGCGGTGATCAACCCCATACGGATGAGCGCCCCGGTGAAGGAGTCCTGCACACCTGCACGCGCCGTCACATCAGCACGAGTCAGGCGACGAGACTGGGCACCGCGCATCTGCTCCGGAGAAATAGCACCGGGGGCGGACTTGCGCGCAGCGGTCACGGGGGTGACCTTGCCGGAGTCCATGGCCTCCAGGCGCTCGCGAATAACCTTCAACGGCAAGTAATTATCCCGCTGAAGGGTCAAGATATAACGCAGCCTCGAAATGTCCTCCGGCGAAAAGCGCCGGTAGCCGCTCTGGGAACGACGCGGGCTCACCAGCCCCTCGGACTCCAGGAAACGGATCTTCGATACCGTAACATCCGGGAAATCCGGCTTCAGCTGCTTCAGCACGTCGCCGATAGACGACGTCGGCAGAACTTTACCGGCTGGCGAGGTGGAAGGGACTGGAGCGCTAACGTGGCTTCTCTGTGCGCTCACTGTTCCTTAGGCTTCCTTCGAACCGTTCAGGAACACCAGGCGGAACTTGCCGATCTGGATCTCATCGCCATTGGAGAGAACGGAAGAGTTCTTCGGCTCGCGGTTAACGTAGGTGCCGTTCAGGGATCCGACGTCTACGACCTCGTACTGATCGCCATTGCGACGGAACTCAGCGTGGCGACGGGAAACAGTAACGTCGTCGAGGAAGATATCGCTATCGGGGTGACGGCCAGCAGCGGTCGTCTCCTGATCCAGCAGGAATCGGGAGCCGGCATTCGGACCGCGCTTCACAACCAGCAGCGCGGAGCCCTCAGGAAGACCCTCGACACCGGCAGGAGAGGCATCGTGCTGGGAGCCAGACTCCATCTCCTTCAGAAGGTCTGCGCGGAAGACTGACGTGGTCTCGACAGATGCCTCTGGCACTCCGGTGTTATCGCTCATAGCTTTCAAGTCCTCTCATTCGAACTAATTGGTTCGGCTCTAACAATACGTCTAACAATACCCTAAAGCAGTTAGCGGAACATCTGAACGATAGACCCCATTACAGACCCCCCGGAGGAGGACAGCGGGTTATCGTTCACCATGTATGTCCATGTTGCGCTGGGCTTATGCAGCCCCATTTCGCCTAGCTGGGCGCCTTCAGAGGTGATCTCTACCTCGTCAAATGTCTCCCGAGCCTTGTCGACGGCACGTTCAGCCAACTCACCGAATGCGGCGATGGACATACGGTGGAACTCGTCGATCGGCGATTCGCGGGCAATGGCGCGCAGGTGAATCGACTCGCGTACATCGTCCAGGTAAGCCAGGTGCTCCGACCATTCGTTATCCAAGTGGAAGAGCATAATTTCGCGGGCGGCCTGCTCCAGAGTTTCCTCGGAGAGTCCCTGCTTCTTCAGCTCCGCAGCACGCTCAACGTTGTGGTAGCTGAGATCATCCCAGGCAGCGCCAGTGTCCAGCAAAGTGTCGCGGCGATCATTCACGATGTCGCGCTGGTCCTTAATGAGCTTGTTGTACTTCCACGTAGTTGCGTGGATGTCGAGCATCTGTCCTTCAGTAACGCGCTGACAGTGATCCACGAACTGCTGAACCTTCTTCTGTGGCAGCAGGCCGTCGTCCTCGGGCTGCGCCTGCAGCTCCTCCCCTGCGCCGCCGATAGCCACCACGTCGTCTTCAAGGGAGACGAAGAAAACCGAACTGCCCGGGTCACCCTGGCGTCCCGCGCGGCCTCGCAGCTGGTTATCCAGGCGCTGGGAGCGGAAACGCCCCACGCCTACGACATGCAGGCCACCGGTTTCTACGACCTCTTCGCGCTCAGCTTCGTCTGTACCGCCCAGCTTGATATCCGTACCGCGGCCAGCCATCTGGGTAGAGACAGTCACGCGACCCGGACGGCCGGCCTCGGCTACGACAGCTGCTTCCGCCTCGTGGTTCTTCGCGTTCAGTACCGAGCACTCCACGCCTGCAGAAAGGAGCGCCTCAGCCAGCTGCTCAGATTCTGCAACGTCCTGGGTGCCCACCAGCTGCGGCTGACCAGTCTTTTGCACCTCGATGATGTGCTTGACCACGGCATCGTCGCGCTCGGTGGCGGAGACGTAAACCCGGTCAGCCTCGTCGAAGCGAATGTTCGGCACATTCGGCTCGATGACGGAGACCTGCAGGTTGTAGAACTGACGCAGCTGGTCGCCAGCGGCCAGTGCGGTGCCAGTCATGCCGCAGACCTCGGGGTACATGCCGACCAAAGCCTGGATGGTTACCTGGTCGAGGATGCGACCACCATCGGTAACGTCCAGGCCTTCCTTGGCCTCCACTGCTGCCTGCAGGCCATCGGGCCAACGCTGCAGCTCGGCCACGCGGCCGCGGGAGCCGTCAATAAGAGCTACCTTGCCGTCGCGCACAATGTAGTGCACGTCGCGGATCAAGAGGTGTTCGGCGTGCAGGGCAACGTTCACCTGCACCAACAGCTCGCCTTCATCCTCGTAGAGGGAATCTACGCCGAGCTCCTTCTCCACGAACTCCGCACCCTCATCGGTAAGGAAGACATTGCGGTGATCCTCGGAGACATGGAAGTGCTTGTCTTCCTCCATCCGCTTGACCAGATCAGTAATGCGGCCAGCGGGGGCGGGCCCGGGCTCGGAACCGGCGAGAACCAGCGGTACAAGAGCTTCGTCCACCATTACCGAATCGGCCTCATCGATGACGGCCACGTCCGCAGGGCTACGTACCTGGTCGGTACGGCGGGTAATGAGCTGATCACGCAGCACGTCGAAGCCCAGCTCGTTGATGGCACCGAAAATAACGTCACGCGAGTAGATCTCGCGGCGCTGATCCGCAGAGAGCTCCTCGTTAATCGCACCATGGGTGAGTCCGAAGAACTCGAACATCGGACCCATCCAGTCGTTATCGCGACCAGCCAAGTAGCTGTTGACCGTGATGACGTGCACGCGCTTGCCCTGAAGCGCAAAGCCCACGGCGGCCATCGCGCCAGCAAGTGTCTTACCCTCACCGGTGGCCATCTCCACCACATCGCCGTGCAGCAGGCGGTAGGTGCCCTGCATCTGCACGTCGAAAGGCTCCATGTCCAACGTGCGTTTAGCCGCTTCACGCAGGATTCCAAGCAGCGCGGAAGCGTCTTCTACTTGCCCTCCGAAGTGGTGGCCATCCTCGCTAGTGGATTGTTTAGTGACCACGTCCGAGGCGGCGTCACGAAGCTCAGCATCGCTAAGCCCCGAATAGCGCGACGAGTCGGCCTGAGCGACCACGGCCCGGCTCTTCTTCTGATTCTTCTTCGGGGAAGATCCCATTGCCTTCCAGAACCAGTCAAATGCCATGTGTGTGCCCTTCGAGTGTGAGATGTAAAAATGTACTGACCACGTTAACCGACTAATGGCAAGAGGCGATCCATGACCCGCACGATTCGCTCCGTTCACGTGACAATTCCCACTGAAAATGGCTGGCAGTTGGCGGGAACGGTGGATATGCCACGGGATGTGGCGATGGAAGAAGCGCCGCGCCGGGCGGTCGTCGCGCACTGCTTTACGTGTACGCGCGGGGCAATTGGGGTGACGCGCATATCCAAGGCACTGGCGCGGGCGGGGTATGCGAGCCTGCGATTCGACTTTGCGGGGTTGGGTGATTCGGAGGGGCGGTTCGAGGAGACGACGCTGGCGACGAACGTGTCCGATGTACAGGCTGCGGCAGCGTGGTTTGGCGGACCGGAGCTGCTGGTGGGGCATTCGCTGGGTGGCACGGCGGTGCAGCGTGCTGCGGCGGCGATTCCTTCAGCAGAGAGCGTCGTGACCATCGGCACCCCTTTTGAGCTGCGGGATACGGCGAAGCGCGCGCCGGAGATCATGCACATGTTTAAGCGCCAGCGGGAGCTTTCCCTGGGGCAAGCGCTGCTGGATGAGCTCACCGCGGCCGATTCTGCCGATACCGTTGCCGCTGTTTCTTCTAGTGACGCCACGTCTCTGGTGCTGCACTCCCCCGATGATCTGGTAGTTCCAGTGGCGGAGGCGCATGCGATGAGGGAGGCTTTGCCGAAGGCTGATTGGGTGGCGTTGGAGGGCATGGATCACCTGCTTTTGCAAAGAGGATCCGGGCAGCGAGTGGGCGAATTCATCACGGCATGGGAGAGCTTGCGCCTACAGTAGGGGCATGGCTGAAGAAAAACTGACTTTTATTCCGACCGCCGACCTGGTGGACATCATTGGTAGCGACGTGCGCAGCTGCGATACACAGTTCCGCGACCTGGGCGGTGTGGTGGAGTTCTGCGGCAAGATCACCACGGTGAAGTGCTTCCAGGACAACGCGCTGCTGAAGAAGGTGCTGCAGGAGGAGAACCCAGGTGGCGTGCTGGTGATCGACGGTGGTGCTTCTATGCACACCGCACTGGTGGGCGACATTATTGCTGGCCTGGGCAAGGATCACGGCTGGGCCGGAGTGGTGGTTAATGGGCCGATCCGCGATTCCAAGGTGATCGGCCAGATGGAGTTCGGCTGCAAGGCGCTGGGCACCAACCCGCGTAAGTCCACCAAGACCGGTGAGGGCGAGCGTGACGTGACGGTGAGCTTCGGCGGCGTGGACTTTGTCCCAGGCGAATACATTTACTGCGATTCGGACGGCATTATTGTGAGCGACAAGGCCGTGCAGCCGGTATAAGCAGGGGATTTCATAACGGCGATGGGAGTGGGGTAACCTATCGCCGTTGCCCTTTTTTGAGGGCGACGGCGGACTGTGGCGCAGCTTGGTAGCGCACTACACTGGGGGTGTAGGGGTCGCAGGTTCAAATCCTGTCAGTCCGACCAAAATTTTTTCGGGGGTTATTCGTCCAGCTCCCCGGTTTCTTTAGCGGCTGCCATTAGCTCTGCCAAGGCCGCGATAACCCCATGCAACACATCGCGATCGCTGGAGAGCAGCGCATCACGCTGTTTGCGCTCCGCGATGCCGGAGAAGATTGCCTTCGTTGCCTCACCCTGGAACTTTTTGGAACGCTTGAGCTGCTCCTTGTTATTGGTTCGCCCCAGTTTGCGGGCTTCCGGCTGCTTGGAAAGCGTGCCCCAGGCGGCAACGATCATCTGCGCCGTCTGACCGGAGGTGACGTCCACACCAGCCATCGAGAAGATGTCGTTGACCTTTTCGACGGCCTCGTCGAACGCAGTGCGCAGCGGCGTGCTGTCCCCACCCAAAGTGACGTCGAACTTAGGCACCTTCAGGGGTTCTCCCCCTCCGTCGCTCAACGAACGGTCGACCTCGGTTTCGTTCTGAATGATCGCAACGCCCGCCAGCGAAAGCCCGGTGATAAAATCCTCATCCTCGTCGTGCTCCGAGAGGTGGAGGTTGCGTTCCAAGACGGCGGCGAGCATGGCGCGCTTGGAAACTTCTGCGTCGGCGTATGCGACGATCTGGGAGAGGAATTCGTAGGCGTGGCGGTACTTCTCCGCATTGGATTTGAAGTCGCACGCCGCGGTATGCCCATCCTTGCCGGAATCGCGTCGAACTTGCCAGCGCTGGATGATCGGCGCGACCGCACCGCGCAAGGCCTCCGAATCAGAGCCAGCCATGTAAACCTGGGCGACTTGTTCCATTTCCTCCGGGGTATAGAACCCGGAGGTGTCGAGTTCCTCGCCGAGAGTGTGCAGCGCATTCGGGTTAATATCGGAATCGATCGAGGCGCCGACGTAGTAACGCTTGAAGTCCTTAACGATCATGTCTGGGTCGTTGGCGAAGTCCACCACCATCGGGGTGGGTTTATTCGGGTGTATGCGATTGAGACGAGAGAGTGTTTGCACGGTAGCGACCCCGGAAAGCTTCTTATCCACGTACATGGCGCAGAGCCGGGGCTCGTTGAAGCCAGTCTGGAACTTGTTCGCGACAATAATGACGCGGTAATCCTGCTCGTCGTCCTTGAAAGCGCGCTCGACGTCCGATACACCGTTGAGCTGGACTTCGGTGACCGGTTCGGACCTCTCGTCCACGCGCACCGCGTCAGAGAATGCCACCAGGGAGCGGAAGTCATAGCCTTTGGTTTGGATGTAGCGGTTAATCTCCTGTGACCACCGCACGGCGGCTTTTCGGGAGGAGGTCACGACCATCGCACGGGCCTTCCCGCCCAGGTGATGGGCTACGTTGCGGCGGAAGTGTTCGATGACGACCTCCACCTTCTGAGCAATGGAAGTTGGGTGCAAGCGGACGAAACGCACCATGTCGGAAACTGCCGCATTTTCATCCACTTCTTCTGTGCGACCCAGTTCGTCGCGGACCTCGGCCCACATTTGGTAGGTCGAGTAATTGCCGAGCACGTCGAGGATGAAGCCTTCCTCGATGGCCTGCCCCATTGGATAGGTGTCGAAGGCGAGGAAGTGGCCATCCGGGGTTTCCGTGCCGAAGAGGCGTAGGGTTTTACTCTTCGGGGTTGCGGTCAAGGCGATGAAGGTCATGTTCTCGGCGACTGCAAGAGCCTCTTGGCGAAGTTCCAGCAGGTCGTCCGCGGTGTAGTCCTCCCCTTCGTCCAATTCCACGTCTACGAGGAGTTCGCGCAGCGCGGTAGCGCTGGAGCCGGTTTGGGAGGAGTGTGCCTCGTCGGCTATGACGCACCAACGGCGGCCTGCAAGGTGCTGCTCGCTTTCAAGGAGCTTTAGCACATAAGGGAAAGTCTGGAGGGTGCAGGTGATAATGTGGTCACCTTCCTCGATGGCCTCGCGCAACTGCGGGGACTTAGCTCCGGCGCTTTCCCCCACGGAGACCACCAGCCCCATTGATGCTTCCATCATCTGCATGTCTTGGCGCACATTGGTGTCCAGGGCGGTGCGGTCGGTGACGACAATGACGGAGTCGAAGGTTTTCTGCCCGTCTTCACGCACGTGGCGGATGAGCCGGTGGGCAAGCCATGCGATGGTTTTGGTTTTGCCGGAGCCTGCGGAGTGTTCGATCAAGTAGCGCCCTCCTGCGCCGCGCCGGGTGACGTCCTGGGTGACCCGTTCGACGGCTCGGAGCTGGTGGTAGCGCGGGAAAATGAGTTTGCCGCCCAGGGTGCCGCGCTTCGGCTTGGCGTCGGGTTCCCACACTGCGAAGTCGCGCAGGATACGGAGGAACATGTCGCGTTCCAGCACTTCTTCCCACAGGTAGGAGGTTTCGGACTTGCCGGGGATGGGTGGGTTTCCGGCACCGCCGTCGACGCCCCGGTTAAAGGGAAGGAAGAAGGTATCCGAACCTTTAAGCGCGGTGGTCATGTAGACCTCTGCATTTGAGACGGCGAAGTGGACGAGCGCGCGGCCCGGCTGCAGCAGACGACGAGTCGGGCTTGGCACGCGGTTCTCGCGGTACTGCTTGCGGGCGTGTGCCACGGACTGAGTGCTGTCCGTCTTCAGCTCCATCGTCACGACGGGGATACCGTTGACGGTGAGCACGAGGTCGATCGTCTCGTTGGTTTTCGGGTCGAAGTGGACCTGGCGGATCACGCGCAGGATGTTCTCTTCAGCGCGCTCGGCGACTTTCCCTAGCAATGGGTTCGCCGGCGGGAAGGCTACCATGGGGCCGAAGCTGGCAGAGCGGGCTCCGACCTGGGCGTATTTGAAGCCCTCCCGTAAGGTGCCAAGCAGTCCGCCGAGAGTGCGCCCGGATTGTGGGTCCTTCCGCGTTTTGGTTTCCAGCCGGTCGGCGACGTATTCGAGTAGTTTGCGCTGTGCGACCTCGCGGGTGGCTTCCGGGGCGTCCGCGGGGACGGCCTTGGCGTACTCTTCAGGGTATTGGGTGGACAGCCACTCCAACACGTCGGCTGGGTAGAGCGCGAGGCGGCGATCCCAACCCTGGTCGTTCAGGCCCTCCTCGTAGGTCCAGCCGCGTTCGGCGAGCGCGTTGCAGATGGCGCTCTCGTATGGTTTTTCGCGGGTGATGTCCGTGCTAGGCATGGGTGGGCTCCTCGGCGGTGGGGATATCGATTTGTCCGGTCACGGCCGCAGCGATGAGGGCGGCGCGACGCTCGGCGAGTAGGTCGCGCAACTCGGTGATGTCGGCGAGCATGGCATCGATCTCGGTGGTTTCGCGGTCGATCTCGTCGGCAACTATTTCTTGCCTGTTCAGCGGCGGTAATACGACTGGCAGACGCGAAGTGGCCGAACTTCCAATCGAGAACCTAGTGACTCCATTTGCTGCTTGCGCCCAGTACGATTTCGCCTGCCCCGACATGAGAATCCAGTACAGGTACCGGGGGTTGATAAGTTCTCGGCGTGGGCGAGCAATAGTTAGGTGGTATCCGCACACCATGTCGGGGTCTGGATTGCGGATGATAGCGGGAATGCCGATGTCGTCCGCTGTTTCGGAGTCTTTGGTGAAAATCACGTCCCCGTCTCGCACTCCTACGCGCTCTATCTGCTCCGGAGTTGCGGTGGCTTCCATATAATTCGCGTCCGCGGTGAGTGTGTCGCCGTAATACACATCTGTGTAGTTAACGAGGCGCACCGGTGGCTCCCCTTCTCGGCTCTTCTTATCAACGCTGGAGGAGATCAGGTCAGCTACGACATTCAAACTGACTCTGTGGGTATCAGGGTCACTTTCCAGATTCCCAATAAAAATAGTTGCGATGGAGTTGCGATGCTCCGTCAGAAGCTTCTCCAGCTCGTCCAGGTCGGCGGTCATGTCGTCGATTTCGGCAGTCTCGCGGTCGAGGTAATCCGCGATGGCGCGCTGAGTGTTTACCGGTGGAAGTGGCAGCCCTATGAGGGAAAAACGGTCATAGCTAATTCGCTGCCCTACCCGGATCTCAGTCGTCAGAAGATTTAAATGTTCTATTACACCACGCGACTTCATTAGATATCCCAAAAAACCCGGAGAGTATAGCGGGCTTGGGCGAACTACCCGGTAGTCCCCGCTCACCTTTCCTGCCACGTGGCTGCGCTCCAAACCGGAGAGATGACTCGCCATACTGATGATGAAATCGTCGGGCTCGACGTGTTTCATATTGGCAGCTGACTTCGTATTTCGCACGAGTTGGTGGCCGGTAATCTCCCGATACTCGTCCTGCGTCACGACCCCGTAATTCTGCGACGGGGTGAGGTGTAGATCGTTCGGTCTGGAAAGTTCCTTCGGTTCGGAAAAGGCGACTCCAGCCGGGATCACGCTCCAACCGGATGGTAAGCGTTCTGCCCATGTTCGGTAACTGGTAATCACTCCCGCACCTCCGCGAATTTCTCCGCCAGACGGCTCATCAGCACGGCAACGTCGGCGTCAATTTCCTCCAGTGACCGGACCGGAGCCGGGCGATAGAATACGCGCTTGAACGGGATCTCGTAGCCCACCTTCGCGGCCTCCTCGTCCCAAGTGACGTCCGGCGCGAATGGCAGGACCTCGCGCTCCATGTGCTCGCCAACGTCCTCTGTCAGCGGGATACGCTCGGTCATGGAGAAGGCTGGGTCGAGGATCGGGTTGCCCTTGCGATCGAAACTGGGATCGGCGTTCTCGTCCGGCACTCCAACGGCCTCGAGCACCACGTTGATCATGCCGGCGAGCATCTTCACACCTCGCTTCTTGGCCGCAGCCTTCAGCGCCTCCGGCAGGTCATTGAACTTCACGTCCGCCACGTCGGCAAGCACGTCAGCATGCTCGGGCACGGCAGATTTGTGCTCCAGCACCTGCGCCACAGCCTCCGGGGTGACTGCCACACCCAGACGCTTCTGTTTGGTGACCTTCACGTCGCGGAAGCCCAGGTCCGCTGGGGTGAGCACCTTCGAGATCTCGGTGTCCTCGAAGGCGGCGTACTCTTCGAGCACGCGCTTGCGGTCCGGCTCCTTCATCTCCCGGCGCTTCTCCCCCAGCCCCTTATCCGGCGCCGACCAGCACTCGGAGGCATCGATCAGCTGGACGAAGCCCTTGCGGTGCTCCTCCTTGTTCGTGTCCAAGATCCACACATAGGTAGAGATCCCCGTGCCGTAGAACATATTCGTCGGCAGCTGGATGATCGCGTCCACCAGGTCGCTTTCCAGCAGCCAGGCGCGGATCTTATCCGGCCCCGATTCCGGCGCACCGGTAAACAGCGGCGAGCCATTGGACACCACCGCCCCACGACCGCCCGCACCATTGGGACCTGCGGGCATGAGCTTCGAAGCGACATGGGCCAGGAAAAGCATCTGGCCATCGTCCTTGCCCGGCAGGCCGTGGCTGAACCGGGAACCCGGCACCTTGGCCTGCTCCTTCACCGACTGTTGCTGTACCTCCCAATCCATGCCGAACGGCGGGTTGGAAAGGATGTACTCGAACTGCTCACCCTCGTAGAGGTCGGTGAGCAAAGTATCACCGTGACGGATGGCGTCCGGCTCCCCGCCCTGGATGAGCAAGTCGGCTTTACCGATGGCATAACCGGTGGACATAAGTTCTTGGCCAGCCAGAACTACCTCGATGTCTGGGTTGAGCTCCTTGAGGGCACGCGCGGCAACGAGCAGCATGCCACCGGTGCCTGCTGTCGGGTCGTACACGGTTCGTGAAGCACCGTCCACGGTCAGTCCGACGTCGTCGGAAGCGAAAAGAATATCCACCATGAGCCGGATCGCATCACGCGGAGTGTAGAACGCACCCGCGGCTTTACCCTTGGTGTCGAATGCCTTGTACATGACGTGCTCGAAGAGATCACCCATCTGGGCGTCCGGCAGCGCCTCCATGCTCATGTCAATAGTGGCGAAGTGTTTGACCACCGGCCACAGGCGCGAGGCACTATCGAGGGTCTTCATCTTCACCGCGAAATCGAAGGCATCCCACACGTCGCGGACAGAGGCCGAGAACGCGCCAACGTAATCCATTAGCGCCTCATATACGTGGTCGTCGAGCTGGGCGATCCGCGTCAGGTCCAGGCGAGAAGAGTTATAGAAGGACAGGCCAAAGCGGGCCTGCACCTCCCAGTCGATCATCTCGTCGCTGAAGCCCTCCTCCTGAAGACTCCATACCAGGTCGAGGACTTCGTCTTTGGTCGGCGCGAGAATGCACTCGAGACGGCGCAGCACCGTCATCGGCAGAATATAGTCTCCGTAATCCTCAGGCTCGACGATGGAGCGCAGAAACTTGTCCGCTGTGTTCCAAACGGCGGACTGATTGAGTTCCGCTGTACTCATCCGGGAATGCCTCCTTGGGCCAAAAGTTTCAGTGCCCCTACGGTAAACGCACTGTCCAGAATCGTTCTCGAGACACGCACGCGCTGTCTCGCCTTCTAGTGCATCACCCCCGATAGACACCGTGCTGTCACCCTCGAACGAAATATCGAACAACTTCAATCTTTCAAGCCTTGCTGTCTTGCCTTATAAACCACTCTTAGCCACCGCCCCCCACTCTCTAACGTGCTGCACCTACCCCACTTCACTACTTCAAGGTTTAAGAGCAACCTCCCACCCCAGCGTCAACCACTAGTTGACACCACCGTCAACCTATGGTTGACTAACAATCATGGATCCATTGACAAATATCCGACACACACTGCAAGCAGTCAGCCTCGCCGAACACGAATTGGAAGATGCCGTCGCGCAAGCAAGACATGCGGGACATTCATGGGCAGACATTGGGCAAGCGCTCAACGTTTCCCGCCAGGCAGCCTTCAAACGATTCGGTGCGGTGCGAAACCCCTTCACAGGAGAAACCATGGCCCCAGTATCAACCGACAAGCTCCCAGAGATTTCCGACGCGCTCATTCGCCACATTTCCAAGGGCGAAGAGGCAGAAACCATTGAAATGCTCGATCCGCACGTCCGTGAGGACCTCCCCTGGTCCGTCATCGTGGACGTGTGGACTTCAATCCTGACCGACTTCGGCGAGCTCCAGGAGATCACCGACCAGACGATCGTCCCCATCAAGGGAGACCGCAACGCGGCGCCTGCGTCAGAAGCACTCTCCACAAAAAGCACAGGCACCTCGGTTGTCGTCTCGACGCTCAACCATGAAGCCGGCGAACTGATGTCACGGATCGCCGTCAGCCGAGAGGGCACGGTCGTTGGCGTTCTTTTCTTGACGCCCGACGCCACGGACTACCCGTTCTAAGTCAGCCCCCGTAGTGGTATCGACAAGCCGCGATGCGAATCTCTCCGTCCACTACCTTGTACACCAGGCGGTGCTCATCGGTGATCCGCCTGGACCAATAGCCAGAGAGGCCGTGCTTGAGGGCTTCAGGCTTGCCGATGCCCTCGTTTCCATTGCGGGCAATGTCTTTAATGAGCCGGTTAATTCTCTTCAGGGTGCGGCGATCCGTTGCCTGCCACCACAAATAGTCCTCCCAGGCAGACTCATCCCAAACGAGAATCATTAGTCCTCAATGAGGTCATGGTGAGCACCGCGCCCCTGCTCCAAATTCTCGATGGAACCGAGGAGGCGGCGAGCGTTTTCGGGAGAGCGCAGAAGGTAGGCAGTTTCTCGCAGCGATTCGTACTCGGAGAGCGAAACGATCACGACATCCTCGTGTCCAGCCCGGGTGATGATAGCTTCCTCGCGATTGTCGACAACATCGCTGAGCACTTTCGCGTAGTTCGCGCGGGACTCGGTATAGCTAAACGTCTTCATAGCGCACCTCCTGTACAGGAAACTGTACGTCACATGTGAGGTGTCGTCAACGTCAGAAGTTCGGCAGACCAAACACTCTGCCGAGCGCACCTCTACAGAGAATCAGCAGCGTCGCGATCGGTTCCAGTAGTGCGACGGTCCGTGAAAAATCGGACCGCGTAGTACGCAGCAGCCAGCACGATGAAGGCCACGCCCATAAAGGTGAAACTACCCTTGAAAATCGGGTTGTCGTGAGCCACGCCCTGACCGAAGAAGCCGAACCGGCGAGAAGTGGCATTGCTGACGAAAGGCAGGAACACTATCGTCAAAACGGCCACTACGGCAAAGCTCAGCAGCTGCTCAACAACCCATCCCAACGCTCCCTTCACCTTGTCTGAGACGGCCTGTACGAGCTGGAACCCGGCGTCCAGAAAAACAACAAAGAGCGGCACCAAGAACACCCAGTGGTGATACCAGCTAAACGGCGAGATAACGCACGCAGTGACACCACCGAGGGCCATGATCATCGAATAATTGCTGCGGCGGTAGCAGCCCAGTGCCGCGATGCTGAATAGGGCGAGGATCGCCACGGCGCAGGCCAACCACACCGCGGAGCTGTCGCAGCCCAGGCGATACAGCACCGCACCGAGGGACTGTGCCCCAGGGTTGTCCTTTACCCCGATGCGGTTGGTTTCAAAAATTTTGGTTTTCCAAAAGTCGCCAGCATCCGGGATGAAAAGGTAGCCGATTACAACGGTCGCAAGGATCGACAAGGTCATGTAAATCATGGCCCGCCAACGCTTCCCCAGCAGCAGGGGGAGGTAGAAAAATGCCGGAGTGAGCTTGATCCCGGCCGCAAGACCGCTGAAAATGCCGGCGCCCCTATTGCCCGAGCGCTTGCGTAGGAAGTCCAGACCCACCAGACCCATGATGAAAATATTTATCTGACCCCAGAAGAACGTGCCGAAGATCGGGGCCAGATTCAACGAGGCGACGAGCGCCGTCAAAGAAACAAGGATCATCCCCGGTGACCAGGCGTAGCCACGCTCGCGGAAAACGCCGATGATCACAGCCAATAGCACCATTGCAGTGAGTGCCAGCCAAATACTGGCCGCAACATGGAAGGAGGCCAGCGGCAGAACCTTGAAAATCACACCAGCGAAAGGCGGATAGGTAAACGGCAGGCCGCCGACGAAGGGGTGGGAATAAAGATCGTCACCCTGGTTCAACGCCAGTGCGGCGTTGTAGTAGACCTTGAAGTCTGTGGGCCATTTGAAAAGATTGGTGAACCAAGAGGCACGGACTTCCGGCAAGGTTAGCCGGTAGACCGCATACGCGGCGAGAAGGGCGAAAGCCACGAACGCACCAAAAACGCCCGGCAACCTCTTGGAGGCGCCGTGCGCGCTGGCGGAAGCTGTAACACTCATCTCGTTTACTCTAAAACGCACATCTCGGATTCCCTGTTACCACGACCTAGCAACAGAAAAATTCAAGAAACTTTTTGCAGTCCCATGACAAACGTCATGGGCCAAATCATGATGAAAAAGATGTACACACTTTTCGCTGGCGAACTAGCGTAAAAATCATGAACACAAGACAGCTAACACACGCCATTGAAGTGGCCGGAATTAGCAAAACCTTCACTCCGCGTTTCAGTAAGCCAGTGCACGCGCTGAAGAACGTTAGCCTCACCATCCGCCCAGGAGAGATCGTCGCACTGCTGGGCACCAACGGCGCGGGAAAGACCACACTCGTGGACCTGATCCTAGGGCTGACCACCCCGACCGCCGGAACCGTTACGGTCATGGGACACACCCCCAAGCAAGCGATATACAACCAAAACATCAGCGCACTAATGCAGACCGGCGGCCTGCTCAACGAACTGACCGTGAAGGACACGGTGGAGATGATCGCCGCTGCCTTCCCGGAGCACCTGCCGATCGAAGAAGTAATCCAGCAAGCGAATCTGGAACCGATCTACAAGCGCCGCGTAGGCAAATGCTCCGGCGGCGAACAACAACGCATCCGCTTCGCCCTGGCCATTCTCGGCAATCCGGACATCCTCATCCTCGACGAACCAACCGCGGGGATGGATGCCGGCGCGCGCCACCGCTTCTGGGACTCCATGAAGAACCAGGCCCAACAAGGGCGCACGATCATCTTCGCCACCCACTACCTGGAGGAAGCCGATAACTTCGCCCAGCGCATTGTGCTTATGAACAAGGGGAAGATCATTGCGGACGGCACCACCGACGAGCTACGAAACATGAGCTCCCACCGCGTGGTTAGCGCCGAATTCCCCAGTGGATTCCCGGATCTGTCGGGACTACCGGGCGTCACAAGTAGCGAAACAAACGGCCGTCGCCTGCGAATATCGACAGAAGACTCTGACGCGCTTGCCCGGTACCTGTTGACGGAAACGGACGCCCGCAACCTCGATATCACCAGCCACAGCTTGGAGGACACGTTCCTCGCGCTGACTAACGAAACCCCGGAGGCCTAACCATGAGCATCACACTGAAATTCGCCGCCCACGAGCTACTGCGCCTACGCCGGGACATGACCACCCTTTTCTTTAGCATCGGCCTACCGATTTTCTTCTACCTGATCTTCGGCGCACTGCAGGACTACGGCGATCAGGAAATGAACGGCGGTAACGTCTCTGCCTTCGTCATGTTGGGCATGGCCTTTTACGCGGGCGTGGTAGGCGCAGTTGGCGCGGCGGGATCTGCCGTAACCGATAACCGCAGCGGATGGGGTAGGCAGCTGGCGCTGACACCCCTGCGCTCCTGGCAGCTCGCCTTCGCCACTACCTTAAGCATCACCGTGCGCGCAGTGCTGCCGATAGCGGCCGTGTTTATTGTCGGCGGGCTGACGAAATCACACATGCAAGCTGACCAGTGGATACTGAGCTTTATCGCATGTGCACTGTGTGCCATCCCCTTCGGATTCTACGGCCTGGCATGGACATTGCTGATCCCCAAAGAAAACACAGTGGCCATCGCCACAGCCTCCATCGTGATTCTCGCCTTCGCGGGCAACGTATTCATGCCACTGAGCGGAACGCTGCTGCAGGTGGGACGTTTCACCCCCATGTACGGCGCGGTAACGCTGGTGCGCTGGCCGCTGGCAGAAGGCGCACAATTGCTCGATCAAGGGCTGCTGTTCGACCCGATGTGGTACGCCTGGGTTAGCATCGCAATATGGACGGCGATCTTCGTAGGCTTCTGCCTGCTGATGAGCAAGCGAGACAAGGGACGAAGCTAATGCGCCGGTTTGGCGGTTTCCAGCTGAGCACCGCCATCTTCGCCTCGATATGGCTGATATTCCTAGTGCCCATCGCTCTGCAGGTTTACACAGGGGAAGGATTCGCCACTACGGCGAAAGCCTGGATGACAATATGCCTGCTGGTTTTCGGCGCGTTCTACTTCTACGCCTTCGGCTCTCTGCGATACTTCCCCCGCGCCTGGGGAACACTAGCGCGGGCACTGCTGCGCTGGGGCATACTGCTAGCCATTGCGTTGGCCAGCGTGCCAGCGATGCAAACTGGCTCGGTGGCCTTTGCCCCCTACCTGGCCGCGATGTTGGGATTCACGGTGACACTGCGAAAGGCGCTGCCGATCGTGGTGGCGACAGGTGTACTCGGGACCGTCGCGGTGTGGATCTGGTCGCCGGACGACCTTACCTGGGCTGCATTCACCCTTTTCGTCATGCCACTGATGCTCGTAGCCCTTGGGATTTTCAGCCAATACGATGAATCCCGCCACAAACTGCGGCACGAGCTGGACCTGGCGCAGCAGCGGGAGGATATCGCAACGGACGTGCACGATCTGCTGGGTCACTCGCTGACGGTGATCAACCTAAAGTCCGAGGTCGCCAGACGGGCAATGGACAACAACCCCGAGCAGGCTAAGCAGGAACTCAAGGAAATCAGCGACCTCTCCCGCCTAGCCTTGGCGGAGGTGCGTTCGACGGTCACCCGAATGCGCACACCCACCTTCGCCGGCGAGCTGCAGGCGGCGCGCCGGGCTTTGGACACTAAGGGCGTCACCGCGCATCTACCCGAACTCCTGAAAGCACCGGGCGCGCACGACACAGTGTTTTCCTGGGGCCTGCGCGAGCTAACGACGAACGTGGTGCGGCACTCCGGGGCGAGCACGTGCTGGGTGAGCGTGACTGACGACAAGCTGCAGGTCACCGACGACGGCAGCGGATTTAACAGCGAGGCCACGCAGGGTACAGGCGGTCTGGCCGGCCTGCGTGAACGGGTCGAGGAAGCCGGTGGGAAGCTGATTGTGCGCCGCGAACGGGGCCTGAGTACCGTGCTGATTGCCATGGAAGACGACGACGAGCTGATCGACGACAGCGCAGTGGCCGAGGAGGCCGCCCGATGACGATTCGTGTACTACTTGCCGAGGATCAATCGTTGGTGCGCGGGGCACTGATCGCACTGCTGAATGCGGAGCCGGACATCGAAGTCGTTGCCGAATGTGCGACCGGGACTGAGGCCGTGGCTCTCGCGCAGGAGCAGCCCATCGACGTGGCTCTGCTGGACATCGAAATGCCCGGGCTGAACGGCATCGATGCCGCAAAGGAGCTGGCCGGGAATCGGTGCCGCTGCCTGATCGTGACGACATTCGGCAAGGCCGGGTACGTGAAACGTGCCATGGAGGTTGGCGTGGACGGATTCATCGTTAAGGACACGCCTCCCGAGGAGCTCGCCGATGCTATCCGACGGGTCCATGCCGGCCTGCGCGTTATCGACCCGACGCTTGCCCAGGAAAGCTTATTGACGCCCGATAATCCCCTTAGTGAACGTGAGACCGAGGTGTGTCAGCAGCTATTCGAAGGAAAGAGTTCACCTTCCATCGCCAAAGCGTTGCATCTTTCGCCGGGCACGGTACGAAATCACATTTCCAGCATCATGTCGAAGACGGGTGCAGGCAATCGCTACGAGGCGGCGCACGTGGCGAAGACGAATGGGTGGATTTAGCTCGTCCTGCAGACTAGCTGAATCCTTGTTAAATTCATGTGCGTTGTCTCACAGTAGACGCATGATCTTTTAACAAATAGCTCCCCCAGTTAGGAAAGCATGAAGACACCCCTCACCTGGCGCAAAGCGACTGCCGCAGCCGTGGCCGCCATCGTTTCTATCGGCTCCGCTGGCACCGCAGTTGCCGCCACCAACTCCAGCATCGGTTCTTCCGTCGCTGGCTCCTCTTTCAATCTCACCATCGGTTCATCCCTAACAGGTTCCTCAAAGCCTCAGCCGGAAGAACAGCAGGGCTTCGACCTGCAGTCGCACCGTGGCGGTCGCGGCGAGTACACCGAGGAATCCCACAAGGCTTTTGAAGAATCTTTAAAGATGGGAGTATCCACTCTCGAGCTGGACATCGTACTGGCCGAGGATGGAACCCCGGTTGTATGGCACGATCCGGAAATCCAGGCCGACAAGTGCACCGATACCAAGCCAGCCACCGAGAACGACCCGGAGTTCCCCTACGTGGGCAAGCTCGTCCACGAACTGAACTGGAAGCAGCTGCAGACTCTGAACTGCAACAAGGTGCTGAAGGGATTCCCCGAGGCTAAGGCCGAGAAGTCGAACAAGCTGCTGCAGCTGCAGGACGTCTTCGATATTGCTGCCGCCGACCCGCAGATGCGCTTCAACATCGAGACCAAGATCGAGGCCGAGGACCGCGAGAAGTCTGCCACACCGCAGGAGTTTGTCGACGCGATCCTGCCGGTCGTCCGCCACAACAAGGCAACCTCTCGCACCACCATCCAGTCTTTCGACTGGCGCTCCTTGCCACTTGTGCGCAAGGCTCAGCCGGACATCTCTCTCGCTCTTCTTTATGACGCCACCACGTGGAAATCCAGTTCCAAGTGGATCGGTGACGTTGACTACGACAAGCTCGGTGGCGATGTGAACAAGGCCGCTAAGCAGTTGGGCGCGGAAATCCTATCCCCGGACTACAAGCTGGTCACCCCGGAGAACGTGGCTTCCGCCCATGCTGCGGGGCTGCAGGTTCTGCCGTGGACCGTGAACGAGGAATCCGACATGCAGGCCATGGTCGACGCTAAGGTGGACGGCCTCATTACCGATTACCCGACCCGCGGCCTAGACGTTGTAAAGAAGAACAAGCTCCAGGTTCTCTAAGCGAGCTTTAGCTCCCTGTAGCGGTTTACTGCTGCCAGGATCTCCGCCCCGCGTGGGCGGCTCAAATGCCCGGGGTGATCACGCCCGGGCACCAAAACGGCCAGACCATCCTCGGTGATGCGTCGCTCCAACCTCGCGACCAGCTCCACCAGTGGGGTCTGGCCGTCGGCGTTTTTCGATAGCCAAGCCAGCGCCGCAGCAATCGCGGCGGTCTGCGAGGGTGCAACGAGTTGGCCAACGGCTGCTAGATCGATGTCCGAGCGATCCACGCTGATGGTGGATAGCCCCCGTGGCTTGGGAGGCTTTCGCGACTTCAAGGCGCCGCGAGCCAAGATGCGGCTAGCGGTGATGTGCTGGAACCCTTCTTGTTCTGACAGCTCCTCCTCCCCCGCGAGTTCGTGGGCACGGGCGGTGACATCGCTGGGACGGTAGGCATCCATTGCAATGACGGTATCGGCCAGTTGCAGATAAGCACCCGAGCCGCCGGCGATCAGCACGGTGGAGACCGAGGTGGCGTCGTATAAAGAGCGAACGCGCTGCACAAACGGGGTGATGGGCTCTTTATCATTCGGCACGAGGCGCTGCATCAGGCGGTCGCGGATCATGAAGTTCGTGGCGGAAGTGTCCTCGTCGATAAGCAGCACTGACGTCCCCGAGGCATGCGCTTCGACGACGTTGGCAGCCTGGGAAGTGGAACCCGAGGCGTTGGTAGTGGTGAAATGGCGTGTGTCAGCGCCGGTGGGCAGATTAGTGATGAAGGGGGAAATATCGGTGTCGGTGATGGGGCGCCCATCCTCCGCGCGAACGCTGGCGACATCAGCGCGGGAGATGACCCATTCGCGACCATCACCTGCCACATGAGGATAGACGCCGCGTTCCAGAGCGCGGAGCAGAGTGGACTTGCCGTGATAGCCCCCGCCAACGATAACGGTCAGCCCCTCCGGGATGCCCATGCCGGTGACTGTGCGACCACTAGGGAGTTCGAAGGTTTGGGTGAGCGATTCAGGCGACTGGAAGGCTGTGGCCTGGGCTGTGGCGAGAGGACGATCACTATCGCCTGCTGCGCGCGGGAGGATGGCGCCGTTGCCGACAAAAGCAACGAGCTTGCGAGGTTTCAGCTGGGCACGCAGAGCCTCTTGGTCACGCAGAAGAGCCACGTGGTCTGCGAGCGCTGCGGCGTCGGCAGGAGCGAAACGGTCATAGCGCAAACAATCATCTGCAAGGGCTGGCAGATCGTCGGCCAGGAGGTGCGCGGCTTGGCGGCCGAGAATACGGCGCCCCTTGGCGGGCAGCCCTACCAGCAGGCGGGCCTCTACACGATCAGGGGTGACAAGCACGTGGGTACGTTCGAGAACCTGCTGACCGATGTCGCCGATGTGGACGTTCTTCGGGCGGTTGCGCTCTGTCTGGATTCGGCGGGCCAGGAAATCGGCGACCGCTACCCTGCCGGTCGCATCACTAACGAGGTGCGCGGGAATATGCGCGGCGCTCATCGGCAGAATGAGGCGCACCTTGGAGGGGCTGGCATAGGGATCGGCCTGAACGTGGTCGATGGAAACTGTCAGGCCGGGTTCGCTATAGGCCCCCGCGAGTTTTTTATATGCTCCGTACCCCGCGCCATCGAGGTTCTTGGTGCGCGAAAACAGCTCCCCCAGGGTTCCTTGTGCAGTGTTTCTTGGCATGCGTTCAAGCGTAGGCGAACTGCTCAGAGAAAAAATTTTAAAAAATTGTTTTGAGGGCGTAACACTTAGGCGGGGGAATCGTTTGTATTGGTGAAGGCGCTAAACAAACCCACATAAACCCTTAGCGTCAGTCACTACACACAGAAAGGATCACTCCCATGATTGAACTGATTGCAAGCTTTTTCCAAGGTCTTGTCGGCCTGATCAGCTCCGCTATCGCAGGTCTGGCCGGTCTGATTTCCGGCAAGTAAGAAGTCTCTCCACCTGAGGTTTCTCCTGAATCCCCGCCCACCTCGTGTGGGCGGGGATTTCTTTATAGGATCGTTTTCATGTTGGCCTTCCTCGCAGAGAATCCACTCATCGCCCTCGTCATAATCCTCGCCCTCGGCTTCGCTATCGGCAAGATCCGCTTGGGCGGAATGTCGCTGGGCACAGCGGCAATCCTTTTCGTCGCCATCATCTTCTCCACCCTGGATCCCAACATCCAGCTTCCCCCGCTGCTGTTCCAATTCGGTTTGGCGATCTTTGTCTATGCCATCGGTCTAACGGCTGGCCATGCCTTCTTTGCCGATTTCCGCCGTCGCGGATGGCGCATGCTCCTCTTTGTGGTCGTACTCCTCGTCGGCCTCATGGGCATGACGTGGCTACTGGTGCCGCTGTTTGGTGTGGAGGCCGCCACCGCGACCGGTTCCTTCGCTGCTGCACTGACTTCGACACCTGGTATGGCGGCTGTCGTGGATATGTTGGAGGGCACCAACCCGGAGTTGGCTGCTCACCCAGTTGTCGGTTACTCCCTAGCCTATCCCGGTGGCGTGCTGGGAGCCATCGCAGTTGCAGCCATCGGTACGAAGCTTCTCAAAGTTAACCACCGACAGGACGCTATCGACGAGGACGTTCTGCATGCTCCACTGGAGCACCGTGGCATCCGCCTGCGAGACGGCATTACGGGCTGCGTACGTGACCTGCGCACCATCGCTGACACAAAAATCATCGTCACCCGTCTGGTGCGACCACACCACGCCACTGAGGATGTGCAAGAAAAGGACCACAAGCTGGCCTACCCAGATGCCGAGGTCTTCCCCGGCATGATCGTCGTGATTACCGGCACACCCGACTCTCTGGATAAAGCCACTGCTGCGCTCGGTGAGGAGGTCGATATCGACATCGACAGCTCCTACATCGGCTACCGCCGCATTACCGTTTCAAACCCCAACATCGCCGGGCGCAGCATCAAGGACATTGATCCGATCAGCCATGGCTTCATCATCGCCCGCATTCGTCGCGGCGACGAAGACCTGGTTCCGGGCCCAGACGATGTACTGCATTACTCCGACCGCGTCCGTGTGGTCACTCCTAAGCACCGCATCGACGAGGTTTCTCAGCTCTTGGGCGATTCGGAGCGCTCCCTCGCAGATGTCAATTTGCTGCCGTTTACTCTCGGCCTAGCCATCGGTTTGCTTATCGGCGCGATCCCCATCCCCCTGCCCGGAGGCGCCACACTCAATCTGGGCTTCGGCGGTGGCCCCATTGTCATGGGTCTCGTGTTCGGCGCGCTTGCCCGCACCGGCCCCATCGGTTGGCAGATCCCTTATCACGCGAACAAGGCCCTCAGCAGCCTTGGACTGGCCATCTTCCTGGCAGGTGTTGGCACCATCGCTGGCACGGGCTTCCGCGATGCGCTGACGGATATCACGTCGCTCAGCTACATTGCGCTGGGCTTTATCATCACCGTCGTCTCGGCGCTTGTCTGTGGCCTGGGCGGTATGTGGCTGCTGCGCCTCAAATGGGATGAAGCGATGGGCATGGCTGCGGGCGTCTCTACCAACCCCGCAGTGATTAGCTACCTCAACGATCAATCGGGCACAGAGCTACCCATGCGCGGCTATGCCACGGTGTACCCAGCAGCGATGATCGGCAAGATCATCGGCTGCCAGGTGCTACTACTGATGCTGCTCTAGCAGCACCCGGTCTTAGAGGTCCAGGGCAGCTGCGCGCTGCGGCAGAACCCGCGGACGCACTCCTGCGATCTCCTCAACAATGCGGATCACCTGGTTGGAGTAGCCGAACTCGTTGTCGTACCAGACGTACAGCACCAGGTGGTTACCGTTAGCGATGGTGGCCAGTCCATCGACGATGCCGGCGTGGGTGGTGCCAACGAAGTCGGTGGACACAACCTCCGGGGACTTGATGAAGTCGATCTGCTGACGCAGCGTGGAGTGCAGGGAAACGCGGCGCAAGAAGTTGTTTACCTCGTCGGCCTCGACTTCCTTGTCCAGGGTCAGGTTCAGCACAGCCATGGAAACGTCCGGGGTGGGAACGCGGATGGCGTTGCCCGTTAGCTTGCCGGCGAACTCCGGTAGAGCCTTTGCCACGGCCTTCGCTGCACCGGTGGCGGTGAGCACCATGTTCAGACCTGCAGCGCGGCCACGGCGATCGCCCTTGTGGAAGTTATCGATGAGGTTCTGGTCGTTAGTGAAGGAGTGAACGGTCTCGACGTGACCGTGCTGCACACCGTAGCGATCGTTGATGGCCTTCAGCACTGGCGTGATGCCATTGGTGGTGCAGGACGCCGCAGACAGGATGCGATCATCCTCTGTGATGTCACCGTGGTTGATGCCATAAACGATGTTCTTGATGTCACCCTTGCCCGGGGCAGTCAGCAGAACCTTGGATACGCCCTTGGACTCGAGGTGCTGGGACAGACCGTCGCGGTCGCGCCACACGCCGGTGTTGTCCACCACGATCGCATCGTTAATGCCGTAGCTGGTGTAGTCGATCTCCGCGGGGTTGTTGGCGTAGATGATCTTGATCGGGGTGCCGTTTGCCCAGATTGTGTTGTTCTCTTCATCCGTGGTGATGGTGCCATCGAAGGCACCGTGAACGGAGTCACGGCGCAGCAGGGAGGCACGCTTGATCAGGTCGCCCTCGCCCTTGGAACGGACGACGACGGCGCGCAGGCGGGCGCCACCGTAGGTTGCCTCGCGGGAAACCAGGATGCGGGCCAGCAGGCGACCAATACGGCCAAAACCGTAGAGGACGACGTCGCGGGGCTCGACGTTCTCCGGGCCGCCGATGACCTGTGCCAGCTCACGCTCCAGGTACTCGCGCAGGGTCAAACCCTCCGAGTTCTTGTTGTAGCGGCTAGCCAGGGATCCGATGTCGATGGAAGCGGTGCCCAAGTCCATTTCCACCAGTTCACGCAGTACCGGCAGGGTCTGCTCCAGCGGCAGTTCCTTCTCCACCACGCGGCGGGCATAGCGGTGAGACTTGATGATGTCGATATCAGTGACGTTCACCAGCAGGCGGCCAAAGATCGAAGTCACGACGTTCTTGTCGCGGTGCAGGCGGCTGATCAGCGGTAGCATTTCCTGAGCCAAAGCTAGGCGTTCATTCCAGTCGCTGTGCAGATCGCTGGTGGTCGGTGCGTTGTCGGTCATCTATACCTCACTACCTCACTGGAGGGGATCGTTTTAGAAAACATCGGGGGTCACCCGCTTACCCCCTAGAGTCTAGTGTCCTCCTCCCCTACACCCATTAATTCGGGGGCTTACAGGGGTAGACGTTTATTCTGGGAATATGAGTAATTCTTCTGCAACGAGCAATCCTCAGCCCAGCGATGTAGACATCGCCCAAGCTCACACCCTGGAGCCCATCACCACAATCGCAGAACGAGCCGGCATCCCGGAAGCCGCTCTTATCCCCTATGGCCGAACCAAGGCCAAGATCGATGTTCCCACGTTGAAGGCGGAGCGTGAGGGCGTCAATAAAAAGGGCAAGCTCGTACTCGTGACGGCAATGAGCCCAACACCCGCCGGCGAGGGCAAGTCCACCGTTTTGATCGGCCTGGCCGATGCCGTGCGCGCTGCCGGGCGCCAGACGATGGTGGCGATCCGCGAGCCCTCCCAGGGACCAGTCATGGGTATCAAGGGCGGTGCAGCGGGCGGCGGCTATGCGCAGATCGTGCCGATGGAGGACATCAACCTGCACTTCACCGGTGATATGCACGCCATCACCGCAGCGACGAACACCCTAGCTGCGATGGTCGACAACCACGTGCAGCACGGCAACGCGCTAGGCATTGACCCGCGACGGGTGACCTGGCGACGCTGCCTGGACGTTAACGACCGCTCGCTGCGCCACGTCGTCTCGGGGCTGGGCGGGCCGGGTCAGGGCACCCCGCGCGAGGGCGGGTTCGACATCACGGCAGCCAGCGAGATCATGGCGATCCTGTGCCTGGCCACCGACTTGAAGGATTTGAAGAAGCGCATCGGACGCATCGTGGTGGGTCAAACCTACGACCGCAAGCCCGTGACGGCGGGTGATCTGAAGTGCGCAGGTGCGATTACTGCCCTGTTGCGCGACGCGATCAACCCGAACCTGGTGCAGACACTGGGTGGCACGCCGGCGCTGGTGCACGGCGGGCCTTTTGCCAACATCGCGCATGGCTGTAACTCGCTGATCGCGACGACGACGGCGCTGGACTTGTCGGAGGTCGTGCTTACCGAAGCCGGCTTCGGCAGTGACCTGGGTGCGGAGAAGTTCTTCGATATCAAGGCTCGCGCCGGTGGCCTCGATGTCGCCGCGACCGTGGTCGTGGCCACTATTCGTTCGCTAAAGCACAACGGCGATTCGGTACTGAAGGCTGGACTGTCCAATCTGGAGCGCCACGTCAGCAATATCCGCAAGTTCGGCGTGGAGCCGGTGGTGGCGCTGAACCTATTTAGTACCGACAGCGCTACGGATCGCCAGCAGATCGTCGAGTGGGGCGAGCAGTTCGGCGTGCGTGTCGTCGAGTGCAATGTGTGGGCCGAGGGCGGTGCCGGTGCAGCGGATCTAGCCTCTGCCGTGTTGGAGGTCGTCGATGGCGCTTCTGGTGATGACGCCCCTAGCTCCAGCCACCAGATTTATCAGCCAGTCGATGGCGTGGAAGCCACTTTGCACACGATTGCCACGGAGATCTACGGCGCAGCGGGCGTCCAGTTCGGCCCGAAGGCCTTGAAGGATTTGGCGTTCTTGAAGGAGAACGGCTGGGACAAGTTGCCAGTGTGCGTGTCAAAGACTCAATACTCCTTCAGCGACAACCCCAGCGCACTCGGCGCGCCCAGTGGACACACGCTGCACGTCCGCGAGCTGGTGCCACGCATCGGCGCAGGCTTCGTAGTGGCCATGACCGGTGACGTCATGACACTGCCTGGTTTGCCGAAGAAGCCCGCGGCTGAGCGCATTGACGTGGACGAGAGTGGAGTCATTTCGGGCTTGTTCTAACGTGCATTGACGTAGGCTTTCTTTCGTGCAAGAAACTCAAGTTCTCACGAAGAAGCCTCCACGTCCTGTTTTCGACCGCGGCCCCCGCCCCTTTATGCGCGGTCGCCTGCACACCGCTGCCGCGTGGTATTTCGGCGGCATGGGCACGGCACTGACCCTCGTTGCGGCCTCCAAGTTTCACCTGTCCTGGATGACCATGGCCACGGCGCTGTACGCCCTGTGCCTGGCCGGGATGCTCACCGTCAGCGCGCTGTACCACCGAGTGCCGTGGCGCTCCGAGGGCGCGGTGAACAGCTGGCGGCGTGCTGACCATGCCATGATCGCGGTCTTCATCGCCGGAACCTACGGGCCGGTGACGGTCGGCGCTTTTGGCGCACGATGGTTCACCGGCTGGGGTTGGTTTAACACCGGCGGGCTGTGGATCTTGGCCGTGTGCTGGCTGGCCGCCGCCGCGGCAGTAGTACTGAATCTCGTGTGGATTGATCACCCGCGGTGGCTAGACGCCACCACGTACCTCACGCTCGGTTGGCTGGCTGCCATCGGCGCCGTTGGCTACTACCAGCAGTTGGGGCTGGCTGTAAGCCTGCTGATGCTGGCCGGTGGAATCGTCTACTCCGTTGGCGCAGTCATCTACGCCAAACAGTGGCCGAACCCCTCCCCGCGGTGGTTTGGATTCCACGAGGTATTCCACGCCGCCACAATCCTGGCGGCGCTGCTGCACCACATCGCCATCTGGATCCTGGTGCTGCGCTAACGCGGGACTGCGTGCGCTGTGCTACTTCTTACGCTTCTTCTCGCGCACACGCACCGCAATACGCACCGGCGAACCTTCAAAGCCGAAGGCCTCACGCAACTTGCGCTCCAGGAAGCGACGGTAGCCGTGCTCTAGGAAACCAGTGGTGAACAGCACGATCACCGGCGGCTTGGTGGAAGCCTGGGTGGCAAACAACACGCGCGGCAGGCGTCCGCCACGCATCGGCGGCGGGGTCTCCGCAATCACGGCACGAAGCCAGGTGTTCAACTGACCGGTGGAAATACGCTGATCCCAGCTCTCCAAAGCCTCAATCATCGCCGGCTCCAACTTCTGGAGTGCACGACCGGTCTTCGCGGAGATATTCACGCGACGCGCCCACGGGACGTGGGAAAGTTGCAGCTCAATTTCGCGCTCCAGCAACTCGCGGCGGTCCTCATCCACCAGATCCCACTTGTTATAAGCCACCACCAGGGCACGGCCCGAGTCGAGGATCATGCGAAGTACGCGCTGATCCTGTTCGGCGATGGGCTCGCTGGCGTCCACAAGAAAGACAGCGACCTCCGCCGCATCAATGGCGGAACGAGTGCGCAGGGAGGCGTAGAATTCATGGCCGCGTGCCTGCTTCGTCTTCTTGCGGATGCCGGCGGTGTCGACGAACTTCCAGGTCTTTTCCTCCAATTCGACGATGGAGTCAACCGGATCAACGGTGGTACCCGCAACATTGTTGACGACGGATCGTTCCTCGCCCGTGATCTTGTTCAACAGTGAGGACTTGCCCACGTTCGGACGGCCGACCAGTGCCACGCGACGCGGCCCGGAGACAATCGACAGTTCACGGGGGTGCTCCGGGAAAGAGCTATGAACCTGATCCAGAACGTCGGCAGCACCCTTGCCGTGCTGTGCAGACACCGGGTACGGGTTATCCAGACCGAGTGCCCAGAACTCAGCGACATCGCCCAGCTGTGCGTCGGCATCGCACTTGTTGGCGACCACGATCACCGGCACTTCGCTGCGCTGCAGCTTGCGGGCGATAACCTCGTCGGTAGAGGTGATGCCGACCTTCGTGTCAACCACGAATACGATCACGTCGGCGGTCTCCATAGCGGTTTCCGCCTGGCGGGCAATTGCGGCGTGGATGCCCTTGGCATCGGGGTCCCAACCACCCGTGTCCTGTACCCAGAAGCGGCGGCCAGACCACTCACCCAAGTAGGAAATACGGTCGCGGGTCACACCCGGGAAGTCCTCCACCACAGCCTCGCGACGACCGATAAATCGGTTCACCAGCGTGGACTTGCCCACGTTCGGGCGACCCACAATGGCGACGGTGCACAGTGCCTCTTGCTCTGCTTCCTCGTCGCCCAGCACGCCGAAGGCTTCCTCCAAGGCCTCCCAATCCTCGTCGGATTCCGGCATATCGCCGCCGCCTTCAAGGGTGAAATCCTCCGGGCCGGTAATGAAGAACTCATCCGGTCCGGCCTCGTTGCCCTCGTCGAAGTCGTCATCGTCGTATTCGGAGAACTCGGCAGCGGTGAAGTCGGACTCCCCCAACACTTCGCCGTCCGCAGTACGGAAGATCAGCTCCGAAGGAGACTCGGTGGAATCCGGACGCGCGCTGGCGAGTACAAGCGTTGCCAGCTTTTCCAGCACCTCGTCGATGTCCATGTCGCCGGTGTCCACAATCACCGCATCCTCGGCGGGACGAAGCGGAGAAGTCTCGCGGGAGGAATCGGCTTCATCACGCCGCTGCACATCCGCGAGTACCGCGTCGTAATCCACGTCTCGGCCAGCGGCTAGGTCTTGATCGTAACGACGATGAGCTCGAACCTCTGCGGAGGCGGTCATAAAGATCTTCACTGGGGCGTCGCTAAGCACCACCGTGCCGATGTCGCGCCCCTCGACCACACAGCGCCCAGCAGCGAAAGCCAAAGAGCGCTGCAAAGCGACAAGGTTTTCGCGGACCTCTGGGATGGCGGCGACGGCCGATACGTGGGCGGTCACCTCGGGGCCACGGATCTCTCCGGACACGTCCATGCCGTCTAGCAGCACCTCTGTAGACGTGGGATCTTCATTGATCTCCAATGGCAGATCTGCCGTGGCGGCGATGATGTCCTGACGCGAGTTGTCTGCGGAAGGGTCGATGCCCTGGCGCAGTACGTGCAGGGTAGCTACGCGGTACATCGCTCCGGTATCCAGGTATTTCGCGTCAGCGGCGGTGGCCAAGCGACGGCACACGGTGGATTTGCCGGTGCCGCTGGGGCCGTCCACGGCGACAATCAGGCCACCGTCTTCAATGTTTTTAACGCGGGCGAGCTGGTCTAGTGCGGAGCCGGGTTCAAAATAAGGTGCATTCGTCATGGCTAAAAGGTCGTTCCCTAACTGATTTTGTGTTTGTGTCGGCTGTAAAGCGCTTTTAGGGCGCTTACAGCCCGACCTTCTTGTACAAGCTCTGCAGTTCTGCCTGGTTCAGTGCGCGGATCGTGCCCGGCTTCTGTTCCCCTAGCTGCACGGTGTGAATCTTTGTGCGTACCAGGGCCTGGACTGGGAAACCAGCCTCCTTCAGCATGCGGCGGACGATGTGCTTGCGACCTTCGTGCAGTTCTACCTTGATTAGCGACTTGCCCTGCCACACGTCCACGATCTGCACGTTGTCGGCACGCGCAGTGCCGTCGTCCAGCTCCACGCCGTCTTTTAGCTCGCGGATCAACTTGCGGCTTGCCTCGCCCAGCACGGTGGCCATGTAGGTCTTTTTCACTTCGTACTTGGGGTGCATCAGACGGTTGGCCAATTCGCCGTCGTTTGTGAGCAACAGCAGTCCCTCCGTTGCCGCATCCAAGCGCCCAACGTGGAACAGGCCTTGGCCTTCCTTCAGTCGGGTACCCACTAGGTCTCCCACACACGGACGTCCCAGCTCGTCGCTCATTGTGGAGTGCACACCGCGCGGCTTATTGAGTACGAAGTAAACCATTTCCTCATTGACCTGCACGCGCTCGCCATCTACGCGGACAATGTCCACGCTCGGGTCGATGCGAGTGCCCATCTTCACCACGACTTCGCCGTTGACTTCGACTCGGCCTGCGGCGATGAGCTTCTCACTCATCCGGCGGCTGGCTACACCAGCGGAAGCCAGCACTTTTTGCAAGCGCACCTGCGCCTTCTCCGAGTCGGGCTTATTCAGGGCTGCGGCTGCCTCTTGCTCAGTCACATGCTGACGTTTAGCGGGCTTGGCCTGCGATAGATAGATGTCTGTCGGAGCGGTCTCCGGTGTGCCGTCTCGGCGAGCGGGTGTGTCCACGGTGTTTCTAGCCCTTCGAACTAAAAAGAAATTCTTGAATTATCCAGCCGAATTCTACCCTTTCCCCCACTTAACTGTCGATATTGTCCAAGCTGTCGATGCTATCGACCTCCGGCAGCAGCGGCGCCAGATCCGGAAGCTGCTCCAGCGACTCGATGCCGATCTGTTCAAGGAAGAGCTCGGTGGTGGAGTAAAGATGCGCTCCGCCCTGTTCCCCTGTCTCGGCGATCAGCCCACGCAGAGAGAGCGTACGCATCACCCCGTCGCAGTTCACGCCACGCACAGCCGCAACCTGACTACGCGTTACGGGCTGCCGATAGGCCACTACCGCCAGGGTCTCCAAAGCTGCGCGGCTTAGCCTCTGCTGCGTGCCGTCCAACAGCTTGGCCTCTACCACTTCCGAGTTGGAGCGCCGGGTGTACAGCCGAAAAGCTCCTTCGTGTTCGCGCAGTTCAAAACCGTTGCCGCGTGCGTCGTATTCCGCCGCAATTTCATGCAGAATTTGCGCCACCTCTGCTTCTGGCACCGCGTGCTCCTCGTTGGAAAGTACGCGGGCGAGCTCTGTGGGCGTCACTGCCTCATCGCTTACAAGAAGTAGCGATTCAACACGGCTGCGCAGCACCGAGACCTGCGGCAGCGGCGCGGGGTTGGGGTTCAAGTCGCTCATGGTGTGTGCCTTTCGTGCCTTTCTTTATGACGCCTACTCCCAGTTGCTGGCCGCCACCACTGCCGGATCGACATCCAGCCCGGTCCAGGCCACCGACATCTCCTGCAGTGCCTCGGGCTGCTCGATGCCGATGGCGCGTGCCTTGTACAGTTCCAACAGTGCCAGGAAACGCCCGACGACGATCATGTTCAACTCTGCATCGGCGATCAACGCGTTAAACGTTACCCACGTGTTCTCTCCGGCGACTTTTAGCGTGTTGAGGATCCGCCCGGCTTGTTCGGGGACGGACACTGCGACCTGGTGAATGTGGCCGGTATCCACATGATCGGGGCGGGGGCGGAACACGGCGGCGGCCAACTCGGCGAACTCATCTGCGGTTTTTCCGATCTTCACCTCCGGCAGCAGGTTCGCATGGTGTTCCTCCAATGAGAGGCTGGCCGGGTACACCCTGGCGGCATCTCGCTGCCACTCGGCGAAAAGGCTCGCCACCTGCTTATACGCGCGGTATTGCAGCAGACGGGCAAACAGAAGGTCACGGGTTTCCAGCAGCGCGAGGTCTTCCTCACTTTCCACCTCACCGCGTGGAACCAGTCGGGCGGCTTTCAAGTCCAGCAACGTAGAGGCGACGACGAGGAATTCCGTGACTTCATCCAAGTCCTCCGCGCTGGAACTGAGGTTTTTGGTGTAGGCAATGAACTCGTCGGTGACCTGCGCCAAGGCCACTTCGGTGATGTCCAGCTTGTGGGAGTGGATCAGCTGCAGCAACAGGTCAAAAGGCCCGTCGAAGTTAGCCAGGGCCACTCGGAAGCCGGTGATCTCAGGCTGTTCCGGCTGCTCGGACTGCTCTGGGGGCTCCGGCAGATTAGATTTGCTGAGCGACGCGCTCAATGACTTCCTTTGCCAGGTTCGAATACTGTACAGCGCCCGAGGAGCTCGGTGCCCACGTGTTGATCGGCTCGCCTGCCACGGAAGTTTCCGGGAAGCGCACAGTGCGGGTTATCACGGAGTCGAAGACCTTATCCCCGAAAGCCTCCACCAGCCGCTCCATCACCTCACGAGCGTGCAGAGTGCGGCGGTCGAACATGGTCACCAGGATGCCCAGAACTTCCAGCTTGAAGTTCAGGCGGTCACGGACCTTGTCCACCGTATCCATCAAAAGCGCCAAGCCACGCAGCGAGAAGTACTCGGACTCCACGGGAATGATCACGGAGTCCGCGCAACTCAGTGCGTTTACCGTCAGCAGGCCGAGGGAGGGCTGGCAGTCGACGATGATGAAGTCGTAGTCACGCATGACGGGCCGTAGCGCACGGGCCAGTGCTTGTTCGCGTCCGACCTCGTTGACCAATTGGATCTCTGCAGCCGACAGGTCAATATTCGCCGGCACGACATCCAGACCGTCGACGGGGCTGGAATGGATGGCGTCCAGAATCGAAGTAGAAGAATCGACCAGAAGGTTGTAGACGGTCACGTCCAGTTCGTCGTGGCTGATTCCCAATCCGGCCGACAGCGCCCCCTGCGGGTCCAGGTCAACCAGCAGAACCTTACGGCCGAAGGCAGCCAACGAGGCACCAATGTTGATCGTCGAGGTGGTCTTGCCCACTCCGCCCTTTTGGTTGCACATCGCAATGATGGAGGCCGGGCCGTGGCGATCCAGCGGTTCCGGATCCGGCAGCTCCTTGATCGGTCGGCCAGTGAGGCCGATGCGCTGATCGGGCTTATCAAACAACGCATCAGCGTGCGACTGTGAACGTGACATCAGCTATCCCGTCAAGCCCTTTCCCTTGATTATTCTATTCAACCGATAATTACACTCTAGAGATTATCAGGCGCGCTAGGTACGGGGGTGGGATGAGGCCCAAATTTCCCTCAAGTGCTCAGGGCTGACCTTGGTATAGATCTGTGTCGTCGCAACACTTGCATGGCCCAAGAGTTCCTGCACCACGCGAATATCCGCGCCACCTTCCAACAGGTGGGTGGCGAAGCTGTGCCGCAGACTGTGCGGCGAGACATGCTGCAGCCCCGCCGCGTCCGCTGCCTGCGCGACGATTTTGAAGCCCGACTGCCTACCCAACCGCGCCCCGCGGTTGTTGAGGAACAGCGCCGGGCTGCCCTTCTTGTTCAGACTTGGACGCGCGCGCACCAGGTAGCGTTCCACAGCCTGCAGCGCGGGGCGCCCCAGAGGAACGATGCGCTCTTTGCCGCCCTTGCCGCGAACCAGCAACATGCGTTGCTCCCGGTCAAGATCATCGACGTCGAGGTCCAGCAGTTCCGTGATGCGCGCCCCGGTCGAGTAAAGCATCTCTAGGAGCGCACGGTCGCGGATATTTATTTGCGACGCCCCGTCCCCCGCCGGCACAGCGTTCAGTAGAGCTTCTACCTGTGCGAGGCTTAGCGCCTTGGGAATAGAGCTGCCCTGGGAAGGCGTGGGCACGTCCGCTGCCACATCGAAGGGGAGGCGTCCGTCGGCATGGGCGAAAGAATGCAACCCGCGGATTGCCGCCAGCGCGCGAGCAGCCGAAGATGCCGCCAGGTTGAGATCTTTACGCAGAAAGACGAGGTGATCTTCGATATCTGTGGCTGTCACATCTCCCAGTGCCTTGGCATCCAGCCATTCCAGGTAGCGATCCAGGTCGCGTTGGTAGTTCGACAGTGTGTGTACGGATACGTCCCGTTCGGTCTTTAGATGCCGGATATAGGCTCTGCCGAGTTTATGGTTTGCTTCGCGGCTCAACGGATGAACTTCATGTCCGTGCCCGGCTTGGCTTCAGCGCTGGCGGCGCGCCGCTCGGCAAGGCTGGAGCGATAGTTAAAGGGCTCGGTGACATTGCGGCGGGTACCGGCTGCCAAGTGCAGCAGTGCGATAGTGGCAATGGAGTTTTCCACTTTCCCCGTCTGCACCCATTCAATAGCTTCGGGGATCGGCACCCAGCGCGTCTCGATCTCCGCCTCCTCGAACTCAGCCTCGGGGAGATCAAAGCCGCTGAGATCGCTATCCAAATCCTCAGCCAGGTAGATGCGACACATCTCTTCGCTGAACCCCGGGGACGTCACAACATCCCCCAGCAGATGCCACGTCTGCGCGCACAGGCCAGCTTCCTCCGCCAACTCGCGCCGAGCGGCATCAAGGGGATCTTCTCCCACCATGTCCAGCAAGCCAGCTGGGATTTCCCACAGGTGACGTCCCACCCCGTGGCGGTACTGACGGATCATCATGACGTGACCGTCGCGCACAGCGGCTACGGCAACAGCGGAGAAGTGCTCCACGATTTCTCGCTTAGCTTCTCCAGTGGCGGTAGTGATCGTGTCCCGGCGCACCCCGATAATCGGTGCGTCCAGCAGCAATTCGCTGTCTACGACACGGTACGGTGTGCTGCTTTTGGTGCCCTGTGTATCCATACCATCCCAGTGTAGGAGGGTGTGGTTAGGAACGCTCGGCCTGGTGATTCAGGGCTGCGTCTACAAGTCCCTGGAACAGCGGGTGGGAGCGAGTCGGACGGGACTTGTACTCCGGGTGAGCCTGGGTGGCCACAAAGTATGGGTGCACGTCCTTCGGGTACTCGACGAATTCCACCAAGGTGCCGTCCGGGGAGGTTCCGGAGAACTGCAACCCGGACCCCTCAGTGATCTGCTCGCGGTAGGCGTTGTTCACTTCGTAGCGGTGGCGGTGACGCTCCGAGACATCGGTGGTGCCGTACATTTCTGCGACCAGGGATCCCTCTGCCAAGTGGGCTGGGTAGGCGCCGAGGCGCATGGTTCCGCCCAGGTCAGCCTCGCCCGACACAGCGGCCTTCTGTTCTTCCATGGTGGAGATGACGGGAGTGGAGGCGTTGGCGTCAAACTCGGTAGAAGAAGCATCCGTGAGACCCGCAGTGCGCGCAGCCTCGATCACGATGCACTGCAGACCCAGGCAGATGCCGAGCAGTGGCAGCTTGTTCTTCCGGGCGTAGGTGATGGCGCCGATTTTGCCTTCAATGCCACGGTTGCCGAAACCACCAGGGATAACCACGCCGTCGACGTCCTTCAACGCCTCAGCGGCAGCTTCTTCCGTCTCGCAGTCGTCGGACGCAATCCACTTCACGCGAGCGCGAACATTCGCACCAAAGCCACCTGCGCGAATGGCTTCAGCGACGGACAGATAAGCGTCCGGTAGATCAATGTACTTGCCGACAATGCCGATGGTGACCTCGCCGTTCGGATTGTGGACGCTTTCCAGTAGGTTGCCCCAGGTCGTCCAGTCCACATCGCGGAACGGCAAGTTCAGGCGACGGATGATGTAGTTATCCAGGTGCTGAGAGTGCAGCACCTTCGGGATGTCGTAGATGGAGGGAGCGTCGGGGCAAGAAACCACGCCATCCTCGTCCACGTCACACATCAAGGCGATCTTGGCCTTCATAGCCTGCGGAACTTCACGGTCAGCGCGCAGGACGATCGCATCCGGAACGATACCGATGCTGCGCAGCTCTGCGACAGAGTGCTGAGTCGGCTTCGTCTTCAGCTCACCAGATGGAGCGAGATAAGGAACCAGAGAAACGTGGATGAAGGCAATGTTCTCGCGACCCGCCTCGTGGCGAACCTGGCGGATAGCCTCCAAGAAAGGTTGGGACTCGATGTCACCGACAGTACCGCCGATTTCGCTGATCACTACGTCTGGCGCTTGACCATTCTTGTCTGGCTGTCCCATAGCCAGCACGGCGGCCTTGATCTCATCGGTGATGTGCGGGATCACCTGGACGGTCTTGCCCAGGAACTCACCGCGACGCTCTTTAGCGATCACGTTGGAGTACACCTTGCCGGTGGTGACATTGCCGGCGGCGGAGAGATTGCGATCCAGGAAACGCTCGTAGTGGCCGAGATCCAGGTCGGTCTCCGCACCATCTTCCGTGACGAACACTTCGCCGTGTTCGAATGGGTTCATGGTGCCCGGATCAACGTTGAGGTACGGATCCAGCTTCTGCATCGTTACACGCAGGCCACGGGAGGAAAGCAGCTGTCCTAGGCTGGCCGCAGTGAGCCCCTTGCCCAACGAGGACGCCACACCGCCGGTGACGAAAATGAATTTAGTGCTGTTCTTTGCACGATTAGTGGCCAAGGTAACTCCCGAATCAACGACGCTTAAACTTCGCTATCTACGGGGTTTCAGCCTAACACAAGCCTATTCCGGCGTAGCATCTGACGCGTTCGAAGCTGCCCCATAATGCCCCGCCTTGTTGTCCTTTTGCTGGCCTAGCGCACGGATGGTAGCGATGCGTCCGGCTACGGTGTCCACGTTGTCGATCGTGGAGACTGCTTCCTTCGCATCCTTATCGGCACGAACCTGGCCAATGGCTCCGTTATCTTCCGCGCTGCCTGCCTGTGCTGCGAGTACAGCGCCCTTCGTGCGAGAATCCAGCCCCGCGACAAAGTCAGCTACGAATTTGGTGCTGTAGTTGCCATGGGCCGCGTCGTCAGAGGTATTGCCTCCTACGACCAGAGCCAGATCCGCGGCTTTTGGAGCTTCTCCTTGGTAGGCAATGAGATCCTCGTTGGACAACGCACCGAGGGCTATGCCGCGATCAGTTTCGCTGGCCTCTTTGTCACCTGCTGCCAGGGCTGCTCCCAGCAGCTGGCCGGTGTGCATACCGGGATCTAGTTTGTCTTCCGATAGTTTCGCGCCCGCCGGCAAAGAGTTGGCTGCAATGGACTTCAGAGAGTCACCGCTATCTGCGCTCAGTGCCTTATCTGTCAGCTCGATGACACCGTTAACGCTGCCGCCAGCCATTTTGATTAGGCGCTTGAGGCTATCGGTATTGGCCTGGTCGGCGTCAGGAAGAACAAAAAGATTAACCGAGGTACCACGCAAGAGATTGCGCACCGCCGGGCCCGAAACCGAACCGAGAACCTTGTCGCTGGCGGCAGACTGTCCCTCGGCTTTGTCACGCGCGGCTTTTTCGTCCTTCAGCTGCTGCGCGGCGGAGGAATCTTTCGCTACTGGCCCACCCGGTACGTTCGGCGCGAGGGCAAAGAAACCCAATGCGGTACCTGCGGCGATGCCAAAACTCAGGCCGGCGATAACCTTGCCGGCGGAGCCTTTCGAGTTTTTACTCATACTTATCCCGTCTACTGCCTAGCTCTTGAACAGATCCTGCACGCTAAGGGCAAAGCTGTTCCAGGTGTCGATGAGGTTATCCACGAACGCACCATCGCCAGAGAACCCAATAATCGCGATGATGACGGCAAGGGCAACCAGGATGCCCAGGATTGCCCAGATCCAGCCACCGCCGGACCTAGAAACTCGGTAGAGCTCGGCCACAGCAGTGGAATCAACGAGCCGCGGCCCTACTCGCAGACGAGACATCAAGGCCGACGGAGTGTCCGGCGACTGTGCTCGTTGGAACACGGTATCCAGATCTTCGATCTCGCCGAGGTTTACCACCATGGAAGCACCGTGGTAGTTGGCCAGCAGCAGAGCCAGATCAGTCGGGTTCTGCGTGGCAGCGGGGAACGTCATGGCGCCCACGCCCAGGTCTTGAATGCGCTCCAAGCCCACTGCATGCCCGTCCGGGTCTGCCGGCAGCACAACGGTGGCGCCGCTGCGCAGTGCTTCGTTGGAGATTTTCTCCGGGTCACCAATGATCACATTCGGACGGTAGCCCTCTTGGATCAAGCTGTCGGCTGCGTTTTCTACCGCCACGATAATCGGCGAGTACTCCCGCATGAAGTAACGCAGATCCTTGAGCTTCTGCTCGATACGCGCGTCAGGGCTTGCCACCAGCACCTTGCGGTCGTCCATGTCCACATCCACATCCGGGATGCCGAGGCCATCGACCAGCAGAGGAGCCTCGGAACGGACGAATTCGGACATGTTGCCGGACAACGCTTCCATGTGGTCGCCGAGCGCCTCGCGAGCGTCTTCGAAGCGGGAGGACGCGGTATCCATGTCGAGGATCTCGCCTCCGCCGATGGAGCGGTCGCCGTAGTAGACCTTGCCGTCGTCGATGCGCCCCTTCTTGCCGTTCTTCACCTTAGCAATCAGGTCTTCACCGGCGTTTTCGATCAGCAGGATGCCTTCGTCGAGCATCATCTGCGGGCCGAAATTCGGCACTTGTCCAGTGGTGAATTGTTGAGCGTTCACGACGGCGGAAACGCGCGCGTCGATGAGCTTCTGGCTGGTTGCACGGCTGATATCGGATTCGTCGACAATGGCGATGTCGCCCTCGGAGATCTTGGCCTTAGTAAATCCCTTGGGTCCGGTGAGGTCACGGGTGGCGCCGTTGATTCCGGGCTGGTCACTACGGGAGAAAATCATGCCCACCATTGTGGTGTTCATGTGGCCAGTGTTGCGTTAGGCGCGCCGGGAAATGGCCTAACGAATCACCTTTCGTACCGTTTGACGCGCAGTTTCGTCGTGTTTCCTCCTATCGCGCCCCTTCTTCCCCGAAATCAGTGGGTCTTCACCGCTTAGGAAAAGCCGGCGGAAGTAAGAGCGATCCTGCTTGCCGTAAGTCAGCGACGACCCGCGCAGACCACTCTTCACTCCCTTACCTGTTTGGCCAATGCTTGTTCCTCTTCCCATTACTGTGGACGCCACGTTCCCGCCGCCCTTCACTCCAGCACCGCCCTTTGCGCCAGTGGTTCCGTGGACCGCAGAAGTTGCACCCTTGCCGGAGTTAGGAGTGTTCGCGTGCGCGTTCTCCCCGTGAGGGGTGTTGAGAGGGCTGGAGATTGTTTTCAGGCTGCCTGGGAGGTTCGGGCGGGGTGCCGTGGTGGAGACGTTTCGCAAGTCCGCCTTAGGGGTGCCGGTGACGGGGTTTGCGCTGGTTCCGGCGCCGGCGCCTCCACTAATGCTGCGAAGCTGTGAGCCATTCCCCCTGGTGCCCAGTTCGCTCACCGCGCCGGAGCGCCCGGCTGCGCCGCCGCCAGTTCCGAAGCGGCTCTGTGCGTTGATAAGGTTCTCCGTCCCTGGCATGGAAGTACCGCCCTGGCCGGGAACGGTTGGAGTGGCGGTGGCCGCGGTTGCTTGGTGGGGCGTGCTCACCGGTGCCTGCGCCGGTGACGTGATGCCTCCGGGCGCAAATCCGGGCGCCTGAGGCGCTGCTGTGGCCGCTGCGGGTTGGACGGGGGCAGGTGTGTTAGCCGGAGCGTGCAGGCCACCTGGTGCCGGAGCCGCGTGAGTGGCTGCGGTCGCTGCGGTGGGATTAGGTGCATTCGTTGCCGCGGCGGCAGCTTGCTCGCCGTGAGCTGTGGCGCTTGCGGGGGCAACAGCATGTGTGTGGCCGTTGATGTGCGTGACCGTCGGTTGTGCGGAGGCGGTGGAGACGGTGGTGGCGTCCAGAGTTCCTCCGCCAGAGTGCCCAACGATCGGAACCCCGAGGTTGGAGACGGGAGGGCGCACCATCTCGAGGGATGGCTGCAGTTGCGAGGAAACGAAGTTGGCGACGGCGGCTTGTTCGGCGAGTAGGCGTTCCGCAGGGTCGGCGATCAGCGAGGTTGTAGCTTGGATGGTTTCGAGTGCTTGCAGGTTGGTGCTGCGGACGAGCGGGAATTGGCGGACGGAGCCGGCCATTGCGGTGGTGTTGGAGGCTACGACAAGACCGGTTTTGTGGACATCGTCGATGGCTTCGCGCGCCATGTCGAATGAGTAACCCTCGGAGGAGTTCGCCAGGCCGGTAGATGCGCTCTTGAGGTTATCCATTGAGTTTTTGAGCGCCTTGGCTGCGTTTTCCCAAGAGTCCGCGACCGCGAGTGGCGCGGAATCGTCCCCCTGAAATGCCGTGATGAGCGAAGTCAGCGGCATCGTGGCCTCCGCCACGGTCACTGGCGGGTTGTACATCAGGTTGTCGATCGACCGAGAATCGCGGGTTGGGATAAAAAATTTCCGCATTCTGTTATCGGCGACCGAGACCTGGGAATTCACCTGATCGAAGGACTTCTTGCTGAAATACTCCTGCAGGTCGAAGCCTTCCAGTTGGTTGGAGAATACCTCCTGGAGCCATTCAATATTTGATTTTAAAATATCGAGAACGTTCTCAGCAGACCCTGATTGCCCCACCCAAAACGACCGATGCTGCGAGAAAGCGCCTGTAACTGAGGGTGCACCAGTGTAACTTCCTAAACTTCGACCGGCAGTCTTCAACCCTTTTAACGCAATCAATGACGATCGCAAACTTTGCTGAACAGCTCTTAGTCCAGAAACATCGAACCTGATCATTCCCCACCCCTATAAATCATCAAATATTAGTTATGTTGTCGTAAATTTGAAAGAAATACTCTGAGTACAGACACACTTCTTGAACACTACTATCTGATCCCCCAGAAAGGCTCTCGATAGCCAACCTTCCATCACTCATATTTTTGGCAATAATACACTCACTAGACTTTTCCCCTTCACCTCCAATGGGAACTACGTCCTCACGACGAGGGGCGTAGTTCACCTCTTTCCGATAACCGTCGATTTGTTTATCACCGTCAAGTGAAACTTGAAATAGTCCTTCAGAAAAAAATCCGTTGACCGGCGATTCCTCAAAAAAATTACATGTGTAGTTCAGTGATGAATTAATAGATATTTCTTGACCAAATCCTAACTCTTTCAGGCGTGTTGAAACTTGCTTATCACAGATGTCTGGAAGACCTTGGAAACTTTGCGTATCCCCCTTCCCCTCTAGCTTCGGAAGTTCGATGGGATCCCCCACGTACTTCTGCGATGCCCACACATAGTGCTCCCACGGATCCGTCGGCTCGGTCTCGAACCACATCCCCTTGTGCCCCTCAGGTTTTAGCATACGGCCGTCGCCTTCGGTCCCTCCTGAACCCGAGTTATCCACAGGACCGTCGCTTGTCGATAACTCTTCCGTTTCTGCAAAAGCACCGGTCAAGGCAGGTTCCTCGTCCTCGCTGCCGCACGCAGTCAAAGCGAATCCAAAAAGAATTAGAAACACACTTGCCGCTACACGTTTCACCGTCTTAGCCCCCTCACACTGCACGCAGATCGCTGCGGGTGCGCGCTCCCCCTCTTAACACAGCACTACTGTAGCGCCGATCACATCCCGGCGCCCGCTGGCCAAAAAATTTTCTACAGCTCCGCTTTCGCTTCCGTAGCCATCGCCATCAGCTCTTCGGCGTGAGCCCGCCCCGTTTCAGACTCCAACCCTGCCAACATACGAGACAGCTCTTCTGTCCGTTCATCCTCGCTCAGCGTACGGACCGAGGAGGTCACCGAATCCTTTGACGTCGCCTTAGCCACATATACGTGGGCGTCACCAAATGCGGCGACCTGTGGCAGGTGAGTTACAACAATGACCTGATTCTCGATCGCGAGCTTAGCCAGGCGCCGCCCAATCTCCACAGCTGCCTTGCCACCGACGCCCGCATCAACCTCATCGAAAACCATCGTGCGACCACCGTCCGAACCTGCAGCCAGTACAACCTCCAGCGCCAACATCACGCGAGAAAGCTCACCGCCAGAGGCCGAACCCGCCAAAGGGTTCACATTCCCACCCTGCACCAGCTGAAACTCGACCTCATCAAGGCCATGCGGACCGAGCTCCTCCTGCTGCCGCACGTCCACTCGAATCTCGGCGGACATGTGCAGCCCCCGGATCTCTTCAGTAACGGCCTTGGAAAATTTTTTCGACGCCCTCACGCGTGCCCCAGAAAGCTTGCCCGCGATCGCGCTCGCTACTTCCCGCGCAGAGGCGACCTCATCTTGCAGCTTCTGCAGCGCTTCATCGGAGACGTCCATCGACTCCAGCCGCTCGCGCGCCTGATCGCGCCATGCCAGGGCACCGTCAACGTCCACGGCGTACTTACGCAGCTCCCGTAGCTGTGTTTGGCGCTGTAAAAGCCCGTCGAGTTCATCGGGGTCCGGCACGTCCAACAGTGCCTGGCCGATTTCGGAGGAGATATCGCCTAGCAACACCCCAACCTCATTTAGGCGGTCAGCAAGATCTGAAAGAATATCTCCCTCATCGTCCGGATCCACCAAACCGGATAGTTCGTTAGCTGCTTGGGATACCAGCGCACCGGCACCTTCGGAATCGCCAAAGTCATCGCCTGTTCCCATGCCATCCAAACCATCCAGCGCCGCTTGGGCACGCTGAAGTCCCGCACGGATATCGTCTGCGGCCTGCAAACGCTTAATCTGCGCCTTAACCTCAGCGTCCTCGCCGGGCTGCGGATCAATGTCGTCGATAGCCTCCACCGCACGCTGGAGTGTTTCGCTCTCTAAGGCAAGGTCGCGGCGGGCGGCCATGCGACGGCGCAGATCCTTATCCAAGCGCAACCATTCGGCGCGCTTTTCCCTGTACTCGGCCACAGTGTCAGCCAATCCCGCATAGTCATCCAACGCGCCGAGTTGGCGCACGGGATCCAGCAGTCGCATCTGATCGTTCTGCCCGTGGATCGTAATTACATGGCCAGCGAATTCCCCCAGCATGCCCGCCGCCACGGTCTTTCCAGCCAGGTGCGCACGGGAACGGCCCGTGGCATTGACCGTGCGCGAAGCAATCACTTCACCCTCGTCAATATAGCCACCGACCTGATCCACCAGCTCCTCTACTGCTGGGGAATCCGCAGAGAATATACCCTCCACGCTGGCCTTATCAGCGCCATTTCGCACACGGGAAGCGTCCGCGCGATTCCCCGAAAGCAAGCGTAAAGAGCTCACAACCATCGTCTTACCAGCGCCAGTTTCGCCGGTGACGACGCTCAAGCCAGTGGAAAACTCCGCCGTCGCTTCCTCAATCACGCCGAGGTTGCGAATGTGTAATTCGTGCAGCATTGCTAGTGACGCGGGCCCCTCCAGCCCGTCACAGGCAAACGGAACTTATGCACCAGGCGGTCAGTGAAAGGTGCGGAATCCAGACGTACCCACCGCACCGGCTGCGGGCCACGGCGAATCTCCACGCGGGCGCCAGGGGGCATGTGAATCTGGCGGAAACCATCCATAACAACCGTTGCGGGCGAGGTCGATGGGTTCGTCTCTACTGCCACCATCGAGTTCGGGGAAACCACCAGCGGACGGCTGAACAGCGTGTGCGCGTTGCTGGTAACCACCAGAATCGCATCCAGCTCCGGCCACAGAACCGGGCCACCTGCACTGAAGGCGTAGGCGGTGGAGCCGGTGGGCGTCGATACCAAAACACCGTCGCAACCGAACGAGGAAACAGGCCGCTCGTCGACCTCCAGGATCGTATCCAGGACACCCTGGCGGTTCAGGTTCTCTACCGAACACTCATTGAGCGCCCAGCCCGTGCCCAGCACACGACCATCCATATCGCGGGCAGTAATGGAGAGGGTCATGCGATCCTCGATGCGGTAATCGCGATCGATCACGCGATCCACGGCCTCCTGCAGGGACTCTTGTTCCCACTCTGCAAGGAAGCCGATATGGCCCATGTTGATGCCGAGAACCGGTACATCCGCGGAATGCGCAATATCGGCAGCGCGGAGGAACGTGCCATCGCCGCCCAAGACGATCACCATTTCCACGCCCGTGGCCGCTTCCTTGGTGTGGCCAAAGCGCTTAAAGCGGCCCAGGATCTCGTGGCGCGCTACCGGGGCTGGGTCGGCGGTAGCCATCACGCGGACGTTGACGCCGCCCTTTTGTAGCCGAGATGCAGCCTCGGCAGCCAGCCCGAGGTTTTCGTGTACGCCAGTGTGCGCAACCAGCAGGACTTCGCGCTCCGCGTTCTTGTCACTGCCTGTATCGGCGCCGTTGTCGGCACTGCGTTCCGCGCCGTGGTCAGTCCCCGGTGTGGTCACTGCGGCCCCTCCTTGATGGCGGTTGCGATCATCTCGTCCAGGCCGGTGTAGTCAGCCTCTGCACCCATGCTAGGCGAAACCGCAGCGCCGTCCTTGACCAACCAGAGAAAATACTCCACATTGCCACTCGGCCCTGGCAGAGGAGAGGCGACAACGGCCTTCGTCCTCAAACCATACTTCATCGCCTCAATTGCCACGTCGCGGGTAACTTCGGCGCGCAGTTCAGGGCTCCGGACCACACCGCCGTGTCCTAGGCGATCCTTCCCCACCTCAAATTGGGGCTTAACCATCGGCAGCAGATCTCCGCCCTGTTTCACACAAGCAGCCAGGGCTGGCAGAACCAAGCGGATGGAAATGAAGCTCAAGTCGCCGACCATCAGGTCCACTTCGCCGCCAAGTGCTTCCGGGGTGAGGGTGCGCACGTTCGTACGATCCATAACATCCACCCGGTCGTCGTTTTGCAGCCGCCAGATGAGCTGTCCATAGCCCACATCCACGGCCTTGACCTTCGCGGCACCACGGTCTAGGCACACATCGGTAAAACCACCGGTCGAAGCGCCGGCATCCAGAACAGTCTTGCCTGCAAGCGTTAGCCCTTGCGGCTCGAATGCCTCCAGCGCCCCAAGGAGTTTATGCGCACCTCGGCTAGCCCAACGGTCGTCTTCGGATTCCGCCACTTTGATGGAGACATTGCCGTCCACCCCGCTGGCGGGCTTCTTCGCTAACATTCCATTGACGGTCACACGCCCGGATTTAATCATCTCCTGGGCGTGTTCCCGGCTCCGGGCGATCTTACGCGCCACCAGTTCCGCGTCGAGACGCTGCAGCTTGGCACCCCTTTTCGCCATCAGCGCTCGCCTCCGAGTGCCTCGTTAACCACCCGGTGAGCTTCCTCCAACACGGCTGCTTCTTCCGCGCCGTGTACATCACGCGCCAGTAACTCGTCGACGGCCTGTGCTAGCTCTTCTTGTTGACGCCTACTGTCCCCCGACAACATCGAAGGTTTCGGCTGCCCCTCTCCCACTTACTTCCAACCTCCTAGTGCCTCCATGGCTTGTGCGTCTGCACCCACAAAGTCAATATCCGCAGCGGAGGTGATCTGCGAGATGTCAGGGTTGTCGATCAGCTGCCACGCCTCCGGCGCGGCTACGGCCAGTGCTTCAGCGGCCATGATTTCCACGTCACCAAGTTCACCAGCGGTAACGCGGATACGAGCAGTACCCGGGTCCACGCTGGCTGACCATCCGGCGAGGTGATCCCGTAGGTTACCTGCAATGAACGTTGGCCGGTGGGACGGCGGGGCGTCAATAATATCGGTGTGGGTAGACACCCCAGTGACGGTGCAGAGAGTATCCATACCTGCTGCATTACCACCGGCGATGTCAGTATCCAGCCGATCGCCGACGGCTAGTGGCTTGGTGGAACCGATCTTCCGAGCAGCAACCAGAAACATGGCGGGGCCTGGCTTGCCTGCGGATTCCGGGGTCACGCCCGTAGCGGAGGTGACGGCGGCGACCATCGACCCGTTGCCGACCATGAAACCGCGCTCCGAGGGCAGAGTCGTATCCAAGTTGGAAGCAAAGTAGCGGGCGCCGTGCTGGATAGCCAAGGCGCCTTCGGAAAGCCGCGCCCAGTCATTATCTGGGCTATGGCCGTGGAAGACGACGTGCGGGTGGTCGTCGGCGGTATCGGTGACGGTAAAGCCTGCATCTGCGACCAACTGTTTGAATGATTCGTGGCCGATCACAAATGCTCGTGGTTGGTCGACGCCGGAATCAGCAATGTACTGCTTGCCGAGATCGCAGGCCGCCATGGCGGACGTGACAACATGATCCGCGTCGGCCTTAAACCCCATCGAGTTCAGATGCTCCGCGACTTGTTGGGGTGCGCGGGAAGCATTGTTGGTCACGTACATCACCTGGCGACCGGCTAGGCCTTCTGCTGCACCTGGAATCGGGGTATGGCCGGAAAAGACCGTACCGTCGAGATCGGCAAGAAGTGCGTCGTAGTTGTCCAGCAGCGGGTGGGCCATCGGCTATTTTTCCTCGCTTTGGGATGCGGCCTCTTGGTCTTCGTCCAGCTCGGCCAGACGGTCGGACACATCGAGTACTTCTTCGGTATCCATTTCTGCGGCGCGGTTAAACCACTCCACAGCCTCTTTCTTGCGGCCAACGGTTACGAGGGCATCGGCATAAGCGTAGAAAAGGCGCATACGAGTGACATCAGGTGCCTCAGCATTTTCTAGCTGCGCTTCGAGCGCTGAGAGCGCGTCATTTGGATGGTCGAGATCCTGGTGGGCGCCTGCGACGACGATAGCAAGCTCCACCTTAGATTCTGCATCCAGTTGATCCGCTTGAGGATCATTGGCGACATCAAGGGCTTTCTCAGGCTTGCCAAGCCCACGCTCGCAGTCGGCGAGGACAGGAAGCAGGCCTGGGCCACCGGCCATTCGACGTGCGGCGCGCAGTTCGGAAATAGCTTCCTTCCACTCGCCTGCGTGGTAGGCGACGATTCCGCAGGTCTCGCGTGCCACGGAAACGCGGCCCGCACGATCCTTCGCAGCACGAGCGTGAGCCAGTGCCTTTTCCGGCTCATTATCTAGCAGAGTGGCGGCCATGATTAGGTGCTTCGCCACCATGTCTGCGTTGTCTTTGGACAAGCTGCGGAGTTCTTGGCGTACGGAAGGATCTAGCTCCTTGGGGTCGAGATCCTGAGGCACTTCGGGTTCATTGAGGCGCTTGTTCAGGCGTTCCTCTCGGTAACCTGCGCGCTGAGGACCACTGTGCGGGCCGCGCTGGGTGTCCCAGTTAGAGCTGCGCTTTTTATTGGAGTTACGGTTTGGGCGCCCGCCGCGGTTGGGCTTGAACCCACCCTTGTTGCGGAATTTGCCATCACCCTGTGGTCGTCCTCCACGACCGCGATTGCTGTTTGAATTCTCAACCATGCTTGGGAGTGCACCTTCCGTCGTCTATTTGTCTTCAGGTTTTCGGGTCCGCCCCGTGAACCTTATCAATCCTAGTTTCCTGCGTTGCGGCGGCGCAATCGAGCTGGGCTTTGTGGGGACGCCTACTTGTCCGCAGCAGCGCAGTTAGACATAAAAAAAATGAGGTGTGGGTTGCTGTAACCCTTTAAAAGGCTACAACGACCCACACCCCATCTTTTAAGTTTTAATGCCGGCGGTGACTTACTCTCCCACACCCTCCCAGGTGCAGTACCATCAGCGCAGGTAGGCTTAGCTTCCGGGTTCGGAAAGGGACCGGGCGTGACCCCACCGCTAACAACCACCGACAAACCATACAGAACAAAACACACACCCAACCAAACCCCAGGGTTCGCTGGTGTGTAGTGCCGTTCCAGACACTGCATAACAAACGCGAGTACACACTCATGCGACAATCCGAAATCGTCTTAGCCACAACCACAAACGTGGTTCAATGTGTTGAACATCGGCCAATTAGTACCGGTCACCTCCATCACTCACATGACTTCCAGATCCGGCCTATCAACCCCATAATCTATAGGGAACCTCAAAAGAAACCTCATCTCAGAACAGGCTTCCCGCTTAGATGCTTTCAGCGGTTATCCCTCCCATACGTAGCCAACCAGCCATGCCACGGGCGTGACAACTGGCCCACCAGAGGTATGTCCGTCCCGGTCCTCTCGTACTAGGGACAGCCTTCTTCAAGTTTCAACGCGCACGGCGGATAGAGACCGAACTGTCTCACGACGTTCTAAACCCAGCTCGCGTGCCGCTTTAATGGGCGAACAGCCCAACCCTTGGGACCTACTCCAGCCCCAGGATGCGACGAGCCGACATCGAGGTGCCAAACCATCCCGTCGATATGGACTCTTGGGGAAGATCAGCCTGTTATCCCCGGGGTACCTTTTATCCGTTGAGCGACACCGCTTCCACAAGCCGGTGCCGGATCACTAGTCCCTACTTTCGTACCTGCTCGACCTGTCAGTCTCACAGTCAAGCTCCCTTGTGCACTTACACTCAACACCTGATTGCCAACCAGGCTGAGGGAACCTTTGGGCGCCTCCGTTACACTTTGGGAGGCAACCGCCCCAGTTAAACTACCCACCAGGCACTGTCCCTAACCCGGATCACGGGCCGAGGTTCAGATGCCCAATCCGATCAGAGTGGTATTTCACCAACGACTCCACAACCACTAGCGTGACCGCTTCACAGTCTCCCACCTATCCTACACAAACCGAACCGAACACCAATACCAAGCTATAGTGAAGGTCCCGGGGTCTTTTCGTCCTGCCGCGCGTAACGAGCATCTTTACTCGTACTGCAATTTCACCGGGCCTGTGGTTGAGACAGCAGGGAAGTCGTTACGCCATTCGTGCAGGTCGGAACTTACCCGACAAGGAATTTCGCTACCTTAGGATGGTTATAGTTACCACCGCCGTTTACTGGGGCTTAAATTCTCCGCTTCGGACAAAGCGTCCTAACAGGTCCTCTTAACCTTCCAGCACCGGGCAGGCGTCAGTCCGTATACATCGACTTAAAGTCTTCGCACGGACCTGTGTTTTTAGTAAACAGTCGCTTCCCTCTATTCTCTGCGACCACCACCAGCTCAACACGTCGTTCACCAGTAGTGGCACCCCTTCTCCCGAAGTTACGGGGCCATTTTGCCGAATTCCTTAACCACAGTTCACCCGAACGCCTTAGTATTCTCTACCTGACCACCTGTGTCGGTTTACGGTACGGGCCGTACATGCACTCACTAGAGGCTTTTCTCGACAGCATAGGATCACCAACATCCCCACAACGGGTACGCATCACGCCTCACCCTACATGCAGGACGGATTTACCAATTCCTGCGGGCCACACGCTTACACCACAATCCAATAAGTGGCTTGGCTACCTTCCTGCGTCACCCCATCGCTTGGCTACTACCAGATCAGGTCCTACGCATCCACACACCACACACACAAAGTGCATGCAGCATACTTCAGGGCAGTTAGTATCACTGATTCACCATTGGTCGCACACACACGGGTACGGGAATATCAACCCGTTAACCATCGACTACGCCTGTCGGCCTCGCCTTAGGACCCGACTCACCCTGGGAAGATTAGCTTGACCCAGGAACCCTTAGTCATCCGGCGGATACGTTTCGCACGCATCATTCGCTACTCATGCCTGCATTCTCACTCGCATAACCTCCACCACACGGTCACCCGGCAGCTTCAACGATCACACGACGCTCCCCTACCAACCCAACAACAGTTGAGTTCCGCGGTTTCGGCGGTGTACTTGAGCCCCACTACATTGTCGGCGCAGAACCACTCGACCAGTGAGCTATTACGCACTCTTTCAAGGATGGCTGCTTCTAAGCCAACCTCCTGGCTGTCTTCGCGATCCCACATCCTTTTCCACTTAGCACACTCTTAGGGGCCTTAACCGGCGATCTGGGCTGTTTCCCTCTCGACTAACGAAGCTTATCCCCCGCAGTCTCACTGCCGCGCTCTGACTTACCGGCATTCGGAGTTTGGCTGACGTCGCTAAGATGATAGTCCCGCTCAACCAACCAGTAGCTCTACCTCCGGCAAGAAACACACGACGCTGCACCTAAATGCATTTCGGGGAGAACCAGCTATCACGGAGTTTGATTGGCCTTTCACCCCTACCCACAACTCATCCCCTCAGTTTTCAACCTAAGTGGGTTCGCGCCTCCACAGCCTCTTACAGCTGCTTCACACTGGCCATGGGTAGATCACCCCGCTTCGGGTCCAGGACATGCCACTCACAACACCCTCATTAGGATTCGGTTTCCCTACGGCTACCCCACATAACGGGTTAACCTCGCGACATGCCGCTGACTCGCAGGCTCATTCTTCAAAAGGCACGCCATCACCCAAAAGGCTCTGACGGCTTGTAGGCACACGGTTTCAGGTACTATTTCACTCCCCTCCCGGGGTACTTTTCACCATTCCCTCACGGTACTCATACACTATCGGTCACAATAAGTATTCAGGCTTACCGGGCGGTCCCGGCAGATTCACAGCAGATTCCACGAGCCCGCTGCTACTCGGGTATCACATCAACCCCAACACCACATGCTTTCACGTACCGGACTCTCACCGTCTACGGCAGGCCATTCCAAACCACTTCCGCTAACACACAATGCCAAGGCACGGCATGGCAGCACCGCACAACACAACCCCACAACCCCACACACGCAACCCCTGCCAGGTATCACACGCATGCAGTTTAGCCAAAATCCACGTTCGCTCGCCGCTACTAGCAGAATCATTATTATTTTCTTCTCCTACGGGTACTGAGATGTTTCACTTCCCCGCGTTACCACCACACAAACTATGAATTCATCCATGCAGCGACCACACACAACTGTGGCCAGGTTTCCCCATTCGGACACCCTCGGATCAACGCTCGATTGACAACTCCCCGAGGACTATCGCGGCCTTCCACGTCCTTCATCGGCTTATCATGCCCAAGGCATCCACCGTGCGCCCTTCACAGACAACACAAAATACTAAGACACCCACACACCAACAACCCACACCACAACAGTGCAGACCATCAGCGCATGAACACAATGATTTCAAACAAAAATCACAAAAAAGAAGATACTCGCGTCCACTATACAGTTCTCAAACAACACAACACCCAAAACAACACAATCACCACTATCGGCAATCACATCACTTCAAGGCGCTCACACAAAGGAACAATAGATTGTCCCAGACACCCAACAGCCATGACAAACCAAAAACTTCGCTAACCCAACCCCACAAAACAGTGCCAACCCCAACACACGCACACTCTTAAACAAACAATGTGACACGATCCAACAACCAACAACCACACACGTGGCTGAACCGGTTACCTATTCACCCAGAAAAAAATAAACAAAAATACTCCTTAGAAAGGAGGTGATCCAGCCGCACCTTCCGGTACGGCTACCTTGTTACGACTTCGTCCCAATCGCCAATCCCACCTTCGACAGCTCCCTAACAAGTTTGGGCCACTGGCTTCGGGTGTTACCAACTTTCATGACGTGACGGGCGGTGTGTACAAGGCCCGGGAACGTATTCACCGCAGCGTTGCTGATCTGCGATTACTAGCGACTCCGACTTCATGGAGTCGAGTTGCAGACTCCAATCCGAACTGAGACCGGCTTTAAGGGATTAGCTCCACCTCACGGTATCGCAACCCACTGTACCGACCATTGTAGCATGTGTGAAGCCCTGGACATAAGGGGCATGATGATTTGACGTCATCCCCACCTTCCTCCGAGTTAACCCCGGCAGTCTCTCGCGAGTCCCCACCATAACGTGCTGGCAACACAAGACAAGGGTTGCGCTCGTTGCGGGACTTAACCCAACATCTCACGACACGAGCTGACGACAACCATGCACCACCTGTACACCAGCCACAAGGGAAACTACATCTCTGCAGCGATCCGGTGTATGTCAAGCCCAGGTAAGGTTCTTCGCGTTGCATCGAATTAATCCACATGCTCCGCCGCTTGTGCGGGCCCCCGTCAATTCCTTTGAGTTTTAGCCTTGCGGCCGTACTCCCCAGGCGGGGCGCTTAATGCGTTAGCTACGGCACGGGAATCGTAAATAAAAACCCCACACCTAGCGCCCACCGTTTACGGCATGGACTACCAGGGTATCTAATCCTGTTCGCTACCCATGCTTTCGCTCCTCAGCGTCAGTAACTGCCCAGAGACCTGCCTTCGCCATCGGTGTTCCTCCTGATATCTGCGCATTTCACCGCTACACCAGGAATTCCAGTCTCCCCTACAGCACTCTAGTTATGCCCGTATCGCCTGCACGCCCGAAGTTAAGCCCCGGGATTTCACAGACGACGCGACAAACCACCTACGAGCTCTTTACGCCCAGTAATTCCGGACAACGCTCGCACCCTACGTATTACCGCGGCTGCTGGCACGTAGTTAGCCGGTGCTTCTTATCCAGGTACCGTCACCAAAAAGGCTTCTTCCCTAGCGAAAGGAGTTTACAACCCGAAGGCCTTCATCCCCCACGCGGCGTCGCTGCATCAGGCTTGCGCCCATTGTGCAATATTCCCCACTGCTGCCTCCCGTAGGAGTCTGGGCCGTGTCTCAGTCCCAATGTGGCCGTACACCCTCTCAGGCCGGCTACCCGTCGTCGCCTTGGTAGGCCATTACCCCACCAACAAGCTGATAGGCCGCGGGCTCATCTTGCACCGAAAAACTTTCCACCACACACACTAAAGCATGGTCCTATCCGGTATTAGACCCAGTTTCCCAGGCTTATCCCGAAGTGCAAGGCAGATCACCCACGTGTTACTCACCCGTTCGCCACTCGAGTACCTCTGCAAGCAGAGGCCTTTCCGTTCGACTTGCATGTGTTAAGCACGCCGCCAGCGTTCGTCCTGAGCCAGGATCAAACTCTCCATAAAAATGTCATCAGACACAGGCGAGCCTGAAAACCAGGCAAACAAAAAACAAAATTACTGACAAAAGAATTGAAAAAAGGATAAATAAATCACATCAACCAACACCAACAAAACATTGCTGGTCATTGACCGACACAACATACATCCACCACTTCAAACAAAACCATTATCAGCCCAACGCACACCCAACAAAAAAGAGGCACGCTGGGATACGCACATTACATAACGTGGAGACGTTAACACCACGCTGGCGTAACCACCATCAACCCATAATCCATATGAGCCAACGAGAAGCTGAAACAAGTCACAAAGCAAAAGACATACAATGCATCAGAATCAACACAAAGGTTGGTCAACAAAGTATCTAAACTTGGTTCATCACGCTATTGAGTTCTCAAACAACCTACGCACACCGATCGTCTGAGTCAGAATCTTTGTCCTGCTCGCTCTCGGCGACTTGATTTAATGTACACCCGCCCCAACTAACACACAAATCCCCTGGTAGAAGCGCAAAAACGCAACTACCAAGGGATCGCTTTAGCCGTTATAGGCCGTATGGCGTGGCGTCACTATGAAGAACCCCCAACACGCGCACCGGCGAAACGCTTCTTGCCCTTGCGAAGCACCAGCCACGAACCATGCAGCAGGTCGTCGGCGGAGGGCGACCATTCGATGTCCTCGATACGCTGGTTGTTCACATACGCGCCACCCTCCCCAACGGTGCGACGGGCAGCACCCTTCGACTTCTCCAGACCAGATTCGACGAGCAGATCCAGGATCGTCGCTTCCGCCCCTACCTCGGCGACCTCAGTCTCCTGCAATGCAGAGGACAAGGTAGCTTCATCCAGATCCTGCAGCTCAGCCTTGCCAAAGAGTGCCTGCGCAGCCAGCTCTACAGCCTCGGTTGCATCTGCGCCATGCACCAGCGTGGTCATCTCGCGAGCAAGCACGCGCTGAGCCTCACGCTTGTAAGGTTCCTCAGCGACCTTCCGCTCGAGATCCGCGATCTCTTCCTGGGAAAGGAAGGTGAACCAACGCAAGTAGTCAATCACCACGGAATCACCAGCGTTAATGAAGTACTGGTACCAGGAGTACGGGCTGGTCAACTGCGGATCGAGCCAAAGCTTTCCGCCGCCAGTGGACTTACCGAACTTATTGCCCTCTGCATCCGTGACCAGCGGCACGGTCAGCCCGTGTACCTTCGCACCATTAATACGACGGTTCAGATCCACGCCGGAAACAATGTTGCCCCACTGGTCGCCGCCGCCGATCTGAAGCACGCAGTCGTACTCGTTGTGCAGGTGAACATAGTCGTTTGCCTGCAGCAGCATGTAGGAAAATTCGGTGTAGGAAATGCCGTCGGATTCGAGGCGTCGCTTCACCGTCTCGCGATCCAGCATGGTGTTCAATGAGAAGTTCTTGCCGACATCGCGCAGATACTCAATGACGTTCATCTGGCTAATCCAGTCCGCGTTATTCACCATGACTGCGGGGCTGGTTACATTATCTTCATTATCTTCGCCAGTGAAGTCCACAAAGGCCTCCAGCTGCTTCTTGATAGCCACCATGTTCTCACCGATCTGATCCTCGGAGAGCATGGAGCGTTCGCCCACGTCGCGTGGGTCGCCGATCATGCCGGTAGCACCGCCGGCCAGGGTGATCGGTCGGTGACCAAACTGCTGGAATCGCTTTAGCATGATTAGTGGCACCAGGTGACCTGCATGCAGAGAGCTACCTGTCGGGTCGAAACCGCAGTACAGCGTGATGGGATCCTGCGTGGCCTCCTTCAGCGCCTCCAGGTCCGTGGACTGATTAATCAGGCCGCGCCACTGCAGTTCGTCAATGATGTTCTTGTTGTCGCTCATGCGTACTCGTTCTCGTTCCTCTAAAATGCGTCGCTATTTAACGAGCCAGTCTTTAGCTTCTTCGACCAGCAATACCGGGATGCCGTCCTGCACCGGATAGGCCTTGTTCAGGCGGGGGTTCACCAAATAGTCACCGTGATCCTCCAGCGGCTGCTTGTCGATGGGGCACGCGAGGATCTCTAGGAGCTTCTGGTCAATCATGTTGCTTAGTGTAGCCGGTTGCCCCGGCTTCTTTCTTAGTGACGCCCCCTACGCCGCCCAATAGCTATTCGCTCTGTCGAGGGTCGCGGCGAGGATCATTCCTCCGGCTTGCGTACGACACCAAACTGTAGCTCCAGGAACGTGCGATTATCCTTCAACTCTTGAAGGTTGTTTTGCAATACAGCCCGGTGAACTTCATCCATCTCCGACTGCAATACCGCCAGCGAGGCACGGAAATCCTCCACCGCGTGAGCATGCGTAGCGGTTGGCATCCCTTCCAAAAGCTCACAGGTCTTTGGGAAATAGCTATCCATGATGCGACGGACTTTATCTTCCTGCAAGGCATCGGCAGCCAAGTGATCCCACTCACCTGCTATGTCCTTGCAGGTGGCATAAAAGTGATCCAAGTCTGAGTGGAGTTGCTGGCGCTGCAGGTCTGTCACATCCACGGTCTGTTTTATTCGTTTGCAGTAGCCCCGAATATTCTGCAATGAATAGTTCGCGACGGTTGCATTTGAAGACATCGGCCCGCTTAAAGGCTCTTGTCGACTGTTTTCCACTGCATGCTTTCCGTACGTACTATTCGGCACCTCCCGTTCGGGCGTAAGAACCCAGGCGACGCTGGCAAGAGCCACCGCCACGACTACCCACAGAGAGCCGAGATCCACCTGCGAGTGGACAGCCGCAGTAGTGACGAAGACTACCGGCGCGACCAGTGCTTTCGAATAGTACTTGGGATCCATCATGTCTTTGCCTCTTTCGACGTCCTGGTAGCGCCCTACTGGTAGCTACGAATCTCCTCAAATGCCTTGGCCATGTCCCCACTGCGGGCGTCGAAAACCTTGCCACCGGTGTAATCGGCCAAAAAGTTCATCTCCTCCTCGCTCGACTCACCATAAAGGATCACGAAAACTGGAATCTTGCGTTTCGTTGTAGCTAGTTTGCGATCCAATCTATTGATGAAGTCCTTGCGATTCGTACCGGCATTCGACGCCCCGTCAGTCATCAGAACAATAGAGCTCAGCAAGTCACCGTTCTTATCCGCTTGCTCATAGGCCTGTAACACTGCGTCGTAGATCGCAGTCTCACCGCGAGGTTGCAAACCATTTACGTAATCCTGCAGACCTCGCTTTTGTTCCGCACTGGCCGGGTCGAAGTGCTCTTGGGTATAGCCTTCCGCAACCTTGCTGCTGAATGGCATGAACTTGATCGTTTCACGCCGGCTAAAGCCCTTTGGATTATCTTTTTCTCCCGCAGTGCCATTAATCAGGCTGGTTAGGATGGCCTTTAGATCTTTGAGACGCTTGCCCCGCATTGAGCCGGAGGTATCGAGCAAGAAATTGCTATCTGCCGGTCGGCGCAGCACATCGTGATAGAGGCGATTGAGAAAATCAATGTCTCCCTGTGTTTCTGGGTACTGATAGTAAGACTCAGCTTCCTCATTCCGCGCATACACCGGCTCCGCGTCTAGATGAGTCTTCTCTTCCACCTCGGCTCTGTGTTCATCAAACCAACTGGATAGTGCCCTAACCTTTGCCTGCGAATCTCTTTCGGCATCTTGGTCGCCATCCCTGCGGAGAGGGGAAAGGGGATAATCGGCTACTCCCGTAGCCTCCCCCGGAATAATCACGTCGATATCGGCCCCATCATTTTCCTTCATAGATTCCAAAACGGACTGGTAATTGAAAATTCCATCCGCTTTGTCGGGGTTCTTCAAGAAAGTATCGCGCAACCAGCCCGAGGATCCCGAAGTAATCGTCTGTCCTGAGAAAAAGTCCTTCAAACTAGGTTCGTTAATGCTCGCCTTCGAAATATCAAAAGGCTCGTTCTTCGGAAAGTGCCCAAACTCGGCGAACACAGAAAGCAGAGTAAGGAAACCAGAGTTGGATTCTTGTGGATCCGTCATGCCAAATGTCAGATCTCCGCGCGCCGCAGCGTCCGCAATATCCGCCCATTTGACCTCCCTGTGGTGCCACCCCAGGCGGTCCATCACGTCCTTCTTTATCCCCAAAGCTATCGGCGAGCGGGCAATACTGTAATGGATAGTCTGCGGATTCGGCCCCTGCACTTTGGCAAAGGCATCGGTTGCAAACCACGTGGCGTCATACTTATCCGAGTAAGCGCCATCGAGCAGATTCCGGGTATTGACGAGCGTGCCACTGTCGTAATCCATCTGAATGTAGAAGCCTAGATCCGCAGAAGCTTGTTTGATGAATGGCTCCATATCCGATAGCTCTGTGGCGGCAACGATTTTGAGCGGCTTGCTGTAATCAATTGAACGCTCATCGTCCCACGGCGCTGCACCGTTGGAACCATCTTTGCCAAACACGTAGGCACCTGCTGCTACTAACAACAAAATAACCACGAGAATGACTTTGGATTTGCCCTTCCTACCACCGGCATTTCCATCACTGTGGCTAAAGCTGCTGGGATAAGCACTAGTCATAAGGCCGATTTTATGGCAGGGATCACTCCATTTCAGTTCAAATTGGTTCAAATCCATCATCCCGGCAGGCCGGAACTACACGGTTGTGAGAGGTGCGTTACAGTGGAGAGCACAACCGAACACGGGCGCTCGAGGTATCGAGCTGAGATCGCGCTGAAGCCCCGCGCGAGTACCGCTAGAACCTGTCTGGTTAGAACCAGCGAAGGAAGAGTCAGGAGAGTCTTAATGACGGATACGTCTACCCAGAACATCACCCCCACCGACGAGTACGGCGCGGAGATTCACCCGAAGCACAGCTTCTCCCCCATCGAGAAAACGGTGGAATCCTTCGGCAAGACCTTCACGCTGCAGGTGCCGGAGACTGAGATCCAATTGGACGACTCGCCGACCGGCCCAAATGAGCCGGTGAGGATCTACCGCACCCGCGGCCCGTGGGCGGAACCCACCGAGGGGCTGCAGGGACTGCGCAGCGAATGGATCGAAGCCCGCGACGATGTGGAGGCCTACGACGGTCGTCGTCGCAACCTACTGGATGACGGCAACCGTGCCGTCAAGCGCGGACAGGCCAGTGAAGAGTGGAAGGGTTCTACCCGCGCCACGCTGCGTGCAAAGGAGGGTAAGCGTGTTACCCAAATGCACTATGCCCGCCAGGGAATCATCACCCCGGAAATGGAGTTCGTAGCGCTCCGTGAGCACTGTGATGTAGAGAAGGTTCGCGAACAGGTGGCCTCCGGTAAGGCCATTATTCCGAACAACATCAACCACCCGGAGTCCGAGCCGATGATTATCGGCAACGCCTTCACCACCAAGATCAACGCCAACATCGGTAACTCCGCCGTCACCTCCTCTATTCGCGAGGAAGTGGATAAGCTGCGCTGGGCGACCCGCTGGGGCGCGGATACCGTAATGGATCTTTCCACCGGTAACGACATCCACACCACCCGCGAATGGATTCTGCGGAACTCCCCTGTACCGATCGGTACCGTGCCTATCTACCAGGCACTTGAGAAGGTCGACGGCGTAGCCGAGGACCTAACCTGGGAGATCTTCCGCGATACCGTCATTGAGCAGTGCGAACAGGGCGTGGACTACATGACGATCCACGCAGGCGTGCGCCTGCCGTTCGTGCCGCTGACCACGAAGCGCGTCACCGGCATCGTCTCCCGCGGCGGTTCCATCATGGCCGGCTGGTGCCTGGCGCACCACAAGGAGTCGTTCCTGTATGAGAACTTCGACGAGCTGTGTGAGATCTTCGCCAAGTACGACGTCGCATTCTCTTTGGGCGATGGCCTGCGCCCGGGCTCCATTGCGGACGCCAACGACGCCGCCCAGTTCGCAGAGCTGAAGACCATCGGTGAGCTCACCCACCGCGCTTGGGAGTACGACGTGCAGGTCATGGTTGAAGGTCCCGGTCACGTGCCGCTGAACATGGTGCAGGTCAACAACGAAAAGGAGCAGGAATGGTGCGGTGGTGCACCGTTCTACACTCTGGGACCACTGGTGACGGACATTGCTCCGGGCTATGACCACATCACCTCTGCCATCGGTGCGGCGAACATCGCCATGGGTGGCACTGCAATGCTGTGCTACGTGACCCCGAAGGAACACCTGGGTCTGCCGAACAAGGACGACGTAAAGACCGGCGTCATCACCTACAAGGTCTCCGCACACGCCGCCGATGTCGCCAAGGGACACCCGGGCGCCCACGAGTGGGACGATGCTATGAGTAAGGCTCGCTTCGAGTTCCGCTGGCACGACCAGTTCGCTCTTTCCCTGGACCCGGATACCGCTCAGGCTTACCACGATGAGACTCTGCCTGCGGAGCCAGCGAAGACGGCACACTTCTGCTCCATGTGTGGCCCTAAGTTCTGCTCCATGCGCATCAGCCAGGACATCCGCGATGCCTTCGGCGACGAGATCGACGAAGCGCTGGCCACCGACCAAAAGCAGTCCCTGGTCAAGGATCTGGGCCTGCCGGGCTTCGGTCGACAGAGCGTCGACGCAGCACAGAGTGCTGAGGGCGAAGAGGAAATGGCTGAGGAGTTCCGCCGCGCGGGCTCCCAGCTGTACCTGAACCGCGACGAAGCCAAGGAAGTTGCCGAGGATCTGCAAAAGGAGGCGGCAGCGCAAGGTGAGCGCTAAGCACTCGCGCGCAGATCAGCTAGATCTACGTTGCTATCTGGTGACGGGCACACCCCACGAGAAAGTGGTGGATGTCGCCGCAGCAGCAGCCTCCGGTGGCGCCGGTGTTGTGCAGGTACGTAGCAAGCCCATTAGCGTGCGGGATCTCACCGCACTCGCGATTGAGGTCGCGGCCGCTGTCGCAGCTGTCAACCCAGCTACCAAGGTCTTGATCGACGACCGCGTGGACGTTGCTGCTGCCCTGATGGGGCATCACCATATCCACGGTGTTCACATCGGCCAGGACGACCTCGACCCGCGCCTGGCACGCGCTGTGCTGGGAGACGACGCAATCATCGGGCTCACCACCGGCACTCTGCCACTCGTACAGCAGTCAAACGAATACGCCGACGTGATCGACTACATTGGTGCCGGACCTTTCCGCCCCACCCCCACCAAAAATTCCGGCCGGGAGCCGCTCGGGCTGGCGGGCTACCCTGCGCTGGTGGAAGCGTCGCGCGTCCCGGTAGTTGCCATTGGCGACGTGCGCGCTGAGGACGCACGCGACCTCGCCTCTACCGGAGTTGCTGGCGTGGCGATTGTGCGGGGCTTTATGAACTCCCCCGACCCACGCAGCACCGCCCGCCAAGTGCTCACTGGTTTTTCTTCATGACGCCTCCGTTTGCAACCCGCCCTAAGAGAGAAGTGAAAACCCGTGACTAATCCCAGTCCCGTCAGTTCCCAGCGCTATGCCCATATCGTGGTAGGAGCTGGAATCGTCGGCCTATCCACCGCGTTCAAACTCGTGGACTTCGGGGCAGATCCGGCGACCGTGGCAGTGATCGACCCGGCCCCTATCAGTGGGGCTTCTTACGTCGCCGGAGGCATGCTGGCTCCAGTGGCCGAAGTGCAGTACAAACAGGAGCCGTTATACCCGCTGATGGTGGCGTCCAAAAACTTGTACGACGACCTGCTGCAACGGCTGAGCGAGAAAACTACGTGCAGCACCGGACACAGAACAGAATCAACGTTCGTGGTAGGAGCAGATCGGGCGGACGCGCGACACCTCACCGAGCTGACCGATCACCAGCACGGGCATGGAATGGAAGTGCAGCGGCTGCCACTCCGCCAAGCGCGGAAGATAGAGAGAGGCCTCAGTCCACAGCTTTCCGGCGTGGTCGAAATCCCCGGCGACCATCAAGTGAACCCACGGATGTACTGCGCGGCACTGCTGGATGCTCTGCAAAACATGGGCGTAACCATTTTCGACGAGTGCGTGAACCGCGTGGACGGCCAAGCCGGAACCGTGACAACCGACCGGGCGACATATACCGCAGGCAGGGTGTACCTGTGCAATGGGTTGGGTGCCGGGCAGGTACATGGTTGGTACGGGGGCGAGCACTCTCCGCTGAAGCTGCGCCCCGTGCGTGGCGACATGCTGCGACTGCGGGTACCCGAGGGCATGGACTCCCCAGTGGGGCGCGTTATCAGGGGGTTCGTGGAGGATCGACCGGTGTACATCATCCCCCGCACCGACGGGACCATTGCTGTGGGCGCAACCAGCCGGGAAGACGCGCGCCGCGGTCCGGCGGTAGACGGAGTCTACACTCTGCTGCGCGACGCGATCCGGATTGTGCCCGGACTGCAAGAGTGCGAGTTTATCGAAGCGATCACCGGCGAACGACCGGGCACCCCGGATGACCTGCCCTACCTGGGGAAGGTCGACGACAAGCTGGTGGTCTCCACCGGCTACTTCCGCCACGGCATTCTGCTGTCCGCACTGGGGGCTACAGTGGGGGCAGCATTGGGAATGGGCCTGCCGGTTCCTACGTTGGAACCGGAGATTAACCTGACCGACTGCGCGCCACTGCGACATGCCTAGAGGCAATGCCACGGGCGCTGTGAAGAAGATCTAAGGAGAATCCATGAACTACACGGTCAATGACGAGCCGCGGTCGGCAGATACTGCACCGACCGTAGCCGAAGTCGTGGCTGCGGAAACCGGCCGCGAGGTTTCTGATGTCGAGGGTGCAAAGGGAGTTGCGGTAGCAGTCAATCGTTCCGTCGTACCGGCCAGTGACTGGGGGCGCGCACTTTCGGAAGGTGACGCCGTGGACATTCTGATCGCCGTACAGGGCGGCTAGAGAGAAGACAATGCTGAAGATCGCAGATAAGGAATTCGACTCACACCTCATCATGGGAACCGGTGGATCCAGCAGCCAGGCACTGTTGGAAGAAGCGCTGGTGGCCAGCGGGACTCAGCTGACGACGGTGGCGATGCGCCGGCACAGTGCGCAGACTACGGGAGGCGGCGAGAGCGTATTCGAGCTACTAAATCGCCTGAATATCGACGTTCTGCCGAACACCGCCGGGTGCCAGACTGCACGCGATGCGATGTTGACGGCCCAGTTGGCACGCGAAGCATTGGGAACCAATTGGGTGAAGGTGGAAGTAATCGCAGATGACCACACACTGCTGCCGGACGTGGTGGAGCTGGTGGATGCCTGCGAAATGCTGGTGGCCGAGGGCTTTGTGGTGCTGGCCTACACCAGCGACGACCCGGTGGTTGCCAGGCGACTGGAAGACGTAGGCGTGGATGCCGTCATGCCGCTGGGCTCCCCGATCGGCACTGGACTAGGCATTTTGAACCCCCACAACATTGAACTGATCTGCTCCCGCGCACAGGTTCCGGTGCTGCTGGACGCGGGCGTGGGTACGGCCTCCGACGCAGCACTTGCGATGGAGCTGGGCTGCTCCGGTGTGCTACTGGCTAGCGCAGTCAATCGCTGCCAGGATCCGGTTGCGATGGCACAGGCCATGAAAGCTGCTGTGGAAGCCGGACGGTTGGCACGCGAAGCGGGACGCATCCCGCAGCGTACGCACGCACAGGGCGCACTTGCTTCCTCCAGCTTCGATGGTCTGGCCAGCTGGGATGGCTGGGCTGACGAGGTTCTGTAATGCTCAGCGATTACACAACACTGCCCGCAGCGGAGTTAAAGCGCGTGGCACGGCAGACGATCCTTCCAGGCCACGGACTGCGGGAACAGGAGCGCCTACACGAGGCGCATGTGCTGGTGATTGGAGCGGGTGGGCTCGGTTGCCCGCTGATGCAATCACTGGCAGCGGCGGGAGTCGGTCATATCTCCGTCATTGACGATGACACGGTGGATATCACCAATATTCACCGCCAGATCCTGTTCGGCGCCAGCGACGTCGGCCGGGCGAAGGTGGATGTCGCGGGTGAACGGCTGCGGGAGCTGCAGCCCGGACTGCGTTTTAATGGTCTCCATGGGCGTTTTGGCGCCGACAATGCCGCTGAACTGCTAGAGGGAGTGGACGTGTTGATCGACGGCTCCGATACCTTCGCGACGAAGTTCCTCGCCGCAGATGCCGCCGAGGCCACCGGCACTCCCCTGGTATGGGGTTCCGTGCTGCGTTATCGCGGTGACGTGGCCGTATGGTGGTCGGGTTCTACCGCAGAACCGGATGGTCGAGGTGTCGGCATGCGCGACCTCTACCCCAGCCAGCCGGATCCCGACAGTGTGCCGGACTGCGCGACCGCCGGAGTGCTAGGTGTGACGACCTCCGTTGTTGCCGGCCTCATGGCCACCGAAACCATCAAGTTTCTGCGCGATCCGTCCGCGCGCGTACAGCAGGTTGGGAAGCTGCATATTTATGACGCCCTTAGCGCCAGTATTCAGCATTTCAACGTCACCGCTGATCCTCAGCGGCAGCTGGTTACCAAGATCGTGGCTGCAGAAGCGTCAGATTGTGCGGTGGAGCCGTCGAGCAGTGAGGCGGAAATGGGAGAGGCGACTTCGCTGCTACACGATCTTGAAAATGGCGTGGCGGTCGCGATTGATGTGCGTGAACCGGGAGAGAAAGCCATCAAGGATCTGCCGAGTTTCGCCATCCACCCTGGCTTTCACCTGCCCACCTCCGTGTGGAGCGAACAGCCGGAGCTGGCGGAACAACTCCTTGACAGTATCGGGGCCGAAGAACCTAACGCCGACGTCGTGATCTACTGCGCATCGGGGAAGCGTTCTGCGAGCTTTGTCGAACGCTTTGAACAGCACGCCGCCGGGCAGGAAGTGCGCTTGCACAACCTGCCCGGCGGGGCGAATAAGCACGGGGTAGAGATCTAAACCAGTCGGGTCTTCTCGGCCCACTTGCGGTTTTCGTTCGCTGCCTCGCGTACGCGCTCCTTTTGCTCTGCCACGCGCACACCCGCGGTGCCACCGCGGGTGGAGCGGGAAGCTACTGCACCGTCGATAGTCAGCACCTCGCGCACCTCAGGGGTCAGTGCCTCGTGCACGCCCGCCAACTCTTCGTCAGTGAGATCCACCAGATCCACACCGCGAGATTCAGCGATGCGCACACAGGAACCAGAGGCCTCGTGAGCAACGCGGAACGGAACACCCTGACGCACCATCCACTCCGCCAGATCCGTAGCCAGGGTGAAGCCAGCGGGAGCGAGTGCGCGCAGGCGCTCCGGGTGGAAAGTGAGGGTACCCACCAGACCAGCCATCGCCGGCAGCAGCAGGTTCAACTGAGCCACGGAATCCGCAATTGGCTCCTTATCCTCCTGCAGGTCGCGGTTATAAGCCAGTGGCATGGCCTTCAGCGTGGCCAGCAGGCCGGTGGCATTACCGATCAAGCGGCCGGTCTTGCCACGCATAAGCTCAGCCACATCCGGGTTCTTCTTCTGCGGCATGATGGACGAGCCAGTCGACCACTCATCGGCAAGCGTGACATAACCGAACTCCGGGGTGGACCAGGCGATGATTTCCTCGGCAAGACGGGAAAGATCCACTGCCACCTGGGCAAACACAAAGGCTGCCTCAGATGCGAAGTCGCGGGAACTGGTGGCGTCAATAGAGTTATCCGCAGCAGAGTCAAACCCGAGCTCCTGTGCGATAGCCTCCGGGTCGAGCGCCAGAGAAGAACCCGCCAGCGCGCCGGAACCATAAGGGGACACGGCGAGGCGCTTGTCGAGATCCTGGAAACGCTGAACATCGCGCAACAGCGGCTGTGCATGCGCCAATAGCTGGTGAGACAGGAGTACCGGCTGGGCGGCCTGAAAGTGAGTCTTGCCCGGCATAATGACCTCCGGGTGGCGGTCTGCCTGGGCGACCAGCGCATCGACAACATCCAGGACACCAGCGGTGATGTCGCGGATCGCGTCGCGTAGCCACATACGGAACAAGGTGGCCACCTGGTCATTGCGGGAGCGTCCCGCACGCAGTCGACCGCCGACCTCGGGGCCGACGCGATCGATCAGGCCGCGTTCCATGGCGCCGTGGACATCCTCGTCGCTGGGATCCGGTCCGAACGAACCGTCCGCGACATCGGCGCCCAACTTCTGTAGACCGGCGATGAGGGTATCGAAATCCTCGTCGCTCAGCAGGTTGGCCTTGTGCAGCACCCGTGCGTGAGCCTGCGAGGCCAGCACGTCATAAGGAGCCAAAACCCAATCGAAGTGAGTGGACTTCGACAGGGCGGCCATCGCCTCGGTCGGGCCGCCGGAGAAGCGGCCACCCCACAGGGCGCCCTCGTTTGTGCCGTGTGCCTCGGTGGTCATGGTTGGAAATGCTGCCTTTCTTTTCCTATTAGCCGTTGTTGAGCGGTTAGTTTGCCAGATCGCGCTTCGAGGCGATCTTGGAGGACAGGCCGTGCAGCTCCACGAAGCCGCGAGCCATGGACTGATCGAAGGAGTCGCCCTCGTCGTAGGTGGCCAGGTTGAAGTCGTACAAGGACTTGCTGGAGCGGCGACCGTTGACGGTGATGGATCCTGCGTGCAGTACCAGGCGGATGTCGCCGGTGACGTGGCTCTGGGTGGACTCAATGAAAGCGTCTAGGGAGCGCTTCAGCGGGCTGAACCACAGGCCGTCGTACACCTGGTTCGACCACTCAGCATCGATGCCGCGCTTGTAGCGGGCCAGCTCGCGCTCAATCGTGACGGCCTCCAGGGCCTCGTGAGCGCGGATCAGGGTCATGGCACCCGGTGCCTCGTAGATCTCGCGGGACTTGATGCCCACTAGGCGGTCCTCGACCATATCCAGGCGGCCTACGCCCTGTGCACCAGCGCGGCGGTTCAGCTCCTCAATGGCCTCCAGGACGGTGACCTTCTTGCCGTCAATGGCAACGGGCTTGCCGGCCTCGAAGGAGATGATGACCTCGTCCGGGGCCTGACCCAGACCTGGATCCTCGGTGTAGGCGTACACGTCCTTGGTCGGTGCGTTCCACAGGTCCTCCAGGAAGCCGGTCTCCACGGCGCGACCCCAAACGTTCTGGTCGATGGAGAACGGGGACTTCTTGGACTGCTCAATCGGGATACCATTTTCCTCAGCGAAGGCGATGGCCTTTTCGCGGGTCCAAGCGTAGTCACGAACCGGGGCGATGATGTCCAGATCTGGCGCGGTGTTGGCGAAGCCGACCTCGAAACGAACCTGGTCATTCCCCTTGCCGGTGCAGCCGTGGGCGACAGCGGTGCCGCCGTGCTCGGCAGCAGCCTCAGACAGGTGCTTCACGATCAGCGGGCGGGAGATAGCGGAGACCAGCGGGTACTCCTTCATGTACATGCCGTTGGCCTTGATCGTCGGCAAGCAGTAGTCGTTGGCGAATTCATCGCGGGCATCCACGACGATGGACTCCACAGCGCCGGCGCCCAGTGCACGCTGGCGGACGGTCTCCATGTCCTCGCCACCCTGGCCCAGGTCGATGGAGACACAGACGACCTCAGCGTTGCGCTCCTTGGCAATCCAGCTGATAGCAACAGTGGTATCGAGTCCGCCGGAGTATGCGAGTACTACGCGATCCTTCATTCTTCTCTACGCTTCCCTTCGAAAGATTCTCTTGTGTTCTTTTCGTTATCCGTTATTTGATTTTAGCTTTGTGCCAGGTGGAAGAAATACTCCCCCAGCTCCTTGCCATTGAGGGGCTCTCGCGCCAGGACAAACACAGTGTCGTCACCGGCAATGGTGGCCACCACCCGGTTAACATCCGAGCGGTCCAAAATGCTGGCCAGGTACTGCGCCGCACCTGGCGGAGTACGCAGCACCGCGATGTTTCCCGAGTGGTCATGGTCAACCAGCAATTCTGCCAGCACTCGTCGCAGCTTGTCCGGCCCGTCCACCCGTACATCGTCGGAAAGGGAGTAGTAGACCTCTCCTCCTACGCGCACCTTCTTGGCACCCAAATCCACCAGGTCGCGAGACAGCGTTGCCTGCGTGACGTCGATGCCGCGGTTGACGAGGATACCGAGCAGCTGGCGCTGGCTGGCTACTTTCTCAGCGCCGATGATGCGCCCGATCATGTCCTGCCGTGCTGTGCGGGTTAACGAAGAAGCCATACCATCAGCGCCTTTTGTGCATGCAGGCGGTTTTCCGCCTCGTCAAAGACCACAGACTGTGGCCCGTCGATCACCTCGGTAGTCACTTCGTTGCCGCGGTAGGCCGGCAGGCAGTGCAGGAAGATCGCATCGTCCTTGGCGGTGCCCATTAGTTTTTCGTCTACCTGGTACGGGCGCAGCGCACTGCGATCCTCGGAGGCATCCTGTCCCATTGACAGCCACGTATCGGTGATCACCACATCTGCGCCGGTGGCATCGACCTTATCCGTTACGGTAACGGTCGCACCGGTCAGCTCCGCCCGCTTCTGCGCTCGCTCAACGAACTCTGCCGCAGGCTGGAAACCCTTCGGTGCGGCGATGGTGATGTTCACTCCCGCGGTGGCAAAGCCCAGCATGTAGCTGTTTGCCATGTTGTTCGCACCGTCGCCAAAGTACACGGCACTCAGACCCTGGAGCTTTCCCTTGTGTTCCTTGATGGTCACGAGATCCGCCAAGATTTGGCAGGGGTGGAAGTCATCGGACAGCGAGTTGATAATCGGAACGCTCGCGGTCTCTGCCATCTGGTGCAGATTGTCGTGGGCACCGGTGCGCCACACGATAGCGGTGGCGTAACGGGACAGTACCGCGCCGGTGTCCTGGTAGGTCTCGCCCTTGCCCATCTGGGAACTGCCGCTGTCTACGACGATGGCATTGCCGCCCAGCTCGGTGATGCCGGCGTCAAAAGAAAAGCGCGTGCGCGTAGAGGTCTTGTCGAACAAGACTGCGACAGAGCGACGTTCCAGTAGGTTGCGATAGCCATTGCTGTAGCGATTGTCCTTCAGTTCCTCGGCCAATGCCAGCACTTCGGCCTGCTCTTCCGGGGTGAGGTCATCGTCGGCCAGCATGTGGCGCAGCGGCCCGTTGTTAAGGGAGTTCGTCATGTGGTGTTCCTTAGTTTTGTTTACTCGAGCTCTGTTTACTCGAGCTCTGTTTACTCGAGCTCTGTTTACTCGAGCTCTGTTTACTCGAGCTCTGTTCGCTCTGTTCGCGGTTGTCGTCCAGCATCTGCCTTATCTTGGTGACGCCACCCTGCACCTCCTGAGCCGAGATGTTCAGCGGGGGAACAATGCGGATCACGTCGGGCTGGGGTTTGTTCACAATCAGCCCGTAATCAAGCGGGTCGAGTGTCAGCGGTTCATCCAGCACGATGCCCAGCATGAGCCCGCGTCCGCGGATCGTCTGCACGCTGGGGTGGTCGACCAGACCGTCGCGGAAAGCCTGCGATTGGGTGGTGACGTTGGATAATAGATCCTCGGCCTCAATCGTGTCGATCACTGCATTCGCAGCGGCACAGACCACGGGGTTACCGCCGAAAGTGGTTCCGTGCATGCCCTTGGCTAGGAGTTGTGCCTTCGGTAGGGCCAGCGTTGCACCGATCGGCAGGCCACCGCCCAGTCCCTTGGCCATGGTGATGACGTCCGGCAGCACATCGGGTTCGTGCTGGAAGCCGAACCACTGGCCGGTGCGCCCCATGCCCGCCTGTACCTCGTCGAGGACCATGAGAATGCCGTGCTCGTCGCACAATTCGCGTACGGCGGCCAGGAATCCATCCGGTGCGGGGATCACGCCGGTCTCCCCTTGAATTGGCTCAAGGAAAATTGCGGCGGTGTCATCGTCCGCCAGCTCCCGGAGAGCCGCGATATCGCCGTAGGGGTAGTACTCCACTCCGCCGGGCAACGGCTTAAAGGGTTCTTGCTTATCAGGCTGGCCGGTCAGGGCGAGCGCACCCATGGTGCGGCCGTGGAAGCCACGCTCGGCAGCCAGGATTTTGGTTCTTCCCGTAGCGCGGGCGATCTTGAAGGCCGCTTCGTTGGCCTCTGCTCCGGAGTTGGAAAAGAACACGCGCGCTTCCGCGGCCTGCTTCCCCACCAGTCCCTTGAGCCGCTCAGCGAGTTTGATCACCTGCGGGTGGGCGAAAAGGTTCGACGTGTGGCTGAGCGTAGCGATCTGATTCGACACGGCGTCGACAACGGCAGGGTGAGCGTGCCCCAGAGCATTGACGGCGATGCCGGAGAGCAGGTCGAGGTATTCGTTGCCCTCTGCGTCGGTGACGACGGTTCCGCGACCGGACACGAGCTCGCGCGGCGGAGTGCCATACGTTTCGAACAGGGCGGCGTTCCAGTGGCTCTGCCAGTCGGTGGAGTTCATGTGCTGGCTCATGACTAGTCCTCCCGGTAGTTGATAGCGGCGGGAATCTCGGTTCCGTCTACGTCCTCCCAATCTGCGGGGCAGATCATGGTGCCGATGCCGCCGGTGGTCATTAGCTCCAAGAGTACGGAGTGCGGGATTCGCCCGTCGATGACGTGTGCGGCCTGCACCCCGGTACGCAGGGCGTCGAGGCAGGCTTCCATCTTCGGCACCATGCCGGAATCCAGGTTAGGTAGCAGGTCGGAAAGCTGCTCCGGGGTGAGGCTGGAAACGAGCGAATCCTTGTTGGGCCAGTCGGTGTATAGCCCCTTAACGTTCGTGAGTACGATCAGTCGCTCGGCTCCCAGGGCACCAGCCAATGCACCGGCAGCCGTGTCTGCGTTGATGTTGTAGATACGCCCTTGGTCATCGGGAGCGATCGTTGAGACGACGGGGATGCGGCCTGCGTCGATGAGATCTAGCAAGCTTTCTGCATTGACGTGTTCGATCTGCCCCACACGCCCAAGATCCACATCTTCCCCGTCGATGGTGATGGTGCGTTTGGAGGCGGTGAATAGTCCCGCGTCCTCACCCGAGGTGCCGACGGCGTATGGGCCGTGCTCGTTAATCAGGCCAACGAGCTCGCGTCCGACCTTGCCGAAGAGCACCATGCGAACGTATTCCATGACCTCCGGGGTTGTTACACGGAAGCCGCCCTTGAACTCGCCTTCCAGGCCGACGGTCTTCAGCATTTCGTTGATCTGCGGGCCACCGCCGTGCACCACGACCGGGCGGGCACCAATAGCGCGCAGGAAGACCATGTCGGCGGCGAATGCTCGCTTGAGATCCTCGTCGATCATCGCATTGCCGCCGTACTTCACCACCACGATCTTGTCGCGGTAATGCAGCAACCAGGGCAACGCTTCGGCCAGCACGTGGCTGCGCATTTCGGGGGTCAGCCCGGTGGTATCGATGGGCGGGTGATTGGAAGTCATTGGTGCTTAGTCCCTAATCATTCGATTCTTGGTGCAGGGTGCTTTTGTAAATCTGGGTGCATGCCAGGTGGAGTGCTAGGTGGAGTACTCAGAGTTGATCTCTACATAGGAGTACGAAAGGTCGGTGGTCCATACCGTCGCGCGCCCTTCGCCTACGCCAAGATCCACCTCGACAGCGATGTCCGCACCGGATAGGTCGACCGCCCGCGCACCGGGGGCACCGGTGGAGTTGATGCACACGGGGTGACCGTTGAAGGACACGCTGATGGCCTCTGGGTTCATCTTCACCGGTGCCATTCCCACTGCGGCTAGCACGCGACCCCAGTTCGGGTCCGAGCCGAACATTGCACACTTAAAGAGGTTGTCGCGGCCAATGACGCGAGCGGCGGTCTGCGCGTCCGCGTCTGTTTCTGCGCCGCCGACGGTGATGGAGACTCTCTTTGTGACGCCCTCAGCATCCGCCTGCAGCTGCATCGCGATGTCTAAGCACACCTGGTGGATCGCAGCGTTAAATTCCTCTGCTTCGGGGGTCACTCCGGACGCACCGGAGGCCATAAGCAGCACGGTGTCATTGGTGGAGGTTGCGCCGTCGATGTCAATGCAGTCGAAGGTCGTCGGGGTCGCACCCGCCAGTGCCTGCTGGGCCATCTCGGCACTGGGAAGGTGGGCGTCGGTAGTAATGAACACCAGCATCGTCGCCAGTGACGGAGCCATCATCCCCACGCCCTTGCCCATCGCACCGATGGACCAGCCGTCGCCGTGGTAGACGGCTTCCTTGGCCACGAGATCGGTGGTCATGATGGCACGGGCGGCGGCGTTTCCTGACGCAATGGACTGATCCAAATTTCCTACGAGCTCATCAATGCCCGAGATGATCTTGTCCATCGGTAGCACATCGCCAATAAGTCCCGTGGAACACACGGCAACGTCGCTGGGTTGGCAGCCCAACACCTCAGCGGCCTTATCCGCCGTGGCACGGGCATCCTTGTCGCCCTGGGCACCGTTGCAGGCATTGGCATTTCCGGAGTTGACGACCACTGCATGGAAGCTGCCATCGTTATGTGCCTTGGTGTAGCGCACGGGAGCTGCCGTGACCTGGTTACGGGTAAACATTGCTGCAGCAATAGTGTCCGGACCGTCATTGCGGATCAGAGCCATATCCGACTTACCGGAAGGCTTAATGCCTGCAGTCACCGCGGCAGCGCTGAAGCCCCGAGGAACAGTCACACCGAGCTCTGCAGAGGTACTCTGTGCCGTGCTGGTGTCTGGGTTTGCTTCTTGTGGGTTATTCATTGTCGGATCACAGTCCCGTCTGCGGAAGACCCGCGGTTTCTTCCCAACCGAACATCAGGTTGAGGCATTGGATAGCAGCACCGGCGGTGCCCTTGGTGAGGTTGTCAATGGCGCTGGTGGCGATGATCATGCCGTCGGCGACTTCTACTTGCAGGTGAACCATGTTGGAGCCCACGACGTTTTTTACCTCCGGCTGCTGGCCAGCTGGCAGCAAGTGCAGGAAGGGTTCATCGGCGCAGAAGTCCTCATAGGCACGGCGGATATCGCTCGCCTGGCCTCGTGCTGGAGCGGTGACTGTGGTGAGAATTCCGCGGGTCAGCGGCGCGAGTACTGGTGTGAAGGTGACATGCACGTCGTCCGAAGAGTGACCAGCAGGAAGGAGTTCCTCCACGCTCTGCTTGATTTCCGGGGCGTGACGGTGGGTTCCCACACCGTAAGCACGGAGGTTCCCCATAGTCTCGGAACCAAGGAGATTCACTGCCGCTTTCTTGCCTGCACCCGTGGTTCCCGTGACGGAGACGACACTGACCTGCGGAGCCATAAGGCCACTGACAATAGCTGGCATGAGAGCCATCGTCGCGCCGGTCGGGAAACAACCCGGGGCGGCTACGTAATTCGTTGCCGCAATATCCTCTCGGTGCCCCGGCATTTCCGGAATGCCGTAGGTGCGGGTGCCGGCGTGCGGCGTGCCGTAGAAGCGTGCCCAGTGATTTGCGTTCTTTAACCGGTAGTCAGCTCCGCAGTCCACGATCTTCATAGATTCCGGCAGGTCGAGGGAGGCAGAAACGCCATGCGGAAGAGCCAGGATTGCAGCATCATGCTCGCGGAGAACATCCTCAGTGGTGGCCTCGAGCACGCGATCCGCCAGTGCGGGAAGCCCTGGGTTGAGATCACCGAAGCGCGCGCCAGCATTAGAACCGCCGGTCAGCGCACCAATTTCGAAGTCCACGCCGTAGCCTGGGTGATTGAGGAGGAGGCGAAGCGCTTCGCCACCCGCGTACCCACTGGCGCCTGCTACTGCAATTTTCAACATAGGACGATTCTGCCCTACGTGACCCACAAATGCAAATTATTCAATATTGTGGGAATTATGCAACTATGCGCGGAGCGTGGCTCCCACACGCTCCGCCGCGGCCTGCAGAGCTGCTTCGCGGGACTTGCTGGCCTCTTCCTCCGTCAAGGTGCGATCTGCGGCGCGGAAACGCAGGCTGAAAGTCAACGAACGCTTGCCTTCACCCAAGGACGCGGAGCGATAAACGTCGAAAAGACGAATCTCTTCCAACAGCTCGCCCGCACCAGCCCGAAGAGCATCTTCGACCGCCTGTGCCGGAGTGGACTCATCTACGACAACCGCAATGTCCTGCAGAACGGCCGGGAATGCAGACAGCACCGGACGCGGGAAAGTCTCCTCCAAAGGCAGCGCATCCAGGTTGATCTCCATGGCCACGGTGCGCGGCGGAAGCTCGGCTCGCTCGCACACCTGCGGGTGCAGCTCACCAGCGTGCCCGACGACCGTCTCCCCTACCAGGATCTCAGCACAGCGACCCGGGTGCCACGGCAAGTACTCGGCGTTACGCAGAGTAATCTCCACACCGGCAGCGCGGGCGACTACACGGGCAGATTCAATGGCATCCGCAGCAGTGAAAGCTTCCGGCGCACCCCACGTGCCCTGCAGCTGGCGATTACCCGTCGCGACGACGGCAACATGAAGTGGTTGTGCGGGCAGCGAAGCCAGCAGCTCGGACAGCTCGGCGTCACTCGGGCGCTGCTTAACAGAAGGCATTGGCGAGAACTGCTCGGCCGACTTCGGAACAGAAACCTGCTCCACGCCGTACAAGGCTGCATCTCGCTGACCACGAGTGACGTTGCGACGCAGCGATTCGATCATCGACGGCAATAGTGTGGTGCCGATCTGCGCGTAATCGCTCTCTAGCGGGTTTTGCACCTTGACCGTCACGCGACGCGGATCATCAGCGGGCAGATCCCATACGTCGAATACATCATTGGCAATGAACGGGCTCGGCAGAATCTCTGCATAACCGGCCCATGCCAAAGCCTTACCCACATTGCGACGCATCCGCTGGCGCGGAGTGTAACCGCGACCTGCGGGAGCGGTCGGAACGACAGAAGGAATATCCTCCAGCCCTTCCAGACGCAGCACCTCCTCCACTAGGTCGGCGGGCATCGTCAGGTCAGGACGCCAGCTCGGCGGGGTGACCTCGATCTCGCGGGCACCATTGTCGTCCCGCGAACCTGTCTCGCGCACCTCACAACCCACCTCACGCAGACGGGAAATAGTGGTGCCGTCGGGATAGATCATGCCCGCAGTCTTACCTGGGCGCGACGTGTGCATAGTGATCGTCGGCATCTCGGGCACTGCACCGAACAGGGTGCACCCCTCCTCCACCTCGCCGCCGGCAATGTTCACCAGCAGTGCAACAGCGAAGTCCAGCGCGTCCTCGATAACCGCCGCATCCGTGCCACGCTCAAACCGACGCGAAGCTTCGGAGGACAGCTTGTGGCGACGGCACGTACGTGCCACCGTGATCTGATTCCAGTGAGCGGCTTCAAACAGCACGTTGGTGGTCTCATCGGAAATCTCGGAGGTCGATCCGCCCATCACGCCAGCCAGGGACTGAATGCCGGACTCATCGGCGATCACGACGTCTTCCGGATCCAGGGTGCGCTCCACATCGTCTAACGTGGTGAGCTTCTCCCCCTTCTTTGCCAGGCGAACGTGCAATTCGCCGTTGACCTTATCCGCATCGAAAGCGTGCATCGGCTGGCCAAGTAGGAACATCACGTAGTTCGTCACGTCCGTCGCCGGGTTCACGGGGCGCTGACCACAAAGCATCAGCTCGCGCTGCAGCCACAGCGGAGATTCCGCCTTCGGATCAATTCCCCGCACCTTACGCATGCCAAACTTCGAGCACTTCGTGTCCGCGTCAACCTTCAGCGCCTGCACCTCGCCACCCGTGCCGGGCAGGCCGGCGAAAAGGTCGTCGCGCATCGCTGCTGCCGCCGGGTCCTGCGCCGGGTCGCGGTATTGCAGGTTAAAGCTCGACGCCAACTCGCGCGCAAGCCCCCTGGCCGAAAGTGCGTATCCGCGGTCTGGGGTGATATTCACATCAAAGATGGTGTCCTGCAAACCCAACAGCCCACGGGCATCGTCGCCTACCTGGAGGTTGGCGCTGGCCAAATCGGCGTCAGAAATAGTCATGATGCCTGCGTTTTGCTGGCTGGCCAGACCAACCTCCATCGCAGAACAGATCATGCCCTCAGAGATTTTGCCGTAGGTCTTACGCGCCGAGATCTCGAAGGGACCGGGCAGTACCGTGCCGGGCAGGGCGATAACAACGTTGTCGCCCTCGGCGAAGTTCCGAGCGCCACAGATGATGTGCTGCAACTCGCCAGTGCCGTTGGCCTGGCCTACGTTCACATCGCAGTAGCGGATCGGCTTCTTAAACTCGGTGAGCTCCTCAATCTTTTCTACTCGACCGATCACCAGTGGGCCGGTGGTCTCAGGGATCGCCTCGTAGCCCTCGGTCTCAAAGCCGACGCGGACGAAGCCAGCGTCGAATTCCTCGGCGCTCACGCTCCACTGCGGGTTGGAAGTCTGCAGGATTCGGGTCAGCCACGACTGGGAAATAAGCATGATGTTCGAAAGATCCTTATTGGGGCTTTAAATGGGGTGATCTGAAGAGTGAATATGGGTTAACCGCGGACGCCGAATGGCAGGGTGAAGCGGACGTCGCCCTCCACCATGTCACGCATGTCGGGCAGGCCGTTGCGGAACTGCAGGGTGCGCTCGATGCCCATGCCGAAGGCGAAGCCGGAGTACACTTCCGGGTCTACACCCGCAGCGATCAAGACGTTGGGGTTGACCATGCCGCAGCCACCCCACTCGATCCAGCCGGCGCCACCCTTCTTATCTGCAAACCACACATCGACCTCGGCGGAAGGCTCGGTGAATGGGAAGTAGTTTGGGCGGATGCGGGTCTCGGCTTCCTCTCCGAACAGAGTCTTAGCCAGGTGATCCAGCGTGCCCTTCAGGTGTGCCATCGTCAGACCCTTATCAACAGCCAGGCCTTCAACCTGGTGGAAGACTGGGGTGTGGGTTGCATCCAGCTCATCGGTACGGAATACGCGTCCCGGGCAAGCAATATAAATAGGAAGATCACGGGACAGCATCGTACGCATCTGCACCGGAGAGGTATGGGTGCGCAAAACCTGGCCAGATCCCTCTGGGGCAATGTGGAACGTATCCTGCAGCGTTCGCGCGGGGTGGTCCGGAATGAAGTTCAGGGAGTCGAAGTTGAAGTACTCCGCCTCAACCTCCGGGCCATCCGCGATTTCCCAACCCATGCCGACGAAAATATCGGCGATTTGTTCGGACAGGATGGTGATTGGGTGCTGGGCGCCGCGCTGGCCACGTGTCGTCGGTTCGGTTACATCGATACGCTCGGCGCGCAGGACTTCCTCATTGCGCTTACGCTCGAGCTCTGCCTTGACTTGCCCGAAGCACTTTTCGACGCGACCACGTGCCATGTTGACCATGCGGCCAGCGTCCTTGCGCTGTTCCTTCGGCAGACTGCCCAGGCTTCGGCGGGCTGCGGGAATGGGGGCATCGTCGCCCAGGTGCTCGCGGCGAGCAGCCGCCAGCTCTTCCAGATTTGCAGCGTCGGTGAAAGCCTTCTCAGCTGCGTCGGCGGCAGCGTTAAGGCTCTGCTCCGAGAGCTCTACCTGGGGAGTGTCCGCGGAATCCGTCACTTGTGTGCGCTCCTCTGTCTACGTGCACGGCTTAACCTGGTCAATAATACCCGGCGAGGGCGACCTCGCACCTAGCCGGGGCTATTCGTCTTCCACCCAACCGCTGTACCGGACGCTGTGTCTAGTTAGGTCTAGATAGCTCTAGCTTGCTCTAGCTAGCTCGAGTTAGCTCGAGTTAACTTTGTGCTTGGGCTCGCGCCGACTCATACATGCAAATGGAAGCGGCGGTGGCCAGGTTCAAAGATTCCGCGCGTCCCCGTATGGGGATGGAAACCCGCAGGTCTGCTTCCGCCAGCAATTCCTCCCCGAGTCCGTGCGCTTCATTGCCGAACAGCCACGCAGTTGGTTTGGTGAGGATCTCCCCCGCTTCGTCCAGACTCACTTCCCCGTCGGCGGCAGTAGCAACGATCTGTAGCCCCTGTGCGCGCAACTGGCCAAGGACATCTTTCACATTCGTTGAACGCGCCACAGGGACATGAAACAGCGATCCCGCGGAGGCACGCGCAGCTTTGCACGACTGCGGATCAGCAGTCTCCCCGGCGAACACCACGGCATCCGCACCCATGGCATCGGCCACTCGGATGAGAGTTCCGGCATTGCCGGGGTCGTTCGTTTCCACGGGAACGCTCACCAACCTTGGCTGCGGCGTCAATGCCTTAGCGACAGACCACAAAACCGGCTTACACACGGCGAACAAACCCGTGGTCGTGGCGGTATCAGCCAAATGCTTGGCGGCCTTGTCGTTGATGTAGTGAACGTAGACATTGAGGTATCCGGCGGTACGAATGATCGGCTCGAAACGCTCGGCCGCCGCCATAGTCACAAACACATCCGTGGCGCTGCCGGTAGCAATGGCCGCCTCGACGCTATTCTCCCCTTCCACGAGGAAAACCCCCGCCTTCTTGCGCGCAGCCGCACGGTGAAGCTTGGCTGCGTTAACCACGCTGGGGGTTCGTTCGGTGAAAATTTCCTGTGCATCCTGCAGGCTCATACCCCACAGCTTAGGGCACCTACTCTTCAAAGAGACGTTGGGTTGCCTCTTCCGTCGTGGTCACACCATTTTCTACATGGGTCTTGGTGACGGTTCCGCCTCGGCCCTCCTGACCCAACTCGATGAGGTAGTGACCATCGACGCGGAGCTGACCGTCCTCAACGACCGCAGTCATGGGCTCCCCCCTGGTTGCCCGGCACTCCGCCCATTTTCATGTCCAGGGATCCCAGCGGGAAGGTGGCCTTTGTGCGCCCCTCGTCAACCTCAGCCTTCTCGAGGTCTGCGGTGACCGACATACCACCCTTTCCAGCTGTAAAGCGCCATATTGCATCCAGCGTAAAGTTCAGCCCCGCCACGAATGCGCCACGGTCGTCCGTGTTCATTTCATCGACTCCCGCAAAGTAGTGACGCATGTTGTAGATCTTGTCGGCCGTTTCAAAGACCTGATCCTTTTCTTCATCACTCAATTCCGCGTAGTGCTCCACGGAATCGACTCGCTTCAGCAGGTTCTTCTCTTCGTCGGGCAGCTCGTCTATGGCCTGCACAAGGGAGGAATCCGTAGTGTTTTTCAGACAGTCGTCGATAGCCTTCGCCGCTTGTTCGGCGAAGTCTTCCTTGGACATGTCCGCATAAGAAAGATCTTCGCCCGCGCCATTTTCGTTGGTAGCAACATCCCCTTCGTGCGCTTTCTCAGAGGCTTTCTCGACTGCCTGCTCGGCATCCTCGTTAGTGCTCATATTGCAGGCGGTAACGGATCCGGCGAGCGAAAGGGCCAGCAGCACTGCTGCAGATCGTCGTGTGCACGCATTCATTGGGGGTTATCTCCTCAGGAAACACTGGCGAAACGAAGGGATAGCTTTTACCTCAATCTATCGGGAATCCGTCGGTCAAGAAGTCCCAAATGCGCAAAAGACCCCCACCCTGGAAAAACCAGGATGAGGGTGAACTAAGCCTTCCGGCTAGCTTTTAGGATGCAGCCGGTGCGTTAACGTCCTCCGGCAGGGCAGCCTTAGCGGCCTCACACAGAGCGGTGAAAGCGTCGAAATCGTTGACGGCCAGCTCGGCCAGGTTCTTGCGGTCAACCTCGATCTCAGCCAGGCGCAGGCCCTGGATCAGACGGTTGTAGGTCATACCGTTCTGGCGTGCGCCAGCGTTGATGCGCTGGATCCACAGCTTACGGAATTCGTTCTTGCGAGCCTTGCGGTCGCGGAACTCGTAAGTCTTGGAGTGGAGCATCTGCTCCTTTGCCTTGCGGTACAGGCGGGAGCGCTGACCACGGTAGCCCTTAGCGGACTTCAGTACTTCGCGACGCTTCTTCTTGGCGTTCACTGAGCGCTTGACACGTGCCACGGTGATACTTCCTTTTCTTTAAATTGTGCACGCCTCACAAAAGCACTATTGCAAGTGCAGTCATTACTCGATGAGGCGGTGAGGTGAATGGGGGTGGAAAGGTGGGCTTTCGCTATGCCTTGCCCAGCAGACGCTTCATGCGCTTGACGTCAGCCGGAGCGACGTCCTCGGTACCCTTTAGGCGACGAGTGCGCTTGGAGGGCTTGCCCTCCAGCAGGTGGCGGCGGTTAGCCTGCTCGCGACGCAGCTTGCCAGAGCCGGTGATCTTGATGCGCTTTGCGGCGCCCTTGTGAGTCTTCTGCTTCATTGGTGAAAAACCTCTAACAACTAGTTCTGTTACTACTTCTTGCCCTTGCGGATCGGGCCCAGCACCATGGTCATGTTGCGACCATCCTGCTTCGCACGAGTCTCAACTACGCCGTACTCTTCGACGTCGTTGGCCAGGCGCTCCAGCAGGCGGAACCCGAGTTCCGGTCGAGACTGCTCACGCCCACGGAACATGATCGTTACCTTGACCTTCGAGCCCTTCTCCAGGAAACGAATAACGTTGCCCTTCTTGGTCTCGTAGTCGTGGTCGTCGATCTTCGGACGGAACTTCTGTTCCTTCACCACGGTCTGCTGCTGGTTCTTACGAGCTTCACGAGCCTTCTGGGCCTGCTCGTACTTGAACTTGCCGAAGTCCATGATCTTCGCCACGGGTGGCTTGGCGTTCGGTGCAACCTCTACAAGGTCGAGGTCAGCTTCATAGGCCAGCTTTCGCGCATCGTCTGTCTTGACGATACCGACCTGTTCGCCGCCTGGACCGACGAGTCGGACCTCAGGGACTCGAATACGGTCGTTGATGCGAGCTTCTGCGCTAATGTGAACTCCTCAGTAGCAGTTTGGTTAATGTCTTACCGACCCCTGCAGTACTGAAGATCCCCTGTGTTCCCCCACTATCACAACCACAGAAGCACCAGCGGGAACATATCCACGCTTCCATGCATTGCACTTCCGGATTTTCAGAACCCATCCGTGCCTGTGGCCACGACCCGAGCCCAACCTCTAAGGCGGTCTCTAGGTGGGAGAAGGAACCTCCACTTGCAGCCCGTTTCCAATTCCTTGGAGCAATGCGTTTCAAACAAACTGCCTGAAACAAAATGTCCCAAATGAACGGAACGAGACGGTAGTACCTGGAAGTATAACAAGTAACCAATAGAACACAAAATGCCCTATCCGATCTGATCCCTAGGCACGGGGCTGACCAAAGAAAAGCGACTTTTATGACATGAATGATTCTAAGAACAATCAGGATAGAAGGCACTTGAACGGGTCTAGTTCCGACAATAAACCATCCGATCTGGTGCAGCGCATCGAGGATGTTGCGCAAACGCATGCGAAGGTCCAGGCACAGCTGTTCGCTCTTCTGCGCGAGGTTGCTGTTAATCAGCAGAAGCTAGCGACGCCACAAGCCGCTGCCGCCCCACAACCCAAACATGCCACGCAAGTTCCCTCTCCGCACGCACGGCTCTCCTCCCCGGTACAGCCTCAACGCACACAGCCACCTCAGCGCACGCAGCCACCGCAACAGACCCAACCACCGCAGCGAACACAGCCACCCCAGCAGGTACAGCCACCACGACCTATACCGACGCAGCCGCCCCACCCGACACGTCCGGTGGCGGCAACCCCATCAATGCAATCTCCCCGGCCACAGCAGGGACCTCCTCAGCAGAGCAAGCCGGAGCGTCAGCAACCTCAACGAGGGCAAGCTCAACCGCAGGGGCAACAACCGCAGAGACAACAACCGCACCCTCAACCACGTCCCGCTCCCCAACCGGTTGCTGTCAATAGGCTAAAGCAGTGGTGGGAAAAGGAGGATCTGGTTACTCGCCTGCTAGCGATTATCGGCGGTTCGATCACCGTCGTGGGTCTTACCTTCCTGGCTCTGCTGGCCTATGCTTCTGGCGTTCTAAGCCCAGAAGCCGCCGTCGTCCTCGCTGCTGTCCTCTGTGGAGGCCTGGCACTTGCTTCTACCATGATCCACCGGCGACAGCCGGACGGAGTCGGCGCATCGGCACTGCTTGTCGTTGCCACGCTGGGTGGCTTAGCTGATCTGTGGGTTTCGGTGTTCCAATTGAATTGGTTCGGTGAAGCGCTCGGCAGTGTCCTGACAGTGGTCATATGCGCAGCTGCCTTGGGGCTTGCGTATACGTGGAAGAAGGAGGTTCTGGCGGTCATCATCACCGCCTTTGCCCCACTTTTCATCGTTCCAATAGCCGCCGGCTTCCTTTCGATGTTCCCCGCCGACCAAATGACACAGCGAGAGATCCACAATGGCTACTTCGCGGGTAGCCTCTTGGCTGCCGCTATCTGCGGCTTTGCTGCTCGCTGGGGACGGCCATGGTTCAAGCTACAAATCACCGCGACGATCACATACATGGCCGCGCTGTTCATGAGTGCCCCATTCGTCCTCACAACGTTCCTGCTTGGCGTGGTTGGATTCACCCTGATTGCGATCATCAGCTTCGTACCACCATGGGCTACGCGCCAGCTTCACATCAGTAGTGTCATTGCCGTCGTAGTGGTTCCTGTCCTTATCCTTAGCAGCCACGACTCTTGGGGAAGCATTGCCTTTATCTCGGTGGTAACACTTTTTGCCTACCTCATCGCGCACTTCAACGGAGCCATTTACAAAGTCGACTCCCATTACACAGCAAACGCTCCACTGCCTCCGACCGTGGCTACGTCCTTCCTGTTTTCGATCGCCGCGGGAACGCTGCCGATCATCTTTGTCATCAGCTTCTTCCGTTGGCAAAAACTCTACGCGCTCAGCTATGAAAACCTCGGGGGCGTCCAGCTTCTGAAATACTCGACCGTAGCAATCGCCGTGGCCTTGCTGCTGTACTCCGCTGCAATTGTATGGGGACTGCCGCGGATACATAAGGCCGTGGCCTGGATCTCATTGGTCTGCTCGTTCTTGGTGGTGTTCACCTATGCCCCGCAAAGCTGGGTTGAGGCAGACAACATGCGCATCCCGGACTCCGCGATCGTGCTCGTCACCAGCCTGGCGCTTTCCGTGGCCTTGGCTTACCGGCATAAGTACCTCTTGGATTCGGGTCTACAGGGCATTGCCGGTCGGGAAGCCCCCGGTGCGACGGTCAATCCCGAATTGATTCTTATGTGTATCGGCGGAGTCACACTCGTCTTGGCTTCGTCGGCGGTTCCCGCGGTTGCAATGGCCATCTCGGCTACAAAGCTGTCGTTCATGATCGCCCATGTTTTTATCTCCGTCAGCTGGATGTTGGGTGCGGTATATCTGCTGTACCGCAACAACTCGAAGCTGGGATTGATCCTGGCAATCATCGCCACCGGAAAGCTCGTGTTCTATGACCTCTCCGTTCTGGGTGGATTGGTGCAGGCGCTGGCGTTCCTGATCTGCGGCATGGTACTGCTCATTGCGGCGGTTACGCGCGAAAAGCCGAACAAGAGCAATGGCATTACAAACATCCAAACGAACGCTCAGGTGCCCGCTACGCATATGGAACCCGCGGCCCCGACGGGTTCCCCTGTTCCGCCCCATGCTCAGCAGCCCCAACAGCCCCAGCGTCCGGCACAACCTCAGCAGCCCCAGCAGCCACAGCGTCCGGCACAGCCTCAGCAGCCAAGTCCTGGATCAGAGCATCGGCCGTAGATAACGGCCTGTATGGGAGGCCTCCACCGTTGCAACCTGCTCCGGGGTTCCCTCGGCAACCACCGTGCCGCCACCGGAGCCACCTTCCGGCCCCATGTCCACAATCCAGTCGGCTACCTTAATTACATCAAGGTTGTGTTCAATGATGAGCACGCTGTTGCCCTTGTCCACCAGCCCCTGGATTACCAGCATGAGCTTTCGGATATCCTCGAAATGCAGGCCGGTCGTCGGCTCGTCCAAGATGTACACAGTGCGCCCGTTGGAACGCTTCTGCAGCTCCGCGGCCAGCTTCACGCGCTGCGCCTCACCGCCAGACAAGGTGGTTGCTGCCTGCCCCAGGCGCACATACCCCAGTCCAACATCCACCAGCGTATTCAGGTAGCGCGAAATGGAGGTCACAGGTTCAAAGAACTCCGCAGCCTCAGAGATCGGCATATCCAGCACCTCGGCGATGGACTTGCCCTTGTAGTGGACCTCCAGCGTCTCGCGGTTGTAGCGGGCGCCTTCGCACACTTCGCAGGGTACGTACACGTCGGGCAGGAAGTTCATCTCAATCTTCAGCGTGCCATCGCCATGGCAGGCCTCACAGCGTCCGCCCTTCACGTTGAAGGAGAATCGTCCCGGACCATAGCCGCGGACCTTCGCCTCCGTCGTCTCGGCGAACAGCTTGCGGATCTTGTCGAACACGCCCGTGTACGTGGCCGGGTTGGATCGCGGTGTGCGCCCGATCGGGCTTTGATCCACCTGCACCAACTTGTCGAGGTGCTCCGTGCCCGTGATCTTCTTGTGGTGGCCGGGCACCTGGCGTGCCTTGTTCAGGGTATTGCTCAGCGACTTAGCCAAAATTCCATTAATCAGCGACGACTTACCCGAGCCAGACACTCCCGTCACGACTGTCAGCACACCCAATGGCAGGGTGACATCCACGTTCTGCAGGTTGTTCTCCTGCGCCCCGTGTACCTGCAACACGCGACCCTTGTCTATCTCACGTCGCTTTTCCGGCACCGCGAGGATTCGCTCGCCGGAGAGGTACTGGCCGGTTAGAGACTTCTTTTCTTTAAGGATTCCCTCCGGCTCGCCCTGGTAGACAATCTCGCCGCCGTACTCGCCAGCTCGCGGACCAATATCCACCAGCCAGTCGGCGGTGCGGATCGTATCCTCATCGTGCTCCACCACGATCAAGGTGTTCCCCAGATCCCGCAGATGCTGCAGTGTACGGATCAGACGTTCATTGTCGCGCTGGTGCAAGCCAATCGATGGCTCATCCAGCACGTACAGCACACCCGCCAAGCCCGAACCAATCTGTGTCGCCAAACGGATACGCTGCGCCTCGCCACCAGACAGTGTGCCCGCGGAGCGGGACATCGACAGGTAGTTCAATCCGACGTCCAAAAGGAACTTCAGGCGCGCCTGGATCTCCCGTAGAACTGCCCCGGCGATCATCTCCTCGCGCTTGGTGAGAGACAGGTTGTCCAGGAAACTACTGGCGTCGGCAATAGAAAGATCAGACACCTCGGCGATGGATAGTTCCCGATCCCCCGCAGCGATGGTTACGGCAAGAACCTCCGGCTTCAAGCGAGTGCCCTTACATGTCGGGCATGCAACCTCGCGCATGTAGCTGCGGTAGCGTTCCTTCGACCAGTCGGAATCGGTCTGGTCGAGCTTGCGCTTAAGGAAAGGCATCACGCCTTCGAAAGGCGCGTTGTAGTTGCGGGAGCGACCGTAACGATTGCGATAGCTCACCTTGATCTGAGTCTTGTGGCCATTCAGGAGGGCCTTGCGGTGAGCCGCCGAAAGCTCACTCCACGGAGACTTAGGATCAAAGCCCATCGCCTCGCCCAGCGCAGTCACAAGTTTGGTGAAGTACTTACTGTTCGGACTCGAAGCCCACGGTGCAATCGCGTTAATGACCGGCGCATCCTCGTCCGGAATCACCAGCTTCTCGTCAACCTCCAGGCGCGTGCCCAAGCCGTCGCAGGCGGGGCAGGCACCGTAGGGAGAGTTGAACGAGAACGTGCGCGGTTCGAGCTCTTCTAGCTGCACCGCATGGCCGTTGGGGCACGCCATCTTCTCGGAAAAGCGTCGCACGCGGTTCGGGTCGTCCTCTGGCAGGCCGACGAACTCGAGTGCCACAATGCCGTCGGCCAGCTTCAGCGCAGTCTCGATTGAGTCGGTCAGACGCTGCTTCTGGGAATCCTTAACCTGCAGACGGTCAACCACTACGTCGATGTCGTGCTTTACCTGCTTCTCCAGAGTCGGGGGATCCGACAGCTGGTACACGGCGCCGTCGACGCGCACTCGGGAATAACCCTGTGCGGAAAGATCCTCGAAAAGGTCCACGAATTCGCCCTTGCGGGTACGCACCACGGGCGCAAGTACCTGGAATTTCAGCCCCTGTTCCATCGCGAGGATCTGATCCACGATCTCTTGGGGAGTTTGGCGCTGGATCACCTCGCCGCACTTCGGGCAGTGCGGAGTACCGGTGCGGGCATAAAGCAGTCGCAGGTAGTCGAAGATTTCCGTCACTGTGCCCACTGTCGAACGCGGGTTGCGGTTTGTGGACTTTTGGTCGATGGACACTGCTGGAGACAGCCCCTCGATGAGTTCAACATCGGGCTTGTCCATCCGCCCCAGGAACATGCGCGCATAGGAGCTCAAAGATTCGACGTATCGGCGCTGGCCTTCTGCGAAGATCGTGTCGAAAGCCAGGGAGGATTTACCCGAGCCGGACAGGCCCGTAAACACGATCATCTTGTCGCGTGGCAGGTCGATATCCACGCCCTTGAGGTTGTGTTCGCTGGCTCCACGGACAATCAGCTGATCGGCCACTATTTACTCCTTAATTGTTGAAGCATCAACCCTGCTAGTCTACGCCATCGCCGAGACATCGCTAGTGTGGTGCCATGCAGCAAGTTACTGAATTTAGCCATCTTTCCGCACCGCGGGACGTGCAGGCTTTGAGTTCTGACGCCCATACGTATGCCGTTACCACCGTGGGTTCTATGGACAACAATTGTTGGTTGCTGTGCCGGGACGGCGAAGCGCTGCTGGTGGATGCCGCCGATGATGCAGAACACCTGCTGGACCTGGCCGAACGGCTGGGTGTGCGCATCACCGATGTGCTCACTACTCACCAGCATGCAGACCACACTCGCGCGCTGGCAGACGTCCTAAAGGCGACAGGCGCCCGCCACCACGGGCCGCGCCTGGATGCCGAGGCGCTGCCCGTGGCGCCGGATCGGGTGTACGGAAACGACGAAGGTTCCCGGGAACCACTGGACCTGGCTGGTGCACAGCTGCCGGAGCTCGGCTTGCAGGTAGTCGAGCTCCGGGGCCACACCCCGGGCGGCTTGGCAGTGCTGGATTTGGCCGACGGGCGCGTGCCACGAGCGTGGGTGGGTGACAGTGTTTTCCCCGGTGGCGTCGGAAAAACAAACAATCCCGAGCAATTCCAACAGCTTCTGGGCGACGTGCGCGACAGGATCTTCAACCTCCCGGAGGACACTCGCATTCACCCTGGTCACGGCGACTCCACTACCGTCGGAGCAGAAAAGGGCAAACTTGCAGAATGGGCTGCACGGGGTTGGTAGCAAGCGGTGTACTTCCACTCGGGACGTGGTCACTTCCGGTAACCTGGATGAGTGATCGAGCACGACTAAAATTAGTCAAGGGTCGTGCCACCAACGATTGAGGAGTGTGTAGACCCAAATGTTCCGTACCCTTGCCCGCCCTTTGCTGGCATCCGCTTTTGCCGTCGACGGTGCTCAGATGCTGCTGAACAGCAACGAGTACGCCGAGGACGCAAAGGCCATCAACGGCACCCTGCGTTCCGTTCTGCCGCAGGATAAGGCCGGCCTGATTCCAGACGATGCAGAATCCACCGTTCGCATCGTTGGCACCACCAAGGTTGTAGCTTCTGCCCTGCTGGCAACGGGTAAGGCTCCGCGCCTGGCCGCCGCCACCCTGGCTGCGGTACAGATCCCGACGGCTCTGTCCCGCCACGCATTTTGGAATGCCACCAATGGTGCAGAACGCAAGGAAGAGATCCGTGGCCTGGTTACCGATCTGGCTCTGCTGGGAGGCCTCGTCATCACTTCCGCAGACACCGCTGGAAAGCCGGGTCTGAAGTGGCGCGCACAGCAGGCAATGCCGGGTAAGTCCGAGCAGCAGAAGATGCTGGAGAACGCTCAGACCCAGTCCAAGGCTTTTGCCGCTAACGCTTCCGACCAGGCACAGGGCTTCTTTGCCAAGACGAAGGAAGTTGCCGGTCAGGTGCAGGAGAAGGTTGCCGACTATGTAGACGAGCACCAGGACGAGTGGAAGGAAACCGCCGAGAACCTGCGTGAGCGCGCAGCTGACTTCGGCGACCAGGCTTCCGATTACGCACAGACCGCAGCTGCCAAGGCGCAGGGCGCGTGGGATGACTTCGACTCCGAGGCTCTGAAGAAGGATCTTCAGAAGGCTACTAAGAAGTCGCGCAAGCGTGCGCAGAAGGCACAGAAGCAGGCTCAGAAGCGCGCCAAGAAGGCACAAAAGCGCCTGCAAAAGTAGCCCTTTTCTTTCCTTCTGCCAGTCTCGGTAGTGGGGAAAGAAAAAGAACCCCTGCCCAGGGGTTCTTTTTTTATGCTTGTTTCCTAGAGTTCTGGCTGGGGTTCTGGCCGTGGCGCTTCTAGCGTGGATCGAAGTTCTGCATCAGGAAGTTGGCGATAATGCCGAGCGCTGCACGAGCTCCCGCCACGAACAACAGGCAAAAGAGTATGATTGCTTGCTCTACCCCTTTAGACGCCTGCAATACACCCGCAGACCACCGACCTAGATAGAAGGGAACCCGCAACCACCTTGGCGCCCAATAACGACATCGCCGCCGAGCAGAACTACCTCGACGATCTCCTCTCCCGGGTAGATAACGCCCGCCAGAGACTGGAACAACGCCTCAAGGCCGTCCGCCTTGAAGCCGATATCGACGACCCGCAGGGACTCATGGTTCGCGACCGCGAGGCAAGGGATATTGCCCAACGCCTCGATTCCTATTCCGCTGCAGAAGTTGGTCTGATGTTCGGACGTATCGACGTCGAAGACCCGGAGGCGGAAAATCCCGCGCCTGGAAACGAAAAGCTGGATCGCCGCTATATCGGGCGCATCGGGTTGCACGATGACGACGAGCAGATGCGTACCCTGCTTATGGACTGGCGCGCTCCCCTGGCGCGCCCCTTCTACCTGGCCACCACCCTGCACCCCGACGGGGTACATACGCGACGGCATATCACCACTCGTGGCCGCACAGTACGCAACGTTGCAGACGAACAGCTTTCCAATACGCAAAACCCCGCTGATTCTGCGGGGGCGGGAGCGCGAGGTGGCGTCGCCAAAGAAGAGGCGCTGCTCGACGCAGTCAACAGAGCACGCACCCCATATATGCAGGACATCGTAGAGACGATCGCAGCGGAGCAGGATAAGATCATCCGCGCCGAACACCGCGGAGTAACCGTCGTGCAAGGCGCACCGGGCACTGGCAAGACGGCCGTCGCACTGCACCGCGCGGCATACCTGCTGTACACATGGCGTGAGCAACTAAGCAACACTGGCGTGCTGATCATCGGGCCAAATGACCGCTTCCTTTCCTATATCTCGCAGGTGCTTCCGTCTTTGGGCGAAACCGGCGTGGTGCTCGCGACCCCCGGCACCCTTCTGCCGAACCTAAAAACCGTGCCGGAGACGAACCTGCTGGCGCGCGAAGTGAAAGGCTCGGAGGAAATGCTGACGATCCTTTCCGACGCCATCAAGGCGTATCAAACCGTGCCGGACACCGACATCGAGCTCAGCATCGACGGACTCAACGTGCAGCTGACACCAAAGATGGTGCGCTCAGCCCGCACTCGTGCTCGCCGCAGCCGGAAGCCACACAACCACGCGCGGGCGGCCTTCCTAGACCACGGGCTCAACGCCCTGGCGGAGGCTTTGGGAGAAAACATTGGTGCCGACCCGCTTGGTGGCGCGAACCTGCTGGGTAAGGGGGACATTGCCACCCTGCGTGAGGAGCTCGGCGCAGACCCTGCGATCGTGGACGCGCTGGGGCAATTCTGGCCTGAACTGCACCCCATCGAGGTCTTAGAGCGGCTCTATGCAAACCCCGCGGCTATCGCCGTCGACTATGACGAGGACACTTGGCGCGGTCTTTCCGCTCATCCCAGCGGTGAATGGACGGACGCCGACGCGCCGCTCATTGACGAACTCATCGACTTGCTCGGCTATGTTTCCGACGAGGAGTCCGCGGCCGAGGAACGTGAAAAATGGCTGGAGAAGATCGCGGAGGCGCAGGAGGCTCTCGACATCCTTACCGGCTCGGCCAGCCAAGACCTCGACGATGGCTTCGCCCCCGAGGTGCTGATGGCCTACGACGTCATCGACGCGGAAACGCTCGCCGCCCGTCAGCGAGTACGCGATCAGCGCACTACTGCCGAACGCGCTGCAGCTGATAGTCGTTGGGCCTTCGGACATGTGATCGTGGACGAAGCCCAGGAGCTAAGCCACATGGCCTGGAGGATGGTTTTCCGCCGCTCGCCGAACAAGTGGATGACGTTGGTCGGTGACCCAGCGCAGACGGGCAACCCCGGTGGGGTGGATAGCTGGTCGGAGGCACTCTCGCCCTTCGTGGCCGACCGTTGGCAACTGCACCAGTTGACGGTGAACTATCGCACACCGAAAGACATTGCGGATCTTGCCGCACCTCTGTTGCAGCAGATCGATCCCGCCCAACCTGCCCCCGTAGCGCTGCGAGAGTCCGGCACGGGCGTGCGCTATGTAGTTCCCACGGATGAGATGCCACGGTCGGAGGGAGTGCGGGAGGCCATCGCGCAAGCCCGTGAACTGACGGGCGAAGAGGGACAGATCGGTGTCATTGCCGCTGCCCCGGACGCCTTGCGGTCGGCGATAGCCGAGCTGTTAGAGGCCACCGGCGCGGAAGTGGTGCTGGTCGATACAGCATCTGCGAAAGGGCTGGAATTCGACGAGGTTGTGCTGATCGAGCCGGCAGACATTGTGGAAGCTTCCCCCCAAGGGCTCAACGATCTCTACGTAGCAATGACCCGTGCCACTCAGGGGCTTACAGTCGTACACACGCGCCCGTTGCCGTGGCGCTAGATTAAAGGCCTAGTCTTTCATCCCTACGGTGTGAACGATCATCACGTCGCATTCCGCCTGGCGCGCAGCGTCGGCAGGCACGCTTCCCAGTAGTCGGCCTGTCAGGGAATTGATCCCGCGGTTACCGACCACGAGCAGATCTGCTCCCTCGCTCTTCACGATGCTCATCAAAGCCTCGACCGGGTCGCCTTCCTTCAGCACCGCACGGATCTTTGCCGCCCCTGCGTCCTCAGCTTCTTTTCGTGCGGACGCCAACACCTCAGACGCAGACATTTCACCTTCCACAGCGGTGGTCTGCTTTGCCGCGGTATCCGCATGCTCCCCCACATACGCGCTGGCCAGAACAAGCTCTGCATTCATTGCTGCGGCCACGCCTGCGGCACGTCGCACTGCTAGAAAAGAAGATTCTGACCCATCGGTTCCGACCACGACTGTGTTGTACATAACCCCAATCTTACAACCCAGCTTCGATCATGCCCCGAAGTTCCTTTTTTAGGTCTGCAATTTCATCGCGCAAGCGACCAGCAAGTTCAAACTTCAGCTCCTTGGCCGCCGATTTCATCTGCTCGGTCATCTCTTGGATGAGCTTTTCTAGCTGTGGACGTGCCATTGGCTCATCGGTGGAGCCGCGTACCAGCACCCAATCTGCTTCGGGCGATTCGCCCTTGCCACCGGAGGTGGTATCGGCGTCATTTCCTGCTTCTGCCTCAAGCTCCGCAACCTGATCCAAGATATCGGCGATCTTCTTGCGCAAGGGTTGCGGGTCAATTCCGTGCTCCTTGTTGTAGGCGATCTGCTTGGCACGGCGGCGCTCCGTTTCGTCGATGGCGTACTGCATGGAGTCAGTGACCTTGTCCGCGTACATGATGACTTCGCCCGAGACGTTGCGGGCTGCGCGACCGATGGTCTGGATCAGGGATCGTTCGGATCGCAGGAAGCCCTCCTTGTCCGCATCCAAAATAGCGACCAGCGATACTTCTGGCAGGTCAAGCCCCTCACGCAGCAGGTTGATACCGACCAGTACGTCGAATTCGCCGAGGCGTAGCTGGCGCAGCAGCTCCACGCGCTTGAGCGTGTCGATATCCGAGTGCATGTAGCGCACCTTTACACCATGTTCCAGCAGGTAGTCGGTTAGGTCCTCTGCCATTCGCTTGGTCAGGGTGGTCACCAGCACACGCTCGTTCTTCTCGGTTCGCTGACGGATCTGCTCAATCAGATCGTCGATCTGGCCTTCGGTTGGACGCACCTCTACCTTCGGATCCACGAGGCCAGTCGGACGAATGACCTGCTCCACATATTCGCCTTGGGCGGCGGCAATCTCGTAATCGCCGGGGGTCGCGGACATATAGACGCACTGGCCTTTACGATCGTCGAACTCCTCCCATGTCAATGGCCTGTTATCCAGGGCACTAGGAAGGCGGAATCCGTGCTCCACCAGGTTGCGTTTGCGGGACATGTCGCCTTCGAACATGCCGCCGATCTGTGGGACGGTCACGTGTGACTCATCGATGATGGTGAGGAAGTCCTCCGGGAAGTAGTCGATTAGCGTAGCGGGCGCAGACCCTGCCGCGCGTCCGTCAATGTGGCGGGAGTAGTTTTCGATACCGCTGGTGAAGCCCACCTGTTGGATCATCTCCAGGTCGTACTCGGTGCGCATGCGCAGGCGCTGAGCCTCCAACAACTTGCCGCGGTTTTCCAACTCCTCCAGCCGCTGCGCCAGCTCCTCCTTAATCGCCTGCATAGCCTTTTCCATGCGTTCCGGACCCGCCACATAGTGAGTGGCTGGGAAAATGCGCAGTTCGTCAACCTGGCGAATCACGTCTCCCGTCAAGGGATGGATGTAGTACAGCGCATCAATATCATCTCCGAAAAACTCCACACGAACTGCCAGTTCCTCGTAGGCGGGGATGATGTCTACCGTGTCGCCCTTGACGCGGAAGGTGCCGCGGGTAAAGGCGACGTCGTTGCGGGAGTATTGGATATCCACCAGCAGGCGCAGGAACCGATCGCGTTCGACCTCCTCGTCGACCTTCAAGACCACCGAGCGGTCCAGGTAAGACTGCGGGGTGCCGAGGCCGTAGATGCAGGAGACCGAGGACACAACCACCACGTCCCGGCGCGACAACAGCGCGGAGGTCGCGGAGTGGCGTAGGCGCTCCACGTCTTCGTTAATGGAGGAATCCTTTTCGATGTACGTATCCGTCTGCGCGATATACGCCTCTGGTTGGTAGTAGTCGTAGTAGGAAACGAAGTATTCCACTGCATTGTTTGGCAAGAGGCTTCGCAGTTCGTTGGCCAGCTGTGCCGCCAATGTCTTGTTTGGCGCCATCACGAGGGTGGGGCGCTGTTCCTTCTCAATTAGCCACGCCGCGGTCGCGGACTTACCGGTACCGGTGGCGCCCATCAGCACCACGTCGCGCTCGCCTCTGTTTAACCGCTGGTGCAGTTCCTCGATCGCCTTCGGCTGATCGCCAGCGGGTTGATAGTCGCTGATGACTTCGAACTCCGCATTCGATCGCTCGACCTCCCCCACGGGACGGAACTCGGAGTACGACAGTTCTGGACGTTCTGCTGCAAAGGCCATGCGCACCAGTCTACGTGTCACCTAGGACGGCACTCACTACCTCGCTCCCTTTGCCCAGCGCATCTGTCCTCGCCACTCTAAGGTAATTCACATGAATCTCTCTTCCCGTGCGCGCTTTTCTTCCCTCGCTTCTTTCCTCGCCGTCACTCTCTTTGCGGCGCCTCTTGTCGCACCGTCTGTCGCCCCCGCTGTAACCCCTACTGCCACAGCCGCACCTGCCATTCCACCTATCGTTGCCGGCACCGCGCCGATTGGCCCCAACACCGTCGTTATTCCTGGCGAGCTGTTGCCGGTGGGCCCCAGCGGGGCTCGCACTGCCCGCACTGTTGATGACGCCTACTCCGCAGCTGCCATAGCCGCTCAGTACATGAACAAGGATCCTCGCCCGGCGCTTGCTAGACTCTCCCCAGCTCGACGTACCGAGATCAAGCACATCCTGAGGGTATTGGAAGCTCCCGTCCAAAAGCCTGGAAAGTCCACCAGTCCGCGCGCAACCGTGGTTGTCCTCGGTAATGGTCTCAACCCGGACGGTTCTGTACACCCGAACCTACAGCGCCGCCTGGAGGTAGCCCGGGACTACGCCCTAAAGCACCCCGCTAGCCCTATCATCACCTCGGGTGGAAAGACCGAACATGGCCACGTAGAGGCCCAGGCGATGAAGAATTGGCTAGTCAAGGCTGGCATTTCCCCACAGCGCATTCATGTGGAAGGCAACTCCTGGTCCACCATCAGCAACGCATGGCACAGCGCGAAGGTGTTCGCTCGCATAAACAAGCATGCCACCAGCGCTCCCCGCAGTACGGCGTTGCCTCGCCAGCTGGTCATCGCGACCACCGATAGCCACCTGCACCGAGGTGTAAGTGACTACCGCATCGCCTTCGGCCCCCGTACCACCGTTTATGGCCTGGCGTCGAAGTCCGACCCAGTGCAGCAGCGGAACCTAGCCAAGGAACGCATGTCCCGCTACCGCGACGCGGTGGGATTGTATATCTTCCCGGAGACAGTTGTAGCCGACGGCCTTCCGCCAATCTTCGGAGCTGGTATCCCCCGCTTCTGGTAGGTTTTACAGCCCGTCCCAGAAGTCATCGACCTGAGTCAGCAGGTCTTCCAAACTGCCGGAGTTGTCTAACACCGTATCTGCAGCACTTAGGCGAGTCTCCCGATCGATCTGGGCGGCGATGCGGCGCCGGGCGTCGTCCTCATCCAGGCCGCGGTGCTGAACGAGGCGTTCGATGCGCAGCTCATCGGGAGCATCCACCACCAGTACATGATCGACCTTATTCACCTCGCCATTCTCAATGAGCAAGGGCATGTCGTAGACCAATACTTCCGCACCCGATTCCCTGCCCTGTTTGAATAGCTCCTCCGTGCGCGCACGAATACGCGGATGGGTGATCGCGTTGAGCTTCTTTGTGGCTTCCGGGGTAGCAAAAGCCTGGCGAGCCAACTCAGCACGGTTCAGCGTTCCATCGGGGTTTAACACCCCATCAAAGGCCTCCGCCAGCTCAGCCAAAGCTGTCTGACCTGGTTCGACGATCTCGCGCGCCACCAGGTCGGCGTCAACAATAAAAGCACCGAGCTCCGCCAACCGCGACGAGACGGTTGACTTGCCCGATCCGATTCCACCAGTTAGCCCAATTGTGATCATGAAGCCATGCTAGCGGCTACAGGGAACCGGAAATGGTGTTCCCGGCCAAACGGCACTGGTAGTAGCTGGCGGCGAGGTTGCCGAAATCGACGCGCAAAGCATTGGCCTTGTAGATATCCTGCTCCGCGACGGCGGCATCCCACTTCTTACGCACCTCGTCAATCTGCTGATTCAGGTTCTGGCATGCCTTCGGCACTCGCGAGGAGCTGCCGGAGCTGCCCGTCGCAGGCACCTCGACGGTGGGAAGCGGCTGGAGGGTCTCAGGTGCAGTGCCAGAGTCCGCAGCACCAGCGAGTCCCGCTGCAGTGGAAAAGGTTAGGCAGGTAGCGGCGACGATGGAAGCGATGCGAGAGGATTTAGCCATATGGGTGAATATAGCGAAGCTCCCCAGGCGGTGCAGCACAACATGTGTAAACATTAGCTTCATGAAGAACACATTCAGCGCCCGTCGCTCCCTCGCAGCTACCCTCTCCACCGGCACAATCCTCGCCACCGCATCCGTGGTGACCGCCCTTTCCACAGGTCACGCCGCCGCAGACCCATGCTGGACCTACACCCCCACCATGAGCGATGGCCTGGCAGCTAGCAGCACCGGTTCCCTGGCAGGCAGCCTGGGTCAACCGCAATGGCTCACCGGTAAGCCCGAAGGAATGCCAAAGGTCACCGGCAACACCGAGGCACTGCATATGCTCACGGGGCGCTTTGGGCCAGATCGCACTGACAAGACCGGGCTTAGCTCCACCGACCTGGGCATCATGTGGGATTCCGGAGACGGACGCGTGCTCGCCGCCTTCGGCGACTCCTTCCGCTGCGGGGCCGGTAACAATGGCTGGCACTCCAATGCGCTGTACGAAACGGACGACATGGACCCCTCTAACGGGATCTACCTGACCGGCCCTGCCACTGGAAGTCGCTCCGAGGAGTTCCTCCCCGCATCGCTGAAGATCGACGGAGTGGAGAAAACCATTATTCCTACCGCCGGCATTGAGGTTAACGGTGCACAGTATGTGGACTTCATGTCCGTCCGCGACTGGGGTCGCCCAGGACAGTGGCGCACCAACTACGCCGCGACCGCGAAGTCCACTGATGGCGGCAAGACCTTCTCTGTGATCCGCAATTCCTACCGCAGTAGTTCCGTGGCCTCTGGGGATAGCCGCTTGCCAGACTTCCCCGCTCACTCCCCCGGCGCCGATAACTTCCAGATGACGGCCTTTGCTAAGCCTCCTCAAGGCACGGCTGCCGAGGACGGCTATGTGTACGTCTATGGAACCCCTTCGGGGCGCTCGGGCCAGGCTCGGTTGGCGCGCATCAGCGAAGCGGAGTTCCCCAACTTCAGCTCTGCAGAATTCTGGGATGGCCAAGGATGGACCACTCGAATGGACGCGGCGAAAACTGTGCTGGACGGGCGAGTTTCCGAACTATCGGTGCAGTACAACAAGCACCTCGGCAAGTGGTTGGCTCTGTACGAAACCACCCAGGGCATGGTACTGCGGCAGGCCGATAAACCAGAAGGACCCTGGAGCAGCGAGAAAACACTGATCTCCAGGGCCCAGGTGCCGGATATCTACGGCGGTTTCATGTACCCACACCAGACTGACGGGAACCTGTACTGGGTAGCCACGTCGTGGAATAGCTACAACGCTGTGGTGTACAAGACCGATCTGGCGAAGGTCTTCTAGCGCTGCGAGAGCGCTAGGGCGCTAGCGCATTAGCGCTCGATGATGGCGACGATGCCCTGACCACCTGCAGCGCAGATGGAGACCAGGGTGCGGCCACCGCCGTTTTGCTCCAGCACCTTCGCAGCGGTAGCGATGATGCGGCCGCCGGTAGCGGCGAACGGGTGGCCAGCTGCCAGGGAGGAGCCCTTGACGTTCAGCTTCTCGCGGTCGATAGCGCCCAGAGCGCCGTCCAGCCCCAGACGCTCGCGGCAGTACTCGTCGGACTCCCATGCCTTCAGGGTGGCGCAGGTCTGGGAAGCGAAAGCCTCGTGAATCTCGTAGAAATCGAAATCCTGCAGGGTGAGATTGTTGCGCTTCAGCAGGCGAGCCACCGCATAGGTCGGGGACATCAGCAGGCCATCCGGGGTCATGCCATCCCGGCCGCTGATGAAGTCTACGGAAGCAATCTCGGAATCAACCAGGTAAGCCTTCACCGGAAGGTTGTGCTCTGCAGCCCATTCCTCGGAGGAGATCAGGACTGCGGAAGCGCCGTCGGTCAGCGGGGTGGAGTTACCAGCGGTCATGGTGGCCTTGGTGCCGTGCTGCTCAGCGTCCTTCTTGCCGAAGACCGGCTTCAGCTTAGCCAGCTTCTCCACATTGGAGTCCGGGCGCAGGTTGGTATCGCGCTGCACGCCCAGGAACGGGGTGATGAGGTCCTCGAAGAAGCCCTCGTCGTATGCCTTGGCCAGCTTCTGGTGGGATTCTGCCGCCAGCTGGTCCTGCTCCTCGCGGGTCAGGCCGAACTCGCGGGCGGTGATGGCCGCATGGTCACCCATGGACAGTCCGGTGCGGGGCTCGCCGTTGTTCGGCTGCTCCGGGGCCAGCTGGGAGGGGCGGATCTGGCCGACCAGCTTCAGGCGGTCGGTGGTGGTCTTTGCGTTGTTCAGCTTGATCAGGGTCTTGCGCAGCTGATCGTTAACAGCCAGCGGTGCGTCGGAGGTGGTGTCCACACCACCGCCGATGCCGGACTCGATACGTCCCAGGGCGATAGCGTCGGCAACCTGAACCAGGGCAGCCAGGCCGGTGCCGCAGGCCATCTGCAGGTCGAAGGCCGGGGTGGTGGAGGACAGTGCGGAGCCGAGGACGGTCTCGCGGGTCAGGTTGAAGTCGCGGGAGTGCTTCAGCACGGCGCCGGCGACAACCTGGCCCAGCTCCTCGCCCTGCAGGCCATAGCGTGCGACCAGGCCATCGATGGCGGCGGTCAGCATGTCTTGGTTAGACGCGTTCGCGTACTCCTTGTTGGAACGTGCGAACGGGATGCGGTTGCCGCCCAGGATGGCGACCTTGCGGGGTGCTCCGTTAGTCATATTTTTGTGTCACTCCATCGAAGAATGTGAATTGAAAGAACGTTTTCCTACACGGTGTGCTCGATCACACCGTATGGTTATACATGAGAACATACATTGTCACGGCTATGCACGTGTACGTATTGCCGACAAGACTTGTATATTTCGCGCTCACTTGCCGCACATTGCGATGAGGAAGCGTAAATCTCCACGTAGTCTTCAACCACATACTTCTATCGACATGAGGAGTTTAAGCTAGTGCCTGAAAACCAGGATGCATACCTGAAGTTCATCAACTCGGATCTCGGCAAGAAGGTCTCCAAGCAGGTTGGCCTGCCGGTACCGACGAAGCTGCGTCGTTACAAGGAGGGCGAGCCCGCCCTGGACGGTCGCGTACTGCTGGGTGGCTCCGGTCGCCTGATCGGCCGTATCGAGGAGCTGCTTGCCGACGATTACACCGTCTCCACTTCTGCTGGCGATAACAAGTACGCCGGTCTGGTCTTCGACGCCACCGGCATCACCAAGCCAGAGGATCTGCGCCAGCTGTACGACTTCTTCCACCCGGTCATGCGCCAGCTACAGCCCTGCGCACGCCTGCTGGTTATCGGCACCACCCCGGAACTGATCAACGACGTTGACGAGCGCATCGCTCAGCGTGCCCTGGAGGGCTTCACCCGCTCCGTCGGTAAGGAGCTGCTGCGCGGCGCTACCATCCAGCTGGTCTACACCGCTCCGGACGCTGCCGCCGATCTGGCTGGTCTGGAGTCCACCCTGCGCTTCGTGCTGTCTGCTAAGTCTGCCTTCGTGGATGCACAGGTTATTCGTGTTGACGCCCAGTCTGCGTCCGCCCCGGCTGATTGGAACAAGCCTTCCGAGGGCAAGATCGCTGTGGTTACCGGCGCTGCCCGTGGCATCGGCGCCACCATCGCAGAGGTGCTGGCTCGCGACGGCGCAAAGGTCATTTGCGTGGATATTCCGCAGGCTGGCGAGGGCCTCGCCGAGACCGCCAACAAGGTCGGCGGCACTGCACTGCCGCTGGACGTTACTGCGGCAGACGCTGCGGACAAGCTGAAGGAGCACGCTGAGGCTCGCCACGGCGGCCCAGTCGACATCATCGTTCACAACGCTGGTATCACCCGCGATAAGCTGCTGGCCAACATGGACGAGGGTCGCTGGGATTCCGTTATCGCCGTGAACCTGGTTGCACCGGTTCGCATCACCGAGAAGCTGCTGGAGAACGGTGGCCTGGCCGACAACGGTCGCGTCATCGGTGTGGCCTCCATTGCCGGTATCGCCGGTAACCGTGGTCAGACCAACTACGGTGCTACCAAGGCCGGCGTGATCGGCTTTGTCGATTCCTTCTCCGACAAGCTGGCTGACCGTGGCATCACTGTCAACGCTGTTGCTCCGGGCTTCATCGAGACTCAGATGACCGCTGCTATCCCGTTCGGCACCCGCGTCGGTGGCCGTCTGCTCTCCTCCCTGCAGCAGGGTGGCGAGACCGTGGACGTTGCCGAGACCATTGCCTACTTTGCTTCCCCGGCTTCCCAGGCTGTCACCGGCAACGTTGTCCGCGTGTGTGGCCAGGCAATGCTGGGAGCCTAAGCCGAGCCTCTTCGAGCGAGCTGTAGAGAAAGGAGCCACGACTAGTGGTTGACTACAAGAAGCTGGACTCCATCCCGGTTCTGATGGAGGAATACCGCAATGCAGTCAAGGATGTTGTTCCGGGTGTGGGTAGCTCTCGCAGCGCCAAGGAGAACCCAAAGACTGCGTTCAAGGTTGAGGGCGTCAAGATCAACGTGCCCGAACTAGCGGCCTACAACGCGGCAACGGGCCTGCGTCTGCGCAACGAGCTGCCGCTGACGTACCCGTACGTGCTGAGCTTCCCTATCGTCATGAAGATCCTGACGGCCAAGGACTCCCCCGTCAACGCCGTGGGGCTGGTGCACCTGACCAACCGCATCGAGCAAACCCGCGACCTGACCGTGGATGACGTACTGGATATCCGCGTACACGCGGAGAACCTGCGCCCGCACACCAAGGGCGTGTTGCTGGATGTTGTCACCGTTGTCTCCGTAAACGGCGAGGACGTATGGAAGCAGACTAGTGGCTTCCTATCCAAGGGTGCGAAGCTGTCTAGCTCCTCCCCTTACAAGGACAAGCAGCCGACCGACGGCCGTATTCTGGAGCCGGCTGAGTTCGACGAGTACAACGCAACTCCTACCGCGAAGTACCGCGTGACCCCGGCGGATATTCAGGAGTACGCGCAGGCTTCGGGTGACAAGAACCCGATCCACGTCTCCGGCATCGGCGCGAAGGCTTTCGGCTTCCCGGCCGTCATCGCGCACGGAATGTGGTCCGCCGCCACGATGCTGCGTGGCTTGGAGGGTGTGCTGCCGTCCGCCGTACGTTTCAGCGTGGAATTCGCCAAGCCCGTCACCCTGCCGACCTCCGTGGCGTTCTTTGCCGAAGCCGCCGGCGACAAGGCCTACCCGCGCCCCAGCGAGTGGGATCTGCAGCTGCGCAAGGCTTCCAAGTTGAGGACTCTGCATGCAGTGGGCAAGGTAGAGAAAATCTAGCCACCGTAAGTTGGGTTGACCGAACTGGCTGGACAGCTGCCGTTTAGATAAGTTTCGGTAGAATACGCTGGTTCTAAAAGAGCTCGTGGTGCGTACATCGCGCCACGAGCTTTCTTTTATCTATCGCCAGGGTCCTAGTAGAACGACGCCTAACTGACCGCCCAGTAGTAGGTCAGCACACCTTGCCCGATCAGGACGATTGGGATGAAGGCAAGGGACGCCACCACGTCAATGAATGTGATGACTTTGGCCATGCGAGCCTCGGCTAGTTCGTCCGGCTGACGATTCGCGATAAAGGCTAGAACAATCAGCGAGATGACGGTGACCAGGGCGGCTGCAGCCCATGGTTGCCAACTATCAGTAGCACCGTTGAAGACCCACGCATTCACACCAAACTCATCAGTGGAGTCCTTGCCAGACTGCGTTTGGTCACCTGAGAGCCAATGCACGAAGCTGCCAGCGCTCATGGCGAGGCCAATGATTCCGGCGATGAGCAGAGGGCTAATGATGCGAGCATCCGAAAAGCCATTCGTACGCAGGATCAAGATGATCGCCAGCAGGGCTGCAATGAGCCCCTGTTGCCAGTAGCTGCTTGAGTTGAGAACAAGAACAATGAGGGCGCCCATGATTGTTGCGGCCCAGCTAATACCGCGACTAATTGCTTCAGTGCGCAGGGCGGCAGCGCGAATGGATTCGCGGCTAATGGATTCACCTGCGTCACTGCGACGCAGCATCGCGGCAAGCCCGGTGCTACTGATGGCAAGAGTCGACGTGGTCAGTAGCATCGCAATAGGCAGCCAGGCTGTCCACGCAGCCAGCGCAAAAGGACTTGCTCCAAGGAAGGTTGCCAGGCCGAAGACCGCCGCAGCAACGGCGACGATCCCGGCTGCAACCGCTGTAGCTGTCGCTTGCCTACTCAGCGCGATCCAAGCTGCGACGGCTGTACAGAGCGCAGTGATGCTAATTGTCCAGGCTAGCCCTGGCGCACTTTCCACGGGGCGTAACACGGCTGCAGAGACAATGAACCCAAAGATAGGCAGGGCCCACGCCAACTTCTGAGCCCACGGACGCGGCTTCCACAGGGCAATCCCGATTGCCAGGAGGGTCAGGATAGTAGCGGTCACGACGCTTGTGATTCGACCTGAATTCCACGCCTCCACAACGTGTCCGCCGGCTGACGAGCTATACCCAAAGCCAAGCCCTGCGAGACTACTACCCCACACACTCTTGAGTGCGACGAAGCCAACCAGCGTAATAGTGGCCAACATAGTTGCCAGCAGTCCATCTGTGCGGGTGGTTCCAGACCACGCAAACTGGGAGGCTCCAATGGTGCTGCGCATTTCGGCCATGATGTCATCGACAAATGGTGCGTGGGCGGCTTCAGCTCGCTGCGACAGGTAAAGCTTGTGCCCGTCCAGCACCTCATAGTCTTCGAGAGAGCGCTCAGCGTTGATAATCCCCGTTTCTGGGGAGGACAATACCCACAGGTGCGCGGTAGCTTCCACGTCTGCGGTAAATTTGGAATCTGCTACTCGTCCCCGGAACAGTTCCACCACGTCATCGAGGTAGTCGATAACGGGCCTGTGTGCTGGGAGGCTGACATCCAGTTGATGGTCTTGCCAAAACACACTTAATCTCACAAACATCGCAGACATAGTAGTAATGATTACATGGATTGTCGTGTGGCACGTGGCTGGGTGCCCTTGTATGCGCCTAGTGGCCGATTGTCCTGTTGATCCCCGATACGTGCGTAGAGAGTTTTTGCTGAAGTAATGTCCACCAAAATTATTCACCGTCCGGCCCGCGCGAATCGAGCCATAATGCCACAAGGGCCGTTGGAGTTGGCTCAGATTCCAACGATTCGTTCCAATGGCGCGGCGGCGAATGCGGTTACGTTCCTGCTACCAGTTATTGGTGGCATGGGCATGGTGCTCATGATGATGTCGTCCGGCAACCCTATCCGCATGGCCATTGGCTCGGTGATGTTCGTGATGGTGATTGTCAGCGCGCTGGTGATGTTCGCGCGTTCGCGCACGGGCAAGCGCAAGGAGGCCGAAACAGCCCGCGTTCGTTTCTTGGAGCACCTGAAGGAAATGGAGGCGAAGGCAAAAGACAAGGCAACTGAGCAACAAAAAGTCGCAGCAATGCGCAGCCCCGAGCCAGGCGCGCTGCAGGATGCCATTCGAAATCCCTTCCGTCTGTGGGAGCGGCGTCGTGGTGACGAAGATGTTTTGGTCACCCGCATCGGATCAGGAACGTGCCAGCTGGCGTGCGGCATCAAGGTGAAGGAGGCCACGGATCCGTTGGCCATTCCGGAGCCGATCTCCCAAGCGCACGCAGAACGCATGCTGAAGCGTACTCAAACCGTGGAGAATACTCCCATCGCCATTCCCGCCCGTGGCGTGGTCAGTTTGGTGGGATCCCCACAGCTGACAACGGAGGCCCTCCGCACGATTGTCACCCAGGCGGCGGTGTTTCATGCTCCTGACGATGTGCGTTTCCACTTTGCATTGCCGTTGGCTGATCATGCGGATACGGCAGATTGGGCGCTGTGGCTTCCTCATATCTTGAGTGAGGACGAGTTTGATGGCCCTCTGGGTAAGCGCCAGGTGAGCCACGATGAAACTTCTGCCCAATCGTTGCTTCAGGAGGTGGAGCGCCGCAATGACGAGTTGAAGGAGCGCGCCCGGTACCAAATGAAGTCTCTGGAGGAGCCTTTCATTGTGGTGGTGCTGAACATGGACTCCGAGCATGGGCGCTGGCTGGAGGGCCAGTTGTCTCAGGTGTTGAGCCTGGAGAAGGCCCGTATTGCTGTGCTGGCCACGTCTCTGCGTCAGCAGGACGAGCCGAGCCACGTGGACGTTCGTGTAAGCATTGAGGATTCCCGCGAATTCCAGGTTCAGCTGATCGACCGTGGTGAGGTGCGCGAGCCCAAACCTGGCGAGGATGGCTTTGTAGAGCGCATGCTGTATGGAGGTTTTCGTGGCCGGTTGGATGAGGTCTCCCCTGCCTTAGCGGAATCCGTAGCGCGTTCGCTTTCACCTCTACGTTTGGTGGAGGATGCCACGCCCGACGCTCCGCTTGAACAGACCATCGGCTTGGATGCGATGCTGGGCATTGATGACTTTGCCACCTACGACATTGCCCACCAATGGAGTCCGGGTGGCGCGGATGAGTTCTTGAAGGTGCCTTTTGGAATTGACGCCGAGGCGCAACCGATCTACCTAGATATTAAGGAATCGGCGAGATCCGGAATGGGTCCACACGGCCTATGTGTGGGTGCGACCGGTTCGGGTAAGTCTGAGGTGCTGCGCACCATCGTTTTGGCTCAGGTCATCAACCATCATCCCGATCAGCTGTCGCTGGTTCTGGTGGACTTTAAGGGTGGCGCGACCTTTGCCGGCTTGGAGCCACTCCCTCATACGGCTGCGGTGGTGGATAACTTGGCGGACGAGGCTGGCTTGGTGGATCGCCTGCATGATTCAATTTTGGGCGAGATTCAGCGTCGCCAGCATGTTCTACAAAAGGCTGGCAACTTGGCCAATGTTGCGGAGTACAACGCCATTCGACAAAAGCAGATCGACCAGGATGGCTCAACCTCTATGGATCCTCTGCCTGTCCTGTTTGTAGTGATTGATGAGTTTGGTGAGCTTCTGGCAGCCAAGCCGGAGTTTATCGAATTGTTTGTGCAAATCGGGCGCATCGGCCGTTCCATTGGCGTGCACCTCCTCTTGGCTTCTCAGCGTTTGGAGGAAGGCCGCCTGCGCGGCTTGGAGTCTTACCTGTCCTACCGCATAGGCCTGCGTACGTTTTCCGCATCCGAATCCCGCACGGCCATTGGTTCCACGGCAGCCCACGAGCTTCCCCCAATTCCCGGTTCGGGTTATTTGAAGGTGGATCCGGATATCTTTGACCGCTTTAAGGCCGCTTATGTGTCGGGACCGTACACGTCCTCCGCATCCCAGGAGGAGCGCGAGCTTCCACCTGTTCCGATGCCTCTGGAGCTAGAGAATACGACGGAAAGCTGGCTGCAGCAGCGTGTTGAGGCTCACCAGCTCTCGCTGGCTACGAATGCCAAGAGGTCGGCGGATATCCCACCGACGGTAGAACCAACTACGACGTTGGAGCTGGTTGTGTCCCGCTTGATCCCCGCTGCGGCTCCTACCCGTCAGATTTGGCTTCCTCCGGTTCCTGACAGGATCGATCTTGGCTCGGCGTTGGGCCAGGTAGAGCTCACATCTGACCGCGGCATGCGTGCTCAGCGCACCGGTCAATTGCAGATTCCACTGGGGCTAAAGGATAAGCCTTTGGAGCAGTGGCAGGGCCCGCTTGTTGTCGATCTGGCGGGTTCGCAGGGCAATGTCGCTATCATGGGTGCTCCCCAATCTGGCAAGACGACAACGGTGAAGTCTCTGGCCCTGTCCACGGCTCTTACTCACACTCCTGCGGAAGTGTCCATGTACATCGCGGACCTGAATGGTTCGGCGTTCACCGCGTTTGCAGAGCTTCCTCATGTTGGTGATGTGGCAACTCGTTTTGATGAGGATAAGCTGCGCCGCATGTTTTCTGAGATGCTGCAGTTCCTCGCCGATCGCGAGCGTATTTTCGCTGAGCATCGCTTGTCCAGCGTGGAAGATTTGCGGGTTGCACACGCGGCGGGCCGTCTTCCGGAGCTGCCCAGCGCGGATGTCTTCCTCATTATCGATGGCTGGGCCACTCTTCGTCATGACTTTGAGGATCTGGCAGAGCAGGCTCAGAACTTGGCTGCCCGTGGCCTGGGCTATGGCGTACACGTGGTGTTTGCAACGGGACGCTGGGCAGATTTCCGACTGCAGCTGCAGGCTGTAATTGGCACCAAGCTGGAACATCGCCTGAATGATCCTCTGGATTCCTCGATCGGGAAGAAGCCACAAGAACAGTTGGCGGGACAGCCGACGGGTCGCATTTTGTCGGCGGACAAGCTGTTTTCCCATGTGGCAAGCCCTGTGCTGGACCAGCCAGATGTGGTTCGGGAGCAGTCCACGCAGGCGTTGATTTCCGCGATTGCTCAAGCAAGCCCATTTAAGTCTGCGCCTGCGGTACGCATGTTGCCGGAGAAGGTAATGCTGCAGGAGTTGATTGAGGCCAGCGGCGGTCAGCCTGCTGTGGTGGCGTTGGCGGAATCAACGTTGCAGCCGGTGCGCTTCGATTTGGATGGCGCTCAGCGTCATTTGTTCATTGTGGGTGAGCATGCGTCAGGCAAGACTACGGCGCTTCGCGCGTTGATGTCGGAGGCAATTCGTGGCAAGCAACCGGGCCAGGTGATGTTTGGTATTTTCGACGCCCGCCGCACCTTGCTTGGCGAGTGTCCTGAGGAGTTCCTGGGTGAGTACGCTGGCACAAAGTCCGCGGCGGAGTTATTGGCAAAAGGTATCGCTAAGGAGCTGGAGAGGCGTTTGCCGCCTGCGGATGTAACGCAGGAGCAATTGCGCAATCGGTCGTGGTGGCAAGGCCCCGAAATCTACATTGTGGTGGATGACTTCGAGCAGTTCGAGGGAACCAATAACCCGCTCCGGCCACTGGTTCCCTTCCTTTCCCATGGCACAGATATTGGTCTTCACGTGTGGATTGCACGCCGCGCGGCTGGTGTGTCGAGAGCCACGTATGACACGTTTGCACAAGGCATCCGGGACAACGGTGCAAATGGTTTGCTGCTCAGCGGCGAGAAGCAAGAAGGTGCTGTATGGCCGAAGGTGTACCTGCAGCAGTTACCGGCTGGGCGCGCACAGTGGGTGCGTGGCTCGGGCCGTGTGGAGTTGGTCCAGCTTGGTTTCTGCTCCCCCAATTAGAGGGCACCATAGGTAAACCTAAAGCGAACTACACCTTATATAAACCTAATTTTCACATAAGATTTTGTCCGGCAGTTAGTCCAAAATATTATCTAAACATACCCAAACCGTGCTGTCATACCTGCAGATTTCCCATCGCTTAGGATTCTCTAATCCAAGTTCCCCAACCTTCCCTTTTATCGAGATTTGCCATGCGATCTCGAGGCTCAGCTGGCATCCTCGAAGAGGTATTCAAGATTGACGGTGCGATTGAGTGAATTAAAGAGGAGAAGGCTTTATGGCCAATTCGGTCACGTCGCCTGTGCGGTTCCACCCGGACGCCCCACGTCCACGGTTCCTTTGGCAAGCCTCCCTCCCCACAAACTGGGTTCGTATTGACACCCATCCAGAGGCTTCACCACACCGTTTGTCCCAGATTGCGGAGAATTACATTCCTGGCCATCGCTTGAAGCGAGCCGAACAAAAGCTGGTGCTTCAGCAGCTCGAGCAGCTGGTTAAGGCTGCCCGCGATGGAAACATTCTACTAACGCTCATCCTCCCTGGCCTGTCGGAGGATGGGGAGGCAACGTCGGCAACGCTGCTCTTGCGGTGGTACGACAGCTCCCCTGAGTTTGCTAGCCTGCGCACCGTGGAGCAGGCATTTTCTACGAAGGACGCGACCACACAACAGTGCACAACCCCTAAGGGCACGGCCTATCTGTATTCATCCAACACCACTCAGACAGGTCCAATATCTCAGCGGCGCAAGACATTTAACCACCAGGCGTTTCTTCCCATTCCCTCCACCACCTGGACGCTGGTCATTTCTGGAACGGCTCCAGATGAGGAGACTGGTGAATTGCTGGGCAACATCGTAAAGCGTGTGGCCAACAGTGTTCAGGCACATCCAGAGACGTTGGGTGAAACGTTTGAAGGTCTGGATCTACTCGATTCGAATTTCTTCGCTGGTAGCCAGGAAGCTTTGCAGGAACAGGAGTAAGGCATGTCCGATTTCATTCAAGTCCCTTTGCAATCTCTGCGTGATATTGCAAACAATCTCGCCGGAATGAAGGCCGATCTAGAAGGAGATAAGACAGGTGCCGACCTTCTGTCTGGTGTGGACACCGTCCACGGTCACAAGATCCAGCAGGCGGTGGCCGAATACTTCGGCGAGTGGGATGGCCCACGCAAGCGCCTTCTAGAAAACGTCGGGAAGTTGGGCGATGTGTCGGGAAAGATCGCCGACGTCACTCAGCAATACGATGACGAATCCGCAAATGGTTTCAACCAGTTTGCCGCCAAGCTCAAGGGAAAGGAATAGCACATGTCTGGCGCTACGTATTATGCGTTCCGCGATTCGGCGGCAGATTCCACAAAGGGCGATATCAAAACGGTGATGGGCGAAATCGCGAATACTTTGGAAGACATCGACAACTCGATTGAAGATCTTCGTGGCGGTTGGGAGGCTACTGAGGCCGATGCGTACTACGAGATCATCACCAAGTGGAAAGAAGGCGCCACCAATTTGAAGGACGTCCTCGCGGACGTTCAAGATGCCTTGCAAAACATGAAAGATGGCAATACACAGCTTCGCGAAGGAATTTCCAAAGTGCTTGATGAAACCAGTTAGCTCAGTTAGCTAATGTCACGCGCGGGGTGCATGCGGGTGAAGGTCGGAAATCTTCTCTCGCGTTTGTTATTCCAGCACCGAACTGACTGCGCACCAACCTGTACAAGTTTTTCACCACTATTGACGAGCCCGAGTTGTCGGACTCGCGCAAGGAGTAATCATGGGTAGCGAACACCTTTCCGTTGAACACAGTGCCGTTTCTGGTCACGTATCTTCTCTGCAGACCAACCACCAGAACCTAATGGACCAGTCTTCTAAGTTCTTGGAGGCTTTGGAGCCGTTGAAGGGATCCTGGAAAGGATCCTCTGTTGGCGCTTGGGACAATATGACTCAGGCATGGTCGGACAACATGGATCAAGTTAAGCAGGCTTTGGAAGAGCTGACAGGTCGCGTTGATGAAGCTGGCAAGTCCTACCAGTCGGGTGAGGAAGAGCAGACCAACGCGCTGCAGCAAAAATTCGCCGGCATGAATTTCCAGCAGGGCAACATTCTCTAACCAACCACTGTCACCACATCTTCATTCGTAGAAAGGTTAACGTCCACCATGGCTGTGTATGCATACAACAATTCCGATGCCGAGTCCACGTCTGGCGATCTCAATGGCGTAATGAACCAGATCGAGTCCACCCTGTCGGAGATGGATTCTGATATTCGCAAGCTAGCTTCCAGCTGGGAAGGCTCCGAGCAGGAGGAATACTCCCAGGTTCACGGTAAGTGGTCTTCCGCTGCACATAACCTGAAGGAAATTCTGGGCCAGATTCGCGGCGCGCTGGACGAAAACACCCAGTCTGTCGCTGAAACTCGTGGTCGCGCTTCCCAAGCCATCGCTGGTTCCTAAGAGGGCTAGACCTTCTAGCCTCTTCATTCTATTTCCCCTTTTCTTTAGACCTGATTAAGACCAGAGGATTTTAGCCCGTCATGCCTGCACTGCCGCTGCTTCCTTTTGCTACGTACGCCGTTAAAAACTTCCACATTGGTGGAAACGTTGTCGCAGTCGGCGAGTCCGCGCGCCGGTATACCCATTTTGGCTCCCAAGCGTCGCTTGCCGCATCTGCCATGCGGACTATCAATGATGGCGGGTTCGAAGGCTCCGAAGGCGACCGTTTCAAGGAACTGCTAAATGCAGACTTCCCTAGCCACCTGGATGTCACCGGCGAGTCACATTCTGGTGTTGGGCGAGCCATCGGTCTTTATGAAGGTGCATTGCAGACTGCCCAAACTGAGATGGGCACGCTGGCTGGCACGGCAATGGGTACTCACGCTGAGCACCAGGCGGCAGTTGTGGCGTTTAATGCTGCTGAGGCCAATGCCGCGCGTGCCCGCGTAACGGCAACTGCTGCAGCCGCTACGGCAGTGGGCACCGCAATGGTTCCTGGTGTTGGCGCTGCCACAGCAGCAGCTGCGGCATCAGCTGAGACAGAGGCAAATGCCGCTCACACTGCGATGGAAGCCGCACGTCTCAAGTTGGATACCATACGCGCTGTCTGGGATGGTCATATTTCATCGTCCGATACCATTAAAGCCACTCTCGGCGGAGAAGTTGATTCCGCGGTAAGCATTATCGCAACGCAGGCCAGAGCAGACTTTGACGATAATCCGAACTGGCTGGAGCGCGCATGGCAGAAGACCAAGGATTGGGTGTCTGATCATGCTGATGTTCTCGCCGCTATTTCTGACATCATGCAGATTGTCGGTTCCGTGTTGCTTCTTGTTCCTGGTCTTCAGGCAATCGGTGCGGGACTGTTGATTGCTGGCATTGGGCTGAAGGCGTTGCTTGCAGCAACGGGCAACGCGTCGTGGGGTGAGGTACTTTTCGACGTGGCGACTTCCTTGCCTTTTGCCGGTATAGCCAAACTTGCGAAAGCAGGAAAGCTTGGCAACACCGTTGCCAAGGCAACTCACGGCATGGGCAAGGCAGCGTCCGCTGTAAAGGCGGCGGCGAAGTCCGGTGCCAACTCGGCTGCACTGAAGATGGCGAATGGAGCCAGCCGTGTCGCAGGCGAGGCTGGCGAAAAGTTCGCCAAGTCTGCCTATTCAAAGATCACCCGCGGCGGCCAGATTTGCTTCGCTGCTGAGCCTGTCGATATGGCGACGGGCAACATGGTCGATTTCACTCAAGACATCAACATCCCTGGCATCTTGCCGCTGATCATCGACCGAAATGCTAATTCTGCGCACGAGTTGGGACGAGCTTTGGGCTCCAAGTGGGTCTCGCGCATGGATGTGCATATTGAGATCTTGGATGACGAAGTCCTCATGGTCTCCCCCGATGGTGCGCTGTTGACGTTCCCGCCAGCCCCAACGGACGGATCCGAGGTTCGCGCGGACGGCCGCGCATGGCTGCTTTCGTTTGCAGATGGTGCCTACCGTGTGCGCAATGTAGCGGAGGGAATCACCTACGTATTTTCTGTTTCTGGTGACGGGAGCTACGTCACTACATCGGGCGTGGAGGACCGTTCCCCCGCAGCCGATGGAAATTCGGCAGGCGCAGGATTGCGCACAGGCTCTTTCGCCGCTGATCTTGGTTTGGGCTTCACCGTTGGTGTGACGGCGTTGGTTCACCACACCGGCGCGGCCATCACGTACTCCTGGGATCAGGCCACTGGCCAGATGCGAGACATCACACGCAGCGATGGAACTCACTTGTCTTTGGTCTGGGATCACGCTACGAACCGTGTGGCTTCCATTTGGGTTGATAACCAACAGACTCACCCTGACGAAGCACCTCAGCGGTTGATCTCTTATGAATACGACGCTGCCGGTCAGCTCATTCGCGTGGTGAACTCCCATGCTGGTGTATTGAGCTACTTCTACGATGAGCAAGGCCGTACTGCTGGTTGGCGTGACCGGAATGGTGCTGCGTATCACTACCGCTACGATGACCACGGCCGTGTTACCGCCCAAGTCGGCACCGGTGGTATGTTCCCCAACATCCTCTACTGGGGCGACGACACCGGCGACGACGCACCCGCTGGTGGTTCGGTTTGTGTTCTCATCGAAACCGCCGGCGACTTCACCGGCGACCCCCTAGAAACCGGCGATAGTGTCGTTGACACTTACCTCGACCGCCTCCACAACCTCCCCCTCTACCAAGCCCTCCTCAACGGCGGACTAGAACAAGCAGGACTCACCGGACGCGGTCGCACCACCAACCGCGACACCACCACAAACTGGACCATCCCCACCGACTGGCTGACCGACGACCTCCTCGGCGACATCCGCCCCACCGTCTACCGCGCCACCGCCGCAGGCGACGTCTGGCGCATCATCACCCCCGAAGGTGGTATCCAAGACACCACCTACACCGACCACCACCTCCCAGCCACCGTTACCAACGCGGCTGGTGCCACCACTTGCTACACCTACGACGACAACGACCTGATCACCCACACCACCTACCCCGACGGGACGACCACAACCATCGAACCCGGCACCTGGGGCATGCCCGTACGCATCACCGGCCGCGACGGACACACCACCGACTACCACGTCGACACCTTCGGCATGACCACCGCCATCACCACCGCCGACGGAGCCACCACCACCTACACCTATGACCTGCGCCCCACCGGCATCGTCCCTGCAACCATCACCAACCCTGATGGAGCGACCACCCACATCGACTGCGATAACGCAGGCCGCACCATCGCCATCACCGACCCCGCCGGCCGCCGTACCAGCCACACCCTCAACGTACGAGGCCTTATCACCGACACCCTCGACCCAGACGGCAACACCACCCGTATCGACTACACCCCTGAGGGCTGGCCCACCACACTCACCCATCCTGATGGCACCACCCTCACCGCCACCTACGACGGCGAAGGCAACCAACTGACCACCACCAACGAAACCGGTGCGACCACCACAACCACCTACACCGTCTTCGACAAACCAGCCACCACCACCGACGCCACCGGTGCGACTACAACCATCACCTACAACACCCAAATGCAACCCGTGGCCATCACCAACGCCGACGGCCACACCTGGACCTACTCCTACAACCTCGACGGGGACATCACCCAACAAACCGACTACAACGGTATTGTCACCACCAACACCACCAGCCCCGACGGGCTCGTCTCCGAGGTCACCACCCCAGCGGGAACAACCACCACCACTCGTAACCAGTTGGGACTGACCACCAGCATTGATGATGCGTCCGGCACCACACTGTTTGACTACGATCCCTTAGGCCGCCTGACCAGCATCACCAACCCGGCCGCGACCGTCACCTACACCCGTGATGCCTACGGCCGAGCCATTAGTGAAACCACACGCCTGGCCAGTGGCGAAGAAACCCGCCACACTCTCGAGCTCTCCCCCACGGGTATGGTCACCGGCGAACACCTCACCCTACCCACCGACCACACCATCACCACCGGCTACGGACGCAACGCTACCGGTGAGATCACCAGCAGCACCATCACCCAACACACCACCCCAGCGGTCACCCATGACCACCACACCGGTACAACCGACCCGGCAGGCCTGGATCACACTGGCCGACTGCTTGCCGAACTGACCTACACCACCAACACCCGCGGCCACCGCGCCACCACCGCCATCGACAACCTGGTACGCACCATTGACATCGATACCCGTGGACGTATCACTGGTGATCACACCAACCTGTTGGATTCGGCAACACCTGGCGGGCTTGCCCCTGTTGCTGGTCGTGACTTCACCTGGCGAGCAGACTCCACCCTCACTGCCATCACCGACCAACTGCGTGGCACCACCAGTTTCACCGTCGACGCTATTGGCCGTGCTACCAGTGCGACCCGCACACCCCAACCAACCACCACTAACCCCAGTGACCGGGGCTCCACCCCACCACACACTCCTGCACGAGCAGGCACTCCAGCACAATCAGGCTCTGCCACCGGGGTTTCCGCCCAGGAAAACTACTCCTTCACCCCGGCAGGTGTGCTGGCCTCTACTGCTGACGGGGTCATCGACTACCACAACACCCTGCCGGTCAAAGTCGGCCGGACTACCTACACCTACGACCAGGCTGGCCGTATCACCCGCACGGTAACCAAACGTCTGGGTAAGAAACCGTTGGTGCATCACTTCTTCTACGCCACCGGGGAACAACCCATCGGCTTTAGCTCAAGTGATGCTCCAGGAGTTGGCTACCGCTACACCTACGATGGTCTCGGCCGACGTGTAGCCAAAGAAACCATCAACACCACCACCGGCGAAGTTACCCACCGTGACGTGTTCACCCACACCGGTAACCAACTAGCAGCCGTCACCACCACCGTGGATACCACCGATCCGGCACGTGTGGGTGAAGGCTACGTGTGGACTACTGACCCTGCCACTGGTGAGACACATGGCCAGATCGCACTAACCAGTAACACCAGTGGCACCACATATGGCACCACAGGTAGCACCGGTGAGTATTCACACACCTCGGGCGGCCACTATGCAGAACCGGTTAACCCTGCCGCTGGTTGGTCCCAGGCTCGGGTTGATGCGACGTTCTACGCCCTAGTGTGTGATCTGGCAGGTGCACCACAGGAACTGATTAACACCACCACCGGTGTCATAGAGGGACACACCACCCAAACCTTGTATGGCAAGCGTACGTGGTCTGGTCGGTGTACCAGCCCGTTGTTGTTTGCCGGTCAGTACGAGGATGCTGAATCCGGGTGGGCGTACAACCGCTTCCGCTACTACAGTCCCACCTTGGGTGGCTACAACGCCCAAGACCCACTCGGACTCGCCCCACGCCTCGCCTCAACCCAGGGGTATGTCGACCACGCAGCACACTGGGTCGACGTACTCGGGCTCATGGCTCACAAAGCCACCCGCGGTATGCACCCTAGCGCCCCGCACCCCATTTATGATGGTCACAGGGTAAATGGTGAGTTCATGGGCCAGTCTTCGCTGACCAGAGATGGTATGTCTGCACACGCTGAATATTCTGAAACCATGAAGCCTCTAGGTTACGAAACCAATAGGTCATTGCCGAATAGCAACCAACGTCCAGACGCCTACAGGATAAATGAAGATAATTTCGTTACTGAAGTCCGTGAACTGAAGCCTGACACTCCAACAGGACGCCGCGCTGGTGCAGCACAGCTACAGAAATACGAGACTATTGCTAACCAGAACAACGCAAGAGTCTCCGAAGCTACCGGTAAGCCGGCCCCAACAGTTTCAAGCTACGCTGACTTCTATACAGTTGAAAACGGGAATTTTATATTTAAGCTCGGAAAATAAAATCAGAAGTTCGTAGAATAAGGAGGACATATGGAGCCATTCACATTTTCGGACTTTCGTTCAGGAATTGTGGAATCAGCTGTCTCGTGGCATCGCGTCGGCAAAAAAATGATGTGGGTTTATCAACCGGACGAAGTTATCTTCTTGCTTAAGCTAATCCAACCTAAAGCGATGAAGTACTTTGACATTCAACTGTTTTATGGGCATAGAGACTGGATTCAAGATGGTAATTACGAAGCTATCTCTTGCGGCGCACAAGCTTCATACCGAGCACTCACTCGCAAGAGTGATCTCAACCTGTCCGTGACATATCCAGGCATAGAGGAAAACTTTCACGGAGCTCTATTCGACAGTCTTCTCAACTCCGATATCATCACACGAAACAGTCGCGAAAAGTTTCCCGACATGATGAATCTAGAACTTCGCAAAAAGGATTGGACTCAATTTTTTGAAGTGCTTCGTCAACGACTTCAACCACTTCACACACTTAACGACATTGAGAACGAATTCGACGGGAACCTCAACAGCGAATTTTGGGACCGTATGAAGCAACGAGTTACCAATTTCCCTGATTGCGAGCCTTGCTAATGCCAAACGAAAACATCATACTACATATCTCGGACAGTTTCGTTAGAGGTGAAGAAGTTCTTCGCACCGTCCTCAACGCTAGCGAGAAACCCATTCAAAATAGCTCGGTTGAACTGCTTCAGCTACAAAACGCTATTAATGATCAATTAAACAAGGCTTCATTGCCTACTTCAGAACCAATTGGCGACAATTGCTTAGTCATTCCTGCCAGCGAACCTGAAGTACCATGGATCCTTCACCACATAACGCGATTAGCGTTAGAAACGTCTGCACTTATGGTCTTAGAAAATTCGCGTCTCGTTTGGCTTTTCGGGGACGAATCTATAGATTTTATAACCAAAGTATCCCATTACGGCTTCGTCTTCGAATGCCCCTGTGCAAGCCTTTCCGCGATCCCACAATGGATTAATGAAATTACAGAGCGTACAACAGTTGCTCCAGGTCAGCCAAGTAAGATTCAAAATCAAGATTTCTTGGTGGTCAAGAAGGAAGACCGTACAGAAACCTTTATTCAAACTGTTTTCGATCCTGTCATTAGAAGCTACCGGGTAGAAATGCGGCTAGGCGATGAAGAGCATCACTATTGGCGCGAAGAAACGGCTCAACAAGCTGTAGTCCAGGAATTCATCACGTGGATATCCAGCGAGTCACATTCAACTCAAGGATGGCACAAGTTAGAGCTCCCGCAAGCATAGACTCAACCACGCACCCTAGAGGTACTGAGATGCTACAGGTCGTGTTCCTAGGCATCCGCCTCAACTTCCATTCATTCGTAGGTCGGGTTTTCCCGAAGCCCTGACTAAACTGAAGTGCCCCGAGTTTTGGAAGCAGAATCCGCCGCAGGCGATAATAGAAATCAACGCGAATGCCTAGGAACGAAACCCGGGGCACTTCAGGCACAGCGGAAGGCCGGGCCACCCAAACCTTGTATGACACACGCATGTGGGCGGGTCGGTGTACCAGCCCGTTGTTGTTTGCTGGCCAGTACGAGGATGCGGAATCCGGGTGGGCGTACAACCGCTTCCGCTACTACAGTCCCACCCTGGGCGCCTACAACGCCCAAGACCCACTCGGACTCGCCCCACGACTCGCCTCAGCACAAGGGTATGTCGACCACGCAGCACACTGGGTCGACGTGCTGGGGTTGAAGTGCCACGAGGTTAGCCTCAATGAACTTAAAGCTGCCGGAGTTCCAGCGAAAGACCGATCAGCTGTGCAAGCCTGGCTCAACGGAAGGAATACCGACGCTCATGTCTACTCCTATATGGACAAAACCGGCAACCAGATGCAGTACATTGGAATGACTAATAATCTAGACGCCCGAGCACTGCAACACGGAAACCGTTTCGGAACGCGTATGATGCCAGCGGAACTAAATAAGAAAATGCTGAGTGAGAACGCAGACTCACTGACCCGTCGACAGGCACGGGCACTCGAAGAACTGGGAATCGACTCGCACGGCATGGCGAAGGAGGACGGTTTACTCTTGAATGCTCGCCACGAGATAGGAATAAATGGATCAGCGGGAAAGGAAGTACGCAATGGGGCGCTGAAATGGGCGCAATACATGGTAGATTCAGAGGCAATTAGAGTTTACGGAATGTGAGGGACTAGTGGCCTACCAAATTGTTTTAGATCCCAACTCTAAAGCCATACGACGCGCCGATAATCTTCATTTGAGACTGCATCTGAAACGCGGAAGTATAGATGCTTACCTTTTACGGAAAAGTTTTCACGTTGGTTTCGGTTGTCTTATTGGGATCCCGTTTACGGATAATAATTTGGCCGTTCTAGGAGTAGAGAACACATCTCTAGTTACACAGTGGAGTGACCTTGGCCAAGAATGGATTATTCCGCCCTTCACACTGCAAAACAGTTTTTTTGGAAAAGGCGGACCATTTGTGAGGGTAGGTAAACTAGATCCGACTGCGTACGCGTTCGATCCAGAGGCCACGGCAATTCTGGCGGAAGTCGAAGACTACAGTCCGTATCTTCTCGACTTCGTCCCCAGAAGAAAGCTTCAGTCAATCACACTGGGCATTCGTCCTAACGAGTTGGATCGCACCGATTGGCGCATCAAAATGCACGAATCTAAAGCTGCGGTACGAGAGCCAACACAGTCAGAACGCAACCTCCCGCTTGTACCTTGGACCGTCTTCGGCTTAGGGGATCCCGATTTATGGCTCGAACAATTCAGATGTCTATGTCTGGGGCAGCCAATCCCCAGCGTTGTTAAAGGCGCCGACGACTCGTGAAATTTCTAAAACTTATCCAGTTCGACTCAGATTTAAAAAGAGCCTGAACTGCTACGACTTAATCGTAGAACGCCCCAACTTCGATCAAATTGTCCTCCTCCCCGTAGAAGGTTTATCCCCCCATCGTTACGGAGGACAGAGGTCGAGGTAAAGCCCGACTAGATACTAACGGCAAGCCGGGCAATCCATTCTCGCGGGATCTATAGATCGGGGCATCTGCACCTCCATAACTATTGCGACGCCACGACGCGTGAGCTCATCGACACCACCACGGGTCTGAGACTCGCTGGACTCTGGACAGATAGTTTCGTCGAAATCGATTATAGTTTGTCCTGCCGGAGCTGGCGGACCACAATGATCATCCCGAAACGACTGCATACATAAGCTGCTGACTTTATCTGACGGAAACCGAGGGAATATTTCTATTTGGAGGGATCTAAAGTGGAAACGCTAAACTCACCGAAGGACAACAGCTCGTATGCCTTGAACTCGCTAAGAACGGTGAAGCTATGGACACGCGTTCCGCGAAAGAAACCAAATTGCGTTCCCTTAGGATAGGGGTCGGAGACATGTTGCAGGGGAATTGTCTCACGTTCAATTTGGATAAAAGGCTATGCAGACCAACTGCAAACTCTACCCGACAGCACTGTCTAGAAAGAGATCAGACTCCAATGGCAGCGCCTAAAATCCTTTACTGAAGCGCACGTTTGGTTTTCCGAACGGGGTACAGACGAGAAAAGTTCGACAAAACCACCGAGGCTAAGATTATTGAAGCTGATCTTCGGATTAGTTATTCTTGTGATCCTATTTAGTGCTCTCTGCAACTTTATGATACCCGTTTTGCCTACATAGTCCGCTTTCCGCACTGGGCTAGGTTGAGTTCGTCCCTGCATCTACTGAACTCCAGAAAAGGCAGACCAAATGGAATCAGCAAGGGGTCAGCGCTATTTACCTCTTTTTCCCAAAAATGCACGGGATTGGGTTTATGAACCGCTCAAGAATTCTGGTGCAGGACCGTACTGGGATAATAACTTCGCTATGACGCCGAAGGCTCCTCCAGTCGTTCACCTACTACATTGAGACCCACCGAAAGGATTCCTAACTTATCAACTCCGACATTCCTATTATCGATCCTGCTACGGTGCCGACTGGCATCTCAATTGACCGAGATCAACAGCGACGCGACAAGGACAATGAAGAAGCTGAAGATCCTGTAACCGATACACCATCGGCGAAGACACTCTCTACATCGCCTTCGACTGGGCTGGCGCTAAAGAAAAACACCAGGCAACTAAAGCTATCACCGGTGAGCATGAATTGACCTTCATCGATATCAGCGATACCACGACTATTCACCACCCCGATGGCCGCACACTCACCTGATAGCCACACCGCCGGATGGGTGTGGGAGTGCGGATGAAGCGTCCTGGGTTTAGTTCCTACCTCTGCTAAGGAAGGATTGGCACTATGCCCAGGACGCTTCACCACCGGTGTCGTCGAGGGACACACCACCCAAACCCTCTACGGCACACGCACATGGCATGGTCGATTCACCAGCCCGTTGTTGTTTGCCGGTCAGTACGAGGATGCTGAATCAGGCTGGGCCTACAACCGCTTCCGCTACTACAACCCCACCCTGGGTGCCTACAACGCCCAGGACCCACTCGGACTCGCCCCACGCCTCGCCTCAGCACAAGGCTACGTCGACCACGCAGCATACTGGGTAGACGTTTTCGGGCTAAAGCGGTGTTGGCTAAAAGTTAATGCCACCAAGAATCACTATGTCTATCACTACATGAATACAGCCGGCGATACGACATACGTCGGCATCACCAAACACCCTCGGCTACGAGCCATGCAACATGCGTTGAGTCATCCGATTACTCGACCCCGAGACCAAATGACAGTACTAAATAAAGACATGGCTCTAGGAAAATACGAGGCAAGAGGAGTCGAGCAACACCTAATTGAAAAACTGGGAATGCAAAAGCCCACGGGAGCAACGACTAAAGTAGGTAACCTAGAAAATAAGATAAATAGTATGAGCCCAAAACATGAGTTCTATGACCAAGCAACAGCTTTTGGCAAGGACTGGGTAGACCAATTCGCTAGCAAGGTACGTTAAGAACATGGCACTAAAACTAGTATTCGACGCTCCCAAAGGCAGCCGCCCGAAGGCTGGACGGCTCTACCTGATGAAAACCACCCTCGGATACATCCCTGTTGGTGCGACCTCCACCGAAGCATTCTTCGGCGCCGCCGTGATGATTCATCCCTACCGAGCGATCGTATCTGACCCCAAAGACACCACCTGGTACCCACTCGTCGAAAACAACGAACTCTTGATCCCGCCACTAGAGATCAGAAAGCAGGATTTCAAAAAGGGAGGCTGCTTCACTCCGATTCGCGACAAAGCAGCTCCTGTGCCCATCCCCTTCGATCGCTACTTTTACTACCAAATGTCCATGCCTTGGGCCCCAGCCGAACAAGCGTTCGTTCCAGCTGCTGAAACATTGCCAGAAGATCGGCTAGGCACTTTCGTTCCCAAGGACGAAAGAATCATAAAATTCACCATTCACGACACGAACCCGCCTCAAGGTGGCATCGTCGATGAAGCACCGGAGGGCACTTACTTTATGCCAGCGGGCCTCCTCATGGATCTTCACATCGAGTTTGCCCTTGAAGATGCACTTGCCTACTACGGATTGATCGATACCCCGCGACCCGCACACCCCGACTTCACCGAAAGCCAGGAGCACGACACGATGCCCACCGACACACAGCAGGAAGACCAACCACTCTTCCACCTCGCAGAAATCGACGGCGTGACTACCCTGTTTGCCGCCATGGACACCCTGCCCAAGGAGGCAGTCGGCGTCATCGAACAAGCAGGGCACACACCCAACGGCTACTTCCTCGACAACCTCGCCATGTACCTACTCCGACAAACAGGCGTCACCACCGACGGGATCGAATTCGACAGCGACGCAGGCATGTTCAGCCTCATCGGCACCACCGAAACCCTCCAACCACTCCACACCCAACTCACAGACCTGTTCAACAACACCAACGACCTGCAACAAACGCTAAAGCAAGCTAAAGCCGCAGGAACAGACTTCGACGACTAACACAGAAGCTTTTATCCTGACACACTAGAAACCAGCCAGCCGGCTGGAATGGTGCTGCTAAGCATCGCCGTTCCCCGGTGGCAGACTCGCACCGAGGTTAGCCTTGATGCAAGGGTATGTTGACCACACAGCACACTGGGTCGACATACTCGGACTCACGGGAAAGGCCTCAAACTCATACTTTATATGGGTAAAGTCGAAATGAATCCCAAAGGATGTAGTTCATATCGATCGCTACGCCTTGATTCATGGAGTGAACAATACTGAATAAGACGAGTAAGGGACTTTTGATGATAAACTCAAATGATTTTTTTGACAATCGTAGAGTTCAGCTATACGAGGGCGGTCTAGATAAAACGGAGCTGGAAGAGGCCCTTGATTTCGCTCCTACTTGGTTGCCTAGCGATCTTATTGACTTCTATTCCAGGTTCAATGGTGCAGAAATCGGAACGATCGAGGTGGTGCCACCAGGCCCGCTTTTTAACTCATCAAATGCACTCAAAGATTTGAACGAACAGATGGTGGATTCTTTTAACGATACAGACAATTTCTTTGCCGTTGCGTTTCTAAACGAAGATTGCTACCTCGTTATTCAGCGAGAATCAGAAACCGAACTTCGATGCGGTAGGTATGATTTTGGGGAACACGAGTGGTACGGCGGTGATACATTTCAAAGCTTCACCGACTGGATGTATTCACAAAAGAGTCAAGCCAACTAGCTCAGAAATGACGTGCTCCAAGTTTTGTTTCGTTCGAGTTGATAGGAAAATCGGGAACACGCCAAAGAATTCTGATCAGGATGTGAAGGATCGAGTGGTCCGCCCCGTTGAGGATCGCTTCCCTGGTAGAGAGCCTTTCCATGCATAATGTGTGCACGATTACGGCTCCGATATTGGGCGTGTCATGGCACTAAGTCCGGTTGATGCGTCTCGTTGACCTATTGGGCGAGAGAGGTGGTGCTCTTTTAAAAGCAATACCCAGGGGGCGCTTCAAGGCCTGTCCGCGAAGTTGAAAGACGGCATAACACGAGCCATAGCCAAATTATAGAAAGAGTCACAATGGCAATACCGAAACCGAATGCGCTCAAAGACCCTGCCATCAAACAACAAGCGATCGCTGATTTCAGAAAATTCAAACCTGACTTCCACAAAACACCGGAAGAGTTCGTTGATTTCATCCGGGAAGCAAAACGTGACCTTACCCCAGTGCAAATACGCCAGTATATCGCCGAGCACCGGCACATAGCCGAACGCCCCATGGATGAATGGTCTCGTTCTTTTATGGGCCTATTGATCCAACTCGGGGCTAAAGACCTGGACATCACCAACGCTGTCGATGAAATGCTCGAATACATCGACTGCGGCGGAGACCACTACGCAATTCGCGCACTTATTAAAGCGGATACCAACCTCATCATCAACAACATCCACCCGAAAACTTCGAACAAATCAACCGCTTCCTCAAAGCCACCAGCACCAACGAACCAGAGCTCCTTTTTGAGTGGCAACGCTTCCTCATCAAACAAGGAGTCAGAAAGAAAACCTTCCGTGAATACCCAGGATTCCACTGGATCAAAAACAGCGCTTTTGTAGAATATCCTCGAGCAAAAAGAACACGTCGCAAAGCTCGCCGACCCGTCCTAAAAAGTTCCACACCAAAGAAACTAAAGCATCCTGGGAGTAGTACAGAACAACAAGTCCACCACCAGAGGCATCAAGTTGGCCACTACCGCCACTACTGTCATCGCACAAAGCACCACAGAATGTGATTACGGGTGACCCCGGACAGCGCTAGTGATACCGGGAACCGCATTTAATACCAGCACCCACAGCAGCCAACCGGATCTAATACCAGGTCGACTCCAAGTTCTACTCCCTGGTCTCCACACCGGCTAGGGAATCTCGCGACAACTAGCGGTGTGTAGCAGTCCTCAACTACCGAAAACCCTCGACAGCAAACGGTGATACATCGACACGTCCTCTGGGTTTGTCGATGGAACGATCTTCGATCTGCTCGTCGAATGAGCGTCTACACTCGGCAGAACCACCGTATCTTGCGGCAAATCCAGAGCAGCTGCCCCCACCTTGACAACAGTCACCTTATTGGACTGTGCCAGCTCCGTCAGGTGGTGCCCCGGCTGGTACAGCCACCCATGCTGTTCATGGTGTCTATCAGCCACCAACAGCACATGATCCGCCATAGCTGTGCCCGCGGCAATGGTCTCCCCGGCACATGTATAAGGCAAGTTCACTACAACAATTGGCCACCTGTGCTGGGCACGACTAACCACAGTATCTAGCACATCAGCAGCCATCTGCCCCTGAGTACCTTGCGAAGCCGTCAACAGCGGAACTGCCCCGGAGTTATCCGCAAAGTTCTCCATTTTCTTGCGGGTCAGATCCAGCGGTTCCGTCGCCGCTAGCCCAAGAACATCTCCCGCTGCCCACGCACCCAACGGTCCTCGCATTGGCTGGGCTTGCACATCTGCGTCCAGAACTACCATCGGTAGTTCAGACACCTCTTCGGCAATCATGGAAACCAAAGCGGTCACAGGCGAAGTCAGCATACGGTTGTCAATGGAAGCCACCGCAATAACCATCGGCCTAGATGTGTCGACTGAAGAAAACCTCCGCGCCTGTGCAACCCGCGAAGCCCACACTGCCCTGCCGAAAACGCTACGCCCCGAGACCAGCGAGCCCGAACCTCCACTTCGTGCAGCGTTAGCTACCTTTGGGGAATTCATCTAGCGATTCTCTTCCATTCTGCCTAGAGCAAATCAAACACATCTGTGGGGGACACACAGCACAAATTGCACAACACACATTAGTATAGGACGGGTTATACGTAGAGAAGTTGTCGGTAACAAAGAGTGAAGTACACGAGGAGTGCGTAGTGTCAACCAACCAGCCATCCCACGAAGGACTGCCCTCTTGGCTCCAGTTCACTGGTGATGGTGCGCCAGCACAACCAGCCACCCCACCACAACAACCTTCTCAGCCCCAAGAGCCGCCCGCTGCAGAGTCTCCTACTTCCTCCCCTTCTTCCAATGAAGGTCAGCAGCAAGTCCCTGCGGCGCCTCAGCAAGCTCACGAATCCAAGCCTCAGGAAGGTCACCAAACCAACCAGGTGACTACTGATTCCCCTGAGTATCCTCAGCCTCCCCAAGGAACAGCGCCGCAGGGCACTGCCCCGCAAGGCTCTCCCGCTTCATCTGAAGCTCCTCAGCAGGCCCAGCCACAGCAAACTCAGGCTCAGCAGACTCAGCCACAGCAGACTCAGGCACAGCCGCAGCAGGCCCCATTGAATCACGGCAAGCACCATGTACCGTCCGAATATGACCTAAAGCCACCGCCGGCATTGGACCAGACAAACCTTGTCAATGCCGTCAAGAAGGCACCGCGCAGTGGATGGCGCAAAATGCTTTACAACGTCACCGGTGGGCACTGGAACGTTGGCGACTCCCAGCAAGATCTTGAACACGATCAGCTTCTGGAGAAAATCCGCCGACCGCTGCGCGGCGACTACCGCATTGCCGTGATGTCGCTCAAGGGTGGCGTGGGCAAAACCACCACCACCGTGGCATTGGGTGGCGTTTTCTCTTCCATCCGACACGACCGCGTCATCGCCATAGATGCCAACCCGGACCTCGGCACCCTAGCACAGCGTGTGGCTGCCCCCGGTCCGGCAACGATCCGCGACCTCCTCAACGCAGAAGACACGTCAAAGTACGCCTCCATACGCCAGTTCACTACCCAGGCCAAGTCTCGCTTGGAAGTTATCGGCTCGGAGCGCGATCCCGCCGTGTCCGAATCCTTCAGTGATGAGGACTACCGCCACGCGGTCGACATTCTGCAGCACCACTACAACGTGATGCTCACCGACTGCGGAACAGGGCTGATGCACTCGGCAATGTCCGGCGTGTTGGAGCTGGCCAATTCCTTGGTGCTCGTCACCTCTCCTGCCCTTGACGGCGCTCAATCAGCCTCCGCCACTTTGGACTGGCTCAATCTGCACGGCTACGAACAACTCGCAGCAAACTCTGTGGTGGTCGTCTCTGCGGCCCACCCTGAAAATGCGACGATTGATATGGACCAGTTGATTGCACACTTCCGTAGCCGCACCCGCGCAGTGCACGTCATTCCATTCGACCGCCACCTCTCTGAGGGCGCAACGGTTGATCTTGACCGCATCAGCAAGGAAACCAAGCAGGCCTACATGGAACTAGCAGCAATTGTTGCGGAGGACTTTGATTCGTGGCACCGTCACGCAGCTTCGTAGGCCGAGGGGTGGCCGCGCTGGGCGTCGGGTTCCTTGCTTTTACAACCCTTTCCAGCTGCGCCGATCGCCTAGAACCACCTGTGCCGGAACAACACGCCCAAGTGGATACCATGAAGCAGTGGGCTACCGAGCGCGCAAAACCCTACCACATTCCCGAGCGCGCGCTGCAGGCATACGCATACGCGGCCTACAACGTGGAACAGGAACAAGGCTGCGCCGTCGGCTGGCAAACGCTAGCTGCTTTGGGTGATGTGCTGACCCAACATGGGCAAATAAACTCCACCACCATCGACGAAGACGGCGTGACCTCCAAACCTATACGCGCCGTTGCGCCTGCCGCCGGCGGCAAGAACTCCGTGCCCGATACCGACGGAGGAGACATCGACGGCGATTCCACTAAGGACATCCCGGTGGGACCAATGCAACTCATGCCTTCGCGCTGGGAACAATATGGCACTGCCGCTGAACCTGGCAACGCGCCAAATCCGGACAACATCGACGACGCCGCCCTGACCACCGCGAAAATCACTTGTAGCGCGGGAGACCTCACCAGCCCAGAAGGGTGGACCACAGCAGTCTCAGAATTCAACCCCAGCCCAGTGTTCTTAAAAGCTGTGCACAAAAAGGCCAAGGAGTATTCACGCTAATGAGGAAAACTCACACTGCAAGCGCACTGCTCTTGATTTCGCTTACAGGCACGCTAGCTGCATGCGAATCGCCGGGTCATGCCAAAGAGCAGACTGTGAATGACGAAGTTCCACCACTGGGCAAAGTACCTGAGCTACCTGAAGAGGTGACGGCACCGAGCACCAAGTCTGAAACTCCCAAGCCAGCTCCCCCGCCGGCCCCAGCTGCGGAGCCAGAGACGGTAACAGAAACTGCCCCGCCTCCTTCTAAGCCTCCTGCGAAGCCAGCACCCAAGGCTCCAAAGGCACCAGCACCCAGGCCGCCTGCGAATGATTCACCAGAGATCCGTATCCAACTCCCACCAGAGCTGAAGCCATATCTTTAAGGCAGACGCCAAGCTGAAAGGAGCCCCCCATGTCTATCCAACAGCACGACGTAGGACAGAGCGCCCCTGCGGCTTCTCCCTCGTCGTCTACCGCCACGCCAGCAAAGAAGGACCATCGCGCTGCCGTGCAGGCGCACAAGCTGCGCATGGATATCGCGGGCAAAGCTATCCGGCATGGTGAAAATCAGCCGAGTGTGACACCGCGAACCGTCAAAATCCTGATGGGCTCGACAATTATCGCAGCCATCATGCTTGTGGTTACGATCGGCGCCGCCACTGTCATTCAGATGCTGTAGCCAAAAGCGCACCTACGAAAACCAAAAAGGCACCCACCGAAGTGGATGCCTTTAAGCGTTCCTAGCGCGCGGACTTAGCTGGTTAAATAGCGGTCCCTGCTAGCGGTGTCGAGTGGTTTACTCGCCGCCGGCCAGCTTCTCGCGCAGAGCAGCCAGCTGCTCGTCGGAAGCCAGGGTGCCTGCGTCCTGCGCCGGCGCCTCAGAGGAAGCCGGTGCGGACTCGGTCTGAGTCTCGGAGGAGTAGCCACCCTCGCCGTTGGCAGCGGCCTCGGCAGCTGCGGCGCGGTTGCGCTCGATCTGGGCGGTGTGCAGGCGGTGGCGACGCTCGGACTCTGCGTAGCGAGCCTCCCATGCCTGACGCTGCTCGTCGTAGCCCTCGAGCCACTCGTTGGTCTCCGGGTCGAAGCCCTCCGGGAAGATGTAGTTGCCCTGCTCGTCGTAGGAGTCAGCCATGCCGTACTTGGACGGGTCGAACTCCTCGGTGTAGTCCTCATCAGCCTGCTTCAGGGACAGGGAGATGCGGCGACGCTCCAGGTCGATGTCGATGACCTTGACCATTGCGTCCTGGCCAACGCCTACAACCTGATCCGGAACCTCGACGTGGCGCTCGGCCAGCTCGGAGATGTGAACCAGGCCCTCGATGCCCTCTTCGACGCGGACGAATGCGCCGAACGGAACCAGCTTGGTGACCTTGCCCGGCACGATCTGGCCGATAGCGTGGGTGCGTGCGAATACGCGCCACGGGTCTTCCTGGGTTGCCTTCAGGGACAGGGACACGCGCTCGCGATCCAGATCCACATCCAGAACCTCGACGGTGACCTCGTCGCCGACTGCGACAACCTCGGACGGGTGGTCAATGTGCTTCCAGGACAGCTGGGAGACGTGAACCAGGCCGTCGACACCGCCGAGATCGACGAAGGCGCCGAAGTTGACGATGGAGGAGACAACACCCTTGCGGACCTGACCCTTCTGCAGCTGGTGCAGGAACTCGGAGCGAACCTCGGACTGGGTCTGCTCGAGCCATGCGCGGCGGGACAGCACAACGTTGTTGCGGTGCTTGTCCAGCTCGATGATCTTGGCCTCGATCTCCTGGCCGATGTAGGGCTGCAGGTCGCGAACGCGACGCATCTCCACCAGGGAGGCGGGCAGGAAGCCGCGCAGGCCGATGTCCAGGATCAGGCCGCCCTTGACGACCTCGATGACGGTACCGGTGACCGGCTCCTCGTTCTTCTTGAGCTCCTCGATCGTGCCCCAAGCGCGCTCGTACTGTGCACGCTTCTTGGACAGGATCAGGCGGCCTTCCTTGTCTTCCTTGGTGAGAACCAGAGCGTCGATCTCGTCGCCGACCTCAACAACCTCACCCGGGTCAACGTCGTGCTTGATCGACAGCTCGCGGGAAGGGATGACACCCTCCGTCTTGTATCCGATGTCCAGCAGGACCTCGTCGTGATCGACCTTGACGACGGTGCCCTCGACAATGTCACCATCGTTGAAGTACTTGATGGTGGAGTCGACGGCAGCGAGGAAATCCTCAGCAGAGCCAATGTCGTTAATGGCTACCTGAGGGACGTTGTTGGTGGGCATATGTTGAATGTCTTTCGGAACGAATAGAAATAGAAGATGGACAGTTACTCTAGTTCTGCAAACCCTTCTTTTTGACGCCCCCACCAGCGTCAATTACCTGGCGGGAACCCCTAGGACGCTCACACTGGGGCGTCACAAAGTCTAAAAAAGAGGGCGCACAACGCGCATAACGCTACACGACCACAGTGAACAGCGCAAACATGGCGTTTTGGCCGCGCGTTAGGCGGGAGCTATTGAGGGCGTCCAGTACGATGGTGCGCGATGAAGGCAATACAAATATTAGTGAACATGGTCCGTGGCGGTTTGATCGGCATGGCCGAGCTGGTGCCCGGCGTATCGGGCGGAACAATTGCACTAGTTACTGGCGTGTACGAGCGTGTCCTCCACCAGGCGAACTTGTTCTTGGACGCCACGAAGCAGCTTCCCAAGGATAGGAAGGCTGCGTTTGCCCAGTACAAGGCTTTGGATTGGATGCTCTTGCTGCCGATGTTGGTGGGTATGGGCGCCGTTGTCCTCTCTCTGGCCGGAGTAATGGAGAGCTTCGTGACCGACAAGCCCGTCCATGCGCGGGCGCTGTTCTTCGGCATGGTGCTGATCTCCCTGAGCGTGCCGATTGGCATGACCGATAAGGAGGATGTGCGGCGACGCCTGCCAATGGCGATCCTCGGAATGGTTGTGGCGGCAGTGGCGACATTCTTCCTGACAGGCCTAACCAGCGCGCCGCAGTCTGACCCGAACCTTTTGTGGGTGTTCGTGGCCGCGGCGATCGCGGTGTGTGCGTTGGTGCTACCGGGCGTTTCGGGTTCTTTCTTCCTGCTGGCAGTGGGATTGTACTCCGCGACTATGGCTGCTGTGGACGATAGAAACCTGCTGTACCTGGGCGTGTTCTTCCTCGGTGCGCTGACTGGCATCGTGTGCTTTGTGCGTCTGCTGGAGTACCTACTGCACATTCACCGCACCATCACCCTGTTTGTGATGACGGGGCTGATGATTGGTTCCCTTCGCGCACTCTGGCCGTGGCAGGATGGCGACGCCAACCTGCAGGCACCCGGCGAGAACCTGGGCGCAGCCCTCGGGCTGTTCGTTCTCGGCGCAGCCATCGTGGGGGCGATGCTGGTAGCCGAGAAGGTCGCCGGCGCAAAGGCTGAAGCCAACTAGTGCGCAGCTAGGTCCCAGTTATCGCCCGTGCCGGCAGAGACATCCAAAGGCACGCGCAGCTGGGCGGCTGCATCCATTTCCCGCTCCACGAGCTCGGTCATCTGCTCCAGCTCGCCAGGGGCAACTTCCACAACGAGTTCGTCGTGGACCTGCAGCAGCACGCGGGAGTTCAGCTGCTGCCGTGCAATCTCCCGATCCACACGCAGCATAGCCAGCTTGATAATGTCCGCCGCCGTACCCTGAATCGGTGCGTTAAGGGCGGCACGCTCAGCATTCTCACGAGCCACGCGGTTCGATGAGTTGAGCTCCGGCAGATAGCGACGGCGCCCGTAGAGGGTTTCCGTATAGCCGGTTTCCTTGGCAACCTCCACCACGTGGTCGAGGTAGCGCTTCACACCGCCGAATCGCTCGAAGTAGTTATCCATGATCTTCTTCGCCTCCCCTGCGCTGATTTTCAGCTGCTGGGAAAGGCCGAAAGCGGATAGACCGTAGACCAGGCCGTAACTCAGCGCCTTGACGCGGCGGCGTAGTTCCGGAGTGACCTCATCGACAGGCACGTCGAACACGCGCGAGCCGACATAATTGTGCAGATCCTCGCCGCTGGCGTAGGCCTCGATGAGCCCCGCATCTTCGGATAGGTGCGCCATAACGCGCATTTCGATCTGGGAATAGTCGGCGGTCAGCAATGTTTCGTAGCCCTCCCCGACTTGGAATGCGGCACGGATCTTACGGCCTGCGTCTGTGCGCACGGGGATGTTCTGCAGGTTCGGGTCGGAGGACGAGAGTCGACCGGTCGCCGCACCCTTTTGGTTGAAGGTGGTGTGAATGCGCCCGTCGTCACCCACCGCCTCGATCAGCCCGTCGATGGTGGACTTCATCTTTTGGTATTCGCGGTGAGCCATCAAGTGCCCCAGGAATGGGTGGTTCGACTGTGCCGCAAGCTTTTCCAGCTCGGCAGCAGCGGTGGAATAGCCAGTCTTGGTCTTTTTGGTTTTCGGCAGGTCGAAGGTCTCAAAAAGCACCTTCTGCAGCTGCTTCGGGGAGGAAAGGTTCAGCTCCGGCTCCCCTGCCAGTTCGCGGGCTGCGGCGACCTCCTCGTTCAGGCGTGTGCCGTAGTCATCGGAGAGTTCTTGCAGCGCCGCGTCATCCACGGCAATGCCTGCGTGCTCCATCTTCGCCAGGATCAGCGCCAGGGGAACCTCCAAGTCAAAATACAACTCGGACTGTCCGGCCTCTTCGATCTCTGGAGTGAGGGCCTTCACCAGTTCCGCCACGGCCTGGGCTCGGTCGGTGCCGGTGGCATTGTCAGATAATTCGTGCCCCACGTGTCGCTGCACCACGTCCGCAAGACCGAGAGTGCGCACGTCGGGGCGCAGCAAGTAAGCCGCAAGCGATGTGTCATGCTCCACTCCGTCAAGCTTTAGGCCTTGATTTTGGAGTGTATGGAAGGCTTGTTTGGAATCGTGCAGCCACTTTGTGGCCTCCGGATTGGCCAGCCACTCCGACAGGGCTTTCTCATCCTTCGGATCCACGTCCGCCAGGTCGATGAGCACTGCAATGTTGTCCTGATCCAGCAGAGTCAATTGCTCGCCGTCAACATCGACCACCGTGCCACGGGTGCGCTTCTTCAGCCACGCCCCCAGCTTCCCAGCCTTGGGTTCCTCCACTGTCACGGGCACAGCTGCGCTGTCGGCGAACTCCACGCCCATGATCTTGAACGTCCTATTGCGAAGTCCCGTGCCAAACTGCAACTCCTCGAACATGCCCAGGGCTTCGTTGGCATCGATGTCTCGGGGGCTAAGGGCGTCCATACCATCGACGAGCTTTAGATCCCGCACCATTTCCGTAATGTCGCGCGCCAGCACCACATTGTCGATGTTCTCCCGCAGGCTAGTGCCGACCTTGCCGCCGATGTCGTCCATGTTGTCGATCACGCCCTGCAGACCGCCGTACTTCGCGATCCACTTTTGCGCCGTCTTTGGGCCGACTCCCGGTACGCCGGGCATGTTGTCGGAGGTATCGCCGCGCAGCGCCGCGAGGTCTGGGTACTGGGTGGGGGTCACGCCATACTTTTCCTCCACGGCCTGCGGAGTAAAGCGGTGCAGATTGGAGACGCCCTTCAGCGTGTACAGCACCGTCACATCCTCGGTAACCAGCTGCAAAGAGTCACGGTCGCCAGTACAGATCAGTACCTCCATGCCTTCCTTGGCGCCCTCGGTAGCCAAGGTGGCAATGATGTCGTCAGCCTCGTAGGACTCTTTGTCGAGGGTTGTGACGCCCAACGCTTCAAGAGTGCGGCGGATCAGCTCAATCTGGCCTTTGAACTCCGGCGGCGTACTCGGACGCTGCGCCTTGTACTCCGGGAAGGATTCCTCGCGGAATGTCGGCCCGGACAGGTCAAAAGCGGCGGCGACATGGGTGGGCTTCTCCTTATCCATAAGAGTAAGGAACATGCCCAGGAAGCCATAGACCGCGTTTGTGTGCTGGCCACCGACCGTGGAGAAGTTGGCGGCGGGTAGCGCATAGAAGGCGCGGAAAGCCAGCGAATGACCGTCGAGGAGTAAGAGTTTAGCCATGCGACCAACTTTAACGGAGGGCGGTTTTGGTTGGCTCGAGCACCGTGGCGTATTATGCACCGGTAAGCACTTCGCGCCCCAGTAGCCCAATTGGCAGAGGCAACGGATTCAAAACCCGTCCAGTGTGAGTTCGAGTCTCACCTGGGGCACCATGTAGACACCCGCTGTTGAGGAAAACCTTGGCAGCGGGTTTTGCTTATTCCTGCCACGCTCGTACCCCCCACGCCAAGTATCTGAAGTATCGGTGTCAACACCCCAAAAAGAACCACCCCGACATACCGAAAACCGACCGCAACAAGCCGGAGCCCGACGAGTCCGTTAATATGAATCGCAAAGAAAATTCGCAGCCTTGCCTGAAAGGCCGCTAAGCACTTTTTGTGACGCTAGGAGAACCATGACGGAAGAGAACTTCGGTTCAAACGATCCTGTGAACCCCGCCAACAACGGCGCACAGCAGCCCGAGCAGCCTCAGGCGCAGGCGCAGGGCAATTGGAACCAGAACCCGAACCCGTACGGCCAGCCTAACCAGGCACCGCAGCAGGACTGGAACCAGCAGGCTGCGCCTCAGCAGGGACAGAACGCATACGGCGCCCCGCAGAACGGCCAGAACGGCTACCAGAACAACTTCCAGAACCAGCAGGGCTTCAACGGACAGAACGGCCAGGCAGGCCAGTTCGACATCAAGCAGTACCTGGACTTCTCCAACAAGTCCGTGCTGTGGATGGTCTGCGCAGCCGGTGCCGCTCTGATCAGCCTCATTGGCAGCTTCATGCCGTGGGGTAAAGTCACTGTTCCTTTCTATGGAACCATCACAGTCTCCGGTACTGACGGCGATGGCATGCTCACGATGTTCCTTTCCCTGATCCTGATCGGTGGAATCGCTGCCTACCTGTTTGTAGAAAAGCTCACCAAGATGTGGTGGCGCGGCATCCCAGTGATCGCCATCGGTGCCGTTCTGCTGCTGATTTCAGTAATGGATTGGACCGATATCGGTTCCAAGGCAGGCCAAGTGGACAAGGACGTCGCCCAGGTGAGCGTGGGTGCCGGTCTGATTTTGATCCTCCTCGCTTCCATTGCAATCATCGCCTTTGGTGTTCTGACGCTGCTTAACGACAGGAAGAATTCTCCAGCAGTCCAGCAGGCAGGCTTCGGCCAGCCCCAGCAGGGCTACGGCCAGCCCCAGCAGGGCTACGGCCAGCAGCCGCAGAACAACTTCGACCAGAACAACAACTACGGTCAGCCACAGCAGAACGGCTTCGACCAGAACAACTTCGGTCAGCAGAACCCGCAATAAGCTTTAGCTTTAGCTTTAGCCGGAAAACTCCCGCGCCTCTCTTCGCAGAAGGCAGCGGGAGTTTTTGTTTCTTTACCCCCGCATTCCCCCAATGCAGACCCCTATTGGGAACCGATCCCGGTAGACATTCGACTAATGAGTCATGTCTCGCAGAATCATTCGCAGAGTCCACACTCTCGCCGGACTCTTTATCGCACCTCTTATCCTCGTAGCCACGCTATCGGGCTTCTTCTACGCGCTCGCGCCCACCATCGAAAGCTGGGTCTATGACGCCGAACTGACAGCCACCTCAACCAGTCCAGCACAACCCGTAGCTAAGCAGATCGAGGCTGCCAAGCGCATCCACCCGGACTTGGACGTCGCGAAGGTACAAATCTCCGACAAGGAAGGTAAGACCACTCGTGTGCTCTTCGCCGACCCGGAACTCCCCTCCGAAAGCTACACCCACGCGGTGTTCGTCGACCCGGGTGATCTCCACGTCACAGGCGAACTCGTGCAGTACGGAAGCGCCGCTGCCCTACCTTTCCGTTCCTGGCTTTCCGAAGGCCACCGAAACCTGTGGCTGGACGAGCCCGGGCGCATCTACTCCGAAACCGCAGCTACCTGGCTGGGTCCGATGGCCGTCACTGGCGTGGCGATGTGGTGGATCATGCGCAAGCAGAAGAACCAACGCAAGCCCAAAAAGAAGTCCCGTCGTGAAGCCATGAAGCGCCACACTCTCATCGGCCTCGTCGCAGCCCCAGGCCTGATCTTCCTGTGCGTCTCTGGCCTCACGTGGTCCCACTTTGCAGGAGATAACATCGCTACCGTCCGCGAACAGCTGAACTGGATGACTCCCAAGCCCAATACCACCATCGGTGGCGAGCCAAGTGCGGACGGCGACTCCGGTCATGGCGACCACGCAGGTCACGCAGGTCACGGTGATCACGGCGGAAGCGCCCACACCGACGCAGATGCCACACCGGTCAATACAGACAACGCAGACACCGTTTTGCAGGTTGGTCGCAATGAAGGCCTCACCGGAACGCTGCAGTTGGAGCCTCCGAGCAAGGCTGGCCAGGCATGGACCGTCAGCGAACCACGCCAGGCGTACAAGATGTACAACGATGCCATCACCGTAGACGGGGATACCGGCGCCGTCGTTGACCGCCTGCCCTTTAAGTCGTGGCCGATTGCAGCACAGCTGACCAGCTGGATTATTCAGCTACACATGGGCACACTGTTCGGATTGGTCAGCCAGATCGCACTCGCATTGCTGGCACTCGGCATTGGTGCGCTTGTTGTGTACGGCTACATCATGTGGTGGCGTCGCCGCGGTGGAAAGAACACCGGCAACCGCGTCGACCTCAGCTCCCTTACTTGGAAGCACTGGCTGACATTGGCCGTCCTGCTCGGCGGATACAGCGTGGTCGCTCCCCTATTTGCTGTCAGCGGTGCCATCCTCTTCGTCCTTGCCTGGGCTTTGGACTTCCGTGCAGGAAACAAGCGCGATAGCAAGCCCCGGATTTCCGCAGACCTAGACGGCGAAAAACAAGAGCCCGTTTCGGTCGAAAGCCATTAAAGAATATTCACATACTCCGATATAATCCACTGTATGAAACATAGCCACCCGCGCTCCCTGGCCCGTACAGTGGCCAAGGGCACCCTTGCGATCCTTCTTTCAGCATCGCTGGCGGGGTGTGTGACCAACGAAGAACTCGGCAATCCGGAAGGATGGGAGGAAATCCTCCCAGCAAAGAACCCCCAGCTAGCCGCCCTTGTGCCCCCAGAAATTCAAGCAAAAGGGAAAATCACCGTCGGCACCAACCCGCCCTACGCGCCCAACGAGTTTAAAGACTCCGACGGCAACATCATTGGCTTCGAAATGGACCTCATCCGCGCCGCTGGCGCCATGATGGGTCTCAAAGTCGAAGTGAATCAAATGGACTTCAACCTGATTCTGCCCGCCCTCAGCGCAGGATCCGTCGACGTCGGAGCTACCGCCTTCACAGACACCGAAGAACGACAAACAAACTACGACTTCGTCGACTTCTACAGCGCCGGTATCTCCTGGGCCACCCAGCCCGGCACCCACGTCGACCCGGACAATGCCTGCGGCCTGAAGGTCGCCGTCCAAAAGGGCACCTACTCCGACACGGACGAGGTGCAGGGACGATCCGAAGAATGCGAGGCCCAGGGCAAACCCCCGATCGAAAAGCTCGTCTATGAAAAGGCCGACGCCGCCGCCACCGCAACCATCCTGAAAAAAGCGCAGGCATACAGCTCTGACTCGCCGGTGATCGACTTCGCCATCGCCCGTTCTGAAGGCAAGCTAGTGCGAGTGGGCGAACCTTTTGACACCGCCCCGTTCGGTATGGGCGTCAAAAAGAACAACCCGCTAGGAACAGCACTGGCAGCGACGATGCAGACCATGATGAACGACGGCACCTACGAAGCGATCCTGAAGCAGTGGGGGCTAGAAGACGGTGGGCTTGACGCCGTGACGTTCAACCTCAAGCCGTACCAGCTGCCCCGCACGCTCCAAACGAAAGAAGGCACCAAGTGAGCACCCCAAACGCCTCTTCCGCCTCTGACGCCACACAGCGCAGGCGCCCCACCGAAAACAAAGCGATCCCACTACGCCACCCCGGTCGCTGGATCGCGGCGGTGATCCTCGCGGGGCTCGTGGTGTGGTTCATCATCTCCGCAGCCCAGAACGAGGCCTACCACTGGGATACCTACTTCCAATACCTGCTGGACACGCGCATCGTGAAGGCCGCGATGCACACCATTGCGTTAACGATTCTGGCGATGATCATCGGTGTGGTCATCGGCGCTATCGTCGCGGTACTTCGCATGTCCCCGAACCCGGTGTTACAGGGCGTGGCGTGGCTCTTTCTGTGGATCTTCCGCGGTACGCCCGTGTATGTGCAGCTGGTGTTCTGGGGTCTGCTGAGCTCCCTGTACCAATCCATCAATGTTGGATTCGCCGAGATCAACCTCGAAACAATCCTGCAGAATGCCTTTATGCTGGCGGTCCTGGGACTCGGTTTGAACGAGGCGGCCTACATGGCCGAGATCGTGCGCGCCGGCATCCAGGCCGTGCCGGAGGGACAGTCCGAAGCGTCGAAGGCACTGGGCATGACCTGGAGCCAGAACATGCGCCGCACTGTAATGCCACAAGCCATGCGCATCATCATCCCGCCAACGGGCAACGAGTTTATCTCGCTGCTGAAGACCACCTCACTGGTCATCGCCGTGCCTTACGCTGCTGAGCTGTACGGTCGTGCCACCGACATCTCGAACTCGCTGTTCCAGCCCGTACCCCTGCTGCTGGTCGCCGCCACGTGGTACCTGGTGATCACTAGCTTGCTGATGATCGCGCAGTTCTACGTGGAGCGTTACTTCTCTCGCGGATCGTCGCGCCAGCTCACGCAGCGCCAACTCGCTGCCCTTGCGGACGCCGAAGGCGTGCCCCCGCGCAATGTCACCGTCACGCCGAACGATAAGAAGGACTAGGAGCCACCATGTCTGACAACAACGCGCCGATGATCGCCATCAAGAACGTGTGGAAGCGCTACGGTCGACTCGACGTCCTTAAAGGCATCGACCTCGACGTACCCCGCGGTGGCGTGACCTGCCTGATTGGCCCCTCCGGCTCCGGCAAGTCCACCCTGCTACGCTGCGTCAACCACCTGGAGAAGGTGACCTCCGGACGGATCGAAGTAGACGGCGAACTGATCGGCTACCGCGAAAAGAACGGCAACCTCTACGAGCTGACACCAAAGCAGGCAGCAGCACAACGCGTGGACATCGGAATGGTGTTCCAGCACTTTAACCTCTTCACCCACCGGACCGTTATCGAGAACATCATCGAAGCCCCGGTGCAGGTGCGCGGAGAAAATAAAGACGAAGCCCTCGAACACGCACACAAGCTCCTGGACCAGGTTGGGCTCGCGCACAAGGCCGACGCCTACCCTGTGCAACTTTCTGGCGGCCAGCAGCAGCGCGTGGCGATCGCCCGTGCGCTGGCAATGCGCCCGAAGCTGATGCTCTTCGACGAGCCGACAAGTGCGCTGGATCCCGAGCTGGTTGGCGAAGTACTGGGGGTAATGCGCCGACTGGCCGATGACGGCATGACCATGCTTGTAGTGACCCACGAAATGGGATTCGCCCGCGAAGTAGCCGACGAGGTTGCATTCATGGATGGAGGCGTGATCGTGGAGCACGGACCGTCCGCGGAGGTCATTGGAAACCCGCAGCACAAACGCACCCAAGAATTCCTATCGAGCCTGCTCTAGGGGTGAAAACGAGGGGGCGTCGATAAGAAGGGAGAGGGGGTGTCCGGGGCCGTGTGTAAGGTAAGCGGCGCTCGGACACAAAGGGGGCAAAAATGGATGCCGACGAAATGCGGCGAATGTGCAATAGGGTCGACGCGGCGTATGCGTACAGCGTGATCGACGACCCAACCGTGGCGCGGATACAAGCGCAGCGGAAGGCGGGGACGGCAGATGCGACAGTGTTCGCACACGCGGCACAGATACTCGCAGTGATGAATTTATTGGGACTTGCCGCGCTGAAGGCAGGGATAATTGGCGTGCGGCACCTAGAGCAGGTGTGGCGTGTACGAAACGCTTACGCAGCAGCGCTGACGGAACCCGACGAAACAGGGCGGGCGATCATGGAGCTAGAACAGCTCAACCGCTACCTGGAAAAGCACGCAGTGGATTGCATCAGCGCGCGGGAAGATGGGCCGACTGCGAAAGAACTTGGGGAATATCTGTGCGAAGTGATTGCGCGGGACTTCCCCGCTCCCTTCGCGACCGGTGAGAAGGCAGCGGCGGAGGAACGCTCCGCAACGCGGAGTTCGGTGGCAACGCTGGGCGGAGCAGCGGAGTTTTCGCGCTGGACACTAAACATGCCAAAGGATCAATCGCAGCGGATGTGGGAAGCAGTGACCAAGAAGGCGAAAGTGCTGGCCGGGGAACTGGATTGTGACTTGGCACAGGCACGGATGGATGTGATTGCAGGACTGATCAGCGGCGAAGAGTCCAATGCTGTGGTGCACGTGCACGTGTTCCGGTGGGAGCATGGGCCCGGGTTCATCCCCGGTGCTGGCGCGATCAGCACTGAGCAGGCTGACTACTATGAGAGCTTCGCCTCGCGAGTGGAGAGTGTGACGGTGCCGCCGGCGGTAGAACAGTACACGCCCAGCAGGGAGATGAAAGAATTTCTAGTTGGTCGGGACGGGACATGCCGATTCCCCGGGTGCGAACACCCGGCGCCGATGTGCGACAAAGACCACATTGAGCCGTACAACCACTCGGAGCCTGCGGAAGGCGGACCGACGGATGTGCGAAACATGCAATGCCTTTGTAGAGCCCACCACAACCTAAAGACCAATGGCCAGTGGAGGGCGAGTACGCAGGACGGCGGCTGGACTATCAAGTGGGTGAACCACCACGGAGAGGAGTTCACCACGCACGCAAGGGGTGTTATACCGAAGCCACAGTGACGTGCCACGGCACGCGGGGCGAACCGGGATCGTCGTGGACCTGGCGCAGGATCGGCTCGGAGGGTTCCTTTTCCCGGGTAGTGAGAAGCTCCGCGAAATGCATGGCTAGCCCAGAAACAGAGCCGATGTCGTAACGGGCGACGTCGACGGTAAGTTCGGCGCCGGTGGCCGGGTCGGATCCTTCGTCGGGGCTCTCCCCGAAAAGCTCCACCCAAGTAGTGACCAGTTCGGGATCAGCGGGAAGCCCGGACTGGCAATTCAGCGTGCCTTCAAACGCCTCGCCGAGGGCTGCAATCATGGAGCGGAAATCCTGCTCGATTGTGGCCAGCTGCTCATGGTTAGCCAGCAGCCGAAAAGTAATCTTTGGCATTCCCCTAGTGTGGCAGCACGCAGCGGTGAACGGCAAGCACGGTGTGGGGTTAGTGGTGTGATCGACAGAACTTCAAAACGACTAGACTGTGTGCCGTGATTGGTTCCCATACTTCGCACCCCGCGCCCGTACCGCCCCTGACGACCCTGCCAGACGGGACGATCAAACAGGTCAACCCATTTTCCGGCACCGAGGTGTGGACAGTCCCCGGACGGGGTAACCGCCCCATCGCAGAGCACCGACCAGAAGTACGCACCGTGGCCGACCGCGACTCTGCTACTGCATTCGGGCTCAACCGTAAGCTGGACACTCCGCCGGAGAAGGCACGCCTGGTGCTGGACGAGGACGGTAAGCCACGCATCCTCCGTGGCCTTCCCGTCAGCGAGCTAGAGAACACCGAACCACTGTTCCGCCGTGTCGCGAACCTGTTTGAGATCCTGACGTACGACTACTGGCTGTTGAACTACGGCTACCGAATGAACCCCACAGCCGCCAAGCACATGGCCGATTATCTGGCAGAGGAAGCCGGCCAGAATCACGTCGAACAGATCCTGCGCACCAAATGGGCCGCCGGTGGGAAGACCCAAGAAGAACTCGATGAGCTCTTCTCCCCCGACCGCCGTCTACAGACCCTCTACGAAGAAAGCGGCTCACTATTCGCCGGTGGTCACGACGTAATCATCGCCCGCGACCACTATGTCCCCGGTGCAGAATCCACCGACCAGCTGGCATCCAGCGGCACACTGGGTTGGGAAAACCACCGCCACTTCATCGCTTTCACCGTCGACAGCATGGACCGCCTGTACCGCGCCAACCGCTATGTGCGCTATGTCGCCGCCTTCCAAAACTGGCTCGCCCCGGCGGGAGCCAGCTTCGAACACTTGCACAAGCAACTCGTCGCTATCGACGAACACGGCCTGCAAAACGAACTCGAGATCGCCCAGGTCCGCGCGAACCCAAACATGTACAACGAATGGGCCGTCGATTACGCTGCCCGCCACAACCTCGTTTTCGCCGAAAACGACCATGCCATCGCCTTCGCGGGTTTCGGGCACCGCTGGCCAACGCTGGAAGTCTTCTCCAAATCCGCGACGACCGAGCCGTGGCTCATGACCGACGCCGAACGCGATGCTGTCTCGGATCTGGTTCACGCCTGCCACGTCGCAGCCGGGCCACACATTCCCTGCAACGAAGAATGGCTTCACCGTCCCTTGGACGTGGACGTGCCCATGCCCTGGCGCATCGTGATCAAGTGGCGTGTGTCCACCATGGCTGGTTTCGAAGGCGGTACGAAGATCTTCATCAACACGATTTCCCCCGCTGATCTCAGGGAACGCGTACTCAATGCACTGCTCACTGCACAGGAGGAGGGGAAGCTCGCGCCTGGAATCCGACTCGGCGATGACTGCGCCACCCGCCCCAACATGCTGAAGTACAACCCGGCTATCCGATAGAAAGGACTTCCCCGTAAATGCGCAACGCAGATATTGCAGAGTTCATCTCGGACCACGGTGTGGATCTGAGCTGGCAGGACAGCTTTTACCAGTGGATGCATGAAAATCCCGAGTTGTCTCTGCAGGAAGAACAGACGGCAAAGCACATCATCGCCCGGTTGGCGCAAATGGATTGCGAAGTAACCACCGGTATCGGCGGACATGGCGTCACCGCAGTGTTCCATAACCCAAGCGGCGCAGGGGCAGACGAGCCAACAGTGCTAATGCGCGCCGATTTCGATGCGCTCCCGGTGCAGGAGACCACCGGCTTGCCCTATGCCTCGAAGAACAATGGAGTGATGCATGCGTGTGGCCATGACATGCACGCCACCGCCCTGATGGGACTGTGCGCGGTCCTCGACGAACGCCGCGATGCGTGGCACGGCACCTTTATTGCGCTGTTCCAGCCTGCGGAGGAAGTCACCGCCGGTGCCAGCAATATGATCAACGACGGCTTGGCCGACAAGATCCCGGCGCCGGACGTGTGCCTGGGACAGCATATTCTGCCGGGCCGCCTCGGCACCGTGATGTCCGCACCCGGCCCGGTGCTGGCGGCCTGCGACACGATCACTATCACGCTGCATGGCAAGTCCGCGCACGGTTCGAGCCCGCAGGATGCAATCGACCCAACGTTCCTCGCTGCGCTGATTGTCGTGCGTTTGCAGGGCATCGTCGGCCGCGAGGTCGCGCCGTCTGACTTCGCGGTCATTACCGTCGGCACGCTTTCTGCGGGGCATACGAATAACACCATCCCCGATACGGCAACGCTGGTACTGAACTGCCGCTTCTACGACACCGATGTGCGCGATAAGACCTATGCCGCGATCGAGCGTGTCGTGCGCGGCGAGTGCGCTGCGTCGGGGTGCGAGGTTCCTCCAGAGTTTGTCTATTCCGCCCACGGCGAACTAACGGATAACACACCTAGCGTATTCGAGCAGGTGCGCCCGGTTTTCGATGCGGTTTTCGGCGAGGATTCTATTGACGCCGAACCGTGGACGGCCTCCGAAGATTTCTCGGAAATCCCCCGCCACTTCAATGTGCCGTATCTTTTTTGGACGATCGGCACGACTGATCCGGAGCTGTGGAACTCCGGCGAGCCAGTGCCTGGCAATCACCACGGAAGCTTCGCTCCACGGATCGAGGCACTGGGCACCTCCACGGACGCGGCATTGGCCGCAACCTTGAGCTACCTCTTCCGCTCCTGACCCAGTAGGTGCACCTGGATCATGTTGGTGTTGCCGGAGATTCCGGGTGGGGAGCCGGCGACGACGACCATCATGTCGTCGTACTTGTACTGCGGCATAGCCAGCAGGTGGTGGTCTACGGTGTCCATCATCTCGTCAGTGGACTTCACGTCCTCGATCAGGAACGTCTCCACGCCCCACGTCAGCGCCAGCTGCGAGCGCACGGCCTGCGACGGGGTGAACACCAGCAGAGGCAAGTGGGAGCGCAGGCGCGCAACACGCTTAGCGGTATCGCCGGACGAGGTGAAGGCAACGAGTGCCTTCGCGTTGAGGCGCTCGCCGATGTCCTTGGCTGCGTAGGAGATCACGCCGCGGCGGGTGCGCGGACGGTGTGTAAGTGGCGGCACTTCCCCATCAACTTCGGCTGCGGCAACAATTCGCGCCATCGTCTCGACGGTCGTGATTGGGTGCTTGCCGACGGAGGTCTCGCCGGAGAGCATCACGGCATCCGCACCGTCGAGCACGGCGTTGGCCACGTCGGAGGCCTCCGCGCGCGTCGGGCGGGAGTTCTCGATCATGGAATCCAGCATCTGCGTTGCCACAATCACCGGCTTCGCGTTCTCGCGGGCGATCTGGATGGCACGCTTTTGCACCAGCGGCACGTCTTCCAGCGGTACCTCCACGCCAAGGTCACCGCGGGCGACCATGATGGCGTCGAAGGCCAAGATGACGGGCTCCAGTGCATCGACGGCCTCGGGCTTTTCCAGCTTGGCGATCACAGGTACGCGACGGCCCACCTCGTCCATGATGTCGCGGACAAGCTCCACGTCAGAGGGGCTGCGCACGAATGACAGTGCGATAAAGTCCACGCCCAGCTGCAGGGCGAAGCGCAGATCCTCGGTGTCCTTTTCACTTAGTGCAGGCACGGAGATATTCATGCCTGGCAGGGAGACACCTTTGTTGTTGGAAACCGGGCCGCCTTCAGTGACCTCACACACGACATCGTTGCCGTCGACTTCTTTACACACCAAGGCGATCTTGCCGTCGTCGACGAGCAGGCGGTCGCCAGGGCGCGCGTCGCGGGCGAGTCCCTTGTAGGTGGTGGACACGCGGTCGTGGGTGCCCTGTACGTCATCAACGGTGATGCGCACGGTTTCACCGGTCGCCCAGACGGTAGCGCCCTCTGCGAAGCGCCCCAGACGAATCTTCGGGCCTTGCAGGTCAGCGAGCACGCCGACCGCCTTGCCGGACTCGTCGGTCGCCTCTCGAACCCAGTTGTAGTTTTGCTCGTGGTCAGCGTGCTCGCCGTGGGAGAAATTCAGGCGCGCAACATTCATTCCGGCGTCTACGAGCCCGCGGATCTGCTCTTTCGAGGCAACCGCAGGACCCAGGGTGCAAACAATCTTGGTTCTTCTATTCACGAGTTCGAGAATAGCCCCGCGCCGTGGTCCTCGCTACTCCTTGGGTGTGACGCCCTTAGCCCTGCGCTCTTTCAGCGTCCACCACACAAAGAGCGCCGTGGCGGCCAGGAACACCACTGCCGAAACCACAACATTGATACGTATATCGCCGAAGACGGTGGTGGCTGCATCGGTGCGAATATTTTCGATAAAGAATCGCCCAAACGTGTACCCCATCACGTAAAGGGTGAATAGCCTTCCCCCGCTTACTCGCCAGTAGCGTTCTGCGACTAGCAGCAGAACTACGACGAGCAGGTTCCATAGCAGCTCGTAGAGGAACGTCGGCTGTACGGTAGCCAGTACTTCCCCGGTCGAGTGTCCGGTGACGGGCGCGGAATACCCATTCTCGTCGACGCGCCGGTAGATCTCTAGCGCCCAGGGGGCATCACTGGGCCCGCCGTAAAGCTCTTGGTTGAACCAGTTTCCAAACCGGCCAATCGCCTGTGCGAGTGGAATCGTGGGCGCGACGGCCGCGGCAAAGGTTCCCAAAGGCAGCTTCTTGGCTTTAAAGAGCAGCCACACTGCCAGGGAACCGAGGACGATGCCACCCCAGATCCCCAACCCACCGTTGGTGATGTTAAACACCTGGCTCGGGTCTTTCCCCTCCCCGAAATACTTTTGGTGATCGGTGATGACGTGGTACAGGCGGGCACCAATAATTCCCGCAGGCACGGCGACAAGCAAAGCGTCGACCGTAACTTCTGGATCCCCGCCCAGTTTTGCGTAGCGGCGGCGTGTCCAGAAGTAGGCCACCACCACTCCGGTGAGGATGCATAGCGCATAGGCGCGGATGGGTATGGGACCTAGTTCCCATACCCCTTGGGGCGGCGACGGAATGACCGCCGTCATGCGCGCACTCCCTGTGCCAGCTCGGCGGCTAGCTCACCCAGGTTGCCGGCAGCTGCGGCTTGGATCAGGGCGGAGCCGACAATCACGCCATCGGCGTAGGCGGCAATGCTTGTGGCATGTTCCCCGGTCTTCACACCCAGCCCCACTGCCACCGGCAGTTCCGTTGCTTCGCGCACGCGCGCCACGAGTTCCTCTGCAGAGTGGGAAACTTCATTCTGCGCACCGGTCACTCCCATGTGGGATGCGGCGTAAATGAAGCCATCGGCGGCGTCAACAGTAAGGGCCATGCGCTCGGGCGTGGTGGAGGGTGCTACGAGGTACACGGGCGACAGATCATTCGCGGCGCAGGCCTGTGCCCACCGGTCGGCTTCCTCAGGTAGAAGATCCGGAATGATGGAGCCCAATCCCCCGGCAGCGGCCAGGTCCGCGGCGAATTTCTCGGGGCCGTACTGCAGGATCGGGTTCCAATAGGACATGATGACGGCCTTGCCACCGGCCTTGGTGACAGTGCGAACCACATCCATCGTGTCCTTCACTCGGAAACCATTGGCCAGAGCTTCGTTGGCTGCATCCTGGATGGTGGGACCGTCCATCATCGGGTCGGTAAAAGGAACGCCTACCTCGATAAGGTCGGCGTGCCGAGCCAGCTCGGTGACAAGCTCCTTAGTTTTAGCCACCGTGGGATAGCCGGCGGGGAAATAGGCCACCAGCGCAGCCCGCCCCTCGGCGCGGGCGTCGAGGAACACCTGGGAAAGTCGGGAGGTCATGCCTTAGCCATCCTTCTCGCTTGTCTGATCCAGAATGTCGAACCATTTCGCAGCTGTCGTGACGTCCTTGTCACCACGGCCGGAAATGTTCACGATAAGCGTCGCACCCGGCTTTTCCTTAGCGATCTTCACCGCGGCGGCCACAGCGTGCGCGGACTCGATGGCCGGGATAATGCCTTCCAGGCGGGTTAGCAGTTTAAAGCCGTCCATAGCCTCGGCGTCGGTGATAGGTAGGTAACGGGCCCGACCCTCAGCATGCAGCTGCGAGTGCTCCGGCCCCACGCCCGGGTAGTCCAGACCCGCGGAGATGGAGTGCGATTCGATGATCTGGCCGTCTTCGTCTTGCATAAGATCGGCGTACGCACCCTGGAATACGCCCTGTAGCCCCAGGGTGATCGGCGCAGCGTGGCGGCCAGTTTCCATGCCATCTCCGGCGGCTTCGGCACCGACGATGTCCACGCCTTCGTCTTCGATGAACGGATGGAACAGGCCAATGGCATTCGAACCGCCGCCCACGCAGGCAATCACCGCATCGGGTAGCTTGCCAGTTTCGGCCAGCAGCTGCTGGCGCGCTTCCACTCCAATGATTCGCTGCAGGTCGCGCACCATCTGCGGGAATGGGTGCGGGCCTGCGGCGGTGCCGAAGCAGTAATACGTGTCATCGGCGTTGGATACCCAGAAGCGCATGGCTTCGTTGATGGCGTCCTTCAGCGTGCGGGAGCCAATCTCCACTACCTCCACCTGGGCACCTAGCAGGCGCATGCGGGCAATGTTGAGGGCCTGGCGTTCGGCGTCCACAGCCCCCATGTAGATACGGCAATCAATGCCGAGTAGCGCACAGGCCGTTGCCGTGGCCACACCGTGCTGGCCTGCACCGGTTTCAGCGATGACGCGAGTCTTACCCATGCGCTTGGCCAGCAGCACCTGCCCCAGCACGTTGTTGATCTTATGGGAGCCGGTGTGGTTAAGATCCTCGCGCTTCAGCCATACCTCCGCGCCCACTTCCTCAGAGAAGCGTGCCGCGTAGTACAGCGGGGACGGCCGCCCCGTGTAGGTGCGGTGTAGCTCGTCGAGCTGATCGAGATATCCCTGGTCGGAACGTGCCTTCGCCCAGGCATCGGTGATCTCGTCGATCACGGCCATGAGGGCTTCGGGGATGTATCGGCCACCGAATTCTCCCCAATGCCCACGCTCGTCAGGCTCGTGGTGGGTGGCGGTACCCAGGATCTCGCCTACCGTCGGCAGGGGCTTGCCCTGTGCATCGGCATTCTTGGAGTTCTTTTCGGTAGTCACAGTGTTACATGCTATCGTCTAGGAATTTTTTTGTGGGCAAGCGGGGTGTTTTCCTGCCGCTGCAAGATCCCGGCACGCCTGTGCGGGGTTACCAGCGGTAACGAGTCCTTCGCCGACGAGCACTGCGTCTGCACCCGCTGCTGCATATGCATTGAGGTCGTGTTTATTCTTGACGCCCGATTCTGCGATCTTCACGACGTCATCCGGCAGCGTCGGGGCGATCTTGCCGAACACCTCCGGATCCACCTCCAGGGTCTTCAGATTTCGCGCGTTGACGCCGATGACCTTCGCTCCAGCTGCAACGGCGCGCTCTGCCTCTTCGGCGGTGTGTACTTCCACCAAGGCAGTCATGCCCAGGGATTCGCTGCGATCCAGCAGAGATTCCAACCGTTGCTGTTCAAGGGCTGCGACGATGAGGAGGATAATGTCCGCGCCATGTGCCCGAGCCTCGTGGATTTGATAGGGGTTCATCATGAAGTCCTTGCGCAGCAGCGGGATATTCACCGCGCGCCGCACTGCATCGAAGTCCGCCAGGGAGCCCTTAAAGCGTCGTTCCTCTGTGAGACAGCTGATGGCTGTTGCCCCATTGTCCTCGTAGGCCTTGGCCAGTACTTCGGGCTCGGCGATCTCGGCGAGATGCCCTTTGGAAGGGCTAGCACGCTTTACCTCGGCAATGAGGCTGACCCCCGGGGCGGCCAGCGCGGAATGGGCGTCGAGCGCCGGTGGTGCGTCCAGGGACATGGCCTTGATCTCCTTATATGGGATCTTGGCTTCCCGCTCGGCCTGGTCTTCTAGCACCCCGGCGATGATCTGGTCGAGAACAGTCATGTGTGTCACATTTATGAGCTTATCGCCCGCGCTTGGTGCGGGAGAAATCGGATTCTTCGGTCGGATCCACCCCCGCGTCGAGAGCATCCCACAGCACGCGAGCTGAATCTGGATTCTCCGCGAGGTCCTCCTCCGCATCGGCGCGACGTACCTCCGGGGTCTCGTATCGACTGTGTCCCTTGGACTCCTGACCGGGGCGCAGGATGAGGATGCCACCACCGACGACTCCCACCGCCGCCGCGAGAAGCACGAGCACGATTCCCAGCGAATGTACTTCGCCGCTAATTACTTGTGCCCAGTCCGAGATCTGCACCGGATCCGATTGCTTCTGGGTTGCCGCTCCACTGGTCAAGATGCTCTTAGCTCTAGCCAGATCCACATCATTGGTCAGCAGCTGCACTGCCCGGAAGCTGGCCGTCGCCGCCAGGGCAACAATCACCACCCCCAGCACTCGCCGGATCATAGGCTGCACCGCAATCGAGAGGATCAGCGAAGCCAGCATCGCCAGCGCAAGAGGCACTAGTGCCGGATCCCACACGGAACCCACGAGCTCCTTGGTGGAGGCGCCGGCCTTGTCGTCGTCGATGGCCACGGTCACGAACTTCAGTCGGCTCGCTCCCCACAGCCCCGCGGCGCTCAGTACAACACACAGCAGGGCAATTTGCCGGATACGCTTGGCCTTCTGCGTGATGCCGTTGTCCTCTACTTTGCTGTCCTCTACTTTGCTCGCCTTGCTCACTGTCCTACCTCTGCACTCGCACTCTCGATGGTCTCTGCGGCGGCAACGGCCCGCAGCACTGCGGCGGCTTTATTGCGCGTTTCCAAATCCTCGGATTCCGGATCTGAATCCGCGACGATTCCTCCGCCTGCCTGCACATACACCGTGCCATCCTTGTACAGCCCAGTGCGGATCGCGATGGATTGGTCCGTGTTTCCGGAGAAATCAAAATAGCCGACAGTTCCGCCGTATACTCCGCGGCGAGTTTCCTCCAGCTCATCAATAATCTTCAACGCCGAGGGCTTCGGCGCACCCGATAGCGTCCCTGCTGGGAAGGTCGCATTGAACGCATCCACTGCCGTCTTTCCCGCAGCCAACTTGCCGGACACCCCGGAGACCAAGTGCATTACCGCCGAGTAGCGCTCCACGTGACGGAAGTCGTGCACCTCCACGGTGCCGGGTTCGCTGACTTTCCCGAGGTCGTTACGTCCCAGATCCACCAGCATGAGGTGCTCCGAGTTTTCCTTTTCGTCGTTTACCAGCTCGCGTTCAAAGGCGAAGTCCTGCTCCACTGTCTCTCCGCGCGGCCTGGATCCGGCGATGGGGAACGTTGTGACATTTCCGTCACGGACTTGCACCAGCGATTCCGGGGAGGAACCGATGATGTGGAATGCTGTGGCGTCAAAATCCTCGGTAGGAACGTTGAGCAAGAACATGTACGGCGAAGGGTTTGATACGCGCAACATGCGATAAATATCGATCGCCTCGACGTCAGTGTCCATCTCGAAGCGCTGCGACAGCACCACCTGGAACGCATCGCCGGCCTTGATATGCTCTTTCACCTTGCCGATGCGCTGACGGTGATCGTCGTAGGTGCGCTGCCGACGGTAGTCGGGCGTGGGGTCGTTATAGGTAGTGACGCCCCCTGCTACTCCCCTGGCCAGCCGTTCCACCATGGCGTCGAGCCGTTCCACTGCCTCGTCGTATGCCTCGTCCACGCGCTCATCAGAGTTATCCCAGTTGATCACACTGGCGATCAGCCAAATGGTGCCCTCGTAGTGATCCACGACGGCCATATCCTCGACGAGGAGCTGCACCATATCGGGAATATTCAGATCATCGGTGCAGGTATCGGGAATGCGCTCGATATAGCGGATCATGTCATAACCCATGTACCCCACCAGACCACTCGTTAACGGCGGCAAGCCTGGCATCGGGGCGGTCTGCAGGTGGGCAAGGGTATTACGGATCGCGTCGAGCGGGTCGGTTCCCTCTGGAATATCTACAGGCGGCTGGCCGATCCAGCGGGCGGCACCGTCGTCCACGGAGCTCTTAGCGGTCAAGGCGCAACGGGCGCCAGTGCCGATAAAGGAGTATCGATCCCACGACTGCCCGTGGGCGGCGGACTCCAACAGGAAAGTGCCGGGGCGCCCATCGGCGAGCTTGCGATAAGCCGACAGTGCTGTTTCTCCATCGGCGAGAACCTTGCGTACAACGGGCACCACGCGGTGGTCAGCGGCGAGCCTGCGGAAAGTCTCACGGCTCGTCAGGTCGCCGGTGGCTCGGCTGGAAGTGTTGTCACCCATGCCAAACATGTTAGGCCAAGCGGTCGGCGTCGAAACAAGTGCGGTCGCCGGTATGGCATGCAGCGCCGGTCTGCTCGACTTTCAGCAGCACCGTATCGCCGTCGCAGTCCAGGCGTACTTCTTCGACGCGCTGGGTGTGGCCGCTTGTTTCGCCCTTGATCCAATAGGATTGGCGCGATCGGGACCAATAGGTGCCTTTGTGGGTGGCTAGGGTATGCGCCAGGGCGTGGTCATTCATCCACGCCATCATCAGCACATCACCGTTCGTGGCATCCTGCACGATGGCGGGCACGAGACCGTCAGCGTTGAAGCGCACCCGCTCGGCAATGGCGTGGTCTAGTTCAAAGGTTGCCGGGTCGGTGCTGCTCACAGCCGCACCTCGTATCCTGCGTCGGCGAGTGCCTGCTTGACCTCGCTGATTTCCACTTCGCGGAAGTGAAAGATGGAGGCGGCTAGTACGGCATCGGCCCCGGCCTCCACTGCGGGTGGGAAGTGTTCCGGGGCGCCGGCGCCACCGGAGGCGATGACGGGGATGGAAACAGCCGAACGCACGGCCTGCAGCATCTCGATGTCGAAGCCGGCCTTTGTGCCGTCGCCGTCCATGGAGTTCAGCAGTATCTCCCCCACTCCCAGTTCCTCACCGGTGCGGGCCCATTCGACAGCATCCATTCCAGCGGATTTGGTACCGCCGTGGGTGGTGACCTCAAAGCCGGAGGGGTATTTGTCTGCCTCATCTGGGTTCTGTACGCGCCGCGCGTCTACGGATAGGACGATGCACTGAGCACCAAAGCGCTGCGAGAGCTCCCTGAGCAACTCGGGGCGAGCGACGGCGGAAGAGTTCACGGAGACCTTGTCTGCACCTGCGCGCAGCAATGCATCCACGTCTTCCTCGCTGCGTACTCCCCCGCCGACGGTCAGTGGAATAAACACCTGGTCTGCGGTGCGACGCACCACATCCAGCATGGTGCCGCGGCCGTCCTTGGAAGCGGAGACGTCCAGGAACGTCAGTTCGTCAGCACCCAGCGAGTCATAACGCTTGGCCAGCTCGACGGGATCTCCTGCATCGCGTAGGCCCTCAAAGTTCACGCCCTTCACTACCCGGCCATTGTCTACATCTAGACAAGGGATGATGCGCACGGTGACGCTCATCGGATGCCCCCTCGGTCGCGGATCTCTTGGGCATTGCGGGCAGCGGTACCGATCGGCACGGCTTGGATGTGCTGCAGGAGGGTGGCGTGAACCTCCGGCTCACCAGCGACCAGACCAGAGACGCCCGGGCGCCAAGGATTTCCTGCAAAGTCAGTGGCAATACCACCGTTTTCCTCTACAGCGAGGATGCCCGCCGCGTTGTCCCATAGGTTGGGGCTGAACGTCACCGTGCCACCAAACACTCCGGCGGCGGTGAAAGCTAGGTCGATGCCGACCGAACCGGTCACGCGCATGCGCGGGTAGGACTTACCAATTTCGTTGAGCATGTCCTGCCGGTATGAAATCGGCAGGTTTCCGCGACGCTGCGAGAGGATGGAGCCGAAACTGATCTGGGTGACACCAGGGTCGGACGGCGGCATAGCTCGCGACGGGTGCCCATCGACGAGCAGTCCGTGTCCACGACGAGCGGTGATGCGCTTGCCCAGCAGTGGCATTTCGGTCACGGAAATCATGGTCTGCCCCTGGTGTACCAGGGAGACCAGGATGCAGGCGAAGGGATTACCCACTGCATAGTTAGCAGTGCCGTCGATAGGGTCAACCACCCAAAACGTCTCCGGCAGCTCCTGGTCGCCAGCTTCGAGAGACTTACGCCTAGGACCATCCAGGCCATCGGCCATGGCGTCGCTGGGGTTGGGCTCGGTGACGTTCTCCCCCGGGACTTCACCGGGGCGTACGGTACCGAATTCCTCGCCGTGCACGGGCAGACCAGTGTACTGGGTCAGCAGTGTACGCAACTGCCGTTCGACGGTCAGATCGGCTTCGGTAGCGAAGTCGCCAGGAGACTTAATGACCTCCGGCTCTGCACCGACTGCTGCGGTGAACGTCGTCTCGGCTTCATCCACGGCGGCCTCAGCGATGGCCAGCAGCGACCGCGTGTCCAACTCCTCAGGGTGTACTCCGTGGAAGGCTGTCATTAGTTACCACCTTCTCGAGCTGCCTGCAGAGCCTGCTCCAGGGTGAACTTGCCTGCGTATAGTGCCTTGCCGACGATGGCGGAGTCCACGCCCTCGTCCACGACCGCCGCCAGAGCGCGGATGTCGTCCAGGCTCGAAATTCCGCCAGAGGCGACAACTGGAGCATCGGTGGCCGCGGCCACTTCGCGCAGCAGGTCGATGTTTGGGCCGTTCAGCATGCCGTCGCGGCTGACATCGGTGACGACGAGGCGCGATACTCCCTGAGAGTCCAGGCGCTCCAGTACCTCCCACAGCTCGCCTCCATCGGAGGTCCAGCCGCGGCCACGCAAGCGCCATTCACCGTCGACCTCTCGGGTATCCAGGCCAATAGCTACCTTGTCGCCATAACGAGAGATGACGGATTCGCACCACTCCGGATCTTCCAACGCTGCGGTGCCAATGTTCACTCGGCGGCAACCGGTGGACAAAGCACGCTCCAGCGATTCATCATCGCGAATGCCTCCGGAAAGCTCGACGTTCACATCTAGCTGACCGGTGACCTCCTTGAGCAGCTCAAAGTTGCTGCCTCGGCCAAAGGCTGCGTCAAGGTCCACCAGGTGAATCCACTCCGCACCCGCGTTCTGCCAGGCCAGAGCTGCCTCGATCGGCGCGCCATAGCTGGTCTCTGTGCCTGCGGCACCCTGTACCAGTCGGACGGCTTGGCCGTCGGCCACGTCAACGGCGGGTAGCAGGGTTAGAGCACGGGGGTTTTCAGTAGAAGCCATAGGAAGAATCCTAACGTGTAGAGAGGTCAGCGAAGCTCGAATCGGTCAAAGAAGTACTACTTTCAGATCTAGAGTGTTTCCACCCAATTCCGCAGCAGGTGCAGCCCCGCATCACCTGACTTCTCCGGGTGGAACTGTGTGGCCCACAGCGGACCGTTTTCCACCGCAGCAACGAAGCGGCTGCGCCCATGACGTGCCCAATGCACCAGTGGCGGTTCTGTCCGCCCGTCGGTCATGAGCTCCCACTCCTGCACGCCATAGGAATGCACAAAATAGAATCGTTCGGAATCCTTGATCCCGGCGAACATCTTCGATCCTTCAGTAGCGGGCGCTCCCAGTGCGCTCGCGGACGTACCGTCGCCCACCTCCACGGTGTTCCACCCCATGTGCGGTAGTACGTCCGCATCCAATTTTTCCACCGTGCCGGGCCACTCACCCATGCCTTCGGTATAAGCCGCAGATCCTTCGTCTGCACCTTCGGCGAACTCGGCTCCCTGTTCGAAAAGGATCTGCATGCCAACACAGATTCCCAGCACCGGGCGCCCGCCTGCCAGGCGCTGCCCAATCATGCGGTCGCCGTGGACACTGTGCAGCTGTTTCATACAGGCACTGAATGCCCCTACCCCCGGCACCAAAAGCCCGTCGGCTCGCTGGACGGTCTCCGGATCGCGGGTTACCTCAACCTCGGCGCCAGCCCTTTCCACCGCTCGCTGGGCGGAGCGTACATTTCCGCTGCCATAGTCCAAGAGGGCGACATGTGGGCGTCGAGAAGAAAGAGAAGAAGTCATAGCTAGCTAGTTTAGCCGGACTTACCTGGGCGCAATTCTCGCTTTCGGACACGGCGTAGTGTTTCGCGAACATTGCCGTGGTCGGTAAGGCGGTGACGCCCCACGATTCGGTCAAGAACCGCGATGACAAAACCTGCCAGAGCGACCGCGCCAGCAGTAATAAACGCACCCTGATACGTCAGTGCACCTGCGACGAACCCCAGCAAAACAGCACCAACACCGGTACCGCCATCGAAAGTCATGTTCCACAGCGCGGAGGCCTTAGCGGACTCGGCCCGGGGCAGGCGGTCGAACAGCATCAGCAGCGCCTCAGTCTGGTTGATGCCAAAACCCACGCCGAAGAAAGCAGCCGATGCCAGCGACCACATCAGCAATAGCCCACCGCTCGGGTGCACAGCCAGCATGACGGCTGCCGACCCCAAACCCACTACGCACAGCACCAAGCCGAGTGCATTCAAACGGCCCGGTTCGCCCACACGGTCGGCATACCAGCCGCTGAAAAGGCGCGAGCCGATCTGCATCAACCCCACGATGCTCAGCGCCAAGCCAGAAATCGTGGCCGCCACGCTCGCGTCGATTTCCCCGGCGGCGGGCGCCAAGAAGGTGCTAAACCCGGCGAAGCCCACCGCAGCTGCGCCGATGGATAGACCCGGCACAGTTGCCAGCTTCCACGTCGCTGCACGCGGCGCAGCCGGGGTGTAATCCGACTGCGCGGTCGCGTTATCCGGAATATCCGCAGCCACACCGGGAGAGTTTTCGCGCTCAACCTTCGGCAGTTGCAAAGCGGCCAAAGCTCCAACGGCAGAGTAGGCCGCCGCAGCCAAGCACACGCTCACCAGGCCAAAGCTGCCATATAGCCACATTCCCAGGGGGAAGCTGATTAGCTGGGTCACACCCACCGTCGCGCCGAACACACCGGAGGAACGTCCCACCAGTCTTGGTGGAACGAGCTCCGCGATCAGCGCGGCTTCCGTCACGGTTACCGCGCCGAAGCCCACACCACGCACAGCCGCGATGGCCAGCACCGTCACTGCGGACATATCGGCGATGTACACCAGCGCCGGGAAGCCCAACAGCAAACCGGCAACAAGCATGACGGGCGAATATCCAACCGCACGCAGCAGACGCGGGGTGAAAGCCTGCGTCAGAACCGTCGCAGCCATAAATACACCGGTGGATAGACCGGCGATACCGTCCGTCCCGCCCCCATCGATCACGGCCAGGGGGATGACCGGCAGTAGCAGCGCCCAACCGCCAAACGCACAGAAGACCGAGACCAGTGTGGCTTTCAGGCCGGGAGCCTGCCACACGGAATCGATCTTTTCTAGCTCTTCAATGGTCAGCGCCTGTGGGCGCGCCACTACAGCGTTCCCTTAGTCGACGGGACTCCGCCCACGCGCGGGTCATTCTCCACGGCGGTCCGCAGTGCACGGGCCACTGCCTTGAACTCCGCCTCCGTGATGTGGTGCGGATCGCGACCAAAGAGGCAGCGCACATGCAGCGCAATACGTGAGTTCAGCGCCAGGGTCTCAAAGAAGTGCTGGTTAATGACGGTGGCGTAGTGCCCGCCGATCACCGCGCTGAGCATCTGCTCTGGCTCCCCCACGCCCACGTAGTACGGACGTCCCGATACGTCCACCGCCGCGTGTGCCAGTGTCTCGTCCATCGGGATGAAAGCATCGCCGAAGCGGCGGATTCCTGCCTTATTTCCCAATGCCTGTGCGAGCGCCTGGCCCATCACAATAGCTGTGTCTTCCACGGTGTGGTGTGCGTCGATCTCCACGTCGCCACGGGCATGCACGGTGAGATCAAAGCAGCCGTGCGCACCGAGGGCGGTCAGCATGTGATCGAAAAACGGCACGCCGGTATCAATATCGGTCTTGCCGGTTCCGTCCAGGTTCCACTCGACCTTAATATCGGATTCTTTGGTGGCTCGCTGGGCCTTCCCGATGCGCGGAGCGGGATTCGTTGCCACAGTAGCTTTGCACCTGCCTCTCTGGTCTTGTTCTCTTGAAGGTTCTTGAAGCGTCCGTCTAATCGTCCATCATCTGCGCTGCGGCGGCAAGAAAAGCATCATTCTCTTCCGGCAGGCCGACAGTTGCGCGCAGCCAGCCGGGCACGCCAACGTCGCGGATCAGCACCTCTTGGTCCAGGAAACGCTGCCACACCGTGTGCGCGTCCCCCAGCTTGTCGAAGTTGCCGAAGAATACGAAGTTCGAGTGCGAATCGATGACGTCGTAGCCCAGTTCGCGCAAACCAGCAACCACTCGGTCGCGTTCTGCACGCAGCTTCGCCACCGTCTGCAGCGTGTCGTCGGAATGCTCGAGCGCCACCTCCGCTGCCGCCTGCGACAATGTAGCCAGGTGGTACGGCAGGCGCACCAGCATCACGGCTTCGATAAACGCCGGGTGTGCAACGAAGTAGCCCAGGCGCCCGCCCGCAAAGTCGAAGGCCTTGGACATGGTGCGGGAGACGACCAACTTCGTCGGATACTGCTTCACCAGTCCCACTGCACTCGGCTCATCGGAGAATTCCGCGTAGGCCTCATCCACGATGACGATGCCAGGGGCAGCCTGCACAATGCGCTCAATGTCGGTGAGTGGAGTGCTATTGCCAGTGGGGTTATTCGGCGTCGTAATAAAGACCACATTGGGTTGCTGTTCGGCGATGGCAGTGAGGGCCTCGTCAACATCAATGTCGAAGCGATTCTCGGCCTTTCGCTCAACGGTCACGAACTCGGTCTGTGTGCCCGCAGCCAGGATCGGGTGCATCGAGTAGCTCGGCACGAACCCCATCGCGCTGCGCCCGGGCCCACCGAACGCCTGCAGGAGTTGCTGCAGTACCTCGTTGGAACCGTTGGCCGCCCAGACCTGTTCTTTAGTGACGCCCACACCCGTCTGTTGGCTCACATAAGCCGCAAGGGCCTTACGCAATCCCACTGCGTCCCGGTCTGGATAGCGGTTCAGTTTGGTGCCCAGCTCTGCCACGCGCCGAGCGATGCCTTCGACAATCTCCGGCGACGGTGGGTAGGGATTTTCATTGGTGTTGAGTTGGTTCGCCACAGTCAGCTGCGGTGCACCATAGGCGGACTTACCGCGCAGCTCCTCGCGCAGCGGCAGGTCGGCCAGCGAAATGTTCTGTTTATTGGTGTTTGCTGCGTTGTTGTTCTCAGCCATGATTCCTCACTACCTCTCAGTGCCGCCTGTGCGAGCGCTGATGGCCTCGCCGTGGGCTGGAAGTCCCTCAGACTTGGACAGCGTGATGACAGTATCCGCCACGCCGCGCAGCCCTTCCTCGTTGTAGTCGATGACGTGCACAGACTTCAGGAACGTCAGGGTAGACAGCCCCGAAGAGTGACGTGCCGTGCCGGAGGTCGGCAGTACGTGATTGGAACCCGCAGCGTAATCGCCCAGCGGAACCGGGCTAAAACGTCCAATGAAGATCGCGCCGGCATTGGTGATTTGCGCGGCCACTGCGTGAGAATCCGCGCAGTGAATCTCCAAGTGCTCCGCCCCATATGCGTTGGCAGCGCGGATGCCCGCAGCGATATCGTCAACCAGCACCACACCGGACTGCTGGCCTTCCAGGGCTTCGGCGACACGCGCGGAGTTCTGGGTGATGTGGTAGCGCTTATTCATTTCCGCCACTACTTCATCGGCCAACTTTTCACTGTCGGTAATGAGTACAGAGGCCGCCATCGTGTCGTGTTCCGCCTGGCTTATCAAGTCGTAGGCAATCTCCACCGCATTTGCAGTGTCATCGGCCAAAACGGCAATCTCGGTGGGGCCTGCCTCGGAGTCAATGCCCACCACCGAACGGCACAGTCGCTTGGCTGCGGTAACGAAAATATTGCCCGGACCGGTGACCATATCCACTGGCTCCAGCTCCTCACCACCTGCGGCTGTCGAACCATAAGCCAACAGAGCCACGGCTTGCGCGCCACCAACTGCCCAGACCTCATCCACGCCCAGCAGCTGGCAGGCCGCCAGCACGGTCGGGTGCGGCCAGCCGCCCTCCTGCGGCGGGGAGGCCACTACGAGAGATTCCACCCCAGCTTCCTGAGCAGGCACAACGTTCATAATCACGCTCGACGGGTACACCGCGTTGCCGCCCGGTGCGTACAAGCCCACGCGCTGTACGGGAATGAATCGCTCCGTCACGGTGCCGCCCGGCGCGACCTCCACCTGCTTATCGTCTGGGCGGATGGCGGAGTGGAAAGCACGCACCCGTTTAATGGCTTCTTTCAGCGCTGCGATGACGTCGTCATCCAACGTCCCCACGGCGGCGTCAATAACTTCGGCCGGAACCCGCACTGAATCCGGGGTTACGCGGTCAAAGCGCTGCCCGATCTCCAAAGCCGCGCGAGCCCCGCCCTCGCATACCTGCGTAACGATCGGCTGGACGGTAGGAATCACTGAGTCCACGTCCGTGCCACCACGGGGAAGACGATGGCGCAGCTCAGCTGTAGTCGGGGTCTGTCCCCGCAGGTCGATCCGGCTAAAGTCCAGCTCAGCGTTTGTCATCGTGTACGCCGCATCCTTCCGAGTGATTCTTGGGAGCATTCTTATGCTGGGCTAGAGTTTACGCCATGGCCCAGACACTCCTTTCACTGCTCCAGGACAGCAGTCGCGCCGCGCATTCGGGGGCGTCTGCAGCGGCGAGCTGGCGCTTGGCCAGCGACTTCGCCAGGCAGTACTGGTTAGCCACCCCGGACGAGGTGCCGGAAGAGCTGGTGGGCGAGTTTTACAGCATGCGCGCCAGCGCGGCGGATCACCTGGGTTTCGCCGATGAGACCATCGCCGCCTTGCAGGATCTGCGCACGTGGGCGCGCAGCAACAACGACCACGCGCTGGCTCTGGAGGCCTTGGCGCTGCTTACTCACCAGGCTCTAACACAGGAAGGTCGCCCCGGCACCCTGACGGAACTGCATTCACCACAGGAAATGCTGGCGCAATTGGCCCAGGGTTTTGATGACTTCCGCCCGGATCCGGATTCCCCCACTCTCGCGGAAACTCCCGCGCTGACGCACCGGGACATTGCCCCTGCCATCGCCGCGCGCCTGACTTCCGCGGCCACGACAGGCTTCGCGGTGGCCACGAATCTTCCTAGTTCTTTTGAGGATGACGCCGAAGGCTTCGACTTTGCAAGCATCTTCGCTCGACTTGTACGGAGGTTCGGGTCGAAGCCCCCTTCGGCGGCGGATCGTCAGCTGTGGTTCGCGCAGGAAGCGTGGTTCCGCGGCCGGCGGACGGAGGCTTTAGAGCGGGTAACGGCACTGATCGACAGGTTGGAAGAAGACGGCGCGACCACGGATGCGCGCACGGTTTCCCTGTACGAGGCTCATGACATGCTGGCGCATTTCGAGATGTTCCGGGCAGCGGAGGGCGAGGACGCGGATTCGCTGGCTGCTGTGGCTGAGCATTGGAAGGCCTGCGTGCGCCTGGCGCGCAAGCTGGATGCCGGAGTAATTGCCCTGCACAATGCCGGTTTAGCGGCAATGGCACTGCTGGGCGAAGGATGCGAGGGCGAGGCCTGGGAGCTTGCGAGTTCTGCATTGGAAGGTGCAGAAGGGTGCCCACTGTCCCCCGCGATCCTCAACCTGCGCTACGCCCTTGCCGAAGCTGCCTTGAACTGTGGGCTCTTCGACGAGGCCTTAGCGAATGCCCGCCTGGTGGCGGAATGGTCCGAGTTCAGCGCCGATGACGAGCGCACTATCGGTGGCTACACCATGGCACTTGTGGCTGCCAGGGAGCTTGGCCACGAAGAGGTGGCCTGGGAACTCGACAAGCGCAGGCGGGCGGCATTGGAACGCTGGGAGGGTTAGTCCAACCCGATGTCGAGGGCACGCACACTGTGGGTCAGTCCACCCACCGCCACGGAGTCCACGCCCGCGGCTGCATAGTCAGCCACTACATCGAGAGTTAACCCGCCTGAGGATTCCAAAAGCACCTCCGGGGCTCGATTATCGCGCAACTCCACAGCCTTCTTCGTATCCTCCACGCTGAAGTTATCCAGTAGCACCTGTGGCGGATGAGGGCGATCCGCACCAAGCAGGTCGGAAAGTTGCTCCAGGGTATCCACTTCGACCTCTACCCACGTGGTGGCGTCATCACCCAAAAAGTCCCTTACCCGCGCATAGGCTTCGGCGGCGTTGGAGAGCTCCACGTGATTGTCCTTTACCATCACCTGATCGCCTAGGTTGTAGCGGTGCGGGTAGCCGCCGCCGTGAACGACCGCGCGCTTTTCCAGCATGCGCATTCCGGGCAGGGTCTTCCGCGAGTCACGCACCAAGCATCCGCCCGGGCTGCTGGCGGCGGCTGCGACGACATCCACCCACGCGCGTGTTTGGGTGGCAATGCCCGAAGCATGGCTCAGAATGTTCAACAGGGTGCGTTCCAGCATGAGGATGTGCTGGATCGTCCCCTCCACTCGCGCAATGTCCGCGCCGGCATCGACCCGATCCCCATCGGCGACTAGCGGGGTGATGTCGATGTGCCGGTCGGCGGCAACCTCCGCGACGATCGTCAGGGCTTCGAGTCCGCTGATCACTCCAGACTGGCGTGCTCGCATCACCTTCGTGCCCGTCGCATCGGCGGGGACGGTGGCTAGGGTACTGACATCCGCACCGTCGCCAAAGTCCTCTTCCAATGCGACCTTTGCCATGCGGAGATAAGCTGCGCGAATGCGGGAGGGGTCGGATAGTTGGGCGGGGAAAGGCAGCTCAGGGGTGGTCTCCATCGTTATTCCCCACTTCCCGGGTTACCAATGGCGATCATCCGCTCCACGGAGCGACGGGCCTTGGCGGCGGTCTGCTCGTCCACCGTTACTTCGTCCTCCCCCAAAGCCAGGCAGCGCAGTAGCGCGGCTGGGGTGATCATCTTCATATAGGTGCAGGACGCGCGGTCGTTGACGGCACGGAAATCAACGCCCGGGGCGGCCTGGCGCAATTGGTGCAGCATGCCCACCTCGGTGGCAACCAGAACCGTGGACTGGCTGGTGGACTTCGCCTGCGAGATCATGTCACCAGTGGATAGCATTTTCACCCGCTCGGGCTCCACAACCCCCTCGCCTGCGAGGTAAATCGCCGAATTGGCACAACCACACTCCGGGTGGATAAACAGGTCGGCCTCCGGGTTATCGTGCGCCTGCTGGCTTAAGTCCTTCCCAGAAATACCCGCATGCACATGGCACTCGCCTGCCCACACGTGAATATTGTCCCTCCCGGTCTTGCGGCGCACGTGAGCGCCGAGGAACTGATCGGGGCCGAAGAGCACTTCCTGATCCTCTGGCAAGCTCGCCACGACGTCTACTGCATTGGAACTGGTGCAGCAGATATCCGTCAACGCCTTCACATCAGCTGTGGTGTTTACGTAGCTGACGACCACAGCCTCTGGGTGCTCGGCCTTCCACTCACGCAGTTCCTCCGCTGTAAGGGAGTCGGCTAGGGAGCACCCCGCATTGGCGTCGGGAATAAGCACCGTCTTTTCCGGTGACAGGATCTTCGCTGTCTCGGCCATAAAGTGCACGCCGCAGAAAACGATCACGTCAGCGTCCGTTTCCGCGGCGATACGGGATAGTGCGAGGGAATCGCCCGTGTGGTCGGCGATGTCCTGAATCTCTGGCAGCTGATAGTTGTGAGCCAGAATCAGCGCGTTCCGCTCCTTCTTCAGCCGCTGCACCTCCGCGGCCCACTCGTCAGTGGTGATGGTATCTGACATTTCCCACTGGCCGTCTACACGGGTGATGCTTTCTAAGATCTTGTCTAGCATTCCTGCTACGTTAGTCCCCCGCGGCCCCAGATCACTAAAGGTTTAGAAATCTTCTGGGTCGACGAAGGTCGCCGCCAACCAGTACACCACCAGCGCCAGTGCCGTGGCTACGAGCATTCCCGAACCGGGATTAGTTGCCTCCACCAGGTGAAAGAGATCCCCTGGGTGCGGATCGGTAGGCAATGGATCGGCATGCAGTTTCTCTGCCAGCCACGTTCCAACGGTCCAGCACGTCACCGAGCCCCAGAGCGTGACCACACCGACCCACAGCATCATCAGCAGGCTCCTCATGCGGGTGCGAAAGGCCCACAGTCCAATTGCCAGGCCACCAAGTCCAGTCAGGGCCAAAAAATAGGCCAGGGCTTTAAACGAGGCATCCTCGGTACCCGGGACGGTATCCGCCCCACCGTCCGCTGCCACGGTCAGTTGGGTGGTCGGGTGGATGAGCCCCCACACCAGTCCCAACAGGATAAACACCACCAGCGTGACGAAAAGAACGAGTGCTGCCTCCCCGATTGGCCGAGGAATCAGCTGGTGCCGTTGCGCATTTTTTACTTTCTTCAATGTCCTAAAATGTCCTAGCCCTGCGACCCCTGCGTTCCTAGGGTGTGGCAGAACTTCCATTTCGCATCCTCGCGCTTGAAGTACATGCGATTGGTGTCGCTGCGCTCCCCCTCGACGATGGTGACCATCGCGTGCGCATTGTCGCCCTCGGCCATGACATCTTTGATGTCGGTGATATTCGGCGTTCTACCCGGCTGTTCGTCGAAGTTGCCCTGACCTGCGGAGTCTTTAGCCTGCTGACGTGCAGCCTCTTCGCCCCCTTGCTGGTCGATATCCGCGCGGCAGGTGTTGTCGATGGTCCAGTTCAGGTACACATCCATTGGTCGCGCGCCGTCGGACAGTCCGTGCAGCAGGTCAATGATCTGCTGTTGATCTTCCTCGCTAGCGGCCGTCTTGTACTCCGGCCCCTGCACCGGAGCTTGCGTGATTTCCCCTTCGCCGGCCTGTTCGCCTTGATTGTCCTGGGGCGCGGCGTTGTCCGCGTTATTACCCGCGTTTTGTTCTGCGTCTTCTGCGCCGTCGGATCCGCAGGCCGTCAGACCGAGGGGAAGGCTCACCGCGCACAAGGCAGCCACGCATGTCTTTCGAATCTTCATGTGGCACACCCTACGGCAATCGCGTCCACTACCCTTGTACATCGTGCAGCTAAACCGCAAGAAAATCGTGAGTACCGCCGTCGACATCCTGCAGCAGTATGGCCTGGCCGATCTCACGATGCGGCGACTCGCTCGTTCCCTCGATGTCGCACCGGGTGCGTTGTACTGGCATTTTCCCAATAAGCAAGCGCTTCTGGGAGGTATCGCCGAATCAATCCTCGCGGAAGTCCCTGCTTGCCCCGGAAGCGCGGCGACGTATTGTTCTTTACTTTTTGACGCCCTCACCTCCCTGCGCGACGGGGCTGATATCACGCTGGCAGCGGTGGCCAGCGGCACGTTGGAAAGGGATCTCACTTCAGAACTCGCTGCTGAGCTACAGTCCGGTGGCGCCCACTCCAGCGCCGAAGACGCAGCGAAGCTCCTGCTGCGTTTTATCTTCGGTTCTGCCTTAGAACTTCAGGCACGCCAGAACGTGCTACAGAACTTGGGGTCGCCTGCGGGGAAGGCCGAATCAGAGACGGTTTCACGGGAGGATGCGCACCGACAAGCAGTGATAGGAGTAGAAACAATACTCCGCGGTTTTAGCCGTTAGAATGGTGCCCATGACTTTCGGACTGTCAGATAAAAGTGGATTGCGTGCGCCCGGTGAGCCTTTGGTCGGTTGGCCTGGAAAACCCTACCCACTCGGCGCCACCTTCGATGGCAACGGCACCAATTTTGCCCTATTCACCGAGGTAGCTGAATCCGTCGAACTCTGCCTTTTCGATAGCCAGGGTGCGGAAACCCGGGTGAAGATGGAAGAGGTCGACGCAGACATTTGGCACTGCTACCTCCCCGGTATCGTTCCCGGTCAGCGTTATGGCTACCGTGTATACGGTCCGTGGGATCCGGCCAAGGGGCTGCGCTGTGACCCATCGAAGCTCCTCATGGATCCCTACGGCAAGTCCTTCGATGGCGCTTTCGATGGCGATGCCTCGCTGTTCAGCTACGACATCAACGATCCGGATAACCCGGAGAAGCGCAATCAGGAAGACTCCGCTCCGCACGCAATGCGTTCAGTGGTCATCAATCCATACTTTGATTGGAACCATGACCGCCGTCCGAATATTGAGATGCACAAGACCGTCATCTACGAAACCCATGTAAAGGGCTTAACGATGACGCACCCGGATGTCCCGGAGCACTTGCGCGGCACTTATGCCGGGCTGGGTCACCACTCCATCGTGGAGTACTTCAAGGATCTGGGTGTCACTGCTGTGGAGCTCATGCCGGTGCACCAGTTCGTCCACGACGATCGTCTGCGTGATATGGGACTACGCAACTACTGGGGTTACAACACCCTGGGCTTTTTCGCTCCACACCGCGACTACGCTGCCTCCCCCAGCGCTGAGGGCGCCATCGCAGAGTTCAAGCAGATGGTGCGCAGCTATCATGACGCGGGCATTGAGGTGATCCTGGATGTGGTCTACAACCACACCAGCGAGGGCAACCACATGGGCCCGACTCAGAACTTCCGCGGTATCGATAACGCCGCTTACTACCGTCTCGTCGACGGTGACGAGGCCCACTACATGGATTACACGGGCACTGGTAACTCCCTGAATGTGCGCCACCCGCACACGCTGCAGCTCATTATGGATTCGCTGCGCTACTGGGTCACGGAGATGCACATCGACGGCTTCCGTTTCGACCTGGCTTCCACTCTGGCCCGCGAGTTCCACGATGTCGATCGCCTTTCCGCATTCTTCGACCTGGTACAGCAGGATCCGATCGTCAGCCAGGTCAAGCTCATCGCTGAGCCTTGGGATGTCGGCGAGGGCGGCTACCAGGTGGGTAACTTCCCCGCACTGTGGAACGAGTGGAACGGTAAATACCGCGATACGGTTCGTGACTTCTGGCGTGGCGAGCCTTCCACGCTGGGCGAGTTCGCCTCCCGCCTGACGGGCTCCTCGGATCTCTACACAGGCCGTCGCCCGACCGCGTCGATCAACTTCATCACCGCCCACGACGGCTTCACCCTGAACGACCTGGTCAGCTTCAACGAAAAGCACAACGATGCCAACGGTGAGGAAAATCGCGACGGTGAGAGCCACAACCGTTCTTGGAACTGTGGCGTGGAAGGCCCGACGGATGATGAGGAGATCCTGCAGCTGCGCAACAAGCAGCGTCGTAACTTCCTCACCACCCTGATGCTTTCCCAGGGCACCCCGATGCTCTCGCACGGCGATGAGATCGGCCGCACCCAGGGCGGCAACAACAACGTTTACTGCCAGGACAACGAGATTTCCTGGATGGATTGGGAAAACATGGATGAGGGGCTGCACGCATTCACGCGCTACCTCATTCACCTGCGCCAGGCGCACCCGGTTTTCCGTCGCCGCCGTTTCCTGGCCGGCGGTCCGCTGGGTCAGGATGTGGCCAAGCGCGATATCGCCTGGCTCACTCCAAATGGCGATCTGATGTCTGAATCCGATTGGAATGCGGACTTCGGCAAGTCCCTGATGGTGCACCTCAATGGCATGGCAATCGACGAGCCGGATCCGCAGGGGCGCCCTGTCGAGGACGATTCCTTTATCTTCTGCTTCAACGCCCATCACGAGCCGATCACGTTCACTCTGCCGCGGCGCCACAATGTGATGCACGTCGAGCCCAGTGACGAGGAAAACTGGACCGTCGTCGTCGATACCGCCGAGCCGACCGGCGTGCCGGAGGAAACCCGCAGCTTCTCCGGCGGGGACACTCTGGAGATCGCTGGCCGCAGCACCGTCATTCTGCAGCGCCCGATCACCACGGAGGTCAAGCTCTAAACATGCCGACTGGTTCCTCCACCTTCCCCGCCCGCGGGGCGGAGGTCACGCTCACTGAGCAGGAGATTCGAGTGACTCGTTCGCCACTTGGCTCCTCGCTGTACCCGGACGTCACGCGCCCTGCCTCCGAACTTATTGGCTGGTACAAGCAGGCTCCCGAGGGCTGTTCACCGGGGTTTATCCAATTACTTTTTGACGCCGAGCGCCCGCGGGTGAACTTTTCCCCCTCGCAGACCGAGGAGTTCGCCGCGCTGGATAGCCAGCTCACCAACCTGCAGGCGGGATACCCATTGGAGGAAGGCACTAAGGTCAGCTCCCCTGCCAGCACAGAAGGCCACGAGGACATCTCCGCGGAGGAATGGGTTAGTTCTGCAGAGGCCTCAAGCGACGGGGACGAGGGGGCGTCATCAGACAACAAACAGCGCCGCTCGCCCGCACCATGGGCGAAGGTGGCCACACCGGACGTCGTGCCCGAAGCGAACGAGGAAGCGGATATCGACGGCCCGATCTACGGGCAGACTGTGTGCGTGACCGGCGACGTGGAGCCCTACGACAAGGGCGAGGTATGGGACATGATTGCCTCGCGGGGCGGCGTGGTGGCAAAGAACGTGACGAAGAAGACGACGATGTTGATTGTCGGCGAATGGCACTCCATGACGTCCAAAGAGAAGCGGGCACGGGAGTTGCAGGATAAGGGGCAGGAGCTGCAGATCATTGGGTTCCAGGAGTTTCTGCAGCTTATTAAGTAGCCAAGTAGCCTAGGAGTCATGTCAGCGACCTATCGCCTTCAGCTCCGTGGACCTGGATCCGACCCCACCCAAGCATTCACCTTCGCCGACGCGGAGAAGCACCTCCCGTACTTCTCTCGCCTGGGGGTTTCGCACCTTTATCTTTCCCCTGTGATGCAGGCTCCGGCGGAATCGACGCATGGATACGACGTGACCGACCCGGCGACCATTAACCCCGAGCTCGGCGGTATTGAGGGGCTGCGTTCCCTGGCCGATAAGGCGCACGAGGTGGGCATCAAACTATTGCTGGACATCGTGCCGAACCACGTGGGCGTGGACGATCCACAGCTCAACCCCTGGTGGTGGGATCTGCTGAAAAAGGGCAAGGAATCCGAGTACGCCGCCTACTTCGACGTGGACTGGTCGGAGGACAACGGCGCAAACGGGCGGCTGGGGCTGCCAGTGTTGGGCAGCGAGGATGACGTTGCGGAGCTGCGCATTGAGCCTGGCGATGACGCCGAGGGCTCCGAGCCTATGCTGTGCTACTACGACAACTGCTTCCCCATTGCCGAGGGCACCTTGGGCGGCACCCCGCAGGAGGTACACGACCGCCAGCACTACCGCCTGATGTTTTGGCGCGACGGAGTGATTAACTACCGCCGATTCTTTAGTATCAACGGTCTGGCCGGCCTGCGGCAGGAAGACCCAGTGGTGTTTGAACACTCCCACCGCATTCTGAACCAGCTGATCGCGGCTGACATCATCGATGGCGTGCGCGTAGATCACCCGGATGGCCTGGCCGATCCGTTCAACTACCTAAAGCAGCTGCGCAAGCTGATCGGCGACGAGCGTTGGTTGCTAGTGGAGAAGATCCTGGGGGTCACCGAACCACTCGATCCGCGCCTGGCTGTCGATGGCACTACGGGCTACGACGCATTGCGCGAGCTCGATGGCGTGTTCGTCCATCGCCCTGCCGTCGACACCATGGCTGAGCTCGCACTGGACATGACGGGATCCAAGTGGGATGCCGCAGCCTTCGAACAAGCCGAGTACGAGCTCAAGAGCGAGGTCGCCCGCCAGGAACTCGCCGCCGAGGTGCGTCGCCTGGCCCGCGCGGTACGCAATGACAACTGGTCCACCTCTGGCGAGGCAGTATCGGATGAGGAACTGCGTGAAGCCCTCATCGATCTTATTGCCGCCATGCCGGTATACCGTGCGGACTATGAGTCGCTGTCCCGCGTAACCAGCACCGTTATCGCCCAGATGATTATTCGCTATCCGGAGCGCGCCGATGCGCTGGATTTGATCGCCACCGCTTTGATTTCCCGTGGCGAGGCCAATATCCGCTTCGCCCAAGTTTGTGGTGCTGTGATGGCCAAGGGTGTGGAAGATACCGCTTTCTACCGTGGCTCCCGCCTAGTGAGCCTGCAAGAAGTCGGCGGTGCTCCAGGCCGCTTCGGGGTCTCCCCCGCCGAATTCCACCTGCTGCAGGCAGAGCGTGCTCGCCTGTGGCCCAAGGCCATGACTACGTTGACAACGCATGACACAAAGCGTGGCGAGGACGTGCGCAGCCGCATTGGCTGCATCACGGAATCCGCCGAGCGTTTCGCTGAGCTCTGCGACAGCATCGAATACGTCGACGGCGCTACCTGCCACTTCCTGCTACAGAACATGATTGGCGTGTGGCCCGCCGACGGTGCCGTTTCCGACGAACTGCGGGAGCGCCTGCATGCCTACGCCGAAAAGGCCATGCGCGAAGCCGGAGTGCACACCACGTGGTTCGAGGTCAATGAGGATTTCGAGAACTCTATTCACGCATGGATAGATTCCACTATCGACAACTTCGGCGAGGACATCACCTCCTACGTCAACCACATCGCCCCGGCGGCCAACACAGTCTCCATTTCCAAGAAGTTGCTGCAGATCATGGGCCCTGGAATTCCGGATATCTACCAGGGCACAGAGTTCTTTACGGATTCCCTCGTGGATCCGGATAACCGCCGCAAGGTAGACTTTTCCGAGCGGTTGGAAGCCCTGGATCGCATTTCCCGCGGAGATATCCGCAACGCCGACGACGAGCGCCTCTACGTCATCGCGACCGCTTTGCAGATCCGCAACCAATTCGAGCTCGATGCAGCCAGCTACCTGCCCGTCATGGCTACAGGCACCATGGAGCGCCACCTGTTGGGAACCATGCGGGGCGAGGACGTGATCACGCTGGTCACCCGCCGCCCGCTGGACGTGCTGCGCGATGGCTGGGGTGACACGACTGTGGCCCTGCCCGAGGGCGTGTGGGAGGATCGTCTCTCCGGCAGCATGTGGGAAGGCGAAGTGCCGCTCAACAGCCTGTTTAGCGAGCGCGGTCAGGCGATCCTCACGCGCATGGGAGCCTAATGCCGAAAAAGTCTGCGCACCCCGCTTTGGCGGATTACGACGCCTGGATCCAGTCCCACCCCAACGTCGCCGGCGCCCTGGAGGCGCGCATTATTGATGTTCTTGATGACGCCGGCCTGACGTTTGATCGGGTCAGCGTGCGAATCAAGGATCGAATGAGCTTCGCTCGCAAACTGTCCAACGAGGCCTACCCCGAGTACAACTCATTTGTCGACGCCCACGACGTCATCGGCGTGCGCGTGATTACCTTCCATTCCTCGGAGATACCGCAGCTTAAAGAAGCACTCTCCGACCTTTTCGAGGTGGTGCGAGTTATCGACAAGGCCGCCGAGACTGCGCGCGAGGGACGCTTTGGTTACGCCAGCCAGCACCTTATCGTCTCCGCTAAGAATGAACCTTGGGCAGCGGAGGATGGGGCGTCACCAAAGTACATAGAGATCCAACTACGTACCGTTCTGCAGCACGCATGGGCGGAGTTCGAGCATGACGTGCGCTACAAAAACCAGGAGCATCCGGAAACGAGCGCGCCGGAGATTCAGCGTGCTTTTACGCTGGCTGCAGGGCTGATCGAGCTGGCGGATGAGCAGTTCGACAAGATTGCCGCTGTGCTGGATACGGCTCGCTCCGACGCAGATGTGGACGGAGCGCTGGACGCGGCTTCATTGCCACGAGTACTCACTCGCATCGTCGGCGAGAAATACCCCACCTCTCGTGTGGATTACTACCACTATGCAATCGAGATGCTGGCGGCCCACGACATTACGACGATTCCCCAGCTGCGCGAGCTTTTGGCGCCGAAGCGGCTTAAGGCGCTGCGCAAGGCCATGAACTACCCCTATTACCCCGGCCAAGTCCGACTGATCGACGATATGCTGCTTTTCGCCTACGGGCGCGAGCACATCCGCAAGACGGTGCACATCGGCGACAATGCGCAATCGCGCCCCGGAAGGCTGGGCAATAGGTGGCAGCAGCTGGGGCAAAAGACGGGCTAGAGCCGGCAAGAGCTACCTAGAGCTCACCGCGTTTGAAGCGTTCCAATTGGCGCCGCTCCCGCTTCGTCGGACGGCCTGCTCCCCGATCCCGGCGCGGCATCGCGGGAATTACGGGTGGCGGTGGAGAATGGTCGATATAGGCTTTGCGTGCGAGCTCCGCACCTACGCGCTTAGACAGCAGCTGGGTGACTTCCACAATGTGCTCGCGGTGATGTATCCACACGCGCACTGTATCCCCCACCACCACGGGCTGGGCCGGCTTTACCGATACATCGTTGATCTTCACGTGTCCCGCGCGGCAGGCCTCCGCTGCTTGGGCGCGAGTCTTACAGAGGCGGACGGCCCACACCCATGCGTCGATGCGAACCTTGCTAGAAGGATTGTTGGCCAACGGAGTGCGTCACCACTGATCTTTGTGCTCGACGATGCCTTTGATCTTGAAGCCACTGTAGACGATGAAAGCCACAGCCAGAATCGGCACGATAACTGCGAAGAAGGTGGTGGGCAGGATCGTCAGGCCACCGACGAGGCTTACCGCACCCACGCCACCGGCGATTTGGATATTCCGGGAGTGCTTGCGAACTTCAGCCTTGCGCTGGGCGATCGGGTCGGTGCCCGGTCGGCGGGCGGGCAGGTTGCCGTAGTTACTCATGCTTCTACAGTGTAGTTAAGCGCCGTGTAGTTATTAGGAGTTGGTGCATTCGCGCGGTTTCTAGAGCGCGTCTTCAATCCAGCGCTGACCTTCCAGGTGGGGATCTACCGTCCCGCTGGTGATGCTGGCGAGGAAGTCCGGCAGTGGCGCGCCGGGTTCGCAGGCAATAGCCAGCTCCGCTGCAGCCTTGTATTCCACGCCCACCACGGTATATCCGGCGGCGCGCACCTCGGCCTCCACTCGCCCGGCATCCGCATGTGGCACCTCGCAGGTGTATAGGTCCAGCTGACGTCGCAGCGTCAATGGCACCTGCTGCAAGGCCTCGCGGGTGGCATCTTGGTAGGCGCGCACGAGCCCGCCGGTGCCTAGCTTTATCCCCCCGAAGTATCGCACCACCACTACGGCTACATCCTGAAGCGGCTTGGAGCTGCTCCACCCTTTTAGCACCTCCAGCATCGGCTGGCCTGCGGTGCCGGCTGGCTCACCGTCATCGCTGGAACGTTCAATCGGCTGTGCCGCGTCGACATGCACGACAAAGGCGCTGCAGTGGTGGCGCGCATCGGGATATTCGCGGCGAATTGCGCTGATAAACCCGCGGGCTTCGTTCTCGCTGGTGCATCGCTCTGCAAGCGCGATAAAGCGGGAACGTTTGATCTCCACTTCTGCGGTGTACCTACCCGCCTGGGGGCGGACGTACGAGGGTTCGGGTCGGGAGGCATTATCAGCGAGCATGCTCCCATTATCGCAGCTAGGGTAGGACGCATGTATTCCGTGTGGGCTCCCCTGGCCGAAAACGTAGATCTAGTCCTCCGACCAGCACAATCAGGTACCGAATCCGAGCACGATTCCGAACAGCGATTACCGATGACGCGCGGAACCGATGACTGGTTCCATGCCGATGTGCCTGCCGCTGCTGGCGATCGCTATGGCTTTTCCGTCGACGGTTCGCCAGTCTTCCCCGACCCGCGTTCCAGGCGCCAACCCGATGGCATCCACGGTTTATCAGAGGTGTGGCAGATCGATAGTCCACGCCGCCCGCTGGGGCGCCCGCTTCAGGGTGAGGTTCTCTACGAGCTGCACGTCGGCACATTCACCGAGGCAGGTACGTTCGACGCTGCCATTGACAAACTCGATGAGCTCAAAGCTGTGGGCGTCACCGCTATCGAGCTCATGCCCGTGCAGCCTTTCGGTGGCAGGCGTAACTGGGGCTACGACGGCGTGATGTGGCATGCGGTCACGGATGTTTACGGCGGGCCGGACGGACTGTTAAGGCTTATTGACGCCGCCCACGACCGCGACCTGGCCGTGGTTTTGGACGTGGTGTACAACCACTTCGGCCCGGACGGGAACTACACCGGAGTGTTCGGCCCCTACACCGCCGGCGGTTCCACCGGCTGGGGTGATGTGGTGAATCTGCAAGGCAGAGATTCCGACGAGGTGCGCGCATACATCCTAGAAGCCGTACGACTGTGGACCCAGGAATTCGGCATCGACGGCCTGCGCCTGGATGCGGTGCACGCTTTGGACGATACGGGCGCGGTGAGCATCATCGAGCAGATCCGCGACGCTGCGGAGCCGAGTTGGATCATTGCCGAAACCGACCAGAATGATCCCGTGTACACCGAGGGATACAAGGTGGCGCAGTGGAACGATGATATTCACCATGCGATCCACACCGTCGTCTCCGGCGAGGATCATGCCTACTACTCAGACTTCGGGACGCTCGAAGTACTGGCTACTACGTTCCAGCGAGTGTTTTGGCACGACGGCCGCTTTAGTTCTTTCCGCGGGCGCACTCATGGCAGGCCGGTGACGGATCCACAAACATGGCGCTTTGTGACATACACGACTACCCATGACCAGACGGGTAACCGCGCCGCGGGTGATAGGCCAAGCATGAACCTCACCGTCTCTCAACAACTAGCCAAGGCCACCCTCGTACTAACGAGTCCTTTCACCCCGATGCTGTTTATGGGCGAAGAGTGGGGCGCCTCTACCCCGTTCGCGTTCTTCGTCGATCACGAGAATGAGGAACTAAACCAGGCGACTCGGGAAGGCCGAATGCGCGAGTTTGCCCGTGCCGGTTGGAACCCAAAGGACGTGCCAAACCCAGCCGCCGAAGAGACCTTCCGCTCTAGCGTACTGAACTGGGCCGAGCGCAACGATGCCCCGCACGCAGAAGTTTTGCGGGGCTACACCGAGCTTTTGGAGTTCCGTCGTACTCACCGCCTGGCTGAGGCCGAGTTGCTGGACGTGAGCTGGTGGGCGGATGCCGAAGAGCCGGTGAGCGAGAAGCTGGCGGGAACAAACCCGACAGTGTCACCGATCAGCGCGGATACGGCCGAAGCACAGGGCCGCTGGATCCAGCTGACTTACCAAGCACCGGAGTCTCTAGTGAAGGTCACCGTGAACTTGAGCGACGAGCCACAAGAGGCACTGGGGCTGGGGCCATGGGAGTCCCGCTATACCGCAGAATAGCTAACGCCAGCTGCGCACCCGGTGCAGCAGCATGCGGTTCTTGCGCTGCGAGCGGTCCATCTTCGCACCGATTTCCCGCAGGATTCCAATTGCATCCGGTATGTGCGGCCCCTTGTTCAGCATGATGCATTCGGCGCGCAGGGCGAAAGCGACGTCGGTGATCTCCGCGCGCGTCGGTAGGCCCGACTTCGCCATGGATTCCAGCACTTGAGTGCCGATAATCAGCGGCACATGCGCTGCCTCCACCATCGCCAGCACCTGCCCCGGAACCTCCGCCATGCGGGAAAATCCCAATTCCACGGCTAGGTCGCCACGCGCGAGCATCACACCGAACCTCGCGTGCCGCATGCCCTCCAGCAAGATGGGCGCTAGGTTTTCAAACGCTGGGATCGTTTCAATCTTCAGCACCAGTCCCAGGTCGTCGGCCCCCAGATCGCGGAACTTTTCCAACACGTAGGCGACGTCTTCGCGGGTACGGATGAAGCTCACTGCGGCGATATCTGCATGCTCTGCGACGAAGGCCAGCGCGGCCTCGTCCTCCTCGGTCAGGCTCGGCAAAGGCAATTCCGTATCGGGCAGATTGATGCCTTTGTACTCGGCTAGTTTTGCTCCGCCACGGGTGATCTCCAGCTCAGCTTCTGCTGTGCCAGCCAACTCTCGGGTCTCCACGACCTGCGCCGCAATTGCCCCATCGTCGAAGAGCACCTGCTGGCCCACTTCGAGGGCCTGTACCGCTTCCGGCAAGGTACAGCTGATAGTGGGAACTCGCCCGTCTTGCGGGTTACAGACCACATCGGCGCTGGTCAGGATCAATCGATCCCCGGTCAACGGGCGAAGCTTCTGAATCGTTGGCGGCACCGAACGCACCGTGGTTGTAGCCGTGTCCGTCCGCAGCTCCGCCCCAAGCTGCAGGTAGATATTCTGCTGTCCCTCTGCCAGCGCCCCTTCGCTGCCGCCGGATGCCCTGTCTTTCTTTGTGACGCCGAGTTTCCGCCGCTTGCCGCGTGCGTCAACGACATGGATCACGTCGTCCACGGCAAGGGAATCAAAGAACTCCCGAGAAACGTGCACGCTCACGATCGGCCGCCCTTCAGTGGTGGCCGCCATGGGTGCCGGTTCCAGCTCCTGATCCTCTGGGATCATCCACAACCGGCAAGGGTGGATTACCGTGCCCGCGTCGTCGCGCTGCACGCGCACACGCACCACCGCAGGCCCCGGCGCGATACGCCCAGTCCGGATTTTCGGTCCGGCTAGATCCATGCTGATAGGGATTTCCCGCCCTGCGGCCTTGGCGGCGGTGCGGACGTTATCGATCATTCGCTTCCACACGTCCGGCCCATCGTGAGCACAGTTGATGCGCGCGAGCTCCATACCGGATCTCACAAGGCGAGCCACTAGATCTTCGTCAAAGGCAGCCTCGGCGGGCAGGGTGACCATGATGCGCGAGGAATCCCCCGGCAAAACCCGCGGGCCGAAGAGAGCTTCCGTGTGTTGCTCAAGAAGTTCATCTGCCCCCACGATGGCGTCGGCTACATCTTCCTCGTCGAACTGCGGCGAGCAACCATCCAGGGCAGAGACCACGTTGTGCGCTGCCTGCAGACGTGCCTTCACCGCAGGCTCCGCGGTGGACAGACGCGTAGCACCCAGGCTTTCCAAGTTGCCTTGCAACCCTCGGCGGTCGTGGGCACGCAGCGTCATATAGTGCACGAGGTTGCGGGCGCCGACATAGTGGGTGGGTGTGGTAGCTCGGATCTCTGAGTACCAGTGCAATGTCTGGTTATCGAGGTCGTCGAGGAGTTGCTCGATGGTTTCTAGAACCGCTTGCTTGTTGACCTGCATGATGAAAAGGCATCTCCTGGAAAGATGCGCAGCCTAGCCAGAGGACGCGCATGTAGGTGTGTCTTCTCTATCGTTACAGCTCTGCGGGGTTTGTGCTCGGCAACGTACTCGGCGCGGGGAACTACGAGAAAATTCCCTCCCACGTCGACGCTTTGAGTGCCCCCATCAAGGATGGGGATTTATTGACGCGCATTTCCGGCCCCAGCAGGAACTGCACCTCCTGTTCGCCGTCGATAAGGGTGAGGTAGACATCCGAATCGCCCTTGTTCTGGCTTAGAACCCGGCGCAGGTTGGCCATGTTGTCGGGGGTTGCCTGATCCACGCGAATGTTGAGGCGCAGGGGCACTCCGGAACCGGCACCGACGGTGAGCTCAGCGGACTTAAGATCCTGACAGAACAGCCGCATGTCGTCTTCCCGGTAATTGATCTTCGCCTTCACGAGGACAATGTTGTCCTCGACGATCTGCGGGGCCACCATCTGATAGGTCTTCGGGAAGACCAACAGTTCCACCTGCGCGCCGTGTTGATCTTCCACGGTGGCGATTGCCCACGGATTGCCGTTGCGGTCGATGCGACGTTCCACGGACGAAATAATGCCGCCGATCTTGAGATCCTTGTTGTTCGGAACTTCCCCGGACAAGACGGTGGTCAGGGGCGTATCAATCTGGGCGTCCAGGGCTTCCTCGAAGCCATCGAGTGGGTGGCCAGAGACGTAGAGCCCCAGCATGTCGCGTTCCAATGCCAGTTCGTGCTTTCGCTCCCACTTCTGGTCGGGCACCTCGACGCGGAAGACATCACCTGCATCGTCATCGCCGCCAAGTCCGGCAAAGAGGTCGAATTGTCCCTTGGCTGCGGCCTTCTTGGTGGCGGTTACGGCGTCCACCGCATCCTCGTGCACCAGTACTAGTCCCTTGCGCGGATGCCCCAGGGAATCGAAAGCACCGGCCTTGATCAGGGACTCGGTTACGCGCTTATTTGCTGCGGGGAGGTCGATCTTGTCCAGGTAGTCAGAGAAGTCCTTGAAGGCGCCCTTTTCCTCACGGGAGGCAATGATGGAGTTCACCACGTCTTCGCCCACGTTGCGGACGGCGCCCAGTCCGAAGCGGATATCCTCGCCGACGGATTGGAAAGTGTAACGCGAGTCATTGACATCGGGGGACAGCACTCGAATGCCCAGGTGGCGGCAGTCGGCCAGGTAGATAGCGGACTTGTCTTTCTTGTCGGCCACGGAGGTCAAGAGTGCGGCCATGTACTCCGGCGCATAGTTGGCCTTCAGGTAGGCGGTCCAGAAGGAAACGAGACCATAGCCCGCGGCGTGGGACTTGTTAAACGCATAGCCGGCGAAGGGCAGGATCGTATCCCACAGCGTCTTAATCGCATCGGAGGAATAGCCATTTTCCTTCATTCCGGATTCGAAGGTGACGAATTCCTTTTCGAGCACCTCCGGTTTCTTCTTACCCATGGCCTTACGGAAGCCATCGGCCTGACCCGCGGTGTAGTTCGCGACCTTTTGGGAGATCTTCATGATCTGCTCCTGGTACACGATCAGGCCATAGGTTTCTTCCAGAATTTCCTTTAGCGCATCTTCCAGCTCAGGGTGAATCGGCACGATGGGTTTGCGGCCATTCTTGCGGTCGGCGTACTCCCAGTGCGCGTCCACACCCATAGGGCCAGGTCGGTACAGTGCCAATGCGGCGACGATGTCATTAAAGCCGGTGGGTCGCATGCGCTTCAGTAGCTTCTGCATACCCGCCGAGTCCAGCTGGAACACACCCAGTGTCTCGCCTCGAGCCAGCAGTTCGTAGGTGGGGTCATCCACCGTGTCGAGGTTTTCCAGGTCCAGCTCGAAGTCGCGGTTGGCCTTAATGTTATCGAGGGCGTCACCAATAACGGTGAGGTTACGCAAGCCCAGGAAGTCCATCTTCAGCAACCCGATGGCCTCACAGGCGGGGTACGGCCAGCCCGTGATCAATGCGCCGTCCTGCTTGCGTTTCCACATGGGAATGCAATCCAGCAGTGGCACGCTGGACATAATCACCGCACAGGCGTGCACACCAGCCTGGCGAATCACGCCTTCTAGGCCGAGCGCATCCTTGTAAATCTTCGCTACATCCGGATCGGTCTCGATCAGCTGGCGGACTTCCGCGGCCTCGGGATAACGCTCGTGCTCCGGATCGGTAATGCCGTGGAGAGGAATGTCCTTAGCCATAATCGCCGGCGGCAGAGCCTTGGTGATCCGATCTGCCATTTGGAAACCCGCCTGACCATAGTGGGCGCGGGCGGAGTCCTTAATGGCCTGTTTAGTCTTCACTGTGCCGAACGTGATCACCTGGGCAATTTTGTCCTCGCCCCAGCGATCGGAGGCATAGCGAATCATCTCGCCACGTCGGCGATCGTCGAAGTCGATATCGATATCGGGTGCGGACGGACGCTCGGGGTTCAAGAAGCGCTCGAACAGCAGACCGTGTTCCATCGGATCGATGTTCGTGATCGTCAGCGCGTAGGCCACCAGTGCACCGGCTGCGGAACCACGTCCCGGACCGACGCGGATACCCACGGACCGGGCATGCTTAATCAGCTCGGCAACAATAAGGAAGTATGAGGGGTAGCCCTTCATATCGATCACGCCAATTTCGTACTTGGCGCGGTCGATGTACTCGGCGGGTACTTCGCGGCCGGGGAAACGCTCCTCCAGGCCCTTCATCACTTCGTGGGTCAACCATGTCGTCGGAGTGTGTCCCTCAGGCACGTCGGCGATAGGCATACGGTCGTGCGGGTGTTCCTCCCAAATTTCGGAGTAGTCCTGCACGCGCTCGGCAACCCAGAGGGTATTGTCGCAGCCCTTGGGTACCTCTTTATCCCACTGCGCACGAATATCCTCGGCGGTGCGCAAGTAATAGCCGGTGCCGGAAAAGGCAAAGCGCTTGCCGCCCTGATCCAAGGTCGGCTCGTCCAGGGTCGAACCGGTCTGCACACACAGCATCACTTCGTGGGCAGGAGCCTGCTGCTCTAGCACATAGTGGCAGTCGTTGGTCACCAGCGGCGGCAGCTCAAGCTTGCGGCCGATCTCCAGCAGGTCGTCACGTACTCGCTTTTCGATCTCGAGCCCGTGATCCATCAGCTCCAGGAAGAAGTTTTCCTTACCGTAGATGTCCTGCCACATCGCCGCAGCTTCCAGGGCCTTGTCGAACTGCCCCAGGCGCAGGCGCGTTTGCACATCGCCAGACGGGCAGCCGGTGGTGGCGATGATGCCCTCGGAGTGTTGGGAAATCAGTTCGGCGTCCATGCGCGGCCACTTACCCAGCTGCCCCTCGTAGCTGGCCATCGACGACAGGTAGAAAAGATTGCGCAACCCCGTAGCGTTCTCCGCAATCATCGTTTGGTGCAGATAGGCGCCGGAAGCCGAAACATCGTCCGACTTCTGCTCTGGCTTACCCCATCGCACGCGCTGCTGATCAAAGCGAGATTCCGGTGCGATGTACGCCTCGATGCCGATGATGGGCTTTATCCCCGCGGCGGTCATGGCGCGGTAAAAAGCGTCTGCTCCATACATGTTTCCGTGGTCGGTCATCCCCACCGCAGGCATCCCCTGCCGCACCGCCTCTTGAGCCAGAAGATCAACCTTGGCCATGCCGTCGAGCATGGAATATTCGGTGTGGTTATGCAGGTGGACGAAGGAGGAACCGCTCATGGTTCGCCATCATAGCGTGTCCTAAGAATCGCATTTTTCGGCACATCGGGTTCGCTTGCCCGTTACAGTTACTTTCCATGAACAAAGATACCCGCCTCGCAGTGGCGCACCTGGACGCTCCCTTTGCAGTGCTGGATCTGGATGCTGCTAGGGCCAATGCGCTAGACATGGCGCACCGTTCTCGCGGCACCCCGATTCGGGTGGCCAGCAAGTCTCTACGTATCCGCTCGCTGATCTCGGAAGTCCTCACCCTTCCCGGATACCGCGGTGTGCTGGCCTATAACCTCAACGAAGCTCTGTGGCTAAGTGACGAGCAAGTCAGCGACGATATTTTGGTCGCCTACCCCTCTGCTCACCGCGAGGCGCTGCATCGCCTGATTCACAATGCACGCGCTCTTGAAAACGTGACCCTCATGGTTGATTCTGTCGCTCACCTGGATCTTATTGACGCCGTGATGCCACCCAACGAGCGCGGGATAGTTCGGATCTGTATTGATATTGACGCCGCATTGCGCGCCGGCCCCGTTCACATTGGAGCTCTGCGTTCCCCCTTGCACACGGTGGACGAGGTGCGCGCCGTGGTACGGCATCTGCGTCAACGGGAAGGCTTTCGACTGGTGGGGCTGATGGCCTATGAGGGACAGATTGCCGGCACTACTGACACTTCCCCAGCCATCGCTGCAATGAAGGCACTGTCTGTTCGCGAATTGGCGCGTCGCCGCGCGAACATCGTGGCAGCGGTCGAAGAGGAATTGCGTGTTGCTGGCCTGCCCGCCCTGGAGTTCGTCAACGGTGGCGGTACCGGCTCGATCGAAACCACCAGTGCGGAAGCCGCGATCACTGAGATCGGCGCGGGGTCCGGCATTATCGGCCCAGCTTTGTTCGACCACTACCGCCAGTTCCAGCCCACCCCGGCCGAATGGTTCGTGGTGCCGGTGGTGCGCCGCCCAGCCGAGGAAACGGTGACGGTGGCCGGTGGTGGCCGCATCGCCTCTGGCCCTCCCGGAAAGGATCGCCTCCCCGTCGTCGACTGGCCGCGTGATCTGAAGATGGCTCCACTCGAAGGGCCGGGCGAGGTGCAAACCCCGCTGACTGGCCCCGCCGCCCGCAACCTGCGGCTAGGCGACCACGTTTGGATGCGTCATGCAAAGGCTGGCGAAGCAACTGAATACATCGATAGCGTGCTGGTCGTCTCGGCTGGCGAAATCATCGCGGAGTGGCCCACTTACCGCGGCGAAGGAAAGAGTTTTGTCTAATGAGCACCGTTAAAACCCGTAAGCCCGTCTACAACTCCCGGTGGATCAACTGGTCCAAGGTCACCACGGCTCAGCCGCGCAAGCAGGTAGCCCCGCGTGACGAGGCGGAGTTGATCGAGCTTATTCAACGCGCCGCAGCCTCCGGAGAGAGGGTGAAGCCCATTGGCGCTGGGCATTCTTTCACCTCCGTCGCGGCCACAGAGGGCATCCAAGTGAGCCTGGACCACCTGGCCGGATTGATCCGCTTCGACCCTGAGAAAATGACGGCACGCCTGCGCGCCGGCACGCGCCTACGGGATGTGCCCGGCATCCTGGCCCCGCTGGGAATGGCATTGGCTAACCAGGGCGACGTGGATCCGCAGTCCCTGGCGGGTGCGATCGGCACCAGCACCCATGGCACGGGTCTGGGCTTCACCGGCTTCGCCGGAATGCTGCGGGCTTTCCGCATCATCACCCCAGATGGCCAGGCTCACGAGTGCTACCCCGGAGCCGAAGGTATTGCGGGCGAACTCTACGACATTGCGCGCGTTTCCTTGGGCGCGTATGGCATCATCACGGAGGTTGAACTGGATGTGGTGGATACCTTCGTCCTCCACGCAGTAGAGCGCGCCGAGCCCAATGCACAGATCGTGGAGAATTTCGCAGATCGGGTTCGTGAAAAGGATCACCTGGAGTTCTATTGGTTCCCCGGCACCGATGTTGCCCACGTCAAGACGAATACCCGCCTGCCTGGCCACGCTCCCACCCAGCCTGTTCCGCGTTGGAAGGAGGTACTGGACGACGAGATGCTCAACAACGGTGCCTACCGAGTGATGAACGACCTGGCGCACTACTTCCCTTCCCTCAGCAGGCCTTTTGCAAAGCTGAGCGCGAAGACTCTCGCGCAGCGCGAGTACTCGAACGTAGCTCACGATGTTTTCGTCAGTTCTCGACGGGTGCGTTTCAACGAGATGGAGTACTCGGTGCCCCTTTCCGACGCCACGGAAGTACTCAAAGAGGTTCAGCACACCATGAACACCTGTGGCGAGCAGGTGCTCTTCCCCATCGAGGTGCGGGCGACTGCCGCCGACGAGGTGCCACTGTCCACCGCTAAAGGCCGCGAATCCTGCTACATCGCCATCCACCGCTATAACAAGGACAGCCACCAGGCGCTGTTCCGCCATATCGAGCCGATCTTCAAGGCTGTGAATGGTGGGCGTCCGCACTGGGGCAAACTGCATACTCTTACCCACGAGGATCTTCTCGAAAGGCATGAAGACCTGGCACGCGCGTGCGAGGTTCGCGCCCAGGTGGACCCTCAGGGCATGTTCAGAAATGCCATGGTGGATCGAGTATTCGGACTGGCCTAGTTCTCCCGCGCTAGTCCGCTGCCTCTGCCGACTGCCCGCCGAGTTTCTTTACCCGCCGTACCCGTGGCGGGCGGTTGCGCAGCAGGTCGACGATGAACACAATCACCGCTATCCAGATCAATATGAAACCCACCCACCGGGCAGGTGCGATGTGTTCGTGGGTGACGAACACTGCCCAGAGCATCTGCAGCACGGGAGTGATGTATTGAATCATTCCCAAGCTGGTCAGCGATAGCTCCTGGGCGGCTCGGGCAAAGCACAGTAGAGGCAGGGCTGTCACTACACCGGCTGTTACTAGCAGCAGTGCATGGCCGACACCGAATTGGACGAAAGTATTGCTGCCCTGGGACTGTAGGAACCACAAGTAGATCAGTCCTACCGGCGCCAGGACAAGAGTCTCGGCGGTAAGGGACTGTGTGGGCGTCAACCTCACCTGCTTTTTAACAAGCCCATAGAAGCCGAAGCTAAACGCCAATCCCAAAGAAATGATTGGCGGCGAACCCAGCGCCACGGTAAGAACGACGACGGCGAGGGTCGCGACGCCGACGGACACCAGCTGCAGGCGGCGTAGCCTCTCTCGCAGGACGATCACACCCAACAACACGCTGACCAGCGGGTTGATGAAGTACCCGAGGGCGGCATCGGCAACGTGGTCATTGTTCACTGCATAGATGTACAGCCCCCAGTTCACGCTGATTAGCAGTGCTGCCGCAGTCACGATCGCCCACTGGCGGCCCGTAATAGTCCGCATTTGCTTCAGTCCGCGCACAGCGGCGAGCAGCAGAAGCATGAACACCAGCGTCCACACAAAGCGGTGCGCCAGAATCTCCGTGGGGCTTGCCGGTTGTAGCAGAGGGAAGAACGCGGGGAACAACCCCCACATCAGGTAGGCCGCCAGGCCCCAAATCATCTATCTCACTCCCATAGGTCGGATTCCAATGCGCCCATACGCCGCGTCCGGTGCGGCGGGTTCCACGGCATACGCACGCGTGGCCAGCTCGCGCAGCTGGTCAGGCGTGGCATGTACCAGCACTCCATCGATACGCAGTTTCTCGGGCTGAGTCTGTGCACCGCGGGCAATATGTGACATCGCTTGATTGATCACATCGGCACGGGTGCGCCCCACCGCAGGTTCCGGTAGAACCGCCTGCGCAGTTGCACCGAAGTAAAGGGTACTCACCCGCGCATCGATGCCTTTCACTAGTTCGATTACTTCCCGGGCATCCCACGGGTGCTGCGGGTCGGGGGAAACCAGCGCCCAACGCGGTTCATCACCAGCCATCTGTTCTAACTGACCGTGCGCAAAGTCCCGATACCCCGCCGGTGTTCCTTCAAAGGGGCCGAGTTGATCACCGTTGATATTCGGCGGTGCGGAGGTCAGGTCGGAGGTGCTCATGGCGATGACGCCACATCCCATCGCAATAAGACATACCCCGGACAGCCACGCCACCCAGGCGGGTCGGCGGGTGTCCTCCCAATCCAACTGACGCTGCCGCTTTTTATTCGCCTTCAGCTGTTGGGGGTTGCGCCCCCGATACCGCTGCGGGTCACTCACGAATGCTGTCCCTCCCTGCTGGTGGGCGAGGCGATGCCGTTGGCATCGCGGAGCCGGTCGAGGGCCTGCTGCAAATCCTGTGGGTAAGGCGAGCGCACAGTCTTCCACGTTCCATCCGGGTGGGGAAATCCCAGTTCCACGGCGTGGAGCCACTGGCGAGTAAGCCCCAGTCTTTCGGACAGTTTCGGATCGCTGCCATACATCGGGTCGCCGCACAGAGGATGGTGCAAAGCGGAAAAGTGAACACGGATCTGGTGAGTGCGCCCAGTCTGCAGCTTTACTTCCAGCAAGCTCGCCTGACGGTGCGCCTCCAGGGTGTCGTAGTGCGTAATGGCATGCTTGCCATCCTCGCGCACGCTGAAACGCCACCCGGCTGATGGGTGACGGCCGATCGGCGCATCAATGGTGCCGGACGTTGGATCCGGGTGTCCCTGTACCAGAGCGTGATAGGTCTTGGACACTTCTCGATCGCGAAAGGCATTCTTCAACACGGTGTAAGCGCGCTCGCTGGCGGCGACAACCATTACCCCGGAAGTACCGACGTCCAGGCGTTGAACAATTCCTTTGCGCTCCGGTGGTCCAGAGGTGGAAATGCGAAAACCCGCCGCGGCCAAACCGGAAGTTACCGTTGGGCCTTCCCAACCGACGGTGGGGTGCGCTGCCACCCCCACCGGCTTATCGACCACGATGACGTCCTCATCGGAATAGAGGATTTCCATGCCTTCAACGTGGCGGGCAGGCTCTGCAGCTAGATCCCTTGGAGGGGCTGGCAAGGTGACATCCAACCAGGCCCCGGCCACCAACCGGTCCGACTTCCCCACCGGTTGCTGATCCTGCAGAATATCTCCGTCAGCTGCGAGCTCCGCTACCACGGTACGGCTCAGCCCAAGGAGTTTGGATAGGCCGGAATCCACGCGCATGCCGGCCAGCCCATCGGGCACGGGCATTACTCGGTTCTCCCGCGTCATCGGCTCACCTCCTCGCTCTCCGGATCCTGGTTACCTGCGGCGCCATTACCTTCTTTTGCTTCGCGCTCGGATTTCACATGATTCGCCGGTTCGATAAAAAATGCATAGATCAGATAGCACGCCACGCCGACGGTGATGGCGGCGTCGGCAATATTAAAGATGGCAAAGCTGCCGAAAGACAGAAAGTCCACCACGTGTCCGTGCATTCCCCCAGGCTCCCGGAAGATACGGTCGATGAGGTTGCCGGCCGCACCGCCGCCGATCAGGCCAATGGGTAGCGCTCCTGCCATGAAGCGGGTGCGCAGTGCCAAAATTATGCAAGCGATAAAGGCAGCCAGTTGAAAGAATGAAAAGACGATTGTGGCGCTGGTTCCCATGGAAAATGCAGCGCCAGGATTGCGCACCAAGTAGAGGCGAAAGAACTCCCCAAGGACGGGGTATGCCCGCTGTGGCTCGAGATTCTCGACGACCGCCCATTTGGTGATCTGGTCGACGGCGATGATCCCGAACATCAGGGTCAAGGCTGCGAAAGATGCGCGTTTCGAAGTCACGCTTATTCAGTCTAATGTCCGCCTGTTACGCTGTGAACTTGTGGGTATTTCTAGCAAGTCCGCGCTGGCTATATGCAGCGCCATAGGCCTGGCCTTCGCGGCCGTTGGATGCTCCGACTCTGAGCAGCCGCAATCTAAACCGGCTGACGTGGCCGTGCCGGGTGTCAAGGTAGAACTGCAAAACCGTGGTTCTACACCGCAGGAACCAATTGCATGGTTCTCACAAGAGGGCAACCAAGAGGTCATTTTCCGAGCCACCCAAGGTTTCGCACAGCACACGCTGGGGGCAAAAAAGGAATCTGAGAACCGCTCCGAAAAGGAGCCGAATACTAGCGCCACGGTGCCCCACGACGAGCAGCCGGATGTCGCCGAACTGGAATACGACGAGGTCACGATGGATCTGCCCTTGTCGGCCGAGGTGACGACGGACGGCAAGGGTCGCGAAACGGACGTTACCGTGGGCGCCCCTAGCGGCACGAATGACAAAAAGAACGAGGACATCGCCACCGCCGAGGGCTTTAAGATGCACGCGGCACAGGAGGTCGATGGTCGCACGACCTCTCGCAGCTACACTGCTCCCGACGGTGCGAGCCAGACGGCTCGAGCCAGCGTGGAATCAGCGTTGAGTCAGATGAACGACTACCCGCTAATCTTCCCCGCCGAGCCAGTGGGCGTGGGCGCAAAGTGGACGGTCTCCAACCGTGTGGATGGCGACATTTCCATGTCGCAGACCATCACCTATACCCTGCTGGAACGCCAAGGGCAGTCGGTTACTTTGAAGGTCGATGTGCAGCGTCGCCCGGCGGTATCCACGCTTGCGCAGACCGATCTAAAGGTTCTGAAATCAAACACCAAGTCCACCGGTCAGATTGCATTGGACTTAAATAAGGTGCTGCCCACTCGGGGTCATATCAACGTCACGACCGAGATCACCTATGGCCGTGACGACTCTCCGGCTCGCGTGGTGCAAACCACCACGTCGAAGTCAGAGTGGAAGCCGGCGAAAAAGTAAAAGCGTCTAGCTATAGCTGGTTGCAGCTAACTTAGACCTCTTTACACATCGGCGGCACCTGATCCGGCAGGACGTTTTCCACCAGGGTGCAGGCCCAGCCCTGGTCCAGCTTCCACTTTCCGTCTTCGTTGACAAACTCAACGTCGCTCACGACGTGCGGTTCCTGGCCGGGCACGGTGAGGTTTACGGTGGCGTTCACGTTGCCGGGGTTCAGGCTCGGCAGCACGGGCTCTACCACCTCGAGGGTCGCATTGGACTCGGTGCGGGACTTCGTCAGGGCGTCAAAAAGTTCCGGTGCTTTGTCGCCGTTGACGACCGTGTCCACCTTTTGGTCAGTCGGTACGTTCGGGTCAACCGCGCGGTTCAGCACGCCCGCCAGCTCCTGAACGGTCGGGGTTTCATCCTGCGCTGCACCGGAGGACTCAGCGCCACTGGAAGCTTGAGAGCTGGATGCCGAGGAGGCCTTGTCGGAGGAATCGTCGTCATTGCCGCAAGCCGACAGGGTCAGCCCGGCGGCCAAGACGGCAGAGATGGCCGTTGCGCGAGCAAAGACTTTTTTACCGCGAGAGTTGCGCAGGGTAGAACGCACGAAAATGCTCCTTCAATGGATAGACATGGTTAGACATGTTTGGACATGGATGGACTATGTGACGCTGATAAAAGTGTGTAGTCAGCGGTACAACCCTCAAATAAAAGGGGAACTAATTGTCGACTATACAAGCCATGCTGTTGCAGATGTTATTCGTGTGACTTGCGCTAGCGTAGCCAGTCGTTGAGTTCACCGCGGCGCTCTGCCTGATTTTGATACGCGCACCAACGGATTGGCCCATCCCATGGGCGAATCGGAGTCTCAGTTGTGTATTTTGCTGGAAGAGTATCCCTGTACCTTCGCCTTCACAACTATTCTGTGGCGTTCATGCGTTGCCGAGCAATCTGACAAACTAACGCCATCAAAGCTACGCCCGCCGCGGAAGCACAGAGAACGGTCGGCGTCGCGTGTACAGCAACGAGTAGCGACCCGAAGATAGCCCCCAGTCCGGATCCCAAGTAGTTAGCGGAAGCATTTGCAGCCACAGCCGTGGCACCGTCGGTCGGGTTCGTCTGCAGCAAGATATGCTGCTGGGGCGCGAGCGATGCCCATCCGCACATTCCCCAGACAAACAAGCTCGCGATCATGATCCAGGCGGTCTGACCTTGCGTCGTGCCAAGCAGCGCACAGGTGAGGAGCACGAGAATGAGCACGCTCAGGCGCAGCGGATCGCGTCGGTCCATAAGTCGGCCAATACCTAATGCTCCCACCGCTCCCCCAACGCCCCACACCCAGATCGCAAGAGTCTGGTGGGACGCGAGGCTTCCCGCTGACAAGATCACGGTCATGTACGTGTAAAGCCCCAAAGAAGCGACACCAGTCAGCAGAGTAACGGTGACCGTGAGTAGGTTCTTGGGTCGAGCAATTGATCGCAGGCGCTCGCGGGCACCCGAAGCGGGGATCGCTGGCAGCTCAGTTCCGCGCAGAGCAGTTCCCGCTAGTGCGGCACCACCAATAGCTGCGATCAAAAGTACGGCGGCTCGCCACCCCCAGTGCTGTGCTAACGCCAGACCGGTTGGGACGCCAAATACGGTACCGACCGCCAAACCTGCAAGAACTAGCGCCAATGCACGTCCGCGATGCGCTTCCCCTGCGATCTCCGCCGCAACTGCGGATGACAGCGGTGAATACACGCCCGCAGCTGCGCCAGCCACCACTCGGGTGGCTAGGAAAAACGCAATAGACGGTGAGAGCGCCGTGGTCAGGTTTGCCACGGTGAAGATCAGCAAGCACACAATTAGGCTCTGGCGTGACCGCCTCCCCGCATGTCCGGCCAGTAAAGGTCCTGCTATCGCATATGCCCCTGTGAATGCCGCTACTCCCAGGCCGACAGTGGCCTCGCGCGCATCCAAAGATGCGGCGATAGGGGGAAGGAGTCCCGCGACGACATAGGCGTCTAGCCCGAGCGCAACACTGCCCATTACAAACGGCCAGAGCCGCCCCATCATGCCTGTCCCTCCTCAGGGACAGCATTGGCCACTACAGCAGAAAGAAGACCGGGGAATAAGCGATCGAGGTCCTCGCTCCTCATTCGGATTAGACATGCGCGACCTTCACCTCTGGTCCATGTAACCCCTGCCTCCCGCAACATTCGGGTGTGGTACGTCAGTGTCGACCGTGGCAGGTCGTCCGCAAGCTCGAGACTATCGTGCTCGCGCCCGTCAGCCAGACGACGAATCATTTCGAGACGCGTGGGGTCACTCAAGGCGGCCAGCACCCTGGCCAGGGTGATTTCATCAGTCTCTGGGTGGTGATACTTGCGAGGGGACATGGAACCTCCTTGGATCGTGCAGGAATACTTGCATGTTAATCATGCAAGTATTCCTGCACAACTCCATTCGCTTTAACAGCCCTTGATCAACGCCCCCGATGAGGCACGCCTAGGCGTCGCGTACATTAGGCACATGACTTCCAGCGCCTCGCGAAATCGTCCACAGATTCCCATCCTCGGCACCGGTGGCACCATCAGCTGCACCCACTCCCCTGACGGCGATCTTGTACCGTCGCTGGCCTGCTCGGATATCGTTGGTCAAGCTCATATTCCCCAGGGGGTCGAGCCCGTCGCACACGACATCATGAGCATCGATTCCAGCTCGATCACCCTCCCCCAAATCGATGAGCTCATCGGCCACATCAACAGCTTCTGCTCCCCTGCCCCAATCGGCATTGTGGTGCTGCACGGCACGGACACAATGGAGGAATCCGCCGTCGCCGCTGCATGCGCACTACAACTGCCGTGCCCCGTCGTGTTTACGGGCGCTCAGCGCCCAGGTGATGACGCCACACCGGACGGCCCGGCCAACCTTTCCCGCGCGTTAGCTGCACTGGCCACTGGGGAACTCGATCCGGGTGTCCATATAGTCTTTGGAGACTCCATCGTAGCCGCTCGTGGGGCCTATAAGGCCCACACCACTGCGGATACCGCCTTCCGCAATGCCCTGGCGGATTCCAACGTGGCGCAGGATTCAGCATCACGTCCTTTTAAGTCCTCCGACGCACCGAATCCTCCGCGGATTGCCGGTCTGTTCGTGCCCATCATCACTACCTTCGCAGGTGATGACGGCCAGCTCCTCCGCGCCTTGCACGAACGGGATAGGAAAGAGGGCACTGTAGATGGTCTGGTGTTGGCTGCAATGGGGTCGGGCAATATTCCCACCGCCGTGGCTGAAGAGCTGACGACCTGGCGCGCCAGTCGACGTGCGCTGAACCGCGCCGACCTGCCTGTGGTGGTATGCAGTCGCGTGCCCACGGGAGGGGTTTCCTTCGTTTATGGCGGCACCGGCGGCGGAGCGCAGCTGGCGCGAGATGGCCTCCGAAGTGGAGGCGCATTGCGACCCAGCCAGGCACGTATCGAGCTCCTATACGAGCTTGCTGCTACTCCTCCATCAGGCCGCTGAGATCCCACCCCAGACTATCCAGCGGATCAGCAGGGCTAAGGTCTGGATCGTCGATGCGGAAGGTGCGGGTCTTCCCCGGCCCGGTCGCAGCGGTTTCGAAGCGCACGCTAACCACCCCGTTGCCGGCTCCCTGCACCCATCCGTGGCCGTACTCCACGTGCGATACATCCTGGGTGGCATGCCAGGCCGGATGAACCGTGATGGCGTCATCAGTAAAAGCAGCAACACCAGAATCAGTAGGCTGATCAGCGACAATAGGTAGGGGTGGACCGTCGAGTTCGGGGAAGAGTAGCTCCTGACGATCGGCGACAAGTCCGGATACGCTCACTCCGACGAGGCGAAAGGCACCGGCTTCCTCCGGACGCGGCATGAGACGCTGGGCGAGGGCAAAGATTTTATCGAAGTCCTCTGTCGGCGCTGGCAAACCGGCGGACTTCGTGTGCAGTTGGAAGTCCGTGGTGCGGGTCTTGACCGTCACGGTGCGGGCAGCACGGCCGTCTTTAAGCAAACGGCGGTGCATAGCTTGCGCGGTCTCGTGGAGTACGCGCATGGCTTCGGCAGTAGTTCGCGCATCGGTCTGCAATGTTCTTTCAGCGCTGACCTGCTTGGCGGGCGCGCGGGGTGCCACGGGCCGCGGATCATCCCCGGCGGCCATGCGTTGCATCTCTGCGCCGACGGATCCTAAGGCACCTCGAATATCCTCTACGTCGGCGACTACAAATTGGCCGATCGTTTCGATCCCCATGGTGTGCAGCTTCCCCTGCGCAACTTTGCCGATGCCCCATATGTCGCCTACAGGTCGGTTCGCGAAGATCTCCATGCGTTGCTCTGGCGGCACCACAAATACTCCATGGGGTTTCGCTAGGTCACTGGCCATTTTTGCATCCAGCTTCGTGGCCGCCATGCCGACGGACGCAGGCAGGCCGGTTTCTTCCTCCACCCTGGCCTGTAGTTTTTCCGCCCACGCGCGGGCCTCGGCTACACTGCCAAGCCCCTGGGGTTCGGCAAAGCCCTCGTCCACGGAGAGCTGCTCCACTACCCCGGCGTGGGCACGGATAACTTGGAAAATGCGTCGCGAGGCGGTGGTATACACCTCCTTGCGTGGAAGCACAACCACCGCGCGATGGTTGCATAGGCGCACGGCCTGACCCATCGGCATTGCAGAGCGGGCGCCGTAGGCTCGCGCTTCATAGGATGCGCCTGCCACGACCCCGCGCCCGCCCAGCCCGCCGACGAGTACCGGACGACCGCGCAGAGTGGGCCGGGTGAGCTGCTCGACGGAGGCAAAGAATGCGTCCATGTCGATGTGAGCTACCCAGCGCATGTGCGTACCCTGTGGGCCTATTTCTTTATGACGCCACCGTGATGTCAGCCGAGCAACCGTCGGCGACGTCGTGGCTAAGCTGCTCGCCGACGACGATCTTCACGTCCGTGGCCAGCACCTCCTTGCCGATGGTGTCCGTGTGGGTGTGGGCCCACTCTTCCTTGTCTGCAGGCACGGAAAGGGTCAGGTGGATCCGGTCGCTTACCTGCAGATCGGCAGCCTTGCGGGCTTCCTGCACGCCGCGCACGCGGTCAGCGGCCCAGCCTTCGGCTTCCAGCTCCGGTGTGGTCTGAGTGTCCAGAACAACCAAGCCGTCGTGGCCGGAAACCTCAGCAGTGTGCTCCGGGTCAGCGGCGACGAGCTTGCGGGTGAACTCCCCATCCTGCAGCTCAATGCCATCCGCAGCGACAACACCAGCATCGTCGACGGTGTAGTTGCCGGACTTCACTGCCTTGATCACACGCTGGACATCCTTGCCCAGGCGTGGGCCAGCCACACGGGCGTTCACGACAACATCGAAGCTGCCGACCTTCGCTACGTCCTCGGTGAGCTCCACCTGCTTGACGTTCACCTCGTCGGCGATGATCTGCGTAAAGTCCTCCAACGCGTTGGCATTGGGCAGCGCTACGGTCAGCTTGGGCAATGGCAGGCGGTTACGCAGCTTGTGTGCCTTACGCAGGGAGCTCGTAGCGGAGCTAACGGCGCGAACAGCATCCATTGCAGCTACCAGCTCGGCATCAGCCGGCAACGCATCGGCCTGTGGGAAATCCGCAAGGTGTACGGAACGCTCGCCAGTCAGGCCGCGCCAAATAACCTCGGTAGTCATCGGCAGCAGCGGTGCAGCAGTGCGGCACAGCGTCTCCAAGACGGTGTAGAGGGTGTTGAAGGCCTCGGGGTGAACGGTGTCGCCCGCCCAGAAGCGGTCGCGGGAGCGGCGAACATACCAGTTAGTCAATGCGTCACAGAACCAGCGAATCTCGTCGCAAGCGGTGGCAATGTCCGTGTTGTTCAGCGCGTCGGTCACGCCCTGCACCGTGTCACGCAGCTTCGCCAGAATGTAGCGATCCAACACGTTGGTGGACGAGGTATCGTACTGCGCCGGCTGGGAAGCATAGAGGCGCAGGAAGGAGTAGGCGTTCCACATCGGCAGCATCGCCTGACGCACGCCCTCGCGGATGCCCTGCTCGGTGACGATCAGGTTACCGCCGCGCAGGATCGGCGAGCTCATCAGGAACCAGCGCATAGCGTCCGAACCGTCACGATCAAAGACCTCGTTGACGTTCGGGTAGTTGCCCTTGGACTTACTCATCTTCAGCCCGTCGTCACCCAGCACGATGCCGTGTGCGACGACCTTCTTGAACGCCGGCCGGTCGAACAGTGCCGTAGACAGCACGTGCATGGTGTAGAACCAGCCGCGGGTCTGTCCGGAGTACTCCACGATAAAGTCCGCCGGGGAATGGCTATCGAACCACTCCTTGTTCTCGAACGGGTAGTGCTTCTGTGCGAAGGGCATCGAACCGGACTCGAACCAGCAGTCCAGTACCTCCGGTACACGGCGCATGGTGGACTTGCCCGTCGGATCATCCGGGTTCGGGCGGGTTAGCTCGTCAATATCCGGGCGGTGCAGGGAGGCTGGCTTACGGCCGAAGTCACGCTCCAATTCCTCCAAAGAGCCGTATACATCCATGCGTGGGTACTCCTCGGAGTCGGAGACCCACACCGGAATCGGTGCACCCCAGTAACGGTTGCGGGAGATGTTCCAATCGCGTGCGCCCTCCAGCCACTTGCCGAACTGGCCGTCGCGAATGTGGGAGGGCATCCACTCGATCTGCTCGTGGTTCAGTTCCACCATGCGGTCGCGGAACTTCGTGACCTCAACGAACCAGGACGGAAGTGCCATGTAGATCAACGGCTCGCCGGAGCGCCACGAGTGCGGGTAGGAGTGCTCGATCGTCTGGTGGCGGAGCACTCGGCCGGCGGCCTTCAGATCCTTAATGATGTCCTTGTTGGCGTCAAAGACCAGCTGGCCTTCATAGTCAGGGACTTGGGCGGTGAACTTGCCGTCCATGTCCACCGGGATGACCAGCTCGATATCTGCCTTCTGGCAGGTGTTCATATCGTCTTCACCGAACGCAGGAGCCTGGTGAACCACGCCGGTTCCGTCCTCAGTGGTGACATAGTCTGCGCTCAGGATCTGGAAGCCATTGTGCAGATCCTTGAAGTAGTCGAACACTGGGCTGTAGGTGAACCCAACCAGCTTTTCGCCGGGGAAGGTCGCCAGAACCTCGTGGTCTTCGCCTAGCTCCTTGCTGTAGGCACCCAGCAGGGCCTCCGCCAGGACCAGTTTCTGGCCAGCGAAGCCCTCGGTTCCCTTCTCTCCTACCTTGACCAGGGCATAGGTAACCTGAGGGTTCACAGCGAGCGCGGAGTTCGACGGAAGGGTCCACGGGGTGGTGGTCCATGCGATGGCGGATGCGTCGGAGAGCTCTGGGTGCTCAGCCAGCGTAGCTTCAGCAGCAGTTCCGGCATTCGCACCGGTCAGCGGCATGGTGACGGTCAGAGTCGGATCCTGACGCATCTTGTAGGAATCATCTAGGCGGGTTTCCTGATTGGACAGCGGAGTGTGCTCAGCCCAGGAGTACGGCAGCACGCGGAAGCCCTGGTAGATCAAGCCTTTGTCGTAGAGGTTCTTAAAGGCCCACATGACGGATTCCATAAAGCCCGGATCCATCGTTTTGTAGCCGTTGTCGAAGTCCACCCAGCGAGCCTGGCGAGTGACGTATTCCTTCCATTCATCCGTGTAACGCAGTACGGACGATGCACAGTACTCGTTGAAGGAGCGCATGCCCATCTCTTCGATGCCAGCGCGATCCTTGATGCCTAGCTGCTTTTCCGCCTCCAATTCGGCGGGCAGGCCGTGGCAATCCCAGCCGAAAACGCGAGCGACCTTCTTGCCCTGCATGGTCTGGTAGCGCGGCACGATGTCCTTGACGTAGCCGGTAAGAAGGTGCCCGTAGTGCGGTAGACCATTGGCAAAGGGCGGGCCATCGTAGAAAACGTATTCTTCATTGCCTTCGCGGGCGGAAACGGATTCATTAAACGTGCCGTCCTTGGCCCAGTACTCGAGAACGTTCTCCTCGAGAGCAGGAAAGGCAGTCGAGCCGCCGTTGGACATATCGACGCGCGGGTAGGCGCCGCCAGCTGGGGTTGCTTCGCTCATGGTGGTTCCTATTTCTGTTCTGTTTTTCTTAATGACGCCCACAGCGGTGCTGCCGACGAGCATGTCATAGAAACAGGGACGCTTCGAGCCAACAAAGGCCTAAAACGCGGTACCACCCTGATTGGCGTAATCCGCCCACTTCTTCTCTTACGGCTGTGACGTGCCGCGACTCCGCCTGGTTCTAATGAGTATCCCTACCTCCTCGCCTAAGCGAAGTGAGGTGAAAACACCGTTCTTCCAGGAACGCTCCCCGATGATGGTCGGATCATTGCGTGTGGTTTTCTTTCTATTCAGTTACGGATCCCAGCCTACACGGCGCAAGTGGGGATCTTTGATTCAAGTCTCAGTTTGCTTGTTTTAGCGTTTGTGGTGGCGAATCAGGTCGTAAATGAACAGAGCCACGCCTAGCGCAGCTACAGCCACGCAGATCCAGGCCCAGGTGGTGGACCCGACCGCGAGGCTGACCACCAGCGCTATAAACCCGACAACCGCCAGGAGGATGGCTGCGAAAAGCATGTTCCAAATCCTCCTGGCGGTTGCGTTGGGGCTTAAAGGGCTAGTGGGGTCAACGAAAACTAGTTGCTACTAGTTGTTCTGACCCTCTACCTCGATGGAGCCGGCAGGTGCAGCGGTGCCGCGGCTGTTGAGCTCTTCCAGCTGGGACTCCAGGAAGGTCTTCAGGCGGGTACGGTACTCGCGCTCGTAGGTACGCAGTTCCTCGATGCGTGCCTCGAGGGTAGCCTGCTGCTTCTTTACCGTGTTCATGATCTCGGTGTGCTTGCGTTCTGCGTCTTCCTGCAGCGCATTTGCCTTCTCCTGTGCGGAGCGGATCTGCGCCTGGGACTGAGCGGTGGCGTCGGAGATCATAACCTCGGACTTCTGCTTGGCGTCGGCCAGCTGTGCGCTCGACTTCTCCTCCGCGTCGGCCAGCATCTTCTCGGAACGGGTCTTCGCGTCGGACAGCTGAGCCTCGGAGCGCTTCTGGGCATCTGCCAGGATGTTCTTGGAGCTAAAGTCCGCATCGTCGATGGTCTTCTTCGCAGTAGCGCGAGCCTCTTCCAGCATGCTAGAAGACTCGGCCTTAGCATCGCCGGTCAGGCGGTCTGCCATCTCCTGTGCCAGGGACAGAACGCGAGCTGCCTGCATGTGGGTTTCGGCAGTTGCGACGCCGGACTTGCCATCGCCGGAGGCTGCACCAGCCGGTACTGCAGCGGCGGCCTGAGCCGGAGCCTGTTTCTTTGCCTCTTCTGCGCGCTTCTCAGCCTGCGCAGCGCGCTCCTCGGCAGCCTTAAGCTTTGCTTCGTAGTCAGCCTTGATCTTCTTCTCGATCTCAGCAGCGTTCGGCTGTGCTGCATCCGCGCCCTGAGGCTGAGAGCTGCTCAGCTTAGCCTGTGCTTCAGCAGCTTCTGCGCGGGCGTCCTTACGAGCCTGCTCCAGCTTGGTGGAGTACTCGGACTCGAACTTGCCACGCAGCTCGGTCTCGATCTGGCGACGCAGTGCTGCCTCGTCAACCTTAGAGACACCTGCGGCTCCGACGGCGCTCGCGGCACCTGCAACACCGGCACCCTTGGCAGAGCCAGACTCCAGCTGCTCGACCTTCAGCTTGAGGTCGGAGTTCTCATCCTGCAGTTCCGCAAGAGTGTCCTCCACGAGATCCAGGAACTGGTCGACCTCGTCCTCGTTGTAACCACGCTTGCCGATCGGCGGCTTGCTAAAAGCTACGTTGTGCACATCAGCCGGAGTGAGTGGCATAGGTTGTACCTTTCCCTTTCGGATTGCCTCAAAGTGCTAGAAGGCGTTCGCAACAGTAATGAACTATTGATGGTTTATGAAACAGCTACAAAGCATACCAGTTTCCATCGGGACAGTCTCAACTTCAGATAGAGATTGACCCCTAGCCCTAGAATAACTTTAATTTACGAACACCACATCTGTATCACAGGCTACACTCCACCCCCACAGGCACCCCCCATAGAAGATCTTCTATCCTTTTTTGGAGAATGCGTAACACTCGCCAGTGGCGAGCGTTCTAACAGATGACGGAAAAAGGAAAACCGCCACCGGCTAGGACCCACATTCCCAACCAGTAGCGGTTTCCGTCACTACACACGACATCTCCGCAGCCTCACTCACGTACCGCGAAGATGTCCTTAATATTAGTGTCTTGAACGATTATTCACAACAGTCTTGTGATTATTTGTCGCCATCCCTCCCCCATTAGCCACCCCCTTAATTTTAGGCTCCAAAGAAACTGCTGGAAGCAGCTTCAATAGTGAACTTTAGCGAGCTTTGTACCCGCTAGCTTACTCCCCTCATCACCCCCAATTCAGGGTTAGATCTGGCGGGTTTGTACTCGCACTGAGGGCATACTGAGGGCTTAGCGAATAAACGCTCCCAGCAACATGCTCAACAGCTGAAGTCCGAAGAAGAGAACTAATACGGAGACATCCAATCCCACTCCCCCAAGTTGGATCGGAGGAATCAGCTTGCGCAACGCCTTGACCGGAGGGTCGGTAAGAACAAACAAGGGTTCCGCCACGATGGTGAACCAACGCTGTGGTCGCCAATTACGCGAGAACGATTGAATCATCTCAATGATGATGCGCAGAATCAGGATCAGCACATACAGGCGAATCAGCCACAGCAGCACAAGCAGGATTTCGTTCACTTACAACAGCTCTTTCTACCAATGAAAGCCCGGCCGATGCATTCCGACGCGGGCTATTACTGGCTAACGACGATTGTCCAAAGGATCTTAAAAACTTAGATGGTCTCCGCGATGGCGTCCAGCTGATCCTGGGCCAGGGTCACGCCCTTCGGCAGCAAGATGAAGTTACGCACACCCTTTAGCTTCTTCAGCTGAGCATCCAGGCCACGGCTCAGGCCTGCAGCGAAATCCAGAACACGCTTAGCTTCGCCCTTTTCCATACCGCTCAGGGAAAAGACAACAACTTCACGTGCCTTCAGGTTCTCCACTAGTTCGCCCGCCTGGGTGTAAGAGCTCAAGGTGAAAGACACGAATGCCGAAGGATCCTTCTCCTCGGCGGCTGCGCCGGAGTAAGAGGAGGAGTAGCCGGAGTCAAAGGTGGCGTCAGAATCAGCGAAGCTTGAGCCACGAGAAGAGTAACGATCCTCGCGATCCGAGAACTCGGAACGGCTATAACGATCACCGCGCTCACCACGCTCCGCACGATCCAAGTGATCACGGTGATCGCGGTCCGAACGGGAGCGGTAGGAAGGCTCGTGTACATCGCGATCGGCACGGTCTGCACGGTCGGAACGATCACGGGAACCGTAGCCGTCGCTGTAGTAATCGGCATCGTAGGATTCCACGGGATCAAAACCGAAGAAGCGCTTGGTCTTGTCCATAAAGTTGTCTGCCATTGCTCTTGAGGAACCTTCCGTTGCTAGTTTTTCGAGGGTGTTTAATTATTAACTTCTTGGTTTAAAGTACTGGTCGCGCGCCCATAATATCCGTACCGACACGCACCAGCGTGGAGCCTTCCGCGATGGCGATCTCCAGGTCACCGCTCATCCCCGCGGAGTACACTGGGGCACCCACCACCCGGTCGGAAATCCGCTCAACGAGCTGCCGTCCACGGGCGAACACGGTCGCCGGATCTGCCTCCAGCGGGGGCACAGTCATTAGTCCGCGCAGCTCCAAATTCTCCGCCGCGGAGACGGCGTCGGCGAGCTCGTCGATATCCGCTTCCACTGCCCCGCCACGCTGCGGATCTCCGTCGGCACTGTACTGCAACAGAACCGGCAGAGCAGACTCGCGGTCGCCTCGTTCTAAGGCTAACGCGGCGCCACGGTCGAGCGCCTGCAGCAGCTTCAATGAATCGACGGTATGCACCGCTGCGGCCCATCGTGCCACGGAGTTCGCCTTTTTGGTCTGGACCTGGCCCACCATGTGGAACTGAAGTCCTGTCTCCGCCAATTGCGCGTGTTTATCGCGCGCTTCCTGTTCGCGGTTCTCGCCGACAGCAGTGACGCCCAAACGTACCAGCAGTCGGACGTCCTCCGCAGGGTGGAACTTGGTGATGGGCAGCAAATCCGCTCCCCCAGCGACCGCGATGCGGCGACGCACCTGCGCCAGGTTTTCGGCGAGCTCTCGGGCGCGCGGCCCGAGCTCTGCATCCCCACCTGGCAGGTCGCTCGGCTCGTGAGTTTCGCTCAGCTGCTCTGTCATGGCATCCACACTACGCCCGCTTGGCGGCCTGTCGTCCCCTCTCGGCGGTAGGAGAAGAAACGATCGGCGTTTTCCGAAGCGATAGTGCAGCGCGGGTCGGCGTCGATACTACGCACCCCGAGGGAAAGCAGTTGGCGGGTTAGACCAGCACGAATGTCTAGCCCGCTGGTGCCTTTGGCAGTAGTTGTGGCGGAACCGGGAAGTTTAGATTCCACATCGGCTGCCATAGCCTTCGGTACCTCGTAGTTCTCGCCGCTTGCAGCAGCGCCGAGCAGCGCATGAATATTGCTGGGAACAGCACCGAGATCCTCCATGCGAGCGATCACGCGCTTCAAGATCCCATTGCGAGCTCCCATGCGACCAGCGTGAACCGCCGCGACCACGCCTGCGTCCTCATCGGATAGCAAAACCGGAACGCAGTCCGCTGTAAGGACGATCAGGGCAGTCCCGCGCAGGGTGGTAATCAAAGCGTCGGTTGCTTCGATAATCGGGGAGGTGCCGGGCGTCAGGTGGTCGGCGGTGACCTCCGTAACGTTCGGCGAATGGATTTGCTCCATGAACACCAGTCGTTCCACGGCGAGTCCCAGGACATCGGCGAGACGCTGACGATTCTGGGCGACAGCCGCAGGGTCGTCACCTACGTGATCGCCGAGGTTAAAGGACCCATAGGCGCCGGTGGACACGCCACCATTGCGATCCGTAAAGACCTTCCGCACCTTAGGCTGGGGTTGCTGCTGGTCGTGGTTCTTAGGGCTCATGGGAAGCTCCTGCTCCTCACGCTGATTGCTGGATGCGAACTTCTAGTTGAAGTCCGGCAGATCCAGGTCGTCCTCTTCCTCCGACAGGTCAACATTCGCGTTGGTCGGATTCTGAGGCTGCTGGGAAGCAGTAGTGAACAAGCCGCCGCCCTGGTTAGGCTGTGCCTGCTGCGTCGGCTGCGGCATGGTGCCACGACGCTGCGCGAAGCTAGACTGTGCGCCTGCCTGCTGAGCCGGATCAACCTGCTGTTCCTGCTGTGCCGGGATCTGCTGTCCCTGCACTGCATACTGGGAGTTCTGGCCTGCCTGAGGTGCTTCCTGACCGCCGAACAGATTCGTCGGCTGGGCAGCGCCCGCGTCAGCGTTCTCGGACGCACGGTGTGCACCGGCACGCTGGTTGGCAGAAGGTGCAGACGGAGAATCGTCGAAGCCGGTAGCAATGACGGTCACACGCACCTCGTCGCCCAGCTGATCGTCGATGATGGTACCGAAAATCAGGTTGACGTCCTCGTCGGCCTTCTCTTCCACCAGATCCGCGGCCTGGGAGACCTCCAGGAGCCCCAGATCCGAACCACCGGCGAAGGACAGCAGCACGCCCTTGGCGCCTTCCATGGTGCTTTCCAGCAGCGGAGAGTTGATGGCAGCCTGGGTAGCCTTCACGGCGCGCTGTTCGCCGCGGGCGGTACCGATGCCCATCAGCGCGGAGCCTGCGTCGGTCATAACGGAACGCACGTCGGCGAAGTCCACGTTGATCACACCCGGGGTGGTGATCAGCTTGGTGATGCCCTCAACACCGCTCAGCAACACCTCGTCGGCCTTGCGGAAGGCCTCCATCATGGACAGCTGCTCTTCGGACATCTTTAGCAGGGAGTCGTTGGGGATGACGATGAGGGTATCGCATACCTCGCGCAGGGCCTCGATGCCTTCCATTGCCTGCTTGCTGCGACGACGGCCTTCAAAGCCGAAGGGGCGGGTAACCACACCGACAGTCAGGGCATTCTGCTTCTTGGCAATATTGGCCACGACCGGTGCAGCGCCCGTACCCGTGCCGCCACCCTCACCGGCGGTAACGAAGACCATGTCGGCACCGGCGAGGATCTCCTCGATCTGATCCTTGTGATCCTCGGCAGACTTGCGGCCCACCTCCGGGTTGGCACCTGCGCCCAGGCCACGGGTCTCCTCTCGACCGATATCCAGCTTGATATCCGCATCGGTGAGCATCAATGCCTGTGCGTCGGTGTTGATCGCAATGAACTCCACGCCCTGCAGCTGCTCGTCGATCATGCGGTTGACGGCGTTTACTCCGCCGCCGCCGACGCCGACCACCTTGATCTCAGCGAGGTGGTTTCCAGGATTCGTCATGTGTGCTTGTCCGCCTTCCTAATGAATTTTTCGTGCTTTGCGGTTTGCCGGTTTGCTGTTGCGTCCATCTTCCTAGCCGTCAAGCATTTAGCGGCGCACATTTTTGGTGGCGTGTCGTATCCTTAAAGTTCAACTTAAGGCTTAAGCTGGGGTTTCAGCCCTACTTCACGGTGGGCATCGCGGGGTTGGAAACGTTCCAATTTCCCTTACGCCCCAGCACGATACGGGTCGCTTCAGCCTTCTCATCCGCCCTGTCGGACGAACCCCAATACACCACCTGATTAGGGAAAAACAGGCGAATGCTATCTGCTGAACCAGCCTCGATCCCCTCCAACTTGCCCCGCAGTTCTGGGGACAAAGTCTGGAGAACCTTGGACGCTGAATCGATCGCGCGGGCATCGTCCGGCTTGGTTTTCTTAAACTCCAAAGCACCCTCGGGCTTCACACCCGTTAGGAACACCTGCCCGTTCTCGTCCACGACATGCGGCGTGTCGCCGTCCATCACATAGCCCACGGCATTGTGCTCAGTCACCTCGACGGTGACTGTCGTAGGCCAGGAACGCTTCACCGTCACCTTTTCCACCCACGCCACACTGGAAACTCCCTTAGCGGCGCTGGCCATGTCCAGGCGCAGCATGTTATCGCCAACATTAATGGTGCTGGCCTCGCGAATCGCTTCCACGTCCGCATGAGTCGTACCCTGCACGTCGATCTGCGCCACTTTAAGGATCGGCACCGCATACATCAACACGCCCAGCAGCACGATAAGCGCCACCAGCCCCGCGATAATCTTCTGCACGCGCTTCTTCGGCGCCCCATTCTTCTTCAGGAACTTCTTGCCCTTGGCGCGCGCTGCGCTATCGCTTGTAGTTCTGGACGCCCTACTCACCCGCGATCACCACGGTCCAGCTGCAGGAGAATCTCATCCGCCAGCATTGTCACGGTTCCCGCACCAATGGTCAGAACCATGTCACCAGGCTGTGCTAGGTCGGCAACGACGCCCGCCACGCTGGAGAAATCAGGTTCAAATACCCACTGGGTGGAAGCGTCGATCTTGTCTCCGATGATGCGGGAATCGACTCCCTCCACGGGCTCCTCGCGAGCGCCGAAGATATCCAACAGCACCACCTGATCAGCCAGAGAAAGTGCGTCGGCGAACTCCTGTGCGAAATTCATTGTGCGGGAGAACAAGTGCGGCTGGAAAACCGCCACAATGCGTCCGCCGCGAGCCTCCACTCGCTGGCGTGCAGCCGACAAAACGGCCGCCACCTCAGTCGGGTGGTGGGCGTAATCATCGTAGACCTCAACCTCACGACGAGTGCCGTGGTACTCGAAACGACGGCGTACACCGTCAAAGCCAGCGATACCGGCAAACACCTTGTCCACATCCGCTCCCAACAGCACGCTGCCCAGCCCCGCCGCCGTGGCATTGAGCACCATGTGAATACCGGGGATGGCCACGCGCAGGGAGTATTCTCCGGCAGCCGGGGTGGCCTCAGTCAGTCGCAGCGTGGAGACAGTCCCTTCGGCAGTCACCTCCGTGGCTTCGATAATGGCCGCTGGGGTAACGGAAGAGTGGGCGTCACAAGCTTCGGCCGTGCCATATCCCACAACGGTAAAGGACAGATCCATGCCATCGGCCGCAGCAGCTACCAAACCCTCCGCGAGCGCAGCCGACCCCGGATCGTCAAGGCAAGCCACCAAGTAACCACCTTCAACAATGCGGTGGGCGAACTTTTCAAAGACTTCGCGATAGGCCTGTTCGGTCTTGAAGTAATCCAGGTGATCGGGTTCGATGTTCGTCACGACCGCCACCTCTGGCGAGTAGGACAGGAAGGAGCCATCGGATTCATCCGCCTCGGCGACGAAGATATCGCCCGTGCCGTGGTGGGCGTTTGTGCCCGCACGGTTCAGCTGCCCACCAATGGCAAAAGAAGGATCCTGTCCCGCGGACTGCAAGGCGGCTACGGCCATCGATGTAGTTGAGGTCTTTCCATGCGTGCCCGCTAGTAGGAATGCACGCCTATCCTGCAACAACAGTGCCAGAACATCGGATCGACGAAGCACCGGGATACCCGACTCGCGAGCGGCAACGAGCTCCGGATTGTCCTGCGGGATTGCTGCGAAAGAAGTGACGACAACGGACGGCAGGTCGCCTAGGAGGCGCAGGTTATCCGCTGAATGCTCCACCTGGATCTGTGCCCCGGCTGCACGCAGCGCCAGAATGCTGCGTGACTCCTTCATGTCAGAACCGCTGACCTGGTAGCCGCGATCCAGCAGAATGCGGGCAATGCCGGACATTCCGGCTCCGCCGATACCCACCATGTGTACGCGTGTGAGATCCGTGGTTTGGGGCTGCTCGCTCATCGTGGAAGAAGGTGCCTTTCTAAGAAGGGAGGGGGAAAGTGTGGCTTCGTCAGAACGCTAACGCTTGTAGGCGGCAGCGATAATCTTCTGTGCAATTTTCTGTGCCGCGTCGCGGTGCCCTGCTGCGAGGGTGGCAAGGCTGGCGGCCTGCCAACGGGTCTCATCGCGCAACAATGGGATAACTTCCTGGGCGACGCGATGTTCGGTAAGTTCGGCGTCCTTGATGATTACTCCACCGCCAGCGTGAGTGATCGGACGAACGTTGAGCTCTTGTTCGCCATTGCCATGTGGCAAAGGCACGTAGATGCCTGGAAGGCCCACTGCGGATACTTCGGCGACAGTCATAGCACCGGAACGGCACAGGATGGCATCGGCGGCGGCCAGCGCCAAGTCCATTCGTTCGATATAGGGAACGGCTACATAAGGTGGCTTTCCTGCCTGGACCTCCTTGGGCAGCTCCACCGTATTTTTCTTGCCATACGCGTGAAGCACGCCAATGCCCGCGTCCTGCAGAGTCTTCGCTGCGCTCACAACGGCCTCGTTGATGCTGCGTGCGCCCTGGGATCCGCCGGTGACTAGCAGCAGCGGTGCTTCTGCATCCACGCCGAAGAACTCCCGAGCCTCTGCCCGTAAAGCCTTGCGATCCATTTTCAGAACTGCGTCGCGCACCGGGATGCCTACGACCTCGGCCTCCAGACCGGAATCTTCGACTGCTGCCAGACCCGTACCGCCCAGCTTTACTCCCAATTTGTTGGCTACGCCCGCACGGGCATTCGCCTCGTGGACGAAGAAGGGAATCTTGAGGGCGCGTGCAGCCAGATATGCCGGTGCGGACACATAACCGCCGAACCCGATCACCACATCAGCTTCCACTTCCCGCAGGATCTGCTTGGTTTCCTTGAGAGCTTTACGCAGGCGCAGCGGCAGGGTGGCTAGATCCTTGTTCAGTTTGCGGGGCACCGGCACTGGTGGAATCAGCTTCAAATCAAAGCCGCGAGCGGGCACCAGCGTGGTTTCCAAACCGCGGCTGGTTCCCAGCGCCGTAATGCGTGCATCGGGGCGCTGAGCGCGCACCGCTTCTGCCACGGCCATGGCGGGCTCAATGTGCCCTGCCGTTCCGCCGCCGGCAACGACGACTGATAGCTTCCGGTCGGCTTCTGGCTTCGGGTTCACTGGGCTAGCGCCTCCTGTGTCGGTTATCTAGATTTCTGCGGGTCTTGCGGGCTCTCTCCTGCCCTGAACTATCAGCCCGATTGCGGCTGCGTGGCATTGGTTTGGGAGTAGCCGTTGGGGGAAGATCCTGCCTTCGTACCCCATCGTAGCCACGCAAGCGGGACTCCCCACCGACCCGGCGGATCGATCGCTCCACCCGGTCGCGTTCCCGACGCACGTCTTGGCTGCCGCGGCCTGCACTAACCCGTTGACGGGTGACTGGTTCCCCATAGCTATAGGCCGTCTCACGACGCTCTGTACGGCGCTGTTCTCCGGCTTTATACCCCCGGGGCTCCGGGAGCATAAGGATACGGTCGATCAGCGGGCGTCCCTCGTGCTGCATGGAAGAAATCGTCTCCGGCTCATTGCGCGCACAATTGCACAGCAACCCCATGGAAAGCAGAGTGATGATCGCGGAGGAACCACCTGCGGAGATCAGTGGCAATTGAATACCGGTCACCGGCAGCAGGCCAACGACGTACCCCATGTTGAAAAACGCCTGCACAGCAATACCAATCGTCAGCGTGCCCGCCAATAGCCGGAGGAAAGGATCCGCCTGAGCCAACGCCGTACGAGTGCCGAAAAACGCAAGCATTCCGAACAGAATGACTACAATCACCGTGCCGAACAGACCCAATTCTTCACCAACGATGGCGAAAATGAAGTCGTTCTTCGCTTCAGGCAGATAAAACCACTTGGCACGGGACTGCCCCAAACCGGCGCCGAAAAGCCCGCCGTCGGAAAGGGAAAGGATTCCCTGGTGAGACTGGTAGGCCGCACCCTGTGTCGTAGTGTCGCCGAAATTCAGGGTCAGAGCATCCTTCCATGTCGTGATACGTGCACCACGGAAGCTCTTGCGGGAAATCGCGAATACTCCGAGCAATGCAACGCTACCCAGCATGGTGAAGAAGACCCGTTTATCAACTCCTGCAAAGAACATCAAGGCGGCGACCACGATGCCAACGGAGAACATCATTCCCAGGTCCTTTTGGAACAACACCAGCAGCATGATCACCGCGCTAATAGCAATGAAGGCACCCAGCCCGGTGTTCAAGCGCTGCGTTGCGCGTGCCCGGTAGCTCACAGTCGCCGCTCCCCACACTGCTAGAGCCAGCTTGGCCACCTCGGAGGGCTGCACACCGATGGGACCAATGCGGATCCATGAATTCGAGCCGACCTCGTCACCACCAACACCGATGCCGGGGATAAGCACGGCAATCAGCATCAAGATCGCGATCACCAACAACGACGGCGAGTACTTTCGCACTGTCTCCGGGCGCATGCGCAGTGCAAACCACATCACCACCAGGCCGATCACCACAACCATGGCCTGCTTGATGAACTCGCCGAACACACTCGCGCCGCTTGCATAAGAGGTCACCATCGAGGACGACAGCACCATGATCAGACCCAAAACGGTCAGACAGGCGGTAACGACCATTAGCACCTTGTAATTCAGCTGCGGAGTGGCCAGCTGTGCGGAGACTTTGCGCTGCAAAGACGCGAAGCCACGCTCATTGCTATTCGCTCGATCAGCCTTCTGCTGTACGCTCTCGCGCGCCTGTGGATCCTGTGCGCTACGTTGTGCGCGCTTCCCCGCGCCGGGGATTTGCCGTCGCTTGGAATTGGATGTCGGCGTGGACATGGAAAAACACCTACCCCTTTTCCTGCTTCGTGTGTGCTGCCGGATCGTCAGGCTGTGTGTGACCGGGTGAATCAGCCTCAGCATAAGCCAAGGCATATTGGGCAAACAGGTCGCCACGCTGGCTCATCCCGCTAAACATGTCCAGTGACGCAGCCGCCGGTGCCAGCACCACGCTGTCACCCGGTTCTGCCAGCTCGTGGGCGGCACGGGCGACGGCACGCATTGCTTCCTCTGGATCGGTGGCGTCAATAAGGGTGATCGGCAGTTCCGGCAGCTGCCGTGAGACCTCGGCGGCGAGTTCCTTCCGGTCCACGCCGAGAGCCACGACAGCTTTAAGGGCACCGCCGATCGCACGGATTAATCCGTCAACAGCTGCGCCCTTTAACTGGCCGCCGGCAATCCAAATCACGTTGTGCTGACCGCGGAGGGCTGCTTCGGCGGCGTGTGGGTTCGTGGCCTTCGAATTATCGATCCACGTCACCCCGCGGTGTTCCAGGACAACCTGACCGCGGTGAGCCTGCACCTGGAAGCCAGCTAGTGCGTTTTGGATGGCCTCCGGCGTCACGCCTACAGCACGTGCCATCGCCGCACTGGCCGCAGCATCGGCCAGTCCCGCGGGGCCGGGCGGGCTGATGCCTTGAGCCGGCGCCAAGTCAGTGATTTGGCTGGGATCGCCGAGGTTCGCCTCGACTAGCCGTCCATTGCGCACGCCGACGATGCGCTCGATATCCTTCGTTACTGGTGACGCCGCCTGTTCCGGATCGTGAATCGTGTAGGCACCGCACGCCGCTACCTGGCGGGCTTGTGCAGTGGACAGCACGTCAGCGTCGTCCAATGCCAGGATGGAATCCGTTGCAGTCAAGACCTGCGCCTTGTCTGCACAATAGTTTTCATAACTTCCATGCCAATCCAGGTGGTCCTCGGCAAGGTTGAGGATGCAACCCACCGTGGGCACAAACATGGGAGCCCAGTGCAGCTGGAAACTGGACACTTCCGCGACAAAGACATCCGATCGCGGAGCACCCCGGTGCTGCGCAGCCAACGCGGCCGCGGGTGCGATTCCGATATTGCCGACCGAAAGGGCTGCGCGCCCATCCGCAACCAACATGGACGTCAGCATGGCAGTGGTTGTCGTTTTGCCATTGGTGCCGGTAATGGCCAGCCACGTTCGTGGCTCGCCGAAAGCCCCTGCCTGGTCGGCCAGCCAAGCGGCGGCGATGTCCCCTATCACGGGAATGCCCAGGTCTGTGGCGCGTACCAGCAATGGGGACTCGGGCTTCCACCCCGGAGAGGTCACAACCATTCGCGGAGCCAGCTGGTCAAGCGAATCGGTAGCTTCAGCTACTCCCAGCAAACGGAGTTCGGTATCGCCGTCCTCGGCAATATGGCTAAGCACCTGTGCGTTATCGTCGGCGACCACGACGTGGCGGGCTCCGAGAGCACAGAGCATGGAGATCACGCCTCGTCCGGCCACGCCAGCCCCCGCGACCAGGATCGTCTCGGTGCGCATGGTGTGTAGGGCGTCTGCGGGTTGAAGTGCGTGTGTGGGTTCCACGGCTTTGCCTGTCCTTCGGGTTCTTACATTGCTAAATATGTGCTGTTGATAGTGAGCTACTGATTGATGGGCGTCTTACCAAGTGGCGGAGTTCAACCACTCGGCGTAGAACAATGCGAAGCCGGACATTGCAGCCAACCCGGCGAGCAACCAGAAGCGGATAACCACGGTGGTTTCGGCCCAGCCTTTGTTCTCAAAGTGGTGGTGAATCGGTGCCATTCGGAAAACGCGCTTACCGGTGGCCTTAAAGGAAACCACCTGAATAACAACGGAGGCGGCCTCAATAACGAAGATGATGCCAACCAGGATCATCAGCAACTCCGTCTGAGTGGTGATGGATAGACCTGCCACCAGACCACCCAGTGCCAAAGAACCAGTGTCGCCCATGAAAATCTTCGCCGGTGCAGCGTTCCACCATAGGAAGCCCAGGCAAGCGCCCAGCCCGGCAGAAGCAAGCATCGACAGATCCAGCGGATCACGTACCGCATAGCAGGCCGCCTGCGCGCTCACAGAACAAGAATTACGGAACTGCCAGAAGGTAATCAGTACATAGGTTCCCATCACCATTGCGGTCACGCCACCGGCGAGGCCGTCCAAACCATCGGTCAGGTTCACAGCATTGGACCAAGCGGAAATGACCAGGTAGATAAAAATCAGGAACAAGATGGTGCCCACGATGGCCGGACCAATAGCGATATCGAATGTAGCGATGTCGCGGATGGCCGAGAGGTGGGTGGAACCCGGAGTGAGGCCACGGGAATTCGGGAACTGCAGAATCAGCACGCCGAAAATAATTGCGGTAGCCAGCTGGCCAACCAACTTAGCCTTAGCGTTTAGTCCCAGATTGCGTCCCTTGACTAGCTTGATGTAGTCATCGGCGAAGCCCAATCCGCCCAGTGCTAGGGTCAACCCAAGCACGAGCCATCCACTTACTCCTGGACCTGCGCCAGTGGTAGCCAATCCCACCAGTACGCCCACCAAGTAGCCGAACAGGATGCCAGCAAGGATGGCGATTCCGCCCATGGTCGGGGTGCCGCGTTTCTTGAAGTGGGATTTCGGACCCTCTTCTCGGATCTCCTGGCCTAATCCTTCGGCGGAGAACCAACGGATCAACAAGGGTGTCAGGGCAACAGACACGACGAAAGCAACCGCACCCGCGATAAAGATTTGCAACATGGGTCTTTTAAGCTCCTTGGTCTTCGCCGATGAGCAGTCCTTCTGCCACGGCCCACAGTCCATCCGAATACGATGCCTTAATCAGCACCACATCCTGCGAGTTCAAACTCGTATCTAGGTAGTTCACCGCGCCGTCGATATTCTCGACAACCTGCGTGTCCACTCCACTTTCACGGGCGGCAGTGGCCAGTGCGTGCTGGTTTACACCATTGCCCACGATGACGGCGTGGTCGATTCGCCGCTGAGCGAGCACTCGGCCCAGCTCTGCATGTTCGTCACTCGCATCATCACCAAGCTCACCCATCTGGCCCAAGACAGCCCAGCTCTCCGCATCGGGGCGGCCCTTGGCTGTAAAAGCCAAAGCGTCGATGCCGGCGCGCATAGATTCGGGGTTGGCATTATAAGAGTCGTTGATAATGGTCACCCCGTCGGAGGTGCGCGTGCGCACGTCCATGCGGTTCACGCTGGCAGCGACATGGGAGCTCAGGGAAGTCGCAACCTGTGCGGCGTCAATACCCATTTCGATGCCCACCGCTGCGGCGGCGAGAGCATTGGACACCTGGTGAGCGCCGAAAACGGACAACTCCACACGCACCGGTTCACCCTTCGGGTGGTGCAAAAGGAAGCTGGCTCGAGCTACCGCGTCCAGCTCGATGTCGGTGGCATAGTAGTCTGCCGGCACTCCGGCGGCACCTGTGGTTCCTTCGGTGGAGAATCGCACTACGCGCGCTGCGGTGCGCTTGTCCATTGCCGCTACCTTGTCGTCGTCGGCGTTCAGCACGGCCAGGCCACCGTCTGCGGCCTGTGGCAGAGCTTCTACCAGCTCACCCTTGGCTTGGGCGATAGCCTGGCGGGATCCGAACTCGCCCAGGTGGGCACTGCCGACATTCAGCACCACGCCCACGCGTGGCGGCGTGACCGTCGTCAAATGCTGAATGTGTCCCACACCGCGAGCGGACATTTCGCTGACCAGGAAGCGCGTCTCACGTCCCGCGCGCAACGCGGTGTACGGCAGGCCGATCTCATTGTTAAAACTGCCGGGCGGGGCTACGGTCTCCCCCGCCTCCCGCAGTACCGCACCAATCAGGTCCTTCGTGGACGTCTTACCTGCGGAGCCGGTCACTCCCACAACGACCATTCCTTCTTCGGCGGCCAGAACGTCGGTGTTGTATCGAGCCAGCTTGTCGACGGCTGCCAACACTGCGGCACCGTGGCCTTCTGCGTCGAATTCGAAGGCGGTCGCATTGGAGGTCTGCTCATTCATCTGCACAGGTTCCGCCAACAGCGCCGGCTGCTCCACTCCCCGGCCTACAACTAGAAGGGCGGCGCCGTTGCGTAACGCAGAGTCCACAAAGTCGTGGCCGTCGGCTTTGGCACCGGGCAGGGCCATAAAGATCGCCCCGGGGGTGATCTTGCGTGAGTCGAACTCCACCGGTCCGGTTACCACGGCCTGTGGATCCGCGCCGTTGATGAGAGACCCGCCCGTCACGTCGGCGATCTGTTGTGTTGTTAGTTCAATCATCGCTGCTCACTACTTTCGCTCTGTCTACCATCGCGCTCTGAATGTGCCTGTGCCCGCTGGGCCAAGGCGTTCGCCAGCTCCTCCACATCGTCGAAGGGGTGCATAACTCCCGCGATGAGCTGGCCCTTCTCATGCCCTTTGCCTGCTATAACCACTGCATCGCCCGACTGTGCCCAGCTCACGGCAGCAGCAATAGCCTCAGCCCGGTCGGGCACGATCTCGCACACTGTCTCTTTGTCTTGTTGCTGCTTTTTCTTTTTGAGGACGCCCTCACGTGCCCCTGCATAGATCGCTTCCCGGATCGTAGACGGCTCCTCGTCTCGAGGATTATCATCCGTCACGAACACCGCGTCTGCCAGCTCAGCGGCAATGCGTCCCATAATGGGGCGCTTCTCGTGGTCACGATTGCCACCGGCGCCGAGGACAATCCCGATGCGAGCTTGCGGGTCAGGAAGGTAGTCGTGGAGGCTACTTAGCACCGCCTGTACTGCTCCCGGCTTGTGTGCGTAATCCACCATGGCCAGGAAGTCTTGGCCGGCTTCAACAAGTTGCATGCGACCTGGCACCTGCACATCCGCCAGCGCCTGTACTGCAGGGCTTTCAGATGTGAGCGTCTCCCCGGTTACGGCCTCGATACAGGCCAAAGCGACTAGGCTATTGGCTTGGTTAAAGGCTCCGGCCATGCCGATGCTGTAGTCCAGTTTGCGGGGGCTTTCTGCCCCGGTGATCTCCACCTCAATGTGCTGACGGCCACTGGCTGACACCTCTGCGGAAGTGATGACCCATGCAGGGTTGGTGTTTGCTTCCGGACGCTCAGCGGAGTCGTTCTTGGTGTGCGGATATAGCGCCACTGTGGACGAGAACTGAGCGGCGATGTCGCGCATACGCTCGCCCCACTCATCTTCACAGCAAATCACTGCGGTACCAGGCTGCTGGCCATCCTCCGCGCGCTCGAAAAGCAATGCCTTGGCCTGGAAGTAGTCCTCCATCGTCGGGTGGAAATCCAGGTGGTCTTGGCTGAGGTTCGTAAACGCCGCCACGTCAAAATGCAGGCCACGTACACGTCCGAGCTGCAATGCGTGACTGGATACCTCCATGACCAGGTGCGTGGCTCCCTCTGCAACCATGCGCGCCAGCAGCGCCTGGAGGGTCGGCGCCTCCGGGGTGGTCAGCGAAGTTGGAATTGGCTTGCCGTTAATGCGGGTGCCCGTCGTGCCAATCAGGCCTACCTTCAGCCCTGAATCCAGCAAAGCCTTTTCGACGAGGTAGCTGGTAGTTGTCTTGCCGGAAGTGCCGGTGATGCCAATGGTCTTCAGCTGACGCGCCGGGTGGCCATAAATCTCTGCGGAAACCGGACCCATCCATTCGCGTACATCATCGACAACAATGCACGGAAGTGGAGTGGGGGCGTCTTCAATAATCCGCTGGCCCGCGGCGTCAGTAAGCACGGCTACGGCATTGCTATCCGCGGCGAAGGTCGCTCCATGTACCTTCTGCCCTGGAACTGCGCAGAAGAGCCCGCCCGGTTGTACATCTCGCGAGCCGATTGCTGCCGATGTAACCTCCACGCCTTGCCAGGGTCCTGTGAGGGTACCACCGCAGATTTCGGCGAGACGTTTTACAGATGTCATTGATTTGCCTCCAGCATCAACTTCGGTCCGGGCTTTTCAGATGGGGAAACGTTGTAGTGATCCAGCATCCACGCCATGATGTCGTGGAACAGCGGTGCCGCGGTTCCGCCCGCGCCGCCGTCGGTTCCGCGCTGCGGATTGTCCAGCATGATTCCCACGACGAAGCGAGGTTTATCAGCAGGGGCTATACCCGCAAAATTAATCCAATAGGAAGAATTTGAATAGGCTCCGGAATCCGGGTCGATTTGCTGGGCGGTACCTGTCTTGCCGGAAACCTGGTAGCCATCAATAGCTGCCGGAGCGCCGCTACCCTGCTGGACTCCCGTCTCGTCCTTTTGGGTTACTGCGCGGAACATGTCAACGGTCGTCCGGGCAGTCTCCGGGGAGACTACCCGAGTTTCCTTAGCCGGGTCGGTGGGCAGCTCAGCGCCGTTGGAGGATGTGATCTTCTTGATCAATCGTGGCTCCACGCGCACGCCGTCGTTTGCCAGCGCCTGGTAGATGCTCGTCATTTGCAGCAGGTTCATCGACATACCCTGGCCGATCGGGAGATTGGCGAAGGTGCCGCCAGACCACTGGTTGAGCTCCGGCATGTAGCCGCTCACCTCATAGGGCAACCCCACTCCCGCTGCCTGGCCCACGCCGAACTTGCGGAAGTAGTCGTACATCTTCTCCTCGCCTACCCGCTGCGCGAGCATGAGGGTGCCAACGTTAGACGACTTACCGAAAACACCGGTGGTGGTGTACGGAACCTCTCCGTGTTCCCAGGCGTCCTTCACCGTTACACCGGCCATGTCGATGCTGCCAGGAATCTTAAGTACCTCGTCCGGGGTCGTTTTGCCCTCTTGGATCGCAGCGGCGGCAGTCATGATCTTGGCGACGGAGCCGGGTTCAAAGGAATCTGCCGTAGGGCGGTCGCCAAAGACCTTCTTACGCTTCAGTTGCTTTTCGATGTCACCGTTGGGATCAATCGAATCGCTGGATCCCATGGCAACAATCTCGCCGGTCTTGGAGTCCAAGACGACGGCGGAGGCAGACTTGGCTCCGGACTTTTCCCGTGCCTGCTGCAATGCCTGCTGCATATAGGTCTGCGCGTCAAGGTCGATGGTCAGCTCGTAGGAATCACCATCGACAGCGGGATGCACGTCACGGGTGGATCCTGGAATCAGGTAGCCGTCACCTGCGACGTCTACAGTGCGGGAGCCGTTGATCCCCTGCAATCGAGCGTCCTGGGAAAGCTCGAGGCCGAACTGCCCCTGGTTATCAGTGCTGATCTTGCCGATCATGTTTTGTGCGACCGCACCGTTGGGGTACTGCCGCAGATCTTGACGCTCGGCAGTGATCTCGGGGAATTCCTCAGCGACTTTCTCGGCGACATCCGGATCGACGTTTCGAACCAGTACCTCATAGTCCTTATCGCTCTTCAGCTTGTCACGGATGTCATCTTCTTGGATGTCATCGCCTTCTTTGTTGATCATCTCCGGCAGGCGCTTGGCGATATCCTCGATGCGCTGCTTTGGCTCCGGCACGTTCTCGGGGTCTAGTTCATGACGCTCCTGCATGAACGACTCGAGCTTCTTCGGGTGCACTGACAGGCTGCGGGCATCCATTGTGTAAGCCAATATCTGGCCGTTGCGGTCAGTGATCCCGCCGCGCAGGGCCGGCTCGGTGACGACTGAGGTGCGCTGCAACTGTGCCTGTGTGGACAAAGACGGGCTAGCGACCAGCTGCACCCAGACCAAACGCAGGATAAGTGCGAAAACAGTCAAGAAGATAACAAGGAACACAAGACGGACGCGTTTGTTAAAGCGCCCGAAGGAGGTATCCAAGATCAACCACGAGTTACCTTCAACCGTCCGCGGGGAGCGGCGGTCGTTACTTTTCGACACGTGGTTGTCCTCCTTTCTAATCACTCTTGGCTATTGTCCCCACAAATACGAAAACAGGCCGGGGTTGCTCCCGGCGTGTCTGAAGTTTTCGCACCGATCCTTCTCGCTTGTGAACCGCGCGGGAAAGCTGGTCTGGCCCCTGACGCTTATCGCTGCGCCTGGGCAGGCGCAGGGGCAGGGGCAGCTGCCGGAGCTGGACCCGGGGCTGGAGCTGGAGCCGCCGGAGCAGGCGCAGCTGCTTGCCCTGGTGTTTGCCCTGCCGTGCCACCGGAATAAGGCAGACCACCATTTGCCTGCGCATTCCCCGGCGCACTGGCATTCACGTCCGGAGCGCGATCGCCTGCCACAATCGGGTTGTTCGGGTGCAGTCCTTCAACCCGGTTGGTCTTCTCTGGGTCACTGGTAGCACCTCGGCGCTTGGCATTGCCGTTGACGTCCACAACGTCCTTGCCACGCTCCGCATCAGCGGGACGGGTTTCCTTAATCTTGCCGTTGCGATCTTCCAGGATGCCGGACTGCTTCGGGGTGACCATGCCCAGTTCGCTGGCCTCCTTAGCGATGCTCGCAGAGGATTTTGCGTTATTTACATCGCGGTTCAGGCTCTCAATTTCGTTTTCCAGAGTTGTGCTGTGCTTTTGCGCCTCGGCGATCTGGAAAGACTGCTTAGTGGTTGCAGCGGACAGCGCCATGACGGAGACAACACCGATGATGAACACAGCGACCGCTAGGGCGATACGACGAGTCAGCTGCGGATTGCCGCGTTCCAGGGCAATGATGCGGCGGCCACGAACGGATACCTGCTGGCGCGAGCCAACTCGGCTACCACCAAAGCGACGCGCACTGCGACCTACTGTGCCCGTGCGCTGAGCACGATCCGTGCGGGCAGCGCCCCAATCACTACGGCGATGGGCCGGGGCGGCGACGCGTTGGCCGGAGCGCTCTGGACGGTTTCCAGCGTAGGAGCGGTCGGTAACGACGCGACCGGCGGAGGTGGTGTGGTCGCGGTCAGTGCGCTGGCGGCGAGTGTGGATGGTGCCTGGTGCGGTCATGTGTTTCCTTCCGAAGGTTCGGAGGTTCGGATTTGTTTCTATCAGTGATGTTTGGGGGTTTTGCTTAGCTAACTGGGCGTGTCCAGCGGAAATGTGGTTTTTCCTCTGTCGTTGACCCTGCTGAAGGCTCTTACCCTCACAGGTGCTGCACGAGAGTTCTGCTCGATTTCTGCTTCGCTTGCTTTCTCGGCTCCCCGCGTGCGTAGCTCAAATTCGGCTTCCATCCCGGGCAGTTCCATAGGCAGCCCAGGGGGCGTCTTCGAGCTGCTGAGCTGCACCAATTCCTTCTTGACGATCTTGTCTTCCAGCGATTGGTAGCTCATAAACACGCCTACGCCGCCGACGTGGAGCCAACGGGAAATCTCGGGAATCAGCTTCTCCAGGGATTCGAGTTCTGCGTTAACCTCAACACGGAGTGCTTGGAACGTGCGCTTGGCCGGGTGTCCACCCGTTCGACGAGACGCCGCCGGGATCGTGGCATAGAGCAACTCAACAAGCCGAGCGGAGCTGTCGAAAGGTTGCTTCTCCCGCTCACGCACAACGGCGGAAGCGATCTTCCCTGCGAACCTTTCATCGCCATAGGTCTTGAGAATGCGAGCAATCTCGCCGTGGCTGTAGGTATTCAGAATGTCGGCAGCAGTCAGAGGGCTGCTGGGATCCATGCGCATGTCCAGCGGCGCATCGACTGCATAGGCGAATCCGCGCTCCGGTTGATCGAGCTGCATGGAGGAGACGCCCAGGTCGAAGAGGAAACCAGAAATTCCACTCTCACGCACGCTGGAAGGAATTGCCCCTTGATCCATGAGGTCTTCAAGCGCGTCGGTCACTCCGTCAAAGCGTGTCTGATAGGAAACGAAGCGATCGCCGTAGCCTGCCAGACGTTCATTCGCCTCTGCGAGCGCATTGGGATCACGGTCTAGCCCCACCACGATGGCGTGCGGAAAGGCGTCGAGAAAAGCTTCGCTGTGCCCACCAGCACCGAGGGTGCCGTCTACGATTAGGGGGCGTTCCGGCGCCTGGGCACTGTGCACACCCAACCCGACAAGCTCAACCATGCGGTCGCGCATGACTGGAATATGGCCGTGCTCGTTGTGCGGCTTGGCCGGCTGTGCCTGCCCGTCGGTCATTAGCTTTCCCTCCTTCCCTAGCTGCGCTATCTCTAGATTCCTATCCCCAAACTGGGGCTCTTTGTATTTCATGAGCCACATAGATACTTATGTGACTCAAAAGTTAAAAGAGTGCGAACAGGGCCTCACCTGCGTGGGTACGGGCTTGACATCGGGGAAGTACGTCAAGGTTCCGCGTCGTCCACGCAGGTAAGGGCCTGCGCACACTCTGTTGTCCACTATTAATTTGTCGTCTTGCGTTGTCGTTCCACGCGCTTCTAGAGGAAGGAAGCCAGCACTTCGTCGTCGCCGTCCGAGAAATCCTCTTCGTGCTCAGCGCTGTATTCTTCCCAGCTCGCGGCATCCCAAATCTCAATGAAGTCGACATTGCCGATTACTACGCACTCCTTCGAGAGCCCCGCGTAGTTACGGTGCAACGCCGAAACCGAAATCCTCCCCTGCGAATCCAGCGCCTGCTCATCGGCGCTGGCAGCAAGGTTTCGCACGAATGCGCGAGCCTTCGGGTTGGTGCGCGAAGCCTCAGCAGCCTTCTTTGCCCGCACAAGGAATTCAGCCTTGGGATATACAGCCAGGCTGCGATCCTGCCCTTTCACAACCATCAAGCCGTCCGCAAGTTCTTCGCGAAACTTCGCCGGCAGAGTCAATCGACCCTTGTCGTCGAGCTTCGGCGTAAAGGTGCCGAAAAACATGTCATCGGCCCCTTTCTATGAATGATCTTGCGCCTTGCTATGCCGTGTCCGTTGTGAATCAAGGGTAAAAATCACCCTGAACATTGGTTTCTCTATGAAGTTTGGAATTGTTGGTACAGCTTCACCCCAACGATCCCCACTTTACCCCACTCCTCCCCACAATCTCTACAACACGAGCTTTTGTGTGCGCTTTTTTCTCCCCACTTCTTTCTCAAAGTGTCCCCAACCAGCACTCTAGCCACAAAGCACACCTTCACAACCAACGCACGATCTTTACATCCCCCCTCTTCTTTACTACGACGCCACACTCTCCCCCACCCCGAGCCCCCTACTAAAAGCACCGTTTTAGCACAGGTAGACAGCGTTTCCCCCTTACACACGACCACCCTTCACCCCGGATGACTATGCATAGAATATTCAAAGTGGGGGAAAGTGGGGCGCCCACACCCAACTCGCACACCGAAAAATAAGGTTTACCTTTTGAGTGCTAGCCTGAATTATGTAGCAAGTTCGATACCGACCAAGGAGATACGACATGCGCTACACAACCGGCAACTACGAGGCATGCACCCCACCCCTAGAGATCGAAAATGCCAGCGTGCTGGATAGGTTGTACTGACTCAAACTCGATGCCCCAACAATTCCCACATCGCGCCACGGTAAATCCCCGAAGAAGTAGAAGCCCCCTGACTCAAGGGTGAAACTAGCCCCAGCCGCAAACTAAAAACCACCGTCCTCCCGGCTGGGAGGCGGTGGTTTTCTTGTTCCGCAACGCTTTAACGCTCAAAGCGACGGCGGAAACTATCTTCCATCCGATCGCCGAGCCCTCCACCGGACGTTCCCTTCAGGGCACGTGCCTTGCGGGGCTTTCCCGCCTTGGAGCGCTTGATAGCTGCAGCCTCCGGATCCTCATTCGGCTGGAAAGCCAGCAAGCCACCACCGAACATGATCAAAAATCCGAGGACACTTAGAGCCACGAACCACAGCGACAGTTGAGAGGCTGCAATCCCACCAACCATCACCGTGAGCCCGAGAACAATGAGCGCGATAGAACGGATGTTGAAGTTCATTGTCCGCTCGCCATTGGTGGAAGCCTGCTTCGCCAGGCGCGGATCCTCAGCAATCAGCGCCTGTTCGATCTCCGCGAGCATCCTCTGCTCTTGCTCTGATAGAGCCATCGCGACCTCCCAATTCTTTGCGGCTACTTCTTCCAACGGACAACCCGCAGAAAAAGTTTCCAGCCCTGGCGCGTTACACCCGTGTTTACCCCACCCACCCTACATCAACCTGCGGTTTTCAAACAATGATAAGCATTGTTTGAGGAGCTCTAGGCCACCTTTGGTAGGTAATCCACCGCCGCTCGCGCTAGGTCCACTAGATCGCAAGCATCGTGGTAAATCACGCCCCGGGAATCCGCAGGTATTCCCTGACTAAGCCCCAAGCCAGCCCGGCTCGCCACTCGGGCATGTGCCTCAAAGGTTTCAGCCCAGTCTTTAAGATCCGGACGAAGTACCCTCAGTTTTGCCCACGCACTTCCGGAAGGACGACGCTTCCGCGTGGCCATCTCCCACTCAATCAACGCCCCTGCCGCCCTCAATCCGGCGCGGTAGGCATACACAATCGCCTCTGGCTCACGAAGTTCCGCTCGCGACAGCGCCAACTGTCGCTCTGCCTCGTCCAGGAACCCCCTCGCGCCCAGGGAGCGACTGTACCCAGCCCGGGCTCCAATCTGCTTTTCCTGTACGGTCATCATTCTCATCCCCTAGTTTGCTCAGTCGCTGTCCTATGCAAGGTTTAGGTCTCACATTAGAAAGTTCCCTGGACACCACCCAGCCCCAAGCCGACAATAATCGAACACATGTCTTATTGTCTATTTTTGAGTTCATTCCGCCAGAAGGTGGCACTATTGTTTCCATGCCCCAGGACACGTACTCCCAGCCAACTCCCGACGATTCCTCCCTGCGCGTGTCCATCACCCCTGTCAACAACCGCCAGTTCATTGCGCGGCTCGACGAGCTCATCGACATTCACCTCGCCGCAATGAACTACCCCAAAGAGACCCATCCACAGCGCAAATCCCTGTGGTTCTACAACGCCTCCCAGCCGGACTTCACCTGCACCATGGCGCTCCTACACCACGTTGACGAGGCCCCAGATCCCGACAATTCACGCCAGCGTTGCATCGGAATCGGCTTCACCTTTCGCGGTTCCCCGCAAACATGGTGGTATCGGCAGGTCGCACGCGGCCTGGTTCTTAACGGATACTCCCGCACAGAGGTCTCCCGCATACTGCATACCTACGCAGAGCTCTCCGAGATACATGTCCTGCCCCCAGCGCAGGGTGAGGGCGTCGGCACCAAAATCCTCAACGACCTCCTCCAGCGAACGCCGCAGAGTACAGTGATGCTCTCCACTCCGGAGGTAGAAGGTGAAGCAAATGCCGCCTGGCAGCTTTATCGCCGAGCCGGGTTCACCGATGTGCTGCGAAACTTCAAGTTCCCTGCAGATCCGCGACCATTCGGCATCCTGCAGCGAACGTGCAACTAACTCACCAATAGCTCACCAATACAGGGCCACTGCTGGGCATCTAGCGACTCCACTACCGAGGTGCCTAGCGAACCATGTCGTGCCCAAGCCCCTGCCCCCATGCTGGCGCCATTCCCAAATTGTGCAGAACCTCCTGCGTAGCCCGCACGTTATTCATCGTCATGAAGTGCAGATCTGGCACGCCTTCGGCAATCAGGCGCTCCGCCATCTCGGTGGTCACCTCAATGCCCACCTCGCGAATGGCATCACGGTTAGCCACCTCATCCCCTGCAGCGGCATCGAGTAGACGCTTCTCCAATTCCGGTGGCAGGGCAGCACCCGCCAGCTCCATTTGGCGCCGCACGCTACGCAGCGACGTAATCGGCATAAGCCCTGGGATGATCGGCTTCTGCCCATGTTCCGGGTCCGCCTTGGCTAACCGGTCACGCAGACGCAGGTAATGGTCCACATCAAAGAACATCTGTGTAATGGAATACTGTGCCCCGGCGCGAAGTTTCGCCAAGGTGTATTCGGTATCTTGCTCTAGCGATCCGGTGCGGTAGTGACCTTCCGGGAAGCTGGCGATACCGATGTCAAAGTCCGCACATTCGGGCATTTCACGAATCATGTCGATCAACTCGCTGGCGTAATTTAGACCACCCGGTGTAGCCACCCATTCAGCGTTAGGGTCGCCCGGCGGGTCGCCGCGCAGAGCTAGCAGATTGGTCAGCCCCAGCGATGCATAGGTGCGCAGCATCTCCCGCAGCTCTTCCTGTGTGTGCTGCACCAGCGTCATATGCACCAGAGTGGTCAGCGGCTTGGTGCCCAGTCGCTCGGCAACACGCAGAGTGCGCTCGCGGGTGCTTCCGCCGGCGCCGTAGGTCACGGATACGAAGCTCACACCGAGATCGTGGAAAGCTTCCGCTGCATTCCAGAGCCGCTCCTCGGCAGCGTCATCGCGCGGCGGCATGAACTCGACAGAGAACGGTACACGCCCCGGCGTATGGAGGGAAAGTGACTGGGATACGGCAACCTGCCTGCGGATACTAGCCATACCCAAAGATCATATAGACAGAGCTGTCCATTTCAAGACATTGGCAATAATTCGCCTAAATTCGATACTCGCTCACCCCCACGCCCCGCCATACAAGCGTTCTTCGCACTTGACGCCCAACCGCTTAGAATGGAGAACCATGAGTACCGATGAGCAGGCAGCACACCCCTGGCGCCTCGATTCCCCACTGTCCGCGGTCAAAGCCGCCGTCGATGCCCAGCTAGTTGAGTATTTGAACCACTCGCACGAGGAGTTTTCTCATATCAATCCCCTCGTCAGTGGTGCCATCACGGTACTTCGTGACTTTATCGTCAACGGTGGTAAGCGCGTGCGTCCGACTTTCGCCTGGGCAGGTATCCGCGCGGCGCTCGAAGGCGGCGGCGGGTCGTTGGAGGCTCTTTGTGAAAAGGAAAATGACGCCACCGCGTCCCTCACCACCAACTTCACCCCCCACTCCGTACTCAATGCGCTGTCCGCTTTCGAATTCATCCAGGCCTGTGCACTGATTCACGATGACATTATCGACCGCTCTGATACCCGGCGCGGCTTCCCCACTGCCCATCGCACCTTCGAGGGCAAGCACCGCGAACGCGGTTGGTTGGGCTCTTCTGAGCACTATGGGATAAGCCAAGCTATCCTCCTCGGCGATCTCGCTTTTGCCTGGGCAGACGATCTGTACAACGATTCGGGTCTCAGCGATGTCGCATTGCGTCGAGCCCGCCCCGCGTGGCGCGCGATGCGCACTGAAGTTATTGCCGGCCAGATTTTGGACATTGCCGTCGAGGCAAACGGTAGCGAGGATGTTGCAGACTCCTTCGCCGTCATTAAGTACAAGACCGCCTCCTACACCGTGGCCCGACCGCTACACATCGGAGCTGCGCTGGCGGGAGCCAATGAACAAACTCAAACCATGCTCCGCGGGGTGGGTCAGGACATCGGCGAGGCCTTCCAATTACGAGATGACCAATTGGGTGTCTTCGGCGACCCGGAAGTCACAGGCAAACCATCTGGCGACGACCTACGCACAGGGAAACGTACGACACTCATCAACGAGGCATTGCGCCGAGGTAGCGCAGCCCAAGTCGCCGCCCTTCGAGAGGGGCTGGGACAAGGCGAGGAATCGTCGGAGGCTGACATCGAGCGTCTGCGGGACATCATCCACGACACTGGCGCACAATCCGAGGTAGAGGCTCTCATCGAAGCACGCACTCAAAGAGCCATCGAATCTCTAAAATCCGGCGGGTTGGGTACAGACATCACCACAGAACTGACTGCCTTGGCGGACAAACTAACGCACCGGAGGTTTTAAATGAAGCTATCCACTCGCTCCGCCGATGGGCGGCGACACCTGAGCCTACCGAGCCCTTTGGTGCCAATGACGCGCCCCACATTGCGCCGACGACTGCCAGGCAATGGCGAGCACGTCGTTGTAATTGGCGCAGGTCTAGCGGGACTCTCCGCCGCACTGCGCCTGCTCTCCGCAGGACGGGATGTCACAGTCATTGAGGCTTCCAATACCGTCGGTGGACGCTGCCGCAGCGAGCAACTCACCAGTGCACACGGAGACTACATCGCCGATACGGGCGCTACCGTTTTGACGATGCCCAGCCTGATCGAATCCGCGGTAGCTTCCGTCGGCATCGACCTGCGCTCTGATTCTGCTGCCAAGCAGCTTGGTTTGGAGCATCCATGGGCGCCACGGCGACTCGCGCCGGCCTATCATGCACAATTCGCCAGTGGACGTCACGCCGAGGTGTTCGCCGGACGCGACGCGATGGTGGCAGAGATACGCCGTTTCGCAGCATCCAAAGGTCTGGATAAAGCGGCGGCGGACAAGCTTGCAGCCGGTTACCTTCACCACCGCCAGTGGTCCCAGGATGTCTTCAGTGCCAGTTTCGAAAACTTCTTGGCCGCGGACTTCGACGGTGCGCTGGATTTGTTTTCCACGCCCGCTGCGGCGTCGGACCTCAGCCACTTGGGCTCCCTCGGCGCCTTCGGCAGCCTCGGCAAGACCGCGGCACGGCACCTCCCCGATACCGAGCTACAGCGGCTCTTTACTTTCCAAGCCCTGTACGCGGGTGTGGCACCGAAGAACGCGCGCGCCGTCTACACCGTGATCTCGCACATGGATACCTCCATGGGCGTGTTCTACCCCAGCTTCTCCATGAGCGAGGTTCCCGAGGTCATGGCCGCCGCTGTGCGCGCTGCGGGTGGCCGAATCATCACCGCAGACCCCGTCGAGCACGTGGACTTCTCCGAGGATCTGATTACCGGTGTACGCACCCGCACCGGCGAACACATCCCCTGCGATGCTGTCGTGGCAACCCCCGACCTTCCGGTGATTGGCAATCTGCTGACACAATCGGGGCGCACGAGTGGGCTGGTGTCTCGTTCCTTTGTCCGCCGGTTGTGGCGCAAGGCAGCGCCACTGCGCTGGTCCCCTTCGGCCGTCGTGATCCACGGAACCATCCCCACGGCCGTGTCCGGCGCGTGGGATTCCCAAAGCCATCACACCATTAGTTTTGGCGAGGCATGGGACGAAACCTTCCGCGAGATTACGGCCACTCACGGTCGGGGGTCGCTGATGAGCGATCCTTCACTGCTGCTCACCCGTCCGGCACGCACGGTGCCCGAACGTGCCTTTGGTGGCGACGCCACGTCCCCAAGCACGGACACATTCGAACCCTTGAGCATTCTCGCTCCGGCACCGAACCTGCGCTCCGCGGACATCGACTGGCACAACATCACCGAACCCTATGTCCAGGAGCTCTTAAGGGGCTTGGAGTCCCGCGGATACTCTGGCATCACCGAGAACTTCCGTGTCGCACGGGTGGAAACGCCGGCAACATGGCAGGCGGATCACGGCTTCGGCGCTGGTAGCCCCTTCGCATTGGCGCATTCCTTTACCCAGACCGGCCCCTTCCGTCCCCGTAATGCCCGCGCATTCGGAGTGGACAATCTAGTACTTGCTGGATCCTCTACTACCCCGGGCGTGGGCGTGCCGACCGTAATCCTCTCTGGAGCGTTGGCCGCCCGTCGCATCACTGGCGGTGGTGTGTTGTGACGGCCGGTGAGGCGTTTCTAGAAAAGGCGCGCAACCGACTGCAATCGACTAGCTACAGTCGCGCGATATGGATGGGACTCATTGGCAGCATCGTCTTGACGATCACCTCCCACAGCGTCGGCGCCGTGCGTGCCCGAGGCGGCATTATGCAGGTCATCGGGCTTAGCTCGTTCACTTTCGGCCATGCCGCTGGCATGATGACGGTGGTGATGTGGTTCGCCCTGTTGGCAATGGTCCTCAGCTGGATCATTATTGGCCGACATATTCTGATTCACGGCGCCACCCTGCGCCGATCAGCTATCGCCGCATGGATCGGCCCCCTAGCGCTAGCAGGGCCGTTAATGTCTCGCGACATTTACTCTTATCTGATGCAGGGCACCCTGGCCCGCGATGGGTTTAATGCGTACGAGGTAGGTGCTGCCGCCAACCCAGGCCCACTGTTGTTCGAGGTCAGCGCCGATTGGCGAAACACCACAACCCCTTATGGCCCGCTGCATATGGGGCTCGGTCGAGCGATCACATCGATCACCGGCGATAACATCACTGCCGGCATCCTTGCTTTCAAACTGGTTTCCATCGCATCAGTGCTAGTAATGGCCTGGGCCGTGGCGCAGCTGGCTACCCACCTTGGTGTGCGTCCCGACGTGGCTATGTGGCTGGGGGTTTTTAACCCCCTTAGCGTCCTGCACTTGATCGGTGGCATGCATACGGAAAACCTCATGATGGCGTTGATCTTGGTGGGATGTCTTTGCGCAATGAGGCTCCATCCCGTCCCCGGTGGCCTGGCGGCTGCCGCGCTAATCGGTGTAGCTGCGGCGTTGAAGGCAACGGCGTTTATTGCGTTGCCTTTCGTTGTATGGATAATGGTCGCCCGTATCGCTGGTCCGCTCCCCTATACAGAGGGCAAGCGCCGTTGGCTAGGGTTAGCAGACACTTGGCGGCGTTTCGGAACCCTGATCTGGACGGGTCTGGCCAGCGCAGCCACATGCATTGGGGTGTTGGCGCTGATTACAGTCGCAACTCAGCAGACATGGGGCTGGGTCACGGAGGTCACGGGTAACTCTAAGGTCATCAACCCCCTGGCGCTGCCTTCCTTTATTGCTTCCACACTTGAACCTTTCCTTTCGCGTATCAACGACGATCTGACGTTTAACGTTCTGGTGGATGCCATCCGCCCGGTGAGCAGTGCCCTCATGCTCGTGGGGCTCGTCATTGCGTGGTGGTTATTCCGGCACGATGAGCATACTGCGTTCACCGGCATGGCTGTGGCCTACGCCATCACCTGTGTTTTCAACACGGTGACGCTGCCGTGGTACTACACAGCTCCCCTGTCGCTGATATTCCTGGCTAGCCAATCGCGAATGACGATCTATCTCACCAGTGTGTTCTGCATGTGGGTCACCTTCATGTTCGACGGCGGAGGAAATAACCGCCTCTACGCTCTGTGGTGGGTGCTCGCCTTTGCAGTTGTTTTCGCCTGGATCGTCGCCGCGTGCCTATGGGATCCACGGCAGCAGCGGCCGCAGAAGCATGCTACAGAATCGCCATCGCCTGAGCGCGGCGCATCACCTCGCGGGCAAGGTGACCGTGCAGGGCATCAACCGGACGCCCGGGCAGAGAATCATCCTCAGTAAACAGGTAGTCCAGGATCTCCACATCCGAATAGCCACCATCGCTGAGCAAAGCGATCGCACCGGGAACGAACCGGTTGAGTTGACCGTCTTCGCCGAGGAAACGCGCGGGAATGTGTCGGATGCCGTCAACCTGAATAGCCAGCAGTTGCTTCTTGTTCAGCATGTCCATGACCTTGGTGATTACCAAGTTCATTCGTTCCGCGGCATCGGGAAGAGTCAGAACCTCTTCACCTGCAGGAACTCCACCCACCGACTCGTCGAGGATGCGTCCTGAAGCCTCGCCCTCCACGTGTGCGGAAATGCCGTGATCTACTGCGTGCTTGTTTTGTTTACTCACGGTCGCCACTGTAGCGCGTGGGCGTCAAAAAGAAACGAGTAGGGCACGAACCTGGCTAAACGTATAATGACACGAGTACCACTAGAATCATTGCGTAACTCTGAACGCACGGGGAACAAAACCCCCTTATAATCATCTCTTCTCAAGAGATACGACTGCTGAGAAAACGAGGCTGAAACTAGACGTGAGCGAGCTACATCCGGGAGACCTGCTGGAGTGGCGCTACCGCATCGGCGCCCAGATCGCCCGCGGTGGCATGTCCACAGTCTATGCGGCGGTCGATACCCGCCTGGACCGAGAAGTCGCGGTCAAGGTAATGGATCCAGCGCTCGCCCGCGAACCCGCCTTCCGTACTCGCTTCGAACGTGAGGCTCGCGCAGTAGCGAAACTCAACCACCCAACACTCGTAAACGTCTTCGACCAAGGTGTGGACGAGGACTATGTTTTCCTCGTCATGGAGCTGGTCGAAGGCGGCTCCCTGCGCGAATTGTTGAAGGAACGCGGCCCTATGCCCCCGCATGCCGCCATCGCCGTGATGCAACCCATGCTCAACGCCCTAGCCATCGCCCACGCCAAAGGGATGATTCACCGCGACATCAAACCGGATAATGTGCTGATCAGCGATCAGCACCAGGTAAAGCTAGCGGACTTCGGCCTCGTGCGCGCCATCGATAACGCGATGGGTGATGCCACGAACGCAACGACCTCCGTCAACGGGCAGGTCATCGGCACCGTCGGTTATCTTTCCCCCGAGCAAGTGCGCGGCGAAAACCTCACCCAAGCCAGTGACGTGTACTCAGCAGGCATCCTGCTGTTCGAACTGCTGACTGGCCGCACTCCTTTCAAGGGTGCCTCCCCGCTAGAAACCGCCATGGCGCGTATCAACCGTCCGGTGCCCGCTCCCAGCACGTTGATGCCCGACATTCCACCGGAGATCGACGAGCTCGTTCTGCGTGCGTGCCACCGCGACCCCGCCCAACGTTTCCAGGATGGCAGCGAGTTCCTGCAGGCCGTGGAGGACACTGCGGAGCAGCTAGATATTCCGGACTTCGAAGTCCCTGCCCCTATTGAGTCCGCCGTACGCACTGCTCTGGCCGGTACCGACTTCGGCGAACGTACCCCGTGGAATGACGAGTCGATGGCTACCCGCGCTGTCACCCTCCCCCAGGAGGATCGTGCCCGCCCGGAGACGCACCATACTGCCGTCACTCAGTACCATCCGGCGAACCGACCAGGTTATGCGCAGCATCCTGGCTCATTGGCGCCGTCTCCCGATACCAATGTGGGGCCATCGCATCAGCCAGTGCCACACCGACCGGCCCCGCATCGGTCGCCCCAGCACCGGCCCGCACCTGCACGCCCGGTGCACAAACTCAGCAACAAGTCACCGGCGGCCACCATTGTGTGGGTTCTCGTACTCCTGGCGCTGGTTATTGGCGTGGCGCTTGGCGGATGGTGGTTCGCCACGGGTCGCTATGGCGAGATCCCCACTGTGGTCGGCATGGATAAAGCCACGGCACAAGCCACCGTCGAGGAAGCCGGGTTCAGCTCCAAACTAGACGAGCGCTACGACAATCAGGCGGAGAAGAACACGGTCATGGGAACCGACCCTGCCAAGGGGCACCGCGCCCTGCGAGGCTCCGAAGTCGCCGTACTGCTTTCCCTAGGCAAGCCGACTATCCCGGATCCCGGAACGAACTCCAGCTTGCAGTATTACGAGAAAAAGCTGACCGACCGCACTTTGAAGTTGAAGAAGGGCGAGGAAGTCTACTCCGATGACATAGCTAAAGGGCATGTCGCGGAGGTCCAGCCTGCAGCGGGAACCGAAGTCAATACAGACTCGACCGTCGTTGTCCACATGAGCAAGGGCAAGCGCCCAGTGAAGGTGCCGGGCGTCAAGGGGCAAGAACACGACCGCGCAAAGCAGACCTTGGAGTCCGCCGGCCTAACAGTTGCCGAGGAGACCGAGGAGTTCGACAAGGATATCCCCGCAGGTCAGGCGATTCGCACCGATCCAAAGGAGGGATCGGAAGTCGAATCCGGTTCGGAGGTCACGCTGGTGCTGTCGAATGCGATCGAAGTACCGGATGTAGCGGGACTATCTATGGATGACGCCCGTAAGGCTTTGCGCGAGGCAGGTCTCAATCCGGTTGAGGGCAAACCCGTGGAGGACTCTTCCGAGGATTCCGGCAACGTTGCACAGCAGTCACCCCAGGCGGGCAAGCTGGTGGATCCTGCGAAGAACACGGATGTGGAAATCCGCGAGTCCACGTCCCAGCGCGTGCCGTGGACGATCGGTCTCAGCGCGGAAAAGGCTCGCCAAAAGCTAGAGGATGCGGGCTTTGAGGTGAAGATCAAGGGTGACCCCAACGGCTTGGTTCTGGGTCAATCCCCCGGCCCCGGCTCCCGCAGCCACCGGGGTGCCGTGGTCACGTTGACCACGGTGTAGCTGCCGTCCCGAAGGCAGCTAGTCGCAGCCACCTAGTTGCGCAGCATCTCCGCCACTAGGAACGCCAGCTCCAGCGACTGCTGGGTGTTCAGTCGCGGATCCACGGTAGTGGCGTAACGCTCCGGCAGATCCAGATCCGTGATGGACTGACCACCGCCGACAACCTCGGTGACGTCCTCGCCCGTCAGTTCTACGTGGATACCGCCAGGGTGCGAGCCGAGCTTCCGGTGCACCTCGAAGAATCCCTGAACTTCGTCGATGATGCGGTCGAAATCGCGCGTCTTGTAGCCATTGTTAGAGGTGTAGGTGTTGCCGTGCATAGGGTCGCACTGCCAGATGACCTTGTGACCCGTGGCCTCCACGGCCTCGACAATCGGAGGCAGCGCCGTGCGGATCTTGTCGTAGCCCATGCGGGTAATCAGCGTCAATCGACCCGGGGTGTTCTTCGGATCCAGCTGACGGACGTAGCCAACGGCCTCTTCCGGGGTGGTTGTTGGACCGATCTTCACGCCCACGGGGTTGGAGATCAAAGAGGCGAAGCGAATGTGCGCATCGTCAATGCCACGGGTGCGCTCGCCGATCCACACCTGGTGCGCGGACAGGTTATACAGGGCGTCATTGCCCTCTTCGTCGTGAGCCAGGCGCAGCATTGCACGCTCGTAGTCCAGAACTAGCGCCTCGTGGGAGGCAAAGATGTCCGCGGAGCGCAGCGTCTCCGACGTCACACCACAAGCGGACATGAACTCCAGGCCACGGTCGATCTCTGTCGCCAACGCCTCGTAGCGGGCGCCCGCCGGGGAGGTCGCCACGAACTCGCGGTTCCACTCATGCAGCTTGTACAGGTCAGCGGTACCAGAGTTCGTCAATGCACGAACCAGGTTCATTGCTGCGGAAGAGTTAGCGTAAGCACGCACCATGCGGGATGGGTCGTGGGCGCGAGCCTCCTCGGTGGCCTCTACGCCATTTACCAAGTCGCCACGGTAGTTCAACAGACCATTGGAATCTCGGTCCGCGGAGCGTGGCTTGGCGTACTGGCCGGCGATACGTCCCATCTTCACCACGGGCGTGGAAGCACCGTAGGTCAAGACAACAGCCATCTGCAGCAGGGTCTTCACGTTGCCACGCAGGTGCGGCTCCGTATTGGTTTCGAAGGTCTCCGCACAGTCACCGCCCTGCAGGAGGAAGGCCTTGCCCAGGGCGACATCAGCCAGTTGCTTCTTCAGCTTCTTAACTTCGGGAGCCACCACAATCGGTGGCACGGATTCCAGGATCTTCCGCACGCGCCCTGCGTGCTCTGGATCCCAGCTAGGCTGCTGCTTCGCGTCGCGAGACAGCGCATCTTCTAATTTTTCCGCCATGTCCGCTGGCAGCGGCGGCAGATCCGGAAGTTCGTCTAACGGTGCATCTATAGTCCAAGCCATAGACAGAGCATACGTTACCTAGCCACGGCTTTTGGCAATCAGGCTATTTTCAGATGCTTTTATGGACGTCCGGGTAACCCCTTCAATGCTTCCATGGACAGGCGGTATTTCACGACATTGAAACGGGCGTCGGCAAGAGCATCGTGAGCATTGCTAGGGCTTTCGGGCAACCGTGGTCGACCGGCCATCTCCCACAGCTGCTTCAGTTCGTGGGTGAAACGCGGCAGGTCAGCGGGAAGCCCGGTCATGTCGCCCCATAGCTGAGCCAGCGCCACGTGATCATAAGCCCCCACCCAGGCCCATAGTTCGGGCCGCTCACTGGGACGTCCCCGGGACTTCGTAGCCCGCTCGGGAACCAGGAATTCGTGCAGCTTGGCACGCATCATCGCGCGATCCATCCAAGCTTTGTCGGAGCGCGGCGGCAATTGCGGCAGAACGTTCTTCTTCACCCACTGCCCCGCCCGATGCTCGTTAAATTCGGTGGAGACTGCGTAAAACTCGCGCCCATCTTCGGCCACCACACCGATTGAGATCAGATCAATGGTGGAGCCGTCCTCAATGAACTCTGTGTCGTAGAAGTAGCGCACGGTTGTCCAGTCTAGAGCCTGGGCTTGAGGCTAGGCCGACAGGGTGCGGTCACCGCCGAACCGTACCTGCTGGCGCGGTTTTTGCTGTCTTTCTTGAGGACGCCGCAGTGCCGGTGGGAACAGCGTCCAACCAATAAGGGGCGTCTTGCCCACTACATAGCCCACAATGGAGGCGACTACGCAGGCGCCGATACCCCACCACAATTGGCCTGCCATCGTGCCCAGGAAAGCGAGCGACTCCGGATGCGCTTCGGCCAACGTGACGGCGTATCCGCCGAGCAGGTACAGACCCAACGGGTGGAACACGTAGACCTGCAAGGTGTTCCGGCCCACGAAAAGGAAGACCTCGCGCACTAAAGGGATCACGCACAGCCAAGCGGCAACCACAATGGCAAATGGCAGTGCGAGGACGGAGCGCAATAGGTCAGTTCCCAAGGTCAGAGCCGCAACCGTAGGCGTCCAATCGCTAAAGAGCGTCTTGGCCAGAGTCCGCATCATATACTCCGAGCTGAAGAACAACACGGCGCTTCCGAGTATCACAAGGGGGTTGAAGGCACGCTTGGCCAGCCGGAAGAAGAAGTCTCTGCAGTGCAGACCAATGAAGAACATGGGGGCAAAAGTGAGGACATGCCGGAAGAAGATGTTCTCCCCGCCACCGAGGAAAGCTCCGATGACCAGCGGGATAGCGGAGGTTAAGATGGCCAGCCACGGCGGCTGTTTGCGAAGTACCCAGGCGAAGATGTTGTAAAGAATCAACGCATAAAGGAACCACAGACCCACGTTGCCCAGCAGCATCGCCTTAAACAGGTTCATCAGCGAGTAGTTGTCGTCGATGCTCATGCGCGTCAGAATGTGGAAGGGGTTAAAGACCAAGTAAGGCACCAACAGGAACCACAGTCGTCGATACCACAGGTCGGCGAACGAACGCTCCAGGATACGATGGGCGAACAGTCCTGACACGAGGAAGAACAGCGGCATTCGGAGAGGATCGAGGAAGCTGGAGAAATGCCCCAGCGGGGTTTCCGTTCCACTGGGAACCCCGGTGACGACGTGCATAATGCACACACCGACAATGGAAAACCCTTTGGCGGCGTCCGCCCACTCGACTCTCTGCTTCACCGGCCGCGCTTGAGGCCGACTCGCACCCTGATCTACCTTCGACATGATTCTTATTACAAGATCAGGTTTGCGCTGCTGAAGTCAAACCGTCAACGACGGGCCGCACGGCATAAAAGCCCCGTTCACCACGGGGAAACGGAGTGCGTATGGTCGTTGGCACAGCAGCGCTGAGGGGGCACATTCACTACTGCCGCGGTTCCGAGCCCGCCGGGTAGCCCTTACCTGCCTCCAGGGACTTCTTCACATCGGCAGCATAAAAGTCCTTGACATACTCCTGACCGGAAAGCTTATGCAGCGCCTCCATGATCGCATCGGTCAGCGCCCGAGCCTGGGCGTATTCGTCGCCGGCATCACGGAAATCGTTCGGGTCGATTGGGTCTCCGACGTACACGCCACAGCGGGCCGGCCGTGGGATCCACGTACCGATGGGGTTGGCCTTGTTCGTGTTGATCATCGCCACCGGGTAGACCTTCTCCCCAGATTCGAGAGCGATGCGCGCCAGGCCGGTTTTGCCTCGGTACATGCGGCCATCCGGGGAACGCGTGCCCTCCGGGTACATGCCCAGCAGATCCCCACGCTCAAGTACCTTGAGCGCAGTGCCCAAAGCGGCGTTCTGGGATTCCTTATCCTGGCGGTCGATTGGCACCTGGCCAACGGAGGTGAAGAAGAACTTCTGAATGCCACCAACCAGGCCGGGCGTCGTGAAGTATTCCTTCTTCGCCAGGAACGTCAGCTGGCGCTTGGATACCAGCGGAAGGTAGAAGGAGTCCATCACTGCAAGGTGATTGGAAGCCAGGATTCCCGAGCCTTCCTTAGGTAGCTTTTCGAGCCCCTTGGTAAAAGGACGGTTGTACACGCGCAGCCATGGGCCGATGAGGATGTATTTGAAAAACCAATACGCCTTATTTTGCATATTTAAAAACCTACCGTCCCTTGTATACTTCCCTCGTGAGCGCCACAAAAAGCAGCGCAGTATTTGGCGCAGTATTCGGCGCGCACAGCGCTAGCCTTTAGGCGCCCGTCTGAAGGCGATCGCGCGCCAGTAACGCCACGCCGATCATACCGGCATCTCCTCCTAGTTGCGCGGTTTTTACTCGTGCGACAGGCCGGTGACCGGCTCCGACGATGCTGTAATTCAGCATGGATTCCGCCTGGTCCAGAAACAGATCTGCATCGGCACTTACGCCCCCGCCGATCACGATTAATTCCGGATCCAACACATCTTGCACCAGCGACAGTCCGCGGCCTAGCCACAGTCCCATGTCCTCCACTGCGGCGCGTGCCAACGGATCTCCCTCACGCGCCAGGCGAACTACGGCTCGTCCGGAGATTTCTTCTGGGTGCTGGGCGAATTCCCGTGTAATGGCGGAATCCGGGTAGCGTCCCGTAGCAATCAGGTCTTGGGCGGTCAGTGCCAGCGCCGAACCAGAGCAATAGCGCTCCAGGCAACCTTGTTTACCGCAGGGGCATGCACGACCACCTGGCATGACAGTCAGATGCCCAAACTCCGGGGCTGTACCAAAAGCTCCTCGGTAGATCTCGCCATCCACCATGACGGCACCACCGATTCCGGTCCCCAAAGCAAAAAGCACCCACGTGCCGACTCCTTGGGCAGCTCCCAATCGGTACTCCCCTAGCGCCGCGGAGTTGGCGTCGTGCTCCAATTCCACCGGAAGCCCTAACTTGGCGCTGAGCCTGTCGGTGACCTGCGCGTTCCGCCATGGCAGGTGCGGGGCAAAGCGCACTGTGTCGCGCTGCGCATTAATAAACCCAGCCACGGCCAATCCCACTGCGGCGATGCCTTCATTGCGGCGCTGCAGGCAGCCGATAGCATGCACCAGCGCGGTTTCCAGGGCATAAACATTGGAGGGGGTCGGAAGCTTTTCAATGTCCAGGATCTGGCCGTCCGCGTCCACCACGGCAGCACGTAGGTTCGTGCCACCGATGTCCACGCCCACGGTAAGGCTCCCAGTCACGAAGCGATCCCTCTTCCCTCTGTAGTCCGTATGTAACCTCATCATTCTAGCCAGCCGTGGGCTGCATAAAAACTCTGTGGTTCTACCCCAAGATTTACGTCTAGGCGAAGCTATGCCGCGGTGGAATCTCTCCCCCGCCTCGCATGACCGCTCGGCACTGGTAACCGAGGACGTGCCACGTCCATTTCTCCATCACGTTTTTCCGAGCTGCGGTCGCTAGGCGCTGGCGCGTGGGGGCGTCACTAAGCAGCGAAGAGATCTGCGCCACCACGTCGTCCAGATCCCGCGAGTCCACGACCAGCCCTGTTTCTCCATCGATCACTGTCTCGGGCGCGCCGCCACCATTGCCGGAAACCGTAGCGACTCCCGCGGCTTGTGCCTCGAGAAATACGATCCCGAGCCCTTCTACGGACAGTCCGCCCAGTTGCGTTCGCACCGGGAGTGCGAAAACATCACCGACCACGAAGTGGCCTGGTAGTTCCTCTACGTCGACCGCACCGGTAAAGGTTATGTTCTTTGTGACGCCCAGCCGACGCGCCAGTTTCGCCAACTTCACGCGGTAATCGCCGGGTCCGACGACAAGCAAATGTGCATCCGGGTGCTCACGAAGGATGGCGGGCATGGCCTTTACCAAAGTGTCCTGGCCTTTGCGTGGAACCAGTCGGGAGACGGCGACAATGACCTTCTCGTCCGTCACGCCATAGCGCGCCCGAAGCGCATCTCGCATCGCCGGGTTCGGTTGGAAGAGATCCGTGTTGACGCCACCTGGCATAGGTTCCCACGCAACGGAGGGACCAAAGGCAGCGGCCATTCGATTGCGGGCATAGTGCGAAACATATGTCAAGCAATCCACGGTACGGCCGATGCGGGCAAGGACGTGGCGCGAACCGGGGAACATGGACCATCCGACCTCGTGGCCATGGGTGGAGGCAACAATCCGGCGAGCGCCCGCTGCCCGGGCACTATTCGCCATCAATGCCAGCGGTGCGGCCGCCCCGAACCAGACAGTGTGGATGTCATGTTCACGGATCAGCTGCTGCATCTTGCGCGCAGTAGCTGGGGTGGGCAGCATGATGCTGCGAGGCCATCGGACGACGTGGTAGTCCTGTTCACCGTCGAAGGCCATTGCATCCTCGCGGTGTTGGGTAGAGGCGAAAACCACAACCTTGGCCGGATCCAGCGTGGAGAGGTAGTCGCGCACATACGTCTGAATCCCGCCGAAGGTAGGCGGGAAGTCATTGGTGACGACGAGGACGCGGGGATGGCTATGCTGGTCTGCGCTGGACATACGAACGGATGCTACCGCACGCTATGGGATGTTTAGTAGCGGGCGGCGCCCGAGATCGGCATGGAGTTCAGCGGAACTACCTGTACGGGGATGCCGTAATCGGAGGCGTGGACGATCTTGCCATCACCGATGTACATGCCCACGTGGGTCACTCCCGGGTAGAAACCAACGATGTCGCCCGGCTGTAGGTCGTCAATGGAGACCGGCTGCCCACCTGCGATCTGTGCGGACGAGGTGCGCGGGATGGACTTACCTTGCTGTTGGTAGGACCAGAACATCAGTCCGGAGCAGTCGAAAGCGCTCGGGCCGGCGGCACCCCAGGAGTACGGGGATCCCAACTTCGACAAGGCCGCTGCGACCACACCAGTTGCGTTGACCGGCGCACCGGAGTCACCGGCCTTCTTCATCTTGCCGAGGAACTCCTCGACATTCATGTCGATGGGACCATTGCGATCAATCCAGCGTCGACGATCCTCCGGGCTAAGCCCGTCGACGGCCTTCATGATTTTGTCCTTCAGCTCGCCGAGCTCCTTGTTGCGATCGTCAAGGTCCTTCTTGCGATCGTTGAGGGTACGCAGCTGGAAATCTGCGGTGGCCTTAGAACGGCTCGCCTTGTTCTTCTCCTTAGCAGCATCCTTCAGCTTCTGGCTCAGCGTGTTCACGGTATCGGCACGCTGATCACCAATCGACGTCAGGTAAGAAGAACGCTCGACTGCAGCCTGCGGGCCTTGGGAGCCAACAAAAGCAGAGACCGGATCCACCGTGGCGCCACGGTACATCGCGCGAGATACGCCGGTGACATTTGCACGTGACGCCTTGACATCCGTGTTGAGCTTCTCAGCCTTCTTGCGCGAGTCATCGGCAGCCTTGTTGGCCTTTGCCAGGTTCCCCTTAGCCTGGTCGATATCGATCTTCAGCTGCTCAACCTCATCCGAAGTCTCGGAGGCGTAGCCGGATACCTTGTCTACGTGGTTCAGCAGACCGTCAACATCCGCTGGGATCGGTGTGTCCAGTAGGCGACGGATTTCTTCCGCACGCTTCTGATCCGCGTTGCGATCATCCTTCTTGTCGCTTCCCTGCCCCTGGTCACCTCGCCCCGGAGCGTTCTGCGGATCCGCACTGGCCTGCGGGACAGTAGCTCCCATTGCGAGAGCTAGCAACGCCGCAGATGTGGCCTTGGCGATAGCGTTAGCACCGGAGCGACTGCCGCGCGAGGAGCGATCACGAGAAGAGGAAAACGACACGTTCACGACTGGACTTTCTTTAGTTCTCAAAAAATTCTCGGCCCACCGAAGGAGCCGTTCACCGATAGATATTCTGCCACATGAAAGGGCAAAAGTGGGACTGGCACCCTAATAGCACCAGCCCCACCATTTCACGCCTTCACCAGCCGTAACACTAGCCCCGATATCAACATCTGAGCTAGAGAAACACCGGAAGGTGTTGGCTAAAAATTAGAAGCGAACCGCGTTGTACACAGGCATCATGTGCAGGTTGTCGATACGCACCGGGTTGGAAGAGTTCAGGGCGTGAACGATCTTGCCATTGCCGATGTAGATGGCAACGTGAGATGCGCCACCGTAGTAGGAGATAACATCGCCCGGCTGCAGAGCGTTCAAGGAAACCTTCTTGCCAGCGGAAGCCTGAGCAGAGGAGGTACGCGGGATGGACTTGCCAACCTGGCGGTGAGCCCAAGAGGTCAGGCCGGAGCAGTCAAACGCGTTCGGGCCAGAAGCACCCCAAGAGTACGGTGCACCAACCTTGGACTTAGCGATGTCCGCAATGCGCTGTCCGATAGAGGAAGAAGCCAGCTTTGGAGCCGGAGCCTTGACAGCCTTAGTCGCAGCCTTCTTGTTGCCACCATCGGTGCTCAGGCCAGCCTGCTTGAAGTAAGGCTTGATGGTCGGCAGCAGGTGGTCCGGAACCTCTACGGTTACGCCGGACTGCTTGTGAGTGACCGGCGCAGCCTGGGCGGCAGCGGGGGTCAGTACAGCGGCACCCACACCGACGGCAGCGACGACAGCTGCGTTGCGGGATACGTTGTTCTTCTTCAGGCTGTGCTTGCCCATATAAGTCCTCAATTACCTTTCAATCCGTTGTTTGGGGTGTGGAGCTTTTCCATATCCCCTCGCCCGGCAACTCTTCGGCAGCTACCGCGGTGCGGTGAGCTCTTTGTCGCTCACCTCTAAGGTCTCGAAAAGATTACGAAATGATTGCGGTCCATGTCCAGCCGTTTCGCAAATCTGGGCTTTTTAAGCCTTAGACGTGCCGTTGTTATCAAACCGAGATTTTTCGAACCCTCAACTACAGCCTGAAAGTTATCGAAGCTTTATAAATTGCTGACCTGCGGTTTTAGTAAATACACTCACTACCTCTACCAGGGTCTGACGCTTATGATATTTTCAGAAAATAACAGATGTGATACTCGTCACACTAGGTAATTTTGGCGTGTCTTTTACGCCCATAACGCTTCAAAAACCGCCTGCCTCAGTGCAACCGTGCCAACATCCCCCGCCCAAAAGCTAAACTTGATCCCCATGCCCCCTACCGTGTCGAATCCGCCGTACCGCGATCCTCTAGCTTCAGAGGATTCACGGCCCGCTAAGCCACGCCAGCCACGCCGTTCAGATGAGATGCCGGATTCCTACGCCTTGGCGCACACACGCTCGGATCTGCAGCGCACTCTTCACGACTGCATCGTGATCGACTTGGAAACAACCGGGTTGCGGCCACAGCAAGAGCGAATAATTGAAATCGCGGCTCTGCGGGTCTCAGACGGAGAGATCCAGCAACGCTATACATCACTCCTCAACCCGCTACAAAAGGTTCCTGAGGAGATTACCGACTTAACGGGCATCTCCGAAGGGCTCTTGGCTGACAAGCCCACCTTTGAGGACATACTTCCCGAATTGCTGGGGTTCCTCCGCCCACACGGCTCCCCCATCCCACGTCTTGTTGGGCACAATGTCTTCTTCGACTTCTCCTTCTTGCAGCACGAAATGCTGCGCACCCAGCTCACCGCTTCAAACGAGCTTGTCTCTCCTCCCTACACTCCACGACTGGTGTGTACAGCGGAGGCATCCCGCACACTAATTCCGCGAGAGTCAGTTGGACGCTACCGCCTGGGGAACGTGGCGTCGTATCTCAAGGTCACCCACCGCCCACTACACCGAGCGATGAGTGACGCCTTGGCGACCTACGACGTACTAAAGGCTCTGTCGCAAGAGCGGAACTAAAAAATCCCGCCCACCTTCTTGGTGGACGGGATCTTCTCGAGCCTTATGTGAGAGCAGTTGAATCAGCTCGATGCGAGGTTACTTGTCGAGCTCCTCGTGGCGACGACGGTTCTCCTCGTTGAGACGCTCGAACATTTCCTTCTGCTCTGCGTGATTATCGTGCTCGATGCGCTCCGCCTTCTCCACGATCTCTGGGGAATCCGGGGAGAAGAAGCCACCGCGACCAGGGTGACCGGCAGCGCCGAGCTCGTTCATGGTCTTCGGAACGTATGCACCCTGGTACTCCAGCGGAATCGGGTGGCCGTGCTCGTCAACCGGGCCCAGCGGCTGGTGGACCTCGATGAAGCCACCGGATGGCAGCTGGCGGATGGTACCGGTCTCAATGCCGTGCTCCAGAACCTCGCGGTCGGAGCGCTGCAGGGAGACGCACAGGCGGTACGTGATGAAGTACGCGATCGGAGGCAGCAATACCAGGCCGATACGACCCAGCCACGTCATAAGGTTCAGCGAGATCGTGAAGTGCATTGCCAGCAGGTCGTTACCACCGGAAATAGTCAGCAGCACGTAGAAGGTCAGTGCCATGACGCCCAGGGCGGTACGAACCGGAACGTCGCGCGGACGCTGCAAGAGGTTATGGTGGGCGTCATCGCCGGTGAACTTCTGCTCGATCCACGGGTAGGTGAACAGCAGCACAACCAGGATGCCCAGCAGCAGAGCTACCCAGAACACAGCCGGAATGGTGTAGTTACCGAGGTAGAGCTCCCAGGCAGGCATGACACGTGCAGCACCGTCAGTCCACAGCATGTAGATATCCGGCTGAGAACCAGCGGACACCTGGGAAGGATTGTACGGGCCGAGATTCCAGATGGCGTTGATCTGGAACAGACCAGCCATCAGAGCAACCACGCCGAAGGTGATCAGGCCGAAGGAAGCTGCCTTCAGACCGAACACCGGCAGAATACGAACGCCGACAACGTTGTTTTCGGTACGACCCGGTCCAGGGAACTGGGTGTGCTTCTGGTACCACACGAGTGCAAGGTGTGCAGCGATCAGTGCCAGCAGGATGCCCGGGATCAGAAGAACGTGGGCGATGTACAGGCGAGGAATAATGATCTCACCCGGGAAGTCGCCGGCGAACATGATCCAGTGCAGCCAGGTGCCGATGACCGGCAGGCCAACCATGATGGCGGACATAATGCGCAGACCAACACCGGAAAGCAGGTCATCCGGCAGGGAGTAGCCCATGAAGCCCTCAGCGACAGAGAGCAGCAGCAGGACACAGCCGATAACCCAGTTCGCCTCACGCGGCTTGCGGAATGCACCGGTGAAGAAGATGCGCAGCATGTGAACCATGATCGACACGGCAAACAGCAGCGCAGCCCAGTGGTGAACCTGGCGGATGAACAAACCACCGCGAACCTCGAAAGAGAGGTTCAGAGCGGTCTTGTAGGCGGCGGACATCTCCACACCATTTAGGGGTGCATAAGCGCCGTCGTAGATCACCTTCGACATGGAGGGGTCGAAGAACAGCGTCAGGTAAACACCCGACAGGATCAGGATGATGAAAGAGTACAGCGCGATCTCACCGAGCATGAACGACCAGTGAGTCGGGAATACCTTGTTGATTTGCGGGCGGATCAGGCCAGAGGCTGTGTACCGCTCGTCGATGTTGTTGGCCGCTTTAGCAGCGCGGCTCTGTTGTTTAGTGGTCATGAACGACGCTCCCAGAATGCCGGGCCGACAGGCTCGATGAAGTTACGGTCGGCGTACATGTATCCCTCTTCGTCAACCGAGATCGACAGCTCGGGCAGAGCACGGGCTGCCGGTCCGAAGATCGGCTTACCATGCTGCAGTGCATCGAACTGGGACTGGTGGCACGGGCAGAGGATGCGGTTGGTTTGCTGCTCATACAGGGACGTAGGGCAACCGATGTGAGTACAGATCTTGGAGTAGGCGAAGTAGTCGCCGTAGTGGAAGTCCTCCTGGCCTTCGCGCAAGATCGCCTTTGCGGCGTCTGCCTGGCGCAGGCGAATCAACATCACGGCGTTACGCGGGCCGTGGATGGAGTGCATGTGCTCCTCGTAGACGTCGCGGTTCTTGTCGAACTTGTCGCCGTCGTTGACCATTTCCTCGGTCAGCGGGAACACGGTCTCCATCGAAGCCGGATCCAGATCTTCCGGACGCATGCGGATCAGGCGGGAAACACCCTGGGTGCTGTAGTGCCCCTCGTGCTCCTCGGCAATTGCACCGGTATCGCGGCCCAGGTAGACCTTCTCGCCCTGCTCCACCAGAGTCCAACCAGTAGTCCACAGGGTGCCGTCACCCTGGATACCCATGGCCTTGGCCTTCCAGGGGTTCTTGATGATGCCGCCGAGCGGCAGAGCGATGGTCAAGCCAGCCAGCACTGCACCAGCACCAGCCAGGCCAGCGATTACCGGACGACGACCCAGTGTGGAGGTCTTCCAGGAATCATTCAGCAGAGCGACCAGGGTACGACGGTCAACTTCCTCAGACGGACCATCGTGGCGAGTCTGCACCGAAATCTCTTCCGGAACGAAGCTCTTGGTGTAGGTAATGATAGCCGCACCCAGCAGCGTGATGCTCAGACCCGCAGTGAGGCCCAGTAGCGGGGTGTAGATCGAGTAGAGCCACACGCCATCCTCAGCGAGGTGCTTATACTCCCACGGCCAGAACAGGTAGACACCGATGAAAGCGATACCGAACAGAACCGACAGGGCCAGCATGATCGTGACCTTGCGGCTTGCACGCTTTTCAGCGGGATCGTTGGCGATCGGAAAGCGTTCCTTGCGGTAGGCAACCGTTACGCCGTCGAGCTCTGTACCCAGGCGGGCCAGCTCGTCATCGTTCATCTTCGACAGCTCTTCGTTGCTGTACTTTTTGTTGTGCTCACTCATGACCGCGATCCAATCCACATAGCGAAGGCAACGAGAACCACGATGCCAACGAACCACATCAGCATGCCTTCAGTCACCGGGCCGATGCCGCCCAGACCGAAGCCACCGGGGTTCGGAGTTTCCTTGGCCGACTTCAGGTAGGCGATGATGTCCTTCTTCTCGTCAGCAGTCAGCTGGCGGTCAGAGAACTTCGGCATGTTCTGCGGGCCGGTCAGCATTGCCTGGTAAATCTCCTGCTCGTTGGCCGGGGCCAGAGCCGGAGCGTACTTACCACTGGACAGTGCGCCGCCCTTACCGGTGAAGTTGTGGCAAGATGCACAGTTCAGGCGGAACAGGTCAGAACCACGGGCAACATCAGCCGGGTCGATCTCGCCGTTCTTGTTATTGGAGCCACGCAGGGACTCCATTGCAATCTCACCGTTAGAGTCGCGGACGATGCCCGGGCCGCCACCGTTTGCATTTACGTATGCGGCCAGCGCCAGAGCCTGCTGCTCGGAGTAGCGCGGGTTCTTGCGGCTTGCTTGAGCCTCGTTACGCAGCATCGGCATGCGGCCAGAGTGTACCTGGAAGTACACAGCGCCCTCACCGACACCGATCAGAGAAGGACCACGGTCCTTAACACCCTGCAGGTTTCCACCGTGACAGGTGATACAAGCAACCTCGTAGAGTTCCTTACCCTGCTTGGCCAGTTCCTCCGAGCTCTGCTCAGCAACGGCATTCTGTGCGTCAGGGGTCAATGCGTTGGCTAGGAAGCCCGCGCCCGTCAGCGCGAACAACAATGCCAACGCGCCAGCAAAGGCCTTACGGACCTTCCGGCGGCGGCGTGCCTTGGTGGCACTGCCCTTCGAACCAACGGAGCTCTGCTCCGTGGTCGCGTTGGTGGAGTTGATATCCATCTTGTTCCCTTATTAGTTAGTCAATGGAATTGCGATGGGCTGTAGGCCGACCCTCTTAAGCGAATGTCTTCGTGTTAAGAGGCACCGACCTGGCCGGCCTACTGAATGAAGTAAATGGTGATCCACAGGCCGATCCAGACGACGTCGACGAAGTGCCAGTAGTAGGACACAACGACGGCGGCGGTGGCCTGTGCCGGGGTGAACTTCGACTTGGCGGTCCTCAGCAGCACCACGATGAAGGCAATCACACCGGCGAGCACGTGCGCGCCGTGGAAGCCTGTCGTGATGAAGAAGACCGAACCATAGACGGAGCCCGGGATCGTCGTTCCATGCTGCACCAAGTGAACGTACTCGTAGCCCTGGCCAATAAGGAAGATAGTTCCCAACAGCGCGGACAATGCGTACCACTTGCGAAGCGCGAAGACGTCACCCCTCTCCGCCGCGAAGACGCCCCACTGAGCAGTGAACGAAGAACTGATCAGAATAATCGTGATCGCTGCCGCGAATGGCACGTTCAGCTCAGTGGGCTCAGACGGCCAATTGCCGCCAGAGTTGGCCTTGGACACGAAGTACATCGCGAAAAGGCCAGCGAAAAACATCAATTCCTGAGACAGGAACACAATCGTGCCGACACTGACCATATTGGGTCGGTTCAGTGTCGCAACACGATGTGGTGCTGCCATACCTGGGTTTTCAACTGCGCTCGTCACGCATAACAGTATGGCCGTTTAAAGCCCGATAGTCGATTCACTCCAGCACTTTTCTGGAAGCTATCTGTAAAATCGCAGGTAAAACCTTGGATAACGCTGAAAGCCCACCCCGTTAGGGGTTAGCGGGAACTTTTATCCTCCCCCATCCGACGAGCTACATAACGACAGGTCAAAACCTACTTTCGTCAAGGGTGGACACGCCACATACCCCACGATGGGGCTACTCCGCACCTACCCCTTTCACCTGGGCGGAACCTTCGAATATCTCCCCTGTAAGGGCGTCAACCCAAAAACTCCCCGTGCTACTACCCAACTAATAGACTGGTTAGTACAGAGCGTTTTTGCTTAATACTTCTTTCTAGGACAGAAAGGCGCGTCGAAAGAACCATGGCCCCCACTACCCCACGTCCCGCAGACATCAGCGGTCTCTCCCCCGAACAACTACCGCCAAGCTACTTCACCTGGCCCGGCGTACTGGGGCGACTGGGCAATGGCCAGGAGCTGAGCGAATCGCAGGTGCGCTGGGCAATGCAACAGATCATGGAGGGTCACGCATCCGACGCACAGATTTCGGGATTTGCCTTCGGAATTCGAGTGCGCGGTATTACCGCTGCCGAGCTTGCCGCCGCTGCCGAGACAATGACCAGCTTCGCTACTCCAGTTGACTTTTCGGACGTGCCGAATTGCGTGGATATCGTCGGCACCGGCGGCGACGGTCATCACACTGTGAACATTTCCACAATGGCTTCCTTTGTTGTTGCCGCCACGGGCGTTCCGGTAGTGAAGCACGGTAACCGCGCCGCAAGTTCGAAGTGTGGCGGTGCGGACATGTTGGAGGCTCTGGGCCTCGATATCGAGCGCTCCCCAGAGGCTATTCGCGACGACGCACACGAGACGGGTTTTGCCTTCATGTTCGCCAAAACCTACCACCCTGCGATGCGCTTCGCCGCCCCTGTACGCAGCCAGCTGGGTGCCCCGACCATCTTCAATCTCCTTGGCCCAATGACCAACCCCGCCTACCCCAAGTACGGTCTCATTGGCTGCGCCTTCAAGGAGTTCATGCCAATCATGGGTGGCGCTTTTGCCCGTCAGGGCAGCCGCGTACTCGTTGTTCGCGGCATGGACGGAATGGACGAAATCTCGGTGTGCACTCCTACCGAGGTCGTTACTGTTGACGCCGCAGGCCGCACCGGTGAAGAAGTAATTAACCCTCGCAGTGTCGGACTCGACTTTTATGAAGATGGCAGCCTCGCCGGTGGCGATGCTAGCTATAACGCGGATGTGGCTGTGCGTCTTATGAAGGGCGAAATCACTGGCGCAATCAAGGATGCTGTCTTGATTAACGCCGCTGGTGCTTTGACGGCTGTGCGCGGATGGGAGGAGAAGGGATTCCAGGAGTCCCTATCTGAGCAAGTACAGCACGCCCGGGAATCATTGGAGTCCGGGGCTGCGTGGAAGCAGATGGAAAAGATCGTGGGACGGAAGTTCTAGCACACAAAAAGAACTCCCCCTTCCGCTGCAACCTCCTGGGTTGGCGGAAGGGGGAGTTTTTAGTGAAGTGTGAAGTTTAGTGCTTCTCCGGCGGCAGGCCATACTGCAGGTTCAGCATCGTGGTTGCCCAGATCAGCATTGCTGCGCCGAAGAGAACCAGCCACAGGTGCCACCAGGCCAGACCTGCGCCCATCACGACGATGGAGACGGTCATCCAGAACGGCCAGATGGAGCTTGCGGAGAAGAAGCCGAGCACACCAGCGCCGTCCTCGATCTCTGCCTCTTCCCAATCATCCGGGCCGATGTCAGTCTTGGTCGACGTCAGGTGGAGGTAACCAGCGAGCATGAAAGCCAGCAGGGTTGCCATCACCAGGCCGGTGCCACCGGCCCATTCAACGCCCATGACGTTGCCTGCATCGCTAACGGAGTGCGTAACGATGAAGTAGAACACCGTGACCACGGTGAAGAAAGTACCTATGCCGTAGAAAAGCTTTGCACCAGAAGTCATTTGCTTTGTCTCTCTTTCTTCTTAACCTTGCGCTGCCACTTAAGCGGCGTTGCGATCCTTGTGGTTCTCTTCCGGGTTCCTGGTACCAGTGCGGTCGGAATTGAACGGGTGGGTGGAGGTTGCGTACGGCTGCTCGCCGATGGACTTCAGAGCCTCAGAGTTCGGAGCCTCAGGGTTGTCCTGGCGGAACTTCATGTACTGCTCGAACTTCTCCGGGGAGACAACGCGGAGTTCGAAGTTCATCATTGCGTGGTAAGTACCACACATCTCCGCACAGCGTCCGACGAACGCGCCTTCCTGATCGATGGACTCAACCTGGAAGATACGCTCAGAGCGGTTTGCCTCCGGGTGCGGGAAGACGTCGCGCTTGAACAGGAACTCCGGGATCCAGAAGGAGTGGACAACGTCCGCGGAAGCCAGGTTGAACTCAATCGGAGTGCCGGAAGGAACGACCAGAACCGGGATCTCCTGGGTGGTGCCCACGGTCTCGATCTTGTCGAAGTTCAGGTAGCTGTAGTCATCCTTCGCGCGGCCATGGATCGGACCCGGAACCTGCTCACCGTGCTTGTCCAGCTTCTTAGCGGGCTTCTTGGAATCCTCGGCGCGAGCCTGTGCTTCCTTGTCGGTGCCCTTGTACTCCTGGCCACCGTTCAGCTCTGCAGCAACGTGGCTGTAGCCGAACTTCCAGTTCCACTGGTAGCCAGTGACGTCGACGGTAACCTTCGGATCCTTGTCCAGTGCGGTCGCACGATCCTGAGTCTGAACGTTGAAGAAGAACAGGGTACAGATGATCAGAACTGGCAGGGTGGTTAGAACGAGCTCCAGCGGAACGTTGTAACCAGTCTGGCGCGGGAACTCGTCCTCGCCGCGCTTAGCGGCCTTCTTCGCGCTAGAACGGCCCATGTTGACGAACAACAGAACCCACATGATGATGCCGATGATCCAGGCGACAACCCAGACCCATACCCACATGTTGCCCATTTCCTTGGACTCCGGGGTAATACCCTTCGGCCAGCCCATTCGCAGAGCATCGAAGAACTTGTTTTCCGGTGGGGCGACAGTACAACCAGTCAGCACCAGGCCAGCAAGACCCAGTACGCCGGCGAGGCCAATACGGCGAGTCAAACCGTGCTTATTTCGCTGTTCCACGCGAGTTTGCCTTCCTCATTCACACGTCACTTGCGTTGCAAGAACTGGACTCTCACGCTCGCCTGCAGTTCGCGCGCGTTAGATAGTCTTACAACAACTTCACTTAAAGAACCTTAGACCATTGACAGGACATTGCCACCATCACGGAAGCGGAAATTCCCTTTTCGGGGTTGGCTACCGCTCCCATTGCCCCCACACGGGTTAGGCGGGAGCCCACACATGTGTGACTCCCGCCATAGGTAGGCCTGAAGAGGCACTCCTCAGAGCGCCTCACCCCTCTTGCTTAGAGCTTGTTGATCTCAATTGTGCCCGCCGCTCCGATGTTCCGGAGGTTGGCGCGCGCCAGGTCGACCATGCGTCCCACGCCACCGTCAAACACAGTGCGCGTAGCGGAGCGTGAGAAGCCCATCATCATCTCCCAGGTGATGTTCGGCGGCAGGCTCAGAGCGTTCGGGTCAGTAACGACATCCACCAGCACCGGACCGTCATAAGCCAAGGCTTCCTTGATGCCCTTCTCGACATCCTGCGGATCCTCGATTCGGATCGTCTTAATGCCAATGGCCTCAGCGATCTTGGAGAAGTTCACGTGCTCGTGGTCAGTCTCGTGTTCCGGCAGACCAGCAACCATCATCTCGAGCTTCACCATGCCCAGCGAGGAGTTGTTAAACACTACGATGTTGACGGGTAGATCGTGGAGCTTTGCGGTCAGTAGTTCACCCATCAGCATGCCCAAACCACCGTCGCCGGAGAAGGAAATCACCTGGCGGTTCCGGTCCGCAGCCTGTGCGCCGAGTGCCTGCGGCAGCGCATTGGCCATCGTGCCGTGGCGGAAGGAGCCGATCTCCGTACGCTTACCATTCGGCGTGATGTAGCGAGCGCCCCATACATTGCACATACCGGTATCGATAGTGAAGATGGCGTCTTCAGCTGCAAGACGGTCAATGGTATCCGCCACATACTCCGGGTGGATCGGCTTAGACTTGCCAGCCTTCTTCGTGTAGGCATCCACCACATGGTTCAGTGCACGAGCATGGTTACGCAACTGCTTATCCAGGAAGCTACGGTCAGTCTTTTCCTCGATGTGAGGCAGGATCGTATCAATCACAGCTCCAACGTCACCGACGACCGGGTAATTAATGGTTGTGCGGCGGCCAATGTGCGAGCCGTCGATATCCACCTGCGCCACGTTTCCGCTTGGCAGGAAGTCGTTGTATGGGAAGTCTGTGCCCAGCAGGATCAGCAAATCCGCGTCGTACATCGCTTCTCGGGCTGCACCATAGCCCAACAGACCGGACATACCGACGTCGAACGGGTTGTCGTACTGAATGTGCATCTTGCCGCCGAAAGCGTGGCCAATGGGAGACTTAATCTTCTCCGCAAGCTTGAGCACTTGCTCTCGGGAGTTCTTGACGCCCTCACCGCAGAACAAGGTGACAGTCTTAGCATCGTTAATAGCCTTGGCCAGGCGGGCTGCTTCCTCGGCATCCGGGTACAGCACGGGGCGACCCTTGGCATACACCGAACCGATAAAGCCTTCTTCCTCGATCGCCTGGGAGGATACATCGCCGGGGATAACCAGCACGCTTACGCCGTTGCCAGCAAGGGTGGACTGGATCGCATTGTGCAATACCTTGGGCCCCTGCGCGGCAGAGTTAATCATCTCGCAGTATCCAGAGCACTCCTGGAAAATCTGCTCCGGGTGAGTCTCCTGGAAGAACTGGGTGCCGATCTGCACGCTCGGGATGTGAGAAGCAATGGCCAGAACCTTTGCACCATTTCGATGGGAATCGTATAGCCCCTGGATCAGGTGAGTATTGCCAGGGCCACAGGAAGCAGCACATACTGCCAATTCACCGGTAACGAGGGATTCAGCACCAGCGGCGAAGGCCGCAGATTCCTCGTTCCGAACGTGGATCCATTCAATCGAGGATTGACGAACCTCATCCACGATGGGGTTGAGGCTATCGCCTACCAATCCGAAGATTCGCTTAACGCCTTGATTTTCTAGAGTCTTTACTAATTGTGCTGCGAAGTTTTTTGCCATGCCACAAGGCTACGCGTGGCTAATCGGTAGCGCATTGGTTGCTGTAAAGTCTCACAGAATCCCAATTCTGTAATACAAATCACTTTTGAACGTAGGGATCCCCAGCAAACGAGCTTTCCCCGCCGTGGCAACTAGCCCACCTCTACCCCGCCCGCGTAAAGTCTGAACGCATGTGTGGATTGCTTGGAATCATTGCGGCGAATAACGACGCGGAAAACTTTGTCGATGCAGTAGAGGGTGCACTGCCCTGCATGCACCACCGTGGCCCGGACGATAGTGGCACCTGGCACGACCAAGATGTTGTCTTCGGCTTTAACCGGCTCTCCATCATCGATCTGGAGCACTCTCACCAGCCACTCCAGTGGGGCCCAGAGGACGAACCAAACCGTTATGCACTGACGTTTAACGGCGAGATCTACAACTATGTGGAGCTTCGAGAGGAACTCGAGCAAGCGGGCTATTCCTTTAATACTCAGGGTGACGGAGAGCCGATTGTTGTTGGCTTCCACCACTGGGGTGCCGACGTGGTGAATCATCTCCGCGGCATGTTTGGCTTTGCTGTGTGGGATTCCAAGGAAAAGAAGCTCTTCCTGGCTCGCGACCAATTCGGCATCAAGCCGATGTACATCGCCACTACAGAGGCGGGCACCGTTTTCGCCTCGGAGAAGAAGTGCATCCTGTCGATGGCCGAGCAGCTGGGGTTGAACCTCGACCTGGATATCCGCGCAATCGCTCACTACACGGATCTGCAGTACGTGCCGGAGCCGGAGAGCCTGCACAAGCACATTCGCCGTTTGGAATCCGGTAGCTATGGCTTCGTGGCACCCGGTGGCCAGATCGAGGAAACTCGTTGGTTCGAGCCTCGCTTCCCTGTTAAGAAGGTTGCAGCAGGCGATGAAGAAGCCGTTTTCCAGCGTATCGCGGAGGCCTTGGAGGATTCCGTGGCCAAGCACATGCGCGCAGACGTGACGGTCGGCTCCTTCCTTTCGGGAGGCATCGACTCCACCGCCATCGCCGCACTGGCAAAGCGTCACAACCCGGATCTGCTGACCTTCACCACCGGTTTCGAGCGTGAGGGGTACTCCGAGGTAGATGTCGCCGCCGAATCTGCCGCCGCCATCGGAGCCGAGCACATCGTGAAGGTCGTGAGCCCCGAGGAATATGCCGAGGCTATTCCGAAGATCATCTGGTACCTGGACGACCCGGTCGCCGATCCTTCCCTGGTTCCCCTGTACTTCGTGGCAGCCGAAGCCCGCAAGCACGTCAAGGTCGTGCTCTCCGGCGAGGGCGCTGACGAGCTCTTCGGCGGCTACACGATCTACAAGGAGCCGCTCAGCCTGGCACCTTTCGACAAGATCCCCTCCCCGCTGAAGCGAGTACTGGCTAGCGTGGGTAACGCGCTCCCCGAGGGCATGCGCGGCAAGTCCCTGCTGCAGCGCGGCACCATGCCGATGGAGGATCGTTACTACGGCAATGCGCGTTCCTTTAACTACCAGCAATTGGAGCGCGTGCTCCGCGAGATCCGCCCAGAGTGGGATCACCGCGAGGTGACTGCTCCAATTTACGCGAAGTCGCAGGACATGGATCCGGTTGCCCGCATGCAGCACCTGGATCTGTTTACCTGGATGCGCGGAGACATCCTGGTTAAGGCCGACAAGATCAACATGGCTAACTCCCTGGAGCTACGCGTGCCCTTCCTGGACAAGGTCGTTTTCGACGTGGCAGAGACTCTCCCCCACGAACTGAAGATCTCCCACGGCACTACCAAGTACGCCCTTCGCAAGGCTCTGGAACGTATCGTTCCCCCGCATGTTCTCCACCGCAAGAAGCTGGGCTTCCCCGTGCCTATGCGCCACTGGCTCGCGGGCGATGAACTCTATGGCTGGGCCAAGGAGAACATCGAAGCTTCCCAGACCGACCACCTCTTCAATAAGGCCGAAGTCTTAAAGATGCTGGACGAGCATCGAGTGGCCATGAATACCGGCTCCGGCCCGGATCACTCGCGTCGCCTGTGGACCGTCATTGCGTTCATGGTCTGGCACGGTATCTTTGTCGAGGATCGTATCCACCCGAAGATCGATCAGCGCCAGTACCCGGTCGACCTGTAGAAGACCCCAAAACGCCCCCGAAGGAGTTCATCCCTCGGGGGCGTCAATCGTTTAAGGGCCTAAGCGAACTAGGCTAGCTGATTAACTAGCTGCTTAGCTGAAGGAATCACCACAGGCACAGGAACCGGTGGCATTCGGGTTATCGATGGTGAAGCCCTGAGACTCGATGGTGTCCGCAAAATCGATCTTCGCGCCCACCAGGTACGGGGAAGACATGCGGTCTACGACCAGATTCACGCCGTCGTACTCGTCAACCAGATCGCCATCCAGGGAACGATCATCGAAAAACAGCTGGTAACGCAGACCGGCGCAGCCACCTGGCTGCACTGCGATACGCAGGGAAAGATCGTCGCGGCCCTCCTGTGCCAGCAGTGCGCTGGCCTTCTGCTGAGCGGCCTCGGTCAGCTCCACACCGGTGACCTTCTCCGGAGCAGTCATGTTGGTCCTCCTCATTCAACAAATATGGCTTTACTCACAAGCCTTTGTTCACAAGCTACGCTTCATTGTTTCACAACGCCACTGCCCGATCGCTTTATTCCCGTGTTTGTATCCTTCTTTATTGCTGCCTTAATTGCAGTAACTCCGCCACTGGGTTTTGGGTTTTGTTCCTCTGTGCTCCTGATCTAGCCTGTTACATGTGAAAATGCCATGGACAAAGCAGGAAAAGGCCACCACAACGGCTGACGTAGTTAGCGACGCAGACGAGGGCGTCGCAGAGACAGAAGCAGAGACTAAGGCAGCGGCAGAGACAAAGGGCGCGGCAGAGACTCAGGAAAAGACCTCCAAGGCATATACGCCGAAGAAGGGCAAAGCGACCCCGAAGCGCAACGACCAGGAGCGCAAGCACGGCGTACGCCGTAGTGCCTACTCCGCCCCCAAAACGCCGGGCGAGGCCCGTAAGCAGCGCAAAGAACTCAAGGCCTCCATGTCCAAGGAAGAGTACAAGGCCATGAAGCAGCGCCAGCGGGACGAAGCGAACCGCGAACGCCGCCGCGCCAACGAGCGCATGATGGCTGGCGACGAGGACTACATGATGGATCGCGACAAGGGTCCGGAAAAGCGCTTTGTCCGCGATTGGGTCGATTCCCACCGTTACTTGATGAACTTCTTCCTGCCGATGGCTGTGTTCGTTATCGCCATCATGATCTTTGGCATGTCCAACCCGAACGTGGCCAACTTGGCTTCCCTGGTGATGATGGTCGTGTTCCTCATCATGCTCGCCGAAGGGTTGTGGCTCGGTCGCCGCGTTAACCGTGAAGTCAACGAGCGCTTCCCGGATAACCCACACGGCAAGTTCTCGCTGGGCATGTACGCCTTTACCCGCGCTACTATGATCCGCCGCCTGCGCACCCCCGCCCCGCAGAAGCAGGTCGGCGACAGCGTCTAGTCAACATCTACACTTGTCCCCATGGCACCTTCGACCTCCGCTCCGACTTTCCCACCGATCGTCCCTCCGGACGAGGCAGCTCGTAGTCGTGCTGCGCAGCTCCGCAGCACAGCGCCCACTGGCGCAGGAATTCCGGCTGGGTCGCTAGGGAAGCTCGAAGATATTGCGGCTTGGGTGGCGGCGTGCCAAAACACCGCTCCCGCCGCCGCGCTGGATGCTGCGCGGATGGTGCTGGTCACGGGCGATCACGGGGTGGCCGAAGCACACCCGGAGATCTCAACTCTGCCCGCTGATTTCAACTCCCAGGTGCGCGACGGCATTCTCGACGGGCAAGCTCCACTCGTGGATGCCTGCAGGTCGGCGCAGGTCGCTCTTTCTCTTATCGACGCCGCACCGGATAAGCCCTCCGGTTCCATCGATACCGTGGACGCTTTGAGCCCAGAAGAGTATGACGTTCATCTGGCGCGTGGCGTGCGGATCGCTGACGAGGAGGCTGACCAGGGCACATCGATCCTTTTGTTAGGTGATTTTGGGCGCGGGCTCACCACCGTCGCCGCCGCCGTGATCGGCAGCGTGTGCAGCGTGGAGCCGGTGAAAATCATCGGCCGTGGTTCCGGTATCAGTGATGAATCGTGGAAGACGAAGGTCGCGGCTATCCGCGACGCAATGTTCCGCGTGCGCGATGACAAGGCTGTAGCTGCACGAGTTTTGCAGCGAATCGGTTCGGCGGATCTGGTGGTGATGGCGGGCATTTTGGCGCAATCCGCGGTTCGCCGCACGCCGGTGATTTTCGACGGCGTGGGCGCGACTGCTGCCGCTTTGTGCGCGCAGATGTTGGCGCCGGGTGCGGCTGCGTGGTGGATGGCAGCCTCACCGGGAACGGAGCCCGCTACTCTTTCCGCGCTGAATGCGCTGGGGCTGGAACCGCTACTGGACTTGAAGATCGGCGCCGGCCAGGGACTCGGCGCCTTATTGGCGCTTCCTATGGTGCGCTACGCGGTGGCTGCCTGCTCCACCAACGTGTAAAGCCAGCCGTGCTTATCGGCGACGCGGCCGTTCTGAATGCCCGTCAGCTGCTCGCGCAGGCGCATCGTCACAGGGCCAGTCTGGCCACCATTCACCTGGAACTCGCCGGACTTGTCCTTGACAGTACCGACCGGCGTGACAACCGCAGCGGTGCCGCATGCAAATGCTTCGGTCATGGCTCCGGACTTCGCAGCTTCCTTCCACTCGTCGGTGGAGATACGACGTTCCTCGACGTTGTATCCCAGGTCGCGTGCCAACTCCAGCAGGGACAGGCGGGTAACGCCCGGGAGTAGCGAACCGGACAGCTCCGGAGTAACTAGCGTGACCCCACTGCTCCCCTGCTCGCCGTCTTCGCTACCGAAGACAAACGCCAGGTTCATGCCACCCATCTCCTCGATGTACTTGTGCTCGGTTGCGTCCAACCACACGACCTGGTCACAGCCTTCCTTCTGCGCGGAAGCTTGTGCCGCCAGGGACGCTGCATAGTTTCCAGCGAACTTCGCCGCACCGGTGCCGCCGGGGGCGGCACGGGTGTACTCAGTAGACAGCCACACACTGACGGGGTTGATACCGCCGGAGAAGTACGCGCCAGCCGGGGAGGCAATCACGAAAAAGGTGTAGCTGCTGGCCGGGTGCACGCCCAGGCCGATCTCACGAGAGATCATGAAGGGGCGCAAGTATAGGGATTCCTCGCCGCCTCCCTGCGGAACCCAGCGCTGGTCGATCTCCACGATCTGTCGCAGGGACTCCAGGAACAGCTCTTCCGGCAGCTCCGGCATGGCCATGCGGGTAGCGGAGTTCTGGAAACGACGAGCGTTTTGCTCCGGGCGGAAAGTGACAATCTTGCCATCCTCACCGCGATAAGCCTTCAGGCCTTCAAATATGGCCTGCCCATAGTGGAACACGCTGGATGCTGGGTCCATCTGAATCTGCTGGTAAGGCTCCACACGGGCGTTGTGCCAGCCTTCGTCGACCGTCCAGTCGATAGCAACCATGTGGTCGGTGAAGTGGTTGCCGAACCCCGGTGCGGTGAGAATTTCGGCGATTCTCTCCTCAGTTGTCGGGTTCTCGGTGCGAGTAACGGTGAAGTCCACCGGAGAAGCGTTCTGCTGTGCCTGTGAGTCTGTCTTCGGAGTGCTAGTCATGCACACCAGCGTACTCCGCCCCAGTTGAAAAGTGTGAGGAAGCTAACAATTCTTTTCATTAACCCCAGGGTTTTTACACCCTCAGCCGTCGCGCAACTGTTTCTGGGTATTGTGAAAACAGTGAATAGAGACAGTGAATAGAGATCTTGTGCAGACGCACAAGCCGGCGCACAAGACGGCGCACAAGACGGCGCACAGAGCGACGTCATTAACGCCGTCCAAGACTTCGAAGGAGCAGTCGAAACAGTTATGACCATCAACATCACTGGCCTTCCCTCCCGTGGCCACATCCCGCAGATGTCGCTGGTACAAACCAATTCCACGTTGGACGATGGCGCGACCAAAACTCCCTCGGTCATCGATACGCTGGTCATCCCGGTCTTCGAAGGTGAGGCTGGTCTGGAGCTCACCGGTGCTCCTATTGACGCCCTCACGGCCGAACAGCAGCTGGAAATGTGGAAGCTGCTGATCTCCGTAGGCGCAAAGGGCACGGCTGGTGAAGTCACGGTGGTACCGAACCTGTCAGCTGCGTCGCGAACCGATGTCGTTTCCACTGGCACCCTCTCCGCACAGCTACAGGAGTCCACACAAGATCCGCAGACCGCCGGGGGCGTCGTCGAGGCCGGCGATGGAGTGCGTGGCCCGGAGAAGATCCTGGCAATCGGTATGGGACCAGCAGATGAAGTATCCGCGGAAGACGTCCGCGTGGCCGCAGGCGTGGCGTCGCGAAACATTAAGAACCCCAGCGCCAACCCTGCTGAAGGTGCCGACGGCGCACAGGGACAGGCACGTGGTGCGCGCGTCGTAAGTGCACTAGGGCTGCTCGGCGCAGAAGCCGCTTTGGTCGGCCATGCACTGGGCGCCTACGAATACCGCGGGCTGAAGTCGGCGACATCGACCCCGGCAATTGAATCGATCGAGGTGCTAACCGCTGAGGATCCGGCAGAGATCCTCGAACACGCGCTGGCAACGGTGCGCGCGGTGGCACTGGCGCGCGACCTCGTGAATACTCCCTCCAACGTGCTGTACCCCGAAAGCTATGCTGCCATCATCTCCGAGGCTGTTCAGCACGCGGACATCAGCGTCGAGGTGCTAGACGAGACGGCGCTGGAAGAGCAGGGGTTCGGCGGCATTCTAGGAGTAGGTAAGGGTTCTGCCCGTGGGCCGCGTCTGGTGCGTCTGGACTACAATCCTGACAAGATCGCAGATGATTCCCCGCGTGTGGCGCTGGTCGGCAAGGGCATCACATTCGATACCGGCGGAATTTCCCTCAAGCCACCGGCAAAGATGTGGAACATGATCTCGGACATGGGCGGCTCCGCAGCAGTAGTTGCAGCAGTGATTGCCGCCGCCGAATTGAATATTCCCGTTCACGTCACCGCGACCATCCCGCTGGCAGAAAATATGCCCGGTGGGAATGCAACCCGGCCAGGCGACGTGCTTCGCCACTACGGTGGCACCACCACCGAGGTGTGGAACACCGACGCGGAAGGCCGCCTAGTACTGGCCGACGCAATCGTGCGAGCCTGCGAGGACAAGCCGGACTATCTGATTGAAACCGCCACCTTGACCGGCGCGCAGATTGTGGCCCTGGGCGAACGCACCCCGGGCATTATGGGGTCCATGGATTTCCGCGATAGGGTGGCGATGGTCTCCCAGCGGGTCGGCGATGCCGGTTGGCCCATGCCCCTGCCCGCGGAGCTGGGCGAAGCGCTGAAATCGGACGTGGCAGATATCAAGAACATCTCTGGTAACCGCTGGGGTGGCATGTCCGTGGCCGGCCACTACCTAAAGAAGTTCGTCCCCGAAGGCGTGCAGTGGGTGCACATTGACGTTGCGGGCCCGGCATACAACGATGGCGCCCCCTACGGGTACACACCGAAGCGCGCCACCGGCTCTCCAGTACGCACGATCATCGCGGCACTGGAAGACATTGCGCTCAAGGGCTAGGCAGGGGCTAATCGCCCTCTAGCTCGCTGCGTCGCTGCTCGAATTGGGCGCGCCGTTCGCGCTGTTCCAGACGCTTCTGGATGAGCCGATCGCGCTCAATGCGATCGCGCATGCGCTGTGGATAGCCTGTCTCCTCCGCGAAATACAGCGGAATCCCCACGGCCTGGGCCACCTTATCGATTCCCTTCGGCCCGCCGATGCGACGACGCGTCCACTCCCCTTCGCTATCGACCAGCACCACGGACATCTCGTTGACGATTGTCTCGGGTTCCACGAAGCCTTCCACGCCGCGGCGTGCCCCCGCCCATTGCTGGAGGTAACTGAGGTCCTTGGGTCGGATAGTCTCCCCCGGTGCACGCGGTGGTCTGGTGGAGCTGTTTTTGTTCCGGCCGAAAAGATTAAACACGCTTAGCGATTCTAGTTCACGGACCCAGCGGTTCCCCAAAGGTGCGCGGGGCGTGAGGTGGCGTCAACAAAGAAGGGGTGAGGGGGCAGACAACGGTGGTGGGTCAAGGCGCGTAGACTTATGTAGTATTTCAACCAAATAACCACAGCTGATTTTCGTTTAGCTTGAGGAGCTTCAAACACCATGGCGTACTCCGTCGAAATGCCCGAACTGGGCGAGTCCGTAACCGAGGGCACCGTTACTCAGTGGCTGAAGAAGGTCGGAGACAAGGTCTCCGTTGACGAGCCGTTGCTTGAGGTATCGACCGACAAGGTTGATACGGAGATCCCTTCCCCCGCGAGTGGTGTGCTGCTGAAGATTATTGCCGAGGAAGACGACACCGTGGATGTCGGTGCCGTCATCGCCGAAATCGGCGAGGAGGGCGAGGAGCCTTCTGGTTCTGACGCCGACAGCTCCAGCGACGACGATTCCAGCGAGGCAGCCGAGGCTGAGTCCGCTGACTCTTCCGACGAGGACGAGGCTGAGGAGTCCGGTGCTGGTTCCGCTTCCGGCGAGGCTGAGGACGTCACCATGCCGGAGCTCGGCGAGTCCGTCACCGAGGGCACTATCACCCAGTGGCTGAAGAAGGTCGGCGACAAGGTTGAGGTCGACGAGCCACTGCTGGAGGTCTCCACCGATAAGGTCGACACCGAGATTCCTTCCCCGGTCGCCGGCACCCTGGTAGAGACCCTGGCCAACGAAGACGACACTGTCGACGTCGGCGCAGTCATCGCCCGCATCGGCGACGAAAACGCTACTGCATCCAGCTCCAAGTCCGAGGACAAGAAGCAGGACGACAAGGCTGACGAAGCTAACAAGGCCGAGGAGAAGAAGGCCGAGGACAAGGCCGAGGAGAAGAAGACTGACGAGGCTTCCGATAACTCTGGTTCCGCTTCCGGCGAGGCTGAGGACGTCACCATGCCGGAGCTCGGCGAGTCCGTCACCGAGGGCACCATCACCCAGTGGCTGAAGAAGGTCGGCGACAAGGTTGAGGTCGACGAGCCACTGCTCGAGGTCTCTACCGATAAGGTCGACACCGAGATTCCTTCCCCGGTCGCCGGCACCCTGGTAGAGATCCTGGCTAACGAAGACGACACTGTCGACGTCGGCGCAGTCATCGCCCGCATCGGCGACGAAAACGCTACTGCATCCAGCTCCAAGTCCGAGGACAAGAAGCAGGACGACAAGGCTGACGAAGCTAACGAGGCTGAGGAGAAGAAGGCCGAGAACAAGAAGGCTAAGGACAAGGCCGAGCCACAAGCCGAGGAGAAGAAGGCCGAGGCTAAGCAGGCTGAGAAGAAGGCCGAAGCTAAGTCCTCCGAGACGGATGCAAAGAAGTCGAAGCCTGCCGAGGGCAACCTCCCTTATGTCACTCCGCTGGTACGCAAGCTTGCTGAAAAGCATGGCGTCGATCTGTCTAGCGTCGAGGGAACCGGCGTCGGCGGCCGTATCCGCAAGCAGGACATCCTGGCAGCGGCGGAAGGCACCTCCGCATCTGGCTCCGCTGCATCTGATTCCTCTGCGAAGTCCGCTTCCCCAGCTGGTCCGCGTGCTTCCTCCTACAAGGTCGACCCGGCCAAGCAGGAGCTGCGTGGCACGACCAAGAAGGTCAGCCGTATCCGCGAGATCACTGCAAAGACCACCTTGGATTCCCTGCACGCTGCCGCTCAGCTGACGCAGGTTCACGAGGTCGACATGACTCACATCGCAGAACTGCGCAAGGCCAACAAGCAGGCCTTTGCAGATAAGCACGGTGTGAACCTGACCTACCTGCCGTTCTTCGCGAAGGCAGCGGTCGAGGCGCTGATCTCCCACCCGAACGTCAATGCTTCCTACAATGCAGAAACCAAGGAAATGACCTACCACGAGCGGGTCAACCTGGGCATTGCCGTGGATACGGAGGCTGGCCTGCTGAGCCCGGTTATCCACGATGCACAGGATATGTCCCTGCCGGAGCTGGCCAAGGCCATCGTGGACATTGCTGACCGTGCGCGCAACAAGAAGCTGAAGCCGAATGATCTGTCCGGCGGCACCTTCACCATCACCAATATCGGTTCTGAGGGAGCCCTGACCGATACTCCGATCCTGGTTCCGCCACAGGCTGCCATGATCGGCACGGGTGCCATTGTGAAGCGTCCGGTTGTGCTGAGTGAGGATGACGGCGAGGCTATCGCCATCCGCCAGATGGTCTTCCTGCCGATGACCTACGATCACCAGGTGATTGACGGCGCCGACGCAGGTCGCTTCATGTCCACCCTGCGTGATCGCCTGGAGAACTCGGACTTCACCGAGGACCTGGAGCTCTAAGCTCTAGGCTGTTAGCTGCAGCCCGCCATTAAGCGCCAGCTATCCTGGCAAAGCGTCGGCCCCGCTTCCCGCGGGGTCGGCGTTCTGCATTGCGCGGCCTTTCCTGCCACTTCCCACCAGCCTCACCAGCCCCACTAACCTCACCAGCCTTGCCAGACAGACCCTCAGCCCGGTCACAGTAGGTGCCCAGACCCCCAAATGTCGTTAGATCGGGAATCTGTTAAAGACAACTATTCCCACTTATCCAAACGTGCAGGTCAGAGAGTTTCGGAATAATTGAATCCGGGTTCCCTTTTTGCAGAATCCCGATTCAACGACATTCGTCCGTTTCTCGGCCGCAAATGACGAGCACATGGTGACCTACAAGGTGCTTAACCACTCCGACAGTGATCACTCTCCGACAATGCCCACCCTCTGACAATGCTCACCCTCAGACAGCGCTCACCACCTGCGCCCTAACCTGCACCACCAGATCCAAGGCTCTTAACCGCTGGAGTACTATCGCCACCATGGGATTCCAGCAAGGCAGCATCCGCAAATCCAATACAAACAGCAGGTTCGGCGCAGGCACGCCAGCCACCGCACCCGCCGAAGGCACACCAGCCATCGCCCCCGCCGCAGACATCGACATCCGCGACCTCGGCACCGTCGACTACGAATCCACCTGGCACCTCCAGGCGGATATCGCCGCTCAGCGCGCCGAGGGAAAAATCCCCGACACCATCCTTCTCCTCCAGCACCCGCCGACATACACCGCCGGCAAACGCACCCAAGATTCCGACCGACCTACCAACGGCCTACCAGTCGTTGACGTCGACCGCGGAGGACGCATCACCTGGCACGGCCCCGGCCAGCTAGTCGCCTACCCCATCATCCAACTTGCCGACCCGGTGGACGTAGTCGACTACGTTCGCCGCCTCGAACAGGCGCTAATCCAAACCTGCGAAGACCTAGGCCTCCACGGCACGGGCCGCGTTGAAGGACGTTCGGGCGTGTGGCTGCCCGCGGGCGTCATCAATAACGAGCTCAAGCCCGCACGAAAGATCGCCGCAATCGGCATCCGCGTCACCCGCGGCGTGACCATGCACGGTGTATCCCTGAACTGCGACAACACGATGGAGTACTACGACCACATTGTGCCCTGCGGACTGGCGGACGCAGGGGTCACGACCCTTACCGAAGAGTTGGGACGCAAGGTTAGTGTTTCTGACGCCCAGCCGCTGCTCGCCCGGCATCTCGTCGACGCGCTGAACGGCGACTTGCAGGTGGATTCCTAGATACCCCCGGCGTAGGCTAGTCGCCATGAGTGTGACCGCAGATGGACGCCGGATGCTCCGCATCGAGGCGAAGAATGCCGAAACCCCCATCGAGTCGAAGCCTCGGTGGATCCGCACGACCGCCAAGGTCGGCCCGGAGTATCGGGACATTAAGAATCGCGTGAAGGGCGCTGGCCTACACACCGTGTGCCAGGAGGCTGGCTGCCCCAACATCAACGAGTGCTGGGAAGACCGCGAGGCGACATTCCTCATCGGTGGCGATACCTGCTCGCGACGCTGTGACTTCTGCCAGATTAAGTCTGGCCGCCCGTCCCCGCTGGATCGGGATGAACCGCGCCGCGTGGCGGAGAATGTACGTGAGATGGGACTGCGTTACGCCACCATCACCGGCGTGACCCGCGATGACCTCGACGATGAGGGTGCATGGCTGTATGCCGAGGTCGTCAAGAAGATCCACGAGCTGAACCCCAACACGGGCGTGGAAAATCTGACGCCGGACTTCTCCAACCGCCCGGAACTGCTGAAGGTTGTTTTCGATTCTCAGCCGGAGGTGTTTGCACACAACCTGGAGACCGTCCCCCGCATCTTTAAGCGCATCCGCCCGGCCTTCAAATACGACCGCTCCCTGGAAGTCATCCAGGCAGCACACGACTACGGTCTGGTGACGAAGTCCAACCTGATCCTCGGAATGGGTGAGAAGAAGGAGGAGGTGCGCGCGGCGATCAAGGATCTGGCCGATGCCGGCACGGATATTCTGACTATCACCCAGTACCTGCGCCCGTCCTCCATGCACCACCCGATCGAGCGCTGGGTTAAGCCGGAGGAGTTCATGGAGCACTCCGATGCCGCTTACGAGTTGGGCATCAAGGCCGTCATGTCCGGCCCGTTGGTGCGTTCTTCCTACCGCGCTGGCCGCCTATACGCTCAGGCCAAGCAGGCGCGTGGCGAGGCTATCCCAGAGAACCTGAAGCACCTGGAGGACACCCTGGATTCCACTACCTCCCAGGAGGCCTCTACTCTCTTGGAGCGCTACGGAGCTTCGGAAGATACGCCAGTTACCGCTTCGCGCCGCTAGGCCGGAGCCACAGTTCGCACTGAGGCTTCGTAGGCACCGAGGTCGGCGCCTACGCCAGCGCCTGGCCGAGGCAGCCAGTTAATCCACGGCGGGGCACTTTCGCCCTGCCTTTATTCATGCCTTATTGTTAAGTCCATGGCGAAGGATAAAAAGGACGTAAGAGTCAAGGAAGATAAGAAGGCTGCCAAGGCTGCAAAGAAGGAGCAGCGCAAGCAGACGCGCTCCCAGCTGTGGCAGGCCTTTAAGCTACAGAAGGGACGGGATAAGAAGCTTATCCCGTTCATGGTTTTGGCCTTCCTGATTCCCGTTGTGCTGATGCTGCTACTTAGCCTGGTGTTCGGCTGGTGGTGGCTGAACCTGATCGTAGGTATCTTCATCGGCGTCATCGCGGCAATGTGGACATTCTCCCGTCGTCTGCAGACCGGCGTGTACGACCAGATTGAGGGCGAAGCGGGAGCCGCTGCATGGGCTCTGACCAACATGCGTGATGGCGTAGGCATGAAGTGGATTACGGAGACCGGCGTGGCGTCGAACACCCATATGGACGCAGTGCACCGCGTGGTAGGCACCCCCGGCGTCGTGCTGGTTGGCGAGGGCTCCCCACACCGACTGAAGCCGATGATGGCGCAGGAGCGGAAGAAGCTCGCCCGCATCCTCGGCAAAACCCCCATCTACGACGTCATCGTCGGCAATGAAGAGGGGCAGGTGCCGGTAAAGAAGCTGCAGAACCACCTGATGCGCATGCCGCGCAACATCAAGAAGAATGAGGTTGACGCCCTTAACTCCAAGGTTGAGTCGATCTCGCGACTAAGCAGCCCGAATAGCAGCATGCCGAAGGGCCCCATGCCGAAGGGCGCAAAGATGTCCGGCATGAATCGCCGTGCCCGTCGCGCAGCGCAGCGCGGAAAGAAGTAACCCCTAGCGGGTGCGGATGACCGCGGTGCCGGTGGCGCGGTCATGCATGCCACGGCCATCGGTGTCTTGAATAATCGGGGGGAACAGGAAGACTGTCAGCAGCGCGCGGACTGCTGCGCGCCATAGGCCTACGCGCTGGTCGGGCTGATCAATGCGAGCCACACCGATGCCAAGGATGGCGTGCCCGGGTGACTGGGCGAACAGCCAGACGGTGAGGATGCGCCACGCGATAAAGAAGATGATCGTGGCGGTAGCTGAATCGCCCAGCGCGGAAGTCATGGAGACGACAAACCACGCCAGGGCGTAGCAGGCCAGCCAGTCGATGGCCAGGGCACCGATGCGGGGGAACAAGGGGGAAAGAGAACCAGGTCCGTCCTTGGGGAGCCCGAGGCGGGCACCGGGGTATGGACTCAGTTCGGCGAGGTCTTCGTTTTCGCCTGGGACAAGGGGGCCTTCAAGCCAGCTACGCGATTCACTCATGATGGTTTAGAGCCTAGCGTCCCCCATGTTGGTGGCATAATTTTGTATATTTTTGCCTGAACCTTCGCCCAGTATGCGTAGGATCGATGGTGTTGCTTTTATATATTGTCGCAACAGTTTGAGATTCCCACTGCAAGGAACGGAAGAAATTACAGTGTCATTCAAGAGTGCAGAAGAAGTCGTCAAGTACATCAAGGACAATGACGTCGAGTTTGTGGACGTTCGCTTCACCGATGTGCCCGGTATCGAGCAGCACTTCACCATCCCTGCTTCGGAATTCGACGAGGATGCGATTGAGGAGGGCCTGGCCTTCGACGGTTCGTCCGTCCGTGGGTTCACGACCATTGAAGAGTCGGACATGAACCTGCTGCCAGATCTGCAGACTGCCCGGATCGATCCGTTCCGCAAGGCTAAGACGCTGAACGTGAAGTTCTTCGTCCACGATCCTTTTACCCGCGAGCCGTTCTCCCGCGACCCGCGTAACGTTGCCCGTAAGGCGGAGCAGTACCTGACCTCCACGGGCATTGCGGATACCTGCTTCTTCGGTGCAGAGGCCGAGTTCTACCTGTTCGACTCCGCTCGCTTCGAGACGGACACGAACCGTGCGTTCTACGAGCTGGACTCCGTTGAGGGCTGGTGGAACCGCGGTGCGGAGGTCAACCCGGACGGCACCCCGAACCTGGGCTACAAGACCCGTATGAAGGGCGGCTACTTCCCTGTTGCCCCGTACGACCACTACCAGGATCTCCGTGACGACATGTGCCGCAACCTGGCAAATGCCGACTTCAAGCTGGAGCGCGCCCACCACGAGGTTGGCACCGGTGGCCAGCAGGAGATCAACTACCAGTTCAACACCCTGCTCCACGCCGCGGATGATCTGCAGTCCTTCAAGTACATCATCAAGAACACCGCATGGCAGGCCGGCAAGTCCGCGACCTTCATGCCGAAGCCGCTGGCTGGCGACAACGGTTCGGGTATGCACGCCCACCAGTCACTGTGGAAGGACGGCGAGCCGCTGTTCTACGATGAGTCCGGCTACGCCGGTCTGTCCGACATCGCTCGCTACTACATCGGCGGCATCCTGAAGCACGCTGGTGCGGTGCTGGCCTTCACCAACCCGACGCTGAACTCCTACCACCGTCTGGTTCCGGGCTTCGAGGCTCCGATTAACCTGGTTTACTCACAGCGTAACCGCTCTGCTGCGGTTCGCATCCCGATCACGGGCTCCAATGCAAAGGCTAAGCGCATTGAGTTCCGCGCTCCGGACCCAAGCGGTAACCCGTACTTCGGCTTCGCTGCAATGATGCTGGCTGGCCTGGACGGCGTGAAGAACCGCATCGAGCCGCACGCTCCGGTGGATAAGGACCTCTACGAGCTGCCGCCGGAGGAGGCTAAGGATATCCCGCAGGCTCCAACCAGCCTGGAGGCTTCCCTGAAGGCTCTGGAGGAGGACAACGAGTTCCTGACCGAGGGTGGCGTGTTCACCGACGACCTGATCGACACCTACATCGCCTACAAGTACGACAACGAGATCGCACCGGTTCGCCTGCGCCCGACCCCGCAGGAGTTCGAGATGTACTACGACTGCTAGTTGCTGATCTAGCGCGTGGCCCGGAAGCTGTTGGTAGCTTCCGGGTCTTTTGCTGTTGGTGGGAGGGGCTGGGTCATCCCCATCCGCATCCAGCGGAAGGCCTTCCGCCCATGCTGGGAGCGTGGATATTAACTCACACGCATCAGCAACGGTAAGGCCAGATTCGGTGGGTTCGTCGATGACGATTTCATCGTGCAGGTGCATCACAATTGAAGTGCCCCACGTGGAGTTTATCCAGAGCAACGTCTACGACGCCTACGAAGCTGTCGACGAGGATTTCGACCTCAAAGAAAGCCCCTTCTCCGCTTGGTGCCCGTGGCCAGAGCTGATGGTGGAAGACTCGCGCGGATTCATCCTCCGCGACAATTACTCACGATGTGACACTCACAATTTTTATATGCAGCTGCCAGAGGGAAGAACCATCGACGTGCGCGATCTTTCGTCACTTGCGCCCGCGTTTAAGAAGGGCGACTCGAAGTGTGGGGTCTACCGCCTCCACTTCGAAAACGGAGAGGCATACCCGGGCAAGTCCAAGAATGTAGTGAGCCGATTTGCGAGTCATAGGCGACGATGGCCAGACATTGTTGCCGTCGATTTCTTCCCGATGCCGGAAGACCAAATCACGGCCGCGGAGCAATTTTTGATCACCGAGACTGAAGCGCAATACTCGGTGCGAAACATCATGCTCACCAATCGGCCACGGGGAAATGACACTGCTGAGATCGTGACCCTGAAGGGCTCAACCGTGTCGCTGCCGTGGGAGCGAGAACGTGCGAAAGGTGCCACTCAGTCGTATGCGGACGAGCTCGACGCGAAGCTCGCCCAGCTTCTTCGGCACCCCGATTTCCTCGAGATTCGTTCCCTGCTTGGGTGGTACGTCGCCAACACCATGCCAGACCCGGCAGCGACCGCAGGCCAACTATGGACGGTGACATGTATGCCGTCGACAAATCGCACCCGAACTGAGCACCGACTGCTCACTCTCTCCTGCGGAAATCTAGAGACCTTGTTCATCGTGGCGAGCAAATCGGTGGATTACGCCAACGACCCGAACGCGTTCGTCGTCGTAAACGTGAACACGGTGCTCTTGGACAGCCATACGCGGTTCCAAGATCCTTCAGGGCGTTGGGAAGTTTTCAGCCGCGGGTACAGAGGAGAGAAGGTGTCGAGCCTCCAACTCGACCTAGGCACTCTGCTCGCAGTCATCGACGGCCATATCGAATTTCCGCATTTCGACGAAATACTCGCTGAGGCATACACGCTCAATACCCGCCTCATGCGCCGCGGCTCCACGATGTACTCGCGCTTCCACAACGAAATACCTCGCCGCGACATGCATACAATTTAGCTAAAAACTCGCAAATTTCAGACACACTAATAAGACCAATCGTCATCCAGCTGGAGTTCTCTGTCTCATTAGCGGATCACGACGGTCCCCGATAGTTACTCGACGTCATCACAGCCGCACTATTCACTATTCGCTTGGAGCCGATGTTAAGGGCGCTCCAATTTCTGCGATGACTTCGTCATCAAGCAACTTCTTAATCTCGACAAAACCAGCTTCGTTGTTGCTCAGACGCCCAGGAATATGCGCAGGAGAAATGATATGAATCAGACACAGCATTTCCCTTACATATCGTCGAAAATCTGGCTCTGAAAGAGTCGGAAGCAGCATAAAATCAAAGTTGCGAAGCTGAAACTGCGAATGAGAATCCGGATTTAGAAAACTCCTTCCAGCATAATGATCTAAGAATTGAACATATTGTTCGCCCCGTGAAGCGAAATAACTACGCACTGCCGGTGATGCTGCCGCCGTGGTCAACTTCTCGCCCAAATGAAAAGTAGTAAAAGCTTCCCAGACCCGGCGGACTTCATTGGAAGTGGGCAGCACAATGGAGTTTTTGCGACGGATTGTTGCATCAAACATTCCTTGCAAGAACTTCTTATACTGATCGATACTGTCAAAACGAACGCGTTCTAATATTCCTTCTTGTAGAGTCCAGCTCACTACTCGATCGTTCACAATATCTTTGAAGCATTGTGACAGATCATTAGCAACCGAGATGTCATGCGTAAGAACCAATAGTTTGGCTTCACTCATCTCCTCGAACATCTTAGAACCAATCTGACGAATCAATGACAACGCGCCGTACTTATTCTTGGAATCGAAGCTCGAAATAGGATCATCGAGCACATATAAGGAGTTTTGTTTCAGATTCTCGCCAAATCGCTTATGCCGCGCAGTGCCGACAAAGAAGTAACATAACGCGAGCAGATTTTGCTCACCAGTAGAGAGATTTCCGGGTTGGAGCTCTCGTGCGCGATTCGACACCACATACCCTCCACCAACAGCAGACTCCAGTTTAATGGTGTCCTTTCCAAAGGCCAGCTTCAGAAGCGTATTGATCTCTGTTGCTGCGTCTTCCGTATTACTTAGCTTATGACGAAGCGTACCTAGACTTTCAGTCAGCTTACTCGTGTTACGTTCTGCCGAAGCGTGAGCCTTGTATGCAGCCTTTTGGTCTTCATCAGCTTTCTCATAGGCAAGAATTTCAGCAGCAGCCTCCGCTCGCGCAATCTGCATATTAAGCTCGGCAGCTTCTTTCTGAAGCTTTGCAATATTGTTGAACTGCATATTATGTCGTTCCACAAGCAGCCTCACATTTTCCAAAGCTTCATTTCTCTTTGTCCATGCATCGGTGTATTTCAACTCACTGATCGAAAACACGGAGGCAGGGTTGTCGATTTTCGCATCAATCGCTTCATTTATAAGCCGTAACTGAAACTGGTACTGTTCGTGAGCAGCAGCCGCGGACTCCAGCTGATTGACACCCGCGAAGTCGATTTCGGGAAGGTCTAGACTTTCAAGGTGTTCCTCAACTTTGAGGCCCTTCAGCTTCTCAATCGACTTTTGTTGTTCGATTCGCTTTACTTGGGCCATCAATGAGGTAGCTAATTGTTGGCGAAAGTCGGAGGAAATGTCTTGGAAGCAGTGTGGGCAATGTTTTGCGCTAGCCTCAACCAATTCGTCAAAGCGCTCAATTAGGGTTTGCTTTCCCAAACTTGCTTCAAAAACTTTGACATCAAGGGCTCCTGCATCAGAATCAAGTTCAGGAGCCGTGATTTGTGATGCTACATTTTCAATCTGTTTTATGTTTATCCGTGGAGGCGCCTGAGGCACTACCCATGAAATTTGCTCAGAGGAATGCAGTCGGTTTAGCTGCTCTACGAGGTCGGAAAATTCAACCTCCAACTCCCCTAGAGTTTTACCTTCAGGTTTACCTTTCCCAATTATCTCTTCAATAACTTTTGAACGCAGGTGCGTCGATTTATTGTCCAGTTTGATTAGTGATGTTCGCCCTTGCCAGGACTTCTTTGGCTCCTCGCCTTGGCTTGCTTGAAGTACTTTCTTCAGTGCTTTAAATGCCGCATCGCGTTCCTTTTTCTTCGAATTCAAGCTTTTTTCGGCAACCACTTCCGCTTGCTGCGCACGAACCAAAGCTGCTTCCGTTTCATCGATTTCATCTTGCAGGTTTGCCTGCGGGCCTAGGAGGATGATCGGCTCAAGCTGTTCAGTGTCTCTAAACCGGAAATTTCTCTGAATGAAAGCGTCATCAAATACGTAAACGTTCTCTGGTAATTCAATGGCCAATGGACTTCCGTTTTGATCGCTAAACGTAACGTCTGCTCCTGGGGATCTTAGTTTTCTAGCGATTGTTGACTTTCCGCTCCCGTTTTCTGCATAAACAATCGCAGCCCCAGATTTTAATGTTGTTTCTTCCTTGTTCTTATTTACTCGTGTGAATAGCGGAAGATCGACTCGTTCTTCTGGGGCATAATCAAATGACAACGTCAAAGACGACAATTTTGTGCAGTCGACTATTGTTTGGTTTATTTCGGTCACGGCAGTACTCCGTCCTACGTTACAAAGACTACTCATTGAGTATAGTTAATTGACGAGTCGATGTCTCACATTCTCGTATGAAGGTCGATTACAAGGCACTGACCAAGACTCTCTGGTACCCCGTGGTCAAGAAAGTTGCCGCGATGCTTGGCCAAGAAATCACTAAGCAAGCAGTTAGCTCCGCAGTCACCAAGGTCGTCCCCGTCCTTGGAGGCGTCGTCGCCGGCACGCTTACCTATGCCACCTTCCGCCCCATGGGCCAACGTCTCACCGATGTCTGCGTTCAGAACCTCAACGGTGAATTCAGCATCAAAGAAGATCTCAGGGATCAGCTCAATTCTGAATTTCTTCAGGAGCTCGAAGAAAAGGAAGTATAAGTCATCGACGGCGAAGTTGTTGAGGACCAGGTGACTCAGGTACAACGACTTTTGTCATTGACTCTGGGAACCGGCGAGCTTTCCGATGGTGAACATCACAGGCAATCAGAAGACGTCGGTGAGCCCACGCGCGTGAAGGTCGCGGAATAGTTCAGTCCAGGAAGCAGTGGATTCACTGGTGGCGATGTGCATGCCTAATAGTTCGCGGTAGCTGTCGGCGTTGACGCCGTCGGCGGTAAGCACGCTGGTCTTATGTACACGCTTGCCTTCGCGGACTTTCATAGTCAACGCATCACAAGCAACGTAGAGATAAGGGCCATTGTCTAATGTGAAGTGTCCCGGGTTTTGTTCCTAGGCTTGTGCCTTGATTTCCATTATTTCTCGACTGGGGTGGTGTTCCCAAAATTCGGTTTCGACTTCAGCCGGCGTGCGGTAGCCCAGGCTCTGGTGGAGCCTTGACTCGTTCCACCAATTCACCCACTCGAACGTCGCGTTTTCCACGTCGACAACATCGGCCCACGTTCGCCTATGAATCAGCTCATTCTTGTAGGAGCCGTTGACGTTCTCAGCCAAAGCATTGTCATAGGAGTCGCCCACCGTCCCAGTGGACGCTGCGATACCGTGCTCAGCCAAGCGCTCATTGTAGACGATGCTCACATATTGTGAGCCGTGGTCTGAATGGTGAATCAAGCCCGTTGTTTCCTTAGCGCACACGATTGCCTGGTTCAACGCCTGCAGCGGCAAGGCTTCGGTGCGCATCGAATCGGACAGCGCCCATCCGACGATCCTCCGGGAGAATACATCGGTCACGAACGCGGTGTACACAAAGCCTTTTCGGGTGCGCACGTAGGTAATGTCCGCCACCCACAGCCGATTAGGGCCAGGGGCCTTAAACTCACGTTTTACCAAGTCAGGGCGATGATCCGGACCCTTGGGTTTGCGGGTTGTGATTGGTGCCCCACCTTTGCCCTTGCCGGACAGTCCAGCACTGCGCATCAGCCGGGCTGTTTGCTCGCGTCCAATGTCAATGCCCTGGCGGCGCAGCACGCGCCACATTTTGCGAATCCCGTAGACACCGTAGTTTTGTTTATGAACTTCGGTAATGCGCTCTACTAGAGCAGCGTCGCGAAAAGCGCGGGAGCTTAAGCCCCGGGCCTTGGATTGGCGGTATCCACGCGAGCTAAGAAAACCGCCTTCGCGATGCTTGTTTAACGTCTGGCAGATGAACTCGACTGAGAAACGATTCCGATGCTCATCGATGAATCGGATCATTTCCGACATTTTGGGTCGAGTTCGGATGCGAAAAAAGCTGAGGCAGCTTTCAACAACTCATTGGTGTCCCGCAGCTCTTGATTCTCTCGACGCAACCGTGCGTTTTCTGCAGCAAGGTCCTCGGGCATTGATTCCACAACACGTCCTTCGCGACGAGCGGCCTGCGTCCATTGCCTCGCCGTGTGCCACGAGACGCCCAGCTTTGGGGCTACTGCCTGGCACGCGGCTTGCATCGACATATTTTCCGCCAAGATGCGGTCTTCCACGAGACGGACCACACGGTCCTTGGCATCCTGGTCAAATTTCCTTGGCATATTCCAGATTTTCCCATCTACTCAAACGGAACAAAACCTGGGACACTTCAGAAGATCGTTTTAGGGTTGGCCAGACGACCTGGTTCAGCCTCATCGAATCCAAATACATTGAAGTACTAGAGGACACCGTCGATGTTTTTCACGTCGTTCGACGCTTCGCTGGTGTGGGTTTTAGAAACGAAGCCGGTCTCGCTAAAGACCTCGGCGAATTCATGTGTCTTGCCCACTGCCTAGTCGAACAAGATAAAGGCAAGAAAGTAGCCATGATTGTCGACGACGGCCAAGGGCAGGAGATGGCACGGAAGCGCCAAGTTCATTGGTTCAGCTCTGAAGATGTTTTGCTCCGCGCACTTCAGATGAAGAAGCTTCGGACAAAGTCCGAAGTACGAAAGATCTGGGAGCAGCTCTCCGAGTTCGACACCCACGTACACTTCTCAAACACAAAACTATCTAACCCAAAAATCTATCGCGATCTTTAGTTCCCCAACCCCAGCCTCACCTAATGAAAGGTACCCTGACCTGCGCAAAGGTAGCCTTTCAATGCTTGCGGCGCCTCTCCAACCCGGCAATACTTGAGCCATGAGCACTTCAGTATCTTGCCCCTGCGATCGCTACTACGACGGCAGCTGCGTGGCCGTCGACGCATGCGAGCGCCAGGCCGTCACCATTTCGACGACTGAAGTGACCACCTCTGTCGCACACGCCAAGTACACCGGACGCGCCGTGATTGGTGGCGCCATATCCATGGCGCTGGGTGAATATGTCTCCGTCTCCTCCCAGCGCGATTCCGAGCGCACCATGGGAATGAGCCAACTCGTGAACCCATGGTCCGCAGCCGTCGCCTCCTTCATTTCCTTCATCCTGGGCGCCGCATTGCCATTTGCTGCTGCCCTCTTCGCTCCCGTCGCCGTCATCTTCGGCGTGACCCTCATAGCCCTGACGCTCACCGGTGCCCTGTCGGCTCACCTAAGTAACGTGCCAAAGACCCGCGCAATACTGCGCATCGTGATTGGCGGAATGCTCGCCTTGGCGGTGACCTTCGCGGTCGGCAGCATCTTCGGGGCGGCAATATAGCCAAGCGGCTACCGCCCCACACACCATAAACTAAGCGCTATACGGCAACGTATAGCGCTATTTCGCCACACCACAACGAAAATTGACGAAATCGTCAAAATCTACAAAAATACCCAGGGTGTCTGATGAAATAGACCGCGCTTCCCACTCTCCAAGAAATCAGGTAAAGCCATGTCTTCCTATGCAGTAGAAGCCCAGGATCTCGAGCTTAAAGGCGATGAGGGTAAAGTATTCGGCCCCCTTAGTTTCGCCGTGCCCAGCCAGGGGCTAACCAATCTGCTCGGCAAGGGCGGTTCCGGCCGCACGGCTCTCGCCCTGGTTCTTTCGGGTCGTATGAAGCCCACGGGCGGCTCGCTGAGTGTTCTCGGCGAATCCAAGCCTCGCCCAATTCGCTCCCGCGTCGCCATCGCCGGCGTGGAGCAAATCGACCTATTAGAGCGTTCAGTCACTGTCCAGGACATCCTCACCGAGTCCCTGTCGTGGTCAAAGCACTGGTTCAAGCCGATGGGTAAAGCCACCCAGGAAGATCTGGAGCGTATCTGCTCCCAGGTCTACGGTGATCGTGACCTTCCTCCGCTGGATGCCTACATCTCCCAGTTGGACAATCTAGACAAGATCATGCTTCGCATCAGCTTGGCTCTGTCTCCTGCCGATAACAAGCCCGTCGAACTGCTGATTATGGACGATATTGAGCAGGTACACGAAAACGATGACCGAGCAATTCTGCTGCAGGTGCTCGAACGCCTGTCGGAAGAAATTCCGGTGATCATCAACTCCGCTAACCCAATTGTCGGCCCTGTTGCGCCGAACAAGGTTATTGAAATTGACGCCAACGCTGGCCACACGCACCCGATTCATACCGGACTGCGCGAATACAGTGACCCGGTGGATAGTGAACCGGCCTACAGCGGTTCACAAGACAGTCCATACGACAATCCGAGCCGCGATCCGGAATACGATCCGAAACTAGACGACCTCGACATCCCCGAAGACACCTCCACCCACATCGCAGAGCCAAAGGAGAACCGTTAATGCTCGCCGGATTCAAACTCAACAGCGAAATCCGCAGCTTCAAGCGCAACCGGTTGACGCGAATTGCACTCGTGATCCTGGTACTCATGCCGCTGCTGTACTCCGCCCTGTACCTCTGGGCGTTTTGGAACCCTTTTGGGCACCTCAACTCGCTTCCCGTCGCCCTGGTCAACAGTGATAAGGGCGCGAATGTGAAGGGCGAGCAGCTCCGCGCCGGCGATAAGGTGATCGAAGGCTTAAAGGAAAACGATCAGATCAGTTGGATCGAAACCGACGCCGAGGATGCCCGTAAGGGCGTGGAATCCGGCGAATACTATTTCTCGCTTGAGCTACCGGAGAACTTCTCCGAAGCCGTGGCCTCCCCCACCTCTGATAACCCGGAGAAGGCCAACCTCATCAGCACCTATAACGATGCCAATGGCTATCTGTCCACCATGATCGGCCAAAACGTTATGCGTGAGGTCATCAGTGTCGTCGGTGACAAGATCAGCGCCGAGGCCGTGGACAAGGTCCTGGTCGGCGTGGTCGACGCCGGCAGTGGCATGCAAAAGGCAGCTCTCGGCGCAGGCAAGCTCGCCGACGGCACCGCTGAACTGAAGGACGGCTCCGGCAAGCTCGACGACGGCGCGAATAAACTCTCCGACGGCATCTCCAAGGCCAAGGATGGCTCCGGCAAGTTACGCAAGGGCGCGAATGAACTCGACGATGGTATTTCCAAGTTGCACGACGGTGCGGGCAAGCTCTCTGATGGTACGGGCGAGCTGGCCACGAAGGTAAACGCTGCGGCAACGAAGCTCAACGGTCAAAGTGGAAAGCTAAATCAGCTGGAAACCGGCGTCGATAAGCTCGGCAACGGTGCAAGCCAGGTGAACGACGGCGTCCAGAAGCTACGCAACAAGCTCGGCACCGTCACGAAGGTGCAAAGCGACCAAGCAACAAACCTGCGCAATATCTCCCGCGACCTGCGAGCCACCGGTCTGCCCTCCGCCATCAATGCAGCAAATGAACTCGACAAGGCGGCTAACTCTTTGGATACCCAAGGGCTGGGGCCGAAGTCTCAGAACGCGGCCGACCTCAAACGTCTGGCTGATGGCTCGGCGCAGTTGTCCTACCAGCTGAATGACCCGAATGCCCCACTGCGCAAGGGTGTCGGCGAGCTTTCCGGCCTGCCGGCACAGTTCAAGCAGCTGCAAGACGGCGTAAACAAGATCGACGATGGCGCGCAGACCCTGAACACCAAGCTCGGCGATGCCTCGGACGGTGCCGGCAAATTGAAGGATGGCATCATCCAACTCGACGACGGCAACACCAAGCTAAAGGATGGTGCCGACCAGCTCACCGACGCAACCTCCAAGGCCAAGGATGGCACCGTCAAGCTCAATAATGGCGCCACCGAGCTGCGTGACAAGCTCTCCGATGGTGCCAAGCAGGTGCCGAAGTGGAACGAGGGGCAGCGCCTCGCCACCGCATCCACCATCGGCGGACCTGTGCAGATGCAGTCCGACAACGATTCCGGCACCCACACCTTCGGCGCCGGTATGGCACCGTTCTTCTTCAGTATGGCGCTCTTCATCGGCGGCATCATGGTGTACGTCATGATTAAGCCACTGCAGGCTCGCACGGTAAACTCCGGCGTGCACTCGTGGCGCGCGGCACTTTCCGGCTTCCTGCCAACCGGCATTATCGCCATCCTGCAGGCCTGTGTAGTCGTGGCAGTAACCATCTGGGGCGTGGGCATGGATACCGCCAACATCCCAGGACTATTCCTCTTCGCCGCACTCGTGGCGCTCGTGTGGATGCTGATGAACCAGGCCTTTATCGCCTTCCTGGGCCCCGGACCAGGCAGAGTGGCGGCACTGGCGGTGCTCATGCTGCAAATCGTTGCCTCGGGTGGCCTCTACCCCATCGAGACACAGAACAAGTTCTTCCAATTCCTGCACCCATTCGATCCGATGACATACACAGTCAACGGCTTCAGGCAGCTGATCTACGGCTTCTACGATGAACGCCTACCGATCGCAGTCGGAGTGCTGATACTGGTCGGACTCGGCGCCTTCCTGGTCACCACGCTATCGGCGCGCAGCCAGCAAACGTGGACCATGAAGCGACTGCATCCAGTACTGAACGCCTAAGGTTCGCTGGGCCGAGGGGGCGTCACTACCCTTTCGGCGCCCTCTACTCCCAACAACAAAGAAGGGTCGATCTCGTGCCCCTCGCGCAGGGTGGAGATGGAACCATTGGACTCCAGCACCATGCAAGCGACTTCGCTTATATCCCGCACCCCAGCCTTGCGCAACGCAGTAGCGATTGCATTGTCGGTAATGTGCTGACGCTTGAGTGTCTCCTCGACCAACTCGCCGTGAGCGACCAATACCGTCGGGGGCGGGTTAATTGTGCGACGCAACCCCACCACGTCCTGCACCACCCCGAAGATGGCCTCCATGCCCATGAGGGTAAGAAGGCCAATGACGCCCGCAGCTAATGACGGCGGGTGCCCCAGCACGGCACGGCCCGCTACAGCGCCGAACATAAAAATAACGACGGCATCGAAGCCCCCTAGTGGGCTCAAAATGCGCTGCCCAAAGAGTCGCACCGCAATGAGGAAAGTGAAGTAGATGCCGATTGCGGCGATCATCACAATCGGAATACGCCACAGTTCGATGCCGAGTTGTTCCTTCAGCACCGGCCCCCATCCCTGTGGCGGGGCGAGATCCGCAGAACTGATTGCAGCCGTCACATATGCGTCACAGATCTCGCCCAACATGGATATTTAGCCTACTGGTCGATCTCGTCTTTCACCTCGTCGGTGATGGTCTTGTGCAGCGTTTTATCGTCGATATTGGATTCGCCAACCAGCTTGCGCATCTCCTGGCGATCCTTTTCCGTGTAGTCGCCATCCTTATCCTCGCGCGCGTGGGCGAGCTCGTGGATACGGTCGCGGCGCTTGGATTCCTTGGAGATACGCGCGCGGGAGCGCACCCACCACGCGATCATGGTCACGATCATCGCCATGCCGATGTAGCCGATCACCGGGTAGACATACGTCATCAAGGTGTCGAAGCCTACGAAGCTGATGCCATAACCAATCAGCGTCACCACAACGAACACCGGGCGGAAAGACTTGTCCGTGCTGGCGGTTAGGCGCTTACCCAGGGCATAGAACATGCCGATCGCGGTATTGAAGATCATGGTGAAGATGATGATCGCCATGATCACGCCCAAGGTCGGGTTGATCTGATTCATCATTTCCAGCATCGGCACATCGCTGCCGGAAACCTTTTCAATGTTCAGATACAGCGTGATTGTCGCGATGATGAGCATCACCGTGTACAACGCACCACCCATCAGGCCACCGATACCGGCCTCCTTCGGCGAGGCATAGTTACCGCCGATCACCAGAGACATCGATACACCCAGCAGTAGAGCCAGACCGTTGTAGTTCACGGCGGATAGGAACCACGGGGAAACCGGCGAATCCTCCGCCATCGCAGCTTCGCTCAGGTGGGAAGTATCGGCGGGCATGTGCATCATCGTGTAAACGAAGGCGAACACGACAGCCACGATGATCAGCGGAGTGAGCGCTCCGATCACCTGGCTAACCTTCTCCACATCCAGCATTCCGGCTGCTAGCACCACGCCGGTCATGATCAGCGCACCCGCCCAGGCTGGCAGGCCAAATTGCTGTTCTAGGTTGGAGCCCGCACCGGCGAGCATCACGAAACCAACGGCGAAAAGGGTCAGCGTTACAGAGATATCGAGGAACCGCGACACAATCGGATGCGCTACATTGCGGAACACCATCCGGTGCTCGTCGGCCAGGAAATAACTGCCGACCTGCAGGATCACACTGCCCGCGATAGTCATGACGATGCCGGCGAGCACAGCACCCCAGATTCCGTTCATTCCGAAGGAAACGAAGTACTGGATGACTTCTTGGCCAGTAGCGAAACCCGCGCCGACGGTTAGTCCGACGAAGGCCATAGCGATGGAGAATGTTCTCTTCACGCTTCAGGAACCCCTTTACGAAGATAGTTGTATTTTTAGTCCGAGAGTCGACCTTACTCCGCGGCCGCCTCTCGGGCACCTTTACGATGTGCGAATCACGCGCGAGGCCGACGCTGTTGCCTCCCCCACGTAGCCACCACGGAAAACGGCCGCATGGAGCCATAGAAGGTGCTGTTGATGCAGATCAACACTTCGTGAACCTGTACCCCAGCCAGGCTCATCTGCACCCAGCACGCCCTGTTCACTTGCCGCCTCAAAGTACGCGCCCTCGATGCGGCTTAGGTGCGGTGCACCGAATAGCCGTAGTGCCGCCAAATCAGCACGCGGATGCCCGCCATGCGCGCTCGGGTCGATAAGGATTCCTCCTGTCCTATTTGTTGACGCCACCTTCCCCCACAACACATTCCCCGCCCACAGATCGCCGTGGATGCGGCCCGGAGGTGTGCCGTCATCCAACTGCCCGGCGCGCAAACTTTCTAGTAGCTGCGTGACCTCTGCTGGAGCATTGTCGAAAACCCGCTCGATCAACGGTGCCAGGCACACGTTGGCATAAAACTCGCCCCAGTTTTCGTAAGGCTTGAGGGGAAGCTCCAAAAGGTTGTCGTTGGGGCCTTGGAATCCTGACTCTCCCGTCGGCGAGTAACCGAAGTGTGGCGCGCCCGCGGCGTGGGTTAACGCCAGCTTTCTTCCAAAATCTTCAGCCATGGCGCGTGTGGGCGTCATCGAAGAAACACGGTCAATCCCCAGACCGCGTTCATTGTGCTCGTGAACAGTGACGACGGGCACTCCGCCCGGAGCGTCGGCGAGCCAACGCAGGCCCGCGACTTCCCAGGCGCCAGGACGGCCGGGGTTGTCCTTCCAATAGATATCGGGAGTGGGTGCGGGGGCGGAAGCATCAGAAAGTTCCATACCTCTAGTGTTACAGCTTCGGCCATCCCCGCAACGACGTTGCCAGCGTCGGACAGGTTGAAATAACCAGGTAGCGGAGCTGCTACATATCTGAAACTCCTGGATAGACGTCCTAGTATGGGTGGTGGAGGACATCGCACCGGTAGGAGCTGGACGGTCAGCTCAACATCGTCGGTGAGGCATTTCGGAAGGAGAATCATGAAGATTGTCGATAAGGGACCAGAAGCCAACGTCTTTGACATTGAAACTGCCACCCGAGAAAACACCAACTACCGAACCACCGCATGGACGGGTAAGTACCTGCAGGTAACCCTCATGTCTATCGCTCCCGGCGATTCGATCGGCCTGGAGGTGCACCACGATACCGACCAGTTCCTGCGCCTGGATGCGGGAGTTGGCAAGTGCATCATGGGTCCGGACAAGGACAACATGACCATCCAGCAGGAGGTCTCCGACGGCTGGGCCGTACAGGTTCCGGCGGGCGTATGGCACGACATCATCAACACTGGTGAAGAGCCGATGCAGGTGTACGCCATCTACGCACCGAGCCACCACGCCAAGGGCATCGTTCAGGAAACGGCCGAGCAGGCAGAGCAGGACGAGGAATCCGGCAAGGACGTGCCACCGGAGTGGACGGTTCAGCCTTCCAACCAGCAGGCTGACGAGCACGCATAAAACTCGCTTGAGTTCTTCAATGTGGCGCTTCTCTTGGGGAGGCGCCACATTATTTTTTGCACCGCGCATGTTCCCCGCTTGCTCCCCCACCCCCGCGAAGTTCCCTGAGCGCCCGGTATGTCGCACGCCGCAATGGCAGTAAGTTAGCATGTGAAACTAAACAGCGTTCAAGAGCGATACGCCACCATAACTCGCACGAGAACTAGAGGAGACCGACGATGACGACCACTGAAGCTACCAAGGCCACCGATACCCCCGAGATTCTAAAGCTCGCGCGCACGAAGGTGCTGGAAAATGGCGAGCCCCTGAACTACGAGGAAACCCTGCAGGTTCTGCAGCTCGGCGATGAGCACCTGGACGAGCTGCTAGACCTCGCCCACCAAGTGCGTCTGAAGTGGTGTGGTGATGCCGTGGAGATGGAGGGCATTATCTCCCTGCAGACTGGTGGCTGCCCCGAGGACTGCCACTTCTGCGCACAGTCGGGACTTTTCGAATCTCCGGTGCGTTCCATCCAGTTGGATATTGCCCAGCTGATCGAGGCCGCAAAGCAGACCGCCAAGACCGGCGCCACTGAGTTCTGCATCGTCGCCGCCGTTAAGGGGCCTGACGAGGATCTGATGAACCAAATGGCTAAGGCTATCGCCGCCATCCAGGCAGAGGTGGACATCAACATCGCCGCCTCCATCGGCATCCTCACCCAGGAGCAGGTTGACCGCCTCAAGGAACTCGGTGTACACCGCTACAACCACAACTTGGAGACCTGCAAGAGCTACTTCCCGGAAGTTGTTACGACCCACACGTGGGAGGAGCGCACCTCCACCCTGGAGATGGTGCGCGACGCAGGTATGGAAGTGTGCTGCGGCGGCATCCTCGGCATGGGCGAGACGGTCGAGCAGCGTGCAGAGTTCGCCATCGACCTGCAGAACCTCGATCCCACCGAGGTTCCGCTGAACTTCTTCGACCCGCGCCCGGGCACCCCCTTCGCCGATATCGAACCAATGCCCGTCAATGATGCGCTGCGCACCATCGGCGCCTTCCGTCTGGCGCTACCCCGCCAGCTTCTGCGTTTCGCCGGTGGTCGCGAGCTGACGCTGGGCGACCTGGGCGCAGAAAAGGGTCTACTCGGCGGCATTAATGCTGTCATTGTGGGCAACTACCTGACCACGCTGGGCCGCCCCGCTGAGCGCGACGTGGACATGCTCGGCAAGCTGCAGCTGCCGATCAAGGCTCTGAACGCAACGCTGTAGGCTCACCGCAATGTCCTCTAGTACTCCCCTCAGCGAACTCACCGCTCTCTATGTTCTTGGCGGTACTCCGCTGTATGACGCCCATACGGGCCAACCCCTCGATTCTTCTGATAAGTCTTTGCGCGTCGGCCGCGGGGCACTTGCACAGGCGAGTCGTGGGGCGGTGGCGGGTTTGGAGCCGCCGCGCTTCTGCCCACTGTGTGGCCGCCGCATGAAGGTTCAGGTGAACCCGATGGGATGGACCGCAGAGTGTTCCCGGCATGGCGAAATGGATTCCGCGCTGGTCATGGACGTTTAACGCGAACCCGACAGATTCTGCAGCACGTTATCAACCTCACCGCAATGGGAGACCGCAGCCCACAGTGCAAGAAAATGATTGTGCTAAACCGTAAGAGCTCCAGCGGCGCGGGCGACTCCGGCAGCACCCCTACGCCAGGTACGATCTACCTCAACATCAACCGCCAAGGCCTATTGTGGTGGCCGACGTGGGCAGTAGTCACAGAAGTCGTGCCGGAGAAGGTCTTCGAGTTCAAGATCCCCCTCAACCGCTCGCGTTGGCGTTTCGAACTAGAGACTTCCGCCGACGGAACCGCCACGCTCACAGAGAAGCGGATCGTGGCAGGAGGGAAGACCTCACTGGTGTCGCGAGCGTTGGTGGCTGCATTTCTCGGTGGGGAGGAAAAATTCGAAGCTGGCCTTGCTCAAGGAATTCAGCAGACCATCCGTGCCATTGCTATGGAAGCAGAAGAGTCTTAGGTACAGTTCACTTCTGTGCATGATCAGCAAAACCTATCCTCCGCCCACTGGACTCGATCCCGAATCATCGGCGCGTGGGCGTTGGTGCAGGCGATTCTGATCAGCGTTTTGGTCTTCTGGCCTTTCGCCAAGGGCGATCCGCTGTATTACTTCCGTAATTCAGTACATGAACCCACGAAACCACTCCACGGAGCGGTGCCACTCACTGAGTATCCGGATGCGGGATTATGGCCGGTACGCACCATCGTGTGGCTGTGCGGCGACCACACCCACACATTCCTCGTCGTTTTCTCGGGCTTCTTGATCCTGCTCAGCACCGCATTCTTCTTCTATCTGCTGAATCAAAGCCATCGGGCGGCGTTATTCTGGACGGCTTTTTGCGTGGCTACAGGCCCCATTGCGTATTCCCGTCTAGATCTCATCCCTGGCCTCTTGGTGGCTATCGCTGCTGCTGCATTGTTCAATCACCCCAAGGTAGCCTCCGCACTATTGGGATTTGCGGCGATGTCGAAACTCTGGCCTGCTGCCCTAGCTGCCGGGCTCGTGGATAAGTGGAATCGCTCCACCACGTGGGCTCGGCTGGCCACGTTCGCCGGCACCATGGTGGTTGTCGGCCTGGTCACAGTACTGACGTCTGGTTGGGATCGTCTGGTCTCCCCACTCACTTACCAGGACGTCCGCGGCTTGCAGATCGAGTCGGTCCTCGCCACTCCCCTCATCCTCGCTGCTGTCTTTGCACCCGGCCATTGGCATATCGCGAAAGCCCCGTCGAAGAGCTTTGAGATTTTCGGCCCCGGCGTGGATCAAATGCTCACGCTAAGCAGCATCCTTATGCTCGCCACAATGCTGTTCGGCCTGGGGTGGGCCTTGTGGCGCTTTATTTATGACGGCTGGTCCCCGCGAAGCACCAGCGGGTTCCTCCTGACGATGGTGCTACTCCTGATCGTCTCCAACAAGGTGTTCTCGCCGCAGTACGTGGTGTGGTTCGGCCCCGTGCTGGCCGTGATGATCGCCAAATTGCCGGCAGCTGCCCCTTCCGAGCAGGGCACCCCGGTACCACTATCCCGGTCAATGGTGTTCGGCAAACACGAGGTTCTCGGCTACCTGCCAGGCCTTAGCGTGCTCGCGGCAGCACTGACGATGGTGGTTTTCCCCTTCACCTATAACCTCCTTTTCGAAGGTCCACACTGGTTCGCAGCGCTTGTACTCACGGCACGGAACATCCTTATGGTCGTCATTACTTTCTTGACGCTGCGCCTCGCCATCCGCGAAGGGTTTAAGGACCTTCCGACAACGGAGGCGGTGGGCGTCCTCAAGAACAACCCCCTGAAAAACAGCCCTAAGAATGGCGCCGAACGTTTCGATCGCGTGAAAGCCACATTCCGCAGAAGCCAAACGCCCACACAGTAGCCACGGCAATCCAGGCCACACCGAAGTCGCCCCACACGTAATGCCCATCCGGAGCCCGCAGGTTGAGCAGCACGCCAACTGCTTGGGCGCCGATCATGCCCGCGATCCAGCCACCCATATTCGCCAAGCCGGTGCCGGTGGCGACGAAGCGGCGGTCCACTTTCTCACGCACAGAGTCAAAGCCCAGGTTCGCGACGGGGCCGGTGAAACCCATGATGATGTTCATCAGGCACGCAGCCCACAACACACCGGTGGGAGCAGCGGTAAAGAACCACAACCAGCCCAACCATCCGGTGACGGAAAAGAGCATCACGACCTGCATGCGGTGGTTGTAGAAGCGTGCAGAAAGCAGACCCACAATCGGCCCCACCATCACCGAGGCCAAGGTGCCAAGGGATAGTGCCAATCCGGCCTTATCCGCAGGCAGCCCCAGGCCAAGGGTCATGATCGGCAACCCCCACAGCAGGGTGAACACCACTAGTGCGCCCAGACCGGTCCAGTGAACAAAGAAGCCGTGCCAGCACACGCGGTTGGTCAGCACATTAGCCAGGATCGTTTTAACGGGCATTCTTTGTGTGGGGGCAGAGGGCTGTGTCGGGGCAGGCTTCGCAGTCTCCGGCGCATCTTTCACCAAAACCCCCGCTACCAAGGCCACCAGCGCCCCCACTGCTCCAAGGCTGACGAACCCTACCTGCCAGCTTGTTGCGTGCAGCAAGCTCAAAAACGGTACCGCCGAGAGAAATTGGCCGAACTGCCCCACCGCGCCCGTCAGCTGACCCAACAGCGGGGCGTGGCGCAGTGGAATCCACGCGGGGATCAGGCGCATGACGGATAGGAATGCCGTCGCATCGCCTGCACCGATGAGCATGCGGGCGCCGATCGCCACCGGGTAGCTGGAGGTGAAAGCCAGTGTCACCTGCCCTAGGGCCATCACGAAAGCACCGGCAACCATCAGCTTGCGCGGGCCAAAGCGATCCACCAGCAACCCCACCGGGATCTGTGCAAACGCGTACACGGCCAGCTGCAGTGTGGTGAACACGGCCAGCTGCGCGGCATTGATGTGGAAGCGGTCGATTGCGTCCACACTGGCCACGCCAAAGGAAGTGCGTCCCGTGACCGCCAGGGTGTAGCACAGCACCCCGGCTCCCCATACCAGCAGCGCGCGGCTGCTGAGTTTCTCTTTGTCTGTCGCCGTCACGCGTCCTACGCTACCCGGTCGATATATGGATAAACTTATTCACTATGAGCTTTACCCGCCCTTTTACTAATCGCCGCCGAACTGTAGCCGCCGTTGTGGCTCTACTCGTCGTCATCGCACTGATTGTTTGGGCTGTGTTAGCTCTTTCGGGTGATGACGCTCCCTCGGCCTCCAACGGTGCTAGCTCCAGTGAGGCGACTGGCAGCTCTGCATCTTCGAGCGCGGAGAAGCCCAACGACAAGAAGAAAGACAAGGACGGCAAGGAGGGCAAGGATCACAAGGACGGGGACAAGAAGAAGGATCGCTCACTTGTCCCGGGGCCACTCGGACAGAATGGTTCCTTCACCATGGACGGTCCCGCACCGGTGAATGGGGCGACATATGCCTCGATGCCCTATGCCCTACCGCTCAACCCAGCCGGTCCGCAGAACACGATGGTGCGCTGGGTAGATGGCTGGGGAGTCTCCCCGAACAATGCGGAAAAGGGCACAATGTATGTGCTGGGGCACGCCTGGGGCGCTGCTCCGTTGGTGTTTAACCCGCTGAGCGAAGCTGTGACCGCGGATGTGAACCTCAATGCTCCGCCGAAGAATGTCACCGGAACCGACGGTAAACCGGTGAAACGCTACTCCTCCGATGTGCTTAATGGCGCCCGCATCACCATGCGCGATGGCGCAAACCACGGACACACGTGGAAGGTCACCCGCAGCTGGCTGGTGGATAAGAACGAGGCGATCGTCGATCCGGACATCATGGACGCCAAGCGACCAGGCCGCATTGTTTTGATCGCCTGCTCCGTTTCTGGTTCCAGCGACCTGGGCTACAACGTCATCGTCGAGGGGCAGCTGGACTAGCCACCGTAGTCAATGCCGACATCCTCACCCCAGAAGATCCGGTCGACCACGCGGTGTGCTTTGCGGGTCTTCTTAAGGTAGTCGTCAAGGAACTCCTGTGCCTGCTCTGGCTGCCAATGGGCCGCCGCCGCAACGTGACGAAGTTGGTCTCCGTGGCTAGGCAATTGATCCTTGCGCTTACCCTTGACCAGCACAATTGCGTTGCGGGCGATGGTGGCGGTGATCCAGGCATCACGCAAGATTTCCGCATCGGCCTCGGCGATAAACTCACCGCTGGCCAGCTCGCGCAGCGTTTCTAGGGTGGAGGTGTTGCGCAGGTTCTGAGCATCATCGCCGTGCTGCATGGTAAGCAGCTGGACAGTCCACTCCACGTCGGTCAGCGCACCGCGGCCTAGCTTGGTGTGAGTTTTGCGGTCTGCACCCCGCGGCAAGCGTTCTGAATCCACGCGTGCCTTCATACGGCGAACCTCTTGCACGACCTTGTCGTCCACACCTCCCGGCGGATAGCGGAAGTCGTCGATCATGTGCAGGAACTCAATGCCCAGGTCTTTATCGCCGGCGATCCAGGTGGCACGCAACAGGGCTTGCATCTCCCACGTCTCGCCCCACTGTTCGTAGTAGCGGCGGTAGGAATCCAGCGTGCGCACGACCGGCCCATTGCGTCCCTCGGGGCGCAGGTCAATGTCCACGTCCAATGGCGGGTCCTGGCTGGGTCTGCCCAGGCGAGTTCGCACCGTGTCGCAAATATGAGTGGCCCACTTCAGCGCCTCTGATTCGTCGGCGCCTTCTACAGGTTGGGCGACGAACATCACGTCGGCGTCGGAACCATAGCCCAGCTCCGCGCCACCCAACCGTCCCATGCCAATAACGGTGATGCGGGCAGGCGCATTGGCTACGTTCTCGTCCTCCCAATAGCGAATCTCAGCGCGCAAAGCCGCTTCGAGTACCGCGTCCCACACCCAAGACAGGGAGACGCACACCTGCTCGACGTCCATGAAGCCCAATAGGTCGGCCGCTGCAATGCGGGCGAGCTCTGCACGACGCAGCGAACGCGCGACGGAGATGGCCTTGTCCGGGTGGCGATGTCGGCCTGCGGCGGCCACCAGGGAATGGGTAACAACCTGATGAGCCTGCTCCAGGAACTTCGGCCCGGTAGCGCCGTCGGAAAGCAGTTTCACCGAATCGACAGAGTTCAGGAACAGCTCCGAGGCATAGGGAGACGTGCCCAGGATGTGCATGAGGCGTTTGCCCACGATGTTTTCGTCGCGCAGCAGGCGCAAGAACCAGCTGTACTCATGCGCAGCCTCCGACATTTTGCGATAGTTCAGCAGGCCGGCATCCGGATCAACGGTTTTGCCGAGCCATTCCAGCAACGTGGGCAGGATGATGGCCTGGAGTTTAGCCTTGCGGCTCTTCCCCGCTGCTAGCGCACTCAAGTGCTCAAATGCACGATCCGGGTACGCGTATCCCAAGGCGGCAAGCTGGCGCTTGGCGGCCTCCGGAGACAGGCGAATCGTATCTGCCTCCATCGCCGCCACCGAGGTAAGCAATGGGCGGTAGAACAGTTTCGAATGCAGGTGGCTGACCTGCAGGTTAACGCGCTTGACGTCCGCGGATAGCTGCTCGTCCATCGACCTGGTGCCCTCCGGTCGACAGCCGGCTGTGCGACCCAGCCATACACGTGCGCGGATGTCCTCCTTGGGCGGCAGGGTGTGGGTGCGCTTAAGACGCTGCAATTGCAGGCGGTGCTCAAGCAGGCGCATAAACGCATAGTCTTCCTGCAGGCTCTGGCAATCTGCCCGGCCGATATAGCCACCCGCGGCCAAAGCATTCAACGCGGATACGGTGGAGCGGGTACGCAAAGATTCGTCGGTGCGCCCGTGCACCATCTGCAGCAGTTGGACGGCGAACTCAATGTCACGCAAGCCGCCCGGCCCCAACTTCAACTCGCGGGCGCGGATATCATCCGGAATATTCTCAATTACGCGGCGGCGCATTGCCTGCACATCCGTCACGAAGTCCTCGCGCTCGGTAGCAGACCACACCTTGCTGGCCAGCGCATCGACGTACTCCTGCCCCAATGCCAGATCGCCCGTCATCGGGCGGGCCTTGAGCTGCGCCTGGAACTCCCAGGTCTCGGCCCAACGGTTGTAGTAGTTCACATGCGATTCCAGGGTGCGCACCAGCGCACCGCTCTTGCCCTCCGGGCGCAGTGCCGCATCCACCTCAAAGAACACGCGAGTGCCGATGTTGATGAACTCCCCTGCCCAGCGCGTGGCCTTCGGGTCTGCGGGTTCGGCAACAAAGATGACGTCCACGTCCGAGATGTAGTTCAACTCCTGCGCACCGCATTTGCCCATGGCTAGTACGGCAAGCCGGGCGGGTTCCTCGTCGGCGTCATAAACCTGCGCACAAGCCACTGCCAGCGCGGCGGTCAGGGCAGCATCCGCAGCATCCGACAGACGTCGGGAGACCAGCTCGAAGCTGACTGGTTTGCATGGCTTCTGTCCGCGCTGAACAAAAGTGCCCGCCACATCCACGGCAGCGATGCGGGCCAGGATTGTGCGATAGGCAAGGCGCATGGCGTCGTCGGCCTGCGAACCGGTAACGGCAGCGCGGAACACCCGTTCACCCGCGCCCTCAACGCGCGTCGCCTCGACGCTGCCCAGCATCAGCTCCATCATCTCTTGAGAGGTCGGCATGCCCGATTCCAGCTGCTTCCACTCCTGCGGATGGGCGACAATGTGATCGCCCAACATCGACGATGCACCGAAAAGCCCCAGTAGCCGCACGGCGAAGGTGCGGGACTCGGCAATTCGATCCAGCAGCTCAGATGCCTCGTCCCCCAGTGCGTTCACCAGGCGGATCAGGTTATTCAGCGCCAGATCCGGGTCCCCCGTCGCCGCGAGAATCCACATCTGTTCGGCGTGTTTGGCGTCCACCCATCCCAGCTGTTGAAGGTCCTCCTGAGCCTTCGGGTGGGTAAGGCCCAAGTTGCGGGCGGTGGGCACGGAGGAACGCGAACTGCGGGGACGGGTCATGAGGTACGGGTGCTCCTGGGATCTAAGTGAAGGTGGGGCGTGAGGGCGTCACGAAAAAAGACCTAGAACGGCAGATTATTTCGCAGCTCCCACGGCGTGATCTGTGCTTGGTACTCGTACCACTCGCGCCACTTGTTGCGTAGGAAGAACTCAAAGACGTGCTCGCCGAGGGCATCGGCGACCAGCTCGGAGCGCTCCATCTCTCGCAATGCGCTGTTGAGGTCGGAGGGCAGATCCTTGTAACCGGCGGCAATGCGCTCGCGGCGGGTCATGAGGGAAACGTCCTCCTCCGCCGGGGCAGGCAACTCGTAGTCATCCTTAATGCCCTTCAGGCCAGCTGCCAACAACACTGAATAAGCCAAGTACGGGTTGCAGGCACTATCCGGCGAGCGCACCTCCACGCGACGGGATGCCGCCTTGTGCTGCGTGTACATCGGCAGGCGAACCATCGCTGAACGGTTCGACGCTCCCCATGCCGCCGCGCGCGGAGCCTCATCGCCAGACGTAATGCGCTTGTACGAGTTCACCCATTGGTTGGTGACCGCAGAAATCTCCGGGGCGTGCTCCAAGATGCCCGCGATGAAGGACTTCGCAGTTCTGGAAAGGCGCAACTCGTCATCCGGGTCGTGGAACGCATTGTTATCGCCCTCGAACAAGGACATGTGAGTGTGCATGGCCGAACCGGCGTGCTCCTGGAACGGCTTCGGCATGAACGTCGCGGCCACTCCATTGCGGCGGGCGACCTGCTTGATCAGGTAGCGGAACGTCATTACGTTATCGGCCATTGTCAGCGCATCGGCGTAGCGCAGGTCGATCTCCTGTTGCCCCGGTGCGTTCTCGTGATGGGAAAACTCCACAGAGATTCCCATGTGCTCCAATGCGCTGATCGCATGGGCGCGGAAAGCCGGAGCATCGTCGGTGACGGCCTGGTCGAAGTAGCCACCGCTATCCGTCGGCACTGGCGGGTAGCCCTTCGTCTCCAGCTCCTTGACCAGGAAGAACTCGATCTCCGGGTGGACATAGCAGCTGAATCCCTGGTCCGCGGCAGCCTTGATTTGTCGGCGCAGCACCTGGCGCGGGTCTGCCCACGACGGCGTACCATCCGGCATCGCAATATCGCAGAACATGCGTGCCGATAGCTCCCCGGTGTCGGATTTAAACGGCAGAATCTGGAACGTCGACGGGTCCGGCTGTGCAATAGTGTCGGACTCCGCGATACGGGAAAAGCCCTCGATCGCCGAACCGTCGAAGCCAATGCCCTCCTCAAAAGCTCCTTCTAGCTCTGCTGGCACCACTGCCACGGATTTCAGATACCCCTGGATATCTGTAAACCAAAGGCGAACAAAGCGGATGTCGCGTTCTTCCAGCGTGCGCAGAACATATTCCTGTTGGCGATTCATAGCCTCCATTGTAGAAGTTTCGCCCTGCCTGCTGTGCCACTCTGGCAATCGCTTCACCCAGGCACATTGGCAGGCCCCACGCTGAGGCCGCTTCGTTGGGGAGGCCGAGGGGGCGTCACTATAGTGAACAGCATGACTGCAACATCTGGAACATCGGGCTCGACCCCCAACGGCTACCTGGTGCCCACCAAGAAGGTGCGCATCGCGGATCTGAAGGCGCGCAAGGGCTCCGGCGAGCCGTTCGCGATGCTGACGGCCTACGACTATTCCACCGCCGTGGCCTTTGCGGAGGCAGGCGTGGAGATCATGCTGGTCGGCGATTCTGCCGCGAATGTCGTTTTTGGCTATGACGCGACCCAGCGGATCAGTATGGATGAGATGGTGTACTTGGTCGCTGCCGTTGTGCGCGGCGCTGGTAATGCGGCTGTGGTCGCTGACCTGCCCTTCGGCACCTATGAGGCTTCGGATGAGCAGGCTGTGAAGGCTGCGTCCGAGATGCTGCACCGCACGGGCGCGCACGCGGTGAAGATCGAGGGTGGGGTGCGGATGGCGGACCGTATTCGCGCCATTACCGACGCCGGTATCTCCGTGTGTGCACACATCGGATTTACTCCGCAGTCGGTGAACCAGCTGGGCGGCTTCAAGGTGCAGGGTCGCGGGGCTGGCGCCGAGCAGTTGCTGGCTGATGCGCGTGCCGTGCAGGAGGCCGGTGCCGACATGGTTGTTCTGGAGATGGTGCCGGCTGATGTGGCAGCTTCGGTAACTCAAGAACTAGCCATCCCGACCATCGGTATTGGCGCAGGTCCGGACTGCGATGGGCAGGTTCTGGTGTGGCATGACATGGCTGCATTCCCGGCTGGTGGGCACCGTCCGCGCTTCGCTAAGCAGTGGGCTTCGGTGGGTGCGGATATGACCGCAGCTGCGGCGGCCTACAAGCGAGAGGTTGCTGAGGGGACGTTCCCTGCGGAAGAGCACTGCTTCTAGCTGGCATTTTGCCGGCAGCCCTCGCCCTCACAGCCCCTTTCCCACACCCCATCAAAGACTAAATGTCGCTGAATCGGGATTCTGCTGCACCCCGGCAGGTCACACCCCCGAGCCCCAACTCTCTGACCTGCAGTTTCTCACACTTGCAAACCATAACCAATAACACATTCCCGATCTAGCGACATTCCGCACTTCGTGGCACCCAGCGTCCGCCAAAATCAATACCAAAATCCCATTTTGGCGAAACCAAACTTTATTGAAACTAGCTCTTGGTGGCGGCTCTCTCCATGACGTAGACGTGGAACCGGACCGCCAAACCTTCGTCCGCGGAGTTTTCCAGACTCACCCCCTCGGCTCTTTGGACAAAGCCTGGATCCTCACCGAACTTGAAAACCGGAGTTAGCTGATACGTCGTCCCGTCCTTTTCCGCAGCAACTGGTGAGACTTTATATCCACCACACAGTATGGACATCCCGTTTCTGTCCATTTGTTGTGGTGCACTATGGTCAGCTTCACTACGGTCAGCTTCTTGACCTGTACCTTTAGCAGTCGTTCTATCAGCTGACTTACCTTCGCAGCCGAGCAAATTGTATTGCTGCAGCTCACTGTTTTGTGACAGAGCGACAAGAATATCCTGGTGATATTTTTCTATGAATGTTGGCTTGCGCCGGTCCATCTTTACCCAGTCAGCAGATAAACCGTCAGCGACTATGGGGGTGCCCCCTCCCAACAAAGGGACCCCTCCCCCTTCACCATGCCTATCCATAGAGAAAATTTTCGCAGATACCGGACCAGGGAAAACGACCAGCACGGTGGATACCGCAACAACAACGGCATATGTCGAAAAAATCACTGTCAAAGGAATCGCCAGGGAACCAGTCTGCCCACCAGGGTTTCTGCTATTCCGCGCATTCCGTGCTTTCCACCCAATCCGCGATGCGTAGACGATCAGCAAAACCCAAATCAAAAGGCTTGTACACGCACAGAAAAGAACGAAGGCATAAAACACCAAGTCAATAACATGAACCCCTGGTGCCACGTCAGAGACGTCGAAAGTCCTGTAGAAAACGTCAAAGTCCACAAACTCGCCTTTCTAGCTATTCCCTGCAATCCGCTCACCCGCCTCCGAACGCATGAAGCAAGGCAACTTGGTCAGGCGCCTAACTTGGTGGAGCGGTTGGGGCTAGATGGCGTCCAGAATAACGAAGGTGGCGGCGACCACGCCGCAGATCAGGACAGCCGCAGTCACCGCAACGACCGAGCCGACGTTTGTGGTGAGGCGTTCGGCGCGCAGGCCGGCGCTGAAGCGCAGGTAGCGGCGCCGTTGGGTCAGCAGAATCAATGCCGCAAGCAGCACTAACACTCCCGCGGCGGGCAGAACGATCACGCCGTAGCGGCCGATCCACCGGAACAACATCGCGCTAACGACCAGCAGCGCCAGCACGGTGCGCTGCCACGACAGGCTGGTGCGCTCCGGCTGAAGCCCCAGGTCAGAGTGCGGGCGCTCGGGCACCTCCCGCGCACCCTGGCGTGACACCTCCCGCGCAGCCCCAGGCACCGCCCGGCGCCTCACCTACAGCTCCATCCCAAAGTCGCCGAAGATCACAAACCCCAGCACAACCGCGCATGCCACCACGGCCACCCCCGCCAGAAAGGGCACGATCGCAGGTACGGGCAGAGCCTTCCCTGTCCGCATGGCACGCTCCACGCGAAGCCACCGCACCGCCGCCCCCAGCCCGATCAGCATGCCAACGATCAGCACCAGCACGGCTGCGGTACTCCACAAATGCTCGGGTACGTCCGGCGAGCGGAACGCCTCCAGCGCCACCCCGCCAGCCAGAAACGCCAGGCTAGTGCGGATCCACGCCAAGAAGGTGCGTTCGTTCGCCAGGGTGAAGCGCGGGTCCGGCTCCTTCCCCTCCGGCAGTAGGGTCCGCGCCAGCCACGAACGCTCGTCCGTACTCGCGCTATCGCACCCAGCGTCCGCGCCATCGCACCCGGCGCCCGCGCTAGGATCCTTAGTCGTCATTCTCTTCCGCGTCGTATTCCTCGGCCTCCTTGGTGCGCTGCTGCGCGGTCGCGATGGCCGCCTGGGCCTCCTCGCGCGAGTCGTATGGCCCCATGCGGTTCTCCCAGGCGCCGTCCTTGCCCTGGCTTACCTGGCCGGTTTTCGTGTCGTAGTACCACTTCTGCGCATCGTTTTCGCTCATAGGCTCATGTGTACCACACGCGCCGGACAACCCCTGTTCTAATCGGCTGGCCAGGCGAAACGCACCTTTCGCTCTGCCGGATCGGCCTTAATCAGGGTTACTTTAATTGTTGACGCCTCGTCTGGGCCGCCCACACAAGTCGTCAAGATGGGCGGCTCCTCGACCAAGATTTTCGCCTTGTCTCCGCCGTCGCTATTGAGCACCGTCGCGTTGAAGTTCTGGCCCACCCACGGTTGCAAAACGACCGCTTCGGTGAGCCCCAGGCAGGCGCGATCGACGGCACTGGCCGTCTGACCGCTGGATTTCATCGTGCCGAGGACCTGGTCGACGTTGGCGGTGACCCACTCCGGGATGGGCTGTTCACTGGCGATAGCCAGGCAGACCTCCGTAGCGAAGCGGTCCACCAGGCGCCGCAGCGGCGCGGTGACGTGCGCGTAGTGGCCGCCGATCCCCGCATGGATGCTGGGCTGCTCCTCGCTGGCTTTGGCCGCACCGTCATCAGTCGCGCCAGCGTCCGCACCGTCGGTATCCCCGCCGACCAGCCCGAAGTGCTGATACCCCGCCCCGCGCAGAAGACTCTGCGCGTCGCGCATAAGTGCCATGCCGCGCGGCGTAGAGGCGTCAATATCAGCGAGCAACTCCCCGATCGGGCGGCCGGACCGATCGAACCCTAACGCCCGCGCGCCGTGGTCGAAGGCGGCAATGTCCTTTGCCCCGGCGGGCGGTAGTGTGCGCAGGATACCCACGCCCGCGCGCACCATCATCTCGCCCGCGCACATACCGGCAAGCAGCGACAGTTCAGCGTTGAAGTCGTTCATCTCCAACCGCTCGTCGATCTCCAATTCGTACCGCTCGGAACCGTCCTCGGCCTCTACTCGCTCCACCGAAATGGAGGGCAACCGCAGGTTTATTGCCTGACGCCGCAGATCAGATCCCTGGCGCGCGCGACCAACTTCGGGCAGCTGCGCGATGGCGGGGTGCAAAGTACCACCCTTCATGTCCGCCTCCACCTCTGTGTAATCAAAGCGCTTCACGGAACGAATCAGCGCGCGGTACACGGTGCAGTCCGCGACCTCACCGTCGGCGCGCAGCAAAATATCCCATACCACGGCCGGGCGAGTCTGATCCGGCAATAGCGAGGCGCTCCCCTCCGAGAGCTCCGCAGGGTGCAGCCGGGTGGGCTCGTCCGGCAGGTACATGGTTTGGCCACGCTGGAGGGATTCCGCCATCAGCGCCCCGGCTGGATCAACAAACGCGGCAACGTCCGCGATTGCATAGAGCACGCGCCACCGCGCCGCATTACCTCCGCCGTCGGCGCTTGCTCCTCCGTCGGTTCCCGCCCCGCCGTCGCTGATCCCGCTTGCAACACCCGGCGCGTCCTGAATATTCACCGCCTGATCCAAATCCATCGAACCTGCGGGGTCGATCGTCACAAAAGGAATATCCCGCAGATCACGACGTTGGTCTGCATGACGGTCCGTGGCCTGCAACGCTTCGGCGTGAACGTCCTCGGGGAATCGTTCCGGCAGTTCGAATTCCTCTGCAATGGTGCGGAAGTTCAGCTCGGCGGCGAAAAGTTTCATGCCTCCAAGAGTGACACAACCGCGCCACCCCGGCCACGCCTAAGCCCCAAAAAATTTTTAAGTCGAGACAGCCTGTGAGCCGGATTCTGTCCTATCCCCCCGCACACCCCGCAGCACCTCGAAGGGCACGCCAGGAGTGCGTGAAGACGAGGCGATCATCCATCTGAACCCACCATTGCTGATGGGTTTCAAGCGGCCTACCTGCTCATGGTTGGGCGGGCAGCCCTAGAGCTACGCCGCACGCTGGTGCGCCATCTGGGATAGCGCGCGTGCGAGCACCTTGACCTTGCTCCCGGTGGGGTTTACCTAGCCACCCCAGTCACCTGGGGCGCTGGTGCGCTCTTACCGCACCTTTTCACCCTTACCCGCGCGTGGCGGGCGGTTTATTTTCTGTGGCACTGTTCCCGCGAGTCACCCCGGGTTGCTGTTAGCAACCACCGTTGCCCTGTGGAGTCCGGACTTTCCTCCGCGCCCGGCCTGCCCCGTGTGCAGGGTGGTTCCGCGCGCCGCGATCGCCCGACCGTCTCGACAAGGGTTAACTCTAGCGCACCACTTCTTAGTGAAGGTAGTGCGTGTCGTTGACCCGTCGTACCACGGCGCTGTCATTATTGACGCCCAGCTTGCCCGAACGGGCCATCTCATTTGGACCGAAGAGCTCAATGACGCTCAAACCTGCCAAGTCCAAGTGCAGCGTGCGATACAACGCACCACTTGTGCACAGTGCGTAGCGCAGCATGGACTTAATGGGAGTCACGTGGCTGACCACCACAACCTCCTCGCCCGGGTGGTTGCGCGCAACATCACGCAGGAAGGAGCGCACGCGGTCGAACACCTCGTCGGGGCTTTCACCTCCGCTGGGTGCGGCGGAGCTATCCCACAGGCAGGCATCGTGTTCTAAGGGGAACTGCTCCATGACCTCGGTGAAGGTGCGCCCTTCCCAGTCTCCAAAGTCCATCTCGATGAGAGACTCAGTAAATTGAATGCGCGATGTGGCCGCGCTGGTCTGTCCAATAGCCTCGACCACGGCCTCCGCTGTCTGGCGGGTGCGTTGCAGCGGGGAGCTGTACACAGCCACTGGACCAGGACTGGAGCTGGCATCTGCGCCAGTTCCCCCGCTAGCCGGTCGCCCCGCCAGGCGCCTAGCCAACTGCCCGGCCACATAAACAGCGGCCCGCTGGGCTTGCTCGCGCCCGTGAGCGGTCAACTCCGGATCGGACAGCCCGGAGAACTGTCCCTGCACACTCATTTCCGTCTGTCCGTGGCGCAGCACCCAGAGGCGGGTCGGCTCCCCTCCGGGGTGCCATTCCGGCGAGCTCGCAGCATCCGTCACAGCACCAGCGGAACTCTGCACACCAGCATCCTCTGCTGCGGTACGTGCAGCATCGGCATCCGCAGCACCCTGCTCTGGAGTGGCGGCCGATTGGAACGAAAGGGCGTCATCAAACCAGCGACCCCCAACCCGATCATCCATCGCACGATTGGCCAGCTCGTCGGCGCGCTTGTTCTGCGCTCGCGGCACCCAGTTGTAGGTGACGGCGGCGAGGGTGGACTCAATGTCCTTGACCCGCGCGGCCAGGGGCTTCATGTCAGGGTGCTTGATCTTCCAGCGCCCGCTCATCTGCTCAACGACAAGCTTGGAATCCATGCGCACCTCGATCTCCAGCTCACTCGGAGCTACCCCCTGGATCTCGGCAACGTCAATGGCTAGCTCCAGGGCATTGATCAGCCCCTGGTACTCCGCCACGTTGTTGGTGGCTTTGGCAATAAACTCCCAACGTGCGGCCACCTCATGGTCGCCGTCCAGCACCGAGCTTCCGCACCCCGCGATGCCCGGATTACCGCGGGAACCTCCATCGCACTCCACGTACAAGCGCATCCTGTATCACCCTCGATCACCCTTGTTCAACGAATCTTCAGGCCACTCTAGCGCAGCGGCAGGACATGAACTTTGGGGTGTCGGCAATCTCGTCTGCCTGGATGCTCGCTACTTCTCGTGCACGGTCCACGGATCAGTGCGCACGTCGATCACTGTGGTCTGTACCTTCGTTGCCTTCTTTACGACGCCCTCCGCCTGCGAACACCACGGAAACTCACTAGCCCAGTGGGCAGTATCGATGACGGGGCATCCACCCATGCGCAAGTGTTCATCCACCGGGTGGTGGCGCAGATCGGAGGTCACGAAGCAGTCCACGTCCATCTTGGCGACTTGGCCCAGGAAGCTGTCGCCGGCGCCACTGGCGACGGCGACGGTGCGGATCATGGCGTCCGGATTTCCGGCTGCACGCACGCCCCATTCAGTGCTGGGCAGTCGCTCGGCCACCCGCGCGGTGAACTCCCGCAAGGTCATGGGCGTATCCAGCTCGCCGACGCGCCCAATGCCGAGTTGCTGGTCGGCGGGCGTGGGCAGGGAGGTTTCCACGCAGTCATATGCCGGCTCCTCATAGGGGTGGGCCTTGATCAAAGCCGCGCGGATGGCCTCCCGCTTCGCGGCGGGGGCGACGAACTCGATGCGGACTTCTTCGACCGTTTCCACTTCTCCCACTACCCCGAGGTGCGGGTTCGCCCCTTCCGTAGGCAGGAACTGTCCCGTGACGGAGAACTCAAAGCATGCCTGCTCATAGTCGCCCTGTGCGCCGCCGCCTGCGGAAAAGATGGCGGACTTCACCGCAGGGGCGTCACTAAGAGGAACGGTGAAACCCCACTTATCGGTGCCGGAAGGAATCGGACGCAGCGCAGCACCCGGGGTTACCCCAAGGAGTTCGGCCAGGCGATCGTTGACGCCGGGGCGGGCGGAATCGGCATTCGTGTGCGCGGCGAACAGGGCGATGCCGTGGCGGATGAGCTTGTGGACGATGCGGCCCTTTGGCGAATTCGCGGGCACGGCGGTGACCCCGCGGAGCAGGAGCGGATGGTGGACGACCAGCATCTGGGCGCCCAGCTCGATGGCGGCGTCCACTACGGCATCAGTGCAGTCCAGCGCGAAGGCAACCTTGTCGGCGGGCTCGGCGGGGTCGCCGCAGATCAGGCCGACCGCATCCCAGGATTCAGCGAGGTGGGGCGGGTAAGCAGCCTCGAGGGCAGCGATGACGTCGGCGACGGTGGTTGCGGCAGTTTCGGCGGGCTGGCTGGCGGGCTGGGCAGGCTGGGCGGTTGGTTCGGCAGCGGACACGGGGGTTCTCCTGGGGATGGCTAAATTCTCTGTCCCACCCAGCCTAGCTAGATCTGACAGACTGGAAAGGTGCGCGATTTACCAATTCTGCTTATAGATGTAGACGGAACCTTGATGGATAGCTACCCCGGCATCCGAGCCAGCTTCGTTAAGGCGCTGGAAACACACGGGGTGCCGGTACCACCCGAGGAGCGGGTGCGGCAGATCCCCGGCCCGCCGATGGTCGAGACCCTGGCGGACATTGGGCTAGAAGGCGAACTGCTGCAGAAGGTCTTCGACACATATCTGGCAGACCAGCAGGACGGGCGCTGGCGCGAGGCCACCCCTTTCCCGGGAATGCGCGAGCTGCTGGAGAAGTGGTCCGGCGAGGGCATTGTGCTGTCCACGGCGACGTCGAAGTCCGAGGTTTCCGCAGAGCGGATCCTGCGCGAGCACGACATGATGAAGTACTTCGCGGTGCTCGGCGCTGCGCAGGAGGACGGCACCCGCCGCTCGAAAGCCGCCGTGATCGAATATGCGCTAGAGCAGCTGAAAGAGGCTGACGAGGTGCGCGAGATGCTGGCTCACATGAGTGCGGAAGAAGGGCTGCAGGCCCTCGACCCGACGAAGATGCTGCTGATCGGTGACCGCATCCACGATGTGGAGGGCGCCGCGCAGTCGGGCATTCCGACGGTGCTGGTGGGCTGGGGATATGGCTCGGATGAAGAGCGCGCAAAGGCCGCCTACACCGTAGACACTCCCGCGGAGCTAGACGCGCTGGTGCAGCGCTGGGCCAACGAGGGGTAAAGATCCGGGCTGGGAGGCCGCTCTAGAAGTCGGTCCTACGAATCAGGGCAAGAAAATCAGAGCAAAAGAATCCGGACAAAGGAATCAGGGCAAGAAAGGATTTCAATGCACATTACTGTCGTTTGCACGGGCAATATCTGCCGTTCTCCGATGGGCGAGGTCATCCTCCGTGCTGGCCTCGAGGACGCCGGGATCGCCACCAGCCACTCCCCAGCCGCGGAATCCACTGGTGCTACCGGTTCCACTGGAGCTACCAGTTCCGCGGGTGCTGCCGGTTCCGCTGACGCACCCGTGACCCTGAACTCCTGCGGACTCGGCGGCTGGCACATCGGCGACGGCGCTGACGATCGGGCCGTGGACGAGTTGGCGTCATTGGGCTACGACGGCACCACCCACCGCGCGGCACAGCTCGGACCTGCGCATATGGGCGCCGACCTTTTCCTGGCCATGGACGACGGGCATGTGCGCGGCCTGCGCAATGCGGGTGTGGATGCGGATCGCATTCGCCTGTTCCGTAGCTTCGACGCCGACTCCCCCGCCGGTGCCGAAGTCGCCGACCCGTACTACGGCCACCGCTCGGATTTTGCCGAGGTCGGGCACCAGATTGAGGCCGCTGTGCCGGGAATTGTCGCGTATGTGCAGGAGCAGCTAGGGCAGTAGGAAGTTGGCTGCGGTACTTGGTGGCTGACGGCGGCAATACCCGGGTGCCCGACTGCCCGCCCCTGTCAAATGTCGCTAGATCGGGAATGTGTTACCACAAACCGTTTTCATCCAGATGAAACTGCTGGTCAGAGCGTTGCGCAAATTTGCAAAACGATCCGAGCGCTGACAGATTCCCGATTCAACGACATTCCCACCCCTAGAAGCCCCACACATTCCCGATCTAACGACATCAGGATGAAAGACTCAGTGCGATACGCCCAAGCCCCCGGTGAGATTAACCAGCGGAATTAGAAACGCTCCTTGCCACGCTTTTCGGCGCGGAGTTCCTCAAACCGGGAGCGGGTTCCTCCGTAACGATCAGCCAGGTCAGTGTGCTTTCTGGGCTCCTTTTGAGACTTCTCGCCGGAAGCACTTTCGTCCCTGATCAAGGAGGATTTCGCGTCGCTTCGCTGGGATTTGGCATCGGCTGCAGCAGCTGCTTCAGCACCGTCACCTGTGGAAGCGCCAACACCGTCAGCGCCACCAGCACCGTCACCGACGTCAGCGCCACCAGCACCGTCCCCGCCAGCACCCCCGCTGACCTGGGCATTGAGGCGGGCGACCTCGGCGCTTTCCTCGCGCTCACGCCGGCGCTCCCGCATCTCCGCATACACAAACCACCCCAGCCCCACCGGCGCCAGAATGCCGAACGCAATCCACTGAATCCCGTAGGACAAGTTCGTGCTGCCATCCAAATGAGGCAGTGGTAGCGCCTGCAGATCCGGCGCACCCGCACCGTCACCAGCCATGCCGTTCAGCCGATCCACGCTCTCCGAATCCAACTGCACATAATCCGCAGCCAGCTTCTCCTGCGTCTCCTCGGAAATCTGCTTCGTCGACATACCTGTGACCTGCGTATACCCTTGAGCCTTCGTTGGCTTCGCATCCGGCACAGCCTCGCTCATGCGGATAAACCCGGTCACTTTCACGTCGTCCCGCGGCGCATCCTTCAACCGCGGCGCAGCCCCGTTCCCCTCCACGGCAACCCACCCGCGATGCACCAGAACAGTCTGGCCGCTGTCGAGGCGAAAGGGCGTCAACGATTGATAAGAATGAGTCGAGTCGACCGGACGGTTGCGCAGCAGCACCTCTTTGTCCGGCAGGAAATGGCCCTGTAGCGTGACTCTGGTCCATTCTTTTTCGACGCCCACTGATCCCCCGTCGCCCGGGATCACCTCGTTAATCGGGGCGGGATCAATCTGCAGGGATTGTTCAAGACGCTGGTTGAAGGCGTTTTTGTCCTTGTTCTTTCCCAGTTGCCAGGGGGCCAAGAAGCTGAATGCGGTGTAGGTGAAAGCGATGATCAGGATGGCGGTTATGACCCATCCGGGTGTGAGGAAGTTTCGCCAACCGCTGCGCTTCGTGGAAGTCATGAATCCCATTATTCTCACGACGCGCGAGGTGGCCAAATGTTTCCCCAGTCGCGCTAAGCAACCCTCCGATCAAAAACAAAACACCCCGCAGTCAAAAGTGACTGCGGGGTGAAATCTGTGCGCCCTGACGGGTTCGAACCGCCGACCTGCTGGGTGTAAACCAGCTGCTCTTCCAGCTGAGCTAAAGGCGCCCACTGCTTCGATTACATCGAAACCGCGGCTTCGCTTGAAGCGTTAATGACTCTAGCACATCCAAGACCAAAACAACGAAACCGCAGGTAAAGGCACCAAAATCGCGCAAGGTGATTAGCGTTAAATCGCTAACACTTAGGGAAATTAGCGCTTAGTGCCAGAGGAAACCAGGCAGGCGCCCTGCCAGTTCCCCAGTCGCTCGGACTTGGTCTGCACCAGGCCAGCCAGCTGCGCGGACTCGGCGATCACGCCCGGTTCCACTCGGCCAGCATCTGCCTTCGCGGGGGTCAGCAGCCAAATGCTGCCGTCCTCCCCCAGGCTGCGGGTCGCGTCGACTAGACCGTCGACCAAGTCGCCGTCCTCGTCGCGCCACCAGAGAAGTACAACGTCGACGACCTCGTCGGTGTCGATATCCAACAGTGCGTCGCCAATAGCGTCTTCCAGGGCTTCACTGATGCTGCTGTCACAGTCCTCGTCCCACCCGATCTCCTGGATCAGATAGTCGGACTCCACGTTGAGCACCTTGGCCCAATCGCGTCCGTCCTGCGACTGTGCGCCTTTGGTGCCCTGTGCGCTCTTGGTGTCGATGCCGTGTGCACCGCCAGCGGAGCCTGCAGAGCTCGAAGCCGTACCGGGGGCTATTGCCACTGTTTTTTCGTACCTTTCTGGGAAAGCCAGCCGTGCATAGTTCCGCCGTCTAGCGAGTAGCGAAGTTATCGCAGCTGGTGTGGTTAAAAGTCTTCATTTTTGAACCTAACACAATCCCGTTATCTCCGAAGGTTTTCTAACGGGACTTTGACGTAGTGTGGGAAACACAAGGGGCTTACCCTCAAGCGCCCGTAACCCATGGAACCTAGGAGGACGAAACACATGTCCGCTTCGGCAGAAGAAAACAATAGCGCTTACGATTCCAGCAACTTTGCTCTAATCCGCGATGGAGTGGCCTCGTACTTGGCCGACTCCGACCCGGAGGAAACCCAGGAATGGATGGATTCCCTGGACGGGCTGCTGGAATCCGCAGGCCCCGATCGCGGTCGCTACCTGATGTTGCGCCTGCTCGAGCGTGCAACCGCCAAGCGAGTCCCCCTCCCACCGCTGCTTTCCACCGACTACGTCAACACCATTCCCACCACCCAGGAACCGGAATTCCCCGGTGATGAGGAAATCGAAAAGCGCTACCGCCGTTGGATCCGCTGGAACGCGGCCATCATGGTGCACCGCGCGCAGCGCCCGGGTATTGGGGTGGGTGGCCACATCTCCACCTACGCCGGCGCCGCCCCGCTGTACGAGGTCGGCCTAAACCACTTCTTCCGCGGCAAGGATCACCCAGGCGGCGGGGATCAGATTTTCTTCCAGGGGCACGCCTCCCCGGGCATGTACGCCCGTGCTTTCCTTGAGGGACGCCTCAGCGAGGAGGACCTGGATGCCTTCCGCCAGGAGGCCTCCAAGCCCGGCCATGGCCTCCCCTCTTACCCGCACCCGCACGGCATGCCGGAGTTCTGGGAGTTCCCAACCGTTTCCATGGGTCTGGGTCCGATGGATGCCATCTACCAGGCGCGCTTCAACCGTTACCTGCATGACCGTGGCATCAAGGACACCTCCCAGCAGCACGTTTGGGCTTTCCTCGGCGACGGCGAGATGGATGAGCCGGAGTCTCGCGGCCTGATCCAAACCGCTGCGCTAAACAACCTGGATAACCTCACGTTCGTCATCAACTGCAACCTGCAGCGTCTGGACGGCCCAGTGCGCGGTAACACGAAGATCATCCAGGAGCTGGAGAGCTTCTTCCGCGGCGCGGGCTGGAATGTCATCAAGGTCGTGTGGGGCCGCGAGTGGGACGAGCTGTTCGCCCGCGACGAAGAGGGTGCCCTGGTTCACGCCATGAACACCACTCCGGATGGCGACTTCCAGACGTTCAAGGCCAACGACGGCGCTTACGTCCGCGAGTACTTCTTCAACAAGGATCCGCGCACCGCCAAGCTGGTGGAGAACATGACGGACGAGGAGATTTGGCATCTGCGCCGCGGCGGCCACGACTACCGCAAGATTTACGCCGCCTACAAGCGTGCCCTGGAGACCAAGGATCAGCCGACCGTCATCCTGGCACACACCATTAAGGGCTACGGCCTGGGCCACAACTTCGAGGGGCGCAATGCTACCCACCAGATGAAGAAGCTCACGCTGGACGATCTGAAGCTCTTCCGCGATAAGCAGGACATTCCGATCTCCGACGAGGAGCTGGAGAAGGATCCGTACCTGCCGCCGTACTTCCACCCCGGCCCGGACGCCGAGGAGATCAAGTACATGGTGAACCGCCGCAAGGAACTCGGTGGCTTCCTGCCGGAGCGCCGCGAAAAGTTCACCCCGCTGAAGATGCCGGATCTATCCATCGCCAAGCTGGCCCGCAAGGGTTCCGGCAAGCAGGAAGTCGCCACCACCATGGCGCTGGTTCGCGTGTTCAAGGATCTTATGCGCGACGATGAGCTGAAGAAGCGCATTGTGCCCATCGTGCCTGATGAGGCGCGTACTTTCGGCATGGACTCCTGGTTCCCGACGTTGAAGATCTACAACCCGCACGGCCAGAGCTACACGCCGGTGGATCACGACCTGATGCTTTCCTACCGCGAGGCCACCGACGGCCACATCCTGCACGAGGGCATTTCGGAGGCCGGTTCTCTGGCGTCCTTCATTGCCGCGGGCACCAGCTACGCCACGCACGGCGAGGTCATGATCCCGCTGTACATCTTCTATTCCATGTTCGGCTTCCAGCGCGTCGGCGATGAAATCTGGGCGGCGGGCGACCAGATGTCTCGCGGTTTCCTGATCGGCGCCACCGCAGGCCGCACTACGCTGACAGGCGAGGGCTTGCAGCATATGGACGGCAACTCCCCCGTGTTGGCGTCCACAAACCCTGCCGTGGTGACCTACGACCCGGCGTTTGCCTACGAGATTGCCCACATCGTGCACCGTGGCATCGAGCGCATGTACGGCGAGAACAGCAACGATGGCCGCGGCGAGGACGTGATCTACTACATCACGGCCTACAATGAGCCGATCCACCAGCCGGCGGAACCGGAGGACCTCGACGTGGAGGGTCTGCACAAGGGCATTTACCTTTATGACGCCGCCTCGGATTCAGCGGAGCTGCAGGCCAATATTCTGGCCTCTGGCGTGGCCATGACGGCAGCGTTGAAGGCAAAGGAACTGCTGAAGGAGTTCGACGTCGACGCAAACGTGTTCTCTGTGACCAGCTGGAACGAGCTGGCCCGCGATGGCCAGGCCGTGGAGTTGGAGCAGCTGCGCGATCCGTCGACGGAGCCGCGCACGGCGTTCATCACTCAGCAGCTGGAGGCTGCGGAAGGTCCGTTCGTAGCCGTCAGCGACTACGCCACCACCGTGGCGGAGCAGGTGCGCAAGTGGGTGCCGGGCGAATACGTGGTGCTGGGTGCCGATGGCTTCGGCTTTGCGGATACCCGCGAGGCGGCGCGCCGTTACTTCAACGTAGATGCGGAGTCCATCGTGGTGGGCGTGCTGCTGGGGCTGGCGCGCGAGGGCAAGATCGATCGCTCTGTGGCTGCGGAGGCGGCCGAGCGTTTCCAGATCGACGACCCGACCGCTACCAACTAGCCCAGCAGGTTTAGTAGCGCCCGGTTGACATCCTCCGGGCGTTCAACCGGCAGCATGTGCCCGGACTCCGGGTATTCGTGCAGGTCGGCGCGGGGCCACAGCTCGTGGATGCGTCGGCTCTGGCTGGGCGGGGTGACGTCATCCATTGCGCCGACCAGAATCTCCCCGGGGATGTCGGCAAGCAGCTCGGCGGTGGCGAGTTCGTCGTGTTCCGTCAGGTCGTCGAGGTAGCCCAGCAGGGTGGGCATGGGGGTGTTGGCGATCTCGTTGGCGTGGAAACTCAACACATCGAAGTCGTCGGAGGCGCCGTCGTCCAACGAGCCGTGGTAAATAAAGGCGGCGATAACGGGCTTGATGGCCCACTCCACCAGGCTTTTTGCCCATTCCAATTGGCTGGGGCTCTGTGCCCCTAGCCAACGCACCGCGCGCACCAGCGGGGAGTGCAGAATCTGCGATACGCCCTTGGAGGCGAAAATATCAATCGCCCCGTTGACCAGCGCGATGCCACCGATCCGCTGGCGGTCTTCCCTACTTAGGTGGCGCAACACGCCCAGGACTGTCATCGCACCCATCGAGTGGCCCGCCAGGATCAGCCTGCCCGTCGGTGCAAGTGTGCGGATGGTTTCGGCCAAGTCGATGGCGGTGCGTTCAATGTCCAAGCCCGGCATGGGCTGCGGGCCATTCGTCCCAGGAGTAGTTTCGCTGGCGCCGTGGCCGCGCAGATCAGGCAGCAGGATGCGCAGGTTCGGTAGCTCGCGCACCGCGGCCAGCTGGAAAAACCAGGAGGCGGCCGTCAGGTTGAAGCCGTGTACGAGGATGAGGGTGGTGGGTGCGGACGAGGGGGCGTCCTCATAAGAAAAAGAGTAAGAACGCACCTCGTGGACCGCGACCTTGGCGCCGTCGTCCATGGCGAGGCGGTGGATCCACCGGGCGCGTGGCAGTCCGGGGACGGCGGGCGGGTCGCGCAGCACAATGCTGGCGAGGTTGCGGACGGCGGTGGTAAGACGCATGGGAAGGACCTCCGCAAGATTGTTAGGATGAGTGTACAAACGCCAAAGCGCGCACGACTTGGTCGAGCTGAAGCGAGCTATAGCGAGCTAACGGTTGCTATAGATTTTGTAGCTTAGTGCGCAGCGCGCGGGTCGCGTTAGTTGCAGGAGAGGGAACGAAGATGGCTGAGGAAAACAACCAGCTGGCAGCAGCGCTGTCGAAGAAGTTGAAGCAGGACAGCGCCAACGCCGAGGCAAGCAATAAGGCTGACAGCAAGGCTAACTCTGCAGGCAAGGCCGGCAAGACCGATAAAGCAGATAAGCGCGGAACCGTGCTCGACATCGTGGAGGACGCGACCGGCATTGAGCGCGACGAGTTGGAAGGCTCGAAGCGCCTGGGCGATGACCTGAACATCGACTCGCTCTCCCTGATGGATATTGCCGTGCGCTTGGAAGAGGAATTCGGTGTGGAAGTGCCGGATGAGGACATCAACCGAGTGAAGACCATCGACGAGCTGGTTGGCCTGGTGGATAAGTGAGCGGACAAGTGAGTGCGGAGGCGGATGGCACGGCCAGCGCTGTGGAGAACGTACTCGCCGAGCTGCAGGAATGGCCTGTAGACAACGTAGCCGCGGCGGCGCTGTGGGACGGCACTACGGCAACCTATGGCGACACGGCAGCGCGGTTCCCTCTGGCCAGCGTGAGCAAGCTGATCACCGCTTATGCCGCCCTTTTGGCCGTGGAGGAAGGCGCCTTCGAGCTGGATCAGCAGGTTCCGGCGGAGTTGCTGCCCGAGTTCGACGACCTGCCGACGGTGCGCGAATTGCTGGCGCACACGAGTGGCATTGGTTTCCGCGGCCGCTCCCCGGAAAAGCCGCGCGGTGCTCGGAGGATCTACTCTTCGGCGGGCTACGAGGTGCTGGCGGACTTCATCGCCGCGGAAGCCGACATGCCTTTCGCGGACTACGTGGCCGAGGGCGTGTGCGCACCGTTGGGGATTAAGGTCACGGTCGAGGGCAGCGCGGGGCACGGTTTTTCCGCCTCGGTTGACGCTCTTTCGGCGCTGTGTGCGGAATTTTTGACGCCCACAGTGTTGGCTCCCACCACCCCGCGCGAGGCGCTGGAACCGCAGTGGCCGGAGCTTTCCGGAGTGGTCCCCGGCTATGGAATGCAGAAGCCCTGCCCGTGGGGACTGGGATTTGAACTGCACGGTGAGAAGTCGCCGCACTGGTTGGGCGAAAAGATGCCCGTGACGGTAGCGGGACACTTCGGGCAGTCGGGAACATTCTTATGGTTCCACCCGGAAACAAAGAAAGCCGCCGTCGTCCTCACGGATGAGGACTTCGGCGACTGGGCCAAGCAGCGCTGGGATGGTTTCAACCAGCGACTGTGGGAGGCCATGGGTTAGGCCCTGGCTGCGCTAGAGGTACAGCCGGGTAGGGGTTATTCGAAGGTGGTACGCAGGTCCTTGTGGCCCTCTGCGTGCCAGTCCACGTAGGCATTGTCCTTCGTCTCGATGCCCTGTTCCTTCTGGTGCGGCACCTTTGCAACAATGTTGCGGCGTGCACGGCCAGAGCGCAGCTGGGATTCGATACGCTCGGCCAGCTTCGCCAGACCCATGTTGATCAGGATCATGATTACAGCAATCAGCATCAGCGCCGGGATCATCGCACCGTAGTACTCACCCAGCTGGCGGCCGGAGCGGACAACCTCCACGAAGCCGATCATGTAGCCCAGCGCGGAGTCCTTTAGCGCAATGACCATCTGGGAGATGATCGCAGGCAGCATAGCTGCCACGGCCTGTGGCAGCAGGATCAGGAAGATGGACTGGCGGTGGCTCAAGCCCAAAGCGATAGCGGCTTCGCGCTGGCCGCGCGGTAGCGATTCGATACCCGAGCGCAGGGTCTCGGCGATCACAGAGCCGTTGTACATCGTCAGGCCGAACACCACTGCCGTGAAGCCTAGCCAGTTAGAAGGCACCAGCTGCAGCAGGGAGAATACGGCGTAGGCGAAAAGCATCAGCACCAGCACCGGGATGGAGCGGAAGAATTCCACGATGATTCCGCAGAGCCAGCGGACCGGGGCGGCCATGGATAGGCGCCCCACGCCCAGCAGAGCGCCGATGACCATAGCCAGAACGATGGAGACCACGGCCGCACCAATGGTGGAGATCAAACCGGGGATGATGTACGTCGTCCAGGTTGATCCTTCCAGGAAGAAGGACCACTTTGCGGATTCGAACTGGCCCTTCTCGTTGAGCTTCAAGCCCACTAGAACCAGGATCGCTGCGACTACTACGACCGTGATCACGGTCAGGATTGAGTTGAGCCTGCGGCCCTTGGGGCCTGGGGCGTCATACAAAACAGTTGCGCGTACAGACATTAGCGCTTCACCGCCAATCGCTTACCTGCCCAACCGAAGAACAAACCGGTGGGGAGCGTCAAGATAATAAACCCAATTGCGATGACTCCGAAGATCACCAGGATGTCGCTGGCGTAGTCCTCCGTCAGGGTCTTCATCAACAGGGAGGCTTCGGCCACACCAATCACGGATGCGATGGTGGTGTTCTTCGTCAACGCGATCAGAGTGTTGCCCAGTGGCACGATCGCGCCGCGCAGAGCCTGCGGGAAGATCACGTGGCGGAAGTTCTGACCAAAGCTAAGGCCCAGGGAACGGGCGGCTTCGGCCTGGCCGAAGGGCACGGTATTGATGCCGGAGCGTAATGACTCGGCCACGAAGCAGGAGGTGTAGGCCACGAAGGCCAGAACCGCCAACCGGAAGTTCTGCTTTTCAATGAAGGAATCGTTCTCCACCGCCAGCAGCAGACCGAGGTTGTAGTACAGCCCCATGGAGGCCAGCAGAATGATCAACGTCAGCGGGGTGTTACGAACGATGTTGATGTACCACGCGGACAGGTTGCGCAGGATGGCCACGGGGCTCACGCGCATTGCGGTCAGGATGATTCCGAAGATCATTGATCCCACCGCAGAGAAGAACGTCAACTTGATGGTCACCCAGAATGCCGGTAGCAGTTCGGGCTTCATCTCGGACCATAGTTCGGGATTCATAGTGCGTTCCTCCTTCCCTACTTCTTATCGACGAACGACAGGTCGCCGATCTCCGGCTTTTCGCCGAGATCCACGTTGTCGCCCAGGTTCTTGGCGACGATCTTTTGGAACTCGCCGGAATCGTGCATTTCGTTCAGCGCTTCATTGACCTCAGCCTTGGCTTCGTCATCGCCCTTGGGCAGGCCGATGCCGTAGCGCTCGTTGGTCCAGTAGCTACCGTCGTCCTTCTTGAGCTGGATCACGCTGTAGTTTTCGCCATAGCGCTGCTGGTAGCGCTGCGCGAAGCCCGCGAGAATGGTCGCGTCTGTCGTGGTGGCATCCACCACGCCCTGCTTAAGGCCCTCGGCGCAGGCGGCGTAGGTATCGAACTCCTGCAGCTGCACCTCCGGCAGCGCGGACTTCACCTTCTGTGCAGGGGTGGAGCCGGATACGGAGCACAGGCGAGTGCCCGGTGCGATGTCCTTGAGCCCCTTAATGCCGGAATCTTCGCGTACCAGCAGCGCCTGGTGGGTCACCACGTACGGGCCGGCGAAGTCGACGGCCTTGAGGCGACCCTTATTGATGGAGTAGGTCGCGGTGATCATGTTGACCTCACCGTTGTTGATGAGGGTCTCGCGCTGTGCGGATGGGGTTTCGCGCCACTTGATTTCTGGCGTGGCCCAGCCGTGCTTCTTTGCGATGTATTCCACGACGTAGCGGGATACGTCGGTATCCAGGCCGGCGAATTGCTTATCGGGGGTGCGCTCGCCCAGGTTGGGTTGGTCGTATTTGGTGCCCAGGACAACGTGGCCGGATTCGATGTCCGCCAGTAGGTCGCGGGCGCCACCGGATCCACACGCGGCAAGCGTCACCACCGTTGTGGTGGCAACCACTGCAGCCGTGAGGCGCTTGATTGCGCTTTTCAAAGTAGACATGTGCAAACTCGCTTCCCGAACTAGTGGCCTACGATCTTCGCCAGGAAGTCCTTGGCGCGATCGGATTGCGGGTTCGTGAAGAAGGTCTCCGGGTCAGTGTCCTCGACGACGGCGCCATCGGCCATGAACAGGATGCGGTCGGCCACGCGGCGTGCGAAGCTCATCTCATGGGTGACGACCACCATGGTCATGCCGCCCTTAGCCAGGTCGGTCATGACGTCCAGGACCTCGTTGATCATCTCTGGGTCGAGGGCGGAGGTCGGCTCGTCGAAGAGCATTACCTTTGGATCCATGGCCAGTGCGCGGGCGATGGCCACGCGCTGCTGCTGGCCACCGGAAAGCTGTGCCGGGTACTTGTCAGCCTGCGCTGCGATGCCCACGCGATCCAGCAACTCGTCGGCGGTCTTGCGTGCGGCTTCCTTGCTGATCTTGCGGACTTTAGTGGGAGCCAGCGTCACGTTGTCCCGGATGGTCATGTGGCTGAACAGGTTGAACTGCTGGAACACCATGCCAACTTCCGCACGCAGCTTGGCAAGTTCCTTGCCCTCTTCTGGCAGCAGATCGCCGTCGATGCGGATTTCGCCCTTATCGATGGTTTCGAGACGGTTAATGGTGCGGCAAAGCGTGGACTTACCGGATCCGGAGGGGCCGAGGATGACGACGACCTGACCTGCCGGTACTTCGAGGTTGATGTCCCGAAGTGCGTGGTACTCGCCGAAGTGCTTGTTCACTCCTTTGAGTTCAATCATTGGCTTAGAAACAGTGGGTGTAGACATAAAAGACATATTAAGTAATGCGCATCACTTTTAAGTAATCAAAGGAAGATGGCTCACCCTTGTTCGGCATTGTGTGGCGTTTTAGCTCTTCAACCGGGAACGATGCCGGATGAGCAATGGCGGGGTCGATACTCAATTGACCGGCGAGGCGTACGGTGGCGGTCATGAATTTCTCTGAATTTATACGTAACCGCCACTCCCCTCGCGCGTTCCTGCCGGACCCTATCCCGGCGGCGGACATCAAGGAGATTCTTCTTGACGCCCAATCCGCGCCCTCGAACTCCAACACACAGCCGTGGAATGTCCACGTGATTGGTGGCCAGAAGTTGAAGGACCTAAGTACTGCCTTGATTGAGGAGTTCGACACCAATGGCCTGACCCCTGACTTCACTATTGATTACGGCGAGGGTGTGCACCCGCAGCGTTCGCAGGAGCTGGCGGCGAAAATGTACGGGCTGCTGGGCATTGCGCGTGAGGATAAGGAGGCGCGCACGGAGTTCGTCCGCGAGAATCTGCGTTTCTTTGGTGCGCCGTACTCGGCTTTGATGTTTATTCCGCCGATGGGCGACCGTATTCGCGCAGCGTTTGACCAGGGAACGTACGCGGAGAACTTCCTGCTGTCCCTGACTGCCCACGGATACCACGGGGTGCCCCAGGGCATGATCTCCCTGCTGGCGCCGACGGTGCGCGAGTTCCTGGACGTGGATGAGGAGTACAAGCTGGTGACGGCACTAACCTTCGGCCGTGCGGATGAATCCAGCCCGGTGTTCTGGACGAACCCGGGCCGTGTTGCACTATCCGAGACGGTGACGGTGCACGGGATTGAGGGGTTGGAGGTTTAGAGGGGGACGCCGACATGGGGGGGAACGAGGCAAGAGGGAAAAGCCCCGCTGACGCGGGGAATAAGTGGATCCCAGCACTGAACCATGCAAAGCCAACGGCTCATCCCCGCCTGCGCGGGGAAGCATGGGCGCCACTAACTCCCCACCCTACAAAAACAGCAAATTTCACCAAGGTCGAGGTAGGCGAAAAAATTTTCCAACTTGGTATTGCATGGTTTAGACATTGCTACTAAGTTTGTTTGTACACACAACACTACGAAAGTCAGCAGACATGACAGACCACAATTCCGCACCATCGTTCGTTTTAGAATCCTGGAACGAAGTAGTTAATAACTTCTCCCCCACAGCCAGCGCGTTCTTAGCCAAATCTGGCGACGAAACCGGCCCCATGTCACTCGTCCAGCATCTTGTCGATTCCGGCGCGGTTGCGACCTACCTTTGGGATTCCTGGCTCTCCCCGCAGATCGAGGACTTCCTCAGCCGCACTACACGACTCTCCCCCGAACACATCCGCTCACTCACCGTGTTCCTAGTAGCAAGCCACGACTTGGGGAAGATTAGCGGTCCTTTCGTACGCAAGCTCCGCTCCCCCGAAACCAATACCCCGCTTCTCTTCCCACTAGAGAACGCCGGTGTCCCCATCCCAGACCTCGACGCAGATGAGGAAGTTGCAGCCCTGGCTCACCCACTATATTCGCGGGAGCTTTTGGTTCGCTGGCTCGCGGAACATGGGCTCAAACCACGGGTCGCTTTGTCCCTGACTCAAACGGTTGAAGCTCACCATGGATGGCTCGACACTAGCGGTCGACAAGCCGTTGTTTCGTTCGTAGACAACTATCCTCCCGAGTGGCAGGCTGCCGTCAACGAGATTTTGGATAGCCTCGCAAACACTACAAACGTCCAAACAGCTCTGAACTCACTCGACGGCAGGAGATTGCCTACCACGGTAGTGCAGATCATCACTGGGTTCATGGTGATGTGCGATTGGCTGGCCTCAAACACCAACTTCTTTCCACTCCACTTCAGCGACTCACAGTCTGACCGCATCACGCAAGGAATGAGGTTGGCAAAGTTTAATCTCTGCACAGAGTTCAAACAGCTAGATGGCGATCCTTCCAGCATCGCTTACAACTACCGTACCAGTTTCTCCTGGCCGGAAAGTTCCACACCGCGCCCCGTGCAACTCGCAACAGCGGAGTTGCTCAGGGACAAAGCCCCCGGACCTTCGCTGGTTACCATCGAAGCCCCAACCGGTGAGGGGAAAACCGAAGCCGCCCTTTACGCTGCGCAACAATTTGTCCAGCTCAATAAAGCTACAGGCGCGATACTGGCAGCCCCCACTATGGCAACCGCAAATGGCCTGTTCAAGCGTTTCTCTCGCTGGGTAGAGAATATCACTGAAAACTCAGCTATCTCCTCCCTCTATCTCGCCCATGGCAAGAATCAACTCAACAGCGATTACCGAAAGCTCCGCTACAGCGACATTGGTGAGGACTGCGCCGACCATGGCACAGTCATTGCTACCGACTGGCTTTCTGGACGCAAAAGCGGGCTACTTTCAAACTTCGCTGTCGGAACCATCGATCAAGTCCTGATGATGGCTCTGCAGATCCGCCACTCGATGCTGCGGCACCTGGCGCTTGCCGGGAAGGTCGTAATCTTCGATGAAATCCACGCCTATTCGACATACACCAACGAATACCTGGCTGAAACCCTGCGTTGGTTGGCCGCTTACGGTGTACCCGTTATCTTGTTGTCGGCCACACTTCCGACCAGTCGAAAAAATGAACTCATTTCCGCCTATGGCGGCCAACTTAAGAAACAAGACCACACACTGACCAATGAAGGGTATCCCCTTCTCACCCTGGTTGATACGGACGGAGTCTGGGAGCAAGCAGTCCCACCTCGACCAGACGACATGCACGCGCACGTGGAGCTCATCGACGACTCTGTCGAAGAACTCACGCGCCTCGTTAAAGAACTCTGTTCCGAGGGCGGCGTAGCTCTCGTCATATGCAACACCATCAAACGAGCTCAGGAAGCATTCGCCGCACTGGAATCCGCATTCCCTGGTGAGGTTCGCCTCCACCACTCTGCCTTCACCGGCCTCGATCGCGCGCGCCACGAAGAAGAGCTCTTGAACGAACTGGGACCGGCGTCGCATAAGGAACAAGGGCGCCCCACCCTGCGCATCGTATGCGGTACCCAAACCCTGGAACAGAGCCTTGATATCGACGCCGACGTCTTGATCACTGACATTGCCCCAATGGATCTAATCATTCAGCGGGCAGGGCGCCTACACCGTCACCAGCGGCCGGACAGTGACCGGCCGGCGAAGCTACGCGATGCTCACATCTATATCCGCGGAATCTCAAACACCTCCCCACAGCCTGAGTGGGATTCCGGCACGGCTCACATTTACGACGACGCGTTGTTGCTCACGACCTACAGGTTGCTCTCCACAGAAGTAGCGGAGAAGGGATTCCGACGCCCTTCCGATGTACCACACCTAGTTCAGAAGGCCTACGACTTTGAAGCGAATCATGACTTCCCAGAAGCCTGGTCAGATCGCTGGGACAATTCACGCACGAAATCGCTCGCGACTCATTCTGCTGATTTGTCCAGGTCCAGAGTCTTTAGGATTCCAAGCCCCGGGAAGACGGGGAACCGACTGGATAGCCTTTATGAGCAGTTAGTCCGGGATAGATCGCAGGAAGAGGTCAAAGCCACAGCATCTGTACGCGATGCTGAAAGCAGTATCGAGGTTATCCCCATTATCGACAGCGAGTATGGATACTCCCCTCTCCATCTGGCAGACGACAGCCAGCAACCTGGAGTGTTGGAGGACACGACAATCCCGGACTTTGATACGGCCTTCCGTCTTGCCGCATCCACAGTGCGCTTGCCTGCGATGTTCACCCGTTTTGACGACGTGTGGGATCGGACGGTCGACCGGCTGGAGGAGCAAACCCCCGAAGGATGGGCTGACCACTACCTGCTGAGAGGCCAGGTCGCACTGCGCCTTAACCAAAACCTGGAGGCCACATTGACCGGCGTGAAGGTCAGTTATTCCGAGCTACTCGGACTTCAAACTGAAGGCTTTCCAGATTTACGAAAAGACACCTAAATGTTTGCCATACGGATAACTTCAAGGAAAACAAGAACTTCAACCCGCCCTCCCTAGACCTGGTACACCCCGGCAATCGCCCCGACAACAACCAACTGAAGCTACACAGAAAGGAAGGTTTAACGTGACGGAGAGCTTTAGCCTTCTGGATCAACCGTGGATTCTCACGACGTTGACCGATGGCTCCGCTGCAGAGCTCAGCCTGCGCGAAATCTTCGACGGTTCCCATTCAATTGCAACCATTCGCGGTGACAGTCCGCTGCAGGACGTAGCCATTTATCGCCTTTTACTAGCCATTTACTGGTGCGCCTACCGCGAAATGCTTGAGTTCGCCCCAGGCGAAGAACTGGACATGGTCGACTGGATTTCTGACCGCTTGGAAGCTGCCGAAGAAGATCAATCGGACACCACCGTGCTGGAATACCTGGAGCGATTCGCAGACCGCTTTGACCTGCTAGATCCAAAGAAACCGTTTATGCAGGTAGCTGACCTGCATACAAGCAAAAATGCAACGTCCGATGTGCGTCGGCTCGTACCGGATTTTGAGGATGATTACTTCACACTCCGCGCTGGCGAAGGCGCACTGTCTCTTACCTATGCCGAAGCGGCACGTTGGCTCATCTACGTCCAGGCCTACGACTATTCCGGTATCAAATCAGGTGCCGTTGGCGACCCGCGCGTCAAAGGCGGGAGGGGCTACCCAATCGGCACTGGTTGGACTGGAGCGATCACCGCGACAATCATTCTCGGGTCGAACCTGCAGGAAACCCTCGCCTTAAACACCACCACAACGGCTCTCCAGGCCGAAGGTGATCTACCAGTGTGGGAACGCGAACCAGACACCTCTGCACAACGTCTGGATCCTACGAACAAAGACGGTATCTACCCCAAGGGGCCGGTTGAGATTGTTACTTGGCAATCCCGGCGAGTTCGCCTCTTCCCGGAGGATGGGCGTATTACTCAAGTTCTCGTATCGAATGGGGATCGTATCCCCCACGCGAACGCGAACGTTAAAGATGACCCGATGACGCCCTATCGGTTCAGTAAGAACAAGTCCACCAAGAGTACCGATGTCTACTACCCCAAGCCGCTCGAGGCAGAGCGAACAATGTGGCGCAGCTTGGAGCCACTGATTGCTTTGGAAACCGACCCGGTCTACGACAAGAAGAACCGGGCTCCTGAACGCCCCAAGACGATCGATCAGCTCGCTGATTTGAAAGAAAACGGAGTTGAGCTCCCGGAAACCCTGAACGTTTCCATGTCCTCCCTGCAGTACGGCTCAAATAGCTCGGTCGTGGGCATCAGCATTAGTACAAAAATCGCGCTGCCACTGGAGCTGCTTCCCCAACCCGCTGTTAAACAGCGTCAATCAATACTCAACCTCGCTGCAGCGACAAGCCAAGCAGGAACCATGCTAGGCAGCTTTGCCGGTCAGCTTTTCCAAGCTGCAGGCGGCGACTACGAGTTCCAGCCCTCTGCCACCGACACTCTGCTGGCCGAGCTCGAGCCGAAGTTTAGCGAATGGATGGAAACCGTCCACGAGGCAGATCTGGAAACGCGACTTACAGCTTGGGAGTTGATAGTTCGCGACGCTGTACTGCGGCACGCGGATGTACTCCTTGTCGGAGCTGGTCCCAAGGCACTTGTCGGCAGGATTCTTGACCCCAATGGCGACGAGCGCTTTGTATCCGCAGGAACGGTTATGAGCTGGTTAAAGAAGAAACTGCGCGAGATTCTTCCTCGTACCGTTCGGCACGAGGATCGTCCAAAACCCAGTAATACTCACCAAGAATAGGAATTAACCATGGACCAACTCACTGAAGAGCAGCCACGGCTGAGTTCATCAGTCGCTGCAACATGTAGCCAATTGCAGGCCGATTATCTGGGTCGTACGGGCTACCCCAACCAGGCTCAGGCTCGTGGAACACTCGCCGAGCTGCGGAAGTCTGCTGGTCAACCGGCACTTCAGAACCCACTCGTTTTCGAGCGCGTTCTCTCATCGCTAGTCCCGCCGCTGTCCGCACAAGAACTAGGTCGTGGAGACGCTCCCTCACCATCCGAGGAAGCCGCATTCCACGCACTTGCCTTCTTCGCCCTCCACATGCAAGGCGCCACACACGAGGTACACGACAGCTCTCGTTCCTTTGCCACTGCCTGTGGCCAACTCGCGCATGCCAGCGAATCGAAGTCCATCAAGGGCCGCTTCGATGCCCTAGTGCTGGCTCGTACAGCACAGTCCCGACTGATTCAGACGCGCTCGTTGATCTCCCTACTCCGCTCGAAGGGACTTCGGTTCAACTACGGATGGTTCGCAGCGGACCTGCGCAAGCTTTCTAACCCACGCACCCGGAACGGCGTATTGCTGCGATGGGGACGTGACTTCGCCTTTGCCATGTACGCACGCGACGCCGACCGTTCCTCCGCCTCCGAAGAAAACTAAACAGAAAACTAACCCCCACTTTGAAAGGATTTTCCCATGTCCATCACTATTGATTTCCACGCCCTTCAGACCCTTCCTCCGAGCCTCATCAACCGTGATGACACCGGTGCTCCGAAGACCGCAATCTTCGGTGGCGCACCCCGTCAGCGCGTGTCCTCTCAGGCATGGAAGCGAGCCATCCGCAAGGATTTCGGCGAGAAGTTCCCTACCGGCTTCGTGGGATACCGCACTCGCCGCGCAATCGAACTGCTCGCGGACCGTATCCAGGAGCTGGATGGATCCATCGAGGAAGCCGAAGCTACCACGCTGGCAGAAAATATCTTCACCGCTGCTGGCTTCAAGCTGACTAAGCGGAAGTCTGCCAAGTCCGATGCTGAAAATGAAGAGCAGAAGAATGAACTTGGCTACCTGCTCTTCCTGAGCGTCCGCCAGGTCAACAACCTCGCCGAATACGCAATCACACACCGTGAGGAGAAAAAGTTCACCAAGAAGGACGTAAGCGCGCTCTTCGACCAGGAACACGGCGTGGACATCAGCATGTTCGGTCGCATGGTTGCCGATGCTCCTGACTTTAACGTCGACGCATCCGTCCAGGTCGCACACGCTATTGGCGTGCATGAATCCGAGCCGGAGTTCGACTTCTACACCGCGGTCGACGACATGGTGGAGGCTGACGAAGAGGTCGGCGCAGCCATGATGGGCACGGTGCAGATGATGTCCTCCACGCTGTACCGATTCGCCACGATCGATGTCGACTCTCTGACAGAGAATCTTGGCGACACGGCAGTTACGGCCGAGGCTATCAAGACTTTCACCGAAAGCTTCATTACGTCTCTGCCCACGGGTAAGCAAAACACCTTTGCCCACAACAGCGTGCCGGAGCTCGTTTACGTCACCGTACGCGATGATCGCTCCATCTCCCTGGTCAATGCCTTTGAGGAACCTGTCGTGTCCGAAAACAACCAGGGTCGTCGCAAGTCCGCAGCCGACCGCCTAGCGCGTGAAGCGGAGCAGATCCAGAACACCTACGGCTTCTACCCGAAAGCTGCTTTCGTAATGTCTCTCGGCGACCTGGCCGATGCTTTCGTTGAGCAGAACCTGGCCCAAAAGACAACGCTGCCCGAGCTGATCGACGCGGTCGTAGAAGCTGCCACCCAGGAGCACTAATGCCTTCCACCCTTCTACTTAGGCTTTCTGGCCCCATGCAATCGTGGGGCGCCAGCAGCCGATTCAAGCAACGCGCAACCGAGCAAGTGCCCACCAAGTCCGGTGTGCTGGGTCTCCTCGCCGCCGCGCAGGGACGTCAACGCACAGACGATCTACAAGACCTTGCGGCGCTAATGTTCGCCGTTCGCGTGGACCAGCGTGGTTCCCTACTGCGGGATTACCAGACGGCTCAGCCGTGGCAGACAAGGCCGAAGGATAACGCGAGCCTGGTCACGCGCTACTACCTGGAAGATGCCATCTTCGTCGCTGCCGTTGAGTCAAACGATGACTCATTCATCGACGAACTGGCGAAGGCTGTACGGCGACCACGATTCCCGCTTTTCCTCGGACGTCGGTCTTGCCCTGCTCCCCCGAACCTTTTCCTCGGAACGTTTGATGGTTCAGCCCTCGAAGCACTACGTGCAACCGAATGGCAGGCTACCCGCGCACACAGGAAGACAAGAGCGCCGAAGCTCTCGCTGCCCATTTTTCGTGACGCCACCAGGGGTGAAACCGGCATTGCCACACGAGACGTGCCGATTTCCTTTTCTCAAGAACGTCGAGAGTACGGATGGCGAGAAGTCGTCCAAGACAAGGCCGGGGTGCCCGTTGAAAACGACCTCGGTTCAACCAACGATCCATTCATGGAGGCGGTGATGCAGGCATGACGACGTTTACTCGTCTTCACCTAGGTCCCAAAGGCCGACAAGCTCGAAAGCTTTTGGGAAATCCGCAGGCCATGCACGCCGCGGTTCTAAGTTGCTTTCCCAAAGAGGTCGGCGACAAGGAACGCATTCTCTGGCGCCATGATGGAAAGCTTCGGGGGTCTGACGAACATGCTGTGTACATCGTCGGTCCTGATAGCTGTGACCCCAGCAAGATCGCAGAGCAGACTGGTTCCGAGAACGTACCGCAGAAGGCGAGCTACGATCGCCTACTCGATGCACTGGCGAACGGGCAGCAATGGCATTTCGAGGTAGTTCTTAACCCCGTCGCGGCCAAGAAGACCCCCGGAGCGCCGCGGGGAACTCGCGGTAAGCTCACGGCGCTGGTGGGTGAGGAAGCTCAGTTGGAATGGTTTAGTACCAAGGCCAAGAGCTGCGGTTTCACACCACTGGAAACACTGATCGTCGAGCGTAAGACACTGCGTTTCTCTAAATTGGCGACCAACCCCAAGGGACGACAGGTGGTCATTGGAACCGTGCGTTACCGTGGCACTTTGCAGATCGACGATGTTGAGGTGTTCAAGAAAGCCCTCGTTGAGGGCATTGGCCGTGGCAAGGCCTACGGTTGTGGCCTGCTAACACTGGCCAAGCCCAAAGCCAGCACGTCGGCCTAAGTAGGGGATTGAGCCATGGCACAACATCCTTCGAAGTCTCCCATGGATCGTCCCATTCTGCCTCGGGTACAGGACAGAATCTCTTTCCTGTACGCCGAGCGCTGCGTTGTAAACCGCGATAACAATGCAGTCACACTGGCGGACGAGCGCGGAATCACCCACGTACCGGCGACTGGGATCGCAGCTTTGCTCCTTGGTCCGGGTACGAAGGTAACTTATGCCGCCATGGCACTGTTGGGGGATTCCGGGGTCTCCGTTGTGTGGGTTGGGGAGAAAGGAGTGCGCTATTACGCATCCGGCCGTTCGCTATCGAATTCTTCGGCAGCGGCGGAAGCGCAGGCGTCAATAGTAAGTAACCAGCGCCGCCGGCTATTCTGCGCGCGACAGATGTACGCCATGCGCTTCCCCGGCGAAGATGTATCGAATGCGACGATGGCGCAGCTGCGCGGACGCGAGGGATCCAGGATGAAGAAGGTCTACTTGGCGGAGGCCGAACGGACCGGAGTCGAGTGGAAGAAGCGGATGTACGATCCGCAGAATTTTTCGAGTGGCGACCCCATCAACCGAACGCTAACTGCAGCTAATGCAGCGCTGTACGGCGTGGCACATGCGGTCATCGCGTCGCTGGGGTTCATTCCTTCCTTAGGCGTAATTCACCAAGGCACGGAACGCGCTTTTGTCTACGACCTTGCGGATCTGTACAAGGCAGAAGTTTCGATTCCAGCGGCGTTTGACGCAGTGGCGGAAAACGAACTGACCGCTGACGTGAATATTCGGCGGGTGATCCGCGATTACGTGGTCAAGAAGAACCTAATCCCGACCATGATCCGGGACGTAATGTTCCTGATGGAGATGAGTTCGGAGGCACAGAACATTGACTCTGAACTGGTGCTGTGGTCGAATCTGGACGTCGTTTCCTCAGGACGAAACTGGGCAGACGAAAGGCCATTCGAATGATGGTTTTGGTTGTTTCTGCTTGTCCAGCTGGTCTGCGGGGTGACCTCACGCGCTGGTTGTTGGAGATCTCCCCTGGGGTGTTTGTAGGACGGCCCAGCGCCAGGGTGCGTGAGCAGGTGTGGGAGCGCACGTGCGACCTGGTGAAGGATGGCCGCGCGATTATGGTCTTCCAAGCTGCCAACGAGCAGGGATTTGATTTCAAGACCCACCGGCACAACTGGGTTCCAACTGATTTTGACGGCGTGAACTTAATTACGCGGCCAAATAATAGGGCGGCTTCGCCACGGCGACGTGGTTGGAGCAAGGCACGACGACGATAAAAGGTCTTCCGGTTGCTCGGTTCCGATGGCTCCGATGGCTCCGATGATCTAGAGGAAAACAAGTTGAACTAGAATCGGCTTTACGGCTCAAAGAACCACAGCTCAGCGAGTGTGCTCCCCGCGCCAGCGGGGATGAGCCGTGCCGTGGCGTCAAGCGTGCCAAATTTAGTTTGTGCTCCCCGCGCCAGCGGGGATGAGCCTGCACCGCATTGAGACCATGCCCCGCCTTGTAAGTGCTCCCCGCGCCAGCGGGGATGAGCCTGAGCTGTGCATTGAGCTCACCAATAGCACGCCGTGCTCCCCGCGCCAGCGGGGATGAGCCCAGTGGGCCGAGGCAACGCCGTGGCATGAGGTGGTGCTCCCCGCGCCAGCGGGGATGAGCCGCCGGTGGCCATACGTGCCAGCGTGTCAAAGACGTGCTCCCCGCGCCAGCGGGGATGAGCCCGACAGCGTAGGAGGATACAGCCCGATGGGATAGTGCTCCCCGCGCCAGCGGGGATGAGCCCAGACCAAGTCCTAGCGCCCGGCGTGACATCACGTGCTCCCCGCGCCAGCGGGGATGAGCCCAACATCGTCAACCGTGATTTCGAACATTACGCGTGCTCCCCGCGCCAGCGGGGATGAGCCCTCGACCCGCATTCCCGTCCAGTCCATCACTCCGTGCTCCCCGCGCCAGCGGGGATGAGCCTTCCTGCCCGCGAGACACGACGGCTGGCAGCACGTGCTCCCCGCGCCAGCGGGGATGAGCCCGGATCACCCAAAGTAATCCTCATCTGCGAATCGTGCTCCCCGCGCCAGCGGGGATGAGCCCTTCGAGAAATCAGCTTCGATGGTAACTTTTGCGTGCTCCCCGCGCCAGCGGGGATGAGCCGCACAGTGTAGGCATGGTGATCCGGAGCAGTTCGTGCTCCCCGCGCCAGCGGGGATGAGCCGGCGTGGCGGGCTCATATCGGGTTGGCGGTGGACGTGCTCCCCGCGCCAGCGGGGATGAGCCCCGAGCTAGGTATGCGCCGTATTGCCGCCTTGAGTGCTCCCCGCGCCAGCGGGGATGAGCCCGGTCATACCATCGGGCAACTTAAACCACCAATGTGCTCCCCGCGCCAGCGGGGATGAGCCGTGTCTTGAGGCGGCCGGTTTTGAGGTGGTTGAGTGCTCCCCGCGCCAGCGGGGATGAGCCCCACCCAAGTGCAATTCCTGGGCAGGGCACAAGGTGCTCCCCGCGCCAGCGGGGATGAGCCCGTTGGGAATTGCTGACTCTCTCGATTGAAACGGTGCTCCGCGCGCCAGCGGGGATGAGCCACGGTCGCTAGGCACACCTGCGCCCAAGCCGCTAGTGCTCCCCGCGCCAGCGGGGATGAGCCCCCCAGGCGCAGAAGATCGATCTCCAAATCCTCGTGCTCCCCGCGCCAGCGGGGATGAGCCCCGTTGGCTGCTGTTGTCGGCACTCTGGCTGCCGTGCTCCCCGCGCCAGCGGGGATGAGCCTGATTCGATTAAGGCGTTGGCGAATATTTCCGCGTGCTCCCCGCGCCAGCGGGGATGAGCCCCAGCCTTAAACATCGCCGCCGGACCAGCAATCGTGCTCCCCGCGCCAGCGGGGATGAGCCCGCGGTAACAGCCCTGACAGGTGTGCTGAAGGGGTGCTCCCCGCGCCAGCGGGGATGAGCCCATGGCGCAGAACAGCGGTACCCGGGATCAGGTGTGCTCCCCGCGCCAGCGGGGATGAGCCCGCGGTGAAGGTGGCCGCTGCGTGGTTGGTGGCGTGCTCCCCGCGCCAGCGGGGATGAGCCCTCATCCCCCACATCCTTCACAGACTTCTTCGCGTGCTCCCCGCGCCAGCGGGGATGAGCCCATAATATCCGCCTTCTGCAACGTCACCAGCCGGTGCTCCCCGCGCCAGCGGGGATGAGCCCCTTGGTGAGGTAGCCCGAGACCTTGGCCAACTGTGCTCCCCGCGCCAGCGGGGATGAGCCCATGTGCAGGTTGTCGCCCTCGGATTGGCTGGAGTGCTCCCCGCGCCAGCGGGGATGAGCCGAATCCCCACCGCGTGAACTTTCACCTGCGACGGTGCTCCCCGCGCCAGCGGGGATGAGCCCTGTCATGGGTAACAGCGCTCGCGTCATACCCAGTGCTCCCCGCGCCAGCGGGGATGAGCCGCACAAAATGGCCGACATTACAGACCTGCCAGAGTGCTCCCCGCGCCAGCGGGGATGAGCCCTAGAAAAGTTCGCTAAGGCTTCCGAGGCTGCTGTGCTCCCCGCGCCAGCGGGGATGAGCCGCGCGTCAGAGGCGCTTGCACCGCCAAGCGCACGTGCTCCCCGCGCCAGCGGGGATGAGCCTTCGAGGTACCGCGCGGGCTATGGACGCACAGGGTGCTCCCCGCGCCAGCGGGGATGAGCCTGACGGAGTGGCACAACGAAATTGACGCCAACGGTGCTCCCCGCGCCAGCGGGGATGAGCCTCTGCAGCCCATGATCTAGCCAATACCATCGGCGTGCTCCCCGCGCCAGCGGGGATGAGCCGCGGCGAGATGAGGCTGCTAAACGCGCGCGCATGTGCTCCCCGCGCCAGCGGGGATGAGCCCTGGACACCCGGATAAGTGCCCACGCCCTGTGGGTGCTCCCCGCGCCAGCGGGGATGAGCCCACCCTTGCCAGATGCCGCACAGCCTTAAACGAGTGCTCCCCGCGCCAGCGGGGATGAGCCGGTGGGGTGTTGTGGCCTGTGCTGCACGGTCTGGTGCTCCCCGCGCCAGCGGGGATGAGCCCAGCTAACGCACCCAACTAGAGCGCCCAGCGTAGTGCTCCCCGCGCCAGCGGGGATGAGCCCGGCACCCTGTTCGCTTCGATCATGGGCGTGTGGTGCTCCCCGCGCCAGCGGGGATGAGCCTGCTGCTAAGGCTTCTGCTGACGCTGCAAAGGTGTGCTCCCCGCGCCAGCGGGGATGAGCCCTCGATCCATGCCCCCGGCGAATCATCCAGAACGTGCTCCCCGCGCCAGCGGGGATGAGCCCACGACGGGGTGGCTATTCCCAGGGGCCATCGAGTGCTCCCCGCGCCAGCGGGGATGAGCCTCCTCGCCGAGGACGCGGGTGGCCTCCGGGCGGGTGCTCCCCGCGCCAGCGGGGATGAGCCCGACGATGGTGTGTGGGTGGCGCAGTCTGTTCCGTGCTCCCCGCGCCAGTGGGGATGAGCCGAACGGCCAGGCGGGTTTCGTGATCCGCAGGCTGTGCTCCCCGCGCCAGCGGGGATGAGTCGCACCGTGAACGTTGCCGCCCTCGCAAATATGAACCGTTGCGCGCCGAACCTTGCCAGCTACTTTGAGGGCGACATCTGTTGGAGTGACGGCGTTATTAGCCATCCCCTGGAAAAGCGCCAGACTGGAAGCATTCCTGTCAGGCGGCGAACAGAGCACCCCTTTCGGCATGCCCTTTTTATGCGATCTTGTGGGGCCAGCGGGGCTCGAACCCGCGACCAGCGGATTATGAGTCCGCGGCTCTAACCGACTGAGCTATAGCCCCTAGCAAAGCCAAACCACTCTAACCGAGTGGCTTGCTCACAAACGATTCAACCACACCGCCTGGCGCGGGCACTCATATACCCCGCTTTCGACACATCGAATCCCTACCGCACCCCTATCTATCCCCCAGAAATGCTCCTTTGAACTGCCGATTTGTCTGTTTGCACCACTGGCATATAGAGTATGTTCTCGTTGCACAGGGCAAGGGCTTTCGCCCCGAAGCTCACACAACTTAATCCCCTATAGCTCAGTTGGCAGAGCATTCGACTGTTAATCGAAAGGTCACTGGTTCGAGCCCAGTTGGGGGAGCCACTTATGAGCCCCGATCGGCTGCACTATGCAGACGGTCGGGACTTGTCGCATTGACGCTACACCCACAGCCCCTCAAGCACGTCCACTACCCCGTTGGCCCCGCGGTGGCGGAAGCGCGCCAACACCTTCGTTCCTTACTTTTCTCCTGGCTTGAGCAGTACGGCACCGGCAATCGTTCCCGCACGAAGACCATGCGCAACAAGGCGAAGGCGACGACTGATTCCGAGCGAATCCGCCAGCTAGAAAGTGGACACGCAAAGCTGCGCGAAGAACGCGACATCCTGCGCAAGGCTGCGGAATATTTTGCCGAAGAGACACGCTGGTTATCCGCTTCCAGTTTGTCTATGACCACCGAATCTTCCAGCCCAAGTACCGTCCTAGTCTTTAGGAGAACCGGGTTCTACAATCAGCGCGAGTCCCGAAGCAAGGTCGGCCAGCAACTGCTTCGCCGAGTCCACAGGAGCATTGAGGTAGTCGATCGTCAGCCCGTTGACCAGTGCAGTGACAAGACGAGCACCTTGCTCAGGCGACAGCCCTCGGGCCAACTTTCCGAAACGTTGCGCTACTTCGAGACCTTCAGACACGCGCGCCCGAAACTTCGTGACCTCGGCGTCGTATAAGCCAGCCAGCCATTCGCGCGTCGAGGCTGCAGCTCCCACAATGACCCACACAGCGGAATCCTCGCGCTGGACAGGGCCAATTGGCAAAAGTTCAGCCAGGCGACCGTGTAAGACCGTGTGAAAATCCGTCGCATCGGTCTGAGTAAGGGCCCGCGACTCCTGGCGCTGCAACGACCTGACAAAAGCTTTCGCGATGATGTCGTCCCGTTTACCCATCTGGTACTGGACAGTCCCAGGTGCGACGCCTGCCTCAGTGGCGACATTGCGCACGCTCAGGGCATCGAGGCCCTGACTGACCATTACCCGAATGGCAGCATCAGCGATCACTGCGGCGGTGCCCGTGATAGGTGTGTTGCGATCAACAGACATGGAACTCCAATCTTCCGTAGCTCAGACGCGATGAGCCATTCATGAGTGCAGTTGCACTCGCATAATGCGTCTCATACAATCGTATCAACCGCGCGATTAATACGAACGTATGACGCGGGATTGAGGCCTTTTGTGAAGCTGAGGCCCCGATGAACACCCGACTACCGGAGAATTCCATGTCAGACTTCCTCCCCCTTGCCGGCCTTGCACTCGTAGATAGTTTGAGTGCAGGAACCCTTGTCATTCCTATTGCTCTGATTGTTATCTGGCGACGAGTGCATTTAGGCCTGTTGGGCACCTATCTCGCTACGATCGCCACGGCCTACTGCGCCCTCGGTATTGCGCTTCTATTAGGGTTCGATACGGCAGTATCGAGGCTTTCTGGTGTAAGCGAGACTGATTGGTTCCGGTGGGTGACGCTTGTTCTAGGCGCGGGGCTTTTCATCTTCGGTGTGTTCTCGCCAAACCCCAAAAAGCCCGCGGCCACGCAGACCGCCGGCGCCGAAGTACCGAAGAGTCGGGCTTCTCGCCTTGCACGGGGCGCGTCACTGAGCGCGACTGGCATGGTGGGGCTTGCGCTAGGTGCTGCTGTTGTCGAGGCTGCGACGATGTTGCCCTACCTAGGCGCAATGGGAATTATCCAGTCTATGTCTTTCGGGTTTAGCGGCAAGGCCGCGCTTATTGCGGGGTACTGCATCATCATGGTCCTACCGGCAACTCTTATGGCTGTCATTGCAGGCGCAGCGGGGCCGGCTATTTTTCATCGTTTGGAGCGCGCCATCCGCCGACTGGAGTACGAAGCGAAAGTGACGTTGCTGTGGATCGCGGCAATTGTGGGAGGCTACATGGCGGCATCGAGTGCAGTAAGGCTCGGATTGATCGGTTGAGTGCCAGGTTGAACCTTGAGCGATGGCGTCGATTGAAAAGCCCCCTTCCTACAGAGCTAACCCCGGCCCGTCATTGAGCTGCTCCCCATTAGTTGGACTGAGAAATCAGTTACCGACTAGTGGGGAGTAGTTTTCATTGAGAGCACGAAGTTCGCTAAGTGAGCATCAGCGCGAGCAGTTGGTTGAACTATTTGAGCAAGGCATGGGTTATACAGCCGCTGCCAATGCCCTTGGTGTCTCCAAGTATGCCGCCCGTATGCTCTGTCGTCGGTTTAAGCTGCATGGCAGGCTATGTCTTGTGGAGAAACCGATTAAGCAGCAGTACTCGTTCGAGGTCAAGAAGGAAGTTGTCCAACGCTATCTTGCCGGCGAGACAAAGATGGATCTTGCGCGTGAGTTTGGCCTGTCGTCAGATCAGCTGGTCAGTTATTGGTCGCGGCAATGGCGTAACGGTGGCGATGAGGCGTTAAAACCGAAGCCGAAGGGCAGACCCAAAGGCTCGGCTGTGCCAAAGCCGCTGACCGAAGAGGAGAAGCTACGGCGCCGGATCGCGCGATTGGAAGCGGAAAACGCTTATCTAAAAAAATTGCGGGACTTGAGGAATCAGGGACGCGCCTGAAAGTCCAGGCGATTGTCATCCTCAAGTCGCACCACCGCTTGGAGTACCTCCTAGAGGCAGCAGGTATCCCACGGTCGACGTTCTTCTACCACCAGAAACGCCTCGGCCAGCCAGATAAGCACGCCGAGCTCAAAGACGCGATCCGGGCAAGTTTTGAACGTAACAAGCATCGCTACGGCTATCGACGAGTGCTACTTGACCTGCGTAACCAGGGGTGGGTGGTCAACCACAAACTCGTCTACAAACTCATGCGTGAGATGGGCATTCGAGCCAAGATCCGCCAACGTAGACCTTATGTTTCCTACACCGGGACGATCAGCCACATCGCTGACAACAAACTTGACCGCAAGTTCACCCCGGATCAGCCAAACACCGTCTTTGTCAGCGACGTCACCGAGTTCAGGGTCCAAGGCCGCAAAGTGTATTTGTCGCCGGTGATGGACCTGTTCGACCGCTCAATCGTCGCCCACACCGTGGCTACATCACCGTCGACAGCGTTGACCACCGATTCTTTGTCCAAGGCGATCGCGGCGAGTGCGCCTGAACCCGGGTGGATGATGCACACTGACCAAGGCTTCCAGTACCAGCACGCCTCCTGGCGCGATCTGATCGGTGACAACGGCGGTGTTCAGTCGATGTCGCGTAAAGCCAACTGTTACGACAACGCGGTCATGGAGAACTTCTTCGGGCACTTGAAAACCGAGATGTACCACGGTGAAGTCTTCGACACGGTCGCAGAGTTCAACCAAGCGATCGACGAGTACATCGGGTGGTACAACACCGAACGCGTCCAACAACGACTCAAGGGCCTGACCCCGATGCAATATCGGAATCAGACCCTTGAAGCCCTAACCGCCTAGAATTAAACCAGTCCAACTTTCGGGGGCCAGTTCACATAACGGCGGCTGAGGGCTAAGTCTTCTTTATCCCCTAGCCTATACCTACCAAGGCGGCAACAGTTGGGATGCGCCGAAGGTAGCGGCCATCGCCGGGATGACGGGGTCTAATCTCGCAGCCATGGCGAGTGGAACAACAATCGACATAGTGACAGCCGCTGCCGCGGTATTACTTGTGCTCTCAGAGGTGAGGATGGCCAGCAGCACCGCCATGGCAGTGATGACCAGGGCACTAGATACCCCCAACATATTGTTGAGTCCGGAACCGATGGTTTCCGCTAGACCGGGGCTGCCCAGCATGGCACCGAAGATCATGTCGCAACCAAACAAGGAGAGTCGGATAGCTAACAGTCAACCACCAAACAGCTGCCAGTTGTTGATGAAAAGCCCGCCCACGGAAACAAAATATCTCCCCGCCGCATCTACTACTACGACCGGGCTTTGTGCCTCGCCTTCCACACAGGCGCCGTGCAAGTCACCCGCAAGTACCCAACACGCACCCAGCAACGAGTACCAGGACTTTAGTTAGATGCCTTCCTCCGCCAGCACGCCGCAGAGAGACTCCCACGCAGATCCTCAGAAAGACGCCCTCCAAGCCCCCATCAACGGCCGCCTCGCGCTGATCTTCATCGGCGCCATCGTCCTGGTCGGCATCCTCGTCGCAGCGATTTGGTACGTTGCCAACAACAAGGACTACGGTCGCGGAATCAACCCACAGCCCGCCGCAGCCTCCGCGCACCAGCGCCCAGCCAGCTCTTCGACTACGCCGCCGGCCACGGAGCCAGCCAACGCCCCCGCGAAGGCATCCAACGCTCCTCAAAGTGAGCTCAACCAATACCCCACGGACGAAGGCGCGGTCATCGGCAGCACCGCCATGGATGCCGCAGAGAGCACGGCCATCGCGCAGCCAACCGACGCTCCCAAGACCCAGCGGCAAGCTAACGATGCCGCCATGACCGCCCTCAAATTCAATCTCTCCGAGAAGGGTCTGCACGAGAACCTGCAGCTGCAGGGCTACTCCGACAATCAGATCACCACGGCCATCAACAAGCTTGATCCTGACTGGAACCAGCAGGCCCTCAACTGCGCGCGCAAGCTCAACGAAACAGGCTCTCCCCTGCCCGAGGAAGAGCTGCTCGAGATGCTAAAGACTAACTCCGGTTTCACTGAGGAGCAGGCCCAGTACGCCATCGACCACCTGTAACGCAGCCCTGCTCCCCTGCCCCTGCTAACCCCTACCTACCCAGCAACCTAACGAACCAACCGCTTCACAGCCTGGGATACCTCCGCCAACTTCTCCTCGGCCTCTTCTCCCCCAGCCTCCGCGGCGTGCCGCACACAGTGGTTCATGTGGTCGTCCAGCAACCCCAGCGCCACGCCCTTCAACGCAGACTGCAAGGCGCTGACCTGCGTGAGGATGTCGATGCAATACTGCTCCTCATCCACCATCCGCTGCAGCCCGCGCACCTGACCTTCGATCCGCTTCAGCCGCGCCAGGTAGCGCTCCTTGTCGCTCAAGTACCCGTGCATTATTTGAATCCTTTCAACCGCAGACTGTTGCTCACCACAAACACACTAGATAGCGCCATCGCCGCCCCGGCCAGCATCGGGTTCAGCAACCCGAATGCGGCCAGCGGGATCGCCGCCACGTTGTAGGCAAACGCCCAGAACAGGTTCATCTTGATCGTCCGCAGCGTCTTGCGTGCCAGTCGCAGCGCAGCAGCCACAGCCAGCAGATCGTCGCGCATCACCGTAATGTCCGCCGCCTCAATCGCCGCATCCGTCCCCGAGCCCATCGCGATGCCCAGGTCGGCAGTTGCCAATGCCGCAGCGTCGTTCACACCATCGCCCACCATCGCCACATTCTCCAGCGAACGGATGTGCGCCACCTTGTCCTCCGGCATCACCCCGGCGATCACCTCGTCAATGCCCACCTCGCGCGCCACGGCGTCCGCCACCTGCTGATTATCACCGGTCAGCAGCACAGTCTTCAGCCCCATCTGGTGCATCTTCCGTACCGCTTCGGCACTGGTGGGGCGCACCGTATCTGCCACGCTGATGGTGCCGATCGCTCGCCCATCCGCGCTCACGCTGACTGTGGTCGCCTTATGTGTGGACGCCCCCTCGTCTCCACGGCCCACCCGTATCACCTGGCCGTCGACGATTCCCTCTACGCCATGCCCAGGCAGATTCCTAAAGCCGGTGACCTCCGGCAGGCCACCAAATTCTTCCCGGCCGGCTTCTGCAATGGCACGGCCGATGGGGTGCTCGGAGTACGCCTCCACCGCCGCCGCGGCGCGCAGAACCTCCTCGCGATTGCCGCCTGCCGGCTCCACGTCGACTACCCGCATTGTGCCCGTCGTCACCGTGCCGGTCTTATCCATTACAACGGTGGTGATGGCATGCGCGCCCTCCAAAACCTCGGGTCCGCGAATCAGAATGCCCTGCTCGGCCCCGCGGCCTGTGCCAACCAGCAAGGCTGTGGGCGTCGCTAAACCAAGGGCGCAAGGGCACGCGATAATCAGCACCGCGACCGCATTGCTGAAGCCCGCGAACAGCAGCGTTAACAGCGCAATCACGATGACGACCGGAACGAAAATGCCGGAGACCTTATCGGCCAGGCGCTGCACGTCGGCCTTACCAGACTGGGCTTCGTCGATCAGCTTGGCCATCTGCGCGAGTTTCGTCTGCTCGCCCACATGGGTGGCCTCCACAACTAGGCGACCGGAGGTGTTGATGGTGGCACCCGTGACCTCATCGCCGGGGCCAACGTCAACTGGTACGGACTCGCCGGTGAGCATGGACTCGTCCACTGCAGAGAGGCCGTCGAGGATACGCCCATCCGTGGCGATCTTCTCCCCCGGGCAAGCCAGGAAGTGGTCGCCGACCTGCAGCTGCTCGATGGGAATCAGCTGCTCCTGCGCACCGGCACCACCAGCGCCATCCGCACCATCCCGCAGCACGGTGACCTGCTTGGCGCCCATGTCCGTCAGCGCGCGGATGGCATCCCCGGCGCGCTGTTTAGCACGTTTCTCAAAGTACCGGCCTGCCAGCACGAAGGTCACCACACCTGCAGCGACCTCGAAGTAGATGTCCCCCAGCGGGTCGCCCGCGTGGTTCAGAATGGACCAGCCGTGGCGCATGCCGGGATCGCCCGCATGGCCGAAGAACAGCGCATACAGCGACCACAGGTAAGCCGCCGAGGTGCCGACGGTGATGAGCGTATCCATCGTCGCCGCACCGTGCTTCAGGTTCACCCACGTGGCCTTGTGGAAAGGCCAGCCCGCCCACAGGATCACCGGGGTGGCCAGGGCGAAGCTGACCCACTGCCAGTAGTCGAACTGCAGCGGCGGGACCATCGCCAGCAGGATAACCGGGGTGGCCAACGCGATGGCGACCACTAGGCGGCGCTTCAGGCCGCGCAGCTCCTTGGCGGCCGGGTCGTCGGCGGGTGCTACCGGCGCGGGCACGCTACCGCCGTAGCCGAGCTTCTCCACAATGGCGATGTAGGCGTTCGCGTCAGTGGCCGCCCCCTCCCCCGTTTCAATGTGCGCCTTCTCGGTGGCGTAGTTGACGGTGGCAATCACGCCCTCCTGCTTGTTCAGCTTCTTCTCAATGCGATTAGCACAAGAAGCGCAGGTCATACCTGTGATGTCAAGATCTATTACAGCCATGCCCCCAGTATACCCCTAGGGGGTATCAGTATCCACGTTCGATGTACTCCTCGATACGCGCTGCTTCGGCACCCACCGTGGTGGTGTCACCATGACCGGGGTACACCTTCATATCGTGCGGCAGCTTAAACACCGTCGACTGCAGCGATTCGATGATCGTCGGGAAGCTGGAGTATTTGCGTCCCGTTGCTCCCGGCCCACCGTTGAACAGCGTGTCGCCGGATAGCAGCGCGTTGCGCCCCGGAACTTCTACGACAATGCAGCCCGGCGAATGCCCCGGGGTGTGGAACAGGCGCACGCCCCAATTCGCCCAGCGCGGGTCCGCTACGTCGATTGGGGTGAAGGGGGCATCACCATTGGATTCCTCCCACAGCATCTGGTCGTTCGGGTGCAGGTAGACCTCTACGCCCCACTTCTGCGCCAGCTCCGGGGCCAGCTCGCAGTGGTCGTTGTGCGCATGGGTCAGCAGAATCGCTTCCACGGTGCGGTCGCCTACGTGGTCGATCACTGCCTGCGCGTCGTGTGCCGGATCCACCACGATGCAACGGTCGCCCTCGACCAGCAGGTACACGTTGTTATCCACGTCCCACTCGCCGCCGTCTAGCCGGAACTTCCCGGAGGTCACAAACTGCTCGATCTGCGGGTTTTCAAACTTCTGCTCGCTCATGTCTTACCTCTCTTGGTCTCTGACTCTGTGTCGTGCGCGGCTTACTTGAACTCCACTACGGAACGCAGAACCTCGCCCTGCTTCATCTTCTCGAAGGCCTCTTCCACCCCTTCAATGCCAATGCGCTCATCCACGAAGCGATCCAGCGGGAAGCGACCCTCCTGGTACAGGTCCACATACATAGGGAAGTCGCGTTCCGGCAGGCAGTCGCCATACCAAGAGGACTTCAGCGCACCACCGTGGCTGAACACGTCCAGGAACGGCAGCTCCAGAGTCATCTCCGGAGTCGGCACGCCCACCAGCACCACACGGCCAGCCAGGTCTCGCAGGTAGAACGCCTGCTTAAACGTCTGCGGCACGCCCACGGCGTCCACCACCACGTCCACGCCGAATCCCCCGTTGATCTCCTGGATCTTCTCCACCAGCTCTTCGTCCGAAAGCTCCGAGCTGTTGATCGTGTGGGTTGCACCGAACTCCTCAACGGCACGGGCGAGTTTGGCGTCCGAAATATCGATAGCAATGATCTTCGTCGCACCTGCAACGGCTGCACCGGCGATCGCGGCCATGCCCACGCCACCTACACCGATGACGGCGATGGATTCGCCGCGCTTGACCTCACCGGTGTTCACGGCGGCACCGAGGCCGGCCATGACGCCACATCCCAGCAGACCCGCAACGGCAGGATCGGCATCCGGGTTCACCTTGGTGCACTGTCCTTCGTGAACCAGCGTCTTTTCAGCGAAAGCTCCAATACCCAGGGCGGCCTCTAGCTCCGTGCCATCGGCCAGGGTCATCTTCTTCGAGGCATTGTGGGTATCGAAGCAGTACTTCGGCTCGCCCTTCTTGCAGGCGCGACACTGGCCGCACACTGCGCGCCAGTTCAGCACCACATAGTCGCCGACCTCCACGTGGGTCACGCGGTCACCGACCTGCTCAACCACGCCGGCGGCCTCATGCCCCAGCAAGAATGGGTAGTCGTCGGTGATGCCGCCATCGCGGTAGGCCAGGTCGGTGTGGCACACGCCGCAGGCCTGGATGCGCACGATCACGTCGTTATCGCCCGGGTCGGGAATCACAATGTCAGTCAGTTCGACGGGTTCGTTTTTCGCGCGGGAAATTACCGCTTTAACAGTTGTAGTCATGTCACCCACTGTACGAGCTTCTGTGCCTTCGGTGGGTTCGCGTAAACTTGAGCTATTAGCTAACGCAACCAACGCAAACCTCCAAGGAGCCAACATGATCCAGCTCGTCGTCGGCGCCGCCGCGGGTTACCTGATGGGCACGAAGGCCGGTCGCCGTCGCTACGAACAGATCCGCCGTGGCTATCAGACCGCAGTGAACTCGGATATCACCAAGGCAGTTGTGCGTTCCGGCCGTAAGGCACTGGCCAACCGGCTGGATCCGGAACCGCGCATGCACGAGGTGCGCGATCTGAACCGCTCTACCCGCGATTCCCTGGGTGAGGGTCACACCATCGTCGAGGCGGATGATGTGCACCCAAATGACCGCATTGAATCACCCAAGAGGGTGCCAAAGAACCCCTTTAAGTGAACATCGGAACACTCGCTCTCGCGACGTGAGTGAAGCGTCCTGGGTTTAGTCCCCTTCCTTACCTGAGGTAGGAACTAAACCCAGGGCGCTTCACCACTGCAAACCAAAAGGTTAAACTGGCGAAATGACCATGTCCATTGACTATGTGCGCTGGATTGGAATTGCAGCGTGGACCAGTGGTTTAGCCATCCCACGAAACTGCCAGGCGTTGGCTGTTCTTCCGGGGGATTCTCCCGGAAGAATCTTGATCCAGAGCGCCGGGGGACGCGCCACAACATTCGAAGACATCGAGCGTGAGTACACACATATCCAGTGGTTGCTAGCCGGAGCTCCTAGTGATGAATCTGTGCTGGATTATGTGTACCACCAGCAGCTCTGTTTAACGCATCATGAGCTCATCGACCATGACTTCGCCATCCTGGATGTCAGCGATGTCGCGTGCGAGAGCAAAAACTACGCCTTCAGGCAGTCGTCTGCCGCTGATCGCCGCCCCGACTACAGTCCCAAGGCAGCATTAGCTGCAGCTCAGCGCCTCAGCAACTCCGCAATAGGATCGGCTTTTTCAGAACATATTCCTGCCTGGAATATGGCCGAGTCATTAGGGCTGCTAGCTCTTGCTGTTCGTGAATACTTCACGGGCGCGGTAGTACGGGAACTTACTCGGAAGTATGTAAAGGATCTTCGTTCGGATTCTCTAAACACCCAGGAAGTTCTCGGTTGTGGCCGCCTCGCCTATAGCGTGGCGTTTAGAGTTAATGATGACTCTGCAACCACCGCTCCGGTGATCACCCTGCACGTTCAGAAAGATGATCCTCTTTTCACAGAATCTGTGTTGAGGCACATCGTTGACCGGGCACAGGCCTTCGCTAGCGCATGTGGAAGTGACATTCATTGTGGGTCGGTATTCCAGAACATCATTTTCCACCAGACGTTCCCTAGCACCGTCCATGAACCGGATGCTGAAGAAACGCCAATCATTCTGTACCGGATCCCGCTCAGCACTGATCTTCTCCCTGTCCAATCCTTAACGCAGGTGTTGGGTGACAGCGCCGCCCGCACAGCCGATGACGCACTGAGAGAACCTCCCCAACGGACTTCGCTAAGTATTCGTCGGCTCCCAGATAGCGGCATCATCCGGGTACGCAGCTTCATCCCAGGAACAAGCATCGTCGATCGTGCAATTCACCGCGGCGGCTATCTCGCATCCTCGGAACTTGTTTCTAAGTTACAACGGGAAAAGGCGATAGCTGATCCTGATTGTCTCGCCGCAGCTGTAACACCGGCACTGATCTGGGAATCTCTCAGCACTTGGGGTCTCGCGTCCGGCAGCACCGCAAGTTCAGTGTGTTCCGTGCTTAGTGTGCGTGTCAATAGCATCTCCGCTATGGAAGGTTCCATTCATCAACCACTGTTGACAGTTGAGATCGATGCGCAGGCGCCACTCGGCACTGTGGCACATGACGTGTGTGATGTTCTCGGTGACCTGGGCATCGATTCCTTTACGGACTTCCCGATTGAGTTACTGTGGTTCGATCCGCAGAAAGAGGCCGGCGCCAGCACCTCCTCTCCCAACGCTTCACCCGCAACACAGGCCACGTCGCTGGAACTCCCCGTCTTATGGCCCCGTGCGTTAGGGGCACGATCAATAGCTGCCACAAATCAGGCGGTCGCGCTCGCCGCCGTTCGCCGAGCTCTGCGCCACTGTTGCACTAAAGGCCTGTCATGGATCGGGGTTGCTCATGCTAGAAAAACCTCTGCCTGTGGGAGGCATCTGATTAGGGTGGCGGTCGCGTTCGAGTCTGAATACGCAGACAGAGTGGCTGTCAATCAGGAATTGTCCCTCGCAGTGAATGCGGTTCTTGCCGAAAACTTTATCGGTTCACATGTCACGTGCGAGGTTATCGATGCTAACCAAATAACCGACGTTTCAGCGTGGGTCACGGCGACTGGGTATCATCCCGTTACTGGTTTCCTGCCTGCATATATTCAGCTCGAACACCTCAACACCGGCTATGCACCAGTTTCTTGATCGCTATCACCCGAGGGTTGATACCCATGCTGGGGTGGTCTGAGAATTAGGGGCAGTAGGCTTAAGCGACTGCCTGCTGTTCCTTCTTCCAATTCTCCGTATACCTGCCCGGGCTGAGATAGTCCAACGCCGAGTGCGGATGTTCAGTATTGTACCGGCGGGATAAATGCCATGATCGGCAACATCAATCATCCAGGTGCGGATGGAACCGCGATCGAGTGGCGCTACAGGGTTTGAATTAAGAAGAAGCGTTAGCGCATAAGTTTTCCTAGCAGTTTTACTAGCGCGTAAAGTCGCCGAAATCCGCCGCGCGCTCATGCAGCGAGCGCCGGTATTTCTCCAGCGCAATCACATCCGCAAACAGCGCGTTGTACTCCTCTTTCTGCAGGTCGGGGCGCATACGCTGCATTCTGGACTTCATATCCGCGATCTCGCTGCCCACCCAGCGTTCCTGCATCCGCGCCATGATCGCATCGGCGTAATAGGGCAGCCGATCCGGCGGGCAATGCAGATCCTCCACCGCCAGCTCCGAAACCACAGCCGCCCCCATCGGATCCTGCATCTGGGTTGCGACCTTTTCAATCCAACCTGGCCCACCGTCGTTGTTCGCCGCCCCTCCGAGCGACGCCACCGCCTCCGCCATTGCCACGTATGTCGGATGCACGAAGCTCTCCGGGGGCATGAGGTCGAAAATGGTGGAAGCCAGCTGCGGCTCCTGCAAAGCTAGCTTCATCACCTCGCGCGGACCTTCCAAAAAGTCATCGTTCGGATTGGGGCGTTCCATGCCCTTGACCACGTGCAAGTTGGGCCCGGTTGCATTTCCTGCGCCGCCAGCGCCAGCACCACCCTGGACTGCCACGCCATTAGCCTGGCCGGCACCCTTCTTCAGCTTTAGGTTTGGCCGATGCCCGCCGGACTTTCGCGCTTCCTTGCGCACCTCGTCTAGAACATCATTGGGGTTATCCCAGCCCACCCAGCCCGCGGCCTGGCGCGCATATTCATCGCGCAGTGCCTCATCTTTAATTCCCGCGAGCACCGGCACCATGCGCCGCAATGCGTGCACTCGGCCATCAATGCTGGCCGTATCGTAATCCGCGATAAGCGTGCGGATCACGAACTCGAACATCGGGATACGGGAGGCCACCAGCTCGCGCACTGCCGCATCCCCGCGCTTAATGCGCACATCACATGGATCCTGCCCGCCCGGGGCGACCGTCACATAGCTCCGGCCTGCGAATTGCTGGTCCCCCTCGAAGGCACGCATCGCTGCCTTTTGTCCGGCCTCATCACCGTCGAAGGTGTAAATGATCTCCCCGCGGAAGAACTGGTCGTCCAGCATAAACCTCCGCAGGGCTGCCAAGTGCTCCCCGCCGAACGCGGTACCACAGGCAGCTACTGCGGTATCCACCCCGGCGGCGTGCATGGCCATGACATCCGTGTAGCCCTCCACCACTACGGCCTGGTGCTTGGCCACGATATTTCGCTTCGCCTGGTCGATACCAAACAGCACCTTCGACTTCTTGTACAGCATCGTCTCTGGTGTATTCAGGTATTTGCCCAGCTTGTCATCGTCGAAAAGCTTGCGGGCGCCGAAGCCAATCACATCGCCACTGACCGAGCGAATAGGCCACAGCAGGCGACGGTGGAAGCGGTCGATCGGGCCACGCTTGCCCATGCGGCCCAGGCCCGCCGCTTCGATCTCCTTGAAAGAAAAACCCTTCTGCTGCAAATGCTTGGTCAGCCGATCCCACCCGGCTGGTGCATACCCGCAGCCAAACTGCTCGGCGTGTTCCAGGGTGAAACCTCGCTCCAAAAGGAAGTTACGGGCGACATCCGCGCCTTCGGCGTCACAGTGAAATTCCTTGCGGTAGAAGTCAAAGGCCGCCTTGTTCGCGGCGACCAACCTGCGCCGCGTACCGGGCTCCTCCCGGTTGCCCGGCCCGCCGCCTTCGTAGTTGATGCGGTAGCCGATGCGCTCGGCGCACGCCTCCACGGCCTCTGGGAAGGACATGTGTTCCATCAGCATAAGGAACTTGAAGACGTCGCCGCCCTGGTCGGTGGAGAAGCAGTGGAAGTAGCCGTGGTTCGGGCGGACGTGGAACGAGGGAGTTTTTTCATCTTTGAAGGGGCTCAAGCCCTTCATGGAATCGACGCCACCCGGTTTGAGCTGCACATACTCCCCCACTACCTCTTCGATGGGGGTCTGCTCTCGAATTGCTTCGATATCCCGCTCCGGAATCCTGCCCTTAGCCATAGCCACATGCTAGTACAACCCCCGGACAGCCTGGATCGGGCAGCATTCTGGCGCCGGAAAGCTATTTTTCTTAAACAACACATCACGGCTATTCGTGGCGCTAACGTGATCAAAATAGGATCTACATCACACAAATGGAAGAGGGATGGTTGACTACCATGTCTAGCTCGACGACTAATACAACGCCGAACCCAGCACCCAACTCACTCAACTCCACCGGCGCAGCCAACTCTGCTGAAACAAACGGCGGTGCCTCCCCTGCCAACCACTACGATGTGCTGATCATCGGCTCCGGCTTCGGCGGCTCCACCACCGCCCTGCGGTTGGTGGAGAAAGGCTACACGGTCGGCATCCTAGAGGCTGGCCGCCGTTTCAAAGACGAGGAGTTCGCCAAGAACTCCTGGCACTTAAAGGATTTCCTGTGGATGCCGCACCTCGGCCTGTACGGCATCCAGCGCATCCACCTACTCAAAGACGTCATGATCCTGGCCGGCGCGGGTGTGGGCGGCGGCTCGCTGAACTACGCGAACACGCTCTACCAGCCGGGCGAGGCCTACTTCAACGACAAGCAGTGGAACACCATTACCGACTGGGAAGACGAGCTCACTCCCTACTACAAGCAGGCGCAGAAGATGCTCGGCGTGGTGGAAAACCCCACCATGACCCCCGCCGATGTGCACTCCAAAAAGGTAGCCGAGGAGATGGGCGTGGGCCACACATTCCGCATGGCTCCCGTCGGAGTCTTCTTTGGAGAAAAGGTCGGGTTGAAAGGTAAGCCGCGGGAGACTGTGGCCGACCCCTACTTTGGTGGCGTCGGCCCCGATAGAACCGCCTGCCACGAGTGCGGCGAGTGCATGACCGGCTGCCGTCATGGCGCAAAAAACACCCTGCTGAAGAACTACCTCTACCTGGCCGAAAAAGGTGGGGCGAAGGTGCACGACCGCACCACCGTCACGGACATTACCTTCGACGGAACCACGTGGACCGTGCAGGCCAAGCAGACCGGGCCGATCACCAAACGCAACCCCCAAACCAGCACGTTTACCGCCGATAATCTTGTGGTAGCCGCAGGCACTTGGGGTACCCAGAACCTGCTGCACCGCCAGAAGGCCAATGGCAACCTGCCGAAGCTATCGGACAAACTGGGGCACCTCACACGCACAAACTCCGAAGCACTGCTGGGTGCGAATCGCTCCGACTACTCCCCCGACACGGATTTCTCGGAGGGCGTGGCCATCACCTCTTCCTACTTCCCCGCCCCGGATACGCACATCGAGCCGGTTCGCTACGGCAAGGGCTCCAACGCCATGGGCTTGCTGCAGACCCTGATGACCGACGGCGATAAGCTGCAGCCGCGCATCCTGGAGTTCATCAAGCAGATCTTCCTGCAGTACAAAGCCATTCCGCGCCTGATTAACCTCAACAGGTGGTCGCAGCGTACCGTCATCAACCTGGTGATGCAGACCCGAGATAACTCGCTGCGCACGTTCCTGCGCAAGGTCGGCCCGTTCAACATGCTGAGCTCCGAACAAGGCACCGGCGAGCCCAATCCCTCATGGATTCCAGAGGGCAACGCCGCAACCCGCATCCTCGCGAAGATGCTGCCGAAGGGCGTGGCCGGTGGCGTGTGGTCGGAGGTCTTTAATATTCCTCTGACCGCGCACTTCCTGGGCGGCTGCGTTATCGGCTCTTCTCCTGAGCACGGCGTGGTGGACCCGTATCACCGTGCGTGGGGCTACCCGAGTTTGTTCATTACCGACGGTTCGGCGATTACCGCGAACCCGGGCGTGAACCCCTCCCTTTCCATTACCGCCAATGCCGAACGCGCCGCCGCCATGTGGCCAAACAAGGGCGAGGCTGACCCACGTCCGCCGCAGTCCGAGGGCTACCGTCGTATCGACCCAGTACAGCCGAAGAATCCGATGGTTCCAGACGACGCTCCAGCCGCTCTCCGCCTACCTCTGCGCGTGCTCTAAATTCTTCCCTATGTCTCAGGGAAGTTTGCAGCAGCTGTTGCCCAAAAAGTGGGCCAAGTACGCCACCCCGGTCGTCGGCGCGGCCATCGTCGCGGCTGGTTGGTTCGGCATTCAAGGTGGGGACGACAACGGCGGTTCTAGCGGTTCACAAAATGCTGGTGCTTCTAGTAGCGACGCCGACACCTGCGCCGTCGATGCCCTCCCACCGGAGGCTAAGAAGCAGATTGACGATATCTTGCAGGATGCTCCACCAGACGACGGGGAGGCCGACGGCAAGCACTTCGGCAACTACGAGGGCCTGCTGCCGAAGAAGAAGAACAGCTACTACCGCGAATACACGGTGAAGACCCCGGGGATTAACCACCGCGGCGAGCGCCGCATCGTCGTCGGCGGGGGCACCAAGACTGATCCGGAGGTGTGGTACTACACCTCCGACCACTTCGAGAGCTTCTGCACCATCCCCGACGCAGAGGACTAGCGGGAGCGCTCAACCCACGCTAGCCTTCCTGCCTTAGGCCCAGGCCGCACTCATCCCGCTGGCGTGCTTATCCAGCCGCTCAAGTCGGGATTCCGTCAGCGACGCAACCTGGTCAATGACTACGCGTAGAGCTTCGCGATCGGAGGAGGCGGCGTCAAACCACGAAGAGAACATCGGATCCAACGCGCCCGAACCGCCGCGCCACAGGTAGTCCGTGACGCGGAAGATGCGCTCGCGCTGGCGCTGCTGGTTAGCCAGATGCTGGGTTTCGTCCATCACGTAAAGCACCGCGACGGACTTCAACAGCGTGACCTCGGCCTGGACGGGCTGCGGGATCACCAGATCAGCAGCGTAGCGGCCCAGCGCACCCTCTCCGAACTGCTGGCGCGTACCCGTCACCGCAGCAGTGACGAAGCGGGAAACCAACTCAGAGGTCATGGCCTTCAACGCCGCTAGGTCCTGCAACGAACCGCCGAAATCGGCAGCGCGGGAGACGAGGGTCATGGCTCGCAAGCGATCCGCTGCCTCCAACAGCTCCTCCGGGGTGCCGCCGAAAACACGGGCACCCTTTTCGGCCAGAGCCGCCAGCTCTACCAGGTCCCACAGCACATTTAGGTTGATGCGCCGGGAAAGAATGCCATCTTCCACGTCGTGCACCGAATACGCCACATCGTCGGACCAATCCATGATCTGCGCTTCCAGGCACTTCCGGCTCTCCGGGGCGCCTTCGCGGATCCACGCTAGGGTCTCCACATCCTCCACATAGGCGGAGTACTTAGTGCGCTTGTTGCCCTGCTCGTCGACCGGCCCCCAAGGGTATTTGCAGGCGGCATCCAGGCTCGCGCGGGTGAGGTTCAGGCCATAGGACACGGGCGCGCCTCCCGCGGAATCATCAGTGCCCTCCAGCACCTTCGGCTCCAGCCGAGCCAGAATGCGCAACGTCTGCGCATTGCCCTCAAAGCCTCCGCACTCGGCGGCAGCCTCATCCAGCGCACGTTCGCCATTGTGGCCATACGGCGGATGCCCGATGTCATGGCTCAAGCCCGCCAGCTCCGTCAGATCCGGGTCTGCGCCAAGGGTCTTACCGATCCCCCGGGCAATCTGCGCCACCTCCAGCGAGTGCGTCAGCCTCGTACGTGGTGTATCCCCCGACCCCGGCCCCACCACCTGGGTCTTATCCGCCAGTCGCCGCAGCGCTGCGGAGTGCAGCACACGCGCCCGGTCGCGGTCGAAGCTATCGCGCCCGTCCACCACCGCTCCGGGCAGCCCCAGAGTCTTCGGCCGATCGGGCAGCCGCCGCTGGCGGTCGTGATCGCTGTAGGAGTAACGCATAACTTCTTTCTTATTTCTCAAAGGCCTCGTAATACAGCATGCCTAAGGTCTCGTGCAGGATCGAGTTGAACTGCGAACTGCGGGTAAACACCGACGGCCCCTGGCGCGTCGGGCTCGCCCATGCATTCACTCCCTGGTCGCGCACCATACGGGTGGCGCGCAGCGAGTGCGCCGGATCTGTCACCACTACAGATGACTGCCAACCATTTTCCTTCGCCACGTCGGCGAAAGCCTTCGCGGAGGCCAGCGTATCGGCACCTTCTGCCACCGAAACCACCGCCGATTCCGGGATATCGAAGTTCTCCACCAAGTAGTTCTTACCCGACTCGGCCTCGGTGAATTCGTCGCCCTCGGCCTTGCCGCCGACGGTGACGATCGTCGGAGCCACTCCCTCCTCATACAGCTTCGCTGCGTGGTTTAGCCTTGAGGCGAACCAGTTCGATGGATTGCCGTCGTACTGCGCCGCACCGAGCACAAAGATCGTATCCGCAGGTCGCCGGTCATCCGACCGGGCGAAGTGCCACACTTGAAAGGCCGTCACTCCACACACTCCCGCCGCGATCAGGATGATGCTCAGCAGCGTGATGAAGAAATACTTCACCGCGCGCCTCGCCGGATGCCGTGCTTTTGCCATGCGCAAAACCATACGCGGTTTCCCCTGTCTTTTTGGTTAAGGTGGGCTGTATGAAACCGACTTTTTCCCCTACCCGTTTCCTGGCGATCCTAGCCGCCGGCGCCGTGCTCGGATTTGGCTCCTTTCTTATTGACGCCCCCTCGGCCTCAGCAGCCACCGCCACCAGCGAGGTAGAGCTCTCATCCCAGCTAGTTGACAAGTCCGGGGTGTTGTCTGAAAAGGAAAAATCGGACATTTCGGCGTCATTAAAAGAAGCGACCAAGGAATCCGGCAAGAAGCTCTACATAGTCTTCGTCCCCAGCGCATCAGGTGACATTACGAAAATGGCCGAACAGCTGCGCGCACAGGACGGCACCGGCAACGTGATTGTGCTGGCCATAGCGACGGAATCGCGACAGATCGGCTACGCCGCAGGAAACGACGTGAAGACTAGCGACGCGGAGAAGATTCAAAGCGCGGCGCGGGAGCACATTGCCGACGACGACTGGGCCGGTGGCGCGCAAGCAGCAGTTGACAAGCTGACAGGCAAAACGTCCACGGCAACGAAGGTATGGATCGGCGCCGGAGCAGCCGGTGTAGTTGGCGCGGGCGCCGGTGCCGCACTGTGGACCCGCCGCAATCGAAAGAAAACGCACACCCAGCAGCTGGAGACAGCTCGTGAGATCGATCCAGGCAACATCGACGACCTGTACAAACAGCCCACGGAAGTACTGCGCGAACTGGCGGACGAGGAGCTGACCAGCACCGATGAGTCCATCCGCAAGGGTGAAGAGGAGCTTTCCGTGGCCCGTGGCGAGTTCGGTGAAGAACGAACCCGCGAGCTGGAGAAAGCTCTGAAGCACAGCCGCTCGACACTGAACAAGGCGTATAGCATTCACCAGCGGCTGGGCTCCGGGCTGGTGTCGACGGAGCCAGAGGAACGCGATCTGCTGATCGAGATTGTCTCTAGCTGCGGGCAGGCCGACGACAATCTGGATGCGCAGGCCACCAAGTATGCCGAACTGCGCCAGAAGCTGATGAACGCGCCGGAGCTCGTGGATAAGCTAACCCAGACCAGCATTAGCCTGCACAATCGCATTCCCAATGCCCGACAGATTCTCACTGACGTTGAGACGCGGGTGGATCCGGAGCTGCTGGAATCCGTGCGCCACAACCCGGACATTGCCGAGGACGAAGTCGCGGAAGCCGAAAAGGCGATCGACACTGCACGGGGTTTGCTGGATAAGCCCGCTGGCCAGCAAGGCGGTCTGATCGACGCGCTGGGAGCGGCGCGGATGGCTTTGCAGCAGGCGGATTCGCAGCTGCTGGCGGTAGAGCGTGCGGAAGAGCACCTGCGGTCGGCACAATCTAACCTGCCGGCACTGATTTCCGAGGTGGAAGGCGAGATTGATGAGGCCCGCCAGCTGGAGAAGTCCGGTGCGGAGATAGACCGAGCAGGATTGCAGTCGGCTGTGGGACAGGCACGTGCGGCTCTGGAGAAGGCGCGATCTTATGGGTCGACTGATCCGCTGGGGTGCTACTCCGAGCTGTTGGAAGCTGATGGTGCGCTGGATATTCAACTGGACGAAGCGCGCGGCAAGGCCGATGACTTTAACCGGACTGTGGATCTGGTGGACCGGACGATCATGGATGCATCACAGCGGTTGGAGGGTGTGGAGGATTTGATCCGCAACCGCCGGCGAATTATTGGCGTGGATACGCGCACGTCCGCGCAGGCAGCGCGAACTGCCTTGGATGAGGCGACGCGGTTGCGTGCGGAGGATCCGAAGCATGCACTGCGTGAAGCCCAGCGGGCAAGCCAGCTGGCACAACAGGCAACTCGCCAGGCGCGGAAGGACGTGAATGACTTCAATAGGCGCAATGGTGGGGGCTTCGGCGGCTATGGCAGCGGAGGCAGCGGCAACTTTGTGACCGGTATGGTTCTGGGCTCGCTGCTGAGCGGAAACGGTGGTTTCGGCGGCGGTTTCGGTGGCGGCTTTGGTGGCGGTTTCGGCGGGGGCGGCTTCGGCGGCGGTGATTTCGGAGGCAGCGGCTCTTCCAGCTTCTAACTGGATGGGGCTGGCGCCTCCTGCCCAAGGTCCCCGCTCGCGCCAGGTCACTCAGATAAATTTTCGTCCCATTAACCCCTTCAGGAACAGGCGTGGCGGAATGCTACCGGGTCAATATTCCCAAATGTCGCTAGATCGGGAATCTGTTATCGCTAATCATTTTCACCCAAAGAAAACAGCAGGTCAGCGAGTTGTTCGAAAAATAGAACCTGGATTCAAATTTTCAGATTCCCGATCTAGCGACATTTCCCCTCACACAGCCCCCTGCCCTCCACGCCGCGCAGACTGCACACCCTACCGAACAGCCCTCAGCCACACAGCACAGCCTTCCGCCGCACCACGCAGACCGAACAACCTTCAGCCACACAGCACAAAGGCGCGCCCCGCAGGACGCGCCCCTGAAAACTAATCCCAAACAGTAGCTCGCTAGAACACCACGCGCAGCACGGAAACAGTACCGCTGGCGATAATTGCAGCAGCCGGAAGGGTAATTACCCAAGCCAGAGCGATGGGCTTCATCAGACCCCAGTTGGCGTCCTTGTTGACCAGGCCAACACCCAGGACAGCACCGATCAGAATGTGAGTGGAGGAAACCGGCAGACCCAGGACGGATGCGCCCATCACCACGGCAGCTGCAGACAGCTCTGCAGCAAAACCAGAGGCCGGGTGCATCTTGGTCAGTCCGGAACCAACAGTGCGGATAACGAAACGCCCAATGAACCACAGTCCGACAATCAAGGCGACACCCATGGCAACCATGACTGGCAGAGCCACGCCGGATTCCTCAGAAATAGTGTTCGTCTTCAGCACATCCAGCACTGCAACAAACGGCCCAAGCGCATTAGCAATGTCGTTGGATCCGTGGCTGAAAGCAAAGGCAGATGCGGTGAACACCTGCATCCAGCTGAACAGAAGGAATGTAGAACGGCTCAGAGCATGCTTCTTGAGAGTGCGCGAGAAGATGTAGACAGCCATCCAAACAACAGCTGCAACCATGCCCATGATCAGGAAGTTGCCCAAGCTGGACAGCTCCAGGTTCATGTTCTTCAGGCCCTTAAACAGCAGCATCGCGGAAATAATGATGGAACCGCCAGCGGCAAGCAGTGGCACCCAAGTGTCCAAGGCGTGGTGCGCCTCGACTTCTTCCGCAGACTTATTGATGCGGTGCAGCTTCTTGTAGTAGTCGGACTCCAGATCCTCCTCTGTATAGCCCTGCTCGCGCATCGTAGTCGAGTCGCGGATCATCGCATCGGTCAGAGCCAGTCGCTCATCCTCGCTCAGCTGTCCGAAGGCCAGCTTATGCTTAATGTTCAGCTCCTTCTTTTCCTTCTTGATCTCATCGAGGCGCTGATCAGCCAGCTCGTTGTAAACAAGAATGCCGCGCTTAATTGCGCCGTAGAGAAGATGCAACGATGCCACCAAGCGCCGGACCCCTCGAAGATAGCGGCCACGACAAGAGCCTGTTTCATGCTCAAGGTGCCCGCCCCCCACGGAAGTACCGAAGGAGTTCGCCACGTCGTTACCACCAATGTTGAACGCCATAAAGACGCCGAAGAATAGGTGCCACCAAGTATTATTCTCATCTTCCGGCACTGGGGTGATGCCGTCGGGCGACGCGGCCACAGCTTTTTGGGTTGTCGTCGACAAGATTCCTCCAAAACGTCAAGGTAAAAGACCATATCCACCTGACTGATGGAGGTAAAAAGGACGAGTTCTGATAGTTAACTGCGGGCTGACATTAATTGAACTCTTACTATCCTTTTTGCAAACATTAATCTCTTACGATCAGCACTTTAGACAAACCCAATCCAGTAGAGCACCACAATCGGAATGCACAGCAGCAGCGCAATCGTAACCGCCCACGAGGAGCTAATCATCCGCGTTTCCATGCACAACCGAGCCGCCCAGGAAACGAACACTCGCACGTCAATCGGCAACTTCTCCCCCAGCCCTTCGAACTCCACGTGAAGGTTCCGCAGGCCGCGGTTTTCGCTGGAAAACTGCCCTGCCTTCTCACCATCAATATCGAGCACGAAGTTCTTCTTCGTCTCCGCGATAATGGCAATGCGGTGGCGATCCGCCTGCACCTCATAGCGCTCCGACTTGCCGAAGCTCTTGCCGTCACCGGTCACTGTCCAGGTGCCAGTCTGGGTCGTTGCAGAGGCAGTCGCTGCCTTCTTGACGCCACCTTCTGCAACCTTGCCGGCGCCTCCACTGTCGTGGCTGGCATCATTGGCGGCATAGCCATCCCGACCCTTCGCATCGTGGCCGTCTTTGCCACCGCGATCATCCGGGCCGTGCAGCTGCCACGTGTCACCGCCGAAACGGATGTTCGCAACTCCACGCTCGTCGGCGTACTCCGCCACCTTCACCAGGTCGTTGCTAGGACCTTCATAGATGGGGAATGTATGCCCGTCGCTCGGCAGGCCCCAGCGAATATCACTCGACATATCTAGCAGCCCGCCAGGCGCTCAGCGAAGTAGCTCTGCAGGTCTTCGATCTTGATGCGCTCCTGCTCCATTGTGTCGCGCTCGCGAACGGTCACCGCATTGTCCTCCAAGGTGTCGAAGTCGACGGTGACGCAGAACGGGGTGCCGATCTCATCCTGGCGGCGGTAGCGACGGCCAATTGCGCCGGAGGTGTCGTAGTCGACATTCCAGAAGCCGCGCAGCTGATCAGCCAGCTTCTCAGCAGTCGGCGTCAGCGTCTCCTTCTTGGACAGAGGCAGAACGGCAATCTTCACGGGAGACAGACGACGATCCAGCTTCAGTACCGTGCGGGTGTCGGTCCCGCCCTTCGCATTCGGTACTTCTTCCTCCGTGTAGGCGTCAACAAGGAAGGCCATCATCGCACGACCCAGGCCGGCGGCAGGCTCGATGGTGTACGGGATCCAACGCTCTTCTGCATTCTGGTCGTAGAAGCTGAGGTCCTCGCCCGAGCCTTCGGAGTGAACACGCAGATCGTAGTCGGTGCGGTTGGCCACGCCTTCGAGCTCGCCCCACTTGGAGCCGTTGAAATGGAATGCGTACTCCACGTCGACGGTGCGCTTGGAGTAGTGGGAGAGCTTTTCCTTCGGGTGCTCATATAGGCGCAGGTTGTCGGGGTTGATCCCCAAGTCGATGTACCACTGGTGGCGGTCATCGATCCAGTACTGGTGCCACTCTTCGTCCTCGCCCGGCTTGACGAAGAACTCCATCTCCATCTGCTCGAACTCGCGGGTGCGGAAGATGAAGTTACCTGGGGTGATCTCGTTACGGAAAGACTTTCCGACCTGGGCGATGCCGAAAGGTGGCTTCTGACGAGAGGTTGTCATCACGTTCTTGAAGTTCGTGAAGATACCTTGTGCGGTCTCCGGGCGCAGGTAGTGCAGGCCTTCCTCGTCGTCCACCGGCCCCAGGAAGGTCTTCAGCAGACCAGAGAACGCCTTCGGCTCGGTCCACGCACCAGGCTGGCCGGTCTCCGGGTCGTTAATGTCGGCCAGGCCGTTCTCCGGTGGGTGGCCGTGCTTCTCCTCATAGGCCTCCAGCAGGTGGTCAGCACGGTAGCGCTTGTGGGTGTGCAACGACTCGACCAGCGGATCTGTAAATACTTCAACGTGCCCGGATACTTCCCACACACGCTTAGGCAAGATCACGGAAGAATCCAGGCCGACAACGTCGCGACGGGAGGTGACCATGTGGCGCCACCACTGACGCTTGATGTTCTCCTTCAGCTCCACGCCAAGCGGGCCATAATCCCAGGCGGAGCGGGTTCCGCCGTAGATCTCACCGCAGGGATACACCAGACCCCTGCGCTTGGCTAGGTTGACGACGGAATCAATGGTGCTTGCCATGGTTGGCGTGTCTCCTTAGTCGGGATGGGCTTCGGAATGTGAAGGTTCAGCTTTGCAGCTGTCGTACCCCACATCTTAGCCTGTCCCAGGCGAAAGCCAACGCTCGGGGTAGCACGCCTCAAGCTGTATTCGGGAGGTGTTTCAGAAAATAAAAAAGAACCCGCGGTTTAGGGGGGGGTAATGACCGCGGGTTCCGGCCACGCTGTCCTCATAAAGAGAATGGGGCCTGGTTCCCATTAGCAGGGAGCTGCGAGGGGGGGGGATTACGCGCTCCCAAGGGAACTGCCTCAAATCTAGCCCTTGGGTTTACCGAAAGTCAAGCGTCTGAAAGACATTGCTTAGACATTATTTTAGGGCGCGTTTCCCCCTTTCCCATCAAATATACGCTCACACGAAAACCACTTATCGAAAACTTATTGAAAACTGCACTCAAAGTACCTAGTCTGGATAGATATCGCAGAGCAGTTCCCGTACCTAAAACTCACTCCCACCTAAGGAGCCAGCTCATCGTGAGCACGCCAGTGACCAATAAGCTTCCCAAAATCGGCCAGCGCAACACCCGCCAGCGACGGGCAGTCGCGGAGATCCTCGAAGGGCTCACAACCTTCAGCAGCGCCCAGGATATCCACCAAAAACTGGTCGACCAGGAACACAAAGTTGGTCTGACCACCGTCTACCGCACGCTGCAGCAAATGGCAGATGCGGGTGCCATCGACACATTGCACGATGATTCCGGTGAGACCCTATACCGCGCCTGCGCCACTGACGATCACCACCATCACCTGGTGTGCACCTCGTGCCGCCGCACCGTGGAAATCGACGGCGGTCCCGTCGAAGAGTGGGCTGCGGAAACCGCCAGGAAGTTCGGCTACGAAAAGTCCGGCCACACCGCTGAGATCTTCGGCCTGTGCGGCGACTGCCAGAAGAAAGCCGCCCAGAAGAACTAGACGTTAAAAAGCGAGCCGAGCAGGTAGGTCGCCCCGGCAGCGCCGAAACCGATCAGCAGCTGACGCAGCGCGCGCCGCCCCGGCTCCACGCCAGATAGCAAGCCCACCAAAGACCCTGTGAACATCAGGGCAAGCCCCACCACCACGCAAGCTACGATCGCCGCAGCCGAGCCAGACATGCCGAAGATATACGGCAGCACTGGGATCAAGGCGCCGACTGCGAAACACAGGAAGCTGGATATCGCGGCGGATAAGCCCGACCCGCCTTCCTCATGATCGCCGTACACGACGCTAACCTTCTCGGCGTCGAACGGCTGCTCACCGACTGGCTTATTCGTCTCCAAGATTGAATCAAAAACCCGGCGCGCACGGGTGGCGGCTTCTTCCTCACTCATGCCGCGCGCCCGGTATACCAGCGCCAGTTCGTTCTGGTTCACGTCCAAATTCGGCAGTGAACGGCTGGCATTGGGGTCCGGAGCATTGGCGCCCAGCAGCTCCTTTTGGGAAGTCACCGAAACGTACTCACCGGCTGCCATCGACAAGGCACCGGCCAACAGACCCGCGATACCTGTGACCAACACCAGGTGAGACGATCCACCTGTACCGACCATGCCCAGCACCAGGGCCAAGTTCGAGACCAGGCCGTCATTGGCACCAAAAATCGCCGCGCGGAAATCACCTGACATGCGGGCGCGACCGCGCGCCGCCAGGCCCCGGACGACCTCCGCGTGAATCGCTTCATCAGCAGCCAACTGGTCGGAAGCATCTTTATCGGACACGTACTCATTACGCTGTTCGGACGACTGCATCAGCGCCAACACGAACACAGAGCCGAAGCGCCTGGCCATCCACGCCTTCATGCGTGTATCCAAGCTGGCTTTACGCGGCAGCCCCACGTACTCGCCCAGGCGATTCTTCCAATATGCCTCGTGGCGGGCCTCTGCTTCTGCCAGGCCGAGCAGAATCTCGCGTTCCTCGCCGGTTCGTTTGCGCGCCAATTCGCGGTACACAGCACCCTCGGCGCGCTCGTTGGCTAGGTATTGCTGCCAGCGCGCGATCTGCCGCTTCGTCGGTTGCGGCTGCTCCGCCATATCTTCACCTGTACTGTTCGCCTCACCAGTACCGTTGGCCTCGTTCATGGCGTTCACTTCACTCCCCCGAAGCGTCGGTCGCGCTTGGCGAACTCCAACACCGCCGCACGCAAATGGTTGGGCGTGTAATCGGGGAATAGCACATCCTGGTACACCATCTCTGCGTAGGTGGACTGCCAGGGTAGAAAGTTCGAGGTACGCATCTCCCCCGACGGGCGCAGAAACAGATCCACATCCGGCATGTCGGGTTCGTCCAGATACCGTGTGAATGTCTTCTCGTTAATCTGGCGGGGCTTTAGTTTCCCCGACTTCACGTCTTCGGCGATCAGCCGGGCGGCATCCGCAATCTCCGCACGGCCGCCGTAGTTCACGCACATTCCCAGGGTCATGGTCGTGTTATTCTTCGTCAGCTCCTCGGCCTGTTCCAACTCCGAAATCACCGTGCGCCACAGGCGTGGGCGTCGCCCCACCCAGCGAATCCGCACACCCAGGCTGTTGAGGTAGTCACGCTGCCTCCGCAGCACATCACGGTTGAACCCCATCAAGAAACGAACCTCATCGGCCGACCGGCGCCAGTTCTCCGTAGAGAAAGCATAGGCAGACAAATAGTCCACACCCAGCTCAATGCACTCCTCCACCAGAGACATTAAAACGCCTTCGCCTCGACGATGCCCCTCGGTGCGGGGCATGCCACGCTCCTGTGCCCAGCGCCCATTGCCGTCCATCACCAATGCGATGTGCTTCGGGCGGAGCTCCTGTGGAATCTCGGCGCGATCGACATGCGGATACTCGGTGCTACTCACCTGTACCATTTTGCCACACAGCTTTCCCCTGCCCTAGCCCCGCAAATCCAATGCGAGCCCAACCCTAGCCGCCCATCTGAGGCGAGCGTTTCTATAGCGCTGCAAATGCCGGGCAGCTGACCTCGAGTTGTTGGCGGACATGGGCCAGCAGCAAACGATGCGATTGTGCGGCGATGTCCTGCGCCTGCTGGTTGCGGATTTCTTGGGCTGCTTGGTCGTGACGCCCCTTTTTCAGTAACCACAGCAGGTGTACCGCCGCCGACGGAGGTGTGAACGCGCCTGGAGGTCTGCAGGTCACGCACACCGCGCCTCCTGCCGCAGGATGGAATGCCCGGTGGGGTCCACGCTTCCCGCACTGCGCACAGTCGACCAAGCTGGGTTCCCAACCGGCGATCTCAAGCCCGTGCAAAACGAACTCGTCGGCTACACAGATTGGAGGTAGATCGGAGGTGGTGAGCTGCTGGAGTGCGGCGTCCAAAAGCACAAAGATCGAGTCTGACGAAGAGGGTTCAGCGGAGAAGACCTGAGCCATCTCCAGCATCGCCGCGCCCGCGTAAAAGCGATCAACATCTGCGACGATCGGCGAAGCATAGGTGGCGACTGTCGCGGCGTCGGTGATGTTTGCCAGCGTACGGCCGGGGTAAATTTGCACATCAACGCAGGAAAAGCGATCCAGCCGGGCACCGAAACGGGAGCGAGTTTTACGGATTCCCTTCGCTACAGCGCGTACCAGGCCGTGTTCCTTTGTCAGCAGAACAAGGATCAGGTCGGCCTCACCCAATTTGTATGTGCGAAGCACAAAGGCCTCGTCCCGAAAGCTGGGACGAGACCTTCTACTCATAAAGAGCAAGTATAGCGTTAGGCCGGCAGACCCCGCTGCTTGATGCGACCCCAAGCGGCAGCCGTGTTGACCAGTGCGACGACAATCTCCAGCGTCATGCGGATAACCGCAAGGTTGATCAGCGCTTGGACGAAAATGATTGCGGTTCTGACGAGATTCTGGACTACGAGAAGCCCGCCGGAATTCTCGGAATCCGTGTCGCCATTCGTGCCAGTATCCTCAAAGTTCATTCCCTGCCCCGCAGTCGAAGAGGGGACAATGTCTGTCCACGTGGTCAGCAGTGCCAACACCACCCACAATACGACAATGACGATTGCGATGATGTACAGAACTCGGATGAACGACTTGGATGCGTATTTAGTAAACCCCAGGTCGAAGAGTGCGGAAAAGAAGGATTCGTTCTTCATCTGCTAGCTCCCGATGGTGGAGTTACGCGCCTGCCGCTCGTCGATGGACTGCACCGACTGTGCAGTACGGATGATGGAAACGGCGACCTCCAGTCCGACGCGGTAGAACGCCAGCCAGGCAATGGCACCAAGGATAACCAGCGGCAGTGCAATGATCACGAGGAGGATCGACGAGGAATCCTGGGCCATAGCGGCCAGGAGACCAATGATGGCCAGCACCACGAACAGGCCGACGACGATCATCAGCAGGGTGTACAGCACCTTCACGACGGATGGGGTGACATAGCGAGTAAAGCTGAAATCAAATAGTGCGGAGAAGAATCCGTCCTTGTCGGCACCTGTCGAGTTCGCGATGGTCTGGTTCGGGTAAGCGGCCCAGTTATTAGCATTCGAGTCCTGGCCGAATCCACCCTGCGGATTCTGCTGACCGTACTGGTCATAGGCGCCCGGTGCGCTCTGCTCGTAGGAACCCTGTGGATATGCCTGGGTGGAATCCTGCCCAAATGGCTGGCCGTAGTCCTGAGTCTGGTCTTGTCCAGCCGCATTGTAGCCAGCGCCGTTGTTTGCGGCACCGTCCGCGGAGTGCTTGCCGGAGCCTTCAGAGCCGTAGGGGTTAGACGGAGTCGTCACGAGTAGCCTTTCCTCTTAGCGTGCGAACTGTGTTGGGTAATAGCTCGCAGCGCAAGTCATTCGAAATAGTTTTAAGTCGAGCCCAAAAAATAGATTTCAGCGCTCGGTGGCTTTCACGCTATCGCAAATTTGCTTCTGCCGCTGAGGAACAAGTTGAGGATCGAGCGGGACGCTAGAAGCCCATCCGTCCCAGTTGCTTCGGGTCAGACTGCCAGTTCTTCGCAACCTTGATATGCACGTCCAAGTAGATGTTCTGGTCCAGCATCTTCACGATCTCCAGTCGTGAACGGTGGACGATGCGAGACAGGCGCCGCCCGTCCTTGCCACGCAGGATCGACTTCTGCCCCTCGCGCTCCACGTAAATTACAGCGTGCACATCCAGCACACCTTCACGCTGGGGATTAGGCACGACCTCCTCAATCTGCACCGCCACAGAGTGCGGCAATTCGTCATGCAGCCCTTCCAACGCCGCCTCGCGGATCAGCTCCGCCATGCGAGTATCCCGGTCATCGTCGGTCACGTGATCGTCCGGGTAGAACTTCGGCCCCTCGGGGAGCTTGTCACGCAGCACATCGAGAAGCACGTCTAGCTGCACCTGCTTGGTGGAGGAAACCGGCACTACGTCCGCCCCATCCAAAAGCTCGTGCAATGCCAACAGTTGGGCACCGACCTGATCCTTGGAGGCCTTGTCCAGCTTGGTGACCACACCGATCAGCGGGGTTTTCGGCGCGACATTGCGTACGGCGTCCACAATCCAGCGATCCCCGGGGCCGATCTTCTCGTCCGCGGGTACGCACATCGCAATCACATCGACATCCGAGTACGTCTCCTTAACCACCTCATTCAACCGCTCACCAAGCAGCGTGCGCGGGCGGTGCAAACCGGGGGTGTCCACCAGGATGATCTGTGCGTCGTCGCGGTGCACAATGCCACGGATGGGGTGGCGGGTGGTCTCCGGTTGGTTCGCAGTGATGGCGATCTTCTCCCCCACCAGCGCATTTGTCAGTGTAGACTTGCCAGTATTCGGGCGGCCTACAAAGCTCACAAACCCGGAGCGGAAGCCCTCCGGCGCGCGGTATTCCTCCGGTACCTGCATCTCCTCCGGCGCCACGCCAGCGCCTTCCGGCATGCCCGCAGCCGGGTCGAAGGGGTCTTCGGGGATATAAGGATCGTTCATGGTCATCAAGTATCCCTTATCCCTGGTCTTTATCGCTAACGCTGTCGACATGGGACGCGTTGAGGTGCGACGCCGCCACGGCCATTCCCTCCCCAGCTTCACCAACGCGGCCCTCCGCTCCATCCGGCTGTTCGCGGTAAACCACTGCAGAGCGGATCTTCACACGTCCTCTGCGATTGCGCCCACCCTCATAGCGGAAATGCAGACCCGCGGTGGAAATTTCCGCCCCGGGAATCGGCACCCTGCCCAGCTCAAATGCCCCGAGTCCGTAGACCGTTTCCACTTCTTCGTGCTGTTCCTCGCTGAACTCCACATCCTCGAAGAGTTCCTCCAGCTCCTCTAAGGAAAGGCGCGCCTGTACCCGGTAGCTGCCGTCCTCCAACGGTTCGATGGGGGCTTGCTCCGTCAGGTCGTACTCGTCGGTGATTTCGCCGACGATCTCTTCCAAAATGTCCTCAATAGAAATCAACCCGGCTACCGCACCGTACTCGTCGATCAGCATGGCGATATGCACCTGATCGCGCTGCATGTCCTCTAGCAGATCATCCAACTTCTTGGAATCGGGCACGAATACTGCCGGTCGCATGCAGTCCTTCACTAGCTTGGAATTACCGCCATCGGACATGTGATAGGTCTCTGCGATGAGGTCTTTGAGGTAAATGACGCCCACAATGTCATCCACGTCCTCGCCCACCACCGGCAGACGGGAAAGCCCGGTGCGCACGCACAAACTAGTGGCCTGGCCAGCCGTTTTATCCGCTTCGATCCAGACCATCTCCGGTCGCGGCACCATCACGGAACGCGCCGAGGTGTCGGCGAGATCAAAGACGGATTGGATCATGCGCCGTTCGTCGAGCTCCACCACGCCGCGTTCCGACGCAATGTCCACCATCTCGCGCAGCTCGATTTCCGAGACGAAGGGGCCATCGCGGAAGCCCCGACCGGGCGTCAGCACATTACCGGTCCGCACCAGCAGCTTGGCGATGGGCCCTAGCAGCTTGGATACGCCCAACAAGATCGGAGCGGTGGCCAGGCTGATGGTATACGGGTTCTGACGGCCAAGGGTGCGGGAAAGCACGCCGATCAGGATGAATGTCAGCAGCGTGACAATCAGAATGGCCGTGGCGAAAGCCCAGTTGCGCGATCCCATGAGCGTCACACACGCCGAGGCTGCCAGCACCGCACCAGATACCTCACAGATGGTGCGCAACAGTACGAGCAGGTTGATATGCCCGGCACGCCCCTCCAACACTCGCTCCAGCCTGGGCGCCCCCGCGCGATCCTCCTTCACCAGGTTTTCCACCCGTGCGGGGGAAATAGAAGAAACAGCGGTTTCCACCAGCGACAGCACACCGCCGAGGAAAAGCGCGAGGATTGCGAAGGGGATGGATAAGGGGATGTCGATCATCACTAAAAGTTTCTAAAACTTCCTATTTCTGTGTATCGTCGCGGTCCGCTGCGCTGGGGAACGCCCCAGCACCCGTCGGTTTCGGAGCGAAATGCACCCCACGTTCTTCCTGGGAGTCGTACCAATTCGCCAGGATCTCGTTCTGGAGCGCGAACATTTTCTGTTCCTCGTCGGGAGTGACGTGATCGAAGCCCAGCAGGTGCAGCACGCCGTGGACGGTAAGGAGGTCCAGCTCGTGAGCCAAGGAGTGACCCGCGCGGGTGGCTTGTCCCTCAGCGAAGTCGGGGCACAGCATGATGTCCCCCAGCATCGCCGGGGAGGGTTCCGCGGCATCTTTGCGACCCCAACCTGGCGTCAATTCGTCCATAGGAAAGCTCATCACATCAGTAGGACCGGGCAGGTCCATCCAACGAACGTGCAGGTCCTCGATGGTTTCAAGATCCACTATGTGGATGGATAGCTCGGCGGCCGGGTGGACGTCGAGGGTCCACAGTGCGTAGCGAGCAACGTCGATCAGCTCTTCCTCGTTGACCTCGCCCCGACCGGATTCATTAAAAACTTCGATGCTCATGGATACTTGCCTCTCGGTGGTTGTGTGTCCCGCTGCTAGATTTCATTTTCCATCTCGTAGGTGCCGTAAGCCTCCACGATCTTGGAAACCAACCGGTGGCGCACCACGTCATCGGAATCCAGGTTAATGATCGATACGCCATCCACCCCGGTGAGCACCTGGCGGGCAACCTTCAAACCAGACTCCTGGCGATTCGGCAGATCCACCTGGCTGAGGTCGCCGGTGATAACCATCTTGGAGCCAAAGCCCAAGCGGGTGAGAAACATCTTCATCTGCGCCGGGGTGGTGTTCTGAGCTTCGTCCAAGACCACGAAGGAATCATTGAGGGTGCGACCACGCATGTAGGCCAGTGGTGCCACCTCAATCACGCCTGTTTCCATCAACCGCGGGATCGTCTCGGGATCCACCATCTCCCGCAGAGCATCGTGCAGTGGGCGCAAGTATGGGTCGATTTTGTCGCTCAGCGTACCGGGCAGAAAACCTAGCTTCTCCCCTGCCTCCACGGCCGGGCGGGTCAAGATAATGCGATTAACGTCCTTAGCCTGCAGGGCCTGCACCGCCTTGGCCATCGCCAGATACGTCTTACCGGTACCGGCCGGGCCGATGCCGAAAACGATGGAGTCCTCATCAATGGCTTCCACATACTCCCGCTGTCCGGGAGTCTTCGGACGCACCGCCTTGCCACGGTAGGAGACGATGGGAGCCATGTCACCGCTGGAAACCAGCGCCGGGGCCTGTTTTTCCACCAGCGTGATCGCGCGCTTGGTGGCCGCAGGGTCCACAACGTGGCCGCGTTCCACCAGGTTGATCATCTCCTGCAGCACTCGGCGGGCTTGGGAGACCTCGGAGGCCTCGCCCCGGATGGTCACGCGATTGCCGCGGGTGAGGATGTCTGCTTCAAAGGCGTGCTCCAGCACCCGCAGATTCTCATCTGCCGGGCCAGCGACGCCTACGACAGAATCCGGGTCTAGCTCCACTGTGGAGCTGGCTACGCGGGGGCGTGGCGACCTCACGGAGTTTGTAGGAGTCATGTGTATAGATCCTACCGCCAACGCTCAGTGACAGCGCCGATAGCGCCCAGGGCTACGGCTGCGGCTGTTGCGGTGCGCAGAACCTCGGGCCCCAGGCGAACCGGCACCGCACCCAAGTCTGCAAACTCTGTAAGCTCCTCCGGGCTAATACCGCCTTCCGGACCGACAACCAGAGCCAGCTCTGTTAATGCTCCGGTTTCTGTGACGCCAGTTCCAGCGGCACCGGTTTCAGACATCGCTGCCTGCACCACAGCCGGCAGCGGTTCGGTGGCCTCTTCATGCAGCACCAACACCCGAGTCGTGGCTGCAGAATCTACGGCAGAGCCCACGGAAGACTCAGCCAATCCCAGCAGTTGTGCCAGCTCCTGCGGGCTGCGCACCAGGCCGGTGACCTCTGGAATCTGCAAGCGACGGGACTGCTTCGCCGCTGCGCGCGCTGCATTCTCCCACTTTGCGTGCGCCTTGGCCTCCTTGCCGTCCCACTTGGCAATCGCCCGCCGGGCTGCCCACGGCACAATTCGATCCGCGCCCGCCTGCACCATCAAATCCACCGCCAACTCCGCCCGGTCGGATTTGGGAATTGCCTGCACCACCGTCACCCGCGGATGTGGGGCGGGAAGGTCGAGAATGCCGGTGACCTCCACGGTGGCGTCACCAAGAAAAGAACCCTGAACTGCACGGGTGGTGCCATCGGTGACGACCAACCCCTCGCCCACCTCCAGGCGTTTAACGGAGGCGTGCTTTGCCTCCGCACCAGTCAGGCGAAAGCGATCGCCCGTGGCGACGGGCTCCGGGATGGGGTGGATAAACACCGGGTCCGTCATGGGTTAGCGGCCAAACTTCGAGCGCAGGCGGGAGAAGAACCCGCTGTCTGATGCGTCCTTGGTGGTCACACCGGCGTGCTGGTTGCTCGCTTCGCGCAGCTTTTCCAGCAGGTCGCGCTGCTTGTGGTTCAGGTCGGTGGGGATCATGACCTCCACGTGGGCGATCAGCGACCCGTGGCCCTCGCGGCGCAGGTGGGGCATGCCCTTGTCCGATAGGCGGATGGTGGCATCCGGTTGGGTGCCGGCTGCGATATCAACGGTGGTAATGGAGTCATCCAGCAGCTTGACCTCTACCGACGTACCCAGTGCAGCTTCCACAGCTGGCACCTGCAGGTTGACGTGCAGGTCATCGGACTCGCGGATGAAGTACGGGTGCTCAGAAGTGTGCACCTCCACGTAGAGATCGCCAGCAGGGCCGCCGCCCGGTCCTACTTCGCCCTTGCCGCTCATGCGAAGGCGCATGCCGTCGGAAATACCAGCGGGAATGGAAACCTTGAGGGTCTGGCGGTCGCGCACGCGGCCGTCCCCCGCACAGTTTTCGCACGGATCCTTGATGATTTCGCCTGTGCCGGCGCAACGGTGGCACGCGCGACGAACCTGCACGCGCCCCAGCATAGAGTTCTGTAGTTCCATCACCTCGCCTGCGCCCTGGCAGGTGGGGCAAGTCACCGGCGCGGACTTGGAGGCCGAACCAGTGCCATCGCAGACATCGCACAGCACAGCGGTCTCCACAGTGATGTCGCGATCAATGCCAGAGTAGATTTCCTCCAACGTGGCCTCGATACGCACCAAAGCGTCGTTGCCGCGGCGTACGCGGGACTCGCGTGGCCCGCGCTGGCCACCCCCGCCGAAGAATGCGTCGAAGATGTCTCCCAGGCCACCGCCCCCGAAACCGCCGAATCCGCCGGCACCTGGCTGGCCAAAGCCCTGCTCCTCCGGGTCACCGCCCGCATCCACGATCTGACGCTTCTGCGGGTCCGTCAATACCTCCTGGGCAAGGGAGATCTCACGGAACTTCTCCGCGGCCTCCTCCGAAGGGTTAACGTCCGGGTGGTACTTTCGCGCCAGGCGACGGTACGCCTTTTTAATTTCGGCGTCCGTAGCGTCGCGATCCACACCGAGGATTCCGTAATAATCTCGAGCCACGTTGAGCGGGTCCTTTTCGCGTGTTTACTGAGTCTTTTGTTCTAAACCAACTGCACCAGTCTACTATTCCTACTCCTCGCTCAAAATCCGCGAGACGTAGTGCGCCACTGCTGTCACCGAGGAAATCGTGCCCGAGTAGTCCAAATGTGTCGGCCCCACCACGCCCATGCCACCGAGCACCGCGTTGGCGTTGCCATACCCGGCGGAAATGACCGAAGCGCCACGCAGTTCTTCATCTTCGTTTTCCTCACCGATACTCACCTGAACCTGGAGGTCGCGCACACTGTTCAGCAGTTTAAGCACCACGACCTGCTCCTCCAGAGCCTCCACCACGGGGCTCAGTTCGGACGTGCGCATAAGGTTCGGGGTACCCGCCAAAATCAGCCGGTCGTTCGGACGCTCCAGCAGCGTCTCCACCAGCACGGTCGTCACCACGAGCGCCACGTCCCGCAGCTCTTCCGGCATACTGTTGCCCTTGGCTTCGCTGGCTAGGGCGGCAATGTTTGTGCATGCATCGTCGAGGGTGCGCCCCACCATCGCGGAGTTCACCAGATCGCGTAAGCGTGGCAGGTCGTCATCGCTTATCGGTTGGCCCAGGTCGACATTGCGCTGATCCACGCGGCCCGTGTCGGTAATCAGCACCAGCAGAATGCGGTGGCTACCCAATTTCACCAACTCGCAGTGCTTTACCCGCCCGCGCCGTAGATCCGGCATCTGCACCACCGCCACCTGGCGGGTGAGCTGCGAAAGTAGCTGCACACTGCGGCGCAGCACATCCTCCAGGTCCACACCGTGTTCCAAGAAATCCAGGATCGCCCGCCTCTCGGGCGTGCTCAACGGCTTTACCTCATGGATGCCGTCGACGAAACGACGGTACCCCTTCACAGTGGGGATGCGCCCGGAGGAGGCATGCTGTTGCGTGATATACCCCTCAGCTTCCAGCACCGCCATATCGTTGCGGATCGTGGCGGAGGAAACCCCCAACTGGTGCCTATCCACCAGCATCTTCGAACCCACCGGCTCGTGCGAGGCGATGAAGTCGCTAACAATCGCCCGCAGCACCTGGTTTCTTCTGTGTTCCGTTCCGCTGGACATGTTCTTCACCCCTTCTGTGAGCTTGTGTGGCGTTTATAGCCCGAGCGCCAGCACGATATCCGTGACGATTCCATCGGCTAGGTAGCGCCCTTTATCCGTCAATATTAGGCGCTCACCGCGTTTATCTAGCAGGCCCAGGCCCGTATAGCGCTCGATTACCTGTTCCAGCTCGGCGTTTCCCTGGCTCCCCGCCAGTTCGGTCAGCGCCAGTCCCTCGGCCAGGCGGAGCCGCAGCATCACCTGTTCGGTACGCAGATCTGCGTTGCTTAGGCGCTCGGTGGTCACTACCGACCCGGGCACGGGCAGGCCGTCCTTTGTTGTTGACGCCCCCTCGTTCTCAGCCAGCAACCCTTCCCAATAGGTCGCCGGACGTTTCGCATTCACTAGCCTCACCAAGCCAGATTCGCTGTGCTTCTCCCCGCGCAGCTGCACACATCCGTGGGCGCCGGGGCCTGCACCCCACCACTGTCCGGAACGCCAATAGATCAGGTTGTGCTGGCACTCCCCGCCTGGCTTCGCCCAGTTCGAAACCTCGTACCAGGAAAAGCCGGCCTGCCGCAGACGGGAATCGATGGCGTCATAACGATCCGCAAGGGTGTCCTCGCCCGGGGCGGGCAACTCACCACGGCGCACCTTCCGGGCCATGGCCGTGCCGTCTTCGACAATGAGGGAATAGGCAGAAACGTGGTCAACATCAGCCTCCAGCACCGCGTCGAGGGTACGGCTTAAGTCCTCATCCGTCTCCGTGGGAGTGCCATAGATAACGTCCAGGTTGATGTGCTCAAAGCCCGCCTGTTTAGCCTCCCGTGTGGCCACAATAGGCCGCCCTGGGGTGTGTTGGCGTTCCAGCACTTTCAGTACATGTCCTACGGCGGACTGCATGCCTAAGGAAATGCGGTTGAAGCCAGCCTCCCGCAGCTGCACGAAGAACTCCGGACTGGTGGATTCCGGGTTGGCTTCTGTAGTGACCTCAGCATCCGCCGCCAATCCGATCGTGCGACGAGCCGCGTCCAGTGCGCGGGTCAGACCCTCGTGCCCCAGCATGGATGGCGTGCCACCACCGAAGAATACGGTCTGTACCTCGCCGGGATAATCCCACACTTCAGCGGCGATCTCTAGCTCGCGTTCCAACGCATTCAAATAGCCGGGGATGGTATTGCCATCAGCCGCGCCGAGTTCCTGTGGCGTGTAGGTATTGAAGTCGCAGTAGCCACAGCGGGTGGAGCAAAAAGGAACGTGAATATAAAGGCCGTGCATGTTGTGCGAGTCTACTTGGCTCGCACCAGTGGTCACGTGGTCAGGTAAAATTACACAGCAGTGCCGCGCTTGCGGCGCTGTAGACGGCCAACGATCTCCTCGATTCGCGCGCGTTCTTCCAAAAACTCCGGCGGAGCTTCACCGCGCATCCCCGCAGCCAACTCCGGTTGGCGAGCAATCACTTCACGCCACTTGGCTGCCAGTTCGATCGTGCGCTGTTCCGCCTTTACATACACCTGAGGAAGCAAAACGGACTGCGATTCCAAAGCACACTGGGTCTGGTTGATCACCCACTCTTCCACCTCACGCAGATCCGCGCGGATGTGCTCGGCTCGTTCGCGCAGCCACATGCGCCAGGAAGCGGTAGAGGCCATCGTCGCTGGAGCCTGGTCGGCAGATACCTCGGCATCCTCCGTCCCAAAGGAACGTTGCGCGGCACTGGAGTGGGAGGCGGCGGAGGTGGTGGCGTCATCAAAAGAACGACGAGCCGACGCAGCAGACGTACCGGGCTTTTTGTGCATGAAGCTCAGTGTGCGCCCGGGGTGCGGATAGTCTCCGCTGCTTGTACTGGCGAGGGCACGCGGAGTGCGGGAGCGCGTGATGCCCGACATGCTGCCCGCCCGCACGCCAGAGACGAAAGCCTGACGCAGACCGTTGAGTTCGGAGAGACCAGGGCGGACTTCGGCGCGCCCTTCCGCGACGATCTCTTCCAATTCAAGGAGACAATCCTCGACCAGGTCGGCATCCCAATCGGCTATGGCCTGGGAGACATGGTTGATGTGGTCGGCGATCTCGTCACCGATGTCATAGATATTTTGGGTGAGCTCGCGAACGCGCAGGGCAGCATCGTAGTGCACGCGTTCTCCTCTCCCCGAGCCCGTCAAAGCCCATGTTTCGGTTAATACCGCAGACAACTTTAAAACACGAACACCGACCGCGCGCGGAGGCGTGGCCGGTGTCTTAGGGCGGATTTCTTAACTTATTTTGAGTTGTAGATCCATGCGATATCGTCGGCGAAGTTCTTGGCAACTACGAAACGCTTTAGCTTCAGCGACGGGGTCACTTCGTCCTTGTCCTCGGTGAAGTCACGGTGGACGATGCGGAACTTCTTAATGCCTTCTGCGTGGGAGACAGTGGAGTTAGCCTCGTTGATCGCGTCCTGGATTTCGGAGCGCAGGACCGGGTTCTTTGCCAGCTCGCGGATTGAAACGTTTTCGGCAATGCCGTTGTTTTCCTTCCACTTCTTGACGGCTTCCTCGTCCAAGGAAATCAAGGCGCCAACGAACTTCTGGTCGTCGCCGACAACCATGGCCTGGGAGATCAGCGGAGCGGAGCGCAGGATATCCTCCATCGGGCCGGGCGAGACATTCTTGCCGCCGGCGGTGACGATGATCTCCTTCTTGCGACCCGTGATCTTTAGGTGGCCGGTGGGCAGCAGCTTGCCGAGGTCACCGGTGCGGTAGAAGCCATCCTCGTCGAAGGACTCGGCGGTGGCCTCCTCGTTTTCCCAGTAACCGGCGAAGACCATGTCACCCTTCAGCAAAACCTCGCCATCCTCGGCAATCTTCACTGTGATGCCACCGAGCGGGCGGCCGACGGTGCCGATGATGTTGTCCGGGGCGAAGTTGGTGCAGGCAGCGGCAGTGCACTCGGTCAGGCCGTAGCCCTCGTAAACGTTCAGGCCTACGCCACGGAAGAAGTGCATGAGTTCCGGGTTGAGCGCAGAACCGCCGGAAATGGCGTAGTCCAGCTCGCCGCCCATGGCCTCGCGAACCTTGGAGTAGACCAGCTTGTCGCCAATTGCGCGGTTGATCTTCTGCTTTAGCGTCGGCCCCTCGTCGGTGTCGAGAGCATGCGAGTAGTCGACTGCGGCGCGTTCTGCGAAGTTGAAGATCTTGGCCTTGACGCCACCACCTTCAGTGGCCTTGGACTTCACTCCCGCGTGCACCTTTTCAAAGATGCGCGGCACAGAGCAGATCAGGTTCGGCTTGGTGCGCTGGAACTCCGCAACGAGGGTGCTCATGTCGCTCCAGTGCGTCTGGGTTGCCCCACCGACGGTGGCAGCGTGTGCCATAGCGCGAGAGAACACGTGAGCCAGCGGCAGGAAGGTCAGCTTGCGGTAACCGAATGCGGCGGCACGACCCACCGGGTGGGTCAGGATAGCGCGGGCTTCTGCCAGCCAATTGTGGTGGGTCAGCTTGCAGCCTTTTGGGCGACCCGTGGTGCCGGAGGTGTAAACGATAGAGGCGACATCCGAATCGCGAGTGTTGGCAATGCGCTCCTCCAACACGTCCTGTTGGATGCCGGCTTCCTTACCGTCGTTCACGAGGATGTCGATGGCACCGCTGTTGATCTCCAGCACGCGGTTAAGGTGCGCGGAGGTATCGCCTTCTGGACGGTCGCCATCCTTGACGAAAGTGGACAGGCGAGTGAAGTGGCCGGACTTTTCTGCAATGGCGAACTTGGCGCCGGAGTTCCCTACAATCCACTCACACTGGGAGGTGGAAGACGAGGGGTAGATCGGCACGGTGATCGCACCGGCGGCCCAGATGGCGTAGTCCAAAACGGTCCACTCATAGCGGGTGTCGGACATGATGACCACGCGATCGCCAACTTCTACGCCGTTGGCAACCAGACCCTTGGCTACGGAGTAAACATCATCCAGGAAGTCGGCAACGGTAACGTCTACCCATTCGAAGTTCAGCGGACGCTTGAAGAGCACCCCATCTGGGGACTGTGTTCCAAGATCACGCACTGCCGAGAGGCAGGTCTCGTGCTCGTCGATCGTATATAGGGCCTCAGAGGTGTACTCCGTCATGCTGCTCCCTTTGCTCATATCCTGACAGTTGCCTGACCTGGGTTTTTACGCGAAACGCGGGCATAATCTCGAGGTGGAGAACCCACGCGCTCTACGTGATTAATACTTCTACAACCATATATGAGTGGTGTGTATCACGCTGAACCTTTATAAAAATACCCCGTCACACTACAGGCACAACGACGGGTTTACCTACAGGCGCAGTTAGGGGCGCATATAAGCGAACGCGCTTGTTTCCCCTTTAGTGCCTCCAGTTGGTGCCTCCAGGTGCCTCTAGGTGTTCTTACGAAAAAGAGTGGAAGAAGCGCCTCTTACCCTGCACAATGGCAGATGTGACTAGCTCTGTGGAACCCGGCGGAACAAACGCCTCCGACGTCAATGCAATTCTCAACGAATTGGCCGCCGAATGCGGCGTAGCCACCTGGTACATCGGCCAAAACGGCCAGCGAGTGGAGGTGGCTAGCAGCACGGTTCTCTTCGCTCTGCGCGAACTAGGTCTGAATCTGCCCGAGAATGCCTCGGATCTCACCGAAAGTGCAGTTCAAGCCGCCACTGAGGATCTACTGCGCTCCCGCTATAGCCGCATGATCGCCCCCACCATCACCGCCATTGCAGACCGACCCCGCACCCTGCATGTCCACTGCATCGACGGCGAATCCCTACAGGTCCAAATCCATACCGAAGAGGGCGAGACCATTGACCTCGAACAGCTCAACGAGTGGGTAGATCCCATCACAGTGGGCAGTGAGGCCAGCGCGACAACTTTCGGCACCGCCACCTTCCAGATGCCTGCCCTCCCCGCAGGCTGGCACGAAATCACCGCCCAGGCTGAATCCACTCAGGCACGCTCCACCTTGCTGGTTTCGCCTCAATCCCTGGAACTGCCTGACGCGCCGCGAACAGGTGTCATGGCACAGCTATATTCTCTGCGCGACAAGGATGCGTGGGGCGTCGGCGACTACGGCACTCTGGAAGCTTTGGGGGAATCCCTGCAGAAACTCGGCGGAGCGGACTTTGTGCTGGTGAACCCCATGCACGCGGCGGAGGCTGCTCCCCCGGTGGAGGATTCCCCTTACCTGCCTACCACTCGCCGCTACACCAACCCGATCTACATCCGGGTAGAAAACACGCCGGAGTACGCTGCACACCCCGAGCTGCACGCAACAATTGCGGAGCTTGCCGCCCCGCTGAAGAAGCGCAACCACTCCGCTGATCTGTTGGAGCGAGACCCCGTAGTGGCGTCCAAAATCAAGGCCCTGCACCTGCTGTACACCGCAGGCATCGGCGACGACCGTGCTGAACAACTACGCAGCTTCATCGAACGAGAAGGTGAAGGAATAGTCGGCTTTGCGAACTGGTGCGAGCGCGCTGCTAATGATCCAGCCCTAACCAGCGAGTTCTTCGCCTGGATGCAGATGCTTTGCCAGGAGCAGGAGCTGCACGCGCAAAATGCCCTCACCGAAAATATGAGCATTGGCCTGATGGCCGATCTGGCCGTGGGCGTGCACCCCGGTGGCGCGGACGCTCAGATTCTGGCGGATGTGCTGGCGCCGGGCGCTAGCGTGGGTGCGCCGCCGGATGGCTACAACCAACAAGGCCAGGACTGGTCCCAGCCACCGTGGCATCCGTGGAAGCTGGCGGAGGAAGGCTACCGCCCCTGGCGCGACATGCTGCGCACCATCCTGCGCACTGCCGGCGGTATCCGCATCGACCACGTTCTGGGGCTTTTCCGCCTGTGGTGGATCCCACGGATGGAATCGCCCACCCTGGGTACCTACGTCACCTACGACCATGAGGCGCTGGTCGGAGCGCTGGTTTTGGAAGCCCACCGCGCCGGTGCTGTAGTCGTGGGTGAGGATCTGGGAACTTTTGAGCCATGGGTACAGGACTACCTGGCCAGCCGTGGCGTGATGGGCACTTCGATCGTGTGGTTTGAAGGCGACGCCAACGGGGCGAAGTCACCTGACGCTTACCGCCGTACCTGCCTAACCTCCGTGACTACACACGACCTGCCGCCCACCGCCAGCTATCTGCGCGGCGGACACATCAACCTGCGCGAGGAATTAGGTGTGCTAACCCGCAGCTCGGACGACGAGTTTGCGGAGGATGCGGCATGGCAGGTCGACGTACTGGGCACCATCGCCCGCCACGGTGCCTTCCATGGCATGGAGTGCGAGGAATACTTCCTGAACGAGCTGCGCCAGGAGTTGGACGATCCCCGGCACGGTCGGGAACGCCGCCCGGATGTGTCCTATATCCTGCGCGCCATGCACCGCTATATTGCACAGACGCCTTCGCTGTTGCGTTGCGCGGCCTTGGTGGACTTGGTCGGCGATGTGCGTGCACAAAACCAGCCGGGCACTACGCAGGATCTTTACCCGAATTGGCGTGTGCCGCTATGTGATGGGCAGGGCAATCCGGTGCTGGTGGAGGATCTGGCGGACATGCCGCTGGCGCGCGAGGTGCTGGCCGCTACGCGCGGTGAAGACTAAAAGAAGCTGGTTGCTAGCCAGGCTACGAGCAGTAGAACCAGCAGCAATGCCAGAGCCTGGCGCACCTTGGAGTGGTGTTTCATAGCTGGTTAATCCTCCTGCCCGCGAGTGTGCTCTTCGTCTGTCGTGCTACCTGCCTCGGTCGGCAGTGGCGCGCTACTGCGGCTTGCCCACAATTCGCGGGGGGAAAGCGCACCGTGCACGCGATCTTCCTCCGCGTTGGAGGGGAAAATCCGCAGCGCAATCATCTGCCATATTAAGGCCAGCACCGCGCAAACAACGAATAGCGCCAGGAAAACCAGCGGCGTCTGTATCCATACCGGCGCGTTGATCAGCCATTCCATCATTTGTGACGCCTACCCCTGGCTCAGTCCGCGGCGCTGCAGAAGCGGCTGCACACTTCGCTGCTGGCCACGGAACATCCAGAATGCATCCTCGAAGTCGATGCTGGCACCGCGCGAAAGAATGATGCGACGGAAGCGTTCGCCCGCGAAGCGGACATCGTCTGCATCGAGGTCGGTGGTGGCGTCGGCATCCCCAGCGCCGTGATCCCCAGCGTTGGACTCCCCGACCGCGGCGCCGGTGTCGATGAACGCTTGGAAACCATCCGCGTCCAGCACCTCAGCCCAGAGGTAGCTCCAATAGTCTGCCGAGTAGCCACCAGCGAAAATGTGGTTGAAGTAGGTGGAACGATAGCGCGGGGCAAGGGCTCCGTTGACATCCACCCCAGCATTTTCCAACGCTTCGGCCTCGAAGGATTCAACCTGTGCAGATGCATCATCGGTGGCGGCAAGCTTTTCCGCCTCCGCTGCGGAGAGCTTGTGCCAAGCCAGATCCAGCCAGCAGGCAGCCAGGAACTCGGTCGTGGCCATGCCCTGCCCCCACTTGGCCTGTGCGCGGATGGCAGCGACGAACTCGTCGCTGATGACCTCCCCGGTGTCCACGTGGCGGGCGTAGTTGCGCAGCACGGCAGGCTCCAGAGCCCAGTTCTCGTTGATCTGGCTGGGAAATTCCACAAAGTCGCGGGGCACGTTCGTGCCAGAGAGGGTGGGGTAACGCACGTCGGACAGCAACCCGTGCAGGGCGTGGCCGAACTCGTGGAACACGGTTTGCACCTCGTCCAGAGTCAGCAGTGCTTGCTCGCCTTCGGCGGGCTCGGCAATGTTCATAACATTGACCACCACCGGAGCCTGGCCAAGCAGGTTGGACTGCTCAACAAAAGAGTTCATCCACGCGCCGCCGCGTTTCGTGGGACGGGCGTACATGTCGGTGAGTAGCAAGCCGATGCCGACAGGCGCTTCTGTGCCTTCTGTGTCCGTTGTGTCTTCTGTGCCCTCTGTAACCTCCCACACCTGCACACCCGGCGCGTAACCGGCCAGGTCGGGGCGTTCGCGCACGTCGATGCCGTAGAGACGCTTGGCTGCGAAGAAGGCACCGTCCACCAGCACCTGCTCCAGCGGGAAGTACTTCTTCAGCTCCGCGTCGTCCACGGCGAGTTCCTCGGCGCGCAGCTTGGCATCCCAATACGGCCAGTCGGCTCCGCCGAGCCCCGTTGTGTTCGCGTTGTGTGCCGCGCCTTCCGCTTCGCTGATGGCCATGGTGTCTACAGCCATCTTGTCTGCGGCTCGCTTGAACTCACCCTGAGCATTCGCCACAGCAGCGGGCGTCACTTGGTTGAGCAACTCCTCGACCGCGGCCAGGCTTCCTGCGGTTTCTGCTGCGGCGACGAACTCTGCGTGGTTGGCGAACCCCAATAGTTCGGCACGCTGGGCGCGCAGGCGAACAATCTGCAGTAGCGTCTCTTCGTTACCGCCACCGGCTGCGCGATTCAGTGATGCTTCGTGCACCTTTGCGCGCGCTGCTGGGTTATCGAGAGATTCCAGCACTGGCTGGACACTCGGCAGCCCCAGGCGAATTAGCCAGCCCTCTTCCCCGCGTTCGGCAGCAGCCTTGGCAAAGTACTCCTTATCCGCCGCGCTGAGTCCCGCAACTTCGGCCTCATCTGTCAGCAGCACCGCCGCTGACTCAGTGGCGGTCTGGAGCTGCGCGCCAAAGGAAGTGGTCAGCTCGGCCAGCTTTGTATCAATGTCCCGCAGAGTTGCGCGCTGTTCGTCGTCTAGTTCTGCGCCGCCGCGGATAAAGCGCTTTTTCAACTCGCGCAGCAGAGCCTCTTCTTCGCTACCTTCTGGCTGCGTCGGCAAAGCGCACATACGCTCCCATAGCTTCCGGTTCAGCCAGATTTCGCTGAAGTGCCGTGCCAACTCGGGGCTTATCGTCGCTTCGATCTCGCGCACTTCGTCGGTGGCATTCGTACCAGCGTAGTTAAATGCGATGGCCAGCACGCGCTGCAGCATCTGACCAGATGCCTCCCATGCCTCCGCGGTGTTTTCCCACGTGGGTTCCTCGGGGTTATCCGCTATAGCTGCGATTTCCGCCGCATGGTCGTCCAGCGCGGTTCGGAAGGCAGGCACCAGCTCGGCGAGGTTGATGGCTGCAAAGTCCGGCAATTCATATGGCAGTTCGGAAGCGTTTTGGAGGTAATCCATGGTCTCCCACTCTAACCTGGAGGCCATGGATTACGTTGATGTGGCCATCAATCAAGGCACCGTGCGCGGCTATGCCATTGACTCCGGGGTCGGTTCCGTCTTGCGCTTCCAAGCCATCCCCTATGCAGCAAGCGATCGTTTCGCCCCACCGGGTACTGCCCCTTCTTTTTCTTTTTTAGACGCCCATTCCTCCACCACCTCAACCCGCCAATCCCTATCTATCTCCTGTCCGGCTAGCGCCCCTGGTTCCACCGCGAACATGCCCGTCATCGTGTTTATCCACGGTGGTCGCTATGAGCAAGGGCACGCTGATGACCCGTGGTACCAGGGAATTCGCTTTGCCGAGGATGGTTGTGTTTTCGTCAGCGTGAACTACCGCTACCGGCTGGAGGGCTTTTTGCCACTACTGGACGAGGATCACCCGGCCGACGTGGATGGTTTTGCGGACCCGAATACCGAACCGGAGTACTACCGCGGGGCAGAGGACATCGTCGCCGCCTTGCAGTGGGTGCGTAGCAACATCTCTGCATTCGGGGGTGATCCAAATCAAGTGACCTTGATGGGACAGTCCGCCGGCGGAGCACTGGCAGCGTGGACCTTATGCAACTCCCGCACGACCAACCTAGTGCATCGAGCCGTGATCCTAAGCCCAGGCTTTCCACGGGTAGGTTGGCCACGCCGCGAACATGTGGCGCGAGCGGTTCTCGGGGGCCCGCTGACCAGGAAACACCTCGGCGGGCTTTCCTCTGCCCAATTGCAGCGTGCATACCGTAGATATGCCCGGATCTACGGCACGGACTGCGCTGTGGGACCATACCCCTTCCGCCCCGAGGCGATGCGCGATATCCCCCTTTTGATCGGCACCTTGCGCGAGGAGTTTGTGCAAATGCCCACTGCCCGTACGGTCGACAGAAGGTTGCGTTCCAAGAACCCGCTGGTGCGGCAAGCTGCCAAGCTCGTGGCTCTTTATTTTGAGCGAGCGTTGCAGGCACGGGCGCGATGGGCGTCACCGCATCCGATGGGCATGGCCATCGGGGATTCGATGATTAAGCGCTGGGCCGTAGCGATCATGGAGGCGAAGCGCGACACGACCTGGGCCTATGAGTTTCACGGGAGCCAATCGGCATGGCATTGCGCGGATCTGCCTTTGGTTTTTGACGCCCTCAACGTCTCCCCGAAAGCCGTGAAGCATTTCTGCGGCGAATCCGCGCCCGAGCGCTTGCAACCGCTGGCAACGGAGTTTCACGGGATCGTCGCGCGCTTCGCCCGCGGAGAGGATCCGGAGTGGGAGACCTATGGGAAGAAGCGAAACGTGCGGCGCTTCGATACGGATGCGTCTGCTCGCGGTGAGGTGACCTGTGAGGTAGCCGAAGATGCTTACCGGGATATCCGTGAGGATTATCCGGAGCTCTACCCGAACAATTAGCTAGCAAAACAAGAACCATACTAGACAGCTCGGTCTAGAGTGCTAGGGTGGATAGCCATGAACGCTTCCTCCTCAAACACCGATCCCCAGAATGGCTCTCAGGGCTCCCCACACTCCCCCAACGACGTCACCTTCCACGACGTCGACACTCTCCGCGCCCGCGGCACAATGAAGTGGACCGTCTACGACGAGGACGTACTGCCCCTGTGGGTCGCCGAAACCGATTTCGACACCTGTCCCGCCGTCAAGCAGACCATCCAGGCGGGCGTGGATCGCGAGTACTTCGGCTACGAGCGCCGCAATGGTTCGGTACAGAAGGCTCTAGCGGGCTTCCTGGATCGCCGCTTCGGTTGGCAGATCGCCCCGGCATGGGTGCGACTAGTACCCGATGTCGTTAAAGGCGTGGCAGCGGCCATTGACGAATTGACGCCACAGGGCTCCGATGTAATCGTCCCCGTGCCGAGTTATCACCCGTTCTTCGACGTGCCAAGTGCCGTAAACCGACCGAAGGTCGAGGTCGCGATGACCAAGGTAGAGAAACAGGGAACTGAAGAGTGGGCATTTGACCTCGCCGCACTGGAAAAGGCCTTTGCCAGCACCGCGAACCCTGCGGGCGTGGGCGCGCTGATCGTGTGCAATCCGTATAACCCGCTGGGGCGCGCATGGCGCCCCGAAGAGTTGGAGAAGCTGGTGGAACTGGCGGACAAATACGACGTGAGGCTGATCTCCGACGAAATCCATGCACCGGTTGTTTATGCACCGCACAAACACACTCCCCTCGCGTCGCTGAGTGATACCGCCGCACGGGTAACGGTGACGGTACTGGCAACGTCGAAAGGCTGGAATACCGCGGGCCTGCACTGCGCCCAGATGATCTTTACAAACCCGGACGACCGCGAAGTGATGGCTAAGGTCAGCCCGCTGCGTACTGGCTCTGCTTCCACCCTGGGGCAGGTGGCCGCCGAGGCTGCTTACACAGACGGCGAGGCTTGGCTGGCCAGCGAACTGGAGTATCTGCAGGGCAACCTCGATCTGCTTGAGCGCCGACTGCCAGAGGTACTTCCCGGCGCGAAGTTCATCCGCCCCGAGGCCAGCTTCCTCCTCTGGGTAGACCTCCGCGATGTTCCAGGACTGAATGAAAAACCAGGCAAGAAGCTGCTGGAAGGGGCGCGGGTGGCCTTCAACGAGGGCTCCATGTTCGGCACGCAAGGTGCAGGCCATGTGCGCATCAATTTCGGTACTTCCCGGGAAATCCTGAACGAGGCTCTAGACCGCATCGGGAATTTCGCTGAGACCGAATTAGCTGAATTAGCTAAAGCCAACGTGAACAATTAACTTGGCAAGGTGTGATTAAAGCTTTTAGCCGCATCCTGCGCTCAACGAAGGAACTCTGGCCTTTCTACATCGTGGTGATGATCACCAGCATCGTCACCGCAGGTCTGGCCTTGGCTACACCTTTCTTGGTGAAGCTTGCCACCGACACCATCGTCGATACCGTCGGGGGCGGCGGGGCTTCCGACGCTGCCATTGAGAATGCGACAAAAACCGTCATCTGGTTGGCCGTCGGTCTGCTGGCTGTAGAGCTGGCCAACACCATCATCCACAACATCGGCGGCTGGTTCGGTGATGTTATGGCGATGCGAATGCGGCAGATCCTTTCCAACCGTTATTACGCCAAGCTGCTGGCCTTACCTCAGGGCTACTACGACAAGCAGGTGACGGGCACAATCATCTCCCGGCTGGATCGCTCCATCCTGGGTCTGACGGATTTCATTAAATCCTTCGCCAACAACTTCTTTTCCATGCTGATCACCGTCAGCATGATCCTGGTAATCACCGCACTCTATTACTGGCCACTGGCCTTGCTGCTGGCGTTTATTTTCCCCCTTTATCTGTATCTGACGATGCTGACCTCCAAGAAGTGGATGGTGTGGGAAAAGGAAAAGAACGAGCACATCGACGTCGCCCAAGGGCGCTTCGCCGAGGTCATCGGCCAGGTGAAGGTGGTGAAGTCCTTCGTCTCCGAGCTGCGCGAGCTGCGGCTATTCCAAAAACACTTCGCCGATACGATCCAGCTCACCCGCGAACAATCACGCTGGTGGCACTTTATGGACATTCTGCGCATGGGCGGGATGAACATCATCTTCTTCGCCATCTATCTGATGCTGTTCTGGCGCACTCTCCACGGCAACTTCAGCCTCGGCGACATGGTGCTGCTGCTGCAATACGTAGTGATGGCTCGCCAGCCTGCCGGAATGATGAGCTGGATGGTCGATACTGCCCAGCGCGCTGCCGCCGGTTCTCGCGAGTACTTCAAAACAATGGAGGAGCTGGAGGAGCCCTCGGCTACTGCTCCCCTGCTGGAAGCCGCCCGCCCAGGTGGACCAATGCTGGTCTCCCAGGAGGACGTGGATCATGCGGTGCATCCGCAGCTTTCCGCTCCAGCAGATGGCCCGGTAATCGACTTCGATCACGTCAGCTTCGAATACATCAAGGGCGAGCCTGTCATCCACCAGGTCAGCTTCCAGGCAAACAAGGGTGATCAGGTCGCACTTGTCGGTGAATCCGGCGGAGGCAAATCCACCCTCGTTAACCTCCTACTAGGCCTCTACCGCCCCACCGAGGGACAGCTCCGGGTCTGCGGCAAGGACGTCGCCAACATGACGGCAGCCGAACTGCGCAGCTCTGTCGGTGTGGTGTTCCAGGAGCCTGCCCTGTTTTCGGGCACGGTGCGGGAAAACATTGCTTATGCAAAGCCCGACGCCACGGATCAGGAGATCGAGGACGTGGCCAAGCGCGCCTTCGCCCATGACTTCATCATGCACTTCAAGGACGGGTACGACACTCTCATTGGAGAGCGCGGCCTGCGCCTTTCCGGTGGTCAAAAGCAGCGCATCGCCGTTGCCCGAGCCATGCTTAAAGACGCTCCGGTGCTGATCCTCGACGAAGCTACCTCCGCGCTTGATACCAAGGCCGAGCGCGTGGTGCAGGCCGGGCTGAATGAGCTGATGGTCGGACGCACCACCATCGTTATCGCCCACCGCCTGTCCACAATTGCCGACGTTGACAAGATCGTCACACTAGACAAGGGACATGTCTGCGAAGTCGGCTCCCCCGCGGAACTTGCGACCAGTGGTGGCATCTACAACGAGCTGCTGCAACTCACCAGCTCCTCCTCCGCCGCCGACCGGGCACGGTTGAAGCGCTTCGGTTTCAGTGACTTTGCGTCTGAAGACGACGACACGGAGGAGTAGCCTGGGAGAATGACTGAATTCCCCCCTAACATCACCGAGTTCACTACCTTCGACGGCGCACGTGTTGGCGTCGGCACCGAAGAAGCACAAGCCGCAGAACAACAGGTACGCGACAACGACAGTAACTACGTTTTCCACAGCTGGTCGGCGCAGGAAAAGATCAACCCGCAGCCGCTTAGCTATGCCGAAGGCCCGTGGATTTACGATTACCAAGGCAACGGCTACCTGGATCTGGGCAGCCAGCTCGTGAGCGCCAACCTGGGTCACGCGCACCCGAAGTTGGTAGAGGCACTTCAGCACCAGGCCAGCCGTATCACCAACCAGAACCCCGCGTTCTCGAATGATGTGCGCAGTGAACTGGCTAAGGAGATCGTGGAGCAGGCGCAGGGCGAGTTCTCCCACGTGTTCTTCACTAATGGTGGCGCCGACGCCATCGAGCACGCCATCCGCATGGCTCGTCTTACCACCGGCAAGTCCAAGATCCTGACGGCTTACCGCAGCTACCACGGCGCCACCGGCTCCGCGATTATGGCCACCGGCGAAGCGCGCCGCCACGGCAACCCCACGACCGACGGCGACGTGAAGCACTTCTGGGGTCCATTCCTGTACCGCAGCGCCTTCTACTCCACCACACAGGAGGAAGAATGCGCTCGTGCTCTTCAATCGCTGGAAGAGACGCTGGTCTACGAGGACAACGTAGCTGCAGTTTTGATCGAGTCCGTTGTGGGCTCTAGTGGCATCATCGTCCCGCCGGAGGGCTTCCTGCAGGGCGTGCGCGAGATCTGCGACCGCCACGGCGCGCTGTACATCGCGGACGAGGTCATGGTCGGCTTTGGCCGTACCGGCAAGATGTTCGCCTACGAGCACGGCGGCCCGGATCTGCAGCCGGATCTTGTTACCTTCGCCAAGGGCGTGAACTCCGGCATGGCACCGCTTGGTGGCGTGATGATGAACGAGGCCGTTTACCAGCGTTTTGCAGAAAAGCCCTACCCGGGCGGGCTGACCTATTCTGGCCACCCACTGGCGGCGGCTCCTGGCCTGGCCGCGCAGAAGGTGTACCGCGAGGAGAAAATCTTCGAGCAGATCGCCGACCTAGGCGAGCGCGTTATCGCCCCGGCCATGGAAAAGATCGCGGAAAACCACCCAAGCGTGGGCAATGTCCGCGGCAAGGGCTTCTTCTGGGCCATCGAGTTCGTCAGCGACCAAGAGGCCAAGACCCCGATGGGTGCCGAGGCTATGGGTGCATTCGGCGCGGAGCTCAAGAAGGCTGGCATCTGGCCGATGGTTTCCGGGCACCGCCTTCACTTCGCGCCTCCGCTGGTTACCACCGAGGAGCAGCTGGACTGGGCGCTGGAGGTTGTCGATCGTGCTGCGTCCGTCGTTGACCAGGCGCTATAAGCACCCCATCACTTCTGCCCCTGACTTTAAAGGGGCATAGCAAAAGTCCCGGCTGAAAGTTTTTCAGCCGGGACTTTAGGCTTTTAGCCTTTAGCTTTTTACTTCTGAGCGTCGCCCAGAACCTTGTTGACAGCGTCCGAAGCCTTGTCCTTCAGCTCGTTGGCCTTGTCCTTGATGTCGGACTTGGTCTGATCCGCACGACCCTCGTTGGCCAGGTCGTTGTTGTCGGTAGCCTCGCCAGCAGCCTCCTTGGCCTTGCCTGCGGCGCCTTCTGCCTTGTTCTTCAGATCGTCGATAGACATATGTTGACCTTTCCTTTCGTCTGGTTTCGCTTGGCTAGGTAGGGCGAAATTTGTAGCCCTTATTTACCTATCAAGCGCTGTGCGATTAATTGTACTCGTAAAAGCCCTTGCCCGACTTGCGTCCGGTGTGGCCCGCGGTGACCATACGACGCAGCAGCGGCGGGCAGGCGTAGCTCGGGTCGCCGAACTCCTTGTACATGACGTCAGCGATGAAGGCGCAGGTATCCAAGCCCACCATGTCGGCCAGGGTCAGCGGGCCCATCGGGTGGTTGGCGCCCAGCTTCATGCCGGTATCGATATCCTCCGGGGTTGCCACACCGTTTTCCACCATGCGCACGGCGGAAAGCATGTACGGAACCAGCAGGAAGTTCACGATGAAGCCAGAACGGTCCTTCGCGCGGATGGCCTGCTTGCCCAGCTTCTCGGTGGCGTAGGTCTGCGCGATCTCAACAGCGTCCTCGTCGGTGGTCAGCGCAGGGATGACCTCCACCAGTGGCAGCACCGGAACGGGGTTGAAGAAGTGCAGACCCAGTACGCGGCCCGGGTTCTTGGTGGCACTGGCGATCGTCTGGATCGGCAGAGAGGACGTGTTGGAGCACAGTGGTGCCTTCTTGTCCTCGACGATCTCGTCCAGCTTTGCGAAGACATCCTTCTTGATGTCTTCGTTTTCAATGATCGCTTCCATGACCAGCTCGCGGTCTGCGAAGTCCTCTAGCTTGGTGGTAAAGGTCAGGCGGCTCAGCGCAGCGTCACGATCCTCCTCGGATAGCTTGCCACGGCTCACAGCCTTCTCCAGGGACTTTTCGATGCGTGCCTTACCCGCATCGGCAAACTCCTGCTTAGCCTCCCACACCAGCACGTCGCTGCCGGCCTTGGCGGCAACCTCTGCAATGCCAGATCCCATCAGACCTGCACCGATAACACCTACACGCTGAACCATGGTCACTCCTTTTTTATAGGCTTATTCGTACTTGATCCAGCCTACCGATGTTGCTCGTACGGATGTGCCCAATACCATTCCTCGGCTCTGTTCTTATTGCCTACTGCCTATTGACGCCCTTATCCTCCGCTGCGTCATCGTCAGCAACTGGCTCTTCCGTGATCAACTCGCCTTCCTGGTCGTACATCGGGCGGGCGGGAGAGCTTTCCGCATCGTGATCTACATCGCCCACAACTCCCAGGTCACCTTCAATACGCACATTGCCAGGGATAATGAGGTTTCCTTCCGCATCATATTCGAAGCGTGCATGCTCCTTACCCTCGTTGTCGTAACCAGGAGCAGGACGCGACTCGTGCTCGGCCAGCTTCTCCGCCGAGTCAGTCTTACCCCACTGGCGTGACGGCGGTTCGGGGCGTGCCGCGGCATCGTCATTCATGCCTTTAACGAGCGAGTACATCATGACGAAGTTAAAGAGTACGAATGGGAAGCCAATGATGATAACGGTCTGCTGGAGCGCATCGATTCCCGCATCGGGCGCCATGATCAGGATGGAGCCTGCGACTGCACCGATCATGATGCACCACAGCAGTCGGTAGATCAGCGGAGTCTTGCCCTCTTCACCGGCAGCGAACATGTCGTTGATCAGTGCTGCAGAGTCGATGGAAGTGACGAAGAAGATGGTGATCACGAAGAGCGCCAGGATACTGGTGGCCAGCGTCCACGGGAAGTGTTCCAAGAAGACAAACAATGCCGTAGCTGGGTCGCCCTGTTCCACAATGGGGTTGGTCAGTACGCCCGGCTCCTTCTTTTCAATATCCAGACCCGAGTAACCGAAGACAGCGAACCAAAGAATCGTGAAGGCCGTCGGAAGCAGCAAAACGCCACCGATGAACTCGCGGACAGTGCGACCACGGGAGATGCGGGCAACGAACATGCCCACGAACGGGGACCAGCAAATCGTCCATGCCCAGTAGAAGACCGTCCACTTACCCTGCCAGCCAGGGTTCACCTGCTGAGAATCGGACCAGAACATGATCTTCGGCAGATATTCCGCATACAGGCTGGTGGCATCCATAGTGCCGCGCAAAAGCAGCAGCGTCGGGCCGGTCAAAAGCACAAAAGCCATCAGCAGAGTCGCAGCGAGAATATTGATATTCGACAGCCACTTAATGCCCTTGGACAGACCGGTGGATACTGAGATTGACGACGCCACAACAATGACCACCAGAATAAGAATCTGTACCCATGCGACAGTCTGTGCGCCGAAAACCTTGGACAGGCCAGAGTTGATCTGCAACGTACCGAGGCCGACCGACACCGCAATGCCGAAAACGGTGCCGATGATAGACAGGGCGTCGATTAGCTTTCCGGGCCAAGAGTAGATACGGACGCCGAGGATCGGTGCGAAGATACTGGATACACGCGGCGGTAGGTGACGCTTGTAGATGAAATACCCCAGGGCAAGGCCGGGCAGGGCGAAGATAACCCACATGTGCAGGCCAAAGTGATACAGAGTGAAGCCCATCGCCTCACCGATAGCTTCGGAGCTCATCGGTTCAGCATCCTGCATGGGCACGTTGACAACGTGGTTCATGGGTTCAGCCACACCGTAGAACATCAGCACAGCACCGAGGCCACCGGCGAAGAGCATGGCGAACCACGAGAGGGTTCGGAAGGCTGGTTCTTCTCCCTCAACGCCAAGTCTCATGCGACCGAAGCGCGAAACGAACAGCACCATGAGGAAGATGAAAGCCAGCGAGATGCTGCCGATGTAGAGCCAGTTGAAGTTTTCCAACAACCAGTTCGACCCCGTCGACAGGCTCGCAGCAGCCTTGTCCTTGAAGATGATGGCGTAGGCCACGAAGCCCACGATGAAGCCACAGGCGACCCAGAAGATCAGTGGATCAACTTTGACCTTTTCTGCATTCGCCACTTTGGCTGCGTCGGAATCCTTGCTTGTGCTGCCTGCCGAACCTGCAGCCGTAGAAGTAGACTTTGCGCCTTCCATTGCGGGATCACACCCCATTTTCTTTTCTGTCGTATGTAGAGGAAGCTCGAGCCTCAACCCTAGCGTCTTGACCAGACTCATTTGCTCGCAACGTACCTTTAACCGGAAAGAGAGGCCTTCAAAGAGCGTTTTTATGCTCTCGAGCCTGTCGGCGAAACAATAAACAATGCGTAGAGAGCTTGCAGATCACACACAGGTAGTTTCCAGGAAGGCTGTTTAGATTAGTTACCAGCGGTCGACAGAAAGGATCCAAATACGAACGGTCATTCTCCTCTTGAAACGTCAGCAAGAAACCCCCAGGTTGTAAGTTCGCCTGGGGGTTTCTTGTGTTCGTTTTTGCCGATCGTTTGCCAGTTACTAGACGGGCTGGAGCTAGCTCGGGATTCCCGAAGGCTCGATGGGATTCTCGCTGAGGCTGCTCATCAGATCCTCGAGGTCACTTAAATTGTCGTCCAGCATGTCCTCAAATTCCGAAAGATCAGTGCCGTACGTCGGACTGTATTCGGTCGGCAACGGAAGGTTAGGCGCCGATGTCTTCTGCTCTGGCGAATCGGAGTCACCGTTGTCGCCCTCCCCTGTCGTGTTCGTGGGCTGGGACTCCGATGTGCTTGGCTTTTTCTCTCCCCCTTCATCGTCGCCGGAGACTGCGTTATAAATCAGCACACCGCCAACCACGAGGGCGATGAGGACTAAGAGGCCGATCACGATTTTGGCTACGCCACCGTTGCCGCCCTGTGGGTTGGGGTTGCCCTGTCCATAAGGCTGGCCAAATGGCTGCGCAGCCGGGCCAAATCCCTGCTGGCCTGGCTGCCCGTAGGCACTCTGTCCGTAACCTTGCTGACCATAACCCTGCTGGCCATAGCCTTGCTGGCCATAGCCTTGCTGGCCGTAACTCTGCTGGCCACTGCCGACCTGGGGGTTATATCCCTGGTTACCGTAAGGATCATTTCCAAATGTATTGCCCGGCGCGCCTGCCTGGGCACTCCCCTGTGCCCCAGCGCCATTCTGCGTGCCGAACGAACCTGCGTACTGGCCACCCTGCCCATTGTTGGTTCCAGAGGATCCAAACACCTGAGTGCTCTGGTCATCCTGGCGCCGATACTGCGGCGGCTCAGGCGCATTTGCCCCGTTGCTATCTGCGGCACTGCCACCGTTGGGCGCAGAGTACGGAGATGCGTTTGCTGCGCCCATGTATTCGGTACGGTCATTCGGGTTGTTCCCGTTCGTTCCGCCACCGCCACTATTAAAAGGATTGTTGTCCTGTGGTGCCATTCTTCTTAAAAACCTTTCGTCAACCGTTTGCGATCAGCCCGAGACAAGAGCTCTCTCAGGCCGATCTATACGGCCTCTAGGCTTCGAGCCTTAAGACTAGCGTAGGTAACGCGCCGCTGCGCGAGTATCTGCGTTCTGTACTGCACGGTCGCCCCAGGAGAAAGAAGCGACGGTATAGCCATTACCGAACGATGCTGAGGCCAGGGTCTGCGGACCGTAATCGGACCATCCCCATTTTGTGCCATTGACGCCCGGCAGGTGCACCGTGCCCCAGTTTTGGCGAGTGCCATCTGCTGCTACCGGGCTGGCGGTGCGCATCCAGTGCAGTACCAAAGATCGCGGGTGGCGGATGCGAAGCTTGTGGAGGAAGTTCGCGGTATCAGTAGCAGACGTGTAGGAATTACCCCAGTGTGCGGCCGCTCGGGTATTACGTAGGCCGTATTCACGGGCGATAGTGCTAATTGCTCGAGGGTACTTCCGGTTGATCTTGGAAGCAGCTCCATCATCGGAGAAGCGGATCATACGCTCAGCCAGGTAGCGATCCGAGTTGCTGTGGTCGCCGTAGCGCAGTACGTAGTCAGCCATATACAGCTTCACAATAGATAGGCCCGGTCGTGCCTGGTCTGCGTTCGGAGTCTTTGCGATGCCGTTGTTAGTGACAACAGCCAATGAGGTGCGAGCTGGAACGTTGTGGATCGTGCGCACCTGGTAACCGCGGTTCGGGCCTGGCGCGGGGCGGTGCGGAGCTGGTGCCGGGCGGTGCGGAGCCGAGGAACCTGGGATCTGATTGGCCGACATGCCCAGCTTGTTCAGGGCATCTTCCACAGCCTGCGGAACCGGCGGCAGCTTTGGCGCCGGTGGAAGCGGCGGCAGAGCCGGCATCTGAGAACCCGCGGGCGGGCCAGCGGGGGCAGCGTTAGCTGGAGCGGCGATTCCTGCCATGCTCACGGTTGCCGTGAGGGCGGCGGTAGCAACGCCTTTAGTCAGGTGAGAGCGAGAATCCTTGGCCGCATGCCGTGGCCGATAGGTGTACTGGGAAAAGTTGAACGTCATAACCTCTAGTCCCGATTGTTCGTTTCGTCGTGCGCTGACGAGTGGGCGTCATAAAAATCCACCTAGGACACCTAGGCGAGAAAACACAATATGAATATACATAAGCGACGACTTATGCACGGGTTAAAGGCTATGCGTCGCGGTAAAGCAGCTCCATTACCTGCTCGTAGGGGGCGGGCTGCAGATTCCATGCATCGACGCCAACGTCAACCTGCCCAGGGCCAGTAATTGGAGCAGCGGAATGCAGATGCCCGTGAATTACATATGGCACATCGAGTCGTAGATAGTCGTAGCGGGATTCCATCCCCTCGTGATCCTGGCCGGGGCGCGGGAAATGGCACAACCAGGCAACCTCGGTGTCTGCCTTCTTGGCAAGATCCTCGTTGTCCGCCACTCCGTCGCCGTCCGGGTCCCATGGCACCACACACTGATAGGGCTGAACAGAATCGAACACCTCAAGGAACCTCCGCTGACGTCGGGCACTGTTGGCATGCAGCGGATGGCACGTGTCGTGATTGCCCGCGATGAGGTGAGCAGTTATGTCCAGGTCAGCAAAAGCGTCCCGTAGCAGGTCTAGCGCCCTTTCCTCCTGCGGACCCCACCCGGAGGAAATATCTCCGAGCACCCACAGCGTATCGCCAGAGCGCAATGCCGCCGTGAGATTGGCGAGGATCGTGTCGTCGTGCCGGGCGACTTCTTCCTCTTTCTCGCCGAAGCCACGCAGCCCAGCGACGAACGGATGGCCAAGGTGTAGGTCGCTGGTAAACCAAGTGCGGGGTTGGCTCATGGTCACTCCTTCGGGGGCTGTGCAAGGTCTCGGTATCTGTGTGTAACCACTGTAACCCGTCCGCTTGCTTGCCTCTTATAGCCACCAATACCAGCAAATTTCATATTTTGAGACTTCTATCCCATATAGTGAATGCATGACGGTCGAAGAGAAGCAGAGAAGCAACACAACCAACTCATCCGAGGAACGCTCCGCAACCATTGCCGTATGGGCCTTCCCCGCGTTTATCTTGATCGGCGCAGGCCTAGCACTGGCCAGCCCGGGCACCTTCACTCCCCTGGCAGCGCACATCTCCACGATGATCGCCATCATCATGCTGTGCATGGGACTGACCCTGAGGCTGCCTGACTTCGCGCTGGTTGCGAAACGTCCCATGCCAATCGTCATCGGCGTGATCGCCCAGTTCGTCATCATGCCGCTGGGTGCTGTGGCCGTAGCCAAGCTGCTGGGGCTGAACCCAATGCTGGCGATTGGCCTGCTGATGCTGGGATCCGTACCCGGCGGCACCACCTCCAACGTGGTCTCCTATCTAGCTAAGGGCGATGTTGCACTGTCCGTGACCATGACCTCCGTCTCCACTATCCTGTCCCCGCTGGTCACCCCGGTTATCATGCTGCTACTCGCGGGTGAGGAAACTCCGGTGGATGGCAAGTCCATGGCGTGGAGTCTGGTTCAGACCGTGCTGCTGCCCGTCATCGGCGGCCTGGTCATCCGTGTGATTTTCGATCGCATCGTCACGTTTCTGCTGCCGGTTCTGCCGTGGTTGTCCATTGTCGCTATCGGCGGAGTCGTCTTCCCTGCCGTCGCTAAGTCTTCGGACACCCTGATGAACATCGGCGTCACCGTGCTTGTCGCCGTCATCATCCACAACCTCATCGGCTATGTCCTGGGCTACTTCGCTGCCCGCGCCACCGGCGAATCCCCCGCTGTCTGCCGCACCACCGCCATCGAGGTCGCCACTCAGTCTGCAGGCTTGGCCTCCGGAATGTCGGGGAAGTATTGGAGCCCGGAAGCCGCCATCCCCGGCGCTGTCGCCGCCGTGTGGCACAACATTTCCGGCGCACTATTTGCTTTCCTCATGCGCCGCTTGGCCAAAAACTAGGCCCCTCACTCTCCCCTGAGCCCCTACCATGGGGCTCATGCGTATTTTCGGCTTCGATTCCTTTGGCGGCTCCGAGGTTACTCGTTTCCTCGATGTCGCCGACTACACCTGGCAGCCCGGCAGCGTTTTGATCCGCCCCACCGCAATTAGCCTCAATCCCGGCGATATTAAAGTGCGTAATGGCCAACGCCAGGGCTCCTTCCCCGTCACCTTCCCCATGGCCATGGGCCGTGAGGCCGCGGGCACAGTCATAGAAGCCGACCCCTCCACCGATTTTTCGCCGGGCGATCGCGTCTTTGGGTCTGCTTTCTCCGGCACTGGCACTGCCAGTGATTCTCTTGTTCTTTTGGACGCCACCTCGACCGCAGCTATCCCCAGCGGTGTAGAGTCCGCCGACGCGGCCTGCCTGCCCGCGGCTGCTGGAACCGCCTACGATGCCCTGGCCGAGCTTCACGAATTGGGTACCTGGCCGGACGAGGGAGCTCGCCTTCTGGTAATTGGCGCAGGCGGTGGCGTGGGCACGCACGCCCTTCAACTGGCGCAACATTTCGACATCGAGGTCATCGGCATCGCCAGCGCCCGCAAGAAGATGTTGGTGGAGCGTCTGGGCGCGCGTTTTATGGATACCGCAGAGCTGGGCAAGACCGGTTCCCACGTCACCGTCCCGCCAGTGGACGGCATTCTGGACCTGGTCGGTGGCGATGTCCTGGAAGGGCTGGCGCATCTTGCGCCGGAGGGCGCGATACGCAGCGCCGCGGACAAGCAGCTTGCTGCCCGTCTAGGCGGAAGCGGCATCACTCGGATTCGTACCGAGGAACGCTTCGCGGAACTCGCCCGCCTGGTAGCCGAAGGCGCGATACGTCCCGTGATCGGCAAAGAGCTACCTTTCAGTGCCGCAGCCGAAGCCTACGAGGAGGTCGAGTCAGGCCACGCACTAGGAAAGGTCGTACTGACGGTGGACGACTAGCGGAAGCGCTCGGCTTCCAAGAAATCCCCCCCCCCCACCACCCAACAATTCTGGCGACAGCTAAGCGGGGGTCAGTGTGCCCACGGCGGTGATAAGCACGAACTCCGCAATCCATATCCACAGCCAAGGGCGTTTCGGCAACAGAGGCAACTCTTCGGCCTGAGCCGGCCGGGCGAAAGCGGACTTTGTTGCAGGGTCGAAGGATTCCCACACCTCTCGGTAGTTCCCTTCCGTAGCGGCCCATTCCCGCACCGCCTCCGTATCGCGTTTGTTCGCATACATCCAGTACAGCGCCGGGCCAGCGAATATGAGGAAGTACAGCACAGCGAGAAGTACTTGTAGGCTCCCACTGGCGTCCTCCAAGGAGCCGAAGAGGATCCCGAAGAGCATCATCACTCCCAGGATCAAAGCCAGCCACGCCGCAATCTTCTTTGCAGCGTTCGGACGGTACCTTGACAACCGAATACGACGAGCTTCCAGGTCCTGCTCATCAGAAGTACGCGCAACCTGCCCATCGTGTGGATCAGCATCCGGCATCCAGCCAGCGAGGTAATCCTTGTTCTCCCGGCTACCCCGGCTATCCCACTCGCCATAGCGCTGCGGCTCTTTGTAACTCATGCAATTAAGTGTAAGCACCGCTCCGGACATCCCACAGCTCATCGTTCGATTACGGGGTTTACACTGTGAATGTCTTCATTCGCAGCCTCAGACAAGGAAAACCACCACCGCAGTGAATCAAACCAGCCCCAGCAAGCAACCCACCCCGCTAAACCCAAAGCCCCCACAGAACCCCGCGGAATTCCCCATCCCCCATCGCCCAAGTGCGTGGGAGCTGTTTACCACCTTCAACTCGAAGGCGGCGGGCTGGGCGGGCGGCGTGCGAGCCGCACTTTCGCTGCTGATACCCGGCACGATCGCCTGGTCACTAGGGTTAAGCGATGCAATGCTGCTGGTCGCTGGCGGTGCATTTACCGTGATCTACGGCGGTAATCTGCCCTATCGCACACGCCTAAAGGTGATGCTTTTCTCCGCCACGCTGCTAGCTGCCTGCCCCACCATCGCTGCTTGGCTGGGCAAGATGATGTGGGAGCACCTAGATTCCGGTGGCTCGCACTGGTGGCTGATGATCGCGGGCCTGTACTGCACCTTCCTTTCGGGCGTGTTCACCTACACTCAGAACGCACTGCGCATGCCACCACCGGGCGGATTCTTCATTGTCATGGTCTCCGGCGGCGCAACGATGATTGCCCGCAGCGACCTAAACCCCCTGGCCATTGGCGGCTGGAGTTTGTTTGGTGCGTTCGTCGCCGTGATCGTGGGCATGTTCCCTGCCCTATTCAATCCTCACGGCCCAGAGCAGCAGGCCATCCGTACGCTCAACAGCGCGGTGGCGGATTTCGACCAGGACCCGACCCCTGGCAACTACTACCTTGCCCGCACTTCCCTTTCCGAGGCCTGGTCGGCACTGATGGGCGCGGGCATTGTCTCCGCGGGCAAGGTGATCCGGGAATCACAGCGTGACCTGGTGGTACAAGTCCAACGTGCCCGTCAACAGCTCATGGCCATCAGCGCCCGGACCGGCTACGTAGATACGGACGAAGACTTCTCCGATACCAACGGCATGGTCGACCCCACCCGCATCGCCATCCCACACCACCAGCCATCTGTGAAATACCGCTTCGGCCGGTCGCTAAACATCCATAGCCAAGCAGAGCTCAGCATGGAAAAGGTTGTGCTCGCCAGCCTCACCTCCTGCGCCGCCACAATCTGGCTGGGGCTAGACCGCCCTGACTGGGGTGTAATCACTGCCCTATTGATCCTGCAATGGGGACCCGAGAAGGTCCCCGGCACCATCCGCGGACTGCATCGCCTGCTCGGCTCCGTGCTGGGCATTGGGCTGTTCTCCATCGCCCACGCCTTCCACATCGACGGCCTATTGCTGCTCTTCCTGCTGGCCATCTGCCAATTCGCCGCCGAGTTCTTCATTGCCAAGAACTATGCCTTCACCGTCATCTTCACCACCCCCATGGCACTGATGATGGGCAACTCAATGGAACGCCCGCTCGGCGACGTGGTCGTCGATCGCCTCGCCGAAGTGTGCGTTGCGGTTATCTGCTCGTTTATCTTCCTGTGGCTCTGGCGCACTACATCTGACGCCCACTATCACCGCCGCCTGGTAGGCCATTGCGAAGCGGCAATGGGTGCTCTGCTGGGCGCGTTGCTGATCACCCCGCCAGATCGCGCGCTCTACGCACGCCGTGATCTGCAATTCGAGCTGCTCAGCGAACGCAAGCACATGATGAAGATGATTAACAACAACTCCACCTATGCGCGGCAATTGTGGGCTAAGCACAACCAGCTACAGCTCACCGGGTACACCCTGTTGGATTATTGCAATGCGCATGGGGACGAAGATCTCTCCCTCAACGAGCTGAACCGCCTGGCCGCGGCGGTACGGCAGCTGGACTGAGCCTAGTCGGCGTCGGTAGACAGCGCAGCAACGAAGGCCTCCTGCGGCACAGAGACCGAACCGATGGCCTTCATGCGCTTCTTGCCTTCCTTTTGCTTTTCCAGCAGCTTGCGCTTACGCGACACATCGCCGCCATAGCACTTGGACAGCACGTCCTTGCGCAGGGCACGGATGTTCTCGCGGGCGATAATCTTGGAACCGATGGCGGCCTGCACCGGCACTTCAAACTGCTGGCGCGGGATCAGTTCCTTCAGCTTCACCGTCATCTTGTTGCCGTACCAGTGCGCGTTGTCGCGGTGCACGATTGCGCTGAACGCATCCACGGGGTCGCCTTGCAGCAGGATGTCCACCTTCACCAGGTCGGCCAGCTGCTCGCCGGCTTCTTCATAGTTCAGCGAGGCATAGCCCTTCGTGCGGGACTTCAGCTGGTCAAAGAAATCAAAGATAATCTCGCCCAGCGGCATGGTGTAACGCAGCTCCACGCGGTCCTCGGACAGGTAGTCCATGCCGCCCATTTGGCCGCGCTTCGACTGACACAGTTCCATGGTGGAGCCCAAGAACTCCGAGGGCACGATCACGGTCATCTTCACGATCGGCTCATATACCTCGCGCATCTTGCCACCCGGCCAATCCGAGGGGTTGCGAACGTACACTTCCTTGCCGTCTTCCTTCACCACGCGGTAGACCACTGACGGCGCAGTGGAGATCAGATCCAGGCCGAACTCGCGTTCCAGGCGTGTGCGGGTGATTTCCATGTGCAGCAGCCCGAGGAAGCCACAGCGGAAACCAAATCCCAGGGCTACCGACGTCTCTGGTTCAAAGGTTAGGGATGCATCGTTGAGCTGCAGTTTTTCGATGGCTTCGCGCAGATCCGGGTACTGATCGGCGCTGATCGGGAACAGACCGGAGTACACCATCGGGGTTGGCTCCTGGTAACCCTTCAGCGGCACCTCGGCACCGTTGGTGGCCCAGGTAATCGTGTCACCGACCTTGGACTGACGGACGTCCTTCACACCAGTGATGATGTAACCGACCTCGCCCACGCCCAGGCCCTTGGTCTTCGTCGGCTCCGGGGAAACCACGCCGATCTCTAGCGTCTCGTGGGTCGCGCCAGTGCTCATCATCTGGATTTTCTGGCGCGATTCCAGCCGACCGTCCATCATGCGTACATACGTCACCACACCGCGGTAGATGTCGTACACACTGTCGAAGATCATGGCACGGGCCGGGGCATCGGCATCACCCACTGGCGGTGGCACCAGCTCACATACCTTGTCCAGGAGCTCCGGCACGCCCTCGCCAGTCTTGCCGGATACGCGCAGCACTTCTTCTGGCTCGCAGCCGATGATGTGGGCAAGTTCCAGGGAGTACTTTTCTGGATCTGCTGCTGGCAGGTCAATCTTGTTCAGAACCGGAATGATTTCCAGATCGTTTTCCATCGCCAGGTACAGGTTCGCCAGCGTCTGTGCCTCGATACCCTGGGCCGCATCGACCAGCAGGATGCATCCCTCACACGCTTCGAGGGCGCGGGAGACCTCGTAGGTAAAGTCCACGTGGCCGGGCGTATCGATCAGGTGCATCACTAGCTCTTCGCCCGCGTGCGCACCGGTTTTCGGCACCCACGGCAGGCGTACGTTCTGTGCCTTGATAGTGATGCCACGCTCGCGCTCAATATCCATGTTGTCCAGGTACTGGTCGCGCATATCGCGATCTTCGACCACGCCGGACATCTGCAGGATACGGTCGGCCAGGGTCGACTTGCCATGGTCGATGTGGGCAATGATGCAGAAGTTACGAATCCTCTCGGGATCCGTAAACGTCTGTGTGGCGTAATTCTTCTGCTTGGCTGCCATTTGCCCTCCTCTTTCGCTTACGCGTAACCCTACTATGTATCCACCCAGAAGTAGCAGACGGGGTTTAGCTGCCACCTGGCTACCTGGAAGTGTTTTGTTGGGGTAATCTTTTATCCATGTCTGGTTCGGAAGCAAGTGATGTGGAAGTGACGCCCCCACGTGGGAAATCACACAACCTCTTCGGAGCCATCAAAGGATTCTTCCAACAGTTTTATATTCACCACTTCACGCGCAAAAAGGCGCTGAAACGCGGCATCGGGGAGCTCAACACTCACCTGGGCATGGGCGGGAAGTTCGCAGCGGCGATGAATTCCCGCGAAGAGACCATCAAAACCCCCAGCCGTGACCTTGCCCGTGCAGTGACTTATGTCCCCGATATGGACGGTCAGGCCGACGCAGGCGAAGTCGTCTGGGCAAATATCCGACCGAAGAAGGGCATGATCCCGGAGTTGCGTGCGGTGCTAGTGGTGGGGCGCAACCACCACCGTCTACTCACCCTTCTGATTTCCTCCCGGGACGACCACGGCAACCACGCCAACTGGATCCCCGTTGGCACCGGTCCGTGGAGCTCGGATGCCGATAGGGATAGCTGGGTTCGTATGGATAAGGTGCTGGAAGTGCCGGAAACCCTGATCCAACGCCGGGGCATTCCACTGCCCGCCCGCCGCTTTGAACGTGTCGCCAATGAGCTGCGGCAAGTTTATGGCTGGAGCTAGCGGGCGGAATTTTGTTTTTTCCAATCACCTGCTGCTAACATTTTTCGAGTTCACGGTGCTATCCAGAGCAACTCTGCTACTGGGCGCCTAGCGTCTGCACTGCAGGCCACGCCGCATCCCGCAGGACCTTGGGTGGGATGTTAGAGATCGCGAGGCCGTTGAGGGAGCCTGCCTCCCTGATGAACAGGATATTTTTTACCGAAGACTTTTTGAAAGAAGAGGCACGCCACCATGGCAAACATCAAGCAGCAGAAGAAGCGCGTTCTCACCAACGAGATCGCTCGCAAGCGCAACCAGGCTATCCGCTCCCGCCTGCGCACCGAGACTCGTAAGTTCAACGCCGCCGTTGAGGCTGGCGACAAGGAGGCCGCAGAGGCACAGCTGCGCGTCGCCTCCCGCTTCTACGACAAGGCTGTCACCAAGGGCACCATCCACCGCAACAACGCGGCTAACAAGAAGTCCGGCATGGCCGCTCGCTTCAACAAGATGGCTTAAGGATCCTTTTTAAGGGTTCCTACCCGCTCTTTGCGTAAAAATTACCCGCACCTTCCACACGGGGTTGAGATGTTGCGTCACAAAGCTGCAACAGCAACCACCTTGCCTGGGTGCGGGTTTTCGCTATGCCCTAAGCTAGTGATTTAGCTATCCAGGATTGTGAGCCTTAAGTTTTAGTTTTCGAAGGAGTTCGACAAAGGGATGAAGGATCGCTTCCGCTCAGCCCTGCTCGGCACCGCTTTGGGCGATGCATGGGGCTACCCGTACCAAAACCCACCGCAGCCGGATCGCACCCCGCTGCCGGAGCAGCTGGTTATCAGCGACGATACGCAAATGACGCTGGCTCTCTGCGCCGCGATGCTGGACATCGACCGGGACAACCTGGATCGTGAGGAAGGCATGCAGGCCATCGGTCAGCAGTTCATCAACTATCACGCCGACCCGGACTACGATCGCTCCCCCGGCGCTTCGACGACCGAATCGCTGGATCGTCTAAGCCAACTCGGTGCCGAGCACTGGGACGATGTGGCTTCGCACTCCGGAGGCGCAGGTGCCGTGATGCGTGTGGCCGCCAGCGCACTGCTAGCCCCGTCGGATCAGGGCGTCGGCTGGTCGGTGCTCCAGGGCGTGATTACCCATGATTCGGGTGTGGCTCGCGCTGCGTGTGCAGTAATGGCCTGCCTGATGTCTGCCCGAAAGGGCACCAATCTCTTGGACGTGGCCGGGGGTCTGGCCGGTGATGAAAACTTCGACAACGACAATCTGCTGACAAACGAGGAAAAATCCGACATCCTCAAAGATCTGGATACGGCACTTATTACGGATCTGACCGGTCCTGATGTGCCACTGAGCGAGTTGATTTCCCGCGTGGATGCTGTGTGTGAGCATCTGCATCCGTTCCTGGAGCAGGGAGATTTTGAGGAGCTGTACCGGCACCGCAGGAAGTTTGTGCAAATCCTCGGCCAGGGGTGGGACGCAGGTTCCTGCACGGCTTCTGCCCTGCTGCTGACGCAGTTGTACTTGGATCACCGAGAACAGTACGCCCCGCATGATTTCCTGCATGTGGCAGTTAACTGGCCGGGAAACCGCAATACCCGCACGTCGCTGACTGGTGCGCTAATCGGCTCCCACCTGGAAGGCGGAGTGGACGACTGGGAGAGTTCGCGCGAGTACCATTTTGAAACCCGCTATCATGACGCGGTTCACTGTGGCTTGTGGAAGGGCTTTAACCTGCGCTAATCCCCAGGCACACCTGCGCTAACGTCGCCCTGCAATGTGTGCGATCTGGCGCACGGCGTCCTCCACGGCATAGTCGGGGTCGGCGCTATGGCCTTTCACACCTGCATCCAGGTTTGCTGTGATTTGCACCGCCTGGGCGATCATGGGGGTGGTCCAGCGCCGCGCAGTGCGGATAGTCTTGTCCAACTTCCACGGTGCCATGCCAAACTTCGCCGCATCGCGGCGGGAGTTAATATTTCCGACACCCGCTACCTTCGCAATATCCGCCACGGCGGAGCTTAGCGCGCTCGCAAGAAGGACCGGAGCCACTCCCAACTGAAGCGCCCGGCGCGCCAAAGCCACGGCGGCTCGGACGTTTCCGGCAATGGCATAATCGGCAACCTCAAACCCACTGACCTCGGCTTTCCCTTGGTAGTACCGCTTCACTGCGGTTGCATCGACCTGCCCGTCGGTATCAGCGATGAGCTGGCTGATGGCGCTGGCCAACTGCCGCAGGTCACTTCCAACCACGTCCAGCAAAAGTTCACATGTTTCGCGGGTCACGCGCGCACCCTGAGAGCGGAATTCCTGGTCGATAAATGCCAGCTGCTCGCGGCCTTTTAGCTCCCCGGCTTGGAATACCACGGCACCAAGCTTCGGCCAGCTGTCCACGAGTTTCTTGTTGCGTCCCTTGCCGGTGTGCACGATGATCAACACCACGCCATCTGCCGGGTCTTTAATGGCCTGCTCAAGCAGTCCGATGATCTCCTTACCCGTGTCTTCTACGCCGGTGACCACCACGATGCGGTCTTCGGCGAACAGGCTGGGGCTGAGCAGTTCAGCCAGCTCAGGGGCACTGAGTTCCGAGGCTTTACGCATCTCTACTGGTAAGTTCGGATCCCCGCTGGCTGCCCGTGCCTGTTCTACAATGCCTTGCCTGCGCCGTTCGGCGAGGAAGTCGTCGCCCCCGACGATCATGTTGATGGGTGCGGGGTGCTCAGGGGCGGGCGCAGCGGCGGGCACATTCATAGTTTCGATCTTGCCAGATCCCCGCCCATGGATCCCTAACGGATCTCTAGGTTGTCTTTGCATGGGTAGTGCACCGGTACCCCATTGGGCATAAAACTTGGTCTGTCGTGGGGTTTGCCACACTGCGTTACTATCACCGCGACCTTTCCTGTCCCGCCGGCTCTCCCCACTGCCACCTCTATTTCTTGCTGTTGCCGCAGTGCCTGCGCATCATCGCGCACCCGAATCACGATTTTGTCGCGGAGTTCTATCGGCCCACTTACAAGCGCTGCGGGTGTTTCTGGCTTTTCTAGCTTTAGGACGCCTCCTCGTCCCCATGCCCCCAATATCACTAGGCCCCATAGCACCGTTGCCCAGCACCACCGAAGTCTGCGCCAGTGCCGAAAGAAACGCACGCTGAGCAACAGCAATGCAAGCAATCCGGTAGCCACACCTGCCCACGTCCATCCACCTGGGGTGGCGAGCATCGGGACACTGGAGCCAATGCTTGCCACCCGTAGAATCCAGGCTGCACAAGGCACGGCTGGGGCAATGATGATCGTGGCCAACGGTGCCGTCACCGGCGGGTAGATCGCGGCCACGAGCGCGGCCGCCAGACCCAGCACAGTAATGATGGGAACCGCCGCTGTCACCGCCAAATTGCATGCCACGGCTACCAGCGAAACTTTGCCTGTCATGTGAATGATGATCGGTATGGTCACAAGATCCGCAGCGATGGCCACCAACACCATGCGCACCAGCATTGCCTGCAACTGTGTGGGATGGCCGTTTATGGATAACCACGGAATCAGTGTCATCCGTGTCAGTACGGCTTTTGACCACCATGGCAACACCACAACAATTCCCGCCGTCGCTGCACCAGACAGCACGAAGGCATAGCTGATTGACATCTCCGGAAAGATCACCATCAGCAGAATCACCGCCGCGCAGAGAGAGGCGATCACATCCGTCCACCGGGCGGAGGCTACGGCGCACAGCCCAACACTGCCCATAATGGCAGCCCGCAGAACACTTGCTTCCGGCCCGACCAGCAGTACGAAAGCCACCAGGGCCACCCCAGCTACCGCCAGCCGAGTAAGCCGTCCCGCTTTGCATGCCGTTGCTAGAACCAGGGCTGCGCCAGTAACCACTGCGACATTGGAGCCAGAGACCGCGCTGAGGTGACTTAGCCCAGTGACGGTGAATTGATTACGCAATGTGGAATCTTGCATGCTGACATCCCCCATCACCATGCCAGGCAGAATCTTTCCGGTATCCCACGGCAAATCAGCGCACAATCCATGAAAGCTGGAGCGCAACCAGCTGGTGATGCGCCACAGTCCTTCCGGACCAGTGATATTCTCCGGTGCACGCGTGGCCGAGAGCGTGAGGGGAAGCATCTCCGCGCCTTGGCTGGGACGTGCGGTGGCTGCGATGTCGAAGCTCATTCCGGGTTGCAGCTCAGTGAAACCGCTGAGTGTTCCGTTACCCGCCTCAGCCAAATCCGGGCGTAGGAAGAGCGGCACCTCGCCTAGGCCATGCACGTTCACGGGAACCATCACCGTTCCCTCCGCCACCTGTTTCGGTAATCCGGCCACAGTCACGCTCTCCCGCACACTGCCTGTGCCTGTGGAGAGGTTTCGCAGTTGCAGTTGGGCGTCAATAAGTAGGATCCGCAACCACGTACCCAGCCCGACGGTGCTGGCGGTGGCACCGACAACAGCAACGCTTCGCGGGAGCATCCGCCACAGTCGCCCGCGCAGGCTCCGGCGAAGGTAAAGCCACCCTGCAACGCTCATGACCGTGACTACGCTGCCAAACACGAGAGGCCAAGAGCTGCGGGTCAGGATGATCGCGGCAGCCATCAGCCAGCATGCAAGGGCAACCGGCACGAGCCGCAAATCCATACCCCGGGCTTTGGTGACCGCCTCCGGAGTGAATGGCTCTGGAGTAGCTGACCTCGACGGAAACGCCTCCGTGCCTGCGGATCCCTGGGATCGACGGAACGCCGGGGATGTCGACTTTCTAGAGGGTAACGGCATCGCGCATTGCCTCGAACTTCGCAGGTCCGATCCCTCGAACCTCTAAAAGCTGCTCCACGCTGGTAAAAGGGCCATTGGAATCACGCCAGGCGATAATGGCCTCAGCTGTTGCTGGGCCGATACCACTGATTGTTTCCAGCTGTGTGGAATCTGCGGTGTTGAGGTTCACCTTGCCCTCCGCGCCCTCTGTGCCACCTCTGCCTCCCGAGTTCCCCGTATTACCGGCGCTAGCGCCCTTCGCCCCGGCGCCTCCCTGTGCGGAGACGGCTCCGCCTGCATAGACCACTCGCGAACCGCGATCATCCACCACGATCTGCATACCATCGCCGACGGGTTCAGCGAGGTTGATGCCTAACACCACCGACTTTGGCAGTCCTCCACCGGCGGCCTCAATCGCTTCCCCTACGCGCGTGCTGGACTTCAACCTGAGCAGGCCAGGACGGCGCACCATCCCCTGCACGCTGACTACAACATCCTGTTCGTGGCCCTTGTCATCTGCTCCAGCTCCCCCAGCGCTTCCTTGGCCATCGCCCATGCCACCGGGGACATGTTCCGACTGTTCAACACCTTGTAGCACAGGGGCGGGTGAGGTTCCTGAAGCGCCAACAGCCGGCCCACTAGTGCCTGCAAGAAGTTCGGTTCCGCTCGCTTCCGACGCACCATTCTCACCCCCGCGCTGGCAGGCGAACAGCGTTACACAAATCAGCACCGCCACTACAACGAGCCCGATCAGTGCCCGGGAGGCTCTTCCGCCAATGACTGCATGGGTGTCCAAATCGACATTGGAGAGTTCATGCTCAGGCATTGGCTGGGCCAACGCTTCAGCGCGTGCGCGTACTTTTTCTACGGAACTCTGCCGCATTCGTCGTGTAGACATGCGCCGAGCACACCATACGAGTTAGGCATCGTGGCCTTGCATGACAGCTTGCCAACAGCAAAAGCCCAGAGAGCTGTGGAAAACGTGCAGCCTGTGGAAAACAGTGACCGACGCACTACGCTTTCGCTAAGGGGTCAGTCCGCTTTCTTCTTGTCTGTGCTCTTCTTGTCAGTGTTCGTCTTGTCTGTCGGCTCGTTAGCCTCAGCAGACTCAGTTAGTTCGGCCTTTCCCTGCATGGTCGCCGCCACCCCCAGTGCGCCTTGCCCCACGTGCAACTGCAGCACTTCGGGGATGTTAACAATACGCACCTCTACCTGCGGTAACGACTTCCAGGTCTCTACGCGAACCTGCCTGCGCAGACCATGCGGGCGCGGCTCTGGTTGCTCAGTTGGTGCCTTGAGCTGGTTGAGATCCTCCACCATCTCCCCGATCCGCGCCGATAGATCCACGGCCTGCTCCTCGGCATCGCTATGGTGCACGGCGATGTGAACGGCCCGAGGGTTCCCACTGGCCTGTACTGCCTCGTCTATCACTAGTCGGCGAACGAAATTCACCACCCGATCCATGGCCTTGGCCTGGGTGCGGGTTTTAGCCGCCAACGTCAATTTTCCCTCGGCCAGCTGCAGGATCGGCTTAATCGCGAGCGTAGAGGTCAGGAGCGCCTGCCCCACCGATAGTCGTCCACCTTTGCGGAGCACGTCCAATTGATGGACGTATAACCACAGCGAAGAATTCTGCAGTGACTCCTCGGCCACCGCCACCACAGCATCCAGATCCGCCCCCTGTTGCGCAGCCTCGGCGGCATTTAAAGCGGCAAAGCCCAACACCATGCCGATATTCTTCGTATCCAGAACCCGTACCTGGCCGTCGAACACTCCTGCAGCAACGCAAGCATTGGCATAGGTTGCGGAAAGTTGCTTGGAAAGGTGCAGCGCCAGCACGCCTTCATCCCCGCCGCGCTCCAAAAGCCGGGCATAGCTCGCGGTCAGCTCCAAGGAGCTGAGACTCGAGGTGGTTTGTTCTTCACCCTCGCCCTCAACATGAAGGTCCAGGACCGTTATGCCGGCCTTTTTAGCTACATCCTCCGGCAGACAGCAAGAGGAATCAGTGACGATCTGGACGGTCACTTCCTACCTACCTTCGCTGGAATCGCGTGCAGAGGAGGTGGTGGCGTCGCTACCCAAAGAGTTAGAAGAACCACCTGGCAGCGCCCCCTCATCCGGGCTTGCGTCGGTGGCTACGCCAAGGTTCCACCCCTCCAGATGCCACTGCGGAAGCACCCACCAGTCCTCACGGGTGGAAGCAACCAGAGGCACCGTTGAACCGTCGACGGCCACCGGAGTAGTGCCCTTGGCCTCGCCGGTAAAACGCGGGCGAGCCAGCAACTGTGACCAGCAAGCATTTCCCAGGCCGGTGAATACCGGGTAGTAACGCACCGGCAGATCCAGCAGGCGTGCGGTCAAAGCACCGATCGTCCCACCATGGGCAACGATCATCACATCGCCTTCATCAAACGTGTCTGTAGCCATGATCTCCTCGATCACGGCATTTGCTCGCTCCGCAACCTCCAAGCGCGTCTCGCCTCCCGGCGGTGCCCACTGTGGATCATGGCGCCAATAAGCCCGTTGCCCTGGAAACTCACGGTCAACGTCCTCGCGCGAGGCGCCCTGCCATTGCCCCAGATCCGTCTCCCGCAAACGCACGTCGGTCGTAACCTCGCAACCGAAAGGCTCAGCAAGGATCAGCGCCGTATCGTAGGCGCGGCGCAAGTCGCTGGAGATGACCCGCGCAATCCGCTTGTCCCCTAGCATCTGCGCCGTCACCTTGGCCTGCTGTACTCCCACTTGAGAAAGATCGGTGTCCAGCTGTCCCTGCATACGCCCCGTGGCGTTATATTCCGTCTGCCCGTGACGGACCAAGTAGACCCTGCGCTCACGCATGAACGGCCTGGCGCTTAGAGCTCGTCCGCGTCCGGGGCAGGCCCAGCCAACGGAAGGTCGTCAATGCTAGTGGCTTCCAGCACGTCCACGTCTACGTCGGCATCCCAGTTGCCGCCGCGATCCAGCTGCTCCACGCCTTCCACCTCGATCTGTGGGGCGTCTCGCCACAGACGATCCAGTGCGTAGAATTCGCGCTCTTGCTTGCGCTGCACATGCACTACGACATTGCCATAATCCAACAACACCCAATGCCCTTCGCCGCGACCTTCGCGGCGAGTCGGCTTTGGCCCGTCCTGGCCCACTTCGTACTCCACCTCGTCGACGATGGAGTTAACCATGCGCTCATTATCGCCACTGACGATGACGAATACGTCGGTGATGGCCAAGCGATCCGAGACATCGAGAACCAGGATGTCCTCCCCCAGCTTCTCAGCCGCTGCGCGCGCCGCCACTCCGGCGAGCGCGATAGATTCTGCGGTGGCAGTCAAAAAATCAGCCCTTCATCATTGGTTAAAAACAAATCCAGTTTAGCAACCCACCAGCTATTCGCTGGAAACGTACATGCCGTGCTTGGCGATGTACTGCACCACGCCATCGGGCACCAAGTACCACACTGGGCGTCCACTGGTAGCCCGCTCCCGCACGTCGGTGGAGCTAATGGCCATCGCAGGAATCTCGACCAAGGACAGGCGCCCCGCCGATACTTCCTTCGACAGCGGGTCATCGCTATCGTCATCACCCTTGGGTAGTTCGTAGCCGGGGCGAGTCACTCCCACGAAGTGCGCTAGGTCGAAGATCTTCTCCCAGTCCCGCCATGTGACGATCTTCTGCAGCGCATCTGCACCGGTAATAAAGAACAGCTCGGCTTCGGGGTATTGGGCGCGAATATCAGCAAGGGTGTCCACGGTGTACGTATCCCCACCACGGTCGATATCCACACGGGATACCAGGAAGCGCGGGTTGGAGGCCGTCGCAATGACGGTCATGAGGTATCGGTCCTCGGCCGCAGATACCCGCTTGTGCCTTTTCTGCCATGGCTGTCCGGTCGGTACAAAAACCACCACATCCAGGTCGAAAAGGTCCGCAACCTCGCTACCAGCAACCAGGTGCCCATTGTGGATCGGGTCGAACGTGCCACCCATGATGCCGACCCGGGTGGGCTGTGTGGTGGTCTTTTGCACTGTTGTTTCTACCTTCTCAACTTCCTTCACCAGGTCTTTTTCTTTCCGTTCGGAAGATTCTAATCTGGAGGGGTACGGGCGAACGATTGCCCAAAATTATAGGTCAAAGCGCAAGGAGTGTCCGATCTAGCGATGAGAACCAATCCTTGGGTTCCGAACCAGCACGGCGCGTGGGCAATGCTTTTCCTTCCTATTGTCACGGGGCTAATCACCGCTGACGTCATTGCACCGTCCTATGGCAATCCCGTCCAGTGGTTGGCGCTAACTTTCATGCCACTGGCCTGGATCTTCGGGTACTTCACCTATTTCGCCTTTGGTTTGTGGTTCAAGACTCGCAACCCGACGCGACGTCGTGCTTATCTGTGGCCGACTCTGACCTACGGCGCGCTGACGGCAACGTTCGCCACAATCGTTCTCTATCTGCAGCCACGGCTGCTGTGGTGGACAGTTGCCTTCGTGCCGTTGATCGCCATTGCCCTCATGGAGGTTTTTCGACGGCGCCCCCGCAGCCTCATGTCCGGCATAGCCACCACGATCGCGAGCGCATTGATGTACATCGTTGCCGTCTCCGCCAGTGGCTTTTCCATCTTGCCGTGGTTCTTCAGCGAAGCTCCAGTGGCGGTCTGGGTAACCACATTGACCATTGGCCTTTATTTCACTGGCACGATCTTCTACGTCAAGACGATCATCCGCGAGCGCGATAATGCCCCCTTCGAGCGCATTTCCCTGCGCTATCACCGCATCGCGTTGCTGGTCACGCTGATCACGGCCACCGCAGCGGCGTTGGACGGTGGTTATACGGCCAGTGCACCGCTGATGATCCTGCTCATGGCCGCAGCTACCCTACGCGCCAAGCTTGTGCCGCCGATCGCGAAGGCTAACCCCCGCGACTGGACGCCTAAGAAGGTTGGCATGTGGGAGGTTCCGCTGTGTCTGGTTCTGGCTCTCGGTGCGAGCCTGACGCTCGTGGTGTAGCTGTCTTTTTTGTGACGCCCACTTCTCAAACGGAAAAGTAGGCGTCACAACCAGACGGCTATGGGCGTACCTGGCCTTCGCCGTTGATGATCCACTTGGTGCTCGTGAGTTCCGGCAGCCCCATCGGACCACGGGCGTGCAGCTTTTGAGTGGAAATGCCGATCTCCGCGCCGAAGCCGAACATCTCTCCATCCGTCCAGGCGGTAGAAGTGTTGATAGAAACAGCAGCTGCGTCGACGTACTGCTCGAAGTAACAGGTGGTCTTGTAATCGCGGGCAGCAATGCCCTCCGTGTGGCTGGTACCGAAGCGATTGATGTGCGTTACGGCTTCCTTTACACCATCGACGATGGCAACGGCGATATCGAAGCTGAGGTATTCGTCGGTCCAGTCGCTATCCTCGGCCTGAACAACATCGTTGATCAGCGGATCCAGCTGCTTCTTCTCGCCGTGTAGGGTTACGCCTGCCTTCTGCAGCTCTTCCAGAACATAGATCTTATCCGGATCTGGCAGGGCGGAATCCAGCAGCAGAACCTCGGTGGCGTTGCACACGGAGCAGCGACGGGTCTTGCCGTTGATGACGAGCTTCGTCGCCTCCTCGATATCCGCCGAGGAGTCGATGTAAAAGTGGCAGTTTCCGGTGCCGGTTTCAATGGTCGGGACGGTCGCACCCAGCACAACCGCGTTAATTAGCCCGGCTCCACCGCGCGGGATGACGAGGTCCACCAGTCCACGGGCGGTAATGAGATCCTGCACCGAATCGTGAGTATCGCACGGCAGCAGCTGCACCAGCTCGCGAGGCAGGTCGTGGGACTCGGCTACGTCCTGGAGGATCTGCACCAGCTTCTGATTGGTGTGGCGGGCAGACTTGGAGCCGCGCAGCAGTGGCACGTTTCCGGACTTGATAGCCAGACCAAAAGCATCGACGGTGACGTTCGGGCGAGCTTCGTACACCATTCCCATCACGCCCAGTGGTACGCGCACCTGCTTCATGCGCAAACCGTTGGGGCGAGTGTGGCCGCGAACAATCTCGCCCACCGGGTCGGACAAGCCGATGACCTGTCGCAATCCGCCGGCGATGCCGGCGATACGCTCGGTATCCAGAGCCAGACGATCCAGCAGTGAGTCGGCAAAGCCGCGCTCCTTGCCGGCTTCGATGTCCTTCTCGTTGGCGGCGATGATATCCGCCGCGTTGGCCTCCAGCGCGTCAGCAGCTGCGGCCAGCAGATCGTTCTTCTGCTGGGTATTGAGCAGCAGCTGGGAGCTAACCTCCTTGGCCTTCTTGGCCTTGGCTAGAACTTCGTCACGTTCTGCCTGACGTTCCGGGGAAAGGGTGTTCTCTTTAGCGTCGTTGGAGTTTGTCATACCAACCCATGCTAGCGAACTAGCCCTTGAGCTGCGCTCGGTTCGAATAATGGGACATGTAGTCGGCGTGTACCACCGGCCTGCGTGCGAACTCCGGCAGGTCGGACGTCGACTGGCCGATCAAGTCGTGCAGCATGGCGGAATCGTAGGCAACTTCGCCACGGCCAACGATCTTGCCGTCCGGGCCGACCAGATCCACCACATCCCGCTGCGAAAAGTCACCGTCGACCTTGGTAATTCCCACGGAAAGCAGGGATTTGTGGCGCTCTGTTACGGCACGTACCGCACCGGCATCCAGGTGCAGCTGGCCATGGGAATCCGCTGCGTAGAGCACCCAGAATTTCCAGGCACTCAGGCGATCCTGATCCGGCCAGAAGCAAGTTCCAACCTCTGCAGTATCCAGTGCGGCACCGATGTTTTCCGTCGAGGTCAGCAACACAGGCACGCCTGCGCGGGAAGCAAGGCGAGCTGCAGATACCTTCGCGGCCATGCCGCCGGTTCCCAGTCGCCCACCATCGCCAGCCGCTACGCCTTTAAGATCCTTGGAAGTCCTCACTTCAGCGATAAACTGCGCGCCTGGCTCCGCCGGGTTGCGATCATAAAGGCCATCCACATCGGATAGCAGAACGCAGGCATCCGCGAAGGCCAGGTGGCTCACGAGTGCAGCCAGGCGGTCGTTATCGCCGAAGCGCATTTCGGACGTCGCAACCGTATCGTTCTCGTTGACAATCGGCACAGCCTTGAGCTGGCGCAAGCGGTCAATGGTGCGCTGGGCATTTCGGGCACGGTCGCGCTCTGCGGCGTCGGAAGCAGTAAGAAGAACCTGGCCGATAGTTCGGCCGTAACGGGCGAAGCTTCGCGCCCATTCCTGAGCCAACAGCACTTGGCCGACGGATGCGGCTGCCTGTTTTGTAGCCAAGTCGGTGGGGCGTTGTGAGAGTTCCAGCGGCCCCATTCCGCAGGCCACCGCGCCAGAGGATACGACGATGACGTCCGTATCGCGCGCCATTCGCGCTTCCAGTGCATCGGCGATCATGTCGATCTGATTCGGGTCAACCCGACCCTCATCATCGGTCAGCGAGGAGGAGCCAATCTTTACCACGAGGCGGCGGGCATGAGCGATGTCGCTACGGACATCGGAATTGTGACCCATCGCCGGGTCATCTTCATCGGCCTCCGGCTCGGGAAACTCGATCGACGTCGCAGGAACCACCGGCCCCGGTTCGTGCACCGGCCTCTGGCCGTAGGTGGGCACAGGCGCCACGGGTTCGGGGGTCACCTCCCCCGGTCCGGCGTAGCTAAACGCGGACTGGGCTGAACTGAACTCTTTTTCGGCTTCAAAGTCGGAATCGGAGGATGACATACAACCCAGTATGCCAGCCCCCGCTCGCACCTTGTGCGGATTAGCGCAAGGCGACTACCCCTGCCAACGCTCGCGCTCTGCGACTTCCCCATCACCAAAATCATTCTCATCGATGAGGCCACGACGGGCCTGGGAAGCACGCTTGCGCTCTTCCGGAGTAGCGCGGGTGGTCTGCTCAAGGCGTGCATCGGTGCCGCGCCCACTGCGCATAACGTCCACACCTGCGGCGGTCTGCGGATCCCATTCGAACGTAATCTCGCCGATCGTGACCTCACTGCCGGCATCGGCGCCAGCCTTGTAGAGTTCCTGCTCCACTCCTGCCTTCGCCAAACGGTCAGCCAGGTAGCCCACGGCTTCGTCGTTTTCAAAGTCGGTTTGGCGGATCCACCGTTCAATTTTCTCGCCGCGCACAATGTAGGCATCTTCGGCGGATGGATCGACTTCGACCTCGAACTCGGCAAAGCGTCCACCGCTGCGCTTTCGCAGGCCCTTCGGAGTAATGACCTGCGCCGGCTTCTCCTCCACGGGATGCGCCTTGCGGTGGGCCTTCACAATATCCATCAGCGCATACTTCAGTGCATCAAGTCCTTGATGCGCAACGGTGGAAATGCGGAAGATCGGCCAACCGAACTCTTTAAGCTCTTCTTCCTGAAGGTCGGCCATGTCCGAAGCATCTGGCACGTCCATCTTGTTGAGGATGATGACGCGGGGACGCTCACGCAGGTCACCCAGCCCGGAGTCGCTCGCCAGCTCCTCCTGATAGTTCGCCAGTTCTTTTTCCAGCGCCTTGATGTCAGCTACGGGATTGCGGTCTGCTTCGAGCGAGGCGGCGTCGACAACATGAGCCAGAACAGCGGTGCGCTCGATGTGGCGCAAGAAGTCCAGCCCCAGTCCCTTGCCTTCGCTGGCGCCGGGGATAAGGCCCGGAACGTCGGCGATGGTGAAAACCTCGTGGCCGAGGTTCACCACACCCAGGTTGGGAACCAGTGTCGTAAATGGGTAGTCCGCGATTTTCGGCTTGGCTGCGGAGAGCACGGAAATCAGTGAACTCTTACCCGCCGAGGGAAAACCCACCAGTCCGACGTCGGCCATGGACTTAAGCTCTAGGGTGATGTCTTTGGTCTCGCCGGGCTCGCCGAGTAGCGCGAATCCTGGGGCTTTTCTGCTTTTGGACGCCAACGCCGCGTTTCCCAGTCCACCGTGCCCACCCGCGGCGACGATCATCCGCGTTCCCCTGCCAGTCAGGTCCGCAATTGCCTCACCGTTTGAGTTCAGTACGACTGTTCCTTCGGGAACCTGAAGCACAAGATCTTCACCGCGGGCGCCGTGGCGGTGATCACCGGCGCCGTTGTTTCCGCGCGGAGCCTTGATATGCGGGTGGAAGTGAAAGTCCAGAAGGGTATGGACTTGTGGAGAGACTTCCAAAATGATGTCCCCACCGTGGCCACCGTTGCCTCCATCGGGGCCTCCAAGGGGTACGAACTTTTCACGGTGAACGGAGGCACAGCCGTGGCCACCGTCACCGGCCTGCAGGTGCAGCACTACGCGATCAACGAATTGTGGCATGACGTTCCTTTCACCCCAATTGAATCTTCGAGCTCCGAGTCTATAGGGGATTTCAACATCAACCTAAAGAACAGCTTCCGCGGCTCTTTATTTTTCCTTGCCACGATCATGATTTATAGTTAGCCTACCCTTGCATTCAGTAAGGGTTGGCTAACTTTATGTTCTTGTTGGCCTACTCACCCCCACGTAAAGGACTCACTATGCGTTTTTCTCCTCTGCGCAAGCTCTGCGCAGGAGTCATTGGAGCTACCCTCGCACTGGGACTCGCAGCCTGCGGTGCGTCAGGAGTAGTTGATTCTAACTCTGACGCGAATGGAGCTGGTGGATCAGTCACGGTCACTGACGTCACTGGCCGCCAGGTCAGCTTCGACCACAAACCAGAAAGAATCCTTCTCGCAGAAGGCCGCGGCCTGTTCGCCACCTCCATCCTCAATAAGGAGGATCCCATGGAAAAAGTCGTGGCGATCGGCTCCGACCTGCACAAGGCTGCCCCCTCCTATGAGGAGAAACTTGCTGCAACACATAAAGATTTAAAGGATCTACCGACGGTGGGCAATATCGCACAGGGCGACGTGAGCGTAGAAAGTCTGCTATCCCACAAACCAGATGTCACCGTGCTCACCCTGGATCACAAGAAAGCTGCCGAAGAATCCGGCCTGCTGACAAAAATGGACCAGGCCGGCTTGAAGTATGTGTTCACCGACTTCCGCCAAAAGCCACTGGAGAACACCACGAAGACTATGGATCTCTACGGTCAGCTCTTTGGCAAGGAAGACAAGGCCAAGGAATTCAACGACTTCTACAGCGCCAAGGTCAAGGACATCACTGACCGCGCCAGCGCCGCGAAGAACAAACCAAAGACACTGGTGTGGCAGGCGGCAGGAATGAAGGATTGCTGCGCCACAGTGAAGGAATCCAACCTCGGCGACCTCGTGAACGCCGCCGGTGGCGAAAACCTGGGCGACAGCCTGCTGGAGTCCGAATCTGGTGACCTGACCGCAGAGAAGGTCATTTCTGAACAGCCCGAGCAGATCATCGCCACCGGCGGCGCCTGGGCTAAGGACCCGGAGAAGCCGGAGGTCCTCCCCCACGTGGAGCTCGGCTACAAAGCTAAGCCCAACGTCTCCGAGAAGACGCTCCAAGGTCTTCTGGAAACTCCAGGCTTCACAGCTCTAAAGGCTCCTAAGGAAGGCAAGCTACGCGGGGTTTATCACCAGTTCTACGATTCCCCGCTGAACGTGTTCGCTCTCGAGCAGTTCGCCAAGTGGCTCCAGCCGGAGACCTTCAAGGATCTCGATCCACAGCGCGACTTTGCTGACTTCCACAAGAAGTGGCTCCCGTTTGAGTATTCCGGAACGTTCTTCACGTCAATCAAGAACTAACGCCATGTCTCACCTAGTTACCTCAGAAGAAAAATCGGCAGCGCAAGCCATCCAAGCCACCGATTCGTCAGACATAACCCCGGTTGCAAATGCAAACGACGATGCGGAATCCGGCGCTGCCCCCGCAGCCAGCGAGGTTATTCAGCACTATCGCCGTCAGTCACGGCGCAAGATTCTAGCGATCGTCGCATTGACGATCGCAGCGCTCGTGGCTTTTGCCATCGCCACCATTGTTGGCCCTATCGACCTCAGCCTCTCCGAGCTATGGAATGGGCTTTTTAATCCCGATGGCGTAGACGAAACCACCCGCACAGTGCTGTGGAACCTACGACTGCCAGCTGCCGTTATGGCAGTGCTCATCGGAGCTTCACTGTCACTTTCTGGGGCACATATGCAGACCATTCTGGATAACCCCCTTGCCGAGCCGTTCACCCTGGGAATCTCCGCGGCGGCAGCTTTTGGTGGTGCAGCATCGATCGTTCTGGGCTGGACCGTACTGGCAAACCCGCAATTCAACCTCGCCGCCGTGGCGTGGGTAACTTCGCTGATCGCGGTCTTCGTCGTAGCTGGCGCCGCCGTCTGGCGCGGAGCCAGCGCCGAATCGATGATCCTCTTAGGCATTGCCCTTGTTTTCCTGTTCCAGGCACTGCTCTCCTTAATGCAGTACCGCGCGACCACTGAGGCTTTGCAGCAGATCGTTTTTTGGACAATGGGCTCTTTGCAGCGCGCTACTTGGACCTCTAACGCGATCATCCTGGGATCCCTGGCAATTGCAATCCCGTTCACAATCTTTAACTCGTGGAAGCTCACCGCATTGCGGTTGGGCGACGACCGAGCGGCTGCACTGGGAATCAACGTCCAGCGCCTGCGCGTCTCCACCCTGGTCGTGTCTTCACTGTTGGCAGCCAGCGCGGTGGCTTTTGCTGGCGTGATCGGCTTCATCGGCCTGGTTGGCCCACACGTAGCACGCATGCTTGTAGGCGAGGATCAGCGTTACTTCGCTCCTGCCTCTATGGCCGCCGGTGCTCTACTGCTGGCAGCCGCCCACGCAGTCTCCATTACGATCGTTCCGGGTGTTGCCGTACCGATCGGGATCATCACTTCCCTGGTTGGCGTGCCCTTCTTCCTCGTGCTGATCTTTGCTCGCCGACGCACTCTCTGGGGGTCTTAATTCATGCTCACTCTCGACGACATTCATGTCCGTTATGGCAAACGCCCTGTGCTGAAGGGAGTATCGGCTTCCGGCTTCGAGCCGGGAACGATTACGGGCCTCTTGGGGCCTAACGCCGCGGGCAAGTCCACCCTGGTGAAAACGATCGCAGGGATACAGAAGGCGTCACAAGGCACCTGCAGCATCACCGTCGACGGCAAAGAACTCACTGGCGGCGCGCGGCGCGAGGCGATCGGCTATGTGCCGCAGGACTTGCTGTCCAGCGCTACCCTGACGGCTTTCGAGTCGATCCTCGTGGCCACTCGCCGTTCGTCGCGCGCGTTTGCACACAGCGGCGCTGGAAGCAGCTCTGCCGCTCGTGCCCAGGAGCTCGCAGCCTCGGTGATGGAGCGCCTCGGCATTACACACCTGGCATCACGCCATGTTCATGAGCTCTCTGGCGGTCAGCGGCAGCTGGTTGCCGTCGGGCAGATGCTGGTGCGTGAGCCAGAGGTGCTTCTTCTTGACGAGCCAACGTCCGCATTGGATCTGCGGCACCAGGTGGAGCTGTTGAAGCTCATCCGCCGTGAAGTAAGCCAGAATGATTCCGTGGCTCTGATTGCGATTCACGACCTCAACCTCGCCGCACGCTACTGTGATCGTCTAATCGTGCTCCACCAGGGACGTCTCATGGCGCAGGGCCGGCCTTCCGAGGTGCTTACCCCAGGTTTGCTAGAGGAAGTATACGGGCTGCGGGCGAAGGTGCTGGATGATGACAGCACGCCCGTCATTTGCCCCGTCGAAGAGTAATACCGCCCTGCCTAGCGGCTCCCCATACCTAACCCTCAAACGCCCCGGTTACCGGGGCGTTTTCATTACACTCTTCATTTCTCAACGGCCTGATTGTAGATACAAAAAGTCCAGTGCACGCATCTTGTGCGTCCACTGGACTTCTTTGGCGTTATAAGGCTTTTGCCTTAGGCGCGTCAGGTCTAGGCCTCGACTGCCTCGTTCTCGACGATGTTCACCACGCGACGACGACGCTTGGTAGCGAACTGTACGGCGCCGGCCTTCAGAGCGAACAGAGTGTCGTCGCCACCGCGACCGACGTTCTCACCCGGGTGGAAAGAGGTACCACGCTGACGGATCAGGATCTCGCCGGCCTTGACCTGCTGGCCGCCGAAGCGCTTTACACCGAGACGCTTGGACTCGGAGTCACGGCCGTTGTTGGAGCTAGATGCACCCTTCTTGTGTGCCATTTGTCTCTCCCTCCTTAAGGAAGATTATTGAAGTGTCTCGGTAGTTTACTTGATACCGGTGACCTTCAGAACCGTGAGGGTCTGACGGTGGCCGAAACGGCGCTTGTAACCGGTCTTATTGCGGTAGTGCATACCACGGATCTTCGGTCCGCGGACGTGCTCTACGATCTCAGCGTTGACGTTGACAGATGCCAGCTTGTCACCGGTGGTGACGTTTGCGCCATCGACGACGAGAACCGGGGTGAGAGCCACGGACGAACCCGGCTCACCCTCGATCTTCTCGACCTTGACGAGGTCACCTTCGGCAACCTTGTACTGCTTTCCGCCGGTCTTGACGATCGCGTACATGTAGGGCTACCCCTTTAATTTCTCTTATCGGCTCAGGCAGCCTCCTTCTTAAGCCGAAGGCCATCGTGCACGCGATGGATCCCTTCACCCTTAAAGGAAGCATCCTGACTGTTACTTTTGCTTAGCTGCGTCCGTTCCCCCGAAAATCGGAGCACACCATGCGAACGCACCAAGCTGGATAGCGAGTACATTCGCATAGTCCCCGACGACGCGCGCGTTAAAGCTGGTCACCGGCGGAACGAACAGCGACTGGTTAAGACTACCCGGTCAGAGGGGTAAAAACCAAATCCCTTTGCTTTCGCTCGAAACTAATTCTTCTTCCGCACCACTCGACGGCGGCGCCCCCGCGAACGGGTGTTCTTCGAGGCACTTTCGGTGCTTTCTTTCTCGACGCCGAAGTCCTCCGGCCGTGGAGCAACATCAGACTTAGAGTTGCCACGTGTCCGGCGCTTACGGCGTGGAGATTCGTCGAACTCGCGCTTGGCTTCCTCATAGTTGGAAGGCCGGCTAGCGGATTTGTCGGCGTCATCCACAGAAGAACGAGCAGCGCGATCAGCACGAGCTACGCGGGCGTTCTGGGCAGTTGCCTGGCGCGAGCGCACTACACGACGACGGCGGCGACGACTCGACGCAGATGCACGGTCGGTAGTCCCACTGTCCTTTGCTGAACTTTCACTGGCCGAGCTATCAGGCGCAGCATTGTGCGCAGAGTTAGGCGCGGTGTTAGGCGCAGCATTGTCGGCAGCCGAAGGCTCGTCTGGATCCGCCTGGGCAGAACGCTTCCGAGCACCAGCCACAATGCTCTCAATATCGCCGGTGCTTCCAGTACGACCAGCGCTTCGAGGCTGGCCACGGCGAACTACGCGACGGCGTACTCGCCGGCGAGTGCTCTGCGAGACGGTCTCACGCTGATCCTGTGACTCCTGCGACTCTTGAGCTTCTTGCGGAACCTGCTGCTCGTGGTGTTCCTGCTGCTCACGCTGCTTGCGATTCTGTCGATCTTGCTTCTGCTGCTTTTTCGCGTTGTCTTGGTGCTTGTCCTGGTGATTGTCCGGGTGCTTTCCTTGCTGCCTGTTTTGCTGCTTGTCCTGGTGTTTGTCTTGTTGCTTACCTTGGTTCTTGGCCTGTTGGCGCTCCTTGCGGTGCCCGTGATCCCGGCGCGGCTCCGGATCCTTCTGCTCCACAGGATCCGGGTGCATGATGAACCCGCGACCATCACAGGCCTCACATGGGGTAGCGAACGTCTCCAGCAGGCCGGTGCCCAGACGCTTACGGGTCAGCTGCACCAGCCCCAGCGACGTCACCTCCCCCAGCTTGTGACGAGTACGGTCGCGTCCCAGGAACTCAGACAAGCGACGCAGCACCAGATCCTGGTTTTGCTGCAGGAGCATGTCGATGAAGTCCACCACGATCATGCCGCCGATGTCGCGCAGGCGCAGCTGGCGCACAATTTCCTCTGCCGCCTCCAAGTTGTTCTCGGTGACGGTGGCCTCCAGATTTCCGCCCGAACCGACGAACGATCCCGTGTTGACGTCAATGACCGTCATCGCCTCGGTGTGGTCGATTACCAGATAGCCGCCCGACGGCAGCCACACCTTGCGGGCCATTGCCTTCTCCAGCTGCTGATCCAGGTCCAGCGGTGCGAAGGCGTCCTGACCGTCATGCTGCCCACGGTTCCACTTGTGAACTCGCTCCATCAGCTCCGGGGAAGTTCGTCCCAGATAGTCGCGCACGGCCTTCCAAGACTTGTCGCCGTCGATGACGAGCTCGGAGAAGTCTGCATTGAAGACATCGCGTACCACTTGGATAAGCATGTTCGGCTCTTCATAGAGCGTCACAGGCTTCGCGCCCTTGGACTCGCGCTCCTTATTCTCCAGGTTGCGGATTTCCTCCCAGCGCTTCTGCAAACGCTGAACGTCCTCAGTGATCTGCTCTTCGGTCGCATTTTCCGCAGCAGTGCGGATGATCGCGCCACCATCACCGGCGATAACCTCACCCAAAATGTCCTTGAGGCGCTTGCGCTCGCCAACAGGCAGCTTGCGCGAAATTCCAGCAGTGGTACCCGCTGGGAAGAACACCAGGTAGCGGCCCGCAAAACTAATGCGGTTGGTCAGACGTGCACCCTTATGCCCGATCGGGTCCTTCAGCACCTGGACCAGAATCTGGTCTCCCGGACGCAGAGCTTGATCGATCTTGCGGTTCTTGGAATGCAGGTGCGGCGAGCGCCAATCCATCTCGCCCGCATACAGCACGGCGTTGCGCCCCGTACCAATATCCACGAAGGCCGCTTCCATGCTGCCCAGTACGTTTTGCACACGACCGAGGTACACATTGCCGATCAACGACTGGTGTGTAGCATCCGCCACGAAGTGTTCAACCAGCTGGCCGTCTTCTACCACGCCGACCTGCGTCATCATGCCCTTGTGGTCGGTGCGCTGCGAATCGCGGACGATCATCGTGCGCTCGACCGACTCGCGTCGTGCCAGGAATTCCGCCCGGGTGATGGCCTTGTAGTTCTTGTCACGGTTCTTCGCGCGCCAGCGTCGCTGCGACTCAAGACGCGTGGAGCCCTTGAGCTTCACCGGCTCATCCACCATGTCCTCGGTGGAGCGCTCGGCGGGGTGCAGATCCTCAGGTGCAGTGACCTTTGCTACCTCTTCGGCCTTGTTTTGCTTCTTGCCGTCTCGCTTCGCATGGTTCTTGTTTTTCGACGCCCGCATCTCCGCTTGGCGCACGCTTCCCACGCGACGAACGACGCGCCGGACTCGACGGCGACGAGTCGGCTGCTCGGTATTCTCTGCGGACACTGGCGCCTTATCGTCGCCTTCGGGCACTGGCGCCTTAGCGTCTCCTACGGACACCTCAGGCTCTACCTGCTCAGGCTCCGCAGTCTTCGCCGGCTCCTCCGCCTTTCTCTGCGTCGACTTCTTCACTACGCGCTTGGCAGTGCGCTTTGCCGTGCGCTTCGCGGGGCGCTTGGACGACTTCTTTCCTGCGTCTTCATCGCGGTTTTCCGACTTATCTTCAGCCGCTGCATTAGCAGCAACCACCGCCGCTGCTTCCGGCGCGGTATCCGCCACAGCCTCAGGGCTTTCCTGCTGAACGGGGTTAGGCTTCTCAACTGCCTTTTCAGCTGGCTTATTTACAGACTTCTTCGTGGTCCTCTTAGCGGTCTTCTTCGTGCTCTTCTTTGCAGGCTTCTGCTCAGCGACCTCTTCCGCCTGCTTTTCGGTCGACTTTTTGGCGACCTTCTTCGCAACCGACTTTTTTGCAGTCTTCTTGGCGGTTTTCTTGGCTGCGTCCTTGGTAGCTTTTTTGGCCGTGGTCTTCTTGGCAGGTTCCTTCGGCTCTTCGGAGGCTTCAGAAACCTCCGTTTCCGCAACCTTCTCATCCGGCTGAGAGGACTGTCCGCTGGAGCTAAGGGCGTCCAGAACAGAAAAGACCTGCGCCTTCGTCAACGTCGAAGCGGTCTTTTTCCCCTCAATACCGTGATCCGCAAGTACAGCCAGGAAGTCCGTCGCCCGGATCCCCAACTGCTTAGCAACGGTGTGGACGCGAACCTTCTCCCCCACACTTTCTCGATCAATTTTCGCAGCCTGCGCTGCAATTTCCGGGCTAGTAGTCGCCACGAAATCTCCTTATAAAGTCTTCAAAGTTTGCCTGATCGTTGTGCCGCATCGTCGTTGTGGGCATTCGATCCGTCCCTATTGTCTCACATCCACCCGCTCATGCAGTGAACAAGCACGAGCGAAGCAAAGCCGGACTGTTACGCTTTACGCTATGGCCACCCCCGCACAGCCTTCCGTACCTTTCGACAGCACAGTACTTCTAGACGTTGCCAGCAGCACTCGCCCAAGCAAGGGTGCGCAATTGGCCGTGGCAGTCGCATTCGGCATCATGATGTTTATTCTGTGCTCACCCATTTCCGGCCCGCTACCAGCGCTGGGTATCGCGGTGTCTGCTATCGTCGCCGGAATTCTTTGGTGGCGCTATCTGCGACGCAACGGCCTCCGCGGCAACGACTACTCCCCTCTGAAGACCGACGCCGAAGCCGCCCGCACCCCGTTCAGCTGGAAGGAGGAAGGCCGCCTCGTTCTACTCCTTGCTCTCTTTTTCGGTGCAGCGCAGTTCGCACCACTTTTTTCCGACCGCAGCGGGCTGGCCTATGCCGGAGTTGTCGCGCTCCTCACCGTGGGGTTGACGTACTGGATCATTACTTTTGACGCCTGGCGCCCGGCCCGCTACACCATCCCAGAGAAGCTAGACCAGGGAATTCGGATCGAAAAGCCCGCCGAATGGTTGCAGGCGTTCCTGTACTGCCGCCGCTGTGTGCCCGGTGGGCTGCAGATCCTCAGCGATACGCTGAAAGGCGAACTCGCGCACTACGGTTGGACTGCTAACGACGTAGACGCTGCACTAAACAAGCTAGTTAAGCAGGGCAACGCAGTAAAGATCCGCGAACTTCGCTCGACCGATGGGACGCAAAATTGGCTAACGCTGACCGAGGAAGGTTCGCAGAAGTTTCAAAAGCGCTACCAGGCAAGCTAAAACAATCTACCCTGTGACCCTTAACTCTTACGAATAAAAGAAACCGCGGATGCGATTGCGTCCGCGGTTTCTTTGCAAGTTGCTTTTACAGGTTCGGGAACCAGATGCCAATCTCACGCTCGGCGGATTCCGGAGAGTCAGAGCCGTGAACAACGTTCTCCGCAACAGAGAGTGCGAAGTCGCCGCGGATGGTGCCAGGGGTGGCCTTGGACACTGGATCGGTGCCGCCTGCCAGCTGACGCCAAGCTTCGATGGCGCGCTCGCCCTCGACGATGCCTGCTACCAGCGGAGCAGAGGTGATGAAGTCCACCAGCTCGCCGAAGAAAGGCTTATCGGAGTGCTCGGCGTAGTGCTTCTCCGCGGTCTCACGATCAGCGGTACGCAGGTCCAGCTCCACAAGCTTCAGACCCTTCTTTTCGATGCGAGAGATAATTTCGCCCACGTGGCCATTCTTAACACCATCGGGCTTGATCAGAATCAGAGTGCGTTCAGTCATGTCAGCAATTCTACACATGGCCACCCCGTGTGCAGTGCGACACCTGCAGCGTTAAACACGACTGCGCACCTGATCCATCAGCGCGTACGCACGGTCACCCGGGCACGCCGTTGCGGTAGATACGTCACCCCAGTCACGATGGCCCGTAATGGTTCGGCGCGTCAGATTCAGGCGGGCGGCGTTGTTTACATAACGCACACTGCCACGCGGATCCAGACGCAAGCCACGGCACAGGTGCCCCAGAACCCGCACGAGAGAATTGATGGCAGCGGGGGTCGGGGTTTGCGTCATAAAGTTACCGAGCAAGCAGACACCAATGTTTCCATCATTCGCGTTGTACACGTGACCTGCGGTGACCGACATTGGCGTTCCGCCCAAGCTACCCGGTTGGAATACAGCCTGGCCATCCATACCGGTGGAACGCCCTTGGAACACGGTGCCATCGGGGGCGATCAGCAGGTGATAACCGATGTCGCCCCAGCCACGGCCGCCGTTAGCGCTGGAGGCGTGGAAACCATAGATACTGCGGACATTCGCAGCGTAATCACCGTTGGCCGGGGTGGCCATTGCGGTGTGGTGCACGGTAATCAACTGTGCGCGAGTGAAGCGGGGCGTCCACCCCATCAGCGCTTCATTCGCACCCCACTCGCGGCGAGAAACCACACGCAGGCCATCAATGACATTCGCTCCACCACCGGCAGGCGCACCCGGAGCAGGCAATCCCGGAACTGCCAAACCACTGGAGGCAAGAATGCCAGCGATGGTTCCCGCCAAGGCTAGTGAACCTGCTACCCCCGCAGCGCCAGTTTCCAAGCTGCTCTGCAGCTCCGCCGGATTAGAGGGCAGATTCATCGGCGCAGCATAAGGTGCAATTCCAGCGCCAAAGATCTGCTCCTCCTGCCCCTTGGGGGCTTCCACAATGTGTAGATGCAAGCGCGTTGCGGGGTCATTTGCCTCACCGGGCAGCCACACGGCGGTAGCACCCTCCGGCAGCTCCACGGGATCGGACTTCAGCGCAGAATCATCTTCGCGGTCGTGCGCCTCGGCATGTACAAAGCGATCCTCGGTGCGCCCACCGGCGAACTCGAAGCGCAGGGTTGCCTGAGCCCCCTCAGGCGCAGCAGGTGGAAAGGTGATCGTGAGGTACCCGGTACCGCCGGGAAGCTTGCCTTTTTGGTTGACGCCGATTCCCGTCCCCGTGAAAGCTTCTGGCTCACTTGGGGTCGGTACTTCGGCGGGGTGGGTGTTATCGGCGGAGGAAAAGACCCCCATGTTGTTGCGGTTAGCGAAGAGGAAAGTGCCACCAACTGCGGCACCTAGGGCGGTGGAAGAGCGGAAGAATGCACGGCGCGTCAACGTCATGCCCGCATAATAAACCACATTCGGGGGTAGTGGACACCTTACCCCCTTCTAAGGGTATTCCCAGGTGAGTGTTGCGGATGTTAAAGGTGTTGCAAATGTGGCGTCATGAAGATCAGTCCGCGGGGGTAGCCGGACGTCGCACATTTCCTTCTTCGTCGAGGTGCTGCGAAGGCAGCAAACCACGCTGCATACGACGCATCAGGTTCGAACGTAGGTGGTAGATGTACCACCAGCACAGGGCAAAGATCACGCCCATGGCGCCCATCGCCGGGTGCACGATAAAGCCCGCAACAGCCAACACCTGCAACCCAATATTCAACCAGTCCGCCCACTTAAGCTTCTGCAGGAAAGCCGCGACGATCATGGCCACTCCCAAGCCGATCACGTAGACCATATTGAACGTCGTGGCCGAGGCACCAGCATCTACACGGGTAATTACGGTAAGCACCAGCAGGATCACGATGGCTTCCATGATGTGAGTGCCGGCCATGACTCCTCGCAGCCCCTTCAGCGGATCGTTGGCCGGCGCCTGGCCGGGACCAAGTGGGCCGTACTCACCCTGCTCATCAGCCTTATTGCGCTTGTGAGAGTTCTGTGCCACGGTTTCTGCAGCTCCTTGCTCGCTCTTCTTTTGACGCACTCATATTTGTCTTAAGCCGTCAGCCCTATTAGACCCAATTAGACCCAGCAAGACCTAATCGGAACTCGGCAGCGCCGCGTCGAACGCCTTAGGCTGGCTCTTTGCCAAATAGCGTGCGCGCCTCGCCAGCGGTCACCACCGAGCCAGTGATCAGTACGCCTGCACCAGACAGCACGCCATCTTCGTCATCCTCGGCCAGTTGCGTAGCCAGCTCCACGGCACCCGGCAGGTTGGTAGCTACGTGCACACGCTCCTCGCCGAAAGCGTCACGCGCATACTCCGCCAACACTTCCACAGGCAACGCGCGCGGAGAGTTCACCTCGGTCACCACAACCTCGTCCATCACAGGTTCGAGTGCAGCGAGGATGCCCCGGGCGTCCTTGTCCCCTAGCACACCCACCACGCCGATCAGTTTGCGAAATTCAAAGTCGCGGTCGATCGCCGCCGCCAGCGCTTTCGCGCCGTGGGGGTTGTGCGAGGCGTCAATAAATACACTCGGGGTGGAACGCACCCGCTCAAGACGGCCGGGCGAGGCGACGGAAGCGAAACCTTTTCGCACCGTATCCACGTCTAGCTGACGCTTCGCACCGGCGCCGAAGAAAGCCTCCACTGCCGCCAGCGCTACGGCAGCATTGCGCGCCTGATGTTCACCAGACAGTGGCAGGAAAATGTCCTCGTACTCGCCAGCCAATCCGCGAATCGTCAGACTCTGACCGCCTACGGCAATGCGGCTGGATACCACACCGAATTCGCTGCCAGCGCGGGCTACTGCAGAATCCTTCGCTACGGCTTCTTCCAAAACCACGCGCATCGCTTCGGGCTCCTGCTCCGCAACAATGGTCACGTTATCCGGCGGGGTCAGCAGGTCATCAGCATCCCACCGGGTCTTAATGATGCCGGCCTTCTCACCTGCAATCTGCTCCAGGGTGTCACCCAGGTAATCCGTGTGATCCAAGCCGATGGGCGTAATCACCGCGACATCGGAGTTCACCACGTTGGTCGCATCCCAGCGTCCACCCATGCCGGTTTCGATAATGGCCACGTCCACCGGAGCATCGGCGAAGGCCGCATAGGCCATGGCCACGAGCACCTCGAACTTGCTCATCTGCGGACCGCCTTCGGCTTGGCTTTTCGCATCCACCATCTCCACCATCGGCTGGATGTCACGCCACGTGTCCACGTAGTCGCGCGGGTGCATCGGTCGGCCGTCAATGGCGATGCGCTCAGTCACGATCTGCAGATGCGGGCTGGTGGTGCGCCCGGTTCGGCGGTGGAACGCCCGCATCAGAGACTCGATCATCCGCACCACGGAAGTCTTGCCATTCGTCCCGGCCACATGGATCGCAGGGAACGTCCGCTCGGGGTGGCCAAGCAGATCCATCAGCAACTCCACGCGCTCCAGCGTCGGGTCGATCTTCGTCTCGGGCCAACGCTGGTTCAGCTCCGCATCGACCTCTGCCAAAGCCGCAAGGTCGTCGGGGGTGATAGGCCTTTCTGGGGTTGACGCCTCCTCAGCCTCATCGGCGCCCAGATGGTCGAGGGGCAGAGCCAGACCGGCCTCGTCGAGGGTCACCTCATCTGGGTAGTTTTCCCCAGTTGTCTCTTCGGTCATGCCTGTGGAAGGCCTTCCAGTCGGGTGGTAATGCGATCGAACTCTTCCTGCGCCACACGCTGGCGCTCGCGGATGCCTTCGACGACCTTCTCCGGCGCCTTGGAAAGGAAGTTCTCATTGCCCAGCTTCTTCGCTGCGTTGTCGAGTTCCTTCTGTGCAGCCGCCAGATCCTTCTCCAGGCGCTTGCGCTCGGCAGCCACGTCGACGGTGCCGGAGGTATCCAGCTGTACCGCAATGGTCGCCTGAGACAGGCGCACCTCAATGGAGGCAGTCTCCGCGAATCCCTCAGCAGGGGTCTCCAGGCGCACCAGGGAACGCACGGCTTCTTCAAAGTCGACCAAGTCGGCAGCGGCGAAGTCCAGCGCAGCAGGTACCTTCTGGGAGGGCTTCACGCCCTGATCGCTGCGGAAACGACGCAGCTCCGTGACCAGCTTGTCGACGTCTGCCATGCGGCGCACTGCATCGGCATCCGTCTCTACGCCCCCATTGGTCAGATCAGCGCCTGGCCACTCGGCGGTGACCAGGGAATCGGAGTAGCCCTCTTCCCCATCGGTCAGCGCCTTCCACAGCGTTTCGGTCACGAAAGGCATGGCGGGGTGCAGCAGACGCAGTACCGCATCCAGTACTCGTCCCAGCACGATCTGAGTATTAATGCCGCGCTGCACTTGTTCTTCCGTAGCGCTATCCCAATCGCGCGGGATCTGCACCTTTGCGATTTCCAGGTACCAGTCACAGAACTCGCCCCAAGCAAAACGGTAAAGGTTCTCGTTGGCCAGAGAGAACTCGTAGCGATCCAGTGCATCGTCGACCAGCTGGCGTACTTCCTCCAGGCGGTCCAAAATCCAGCGGTCGGCATCCGTCAGGGTCTCGCGGGCAGGCAGCTCGCCGACGTGCGCGCCGTTCATCAACGCGAACTTCGTGGCGTTGTACAACTTGGTGGCAAAGTTACGGGAAGACTGTGCCGCATCCTCGCCCACCGGCAGATCAGAGCCCGGGTTAGCACCACGAGCCAGGGTAAAGCGCAGCGCATCCGCACCGTAATCGCGTACCCAATCCATCGGGTCAATGCCGTTACCCAAGGACTTGGACATCTTACGGCCATGCTCGTCACGTACCAGGCCGTGCAGGAAAATATCCTTAAACGGAATCTGCGGGCGTCCCTCGTTGCCCGTGCCCAGCACCTCAGTACTGTGCTTGGAAGCGAAGGTGGCGAACATCATCATGCGCGCAACCCAGAAGAACAGAATGTCGTAGCCCGTCACCAGCACGCTGGTGGGATAGAACTTCTCCAGCTCCGGGGTCTTATCCGGCCAACCCATCGTGGAGAACGGCCACAGGGCGGAGCTGAACCACGTGTCCAGCACGTCCTCATCCTGACGCCATCCCTCGCCCGTCGGAGCTTCGTCATCCGGACCACAGCACACGATCTCGCCGTTCGGCCCGTACCAGATCGGGATGCGGTGGCCCCACCACAGCTGGCGAGAAATACACCAGTCGTGCATGTCATCCACCCAGTCGAACCAGCGTGGTTCCTGGGAGGCTGGGTGAATTACCGAATCGCCAGACCGGATTGCATCGCCGGACATCTTTGCCAGCTCGTCCACCTTGACGAACCACTGCTCGGACAGGCGCGGTTCCACAGCTTCCTTGGATCGCTCGGAGTGCCCCACACTGTGCACATAGGGAAACTTACGTGCCACGATGCGCCCCTGCTCTTCAAGTGCCAGGCGAATCTTCTCTCGCGCTTCATAGCGTTCCATGCCGTCGAACTCGGTGCCCGTGCCCGCAATGTGACCAGTTTCGTCCATAATCACCGGCATCGGCAGGTCGTGGCGCTGCCCCATCGCAAAGTCATTCGGGTCATGTGCCGGGGTGATCTTCACAGCACCGGTACCGAACTCGGGATCCACGTAATCGTCGGCCACCACGATCATCTGGCGATCCGGCAGGAACGGGTGCGGCAGGCTCTTGCCCACCAGATCCGCATAGCGCTCATCCTCTGGATGCACGGCTACGGCCACGTCACCCAGCATTGTTTCCACACGCGTCGTCGCAACAATCACGTGTGGTTCGGCATCGTCCAGAGAGCCATAGCGGATGCTAACCAGCTCACCCTCGTCCTCGGAGTACACGACCTCAATGTCAGAGATTGCGGTCTGTAGCACAGGAGACCAGTTCACCATGCGGTTCGCACGGTAGATCAAGCCGGCGTCAAAAAGCTCCTTAAACATGGTCTGCACGGCGCGGGAGAGGCCATCATCCAACGTGAAGCGCTCGCGGGACCAGTCCACGGAATCACCAATGGCACGCATCTGGCGCTGGATCACGCCACCGTACTGTTCCTTCCACTCCCAGACCTTGTCGATAAAGTCCTCGCGACCGTAGTCGAAGCGATCCTTACCCTCAGATTCCTTGAGGTTAGCCTCCACCTTGGTCTGAGTAGCGATACCTGCATGGTCGGAACCCGGGAGCCAGAGAACTTCAAAGCCCTGCATGCGCTTACGGCGGGCCATCGCATCCATTAGCGTGTGGTCCAGCGCGTGGCCCATGTGCAGCTGGCCAGTCACGTTTGGCGGTGGCAGCACAATGCTGAACGGGGGCTTATCGCTGGCAGGGTCGGCCTTGAAGTAGCCGGAATCCACCCACCCCTGGTACAGGTTTTCCTCTACCGCGGCGGGGTCCCATGCCGCAGGTAGCTGTGCCGAGCGGTCAGCACCAAACGTGTTAGAGCCATTTGCCTTAGAACTGGAGTCACTCACGCTAGCCAAGTCTAGTAGACGGCTCGGACACGTCGTACACCCCGCCTACATCTCGAGCGCCGCCCGCAACACTCCCGCCGCTTCGTCCAGCGCTCGCCCCGCATTGCGCCATACGCCCGTAGAATTCACGAAAGGGTGGATCAAGCCGGGGTGGCGTCGGAAAGAAACCAGCACACCTGCCTTCCGCAGCTTCTCCGCGTAGGCCGCACCTTCGTCACGCAGCGGGTCGAACCCAGCGACGGCAACATAGGCGGGAGCCAGACCGCTCACATCGTCAGCCAGCAGCGGAGAAACATCCGGATCCCTACGCTGTGCCTCGTCAGTCAGATATTGATCGCGATACCACTGCATATGCGCATGAGTAAGGAAGTACCCCTTGGCGAACTCGCGATGACTAGGGGTATCGAGTGTCGAAAGGTCCGTCACCGGCACAAAAAGCAGTTGCGCCCGCGGCTGCTCCATCCCTTCCCGCTTGCGGCGCAGGCACACCACTGCGGCGAGGTTGCCTCCTGCCGAATCGCCGCCGACGGCCACCCTTTTCTTATTGACGCCCTTAACCTCCCCCACCATCGCCGCTTCAACCACGGCACAGCAGTCGTCGGGCGCGGCGGGGAAAGGATGTTCCGGAGCCAGACGGTAGTCAACGGAGAGCACAGCCACGCGGGCTCGTTCACAAAGCCAGCGGCACGTGGAATCGTGGGAATCGAGGGAACCGACGACCCAGCCGCCACCGTGGAAGTACACCAGGGTGGGCAGTTCCACTTCCGGTGAGGCCGCGCCGGTGGGTCGATAGTGGCGGACTCGCACACCGCGGATATGTTCCTCCACAACCGAGCCGACGGAGGGCACATGCCCGCCACCCAGGTAGGCGGAACTCTCCACGACCTCGCGGGTCTTGTCTACTGGTTGCTTGGAGTAGTCATCGGGGTGGATCAGGTTAAGGGTCAGGATCGACGCACGGACATCAGCATCCAGGCGATCACCCTCGGAGTTGGTGCGAGTGCCCAGCACCCGCAGAATTGGTTCCGGAATCCCCGGCAGCAGCCACCCGGCGCGGGCGGTGAGCTGGCTGAACAGAGACTGTTGGAGGAGCTGGGAGTGGACCGGCGCGGGGCGGTCGGTGTGGTCGGTGGGATCAGTGCGGTAAGTGGGGGCTGTCATGCCTAACATAAAACCACCCGACCAACAGGCCGGGTGGCAATATGCGCAAAAAAGTTTGGTTCGTGAAACTACAGCAGGCCAGCAGCCTCTACCGCAGCCTTTTCTTCCTGCAGCTCCTTCACGTTCGCGTCGATGCGCTCCTGCTGAGCCGGGCTGATCTCCAGACCCTGCACGATTTCCCACTCACCGTTAACGGAACGGCAAGGGAAGGAGAACACGAGGCCTTCTGGAATGCCGTAGGAACCGTCGGAAGGCAGTGCGACAGAAACCCAGTCGCCCTCAGGAGTGCCGTTCACCCAATCGCGCATGTGATCCAGTGCGCCGTTAGCAGCAGAGGCTGCGGAGGAGCGTCCGCGTACCTCGATGATCTCCGCACCGCGCTTGGCTACGCGCGGAATGAACTCTTCATCGACCCAGGACTCGTCCAGCTTGTCAGCAATCTTCTCGCCGTTCAGGGTCAGCTCGGCCACGTCGGGGAACTGGGTGGCGGAGTGGTTACCCCACACGATCATGTTCTTCAGGTCACGTACGGCCACTTCTAGCTTCTCCGCTACCTGCGCCAGACCACGGTTGTGATCGAGGCGGGTGAGGGCAGTCACGCGGCGTGGGTCCAGCCCCTTCGCATGAGCGGCAACAATGGCGGCGTTGGTGTTCGCCGGGTTACCAACCACGATCACGCGCACATCATCGGCTGCGTGCTCGGCGATGGCTTTGCCTTGTGGGCCGAAGATCTTGCCGTTAGCAGCCAGAAGGTCAGCGCGCTCCTCGCCCTTCTGGCGTGGCTTGGCGCCCACCAGGAACACCGCGTTAGCTCCCTTGAAGCCTTCGTTGATATCCGAAGTGATGGTGACCTCGCCCAATAGCGGGTAGGCGCAATCCGACAGTTCCAGGGCTACCCCACGAGCTGCCTGCACACCGCTCTCGGTCTCCAACAAACGCAGGTTAACCACGCGATCGCCGAATACTTCACCTTTGGCGATACGGAAGAGCAGGGAGTAGCCGATCTGGCCGCCGGCACCCGTAACGGTGACAGTGACGGCGTTCTGGTTATTGGTGGTCACGCGGGGCTCCTTAAGAGTGTTTTTGAAGATGTTCTCTAATCCCTTCCCACTGTAATAACCCACCCGGACAGCTGCAGGACTCGTTCTACTCGGCCCTGTAGAAGCACCGCGAACCACCCCCGCACGTGCCAGTTTTCGGTACACGTCGCTGCAATTTCACCCCCTTCACAGATAAACTATTCAGGTGCAAAACAAGCCCCACCTCCCCGCCTCTGCGGCCTGGTATGGACTCGGCGACAAGCAGTACATCCAGGCCATGAACGCCACCGTAAACATCGCTGTGCGGGTCGGTGCTGCCTTTACTCCCCAGCACTTGGCCACCATTGCGCAGGCAGCCCGCCTGTCGCCAACGTGTGAGTTGCTCAGTTCCCCCGATCGCCTTTTCGAAGAAGCGCTACGCTATGCACATTCTTCCATCTGGCCAGTGCCGCTCAATGGCTACGACAATCCGGAGATGGATCGCTCTCCCGTTCGTGAAATGCGAAACCTGGTCGGCGCGACGTACACCCGGTTTGCCACTCACCCCAATGCGGTGCGCCTCATTGTCGCGGAGAACCTGCTAGGTGATCCGCAGCTCGTACACCGCGTCGGCGTATTGGAGGATTCCCCTGTCGTGCTGCACATCGATCGTGTGCTCATGCGTGGCCACGATATCGGCGCCTTCCGCAGTGGAGTGTCCGCGGAAGATACTTATGTACTGATCACTTCGCTATGTTCTTTCGCCGTCACCCAAGGGGCGACCTTCCACGCTCTCTACGGCATGGATTCCAACACTGCCGATAATGAGGCTGGACTGCAAAGGCTTACCTGTGACGCGGTTATTGCCTTCCTCACCACCACGATGCCAACGACCCAGGGCACGTCCTACACCCACGCGTCCCATTCTTCGGTGCTCGGTTCTTCCGTTGCCGCGTCCCTGTACCGCGATTGGCGGGACGAGGATGGGGAGGGCGATGACGCCCCCTCAGCGTCATCGGACCTCTATCACGACTAGGCGCTCTTCTTATCCCGCTTCGCCACTTCTTCATGGCTCAGCCGCGTCGGCTCTGCCTCGCCTCGTGCGCAAGCGCCGGTGATGATGACCTCACCGGTTTCTTCATCCTCTGGGATGCTGAACATAGTCGGCAGCAACAGAGTCTCCATGATGGAGCGCAAGCCACGGGCTCCGGTTTCGCGGGCTAGAGCCTTCTGTGCGATCTCCTGGAGTGCGTCCTCCTCAAAAGTCAGGCGCACTCCATCCATCTCGAACAGACGCTGGTACTGGCGTACCAGGGAGTTCTTCGGCTCGGTCAGGACGCGAACCAAAGCTTCCTCGTCCAGGTGGCCGACGTGGGTCAGCACCGGCAGACGACCAATCAGTTCAGGGATCAGGCCGAACTTCACCAAGTCCTCCGGCTCCACAAATTGGAACGGATTCGGGTCTTCCTCAGACTTTGCGCTGATCTCCGCACCGAAGCCCAGTCCCTTCCTGCCGCGACGCTCGGCAATGACGTTCTCCAGCCCGGAGAATGCTCCAGCAACGATGAACAGCACGTTCTTGGTATCGAACTGGATGAACTCTTGGTTCGGGTGCTTGCGCCCACCCTGTGGTGGTACAGCGGCAACAGTGCCTTCCAAAATCTTCAGCAGCGCCTGCTGCACTCCCTCGCCCGAAACATCTCGGGTGATGGACGGGTTCTCCGACTTGCGGGAGATCTTGTCTACCTCGTCGACGTAGATGATGCCACGCTGTGCCTTTGCTACATCAAAATCAGCGGCCTGCAAAAGCTTCAGCAGAATGTTTTCTACGTCTTCACCGACATAGCCAGCTTCGGTCAAACTGGTGGCGTCGGCAATGGCGAAAGGCACATCGAGCATGCGGGCGAGCGACTGCGCCAGATAGGTCTTGCCCGAGCCAGTAGGCCCCAGCATGAGAATGTTGGACTTCGCTAGCTCCACCTCGTCGTCAGAGCGACGCGCCGCAGCGTTGGACTCTTCCACCTGGATGCGCTTGTAGTGGTTGTACACAGCCACAGCCAGGGTGCGCTTGGCTTCGTCCTGGCCGATCACATAGTTATCGAGGAACTCTGCGATGGCGGCAGGCTTCGGCAGCTTTGCCGACCCCTCAGTGGGGTCGACTGCAAGCAGTTCCTCTTCGATGATCTCGTTACAAAGCTCGATACATTCATCGCAAATGTATACACCAGGGCCGGCAATCAGCTTGCGAACCTGTTTTTGGCTCTTTCCACAAAAAGAGCACTTCAGGAGCTCTGCGCTTTCAGGCATGTGGGTTATCAGGCTTTCTTGGATAGGGGAACTTGGGGGACAGCTAGGTTAGCACCCTCATAGGCCTTCAACTCTACAGCGCCACGCCGGATTCCCCGAGTAACCCGCGACTCCGCGGGTCACGTCGTCCCCTATCCCAATTCACTTCAGCGCGATCTACTTCTGCGCCGAGAGCTTACGGTAGTCGAAAACCTGATCGACGATGCCGTATTCCTTGGCCTCCTCGGCCGTCAGGATTTTGTCGCGGTCGGTATCAATGCGCACCTGCTCGGCGGACTTGCCAGTGTGACGAGCCAGCGTTTCCTCCATGAGCTTACGCATACGCTCGATTTCCTTAGCCTGGATCTCCAGGTCGGAAACCTGACCCTGTACCCCACCGGTGGCGGGCTGGTGAATCAGCACACGGGCGTTGGGCAGAGCCGCGCGCTTGCCGGGGGTACCGGCTGCCAACAGCACTGCAGCTGCACTGGCAGCCTGGCCAAGGCATACGGTCTGCACGTCCGGACGGACGTACTGCATAGTGTCGTAGATCGCCATCAGGCTGGTGAAAGAACCGCCGGGAGAATTGATGTACATCGTGATATCCCGATCGGGGTCAAGCCCCTCCAGTACCAACAGCTGCGCCATGATGTCGTTAGCGGAAGCATCGTCGACCTGAGTACCCAGGAAGATAATGCGTTCCTCGAACAGCTTGTTATAGGGGTTGGATTCCTTCGCGCCGTAGCTGGAGTGCTCCACGAACGACGGCAGGATGTATCGCATTTCTGGCATCTGCATCTCTGACATGTCTTAGCTCTCCTTCGCAGAGGTGATGACGTGGTCGACGAAACCGTATTCCTTAGCCTGCTCCGCGGTGAACCAGCGGTCACGGTCGGAATCCTTGGTGATCTGTTCCACCGTCTGGCCGGTGAACTCCGCAATCAGCTCCGCCATTTCGCGCTTGGTGTAAGCGAACTGCTCCGCCTGGATGGCGATGTCGGCTGCGGTGCCACCCACGCCTGCGGAAGGCTGGTGCATCATAATGCGAGCGTGCGGCAGAGCATAGCGCTTACCCTTCGTACCTGCGGAGAGCAGGAACTGCCCCATCGACGCCGCCAGGCCCATCCCGTAGGTAGCGATGTCGCACGGCGCGTACTTCATCGTGTCGTAAATTGCCATGCCCGCGGTGACGGAACCACCCGGGGAGTTGATGTACAGGCTGATGTCGCGCGTCGGATCCTCTGCGGACAGCAGCAGAATCTGGGCGCACAACTCGTTGGCGATGTCGTCATCAACCTGGCTGCCCAGGAAGATAATGCGCTCGCGCAGCAGGCGCTCGTAAACCGAGTCTCTGTGATTGGGGTTTTCCGAACTCAACTTCGCTCCTTGCAGAAAGTATGACGAAAGTTCACTTTTGTATGCGCCCCAGCCTAGTCACACCCATGGGCAAAACGGGTGTCCTGGCGGGGTTGTTCGCTGTCAGCGCACGGCAGGCCGCGGGTCGCCAACCGCAGAATAAAGAAAACCGCCGGAACCTCAGAGAGGTCCGGCGGGAAAGGAAACTATTTAGTCTTCCTTCTTCTCCGCTGCCTTCTTGGTGGTCTTCTTGGCAGTGGACTTCTTGGTGGTCGACTTCTTAGCCGTGCCCTTCTTGGCAGTGGACTTCTTGGTGGTCGACTTCTTAGCCGTGCTCTTCTTGGTGGTCGACTTCTTAGCCGTGCTCTTCTTGGCAGTGGACTTCTTGGTGGTCGACTTCTTGGCAGGAGCCTTCTTCGGCTTCTCTTCAGCCTCCTCAGCCTTCTCGGCATCAGCCTTGTCAGCCTCTACATCACCGAAGTACTCCTTCGGATCCACGTCAGCGCCGTCGGTATCCTTCACGGTGGTCTTGGCAATGTTCAGCGCCAAAGCCTTGCCACGGCGAACATCAGCAAACAAGCTGCCCAGCTGGCCTGCCTGCTGTAGCTGCATAATGAACTGGTTCGGATCCATGCCGTACTGGTTTGCAGTGAAGGCGATGTGATCCATCAGCTCTTCCTGTGAAACCTCTGGCTGCTCAACATCAGCAACGGCATCCAGGAAGAGCTGGGTACGTACGGAATCCTCGGCAGAGCTGCGAGCGTCCTCTTCGAACTTCTCGCGGGTCATATCCTGGGCGGCGAGCATGGACTCGAAGACCTTCTCATCGCCACCGAACTGCTGAATGATCTGCTGAATCTGAGCGTCGACCTGATCCTTAACAACAGCCTCAGGCAACTCGAACTCGGTCTTCTCCAGCGCTGCGGCCAGAACCTTATCGCGGATCTCGCCAGCCTGGGTGTTCTTCAGCTGTTGCTCGACCTGTCCCTTTAGGGACTCCTTGAGCTCTTCCAAAGTGTCGAACTCGCTGGCCAGCTGCGCGAAGTCATCGTCCAGCTCCGGCAGTTCGCGCTCCTTAACGGAATCGACCTTGACGGTAACCTCTGCCTCTTCGTCGGCGTGCTCGCCAGCGACCAGCTTGGAGGTGAAGGTGGACTCTTCGCCAGCCTTCATACCAACCAGGGCATCATCCAGTCCCTCGATCAGAGAATCGTTACCAACCTCGTGGGACAGTCCCTCGGTAGTTGCCTCGTCAACAGCCTCGCCATCGATGGTGGCGGACAAGTCGATAGAGACGAAGTCGCCCTTCTTCACGGCACGATCAGCCGGCTTCAGGGTGCCGAAGCGAGCCTGTAGGTTCTTCAGCTCCGCATCGATGGCCTCGTCATCAGCCTTCAGCGGCGCAACCTCAACGGAGATGTCAGAGAAGTCCGGAACCTCAATCTCCGGGCGAACATCAACCTCAGCAGTGAAGGTAACGTGCTTGCCATCCTCCAGCTCGGCGATCTCGATCTCCGGCTGGCCGAGAGCCTTCACGTCGTTCTCCTCGACAGCCTGGCTGTAGCGAGAAGGCAGCATCTCGTTGATGACCTGATCCAGGACAACACCACGGCCCAGGCGAGCTTCCAGAATCTTCGCCGGAACCTTGCCCTTGCGGAAGCCAGGCATGTTTACCTGCTGCGCGAGGGTGGCGTAGGCCTTGTCGAACTCTGGCTTAAGCTCCTCGAATGGAACCTCAATCGTGAGCTTGGTGCGGGTGGCGCTCAGCTTTTCTACAGAGCTCTTCACGAATGCACACTCCTGTGTATTGATAGCTTCTTGGGCGCCACGGTCGTCATTCGTCTCGCAGCACCTATACGGTCGGTGCCCAATTTTATAGAACCAATGGCGAGCGCAACACGCGGGGGTCAGTTTTCCGCCCTCCCCAGCCGAACCTCCAACCAAAACCCCAGCCGAAATCTCTACGGAAAACTCAACAGATCAAAAGCTCGCAATTCCCCCAGCCATACAGCTCGCGAGCACCATTCCGCCACTTCACGGCACCGAGCCGGAAGGTGGCGTCACCAACAAAAAGGGTGAAAATAAAAAATGTCGGGATAACAGGATTTGAACCTGCGACCCCTCGCTCCCAAAGCGAGTGCGCTACCAAACTGCGCCATATCCCGATTCTGAACATCCCACGGAGACGGCACCTATAGGCGCACGCACACACGCGAACGTTGCGCCCGTTACTTTACTGTCTACAGACCGAGAAATACAAAACGGCAGCTCCCCTGTCATCGCGACCATGCGCAATGAAAAGAGAACTGCCGAAATTTTGGAGGGAATGACGGGAATCGAACCCGCGTCTTCAGCTTGGAAGGCTGAGGTATTAGCCACTATACGACATTCCCATTGCGAACTCGCCTGCGAAGTTTACAAGAAATCTGCCACGCAGATCTACTCCGCCAGCGGGTTTCCGCTTCGTCAAGTGATGTTACACCATACCCCCCACTGCCCTGCAAAATCATTTGAAAATATGGCCTTCAACCTGCGTTGTTGCGGGGGTATGCAGGTGTAGAAGAACAACATTTCCAATTGTGGGCAGCATCCTAGCGGAGTAAATTCTAGTTTTATGGAACCAATTATTGTGGACAAGAAAACCGGCACGGAGCTCTGGACCGCATCACAGTGCGCTGAGTTTTCCGGGACCGCACGTGGCACCTTTACCAGCTACGCAGGACGTGGCCGCGCACCGCAGCCAGCGACCAAGTACCACGGACTCACGCTGTGGGATTCCAACATTGTGAAGGAATGGCAAGCAAAACGCGGTGGCGCACCGATCGAATCGGACGCCACCGCGAATAATTAAAAGTCCAGTTTGTTACTAGTTTTCTGGCAGCGCAGGAGCCTCACCCGTGCGCTCGTACTCAGCCAGGATGTCGATGCGGCGCTGATGGCGCTCGGCCTCCGACCACGGCTGGGAAACAAAAGCATCCACAATCGCCAGCGCCTCCTCCTCGGAGTGCATGCGACCGCCCAGCCCGATGAGCTGGGCGTTGTTGTGTTCACGGGCTAGTTTGGCGGTCTCCACGGACCAGGCGAGGGCGCAGCGAGCCCCCGGAACCTTGTTCGCGGCGATCTGCTCGCCATTTCCAGAGCCGCCGAGCACGATGCCCAAAGAGCCCTCATCTTCCACCACGGACTTTGCCGCTGCGATGCAGAAGGCCGGGTAGTCATCGTTGGCGTCGTAGGTGTGGGCGCCACAGTCCACAACCTCAAAGCCCTTGGAGTTCAAGTGATCCTTAATCACGTTCTTCATCTCAAAACCGGCATGATCTGCACCTAGGTAAATACGCATGGTGCCCAGTTTAGCCGGTCAAGACGTGCGGGCTGCGCCTTAGCACTGCACCTGCACTACACCAGCGTCGCACGAGCGCTACTACAGCACTACTCCGCTACCGGCGATTCGGTGCGGGAACGCTTCAGCTCAAAGAAGTGCGGATTTGCTGCCAAGGTCACGGATGCGTCGAACAGCTTGCCAGCCTCTTCGCCACGCGGGATGCGGGTGATCACCGGACCGAAGAAGGCCACATTACCCAGCTGCACCACCGGAGTACCTACTTCATCGCCCACCAACTCAATGGCTTTGTCCTGCGACTCGCGCAGCTGTGCCTCGTACGAGCCCTCCTCGTCGGCACTTAGGTGTCCGTACTTCGCCAGGTCTGCGGGCAGCTCAGCTTCCTCCAGAGATTCGGCAATAAGCTCGTCGTAGCCATGCGGATCGGTCGCGTCCGCACGCTGTTCATTGTGGATCTTGGTGCCCATTGCGGTGTACCAGGCAGAGAGCTTCTCCGGGTGGTTCTGCCAGATTGCTGTAGCCACGCGCGCCGGCGCCCAAGCAGCGTCCATTTTCTCGCGGTAGTCCGGATCCAGATCGCGCCCCTCGTTCAGTACGGAAAGGCTCATCGGCTGGAATTTGACCTCCACGTCGCGCACCTCCTGTACCTCAAGCAGCCAGCGGCTAGTTACCCAGGCAAAGGGGCAAATCGCGTCGAAGAACATGGTCACGGTCTGTGTTTGTGTTTCAGTCATGTCACCCACTCTAACCATCTAGCGCCATCACGCGCCGGAGTTGTCCGGGCTGCCTACTAGGGTGGTTTGCATGAGTTCCATTAACCTAACCCGTACTGAAGCCGAGCACCGCGCAAGCCTCATCAGCGATGTTCACTACACCATCCAACTCGACCTCACCGGCGGCGAGCAGCCCGATAACAAGCACTTTCGCTCGCTGACGCGCATCAGCTTCACTTCTGACGCCGGGTCTACCTTCCTCGACCTGCGCGCTGACTCGCTGCTGCGGGCAGAGCTCGATGGCGAAGCGCTCGGTGGTTTTACCTATGACGCCGCAGCGGGGATTCCGCTGGAAGGCCTGTCCAGCGGCCAGCACGAGGTAGTAGTAGAAGCGGAGATCCCCTACTCCAGCACGGGCCAGGGCCTGCACCGCTTCTTCGACCCCAGCGATAACCAGGCCTATATGTACACCCAGTTTGAAACGGCGGATGCCAAGCGGGTCTTCGCTTGCTTCGACCAGCCGGATATCAAGGCGACGTATGACGTGGAGCTGACCACTCCCGCCGAGTGGACTGTGGTGACGAACAATGAGATTGCTGTGGAGGAGGTTGAGGGCGTCCAAAACAAGCAGCACAGGGCTAGTGTGGACTACCTGTTGTCTACCTACCTCATTGCGTTCTGCGTTGGACCGTGGCACGTGGTGCGCGACGAGTGGCGCGGCACGATCACTGAGCACCCGGAGACCGTAGAAGCGTTGAGCAACAATCCGCTGGGTGAGAACCTCCAGACCAGCGGGGAAATTCGAGTACCTCTCGCGCTATTCTGCCGTCAGTCGCTGGCGGAGTATCTGGATGCCGATGAGCTTTTTGAGGTGACGAAGCAAGGCTTCGACTACTACGCAGATAAGTTCGGCATTGGCTACCCGTTCTACAAGTACGATCAAATTTTCTGCCCGGAGTACAACATGGGCGCGATGGAAAATGCGGGTGCGGTGACGATCCGCGACGAGTACATCTTCCGCTCCGCGGCCAGCCATTACCAGTACGAGCGCCGTGCGGATACGATCCTGCACGAGCTGGCGCACATGTGGTTCGGCGACTTGGTGACGATGAAGTGGTGGGATGACCTGTGGTTGAACGAATCCTTCGCTACTTGGTCTGCAGCCATGAGTCAGGCCGGCGCGACGAAGTACGACACGGCGTGGGTGACCTTCAACAGCAAGGAAAAAGCCTGGGCATATGCGCAGGATCAGCTTTCCTCTACCCACCCAGTGTTCTCCGATGCAGGCGATATTGAGACGGTGGAGGCCAACTTCGACGGCATCACCTATGCCAAGGGTGCCAGTGTGCTGAAGCAGCTGGCGGCGTACGTGGGGCTGGAAGAGTTCTTTGCGGGCATCCGCGCGCACTTCGCCTCTCACGCCTGGGGTAATGCGACGTTTGCGGATCTACTGGGGGCTTTGGAAAAGGCGTCGGGCCGTGACTTGTCCGATTGGTCGAATCAGTGGCTACGCACCACGGGCATTAATACTCTCACCCCGGCCTTCGACGTGGCCGACGGATCCTACAGCTCCTTCGCTGTAGAACAGTCGGGCGCACAGCCCGGCGCGGGTGAGACTCGTACTCACCGCATTGCGGTAGGTATCTACAACTTTGATGACGCTGGCGCTTTACAACGCACCAAGCGGGTGGAGTTGGATATTTCCGGCGAGCGCACCGAAGTGCCGGAGCTGGTTGGCGTCACTGCCGGTGACATGGTGCTGGTTAATGACGACGACCTGGCCTACGGCAACATGGCGCTGGATGAGGCGTCACTGACCACAGCGATCGGAGGCGAGGAAGTGCCGAACATTGCCCGCATTGCCGATCCGATGGCACGCGCTCTGGTGTGGTCTGCTGCCTGGCAGATGACGCGCAATGCGAATATGCGGGCACGTGACTTTATCCGCCTGGTCGCCGGTGGCGCGGTGGAGGAAACGGAGCTGGCAGTGTTGGAGCAAATCCTGGCTCAGGCACGCTCGGCAGCTGAGAACTATGCGGCCGCAGGTTGGACGGATGAAGGCTGGGCGCAACTGCGCGAGGCTTTCCTGGCTGCGGCGCACAAGACTAGCGGCCCGGCGCAATTGGCATTTGTCCGCGCGTTCGTGGGCTGTGTGCACTCCGCAGAGTCGGCTTCTGTTCTGCGCGCACTGCTGGGCGAAACTGGCGCATCGGAAGACAATGACGAAACGATCCCTGGGCTCAACGTGGACCAGGATCTGCGTTGGGCAGTCATCATTGCGCTTACCGCTGCTGCCCGCGCCACTGGAGAATCCACTGCACAGGTAGAGGCGCGCATCGCCGCCGAAGAGTCCAAGGACAACTCCTCCAGTGGTGCAGCATTGGCGCTGCAGGCCCGCTCCTCCATACCGGATGAGCAGACTAAGCAGCAGGTCTGGCGTGCGTTGACCGTGGAAGCGCCACAGCAGAGCAACCTGAGCCTGCGCCACCGCAACGCGGGCCTTGTGCACGTCGGCCACGGCGACCTGCTGCAGCAGTTCAGCGAGGATTACATCGCCCACGCCGTGGAGTACTGGAAGTCACTGAACTCGGAGATGGCGCTGCGCACCCTGGAGGGAATCTACCCCACTTGGGATCACAGCGAATCCACGGATGCCGCCATTGCCGAACTCATGCAGGCGGAGGACACCCCGAGTGGTCTCCGCCGCGTGCTTTCCGAGGGACGCGACCGAGTGGCTCGCGCCAAGGCCGCTCAGGCTTTCGACGCGAAAGCTCACTAGAAGGCTCGCGAAAGAATCAAAGGATCAGTAACTGGGCGGTTCACGCTCTACAAACAGATAAGGTTGAGGCATGACTTCTAGCTTCTACGACGCTGTTGGTGAGGAAACGTTCCGCGCCATCGTGCACGAGTTCTATCGCCAGGTTCGCACCGACGATATCCTCAGGCCGATGTACCCGGAGGACGACCTCGAGGGCGCCGAAGATCGCCTGCGCTGGTTCCTGGTGCAGTATTGGGGCGGCCCTGCAGAGTTCAACGCTCGACGCGGCCACCCTCGCCTGCGGATGCGCCACGCCCCTTTCCGCATCGATACGGCTGCCCGCGACCGCTGGCTTGAGCTCATGGGCAACGCCTTGGCCACCATCGACCGCGAGCAACTGCCCGATGAGCACCGGGCGGCAATGTGGGATCACATGGAAAGAGTCGCGCACATGCTGGTGAATACCCCTGACGAGGTCTAAGGATGCTAGCCGAGCTTTCCGCCGAAACATTTTCGATCCTCGCGGTGGGGTCCTTCGTTGCAGGGACGATCGATGCCATCGTCGGCGGAGGCGGGCTGATCCTCATTCCCCTGATTCTGATCGTCGCACCAGCAACACCCGAAGCCGCAGCAATGGCAACGAACAAACTTGCGGCTGTTTTCGGAACTTCATCTGCCGTCGCTCGCATGCTGCGGGCATCCGATATTCGCCAGAAAATCGACCGCAAACTGGTGGCGTTTGGGGTGCCGCTCGCTTTCGCCTGTGCGGCGTCGGGTGCGCTCTTGGTATCGATGCTGAGCTCCGAGGCTCTAAGGCCTCTGGTGATCTTCCTTCTGCTGGCAGTCGGAACATATGTTGCCCTCAACCCCGGCTTCGGTAAACCTCAACATGCATCGGCACAGAACCGCCACCGCTGGCTCGTAGGACTCTTCGCAGTCGGAATTATCGCCACCTACGACGGTTTCTTCGGGCCGGGCACAGGCACGTTCCTGATCATCGCGTTCACGGCACTTCTCAGCAAATCCTTCGTGGAGTCTGCCGTCCTAGCAAAGATCATCAACATCGCCACCAACTTGGGAGCCCTTACCGTATTCGCCATCGGCGGCCACGTGATCTGGCTCTTCGGTCTAGCCTTGGCGGCCTTTAACGTAGCCGGAGCACAAGTCGGAGCACGTCTTGTGCTATCCAAAGGAACGGGCTTCGTACGCATTGCATTGCTAGTTATCGTCGTAGTTATGAGCATCAAATTGGGCTACGACATTTACGCCGGTTCCTAGCCGCCTAAGTCTTCGCGGTCTTAGCGCGGTCCGGGAACCCGCGCCAGCCCACCAGGTCGTGGCGCATATACGCTTCCTACCAGCGCGTCAATGCGGATCCAACTCCCACCGGCGCTCACGCGAACGAAATCATAATCCCGCAGCTTTTCCCCCGGCTCTGGAACCAAACGCAGGCCGCCGAGTGCCGCGATGGTTCGGCCTTCGAGTGCGACGGAGGTGGCGGCGTCGCTACCGTCCGAGCGTTTCACCGAAAGAACCTGCTGTTCCAGCAGGCTACGGGCGATGCCCATGGGGCCAGAGTTCGCTTCATTTTCCGCTGCCATATCCGCGTGCAGTGTGCGCACCACGCTTCCTGGCACCGTGTCGATCAGCTCAAACCCCTGCTGCGGAGGCAGCGACCCCATCCACATCAAATCCATGTCCGCGCCCAGGTCCAGGAGCTGCTGGCCGGGTTCAAAAGCAACGATTGCCCCCAGTGCCTCGCTGGCATAGGCCACGGAGCCTGACTTACCCGCGCCGCCTACCTGCCCTGGTACACGCACAGAAACAACGCAGCCTAGTGGCGTCGAAATAAAAAGATCCGTCGACCGCTCCCCCACAGCACCTAAGCGCACGAGCGCACCCGGATCCATCACCAGCGCGCGCTTCGTCACTGCGCCTGCGCGCCGCATGGCGCTCACCGCCGCGGTCGCGGATCGCGAGTCAACTATTCCCTGCAGATCGATTGTGACGCCCATAATTCCCCCACCTTAACCCCTCCCCCAGAGCCAAAGCTCGCATAGGTGAGTAGCGCAACATCTAGCGGCGCACTAACGATCAGCTAGTAGCGGGCAGCGGTGGCAGCTTGGCTGGTGACGACTTCCTCGTCACCGGGAATGAGGAAAAGATTAAGGTTGTGGATGTCCTGCTCATTCCATTCGCGGGACTTGCCACTCATCACGTCGATTCCCACCATCACGGCATCGATAGTGCAGGTCACTCGCCCGATGGAATCCTGGATTACCTGGCGCATTGTGCAGGACTTACGTCCCACGCCGATGAAGTAGGAGGCGACGGCCACTTCCGATTCCCCCGGCGACAGAGGGTACGGGTAGTCGATGGTGGTGTGGCGCGCGAACATCGGGGGAACCGCTATGTCCATCTCCATCAGCACGTCTTTGAGGAAGACCATTCGCGCGTCTTGGCCAAATTCCAGGTATTTTGCGTTGTTGACGTGCTGGTATTGGTCGAAATCGGACCACCGGAGTTCGCGGTGGCATGTGTGCCAGCGAGTCCCGGTGGGCTCGTGGTCGATGAAGGGCATTGCGTTTAAAACCTCGCTTTGAACCTCACAAGTAACTTTTGTTTCGTGAACCAATCTTGCCACACCCTTCACATTGGTTCACGTTGTTACACGGTTTTAAGCGAGGAAAACACCTAGCGAGTCAGCTTGCGGTGCGTCACGCGGTGCGGGCGTGCAGCCTCCGGGCCAAGGCGATCGACCTTGTTCTTCTCGTAATCCTCGAAATTGCCCTCGAACCAGTACCACTGCCCCTCGGCAACGTTGCCTTCCCAAGCCAGGATGTGAGTACAGGTGCGATCCAGGAACCAGCGGTCGTGCGAGATGACCACGGCACAGCCAGGGAACTGCTGCAAAGCGTTCTCCAGGGAGGACAGGGTCTCAACATCCAAGTCGTTAGTCGGCTCATCCAGCAGGATCAGGTTGCCTCCCTGCTTCAGCGTTAGCGCCAGGTTCAGGCGGTTACGCTCACCACCCGAAAGCACCTTGGAAGGCTTTTGCTGATCCGGCCCCTTGAAACCGAATGCGGAGAGGTACGCGCGGGAAGGCATTTCATTCTGGCCAACGTGGATGTAATCCAGGCCGTCAGAGACAACCTCCCAAACAGTCTGCTCGGGGTCGATGTTCTCGCGGTTCTGATCCACGTAGCTCAGCTGCACGGTGGAGCCGACCTTAACCTCACCGGAGTCCGGCTGCTCCAGGCCGACAATTGTCTTAAACAGGGTGGTCTTACCCACGCCGTTCGGGCCGATGACGCCCACAATGCCGTTACGCGGCAGGGTGAACGATAGGTCCTTGATGAGGGTACGGCCGTCGAATCCCTTGTTCAGATCCTTGACCTCGACAACCTGGTTACCCAGGCGCGGCGGGGTCGGGATCTGAATCTCTTCAAAGTCGAGCTTCTTGTACTGCTCAGCCTCTGCAGCCATCTCTTCATAACGCTGCAGACGAGCCTTGTTCTTCGCCTGACGGGCCTTCGCGCCGGAGCGAACCCAAGCCAGCTCTTCCTTCAGGCGCTTCTGGAGTTTGGCGTCCTTCTTACCTGCAACCTCCAGGCGCTTGGCTTTGGTCTCCAGGTAGGTGGAGTAGTTGCCCTCGTACGGGTACAGCTTGCCGCGGTCGACCTCACAGATCCAGCCGGCTACGTGATCCAGGAAGTAGCGGTCGTGGGTCACGGCCAGGACCGCACCCTTGTAATCCTTCAGGTGCTGCTCCAGCCACAGCACGGACTCGGCGTCCAGGTGGTTAGTGGGCTCGTCCAGCAGCAGCAGGTCCGGCTCGCTAAGCAGTAGCTTGGCCAGCGCCACGCGACGACGCTCACCACCGGAGAGGTTAGTGACAGGCGCGTCGGCCGGCGGGCAGCGCAGTGCGTCCATCGCCTGCTCGATCTTGGAATCCAGCTCCCACGCATCTGCAGCGTCGATCTGCTCCTGCAGAGTCGTCATCTCTTCCATCAACTCATCGGTGTAGTTGGTGGCCATTTCTTCGGCGATCTCTTCATAGCGCTGGCGGATCTCGAAGATCTCACCCATGCCCTCTTCGACGTTCTGGCGAACGGTCTTTTCCTCGTTCAGCGGCGGCTCCTGCATGAGGATGCCCACGGTTGCGCCGGGATCCAGGAATGCCTCACCGTTGGAGGGCTGATCGATGCCCGCCATGATCTTCAGGATGGAGGACTTACCTGCACCATTCGGTCCCACTACGCCGATCTTGGCGCCGGGGTAAAACGCCATCGTGACGTTATCCAGAATGACTTTGTCGCCGTGCGCCTTGCGCACGTTCTTCATGGTGTAAATGAACTCGCCCACGGTGAACTCTTCTGACCTTTCGTGGTTAGTGTCCCAATGTATTCGCCCACCTAGTGTACGTGGTGCCACCGCGGAAAGGCCTACCTGGGCTACTCCCCCGAGCAGCCCAGGTCAGCTACGCTGCCAAACGCCTAGAAAGGCGTTTTCTCTTCCCCTTCCCGTTCCTCCATGCCGGTGGTGGCCGCACCAACTCCCACAAGTTCCTTGGCGACTTCCTTGGTGACCTCTTGTTCGGCGTTCTTGGCCGCGTTTTGTTCCACCGCCTTGCGAACGTTCACCAATACATTGCGAGCTCCCAGATCCGGCCCGACGTGCGTCGCGCGCACACGCAACACACTGCGGGTCACCGTCTTACCGTCCTCCCCGCTGGCTTCCCACGTGCTCTGGACGATGCGCCCGACCACGATCACGGACATTCCTTTGCCCACTGTCGCGATGACATTGTCCCCCAACGTGCCCCAGCACTGCACTTCCATGTAGCACGGGTCGCCGTCTTGCCACTGTCCATCCGCGCCTTGAAAGCGATGGTTCATTGCCACGCGGAATGTCGTCAACGTCGGCCCGCCGTCGAGCCCCCTGAATCGAATCTGTGGGTTATCTACCGCGTTCCCCACCAGATATGCCTGTGCCAGATTGTTGCTCATCCGACTAGTCCCCTTCCTAATTGCCGCACCGGAGCTTGTTCCCCAGCGCGTGACTCTTATTGATAGCGCGTCGAGGACTTTTTCTTTTTCTTTGTGACGCCACCCTGTGGACAACTCCACTCACGCCCAGGGCTTATCCACAGGCTGAAAGGAAGGGGGTTGACAGTCTGCGACTGGATATGCGTTAGTCCGGATCCTGGTTCGTCTGCTCTTGTGCTGGCTTGTGCTGGGCCTTGTTTTTCGCCTTGTGCTTGGCAGAGTGCAGGGTGCTTTGAACGTCCTGATCGTGGTAATCATCGCCGTAGTAGGCACGGTTACCGGTATCGATTTGACCGGTGGAAAGTCCCGCCAGCATTGCGTTGTAAGCTGCCAGCTCTTCATCCCCAGTACGCTCCTCCTTGCGATCGAAGCGCTTGGCCTCGCGCCGGTCGGAACGTAGCCACTGGAAGCCGTGAGCGATGGAAACGATAAGCAGCGGAATCTCTCCCAGCCCCCAGGTGATGCCTCCGCCCAGGAACTGTTGGTGATCGAGGTCCACTGGGAACGGGAAGTCCAATTGGCTGTAGAAGTCCGCGTTCAGCGGCTCGGAGATCTGCATCATCGCAATACCGAACCATGCGTGGAAGGTCACCATTGCAAACAGGGTCAGCATCTTGATGAAGGGCGAGAGGTGCCGCGGTGCGGCATCTACGCCGATAATCACCCAATAGAAGATGTATCCCGAGATGATGAAGTGCAGCATCATAAACAAGTGCCCGGCGTGCTCAGGCGCGATGGCGTCAAAAAGCGGCGAGAGATACAGGTAATAGAAGCCGACAACGAACTGCGTACCGGCGACGATAGGGTTCGTCAAAAAGCGCGAGACAGGGTTGTTGATGAATACAACCAACCATTCGCGTGGGCCGGCCACACCGTTTCGTCCGGCAGCGGGCAGGGCGCGTAGCAGCAATGTCATGGGGCCGCCGAGAACCCAAAATACGGGCACGGCCATGGAAAGGATCACGTGTTGAAGCATGTGCGGGCCAAACATTGCCATGGAGTACATGCCCAGACCGGAGCTGGTGGCGAACAAAAGGGTGATGTTGCCGACAGACCACCAGATGAGGCGCTGGATGGGCCATTCGATACCGCGCTTCTTGAGGCTCAACCAAGCCCACATGTAACCCGCCTGGAGGATGATCGCGCCCACACCGAAGACGAGATCCAGGCGGAACATGGTGAAGTAGCGCCAGATCGACGGCGGTTCGGTGAGCGTGTAGCCGAGCAGCACATCCTGCTGGGTGAGGTTTACTACCTGCTCGATGGGCGGCGGAATGCGCCCCAGCGACACGGCGATGCCGATGGTGGCGGCCATGATGAAGATTTCCAGGGTGGCGAAGCGGATGAAGGGTGCGCGTTGGGCGCTGGTGGTCTTGCCGCCTTCGCCTTCGCCGTCGTGGAGTTTGGGGATGATGTGGGAGCGCTGCACCCAGCCGAACCAGCCGAGAATCAGGGTCATCACCATCTTCGATACGATGACCAGGCCATATTGGGTGGTAAATAGCTCGTCCAGGTGTACGCGCAGTAGGGCGTTGATGAACCCGGACAGTGCGACGGCGATGATGCAGAACAGAGCCAGGAAGCTGTAGCGCTGCACGATGAGGGCCAGGTGCGGGCCGCGGCGTTTCGCGTGCGCCAGCAAGGCCAGCAGGCCACCTACCCACAGTGAGACGCAGATGATGTGCCAGAGCAGCGAGTTAACGCCGTAGTCATGGTTACCGCCCGCCGCGGAGTGCCCCTCCAGGGCCAGCGGGATAAGCGAGAGAATAGACAGCACCAGGAAGATCGGCTGCCAAATCCATTTGCGCGTGAGCAGTGAAAGCCCACCGGCCACACCCGCAAAGATGGCAACCCAGAGCCAGGCCTTCGACGCCGACACCTGTTCCAGCGCAATCCCCCAGTACTTGGGCTTTAGCACCTCGTTGAGGGGGCTGCCGGAGATGTCCGACATGTACATCGGAATCAGCAGCAGCGATAGGAGTGCGAAGCCGATCATTCCCCAGGTTCCCGTCCGGGAGGCACGAAAGCCATCAAGGGTGAGATATCCCTGCTTATCGGCGGGCGTGCCAAAGGCAGCCATGAGGAACCCGCCAAGGCCAAGGCAAGCAATGAAGATTGCCGCACCGCGGACGAAAGGAAGACCAATGGTGGTCAGCGGACCGGGGTCCGGGATGCCTAGCAGAGCGAGTGATTCGCCGAGGAAGGAGTAACCGATGGCGGCGCCGAAGCACCCGGCGACGAGAGCGCCGATAAGGTACACGAGGCCGGGGTTGCCCAGCTTCGCGGGCTGGGTCGGGGCTTGCGCGGGCTTCGCTTTGGTTTCCGTCTGCGCGGCCTTGGCTTCCGCTGTTTGCTTAGCTTCCTGATCTGCCGGGGAGGACATGTTTGGAACCTTACCCTCCGGTCCGGACAGGGTGAACTCGCGTTTTTGTGATGTCGCTTGCGTCGCGTCCTCGGCAAGATTGCCCACATGAACACACCACGCTTCCCCGGCACCTACCTGCGCGACTGCGCCACACCTACCGGATGATTGCCCCGCGATTTCTGCGCGCATGCGCGTGCATTATTATCTACTCGTATGCCTCCGTAGCTCAGTGGATTAGAGCAGTGGGTTTCTACCCCATGTGTCGCGGGTTCGAGTCCTGCCGGGGGCGCCATTGTCCCGACTTCGGACAACTGTTCGTTTGGGGGGGTACCCCAGCAGACCATCATGCGCACTTCTAAAGTTAGTGAGCATTGACACTCAGATTGGTTTGAAGTACGGTTCCGCCTTATGAAGATCCGTTCCTAATTCGACGCTCACTTAATCATCGTTGACTCGAAGGCGGAACTTGGCATGCATGTTTCTTTTTCCCATCTCTCTTTTACCTGGCCAGACGGCACTCCTTGTTTTTCAGATTTAAGCGCCACATTCAGCGCGCCTTTCACCGGCCTTGTCGGTGCTAATGGCTCAGGAAAATCGACTCTCGCTAAGGTGTTGGCCGGCATCTATCAACCCACTTCTGGCACCGTGACGGCCCCTAAGATCGGCTACCTAGACCAAGATCTGGGGCTTAAAGTGACCGACACCATCGCAGACGTATTCAAGGCCCGCGAGATTTTAGATGCCCTAGCGGAGATCGAAGCGGGCAACTACTCCGAGGAGCTCGCGACCATCGTTGCTGACAACTGGGATCTCAAGGAGAGGATCCAGGCCGCTCTTAGCGCGTCGGAACTGAACTTTTCCCTTTCTCGCAGCGTCGGCAGCTTGTCGGGAGGAGAGGCCGTCGCTGTAGCGCTGACGGCGCTGTTTTTCTCCCAACCAGAGATGATCATTCTTGATGAACCCACGAACAATCTCGACGCCGCTGCCAAGGAGCGCCTACTGCATATGATTGACGCTTCCCCGGCGCCCATGGTGGTCATCTCGCATGATCGGGAGCTGCTCAACCACGCTGACGAGATAGCTGAGCTCTATCGCGGATCATTACGAATGTTTAGCGGGAACTTTGAGCACTACCGTCAAACCATCAACCACGAACAGGAAACCGTGCGGGCCGAAGTCAGTGAGGCCAAAGCCTCCTATCACAAGGAAGTTCGCCAACGTGCCGAGATGCAGACACGGCTTGCCCGTAACGCCCGCCGAGGTAAAGAGTTCGCTACCTCCAAACGCAAGCCTGGAATGGCCATGGGAAATGATAAGAACCGATCCCAGGTCTCGTCAGCCAAGCGTGCCCGTGATGCCGCAGCCTCGGTGTCACAAGCTCGGGAAGGTTATGACTTAGCACAACTTAGGTTGCGGGAGGACACTCACGTTCACATCGAGCTTCCCGATACCAGCCTTCCCAATGCCACACGGGTTCTGAGCAGCGAGCTGTTGACAATCGTCGGCCCCGAACGCGTCCGACTCGCCGGTGCCAATGGGGCGGGAAAAACTACGTTTCTCAATCGGATTGCCAGCGGCGACGTCGACTATGCGCTTCCCCGCGGCTATTTACGTCAACGCATCACATTGCCAGCGGACAAGAGTGTGTGGGAGCTGGTCGCGGAAAGCAATCCGCAGGCTGACCCGCAGTTTATCCGCGACAATCTAGCACAACTGTTGTTCCAGAATGACAGTGTCCACGCGCCAGTGGAGCAGCTTTCCGGAGGCGAGCGGTTCCGTGCCGAGTGCGCACGCGTGCTGCTTGCTTCTCCCGCACCGCAGTTCCTGCTACTAGACGAGCCGACTAACAACTTGGATATCCCCACCGTGGACTGGCTTGTCGACGTCCTCTCCGCTTACCGCGGAGCGTTACTCGTCGTCAGCCACGATGAACACTTCTGTTCGCGCCTTTCGCTGGATCGCACCATCGAGCTTTAAACGCACTTTGCAATAGGCCAGTCGGCACACGAAAGCGGGCGCATAATCGACACCTCAAATGTGCTCAGGCAGCGCTGTCATAAGTCGCGGCATCGTTGCCACTTCAGTCGCGACATCATGGACAAACTGGCGTCTCGGTTTTTCTTTTCCGGAGCGCCGGTTTCGTTTTTTAGCTAGAGTGTCCGACGGATTTCGTCAGGCGCTTTCCTCTGTAAACAGCCCCTTCTTGCCAAGCTCTGCGATCGTGCCGTCTTCGTTGAAGCTCAGCTCCACCACGAAGTAGCGTCTCTCGCTGTCCGCGATCTTCCACGCGCGTTGCTTTTTCTCCGGCTCGATTTCCTCGACTGTCCAGTCCTCGCGCTGATTCGCGATCCCTTCGATGCTCCACACCGGGTCGTCGCATTCCAACAATATGGCGTCGAACTTGACGAACATCACCGACAGATCCGTCTCCCGCATCGGTGGGTTGAACGAATCCATCAAGTAAATCCGGATCTCGGATTCGTCTTCGTTCGGGATGGTTGCGTAACAAGCATGCGAACCAAAGATTTCGAACGCGCTATCCCCTATATCCTCCGAAACGGCTGCCGCTGCAATTGACGGCGCATACAGCTCGTCGCCTTCTTCGCCTTCCTCATCTTCCGTGTCTTCCCCGCTACCCGATTCAGCTTCATCGCCGTCCCACTCGGGAACCTCGTAAGGCACAACTGGGGTCGTAAACCCTGGCAGGTCTTGTTCCTCACCCCACTCGCGCATCGCCTCCGCGGCAAGGCGCCGACCAAGTTCTGCAGCTCCGGAAACAGCCGCTTCATCCGCCCATTCCCACTTGAGAGTCGCAGACTCCACATCAACGGTCGCGACGAGTTCCACTCGAGCATTGGCGAGCTTAACCCGCCCCTGAAACTGGTAGTACTGCTCGCCTTGAATCTCGCCTACGGCAATTCCCCAGTCATCGCCAACGCGTTCTTCGATCTGTTCCATGATGTGCTCACAGCGCGCATGGGCATACAGCGCGGCGTGCTGTCCGACTCTGCGAATATCGGGGATCATGCGACTAAACTAACACTGCCCATTTCGGCACGCAGCTCCATTTTCACACAGCCCCTCTTTCACACATCCTCACCTGTGAAAGGATCCATGACCTACCGACAACTAACCCCTCCTCGCACTAAGGACGCATTAGTGTCCGTCGCAGCTCTCCTCTCCGCCTACGGGCTCCTCGCATTCCAGGCGTTGGGCTTGGCAAAGCTCTCCCTGGACAAGGGAGTAGTCCTCGGCGTTCTGCCATTCATGCTCATCATCGCGCTCGGCGTGCCCTCCTGGCTGTTGGTTCGCTACCTGCGGAAACAGAACATCCAAACTGGCTTCACTTCACTCTCTAAAAGAGGTTGGCATCTGCTCTGGCAGACTCCAGTGACAATCATCGCAGCCGGTGCTGCCACTGCATTTGTCGCCTCAATCTTGGGAATGGAAAATGGCGAGCGTTCCTCGACCTTGACTAGCGCAGGCGAATCCGGGCAGACCCTCCCCATCCTCCTCGTCCTCCTGGCGTATCTGCTGCTTGGTCCGTTCCTCGAGGAGTTGGTTTTCCGTCGGGTTCTCATGGGCTACTTCGACACGCTAATGCCAGCTGCCCTGAGTGTCCTGTTCAGCTCACTGCTTTTCGGTCTGGTTCACGTCTCCCCGCCAGCTATCCTCTTTACGACCTTCCTCGGCATCTCTTGCGCACTGATCACCAGATGGCACGGCACACTATGGGCGGGATTCATCGTTCATATGCTGAACAACCTGGTCGTCGGGCTACTCGTCTTCGGAGTCGCTGGCTAAGCCTCTTGTCCGCACCGCCCGCTATGGTTGTAGCCATGACTGCGAATAGCCGCTTTAACCCTATTGACGCCCTCCGCTCCCTCCCCCTGGAGCAGCTCCCCGTCCCGCTGCCGTTCAGCCTGGGCAAGTCCCAGAAGTCCGCGGAACTTGACCTCCCCGCCCCCACCCCGGGCTCCTACGCCGTCATTACCGGCGCTTCCTCTGGAATCGGTAAGGCCATCGCAGAGGAGCTCGCCCGGCGCGGCTACGACCTCCTCCTCGTCGCCCGCACTGTAGCGCCGATGCAGGAGATCGCGGATGCGTTCCCTGATCGCGATGTGCAGATTCGCTCCGTAGATCTAGCAGATGCCTCCGCCCGAGCAGAATTGTTGGAAGAGCTCCGCACCACCCCGGTCAGCATCATCATCAACTCAGCGGGCATTGCCACCTTTGGCCAGTTCAAGGATCTCGACTGGGACTATGAGCGCCTGCAATTCGAACTAAACGCCACCGCGCTCTACGAACTCACCCAGGCCGTGCTGCCCGGCATGCTGGAACGTGGCGAGGGCGGCATCGTCAACGTCGGCTCCGCCGCCGGCAACATGGCCATCCCTGGAAACGCCACCTACGTGGGCACCAAGGCGATGGTCAACACATTCACCGAATCACTGCATTACGAGCTCAAGGAGCACGGCATTAAGTGCACCCTCCTGGCGCCCGGCCCGGTACGCGAGGCACGCAAGGAAGATGAACAGCTCACCGAGGTTGACGATGCCGTCCCGGATTTCCTCTGGACCACCTATGAGGACTGTGCCTTGGACACCCTTGCCGCACTTGCCAAGAACAAGCTGCGCGTAGTCCCCGGCCCTTTGTCAAAGGCCATGAATTTCGTGTCCACCTATCTGCCGCGGAAGGTCACCGCGCCCATCGTCGGAAAGTTCTACGCCCAAATGGCAGTAGAAAGCGACTGATTACGAGGAGGCGTCACCAAGAAAGACATAGAATTATCAACAACAGAAAGGATCATCCGTGAATAGCACTCCGAATCAAGTTGCCAAGAACGACCGACTCGTATGGGTCGACTGCGAAATGACGGGCCTCGACCCCGACCAGCACGTGCTGGTCGAGATCGCGGTCATTGTGACGGATGCGGAGCTCAACCCGCTGGACGACGGTTTGGACCTGGTGATTCACGCGACCGAGCGCGACCTGGATCGAATGGATGACGTGGTGACGAAGATGCACGGCGAGTCCGGACTGACGGAACAGATCCGCGCCTCCGACGTCACGCTGGAAGAAGCCGAAGAGCGAGTCTTGGAGTACGTGAAGAAGCACGTCCCCACCGCAGGTGTCGCACCGCTGGCAGGCAACAGCATCAGCGTCGACCGGAAGTTCATCACCCGCTACATGCCGCACCTAGACCAGTACCTGCACTACCGCATGATCGACGTCTCCAGCCTGAAGGAACTTGCCCGCCGCTGGTACCCACGTGTGTACAACGGCCAGCCCGCCAAGGGCATGACACACCGCGCGCTGGCAGACATCAAGGAATCCATCCGCGAACTGGATTTCTACCGCCGCGCAATGCTGGTGGAGGCCGACCCGGCCAATGCAGACGTGAACGCCGCCGCGAAGGCAGCGACGGAACGCTTCCCGATCTAGCACCATTTTAACCCGCGTTCAGACCTCCCGACCTGGCATTTTGGTTAAGTCGCGGGGTGTCGGCTAACATGAAATCCGCTGTTTTCAACAGCAATGGTGACTGTAGTTCAGCTGGTAGAGCACTAGGTTGTGATCCTAGGTGTCGCGGGTTCGAGTCCCGTCAGTCACCCCAAATTTTTTAAAGGTCTAGTGATGCTAATGAGTAACACCGATCTTCAAACAGCGTTTCGGGATGTCTTCCGCGGACACCCGGCGGGGGTAACGCTAATCACCGCGACCGTCGACGGCGAGCCCGTCGGCCTCACGGCATCGTCGGTTTCCTCGCTTTCACTCGACCCACTCTCGATCAGTTTCTCGCTGATGAAGCGCACGGGTTCGGCTGGCAAATTACTGCAGTCGAGCAGCATGTTGGTGCACTTTCTTAGTGACGCCCAGTCCCCCATCGCGCACTCCTTCGCCACGTCGGGCGCGGATCGCTTCGCGGAATCTCAAGGGTGGGTAACCGCGGAGACTGGCGAGCCGCTACTTCCGAACTCCCGAGCCGTGATCCGCGCGCGGATTTCAGATACAGCGAAGGCCGGGGAGGCCACGCTAGTGGCTGCGGAAGTGCTGGACGTGTCGGCGACCTCCGAGGACTCTGCGTTGCTTTTCCTTGGCCACGAGTTCTACAGCATCGCGGGGTTGCGCCCCTTCTAACGGCGGGCACTCCCGCCTGACCCACTCCCCTACGCGCGGCGAATAGCTTCGTAGCCCGCCTCGTCGACAGCATCGACAACCTGCTGATCGCTGAGCTCGCCAGCAGTTGCATCATGCTCAAACGTCAACAGCCCCTTGTCTGCACTGACCTCGATATTCGTCACCCCAGGAAGGTTCGCGACCTCCTCCTTTACGGCGTTTTCACAGTGTCCGCAGTTCATCCCCGTGACGTCGTAGCTGTATGTGGTCATGTTGGAAGCCTCTCTTTCCCTAGCTTTATTTCTCTGCTTTATTTTTCTGGCGCCTAGGAAGCACTCGGTATGCACAACATCTCGCAGGGAACATTCATTCCGCGGAACCTCGCACTAGCCAGCGCATCCAGCGGCTCACGGCGCCGATACGCGCCACGATACGTGCGATCCCCCGCCCTCTCAGAGGGCAAATGTCCAAAATCAACGGGTTAACGCGAAAAGCAGAAAAATCGCAAAATTCGCACCCCCTCTGACCTGCGCAAATAGAATAGTTATGTTTTAAGATATGGAATTTTGGACATCTGGCCTGAACCACCACCCCACCGGGGCCCGAACCACCACCCCACAGGCACTCCTCCCCCATGGGATAGCATTATCAACCATGGCCCGCATCCACCACGCCCCCGCCGCGCTGTACACGCAGGCCTCCACCTCCGCGGCCGCCAGCTTTATCCGCCACTATTCCACCAGCTTTTACCTGGCCAGCGAACTCCTCGCACCAACCGTCAAACTACACATCCGCAACATCTATGCCCTCGCTCGCATCGCAGACGAAATCGTCGACGGTACGGCTGAGGCGCTTAGCCAGCCGGCCTGTGGCGTCCAAAAGACCCTCGACGACTACGAACACACCACCCTCGCGGCGCTAGACACCGGCTTCAGCACCGACCCCATCGCGCACGCGTTCGCCCTCACGGCGCGCTGGGCTGGATTCGACCGCGCCTGGACGGTGGACTTCTTCTCGTCCATGCGTTCTGACGCCCCCAGCGCCAAATCCTTGCCTCTCCGCGCATACGTGCACGGCTCCGCGGGCGTGATCGGCTGGATGTGCAACGCGGTATTCGCAGCTCACGCCGTCGAGGCAGGGCGCCCGCTGACCCCGGAGCAACGCGCGGAGACTGATGCGGGAGCCTACGCGCTGGGTAGCGCCTTCCAAAAGGTGAACTTCCTGCGGGATTACCAGGAAGATACGGTCGGTTTGCAGCGTTCCTATCTGCCAAAACTGACAGAGGAATCAAAGGCCACACTAGTCGCAGAGATCCGCGAGGAACTTGCCCAGGCTTATGCGACCATGCACTTGCTGCCGCTATCCGCCCGCGTGGGCGTCGCCGGGGCGCACGACCTCTTCGCTGCGCTGAATGAGCGGCTCGCCCGCACCTCCGTCGAGCAACTAAAAACGGCCCGCATACAAGTGCCGCGAGCCGAGAAGGCGAGGATTATCGCGCGTGCCCTCCCCCGCGCTGCACGCCTGCGTTAGGCGCGCGGCAAGCTCCAGCGCTAGCCGTTAGCGTTACCGGCCTTCCAGGTATTCCACGGGATGTTCCAGTCACCCAACCCGTCGACACCGTTCAGAGTCTCTCCCTGGGTGTTCTTCACCTCAACAATGTCGCCACGCTTCATGTGGTTAAACACCCAGGCGGCGTTTTCCACCGAAACATTCAGACAACCGTGGGAAGTATTGGTGTTGCCCTGCGCGTACACGCTCCACGGAGCCGCGTGGATGTAAATACCCGAGTAGCTCATCTGCGTCGCGTACTGCACGTCAGTCTTGTACGACCCCGCGCCGGTCAGACCGAACGTCGAGGAATCCATGGTCAGTGTCTCAAACTGATCGCCGATGATGTACTTACCATTCGGCGTAGGGTACTCGTAGTCCCTGCCCATAGAAACCGGCATGGTCTGCAGAGTCTTGCCGTTCTTCTTGATGGTCATCATCTTCGTTTTGTCGTCCACGACCGCGCGCACGTCATCGCCGATGGTGAACTTTGCACTGCGGTCCTCACCGCCATACACACCTTCGCCGAGCTTGGTGCCATACAGGTTGGCCTTCACCTTCACCTTGGTGCCTGGCTTCCAATAGTCCTTGGGGCGCCAGCGGAGGTTCTGGGGCGAGATCCAGTAGAAAGCACCTTCCACCTTCGGCGTGGTCTCCACTGTGATGGCATCCTCGACTGCCTTGCGGTCCTCCACTGGGGCGTCGAAGTACAGGGCGATGGTCTGGCCGATGCCAACGGTCGAACCGTCGAGCGGGGCCAGCGCGCCGTTGAGTGTCGTGGCCGGGGAGACGGTCGTGAAGGTCTGCTTGAGTTGCTTATCGCCGGACTTCGCGGTCAGGGTGTATGTGCGCGAGTAGCCGAGTTTCGTGGGCACGGTCCACTTGGTCTTGTCGTCGTTGTACTTGCCCTTGATTTTCTCGCCCGCGTCGTTCGTCAGCGAGACCTTGTCGATCTTCTGGCTACCTTTAACCTGCACATGCTCGGAGACGTCGACATCAGTGCCACCGTCCTTCATGTTGGAGGTCAGTTCGATGTTCTTCTTTTCGCCTTCACCGTCGCTCGTCGAAGCATTCGAACTGATCTTCGGATCGTCGTTATGGTCGATCGTGCACGATGCGGTGAAAGCGACCAGGGCAACGCTTAGCGACGCCGCAGTGATCCGTGAAAAGGTTTGACCCAAAACCTTGGTGCTGCGCAAGTCTTACTCCAAGAAAGAAATGTGTGTGTAGAAAATGTGACTGTCCTAAACCATAACGGTTGCTGTTGGAGGAACGTTAGTGATTTGACCGGGTTTCAGCTGTTCGTAGCGTAAACGTTATAAACGGTGGCGATACCTCCTGGCTTGTATTCGTGCACTCGCTTCCGCCAGGCAGTCCACTCTTGCAGCTAACTTCTAGCCACGCTTGCAGACTGCCAATTATCCGCCCCGACCAGGCGATTTGTGTTGTACACACACCAAGGTATAAAGTTTTCCACGTTGCCGAGGCGCACAGCGCTTCGAATAACGCGGGCTATTAGCTCAATTGGCAGAGCAGCTGACTCTTAATCAGCGGGTTCGGGGTTCGAGTCCCTGATAGCCCACATTCCACCCCCATCGGGATCTATCCCGGTGGGGGTTTTATTTTACCTACCCCCCGACCAGCGCCAGCGGAATAACCGCCCCACCACGGTGGTTATCGTCTGCAAAGGACTCAAAACCCTATAGCAGGCCCACACCAAGGAGGCATCCAAACCACTATGACGGACACGACGGCACACGAGAACTCCCTTTCCCCGCTGAGCCTGCTGGACTTCGCCACCGTCTACAAGGGCGAGCGCCCCGCCGACGCATTCAACCGCTCCGTCCAGTGGGCCCAGCAAGCCGAGAAGCTCGGTTTCAAGCGCATCTGGTACTCAGAGCACCACAACATGAAATCCATCGCCAGCTCCTCGCCTGCCGTCCTCATTGCACACATTGCGGCTAAGACCTCCACGATTAACTTGGGCGCCGGTGGCGTCATGCTCCCGAACCACGCCCCGCTCGTCATCGCCGAGCAGTTCGGCACCCTCGCAGAGCTCCACCCGGGCCGCATTGACCTCGGCCTCGGTCGCGCACCCGGCACCGACCAAATGACCCTCCGTGCCCTGCGCCGCGAGCCTTCCGCGGCGGAGACCTTCCCGCAAGACGTCGCCGAACTCTACGGCTACCTCAACGGCGAGTCCAAGATCCCCGGTGTTGTAGCCGTCCCCGGCATGGGCACTAATGTGCCGCTGTACATCCTGGGTTCCTCCCTATTCGGCGCGCAGCTGGCTGCACACCTGGGCTTGCCTTACAGTTTCGCCAGCCACTTTGCGCCCGCCGCTCTCACGCAGGCCGTGCAGGTCTACCGAGACAACTACCAGCCCTCGGAACGCCACCCGGAGCCTTATGTCATCGCCGCAGTAAACGTCACCGCCGCTGATTCCCAAGAAGAGGCCGATGAGCAGTGGCGCCAGGTCTGCCGCAACCGCGTGCGCGTCATGGCGGGTCGTGGCCGCAGCCTTACGGAAGCGGAACTGGACATGCTCACTGATTCCCCCGCCGGCCAGCAGATCCTGGATATGTTGCGCTACTCCGCCGTCGGCACGCGCGACGTCGTCCGTCGTTACCTCGAGGAGTTCCGTACTCACGCCCAAGCCGACGAGCTCATGGTCTCGCTGCAGTCGCCGTCGACCGCGGAATCCCTGCGGTCTATGGAAATTCTTGCGGACGCCGCCTCACTCCCCCCGTCCAGCACTAACCACTAGACCCCTAGGACTTACTACCCCTGGCGCTGCGTCTCACGCGGCTCCGGCCGCCCGTCTGCCGCGCCCGGACCAAACACCAGCCGAATGATCTGCGGCGCGTAGGCGCCCACCACCAACATGGCGATCATGCGCATTACTTGAATGACCGTGACGATCGGCTGGCTGCCCGCGTCGTGCGCGAATGCGAGGACTGCGTAGATGCCGCCAGGCACGGTGGCCAGGTAGGCGTCCAAAACCTTGAAGTCCCATAATCCCGCGATGGCGAAGGCCGTGCCGATAGAGCTGGCGATCATTAGGGCGATCACCCCCAGAATGACGGGCAGAGCCTTCACGAACTGCCGTAGCGCGCCCTTTGTCAGAGTGCCGCCGGCCTGCACGCCGACGAGCGCATAGGCCAGCTTCTCCAGCAGCCCGTTCGGCGCAATGAACTCGTGCGGCACGCTGAAGACCATCACGCCGATCATGGCGAAAGCAATGCTGAGCAGCAGGTACGGCGAACTAATGCTGAACCAGCGGGCAGTCAGGCGCGTAAACGCCCACACAGTCAGCCCCACGACCACCGCACCGACCACGCCTTGCCAGTTCGTCTGTAGGCCGTCGAGGAGGCTTTCTTTTCTTGTTGACGCCCCCTCCGCCGCGTCTGCTTCGTCGCCCCCGACTTGGGAAAGCAGGGTGACCAGCCCGGGCAGGGTCAAGACGATAATGGATACGCGCAGGTACTGCGTCAGGGTGACAAAGCGTGTGTCCGCATTCAGCTCCCGGGAGAGCATCACCATCGCGCTGGCCCCGCCTGCGAGCGTAGCCAGGACGGAGGTGGCCGGGCCGACCCGGTGAATGCGCACCAACAGCCAGGAGGCCAACAGACACACCGCCAGCGTAACCACCAGCGACATGGCGGTGGGCCCCGCATAGGAGGCAATGGTGCCGACGTTGATAGTCGTCAAAGGCGAGGAACACAAAAGGGCGATGATCACCTGAGAGGGGATCATCGCCTTCTTGGGCGGGCTGACCTGCCGGTCGCTGAAAATGGCATAAATGCCGAAGACGATCAGGAAAGAAAAAATCCACGCGGCAGGAACCCCCACCGCTTCGCAGGCGAAACCTGCGCCGATCGAAAATATGGTCAGCAGACCAAGCGTGGCCAGCTTCTTAGGGCTGGGCAGCGCCAGATTTTGCAACGCTACCCGCTTAGCGGGTTGCAGCCAGCAGGCGCTGGATTTCCTTGATCTGCTTCTTTTCCTTGCGCTTGGAGCCGATCGCCAATGCGGTCAGCAGTGCAACACCGGCGACAACGCCACCGATGATCATCTGCACCTTCGGCTCCTTGAGGGTGTTCACGGCCTGGCCGCGAGCGTCATCCGCCAGGTTCTTCGGATCTGCACGGACGGACAGCTCCTCCAGCGTCCGTCCCAGCTGGCTGCGGGTGCGTTCAATGTCGCGCTGGATGGCATCGATGCTACGGGCCACGGAAGTTTCTCCCTTATTCGAACGTTTAATTGCTACCTGAACATTGTAAATGATCCAGCCCGTCAGCGCTTTCGCTAGGGTGGGGTGCATGACTGAGAACAGCAATTCCACCGCAAACCAGCCCACCCGCCTGCAGGTCGGCGACAAGGCTCCGGAGTTTTCTCTGCCCAGCGATTCCGGCGAAAACGTGCGCCTGGCGGACTACGCGGGCCGCAAGGTGATCGTGTACTTCTACCCTAAAGCTGACACTCCCGGCTGCACCACCGAGGCCTGTGATTTCCGCGATTCCCTCACCGAGCTCAACGGTCAAGGTGTCGATGTAGTCGGCATTTCCCCCGACAAGGTAGAAGCCCTGGAAAAGTTCCGCGATAAGTACGAGCTGACCTTCCCCCTTCTGTCCGACGCCGACAAGTCCGTCATGAAAGCCTATGGCGCATTTGGAGAGAAGAAGAACTACGGGAAGGTTGTTCAGGGCGTGATCCGCTCCACGTTCGTCATCGACGAGGAAGGCAAGATCGCCGTGGCGAAGTACAACGTGAAGGCCACCGGCCACGTCGCACGCATCGCCAAGGAGCTCTAACGCGCGATCATTCGCACATGCGACCGCACTCCCCTTGTACTAGCGGGCGCAAATGAGTCAGAAATGAACACAGCCCCGCTATGTCTGAGCTGCTCCCCATTAGTTGGACTGAGAAATCAGCTACCGACTAGTGGGGAGTAGTTTTCATTGAGAGCACGAAGTTCGCTAAGTGAGCATCAGCGCGAGCAGTTGGTTGAACTATTTGAGCAAGGCATGGGTTATACAGCCGCTGCCAATGCCCTTGGTGTCTCCAAGTATGCCGCCCGTATGCTCTGTCGTCGGTTTAAGCTGCATGGCAGGCTATGTCTTGTGGAGAAACCGATTAAGCAGCAGTACTCGTTCGAGGTCAAGAAGGAAGTTGTCCAACGCTATCTTGCCGGCGAGACAAAGATGGATCTTGCGCGTGAGTTTGGCCTGTCGTCAGATCAGCTGGTCAGTTATTGGTCGCGGCAATGGCGTAACGGTGGCGATGAGGCGTTAAAACCGAAGCCGAAGGGCAGACCCAAAGACTCGGCTGTACCAAAGCCGCTGACCGAAGAGGAGAAGCTACGGCGCCGGATCGCGCGATTGGAAGCGGAAAACGCTTATCTAAAAAAATTGCGGGACTTGAGGAATCAGGGACGCGCCTGAAAGTCCAGGCGATTGTCATCCTCAAGTCGCACCACCGCTTGGAGTACCTCCTAGAGGCAGCAGGTATCCCACGGTCGACGTTCTTCTACCACCAGAAACGCCTCGGCCAGCCAGATAAGCACGCCGAGCTCAAAGACGCGATCCGGGCAAGTTTTGAACGTAACAAGCATCGCTACGGCTATCGACGAGTGCTACTTGACCTGCGTAACCAGGGGTGGGTGGTCAACCACAAACTCGTCTACAAACTCATGCGTGAGATGGGCATTCGAGCCAAGATCCGCCAACGTAGACCTTATGTTTCCTACACCGGGACGATCAGCCACATCGCTGACAACAAACTTGACCGCAAGTTCACCCCGGATCAGCCAAACACCGTCTTTGTCAGCGACGTCACCGAGTTCAGGGTCCAAGGCCGCAAAGTGTATTTGTCGCCGGTGATGGACCTGTTCGACCGCTCAATCGTCGCCCACACCGTGGCTACATCACCGTCGACAGCGTTGACCACCGATTCTTTGTCCAAGGCGATCGCGGCGAGTGCGCCTGAACCCGGGTGGATGATGCACACTGACCAAGGCTTCCAGTACCAGCACGCCTCCTGGCGCGATCTGATCGGTGACAACGGCGGTGTTCAGTCGATGTCGCGTAAAGCCAACTGTTACGACAACGCGGTCATGGAGAACTTCTTCGGGCACTTGAAAACCGAGATGTACCACGGTGAAGTCTTCGACACGGTCGCAGAGTTCAACCAAGCGATCGACGAGTACATCGGGTGGTACAACACCGAACGCGTCCAACAACGACTCAAGGGCCTGACCCCGATGCAATATCGGAATCAGACCCTTGAAGCCCTAACCGCCTAGAATTAAACCAGTCCAACTTTCGGGGGCCAGTTCATGTCAAGCGGGGCTGTAAGAGTTTGTGCGCCTGGGGAGACTTGAACTCCCACGTCATTTTTCTCCCCTGGTATACCCTGCGGCGTTTGTGTTTGTGCTGGTCACGGCCACGCGGTTACTACGGGAATTACGGATATTTCAGTGGCTATCGGCGCTCGTGCGGACTTTTTGCGGACTCTCTAGCCCACCCCAGACACAAAAAAAGACCCCCCGGGGAGCAAGGGGGGGTAGCTCAACCCGGTGAGGAAAACGTGCGTGTGGGGGGCACGCACACAAAAAATGATACACCACGGCTAAGTATGCAGCGCTACTCCAAGTCGTCCCGGATTGATGCAGGCACCGCCGGACCCGAGCCATGCATCCGACGCCACGCGCGAATGTGATCCAGAGCGTGCCGGTACTTCCGCCCCAAATGATCCAGACGATCCTCCATCACCGACACCTTCGACTCCAGCTGCGAAATCGCCTTATCACGCTCCGCTAACCGCTTCTCAGTCCACTCCTGCATTTCGTCCACCATCGCCTGCCACTCCGGGCCACGCGCAGCCTGCATCTTTGCCTGAGCATCAGATCGGACAGATAGACGCGTCCCCTGATACCCAATCAGGCCAGAGGCAACACCGGCCAGCGGGACCCACAGAACGTCCCAATTCACTAGATCGCCACCTTCGGGCCATGCCCGTAGCCCCACAGCACCATCGCAGCGAATGCGAAGTACAGGATGGCTGTGACATAGCCTCGCTCACTGGCGCCAGACAGCCATGCGCCCATGTACAGCAGCCCCCACAAGACGTGGAGGGCCGTGCCTGCCCCGACCATCATGGGGCCGCCCCGGCGTGCCCACACAGCGAGAATCCCCACCAGGCCTACACCTATCCACACCGCAGCTGCTATCCACATGGGGATCCATTTCTCGACTGCAGGCACCGGCTCGTCATCCACTGCGAAAGGCAGGTACGTCACCCCCTTGAGGAGGCACGCTAGCGCGATAATCAGCAGCCCTACCCAGCCGCTAGCCCTAGCGGTTTTGATCCTGTGCATGGCCATTACTACACCTCCTAGGCTGCGTGCCTGCCGTACGACAGCGCGGACTCGTCATAAGCAGCGGAGTCCCGTATGGCATCATCACTGAACGAGGCCGGGGCAGTCCCCACGTACGCGGCCTCCAAGCGCGGGGCCATAGACGGAGTGATCGCCCCAGGCGTGAACGCGTGCACCACCGCCTGGGCGATCGCGATCACAGCACCGATCACTAGCGGCACCCACTCCGGCGCTCCGACCGCCAGGACGGTAGCTATCTGCGCGAGCTGCGCGACGCCACCGGCCACGGCCACGATCGTGTCCTTACGACGCACTGCCCACGGCTGCGTGGCCAGGTACTCCGAGACAGCGACATTAAAGGTATTCTGTGCATCCATTACTTTTTACCTCCCGTACGCGCCCTATCGTCCGCGATCGCGGTGGAGATGATCGCTTCAGGGTCGAGTCCGAGCTTCCGAGCGATGGCCTTGGCCAGCACGAGGGTGCACCAGCTGTTGAGGTCTTGCACCGCCGCGAGACCTCGCGGGGAGAATGTCACATCGGGGTTGACGATGCTGGTGATCGGCGCGTCCTGTGCGCGTAGACGGTTAGCTGATTCGATTGCTGCACGCTTCGTATCGTTGAGAGCTGCTGCGGGCACTCCAGATAGCTCCTTCATAGGGGTTTTTCCTTGAGATGTGGGGGCTGGGGCGGACGCCCGGCCTTCTTTTTGCGCTTTGAGCCGGTCGTAGAAGCGCTGGGCTTCTGCCATCCACGGGCCGTGGTACTTCCCGCCGCGTGCCAGGTGGTACGGGCAGGATGTTTGGCCAGTCTCGCGGTGATCGCGGATGTTCCTGCCGTACTCAGGGCGCCCCAGGTCGTAGTAGAGACAGAGTGCGGCGGCCAGGCGTGCACCCTGTGTGATGACCACGTCACTGATCGGCCAGTCCTGGCTGGCATCGCCGCAGTTGGCATGCTCGATGCCAATGGATTCCTGGTTCCGAACGAGGTTAGCGGCGTGCCACGCGGTATCAGAGTCATTGACGAGCTGGCCGATCCTCCCGGAATTCTCCACCTGGTAGTGGGCGGAGGCCTCGCGTGTCTGCCAGACGTTCCAGCACCCATCTATGGTGAGCACCCCTGCGTTGTGGTGGCGGACAATGTATTTGATTCTCCGCCCGCCGCGCCCTGGCGTGTAGTGCTTGTTCAGGAGCCGGTAAACGTCCGGCTCAACGTTGAGCCAATCCATGCCCATGAGTAAACCCCCAGGTTCATCCCCGGGGGCGGTACTCGACGGCTATCGAGCTTGCAGAAACGTCAGACTGTACTCGCTAGCAATCCCGCGATCAGCGGGTGACATTCCAGCCGCCGACGACGAGAACGTCCACGGATACAACATCGTCCCCGCGGCCAGAAAAACAACCTTCGATGCGCTAGCGAAGCGCGTTGACGTGTCTGACCATACGACAAGACCAGTCGTCCCCGAGGTAGTGGACGTGCCCAAACCACACCCCTTCGAGCCCGAATCCGTACCCCAGCACTGCGTCGCCGAGACCAAATAGATCCCATCGACGGGGGCAACGAGCCGAGGATCGTTGTCACCAGCGTAGGCAACGTCCGCACCACCATTTGACTGCGAACCAACAATCAGCCTGCCGTCCGAGTAGCTACGCAAACGTGTGAACGTGTTCGCTGGCGCGTTATACCACGGGCCGCTCCATACAAGCGACCCGTGAGGTGGGCGCGTCATCGACGACGAGCCGAACACCGCTGTAGCCTGATCAGCGCTGAACACGCCAGCTGGACCTACGGGTCCCGCTGGACCCGTAGGGCCCGTCGCTCCCGTCGCCCCCCGCGGTCCAGCGGGGCCACGGATATTACCTCTACTAGTCCACGCCATACCGGGACCCCTAGCTCAGCTCGTAGACGGTGCCAGTACCCGTGTCGAGATAGTAGTCCCCAGCCAGCGCCCCTGAAATCGAACCAGGCGTGCCGGTACCAGTGAACCACTTAGCGCCACGCTGCCCCGGATCGCCCTTAGGACCAGCACTACCAGCTGGACCTACTGGGCCCGTGGGCCCCTGGATACCCTGCTGACCGGCTGGACCCGCCGGGCCTGCGGGACCTGCCGGGCCGACGAAATCAACTCCACTACCGTCCGGTGGGAAAGCGCTGCCAGACCACACGTACAGGTCACCGTCAGTGTTGACGATGTAGCCTTTACCAGCGTCCTCTGGCGTGAGATTGGTCGGCAGCTGCGAATACCTGTCAACCTGTCCCGCGACCTGCACACTCTTGCCGTCGACACCAGCGGGTCCACGCGCTCCAGTCGCGCCACGCGGCCCCTGCTCACCAGCCGGGCCCTGTGCGCCGCGCGGACCCTCTGGGCCAGGTGCGCCCTGCAACCCCTGGGGACCGGGCTCACCCTTGGGGCCTCTCAGATTGCCCTTCTGCGTCCATGCCATGATCTATCCCTCTTCCAGCTCGTAAATGTCGCCAGTGGTGGTATCCAGCCAGGTGTCGCCCGGCTTAGAGCCCGGTATCACATCCGGCGGTGTGCCCTGCCCCGTCCACATCACGGGGCCAGAGGACGCCGGGCCAGGTTCGCCCTGCAGTCCCCGGGGGCCGCGTGGACCCGCTGGCCCTGGCGACGGATACAGCATCGCATCGCCCACCACCATCGGCTCCGACCTCGACATTGGTATAGCCACTGCCCTGACTCCTATCGTCGCGTAAGGTGGCCCAGGCACATGAGGTGCCACTGGCCACCAGTTTTGATTTCGATCCGCGCTTCGGTGCGATCCGGTATCGTGTCCATGACGGCGGCGGGGATGATCACCTCCGCTATGCCGTCGGCCACATCGAAGTGGTGCCGCTGATCTCCGATGATCGCCACGAGCTCTTCCACGTCCCCGGTGAATCCATAGGTCACGCGGAACTCCCTGCCTACGTAGTGCACTGGCTCCCACCGATACGGCAGCCAATGATGAGCATGCTGAACCATTTACGACACCGGGTAGCTCACGTGCATGGTGATAGGGCCGACCGGGAAACCGCCCTTGATAAATGGCACACCGGTGCCCGGGCCTGGGCTGCCGGCGTTGGCCGCCTGGTAGGTCTGAAGACGCGCGTTCAGCTCACTGGGGTTGGTAAACAGGAGCCCTCTAGTCCATCCTCTTTTGACCAGCATTTCCATGTGCCAGTTGTAGCTACCATCACCGCCATAGCCTGTGGTGTACAGGTGCCCCATAGACCAGGTGTCTTCCTGCCAGTCAGCACACGCCACTGGAAGATCCATGGTGATGGGCCCGTTACCGAGCGTGGCGCCGGTAGAACCGGGGGAAATGTACACGTAGCCGTCGAGCATCCCGTCTACAATGCGGTAGCGTGCCGAGGAGTCGCCGCCATTGCCGAGGCCAACTATCGTGCCGCCACTCGTCCCATCGGGGGAGTTCTTTCCGTAGTAGCGCAGCGTCGGCGTCCACGCACGCCACGGGTTCGAGTCCGTACCCACAGCACGCCACACACCATCATTATCCAAACGCTTAGTGTATTTACCCTGATCAGTCTGGATAAACGTGCCCACCCGCGCGTCCAGCCACGACGGATTATTCAACGCCGAGTCACTGACACGCAGCGGTCCACCATCGCCACCCCAGCAGCGGTAGTCAGCAAAATATGACGCAGTCGTCGTACCAGCAGCACGAGTGACTAGGCAGATCAGCGCGTCATACATCACCCCAGGGATCCGGTTGATCGACGTCTCCACCGGCGAGCTGCTGTTATTCAACGTGCCATTGACAGCCACGAGTGTGGCCGAGTCAGACGCACCCTTCGACCAATCCACCCGCAGACACACCGCGAAGGTTTTCGAGCCAGACGACACCGACGGGATAGCTACCGAGTTCGACCCCGTCGCCCTCACCCTCGTGCCAGCCACAAGCGCCGCTCCAGTGGTGACGCTCACCGTGCCAGAGGAATAGGAGGGCTGTAGGTGTGTGGGGCTATCCACGAGAAAACGCGGCGCCAACGCCTGCGCCATATCCGCATACTGTGCTGGTCCGATCGTCGTATTGGCCGTGGCGACCGTGGTAAAAGCCATTTATGATCTCCGCTCAATCCTCGCGACCCTGCGCGCCGTATCGGCGGCAGTGCCGTAAATCGACGTGTCCAACGTGTCCGGGGTGCCCACCGTCGGGATGACCGCGAACTCCGACGGGGTGATCTTCACCTCCACAGCCGTGACGACCTGCTCCACCTCACCAATGACAGGCAGATCAATCACCGCCAGATCGCCAACGTCGTACTGCAAAGGTCGCTTGTCATCCGTGCCGAACTCCCAGACCGAAGACGCATCGACCGTAGCCTCGATCTCCACATGCGCCCCGGACCTCGACAACTCCACCGACGCCGCAGCATCCATCAAATACTCCTCAACGATCACGTCGAGGAACCCTTCGCGCGTCGCTGCCTTCGTATCCGCTTTCAGGTACGCCTCACGCCGGTTCCACGGCGACTCGGTCTCCACCCCCACGACGCGCTTGAACCGGGACGCGGCGAGGAACTCGCCATTTTGTACGTCGTTGCCGACCACCAGACGCGTCGTCGATGGACGCTTGCGCGTCACCCGCCACTCGGACACGTCCCCTGCGGCCTCCGACCAGCGCAAACCAAGGTCACGATAGGGGACGACGTCGATAACCACGCAGGGTTTGGTGAGATTTAGGTCAGGGGTGGGTTGCGGGTCACCAGGCAACCAGCCCTGCACACGCACCCGGTAGTCCGTATGGGCGATGACCTGCTTAATCACCTCAGCAGGCGACTCCCACGCGCCAGTGAACTGCACATACGGTCCACGCCCCAGATTCGGCAGGATCACCACCGGATGGCCGGCAGAAATAGACCCCACCCGCACAGCTTCTTTAACCACGTACTCCAGCGCGCCAGAAAGCTCGAATTCCTCTTTCGCGGAGATCGTCACGTCACTGCTCAACGAGGGGGACACCACCTCACCATCGAGCAGCGCCCATCCGCCGGCGGCTGTCACGCTGAGCATGGGCTGACCATCACGGGACGTAGCCTCAGCCCTCACAGGGACACTAACGTGACTAACGCCGTTGATCCTCATGCCGATCAGCACCAACCCGTCACACGGCAGCAGCGTGGCAGTCAGATCATTCAACGGCAGCTCCAGCTCTGCCGTGTCCGCCTCACGCTCGTTGAACGTAAACCGCATTTCTTCGAACTCGCCGAGCTTGCCCAAGCGTTGGCCATCCCATGTCCACAGCTCAGCATCGACCGGGTCGTACTGAGCCCCACGGGGGGTGTTGTACAGAGTGCTCACAGCTAGTCACCCCTTCCTAGAACGCCCTCGCGTACTGCTCACGAGCAGTAACCATCACGGAGCTGTTCGCCGACATGCCCTCAGCTGAAATCACCAACGGAATACGATCCCCGGATGGTGCGGGGGCGAAATCCCCACGAATAAATCCATAACGGTTCGATCCGCTGGACTGCTCCACCACAATCCGCTCCGCCGGATCGGTTCGCACCTCCACCACTTCGCCGGCGGGGATGTCACCCGCATAGGTCAGCACACCAGCAGACGTGCCGAACCTCGGATTCGACAGCGGCCCAACCAGTGTCCACACCAGCCACATCGCCCCCTGGCCACGGTTATCAATCACCGCGTTCTCCGCCGTCGCAGCAGACGAGATATACAGTGGCCACCCAGCACCCTGCTTGCCGTAGAACGGGGTGCCAGACCCTCCAGTCATGGCCGACTGTTGGTAGGTGTAGACCTGCTCCACACCCTGCCAGTAGCCGCCATCACCTGTCAGCGCCCACAGCTCCGGCTCCGGTTCCTGCCCGATCCCTGGATCATAGGTGTACTCCGTCTCCGGCGACTCCCACAGCCGCAGCTTCCGCGACCTCACTGTCCCATCAGGGCGAGTGACGATCAGCTCCCCCAGGTGGAACGGAGAGTTTGCCTGCGACCACCACTCATGTGCGAGCTTGTAGTAGTCTTCGCCCGTGTAGAAGCCAGTCTCCGGCGACCATCCCACCGTCACCTTCAACTCATGGATGCCACGCTTGACGCGGCTGGACGCCCACTGCGAATCACCGCGGGTGAAAACGTGCTCTAGTTCCGACCAGCCCCATCCTTTTTGCCCGAGGTCGAGCAGCACACCTTCGGTGCCGTCGGTGAGGTTCCACACCGTGCCTCGGTGGTCTTTCCATTCCACTTTCAATCCCATATGTGCCTCCTAGGCGATCCCGGCGCGGATCTGCGCCCGCAGCTGCATCGTCCGAACTTCACGCAACGGCGCGCTCATGTCAGCCGCCAGCAGCTGGCCGATATGAATCGAGGTGTCCACACCACCAGCAGCAGCACTAGCGTTCTGCACACCGCTCACATCCGCCCGGTAGCCGTCCAGGTTGGCCTTGGTGGCGTCCATCATCTTCTGCGAAGCGGTCACGGCCAGCCCCGCCTTGTCGCTAATACCCTGGGCGAACGCCGTGCCGACGGATCGGCCGGAGTACAGTACCCAGCCTTGGCCTGCGAATGGTCCTTCCTTTGCTGGGGAGAACGGGAACAGGTCACGTGCTTTCTGCACCACAGAACCCACGGCATCGCCGACAGAACCAATCATCGACTTAATACCGTTGATGAAGCCTTGGATCAGCGCTTTACCAGAACCGATCAGCAGGGAACCAATGCCGGAGAAGATGCTCATGATCCTTGAGGGCAAGGTTGACACGAAGGACACTGCTTGTGACACGCCACTGCTGAACGCGCTGGCCACTGACGCCCACATCGACGCAGCCCTAGCGATCGCCGACGATGCGAGGTTCGCGAAGAAACTAATGATCTGCGCCGCGAAACTAGCAACTGCTCCGACGACGGTAGCGACCATGTTGAGGAACCCGGAGATCACACCGGCGACAAACCCCACGATAGAGCCCAACGCCTGGGCGACGAACCCAATGATGACAGCCAACAGCTGCAGGAACACGCCAGCGACCTGGGCAATAATAGAGATCACAGGTGCGACGGCGGCAAGGATGTTTGCGAACGCGGAGACCACGGCGATGATCGCTGGCACCAGCGCGCTGATGACCGGCACGAGTGCGGAGATGATCGTCGTCGCCAGGTTGATGATGATCGGCAAGATCTGCTGAATCACCGGCATCAACGCGCCCAGAAGAATGCCTGCGATCTGAACAAGCGCAGGCAACAAGGGCATGATCGCGGTCATCAACTGCATAAACGCCTCGACCAGTGGAGGCATCAGGGGCACGAGCGTCTGTAACGCCTGCACTAAAAACTGGCCAATCATCAACGCCAATTGCGTCAACACCGGCGCCATCTGTTGAATGATCATGCCAAACATTTGGAACAGAGGAGTAAGCGCCTGCAACGCCGTTGCCAAGACAGTCCCCATGGTCGTGGCGATGACGGTAACCACAGGGACAAGACTTGCGAATGTTTGGGCGAGAATGCCAATGGTCGGAGCGAGCGCAGAGATGACCGGAGCGAGCGCACCAGCGAACGCTGCCACCATCTGACCAATCGCAGGCAACAGTGGCGCCACCGCCAACAGCACCTGGTTAAACGCCGTGCCCAGCATCGTCACAGCAGGGGAGATCGCCGCCAGTCCAGCACCAAGTCCGGCCACCACCGCCGACAAGCCCGGACCAATGGCTTGGATGAAGCTGGCGACAGCAGGTGCGACCGTGGAGCCGATAATCCCCGCAAGCTGCCCGAGCAGCGGCATGATGGTAGCCACCGCAGCGCCCATCGCTGTGAAGAACGTCGTCAACGTGCTCATACCCTGGGCACTGTTGACCCACGCGTTCGTGGAGGCGATGACCTGCCCCAACGTGCCCAAGAACGGCTGACCAGCAGCGTTCATCGCCGCGAACACACCAGAGACAATCCCACCCAACTGCTGCAGCACACCCCACAGCTGTTGCGCTTTCACCACCGCGCCTTCGAAGTAGGCCTGCATGCTGCCGTCTTGGAACGCTGCGGTCATCCTGCCAGCCCAGTCGGACGCCATCTGCGACATCCTCGCTGCCAAGCTCGCGAAAATAGGTGCAGCAGCACCACCGATAGCGACAATGCCCTTCAGAACGTCAGCGAACGCTGCGGACAGGGACGATGCTGCCGACGACGAGCCAGAGATGATTGCCCGCATCGCCTGCAACCCCGCACCCGACGAGACGAACCCCACCACACCAGAGGCAGCACGCCCCATGTCCGTGGCAAGGCCACTCATCGCCGCCTTCAACGGCGCAACCACCGCCGCCAAATCACCAAGGTTCGTCAACTGCGACCAGAAGTTCTGCTGCACCGCCTCCCCAACGCCCTTGAACTGCTCCTTCAGCCCACGCAGCGCGGTCGCACCAGCCTGAGCTGCAGGGGGCAGTTCGGCAATCGCTGCGGCGAACTCCTCCGGCGAAGAAGCCTTTAACGCCTCACCGAAGCCAGAAAAAGAGGTTTTCAGCACGCCTATGGCCATCGCCGCCGACCCCAACGCTGCAGGAGCCATCGCAGCCGTCAACGCCGCCACTGGTGCGACAGCAGACCATGCTGCCGACGCCACGGCAGCGATCGCAGGAGCCAACCCGGCCACACCCACCGTCGCCAACCCGGCGATCGACGTCAGCCTGCCAATAGACCCTGCAGCACCGGAAGCACTGGCAGCCAACCTCGCAACACTGGAGCGGTCAAGATCCATCTTGACGTCAATATCACCAGCCGCTTCTTCCGCGACCTTCGTCGCCCGCCTCGCTTCGGAGGCCAACTGTGCGGACTTCGCAGCCATATCAACGTCAACCTCACCAGCAGCCTTCTCCGCGTTAGCGACCGCACGGCGTACCTGAGCAACGAATTTCGCGTCATCAGGAACAACTTTGATTTTGACCTTATGGCTGCGCTCAATGCGGTCAAGGGTCTTTTTCAGATCCTTGCGGAACTTCGTCGTATCCGGCAACACACGCACACTCGCGCGCCCCACGGTCACGCCACCCGGACCTGCCATGTCCTACTCCAGTTCCACTCGACCGCCGTTTTCAGCAGCCATTTTCCGGTACGCAGCGAACCTCGCTGCCCTTTCTCGACGCTTCAACCCAGCACGCCCCGGGAAGTCCTCCCACTCCCGATACGTCGACTTCTTCTTGCCCTGCGACGCCTGCATCGTCCGCAGAGCTTCCACAGCGTTACGCATGTCGAAGTTGAGGTAGTCCTGGTCTGTCCAGGCCTTGCCTCCCTCGTAGCCCTGCAGGCGTGCCGCATAGCGGGAGGGGCTGTGGTGTAGCCCTGCGATGAGCAGCAGAACCTCCGCCGGATCCCAACTGTGGACGACTTCTGTCAGTCGGAGGCCGTAGACCTCCTGGAAATCCGGCACCAGCGCCGAACCGAAAAGCTCCACCTGCTCATGCAGGGCAATTAGTTTCCCAGCTTCTCCGCCAGTACGTTAAACGCCGCCATCACGGCATTCAGACCGTCTTCCTGGCCACAAAGCCACTTCTCCATCGCGTCGCGATCCTTCGCACGCTCCAACACGAGGTTCTCCATCAACACGATTATCCTCTCCAACTCTTCGATGTTGTCGATGACCTCCTGCTCATCTGGAGTCTCACCCTCGACCCACGCCTTCGGGACAGCCTTCTGCACCTCCGCCAGCTGTCGGTGCACGTGGAACCGAGCAGACGGAAGAGACCCCTGCAGGGAGCGGAACTCCGGAAGATCAGACACGTCAACGTCAGGATTTTCCGTCTTCCCAAACTCTGGGCTCACGCCCTCCAATGCGGGTTTCGGGTCAGTGATCGCGTCCTCCGGGACACCTGCAGGAACATCAGTCTGGGCAGTGGTCAAAGCAACCTCCACAAAAAGAAAAAGCGGGTATGTCCCGCGCATAATCGCACGACACACACCCGCAAAGCGTGGTGCTAGACGCTGTCAGAAGGCGAACGGCCCGACACTTCCGACTGCTGCTGGAAAGCCGGACCAATGAAGCTACCCTTCGGCGCACCAGTCTGCTTCAAAATCGTGTACTTGATCGGCATACCAGCGAACTTCTCCGGATCCAGCTCAATGGAATCATCCGGGCTGGTCGCGGCCTTCGCGTAGTGGAATCCGAACACGTCGAGGCCGTCGATCATCAGCACCAGAATCGACACCTCGGTCGAGGCGTACACATCGGGGAACTCAAATCGACCGTCGGCCTGCACGACCTTGCCGGGGCCGAAGCGGTGAGTCAGAGTCTGCTCATTCCACTCAACCGCAGTGACGGTGATGGACTCGGTGATCTTCGTCTTCGTCAGACGCAGTGCGTCGTTCTCCCACGCGCCCTTCTTCTCACCACCATCGGTGTCGGCGTCGAACTTCGGCAGGTCATCCTCACTGGTGTAGCCGAGAGGCTGGAAATCACCGAGAGCACCAGTAGCGCCGTCGGCGACCCACTTCTTGATCGCAGTGTAGGTAGGGGATGCAGTGCCAGCCGGAGCGATCAGCACCGCACCACGGCCAGGGATGAGGACTGAATTGTCCTGATAGGCAGCCATTAGGCTCTTCCTTTCCTCCGCAGAATTGCAGAGTAGCTTGACGTCAAGGTCTCAGCCCCAGATGGGCTGTGGGGCGACAGACGGACCGGCTCGCTGTCACTCATGATGCTAGAAAGCTTCACCTCATCGCTTTCATCCATCGACAACAGTGCGTCAGCCACTCGATCAGCCTCATCAGCGGCCTGGTCGTAGTCCGCACCCGTGGTGACCAACGCAATGGTGGCGCTGAAGGCCCACCGTTGCCCTGGCAACGCACCGATCGGGCGCACGTTGGAGACTTGCACCACGGTCACGAGCTCATCTGGGGAGTAGGTAGCGTCTTTGCCCAACTGAATCTGCGAGTCCGGCAACAGTGCCCGCAACCCATCACGAATAGCCACCGCGGCGTCGAACCGCTGGTGTGGTGGTTGAACTGTCATGAACCGTTCACCGCCCTCGTCAGGTTGAACTGGCCTGGCACCCACTCACCCAACGAACCGTCACGCTTTTCGGCGAAGTGGCCGTACTCGATCACTGCCGAGGCATAGTGGGTGTTCTCCACGAGACGATCCTTCACGCCCTTCTTCCCCGGTACTGTGCGTACCTCAAATGCTGACGAATACCGTCCAGTGCGCTTGTGTACAGCAGCGTTCGCCTCTGCTTTGGTCTTAATCTCCACCGCGGCTTCCTGCAGAACAGGCTGAACCCCGGGGAGTTTCGCGATCTTCGTTCCCGCGCCCTTATACACGGTCGCCATCACGCAACCCCCTTTTCACACTCGCTTGCCTCAACGTCACCACGTCACGAGCAGTCCGGGTTGAACCACGATGCCGCTTCGGCTCACCAACCACGTTGTACAGCACCCCCTCGGAGTCAATGACCTGTGACAGGTCATCACCAGGGAAGCTGCGACAGTAGAACCGCTTCATGTTCAGCACGCCTGTTTCCCCGGCTGCAGCGTAGGCCGAAATGTCATCCGTCGTGGATTGCTGCATACGGCCAGGAACGCTCACACGACCGATCTCCACAGGTACTAAGCGGCCACGCTCCCCCTCCCGATTCTCACGAAGCACGCACACCACCACATCAGTCGCATGGGTAGAACTCCGCAGGCTCACAGCCACACCTCCTCATCATCCGAGTACCACGGGAACCCGTAGACCGTCCCGTCCGGCACATAGCGAGTGCCAGACCTGCCCACATCGCCCCGATACGTCCCCAGCGTCCCGATACCACTCGCGCGCCGCGCCGTCCGGTACTCCAGAAGCGTCCGCTTCTCGTTAGGGGTGAAAATGTCCGCCTTAGTGACCGTGGAGTCCAGTCCATAGCTGTAATCGCCCTCCGCCTCACGAGTGAACCTGTCAGGGTTGGTGTACATCCGGCGGGTAGCCATACCCAGCACCGCCATAGCCCCCGGCGGCACGTCAGCCGGCGACCGCCAATCACGCCGCGTCAAGTCCAACGCTGCGGCAGACACCATCTCGATAGCCCACGCCGCCAGCCCCTGATCCAACGCGCCGTAGTCACTCGACAGCGACCGCTCGAGGTCAGCCATCTCCACTAGTCGTGTGCGCTCCATCCGGAGCCTCCTTTCAATAAGAAAAGCGCCCCCTGCCCCCGCATTGTTCGGGGCACAGGGGGCACAATCCCACTAGGCAATTAGGCACTCGCAGCCGAGGCAGTCTCAGCAGGAACATCGGCGATAGCATCGACACCCGTCAGCTTGACGATGCGCTGCCCATCGAGAACAGCGGCACCAGCGAACGTATCGACAACCGCGCGATCCTGCAGGTGATCAGGGTCGTAATCCTGCAGGTAACGCAGATTAAAGCCTTGCGCGGAGACAGTCTTCGCGAACGCCGCACCACGAGGGATAGCAGTCGTGCGAGTCACCAGAGTGATCGCATCGCGCTGGTATGCCCACGCCTCATTCGGGTCAATGGTGTAATCGGCGACAATGGTGAAGCCAAAGAGCTTTCCAAGGGTTGCCTGACGAAGCAGGCCACCGTTGTCTCCCGCCTCGTTGACCTTCTGAAGCTGCTTCATGTCCATGATGGCGGCTTCCCAGTTCGCGCCCACCACGAGAGTGCGCCCCACCATGGGGACACCACGCTGAGATAGAAGCTGGTGCGCAGCACGAATAGCAGGAAGCACTTGCGCGTTAGTAGTCGGAGCAAGCTGTGCAGGCTTCACGGATACAGTCTTCTCACCAGAAACAGACCCTCCGAAACCAGCGAACTCAGTTCCCGCATCACGCAGCGCCTTAATCGAGTCATACCCCTTACCATCGGTACCGACATAGGGCTTAGTGGCCTTATCAATCGCAGACAGCCCCTCTGGGACAGTACGGAATGCAGCAATGACTTCCTTGTTGATTGCGTCCGCCACAGACTCGGCCATCGGTGCGATCACCTGCTGCTCAAGATCAGTGATGGTAAACGTCATGAAATCGTCAGGGAGCTTCACAGCGTTGTACACCTGGTCAGTGACCTTCACAGAGGTGAACGGCTCAAACAGATCGGAGTAAGTGATCGCGGCTTCTCCCTTGCGATCCTCCGCCGTGTAGACGCGTGCCTTGTCAATCATCACCGGGCGCTTCACGGTCACAGACGCGCCACGACCCGCGATGAACTCACTGGTAAAATCAGTGTTCACAGTACGCGCCAGAGTGGACTGGTACTTCAGGGCGGCAAGCGAAGAATTCGCCGCCTGCTCAGGGGTGTAAAGAAGATGGTTAGGTGCAGCCATTAGAGCTACCTTTCGTAGATTCGAGCACCGATCTTCGTCAGATCAGTCTCAGCGGAATCACCCTCATCAGATCCAAACCGGACACCATCACTCGGCAACCCACCAGGCACAAAACGCCTGTTCGAGAACAATTCCTTCAGCTTCTCCGCGTCCGCCTTCAGCTCCTCCGAGGTGGAACCCTGCAGCCGCAGCGCCATGTCAGCAGGCAGGCCGGTCTCCTGCGCCGCCATGAACTGCGCCAGCTTATGCTCCGCTGCGGTTGCCCGCTCACGCAGCTTCTGGTTCTCCCGGTTCGTCTTCCGGTTCTTACGGATCAGCTTCTGAATGTCCTCGTCACGGGGAGAATCTTCCTCATCGTCGTCATCGTCCGATGAGTCGTCATCTACCTGCGAATCGGCATCCTCCTGCTCCCGGCTGGAGGTGTCCGCAGACTCCGTGTCGTGGGTGTCGGTAGTGTCCGTGGTCTCGGTAGCCTCAGACTCCACGGCCTGGGTCTCCTGATCACCATCGGTCTGATCATGGGTGGTATCGGTCATGTGCTCCTCTTTCCGCTCCAGGCGATAAAAGATGTGTCATTTGCAGACACCAGGCCTGCAATCACCTACAGCTTGTCTGCGTACTCCCGGTATGCGTCGATCCTCGACAACAAGGCTCTATGCTGCTGTTGCAGCTGCATCACCGGAAGATCACGATCCCCCTGCCCCACACTCCTCAGCGCCGCGATCTCAGAGGCCACACCATTCGCCCGCACCTCCAACTCATCCGCATAATCCAAATACTTCTGCTTATCCCAATTCCCCCGACGATCCACAGGCTTCCTCCCCGCCTTCTTCAAAGCCTTCTGCTCCGCCCGCTCAGCCCGCTCCGAGGCTTTCATCGGCTCCGGACGCGCCCGACGACCCGACGACTGACCCCGCACCGGCGGCTTACGCCTCCGAGTACCCTCCAGCGGTCCATCGTAATTCTCCGGTAGCGTGCCAGACTGCCTCCACCGCTGCCACGCCTTCCACGGATCGGGCTGGCCGGACGCGATCTCAGCCCACTCTTTCGCCAGCCGGTTCCCGTTCCCAGGCAGATCAACCTTCCCGTCGACCATGTACACCGGCTCCAGGGTGCAGCAACAGTGATCATGAACCTTAAACTGACCATCGCCAGCAAAACGTGCGTTCGACCCCTTAAACGAGTCCGACCTGTACAACAGCGCACCAGCCTGCTCCTCACCCGCGTAGTACACCCCACGGGAGGCCAACATCGCACAAAACGGGCACGGATCAGCATCCACCACACGCGCATACCCCAACGGGCCATTGCCCCGGCGAAACTCCTGCTCAATCACCTGACGGCCACCGTCCTCCACGATCTTCGTCGCCTTACCCACCACGGCCTGCTCAATCCTGGCCTGTGCCTCCTCCGCCGAGTAGCCCTTGTGCGACACAGACTTACCCACTCCACGCGTCGTCTTCAGCAGCTCACGGGCAGCATCAGCTGGCTCATACTCCCCCGGCTCCTCAATCGGCGGCGGAGCGTCCGGAGCCTCCACCGCCTGGAATGCACGCATGTAATCCAGAGACAGCTCACGACTACGCTCCCTCATCCGCGCCACATCCGGAGCCACCCGCCTAACAAACACCTCCGACGAATCATCAATGTCGTAATAGTCGAAGGTCTTGCCGAACACGTCGCGGATGAACTTCGCCAGCTTCTCCGCCAACCCCACCTGAGCCAGGCGATGTTGCTCAGTCAGACGCTTACCCCGCTGCGTCCTAGCCACCGCTCACCTCAGTGACCGTCGACGCAGCCTGACGAGAGAAACTAGCATTCAGCGGATCGCGCTCCAGCTCTAGTTCTGCAGCACGCTCCCACTCGACCACGTCAGCAGCCTCAACACCGGGGATCATGCCCCACAAGTTCCGCTTCGGCACGCCCAGCATCTGAGCAGCCTTACCGAGAGCATCCACGGCCTGGGCGAGAGACCTAATCTCCATGTCCTGCCACGACACACGGATCAGCGGATCACGCGCCAAATCCTCCATCCCAGCCACCTTCGCAGCAGCACGCAAAACACTGCTATACGCATCCCCCGCACTCATCTGGCGCTCATACACCTTCTGCGTCAACGGTGCGCGCGCTGCCGCAAGCGCCTCCGCCGAAAGGTTCACCAGCTGACCAGTCAGCGCGTGCGCCGGGGTCTGCGACACAGCAGCCAACGCCTCAATATCCGCACGCCAACCATTCACAAACGGATCCAACGCCGTCGCGTCCAACGTGCCGAACTTCACCCCATCCCCACCAGTCAGGACGTCATCCTGAGCTAACTTGACCTTCAACCGCTCCGCCGCAGCTTCATCAAACGTATCCGGGATAGGATCGCCGTCCTCGTCAACCTGCTCCGGCATCTCCAACCCCGTCGCAGTCTTCACCTTCCAGGAATTGAAGTGCTGCGCCAACAAACGGTCATAGGCTGTCTTATTAATCCGCTGCGCCGACGGGATAAACGGCTCAACCTCACCAATCACCCGCCCATCAAGGTCAAGCTGGTTGGCGAACCTCACCACCGGAACGAAATCCAACCCCGTATCCACAGAGCCGACAATCCGAAGACCACCCATCTCCCCATTACCGCGAGCAGCGTTATCCAACGCCAAGACAACACTCACCCCCGGCAAACGAAGCCTAAACCGCCCCACATCCCCCTCACGCCCCAACAACTCCAACGCCGCAGACGGATACGGCTCCGCACCCAAATCATCAAACTCCACCGCGACCCGACGCGGCGACAACATCCGAATACGAGCAGGCACCTCGCTACCGAACTCCGTACTGGACACAACCGCATACGAGTGCCCGTACGAGATCATCGCCCGGTGGTTCGAGATCTGCTGAGACCGCATACGATTCGCATTCCACAGCCCCCACAGCTCATCGATCCGACCGTCCTCCCCCACGACGTTATCCACGTACATGGCCTGCACGCAGTTGTCCACGACCAGGCGCAGCCATGGCGTGCGCGACAAATCACGCAGAGCCCGGTGCTCACGAGTAGCCAAGCGGGGTACCTCAAAACCCGCATCCAGCTCCGGCCGCAGCCACGAATCAACAGCATCACACTGCCGTCGCTGCCGAGACAGTTTCGAGTTGAGGCGGTCGAAGATCTTCTTGACCTGTAAAGCGTCCATCATGCTGCGTAGCCCTTCTTCTTTTTCTTCACCGGCTCCATATCCAACCCACGAAGCGCCAGAGTGATAGCCCGTAGTGGTTCAACCTTCACCTCACCAAAAGGCGCCCACGTCCACGCGGTTTTCGACTGGCCCACCAAACGACGCCGCGCCGTATGCGCCGCATCATCCAACAACGAGTGCGAGCTGTGGAACAACGTGGGATCCGGCGCGCCATCAGCGTCCACACGAGAAATCCGGTCAAACAGCCCCGCCGATCCCTTCGTGATATCCCCCGTCGTAGCCAGCGACACCGGCACCCCAGCCTCCGCCAGCCGCGGCGCGAGAGCAGCCGCGCCGGAGAACGAGTCGATCACCACGCCGGCATGAGGCCGGTGCTTCTTCACCACGCGGGCGCACTCATCCTGCACCCAGGCCATGCCAGACTTCGCCGCGATAATATCCGCGACCACACGGCCGTCCGATAGCTCCGCCACACCAGCGAGCACCGCCAAATCACGATCAGCAGACACCTCAAGCCCCAAAGAGCGACGCTTCACCCGAGCCCCAGCAAGAACCTCCGAGGTCGCAAAAGACTTCGCCCACAAGTCCACACCAATCGCCGCATCCGTAGACCGATCAGCCCACACACCCAGGCGCTCACGCTGGTACTCCTCCGGACCCATGACATCCAGCTCAACCTCTTGGATCCACTCCCACGACTGCAGATACCCCAACGACGGATTCGACGCAGCCACCGCCTCTGGGGTACGCCAGTCCACCTGCTTCAAGTCCGCCGACCACTCAAAAAATGCCAGATGTTTGTTCGATTCAGGATTTTCAATGGCCTTCTCGCGGAGATTCAGCAGCACCTCGGAGTCGTCAAACCCGGTCGACGAGGTGTACCACACCTGCGGCCTCGGCCGCGACGAAAGCACAGGCAACAAGTCAGAAACGAGGGTTGACGACAGCGCAAAGGCCTCATCGAGAATGACGCAGTCACCCTGCAAACCGCGGCCGTTGCCACGCACACGACTGACGAAGTCGATCCGCCGGCCATCCTTCAGAATGATCGCCGTCTCACGACTATCCGGCATAGATCGCACCTGCTCCAGGAACTCCGGGGTGTTCTCAATGATTTCTCGAATGGCGAGGTACTCCGCCCGAGCTGTCTTAAACAAGTGCGCCGAATGAACCAGCTTCTCCTCACCAAAAACGAACAGGCCGGCCAGCAACCGCCACCGCACGATGCCATTCTTTCCATTCTGACGCGGCACGATCAGACACACCTGAAAAGCAAGCCACTTCCCCGTGACTGGATCCTCCGCCATGGCGTTTCTGGCTACCAGCTGCTGCCACGGCAACAACTCCACCCCACACACCGAGGCAAGATCCGCCAAAATATCCCCCGACGACTGCGACCACTCCGGGGCATGGAAAAAACGCGGCGACTGCTCACCCACCGGCTCCGAACGAGGCGCGAAACCACTGTCCGGAACCATCAGACGATGATCACTCATGCACCCTCCTTAGCTGCGGCCAACCTTTCCTGACGCTTTCGCTTCAACTCGTCCGCCATCGACGGCCCAGATTTCTTCTTTTCTGCCTTCGCCAAGATGCCCAACTTGTTCAAAGTTTGCCCCAAGGCCGATTGCGTCTGGCGCGCCTCGGCGATCATGTTGTTGATCACCACCTGCACTTGTTCTTGGCCTGCCATGGTTTCTTCCACGTTTCCCAGCTCGAACCACAGCGTGTGGTTCGATGACAGCGCCGCCGCGAAACGCTCCAGTCGATCCTTCAACCGGCAAGCCTCCGTCAACAACGCCTCTGACGCAGGGTCAAACTCGTACTGCTCCCGCAGGTCATCCCACATCCGTCGCCCAGCAGCACGGAGGAACTTCGGATACCCATCCTTTTGGCCACCGTCGGCGACGATGATCTTCTCCGTCTTGGCCGTAGATGGCTTCTTCTTCGCAGACGTGCGTCCACGCTGAGAGGCTGCTGGGCTACCTGTCTTCGCCTTCGTCTTCTTCGCCCGCCCCACGTCGATACCCCGCTCATCCTCAAAGACAACCTGTGGGCGCGGAGGCTTCTCTGCCTTCATCCGCTTTTTCTCTCTCCACCGCCGCTTGTACTCAGTATTGGCGTCCCGGCACGGCTGGCATGCCACCTCGTTGTTGCCTGTGTGCTTGCGGTAGCCCGCGACGGTTCCGCACTGTCGTCGCTGCTTTGTGGGATTCTTTTCGCTCATGGTGCCTGCCATCGTGGCACGCCGGGCAATAGGGTTCTTCTATCTCGACATCCACCAATGCGGGCGGTAAACGAGCAGGCAGCGAGGGTAAACCCGCTGAAGGGTGTTCGAATAAAGGTCAGTAAAACGATTACCGGTTTACCGGACGCGAGTGCACATACCAATACCGGGAGGTGGTAGCGACCTGGGCGGCGGGGAGGCCTCCCCCAGGTTAGGGTTACCTATTCGAACACTTCGAGTTCATTGAACGCGTGAAGCTTCACCATTCGATGATTGTTTTTGCTTCTTTTTTTGCTTTTCTTCCATCGCTGCGCTGAGCGTTGCACCTCCTGTGTGCTGGTCGTGCTTCGTCGTGAATCTTTCCGCCGCGTGCGATGGGGACGACGTGGTCGAGGCTGAACGCATAGTCATGCAGTGGTGGGAGTTCCATGTCGATTGGGTGTCCGCATAGCCAGCAGACTGCGAGTTCGGGGTTTCGTTCTAGACGCTGGCGTTGTTGCTTGACGTGTTTTTTCCAGCGCCAGTCGATGGTTCTTTTAGTCATGTGATCCTCCACACAAAATCTAGGCACAACTAGACATGTACATATCTAGTCCTGTATTCTTTAGTTAGTGAGCAGGACAGACCAGCTCACTAGAGAGGAGGCGAGATTATGTCCCCGGATATAATCGCCACCCTCGCGGTCACGGCACTAGCCGGACTCCCCGGATGGATCGACCTGATCCTGAAATGGAAAGACCGCAGGAAATAGGAAACCCGCCCCTGGATAACCGTACTACCCAGGGGCGGGCAACCGCCTCCCACCTTACTTCAGAAAGGACCCATCATGCCACTGCGCACCCTAGCCATCATCCTGCGGTACCTAGCTTTCACCATCTTGCTCATCACTCTCATCAGCTTAAACCCGCCTGCCTGGACGATAATCCTTGCGATCGCGTTCATTGCCGCTACCGCCGTTGTCGACACACTCAGCCGAAAGCCTCGGAGGTAACTCGCATGAACCTCACCGTCATCGATACCACCAATGGGCGCGAATACTGGACGGCAGCACAATGCTCCGCGCACTGTGGCGTGGCTAAGTCCACATTCGCCGCGTACGCCACTCGAGGGCAAGCCCCGACCGTCGTCGCCCGCTTCGATGGACGCACCCCACTGTGGGACGCCGAAGAGGTTAAGGCCTGGCACGCTGCTCGTCCATCACGGCAAACCGACTAGCCCCTACCTACGGGGTTCTCACCTTTGCGTTCGCCTGGCCAGATGCCAAACACCTTGTGGAAATAGTTGCTGGCCAGCCCCTTGGCATTGACGGGTCCTACGTGTGGAGTGAGCAGTGCGACCAGTGTTGTCCAGGGGTGGGCGTTGTTTGCCCATCGAGCTAGTCCCGCGCCACGAGTCCAGTAGTGCTCGAGCTTACGGGCTTTGTGGTCGCCGAGGTGTGTGTCCATACCAGGGATGGTAGGACGCGACTGTAGGGGCGGTTATGCTCCTATCCAAGGGGCGATGAGGGGTAGTGCTGCGAATGCCGCCATGATCAGTAGCAGCAGTGCTATTTCCCAGCGGCGCATGTCTCACCCCTCAGGTTCTGCTCATAAATGTGCCTGGCAACGGCATCCTGCAGCCGCTCCCACGGCTCCGAACGCAATACGCGGTACTTGCCGCGGATGATGTTGTTGATCGTGTCTTTGGGGATGCCTGTGCGGGCGGACAGGCTACGCAGGGAGTCGGTAGGGCGGGCAATCTGTTGGAGGAGATGCTGGGCTTGCTCGATGGGGTGTTCGCGCCGGGAGCCGGTGGTGGACGGTGGTGGGTAGCCGGTGGTGACCCGGCGGTCATGGTAGGTGCAGAGTCCGATTTGGTGGCGGCTGTGGGGGTCGGCGGGGTTGGGGCAGCCGGTGTGTTGGCAGCGTGGCACGTGATTCCTCCGTGGGCTATTTGGGGAGTTCGTGGGGGTGCGTAGTCGGACAGTTTGATCTCGTTGGGTGAGGTGTCCGGCGAGGCGCCGGAGGATCGGGGCGAGCTCTTCAGAGGTCATGTCTGCGAGTGCCTTAGTCATCGAGGGTCTCCGGTTCGTAGGTCGCCTCAAAAATCTCGGGCTTACATGGGTAGAACTCTCCGTGTATCCCACGGATAACCCAGTCGCCAGGGGAAACATGCATCTCGCCCTCCAAGGTGGCGATAACCATGCAACCCGTACCCGCGTCGATGCTCACGCCAGAGGCGGGTACTGGCGCATCTGGATTATTGGTGTCGTATGAACCGACGGTGTTTTCCTCTACCCAGTGGTAGACCTCCATCCCCTCGGCGGGGGATGGGCCATAGAGCATGGCCTCAATGGTGACGGGTTTCTTTGTATAGCGCTTAGGCATTGTTAGATCCCACTTTTGTTGTTCGATCTGTTAGATGTGTGGTGGAGCTTCAGGGTGGTCACTACCTCCACCTCATGGTGTAACCACGCTGCATGTCCTGGCCGGTCAGCGACCGCCAGAAACGACGGAACCAACTTGGTTTACGGTGCTTGCTCATCACTTACCCTCCTTCCCCGCGTACGGCATCAGCTTCTCCGCACGCGCAACGAGGGCTGTTACGGTGCGCAGGATCTGAGTTACCTCGTCACGGTCGGCTTTCGTCCACGCAGCGACCTGATGCGCCGGGGCGCGCCGAACCTGTTGAGGCCTGGGCACTTCCCGCCACCGACGAATCAACTCCCGGAGATATGGCGCATGCCCATGGTCTTTCGTCAGTTGGGACAGGCAGGCGTTGTAGAGCCTCTCGCCCCCCCATCGCTCTAAGCTGCGCTTGTAAGGCCTTCATCGTCTTCTCCATTCAGTTGAGCCCGCACCGCGTCAATCAGCGCGGACTGGGTCAATTCTTTTTGTTCGAGTGCTTGGACGATTCGTGTGTCGATCGTGCCGGTGGTGATGATCCGGATGATCGTTACTGGGTGTGTTTGGCCTTGACGGTTCAATCGCCCGTTGGTCTGCTCGTACAGCTCTAGCGACCATGTTGGGGTGAGCCAGACGAGGACGTGTCCGCCGGACTGGAGGTTGAGACCGTGCCCTGCGGAGGCTGGGTGGATGAATCCGAGTTGGACGCGTCCGGCTTTCCAGTCGGCCATGTCTTGGTCGGTGTCCAGAAGTCGGCCTGTGGGGTATCTGGCGCGGAGGCGCTCCAGGTCGTGTTTGAACCAGAACGCCACCAGGACGGTGTTTCCGGCTGCTTCTTCGATGATGTCGTCGAGGGCGTCAAGCTTCGCGTCATGGATCGCAGTCCAGCTGTGCTCATCGTCTGTGTAGATCGCTCCTCCCGCGAGCTGTTGCAGCTTGCCCGCCAGCACCCCGGCAGATCCTGCATCGACCATCTCTCCATCAATGTCCGCGACCATGTCATCACGGAGCTGCTGGTAGGACTTGGCAGCTGTCTTGTCGAGGTGGACGTGTCTGTCGATGGTAGTGGCTGGTGGCATGTCGAGGTGGTCGACAGCTTTCATGGACACGGTGATGTCAGCAATAGCGTCGTGGATCTGCTCGTCCGCACCACGTTTGAGCTTCCACTCGTAGACCGTGTACCCATTCCGCTTGCCCGGTGTGAAGTACTGATCTCGGTAGGACGTGATGGTCTTGCCGAGCCGCTTGCCTTGGTCGATGAGGCGGAAGGGTGCCCAGATGTCGAGGAGGTTGTTCGGCGCTGGGGTGCCGGTGAGTCCGTAGATGCGCCGGATGCGCTGCCGGTTATGCTTCAAGGCTTTGAACCGCTTGGCGGTGTGGGATTTGAAACTCGATAGCTCGTCGATAACGACGGTGTCGAACGGCCAATCTCCTTTTAACTGCGTGGTGAGCCATGGGAGGTTCTCGCGGTTGATCACCCAGATGTCAGCATCTGTGTGGAGGGCTTGTCGCCGTTGGGTGGGTGTGCCGACCATGACGGCCATGGTGAGGTCGGTGAGGTGGTCCCATTTGTGGAGTTCTTCTGGCCAGGTGTCGCGGGCGACTCGTAGTGGGGCGATGATGAGGGGTTTGGCGACGGTGAAGTCTTCGCTCATCATGTGCTGTAGGGCGGTGAGGGTGATGATGGTTTTTCCAAGGCCCATATCAAGAAACAGGGCGGCTTCGGGGTGGCCGCGGATGAAGTCGATGGCGTACCGCTGGTAGTCATGTGGTTTGTATTTCATGGATGAGGTCCTGGATGTGGTTGGGGTTGTCGAGGGTGCGCACCATGACCCCCAGGGCTTGGAGTTGTTGGTGGCGTCGTTGTTGGAGTGGTCGGGGTTTTTGTCCGGGGGCTTTGACTTCGACGAAGGCGATCTTGTTTTTGGGGAGGATGACGCACCGGTCGGGCATGCCTGCTGTGCCTGGGGAGGTGAATTTGTAGCACTGGCCGCCGGCTTTGCGTACCGCTTGGACTAGCTTTTGTTCGATCTTTTGTTCTAATGACATTTTCTGCTTTTTGGGCGTTTTGGGAACAAAGTCGACCCTGTTTCTAGTTAGGTGGCTGAATTAGGCGTTTTGGGGTGTATTTGCCCTCTAATTGCCTTCCCTGGGTCTTTTACTAATACTTTGTTCCGTTTGTTCCAGTGGTAGTTTTTTGGGGTGTCACCTGCGCTAGCGCGCGGGACAAAGCGGCGGAACAAGATGTTGACTTGTTCCAGTTGTTCCGGGTGGAACAAGATCTGATCGCTCTTGTTCCACAAGCTTGTTCCACCTTGCTAGAATGGCACTTCTGTTCGAATTCGTTCGAATATGCGCTGCTTTCCGTAGATCGGTATACGTCTCTGCTTCCCGGTGTCGTGCCATTCTTCGAGCTGCTGCATGATCGCTGTGATCTCGTGGGAGTCGATCTTGCGCATGCTGTCCGGGTCGCGACCGAAGCACTCTGACCAGATCTCGATCTTGGACACGTGGGCGCGTGGCTCCAGCTCGTCCCACGCCACGTTCGACGCCTCCCAGTGCTCCGAGACCCTGCCAGTCGCCAGGTATAGCCTGCGCGCGTCGAGCGGCACCTGATCCCAATTTCTCGGAATGGGGGTGTCGAGGTATTCGGCGACAATACCGGTGCGGTCGTCGGCTTCGACGGCTTCCGCCTGGGCTTCGAGTGCTGCCTCGGCTACCTCGCCGGTGAGGTAGAGCTTCTCCCCTGCCTTCTCGTAGTGCTTGGCTTCTGCCCAGATCTGCTGCAGGTCTTCATCTGTCAGTGAGGTCACTGGGGTGATGCCCTCACCTGTTACGTTGACGGTCCACCAGCGCCGGTTTCCCGTCGGGTCGCGGAGAAACCCCTCGGTCGCATTGGTGGATCCGACGATGATGCCCTGCCGGGGGTGTGACTCGACCGTGCGCCCGTAGGCAGCGCGGTACTTGTCATCAGTCCTACTGACGAACCCCTTGACCGTCTCCGCGTCCGTTTTCCGCATACCGGCCAGCTCGGCGATCTCGGTGATGAGATTACCGAGCAGCTTTTCCGCGCCGGTTTTGTCGCGCATGTCGGTGATGGTGAGCGCGTCGGAGAACCATTGTCCGCCGAGCTTGGCGAAGATCGTCGACTTACCCACACCCTGCGGTCCGACGAGGGTGAGTACGTGGTCGAACTTCGTGCCTGGGCGGAAGGTGCGACGCACCGCTGCCACGAGCGTTTTGCGCGTCACGGCGTGGGTGTAGTCGGTGTCGTCGGCGCCTAACGTGTCGACGAGGAGCCTGTCGACCCGTGGTGTGCCGTCCCAGGGTGGCAGGGTGTTGAAGAAGTCGCGGACGGGGTGGAAGGCGCGGCTGGTGGCAGCTGCTTGGAGTCCGTCGGTCATCTTCGCCGGACCGTAGAGTCCGTGGTAGGTGCGGTTGATGTAGGCGCGGAGCTGGGCGTCGTCGTTTTCTGTCCATCCGGGTTTGAGTTGTCTCCATGGGAGCATGCTGGGGTCTTGCACTTCGAGGCGTTCGGCGTGTTCGTTGTAGCTGATGTGGTTGATTTTCTGGTCGTGGGTGAAGATGAGGATCCAGTTGTGGAGGGTGTCGGCGAAGGTGCCGTCTTTTTTTGTGTCGAGTTCGGCGAGCCAGTCATGGGTGACGGGGCCTTCTTCCTTGATCTTTTGCGCAGGGGCGCTGTCATTGCGGCTTTTTTGCGCGGTGGGTGCCATTAGATTGAACACCTCCCCAAGGACTTTCATCTGCGTCCGAGCGTTTTCAAGTTTCGTGGGCTGATCATGTTCGATCATGTCGGTCATCGCCGCGTAGGAGGGGCGTTTGTTGACCGGGGTGGCCTCGCCCGCTTCCCCGTCGAGGTGTCCGAACTTGTGGATGCGGACGAGGTCGAAGGCGTTGACCATCTGCCCGCTGGCGGGGTCGGTCGCATGCTGCGAGTAAGCATGCAGCCCGCCGTCGTAGACAACGAGGCCGTTGGCTGAGGTTCCATGCACGTAGGTGTAGCGGTTTTTCGTCGTCCCCTTCTTATAATCACCGGATAAGAATGTGCTGATGGCGTCGTGGATGTCGTAGGTGCGGTTGAAGGCTCCGAGGAGGCCGGGCTTCTCGCGTGGGTCTTGAACCTTCCCGCCGGTTTTTTGCTGGTGGATGATCTCGGCGGGGTCGACGCCAGGCCAGGTGGTCGCATCCGTCCAGTCGGCGTAGCGGTTCAGGTAGTCGTCGGGATTAAGGTCTGGCTTGTCGGTGGAGACTTCCGATCGGTAGTCGCCGTCCAGTGTCTTGGACGGGTGGTACATCAGACGTTCGGGCTGGAAGGTGGTTGGGTCGAACCAGTCGAGGCCGGGGTTGAGGTCTTGGGCGATGCGTCGGGCGATGGCGGTGTATTCGTCTGGGGTGACGTCGCGGGTGAGCCAGACCCACACCCTCCATCGTTGCTGCTGAGCTGTGTGGCTCATGGTGGTGTGGGCGAGCCATGCGACGGGCAGCTGCTTTTGCAGTGTGTTGGGGAGGTCGATGTCTGTGGGGAGGTTGTCGATGTCGAGGGTGATCAGGCTGCGGGCGAGGACGTGGCCTTTTCGCCTCCGGCCTCCCTTGAGGTGCCCTCCGACGAACCCGCCAACGTCCTTGACCTTGTCCTTCGCCGTCTTCTTCAACTTTTCGTATTCGTTGTGCGTGATGTCGACGGTGATGGGGTCGTAGGCTGCTGCGGTGAGGTCTTGGAGGGTGGTGTGGGTGTTGGTCCAGATGGTGGACAGTTTGCTTGGTGCGGTGCTGATCATGAGTTCGCGGTTGCGGTTGACCATAGTAAATCTGTCCTTTTGTTGAATTGTGCGTGTGTTTTTGTGCCCGGCTCCGCCGTGACGCGGGTGTCCACCTTCGTGGAGGTCGGGCTATGCGTGCGGGGTTAGAACCCCAGGCCGGTGTCGGTCGAGGTTTGTCCGCCGACGACCCCGAAGACGTCTTCGGCCTTTGGTGGTTCACCGCCGAGGCGGTCGCCGTCCTTGACCTTCTGCACGCCAATCAGGCTGGCGCCGATGCCCTTGTTGCCGGAGTTGGAGTAGGCGTAGAATTCGACGGCCATGTTGACGTAGCAGCCGGAGTACACGTCGTCTGGGTCGATGACTGGCTGGCGCTGGGCGTTGACGACCATCGGCTGCCTTTTGTTCTTGGCAGCGATGAACCAGTGGCCGGCGAATTCTTCACCGCGTGGTTCGCCGGAGTCGTTGGGCTGGTCGCCGTCGCGCAGTGGCGGGTACTTGGTGTGGGCGGGGTCGATGGCCTGTGTGAAGGTGCGTCGGGTGACGCCTTCGTCGACTGCTGCCTTGATGGCTGCGTTGATGGCCTTGATCGCGTCGGTATCGGTCTTCTCAACGAGGAGGGAGGCGGAGTACTTGGGTTCCGCTTGGTCGTTGGGGGCGTGTGGTTCGTTGAGGTGGGCGTAGGAGAGGCGTCCGTAGACGGTGACGGTGCGGGGGCTGAGTGCCATGATGGTGTGTCCTTTCTTGGGGACGTTGAGCTATCCGGCTTTTCCGGATAGTTGTTTTGATGGTTTGGTGGCCGGTAAATCATCACGACCAGCGGCACACAAGGGATTATTTGACGGGCTGGAACACGGTGTCAGCGGTAGCCACGGACAGCTCCGGGCGCTTATCCGCCACGGGCACCAGAGTGGGCTTGCCCTCCGGCTTCTCGATGAAGCCGCCAAGGAGGGAGTCGAACTGTTTCTTTCCGAGCATCTTGGTGAGGTCGGTGAGGCCGAGCAGCTTTCGCTGGTAGGGGTCGTGGCCTGCGTCCTGGACGGCTTGGGCGACGGCCTCTTGGTCGGTGAACCGGCGGATGGAACGACCCTCAACGAGCTTCAAACCGTCGTATTTCTTGCCTTGGTTGGCTTGGTCGAGGGCGAACTTTTCGACCTTGCCGAGCCACTTCTTGAGCTCGCCGGAGTGGGCGACGATCGTGGCGATCTGATCATCGGTGAGAGTGTCCGGGTCTGGCGCTTCTGGTGCACCGGCAGGGTCGGTGGGGATTACGTTGAAGTACTTAGCTTGCAGCGCGGGGCATTGTGCCGAGTGTTTGCAGAAGGTGCACCAGTCACCGGGGGTGAGTTCACCTTGGCCTGCTGCTGCGAGCTGCGCGGCAGGTTCGACCACTTCACGAGCCCAGGTGGTGAGCTCTTCGATGTCGATCTCCTCCACGCTGACGTTGCGCAGGCGCGGCTGGAAGATGACCATGCGCACGCATCTAATGTCGTAGATCATGCCGTAGCGGGCGAGTGCCCCTAGCGCGTAGAGGCGCATCTGCGGGTTGTTCTCGGCGCTGACCTGCACTCCCTTGCCATATTTCAGGTCGACGATGGTCATGGTGCCGTCGCCAACAATGACTGCGTCTCCTGTGCCGAAGCCGTCGGGGACGATGTGGGAGAAGTCGAGCCGTTCTTCAATAGAGAGGAACGCGGCGGGGCTGGTCTCCTTCGCTAGCGCGAGTTCGGCCATGACGTGGTCAGCGTAGGTGTCGGTGTGGTCCTCCATTTCCTCGTCGTGCCAGTCGGAGACTGGGCGCGTCGATGGCTCACCCAAGAGCTGGCGAAGCTTGTGTTCTGCGAGTTCGTGGGCTGCTGTGCCCTGTTCGGCTGCCTCGCTGGACGTGTCTTCGTAGCGGGTTTCGATCAGCGCGGAGGGTGTGCAGTGGATCCACCTGCTGGCGCCGGAGGCGGACAGGAGCGCGTGGTCACGCTGGGCGTGCCCACCTTCGCCATCTGCTGCTGGTTCGGGCTGCTCCGCCAGACGGCCGAGTGACTTGATCTTCGCCGGGCTAAGCCGCGTCAGATTGGGCTTGTGCGACTGGTTGAGGCTGACGGACTTTTTGTTGATCCCAAAAATCTTGTACACGTCACCGGTGGTGTCTTGCACGTGCGTCGGTTGTGTTTCTGTCATGGTGTTGAGAGCTTGGAGGTTGTCCGGCCAGCCCTCCGGAGGTCTTGTAATTGTTGGTTCGTAGGTCATGGTTACTTGCCTTCGAGTTCTTCCTGGTGGGTGGTGATGATCTCCCATGCCAGGGCGAGCTTGTCGTCCGGGAGATGGGTGATGTTGGTGATGCCGAAGCCTGCGAAGAGTTCGTTCTGGATCCAGTCGGTGCCCTCTGCCTTGGCGATGGTGCGCAGTGCCGTTTGGATCTCGGGCATGGTGGGTGTGGGTGCGGGGTTTGGGATGTCTTCCGATTGTGGTGCTGGTTCCGGCGCTGCCTGTGGTTGTGGTGTTGTCGGCGTTTGTGGGTTTGTGGGGTCGTTCTTGATGGTGTCGTGGGCGTTGACGAGGCCGGTGATGGCGATTTCTAGGAGTTTGACGGTGAGGTCTTTTGTCATCCAGGTCATGGCAGGGGGTGTCCTTTCTATTGGAGGGCGTCGTTGCCCTTGGTGGTGATGCGGTAGACGTTGTCGTGGGGGTCGGTGATGATGTAGCCGTCTCTGGCTAGTTCTTCGAGGGTGGTTTTGGGGACGTGTTTCCCTTGGGTGAAGCGTGTGAGTGGGTCGGTTGGGTAGTCCAAATTGGGTTCCTTTCCTGTTACTTGTCGCTGGCTTCCGTTTCGAGTGGGTGTGTGTCTCCGTATTCGTCCACGATCTGTAGATCGCAGTGTGGGTGTTGGATCAGGAATGTACGGAGTGTGCGGGTGAATAGGCTGTCGTAGTCGGATTCGTAGCCGAGGTAGCCGTGCTGGTGTGCGCGGTAGAGGCCTGCGCGCCGGGTGATTTCTTCGCGTATGCGGGGTAGGTCGCGGAGGTGCTGGCCTACCTCGTGGGCGCTTTGCAGTGGTGGGTTGTGGCTGTCGCATTGCAGGTAGAGATAAATGCTCATAGCTCCCCTTCCCTGATTCTTTTGAGCCGGTCTGCCACTCGTGTGAACATGGTGACAAAGCGCCCTATCTGTTGCTCTTCTTGTGGGGTTTGTGCGCGGGTGAGGCGGTCGCGGGCTTTGTCGGCACGCTGCCTGTAGTGCCCGATCATCGCGTCGATTTCGGCGTGTAGGCGTGCTACCTCCGCATTGTCTGGAGTGGTCATTGCTCCGCCTGTTCTGCGTGGTTGGCTGCGGCGAGTAGCATGTATGCCTGCTTGCGTGCGTCTTGTGGGCTGTATGGGACTTCTCCCACGTCGACTATCCACAGGCGAACCTGGTTGGATTTTCGGATTGCCGTTGTCATTAGGCACCTATCTGATCGCCAGACGGGGGTTCCGTTGGCGCTGGTTCCGTCTGGTTCCGGTGTGTCTGGTGCGAGTAGTCCCGCATCAGCTAGGTCTTGTGCGATGCATTCTGGTTCTTGGCAGGTGTCGGTTCCGTGGGTGCGGATCACGTCCGCTGCTCTGTCTAGGGTGCTCATTCGCCCCACCCACGGCGGAGGATGTGGCGGGTGGTTCCGGCTAGTTGGAAGCTATCTGCGATGTCTTCGGCTGGTCCGGGGACTTCTCCGAAGTTGTGGCCTTGTGCCCATATGTGCTTCAGGCGTATCCAGGGCGTGCCTTTGGGTTTGGCGGCGATGGTGCCTTCGGGGAGTTGTTCGTATTCGTCTTCGGTGGTGACGGTTTCTGGGGTGTCGTGTGGGCGGGCGGGAATGAGCGGGGTGATGAGGGTGACTTCGTAGTTGTGCCATTCGGACTCGTCGGCTGTTTCCCGTGTGGGGGTTACCCATAGACCGGGGGCGATTTTAAGCGCGGGGGTGTTGGGTTGTGTGTCGAACCCGTTGTGTGCGTCCACTAGCCATGATTCGCCTACGGGCACATCTTGGGGGCGGGTGGTTTGGTCTGGGAATGTGAGGGTATCGACGGGCACGAAGATTCCGCGCGCCCCACTTGTCGCTCCGTTGATTAGGTATCTGACGTAGACTTGGCCGTCGTTGTCGGCCTGGTCGTCGGCTATGAGCACATTCCCGTATTGCGGGTGGGTTGCCCATAGGCCTAGTAGTCCGGTGGTGGGTTCCGCGTTGTTGAGCTGGTCTTCCAGCTGGTCGATCTTCTCTTCGAGTTCTTTAGCCTGCTGTCGTAGCTCTTGCAGGCGCTTACGGCTGGTGGTCATTCCGTTACCTCTCCTGTTTCTGTTAGGTCTATGGGGGCTAATGCAAGTAGGTCGTGTTCGAGCTCATTGATGATGTGCCGGGTCACGTCAGCCCCCAGAGCACGAGTAGCAGGGCGGATGATGCGACGAGGGCGAGGATGAATACGACTCCGATGAGAGCTGCGATGTCGCCTAGTGTGGTTTTGCACACAGGACGTTCGACCTGGCTCTCGAGCCGGTTGATCTCGTCGAAGTCTTTCTCGGCCCGGCGCATCACGCGCCGCTCGTATGCAGGGTACGCGGGGTGATTCGTAGGGATCGCCCGCTTTGCTGGTGGGATTGGGAGCACCCTTTTCATCGGCGGAGTGTGGTCATGACGGCTCATGCTGCTGTCTCCTTGATTCCGAAAAGCTGGTTGATGTGATGGCGCGGGAAAATCGTGCGGTTCCCAGCGCGTATGGGTTTGAGCTCTGGGCAGCGGCCTTCGCGGGCTTGCTCGTAGAGTGTGGATTTTGGGATGCCTGTGATCGCGGAGACGTCCGCGAGTGTGTAGGCGTGTAAGGTGGGCATGTGAGTACCTTTCTGGTCATTGGTACGTAGTCCCCCTCCCCTGGTTGCGTCAGGGTGAGGGGGATTTTTTGGTGGGGCGTGTGCTGGTGGGTGGTAGCAGGATGGGCGCGACACCGCGTCTCCTGCTATCCCCTAGGAGCACATCGCGCCCCTGTGCCGCGCCCAGGACTCGCACCTGGGGGGGGTGGCTTCTTCGCGGCTGGTATTTGTATCCGCGCTGGGCGTTGTCTCACCCGTCGGCGCTACCCGACAAAGATGGTGTGGCCACATGTCACCCGTGTCATCGCGATCTAAGAACCACGCTCGACGGTCACCATGCGCCGTATCTCACCAGCGCTATGCACTATGAAATTTTTCAAACATCGCGTCAGATCGGGGTCTGACTTGTGCCCGGGGTGGGAATCGAACCCACCTATAACCATTCGGGCGTTTTGTTGCTGTGGCGGCCTATCCGGTTGGTTTCGCCCCACCTTCCCCGTGAGGCGTTAAGACCCAACCCGCACTAGGCGGCCTTGATGACACCTAAGGGAATGGAGATTCCCGCGGCATCGAGCAGGATCATTCCCGTGGAGAAATTAACTCCCTCTCCATGCCGAGCTCGCCAAACCGTGTGGGGTGACATTTTGAGGACTGTGGCGAGCTCATAGTCGGAGGTGCATCCATGACGCTCGCGGGCCTTGTCGACCACTTCCGCGGCGAGTCGGTACATTGTTTTCACGTGTTCACCTCCAAACTTCCAACTCTTGGCGTTTCTTCCAATTCTTGGCCGCTGCGAACAAACCTACCCTGGAATCTCAAAAGTTGTCAATCAATTTTTGTAATTTCGACCAACAGTTGGTTGTAATTACAAGACTTTACGCAGGTCAGAGCGGGGGTAAAAAATTCCAAAAGCTTGCGACTCGCCCCCACGGTTTCCAATAATTGGAAGCATGAACAACCACAGAGACTGGTTCGACAGCATCACAGACGGTGCATCGAAGGCAGAAGCATCCCGACGCACAGAGATCGCCAACTCAACGCTGTCACACCAATATCGGCACGCGGCCTTCTCGGCCACGAGTGTGATCGCCATAGCGAAGGCGTACGGAAAGAACCCCATCCGCGCCTTGCTGCAGACCGGGTATCTCAGCCAGGACAACGTTGACGCGATGTTCTCCCCCACTCCGATCGACGCGTTCACCGATCAGCAGCTAGTGCGTGAGCTTGCACTCCGGATCAACAGCACGCCTGCCCATTGGGAGGGGACGTTTGAGGAGGTCTTCGAGCGAAACAATGTTATTGATCTCCCAACAAAATCGAACACCAAGGATGAGGATGTCCAGCCCGCGTGGGATAGTGACTGCACCATGCCGGAAGACGCGGTAGCCAAGGATGGAAAGGAGTGGGGCCAACCGGATGACGACGATTACTAGGCTGCTCGACCTAGCCCACGAGCTAGGTGTGCACCTGCAGCACCACGACAACGGCCCGCTCGGGTGGTACTCGAGGTCTTTACGCACGATCTCCACCCGCCGGGGTTTATCGGTGTGGGACTATAAGACCACGCTCGCCCACGAGCTCGGACACGCCTACTACGGCGACTCCATGACCGCCTGCGGGCACCGGCATAGACGCCAAGAGCGGCGCGCCGACCTATACGCCGCCGAGCTGCTCATAGACCGAACACGACTTGTCGACCTAGCTTTGTGGCATCGGGAAGATGCCCACAGCCTGGCGATCGACCTCGAGGTCACACCAGACCTACTCGAACTTTACCTAGACACCTACCCCCTACACCTCACAGGAGAGACAGCATGAACTGCCCCAAGTGCCACTCAGACAACGTCCGCATCGACTTCGTCCAAACCAGCGGACGTTCCCGCCACAAGGGAACCGGCCTGGGCGGAAGCACCAACAATGCACTTCGCGGGATGACCGCCCTGATGACGCTAGGGACGTCCAACCTCGTGTGGAAGAAGTCTCAGGGAGGCTCCGGACATAAGTTCAAGAACGAGCGCATGGCGCTGTGCCAGAACTGTGGCAAGAGCTGGAAAGTGAAATAGCAAACCGCCCCGCGCGTCCTTAGGCGAGGAATGTACGCGGGGCGGAAGTGTCTCTGATAAGACAAGGAAGATTCTACATGGCTATCTCTAAGCGCCAGACCCCCACCGGAAAAACACGGTGGGTAGCCCGCTACCGCGACCATGCCGGCAAAGAACACGCCAAGACCTTCACCACCCAGAAGCAGGCGAAAGCCTTCCTCCAGGAACAGCAGCGCGCCCTACGCCGCGGGGAATGGGTGGACCCAGTTGATGCTCGAATGACCGTCACGGAGCTTTTCGACGCATGGGTAAACAGCGCCCAACGGCGCCCCAGCACGGTCGATAAATACCGTGCCACGGCAAAGAACCTGGGGCCACTGGGAAGTTACCCCGCGGTAAGTGTCTCGCAGCAAGACTTTTCAGACTGGTTTAGACAGCTTGTGGAAGGCCGTCCATGGCATTCAGGGAAGCCTTTGGGAGAGTCGACAGCCCGAGCAATGTCTAGGCATCTGAGGTCCGCGTTTTCATGGGCGCAAGAGCAGGGCATAGTGGGGAGAAACCCCGTTGTGACGCCGAAGGCTGCGACTTCCCAAGCGGTACTTCCGGAGGATATTCCTACCGCTGCGGAAATTACGGCGGTTATTGACTGTGTGAATGATGGAGGGGCGACCTACTGGCACAAGAAGGATAAGCGCACACCGCTGCAGCAGTACACACAGGGGCCATACCCTGTGGTGGCTGACATGATGCGAGTCGCTGTGCTGACGGGGCTGCGTATCAGCGAGCTGTGTGGGTTAGTCGTAGGAGACGTTGATCTGGTCAATGGCATGGTCAAAGTGCGTTGGCAGGTTAACGCGCGCGGCGTCCGGGTGCCGTTGAAGACGTCACGGTCGCGTCGTGACATCCCAGTCAGTGCTGAGTTGGCGCCAATTCTGCAGACGTTGGTTATCGGACGCCCAGCCGGGGATATTTTGTTCATGACTGATCGGGCGCGCCCGTGGGCTGTGTCTCGCGTGTCAGTGGTAGTGAAGCGCGCTCGGGAATATGTTGGCGCCCCTTCTGTGCATTTCCATGCGCTGAGGCATTTTTTCGCGTCGAGCTTGTTGTCGTCTGGGGTTCCGGTGCATGAAGTGTCAGCGGTGTTGGGGCATTCGTCGGCTGTGCTGCTGTCGACGTACGCTCACGTGTTGCCGGGGTCGATGGAGCGGACTCGGTCTGCGATCTCGTCAGCAGTGGGATGCGGACTATTTGCGGACTCTGTTGGGGATCAGAAGCATGAAAAAACCCATCTACCGAGGTAGATGGGTGGTTGTGCGCCTGGGGAGACTTGAACTCCCACGTCATAAGACACTGGAACCTAAATCCAGCGCGTCTGCCAATTCCGCCACAGGCGCAAAAAGAACGCGGATAACCGCGCTTCCCCTTTTATGCTAGCAAGCGAGCCAGCATAAAAAGAAATTAGGTGGATTAAGTGGATTAGGTGGCACAGCCCTGACGGGTAGAATGTGGCACTGTGAACGAACACTCCGAGGTAGACGAAACAACTCACCCGTTTCCGCTGCGCGTTCGCATTATTCAAATCATCTTCCTAGTGCTCGCGGTGATCGCCACCTTGCTGCTGGCGTGGTGGCAGTGGAGCCGTTGGCAATCTAATGGCGGTAGCTTCCAGAACTTGGGTTATGCAATCCAATGGCCCATCTTTGGCATCTTCTTCGTCGTGGCGTACCGCAAGTACATCCAATACGAAAAGGAGCGGCTGCAGGGCGACATCTCCCCTGCTGCTCCTACTCAGCCAACCGATGAAATCACCGAGGTACCGCAGGACTTCCTGCAGGCTGAAGGGGCCGAAGACGTCTTCGTGGATGATAGGCGTAAGCAGGCGCGTATGAGGGCGTCACACAACGGGGCGTACGAGGGCAATGCCGGTAGTGACGGCAGCGACAGTAACGAACAAGAAGCAAAGAAAGAGGGACGCTAAGCAATGAGCAACGAGCAGACGACGGCGATTCACCCGGAGCGTCACGCGCGGGTGGCGAAGTCGCTGAAGGTGTACTCCGTGGCGGCGGTCGTGACCGGTATCTGGCTGCTGATTCTGGTGGCCGAGATGATCTTTAAGTACCTTGTCCTGGGCAATGACAACACCCCGGAGTGGTTCAGCTATATCGGTCCGGCGCATGGCGTGGTGTTTATGATCTACGTGATCTGCTGCCTGGATCTGGGCACGAAGGCCCGCTGGGAGCCCACGAAGTGGCTGACCACAATGCTCGCGGGCGTGGTACCTTTCCTGAGCTTCGTCGTGGAGAAGAAGCGCCGCGAGGAAGTTAAGGCCGCTTTCCAGCTGGACTAGCTTCCGGGTGCATGCTGCGCGGTACGGTGCGTACCCAACGCAATGCGCGGCTACTCGACCAGCGAGGTCTCCACGGCGACTGCGTCGATCTCCTCATCGGTAGGCACGGGCGCACCCATGGCGTGTGGCTCGGCCTCCGGCTTCTCCCACTCGGATTGCAGGCACGCCAGGATCGCGATCGCAGCCGCGCGCGTAGAGACTTGGAGGGTGGAAAGGTCCGGCAGGAAACCCGGGTTGTGGTTGGTTGGGATGTCGATATCCAACCGCCCAGCGGCCTCGGCACGCTGCCACTGGCGGCGTGGGGTAATGCCGATGGTCCACAGCATGTAGGGGCAGCCAAAGGACTTCGGGATCACGGAGAAGTCCTCGGAGGCGGTCCAGGGCTCCATCTCTAGGGAATCCTCGCCGAAGGAGCTGTTGAAGTGGGGGCGGACGACGTCATAGACCTCGGGGGCGTTGTCGGTAGCGCCAAGCAGGCCGACGAATTTGAAATCCGGCTCGCGGTCGGCGCCGGCTCCCATGGCCTCGGCGCGTACCACGCGCTTGATCGCATCCACGCACTTTTGGCGCAGCTCCTCGTCGTAGAAGCGGCAGGAAAGGGAGATTTTCGCGGAATCCGGGATCACGTTATTTGCCTTGCCAGCTTCCACCGAGGCGACGGTGATCACAGCGAATTTATTCGGTGGAACCTCGCGGGAAACAATCGTCTGCAGCTTCATCACTGTCGACGCCGCCAGCACCACCGGATCCACAGATCGGTGCGGCATGGAAGCATGCGCGCCGCGGCCATAGAGAGTGATTTCGATAGTGGTGGAGGAAGTCATCACCGGCCCCGGCGCGGAGTACACATGCCCCGCTGGCCCGGCCACAATGTGCTGTGCCAGGCATACATCGGGGCGGGGAATGATGCGCCCCAAACCGTCGGAGACCATCTTGTGCGCACCGATTGACGCCTCTTCCGCCGGTTGGAACAGTGCCACGACCGTACCGGACCAGTGTGCGCGTTCTTCGTCGAGAATGCGCATGGCCCCTAAAAGGCTGGTGGTGTGCTGGTCGTGGCCACAGGCGTGCATGGTGGCCACGCGCTCACCGGAGGCGTTGAGCTGCGAATAAGTGGAGGCATAGTCCACGCCGGTTTTCTCCGCTACGGGCAGGCCATCGAAATCGGCGCGCATCAGCACCGTCGGCCCTTCGCCGTTTTCCAGCACAGCGGTGATGCCGTAGCCGCCGATTTTGGTTGTGATCTCCCAGTTCGGGAAGGCTTCCAATTCCTTGGCGATCGTCTGTGCGGTCACTTCCTCTGCGCCCGAGAGCTCAGGGTGCTGGTGGAAGAATTTGTAGACGTCCTCCAGCCAACTGAGGTCAGCTTGCGATCCGGCCACAATGCCGCTGGGGCTGGTGGGGCTGAAGGTGGCCTGGTCGCTGTCAGTGCCGGGGGCGGTCACGCGGAGGAGTCCTTTCACTAGTTAGTTGTTCGAGCTTGTGCCTTGCCCCATCATACGTGGCTTAACCCCGCTTCCGTGACGGGCGATGCTACATCTTTGCGGAACTTTAATCCGCTAGTTGCGCCAGGATTTCCACCAGTTGACGCAGGGCTTTACCGCGGTGGGAAACCGCATCCTTCTGCTCCGCCGTTAGTTCGCCCGCAGACTTGCCCGCTAGCTCTTGTTCCTGGCCTACTGGCAACTCGTCGGGTGCGAACAACGGGTCATAGCCGAAACCACCCTCACCCTGCTCGGCGCGCAGCACGCGCCCGTACCAGCGACCTTCCACAGCGTATTCGGTCTCCATGCCACGCTCGGCCGCCACTTCAGCGGGTAGTTGCAGCATGCAGGCGGATACGAAATGCGCCCCGCGCCGCTCGTCCGGCACATCGCCCATCTGCGCCAACAGAAGGTCATTGTTTGCTTTGTCGTCGCCATGACCACCGGACCAGCGGGCGCTCAGCACTCCTGGCATCCCATTGAGCGCATCCACGGCCAGCCCGGAATCATCCGCGATGGTTGGCAGGCCCGCGTGCCGCACGCCGTCGTTAGTCTTGATTCGCGCGTTGTCCGCGAACGTCGCGCCGGTCTCCGGGGTCTCTGGGTATTCCGGCACATCACCCAGCCCCACTAGTTCGACGCCGGTTACGTTTGCCGCTTCCAGCATGCGGTTCAGCTCGGCCAGCTTCTTCTTATTCCTTGAGGCAACCAGTACTCGCATGGCTACTCCTCCCCTGTCGCTTGTCGTAATCCTTTAGAGCGATTCCTTAGAGCTTCTGCGCCAGCGCCGCTCGCTGCGCCTCAATGAGTTCCCGGAGGCCACCTTCAGCCAAGTCCAGCAACGTATTCAGCTCTTCGCGCGTGAACTCCGCAGCCTCGCCGGTGCCCTGGATCTCCACGAACCGTCCCTCAGCCGTCATCGCCACATTCATGTCCACGTCCGCCCGAGAGTCCTCCTCATACGGCAGGTCAAGGCATGGAACGCCATCGATGATGCCCACGGACACTGCCGCGACAGGTGCGCGAAGCGGTTGCCCGGGTACGACGCCCCTCGCTTGCAACACTGCCAAAGCGTCAGCCAGCGCCACATATGCGCCAGTGATGGCTGCGGTGCGCGTACCACCGTCGGCCTGCAGAACATCGCAGTCGATATTGACTGTGTTTTCTCCCAGCTCCTTCAGATCCACGGCGGCGCGCAGCGCGCGGCCGACGAGGCGGGAGATTTCCTGGGTACGCCCCTTGACTTTGCCCTTCATGGACTCGCGGGGCATACGCTCGTGGGTAGAGGCTGGCAGCATGGCGTATTCGGCGGTCAGCCAACCTTCACCGGAATCCTTCTTGAACCGTGGCACGCCTTCCTCGACGCTGGCGGTGCACATCACGCGGGTGTTGCCAAATTCCACCAGCACACTACCTGCGGGATTGCTGGTGAATCCGCGGGTGATGCGTACAGGGCGCAGCTCGTTGGTGGCGCGACCGTCAGCGCGGGTGAAGTTGCTTGGGTTGTTCTCTGCGTTGGAGTTCGTCATGGGGCTTTAGTTTACTAGCTGCCCCGGACGGGCTACTCCCCTATGGTGAGGCGCATACCTGGGCGAGCAACCAGGATCTCTCCGTCGTAGTGGCGGGCAGCGCCGCGGACTGCGCCCTCTGCGTCTCCCCACGGCGGGATGTGGGTAAGTACCAGCTTGCCGACTCCGGCAGCCTGGGCAGCGCGGCCTGCGTCCTCGCCGGAAATGTGCATACCGGTGGGCTGGCCTTCGGAGTTTTCACCCCAGGTGGCTTCGCAGAGGAATACGTCTGCTCCCGCTGCGATGTGGGCCAGGTTGTCGGTCCAGGCAGTGTCCCCCGAGTACACCAGGGAGTTACCTGCGTTGTCTTCCACACGCAGTAGGTAGGCCTCTGTGGGGTGTACGGCGGTGGCGGCGTAAATCGTAAATGGCCCAATGGGGTGGGCTGGATACGTGTTGGCGTCAAAAGGCCCTTCGCCGACGTTATAGGTGGCGATATCGAAAGTATCGGTGAAGTCGTCGGGGCGCTCGGGTGCGTCGGCGCCGGCGGCGGAGAGGTGGCGGTGGGCGATGGTGGGGCCGAGCAGCTGGTGGCGGTGTGGGGCGGGCGCGGTGGGGTGGAATCGGCGCCAGACAAGGAGTGAGGGGAAGTCTAGGCAGTGGTCGGCGTGCATGTGGCTGAAGGCGACGTGGCAGGCGGAGGGGTCGATCCCTTCGGCGCGTTGCATTGCGCTGAGTACGCCGGGGCCACAGTCGAGGAGGACGTCGGCTGTGGCGGGAGGAGTGCTGTGATTAGTTGTGTGGGCAGCCGTTTGGCGGACAATGTAGCCCGACGCGGCGCTGTCGGGTCCCTCGACGCTTCCGGAGCATCCCAGCACTACCAGTTCCATAGCTTGTCATTCTGCCACGAAGAGGTGGTGAATGTGTGAAAGGGCGACCACCGTTGTGTTGGTGGTCGCCCTTTCACAGTGGCACTAGCGGGGACTAGGTGTCCGCGCAGTGACCGGCCTAGGCACTAGCGCTGAGGCTTGTGGCGGTTAGGCCTCGCCATCGCGACGGCGGTGGCGTAGCAGCGGGATGGCACCGATGATCAGAGCCAGGCCGACTGCGAACACGCCGATCACGTTAGCGCCGGTGGAGGCCAGAGTGCTCATCCGCGGGCTATCAACCTGCTTCTGAGACTCACCTCCTCCGTTGCTTACAGAGCCGCCGGTAGTCGTGCCCCCGTTAGCACCCGGCTTGTTCGGGGTGGTGGACTTGCCCGGCGTGGTCGGGGTGCTCGGCTGGGTCGGGGTGGACGGAGTGGTGGACGTGCCCGGCTTGGTCGGGGTGCTCGGCTGGGTCGGGGTGGACGGAGTGGTGGACGTGCCCGGCTTGGTCGGGGTGGACCCGTGCGATCCGCTACCCACAATCGCCCCACCGATTCCTAGGGAACCGATGATGCCAGGCAGGTTAGGCTTCGGCTCGCTCGGCCCACTCGGCTTCGTCGGGTCAGTCGGCTCCGTCGGCTCAGTCGGCTTGGTCGGCTCACTCGGCTTGGTCGGGTCAGTCGGCTCCGTCGGCTTGGTCGGGTCCGTCGGCTCGGTCGGCTTGGTCGGCTCAGTCGGCTTCGTCGGGTCAGTCGGCTTGGTCGGCTCAGTCGGCTCGGTCGGATCCGTCGGGTCCGTCGGCTCGGTCGGGTCCGTCGGCTTCGTCGGCTCGGTCGGGTCCGTCGGCTCGGTCGGGTCCGTCGGCTCGGTCGGATCCGTCGGCTTCGTCGGGTCCGTCGGCTCGGTCGGGTCCGTCGGCTCGGTCGGATCCGTCGGCTTGGTCGGCGCCTCGCACTTGCACTTGGTGCCCACGCGCAGCTTGCGTGGTTGCGGTTCGGACACGACCTTCTCGGAGGTCTCTGGGTCACCGACTGGCTTGCCGTTTTCCAGCTTCCAGGTCTTGGTGATTTCCTTTTCGCCGAAGGCGCCAGCCTGATCCTCAACGACCTTGCCGACCTCGAGATTCGGGTCGTACTCGATGAGAGTGTCGTACGGGGTCTTCTCGGTGTGCTTATCGGTGAGCTCAGTCTGGTTCTTGGCCGGACCAACCTCGATGATGTGCTTAACCGGATCGCTGATCTTCTCGGAGGTGTCCTCCTTGGAGATCTCACCGTTTTCAGCGTTCACCTTGACGGTGTGCTTGACCTCGCCTTGCTTACCCTCCTGGACAACCTTGGTTTCACCAGGCTTCAGGTCAGGGTTGACACGCACCTCGACTTCGAAAGGAGTCTTCTCAGTCCACTCGAACTCGGTGGAGGCAGGCTTGCCCTTGGTGCCGACCTTGATGATCTTCTTGACCGGCTCGGTCACACGCTCGGTTTCGGTCTTGGAGTCCACAACCTTCGAGTTCTCGATGGTCAGGGTCGTGGTGACCTTGTCCTTACCAAGCTTGCCTTCCTGAACAGTTTCCTGCTTTCCGGATTCCATCGTGTCATCGAAGATAACCTCGGTCTCGAACGGCACACCCTTTTCATACTCAGTCTTGTGAGTGCCTTCAGTCTTGGTGCCAACACGGATGATCTGCTTGGTCGGCTCCTTAGTGCGCTCAGAGGTCACGGTCGGGTCGCCGGAAGGCTTGCCGTCCACGATCTTCTGGGTGGAGGTGACAACCTCGGTGCCAACTTCGCCCTTCTGATCAACCTTCTGCTGACCTGCTTCGAGAGAGTCATCGAAGATGATCTCGGTCTCGAACGGAACAGGCTTCTCAACCTTGGTCACCACAGAGGTGTCCTCGGCTGCAGGGCCGTACTCGATGATCTCCTTGACCGGATCCTTGGTCTGCTTCTCCTCAGGGGTCACAGTTGCCTGGTCGCCCTTGGCAGAGAAGTCAGCCGTGTAGGTCTTCTCACCAGGCACGCCCTTCTGGACGACCTTGATCTCACCCGGCTTCAGCTCCGGGTTCGGGCGAGTCTCAACCTCGAACGGAACCTGAGCAGTCCAGGTGACCTTCTCGGAAGCCTCGGACGGTTTGGTGCCGACCTTGATCACCTGGTCGACGGGCTTCTTGGTGATTTCCTCAGTGATCTGCGGATCGCCGGGCTTGGAGTTGGTGATATCGCGCGTGATTGTCACCGTCTTCTCCCCCGGAACACCCTCGGTCACAACCTCAGACGTACCGGCCGGCATGTTCGGATCGAACTCGATCTTCACACCGAACGGAACCTCAGACTTGACCGTCTCAGTGGTGGTGCCGGTGGTCTTGGTACCGACGCGGATGATCTGCTCGGTTGGTTCCTTGGTGCGTTCAGAAGTTACAACCGGGTCGCCGGAAGGCTTGCCGTCCACGATCTTCTGAGTCGAGGTCTCAACCTCAGTACCAACTTCACCCTTCTGGTCAACAACCTGCTGGCCTGCCTCGAGGGTGTCGTCGAAGATGACCTTGGTCTTGAACGGAATCGGCTTCTCGGTCTTGGTCACCAGCTCGCTCGGAGCCAGGCCCGGGCCGTACTCGACGATCCGCTTGACAGGTTCCTTGGTGGTCTCTTCCTCAACTACCTCAGCCTTATCACCCTTGGCAGTGAACTTAGCGGTGTAGGTCTTCTCGCCGTTCTCACCTTCCTGAACAACCCGGGTTTCACCAGGCTTCAGATCCGGGTTCTCGCGAACCTCAGTCGGGTACGGAATTGGAACCTTCCACGTGACTTCCTTGGCGGCCTCGGCAGGCTTGGTGCCGACGATGACCACCTCGTTGACCGGCTCCTCGGTCCGCTTCCAGCTGCCATCCTTGTTCTGCTTCTCCGCGCCGGGCTTGCCTTCAGTTTCTACCTTGTAGGTACCAGCAGGGATGGTGTCGTCGTACTTGTACTCGACGTCGAACGGAACTTCGCGGGTCGGAACGTCGATAACGTTCACCACGGCGTAAGCGGTGTCGGTGGATCCGTCTTCGTAGGTCACGGTCACCGGAATCTTGACCTGGTCCCCAGGCTTCGCATCCGCAGGTGCGGTTGCGGTGACCTGACCATTGTCATCAATGGTGGCCTTCCAACCGGCAGGGACTTCACCCAGCTTGTACGGGTTGTCCTTCGCGACGTTGATGTTCTCCGGCTTGTTGAGAGCGACTGGCAGCGTGGCGGTCTCGCCCGGGTATACCGTTTGTACCGGGTAGGAGGGCTCCGCTTCCCATTTATTGGTCAGCTTCACCACAGTGGTGACGGGAACCACCGAAGTCGACCCGTCCGGGGCTTCGACGGTGACGGTAACAGTCTTCTGGTCACCCGGCTTGGCATCTGCTGGCGGAGTGGAAGTGACGACACCGGTATTCGGGTCGACCTTGTACTTCCAGCCGTCAACTTCCTGCTCGGTGATCGGTTGGTCGTTCTCATCCTTGCCGAACGAGAACTTCGAATCCTTAGGCGCGTCCTGGACGTGGTGCTCCACGGCCTGGTTCGGACCGGTGGTCTGCACGTCGTACACCGGTGCGACGTCGCTCTTCAGCACGACGACGGTGCCCTTGACTTCCTGCGGCTTGTCAACATTGTCATAGTAGGCGAGCACCGGAATATCGAGGATGTAGCCCTCGGGTGCGTTCTTCGGGATCGTCGTGGTGATATCGCCAGTGTTCTCGTCGATCTTGACGGTCCACTTACCGCTCTCATCCTCGACGGTGTACTCGGTCTTGCCGTCTTCGAAAGTGTAGCGCTTTGGCGCCTCGTCGGTCGTGTTACCACTCAGGCCACGTTCCGGGAGCCTCGGCCGGAGAGTGACCTTGGCGGTCGGCTTACCAGTGACCGTGTCGTAATCGGGGATCTTGATATCAACGATCGCCTGGAACTGGGTCTCAATCTCATCGGTGGTGCCATCCGGGTAGGTCGCCTTCACCTTCGGGGTGATGATGCTGCCCGGTGCGACGGTATCGTCAGCCTTCGCGGTGACCTTGCCGGTCTCGTCGACGGTGACGGTCCAGCCCTCAGGCACAGTGGACTCGTCGATCTCGAACTTGGCCGGGTGGACCGGCTTATGCCCCTTCATGATGGACTTGGTGCCCACCTGGGCGGTCAAATCGTCGCCAATCGTGCCCTTCGTCAAACCCGGGCGCACGAGGTCGGTGACCTGGGTGTTGTTCGGGTCGACAACCACGAACAGCTCGAGCCTGTCTGTGGAGCCGTTGGAATACTCCACCGTGATGACAGGGCGCGCGAAGGTGCCCGGCTTTGGATTTTCGGGGGCGGTGACGGTGACGTTGTAGTCCTCGTCCATATCGACAGTCCAGCCCTCGTAGACGTACTTCTCGTCGAGGGTGACCTTGGCTTCGAAGCCACCGTCGCCCTTCTTCTTCGCTAGTTCCTTGATCAGGTCAGGGGTCTGGGTGAAGGTGACCTTCTGCGGCTCGGTCGCAATCGGACCAGTCGCACTATCGACGCCCGAAATGATCGAAGCGTCCGTCTTGTCGTACTTCGGGGAGTGGTACTCCGTGTCATCCAGGGAGAACGCCTTCGAGTCGATGACGTTCGCCTTGTTGTAGCGCTGCAGTGCGTTGGAGCTGGCGAAGGCCTTGCCTTCGCCACTGTTGTTATTCTCAACAGCAGCCTGGAGCTGGTCCACGGTACGTGGCTTCGCCAGTACGGAGAAGTTCACGTTCTTGTCGGTTGCCAGGTCGGTACCGCGGTACTCAGGCCAGGTGAAGAAGACCTCGCCGGTCGTTTCGTCGATACGCAGGTTCTGCGTACCGCCGGAGACGGAAGGGTCGGTGGTGCCGATGAACTTGCCGTTGCCGTCGTAGGCTTCCACGACCATGCGGGACATCGAGTCGTCCGTACCTTTGCCCTTCACAGCAGGAACGTTGATCTTACCGACCTTGGTTTCTTCGCCAGGGACGATCACGTGCTTCTCGAAAGACTCCCACGACACCGTGATCGGGTTACATTCGATGTTCTCGCTCGGCCACGGGTTGACAACAGCACTGAACGCGGTGTTGGGACCTTGCGTGGCTTTCAGGCCGTTAGGGTTGTTTTTCGTGTAGTGACTCTGCCAGGCGTAGCGCACAGTGTTAGGGGCGCCAGCTTCTGCGAACTGCTTGACTTCCGCATCGGTGAGATCCGCAACGAGATTCAAATTTCGTTGGGTGCGGGCAGCTTCGATATTGATGTTCTCGTCAGCCTTGTGGGTAACGTTCTCGCCAAGGAAGGTCTGACCGACATTCATGGAGGGCACCTCGCCGGCATTCAAGACGCCGCCAAGAAGACCCGCATTGCTAAATGACCAATCGGCGAACGTGCGATCCTTCGAGTTGTCGAAGGCAAGGCTCAAGCCCCACAGGGTCTTGTCGGGGCTAGTTGCACCTGGTTCTAGGGTGTTCCAGCTGAAACCGGCTTGACTGCCGTTCGGAGTGCTTTCATTGACAACGCACGATCCGGCCGGCAGGTCGGAGGCCTTCTGGGCGTCCTTCTCCACCGCACCGGACTTGTCGCGGATGCCGCCGCTCAGCGTGGCAGCGGTGGCCTCGGGGGCGAGGGTGCCGTGGGGGAAAATACTGAGCGAACCCAGTGCGAGCGTAATAGCGGAAAGTGCGGCAACGCCCGTGCGGGTATGCCGCCGCGAAGTTCTGGTTCGAGAGGAGTTCATTCTCCGATCCTTCCTTGAAGATAAAGATGCACCAGCTCTCGAGCCACAACCCACGGCAGGGTAGCTGGCCCACAAAGCTGAACTTCGTTTAAATTCACTTTCAAAAAGCACAAAACAGCCTAAGAACTTGCAGATAGTGTATGAGACTTTCCAACCCGCAACAACTAATAGATAGCCAAGAAAACCCCCAACCCCCCACAGGTTCTCCCTAGATAGGGTAGCGAACAAAGATGAGCGCATTCAGGGAAACGCATCAACAAGATAGGAAAATCTTAGTTCTGAAATAGAGCGCTAACGCACCATCTCCGGAATCTGCGACACAGAACTGATCGCCGGCCCCAAGAACCGGCCAGCCAACTTCGCGAACCTCTGCGGATCACCCGTCGACTCAAAGGAAAGATCCACCGAACGGCCCGGGTCTTCGTCTGCAAGCAGGTTCTGCTCCGCTAGCGTCCTATATACCGTCTTAGCCGTCTCTTCCGCACTATTAATCAGGGTGACGTCATCCCCCATCACCAGCTGCACCACCCCAGCAAGCAGCGGATAGTGCGTGCATCCCAGCACCAATGTATCCACCTCCACCGCCTTGAGCGGCGCTAGGTAGTTTTCCGCCAGCCCCATCAGTTGCCGCCCGCTGGTCATTCCTCGCTCCACGAAAGGCACAAATTGTGGGCAGGCCTGCGCATACGCCTCCACACCCGGAATCGCGGCAAAGAGATCCTGGTAAGACCGACTGCTCACGGTCGCCTGGGTGCCAATAACACCAATCTTTCCATTGCGAGTCGCCGCTGCTGCGCGCCGCACCGCGGGCAAAATCACTTCAATGACGGGAATGGAATATCTCTCCCGCGCGTCTCTAATAAACGCCGACGAAGCAGAATTACACGCCACCACAATCATCTTGCAGCCTCGCTCCGCCAATCTATCCGCAATCCTGATCGATAATTCTCTCACCTGCGCCAGCGGCTTGTCACCGTAGGGCGAGTTCGCCGTGTCACCGATGTACACCAGGTTCTCATGTGGCAAAAGATCCACGATCGCCCGTGCGACCGTCAAGCCACCGACTCCCGAATCAAACACACCGATCGGCGCATTGTTCGCCGGTTCTGCTCCGCGTTCCGAAGCTCCTACCATGAACTCAGCCACGTTCCTTATCCACCTCGAACCACATCACGCCAGCTCTGCACCCCGAAGGCTGTCTCTGCCGCCAGCACCGCATGCACAATCGCCCGTTCCACAGTGTTCGCCACTGTGGCCGACAACATACTCATAGCGATATCGTCTACGGCCGTCCTCTCCCCAGTCGCCATCGCAAACAGCGTATCGCCATCCATCGGCATATGGGCAGGTCGAATCGCCCGCGCAATCCCATCATGCCCTGCCAGCGCCAATCTCTTCGCCTGTGCCTTCGATACTGGCGCGTCCGTCGCCACCACCCCGATTGTCGTATTGAGCCTCGGCGCCAGCATCTCTTCCGTTAGCTTCGTGCCGAGCATGTTCCGGTTCTTTAGTCTTTCGACGCCCTCAGCGCCCACCGCCCCACCATCAACGAGGCCGTCCACGAGTCCGTAGCGCGCGAATTCTCCATCCAACTCTGCAGAAACACCCCACGGGATACCGGAGACCGGATCAAAAACTGCCCCCTGTGGGTTCACCACAATGCCAACTGCCACAGTCACCCCGGCTAAAGGAGTATCTGCAGGGAATACCGCACTGGCCTGCCCAAAACCGCCTTTAAGCGCACCTGCGGATGCGCCCAACCCCGCCCCGACATTGCCATTTTCCGCTATGTCGCGTGTGTCCACTGCCTCCACAACATCAAGTGCCGCCGCCGTCGCTACAACCCCCGTAGCCGCATCCGGCCGAGAATCCCAGCGCCCCAGAAGCAGATCAAAAATCACCGCGCCCGGCACAATCGGCACCAATTTGCCCGGGTGCTCGGACCCCAGCACAGGGAAGCCAATTCCTCTGCGCTCCAATTCGGCCATCGCCCCCGTGAGGGCGTCAAGCCCAAAGGCAGAGCCACCACAAAGACCAATAGCGTGCACGGCCTGCACCGTATTGTGGGGCTCCAAAAGATCTGTCTCCCGCGTGCCCGGCCCACCGCCCCGCACATCAACGCTGGCGGTGGCGGACTTCGGCGCAACAATCATGGTGACGCCCGAATCGCCGGCACCGTCCTCGCACACGGCGTGCCCCACTCCAATGCCTGCTACATCAGCTAAGGAATTTGTGGGCCCGGGCGTGCAGCCAAAGAGTTCCACACTCATTGTTCGCCCATCATCGCCGAAAGCAGATTGTCTTGGTGGTACCCCAGCCAATCCAGGTAGTTCTGCGCAGCCATTGCCTGGTCGGAGTTTTCGCCCTCGCCTATCAGGTCCTTCTTGAACTCCTCAAACTGCGCCGAGTGGTACAGGCGAATATCGTTAATCGCACTCAGCCACGGTTGAACCTCATCCTGCGTCAACGAGACATTTACGGAACCATTGGGTCCCAGGTAGTCCACCACAAAGCGCAGGTTCGTCAGCTTCGACTTGATGATTTCCGTCTCGTTCAGCTGGCGGGTCAGGGCTGCATCCCCTTCGACCTCTTCATCCCCCTCACGGAAGAAGCTCGGCAGCAACCGCGCCAACCCCGGATCTCGTGGCGCATCAGCATGTCCGCTGGCCATGCCCGTTAACTCTGCCAGCTCGTCCTTCGGCGCCGTCCGAGCGCGCTCCATCAGCTTGTCGGAAACCGCCACTGCCGAATCACCTAGCATCTCGCGTTCGAGTGGCTCTAGCTGCGTATGAAAACGAGTCCCGCGCAGCAAGCTATTCTTTTTCGTCCACGGCTGCATGTTCGCTCCTTCCTTCCTTATTGACGCCTACCCGTCCGCCCGCTGCATCGTCGCCCACAGCCCGGCGGTCTGCAGTTTCTTTACGTCCCCCTCAACCTTGTCCCGTTCACCGGAGCTCACCACGGCTTTCCCCTCGGTGTGCACCTGCATCATCAGCTCGGTGGCACGCTTGCGCGAATAGCCCAGCACCGTTTGGAAGACATAGGTCACATAGCTCATCAGGTTCACCGGATCGTCCCAACAAATACACATCCACGGCAGGTTGGGCTCCGTTAGTGTCTCAGGCAATTTGTCCGCTACGGGCGTAGCGGCGGGAGCAGCTGGAGAAGTCATAGTTCCCAGAGTACCCACATTGGCTGTCTTCGCTGCCGGGTCCGTGGACAAGCGTGGACTAGCATGGAGCGGGTGAACGATAACACCACAGAAACCACGGGGTCCCGCACCCGCTCCTCCGCGCTACTGACGGACAAGTACGAATTGACCATGCTCGAGGCGGCCATCCTCGATGGCACGGTGAACCGCAGCTGTACCTTCGAGGTCTTCACCCGACGCCTACCCAACGAGCGTCGCTATGGAGTGATCGCAGGTACCGCTCGCGTTCTCAGCGCGGTACGCGACTTCGTGTTCACCGACCAACAGTTGGATCGAATTGACTTCCTACGGGACGAAACCCTGGAGTATCTGCGTAATTTCCGGTTTTCCGGCCACATTGATGGCTACCGGGAAGGCGAACTGTACTTCCCACACTCCCCTGTACTGACGGTGCGCGGAACGTTCGGCGAATGCGTGATCCTGGAAACGGTAATCCTATCCATCCTGAATATGGACTCCGCTGTCGCAAGTGCCGCTGCCCGCATGGTCACCGCCGCGGGCGAGCGTCCGATTATCGACATGGGCGCCCGTCGTACCCACGAATACGCAGCGGTCACCTCCGCGCGTGCTGCTTACCTGGCTGGCTTTGTGGCGACCTCAAACATGGAGGCTGCGCAGCGTTATGGCATCCCTGCCTCCGGCACTGCGGCGCACGCGTGGACCCTGCTGCACACTCGCCCTGACGGAACGCCAGACGAACTTTCCGCCTTTAAAGCGCAGGTCGCTGCACTCGGCACCGACACCACCCTGCTGATAGATACCTATGACATCACCCAAGGCGTGGACAACGCCATCGCCGCAGCCGGCACCGAGCTCGGCGCCGTGCGCATCGATTCCGGTGATCTCGGTGTGCTTACCCGGCGCGTGCGCCGCCAGCTAGATTCGCTTGGAGCAACTAACACCAAGATCGTTGTGTCCTCCGACATGGATGAGTTCTCCATCGCCGCGCTGCGCAGCGAGCCTGTGGATTCCTTTGGCGTCGGCACCTCGGTGGTTACGGGATCCGGTGCACCGACCGCTGGATTGGTCTACAAGCTTGTGGAGGTCGACGGAGTGCCCGTCGCCAAGCGCTCTCGCGGCAAGGCCAGCCTGGGCGGGGCGAAGGACGCTGCACGTTTTAGCCGCCCGTCCGGCACCGCTGTGGAGGAAGTCACCTTCCCCATGGGTAGCGATCTGCCCCAAGCCGATGGACTTAACAGCACCCAATTAACCATCCCGATGGTTCGCGATGGCGAGCTGGTGGAAGGGCTGCACACCTTGGAAGAGTCCCGCGCCCACTGCGCCCAGCAGCTCGTGTCTCTGCCGTGGGAAGGCCTTGCTCTCACCCGTGACGAGCCCGCCCTGCAGGTACGCCACATCAAGGCCTAATAAGGTCAAGGAAAGCCCAAAAGAGCCACCTTAGAACTAGAAATTTATGACCTCCAACGTCCTCGACCTGCTGAGCCTCGCCGTCGCCGACCTCGGCGGGGCTCCGCGCCCCGGACAGCAGAAAATGGCCACCGCCGTAGCCGATGCGATAGACAAGCAACACCACCTTGCGGTGCAGGCCGGCACCGGTACCGGTAAGTCCCTGGCCTATCTGATCCCCAGCATCGCCGCGGCCATAGATTCCGCGTACCCCGTTATCGTCTCCACCGCGACGATCGCTCTGCAGCGCCAGCTCGTGGAACGTGACCTGCCACGCCTGGCTAAGGCTCTCGAACCGGAGCTTCCCCGCCCCTTGGAGTTCGCTATTCAAAAAGGGCGTGGCAACTACTTGTGCCTCAACAAGGTTTCCAATGCACAGACCGATAGCGGCGTGGAGGAAGCCGAAGAATCCCTGCTGGATCGCTCGCAGCTCTCCGCCACCGGTGCGCAAGTCGCCCGCCTGCACGAATGGGCAGGAGAAACTGAAGATGGCGACCGCGATAACCTTCCCCAAGGCGTGAGCGACCGTGCCTGGCGCCAGGTCAGTGTCTCCTCCCGCGAATGCCTCGGTGCTACTCGCTGTCCCTTTGGAGAACAGTGCTTTGCTGAGCGCGCCCGGAATCACGCCGCAGACGCCGACATCGTCGTCACCAACCACGCCTTGCTGGCGATTGACGCTCTTGTGGACGCTCCCGTGTTGCCTGAGCACGACACCGTCATCGTGGACGAAGCCCACGAACTAGAAGACCGTATTACCTCCGTCGCCACAGCGGAACTCTCCCCCACCTCCATCGCCGTGCTGGCGAAGCGCGCTGCGAAGTTGACAGTGTCCGGTGCCGATGCCGCAGGGGATGCCCTGGCCGAAGCAGGTGACAGGTGGACTGAGGCGCTAAAGACGGAGACGGCGGCGTCCAAAAGCAACGACCGTTTCGGCACTGGCATCGAGGGGCGCTGGACGGGGGTGCCGGAGAACCTACAGGTGCCGCTCGCAGCCCTGCGAGATGCGGCATGGAAAACGAACCGACAGGTCAGCGGCATTCCCGCATCCGAGTTCGCGAATGATTCGCAAAAAGCCTCCGAACGGCTGGCGGTGATTGTGGCGACCGAGGAACTCAACGATACGTGCGTGCGGATCCTCAATGCCTCTCGCGTCGGCGAGGGTGCCGCTGATTCTCAGGGCGAGGACAGCGCGACCGCTGAGGATCTCCTCGGCGAGGACGTGGTCTGGTACACCGCTGACGCCGGCACGCATGGTCCCAAGCATGTGGTGCGTGTCGCCCCGCTGAGCGTAGCCGACCTACTGCGGCAGCGACTTTTTGGCCGCAACACGGTGATCCTCACTTCGGCCACGCTGGCTCTGGGAGGAAAGTTCACCTCCATGCTGGCCCGCTGGGGGCTGCCCAAAAACACCGCCACGCTAGATGCCGGCACGCCCTTTGATGCCCGCACCCACGGCATTCTCTACGTCGCCCGGCATCTGCCACCACCGGGGCGCGACGGCGCCAGCGATGCCTCCGTAGACGAAGCCGCCCAGCTCATCAATGCTGCGGGCGGACGCACCCTGGGGCTTTTCAGCTCCAGGCGCGCTGCCGAAGACATGGCCGACCAGCTGCGCACGGTGGTACCCTACGACATCCTGCTGCAAGGTGAGGATTCGATGTCCACGTTGGTGGAGAAATTCCGCAAGAACCAGTCAGCGTGCCTCTTCGGCACTCTAGGGCTGTGGCAGGGTGTGGATGTACCGGGCAAGTCGCTTTCCCTTGTACTCATCGACCGCATCCCCTTCCCCCGACCCGACGATCCACTTCAGCAGGCTCGGCAAGAAGCTGCCGACCAACGCGGTGGCAGCGGCTTTATGGAGGTTGCAGCGAACCACGCAGCTCTACTTATGGCTCAAGGCGCTGGCCGACTGCTGCGTTCGGTCGACGATCGCGGTGTGGTAGCAGTGCTGGATCAGCGCCTGGAGACAAAACGCTACGGCAGCTACATACGCCGTTCCATGCCAGATTTTTGGTACACAACAAAAGGCGACACAGTGCGGGGTGCACTGCGCCGCCTTGTTGCGGACTAACTGGCTGGCGCCAGCTATTTCCTCAGGCTAGGTCTTAGGCCAGGTCTGCGCTGTCGTCGCCAGCTGGTGCCGGCTGGTCTGCGCCGCCGCCGAGCAGGTCATCGATGGTCGGGGCAACGTCCTCGGTGTATACGTCCTCGGAGGACTCGTATACGCCATCGTTGTCGTAGTCGTGAACCTTGGAGTCGCCGATGCCGTCGAAGTCGTTGTCCAGCAGAGCCTCGTCGGTCAAGCCGTCGTTGTCGATGTCCTCGTGCGCCTGGTCGACCCGACCGTCGGCATTGGTGTCTAGGTAGACAGTGTCACCCTGGTCGTCGCCGTCGGTGTCCAGCTCAACAGTGTCGATCTTGCCGTCGTTGTCGCTGTCGTAGGTAATGCCGTCAGAGAGGCCGTCGCCATCCAGGTCTACGTACTCCCCGCCGTCCGGAGCGGTTTCGCCTGCGCCGGTGGACTGCAGGTTGGAGCTACCAGCTGCACCTGCAGCGTCTGCCGGTGCGTCGCCCTCGGAGGCCTCCTTCGGTGCTTCTTCCTTAGGGGCATCTTCCTTCGGTGCCTCTTCCTTCGGCGCCTCTTCCTTCGGTGCCTCTTCCTTCGGAGCAGCAGCTGCATCCGGTGCTGCCGCCGCTTCCGGAGCTGCACCCTGCGCTTGCGTCTGACCAGCCGGCGCGCCGGCGCCACCCGTGGAGTTCCAGATGTCGTCGCCTACGGCCTTCTGTGCTGCGGTCGGAGCACCCTCACCGTAGGAGCCGTCGATGATGCCATTCTCGTCAGAGTCATACTCAGAGTAGTCGGAGATCCCGTCGCCGTCGGTATCGTAACCAACGCTGTCAACCTTGCCGTCGCTGTCGTAGTCGTAAGCAGTGACGTCGTATTCTCCGTCGGCGTTGGTGTCAAACTTCACGTTGTCGGTCGCACCGTCGCTGTCGTAGTCGGTTGCCTTGGTGTCCATCATGCCGTCGTTGGTGGTGTCCGATTCCACGTGGTCGACCACGCCGTCACCGTCAATGTCCTGGTAGACCGTGTCGACGATACCGTCCTGGTCGTAGTCCATCTCCGCGCGGTCGGTCACCTTGTCGCCGTCCTTGTCGTAGACCGTGCCATCCGGGCGACCGTCGCCGTTGATGTCTACCTGGTAGGTGTCCTTCTCGCCGTCACCGTTGGTGTCCTGTGCACCGACGATGTTGCCCTCAACCATGTTGCCGTTAGCGTCCAGTACGTCCCAGCGGCCCAGGGAGTGCTCCGCGCTGCCAGCGTTGCCGGGGGTGGTCATGCCGTTGTTGTTGCCGGTGTTGCCGTTGTTCAGGTTCTCGTTGGACATTGTGTGTGTTTCCTTTCAGTATCTGTAGCCGGGTGCGTGGCTTGCAGTGTTGCTCTTAGTATCCTTCAGGCTCTTTCTCGCTGCCTGTCGGTTATTGAATGGCCAACCCCCAGCAGATGTTCCTTGGGGGTATTTGTTCTGGACGCCCCCTCACCCCAAATCCACTGTTATCCCTGCTATTAGGACATTTCCGCCAATTGAATCCGAAACGTAATTTCGGGGGTAATAACAAACAACCCGAACCTTGCAGATTCCCGAAGCCATAGTTTGTCGGCATACTAGAATGGCATTTGCACACCAAGCAGAAAGGCGATTATTACCGTGACCCCCACCTTGAACGCGTCGGGCCGCTCACCTCAGGCCAGCGTCGAACGCGGGGCCACCATCGCCAGAAAATACAAGATGCACGATGTTGCGGATCGTGTACAAAGACTCGTCAATGCGAAGTACCGCACCTCAGCCATAGTTATCATCGGCGAGGTCAAGCGTGGCAAATCCTCCCTCGTCAATGCCCTGGTTGGCAGGCGTGATTTACTTCCGGTGGACGTCATTACCACGACCAGCGCCCCGATTCGCATTCACACGGAACCCGACCAAGGTGACGACCAACCAGTGCTGGCACGTCTTGTACGCGGCACGAAACATGATCCGATTGACCCATCTGAACTGAAGAATTGGGTGACCCAGGAGGCAGTTGATGCCATCAACCAAGCTCCGAAGGACAGTAAGGAAGTAGCCTCTCTTCCGAGTGCCGCTGAGCTGCTGGTTCCCTACTCTGGTCTGGGCAAAGTGACAATCATTGATACCCCTGGCGTAGGCGGACTCGATGAGCATGCGGTGGCAGCCTCCCTCACTGAAGCCCGCAACGCCGGCGTGTTGCTTATGGTTTGCGATGCGTCCACTCCGATCACCGCACCAGAAATGGATATCTTGCGCCGTGCACGCGAGCAGGTCGGAAGCGTCATCGTTGCAGTCACCAAGACGGACAAGAATGTGCGCCGCTGGCGTTCCATCGTCGCCGATGACCAACGCCTTATCGCCGAGCACTTGGGGCTGGACATCCCAGTCATTGGTGTGTCTTCGTTGCGGGCATTGGACGCGGCGGAATTGGCGTCACCAGAAAAAAGAAGAGAGATCGAACGCCGGTGCGGCATTGCTGAGCTGCGTCAACAGATCATCAATCATGTGAACTCGCCGGGCAACCTCGGCACCGTGACCGCGCTGGAGATCACCAAGTCCACGATGCAGACGATCACGACTGACATCCAGCGCGACATCAAGCTATACGACAAAACAAGCGACGCCGTCGGGGAGCTCGAGGTGGAAAAGCGCAGACTGGAAGCTTTCCGCGATTCCACCAGCGAGTGGGAGCAGCTTTTCATGCGCGATATTCAGCTGAGTCGCAACAAGGTTTCCGCTGGAATGGACGCGGCACTGACGGATGTGAAGACGCGTTGGACAAACCGCATTAACTCCGAAGGAATGCGCGTTTTGCGCAGTAAACCGCAGGTATTTACCAGCCAAATTGAGATCGAGCTGCGGCAAATCATGGAGCGAACCGTGATGTCGATGGTCGGCGAGGTTCTGGCGCGCGCCAACCAATTGTTCCAAGGCCGCCAGGACATGGTGGACCAGGTGCAGCAGCAAATCTTCGCCGCGATGGCTCCGCCGCAGTCGCTGAGCCATGATGTGGAAAAGAAGACCACGGGGTTGGTGGATCCCTCAATGCTGACCATGGGTCTGGTGGGTGCGGGTGCACTGACGGTGGTTATCCCCTTCGCACCAGTTGCCGCGGCTGCCTGGATCGGCGTGAACATGGGCTATCGCGCGATGCGCAACGGTAAGCAGTATCTGCTGTCTTGGTTGCGCGAGACCATCGCAACGACTCGCACGTCCATCAACCGCATGATCGACATCACCATTACCACGGGCAGGACGGAGATCTTGCTGCGTCATCGTTCCGCCATCCGACACGAGCAGCGCAACCTGCAGGGCAAGATCGAATCCGCCCAAAAGATCGCCCGCGAGTCCGAAGCCCAGCGCAAACAGACAATCTCCCGGTTAAAAAAGAACCTGGATATCGTCAATCAGACCATTAGCGAGCTGGACGAGCATCTGGAAACTCTGAAGGCGCGGTCGGGCTCCCGAATTGCTCAACAAGGCGTACCGGTATCAGCACCAGCCAGAATGTAAGGAGGGGACGTAGATGACCCAGGAGAATCAGATTCGGTCGGCCTCTGCGCACCTGAGCCAGCGTGTGTCCGACCTGACCCTGCTGCTAACGCAGGCGGTGGATGCCTTAGCCGGTGGTTCACCGGATCTCGCCGCCCGCGCCAATGAGCTGCGCCTCATGGTTACGCGCCCGCCGCGAGTAGCCATTGTTGGTCGTTTGAAGTCCGGCAAGTCCACACTGGTTAATGCACTTACCGAGAATCTCATTGCCGCCACCGGTGCCCTGGAATGCACCATGGCTGTCAGCATGTATCACAGCGGCGCGCCCGCCCGCGCCGAGATTCACACTGTCGACGGGCAGGTTCTCCGCGTACCGCTCAACAACGGTCCGTTGAACGCCCTTGGGGTACCGCTTAACCAAGTCGACTATATTGACCAGTTCCTGCCCAACCGACGGCTAGAAGAACTCACCCTGATCGATACGCCTGGTACTGCCACCCTGACGGTAGAAAACGAAGAACGCACGCGACGCGTTCTCGTCGACGGGCAGCAGGATACGCGCCGCGCAAGTGGTTGGGCCGACTGCCTTGTCTTTTTGTCGGACTCCGCGCCGCGCGAAGACGAAAAGCAGTTCCTTTCCCAGTTGGGTATGACGCCCCTTAATACAGTGGGCATCCTTTCCCGTGCGGATTCTTTCGGCTCCGGTGCTTTCGGCCCTATCGATCCGCTGCAGCACGCGCGCCAGCACGCCGACAGTATTCAAAAGAAGCTGGTGAGCACGGTGCAGCGCACCATTCCGCTCTCGGGTCTGATGGCCGAATCGGCACTGACGGGCAAGGTCACTGGCGAAGTGGCTCGACAGTTAAGCATGTTGGCGCATTTGGATCGAGAAGGGCTGCTTGACCTTTTAGAGGCCGAAGATCCGTCCCAGATCGTGCCGAATTTCACGGCAACTACCCGCGACAATCTCCTGGACGTCATGGGTGAATACGGTGTGTTTGCCGGACGCAGCATCGCCGCCGAGGGCGGAGCGCCTGCACTTGTGAACTGGATGGTAGAAACTTCCGGCGTGTCGGAGCTCGTGCACCTCCTCACCGGCGACATCACCTACTTCGCTGTACTTCAGCGCGCAGCAAGAATGCTGGATGTGTTGGACGACCTGGCCTCCAACCACCCAGACCTCCAGCACGTGCGGTGGGTGCAGTCGGTGACCCTGGCTCAGCCGGGAATGCACTTCGTCATGCTGTACCGCAGCTACCGCAATACGTATGCAACCACCCCTGATTCGCGCCTTCTTCCGCTGCTTCGAGCCGCAGTGACAGCCGGCCACCCCGCCGAAACCGTGAGATTGCCTCGCGAAACGCCGATCGAGCAAGTCCGTGATGCAATTGAAAATCAAATCGCGGAACTCCAGCAAATGTCCATGTCTCCGCTGTCTGCGGCGGAGGACGAGGCGCGCGAACGTCTGCTGGGTTCTTTCCAATCGGCATTGCAAGCAACACATTAAGCGCCAGACAAGGCGCTACAGTGTAAGCTACTTATGCCTTAAAAACATGTAATTCAGGAGCTGTACTTTTCATGACCAACGCATGGCACCTGGCAATCGACTTCGGAACCTCGAATACGGCTGCCGCGCACCAAAGCCCGATGGGTCGAGACATCACTGCCCTCGCGTTGACGCACCGCTCCAACATTATGCCTTCTGCGGTGTTTCTCGATTCCTCGACAGGCGCCCATGCCGCCAACGATGGTGAACCGAAACTGCTTAATGGTGACTCCGCCCTGGCTCGTGGCCGTCGCGATCCCTCGCGCCTGCTCCTCAGCCCGAAGCGCTACATCGACCACGACGAGGTACAGCTCGCAGCTCGCGATCTCCCACTGACGAAGGTTGTGGGCTCCGTGCTGGGTGCCGTACTCCGCTCCGGCAAGGCTCAGCATGCCAACCAGGATCCCGCGACAGTCACCCTTACTCACCCGGAGGCCTGGTCTGCGCACTCCGTAGATCAGCTGAAGCGAAGTGCCGTCGCCGCAGGTATTCCGGAACAGAACCTGCGCGTGCTTTCCGAGCCGCGCGCTGCTGCTATCCACTACGCCTCGCAACAGTCCGTCTCGCCAGGCTCGCACGTCGCAGTGTTTGACTTCGGTGGCGGCACCCTGGACATTGCAGTGCTGCAGGCGAAGCAGGACGGCAACTTCGAGGTCGTGGCGGCCAAGGGCGATAACAGCCTCGGCGGCCGCACAATCGACAACCTGATGTACCGCTGGGTTCTGGATCAGCTGGAACACGATGACCCGGATCTGGCTGACTACGTGCGCTCCTCCCCGATCACCACGGTGCATGCACTGGAATCCAGTATTCGCGAGGCCAAGGAGATCCTGTCAGATACCTCCTCCGCAACGATCAGCGTCTCTACTCCCCACGGGGAAACCGACTTGCTGATCACCCGCGACGAGTTCAACGGCATCATTGAGCAATCCATTATGCGTTGCGTCGAGTTGACCCGTGCTGCTCTGACCCAAGCGGGCGTCGATTCCACGAAGACCCCAATTTACATGACCGGCGGATCGTCGCGTATTCCATTTGTTCAGGATCGGCTGGGTGAAGTCGGCACGGTCATGACGCTCGACGACCCGAAGACCGTGGTGAGCCGAGGCGCACTGGCTGCGACGCTGCGTGGGTTTACCGGCGGCGCTCCGGTTCAAGGCATGCGCCCGAGTGGTTCCGCTGGACATACCAGCGCTGCCAATGCAGGTGCCGGTGCCGGTGCTGCGGCAGCTGCTGCACGCCCCGGCCAGCCTGATCCGGCAACTTCTCCCGGCATGTCCCGCCCATATCAGAACCCGACTCAGAGTCCGAATAGCGGTTCTCACCAAGGCACGTCCAACGCGACGCAATCGTTCAGCCGTCCGCCGCAGACCGCGGCTTTCGCTCCAAGTTCGGTCAATTCCTACGGCCCTAGCAACTTCGCCGGTTCTCATACTTCCGCTAGCGCAGTGAAATCGAAGAAGTCCAACACTCCGGTGGTGGTCACGGCGTGCCTGGCAATCCTCGCAGTGGTCGTGGCCGTAGGATTCGTCGTTTTCAGCAGTGGTGGCAATGATGGAAACGGAAGTGGTGACGACGGAGGAAATCCGCCCTTTACTGAGGCTAGCCCTTACACCCCAACGAGTACGCCGTACGAGTCGGACTCTTACAAGCCACTGAGTTCCCTCCTGCCCGATGTTAAAGACTATATGCCGACAGGCTTCTACAACCGCCTAACTAGCTGCGATACCAAGGCTAAAAAGCCCTTCTCCCTCAGTGATGCGTTCGAATCCATGGATACGGAGATGTATTCTTGCCTCCCCGAGAGTAGTTCTGTCAAGGATCACTCTTCCGAGTCGATGTACACCGGCTTTAAGTACATTCAAACTGGTGACGATGGTCAGAAGGTCTACGACCACGCCCAGAGCTCAACATTAAAGGGCAAGACTCTGCAGCAAGCAGGCAATGGCTGGCCTGAAATCATCTATTATTCCGGTGGCAAATACTCGATTCCCGATGCCCTCGCCTGGTACCCGGAGAAAAAGGCAGCCATCGTGATCCATGGGCAGCTCGATCAAACCGAGGATCAAACCAAGGAAATGCTGAAGTTCTTCAACCTCATGCCACAGGGCTAGCCGTTTCCACGAACTAGAGCCCCACAACGCCGAGCACGTGTTCAGCGTTGTGGGGCTATTACTTTCTTGAGGGGAACGTAAAGGGGACTTGGTGAGTCGAGGAGGCCGCCCTACCTATGCGCTAGTGACGCCAGCCTCCACCAATGCCGCCTTTAGCTTCGCACGGGCACGGTTAATGCGTGATTTGACCGTTTGAATCGGAATCCCCTGGTGGGCAGCAATGTCCTGGTAGCTCATGCCGGTGTATTCCCGCAGCACGATGACTTCACGGAAATCATCCGGCAACTGAGCTAGCGCCTCTCGAACAACCATTGCAGAGGTCACCTGAGACCCCACCTCCGGGGTCAGAGCGACCTCATCCGCACCTGCGTCTTCCTCCGGCACATCCCGGCGCGAGCGGACGATCTGCAGCGCTGCATTAGAGGCAATGCGGTACGCCCACGTGGAGAACCGCGCGCGTCCATCAAACTTCTCAATGTTCTTCCACGCTGAAGTCAAAGCGTTTTGCAGGGCATCTTCTGCGTCAGCGCGATTGCCCGTAATGGACAAGCAAACAGAAAACATCCTCCCCCAAGCCTGGCGCGCCAGGCGCGCAAAAGCCTGCTGGTCACCCTCATGGGCTTTGGCCAGCAGGTCGCGCTCCTCGTCGCGGGTGAGTTCTTGCCTTACGGTGTTGCTAGTCGACAATTCCGCCACCCCTTACATTCCGCTGAGGTCGGTCAGATCGTCGGGGTGATCGTCCCCATAATGATCGCTGTATGCATCATCAAGGTCACCATCCAGGCCGTCGCCCAGATCGTTGAGACCCTCCAGATCGTCCGTGGCAGCCGGATCATCCGGGGCCTCCTGACTTTCCGTGCCAGCGGTCAGATCGTCTGGAAGTTCATCGCCAGTATCGGGGTTACTATCCGAAGCCTCACTGGGGAGATCGTCCACCGAGGTGGCGTCATCCAGAGTCGAAGAAGAACCGTCGAGATCCGTAAGGTCAACTTCGTCAGAAGCATCCTCCGCGGGGAAGGAATCCAAATCGGGGATGAGATCCCCCTCTGGCATCTCGGTATTCGGGTCGACAGCCACGTCAAACATTTGGTTAAACATGTCGTCGAGCTCCTGTTCCGAAAAACCGGATCCCGAGCCTAGCTGAGCGTCGTTGCCGAAAAGCTCCTCCAGGGAGGGCAGAATTGGGGTGTCTGCCTCGGCGCCAGCGGATGGGCCAACCATGTGTCCTCCGTTATCGATCGAGTCGCTCATCGTTCACCTCCTTTCCACCAACAACAGCGAAACAACAAGACTGCACTGAAGCTGGTCATGCAGGTAGCAGAAAACCGCTTCAGGACAGCTATGTAATGCATGCGGCAGGCAGAAGGTTCCCGCGAGCAATAAAAGAACTGCTTTAAAAGATTATGCACCATGTTGCACATAGTTCAACAGGAAAACCTTGATGACCAGCTGGTTGGTTTAACACCACCCCAAAAGTTAGACAACCAAAACCAAAGAAGTGACGCCGGTAACAGCATACGGCGACTAGAGTGGGGAGGAAGAACAACCGCGTACGGATAGGAGCCCGCCGCAATGCCCATTAAGAGCGACCGCCCAGACATCGAACTCAGCCCGCTTGGGCTCTACGATTACATCTTCGGCAACCTCTCCACCGAGGAGGAAGACCGGGTCGCCGTCATCGACATTGCCGATGGCTCCGAAACGACGTTTGCCCAGCTGCAGAACTACATTGAGTCCACGGCGGGCTGGCTGGCCAGCAAGGGCATCAAAAAGGGCGACGTAGTAGCGCTACACCTGCCCAACTCCTTGAACTTTATCGTCGCAGCGTACGGCCTGTGGCGCATTGGTGCAGTTCCTTCTCCCCTATCTCTGCTTTCTACGCCGGAAAGCGTGACGGAGCAGGTGAAGGACTCTGGCGCGAAGATGCTGCTCACCGTTGCCGCGCTTGGTGACGCCTCGGCTCAGGGGGCTAAGGATGCAGGAATCGAGGAGGACAACATCGTCTTCCTGGATACATCGAAGGGCATGCAACAGATTATGGCGGAGCGCCGCACGGCTCCCGCGGTGGAGATTAACCCGGATGAGGATCTGGCAGTACTCCCCTACTCCTCTGGTACCACCGGGTTGCCAAAGGGAGTGCGTTTGATGCACCGTCAGTTGGTTGCGAACGTACAGCAGGGGCAAGACATTCACCTTGTGCGCCCGGAGGACAAGGTTTACGCCGTGCTGCCGTTCTTCCACATCTACGGTCTGACCGCTCTGGTGAACCTGGCATTGGCGCAGCGCGCCACGCTGGTCGTTGTACCGCGCTTTGAGCTGCAGAGTTTCCTGGAGCACCACCAGAAGTTCGGGGTGACCTTTACTCTTATCGCGCCGCCTATTGCAGTCCAGCTGGCCAAGCACCCCATGGTGGATAACTATGACCTTTCGCAAATGCGCAGCTTCTTTAGCGGTGCTGCAACATTGGATGAAGACCTGGCCTTGGCGTTGGAAAAGCGCTTGGGCATTCATGTGCAGCAGGGCTATGGCATGACTGAGACTTCGCCGCTGGCACATGCCAACGTATCCAAGGACATTAACCGTGGTTCCATCGGCAAGCCTTGCGCAAACACGGAAAGCAAGCTGGTGGATCCGGAAAACCTGGAAGAGATCCCGCTGCCCGCGGAGGGTGTCTCCGAGGTCGGTGAGCTCTGGGTTCGCGGCCCGCAGATTATGGCCGGATACCTGAACAAGCCGAAGGAAACCGCAGCCGCGCTACCGGGCGACGGTTGGCTGCGCACTGGCGATCTGGCTAACTCCGATCCAGAGGGCAACGTCCACATTGTGGATCGCTTGAAGGAGCTGATCAAGTACAAGGGCTACCAGGTTCCGCCCGCAGAGCTAGAGTCCGTACTGTTGAGCCACCCCGAGATCGCTGATGCCGCCGTCGTCGGCGTACATCGCGCTTCAGATGGTGAAGAGCTGCCGAAGGCATTCGTTGTTGCCCAGCGAGGATCTGCACTCAACGAGCAGCAGGTGATGGATTTCGTTGCGGAGCGCGTGGCTCCCTACAAGAAGATTCGCATTGTGGAATTCGTGCAGGGAATCCCCAAGTCCTCCACCGGTAAGATCCTTCGCCGCGAGCTCCGTGAGCGCGACGGCGTCAATTAATCTTCGACGATAGGTACGCGGCGGTAAGTACCGTCGCGAAGGTCCGCATCCTCGATTTCGTGGCGGGAAATCCCCAGGATGAACAGCACCTGGTCGAGGAAGGGGTAGTTCACCGAGGTATCGGCGATCTCCTTGAGCGCTGGCTTTGCATTGAACGCAATGCCCAGACCCGCGGTAGACAGCATGTCAATGTCGTTGGCACCATCGCCTACGGCGACGGTCTGGTTCAACTTAATTCCGTTGGACCAAGCAAATTCCTTCAGGCTCTCAGCCTTGGCCTGGCGGTCGATCACAGGGCCGATGACCCGACCAGTGAGCTTGCCATCAATAATTTCAAGGGTGTTGGCGCGGGCGAAGTCCAGGTCCAACTCGCGTGCCAGTGGTTCGATGACCTGGATAAAACCACCGGAAACCACACCCGTTTTGTACCCCAAACGCTTCAAGGTGCGGATAGTCGTGCGGGCACCGGGGGTCAGCTGAATGTCACGTGCTACTTTCTCCACCACTGAGGCTTCCAAACCGGCCAGTGCCTTGACGCGCTCGTGGAGGGATTCAGCGAAGTCTAACTCGCCACGCATGGCGCGTTCTGTGACCGCGGCAACCTCCGCTTCGCGGCCTGCGTAGGCGGCCAGCATCTCAATGACTTCGTGCTGAATAAGGGTCGAATCAACATCGAAGCAGATGAGGCGCTTGGCGCGGCGGGACAACCCCGCACGCTCGATAGCGATATCCACTCCTACCTCCGTCGTGAGCGTTGCAAGTGCTTTGCGCAGGGGCACACCGCCACCGGGTGCTGGGTTGGCGACTGTAAGGCTCAGCTCCAGCCCAGTGACTGGGTAGTCGGCAATACCGGTAATCGTGTCGATGTTCGCACCGTAGTCAGCCAGAGTTTGGCCGATGCGGGAAATATGAGTCGCAGTCAGCGGACGTCCCAGCACGACCATCACGTGCGTCGAGTGCGGGCGCGTGCTCGACAGATTATCGTCGGCTTCTACGCTGACTCGCATTCCATAGGATGCGAGAGTTTCCTCCAGCCCTTCGCCGAGAGGCTCTAGGTCTTCTTGTCCGACGCCCACTAGCGCCGCCAGCGATAGCTTTCCTCGGAAGACTGACTGTTCAATGTCGAGGAGTTGAACCCCGTAGGAGGATAGTACGCGGAAGAAGGCCGCGGATACGCCCGGCCGATCGGGGCCGGTGACCGTGATGACACTGGGAGCTAAGCCTTCCTGCAGGGTGTCCTCCAGGGCGATCTCAAAGTGCGGATCGTCGGCGAGTGCAGCGCTCGAGGCGGCCTGGGACGACGTGGACGACTGCTGATTGGCGGGAGAGTTGGAGTTGCTGGCGTTATTTGAGGTAGTCACGGGCTATATTGTCCCACTTCCCTACGAGAAGTGATAACTGAACCTGAACAGCTCCCCATTTCACATTCCCCACCTTCAAACTCGCAGTAGTTGCGGCCTCTTTTTGTAGCGATGTTGAAGGCGCGGTCTTGGAGGTCTTAGGCCCCACCACAATCACCACGATTCAGCACCATAATGTCGCTGAATCGGGAATCTGTCCGGGCAAGATTAGGCTCGGCCACAATCGCACGCGTTTGACCTGCCTTTTTGTTTATTGTTCTCGATTTTCATTTAACAGATTCCCGATCTAACGACATGCTTCCTCCAGCTTCTCCCTCTGAGCCATGGAGCTTCCGAGGGCTTTCACTAAACCTGCGGACATACAAAAATCCACACCCTGCGTAGTTAGGGTGTGGATTCAGTGTGCGACTTCCAGAGCAGGAAGCGGTATTGCAGCCTCTACCTGCTCGGCCGCCAAGCACCTAGCGACTGCGCTGGGCAGTTGCAGAGGTGAGGTGGCGTCACCAGACGGTGCACTTAGAAGTGGCGACCGACGTGAGCCTCGTCGCGCATACGCTTAACCATGTGCGGGTGGTGCAACTCGAACGCCGGACGCTCGGAGCGGATACGAGGCATGGAGGTGAAGTTGTGGCGCGGCGGCGGGCAGGAGGTTGCCCACTCCAGGGAGTTGCCGTAGCCCCACGGATCGTCCACGGTAACGACCTCGCCGTAGCGGTAGGACTTGAACACGTTCCACAGGAACGGGATCATCGAGATCGCCAGGATGCAGGCACCCACGGTGGAGACCTGGTTCAGGGTCGTGAAACCATCGGTCGGCAGGTAGTCAGCGTAACGACGCGGCATACCCATGTTGCCCAGCCAGTGCTGAATCAAGAACGTGGTGTGGAAGCCGATGGTGACCAGCCAGAAGTGGATCTTGCCAAGCTTCTCGTCCAGCATGCGCCCGGTCATCTTCGGGAACCAGAAGTAAACGCCTGCGAAGGAAGCGTAGGTCACGGTACCGAACAAGGTGTAGTGGAAGTGAGCGACCACGAAGTAGGAGTCCGAAACGTGGAAGTCCAGCGCCGGGGAGGCCAGCATAACACCGGTCAGACCACCGAACAGGAAGGTGGCGAAGAAGCCAATGGCGAAGACCATCGGGGTCTCGAAGGTCAGGCGACCCTTCCACATGGTGCCCAGCCAGTTGAAGAACTTCATACCGGTCGGCACACCGATCAGGAACGTCATGAAGGAGAAGAACGGCAGCAGCACGGCGCCGGTCACGAACATGTGGTGTGCCCACACAGCCATGGACAGTGCAGCAATCGACAGGGTTGCGAACACCAGGCCAACGTAGCCGAACATCGGCTTGCGGGAGAACACCGGGAAAACCTCAGACACGATACCGAAGAACGGCAGTGCCAGGACGTACACCTCAGGGTGACCGAAGAACCAGAAGAGGTGCTGCCACAGAATAGCGCCACCGTTGCCGGCGTCGTAGATGTGGCCACCCAGCTTGCGGTCGTAGAACACACCAAGTGCAGCTGCGGTCAGGAGCGGGAAGATCAGCAGAACCAGCAGAGAGGTAACGAAGATGTTCCAGGTGAAGATCGGCATGCGGAACATGGTCATACCCGGTGCGCGGAGGCACAGGATGGTGGTGATCATGTTCACGGCGGAGGCGATGGTACCGATACCACCGACGCCGACACCCAGGATCCACAGTTCAGAGCCCACACCCGGAGAGTGCGTAACGTCTGCCAGCGGCATGTACATCGTCCAACCGAAGTCTGCTGCACCACCCGGAGTCAGGAAGCCGAGCAGCATCACGACACCACCAGCGGTGGTCATCCAGAAGCCGAAGGCGTTCAGACGGGGGAAAGCCACGTCAGGGGCGCCGATCTGTAGCGGCATGATGTAGTTCGCGAAACCGAACACCATCGGAGAGCCGTACAGCAGCAGCATGATCGTGCCGTGCATCGTGAACAGCTGGTTGAACTGCTCGTTGGACAGGAATTGCTGACCCGGCTCGAAGAGCTCAATACGGATCAACAGGGCCATCAAGCCACCAATCATGAAGAAGGTGAAGGACATGATTAGGTACATGATGCCCAGGAGCTTGTGGTCGGTCGTGGTCAGCATCTTCCATGCGAGGTTGCCACGTGGCACCTCACCGAAAGGCGCAGGCCGAGCCGGGGAAACCTCATGGCTTTCCCTTGGCGCTACTGCGGTCATATTCTTCCTCCTGACTACGCGTGACCTGCCTTTATTCACCTGCAAGCTCTAGCTAACTCACAGGATCCTTCAGGCAAGCCACCCAAAAGAATGTTTCGTCTGCACCGTTCCCGCGTGGTCGATTTCGTCAATAACCGACCAGAACGGACACAGAATGTTTACATAGTATCCCGTTACTGCGATTTTCAATAGCCCGGGACGAGGCCAAAGCAGCAGAACCCACGTTTTCGGGGGTGCTGCCTCGCTGTTTAGAAGTCGCTGTTTAGAAGTCCCAATCGTCGTCGACCGTATTCTCGGCCTTACCTATTACATAAGAGGAACCAGAACCGGAGAAGAAGTCGTGGTTCTCGTCGCCACCCGGGTTCAGAGCCGAGAGGATCGCCGGAGACACACGAGTCTCGTCCGCCGGGAACAGCCCTTCGTAGCCCAGGTTGTTCAGCGCCTTGTTTGCGTTGTAGCGCAAGAAGCGCTTGACGTCCTCTGTCCAGCCGAGATCGTCATAAAGATCCTCGGTGTACTGTGCCTCGTTGTCGTACAACTCCAGCAGTAGGTCGAAGGTGTGCTCCTTCAACTCCTCCTGGCGCTCCGGGGTCTCCTTCTCCAGTGCGCGCTGGTACTTGTAGCCAATGTAGTAACCGTGCACAGACTCATCGCGGATGATCAGGCGGATAATGTCTGCGGTGTTGGTCAGCTTCGCATGCGAAGACCAGTACATCGGCAGGTAGAAACCGGAGTAGAAGAGGAAGCTCTCCAGCAGCACAGAGGCAATCTTCTTCTTCATCGGATCGTCGCCCTCATAGAAGTCGAGAATGATCTTTGCCTTGTTTTGCAGCTTCTCATTCTCTTCGGACCAACGGAAGGCGTCGTTAATCTCAGGCGTAGAGGCCAGCGTCATAAAGATAGAGGAATAAGACTTCGCGTGAACGCTCTCCATAAAGGAGATATTCGTAAAGACGGCTTCCTCGTGTGGAGTGGCAGCATCCTCGATCAGCTTTACTGCACCAACTGTGCCCTGAATCGTATCCAGCATGGTCAGGCCGGTGAACACACGCATGGTGGCCTGCTTCTCCATGTCATTTAGTGTGGACCAGCTGGGGACGTCGTTGGACAGTGGCACCTTTTCGGGTAGCCAGAAGTTGGCAGTGAGGCGATCCCACACTTCCAGGTCCTTGTCATCTGGGATGCTGTTCCAGTTGATGGCAGATACCGGATCGCCGTCGACGCGGTGTACGGGAGTGTGGGGTGCGTGCGCACTCATCGCTTACGTGTCTCCTTCTCACAGAACGTGCTGATTTTCTTGCTGTCCCTCAGCTTGTGCACTTCGCCCCATGTTACCCCGTTTCCGCGACGCGCCTACCCCTCGGCCGCCACCCCCATTTTGGGGGGTCTTTCTTAATGACGCCCTCAGCGCGCGCTGGAGCCGATTTCAGCCCGGAGCTGGGGGCGTCACTACCTAAAGAGCACGTCAGGATTGGTTTACAGGGCAACCTAAGTAAAGACAGCCTCACCGACTATACAATAGGCTCTGACCTGCATTGATAATATAAGGGTAGCCTGCGTTTGCTAGCCGATTGGATAAACCCTGAGTACGGTGAGCTGCATGGAAATCAACGAGAAGTTTCAGAAGCAATTGAACGAACAGGTCACCGCCGAGCACCAGGCTGCGCTGGTTTACACCCAGCTGGCTTATGAGCTGGACCGCCTCTCCTTCGACGGCATGAGCAGCTGGATGCAGGCACAGGCCGATGAGGAGCGCGAGCACGCTCAGAAGTTCGCACAGCACCTGCTGGACCGCGACGCGCGCGTGGACATCGAGACTGTTGAGATGCCTTCCCTGAAGATCTCCACCCCGCTGGATGCCTTCGAGGCTTCCCTCGAGCACGAGCGTAAGGTCTCCGCACTGATCCGCAATCTGGTGAAGACCGCCGACGAGGTTGGCGACATTGACTCCCGCAACCTGCTGAACTTCTTCCTGGAGGAGCAGATCGAGGAGGAAGCTACAGTAAGCAACATCATCGACCGCATCAAGCTGGTGGGCAACGATGGTTCCGGCCTGCTGCGCATCGACGCAGAGCTGGGCAACCGCTAGCAACCATTAACAAGGCCACTCAACGGCCAATAACAAAAGCCGACTGGGATTCCTCCCAGTCGGCTTTTTCATGCTCGGTGGAGGCCGCCCTCCACCTAGAGCAGGCCGCTCCCCTCCCCACTTAGAGCATGCAGCTCACGCAGCCCTCAACCTCGGTGCCGGTCAAGGCCGTCTGGCGGAGGCGGATGTAGTAGATCGTCTTGATCCCCTTGCGCCACGCATAGATCTGCGCACGGTTGATGTCGCGCGTGGTGGCGGTGTCCTTGAAGAACAGGGTCAGCGATAGGCCCTGATCCACGTACTTCGTCGCGACTGCGTAAGTGTCGATGATCTTTTCGTAGCCGATCTCGTACGCGTCCTCGTAGTACTCCAGGTTGTCGTTCGTCATGTACGGAGCCGGGTAGTACACACGACCGATCTTGCCCTCCTTACGAATTTCGATCTTGGAGGCGATCGGGTGAATCGAGGACGTGGAGTTGTTGATGTAGGAGATGGAACCCGTCGGCGGAATAGCCTGCAGGTTGCGGTTGTATAGACCGTGAGCCTGCACATCGTCCTTCAGCTGTTGCCAGTCCTGCGCGGTTGGCACCTGGATGCTGGAGTTGCCGATGATTTGGCGGATACGCTCCGTCTTCGGTGCAAACTCCGCCGGATCGTAGCGGTCGAAGAACTCGCCGCTGGCATAATCGGAGTTTTCGAAGTTGTGGAACTTCTCGCCACGCTCCTGGGCGATCTTGTTGGATGCCTTCAGAGCTTCGTACATCACTGCTGCGAAGTACGCATTGGTGAAGTCCAGAGCTTCTTCTGAACCGTAGTGGATGTGCTCGCGCCCCAGGAAGCCATGCAGGTTCATCTGTCCCAGGCCAATGGCGTGGGAGTTGTCGTTACCCTGGCGAACCGAAGGAACCGAGTCAATGGAGGTTTGATCTGCCACTGCGGTCAGGCCGCGAATCGCAGTCTCGATGGTCTTAGAGAAGTCCGCAGAGTCCATGGCCTTCGCGATGTTCATGGAGCCCAGGTTGCAGGAGATGTCATCGCCGATGGTCTTGTACGTCAGATCAGCGTTGAACTCCGATGGGGTCGAAACCTGCAGAATTTCGGAGCACAGGTTGGAGTGCGTGATACGACCTTCGATCGGGTTGGCCTTGTTCACCGTGTCCTCAAACATGATGTACGGGTAGCCCGACTCGAACTGGATCTCCGCCAGCGTTTGGAAGAACGCGCGCGCATTGATCTTGGACTTACGGATGCGCGGATCCTCCACCATCTCCTCGTAGTGCTCGGTGATGGAGACATCGGCAAATGGCTTGCCGTAGACGCGTTCAACGTCGTACGGGCTGAACAGATACATGTCGTCATTGCGCTTGGCCAGCTCAAAGGTGATATCCGGGATGACCACTCCCAGAGAGAGCGTCTTAATACGGATCTTTTCATCCGCATTCTCGCGCTTGGTGTCCAGGAAGCGCAGGATATCCGGGTGGTGTGCGTGGAGATATACCGCGCCGGCACCCTGACGGGCACCCAGCTGGTTGGCGTAGCTAAAGGCATCTTCCAGCAGCTTCATCACGGGGATCACGCCGGAGGATTGGTTCTCGATGTGCTTAATCGGCGCACCGGCCTCGCGCACATTCGACAGCAACAGTGCTACGCCACCGCCGCGCTTGGATAGTTGCAGCGCGGAGTTAATGGATCGGCCAATCGACTCCATGTTGTCCTCAATGCGCAGGAGGAAGCAGGACACCGGCTCTCCGCGCTGCTTCTTGCCAATGTTGAGGAAGGTGGGCGTTGCAGGCTGGAAGCGTCCGTCCATGATCTCGTCGACGAGGTTCGACGCCAACTCGGTATCCCCTGCTGCTAGCCCCAATGCGACCATGCATACGCGGTCTTCGAAACGTTCCAAGTAGCGGCGTCCGTCGAAGGTCTTCAGCGTATAGGAGGTGTAGTACTTGTACGCGCCCAGGAAGGACTGGAAGCGGAACTTCTTGGCATAAGCCTGTTTAAACAGGGACTTTACGAAACTGAACTCGTACTGATTCAACACCGCAGGATCGTAGTACTCGTTGTCCACGAGGTACTTGATCTTCTCCTCCAAGTCGTGGAAGTACACAGTGTTCTGATTCACGTGCTGCAGGAAGTACTGGTTAGCAGCCTCACGATCCTTGTCGAACTGGATCTCTCCCGCGTCGTTGTACAGGTTCAACATTGCGTTCAGAGCGTGATAATCCAGCTGCTCCCGCTGGTCAACGGGCTCCTGGACGGTCTTTCCAATCTCGGTGCCAGTCATGTGTTTTGTGTTCTCCTCAAAAACTCGCGCTAAGAAAGTCTATTCGCGCCTATATATTCGTTTCGATTCTAATCAGTGCCCCGGACATGCGCGGGGCGGATGCGGAGCTCTTACTCCGCTGGGTTTTCAACCCGCTGTGTCAGCTTGCTAACTCCCAGCGTCCTTCGTTTCGCAAAGAAGTCTCGAACTCCGCTAAGCCTGCACGCACCCTTTGGACGTCCTCCTCGGTTCCCATCAGTTCAAAGCGATATAGATAGGGAACTTGGCACTTGGCGGAGATCACCTCCCCGGCCTTTCCGAAGTCAGCTCCGAAGTTGATGTTGCCGGAGGCGATCACGCCACGCAGCCACTTACGGTTTTGCTCCACATTGAGGAACTTGATCACCTGTTTCGGCACTGGGCGCGAAAACTCTCCTGTCATCCCTGCTCCCCCGCCATACGTTGGCACTATCAGGACATGTGGTTGGTCGACCAGCAGGGGGGCGTCGCTACGCTTAAGTGGAATGCGACTAGAAGGTAGACCGAGCTTCCGTACAAAGCGGTGAGTGTTCTCTGTCGTGGAGGAAAAATACGTGATCAGCATTGAGCCTCATCCTAAACAGCAATGCGCATAGTCAGTGGTGCGCTAAAAAGAGCCTCCACCGGGGATGGTGAAGGCAATTGGCACGCAGATTAGGCGGCCTCTGCGGTCAGGGTGCGAATGCGATCGGGGCGGAAGCCGGACCAGTGATCTTCGCCGGCAACAACCACAGGTGCCTGCAGGTGGCCCAGCGCCATGACGTAGTCGCGAGCTTCATCGTCGAGGCTGATGTCCACGAGTTCGTAATCAAGACCGGCCTTGTCGAGAGCCTTCTTGGTGGCGTTGCACTGAACACAGGCGGGCTTGGTGTAGACGGTGATCATGGTGGCTGTCATTCTCCTGAATACTTCAAAAATACTTCGGATTGTTCGGCCCGGCGACAATGATTTCTGTGGGCGCTATCGGTGTAGGTTTTCGTCAGTGTACGTCTGGCGGGGCTTATGTACCGCGCCCCTCGTTGACTTGCTTAAGACTACACATCACAAGCGTGTAAGACAACCGCAAAAACACAACATTTTGGGTCGCAATTAATCACTGAACACTACATCTAGTAGTTACAAGTTGAGTATTCGCAGGTGGTAGATTTTCCCACCACTACATCTAGCCACATGAAAAACATGCATGTAATTTCAAAGCATGGATTACGCCAAACAGAGAACCCATCTATGAGCTGGCAAAAGCCCCTCAAGCCATATCTTTGCCACCCCCAAGCAATAAAAATCCCCCGCCTCACGCAACAGTGCGCGAGCACTGAAACGAAAAGACGGGGGGGAAGGTGGAACCCTCTGGCTTTAGCCCTGGCGAGCCTTGAAGCGAGGTTCCTTCTTGTTGATCACGTAGACCTTACCGCGGCGACGAACGACCTGAGCGCCCGGCTTGTTCTTCAGCGACCGAAGGGACTTGCGGACCTTCATCGGGCGCTCCTTTCCTCATCGACTTTCTTTACATCGCCAGGCAACGCAGGCTAAAAACCCGCTTATGCCGCCCGGCACAAACACAAACGATGAGTCTACCCACCGACTCACTCAAAACCAAATAAGTGCATAAGCTGACGGACGGTCTAGCATCGGAAGGCATGAGCCCTTCACCTGAAAAGTCCACCGGCATCCCCAGCCCCTCCCACACCGCGAATGCGCGCCCTCTGCACGCGCGCATTATCGAAGAACTGGGGGTTCGCTCCACTATCGACCCGGCCGCTGAAGTGGAACGTCGTGTGCAGTTCATCGCCAACTATCTGCAGGCCACACGCACCCGAACCCTAGTGCTGGGCATCTCCGGCGGCCAGGACTCCACGCTCGCAGGCAAGCTATGCCAGTTAGCATGTGATCGCCTCAATGAACAGGCCGCCAAGGACCAAGCTGCCGATCAGCCATACCGTTTCTGCGCCGTGCGCCTGCCCTATGGAGTCCAGGCAGACGAGGACGACGCACAGATTGCGCTGGAGTTTATCGCACCGAGTATGGGCGTCACCGTCAACATTAAGGGTGCCACTGACGAAGCAGCGCGAGCAACGAGCGAGGCCCTCGGCATTTCGCACGTCAGCGACTTCAACAAGGGCAATATTAAGGCGCGCGAGCGCATGATCGCACAATATGCGCTCGCCGGGGAACTCGGCGGATTGGTTGTAGGCACGGATCATGCAGCAGAGGCAATCACGGGGTTCTACACCAAGCACGGCGACGGTGCGGCAGACCTCACGCCACTGGCGGGGCTCACGAAGCGACAGGGCGCAGCCCTACTGCAGCACCTCGGCGCCCCCGATAGCACCTGGCAGAAAGTCCCCACCGCCGACCTGGAAGAAGATCGTCCCGCTCTGCCGGACGAAGAGGCGCTCGGTGTGACATACACACAGCTTGACGATTACTTGGAAAGCACCAATGGTGCCGCAGACCTAGATCCGCAGGTCGCTGAGCACATCGAAGGCCTGTGGTTCCGGTCGCGTCACAAGCGGCACCTGCCGGTTGCTCCCCACGACGACTGGTGGCAGGCAGACTAGTTAGAACACGAACTGATCCAGAATCAGTGCGGTGAAGGCTAGGAACCAAGCCACAATTACCAGCAGTGGCATTCCCAGTGCGGAGTGAGGAACGTCCTCCCCCGCTTCACGACGCTGTTCACGCAGGATGTGCACCAAGGTCATCACAAACATTGGCAACGTCGCCGCCCACACCGCCATGCAATAAGGGCAAAGCGCGCCGATGGAGTAGATCGCCGCATAGGCCAGCCAGTGCACAAACACCACGCCCAGCGCCAACCCCGCCAGCGTGCAGTACCACATCCAGCGCGGGAGCTTCGCGCCGACGATGAGTATCACGGCCAAGGTCATCATCACCGGAAAACCAATCAGACCGATAAAGGGGTTGGCGAACCCGAACGCAGATGCCTGATCCGAGGCCATCACGTCCGTACACGAGATCACCTCGTTGAAGGTGCAGGCTGGCTTGAAGTCGGGGTTCAGCGCCATCTGCAGCTTGTCGTGCATGATCAAGGCGGAGAAGATCAGCCCGATCGTGGATAGCACCAGGAAGGTAATACCGAAGCGCTTCGTCGCTCCTAGACCGTTCATGAGTTTTCTCTCTGATTGTTTGTGACGCCCACACCTGTCTCGAACCGCATCGTTGCTATGAAGCGGTAGTTGAGACAGCCACAGCGGAGCCCTTTCACCTCGGTAAGCTCCCTGAGCTGGGCGATTTCCATTGAGAACAGATTAGCACGCTGTGCGCGCTACTCCCCTTTTCCAGCGGTGACAGATACAACAAAACCCCCGGTCGGTGAAGACCGGGGGTTGGAATCCAGTGGAGCTAACGGGATTCGAACCCGTGACCCCCACACTGCCAGTGTGGTGCGCTACCAGCTGCGCCATAGCCCCGCTGCCTACCAGGCGATTTACTTCTAAATCCCTGTGAAGCGAACGGTGTTAAAGCTACAACACTGGAATTAACTTCTCCAAATCGCCTGGTTGCGCTGGGGTAGCAATCGCTTGAGCGCTATTTGCCTTCCAGCACAGTCGGAACCCAGGAGCCCAAAGTCTCATCCGGATTCATCGGCGGGTCGAAGCGCTTGCCATTCTTGTACAGCAATGGCGAGGAGACGTCACCCTCTCGCTTTTCGACTTCCTTGTCATTCTCGCGGGAGATCTTCGCGCCTTCGTCCTTAACGGACTTGTCACGAATCTTCTCAACCACGCCGCCGTCGACGCCCATCTTGTCTGCAGCGTTAGCCAGATCGTCCCACTCCCACTGACGGGTAACGGTGGACTGCTCTTCCATCATCAGGCGGTGGAGGTTCCAAAACGCATCCACGTCACCAGTCTTTGCCACTGCCCAGGCGACAGCCGCACCACGGGTGGAAGGACCGGACTCGTCGCCACGATCCAGGAAGTTCAGGAAGCGGAACTTCACCTTCACCTTGCCGTCTTCCAGTGCCTTCTTCACATCGTCGCTAGAGGCAGTCTCCAGCTGCGCGCAGTAGTGGCAGCTGAAATCCTCGAAGACCTCGACGGTCGGCACGTTGTCGCCTGCATTCTCTGCTTCCAGGGTGACGATGCTGTCCTTGGCCGTCATCTTCACCTTTACCTCATCGTTCGGCAGGCTGATGTTATCGACCTTGTGCTTCTGGTTGTTGTACACAATGAAACCAATGGCTACAGCCGCAATGACGAGAATTGCAATGATTCCCCACAGGAAGCCGTTGCCCCCTTTAGATGCATTAGGGGCCTTAATCTTTTGGCTCACCGAGTGTTCCTTTCCGAAATGGTGACGTGTCTACTGCGCATGAGGGTATCGCAAGAGTCTGGCAAAACACTGAATCGACCCCGTGATTTTACGCAAACCTGCAGCGATTGCCCCAGGGAAAAGGCCGCCCCAATGTTGTGGGTCTAGCCCAGCACGCCATCCACGACAACCTGCGCCTCCTCCAGCACCTTCTCCAGGTGGTCGGCACCGTTAAAGGACTCAGCATAAATCTTGTACTTGTCCTCCGTACCGCTTGGGCGGGCGGCAAACCAAGCGTTTTCGGTGGTCACCTTCACTCCCCCAATAGCCGCGCCGTTGCCTGGAGCCTCCGTCAAGATCGACTCGATCTTCTCCCCCGCCAATTCGGTTGCTTCTACGTCGTTGGCGCTGAGCTTCTTCAGACGCTCCTTCTGCTCACGGTTGGCCGGGGCATCGATGCGCTTGTACTGCGGCGCGCCTAGTTCCTCGGCCAGCTCCCGATAACGCTCTGAAGGGCTCTTGCCGGTCGTTGCCTTAATTTCGGACGCCAACAGGTCAGCGATGATGCCGTCCTTATCAGTGGACCAGACCTGCCCGTTGCGACGTAGAAAGGAAGCACCTGCGGATTCTTCTCCGCCAAAGCCCACGGATCCATTGACCAGCCCCGGCACGAACCACTTGAACCCGACCGGAACCTCCATCAGGTTGCGTCCCATACGAGCCACAACGCGGTCAATCATCGAGGAGCTCACCAGGGTCTTGCCCACGGCGGCCTCTTGCGGCCAGTTCTCACGGTGACTAAAGAGGTATTCGATGGCCACGGCAAGGTAGTGATTTGGGTTCATCAGGCCTGCGTCTGGGGTGACGATTCCGTGGCGGTCGGAGTCGGCGTCATTACCAGTAGCGATGTCATAGGAAGCCCCGCCGGCGCCTGCGACAGAATCGACCAGCGAGGCCATCGCGGACGGCGAAGAGCAATCCATGCGGATCTTGCCGTCAGAGTCCAAGGTCATGAAACCGAAGGCGGGATCGATGGTGGGGTTAACGACCGTGAGATCGAGGCCGTGCACATCAGCGATACGCTCCCAATACGCCACGGAGGCACCACCCATGGGATCGGCGCCGATGCGCACGCCTGCGTTGCGGATAGCCTCGATGTCGATAACCTCCGGCAGAGCGGCAACATAGTTGCCCAGGTAGTTGTGGCTCTCCACTAGTTCGGTGGAAGTGGAACGCAGTACGCCAGCGAGGTTTGCGTCCAGGTATTCGTTGGCACGGCAGGCAATCCAGCTGGTGGCGTCGGTATCCGCAGGCCCACCGGTCGGCGGGTTGTACTTGAAGCCGCCGTCACGTGGCGGGTTGTGAGAGGGAGTCACGACAATACCGTCGGCGCGGCCAGCGTCGTTGCCTTCCGGCCCACCGGGCAGCTGCTTGTTGTACTCCAGGATCGCGAAGCTGACAGACGGGGTGGGCACAAAACCGCGTTCCTGATCCACCTTGACCGTCACGCGGTTACCAGCCAGGACCTCCAGCGCGGTAGCCTCGGCCGGTTCAGATAGAGCGTGCGGGTCACGGCCAATAAAAATTGGACCGTTGATTCCCTGCTCGCGGCGGTAATCGACGATGGCCTGGGTGGTTGCCAGGATGTGTGCCTCGTTAAAGGCTCCATCGAAGGCGCTACCGCGATGACCGGAGGTGCCGAAGCTGACGCGCTGTCCCGGATCAGCCAAGTTTGGAACCGTAGCGGAGTAGGCCTCGAGCAGGGCTGGGATATCGGTGAGGTCTTCGGGGGTGGCGGGCTGGCCAGCGCGTGGGTGCATTTTTAATCCTTCGGTCGGTGCCTGAAGCAGTGGTGCCTTAAAGCAAATTTTTGTGCTCAATATTTATGGTGCCCGATTCTGCACCGTTTTTCAGCGCGCTTGCACCCGAAAAACGCCCCCTTGATGACTCTTTAACAACGGGTAACCGCAACGCGGAACCTATCGAGGAATTTTTGGAAACCGTTTCATCTCTCCCCGCTACCGGCGTACTGTCTGTAGTTCATGCAAGACGTTTCATTCGCGGAGAACCTCCAGAACGTTCTGGATTCGATCGACAAGTTTGTGTGGAGCCAGTGGCTGCTCATCCCACTGCTGCTTCTCACCGGACTTTGGCTCACGTTCCGCCTGCGTGGTGTGCAATTCCGCAAACTGTGGGTAGCGCTGCGGCACGGCCTGATCGACCGCGATGACGAGGGCGGGGAGGGCGACATCACCCAATACCAGGCGCTCACCACTGCCCTGGCTGCGACCGTGGGAGTGGGCAACATTGTGGGTGTGGCCACTGCAATTTCTGTCGGTGGTCCCGGCGCACTGTTCTGGATGTGGGTTACTGGCCTGGTGGGCATGGCTTCGAAGTATTCGGAGGCATTCCTGGGTGTGCGTTTCCGCGTTGCCGATTCAAAGGGCAACGTATCCGGCGGCCCGCAGCGCTACCTGTCGCTAGGTATTCCCGGCGGACTCGGAAAATTCCTCGCGTGGTTCTTCACCATCGCGGCAATCATCGCTTCCTTTGGTATCGGCAACCTGACACAGGGCAATGCAGTTGCCGCTGGTTTGGAAGATACCTTTGATGTCAGCCCCACGGTCACCGGCGCGGTGATGTTCGTGCTCGTGGGTGCGGTACTGTTGGGCGGCATTGGCTCGATCGGTAAGGTCACCTCGGCGTTCGTGCCACTCATGATCCTTATTTATATCGGCGGTGGCCTTGTGGTGCTGACGCTGCACGCCAATGAAATCCCGGCGTCTTTCGGACTTATTTTTAGTGACGCCTTTACGGGAACCTCTGCAACCGGTGGATTCCTAGGCTCGGGGATCCTGCTGGCTATGCAAATGGGTGTGGCTCGTGGCATTTTCTCCAATGAGTCGGGCATGGGGTCGGCTGCAATTGCCGCTGCAGCGGCAAAGACCACCCACCCCGTGCGTCAAGGCCTGGTGTCTATGACTCAGACCTTTATCGACACGATCATTGTGGTGACGATGACCGGCCTGGTGATCATCACCACCGGTGTGTGGGATACCGGTGAGGACAATGCGGCCAACATGACAGCTCAGGCGTTCAGCAAGGGCATCGGCTCGGAGTGGGGCGGCACTATCGTCTCCCTCTCCATCGTCTTCTTCGCTTTCTCCACCATCCTGGGGTGGTCCTACTATGGCGAGCGCAACGCAGAGCGGGCCTTTGGCCCCTGGGCTTCCCTGCCCTATCGCATGCTGTTTACCTGTGTGGTCTTTGTTGGCGCGACCACAGAGATCGGATTGGCATGGACTTTCGCAGATATTGCCAATGGCCTGATGGCACTACCGAACCTGGTGGGTCTGCTGATCCTCTCCGGCCTCATCGCCCGAGAAACCAAGGCGTACTTAGCCTTCGACCCCACCCTGCGGGCACGCCCGGCGGATGTCGAGAAGTTCCTCATCGATACCAAGAACCCCTGGCGCAGCACGCTTTAATGAGGGCACCTGCAGGCAGTTCTAAGTCCATCTGTTTTAATGATTTCGCCTCGCGCGGGAGTGATCTAAATTACAGTCTCGGGCATGACTTTCGCATCGCAACACGGCCTTAACGCACCACTTACTCCCCTGCGCTTTCTGCAGCGTTCTGCCCAGGTTCGCCCGGACAAGGTAGCCGCGATCGACGGGCCACGCCGAATCACCTTTGCGGAGTTCAACCAAGATACGCAAGCCTTTGCTCACGCACTGATCGCCGACCACGTGGCCGAAGGCGATCGTGTAGGCATTCTCGCCGCCAATAGCTACGAGGCTCTGCTGGCACAGTTCGCCGTGCCGCTGGCCTGTGCAGTGACCGTACCGATCAATACCCGTCTGGCTCCGGCGGAAGTCAACTACATTCTCGATCACGCCTCCATCGACGTGCTCATTGGAGAAAAGGAACTGATCGACCCCATCCTCGCTTCCGGAGAAAGGAAACTCCGCCGCGCGGTGTACATCGCCAATAAGGAAGGCGTGGAGCCCCAGGTTGATAGCCCAGCTACTGACCCCGAAGGGGCGTCACTAGTAACGACCTTTAGTGAGTACCTGGCCGAGCATCGCGATGAAGAGCCTCTTCCCTACCGCGTGCGTGACGAGAACGAAACCATCGCGATTAACTACACCTCCGGCACAACCGGCAAGCCGAAGGGCGTGATCTACACCCACCGCGGCGCATACCTGAACGCACTGGGGCAGGCGCACACGCAGCACTTCAGCCACGACACGGTGTATCTGTGAACCCTGCCGATGTTCCACTGTTCCGGCTGGTGCACGGGCTGGGCAGCTATGGCCGTCAGTGCAACCCAAGTGGCGCTGCGCGCGGTTCGTGGCCCGGAGATGTGGGAACTCATCCGTACCGAGGGCGTGACCGCTATGTGTGGCGCACCTGCCGTACTAAACACCCTGGTAGACGACGAAAACAAACGCCGGGTAACAAACCTGCGCGTGACCACAGCAGGCGCACCTCCGAGCCCGACGACCATCACCCGCTGCGAGAACATCGGCGTGGAAGTCACGCACGTCTACGGTCTGACCGAAAGTTACGGCCCGTTTACCGTCTGCGAGGCACAACCCGAGTGGGAGGACATGACGGTTCGCCGTCGCGCGGTGCTGAAGGCGCGTCAGGGTGTGGCGTCCATTACCAACGAGGATGTGCGCGTGATCGAGCCGACGGAAGGCCAGGACGAGGCACTTATCGACGTACCCGCCGACGGTGCGACATTGGGTGAGATTGTGCTGACCGGTAACGGCATCATGGCCGGGTACTTCAACAACGAAGAGGCCACTGCACATGCCTTCCGTGGCGGTTGGTTCCACACCGGCGACCTGGGCGTGATGCACCCCAATGGCTATATCCAGCTGATGGACCGAGCGAAGGACGTGGTGGTTTCCGGCGGCGAGAACATCTCCACCATCGAGGTTGAGCAGGCCGTTATTAGCTATCCGGATGTCTCCGACTGCGCTGTGATCGGCGTGCCGGATGAAAAGTGGGGCGAGCGCCCACGCGCGTATGTGGTGCTGCGCCCGGAGGCTCATGGTACGGATCAGTCCGCGGTGGAAGAGGCCGTGATCGCCCACTGCCGTGCCCACATCGCGGGCTATAAGGTGCCACGTGATGTACGGATTCTGGACGAGCTTCCCCGCACCTCCACTGGCAAGGTGCGCAAGAATGAGCTGCGTGAGGAGGCCTGGGCGGGCCACGAGCAAAAAATCAACTAGCTACTTTCCATCCCTCGCAGTTAACCCAGTATTCGCTAGGCCTTTCCCTTCCCGCTGCCTAAAGGCCGGTTGTTTGTCACGCACGACTTTTACCCTGTGCGCTTATGGGCAATAAAGGTTCTTTTTCTCGACGCCGATTCTTCAAAGCGCTTGGCTTCAGCGCCGGTTCCACAGCTTTCGTGGTGGGGCCGCTTGCAAAGGCGGGCGCACAACCAGCTACGGGAGCAGGCAGTTCCACCCTGGCAGGTAGCGGGCTCACTGGTAGCTCTGCGCTGGGCTCCGCGAGCACCCCGGGGCTGGCGGGCTCGGCCAGCTATACCCCGAGCAATATCGGTAGCTCTGAGACCGGCTGGGTGATGGGGCGCAGGGGAAGCAGTCCGAACGGGACGTTCCTGGCCGGCGATCTGCAGGTGGTAACTGTTACGGAGGATTCCGTCACTATTAGCTGGCTGACGTGGGATGCGAAGGTCAGCATCGCCGAGCGTCCAGTGGGCATGCCCACTGAGGGCACACTGCGCGTATGGCCGGAGGATAATCCGCAAGATACGAAGATCGTCCGCTCCGAAAAGAATGCCTTCTTCCACATCCTGACGGTCGAGGGATTGCAGCCGGAGACTACCTACCGTTTCAGCGCTTCCTCCCACGGTGTCGAGGCAAATGCCACCCACAATTACTTCCAGGAGCACAAACGGGAGTTCACTACCCTGCCGCGCCTCTCCGGTGAGCCTTTGCAGACTGTAGTGGTGGCCAACGATGTGCATATGGGCGAAGCTCAGGACGGCCTGTGGTTCGATGGTTTCCCTCCACCGGCCGTGCCAAACCCACAGTCGGCTCCCTACCCAGAGGTATGCCTGGATGCGGTTATCGATACCGCAGAGAGCTGTGGCGCCACCCACCTTTTCGTCAATGGTGACGTGACCAGTGAGGCTCGCCCAGCAGAGGTTCGCCGAGCCAAGGAGATGCTGGACAAGTTCTCCGGCACATGGCGCGTGACCCGTGGCAACCACGACCGCCCGCACAAGGCGGACGGTTCCTCTGGATACGAGACTGCTACTCCTTATGGCAAGGAGCACTTCGACCCCTTCGGCGATGTTTTCGAACCCCGGCAGCAGGCCTGGATGATGGATCTGGAGCCCGCGGGCGTGCGCGTGATCGGCATCGATTCCACGGAGCTGGATAAGTCCGGCGGGCGGATCGAGCCACAGCAGTTCCGTCAGATCGAAGGCTTCCTGCGCCGCGATCCAAACAAACCGACCGTTCTGATGCTGCACCACCCCATGACGCGCGAAGCCGGCTGGTCGAACGCCGCCGGACCTGCTTTCATCCTGCGCGACCCGGATTTGATCCGACTGCAGAAGATGATCCAAGCAGCCCCGGGCGTGAAGCTGGTGCTGGCGGGCCACACCCACCGCGCCCACCGCGATAAGCCGGACTTGGATACCCACGCGGTTTTCCTGGAGACTCCGGCGGCGAAGAACTGGCCCACCGGCGCCACGCAGCTGCGCTTTTACTCCGACGGCATTGCCGTGAACTTCCGTCACAACATGGGTGAGGAGGCTCTGGACTGGGCCAGCCGTACCCGCTGGACCAACTTCGGTCTGGCGCCGGAGATCCTGCTGGGGCCGACGGACGCGCGCAACCTGGTGGTGCGCTACTAAGGCGCCCCAGCGCGGCTGGAGCGCGCGGCTTCGCTATAGAACCATCGCCGCGACCCAGCCGGCGATCAGCAGCGGAATATTGAAGTGCAGGAACGTCGGGATCACGGAATCCCGGATGTGGTCGTGCTGGCCATCCGCGTTCAGGCCCGACGTGGGGCCTAGGGTCGAGTCGGAGGCCGGGGAGCCGGCGTCACCAAGAGCACCCGCAGTACCCACGATCGCCACAGTAGCGAGCGGCGAGAAGCCCATCGACGCGCACAAAGGCACGTAGATCGTTGCGACAATCGGCAGGGTGGAGAAGCTAGAGCCAATGCCCATGGTGACCACCAAGCCGACCAGCAGCATCACCAGCGCGGCGGCGGCCTTGTTGCCCGCGAACAGATCGGCGGAGGTGTTGACCAGGCTTTCGACCTCGCCGGTAGCCTTCATGACTTCGGCGAAGCCCTGAGCGGTGATCATAATGAAGCCGATCAAGGCCATCATGCGCATGCCAGCGGTGAAGACATCGTCGGCCTTCTTCCAATCAACTGCGCCGGTACCCATGAAGATCGTCAAGCCAACCAGGGCGCCGATCAGAAGCGAATTAGCCTCCATATCCATGGACTGCATAACTACCTGCACGGCGAAGGTCGCGATAATCGCGATGATGGAAACGAAGATCTTGTAGCGGGAGATCTCCTCGTCCGATGTGGTCCCGGCATCCGTGATCGGGCGATCCTCGTACGTGCGTGGCTTGCGGTACGTAATAAACACCGCCACCAACAGGCCACAGAGCATGCCCAGCGCCGGGATTCCCATTGCCGACATCACGTTGATGCCGTCAGTGTTCATACCCGCTTTGGAGATGTTAGCCATCAGAATGTCGTTCAGGAAGATCGAACCGAAGCCCAGCGGAATCCACATGTACGTGGTGATCAGGCCGAACGTCAGGATACAGGTGACCAGGCGGCGGTCCAGCTGCAGCTTATTAAAAACGCTCAACAGCGGCGGAATGATCAGCGGAATGAACGCGATGTGCACGGGGATGAGGTTCTGGCTCATCACGGCCATTGCGAGGATGCCTGCCAGCATCAGCCATTTCGTTGCGGCGACGGCGCGACTCTTTGTTTCTTCGTTTGTGACGCCCAGTCGCCCCAAGATCGAATCTGCCAAAAGCTTGGGCAGTCCTGCGCTGGCTACGGCCATCGCGAAGGCGCCAAGGAGGGCATAGCTCAGTGCAATTTGTGCGCCGCCGGAAAGGCCTTCTTGGAATGCCACCATCGTGGCATCGAGGCCAAGGCCGCTAAGGAGACCACCGATAAGAGCTCCGATGAACAGCGCCAACACCACATGCACCCGAAGCAGGGCGAGGGCCAGCATGACGACGACGGCAACGAGGACTGCGTTCATGCACCTTAGAGTAGTGTGAGGGGCCAGACAATAGGAAATCCCAACAGTAGCTACCGTCCGTAGCGCCGTGTCTGTTTCGTCAGGCGGGCTGCAATATTGGCACCGCTGAGCTTTCGCGCCTGCAGCAAGAACTCCCGCCCTTCCGAATTGCGGGTGAATACCGCGCGCATCGGCAGCCCCACGCGCTCTAACTGCCCCACGAATTCATCCACGTTCTCCCGGCGCGTGCCGATAACATCAGGCACAGACTGGGCGCAGAAGATTCCGCGGATGTGGAGGTGATGCGCGGGCGTAATCAGATAGCGCGCGTTACGGACTTCCCCAGACAGCTGAGACATGGCGTCCGCAAAAAGCTTCCTTTCGGCGAAGGTCCCGCCGGACAGGCGCACATTCGCCCCGACAGCCCCTTCGTCGACGATGGCCATGAGGTTGCGAGTTTCGATCAAGCCGAGTGCGCTCAGCGTGCGCGCTAACGCCGTGGCCTCGGCCTTCAGGCGCTTGGTGGTATCTGTCAGCTGTTGGACTTTCCGCGTGCGCATTAGCGCCGCAGCGCCACCGAGCAGCGCAAGCACCCCGAAAGCCAGCCACTGTCCCCCGACCGGGAGGTGCGGCAGAACGCGCCCCACCGCCAGCCCGAACATGACCGCGAGGAAGAAGATGTAGCCCAGGATAACGTCCAGGTACGGCACTACTCCGGCCGAGGCGGGCTTTTCAACGTCGACGTGGAACTGCATCTCGTAGGGCTGGCCATCCGGCACATTCCCCATGCCCAATGCCTCTAGCCACTGGTTGCGCATGAGATCCCGGCGGAAGGCTCGGGCCAGCATCTGTTCGTTGGCAGCATCGATGCTGCGATAGGCGCGCAGGGGTGGCTCGGCGAAGCAGCGCTCGAAGCCGTTCTCGATCACTGGCGCATCGGCACGCGGCGCGACGAAGGCCTCGAAGCGCTTCTGCAGCGAACGCACGTCGTGCGAGCCCAGGACTTCGAGCGACTCCCCCGCACCGACGTTCAGCGCCTGCGCCCCGCTCTGTACCGCCTGGTCGAGCCATGTCCCGCGCCCGGCACCTTGGCTCGGTTCGCACGTTGCGATATGCCAAATGTTCGCGGTCTTATCTGGAACGGCGGGATCCACCCGGATCACCCGGCCGCGCATCTGGTTGGTCAGCATAAACGCCCGCACGGAGCTGGCGATGATGAGCGCATTGGCGCAGGGTGAATCCCACCCCTCCCCCAGCAGGGCGGCGGTGCCCACCAGGATCGTGAACAGTCCTTCCTGGAAGGCGCGAGTAATGGCGGGAACGGATACCCGCGTGCCGCCGGAAAAGCGCACCTCCACATACTCGTCGTTGAGGTTCTTGGTGGCGGTGACTTCCCCATCGAGGTCCACCGCGAAGCGCTTCACCTCGTCCAGCGCCGCCCGCGGGATGACGATCACCGAACCACTGATGGCGGCGATCCTTGCGGTACCTCCTACGCGCCGTCGCAGTGCTTCGAAGATGGGGATGACGCCCACGTGGACCAGGGCATCGTCGCTGCCCACGCTGGACAGGTAATCCCGTTGGACGTAATCCGCGAGGATCACCAGGCGCAGGTTGTCGGACATCGCGGAGACTTCTTCTTCGGCAATGTCACTAACGGCGCGGATTTTGCCCGCGGAATGGGTGAGGATGCTGTTGACCCTCGTCTCCCCGGTGACGGAAATCTTCCCCTTGTTCAGCAGATTGTTGGCCCGCAGAGCGGAGGCCACTGAAGAGCTGGCGCGGAAGAAGTCGGGGTGATCGATGACGAACTGCAGCCCCAGCTCGCCGGCGAGTTCCGGGCGCTTTTCGCTGAGTATCGCCTGGACATATGGCGCAATCGGATGCCCAGCAGCGGCAAGAAGGATTTTGAGGGCGTAGAAATTCTCCTCGTCGTCGAGGGCCACCTGCAACTGTTCGTCCGTGAGTTGGCCGAGATCCTCCGCCAGTTGCGCCAAAATCCCCTGCCGTTGCAGGTCTACTAACACTTCGTTTCCACGCCGACGCAGCTCGGCGATTTCCTGCTCTTCTGCCTGGCTGGGCTTCGTAACGTAGACGTAGTCCTGATGCGGGCACAGGTTACCGGCGGCCACGAGTTCGGGGGCGAAGATTTCCTCGTCGATAGGGCCGCACAGCTGTTCATAGCGTTGCCATTCGCTGGGGGTGGAATCGTACGGCGGGGTAGCCGTGAGCGCGATGGTGTTGGGCACTGCTTTTCGGCGGCCCAGCTGTTCCATGAAGGCTGTCAGGGCGCGGTGCCACTGGGAGCGCAGGTGGTGTGCTTCGTCGAGGCACACCGTTCCGATGTCGCGGACTGCGTCCAGGATGTCGAGGTCCGCGAAGTCCTCCCCCGTTTCCTCGTCGAGCGCCTGGGTGTATGCGGAGTACAGCGCCTGGTAGGTGATGACCGTCAGGAAGGCCGGGTTGTGTAGCGAGGTGGAACACCACTCCCGCGGGTTCGATGCGCCGTTGTGTTGGAAGTGCGCTGCAAAACGATCGATCCACTGGTCGCGGATAGTGATGGTGGGAGCCAGGATCAGGGCTGGTTTGCCGAGGCGGCAGATAAGTTCCAGGCCGAGAATCGTCTTGCCGGATCCAGGCGCGGCAACGACGTGGATGCGGTGATCCTGCTTCAGGTCATCGAAGCGTTCGAGGATACGCTGTTGATACGGCCGGAAGGTCCCGGCAAAGCGCCAGCTGGGTTGCGGTTGTGTCTCGGGCGCTACCATGCGGGCAAGTCTAACCGATCAGGCACACATGCCCTCCTTGTAGTCAGCGAAAACCTTCGCCTAAATGCGTTCCTACCTCTCCTCTTCCAGACACTGCCCACTAAAACCTTCAAGCTCTTCAGAAGCGCAATATACTATGGACAGCGTCTTTCACCTCGAGCGTTGAAGCTCTATTCACCGAGACAAGCAAACTTGGCACCCAATCAAAGCCGACTCCAGTACATTCCACACAAAACAGACTACAAGGGATAATATGTCACACTTTCACCCATTCTTATCCATCGTGAGCGTCATATCGATAGCAATGGGCAGCGGTCCGATACCCAGCCCTCCGACTCCAATAACATCTGAAAACAAGCCCCCTCTTCCTGAACTAGAAAAATCGATAGAGTACATTCAGTCAGATACCCCCCCTCCGAAGCAATAAGAATAATAAACCAGAAGGATAAAATCACACAACCTTACGCCCTTTCTCAAAGATTTGGCCCTTGTACACTAATTCCGAGAAATATACACGTGAGAACAAGGACCAACAACGGGGATGCTCGAGTAATTGGATTTAAACCAGTTACCATCTGCAACCAAAAGGTTCAATCCATTCGGCACGAAAGTAGACTAAAGTATAAATATTATTTGTGGTGGAAAGACGCTAGCCTTAAGCACGGAGTCCCCACCCGTTCGACAAACAGAGGCGCAGCGCGACTAGAACAAAAAAATATTGAATTCCAATGTAAAGGTCTAGTCAACACTTCTTTCATCGGCAATACGGTAGGCACAGTAGTCGCCAACGGGGTAACCTATCATGCCGTCATTAATACTGATACATTTCGCACCTCCTGTAGAGCCTGAGGAGGCCCCATGCTTAAAGCTGCATACCCGAGCGTGCTCGCACTCTTCTCTCACCAAAAAGAAACTCTTCAAGAAAACTTCGTCGGTGTCGCACGTAATCGAAAACAAGCAGACGCAATGGCCGAATATGTAGAATCAAAAATGTACAGCTGCTGGATTGAAGAAGTAACCATTAAAGACTGGTATAGGACCCTACTCAGAAAACTCCCTTCCGATGTAATCTTTCTGGTTTTCCGATCTGGACCTGCCCAGGAGGAAGAAAGAAGAGCAGACGATTTTGACCCAGAACTAGTGGGGGCGTTCACTTCTAAGCTAGCCGCTGAACGATGCGCGGTTGCCCTAGATCGGAGGGTCGAAACTGGTAACCCCCTGCATAATAAACTAAACCAGCACCATGTTTGGGAAGCACATTATGGCTTTCTCCCTAAATATCTGAAAGCGGATGGCATTCCAATTCCAGCTTGTTAATCGAGCACGGCAAAACCCCAGCTCATTTCTGAACTGGGGAAATGCGTTCTGTGGAGCCGCCGGGAATTGAACCCGGGTCCTTTGCGACCTCGCCAGGGCTTCTCCGTGCGCAGTTCGCTCATGACCTCTGCTCGACCCTCCAGCACTCGCGAACCAGCCTGGATGATGGGCCCAGTTGCTCGAAAGGTGTCCCGCACGGCCCAAGCAACAAAGCCGAGCGGCAAGTCCCTTAAGTCGATGCCAGCTACCGGGTCAGGGACATCCCCGGGCTGACAGACACGCGGTCGCTGTAATTAGGCAGCGAGGGCGTAGTCGCGCTGAGTGTTCTCGGCGCTTATAAATTCGCAGCGACGCTTAAAATCGGTGGTCGTCTGCCTTCACCGGCACGCTTCCCCTGGCTCAATGCACAAAGTCGAAACCAAGTCGACCCCATGATCCCTGCTGCGGAAACGCTGGTACAACAGGAAATTTAACCTTACACCCCTGCACCGCGTCAGTTCAAGAACCCTACTTTTCAGCCTCGTCTTCCGCATCATCGTCCGGCGCGGAGTCGAGCCCAGTCTCGTCCCACTTCGCCTTACGCTCCTTGGACTTCCTATTGTTCTTCACTGCCATGAGTCCCACTGTGATGCCGATGACGATCGGTACCCATACCTTGCTGTAATCGGCCATGAATCCGATCACACGCAGAATCGGCTCCATCCATTCGGGCAGGTGCCAGTCCGGTAAATGCCAATCCGGCCAGGGAATGGAAGGAAGATTAATGTCCGGCCACGGGATCGATGGCAGGTTGATGTCCGGCCAGGGAATACTGATATCCCAGTCGGGTAGAAAGCTAAGTAACCACGCAATTAGTTTGGAAGCCAGGGGGCCTAGCACGATGACGGCCAGCGCCCAGCCACCCTTCCCTAGGCCAGTAATCAGCGGATAGAACCAACGTTTGAACGGTGATTCCTCCATCGCTGCCCAACGCTGCGCCGCCCGCGACCCCTCGGGCGGATCGAAATTCACTACCCCTTCTTCGTCTTTAACCTTTACCTCGAGCATCCAAATATCTAGAAAATTCGAGGTCCACCCCAGGTACGGCGCCGCAAGCGTCACCTCCCCGCCGTATTCCCCGGGTTCTAAGGTCGAGTCGGTCTTTCCCAGGTCAAGTTTCTGGTTAGCCAGGTTCTTAAAGCGTCCGATCGTCACCCCATCACGGCGCACCAGCAGTTCTAGGTCCTTATCTAGGTCTTTTTCCAGCTTGGCGAATTTCTGCACCAGTTTATTGCTGCTCTGGTCGCTGTCTTTACTTGTGGACGCCCCCCTCGTCCCCCGCGGCATCTTCAGCTACCTCTTCCGCCTCCGGCTCGGTGCGGTCTTCTATTTCGGTTTTCTTTTCAGAAGCAGGAAAATCAGGGTCGATCCTCCGCAGTGCATCCGGCTCGCCGATAAACAGCTCAAGCAGCCCAAACTCAGGATGCTTTAGAGACCAATGCTCGACGTCGTCATTTTTCACACGCCCGAAAGTATCAAAACACAATCCCCCGTTCAATAGGGGTCTCCTATGCGTTACCGCACTCTAGCCCTTAATCCCCTTGATTCGGCGCCCCATCTCGCGCGTTATCTCGCGCTCCTCGGTGCGTCGCTTGATGTCTTGGCGCTTGTCATACTCCTGCTTACCGCGAGCCAGTGCCAGCTCCACCTTCAACTTGCCAGAGACAAAATACAACTGCAGCGGAACCAAGGTGTTGTTACCGTCACGAACCTTACCCATCAAAGAGTCGATTTCCCTGCGGTGCAGCAGCAGCTTCCGCGTACGTCGAGGACTGTGGTTTGTCCAATGTCCCATGGAATACTCCGGGATATGGAGACCGCGGAGCCAGACTTCACCTTCATCAATGGTGGCGTAGGCGTCCACAAGAGAAGCCTTACCCTCCCGCAGAGCCTTTACTTCAGTGCCCACCAGCACGACGCCACACTCGTAGGTATCGATGATGTGGTAATCGTGGCGTGCCTTGCGGTTAGTGGCAACGACAAACTGACCCTTGGGGGTCTTTCCCTTTTTCCCCTTCGATTTCCCCGAATCGGTGGGAGTGCTCTTTTTTTCTGCCATGACAGACACACACTACCACCGGGTTCTCCCCTAATGAAAAGGCGTCAATGTTAGTTCTTCACGTACCAGCGCAAGGTCACCTGGGCGGTGACCGCAGCGACGACCACGCCAACCAGCACGACAAACGGCGCCGCCAACCACAGGTCACTGTTAGTAACCCGCGCCACCAACTGTTGGTCGTACACAGCCTTCAGGGCACGGTCCACTACCAGCACCTTAGCTGCGAACATCCCGGCGACAGCCAGCACCGCACCGATCAGGGCGGCCATCATGGCCTCCAACACGAACGGGGCTTGGGTGTACCAGCGCGAAGCGCCGACCATGCGCATAATGCTGGTCTCGCTGCGGCGCGAGTAGGCGGTGATCTGCACCATGTTCATAATCAGGAAGATGGCAGCCACGGCCTGCACAAAAGCAACGATGAACGACGCATTGCGGATGGAGTCCAGGTTTCGCATCGCAGACTGCAGGTTATCGCCTTGATCCACGATATTCGTCACTGCCGGGTTGTCACGCAGCGCTTCGATGGGGCCATCGTTTTCCGGATCCGTCAGGCGAACGTGGAAGGCGGCGGGCAGCGCGTCTTTCTCGGTCTGCTCCACCAATTGCGGATCGGATTCTCCGAATAGTTCCACAAAGCGTTCGTAGGACTGTTCCTTATTGCGGAAGGTCACCGACTTCACGCCCTCGTCACCCTCCAGCTGCTGCTTAATACTGGAGCACTCCGGGGAAGTACATGTGGGATCGGAGCTCGAGATTTTGTCGTCGAGCTGCACCATAACCTCGATGCGGTCGAAGTAAATATCCTTCGTCCGTTCCGTCATCGCACTGAGCAAAAAGCCGGTAGCCAGCAGTGCTAGGGCGATGGAGGTCGTGATGATCATCGCGATGGTCATCGTCATATTGCGGCGTAGGCCCGAAAACGCCTCGCGGAGCACAAAGTTGGTTTTCATAAATGTTTCCCTTATTAACTTCTAGCTTTGCTAGGCCCGGTCTAGCGGCCTACGCCGTACATACCTAGTTCGTCATCGCGCACAAGCTTGCCCTTGGAAAGCTCGATCACGCGCTTACGCATGGAATCAACGGCCACGTCGTCGTGAGTAGACATCACCACGGTCGTACCGTTCTGGTTGATGCGGTTCAACAGCATCATGATCTCTGTGGACGTATCGGGGTCCAGGTTGCCGGTCGGCTCGTCCGCCAGCAGCACCAAAGGCTTATTTACTGACGCCCGCGCGATCGCCACGCGCTGCTGCTCACCACCCGACAGCTCGTGTGGGAAGCGGTTTTCCTTTCCGTCGAGACCGACAGTCTTCAGCGCTGCTGGAACCAGGTGCTGGATCTCCGAGCGCTTCTTGCCGATAACCTCCAGGGCAAAGGCAACATTGTCAAAGACTGTTTTCTTCGGGAGCAGACGGAAGTCTTGGAAGACATAGCCGATGCGCTGACGCAGCTTCGGCACATCGCGACCCTTGATCTTGTTTACGTGATAGCCGGCGACGTGGAGGTCCCCGGAATCCAGCTTTTCCTCGCGCAGAATCAACTGCAGAAACGTCGACTTGCCGGAGCCCGACGGTCCGATGAGGAAGACGAACTCACCCTTCTCGATGTCCAGGGTGATGTTGTCCAAGGCGGGGCGCCCGGACGACCTATAACTCTTGGTTACGTTTTCGAAGGTGATCACGAGCACACAGTGTAGCGAAACTAATGAGCTAAAGATAGTCCAAAGCGACTGAAGTGACTCATGTGACTGCTTTTCTAGAGCCAGAATTCGGCTATCTTCTGTCCCGACGCACCTCAGAATGTAAAGTCACAACCTAATCCGGTTGAAGTTGGCGTCACAAAGAAATGGCGCCAGTACCCTACCCTCCTCGACCCTCCTCGATTTGGCGAGGATAGAAAGAGCTCATGAGCGAAAAGAAGACCGCGACGAAGAACGACAACCAACCCGGGGGCTTCCTCGGAACGATCAAGAAAATCGGAAACAAACTTCCAGACCCATTTTGGCTGTTCGTTATCCTCGGCGGCCTAGTTCTCATCTCCAGTTTCATCTTTAACAAAATCGGTTTGACCGCCACCAACCCGGAGGATGGCAAACCCGTGGAGATCGTGAACCTATTGAGCTCCGAAGGCTTAAAAGAGATCCTCTCAGGCGTGGTGGAGAACTACGTCAGCTTCCCACCGCTCGGCCTCATCATTACTGTCATGCTGGGTGTTGCCGTGGCGGAATACTCGGGCTTGATCAGCGCAGTGGTGCGAGCGATTGTCTCTCGGGTCGGAGCTAAAACCCTGACCTTTGTGGTGGCATTGGCGGGTGTAACAGGTTCCGTGGCCTCCGACGCGGTGTATGTGATTCTGATTCCTCTCGGTGCAGTTTCGTTCCGCGCGGTGGGACGCTCCCCGATCGTCGGTGCCATGGTTGCCTTTGCAGCATCCTCGGCGGGCTTTAACTCCTCGCTAGTGCTCAACATCACCGACGTGCTGCTCGGTGGAATTTCCACCTCGGCAGCACACATCGTAGATAAGGAGTACGACGTCTCCCCGCTGGCCAACTACTTCTTCGTGGCCGCTAGCGCCGTCGTGCTGGCGCTGATCATCACGGTTCTTACCGAGCTATACATGAACAAGCGAGTTCAGGAACTGGTAAACCACGACGAGATCGACTATTCGGAAGTCACCTTTAATACCGGCCGCGAGGGGGACGACGAGCTCGCGGGCAACGTACCGCAAGAAAAAATCACTGCGGCACTGCAGCTTGACGACGATGAATCGCGTGCGCTGCGCGTTACCGGTCTTGCTGCGGCAGTGATGACGGCACTCTACTTTGCCTTGCTTTTCGTTCCTTTCTCTCCGCTGCAGGGCGAGGGCGGCGAGGTAATGTCCAGCCCACTTATCACTGCAGTGGCCGTGCCGATCGGTGCTTCGTTCCTTATCCTCGGCCTGATTTACGGCCTGGGCATCAAGTCCATCACCAAAGCCAGTGACGTTCCGGACTTCATGGCTCGCGGGCTGAAGTCTCTGCTGCCGATGATGGTGCTCTTCTTTGCCGTTTCCCAGTTCCTCGCCTGGTTTAAGGCCTCTAACCTGGGAGCTTGGACAGCGATTAAGGGTGCGGAGCTGCTTCAGAAGGCCGATCTTCCGCCGCTGCTACTCTTCGCTGCCTTTGTGGTTCTGGTAGCGGTAGTCAACCTCTTCATCACCTCAGGCTCCGCACAGTGGGCGCTGATGGCCCCCATCGTTGTGCCGATGTTCATGTACGTAGGCTTCTCCCCCGAGGTCACGCAGATGCTGTTCCGTATCGGCGATTCCCCATCGAACATCATCACCCCGATGAGCCCCTACTTCGCCCTGGCACTAACCTTCCTGCAGCGCTACTACAAGAAGGCGGGAATCGGAACACTAATGTCGCTGGCACTTCCCTATTCCATCGCAATGCTCGTGGGCTGGTTCCTGTTCTTCGCGCTGTGGTGGATGGTCGGCCTACCTCTCGGCCCTGGCACGCCGATGGATTACCACGCCGCACAATAGGGCGTTCCTGCCTGAATTAACCCCGCAACACACATAGTCGACCCCACGGTAGCCCGTTTTACCCCGCCTTATTAGGGTGGAAAACGTACCCGTGCACATAGCTTGGCCAAGGCTCATACATGATGCCCTGGCCAACGACTTAAGAATTGAGGTCGATGTTGAGCAGCCAGGCTAACACCCCTTTACCCAATAGTTCCGATGTCGAAGCGGTGGTCACCAAGGCAATCCACCGCGCCGAGCAATGGCTCGAGATTGAGGAAACCTCGGCATCCACCAAACAGCTAGCGGACATGGTGCACGACCCCGATGGCGTGGAGTTCACCTTTGCCTTCGTCGACCGTGTAGCCCGACCAGAGGACAATGCTGTTTCGGCCAAGGAGTTCGCCAAGATCGCGAACCCCTTCAAGCGCACCGAGCCAGTGCCGGGCTTCATGAGCCTGGTCGATTCGATACTGGTCACTGCTGGCTCCATTGCCGCACCACTGTTACCGAATATCGTGATGCCCATTGCGCGTACCTACCTGCGCACCACTGTCGGTCACCTGGTGCTCGACGCGGAATCCAAAGCCCTGGACCGGATGCTGGATGATTACCGCGACAGGGGCTTCCAGCTCAATCTCAACCTGCTGGGTGAAGCCGTGCTGGGCGAGGCCGAGGCTCAGCGCCGTCTCGATAACACCATCGACCTGCTGAAGAATCCGCGGGTCGATTATGTCTCCGTCAAGGCGTCCTCTGTGGTCAGCCAGCTCAACCACTGGGATTTCGAGGGTTCCATCGAGCGCCTCAAGGATCGCCTACGCCCGCTTTATCGCCAGGCGATGAAGCGCAACCCGCACCCCTTTATCAACCTGGACATGGAGGAGTACAAGGACCTCCACCTGACCATCAAGCTATTCACCGAGCTGCTCGACGAAGAAGAGTTCCGCGACATGGAAGCGGGCATCGTGCTGCAGGCGTACCTGCCTGATACCTTCGATGCTCTCCGGGAACTGGCGGAGTTCGCCGCGCAGCGTCGCGCCAAGGGCGGAGCGAAGATCAAGGTGCGCCTGGTGAAGGGCGCGAACCTTTCCATGGAGCGCGTGGATTCTGAGATCCACGACTGGCCGCAGGCTCCTTTCCTCACCAAGGCGGAAGTCGACGCAAACTATGTGCGCCTGCTGGACTGGATCTTGCAGCCCGAACACGCAGAAAACCTGCGCGTTGGCGTGGCCTCGCACAACTTGTACCACCTGGCACTGGCTCACGAGCTCTCTGTTGCCCGAAACGTCGAGCACCAGCTGGATGTGGAAATGCTGCAGGGCATGTCCCCTGCACAGTCCGAGGCCGTGCGCGATGTTGTCGGCAATATGATCCTCTACACCCCGGTGGTAAAGAAGGAAGACTTCGACGTTGCCATCAGCTACCTGGTGCGCCGCCTGGAGGAAAATGGTGCGAAGCAGAACTTCCTCTATGCACTGTTTACCCCGGAGGATGACGAGACGGACGTCACCGGCATGACCCCGATGCAGGGCCAGGAACTGCGCTTCCGCAATTCCGTCCGCGATCGCTGGGATACCTTCGCCGGTTCGCGTCGTACCCAAAACCGTTTGGAGGAAGAGGCCGCGAAGAAGGGCACCCAGTCCGCAGGCCTGCCGGGCAACTTCGTCAACGAACCCGATACCGACCCGACTCTTCCCGCGAACCGCGAGTGGGCTCTGCAGATCGTCGATCCTACTAACGATCCAGGCCCTGCCCAGACTCCGCAGGTTACGGATCCTGCAGTTATTGACGCCGCCGTCGCGCGTTGCCGCGAGGCCTCCGAGCAGTGGTCTAAGAAGACCGGCGCGGAGCGTGCAGAGCTCCTGGACCGTGCAGCAGATGCACTGGCCAACAACCGTTCAAAGCTGATCTCCGCAGCGGTGTTCGAGGCCGGCAAGACCGTCGCAGAGACCGATCCCGAGGTCTCCGAGGCTATCGACTTCGCCCGCTACTACGCTGAGAGCGCCCGCCAGCTGGATCACGTCCGCGGCTCCGTGTTTACTCCCTACAAGTCGGTGGTTGTCACCCCACCGTGGAACTTCCCGATTGCGATCCCGCTGGGCGGCGTGTTTGCTGCACTGGCAGCTGGCGCTTGTGTGATCATCAAGCCCGCCCCGCAGGTTCTTCGTATCGCAGAGGTCTTCATGGGTATCCTGCGCGAGGCTGGAATTAGCGAGGATCTGGTACAGCTGGTCAACGCAGACGAGGCCGAAGCCGGCAAGCGCTTGGTCAGCCACCCGGATGTAGAGTCCGTAATCCTCACTGGCGCTTCCGAGACCGCGAAGTTGTTCCGTAGCTGGAAACCGCGCATGGTCATTAACGCGGAGACTTCCGGTAAGAATGCAATCATCGTCACACCTGCCGCGGACCCGGATCTGGCGGTCGCGGACATCTTCAAGTCCGCTTATGGCCACGCTGGTCAGAAGTGCTCCGCTGCCTCACTGATCATCACGGTCGGTTCGATCGGCAAGTCCAAGCGCTTTATCAACCAGCTGGTTGATGCGGTGCGTTCCATGAAGGTGGGTCCGGGATCCGACATCTCCACGTACATGAATGGAGTGATCGAAGCTCCGGGAGACAAGCTACTGCGCGGCCTGACCGAATTGGAAAAGGGCGAGAAGTGGCTGGTTAAGCCCCGCAAGCTAAACGACGAAGGCACCCTGTGGTCCCCGGGTCTGCGCGATAATGTGAAGCCCGGCAGCTGGTTCCACACCCACGAGTGCTTCGGCCCGGTGGCGGGCATTATGCACGCCGAGACCCTGGACGAGGCCATCGAGTGGCAGAACTCCACTGGCTTCGGCCTCACCGGCGGCATTCACACCATCGACGTGGAGGAAACTGCCTACTGGCGCGAGCGCGTGGAGGTCGGCAACGCATACGTGGAGCGCGGCATCACGGGCGCCATTGTGCAGCGTCAGTCCTTCGGCGGCTGGAAGAACTCCTCCTTGGGCAGTGGCGCGAAGGCCGGCGGACCGAATTACGTTGCCCAGCAGGGCGTGTGGACCGAAGGGGATATCAGCGAGCTGGCTGCCGGCACCCTTCCGACGCACATCACGCAGCTGCTCCGCGAGATCCGTGGGCTGGGTTCCCCTGCTCTGTCCAAGGACGATCACGTGTGGCTGCGCCGTGCCGCGGAGTCGGACGCCTACGCGATGTCCACCGAGTTCGGCGTCGAGCACGATAAAACGGCACTGGTGGTGGAATCCAATGTGTTCCGCTATAAGCCGCTGCTCGAACCGCTGCGCGTGCGCGTGTCCGAGGGTGCGAATCCTCGCGATCTGCTGCGCCTGAAGCTGGCTTCCGCCGCCACGGGTACAGAGTTGGATATTTCCGCCAACCCGGAGGTTGCCCGCGAGTGGGGTGAGCTGGGCGAGCAGATGCGTACCTCTTCTGACCGGGACTTCGCCGAGGAGATCGCCATCGCTCAGTCTGTGCGTGTCCGCGCCCTGGGCAATAGCCCGGAGGAGTTCTACGAGGCCGCTGCGAAGTCCGGCTCCGTGATCCTGGATCAGGATGTGTTGCCCGATGGTCGCCGCGAGCTGCTACCGCTGCTCCTCGAGCAGGCAATCTCCACTACGGAGCACCGCTTCGGCTACATCCACGGCCTCACCCCTTAAAAGGCTGAGGCTTAGGCCTCCTGCTGCTGCGCCATGCGCCAGCGGATGCCTGCCTCAAGGAAGCCGTCGAGGTCACCGTCTAGCACCTTGCTCGGATCGTTAACCTCGACGTTCGTCCGCAGATCCTTAACCATCTGGTACGGGTGCAGCACATAGTTGCGCATCTGGTTACCCCAGGAGTTCGAGCCGTCGCCCTTGAGCGCATCCATTTCGGCTTGTTCTTCTTGACGCTTCCGCTCCAGCAGCTTCGCCTGCAGCACTCGCATGGCGGAGGCCTTGTTCTGGATCTGCGATTTCTCGTTTTGGCATGTCACCACAATGCCCGTGGGCACGTGGGTCAGGCGTACCGCCGAGTCGGTGGTGTTCACCGACTGCCCACCCGGGCCAGAGGACCGATAGACGTCCACGCGCACGTCGTTTTCATCAATGTCGATGTGGTCGGTCTGCTCCACCACGGGCAACACTTCTACCTCGGCAAAGGACGTTTGACGACGGCCTTGGTTGTCGAATGGGGAAATGCGCACCAGGCGGTGCGTTCCCTGTTCCACGGAAAGGGTGCCGTACATATATTCGCCATGGATGACAATGGTGGCGGATTTAATGCCGGCCTCCTCGGCATAGGAAATGTCGTAGACCTCGACCTTGTGCCCTGCCTTTTCCGCCCAGCGGGTGTACATGCGCAAAAGCATCTCTGCCCAGTCGGCAGCATCCACGCCACCGGCGGCACTGCGAATATTTACCACGGCTTCGCGCTCGTCATACTCCCCAGACAGCATGGTCGTCACCTCAAGAGATTCAATCTCCTGACGCAGTTCTGTCCGCTCTGCATCGGCTAGCTGCACGGCTTCCTTGGCTGCCTCCGGGTCATCCCCGGCCTCTTCGTCGGCCATGTCGTAGAGCACGGGCAGATCGTCCAGACGCTGGCGTAGCCCCGTCACCTTCTTCAGCTTCGCCTGCACACGAGAAAGCTCGGAGGTTACCTGCTGTGCGTAGTCCGGATCATCCCACAGCGAGGGGTCGGCGGACTTACCCTCCAGTTCGCGGGCGCGGTCGCCCAGCTCGTCGAGATCCAGCACCTTCTCGATGGTGGTCAGGGTGCCGTCCAGGTCGCTTAAGTCTGCAGAAACTTCCGGTTGCATAATGCGCAAGTCTACCCCGCGGCATGCACAATGGAATGCATGGCTACTAACGGTTCTGATTCTTCATCCCCTATCCCCGAGGACATGCTGAACGCGATCATTAAGACGTTCATCGTGGCGCATGTCGACGATTCCGATCATCATCTGGCTCAGGCGCTGGTCTACAACGCAGGTCGACTTGCGTGGCGCATGCGTCAGACGGGAGTGGATACAGAGCACAAGACATCTGTCAGCGATGTCGTCACCGCGGCCGATCGGGCTGCGGAGAAGTTCATTGCCGACGCCCTGCGTGCGATCCGCCCTGAGGATGGGCTCTTGGGCGAAGAGGGCACGCGAGTGGAGTCGAAGTCGGGTCGCACGTGGGTTATCGACCCGGTCGATGGAACGTACAACTTCACTACTGGCTCCGATTACTGGTGTTCCGCCCTAGCTTTGGTCGAGGGTGACCCGGATGAACCGGATGCCCTGTTGTTCGGTGCAGTTCACCGTCCGGCGATGGGCTATACGTGGTTCGGCGGTCCTGATATTCCTACGACTCGTGACGCCACTAGCATCAGTCTGTCGAATACCTCCGCGGAGCTGACTTGCCTCGGTGGCTACCTACACCCCACCGATATTGCGGACAGTACCCGACTACGCAGTTGGTCCGCTGTGGCCACGCAGTTTGCCACGGTGCGGATGCTGGGGTCTGCGTCCATTGACTTGGCCTGCGTCGCCGGAGGCGAGCTCGGCTGCTGGATGCAGCACAGCGTGGCCAGCTGGGATTGGTTGCCGGGGCGTGCTTTGGTGGAGGGCGCTGGGGGCGTCACAAAGAAGGAAGAGAAAGACGGCACAACCTGGTTTATTGCCGGGGCGCCGGACGCGGTGGAGCAGGCTGCCACAGCTCTGCGTGAGGCGTAGCCCCTACCCCTTATTCACACCAGTCACATCTTCCCCATAGCCTTACGCGCGCCACAGGGTTATCATGTGTTGCATGACGGACGCGGTTTCCACATATGCAGATGACCTAACCCTGGCGCTTTCGCTTGCCGACGCAGCCGATGCGATCACCATGGCGCGCTTCGAGGCCAACGATCTCAGCGTTGAGTCTAAGCCGGATCTCACCCCTGTCAGCGATGCCGACACCGCCGTGGAGAAGGAGCTGCGCTCTATCATCGCCGCCCACCACCCCGATGACGCCCTGCTGGGTGAAGAGTTCGGCGGCGACGTCACCTTCGCTGGTCGGCAATGGGTCATCGACCCCATCGACGGCACCAAGAACTTCGTCCGCGGGGTACCCGTATGGGCCACGCTGATCAGTCTGCTCGTGGATGGCAAGCCCGTCGTGGGCGTGGTCTCCGCTCCTGCATTGGGTCGGCGTTGGTGGGCAGCCGAAGGCGCTGGGGCGTGGAGACTTTTCAATACTCCAGCCAGCGCAAGCATCGAGGCTGGTACTACTGAGGGCGGAATCCCCTCGGCAGGCGCGCGACAACTTGAAGTATCGAAAGTCGGCCAGGTCGAGGATTCCTCGATCGCCATTTCTTCACTGTCCGGGTGGGCACAATGTGGCAAGCGCGAACAGCTGATCAGCCTCACGGATTCCGCGTGGCGCCTCCGTGGCTACGGTGACTTCTGGTCCTACATGCTGGTCGCCGAAGGAGCGGTGGATATCGCGGCGGAGCCGGAGGTGAGCCTCTGGGATCTGGCCGCACTAGTGCCGATCATTACGGAAGCCGGCGGGCGATTCACTGCCCTCAACGGCGAGGACGGTCCGCACGGCGGATCCGCCGTCGCGACGAACGGCCTGCTGCACGAGGCCACTCTTCAAGCGCTGTCCTAGACCTCTCTAGATCTCTACACGTCGAGTGCCAGGTACACGGTCTCCAGGTACTCCTCGATACCCTCAAACCCACCTTCGCGCCCCAGACCGGACTGCTTCACGCCACCGAAGGGCGCAGAAGCATCCGACAGGGCACCCCGGTTCACGCCCACCATGCCGGCTTCCATTCGCTCGGCAAAGCGCAGCGTCTTTTTCATATCCTCACCCATGACATAACCCGCCAGTCCAAAGACCGTATCGTTGGCGATCTTTAGTGCCTCATCATCACTGGAGACCCGCTGCACAGCAGCAACGGGGCCAAAGATTTCCTGGTTAGCAATCTCAAACTTGGGCGTCACACCCGTAAGCACCGTGGCGGGGTACCAGAAACCATTCGGATCCAGATCAGGGTGCGTCTCCCCCAGCTTCTCCAATGCCTCATTGCCGCCGAGAGCCACATTCGCACCCTCCTCAACGGCCTTCGCAACCAGGTCGCGCACGCCATCCCGCTGCTCTTCGCTCACGAGCGGCCCCATCGTGGTCTTCGAATCAGTACCCGGCCCCATGACGAACTCGCTCATCTTCTGAACCAACCCGGATTCAAACTCGTCGGCCAAAGACTCGTGGACGATGAAACGGTTAGCAGCCACGCACACCTGCCCTGCCCCACGCATTTTGGCCGCGATAGCCTGCTCCACAGCTTTGTTCACATTTGCATGCTCCAAAACGACGAAAGGCGCGTTGCCACCAAGCTCCAGGGATGTGCGGATCGTCTTCTTCGCTGCGGTGGCCGCCAGCGTTTGCCCCACCTCAGTGGAGCCGGTGAACGTCAGCTTGCGCAGGCGATCATCGTCCAGCAACGCGGAAACGCGACGAGCCGAAGACGTCGGCAGGACCTGGAACACCCCATCTGGAATACCCGCAATTCGGCCCAGCTCCGCGAAATACAGCATGGTCAATGGCGTGAGCTGAGCCGGCTTGGCAATCACGGTGCATCCCGCGGCCAACGCAGGAGCAAGCTTGCGGGTAACCATCGCCAGCGGGAAGTTCCATGGAGTAATAGCCAATACCGGCCCCACCGGGCGGTGTGTAGTCACGATGCGTCCATTGCCCGCGGGCGCAACCCGATACTCGCCACTAATAGCCGCGGTTCGCTCACTGAACCACCGCAGATATTCAGCAGCGTAAGTCACCTCGCCCTTCGAATCCGGTAGCGCACGTCCCAGCTCCAGAGACTGCAAAGCCGCCAATTGTTCAGCGTGCTCGTTTACCAGGTCGAACAGCCGTCGCAAGATCTCGGAACGCTCCCGAGGTGCAGTTTCGCCCCACTCTGCTTGCACCTCCACAGCCTTTTCCATGGCCTCTCGCGCATCATCTTCTGTTGCCGCCGCGACTTCCGCGAAAGGCTTCCCCGTGGCGGCGTCAAGAACAGAAAAGGTTTCCCCTTCGGATCCAGAGCGCCAGGCTCCACCCAAGAACAACCCCGTGGGCACCTCGAAGGTTTGCCCGGCTGCGCTCAAAGTAGTGCTGAAATCAGATGGAATGGTGAAAGAAGTCATGCCTCCACATATACGCGCCTTCCGCGCCCACTACATTTACGCGCCTTCAGCGCCCACTACGCAGACCACCACGCACCCGCGGCATTTCCACTACCGTGGAAAGTGACATTTGCAGTGATGAAAGGAGCCCGGCAGTGCCCATGCCACAACAACGCGAATCCGCACATAAGACTCGGGAGTGGAAGAAGCTCACCGAATACGCCGACGCAACACGCGGCACCCAACTGCGGGAGCTTTTCACCGAGCAGCCGGGGCGCTCCAGTGACATGACCTATAACGTTGGCCCGCTGCATGTGGACCTGTCTAAGAACCTCATCGATGAGCGTGGTCTGCGACTACTGCTAGACCTGGCTCGCGCGCGTGGCCTGGAAGATCACCGCAGCGCCATGTTCGATGGCGAACACATCAATAGCACCGAGGACCGCGCTGTACTGCACACCGCGCTGCGCATTCCCGTGGATCGGGAGTTTAGTATCCCGGTTGATTCCGAAACAGGCGAGACACAAGACGTAGCCGCCGATGTACACGCCGTGCTGGGCCGTATGCGCGATTTCGCAAAGGCACTGCGCTCTGGCTCGTGGCAAGGTGTCACCGGCCACACCATCAAGCATGTGGTCAACATCGGCATCGGCGGCTCCGATTTGGGCCCGGCAATGGCTGCACAGGCGTTGCGCCCGTACATGACGGCGGGAATTACGCCACACTTCATCTCCAATATTGACCCTGCGGACGTGGCCGGCACCCTCGACGGACTCGATGCTGAATCCACGCTGTTCGTCATTGCCTCCAAGACCTTCACCACGTCCGAGACACTGGCCAACGCCCATGCCGCGCGCCGTTGGCTGCTGCAAAACCTCTCCGATGCTGGGGTTGAGGTCGAGGGAGATGACGCCATCCGCGACATCACTGCCAAGCACTTCGTGGCCGTATCCACCGCTGCAGAGAAGGTCCAGGACTTCGGCATCGACACGAAGAACATGTTTGAGTTCTGGGACTGGGTAGGCGGCCGCTACTCCGTGGACTCCGCGATTGGCCTGTCGCTGATGGCAGCCATTGGCCCACAGGACTTCATGCGGTTCTTGGAGGGGTTCCACGAGGTAGATGACCACTTCCGCACCGAGCCGTTGGAGATGAACATTCCGGTACTGATGGGCATGCTCGGCGTGTGGTACACGGACTTCCTGGGAGCACAATCGCATGCCGTGCTGCCGTACTCCGAAGACATGGCGCGCTTCCCCGCGTACCTTCAGCAGCTGACGATGGAGTCCAACGGCAAGTCCGTGCAGCTGGATGGCACGCCGGTGGAAATCCCCTCAGGCGAGATCTATTGGGGTGAGCCCGGCACTAACGGCCAGCACGCTTTCTTCCAGCTGCTGCATCAAGGCACGCACCTGGTTCCGGCGGACTTCATCGGCTTTGTGAACCCGCACGACGATGCGGTTGCTGCGGATGGTTCCACCAGCATGCATGACATGTTGATGTCCAACTTCTTCGCCCAGACTCGTGTACTGGCCTTTGGCAAGAACGCAGCAGAGCTGAAGGAAGAGGATGTGGCTCCTGAGCTCATCCCGCACAAGGTGATGCCCGGCAACCGCCCGACCACCACCATTCTGGCTAACAAGCTAACCCCGAAGGCGCTGGGCGCACTGATCGCCCTGTACGAGCACATTGTTTTCGTCCAGGGCGTGATCTGGGGCATCAACAGCTTCGATCAGTGGGGTGTAGAGCTCGGCAAGAAGCAGGCAAACGCACTGCTTCCTGCGGTTACTGGCGCGGAGCGCAGTGACGCCGGCGACTCCTCCACCGACGATTTGATCGCTTATTACCGCCAGCACCGGGTCTAGCGCTAACAAGTGGGATAAGTGATTGGAGACACAGGATTGCTAACACGGAGGTCTGGGGCGTCGATATCTAATACGAACCCCGCTTCCGAGTGGCTTGGAGCGTTGCTTGAAATGCTCTAGGCATTTCTTTCCCCACAAAAAGCGGGGGTTCGCCACTGTCCGAGATTCGCAGTCCTCGCCTTCCCAACAAGGCGGTGCACCGAAATCTGCTAACCCCATCGCGGGATCCCTTAATGGAGTGCCGTTGCTCCTGGCTGTCCCCCTTATGATTCCGTGGTTGGCGATTTATGCAATTTGGGTTGCCCTGCACCCTGGCCAAGGATAAGCACTGTCCTTTCGCCGAGCAGGGCGAGGAGGTCGCGCCCAAAAGTTTAAGCGCAAGAAGATTTAAGCGCGAGAAAGGCTCCTCGCCGAAGCGGGGAGCCTTTAAAGTTGCTGCACTACCAGGGGATCAAACGTCCTTAGAACAGACCCTTGGTGGGCTTGTGCATCACGTCAGTGGTGGTGACTTCGCGGGAGTCAACGTTCTGGTCATTAGAGGTGGACTTGTCCTCCTCCAGACGACCGGTCTGCGTGACGGTGATGTAGTTCACCAGGCGGCCCAGCTTGGTCTTGCCGTCGCCGAAGTTCAGGTTAGCCAGCAGCTTGGACTCACCCGGGTTGACCGGGTTGGACAGGGTGACCTCGAAGCTGCGGACAGACTTGGCCTTGTCGAAGCCCAGGTCGCGAGTGTATGCACCGTTGAACCAGCCCGGAGTGATCAGGCGGTCAACACCCTTTGGTCCCTTTTCGGTGTGAACGTCGATGCGGAAGGTGGTAGCCGGGAAGTCCTGGTAATAGATCTCGGAGCCAACGTTCTTAGCGGAGATGGAAACCAGGCCAGCGAAACCTGCGGACTTGCCAGCAGCAACGTGGATCTCAGGCTGCAGGTCGTACTTCTCGGCCGGAGCCTCAGCTTCCGGCTTCTCGGTAGGCTTCTCAGCCTCTGCCTCTGGCTTCTCAGCCTCTGCTTCTGGCTTCTCAGCGTCAGCGGCCGGAGCCTCTTCTGCTGGAGCTTCAGCGGGCTTCTCAGCCTCATCGGCAGTGACATCGGTTGCTACTACGTCGTTGTTGAAGCCAGGGTCAACGGCGTCTTCTGCGAAAGCGTTGCCAGCGCCTGCGAAGGCGGTGGTCACACCAATAGCGGCAGCGAGGGTCAGGGAAGCTGCATTCTTCTTCATGTGAGGGGGTTCCTTACTTTGTAGAGGTGCGGGTCGAAGCGTTGCGAGAGTTGATGCGAGATGAAGGTATTCAAGCGCTCCGACGCCACGGGAGTTTTAGCGAAGGGGGTTTTAAGCCTCTGCGGCTGCGTCGTCAGCAGGCTTGTCAGCAGCCTCGGAGTCGGCCGGCTTGTTTGCGGCAGCGTCATCGGCTGGCTTGTTGGCGTCGTCAGCTGGCTTCTCGGCCGGCTTGTTAGCCTCTTCAGCTGGCTTGTTGGCGTCGTCAGCTGGCTTCTCGGAAGGCTTCTCCGCATCCTCCGGCTTAGCCGGAACTGCGGAATCAGCCGGGTTGCCGTACAGCTTCATGTTGACCTGGTTCTTCACCGGGGTCAGAGCGGACCACGGGGTCGGGGTGGACCAGGTGCCGTTCGCCTTGCAGAACTGCTGGGTACCGGTCATGTTGATGGTGCGGAAGCCGTAGGTAGCCTCGCCGGTGTGGCCGGCCGGAACGTCGTACGGGCCGATCTTCTGGCCAACATTCCAGCTCAGGGAGTAGGAAGCCTCAGCGCCGATGCTCTTAGCCAGCTCGTAGGCAATTCCGACGCTGCCCTTGCCGCTCTTGGCAGATGCCTCGCCGCCCAGGTTTGCGCTGACCGTCTCGGTGCGGTCGCCCTTGATGCTGATGGTGATGGTCTGGGTCTTGGACAGTTCCTGGGTCAGCGGGATGGTGTTCTTGGACTGGTTGGTAGCAGAGATGGTGCCAGCCGGGGTGAACTTGTCGTCAACCTTGTAGACGACGGTGCGGTAATCCTCACCGGAGTTGCAGACCGGGTGCGGGTTCAGGATGTTGGCCTTGATGTGGTCGCTGCCGTGGGTGGTGTTGACGATCGGCAGGGTGGGGTTCAGCTTCGGGGTTTCCGGGTAGTGCTCTTCCTTGGTGATGGCAGATGCCGGGGATGCGACTGCAGCTGCAACGATGACAGCAGCAGCGGCAGCACTTGCGCCGTTCTTCCACAGGTTCTTCATGTTTTGTGCTCCTCTTGCACGCCCACTGGTCGAAAAATGCGGTCCGACTACAGCCGGTCCGCGTTAGCGAGTGCATTGGTGATGCTGCGATAGTGCACGTCGCTCTACTTCAAAGGGTCTTGCGAGTCTTCGCCCAGGTGGCTTTGTTCGAATCAGGTTAAGGGGTGCCCTCGCCTGGGTGATGCTCGGTATTCGTGAGGACCGCACACCGCTCAGGCTCTGAGTGACGAGATCCAACTTTAGACCCTCGAAGCTTCTCATTGTTCGACAATTTTGCACCGCAGTGCACCACATTCAATCCCAATGTCATCTTGCGTTAACCTCTAGTTAACCGTAGAAAACTTAGCCAACCCTTAAAACGCCTCTCAGGCGCGCCCGAAACGACATTCACTGTTGATGTACCCAATTCGAACTCGATTTCAATTAGCCTCAGGCCGCGACCATATAAAACTCGATCAAACTGTAGCCCCACCCTGTTCCCGCCGAACATTTCTCAAAATATAAGAACCCTCACCCCTTTTTCGAGCAAAACATTTCAACCATCAACCTGCGATTCACCCCATAACCCCCACTTTAGTGAACTTTAGGTAAACTCTTCTCACCAGGCATTTCTTTAATGGACGCGCTACATTTTACCCCAATATGGGGTTATTGTATCTCGCTTCACTACCCCTGCTGGAGCTTCAATCCTCAGTGCCCTTGACAGTTTGGGCACCACCAAATGATGCGCTCCAGCTCGCCTGCATCCAGTTCCGGATCTCCTTCAGCCCAGCGCCCGCCCAACGTCCCCTGCAAAATTGCCGCCCCACACCTCCGGCACGCTTTCCCTGCACGCCCAAACACCCACGTGCTGTACCCTGGCCGGCGATCTCCAGTAAAAACCCGGTGCGGTTCAAGACGGTTGTCCCACATCAATCGTCGCGCCATATCTATAGCCTTGGCGACGCCTTCTTCTCCCACTCTCCCAACTTCCACTTCCGGGTGCATTCCCACGAGGAACATCACCTCAGCGCGATACTCGTTGCCAATTCCTGCAACATTCTTCTGATCCAGCAAAGCAGCCCCCAGGGAGCGCGTGGGCCGTGCCATAATCCGCTCGATTGCCTCATGCCTTCCCACCGTCTCCCACTCATCCGCCAGAATGTCCGGCCCCAAATGCTCCACCACCTGCGGGAAGTCGGCAAAGGGAAAGACCCGCACAAATCCCAGATCGTGCCCTACGATCTCAATCTCTGCCCCTCCCGGATGCTGCGGGCTGAAGCGCAATACAATGCGGGCACTGTAGCCAGGCCGACGCCAGCGTTCACCCGCCCGGTGAATCGCCCATACCCCCTCCATCTTCAGGTGGGTGTGGATCACCCGCTCCCCAATGTGCATGAATAGATGTTTGCCATAGGGCCAGACCCGGTGCACTTCATCCCCATCAAAAGTCTCGGTCGCAAACCGCGGTACACGAATATCCGTGTACCGCACCGTCCGCCCGGTCATCCATTGGAGTCGGTTGGAAAGTTGTAGAACGGAATCACCCTCAGGCACGGATACTCAATCCTTTCGGAGTAAGTCGCGCCCCAGCGGCTACCCAATCCGTCGTATTAATGTCCATCACCGAGGAACCATTGACCTTCTCCACGGTCACAGGACTCAATCGTCCAGCACGGACGGCTTCCCGTAGGACTCGAACCACCAGATCTATTTGCGCTGCGGGAATTGCCGGCGACTCCGATGTGGCGTCATTAAAATCGGGCCGAGCAAAAAACACCACGTTTTTACCTCCGCGAGAGACATACGCCTCGGCGCGACCTGCCGCAACGATAATCATGGCGCCAGCAGAACGCGTGGGAGCCATCAACTCGGCGCTCGAACTACCTGGCTGTACAGTGCTTGAACGCGGCCACGGCAGCGTGGAACCGTAGGGGTTCGCCGGATCCAGAACTGACAGCAGCAGCGGAACGGAGGCTTCCGAATTGTTCATTGCCTCTCCACCACGCCCATCCTGCGCGCGCCGCAATTGGGAGATCACATCGCGCGGGGCAAACTGCGCACCGCCCAGGCCTTCGACGATATAGCCGCGAAGGACTTCACCGGAATCCTCCCAAGCGCTCAAAGTTCGATAAGCCTCGGCAAAACCACCGGCGGCCTTTTCAGCAACGACGGCTCCGCGGGTCACCACCGCATAGCGGTCGATCCAAGCCTCGGACAGCACGAGAGCCTTTTCAGCAGCGTCCGGCCTTTCTACGCCACCGGCACCCGCAGTACCTATAGCACTCACTGGACTAACGCCCGATACCGCCGACCAACGCCCTGGCACGGACGAGTGCGCATTCAATGCCTGTCGGGCTGCTCGCGCAAAACCACTGCGCCCCATCCGTACCCGTCGCACCGAGCCACGCCCCTGGTTTCTCCGCGGTGCGCGATGAGCTTGTTTACCGGTGGTCCCTGCTTCCACCAACCGTGCTCTCAGAGCCGCGAAACTATCGGGAGTAACCAGCCCAGCATCGAAGAGTTCCCACAGCGCCGCGTCCACTTCCGCATGTCCCGCTCCCGTCGCCGACTGCAACTCAGCTGCCAGAAACGCACCACCTCGTTGCAGATGCTCGAGGATCTGCGTGGCCACCATGCCGAGGGATGTCCCTTCCTTCTTTTCGACGCCGCGTTCCAGCCCTGCATCACCTCCCAGCAGGTACTCGGCCATGCCAGTGGGCATAAAACTCACCCAGGCATCCTTGGCTCCGGCCTGTCCGGCACCAGTAGTGAGAACCTCCCCGGTGCTGAGCAGCTCATCTAAATCCCCCGGCTGATAGTCCGGAATGCGAGCTGGAAGCACCAGCGTTTCCCATGCACTGGCGGGAATTGGCACCCCGGCAAGTTGTTCGAGCACGCTGAGGAGCTCCTCGCGCTGCATGTGCCCCAACCCATGCCAGTCAGCCAGGAACTGGGCATAGGTCTGCTGAGTTACGGGTTCCAACGCTCCGCGGGCAGCGGCCAAAGTCGCTGAACGCAGACGGCGCAGCATCCCCGTGTCCACGTATTGCATCTCGGACTGGGCATCTGCCTTTGCGCCACTTGGCGAGACGGAACCGGTGGCGTCCTCGAGAAACACAAAGCGCCCCGAGCTCAAGCGACGCTGCTGTGCTCCCTTAGTATTTTGCGTCCATTTCGTAAGCAGTGCATCGGCCGTTGCGCGTCCCAGGCCAAACTCCGCCGCAGCCTCTGCGGCAGTAGTAGGTCCGCGGTTCTTCATCCACCGCAGCAATAATTGGTCAATGGCATTATCCACCTGATCAACCTGCTCAGCGGCGATGGCAACTCCCGGTGGAACTGGCACTCCCAGCCCATCGCGCAGCAGCGCCATGTCCTCGACAGCAGCCAATTTGGCCTGACCGCCGAAGTTGACCTCCATCAAGCGAGTCGGAATCAATTCGCGCAGTTGATTGAGGCTATCCTCCACTGTCCCCGCCCACGGCTCAAGGCGCTCACACACGCCCTCGGTGCTCAGCGGGCCGAGCGCACGCAGCATATCCACAGCCTGTTCCACGCTGCCAGCCTTGCGCCCCTCCGCCAGCCACTGCGCGGCGTCCACCACGCGCCGTACCGCAGCCGGGTCTAGGGCCATGCCCTCCTCACGGGTGCCCAGTACTTTGGCAAGCAACGCGGGATCCACGGCCAGGGCTGCGGCCCGTTCTGCAGAATCGCCCTCATAAATAAAGGCGCTGGTGTAGGTGAACAACAGCGACTCCGCAAAGGCACTTGGCCCCTCGGTTGTGACCTCCGCCAAACGCACACCACGCTGCCCTAGCCCCGCCACCAAGGTCTTCAAAAAATCCAGGTTGTACACGTCGTGTACACACTCCCGCATGGTCTCCACCATCACGGGGAACTCCGGATGCTCGCGGGCAACATCCAACAATTGGGCGGCACGCTGGCGCTGCTGCCACAACGGTTGGCGCTTGCCCGGGTTTCGGCGCGGCAGCAGCAAAGCCCTAGCTGCGCACTCGCGAAAACGCGCGGCAAACAGGGCGGAGGATCCCACTTCTTCCATCACATCCGATAGCGTGGCCTCTGCCCGCTCGGAACCGTCAAAGCCGTGTTCGCCGAGCAAAAGCTCCATTCCCGGAGGTTCCTCGGAATACGGCAGGCGCAGCACCATGCCGTCATCTCCTGCCACTGCCATTGCGTCGATACCTGTGCGGCGGTTCAGCTCTGCACCCAACGCCAGCGCCCAAGGTGCATTCACTCCCCGACCAAACGGCGTGTGCACCACCACGCGCCAATCACCAATGTCATCGCGGAAGCGCTCGATCAGCACGGTGCGTTCATCCGGGATGATTCCAGCGGTTTCCTTCTGTTCCTGGTAGTAGGCATCGAGGTTGGCGCGAGTGTGGGCGTCCACAAAATCGGCAGAACGTATATCCCCTAAAGTGTCAGAACCCCAGGTACGGCGGTTCTCACCGATGGCCATGCCCAGCTCCACCGGGCGGCCTGCGGCATCACCCACCCAAAATGGCAGTCGACCAGTGTGCCCGGCGGCGGGGGCAACGATCACCTGGTTGCGGTTAATTTCCAAAATCCGCCAACTGCTCGCCCCCAGGGTGAACACATCGCCCACACGAGATTCGTAGACCATTTCCTCGTCCAGCTCGCCCACCCGGCGCGCGCCGTCGTTCTCCCCGGCAGCCAGGAAAACCCCGAACATGCCGCGATCCGGGATGGTGCCGCCGCTGGTTACCGCAAGGCGCTGTGAGCCGGGACGGGCTTCCAGGGTGCCGGCCACAGGGGCGTACACCACGCGGGCTTTTAGGTCAGCGAAGTCAGTAGAGGGATAACGCCCACTGAGCATCTCGACAACCCCATCGAAGGCCTCCCGCGGCAGCGTGGAATAGGGATGAGCGCGGCGTACCACCCGCCACCACTCCTCCACGTCGAGCGCGTCTTTTCCGGCACTCGCCTGCACACTTGCAGCCACGGTCTGCTGCGCCAGCACATCTAGCGCATTATGCACCACGTGCAGTGGCTCCAATTCTCCCTTGAGTAGCCGGTCGACGACCACCACCGCAGCCTCAGCGTCCTGCTTGTGCAATGGGTAGATCGTCGCGTGGCTGGTCGCTCCCACGTTGTGCCCGGCGCGACCACAGCGCTGCACTGCCGCAGCCACTGACGGTGGCGCCCCAACCTGTACCACGTGGTCCACCAATCCCATATCGATGCCGAGTTCCAAGGAACTCGTCGCCACCACGCAGCGCAGTTCACCGGACTTCAACGCTGCCTCAATGTCCGCGCGTTCCTCCTTCGACACGGAACCGTGGTGTGCCCGTGCCACGCCTTCACCGCTGATCCCTCGCACTGCGCCGGACTGTGCCATCAACTGTGCTGGGTCGCGCCGTGTTAAAGCCGCCAGTGCATCGGGATCATGTTCTTTCGCCCACTCCTCGTTGAGAGCCCCGGTGAGCCGCTCTGCTGCGCGCCGGGAGTTCACGAACACGAGGGTGGAGCGGTTTTCCATCACCTGCTGGTAGATCGCCTTTTGCACATGCGGCCATACGCTCTTTTGCTGCGGTAGCGCGGATTCTTTGTCCACGCCACTGGCCACCCGTGCGCCCGAGCCATTCTGTGTGCTGCCACCCACGCCCTCGCCAATGAGGCTGGGGCCAAGCAGTGCCTCATCTATGGGGCCTATTGGTTCCTCTTCTGGCTCTTCTGTTGACGCCCCCTCGTCCGCCACCTCATACTTCGCCAACGCGATGTCCTCCGCTGCCGGAGGATCTTGAAAATCCTCCACCACGCTGGTTACCTGCACATCCCACGATTTCGGCTGCTCTGGGTTCACCACCGTTACCGGTCGATCACCGCCGAGGAAACTAGCAGCCTTATCCACGGGATTCACCGTCGCCGATAGTCCGATGCGCTGAACTGCCTGACCCGTCAACATCTCTAAACGTTCCAATGACAGAGCCAGATGTGTGCCGCGCTTCGTTCCCGCCACGGCATGCACCTCGTCGACGATGACGGTGTCCACATTCGCCAGCGTGGCCGCGGCCTTGCTTGTCAGCATGAGGTACAGAGATTCGGGGGTGGTCACCAAAATCTCCGGTGGATTGCGCAGCAGCTTAGAGCGTTCCGACTGCGGGGTATCTCCGCTGCGCACTCCCACCCGTACGGGCGCTACGGTTTCCCCCATCGCGTCTGCCACGCGCGCAATGCCGGCCAGCGGGGCAGCCAGGTTTCGGCTGACGTCTACGCCCAGTGCTTTCAGCGGGGAAATGTACAGCACCTTGGTGGGACTGGACTTTTCAGGCGTGGGGGCGTCATTAAAAAAAGATCCCCCAGAAAGCTTTGACAGTGACCAGAGAAAAGCCGCTAGAGTCTTGCCAGAACCGGTCGGCGCTACAACCAGTGCATTCTGACCTGCAGAGATAGCCTTCCATGCTTGGGTTTGCACGACCGTCGGCTCGGCGAATACATCCCGGAACCACGCTGCAACGGGGGCATAAAAGGAATCCAGCGGGTCAACAGCCATGTGACCATTTAAACAGACCGCTAAAGTAAGAACTATGACGGCTGAACTCAATGATGCGACGCTGGCCCAGAGACTCGCGCAGGGCACCGGGGAAATCCTCAAAGGCGTAAGAAACGTAGGTCTGCTCCGCGGCACCGAACTCGGGAAAGCGGGCGACGCACTAGCACAGGACTGGATTGCCCGGTCCCTCATCCAGCACCGTCCGAATGATGCGATGTTGTCGGAAGAGGCCGAAGATGACCTCGCGCGCCTGGACAACTCCCGGGTGTGGATTATCGATCCGCTTGATGGCACCCGCGAGTACGCAGGCGGCCGCCAGGACTGGGCCGTGCACATCGCCTTGGCAGAAAACGGCGAGATCGTCGAATCCGCCGTGGGCATGCCGGATCTGGGGCGCGTGTTCAGCAGCGCCGAGGTCCGTGCCGTTCAGGGACAGCGCACTAACCGTCTAGTCATCAGCCAAAACACCACTCCCGCCATTGCAGAGTTCATCGCCGAAGACTTGGGCATGGAGCTGGTCACCATGGGTTCCTGCGGCGCTAAAGCCGTCTCCGTGATCCTGGGAGATAACGACGCTTATGTGCACGCCGGCGGCCAATACGAGTGGGATAACGCCGCTCCTGTGGGCATTGCACAGGCCGCTGGTCTGCACACCTCCCGCTTGGATGGCACCCCGCTGCGTTATAACTGCGAGTCTCCTTACCTGCCGGATCTGGTCATCTCCCGCCCCGACCGAGCCGACGAAATTCTGGCCTCCGCCGCGAAGTTCCACGAGAAGCACGGAGCTTATTCTCTCTAGATGTTTAGCCCCCTTAGCCCTTAAGCTAGGGCGGTATGCTTCCTTTTTCCTTCTTGACGCCCCGCCCGGCCTCCCGCAAAAAACTCCAGCTGGATGCCGATGTGCCAGCCACCTTGCAGGGGCGCTTCGTGCTGGGTGCTCCGGCCAATAACCCGCAGAAGGAGCTTTCGGAAGAGCACCCCTATCCCCTGGTTTTTATCCACGGCACGACGGATAATTCCTTCCGGTGGCAGAAGGCCACGACGTACTTTGCGGCCCGTGGCTACTCTGTGTGGGCCTTTAACTACGGCAAGCCGGAAGTCGGCCGTCCCGCTATACCTGGGGTGTTTGCTGTGAACGATATCGACGAATCCGCCGTAGAGATCGCGGAAACAATCGATTACATCCTGGACGTGACAGGCGCCAGCAAGGTGGATCTAGTGGGACATTCCCAGGGCGGGCTGCACATTAAGAAGTACATTGCAGAACATGGCGGACACGAGAAGGTGCATCGTGCGGTGGGCATTGCCGCGACCTATCACGGCACCACGATGACGGGTATGTCCTCGATCCTGCAGAATCTGGTGGATCGCAACCCGGAGTTTGCGGATCTGGTGGCGGGTAAGGCTGCGGTGCAGCAACTGAACCGTTCAGAGTTGATCCGCAAGCTCAACGAGCTGCCAGATACCCACCCAAACGTTACTTATACGAACATCTACACCTCGAAAGATCTTACGGCCACGCCGAATTCGACGTCCCAGCTGGAGTCGGTCGACGGAGCCGATGTTGCCGAGGCGGAGGTCGGCGAGGTCTGCGGGTTGTTGCTACCCCCGGGGCATGCTTCGCTACCTGAAAACGATCACGTCATTGGCCTAGTGGAATGGGGATTGACCCGCGACCAGGGGGATTGCACACCTGTGCACGTGGGTTGTAACGGTGGCCAACGGTGGAAATTAGGCTATCGTTTCTTCTATGACAACTAAGTATCTCGCAGTTGGGCGTATTCGCAGTGCCGCCCGTGCCAGTGTCGCCGCACTGGCTCTCACCCTGACTTCCTCTCTTTTCTCTGCCGCGCTCGCTCCTGCCGCTTTGGCCTCCCCTAGTGATGACGCCGCCGTGCCAGATGGGCTCGTAGGTAAGCATGTGGCAACTACCCCTGTGAACAATGCCCTGTGCGTGCCTTCGCCGGAACATCCGAATCCTGTCGTTTTCATCCACGGCACGTCGGATAACTCCACGCGCTGGCAGAAGGCCGCCAATGCTCTTACGGAGCAGGGCTTTTGCACCTGGGCTTTCAACTATGGAAAGCGTCAGGATAGCAAGCCGAATCTGCTTGGTCTTTATGCCACGGAGGATATCGACGATTCCGCCAAGGAGATCGCATCAACCATCGACTACATCTTGTCTGTCACGGGTGCAGAGAAGGTCGATTTGGTTGGGCACTCTCAGGGCGGACTTCACCTGAAGAAGTACATCGCGGAAAACGGCGGCGGAGAAAAAGTCGACCGCGTGGTCGGCGTGGCTCCGACATATCACGGCACCACGTTAAATGGCATGGATAAGATGCTGCGCCCGATCATCGAGCGCAACCCAGAACTCGCGGAATCCGTGGCGGGCAAGGCCGGCGTGCAGCAGCTGATCGGCTCGGAGGTAATCAACCGGCTGAACGAGAAGCCGGATACTGACAAGCGCGTGCAGTACACCAACCTGTATTCCTCGGCTGATACCACCGCCACCCCGAACAGCACCTCCCAGCTGAAGTCTGTCGACGGCGCTGACGTGGCCAACGTGGAGATCGGAAAGGCCTGTAACCTTCTGATTCCGCCGGGGCACGCCGCCCTGCCACAGAACAACCAGACCATCGGTCTGATTCTGTGGGGTTTAACACGCAAGGCGGGCGACCATAATCCCACTACCAGCGACTGCGCCAACCCGACCAGCAAGTCGACACTCAAATCCTGACAGGCTCCGCGCCCCGTGCGTGCCACCTCTGACTGTCCGACGTAGACTATGTGGGACTTTGAATTAGAGCAGGAAAGGCAGGCGGAGCGTCAGTGGATACCCAGCAACAGCCAGGCTCCATCCCCACCCCGTATGAAGATCTGCTCCGGCAGATTTTGGAGACCGGTACTCCCAAGGGAGACCGAACGGGCACCGGCACCACCAGCCTGTTTGGTCGTCAGCTACGCTACGACCTCTCTGCGGGTTTCCCCCTGATCACCACCAAATCGGTGCACATTAAGTCCGTGGTTGGCGAGCTGCTGTGGTTCCTCCGGGGTGATTCCAATGTGCGCTGGCTGCAGGAAAACGGCATCCGCATTTGGAATGAATGGGCGGACGAAAACGGTGACTTAGGGCCGGTTTATGGCGTGCAGTGGCGCAGCTGGCCCACCCCGAACGGCCAGCACATCGATCAGATCTCGGGGGCTTTGAACATGCTTCAGACCAACCCCGACTCCCGCCGCAATATCGTCAGCGCATGGAATGTTTCCGAGCTGGACAATATGGCTCTGCCACCATGCCACCTGTTGTTCCAGCTGTATGTGGCAGACGGCAAGTTGAGCTGCCAGCTGTATCAGCGCAGCGCGGACATGTTCCTGGGCGTACCTTTCAACATCGCGAGCTACTCGCTGTTAACTCACATGTTTGCCCAGCAGGCGGGTCTGGAGGTTGGCGAGTTCATCTGGACCGGCGGCGATTGCCACATCTACGACAACCACGTGGAACAGGTAAAGCTGCAGCTTTCGCGCGATCCTCGCCCGTATCCGCAGCTACAGCTAAACAAGGCGGCGGATATGTTCTCCTACGACTTCTCCGATATCGAGTTCACCGGTTACGACCCGCACCCGGTAATCAAGGCAAAGGTGGCCGTATAAATGACGACTAACGAAAAGCCCCACCGTCCGACTGGCTATGAGCCCGGAGATTACCCGGATCTCACCGCCGCAGCGGTGAGCTACGCGCTGGAGGCTAAGGGGATTTCCCGCGACCAGGTTGAGATTGGCATGATCTGGGCACAAACCACCGATGGCGTCATTGGTGATGGCGCAGACATGCCGTGGTATCTGCCAGAGGACTTGAAGCACTTCAAGAACGCTACAAGCGGCTATCCCGTCGTCATGGGGCGCACCTCCTGGGAAGCACTAGACGATGGCTTCCGTCCACTGCCGGATCGCACAAATTATGTGATCACCCGGCAGGATAACTATGACGCCCCCGGTGGCATTGTCGAACCGTCGATCCCCAGCGCACTGGCCAACGCCGCCGAGCAGATCCTGAACGAGCTGACGGACAGCGCCGACAAAGGCGAGGGCGCTGACGACCGCACCCCTACAGTGTGGGTGCTGGGTGGCGGTCAGGTGTACGCCCAGTGCATGCCCGTGGCTGACCGCATCGTCATCACGGAGATTGATATGGAGGCACCCGAACGATTCCAGGTGTATGCACCACTGGTTCCGGAAGAGGAATTTGAAGAGTCGGCGCAGGACTGGCAGGAATCGGAAAAGGGCCACCCGGTCGACCAAGAAGTCGATACCGAGCAGCCCTTGCGCTACCGCTTTTGCACCTGGACGCGACGCTAGTCCAGGGCATCAGTTCATTCTGCGCCTGCTTCGCGCGGCTTCTGCTCTTGGGTTTTGCCGCGCTTTCGCGGATGCTCTTGACGATCGCCTCTGAATCAAGGGTGCCATCCGCTTTGAAGAATCCGACTGATTTTGCCACCCCCGACGTCGCGGCACGGTACGGGACGCCTGGCACCGTGCTCATTGGGCTCGGCTTGGAAGCCGTCGGCGTCCTTATCCTCGTCCTGCTTATGGTCATCGCCGCGCCGCTGAACCTGTACGGCTTGGGCCTGGGGTTCGCCTCCGCGCAGCTGACCGGCACGATGCTGCGGGATATTCCCGTCTATGACTCCAGGCAAGCCTCCGCAACGCAAACGACCGTGTGCCTGGGGCAGTGCTGTAGGCCTTAAGCGTAGGCATAGCCAACGCCGCGCAGTGGTCACTCGTAGCCGCTACCGTATTCTTCGCTCTGAGCTTTGTCGGTGCACTTAGGGTGCTCCGTGCTGCGGGGGGAGAAGGGTGCCCCCGCAAACAACGCCAATCTCGGTGCCCGCGTTAATCGCGTCCCGAATTGATTTTCCACCCGCGTGCTGCTTTGCGTTGCTGCCAGAAGTGACGGTAGATACCGGGGACATCGGAAAGCTCAGAATGCGTGCCCAGCTGGCTGACTTGCCCGTGTTCATCCAAGACTACGATTTGATCAGCAGATTTGATTGTATCCAGCTTATGGGCGATGACAATGAAAGTAGATTGCTCCCGTAGCTCGTCCATCGCAGCAAGAATGTTTGCCTCATTTTCTGCATCGAGCGCGGAGGTAGCCTCATCAAAGAGTACAATCGGCGCTTGTTTGAGAAGCGCGCGAGCTACAGATACGCGCTGGCGTTCACCACCGGATAGAAGCCGCCCGCCTTCACCAACTGGAGTATGCCACCCTAGGCGGTTGGCAATAGAAGTCACGCCTGAAAGATCAGCTGCGCGGAAGACTTCCTCATCGGAGGCGTCGGGACGACCAACGCGGATATTAGCGATTAACGAGTCGTCGAAGAGGTAGACGTCCTGAAAGACCATGGACAGTCTGGACATTAACTGTTCGGTTCCAAGCTCGCGGATATCTACGCCGTCAACCATCACCGCCCCGGAATCTACATCCCAGAATCGCGAAATAAGGCGCGCAATTGTGGTCTTTCCGGAGCCAGAAGGACCGACAATGGCGGTAACGGTGCCTGATCGAGCATGGAAAGCGACATCTACCAATACTGGTTTATCGCCGTATCCAAACGTGACATTACGCAGCTCTACATTTCCCGAACCATCGCCTGGGCGCGGAGTAGTGGGTTCTGGCAGGGAAGGAGCATCGGTGATGAGCTCAGTTTCTGCGAGCGCGATACGGCCGGCATCTAAACCGACGAAAGAAGAACCCAGCTCCTCAAGCGTGCGGGTAAACCTCAAGCTGATTCCGATGATCGCAATTGTTTCTAGTGGCGATAGGGCGCCTTCAACGGCAAAATCCGCGGAGACCATAATGAGAGCCACGATGAAGATCTGCACTACTATGCCGTTGAGTAGCAAAGCTAATGTGGATACCCATAGCTCGCGTATTCGTGCTTTATGGTCGATTTCTAGCGCTTGCTCTAGTGGCGCAAAAACTTGTGATTGTCCTGCCGCGCGCAGGGCTGGTTGACGGTTAGCAAATTCTACGATGCGCTGGGAGAGCTCTTTACTCGGCCCCAGTGTGCGGTTCGATGCTTTCTCACGAATCCATGCAGCCAACTGCATCACCACGAGCGCCAATGGTGCGATGATAAGAAGGACCAAGCCCAGCTTCGGGTTCCAGAAACACGCTCCTACTAACAAGGTGACAAGTGCCGCGCTATCGCGGTATACCGTTCCTTGAATATGCGCAATGGTCTCGGCCGCTACCATAAAGCGATCTGAAACGAGGCGAGATAGGCCGCCAGTATTAGCCGGTACGAACCAGCCGAGCGGTAGCGTTGCTAATTTATCGCCCACAGTCGTGTGCGCGGTTCGGATGAAATCCAAGGCCGTGTGGTAAGAGGCCATGGTTGCGAAAAATCGTAGCGCAAAAGCTACGAGCGCAATTGCCAAAAGCGTCCACATCCATGGTGCGATCGTCGTATCCCCATCGAGTGCCTTTGTAAGTGGCACGAGCGTGAGAACGGCGAGGCCGTCAAGCACGCCCACGATAAGAGATAGACAAGCATACCTTTTATTGAGCTTATGGCCTACAGGGCCTTGCAGCTTTTTGACACTGCGAGTGAGTAGCGGATCACGAAGACGCGAACTAGCAGGCGTAGTGGCATTAGACATGAGAATTATCCTTCATAGGCTTGAGGCAGATTATTTGGTCTGCGCCTTGGATGGACTCCGGCTTGTGGGCGATGACTAAGACGGTCTTGCCTCTGACGAGTGTGGCTAGAGCTGCTTGAATTTCTGCTTCGCAGTCAGGATCAGTTGCCGCAGTAGCTTCATCCAGGATCAAGATTGGGGCATTGGTAACAATTGCCCGGGCAATAGAAATGCGTTGCTGTTGTCCACCGGATAAAGAGATGTCCTCACCAACAACGGTGTCGAGCCCAGCCGGTAAAGCGCGAATATCAGCAGCTATGTGCGCAGCCTCTGCAGCTTGCCAGATCTCTTCATCGCGGGCTTCTGGGCGTGCAAGGCGAATGTTTTCCCGAATACTCATACGCAGTAAGTGAGGATCTTGTAAGACGAAAGCCACAGTGCGGTACAAACTGTCGAAAGTGAGATCACGGATATCCACGTGGTTGATAGTGATTGTGCCCGAATCTGGATCCTGGAAACGCGCCAGCATCGTTGCTGCTGTGGATTTGCCAGCCCCAGAGGGGCCAATCAATGCCGTGACAGTGCCTGCTTTTAGTTGCGCAGAAAAGTCTTGGAGGACTGGTGTGTCTGGGGCGTAGCTAAAGCTGACCTTATGGAACTCCACCTCCATGTCTTGACTATTGGCATCGAGGCTCTTTTGGCCTTCTTTCACGTGGGAAATTGTCATGACTTCATCAAGGCGCAACGCCGCATTGCCAGCGAGCTGGTAAGACCACATCATTTGGCCGACGGTTTGAATCGTGCCCGGGAGCACCAGCGCAATTAACGTTGTTGCGATGACTTCAGCGACCGTTACATAGTCACCAGCTATCAGCAGGGAACCGACTCCTACATTGATAAGGATGAGGACAGGAACCGCCACCACAGATTCTGAGATTGCGCTAACACGCAGAAGAGGACGTACCCACTCGTAATAGAATTCCGCGAATTTTTGGGCAGCTTCGCGATATCGAGCGTGGGCTTTGCCAACGGTGCCGAAAGCCTTGATGACGGAAATACCTTCGGAGAACTCCACCGCAGTCGCAGAGACCTCACCCAGATAATTATCCATTTCCGCAGTTTTTGTGCCCATATCTTTCATTGAATACGCTTGGATTGCTAGGAAAATGGGCACAGTGGCAATAGAAAGAAGACCAAGGCGCCAATCCAAGATAAAGGCATAAACCAGAAGCGCGAGGGGCGTAAAGATCGCGGCGACCTTCTCTACAGGAGCGTGGGCTGTCAGGGTGTGCAGAGTTAACGTATCGTCCTCGACGGCTTTGCGAACTTTGCCGGAATTAGTCTGGCTAAACCACGAGAGTGGTGCTTTCGCAATAGCGGTAATAATTCGGCGCCGGTTAATCCCCACCAGCTTTGCATCAGCGAAGTGGGTGATCGCAAGGGCAAGGAAATAGAAGAATAGCTGGCCCAAAAAAGTAGCAAGTAGCCATTTCACAATGGACGCGACGTCATCAGTATTGCCGTCGATTAGAGCATTTCCCAGTGCCACCAACGCGACGTAGGGTGCTACGGCGAGTATCGAGGATATAAGCGCGAGAAACTGTGCGAAGTAGATGGTTGTTTGCACTGGGGCCAGTAGCTTTTTTAGAGCGACCTGGCCGGCTTTTAGTTTTGCGCGAGCCTCTTCTTCCGGTGACGCACCGTGTGATTCTGGTGCGTGGGTTCCGCTTGATTCTGTGGAACTCTGTCTTATTTCAGACATTTCTTTCTCAATTCTTGTTGATGTCAGTAATATCGATGATTCTGGTGACTGATTCTTGGATGAATTCGTGGTCATGGGTGATGACGATGACCACTGCTCCGCTTGCTGCAAGAGATCGAAGCAGCGCAGAGATGGATTGCAGTTGGCGCCAGCCCACGCCAGAGGTAGGTTCATCGAAGATGTAGACCTCTGCTTGCTCGGCTTGGGCTGAAGCTATGGCTAAGCGTTGCCGTTGCCCACCGGACAGAGACTGCGGATGCCGTTGGGCCATTCCTGCCAGATCGAGGCGATGGAGAATCTCATTGACATCGATGTGGTCCCGCTTCTTCTTTGCCAGTCCGAGCGTGACTTCTTCTTCGGTGGTGGCTGCGAATAATTGGCGGCCAACATCTTGCATCACCATGTACGCGGCACGTCTGCGGGCAGCCGCTCCTACTCGTTTGCTGTTCAAACGGAGATTACCGCCGCGTTTGGGAGAAGCAAGACCACAAATGATCCTGGCGAGGGTGGTTTTTCCAGCGCCGTTGGGCCCGATTAAGGCAGTGACTTCGCCGCTGGGGAAAAATGCGTGGTCAATGTTTAGCACCTCATGCGTGCCATAAGAAAAACAGATGTTGCTTAACTCGAGTCCGCTCCGCTGGGGATCGGCGTTTTCGAGCGTGGGTGGTACCGGCACGCTCGCGGGCAGGGGAACGTGGTGTAAGCTGCGTAGCCCCAATTGTTTGCGTTCGGGTTCGTCTAAGCCATAAAACTCCTGAGCGTGGAAACTCCGCGTTATTTTTCCCTGAGTCAAGTAAATGACTTGGTCAGCGATATCTTTTAAGAAAAAGAGGCGGTGATCAGCGATAATGATCGTTGTGCCTAATTCCTTCAAGCGGTGTAGCACGCGTGCAAGAATATCGATGCTTTCCATGGAGAGATTGGACGTGGGTTCATCGAGAAGCACGAGACTGCCCGGGGACACAAGCGCGCATGCGCATGCCACGGTTTGTAACTGTCCACCGGATAATTCTTTGAATCGCCGGCCCCGAAGATCGTTAATGCCTAGTAGCTCGACCGCTGATTGAATCCTCGACTCAATTTCTGTGGGATCCACACCAAGGTTTTCTAGCCCGAAGGCCAATTCTGCATTGACGCTTTCAGTGAAAAATTGTGTCCTTGGATTCTGGAATACTGAGGCGCTGAACTCGATGGCTCGGAACAGCGGTTCTTCCGTAGGGTTAAAAGCCTGGTCATCCTTTATAATAGTGATGGTGCCTAGTAGCTCTCCTGGATTGAAATGGGGGATGAGCCCGTTGATCAACTTGAGTACCGTGGACTTTCCCGATCCGGAATCACCGGTAATCAGTAGGCACTGTCCTGGAGAGACAGAAAAAGACACATCAGATACACCTTGAATGCCTGGCCGAGCGCCCGATGGATATGTAAAAGAAACGTTGTGGGCGTTTACACTGGTTGCGATACTGCGTTCGTTCATAAGTGGACCTCCATGGGAAGCCAGACAGAGGCAACAACGAGGCCCAACCCAGCTAGTGCAGTTGCATCGACAAGCTTGAAGGAAAGATCGGCGGTGGTGGTCGGGCGTATGGGGCCTCCCAATCCGCGGACAAGAGCGGAGGCAGCGAGCTCATCACCAGCGCGGACGACGGCGCCTAATAAGGGGATGATCAGCATCGCGGACGATTGTGTGGGCTGTGTGATCCAGCTTTTTACTCCAGGCTGGAGACCCCGAAGGACCATGGCATCGCGGATCGCTTTGGCTTCTGCCACGATTATCGGCAAAACGCGCAGGAAAACCGCCGGTGGAATGGTGGCCCAGCCTGGTAAACGCAGGTCCCGCAGTGCTGAGGTCAACGTGGATGGTGTGAGAGTGAGCAAGCCGAATGCGCCGATGGACATGCTGATGACAAAACGGCTTAGCCACGAAAAAATTGCCGCTGAAAAAGCGAAAAATGTGGAGCCAGGAAGCTGTAATAGGCCCCAATACCCTAGATAGGATAATGCAAAAGCGAACAGGCAAATAAGACCATAGTGTGGCTTTACTGTAGCTAGTGCGATGGAGCTGAAGGCGATAGAAATCAGCAGTGTCGGTAGGTGGCCGTGGCTGAGAGCTACCGCATTGATTACTAGAACAGAAAGCAGCACGGTCCGTGGATCGATCGAAGATCGACGAAGCACGCCCTGTTTTTGCAGGCTCACAGGAGACCAGCGCTTTCAAAGTGTTTGCGGCTGACGCGAACTCCGACCTTTCCTCCGATAAAGCCGACGATGAGCGCACAAATGGCCAGTACTCCAATGGTCCATGGCTGGAAGATATCCGACATAGCATCGGCGTATTCTTGACCCATTTGGTCTGCGATATCGACGTAGTATGAGTCCGTATCCAGAATTAGCGGGATAAAAGGCAAAGAAATCCAGACACAGAAGATGCCGTAGGCAATCGGGAAGGACTTGGCAATACTGAGGTGGCTTTTTGTAATAATCAAATCTGCGATAAACCCAAGAATTATGCTTCCCAGCAAGGTCCAGAAGTAGTGTCCGGTGAGCATGAATGCTAATCCGTTAATACCACCGACGAGGGTGAAAGCACCCATTTTGGACGTGCGGACGGCATAAAGCGCTAGCACGATTCCGTTTGCGATTGCCGCGATAAACCATCCAATAAACATGAATTGTGGTCCTGCGAATCCAATCATTCCGCTTATAAAGGTGATTACAAAGTAAAGTGCAGCAAAGATGCCAGCGTTGATGAGATCTCTGGTGTTTAAACGTGCCGTCGACCCACTGGATGAGCTTGTACTCCTTGCGGGCGTAGAGGGCTGTTGGGTCATCGTAAACCTCGATTCATGAACAGCAGGAAAGGTAAGGCTTACCTAATACAGATAATACTCTTTATAAACTACTTCTAGTTTTGATCTGAAGATTCACCCTTAATGGGGGTGAATGCAGATAAGCGGACATCAAACCAGAGCACGACTACCGACTACGCACCGACAAAGTAGGCACCAACGGCAAGACAACCCTGCGATGGGGCAGTAAACTACGCCGCCTCTACATCGGCCGCCGATGGGGCGGGGGAACCAATCACCATGGTGTCTGCATCGACAACCACGTCGACATCAAAATAACCGCCACCGGAGCACAAATCGCTGCCTACACACTTACCGAAGAAAAGATCTACTACAACAAGAAAGACAACGAACTCAGCCCCAGTCGGGGCAACCAAAAACAAAAATCTCGAGACACCGACCGGAACGATGTCTCGAGACTTCCAGCGTGCCCCAGAGAGGAATCGAACCTCCGACACCGGCTTTAGGAGAGCCGTGCTCTATCCACTGAGCTACTAGGGCAATCGCATGACAAACGGCAACCAGCGCTCATCCGCCACCTGCCGACCATGCGAACTACATAATACAAGCCAGGCTTTGTTCCCTGTTAACCAGACCTTCAGCTCATTGACACTAGAGGCGTCAGCACCAAAATCGCCGGCGCTGCACCCGCAGCAAAGCTACGATCGATAAGTATGGGCGACGCAGTATCTAAAGATACCTACACACCGAAACAACGCACCCGCTTCCGCGAGCGGCTCAACGCCGAGCTGGAGGTCTTCGATAAGCACCTTCAAGACTCTGAGTTCATCAACCAGGGCACCATCGGCCTGGAACTAGAGATGAACCTCGTGGACACAAACATGCAGCCCAACCGCTGCAATGAAGAAGTGCTGGCGAAGCTGGAAGAAGCCTATCCGGGCGAATACCAGTCTGAAATCGGCTCCTACAACGTGGAGATGAACCATCCACCACTATCCATCACCGGTCGCGGGTTGGAGCAACTCCAAGAAGGCCTCGACGAACGCCTGCACGCCGTGCAAAAGGCTGCTGAGCAGCTGGATTCCCGCGCCGTGATGATCGGCACCCTGCCAACGCTGACCACTGACTTCCTCAGCGATCCCGCCTGGATGACGGACGAAAACCGCTACAAGGCACTCAACAATGCAGTCCTGGAATCCCGCGGCGAACTCGTGCGCATCCAGCTCGAAGGTGCACTGCCCGGCCGTGTACTCGGCACCGTGGATACCTACCGCCATGACTTCGAGGACATCGCCCCGGAGTCCGCCTGCACCTCCATGCAGCTGCACCTGCAGGTGGCGCCGAACCTTTTTGCCAACGCCTGGAATGCCTCCCAGGCCATCGCTGGCGTGCAAGTAGCGCTCAGCGCAAACTCGCCTCTTTTCGTCGGCCATAAGCTCTGGCACGAATCACGCATTCCCGTCTTCCAACAGGCCATCGATACCCGCACCGCAGAACTCGTCAACCAAGGAGTACGTCCCCGCGTATGGTTCGGCGAACGGTGGATCACCAGCGTATTCGACCTCTTCGAGGAAAACGGACGCTACTTCTCTCCCCTCCTCCCCGAGGACCGCATGGAAGCCGGCACACCAATCATGTCCGGCGACAGTCCCGGCCTGCACTATATGAACCTGCACAACGGTACGGTCTGGCGTTGGAATCGCCCGATCTACGACCCGAACCTGGAACGCTCGCACATCCGCGTAGAAAACCGTCTGCTCCCCGCCGGCCCCACTACCGCCGATATCGTCGCAGACGCTGCCTTCTACTACGGCCTCGTCAAGTTCTTGGGAACGCAGAATCGCCCCGTGTGGTCACGGCTTTCTTTTAACGACGCCCACAAGAACTTCATCACCGGCGCCCGCGAGGGGCTGCGCGCCAGCATGCGCTGGCCACGTCTGGGCAATGTTCCGGTGCGCACGCTCATTACTGAACACCTACTTGACCAGGCAAAGGAAGGGCTTGAGCTACTCGACGTAGATTCCGAACTGATTGACACCTACCTGGGGATCATCGAGGGGCGCGCACGGAGCGGCCAAAACGGTGCCACCTGGCAACTGGATACCATCAACCGACTCGCCCCGAACAGCGAACCGGATTCTGAGGAACGCGCCGAGGCGCTGTCCACAATGCTGCAGCGCTACGTGGCTCACCAAACCTCCGGCCAGCCGATACACACCTGGTCCGTCGAGGGACACGCCTAGCACCCCCTTACTGTGTGCCTCTTTTCCGGGGACTAGCGCCCCTTACTGTGCTCGGCTGTTCCCGGGACTATCGCCCCGTGAAGTGCGGACTGCGCCCCTCAGTTCGCGCCCGGCGCGCCTCCTGCACATCCTCACTGGCCCAGATGGCAGGGATCATCTGCTCCAACTCCGCATCGGCGTACATGTCGGAGCTGTTCAACACTCGTTTTGAATGCTTCATAGACAGCGGAGCCTGCTGCGCCACCCGATATGCGATGGCTGTGGCATCCGGGGTGGCGTCATCAAGCAGTACAGAAAAACCTGTGGCTCTTGCCTGTTCGGCACTTACCCGAGCACCTGCCAAGAACACGTTCCGCGCCAGTGCCCCGCCCATCAGTTCGCGAGCACGGTCGTGGGTCCACAGATCCAGGGCGAAGCCGTGGGCGGCCACGGGCACCCAACAGGCCCCCTCGTCAGAGAAAACACGCAGATCGCACGCCAAGGCGATCTGGCAACCAGCGCCGACAGCAGGGCCGTCTATATCAGCAATAACTGGCACCGGGGCGGTTTGGATGGCCGACAGCATGTTCTCCATGGCTACCCAAAAATCATCGGCATATACGCCACCGGAGAGATCCGCACCGGCACAGAACGCAGGACCCTCGCCACGAATAAGAATGGCGCGCACCCCGGCTGTGGTGTGGGCGCGGACGGCCTCCGCTACTGCATTTGCGATGGTCGCGTTGAGGGCGTTGCGCTTCTCCGGACGATTAAGGGTGATCACACCGACCTGTGGGGCGGTGGGGTCAGCGGATTCGGTGTGGGTGAGGACATGCCCTGTGCTCATGGGTAGGAATGTACCGCAGACAAGCTACCGTGCGCTGGGCTTTCGCTAGAAGGATCTACCCCTCTAGCCCCGCATGGAAGGTAAAGGGGTCACCGCCAATGCGGCCGTCTTCTACGTCCAGAGCCTCGATGGCGGCAACCTCGTCGGCGGAAAGCTCGAAGCCGAAAACGTCGAAGTTCTCGCGCACGCGCTCCACCTTGGAGGAACGCGGAATCACCACATCGCCGCGCTGAATGTGCCAGCGGATGATGGCCTGTGCCACGCTCACACCGTTCTCGGCAGCGATCTTTGCAATGGTCGGGTCGGTCAGGTTCTGCCCCTGCCCCAGTGGCGACCATGCCTCCGTCACAATGCCACGGTCGTGGTTATCCGCGCGCTGCTCAGCCTGGCTGAAGCCCGGATGAATCTCGATCTGGTTCACCGCTGGGGTGTGCCCGGCCTGCTTCAGTGCATCCAGCGCCGCAGGGAAGAAGTTACACACGCCGATACTGATCGCACCGCCGGACTGCTGGATCTCCGCCATCGAATCGTAGGCCTGCACGAACTTATCTGCCTTCGGGCACGGCCAGTGCAGTAGATAAAGATCCACATAATCCAGCCCCAGCTTGCGTTGGGACTCCGCGAAGGCCTCCGTGCCCCGCGCCTGGTCGGCGTTCCACAGCTTAGTGGTGATAAATAGCTCTTCGCGCTGTACGTCGCCCGCATTGACAGCATCGGCCACGGCACGGCCAACGGCTTCTTCATTTCCGTAGATAGCTGCTGTATCGATGTGACGGTAGCCGGTTTCAATTGCGGCACGCACCGAGCTATACGTGTCCTCGTCACTCAGCTGCCATACCCCCAGACCCAATTGTGGAATGGTCTTTCCACCGTTTAATTCTAGGGCTGGTACGACACTCTTAATTTCACTCATACCCCCATTTTTACGCCACTTGAATTGAACTTGCGATTGCGCTGTTAGAAGCTATTTTAGAAACTTTTTCCTACATAAGGCAGAAAACTATTGGAGGCAAAACCCTTTGCTTTATGATACAGTCCGCTGGAACTACCCACGCAGTTAACGTCAAAAACGTTTCATAGGACGAATTTCAAGGAAAACCAAAAACTATATGGAAACCCTTTATATCGACAATCTCAATAAGAGTTACGGGGATCACCAAGTCCTTCACGACATGACTCTGCAGGTCGCACCTGGCGAGATGTACGGCTTCGTCGGCTCCAACGGTGCCGGCAAGTCCACTACGATGCGCATCGCGCTCGGTGTGCTCGCAGCGGATAGCGGCGAGGTACGTATCGGCGATACCCCAATGAACGACGATCTACGCCGTCTCATCGGCTACATGCCAGAAGAGCGTGGCCTTTACGCCAAGGAGAAGATCGGTGACCAGCTGCAGTTCTTCGCCCGTCTACACGGCCTGAACGACGCTACGGCAAAGCGGAATGCAGAAGATTTGCTGGAGCAGCTCGGCCTAGCCGAGCGCGCCGACGACAAGCTGGAAGAGCTTTCTCTGGGTAACCAGCAACGCGTCCAGCTAGCGGCCTCCCTGATCCACGACCCGGAGCTGTTGATTCTCGACGAGCCATTTTCCGGCCTGGATCCCGTTGCCGTGAACGTCATGAGTGACCTGTTGATCGAGCGCTGCAAGGCTGGTGTGCCGGTACTCTTTAGCTCCCACCAACTGGATCTGGTGCAGCGTCTATGCGACCGTGTCGGCATCATCTCTAAGGGACGCATGAAGGCCGAGGGCACCGTCGAGGAACTGCGCACTCGTGGCCCTCTTGTCTATGAAGTACACACCCCAGCGCGCGACTGGTACCCCCAGGACACCCGCCTGGTTGAAGATTTCGGCGAGGGCGTGTTGCTCGAGGCTGAGTCCACTGATTTGGATCAGCAGATCTTGCAGTCCGCATTAGCTGTCGGCCCCGTCCATTCCTTCTCCCGCCGCATCCCGCACCTTGCAGAGCTCTTCCAGGAGGTCGTCGAATCATGAGTTACTCTTCCCCCAAGACCATTGCCATCGTCGCCAAGCGCGAGGTTCAGGTGGCATCCCGCAGCAAGGCCATCATGCTTTCATTGGGCATCGTCGCGGTCATCATGGTCGTCGGTATTGTCGCCGCCGCCTGGTTCACAGGTAAGGACGACGATAACGGAAAGCCTCAGCTCGGCCTAGTAGGGGTTGAGAAGGAATTTATTGACGCCCCCTCGTCATCTAATGCCGAGGATTCAAAGGGGACGGACAGCCCCAGCGGCGTTGATGCTCGCACAATCGACTCCCGCGAGGACGCATCCGCACTGGTCAAGGACGAGGAACTGGATGCAGCTTTGGTAAAGACGGACTCGGGTTACGAGCTACTTAGCAATGGCGATCCAAACCCAGCGATCCTCAACGTAGCCACCACCGCGATCAATGCCAATGCACAAGCTGAGGCACTAAAGAAGGTCGGGGTTTCCCCTGAGGAGTTCGCCAAGGCCACACCGTCAGTACAGCTGGATACGGTGAACGTAAAGGAAGACGACGCAATGGAGGCAAACGGCCCGCAGATTCTCACCACCATGGTGGGCGTAATGCTGATGGCCTACTTCATCATCCTTTTCTCCGCGAATGTCGGCGGGCGCATCACCGAGGAGAAATCCTCGCGCGTGGTGGAGATCATTCTGGCTTCTGCTCGCCCGATGGATTTCCTGGCTGGAAAGATTATCGGCAGCACCCTATTCGGCTTCATCGGCACAGCAGTCCTTCTGGGCATCGGAACCGTCGCCCTGACAGTTTCCGGCCTACTGGGGGATGTTGACTTCGACTACTCCGTCGTCGCCCTCATGTTGGTGGCCTTCTTCATCGGCATGTTGTTCTTCGGCAGCCTCTACGCAGGCGCGGGTTCGCTGGTCTCCCGCACAGAGGATCTGCAGTCCACTCAGGGGCCGATCCTGCTGTTCATCATGGGCATGACCTACGCCCCACTCTTTGGCATCAGCAATATCGAGTCCAACTTTATGCAGGTACTGGGCTGGATTCCGCCGTTCAGCCTGACGGTAGCTCCGATGAACCTCGCAGCGGGCACGATGAGCCTGCCGGAGGTACTACTGAGCTTCCTGATCGCCGCCGTCGTCACGGTGCTGGTGATCGCGCTGGTAGCGCGCGTTTACCGCAACTCCATCCTCCATAATGGCAAGAAGATGACCTGGGCTAAGGCTCTTAAGGGAGCCTAGTGCGCGGCCTTCCCCCGCTCTAAATGCGCAACGCAAAGGCGCCTGCCAGAAGCAGGCGCCTTTGCTTGCACTCTCGTCCTCTACTGCACTGCTAGTTCACTGCAATCAAGTCGATGATGTAAACCAGTGTGCGGCCAGATAGATCCTGCCCCAGCTCGGCCGGACCATAAGCCTTCTCCGGGGGGATGGTCAGCTTACGGCGACCGCCAGCGCGCATGCCAGGGATTCCTTCCTGCCAACCGACAATCAGGCCAGATAACGGGAACTCTAAAGATCCACCACGATCCCAGGAAGAGTCGAACTCCTCGCCAGTATCAAAGTCGACACCCACGTAGTGAACCTCCACCATGCCACCCGCTACGGCCTCAGCACCATCGCCGATCATCAGATCTTCCACCACCAGATCTTGCGGGGCGGGACCAGCTGGGAGGTCGATGTGCGGTTTACTCATGGGAAGTCTCCTTAGATAATGATCGCTTCTCGAACCTTCACCCTAGCAAAACGCGAAACACCCCCTCGGGGGATACGCTTTGCGTAACCAGCCCGAGGGGGCGGCGTCACTCAGAAAAGAACAGAAGTTCTTAGAGCTTGCGCTCGCCTTCGCCAGTGTAGATCTGGCGCGGGCGGTTGATCTTCGCGGTCGGGTCGTTGACCTGCTCCAGGTAGTGAGCGATCCAGCCCGGCAGGCGCCCCATGGCGAACAGGACGGTGAAGAAGTCCGTCGGGAAGCCCATTGCACGGTAGATCAGGCCGGTGTAGAAGTCCACGTTCGGGTAGAGCTTACGGTCGATGAAGTAATCGTCGGCCAGGGCGATCTCTTCCAGCTTCATAGCCAGATCCAGCAGGTGATCGCCACCCAGGTGCTCCAGGATCTCGTGTGCGGACTCCTTGACGATGGCCGCGCGCGGATCGTAGTTCTTGTATACGCGGTGGCCGAAGCCCATCAGCTTCACGCCCAGCTCCTTGTTCTTCACGCGGTTCATGAACTCAGTAGCGTCGCCGCCGTTAGCGTGGATCTCCTCCAGCATCTCCAGAACAGCCTGGTTAGCGCCGCCATGCAGCGGGCCGGACAGGGCGTTGATACCCGCGGCGATGGAGACGAACATGTTGGCCTGGGAGGAACCAACCATGCGGACGGTGGAGGTGGAGCAGTTCTGCTCGTGGTCAGCGTGCAGGATCAGCAGCTTGTCCAGCGCGCGGGTAACTACTGGGTCATCCTCGAACGGCTCGGTCGGGTAACCGAACATCTGGCGCAGGAAGTTCTGGCGCGCGTTCATGGAGTTGTCCGGGTACATGTACGGCTTACCCTTGGACGCGCGGTAAGCGTACGCAGCCAGCATCGGCACCTTCGCCATCAGGCGGTAGGTGTTCAGCTTCTGGTGCTCCGGATCCAGCGGGTTCAGGGAATCCTGGTAGTAGGTGGACAGGATGTTCAGGGAGGAAGCCAGGACGCTCATCGGGTGTGCGTCACGCGGGAAGACGCGGAACTGAGCCTTGAAGTCCTCATCCAGCAGGGTGTGGTTGCGGATGTTGGTGTTGAATTCCTCAGCCTGCTCCTTGTTCGGCAGCTCGCCGTTAATCAGCAGGTAGGAAACCTCGTTGAAGGTGGCGTTGTTGGCCAGGTCTGCGATGTCGTAACCGCGGTAACGCAGGATGCCGTTTGCACCATCAATGTAGGTGATGGCGGACTTGGTGGAACCGGTGTTGACGTAACCGGGGTCCAGGGTGGTCAAGCCGGTCTCTGCCAGCATCTTGCCCAGTGCCACACCGTCGTTGCCTTCGGTGGCGTGGACAATGTCCATTTCGTACTCTCCACCCGGGTAGTGGAGAACGGCCTTGTCCTGATTATCAGTAGCCATTGACATCCCTTTCTGAAATGTTCACGTGCCTGCCCGCAGCGATAGTTAAGCGATTGCTTCGATAAAAGCTTGCGCCGGAACCGTTGGAGCGGAACACAGATTCACGGTTTCACTTAAAAATTGTAGCCGCTTTAGGGCTTCCCCGTATGGCATTGCTTGCATGGCTTAGCCCTCGGGGGGATACGGCACACTGTAACGCTTGTGTGACCCACATGACAGTTTGACAGTCGTGAGCGGGGGTACTCCCGCCGTCAAACTCCGCAATTCTTATATTTTTGGCACCTTTTGGCCAAGTAGAGCTCGCGACGGTCTACCCTGTTAAGGCAAGCACACCTACTAGGTAAAACCCGTACTAGGTAAAACACCTTCTAGGTAAAACGCTGCCCCGCATTAATCAAGCGAATCACCTGAGCGATCTGAGGGAGTCATGAACGCATCTGCCAACGACCAGAACACCTTGCCCACCATTCCCGCGGAGTTCATCCCCGCTGACGGCCGCTTCGGCTGTGGCCCGTCGAAGGTTCGCCCCGCCCAGCTGCAAGCGATCCAGGACAACGCCGCGATCTTGGGCACCTCCCACCGCCAGGCTGGCGTCAAGGACGTCGTTGGATCTGTACGCGAGGGACTTTCGCAGCTGTTTAACCTGCCTGAAGGCTACGAGATTGTCCTATCTCTCGGTGGCGCCACTGCTTTCTGGGACGCAGCCTCGTTCGGCCTGATCCGCAATAAGTCCGCTCACCTGACCTATGGCGAGTTCTCCTCGAAGTTCGCCAGCGTCTCCAAGAAGGCTCCGTGGCTTGACGAGCCGCAGATCGTTGCCGGCGATCCGGGTACCGCCCCTGCACCGAGCCAGCTGGACGGCACCGATGCAGACCTGATTGGTTGGGCTCACAACGAGACCTCCACTGGCGCCATGGTGCCGGTAACCCGCCCGCAGGCTGCGTCCAACGACACCCTGGTTGCCATCGATGCCACCTCTGGCGCTGGCGGCCTGCCTGTCGACATGAATGAGGCTGATGTCTACTACTTCAGCCCGCAGAAGTGCTTTGCTTCCGACGGAGGCCTGTGGCTGGCGGCTTTCTCCCCTGCTGCCCTGGAGCGTGTCGAAGAGATCGCTGCTTCCGATCGCTACATCCCGGCCTTCCTGGATCTGAAGACCGCCGTGGATAACTCCCGCAAGAACCAGACCTATAACACCCCGGCAGTCGCTACCCTGCTAATGCTGGATGACCAGGTGAAGTGGATGAACGCCAATGGTGGTCTAGACGGCATGGTTGCCCGCACCACCGAGTCCTCCCAGACCCTGTACAGCTGGGCAGAGTCCCGTGCAGAGGCTACCCCGTTTGTCCAGGATGCGGATTCCCGTTCCCTCGTCGTCGGCACCATCGACTTCGACGAGAACATCGATGCGGCAAGGATCGCAAAGATCCTGCGTTCCAACGGAATCCTCGATACCGAGCCTTACCGCAAGCTGGGGCGTAACCAGCTGCGCATCGGCATGTTCCCGGCGATCGACCCGGAGGACATCAAGAAGCTCACCGGTGCCATCGACTTCATCCTCGATGGCGGCCACTCAGCCAAGTAATTCTCTGTAGCTCCTTTTCTTCTCCACCCTCCAACTGTGCTTTAAGTATGGTTGGAGGGTGATGTTAATAACACAGCCGTCATTTGCTGCATCACCCGTCAGGAGGCCACGTTGCAAGAGCTGAAATTTGTCGTCGCCGATAGCGATGCCTCGTCACTCGTGCTACGCGCCGTTGACCCCGCCGTCGGCGGCCCAATCGCCGAATACTTTTTGCCTGTCACCGATGAGCTACGCGCTTTTCTTAGTGACGCCCCCACGTCCAGCGCTAATAGCTTGAACCAGGCTAGGCTTTCCGACACTGCGGATGGAGAGGAAGTACCCACGCGCGAAGCGGCCTCAACCGATGCAGATGACGTTCCTGCCTCGACTGCTGCAGCTGAGTCTTCCACGGACACTTCTGCCAACTCTCCCGTTGACGCGGCGGACGCAACAGATACAGCTTCCACCGGTACTGCACCCGCTGCGACGGGCGCTGATAAGGGAGATGAGGAAGCGGAGGAGACCGAGGTGGCGTCGCTGTTCCAGGGGCGCTCTCGAGAACGCACGCAGGAACGCGGCAAGCACCGCTCTAACGCACGACCACATCGCACGAAGATTGGGATGTCTCCACGTGTGATCCAAGATCGCATCCGCCGTGGCGCGACCGTCGCCGAGTTGGCAGACGAGGCCGATACGGATGAATCGCGCATCGAGCCCTATGCATGGCCGATCCTGCAAGAGCGCTCGCGCATCGCCGAGCTTGCGCATGCTGCACTCCCGGTCAACGGCGATGGCGTGTCGAACCAGCCGTTGTGGGAGGTTCTGGCTACCGCGCTCGCAGCCCATGGCGAGGCTCTTTCCGACGCCGAGTGGGACGCATTCCAGAACGATTCAAAGCAGTGGATCGTCACCGTGAGCTGGGAAAAGGATTCCGCCGGGCGCACCGCAGCGCACACCGCAGAATTCATGATGGAGCTTCGTGGGTCGGAGAAGGCTCTGGCTCACCCGCACAACAGCATCGCGGGAGATCTGGTGAACCCGCGCTACGGACAGCCTGTACGCAGCGTCTCCCCAGTGACTCCCCTCCTGCACCCCACCCAAGGTCAGGGCGCAAACAATTGGCAGGACGAGGCAGCACGGCGGGAGGAATTCACCCACTCCGCCGATGATGGTGCCACCGGGGCGGAAACCACTCCCCCCGCTGTACACGGTTCCCCTGCAGACCGAGACGACCGGGGAGATAATGAATTCTTAATACACCCTGACGCAAAGTCTGCGAAGCCTAAGCGGAAGCGCAAGGCCGTCACTCCTCACTGGGAGGACGTCCTGCTGGGTGTGCGTACCAATCCCAAGAAGAAGAACTAGGCGATAGAAGGAGCCACAGCTGTGACCCTGGTGACTTTATGGTTTGTTAATGAGGCCAACCCCAGCACCGTAATGCACCAGGAGCATAAGGTCGATCGCGGTTTTGCCCGCAAGTACCTGGCACAGCTGAACCCTGCCTGGCCGTTAACTCACATCGGCGACTTTGACATGACGCGCAGTGCCACTCCTGGCCCTGACGAGTTCTATATCGGTGGCTACCCGGGACTCTCCGTGGTACAGACGGTGATCCCGGATCTACGGAAACTCTCTGAGCTGCCGGAGCGCTATCGCACACTTGTCAGCGCGGCCGACGTGTACGCCTCGTGCGTAGTGGCAGACCCGGAGACCGCCGCCTCGACAAAACCAGGTGACGGAGGGGATCCGGCTTCTAAGGAGGTCAACGAAACCTTCGGCGGCTTCGCACACTGGGCCGGAGGCACGCTCAAGCGCTCTTTCTGCGCGACCCGCGAGACGGTGTTTGAGGATATTGGCCTGCCGGGTGAGTTTGAGTCCGAGTTCTGGGCTGGCACTACTGAAGCACACGGTATCCAACTTCCGTTTATCCCGGCAGAGCTGGCCACCGCCGCCATCGAATCCTGGCTTGGCTTTTCCATTTCTGGCGCCGGTCCGGCGCTGCCGGTTGCAGCTTTCGCGGTAGACGGACGACCGGAGGCTAAGTCCTCCGAATACGATGGTCTCACCCACGGTCGCTCCACTCCCGAGGACAAGGTTTCCGTGTACGACGATGAGCAGGGCTACGACGATTATGCTGCCCCGTCGCACGAGTCTGAGCCGAGCAGTGCAGAGGTAGCCAAGAACGTACTGAATTCCCTTAGCCGTGGCGCTCGCAAGGGTATTAGCGCTGGCGTGCAGGGGCTTCGCGGGATGTCGAAGAAGCTGGGTGAAGAAGTGCGCCGCCGCAGCCGCGGAAACTAGCGCACAGCCTCGTAGAACGCGATGGCCGCGGCCGTCGCCACATTGAGCGAATCGGTTCCCCTCGCCATTGGAATGCTCGCGCGCACATCCGCCGCACGCATGGCGTGCTCGGTCAGGCCGGGGCCTTCTGCGCCGACCATCACCGCCACCTTCTTTCCCTTCTCACGGGCAGATTCGGTGGCCTCCCGCAAAGTAGTATTCCCCGCTGGGGTCAGAGCCACGACCTCGTAGTCGCGCTTTCGCAACATCTCCAGGTCTCGCTGCCAAGTAGTGGTAGTACCAGGGAATTTTGCCCATGGCAGTCGCAGCACGTGCCCCATCGAAACGCGCACACTGCGGCGGTACAGGGGATCGGCGGTAGCAGCGCCGAACAGGACGGCATCCACTCCCAGCCCCGCGGCGTTGCGGAAGATCGACCCGATATTCTCGTGATCCCCCACACCTTCCAGCACCGCAATCACACCGCTGGATTCTGGAGCATTCTCCACCTGCTCCAGTACCGCTTCCACAGCGCTCACGCCATCGGCGGCGTAATCTCCCCCGTCTGTTCTCGATTCCGTGGAGGGAAGCCGATCTGCCGAGGCAACCAGGCCTCGGTGCATATCGAAGCCCGCAACCTCTTTGAGCACTTCGCGGGACACCTCATAGACGGAGAATTTGGCGTCAACACTAGAAAGAGCGCAAGAAAGCTCGGCCTCGATCGCCCGAAGCTTCCCCGGGAACCCCACAACCGCGCGAGTCGGGTACGGGCTGGCGAGCAGTCGGGGAACGACGAGGGTACCCTCGGCAATGATTAGCTGCTCACCAGACTTTTTATCGGAAGCATTGAGGTTCCGAAAATCGTCCAAGCGCGGATCGGCGGGATCAACAATTCGGATGGGCTCAAGCTCAGGCATTGTTCTAGCCTCGCAGCATGTCCATTACAGGGTCTGCGGCAAAGTACACCACGAACATGATGGCCACGAGGTACAGCAGCGGGTGCACCTTCTTCGCACGACCCCCAACCACGGCCATCAAAACGTAGGTAATGAAGCCCACGCCGATGCCGTTGGCGATGGAGTAGGTAAATGGCATAACGATAATCGTCAAGAAAGCCGGCAGAGCGACATCGAAACGGGCGAAGTCGATGTCCTTAATCTGTGCCATCATCATCGCACCGACGATCACCAGAACCGGAGCAGCAGCCTCAATCGGCACGATCTCGTACAGCGGGGTAAGGAACATCGCCAGGATGAACAGCAGGCCGGTCACCACATTGGCTAGGCCGGTGCGTGCACCGTCACCGATACCAGCAGCCGAGTCCACGTACACGGTGTTCGAGGAGCCGGACACCGCACCACCGACAACCGCACCGGCACCCTCGACGATCAGAGCAGTGCGCAGGTTAGGCAGGCGCCCCTCTTCGTCCGCAAGCTTGGCCTGCTTGCCCAGGGCAGTCATTGTGCCCATTGCATCGAAGAAGTTGGCTAGCACCAGGGTGAAGATCAGCATGCAGGCGGCCAGAACACCTACGCGGGAAAAAGCTCCAAACAAGTCCACAGCACCGACCAGTGAAAGATCCGGCACGCCACCCAAAGAATCTGGCCCCTGCGGAACTGCTAAGTTCCACCCCTTCGGGTTGGGCTCGCCTTCGACGAAGGACGGGCCGGTGTGGGTCACAGCCTCCACGATCATCGCGATAATAGTGTTGGCGACGATACCGATAAACAGGCCACCGCGAACCTGGCGAACTACCAGAGTGCCGCAGATAAACAGCCCCAGAATGAATACGAGCGTCGGCCAGGAAGCAATGGAACCATTAATGCCCAACCCGACGGGGACCGTGGTACCCGCAGCATCTGGAACACGGCGAACAAAGCCAGAGTCGACCAGGCCGATCAAAGCAATAAACAGACCGATACCCACACCGATCGCGGACTTCAACGAGGCGGGAATGGAGTTAAACACCGCTTCACGAAAGCCCGAGACAGCCAGCAGCACAATGACGATACCGTCGATGACAACCAAGCCCATGGCCTCTGGCCAGGTCAGCCCCTCCGTACCGACGAAGGTCACCGCCACTAGGGTATTGATACCCAGTCCTGCAGCAATGCCGAAGGGGTATCGAGCAATAATGCCGAAAGCGATGGTCATCACGCCTGCTGCCAAGGCGGTCACGGCGGCCACACGAGCGGTACCGAGCTCGTCACCATTGATGTCTGCGCTGGTTCCCAGGATCAGCGGGTTCAAAATGATGATGTAGGCCATCGCGAAGAACGTGACCACGCCACCACGGATCTCAGTGCCTACCGTCGACTGGCGTTCCGAGATGTGGAAGTAACGGTCTAGAAAGCCACGAGTTTGGGTTTCGCGGGCCGCTGATTCCTCTGTTTTGTCTTTGCCGGCCTTTGTGGCCCGTGCATCTGCCATGTGGGATTCTCCCCTACCTGTACGAACTGTTCGTGGCTACTACCCCTTCATCAGAAACGTAGGCAGACACCACAATATGAAACGACAAGTAATAAGTAACCACCCCGCAGGGCATTTATGCAACTATTAGGCGCCCCCTGGGCGGCTCTGCGCCGTCGGCGCCTTTGGGCGGCTCTGCGCCACCGGCGCTACTCAAAGCGGGAAAGTCCCTCATCGACATATACGCCGTACCTATTGGTGCCCTCTCCAAGTTCCTCACCAATGGATTCCTCCACCGTGGCCGAGTGCGCGCCGCAGCCGTAATCTTCCTGCACCACCCGCCCGTCGGCGGAAAACTCGTTGGTACATACCCCAATGCCGTTTTCTACGTCGTCGATAGGAAGGTAAAACGCGCAGGTTTCACACTGCAATTCCGCCTGCTTCGCAAACTCAGAGCGCGGCCCATACTCGCCCTCGCGCCATCTCTTGCGAGCTTGTCGGAGTCCGAGGTGCGACAAAGTGTTACCGGCTCGCGGGTTGCGCAAGAAACCATCGCCATCCTGCAGTTTCGCCCATGGCGTGAGCCGTTCGTCGTCGCGGCGCGGCGGCATTGTATCGCCCGGCCCTAAGTCACCTGGCTGCACGCGATCCTCGTATGGCACCCATTCAGGCGCTAGTGCAGCGTGCTCGCCTGCTTGCAGGCTGACCTCATTGATCGTCAAGACCCCACTGCCCGGCACCGTCACCAGCACCACAACCCATTCCCAACCTCGGTAACCAGGCACCTGGCTAGCAAAGCGGTAAATCCCCAACCCTTCGCCGTCCGTCGCGATGCCGAGTGCCTTCCCCACCTCGTCGCCGCCAACTTCCTCCACTGCGGCGCGGGCTAGCTCCCTCGCCTCTGCAGAAAAAAGTATCGGATCTGCCTTAGTCTTCTTACTCACCTGAACCATTATGCCTGCCAGCTTCTCGCCGTGATGCATGATGGTTGCATGTTCTCTTATCGACGCCACCCTCACGCATCTATCCGCCAGCACTATAAGGGGCGCACAGCAGCCCACCTCGCCGCAGCTGTTAGCGCAATGGCCCTGGCTTGTGCGCTGACCGCGTGCGCGGAGGACGATGGGGCGTCACCAGTAAAGAAGGGTGCGACGGCGGAGGAATATAACGATGCGCCGATGCTCGAGGCAAAGGTAGATGAAGTACATCCCTGGGATAAAGCGGCATTTACCCAGGGGCTGGAAGCTAGCGACGATAGGCGATTGCTGGTTGGCACCGGGCTCCACGGGGAGTCGCAGATCTACTACACGAGCCTCGCCGGAGATAAGTCTGACGAACAAAAGCTGGATAAGGAATTGTTCGGCGAAGGGGTGACTATCCATGGCGATACGGTGTGGCAGTTGACATGGAAGGAACACACGGCGATTAAGCGCGATGCACGCACGCTCGAAGAGATCAGCCGCGCCGATTACGAGACCGAGGGGTGGGGGCTGTGCTCGCAGCAGGATCGGCTGGTCATGAGTGATGGGTCGGGAACGTTAACGTTCCGCGATCCAGAGTCTTTCGAAAAGACTGGCTCCGTTGATGTAACAGGCACCGATCAACTCAATGAGCTCGAATGCACTGCAGATGGCATGGTGTGGGCGAATGTGTGGCAAACCGACAAGATTTTGGAGATAGACCCGGAGAGCGGGAAGGTTACGCATGTCGTGGACACAGCTGGGCTATTCCCAGCAGCACAGCAGGACGGAGCGGATGTTTTGAACGGTATCGCGACTGTCCCAGGAAGTTCCCCCGAGGATCGTCGCTTTTATCTCACGGGCAAGCTGTGGGATGAAATGTACGAGGTGAGTTTTGCAGAGCCGCAGGGCTAATAGTGCTGGTATCTAGCACGGGCTAGTAAGAAGAAGTTAACGACGGTGAATTAGGATCGAGAAGCGTGAGCGAGCAAGAGAAAAACGACCCGAAGACCTCCGCTAAGCCTGCGCCGAAGCTATCAAAGAAGCAGCAGCGCAAGCGTGCACAGCGCAAGCAGCTGCTGACAATGGGCGCCATCGTGTTGTTAGTGGTGGTGGTTATCGGCGGTGTGCTGCTCTATAACCGCTGGCAGGACGGAAAGGTTGAAACCTTGCCGCAGGATCAGCGCATCACCGCCGTCGTCGACGGCAAGGAGCAGGAGATCGCGCCTTATTCGGTTTGTGAACTAGACGATCGTGACTGCAAGCCCTCAGAGCCCCACAAGCTGGAGGTTGGCGATGCCAAGGAAGTCACTCTCAAGTTGCCGGAGGATGTATACAACCACGATTGGTCGCTACTGCAGATTTTCGATGACCCGGGGGCAAATCAGGACAACTACTACAAGGGGGACGAACGTCAGGAAGTTACGCTGAAGATCGAAGCGGATGTGAAGTCTAAGGACGGCAGCACTCCGAAGTTGAAGGTTCTGGAGCTCCACTCCATGCTGATCGGGCTGGACGACAACGACGAACAAACCCCCTACGCAACTATCTGGTCGATCGAGATCGCCCAGTAGCTTCCCTAAAAAAGGGACGCGCAGGGGGTTTAAAAAACTAAGGGCTGGGAGGGGGCTATAGCCCGGCTCTCTAGCTATCGAGCTCCCGAGCAATGGTGCGCAGGATTTCCGCCACCTGGCGAGCTTCCTTACGCTCCGGACGGCGGCCGGACTGCAGCACTGGCAGCACACTGTTATCTAGCAGTGTGATCGTATCCTGCACCATCTGCTGAAGCTGTTCTGCATCGTACTTGTGCTGTGCACGGCGAGGACCATTGTCCAACACCGTCATAGTGTGAACCTGAGGTCCACGACGACCGGCGATGAACTCGTACTCAATGCGCTGGCCCTTGACTAGTTCGGTGACGCCGTCGGGCAGCACCTGGGAACCGACGTACACGTCCTCGTCCCCAGGGTTGCTCACGAAGCCGTAGCCGCGGTCTGCGTCGTACCACTTCACTTTTCCGGTTGGCATGGGATCACCCTATTTCCTTTGAATCATTAACAGAATGACCTAGATTAGCCACATTGACGAGGCAGAGCAAATCTCAACAATCACATCCGTTACATCACTAGTGTGAAATGCATCACATTACGAAAGTGTAACGATTTAATCTAGATCCGGTAACTTCCAGGTCAGATCGGGTTTCAATCAACAACCTTAACGTTACATAAAATTTCAATCTTGTCGAAAACGTGACACAAACGTGACAAACCAGTACCGTAGCCCATGACCTTAAGGCGAACGGGCACACTGCTCGACGTCAGAACACTAGAAAGTTCTCGACTTTCAAGAGACAACGAAACAAAAGGTGCCACACAAGGAAGGCACCCGAAGGGAAACTCAGCGAAAATGGCACGTCACGCAAAGACCAGCTCTTTCTCCACCGCAGCACGTCTGTCCGTCGCAGGCGTTGCAGTTGCAGCATCCTCCGCTCTGCTGGCACCGACCGCTTCCGCAGCTCCGGATTCCGACTGGGATCGCCTGGCTCAGTGTGAGGCTGGCGGCAACTGGTCCATCAACACCGGCAACGGTTTCCACGGTGGCCTGCAGTTCAGCCCGTCCACCTGGGCTGCTTACGGCGGCAAGCAGTACGCACCGTACGCATACCAGGCAACCCGTGAGCAGCAGATCGCCGTTGCAGAGCGCGTTCTGGCTGGCCAGGGTTGGGGCGCATGGCCGGCTTGCTCCGCCAAGCTGGGTCTGAACTCCAAGCCGACCCCGCGCAACGCTGCTGCTAAGCCAAAGGCTAAGCCGAAGGCAAAGCCGGCTGCACCGGCTCCGGTTGTAAAGAAGGCCATCAAGGACCTGTCCCGCAATTCCAATACTCTGGCTGTTGACAAGTTCTACGATGCGCTGGTGAAGCGCATCGAGAGCATGGGCTTCTCCGTACCGAAGGAAGTCTCTGACTACTACAACGCCAACAAGAAGTCCCTGAACCACACCTACAAGAAGTACTCCGCTCAGCTGCAGGTCGTTCTGCCTCACTAAGAGCACATAGCTTTACCGGGTCGGCGTACCTTCGCGCGGACCCGGTTTTTCATGCGCACTGTAATGGCGCGCAACATTCACCCCCGCCCCACTCACCTCCCTCATTACCAGCACAAAGCAAAAGGTGGCGCGCCTCTCCGACTAGGGAGGCGCGCCACCTTTTAGATTCAGTTACTTGTTAATAACCGTGAACGAGTGCACGTACGGAAGCTCGGAAGCATCGACGGGGAACTCGATGTCACCGTAGGGGCTCAAAGCGCCCGCGGATTCAGCCACCAGCTCGGTAACAGCGTGGTGACCCTCTGGAATATCGGTCGGCCAGCCTGCGTCGACATAGCCCTTCTTCTCAACGTTAGCCATAGTTGTATCTTTGCACATCATGGCGCAAAAGGACACACGAAGTGGCAATTCCTACCCCACGGCGCCCACCCTCCGCGTCTACCGTTCAACGCAAGTCATTCCTCATTCGCGCTAAAATTGAGCGATTATGCACCCCAACTCCGCGAACTCCAACACCGAAGGTGCCTCCACCGTCCCCGCCCCAAACGGGTTCCCGTCATACGGAGACTGGCTATTTGCCCAGACGGATGAGGCTCTCGCGGATCTGCTCACCCGATTGCTCACCTCCAACCCCACTACCTTCGTGGAGAACCTCACAGGGAACAGCGCTGCTCTTGATAGCCTTTCCGAAGCCGTCACCTCGAAGACCAAGCATCATGCGGATGCATACGGCGATGCCCCTGACCCTGCACTAATCCACCTGACAGCTCTTGAGCTGGCCGTCTGCCACGCGGCCTGCGAACTGGACGCTGTCCATCACCCTTGCACCGTTGCCGAGATCAAAGAAACACTCACCGAACTCTTCGATATAGCCAACACCCCTACTCCAAACCGCCCAACGGATCACGACGTTCGCGCAGCGATACAGTCTTTGTGCACCTGGGGATTAGTTTTTGGCCCAGACTTGTCTCTGCCGGCTCCTGCTGTGCCCGGCGCGGATACAAAGCTCAAGGTTCCACCCCACCTGCCCCGAATGTTTGAGCCTTCTACGGAGCAGCTCTGGCGCTTAGTCGATTCCACCCGCTGCCCCATTCCAACTGCGAAGCTACCCGCGGTTATCGATGAGCTGCCGGCCCGCCAACGCCGCCTCCTATCTACTTTGGCCGCAGGAGGAGGTGTGGGCCATTCAACTTCCCTACACGAGGGTGCAGACCCCTCCAAGCCGCTCCCCACCTTGGTTCGCCACGGCATCCTAGACCAGTTAGACGATACAACCGCACGGCTGACCGGCCGCGTCCAGCAACTTCTCCACGGCACCATCATCACCGACCCAGGTGGGCATTTCACTCCGATAGCTAACGAAGGCGAAGCTATCGCCAGTTCGCGAGCTGACGACGCCGGCACTGCCCAGGCCATTCAACTGATTCAGGATCTCAGCCACCTCATTGAGGATCTCGGCACCAATCCAATCATCCCGCTATCTTCCGGTGGCATCGGCACCCGCGAAATCAATAAGGTCGCTCGCAGGCGCGACGAGTCTGCCGAGAGAACCCTTCATCTGCTTACCTGGCTTATCCACGCAAACCTCCTGGGGCATGGTCGCGCCACCCCAACCCCAGTGGGTCAGCCCGCACGTGACTATTGGGCTCCCACCGAGCTCGCCCTCGATTTCCTCGAGGCCTCCCCCGCCACTGCCTGGGCAATCCTGCTAGTCGGCTGGGCCAATAGCGCCTATGCCCCCTGGTTCGTCGACGATCCTGCCGTTCGCCCCTTTGAATCCGGCACTGCTTCGCACGCCGCTCGCGGCCTGCGCCGAATCTTTCCTAGTCTCTTTACTCACTCTGCTATTGATGACGCCCCTACGCCTGAACCATCAGAACTGCACCGAGAGCTTTGGCGCGTGCGACCCGGCGAGGCCTGGCGAACGACCCCCACCGCTTGGGATGCGGTGTGGGAGGAAGCCAAAGAAGTGGGGGTGTTGGCGTCATTAAGAAGGGACACAGTACCGACCCGGGCGATGAGCGCGCTCCGCGACGTTCTAAACAACAACATGGATCCTGTTGCGAACCTTGCCGAAGCACTTTCGGAAATCCTGCCGGCTCCCGTGGAAGAACTCATTGTCCAGGCCGATCACACGATCATGGCTCCGGGCTTGTTACGCCCCGCGGATCAGACGATGCTGGCGAGGTTCTGCGAGCAGGAATCCGGCGGCATGGCCAGCGTCTGGAGAATGTCTAAGGAATCCGTAGAGCGAGCTCTTCGAGCCGGGCTCAGCGCCGAGGATATCGAGCAATTCCTCGACGACCGCGCCCTGGGCGGAGCGGATAATGTGCCTCAAGCGTTGCGATACATGCTGCATGACGCGGAGCGGAGCCTGTCGCAGGCCACCGCTGGTGTGGCTCAGATGTACCTGAGCGTGACGGATCCCGCGGCACTGGATCGGATTCTGGCGCTGCCGGATATTGACGGGCTCCGGCTGCGCAGGATCGCACCGACAGTAGCCGTTTCCGCTGCTCAGCTTTCGTTTGTGACTGATCGTCTGGAGGCCATGGGCGTGCAATTGCGTTTGGAAGGTGGCCGGGCGCATGCCGATGCTCCTGTGCTCTCCCGGGTGGCTACGCCAACGCGGGAAGGGCTGCAGTCCGCCGACGCCGACGAGAGCGTCATCGCTGGCGCTATCGAAGGATTCCGACGCAGTCACGAGCACGCCGTTGACCTGATGAGCGGATCTATGAAAGACGTCGCGAGTGTGTCCGCAGACCCGGCGGAGAGTCAACGCGACAGAGCCCGCGTCGTCCACTCAGCCGAGGAAATCATGGCGGCTATCTCGCGGGCGTATTCCTCCGGAACGATTGTGCGAATCAGTTACGTCAATCACGAGGGCAAACAGACGAGCGACCAGGTGTCGATCGTGATGATTCGTCCCTCGACTATTGCGGTGGTTTCGGAAATCAGTGGTGAGAGCTTCACTGTGCAACCCCACCGGCTTAGCAGCGTCGAATACTAACCTCTAGGGCGGTTGCAAGAACGGGCTAACATAGTAGGTTGTCCCAAAAATGTAGCTGTGGCCTTGATCTTCGTGCCACAGCCCGAACCCGCTGTGAGGAGCATCCAGCTAGTGAGCATCGGCACCGGCCCCTTGATCGTCCAATCCGACAAAACTGTGCTGCTGGAGATCGACCACGAGCAAGCTCAAGAGGCGCGTACTGCGCTGGCACCATTCGCAGAGCTCGAGCGTGCACCCGAGCACGTGCACACCTACCGCATTACCCCGCTGGCGCTGTGGAATGCCCGTGCCGCAGGCCACGACGCGGACACAAGTCATGGATGTGCTCGAAAACTATTCGCGGTTCCCGGTTCCCCAGCCACTGCTCATTGACATTGCAGACACAATGGACCGCTACGGGCGGCTGAAACTTATCAAGCACCCGGCGCACGGGCTGGTGTTGGAAACGACGGACAGGGCCGTACTAACGGAGATCAGGCGTCATAAAAAGATCAAGCCGATGTTGGGCACAGCGATCGACGAAGACTCCGTGACTGTGCACCCTTCCGAACGTGGCAGGCTCAAGCAGGAACTGTTGAAGGTCGGCTGGCCTGCGGAGGATCTGGCGGGCTATGTCGACGGCGAAGCACATCCCATCGAACTGTCGCAGGAACACGAACAGTGGCAGCTCCGGGATTATCAGGAGATGGCTGTGGAAAGCTTCTGGGAAGGTGGCTCCGGTGTGGTCGTCCTGCCGTGCGGCGCGGGCAAGACCATGGTCGGCGCAGCCTCCATGGCCAAGGCGAAAGCCACCACCTTGATCCTGGTGACTAACACCGTCGCGGGGCGGCAATGGAAGGATGAGCTCGTGCGTCGTACCTCCCTCACCGAGGAAGAAATCGGCGAGTACTCCGGAGAAAAGAAAGAGATCCGCCCCGTTACCATTGCCACCTACCAAGTGGTGACACGCAAGTCGAAGGGCGAGTACCGGGCGCTGGAGCTGTTCGACTCCCGCGACTGGGGGCTCATTATCTACGACGAAGTACACCTGCTGCCCGCACCGGTGTTCCGAATGACTTCCGATCTGCAGTCTCGCCGCCGTCTGGGGCTCACCGCCACCCTGGTGCGCGAGGACGGCCGCGAAGGCGACGTATTCAGCCTGATCGGGCCGAAGCGCTATGACGCCCCATGGAAGGACATCGAGGCCTTCCTGGATCGCATGTCCCCCGGCGGTCTCTCGTCCGTTCCCCAGTCCCTGCGGTATTTGATTGACGACGCCACCAGGGCATTCCAGCAGGGCTCCGCCACCGAACCCCACTCGGCTCGTGTCCCGTCTCGCGTGGATACTCCCCAGCGCAACATCATGGACATCACTGGGGACTCCACCGAGATCGCCTCGGAGATCGACGGCGCCGTGGAGGGTTTTCGCCGCGCCCACGACCAGGCCATCGCCGTGGACCCGGCGGACGGCACGAAGGCCTCGGACACCCGGACCTTCCGCTCGCCGCGGGAGATCATGTCCGAGCTGCGCCGCGCCTATACCGCGGGCACACAGGTGCGCCTGCACTACGTGGACTATGCGGGTGCCACCAGCCATGACTGGATCTCCATCGTGATGATGACCCCCTCCACCATCTCCGCGGTGCTCGAATCCACCGGGGAGAGCCTCACGATCCAACCCCACCGCATCGCTGCGGTGGACGTGCCGTGCTAGAGGTTATGACGCAAGTTTATTGAATTCCAGAGAATTTCTGAACATCCGGCGAGCGAAGGAAACGCCCGGCCATTTCCACAGCTGGCTGAGAAGAATCTCCTTCGATTACAAGGGACGCAATCGCCAATTCCCCTGTCGTTCCAGCGAACCAGCCATTGGAAAGCTTGCCATCAATTTCTGCTGTACCAGTCTTTCCGCCAAGTGCACTAAGATCACTCAACGACCTAGCTGAACCGTGGTCAATTGTTGATTTCATCATCGTCCGGAGGCTTTGAATAGTTGTATCGCTGACATGCTGGTCTGCCTGTTTATTCACTACTGTCTGTTCGCCTTGAATGAGCTGTGGAGGAACAAGCAAGCCGCCGTTAGCGACAGTCGATTGCATGAGCGCAATCCCAAATGGACTAGCTAGAACCTCGCCCTGTCCAATAGAAGCCTCCACACGAGGAGGTCCAGCCGGTGTCCGCGGCACCGAACCAGTAAGTGTGGTCATCCCTGGTACGTCGAAGTCGGAGCCAATTCCGAGTTCTAAAGCAGTCCGTTGCAGATCATCTTCTCCCAAACGATCCGAAATGACCGCTTGGGTTGTGTTACATGATTGGGCGAAAGCTTCTTCCAGTCGAACGCTACCTAGATCGAAGTCATGATCGTTGGGAATCTTGCGTCCAGCGACGGTGATATTGCTAGGACAAGGTAGTTCCTCATCCATGCTGACTGCCCCTGCCTCTAGTGCCGCCGCTGTGGTCACAGTTTTGAACGTCGATCCCGGAGGGAATAGCCCGGTGAGTGCGATTGGCCCTTGGTTATTTGCCTTGTCATTTTGTGCAACGGCAAGGACACCTCCTGTTCTAGGATTGAGCACGACTAGAACTGCGGCACGTTGCTCACTGTCCACTGCTTGTTTTGCTGCGCTTTGCAGTGTGTTATCCAGAGTGGTTGCGATTGGCTGAACTCGGCGAGGCGGCTCAGAGGCTACCGTCGTCATACCTTGTGAACTCTCAGCGCGTATCGACCATCCTGAATTAGCATCGAGCACTGACTCCCAATATTTGTTCAATTCAGCATCCAGCGGAGAGTTAAGAGTTTTGGACACGCTTAAGAGACGCCCCTGCTCCACAGTGGAAATTCCCTCAAAGGTCCTAAGTTGCTCTTGTATCTTCCGGAATTCTTCCTGCCTCAAAGTGAGGAGCACGGTGTCTTCATCCTGAGACTCTCCCAAGGTCTGCTCGATCCACTCCTTAGTCGTTGTGGGAGACACTGGTGCAAAAATCTGGGCCAATTCCTGCGCTCTAGAGGCTATGTCTTTGCGACCTCGTACCTGAATAACTTTCGTCCAGGTCATATATTCATTGCCCAAGCGATCTTTAATTGGAAGATCGTACTGTTTATCTTCAGCAAAAAAGAGTGCGGAATCATCGCTCAACTGAGCTTCGAAGATCGAAGGCAACCATTGAGGCTTACCATCCTGTCCACTAAGGACGAGCCGACCATTGCTCTCCAACTCCACACCATCTTTGGACCAAGTCACATGAGTATTCTGCTTTCCATTGGAAATATCAGATTTTTCGATGTTGACCTTCACACCATGAAGTGACTGCCGAAATTCATGAAGGGCGCGCTCCGGGTCTGGATGATCCAGATACCGTGCAGCCTTGCTGTCATCTCCCGCGTTGAAAGCTTTGAGAAATACGTCTGAGTCTGATTCCCACGGTAGAGCTGAACAGCTGCTCAACATCACTGCGGAGAGCGAACAGAGTGCAATCACCGACTGACGGAAACGATTGTGCTTAGTCATCATGGGAGTGACGTTAAGTGAGACGCATTGGATGCCACCAATATCACATAATGCAATTGTCTCATTTCATTCACATATAGGCGATGGTAGAAGTGTGTATTCAAGTGGCAGAAATTCTAACGAAGAGCGTCCACGAGCAGTCTAGCCACTTCGCCAATAGCACCATCGTGAGTACTCATTGCTTGTTCTGGCACCACCTGTTTCAGCATGATGGACACCACAATGGGCTCCTCGCCCTCAACCTGGATAATCGAAGCTTCACCATGGAGAAGTCCTACAGTGCCCGTTTTTCCATAGATATCAACGCCGCTTGGAGGAAAGCCTGAAGGAACACGGTGACGCCACACCTGCAACCCCAAGAGTTCACACATAGATCGACGTACCGCTGCACTATCGTCTTTCCAAACCTGTTCCAAGTCATTAGTTATTTCCGCCAACGAAGAGACTGCAGAAAACGCTATATCTGTACTTCTCCCCCCTTGGGATTGAACATATTGACGCAATTGTTTCTCCGCCGTCACTAAGCTATTCCGATCTTGCAAGTCATAATGAGGTGGAAACCGTTTAAGAAATGCTTCTCGAGCCCACGCAGGCAGTAGACGCAAAATCTCGTGGGCGGCCACGTTATCTGACACCGATGCGACTTGTTTCATTAAGTCTCGGAGACTCACGTTCACTGCGTCATCAAAGGCAGCGAACCCATACCCTTCGTAAGTTCCTTTGGACGGTGCAACGTCAACACGAAGACGAGGATCCAGATCACCTCGTTGAATCGCTTCCAAAGTGAGGTGGAGGAGCCGGATTTTATATAAGGATGCCACCGTAATTTTCTCGTCTTGTTTGCGTCCGATAGTCACCCCATCGTGCAGTCGCGATGCACACCACCATCCCTCACACCCCGACCGCATCAACACGTTTTCCAGGGCCATCTCCATCCGTGCAGTCATTGGTTAATCCTTCGACAAATTCTTTCGGCGACCACCATGGCCTCGGCGCCATTGTCCATCCCACCTCGGCGAACCACTACATCCACGGAAAAATCGAAACGGGAAGGAAGCTCAATAGCATTGTCAAACTGGTGAAAACCGCGAAATACCAAAGACATCCCCTCCCCTCTTCCAATCAATAAGCCCCTACCTAGAGCATCCTCTGAATCATTAATTTCGCAAGACACACCCGACCGAAATAGCTCTCTCGCCAAACCACTGGCTGCACTTGAATTGTCATTCAGGTTCTCCACCAGCAGATTCAATTGAGACAAGGTCTTATCCAACCTTGAATACCCCGGCGGCACCACTAGATCACGTGACAGAGAAAACTGCCTCGCACTGCGGTGAGTACCCAAGGGAACCGGAGCTTGAACAAGCCCCGCATGAATAGCGCCTTCTTCAACACGGGCAAGAATCTCAACAGAAGGCAGTGACGACAAAACTACTCCATCATGCTGCTGTGCCTTTGCTGCAATACGCGATCCTATCTCGCTTGGAAGCGCACTACTGATGGCCAAACGAAACCCGCTTTGCGCACCACTTCGGATACCGTCAATCATCGAATGCATAGTCTGAAGATCGCGATTAATCACCCGGGCATATGGAAGCAAGGTCAACCCTGCCTCGGTTAGTTTCACTTCCCCCGCCCCTCGGATAAATAGCGGTGTACCTACACCAGCTTCTAAGCGCTTAATGGCATTGGAGACAGGCGGCTGACTCACTCCCAGTCGCGCTGCCGCCGCTGTAAAACTACCGGTCTCCGCTAAAGCCACGAAATACTGCCATTGGCGCAGATTTCCCGTCTGAGCAATCATGGGTCTCAGCATAGTGGAGCACGAGTTCGCACCACTGCAGCGTAAAATGATGTCTTTGGCTTGAGCAACACCGTCGCGGTGGCGTCGATAAACAAAAAGGAAGTGACACACAGCGTGGGCATTGGAAACGGACCGCTCATTGTGCAGTCGGATAAGACCGTGCTGCTGGAAATCGACCACGAACAGGCGCAGGAGGCGCGCACCGCGCTGGCACCGTTCGCGGAGCTGGAGCGCGCGCCCGAACACGTGCACACCTACCGCATCACCCCGCTGGCGCTGTGGAACGCCCGCGCCGCAGGGCACGACGCGGAGCAGGTCATGGACGTGCTGGAAACCTACTCGCGGTTCCCCGTCCCGCAACCGCTGCTGATCGACATTGCCGACACGATGGATCGCTACGGGCGGCTGAAGCTCATCAAGCACCCGGCGCACGGGCTCGTGCTAGAGACGACGGACAGGGCTGTGTTGACGGAGATCCGGCGTCACAAAAAGATCAAGCCCATGTTGGGCGCAGACATCGACGAGGACTCGATCGTTGTGCACCCTTCCGAGCGCGGCAGGCTCAAGCAGGAACTGCTGAAGGTCGGCTGGCCCGCAGAGGACCTGGCGGGATACGTCGACGGCGAGGCGCACCCCATCGAGCTGTCGCAGGAACACGAAGAATGGCAGCTGCGCGACTACCAGGAGATGGCGGCCGATAGCTTCTGGGAAGGCGGCTCGGGCGTGGTAGTGCTGCCGTGTGGCGCGGGAAAGACGATGGTCGGCGCGGCCTCGATGGCCAAGGCAAAGGCCACCACCCTGATCCTGGTGACGAACACCGTCGCGGGCAGGCAGTGGAAGGACGAGCTAGTGCGCCGCACCTCCCTGACGGAGGATGAAATCGGCGAATACTCCGGAGAGAAGAAGGAGATCCGCCCCGTGACCATCGCCACCTACCAAGTGGTCACGCGCAAGTCGAAGGGCGAATACCGGGCGCTGGAGCTGTTCGACTCCCGCGACTGGGGCTTAATCATTTACGACGAGGTTCACCTGCTGCCTGCCCCGGTGTTCCGCATGACCTCCGACCTGCAGTCTCGCCGCCGTCTGGGGCTCACCGCCACCCTGGTGCGCGAGGACGGCCGCGAAGGCGACGTATTCAGCCTGATCGGGCCGAAGCGCTATGACGCCCCATGGAAGGACATCGAATCGCAGGGCTGGATCGCCCCGGCGGACTGCACCGAGGTGCGCGTGCAGCTAACCGAGGCCGAGCGGATGGTTTACGCCACCGCCGAGCAATCCGACAAATACCGACTGGCCGCCACCACCCCGACTAAAACGAAGGTAGTGCGCAAGATCATGGAGATGCACCCGGACGAGCCGACGCTCATCATCGGCGCGTACATCGACCAGCTGGAGGAGATCGCCGAGGAGCTGGACGTGCCCGTCATCGACGGCAAGACCGGCAACGCCAAGCGCGAGAAGCTGTACCAGCAGTTCCGCGATGGCGAACTGAAGACGCTGGTGGTTTCCAAGGTGGCGAACTTTAGCATCGACCTGCCCGGCGCGTCCGTGGCCATCCAGATCTCCGGCACGTTCGGCTCGCGGCAGGAGGAGGCGCAACGCCTGGGCCGCATTCTGCGCCCGAAGCCGGACGGAGGCGGGGCGTTTTTCTACTCCATCGTCGCCCGTGACACACTGGATGCGGACTACGCCGCGCACCGCCAGCGCTTCTTGGCTGAGCAGGGCTACGGCTACCGCATCGTCGATTCTTTCGACCTTTAGAATTATCCCCTGCCTTTAGACCGTCACGTTAAGGAGCCCCATGTCCGCCACCCAGCAACCGATGCAGGTTGACTTCCATTTTGATGTCGACGACGAATACGCCCGTAAGCACAATGAGTTTCTGCGCGATGCCAAGCGCATGCAGGTCTCGGCGGGCATTTTGGCGCTTGTGTTGGCCGTGATTGTGGCTGTTCTGCTGGTGACCGCTGGCACGTACTGGTGGGCAATCGCCATTAGCTTCGCTCTCGGTGTATTCGCACTGTTGTGCCTGGCGCTGATCCCGATCCTGCCGCGAAAGATGGGGTCGCCACAGCAGTACTTCGACATGTATGACCTGGCTCCGGCGATGATTGCAGAGGTCAATGCACGGGATATGGTGCTGTTGATGCTGGTCGACGCCTCCGCAGATCCAGCGCGGACCGTCCCCGCTCTGGCCTATCGCACCGTCACCTCCATTCCGGGAGTTCCTCGGGAGGTCGGCGCCAAAGTGCCGTCTATGGCGGTGACTGGCTACCGTCCTACGCGTGGCCCCAAGGTGTATGAGGAGATTTCCCCAATGCCGGTGGCATGGGGAACCGGGGATGCCAAGGTGTGGAAGCGTGCGGAGCGTGCCATCAGCACGAACCTGTGGAAGCGCCTGGAGGGACTGCTGGATCAGGTGGATAAGGCCAAGGCGGCTCCCCGCAGTGTCTATCTGCTCGACAATCCCGGCGATAAAAAGGCTAAAAACTAACGTAGATCACGATTGCGAAAACCGGGTGATTGATTTCACAATGGTTGCGTAGGTCACTACACTGGCACGCACATTGTTGAACAATCCGGCCGGCGGTGCGGAAAGCGGCACCACTGGCCATACAAGGAGTCGATCACATGTCCACCTCCCGCAACCCGATTTCCATCGACCTCAACGCTGACCTCGGCGAAACGACCGGTGGCAACCCGGTCAGCGACGATGCAGCAATGGTGGCCATCGTCTCTAGCGCCAACGTCGCCTGTGGATTCCACGCTGGCGACCCCCATGCCATTTCCTCCACCCTCGCCGCCGCTGCCGAAAACAACGTGACCATCGGCGCCCATGTGGGCTACAACGATGTAGCTGGCTTCGGCCGTCGCTTCATCGACTACTCCCCTGCGGAGTTGGCCGACGAGGTGCTCTACCAAATCGGTGCTCTCGACGCGCTCGCCAAGGCTCGGGGCACGCAGGTGCGCTACGTAAAGCCTCACGGCGCGATGTACAACACAATCGTCCACCACGAGGCACAAGCAAAAGCCGTCATCGAGGGAATCAAGGCTTTTGGAGCAGATCTTCCCGTGATGTTGCTGCCAGGAGCCGTAGCCGCCACATACGCAGAACGAGCCGGCCTCCGCGTAATCAACGAGGTCTTCGCCGACCGCGCCTACAACCCAGACGGCACATTGGTATCCCGTCGCGAAGCCGGCGCAGTACTACACGACCCGGATACCGTCGCCGACCGCGTTGTCCGCATGGCGCAGGAAGGCACCATCGAGGCCATCGACGGCACCACCATCCACACGTCAGCGGATTCAGTGTGCGTCCACGGTGATTCACCCGGCGCGGTCGCCATGGCAGAGCGCATCGCCGCAGAACTGAAGGCCAACGACATCACTATCGGGAGCTTCCTGTGAGCCACACCGTTTCCCCCGTCGGCACCCGCGCCGTCATCGTAGATCTACCCGACCTCGCCACAGTCATGACTTGGCACGCATCACTTGTCGCCAGCCCCTTGCCCGGGCAGGTCGAAGCCATCGCCGCGGCGCGCACTGTACTGGTTTGTTTCGACGCCCACTCCTCCGCCATCGCAGGCCTGAAGGCACTGCGCGACTTCCGTCCGCAGAGCTCCGCCGAGACCACCCCGCGAGAGGTCACCATCGACGTCATCTACGACGGCGAGGACTTGGCGGATGTCGCAGAACTGATGGGCATTTCCACCGAAGAATTGATCGACCGCCACACGCAGCAAAAGTGGCTGGCAGCTTTCGGCGGTTTTGCTCCCGGTTTCACCTATTGTGTGCCTGCAGAAGACGATCATTCCTACACCTGGGATGTTGCCCGTCGCAGTTCCCCGCGCACAGCGGTTCCCGCCGGCGCCGTGGGTCTGGCGGGACAGTTCTCCGCCGTATATCCCCGCACCTCCCCTGGCGGATGGCAGTTGCTGGGGCACACAACCCAGCCAATGTGGGATACGCACGCCGAGCAGCCCGCCCTGCTGCAGCCTGGCGATACTGTCTGCTACCGCCAGGTGCGCGAATCCATCAACGTGGAAGCAGGTGCTGATACCACGTCCAGCGATGCACACGCTGGCGCCGTAAAGGACGCGTCCACGAGCGCGGGCGTAGGGGCGTCACAAAGCAACAAACCTCACGTGCCCGTCCGACCGAGCCTTAAGGTTCTCGACGCTGGATTGCAGACACTCTTCCAGGACACCGGTCGTGCGGGCTACGGCGACATCGGCGTAAACAGCTCCGGTGCGATCGACCGGGCAAGCGCCTGGGCCGCGAACGATGTGGTCGGCAATTCATCGACGGCAACGGTGCTTGAAAATATCGGCGGCTTGGAGCTAGAGGCTCTGGTGGATACCGCGGTCTGCGTCACGGGTGCACGGGCACAGGTAGCAATCGACCGTAAGACTTTCGAACTCGGTGCCCCCGTACAGGTCAAGGCAGGCCAAACGCTGAAGATCGAACCCGTTGGCGGCAAGGGCAATGGTCTGCGCAACTACGTTGCAGTACGCGGCGGACTAATCACAGACCAGGTGCTGGGTTCCAGCGCGACCGACATTCTCTCGGGCTTGGGACCACAACCCGTAGCTACTGGTGATGTTCTGAAGGCAGGACGTCGAACCGCACAGGCTTCCGTCGGTACGACCACGACCAACCCCTTCGACGGCAGCAATGTCTTGCGCTGTGTGGCCGGCCCGCGCGCTGACTGGTTCAGTGACGAGGAGCTGCAGCGATTCACCGAGATCGAGTGGATCGTTACGGGACAGTCGAACCGCGTCGGGCTCCGCCTGGCACTGCCGGAGGGCAGCGAGGACAGTCACGGTAGCGAGGGCAGCCCCACCCCTACGCCGCTGCAGCGCAGCCGCGACGGAGAACTCGCCAGTGAGGGCATGGTCACGGGCAGCATCCAGGTACCTCCGAACGGTCTGCCCGTAGTGTTTATGGCGGACCACCCGGTAACTGGCGGCTACCCTGTCATCGCAACTGTCGTCGACAAGGATCTTGACAAGGCTGGTCAGCTTGCGCCAGGCGACACAGTGCGTTTCGAACTTATGGAGTTCGATCAGCAGGCACAGCAGTCACAGCAGGCGCCGCAACCACAATAAGACACCCGACACAACACCTAAGAACGCTAAAGGAAACAAGGAACAACCAATGAGCCAAGATACCTTCCCACTGCAGACAGTCCTCATCGCCAACCGCGGTGAAATCGCGATTCGCATCGCACGTGCCGCTCGCGATCTGGGCATCCGTTCCATCGCTGTCGTTTCCGAGGCAGACGTGGACAACCTGCACGCAAAGATCGCCGACGAGGCCTACACCCTGCCTGGCAATACCGCCGCTGAAACCTATATGAATATCCCGGCTCTACTGGACATCGCTCTGCGCGCCGGCGCGGACTGCGTGCACCCCGGCTATGGTTTCCTCTCCGAGAATGCAGACTTCGCTCGTGCCGTCACTGAAGCCGGCCTGACCTGGGTTGGCCCGGCGCCGGAAGCCATCGAGACCTTGGGCAACAAGGTCGCCGCGCGCGCCTTGGCCACCGAGGTTGGAGCCCCGCTGGCTCCCGGCACTCCGGACCCGATCCCGAACTGGGAGCAGGCCCGCGACTTCGCAGACCAGCACGGCATGCCTATCGCGATTAAGGCTGCCTTCGGCGGCGGTGGCCGTGGCCTGAAGGTCGTCCACGACTACAACGACATCGAAGCTGCGTTTGAGTCCGCAGGCCGCGAGGCCAAGGCGGCATTTGGTCGTGGCGAATGCTACGTGGAGAAGTTCTTGACCAAGCCCCGCCACGTCGAGGCGCAGGTACTGGCCGATACGCACGGCAACGTGCGTGTCATCGGCACGCGTGACTGCTCGGTGCAGCGTCGCTTCCAGAAGCTGGTCGAAGAGGCTCCGGCTCCGTTCCTCACCGACAAGCAGCGCAATGACATCATCGAGGGCTCCCGCGACATTTGCCAGGCCGCGAACTACACGGGCGCAGGCACGGTGGAGTTCATTGTCGCCGAGGATGGCACCGTTAGCTTCTTGGAGGTCAATACTCGCGTGCAGGTCGAGCACCCAGTCACCGAAGCCGTGACCGGTGTGGACATTGTCGGCGAGCAGTTCCGCATTGCCGCAGGCCTGCCGCTGAGCTTCGATGAGGACCCAGCTAGCGATGGCCATGCCTTCGAGTTCCGTATCAATGCAGAGGATGCCGCCAACGGCTTCGTCCCCTCCCCTGGCGCCGTGACCCAGTTCGAGATCCCGACTGGTCCCGGCATTCGTGTGGATGCTGGTGTGCGCGCTGGCTCCACGATTCCCGGCTTCTACGATTCGCTGATGGCCAAGCTCATCGTCAAGGGGCCGAACCGTGAGGTCGCGCTGCGCCGCGCCCAGGCCGCACTTGCTGAGATGCGTATCCAGGGTGTACGCACGGTATTGCCGTTCCACAAGGACATCGTGACCCACCCTGCGTTCTGCGGCGATGATCTGCACGTATACACCGACTGGGTGGACAAGGAGTACGAGCCGGGCATCGGCGCTGGCTACGCAGGCTCTTCCCCCGAGGACGTCGAGGATGCGTACACGGAGCGCACCACCCTTACCGTAGAAATCGATGGTCGCCTACACCGCGTGAGCGTTCCTTCCTCCTTCGGCGTTGCTGCTACCCCTTCGGCTGGTGCTGACGCCACCTCGACCTCTTCTGCTGCTGGTTCCAACGCTGGCGCTGACAATTCCGGGGCAGGCGCTTCTACTGCCGGCAACGCGGTGGAGTGCCCCTACACTGGTGTGCTGGTGAAGTGGCAGGTTGCCGATGGCGATTCGGTGGAGGTCGGTCAGCCGATCGCGACGATCGAGGCGATGAAGATGGAATCCACGGTGGAGGCTAAAACATCTGGCACCATCACTCTGGCGAGCCTCAACCCGGGCGACAATGTGTCCAAGGGCGACGCGCTGGGCCACATCGCTTAATCTTGAGCACCGTTGCGTAATAGGCTGTAGTGCTATGCACTCCCAGTCAGCTATTGCGCACTCTCGCCTCCTCGACGGCATCGCCTCCGGGACTTATGCTCCCGGCGAAAAGCTGAACGAGGTGAATGTGGCTCAAACACTGGGAATCTCCCGTAATACCTTGCGGGAGATATTCGCCACCCTGGTTTCGGAGGGGCTGCTGGAGCGGATCCCCAACCGGGGTGTTTTTATTGTGGAACCCACCCGCGAAGATCTGCGTGACATGTACGCCAGTCGCCTGGTGTTGGAACCGGGTGCCCTCTTGTGGGGAGCACGACAAGGGCTACAGAAGCTGGAGGGCATCGTATCCACGGCGGAAAAGCTACGAGATTCCACTGGCCGGGATGCCTCTGATGACGATATCCGCGCGATTGCAGATGCAAACCAGGCGTTTCACCGTGCGATCGTGGTCAGCGCGGGGTCGGAAGGGCTCAATCAGACGATGGATCGTATTTTGGCTCAGATGCGCTTGGGTTTTGTGCGCGCTAACCGACTGAATCACCAGTTCCATGTGGAGTTCATCGCCCAGAACCGAGCCGTAACGGATCTGATTGCGGAGAAGCGCTGGGAACTTGCAGCTAACCAGTTAGCTGGTTCCCTGCAGCACACGCATGACAATATCGATCGCTACTTCGGCTAGTTTGCTGTGCCGGAGTTATAAGGCTTGAGGGTGATAAGGCTTGAGGGTCGAGTCCCCATAACGATCAGGGCACCTGATACTGCACGTCGCGTGCATCGGTAATCAGCATGTGGCCCGGTGCATGGCAAATAGCGAACTCCGGCTGGGACTCCATCACCACCGATTGCGGGGTCACTCCACATGCCCAAAACACCGGAATTGTGCCCGCAGGAATATCCACGGATTCGCCAAAGTCGGGTTGATCCAGGTTCTCGATGCCGATTGCGGTTGGGTCGCCCACATGTACCGGAGCGCCGTGCACTGCCGGGTAACGCGAGGTGATCCGCACCGCATCGGCCACCTGGGAGGCGGGAATTGGTCGCATAGATACAACCATCGGCCCGGAAAACACTCCCGCAGGGGTGGTCTCAATATTCGTCCGATACATGGGCACGTTCCGCCCTTGGGCGATGTGTTCTACTGGCACATTGTTATCCAGCAGTGCTGCTTCGAAGGTAAAGGAGCAGCCGATAATGAAGCTCACCAGGTCATCGCGCCACACGTCACGCACGTCCGGAACCTCCGCTTCCAGCTGCCCATCGCGGTATACGCGGTACAACGGAATATCGCTGCGGATATCGCCATCCACCAGCAGTTCGGAGGAGACCTGTCCAGCCTCTAGCACTCCGAGCAGCGGGCAGGGCTTGGGATTGCGCTGAGCAAAGAGGAGGAAGTCGAATGCCTGTTGCTGCGGCAATGTGATCAGATTTGCCTGCGCGTAGCCCCGTGAGTAGCCGGAGGTGTGTGTCACAGTGCCCCCGCGGAAGATCTCACGCGCCTGTCGTGGTGAGAGCACTCCAGGATTCTGGAATGTCTGCACTTCCACTCCCCTTTCCTTCGAAAAACGTCTTAGGCCCAGATTTCTGGCAACTTGCTCATCGAGCTCCAACCCAGGTAAAGCGTCAACAACCAGGTGACAACGCCTAGAATCAGCAGCCAGGTCGGATACTTGTAGTTCTGCATCAGATCACGGCGGCGCCAGGCTACCCACAGCACAACAGCGAAGCCGATCGGCAGAATCAGACCATTAAACGCGCCGGCAAAGATCAGTAGCTTCTGCGGTGCCTTGTTGAGGACCAGGTAAATCACTGCGCACACAGCGATGAACGCAACAACAAGCCAGTTGAAGGTGGACTTCTTCATAGACTGTGGCGTCACAAAGGTCAACGAGGTGTAAGAGGCACCCACTACGGACGTTAGGCCTGCTGCCCACAGCACCACGCCGAAGAAGCGCACGCCGATGTCACCGGCTGCGTGGCGGAATGCATCAGCGGCCATGTTGTCGCCAGCCAGGGTCACACCCGAGGCGACCACTCCGAGGATTGCCAGGAACAGCAGCATACGCATCACGCCTGTGACCACGATGCCGGAGACCGAGACCTTGGTAATCGTGCCCACGTTATGCACGCCAGTCTGTCCGGAATCGATCATGCGGTGCGCACCTGCAAAGGTGATGTAACCGCCGACGGTGCCACCGATCAGCGTGGTGATCACCAGGAAGTCCACGTCATCCGGAACGACTGTCTGGTAGAGGGCCTCACCCAGCGGCGGTGCGGAAACGACTGCGACATAGATCATCAGCAGGATCATGATCGCACCCAAGCCGACCACGATACGGTCCAGAGCCATGCCCGCACGCTTGGACAGGAAGACGAAAATGGCGATGGCCGCTGACAGACCACCACCGATAAGCGGATTCAGACCAAGCATCGCATTGAGGCCCAGACCCGTGCCACCGATGTTGCCGATGTTGAAGATCAGGCCACCAACGAAGACGAAAGCAGCCATGACCCAGCCGAGCCCCGGCAGAATCTCATTGCCTAGCTCGTTGGCACGCTTACCGGATACGCCCAGCACACGCCAAACATTGAGCTGAATGGCGATGTCCACGAGAATCGATACCAAGATTGCGAACGCAAAAGCTGCGCCCATCTTCACTGTAAAGACGGTGGTCTGGGTGATAAAGCCCGGGCCGATGGCGCTCGTGGCCATGAGGAACATTGCGCCCAGCGATGCGGTGAATGTGGCAGCGCGGGCGGTTTCGGGCTGGTTACCCGTGTGCTCGTCTGTGTTGGACATTAAAGCACCTTTCTATTAGTGATCCGTATCACCTTAGAATGTTGTTCAACAATCTGCAACTGCCTGTCGCAGCCATCCAGCCAGATCATCAATGCGCTGCCGCCACACAGCAGGTGCGGCAATGATGTGCTCACTGTCGTACTCGTAAAACTGCACCTCGGCGCCACTTTCCTCGAAGTACTTCTTAATGACGCCACCCGCGGTTCCCCTGCTATCGAAACGTGCAATGGAAATAGCCGTCGGCACCCCTGCAATATCCACCGCGAACCCCTCCGGGATTCGCGGGCTTAAGGCCGCCAGGAAATTCAAATCCGGCGCCGTGCTCACCACCTGGCCGGCAGCAACGAGCCCACTACCAAAGACGACCAGACCGAATGCCTTCGGCGCCAGCTCCGACTTGATCTGAACGATAGCCTCCGCAACATCCTGCTGACTGAGCTCCCAGGATCCATAGCCAGGTAGTGGATATGTCAGATCCACAATCGTCACCCCGGAGCGCTCCGCTAGTGCCGCGAACAGCGGCAGCCAGAACTGATCGTGGCTCGCACCATCCCCAAACCAACCCGGGCCTCCATGCAGACTGACAGCTACTGCCCCACTGGGGTTAGGGGGCGTCAGAACCGTTCCAACAACCCCATCCGGCAGCGCACCATGCTGTGCTGTCCAGGGCTCTGCTCGCACTTGTGCGGTATAAGCAACGTGGGGCATGCGGTGATCCAAACCAGCCCCCAGCACCAATAAGCTGCTGTGCGCTAGCAGGTCAGGCACCCGCGCCCACATACGCTCAGTATCATCCACGAGGTCCGCGGGGACGGGGCAGGATTGCTCCTTGTAGGTAACCCCCTCATCGGTGACCAGGGAGTTGAAGATCTCCGGGTAATTATCCTCGAAGAAATTATTCAGCTGCTCCAACTGCTGTTGCGCGGTCAGCGGCTCCACGCCCAGCTGCACGTCACGACTGCTGCCGGGCAGGCTCACGATATCGGAGTTCGGGGTCTGCTCACTCATAGTTTTTCATTGTAAGACTTTCGCAAGACTTTCCGAACCCCATATACGTAGCTCCCCTAGTCGGCGATCGCCTCGAGCGGGGATGTCTTTGCCGCCTTATGCGCCGGCCATAGCGCGGCAAGCACGCCAACGATACCGGAGCCAACCACCATTGTAAGTAGCAACTGCCAAGGTAGAACGGCCTTGTCCAGACCTTCGGCGGCCAGCACCTTCACAAATACCCAGCCCAGGCCCACGCCGATCAGCACACCGAGTAGTGCACCGTAGATGGCAATTTGTACAGCCTCTAGGGTGATCATCCGCCTTACCTGTCGGCGGAACATACCCACCGCACGCAACATGCCGATCTCTTGTTTACGCTCGATCACATTCAATGCCAGGGTGTTGATAATGCCCAGGATGGCCACCAGGATGGACAGCGCCAGCATTGCGTTGAGGATCATCAGCAGCTGGTCAATGGATTTCGACACCGTACCTGCGTACTCGGTAGTGGTGAGGACATCAGCCACGATGAAGGGCTCCACCGACTTGCGCACCTTCTCCTGTAGTTCGTGTTCCCGAACGCCGTCCTTAGCGTGAACGAAGATCTGCATAACTCGTAGATCATCGACCTCGGAGATCGGTTTCCCCTGACCGAGGTAGGGCTTGAGCGCAGCTTCATTGAGTAATGTCTGCGGTTGAATCGGCTCCGTATAGATTCCCAGAAGTTTTACTTCGCCTAGCTTTTCTTGGCCTACGCGGTAGATCGGCACGGAATCGCCGACCTTCCACTTCATTTGGCTGGCCTTACTCTCAGAGGCATAGAAGCCGGGCTTTTCAGTCTCCAGGTTTCCGCCCAAGGACTTCAGCCCCATGGACTTCCCCAGATCCCCCTTGTAGAAGAAGGAGAAACTGCCGGAGTAGTTCACGCTGCTTTCACCCTTGGCTTTGCCGACGCTGATGGGTGTCGTGCCGACGGTGGAAAGGGACTCCACACCATCCGTATCTGCCACTGCCTTTTCTACTCCCTTAGGCAATGGGAACCCCTGGTTCGCAGGACCGCTCACCACCAGATCGGACTTGACGGTATCTCCAATCATGTCCTCCATGGCGCTTTTCATCGTCGCACCGACCATGCCAAATGCGGCAACGAGTGCCACGCCGAGGGTTAGCGCGAATGCAGTTGTTGCGGTGCGTCGCGGATTCCTGCGCGAGTTTGTGGACGCCAACTTTCCAACCGCGCCAAAGGGAGCCCCAAGTACGCGTCCCAGTGCTGGGACAACTGGAATCGATAGTGCCGGAGAGACCAGGAAAGTGCCGACAATCACCAGTAGAGCGCCGAGTCCGAGGATCGATGCCCGGTTGCTCGTTTCGGCGTCACTAAGCAACAGCGCGGTAACTGCAGCGGCGACACCCGCAAGAACTACGACCAGCCCCGAAATGGTACGCAACTTCAACGGCGACGAGCTGGAGACATCGCCGGAACGCATCGCCTCGACTGGATGCACGCGACCGGCACGACGGGCAGGTGCCCATGCCGAGAGAATCGTGATCAGGACACCAACGATCAAAGGCAGAATGATTGCCTGTGGGGTCAAGGTGAGCCCTGAGTTCGGGAGGCCGAAGCCGAACTGATCCATGAGAGCGAAGATCCCCTTCGCCAAACCCATGCCCGCGATAATGCCCAGGACGGATCCGACGATGCCAACGAGGATGGCCTCGAACACCACGGAGGTTGTGAGTTGCCCACGTGAAGCTCCCAGGGAGCGGAGTAGCGCGAACTCGCGGATACGCTGCGCCACCACCATAGAGAAGGTGTTGGCAATAATGAAAGCTCCAACGAGAAGGCTGACCAGGCCAAAGGCAAGGAGGAAGTAGGTGACGAAGCTGAGGCCTTCTTTGACCTCCTTGGAGGACTTCTCCACGATCGAGTCGCCGGTAACAACCTTGAAGTCGGGGTACTTCTGCTCAATTGAACTCTTGAGTTGCTCCGGAGATACTCCGTCGCGAGCGGACAGCCAGAAGCCGTCTGGGAAAGTACCGTCCGTGTATCGCTTGATATAAGTCTCAGGATCTACGCCCAAGCCTAGGTAGCCGCCTACGGCAAAATCCGTGTCATAGATACCCACGATCTCGTACTCATGGCTATCCCGAATGTCGATGGCTTTGAGCGTATCGCCGATGTGCACGCCATGCTTTTCCGCAGCATCACCATTAATCATCGCCTCCTTCTCCCCCTTGGGCGCGCGACCGTCAGTCACGTTAACCGAGGGGCCGGGAGCGCCTTCAGTGAAGTCATTGGGGAAAAGTACGGAAGGAGCTCCGCCAGTGCTAAGTTGCTTTCCGTCCTTAGCAACTACTGCAGTGGTTTCGGACGCCATGGAGATACCCATAACATCCTGGTTTTCTTGCAGCTGCTTCTTTGTCTCGACAGTGATTGGCTTGGTCGGATTCTTCTGGGAGACTTCTACGTCTACAGCGGAGTAGACGTTTTCGAAGATTCCGGTGAAGGACTTCTGCATCATGTCAGTGAACATGAAGGAACCGGAAATAAACGCAGTTCCAAGCACTACGGCGATGATCGTGAGAAGGAAGCGAATCTTGTTGGCAAGGACGCTTCGATAGGAGACCTTTGCTACAGCGCGGGTGTGTCTACGCATGACTAGTGATCCTCCAGCTTGCCCATGACTCCGAGGATGGACTCTACATCGGGCTTGGCTAATTCATCGGCGATGCGACCATCGGCAAGGAACACCACGCGATCTGCGTAGGAGGCTGCCTTTGGATCGTGGGTCACAATAACAACTGTTTGCCCATCCTTGTCCACTGCGCTGCGAAGAATGCTTAGCACTTCAGCGGAGCTGTTCGAGTCCAGGTTGCCGGTGGGCTCGTCACCGAAAATGATGTCGGGTCGGGAAACGAGAGCGCGTGCACATGCTACGCGCTGCTGCTGACCACCTGAAAGCTCAGAGGGGCGGTGTTGCAAGCGTCCTTTGAGTCCAAGACGCTGCACTACTTCATCGAACCATTCTTGATTAACCTTCTCCCCTGCAATGTCCAGTGGGAGCGTGATGTTCTCTTTTGCCGTGAGCGTGGGAACCAGGTTAAAGGACTGAAAAATGAAGCCCAGTCGATCGCGTCGAAGAGCAGTAATCTCCTTGTCGCTGAGGGTTGAAATATCGGTATCACCGATATATGCCTTGCCGCTGGAAATGGAGTCAAGTCCGGCCATGCAGTGCATCAGCGTTGATTTGCCGGAGCCGCTTGGTCCCATAATGGCGGTGAATTGGCCGTCGAGGAAGTCGATAGAAATACCGTCAACAGCGCGAACCTCTGTTTCACCGTGTCCATAGATGCGCTGCAGGTTTACAGCGCGAGCAGCGCTATTGGAATGGGTGGTCTCTTTTTGCTGTTGCATTAGCCTAGCTCCCTTAACTCCTCTGTATTCCCCAATATGTATGGGGTAGTGCCTGCTCTGCGGGTAGCACCGCAGGAAAACTATTCGATAAACCTAATTATAAGCTGTGCTTCACGAATTTTCGGAGCCAAGACCAAGATCACAATTGAACATACAAAAAAGACCCAGAGCACTTTCCCCTATTCGGAGAAAGGCTCTGGGCCTAATTCTTTTTAAGTTTTGATGCCGGCGGTGACTTACTCTCCCACACCCTCCCAGGTGCAGTACCATCAGCGCAGGTAGGCTTAGCTTCCGGGTTCGGAAAGGGACCGGGCGTGACCCCACCGCTAACAACCACCGACAAACCACACAGAACAAAACACACACCCAACCAAACCCCAGGGTTCGCTGGTGTGTAGTGCCGTTCCAGACACTGCATAACAAACGCGAGTACACAACCCATGCGACAATCCGAAATCGTCTTAGCCACAACCACAAACGTGGTTCAATGTGTTGAACATCGGCCAATTAGTACCGGTCACCTCCATCACTCACATGACTTCCAGATCCGGCCTATCAACCCCATAATCTATAGGGAACCTCAAAAGAAACCTCATCTCAGAACAGGCTTCCCGCTTAGATGCTTTCAGCGGTTATCCCTCCCATACGTAGCCAACCAGCCATGCCACGGGCGTGACAACTGGCCCACCAGAGGTATGTCCGTCCCGGTCCTCTCGTACTAGGGACAGCCTTCTTCAAGTTTCAACGCGCACGGCGGATAGAGACCGAACTGTCTCACGACGTTCTAAACCCAGCTCGCGTGCCGCTTTAATGGGCGAACAGCCCAACCCTTGGGACCTACTCCAGCCCCAGGATGCGACGAGCCGACATCGAGGTGCCAAACCATCCCGTCGATATGGACTCTTGGGGAAGATCAGCCTGTTATCCCCGGGGTACCTTTTATCCGTTGAGCGACACCGCTTCCACAAGCCGGTGCCGGATCACTAGTCCCTACTTTCGTACCTGCTCGACCTGTCAGTCTCACAGTCAAGCTCCCTTGTGCACTTACACTCAACACCTGATTGCCAACCAGGCTGAGGGAACCTTTGGGCGCCTCCGTTACACTTTGGGAGGCAACCGCCCCAGTTAAACTACCCACCAGGCACTGTCCCTAACCCGGATCACGGGCCGAGGTTCAGATGCCCAATCCGATCAGAGTGGTATTTCACCAACGACTCCACAACCACTAGCGTGACCGCTTCACAGTCTCCCACCTATCCTACACAAACCGAACCGAACACCAATACCAAGCTATAGTGAAGGTCCCGGGGTCTTTTCGTCCTGCCGCGCGTAACGAGCATCTTTACTCGTACTGCAATTTCACCGGGCCTGTGGTTGAGACAGCAGGGAAGTCGTTACGCCATTCGTGCAGGTCGGAACTTACCCGACAAGGAATTTCGCTACCTTAGGATGGTTATAGTTACCACCGCCGTTTACTGGGGCTTAAATTCTCCGCTTCGGACAAAGCGTCCTAACAGGTCCTCTTAACCTTCCAGCACCGGGCAGGCGTCAGTCCGTATACATCGACTTAAAGTCTTCGCACGGACCTGTGTTTTTAGTAAACAGTCGCTTCCCTCTATTCTCTGCGACCACCACCAGCTCAACACGTCGTTCACCAGTAGTGGCACCCCTTCTCCCGAAGTTACGGGGCCATTTTGCCGAATTCCTTAACCACAGTTCACCCGAACGCCTTAGTATTCTCTACCTGACCACCTGTGTCGGTTTACGGTACGGGCCGTACATGCACTCACTAGAGGCTTTTCTCGACAGCATAGGATCACCAACATCCCCACAACGGGTACGCATCACGCCTCACCCTACATGCAGGACGGATTTACCAATTCCTGCGGGCCACACGCTTACACCACAATCCAATAAGTGGCTTGGCTACCTTCCTGCGTCACCCCATCGCTTGGCTACTACCAGATCAGGTCCTACGCATCCACACACCACACACACAAAGTGCATGCAGCATACTTCAGGGCAGTTAGTATCACTGATTCACCATTGGTCGCACACACACGGGTACGGGAATATCAACCCGTTAACCATCGACTACGCCTGTCGGCCTCGCCTTAGGACCCGACTCACCCTGGGAAGATTAGCTTGACCCAGGAACCCTTAGTCATCCGGCGGATACGTTTCACACGCATCATTCGCTACTCATGCCTGCATTCTCACTCGCATAACCTCCACCACACGGTCACCCGGCAGCTTCAACGATCACACGACGCTCCCCTACCAACCCAACAACAGTTGAGTTCCGCGGTTTCGGCGGTGTACTTGAGCCCCACTACATTGTCGGCGCAGAACCACTCGACCAGTGAGCTATTACGCACTCTTTCAAGGATGGCTGCTTCTAAGCCAACCTCCTGGCTGTCTTCGCGATCCCACATCCTTTTCCACTTAGCACACTCTTAGGGGCCTTAACCGGCGATCTGGGCTGTTTCCCTCTCGACTAACGAAGCTTATCCCCCGCAGTCTCACTGCCGCGCTCTGACTTACCGGCATTCGGAGTTTGGCTGACGTCGCTAAGATGATAGTCCCGCTCAACCAACCAGTAGCTCTACCTCCGGCAAGAAACACACGACGCTGCACCTAAATGCATTTCGGGGAGAACCAGCTATCACGGAGTTTGATTGGCCTTTCACCCCTACCCACAACTCATCCCCTCAGTTTTCAACCTAAGTGGGTTCGCGCCTCCACAGCCTCTTACAGCTGCTTCACACTGGCCATGGGTAGATCACCCCGCTTCGGGTCCAGGACATGCCACTCACAACACCCTCATTAGGATTCGGTTTCCCTACGGCTACCCCACATAACGGGTTAACCTCGCGACATGCCGCTGACTCGCAGGCTCATTCTTCAAAAGGCACGCCATCACCCAAAAGGCTCTGACGGCTTGTAGGCACACGGTTTCAGGTACTATTTCACTCCCCTCCCGGGGTACTTTTCACCATTCCCTCACGGTACTCATACACTATCGGTCACAATAAGTATTCAGGCTTACCGGGCGGTCCCGGCAGATTCACAGCAGATTCCACGAGCCCGCTGCTACTCGGGTATCACATCAACCCCAACACCACATGCTTTCACGTACCGGACTCTCACCGTCTACGGCAGGCCATTCCAAACCACTTCCGCTAACACACAATGCCAAGGCACGGCATGGCAGCACCGCACAACACAACCCCACAACCCCACACACGCAACCCCTGCCAGGTATCACACGCATGCAGTTTAGCCAAAATCCACGTTCGCTCGCCGCTACTAGCAGAATCATTATTATTTTCTTCTCCTACGGGTACTGAGATGTTTCACTTCCCCGCGTTACCACCACACAAACTATGAATTCATCCATGCAGCGACCACACACAACTGTGGCCAGGTTTCCCCATTCGGACACCCTCGGATCAACGCTCGATTGACAACTCCCCGAGGACTATCGCGGCCTTCCACGTCCTTCATCGGCTTATCATGCCCAAGGCATCCACCGTGCGCCCTTCACAGACAACACAAAATACTAAGACACCCACACACCAACAACCCACACCACAACAGTGCAGACCATCAGCGCATGAACACAATGATTTCAAACAAAAATCACAAAAAAGAAGATACTCGCGTCCACTATACAGTTCTCAAACAACACAACACCCAAAACAACACAATCACCACTATCGGCAATCACATCACTTCAAGGCGCTCACACAAGGAACAAAATAGATTGTCCCAGACACCCAACAGCCATGACAAACCAAAAACTTCGCTAACCCAACCCCACAAAACAGTGCCAACCCCAACACACGCACACTCTTAAACAAACAATGTGACACGATCCAACAACCAACAACCACAACAAAAATGGTTGAACCGGTTACCTATTCACCCAGAAAAAAATAAACAAAAATACTCCTTAGAAAGGAGGTGATCCAGCCGCACCTTCCGGTACGGCTACCTTGTTACGACTTCGTCCCAATCGCCAATCCCACCTTCGACAGCTCCCTAACAAGTTTGGGCCACTGGCTTCGGGTGTTACCAACTTTCATGACGTGACGGGCGGTGTGTACAAGGCCCGGGAACGTATTCACCGCAGCGTTGCTGATCTGCGATTACTAGCGACTCCGACTTCATGGAGTCGAGTTGCAGACTCCAATCCGAACTGAGACCGGCTTTAAGGGATTAGCTCCACCTCACGGTATCGCAACCCACTGTACCGACCATTGTAGCATGTGTGAAGCCCTGGACATAAGGGGCATGATGATTTGACGTCATCCCCACCTTCCTCCGAGTTAACCCCGGCAGTCTCTCGCGAGTCCCCACCATAACGTGCTGGCAACACAAGACAAGGGTTGCGCTCGTTGCGGGACTTAACCCAACATCTCACGACACGAGCTGACGACAACCATGCACCACCTGTACACCAGCCACAAGGGAAACTACATCTCTGCAGCGATCCGGTGTATGTCAAGCCCAGGTAAGGTTCTTCGCGTTGCATCGAATTAATCCACATGCTCCGCCGCTTGTGCGGGCCCCCGTCAATTCCTTTGAGTTTTAGCCTTGCGGCCGTACTCCCCAGGCGGGGCGCTTAATGCGTTAGCTACGGCACGGGAATCGTAAATAAAACCCCCACACCTAGCGCCCACCGTTTACGGCATGGACTACCAGGGTATCTAATCCTGTTCGCTACCCATGCTTTCGCTCCTCAGCGTCAGTAACTGCCCAGAGACCTGCCTTCGCCATCGGTGTTCCTCCTGATATCTGCGCATTTCACCGCTACACCAGGAATTCCAGTCTCCCCTACAGCACTCTAGTTATGCCCGTATCGCCTGCACGCCCGAAGTTAAGCCCCGGGATTTCACAGACGACGCGACAAACCACCTACGAGCTCTTTACGCCCAGTAATTCCGGACAACGCTCGCACCCTACGTATTACCGCGGCTGCTGGCACGTAGTTAGCCGGTGCTTCTTATCCAGGTACCGTCACCAAAAAGGCTTCTTCCCTAGCGAAAGGAGTTTACAACCCGAAGGCCTTCATCCCCCACGCGGCGTCGCTGCATCAGGCTTGCGCCCATTGTGCAATATTCCCCACTGCTGCCTCCCGTAGGAGTCTGGGCCGTGTCTCAGTCCCAATGTGGCCGTACACCCTCTCAGGCCGGCTACCCGTCGTCGCCTTGGTAGGCCATTACCCCACCAACAAGCTGATAGGCCGCGGGCTCATCTTGCACCGAAAAACTTTCCACCACACACACTAAAGCATGGTCCTATCCGGTATTAGACCCAGTTTCCCAGGCTTATCCCGAAGTGCAAGGCAGATCACCCACGTGTTACTCACCCGTTCGCCACTCGAGTACCTCTGCAAGCAGAGGCCTTTCCGTTCGACTTGCATGTGTTAAGCACGCCGCCAGCGTTCGTCCTGAGCCAGGATCAAACTCTCCATAAAAATGTCATCAGACACAGGCGAGCCTGAAAACCAGGCAAACAAAAAACAAAATTACTGACAAAAGAATTGAAAAAAGGATAAATAAATCACATCAACCAACACCAACAAAACATCGCTGGTCATTGACCGACACAACATACATCCACCACTTCAAACAAAACCATCATCAGCCCAACGCACACCCACAAAAAAGAGGCACGCTGGGATACGCACATTACATAACGTGGAGACGTTAACACCACGCTGGCGTAACCACCATCAACCCACAATCCATATGAGCCAACGAGAAGCTGAAACAAGTCACAAAGCAAAAGACATACAATGCATCAGAATCAACACAAAGGTTGGTCAACAAAGTATCTAAACTTGGTTCATCACGCTATTGAGTTCTCAAACAACCTACGCACACAACAAACAACACCACATCAACAGCGGCAGCCACGTTGCGACGGATTACGAGTGTAAAGCAACCGTGAATCAAAAGCAAATTCCCGGTAAACAACCCGTTGCACTCGCACACAACAAAGACCGTTTTTACAGCTTTAAAATGATTAGCCAGACACGCTCATCAAAGGCTTGCTGCAAGCTACTCACTCACAGCGCCGTGTCGCGCTGACTCGAATAAATGTACACACACCCCACACCAAACACAAACAACCAGGTCAACGCCGATATCTGAGCAATATCAAACGCTTCTAACGCTGAACTCGCTCAATCTCTGCCCCCAAGGAGCGCAACTGCTCCGGGAACTCCGGGTAGCCACGGTCGATGTGGTACACGTCATGCACTTCGGTCTGCCCGTCTGCAACCAAGCCAGCCAGCACCAAACCGGCACCGGCTCGAATGTCAGAACTCCATACCGGAGCCGAAGAGAGCCGCTCCGTTCCGCGGATCACTACGTGGTGGCCATCAATACTTGCGTCCGCACCGAGGCGCATCATCTCATCGACAAAGCGGAAGCGAGACTCGAAGATGTTCTCCGTAATCACACTCATCCCCTCACTCACGGTGCACAGCGCAATCGCCATCGGCTGCAGGTCGGTCGGGAACCCTGGGAACGGCAACGTCTGATAATCCACCGCCTTCGGACGCTCCACCTGCACCACACGGAAACCAGTGGGATACGTCTCCACCTGGGCGCCCGCCAGTTTTAGCTTCTCCAACACCAAATGCAGATGCTGCGGATCAATACCACCGACCGTGATGTCGCCCTGTGTCATCGCCGCTGCATAAGCCCAGGTGCCGGCGACGATACGATCACCCACAACCTCGTGATTCACCGGGTTTAGTCGCTCCACTCCCTCCACGGTGATCGTGTTAGATCCGGCTCCACTGATCTTGGCTCCCATTTCCACAAGCATGTTGCACAGATCCACGATCTCTGGCTCCCGTGCCGCGTTATCCAAGGTGGTGGTTCCCTCTGCCAAAACGGCGGCAGTCAGAATATTCTCCGTTGCCCCCACCGAGGGGAAGTCCAATTTGATCTGAGCGCCATGGAGCTCTTCGGCTTCGGCGACCAGGCAACCATGCTCAATCTTGGTGGTTGCTCCAAGTAATTCCAGTCCAGATTGGTGCATATCAAGAGGACGGGAACCGATGGCGTCACCACCGGGAAGGGCGACCCGCGCCCTATGGCGACGAGAAGTTAGCGGCCCCAAGACCGCGACGGATGCACGGAACTGACGTACGGCCTCGAAGTCCGCGTTGTACTCGATTTCCTCAGGAGTGGTGATGCGAACGACAGAACCGTCGAGCTCCACCTCGCAGCCCAGGCCACGCAGAACCTCGGCCATGTAGGGCACATCGGCAATTTCTGGGCAGTTGGTCAACGTGGTGGTTCCAGGTGCCAAAAGTGCAGCTGACATGAGCTTAAGCACGCTGTTCTTTGCGCCGGACACCTTGATGGCGCCCTGCAGCCTGGTTCCACCGGTTACTACGAAGCTGTCTTTCACGCCCCCTAGCCTACAAAAAATCGCCCCACTCATGGCGGGGCGAGAAACAGGGCTAGATCAGGGCAGTGCGCCGATACGCCGTGCCGCGTTAACAGCCTCGTAGCGAGTGTGCGCTCCGAGCTTGCGCATGACAGAGCGTAGGTAGCTCTTCACCGTCTCTGCACCAATCCCCATCTCGGCTGCGGCTTCCACGTTGGTGTGGCCGAGAGCCACGCAGGCCAAAACATCCAGCTCACGCGCAGAAAGCTTGGTGGTCTGCTTCACGCGCACCGGGGAGACCATTTGGTCGCATAGGACTTCAAGATCTCGCCGCAGTTCATCGTCACCCACACGGTTTGCGAGCATGCGAAGCTTGCTGTGAGTGGCGCGCACCTGTTCCCATTCGGCGCCGGACATCGATCGCACCTGCTTATTTGTGGAGGACGCCGCCGCGTTTGCACCACGACCGGCCTCATTCGTACGCAGCGCCTCATTGACTGCAATGTCCTGCTCCAGGCAACGCGCGGTCATGGTGACCTCTTCGAGCACCTTGTCTCCCATGCGAGCACGAGAGTGCACGCCCGCATACAGCACGCCCCGCACCTCGCGCTTCACGATCACGGGCACGGCAACTACGGAGTGCAGTCCTTCATCTCGAATGTGACGGTCAAAGTCGTGGCTAATGGACTTAGCCCGGGTGTAGTCGGAGACTCCTACGGGACGGCGGGTGGTTACGACGCGGCCACCGACGCCTGCGCCTGGTGCAATCTCAAGGTTGTGCAGCGCCGGCGTGCGCAGCCCTACCCACTTGGAGATCCGCAGCTTTCCTTCGGCGGAGCTCGCCGCGTACATCGTCACCGGGATGCCAGTCGCGTTTTTTAGAGAATTCAGCGCAGAAATGATGACATCTTCGTCATCGCGTTGCCGCTGCTGGTCCACCTGTTCACTCCTCAAACTTGACCTGTGGCGCCTAGCCTTTCGCGGGCATAGACGCCGTGTGAGTAGGGAGTATAGTTCACCCCCTAGCTACCCCCAAAACTGCCCCCATGCTTTCATCAGCAAAAAGGTGCACATCCACTCCTAACCTTTTTGGGGTCTTATTGAGCCTCCGTGACACTTAGATTCCGAATGCGCGCCAGGCTATCGTCGACAACCTTGTCCGAAGTTTTGAGCAGGTGCTTTTCCAGCTTGCCTGAGATCAATGGGATTGATGCTTTTGCCGTGAGGATCGCCTCGACCGTTGTCAGGTCTGAATCCGCCGCCGCATAGATAAAACGGGTTTCCATTGTCCCCATCCCCATCGGCAGCTCCATCGTCGACGTCGCCTCGAACGCACCTTCTTCGTCTAGTTGCGACACATAGGTTTCTTGGAAAGCTAGGGGCTTGTTCTTGTCCTCGGAAAGCTCTTCTAGCTCTTTTTGGGACGCCCTCACGCCAACCCGCGCCCACACTCGACCATCGGGGAGCTCTTTCCGCTCCGCCTCAACAATTTGAGAGTCCGACTTGTCAACCATTCCCTCATCGGTCAGAAGGAACCGTTCGCCCGAGACAACCTCGTAGACCTCGTGAATGGACAGTTCAATGGTGCGGTTGACTTGCTTGGAATGTGCCATAGCCGCAATTGTGCCAGGTTTAACCAAGGAGGGGTTGGCAATGTTTGGGGACTAGCGCCTAGCGGTGCTTCCACTCCGGCTTACGCTTCTCCACGAAAGCGGCCATGCCTTCCTTCTGATCCGCAGTGTCGAACAGGCGCCAGAACTGCTGGCGCTCAGCCTCCACGCCCTCATCCAGAGTCGAGCGGTATGCCTCGTCCACCATCTCAGTGGCGGCGGCCAATGCAACGTGGGACATGCTTGCAACCTTCGCCGCTACCTTTTGAACCTCGTCGGCGAAGCCCTCTGCCGGCAAAATCCGGGAAACCAAGCCACAGCGTTCAGCCTCCTCGGCATCCATCATGCGCCCAGTAAGGATCAGATCCATGGCCTTGTACTTCCCCACGGCACGAGTTAGTCGCTGGGTGCCACCCATACCCGGAATAATGCCCAATGTGATCTCCGGCTGTCCGAACTTGGCGGACTCGCTAGCCAGCAGAATATCGCCCAGCATAGCTAGTTCGCAGCCGCCGCCGAGAGCAAATCCGGAGACCGCGGTGATCAGCGGGGTCTTCAGCTGGGCCAACTTTTCCCAATCTCCAAAGAGGCGCTTTTCGGCTACCTCTGGGTAGACCTCGTCCTTCATTTCCTTGATATCAGCACCGGCAGCAAAACTCTTTTCGCTGCCAGTGATAACGATTGCGCCAATCGCCGGGTCGGCATCCAACGCCTGAGCAGCCGGAACGATTTCGGAAAGCACAGCACTGTTCAGCGCGTTAAGTGCCTTTGGTCGGTCCAGAGTGATCGTTGCGACGGCACCATTGACGGCTACCTGAATGGTTTCATAAGGCTGGTCGGGGTTCACGGGGTTTACTGAAGTTTGGTTTTCGGAAGTCATGGTTGCCATTGAACCAAATCCCCTGAATCTGCGTCTGAGATTCTGGCAAAGCTTTGGGTGCGAAAGGGCGTCACGAGAGAGCGGCCAAACTCAACAGTGGTGTAGGCCGACAAAGAGGTGTAGACTACCCAATATAGACCGATCAGTCTAGAATGAAAGGATCGCCCCCATGGCGAAGATTTACAACAACATCACCGAGCTCATCGGCGGCACTCCCCTAGTTAAGCTGGGCGCCTTCGGCGAAGGCCTGAAGGCTAATGTGCTGTTGAAGCTAGAAGCTTTTAATCCGGCCAACTCGGTGAAGGATCGCATCGGTAAGGCCATCATCGAGGCAGCTGAGAAGGATGGCACGTTGAAGCCGGGCGGCACCATTGTCGAGGCAACCTCCGGCAATACCGGTATCGCACTGGCAATGGTTGGCGCTGCAAAGGGCTACAAGGTTGTCCTGACCATGCCGGAGACCATGTCGAACGAGCGTCGTATTATGCTGCGCGCCCTGGGCGCAGAACTCGTACTAACCCCCGGCCCCGGCGGCATGCAGGGCGCGGTGGATAAGGCCAACGAGATCGTTGAGAGCACCGATAACGCCATCCTGGCACGCCAGTTCGCTAACCCGGCCAACCCAGAGATCCACTACAACACCACTGGTCCAGAGATCTGGGAAGACACCGACGGCGAGGTAGACATTTTCGTTGCAGGTGTGGGCACCGGCGGTACCATCTCCGGCGCAGCGAAGTACCTGAAGGAAAAGAACGAAAAGATCGAGATCGTTGGCGTAGAGCCAGCAGACTCCCCGTTGCTGACCGAAGGCCGCTTCGGACCGCACAAGATCCAAGGCCTGGGCACCAACTTCTTCCCGGAGAACCTCAACAAGGACATCCTGGATCGCGTCATCGATGTTCCGCTGGAGAACGCCACCACGACCGCACGCGAGCTAGCCAAGGCCGAGGGCATTCTCTCCGGCATCTCCTCCGGTGCCGCCGTCTGGGCAGCACTAGAAGAGGCCAAGAAGGACGAGAACGAGGGCAAGACCATCGTCGTTATCGTTCCGGACTTCGGCGAGCGCTACGTCTCCACCCTGCTGTTCGACGACCTGCGCGACTAGTTCTCCGCCCAGCATCCCAGCCACAGAAGTAGGCGCTACCCCCCTTTTTCCGCCTTGCGGTGAAATAGGAGGCAGCGCCTTCTCGTTATAGTGGCTGCGAAAGTTCTTTAGGGCACCTATCTCCCGCCCCTCTATAACCTCCGACCGAAAGACCACACCCTTGAGCATTCTTGGACGCATCCGCGAGGATCTTAACAATGCCCGCGAGCACGACCCAGCGGCCCGTGGCGACGTGGAAAACGCCATCGTGTACTCCGGCCTTCACGCCATCTGGGCGCACCGTGTCTCTCACGCACTGTGGACGCGCGGCCACCGCAGCATCGCCCGCATCATTAGCCAGGCCACTCGCGCCCTAACCGGCATTGAGATCCACCCGGGCGCCACCATCGGCCGGAGGTTCTTTATCGACCACGGCATGGGAGTGGTCATCGGTGAAACAGCGGAAATCGGCGATGACGTGATGCTGTATCACGGGGTAACCCTGGGAGGGTCCGAGCTTGTTCAATGCAAGCGTCACCCAACCATCGGCAATGGAGTGATGATCGGTGCTGGTGCAAAGGTTCTGGGTCCCATCACCATCGGCGAGGGCTCCGCGATTGGCGCCAACGCCGTGGTTACCAAGGATGCTCCCCCACACTCAATCCTCACCGGCATTCCGGCAAAGATTCGTCCCCGCAAGCCGGAGCAGAACACTCCGCTGGTGGACGCCGTGAAGTGGGTCGACGACATGCAGAACAACATCTAAGCGTTCACCACAGCGCCCCTGCGGAGCTTTCCCTTCGAGACCTTTCTCAGTGGGACGCTACGAGGCCAGCAGCTCTTTGAATTCCGGGTTCTTCTCCACGAACGCCGCGACAGCCGAGCAGCTGGCCTTAATCTTTAGGTTCGCCTCCTTTGTACCCAGCAGAGCCTCACTAATAAGAGGCTTAGACAAGCCCTGACCGCGGTACTTCGGATCCACCACAGTGTGGTTGAAGTCTCGTACCCCATCAGCCTGGGAGTACTCTGCAAAGCCAGCCTCCTGGTCATCGACGTAGATGACAAAACGACCCTGGTCTTCATCGTGAACAATACTCTTCGTGACTGACATTGCGGTGTCTTTCCTTTCGCTTCTCTGCCGTTTGCTCTGTACTCGACTACGCTGCATTCGACTACTCGGCACTCGACTACTCAGTACCGAAACAACGTTTATAGCGTCCATGTCGTACACCGCCAGTGTACGTTGACGCACAGAGGCAGAAACACAGCAAAACCCCGGTAGCGTCATTGCTACCGGGGTTGGAATGTGGCCAGAGCCGGGATCGAACCGGCGACCTTTCACTTTTCAGGCGAACGCTCTACCAACTGAGCTATCTGGCCTTCGTGCTCGACCGCTTCCGATTCGAACATCGAAGCGACCCTGACGGGACTTGAACCCGCGACCTCCGCCGTGACAGGGCGGCGCGCTAACCAACTGCGCCACAGGGCCAACATTGCCTGCACAACTAAATAAAACGACCAGACAACAACTTGTCTAAGCCGTCTGTTGCACGAGAATAAACTCTACACAGTGACAAACTTCTAAGGCAAATCAGCTGTTCAACGACAGTTTCTGGAATAACTTCGCTTCACTGGCGAAGTATGAACCGCTTGGAGAATGTGGGCGTCAAAAAGAAAGCAAAAGAAAAAGAGCCCTCCCGGCGCACAAACGCCGGAAAGACTCCAAAAAGCTCTTAACTTGCGACCCTGACGGGACTTGAACCCGCGACCTCCGCCGTGACAGGGCGGCGCGCTAACCAACTGCGCCACAGGGCCGTACTCCCAACGGGATTCGAACCCGTGTTACCGCCGTGAAAGGGCGGGGTCCTAGGCCTCTAGACGATGGGAGCTCTACAAAGTAAGCCAGCGAATCACCGCAGGCTTGCTTAGCAGCTTGATCAGTTTAAACCAGGGGCCAGCGACAGAACAAATCGCCCGTTGAGGTGGGCAAAGCAGCCCCCCTACCCCGCTACGACTACGCACTAATCAGAGACAGACGGGTAATCCGTGTAGCCACGCTCACCACCCACGTAGAACGTGGACTGATCTGGCTCATTGAGGGGCAAATCCTCGCGCCAGCGGCGCACCAAGTCCGGGTTGGCAATCAACTGACGGCCGACTACGACAGCATCCACGTAGTCCAGCTCTAGCTCACGCTGCGCATCCTCCTGAGTAGTCACGGTGCCGAAACCGTCGTTCATGAGTACCTTTGTCACACCGTTAGCGCGAGCCTTGTTTGCCAGAGTCGAGATCAGCTCGCTTTCCGGGTGCGCGTGCAGGAAAGACACATAAGCAAGGTTCAACGGGGCGATGGCATCCAGTAGACCTCCATATGTGGCCACCATGTCCGCCTCGTCTTCCTCAATGACCCCTTGCACATTGTGCCCTGGCGAGAAGCGCACTCCCACGCGGTCGGCGCCGATTTCTTCTACTAGCGCGCGGATTACCATTTCCGACAGACGCCAACGGTTTTCCGGACTGCCGCCGAACTCATCCTCGCGTTGATTGGACGAAGGTGCCAAGAACTCGTGAAGCAAATAGCCGTTTGCGTTGTGGATCTCCACGCCGTCAATTCCCGCGTCGATAGCCCGCCGTGCAGCGCTGCGGAATTCCTCTACGATTCGCGGAATTTCCTCTGTTTCCAGTGCGCGCGGCACTGGAGCCGACATTTTTCCAGCGAATCCACGAACCTGCCCATCCCAATTCAGCGCGCTGGGCGCTTCTGCTTGAGCTCCATCAATGAGATCCGGGTGGCTGGTGCGTCCACCGTGCATGATCTGCATGAAAATAATTCCGTTGGCGTTGTGCACCTCATTAGCCACGTCGCGCCATCCAGCCGCGTGCTCATCGCTTGCAATGCCCGCCTGGCCCGGAAACGCACGATTCGTCCACGCGGGGAAGGTGCCTTCGGTAACGACCAGCCCGGCGCTGGCGCGCTGGGAATAGTACTTCGCATGCAGTTCGCTCGGCAGGCCGCTGTGGCCTGCACGCTGACGTGTCAGAGCTGCCATGGTCACACGGTTGCTCAAGTTATAACGGCCAAGGTTCAAGGAAGAAAACAATGTTGACATGTCACTCTCAACGGAATTTCGCGCAAGATTGTTCCAACGTCCGCGCACTAATTCCCAGCCGACAAAAACAAAACCCCGCCACAGCGCGACCATGATCTCCATGGAAGCGCCCCGACGGGGTAATTGTGAATGTGGGCCCTGTGGGGCTCGAACCCACGACCTGCGGATTAAAAGTCCGTAGCTCTACCAACTGAGCTAAAGGCCCAACGGGGAGCATTCTATCTAACGCCTATGCGAAGCAGAAAATTGCCCCCACCACATAGCTACGCGCAACAGACATGCGCCCAGCCATGAACCCGGCTTTAGCCCTTCATAGAGCCCTTCTCCGCCAGGTTGATGTGGAAATCGAAAGCGGTCTTCAGATCGTGCGGAGTCTGCAGATAGTGCCCCTCAGAGCACGCACGCTCGTAGTACTCCTCCAGCAGCGGACGATAATCCGGGTGAGCGATGGAGATGATCTTCGGGACGCGCTGACGCGGCGCGAGACCACGCAGATCGGCATAACCATACTCAGTGATTACGACCATCGTGTCGTGCTCCGTGTGGTCAATGTGGGAAGCGAAAGGAACGACCGCGGAGATCGCACCATCCTTCGCTGTGGACGGCGAGATAAAGGTGGACAGGAACGCGTTACGCGTGAAGTCACCGGAGCCGCCGATACCATTCATAACCCGAGAGCCCGCCACGTTGGTGGAGTTCACATTGCCGTAAATGTCGCAACCGATCATGCCATTAGACGCGATCAGACCAGTGCGGCGAATTACCTCAGGGTGGTTAGAGATCTGCTGCGGACGCAGGACAATGTGCTCGCGGTAGCGCTTAGCCTCTTCATTCATCTTCTTTGCATAGTCCGGAGATAGCGCGAAAGAAGTAGCGGAGGCGACGGTCATCTTGCCATTGTCGATAAGATCCAGCATGCCGTCCTGGATCACCTCGGTGTAGGCCTGAATGTTTTCGAACTTAGAATCCAGCAGGCCTGCCATCACAGCGTTCGGGACGTTTCCGACGCCGGACTGCATAATGTAGCCGTCGTACGTGAGGCGCCCTGCCTCAACCTCTCCCTCCAGCAGATCTAGGAAGTGGCCGGCGATCTTTTCGGAGATCTCGTCGGTCGGCTTGAACGGTGCGTTGCGATCCTCCGCGTTGGTCTTTACAACAGCTACGACCTTGTTTTGGTCGACTGGAATGAAGGTGGTGCCAATGCGGTCGCCGGGGCGGTTGATCGGAATTGGGGTGCGGTTAGGCAGATCCTGGATCTTGTAAATGTCGTGCATGCCCTCCAGGTCGAGAGACTGCCACTCATTCACCTCGATAATGATCTTGCGCGCAGAGTTTAGGTACTCCACGTTGTTACCCACAGCCGAGGAAGGAATGATGTTGCCAGCTTCGTCAATACGCACAGCCTCCACCACGGCGACGTCGAGATTGCCGAAGAAGCCCTCCTCTACCTGCTGACCCAGGTGGGAAAGGTGGATGTCCTGGTACAGGATCTCACCCGCGTTGATCTTCTTGCGCATCGTCGGGTCAGAGGCGTACGGGGTGCGGTAACGCACTGCGTCCGCTTCCGCCAGTACACCGTCGCAATCGGGAGCGGTGGAAGCTCCGGTAAACACGTCGATTTGGAAGTCTTCGCCTCGCTCATGCAGCTCCTTAGCTTTCTTCGCGATGGCGCTAGGCAAAGCCTTGGGATAACCCGCGCCGGTAAAGCCAGACATGCCAACCTTGTCTCCATGGTTGACGAACTGCGCCGCCTCCTCCGCAGAAACGACCTTGGACTTATAAAACTCGTTGGCAATGCGCTCAGACATCGGTTCCTCCTCGATTGCGGTGTAGCGAGTAGCGGTTTCTCCGCTTTGTTTTCTCAGCCTACATAAATGTGACTTAGCTCGCCTTCACCGTCCAGCCTATTGTTGAACAATCAATGTTGCTACTTCGGCCTATGTTTTACGGCAGCTCTTGACGCCCTTTGGTATTCTTCCCTCCCCAGTGTGAGAATGGTGCCCGTGACTACATCGACCGCAACCCCCACCTCCACCACCGCGAACCGCGCAACCAGCAGTGCCACCCCTGCTAATACTGCCGTTCGAGGCCAACACAGTTCCGATCGCCCGCAAAACACCACCGGCTTCCGGGGGCTGCAGATCGGCAGGATGCAGCTCGACTCCCCTGTGGTTCTGGCTCCCATGGCCGGCGTGACGAACGTCGCTTTTCGCAGCCTGTGCCGCGAACAAGAACGCGAGCGCATGGGCTCTGTCGCCGGCCTCTATGTATGCGAGATGGTAACTGCGCGAGCGCTGGTCGAGCGCAATCCGAAAACTCTGCATATGACAACCTTTGCTCCGGACGAGAGTCCGCGAAGCCTGCAGCTGTACACGACTGACCCGGAGTACACCTACAAGGCAGCAAAGATGATTGTCGACGAGAACCTCGCCGACCATATCGATATGAACTTCGGCTGTCCCGTGCCGAAAGTCACCCGTCGCGGTGGCGGTTCCGCCTTGCCCTATAAGCGCAAGCTCTTTGGCAACATCGTCGCTGCAGCGGTCAAAGCGACTGAAGGTACGGATATCCCGGTCACCGTAAAGATGCGCGTCGGCATCGACGATGAACACCACACACATCTGGATGCAGGTCGCATCGCAGTGGAAGAAGGCGCGGCTGCCGTAGCGCTCCACGGTCGCACGGCTGCGCAGCGATACTCCGGCCACGCGAATTGGAATGAGATCGCGCGCCTAAAGCAACACCTGGCTCACACTGGCATTCCCGTTCTGGGAAATGGCGATATCTTCAAGGCGACAGATGCCCGGGCAATGATGGAACAGACCGGCTGTGATGGCGTCGTCGTTGGCCGGGGGTGCCTGGGGCGGCCGTGGCTATTCGCAGAACTGTCGGCAGAGCTACGCGGGCTGCCAATCCCCTCTCAACCCACCTTGGGAGAAGTCGCTCGCATCATCCTTCGACACGCCGAGCTTCTGGCGGCCCACGACGGTGAGCAGAAAGCCTGCCGGGATCTACGCAAGCACATGACCTGGTACCTCCGCGGCTTCCCAGCTGGCGGCGAACTGCGCCGCAGCCTGTCGCGAGTCAGCAGCCTGGATGAGTTGAAGACTGCTTTGAGTGAGGTTTGGGACTCACCCGCCTTGGCCGAGGACGCCGATGGTGCTCGCGGTCGCCAAGGCTCCCCAGCTAAGGTTGCGCTGCCCGATGGTTGGCTGGACGACCCGGAGGATGAGACGGTGCCCGATGGTGCCGACATCGAAAATAGCGGTGGCTAAACCCTAAGGTCATTTGTAGGGGCTAAACATCGGGGGTTGAACGCCAGCACAATCAAAAACCACAGACTATAGTGCTGGGCATGCGCAAAGAGTACCGAAACCAGCTCCGGGACTTTAACCACAACATTTCACTCATGGCGGATTTCGTTCGCACTACCCTCAATTCCGCCACTCGTTCTCTCCTGGAAACTGATCTCGAGCTCGCGGAGAAGGTTCTCAGTAGCATAGATACGCTGGAGGATCTTCGCGTCAATTCGGTTGCGGCGGCCTTCCAACTTTTGGCTCTCGAGGCACCTGTTGCGCGCGACTTGCGCTTCGTCGTCGCAGGCCAGCATATTGTCGAGGATTTCACCCGCATGGGCGCGCTTGCGGTGCATGTGGCGAAGGTGGCGCGGCGGCGTCATCCAGAAAATGCAGTACCGGCACCCCTACGCCCCTATATCGAAGAAATGGCGCGCCAGTGCGACCAATCCGCGGAGAAGATCCAAGAGCTGCTACGCGATCACAATGTTCAGACTGCGCTTGATCTCATCAAGGATGACGACGCGATCGACGACATCCACCGCCACCTCTTTCAGCTCACTACTCAGCGAGACTGGCCCCATTCCGTGCGTGAGGCTGTAGACATCACGTTGCTTTCCCGTTACTTGGAGCGCTACTCGGACCATGCGGTGGAAATCGGCAATCGCATCGTCTTCATTGCCACGGGTCTCACTCCGGAGGAGTACCAGCGAAAGCAAGAGGACGATGAACTCGAGGAGCGCTTCCGTAAGAAGTTCGACGAACTGCGCTATCGCTACGACACGAACTTCGACTACTAGTAGAATCCGCTAGCTGCTGTAGGCCTTTTGGGCAAACATGGCAGCGTTGAGGGAATCATCGAGCAACTGTTCCGGGGTACGGCGTACATCGAGCTGTATGCCCTTCTCCCCCGGCGTGAGGCGCTGTAGATCCTCCAATTGCGCGACCAAAAGTTCGCGTGGCATGTCAACATCGCCAACCCGATTTTCCATCCGCTCTGCAAGTACATCTTCGGTGCCGTATAGGTGCACGTAGAACACCGTCGCACCCTCCCCGATGTCGCTTAAGATCTCCCGGTGGTCAATGCGCAGTGCGGTGCAGGCTGTCACCGTGTTGTTCCCTTTAGCGGCCTCTCCCGCGATCCAGTCCCGCACGGTGCCCAACCACTTCTTGCGATGGTGCTCAGCGGGTAGTCGGCCGTCTTGCAGGATCTCCAATGCGCCCTCCGGGTGCAGGTCATCTGCTTCTTGGAGCTGCCAGCCGGTCTTCTCGGCGATGGCGCGTGCCAACGTTGTCTTGCCGCTGCCGCTTACTCCCATCACTACGATGTGGAGGGTTGCCGGTGCCTTCGGGCTAGGCTCTGTGCCAGACATGGTGCTTCCTTTCTGGTTGCGGGGCCTTCACTGCCTCCAGTATGCCGTTTCTTTTTGCTATTGACGCCAAAAGCGGGGTTCCGGTGTACCCGGAACCCCGCTAGTGGGTGGCAGGCTCAGCATGAACCGGCCAATATGACACTGTGTGGATTCTCTATTTCCTCTCCTGCCTGTAGGCCAGGCGAAGATTGAGTTTTATCCGAAGCGACCGGAGATGTAGTCCTCGGTCTCCTTCTGCTGCGGGTTCTCGAAAATCTGCTTGGTCGGACCCACCTCGACCAGCTTGCCGGGCTTGCCGGTAGCTTCCAGGGAGTAGAAAGCGGTCTGGTCGGACACACGGGCTGCCTGCTGCATGTTGTGCGTCACGATAACGATGGTGAAGTCTTCCTTCAGCTCGTGGATCAGATCCTCGACTGCCAGGGTGGAGATCGGGTCAAGTGCGGAGCAAGGCTCGTCCATCAGCAGAACTTCCGGCTCGACAGCGATAGCGCGGGCGATGCACAGACGCTGCTGCTGACCACCGGAGAGGCCGCCGCCCGGCTTGTCCAGACGATCCTTAACCTCGTCCCACAGGTTGGAGCCACGCAGTGCACGCTCTGCAACCTCGCGGAGCTTCTTCTTGTTCTTCTCACCCGACAGCTTCAGGCCGGCAACGACATTCTCTTCGATGGACATCGTCGGGAACGGGTTAGCTTTCTGGAAAACCATGCCGATGGTGTTGCGGACGGCCACTGGGTCGATCTTGGAGCCGTAGATGTCCTCACCGTCGAGCAGGATCTCACCCTTGACATAAGCACCGGGGATTACCTCGTGCATACGGTTCAGGGTGCGCAGCACTGTGGACTTGCCACAGCCGGACGGGCCGATGAAGGCGGTAACTGCCTTCGGCGGGATGTGCAGGTTGACGTTCTGAACGGCGTGGAAATCGCCGTAGTAAATGTTGACGTCATTGAGGTCTAGGCGCTTAGCCATTGTGTTGTTCTCCTAGGGTCCTAGGGTTGGCCACCCTCTATGTATGGAGTGGTCGGTTTGTGCAATTGGAAAGGCTTTGTTTTGTTCTAGTCCCGGCAGGGCTAAGGCTCTTGGTCGCCTTAGACCTTGACCGAGTAGCGCTTCGAAATCAGACGGGCGCCAATCATCAGAACGGCGACCAGGAGCACCAGGGTCAGTGCGCAGCCCCACAGGCGCTCCAACACGACCTCGTTACTTCCGGCGCCATAGAGGTCAACCATGTACAGCGGCAGGGACTGCTGGCCACCTTCGAACGGGTTCCAGTTGATCTTGGTGGTGGAACCAACCAGGATCAGCACCGGTGCGGACTCGCCCATCACACGGGCAACAGCCAGCATGATGCCGGTGACAATGCCGGATAGAGCCGTCGGGAGCACGATTTTGACGATGGTCTTCCACTTCGGCACGCCCAGTGCATAAGAGGCTTCACGCAGGTCCATTGGAACAACGCGCAGCATCTCTTCTGCGTTGCGCACGATGATCGGAACCATCAACAGCACCAAAGCAAGGGAAACGGCGAAACCGGAGCGCTCGAAGCCAAACATGGTGATCCACATTGCGTACACGAACAGGGCAGCAACGATGGACGGGACACCGGTCAGGATGTCGACCATGAAGGTTGTGATCCTGCCGAGGAAATTACCGCGGGAGTACTCCACCAAGTAGATGGCGGTGAACACACCGATCGGGATGGACAATGCGGAAGTAACCAGAACCTGGGTCAGGGTACCGATGATTGCGTGAATAGCGCCGCCGCCGGCCTTGTTACGGGGTTGGCCGACCATGTCGTACATCCACCAGTCAGGATTCAAAATTGCCGGCAGGCCTTCGCTGACAACCTTGAACAGCACCCACACCAGAGGCAGCAGGGCCAGGGTCATTGCAAAGTAGATGATGATGGTGGCGGCCTTGTCGGCAGCCTTGCGCTTACCAGAGATCTGAGTGAACAGGTCGGAGGACGAAGAGGACTTCTTCTTTTCTACAGCTACTGCATCAGTCATTGTTCTCGTCTCCTACTTCTTCGCCACAACGGCGCGGGCGGCGGCGTTAACCAGGAAGGTCAACAGGAATAGCACGAGGCCGGCAGAAATGTAGGCGCCCGCCTTCAGTTCATCGTCGAACTCCGGTGCGGCAGCGGCGATGGCGGTCGCAAAGGTAGTACCACCGTCCATCAGCGAGCCGCGGAAGTCCGGAGCACTAGCGATAACCATGTACAGCGCCATGGTTTCACCCAGCGCGCGACCCAGGCCCAGCATTGCACCGGAGATGTAGCCGGACAAACCAAAGGGAAGCACGGTCATGCGAACAACTTCCCACCGCGTTGCACCCAGAGCCAGGGCAGACTCAATCTGTCCCTTCGGGGTCTGGACGAAAACCTCACGGGTAGTAGCAGCGATCACAGGCAGAATCATGATTGCCAGAACGATGCCACCAGTGAAGATGTTTCGGGAGGTAGAGAATGGCGGGGAGCTTCCCTGCTGGTAGTTGAAGAGGAAGAACCCACCTGCCCAACCGGACAGCCACTCGAAGAAGTCGCCCAGCACCGGTCCGAGCACGTAGGCACCCCAGATACCGAACACGATGGACGGCACTGCGGCCAGCAGGTCGATCATGAAGCCCAAGGGCTTGACCAGCTTCTTCGGGCAGTAGTTGGAAAGGAAGACAGCAATACCCAGAGCAACCGGCATAGCCAGGATCAGGGCAACGAGGGAAACTAGAACCGTGGTGAAGAACAGGTTCGGAATACCGAACTGCATCCAGCCACCGTCGTTGTTGACGTAGTCAGTATTCCAACGTTCACCGTAGGTAAAGAAGCTGAGAATACCGTCGCGCAAGCGGTTCAACGCGGGAACTGCCTGCATGATCAGGAACAGGCCGATCAGTCCGATAATTACGGTGATCAGGATAGAAGAGGTCTTTGCCAGAGTTTCGAAGATGACATCACCAGGGCGCTTGACGTGGCCACCGCCGGAGCGCTGACTATTGTCCACCAGCTGGGTGTCTTTCTGCGGCTGAGCGGTGTCGCCCTTCGCCGCAGTGGACTTGGCGACCTCAACCTTATTGGCGTTTGCCATGAGGGATCCTTAAAGGTCGTTATTTAAAACAAGAATGAATGCAAGAAGTGTTTCTCGTCACTACAGACACCGCATTCAGACCGTAACCCCCGGTCGCAAAACGAGCGGGGGTTACAGTGCAACGTGGCCTGCAGCGATAGCTCTTCAAAGAAAAGCTAGCTGAGGAACAAGCGACTACTTCAGAGCCTCAACAGCCTTTTCCAGCTTGGACTTGAACTCGCCGTCCAGCGGGATGTAACCCTGGTCAGCCAGGTCATCATTCTGGTTGTCCAGGATGGTGTACATGAAGTTCTTGACCAGCTTGGCGGTGTTGTCGTCGTAGCCAGCGGAGCAGACGATCTCGTAGGTGGTCAGAACCAGCGGGTACTCGCCCTCATTCTTCATGGAGTACAGAGCCTTGGAGTCAACAACCAGGTCGTTGCCCTCGCCCTTGAACTTAGCCTCGGACAGCGCCTTGTTGACGTTCTCCTTGTTCAGCTCAACCGGGCCAGCACCGAAGTCAACGTTGGCGACGCCAATCTTGTCGTTCTCCTCAGCGTAGCCAGCCTCCACGTAGGTGATTGCACCGTTGGTCTGAGCAACCTGGTCAGCGACACCCTTGGACTTCGGAGCACCGGTACCAACCTTGGTCGGGAACTGCTTGCCCTCGGAATCCCACTCGCCAGAGGAAGCGGACAGGAACTTCTGGAAGTTGTCAGAGGTACCGGACTCGTCGGAGCGGTAAACAACCTGGATCGGATCGGAAGGCAGCTCAACGCCCTCGTTCTCAGCCTTGATGGCCTCGTCGTCCCACTTCTTGATCTCGCCCTTGAAGATCTTGGCGATGGTCTTGGTGGACAGGTTCAGGGTGTCTACACCCTCCAGGTGGTAGGCGATGGCAACCGGGCCGATAACCATCGGCAGGTGCCAAGCGTCGTTGCCCTTGCAGCGCTTCTTAGCGTCTGCAATCTGGTCGTCCTTCAGAGCGGAGTCGGAGCCAGCGAAGTCGACCTGGCCAGCGATGAACTTCTTCTGACCGTCACCGGAACCGGAAGCGGTGTAAGCCAGGGTAGCGCCGGTCTCAGAGAAAGCCGGACCGAAGATGTTCTGGACAGCGTTGTCCTGAGAAGAAGCGCCCTCACCGCGCAGTTCGCCGGAGGCCTCCTCCATCTCGCGGGTGCTTTCGGTTTTGCTCTTTTCGTTGTTGTCAGCGTTGGAGCAGCCGGTCAGGATCAGGGAACCAGCAATAATGGTTGCAGCTGCAGCGCTGGTGCGCTTCATGGTGAACTTCACGAGGTTTTCCTCCGAAAATGTCAGAACTAGAGAAAGTGTCATACAAGAACAGCCCGCAGATGCAGAGGCCGTTCATGCGTCACCAGAAAATCTAATCGGCGCTTATTGAATTAAAGAGTGCTGTAGGTTAACAAACAGTGAACTCTACTATCGGCGCAGGATAGCGTGTATTTTTGGGTGACATTTTGGTGCCAGCACCTCTTGGAAACCACACCTAAAAGCTACCCCCTTGTGGCAGAAAGTGACACAAATTAACTTAGATTTAACCAAATTTACAACTAGGCAAGCCTCCCCGCCCACGCCAAAACTACGCCACCCATATGTTTTGTTAAGGTTTTATTTACCTATTATCTAGTCGCTATTACAAACATCCGCGGTAAACCACGTCGGTATGTACCACCTCAAATCCGAGGTATTTGTAGGTAGAAACAGCAGGAGCATTGTCTCCTTCCACGTACAACTCGATGTGGCCACAACCGTTTTCCACGAGCAGCTTCATTCCCAATAGGGTAACGGCTTGTCCCAGCCCCTTACCCCGTGCATCATCCGCGAGACATACAACATAAACCTCGCCTACTCGTTGACCGGACTCTTTTTCCTTTTCCTCCATCGGGATCTTCGTCCAATGGAAACCCACCAGCCGGTAGACGTTAGCGTCCTCCACTGCACTTTCTGCGGGACAGGGAATTCCCACCCGTTCGACGGCCGACTTCTGATCCCGAACCCAAAGCAAAATCACGCCATCCGGATCGAACCAGTTAGTGTCGCGGGCTGCCCGCAGGCGTTCGACGTCCCATCCGCCCTGCTCTGGATGCCATGCAAACGCCTCATTATTTACCCGAACCCACTCAGCATCCACTGCGTCTGCGTCAAACCGAGCAACCGATTCGTTGTAGGACAACACTTCAATGCCGTGTTCCTCACAGAGTTCCTCTGCCTTCGTGCTCTCAGCTTCAAGCGTTTTGGCAGCCTTGGTCGCCGGCAGGCATTCCAAAGACATCTTCAGTAGTTCACGAGTACGACGGGCGTTTAACGACTCAACGAAACGCTGTGCACCAGCGGAATCTCCATGCGCCCATACATCGATCGCGCCGCTCACTCCCAGCTGATCGCGCAGCGCTTCAAACAAGGCGATACCCACCCCTCGATGTCGCACTTCTGGAGCGACTGCCAGCTCAATCACCAAATCCGGGTCCATCGCCAGCACGCCGACCACACGCTCCTTAGCGGCGTCTTCTGCGCCGTACTCATCGCTCACGGCGATGACGTGCTTGTGGCCAAAGTCCTCGTTCATACCGCGGACGAAAGCCTCGCTGATCGCGGCGACGCCATCAGCCTCAGCGACTTTACGCAACACCTCGTGGACCCCCTCCAGCACCTCGGAGTGCTCCCACAGGTCTTCAAATGTGTTGTAGGTAATAGCCATGTGGCCAATTGTCCCCCAAATTCGGCATGTATGGGGCTGATTGACAGCATTCTTACACCTAGGTTGAGATTGAGATGGCTGAAGCGTGGCGTCAATAAAAAGGCATTGGGGCACCTTGTAACCTTGGAGAGAACCAAAAAGCGCAATTGATCGCCGCGCTATTAGATAAGTATTTGGATGGAGCCCAGAAGGGGGTGACCGGCAAGGTGAAGAAGATCGCATTCCGCGGTGCAGTCGCCCTCGTAGTGCTGCTTTTAGTGGCAGCAGTCGTAGACAACGTGATCGCAGCCCGGGCGGAGCACAAAATCTCCGAAGCGCTCTACGCCGATTCCAATTTGGCAAATCCCCCAAAGGTGCAGGTAGCCGGCTTCCCCTATACCGCCTCGGCACTGAGCCACGAACTGCAAGCCGTGACGGTGGCAGCCAATGACGTCGACGTGCCAGGGTTCGGGTTGATGAGCGTGCATACCTCGGCGCAATACGTCACGGTCTCCGCCGAAGACGTATTTAACGGCACAATTGAAAACGCGCCAGCGCGCAAGGTGTTTACCCGACTACAACTCGACGGCGTATTACTGGGCAATCGCATGGATATTGATGCCCTGCAGATCCAGAACCTGGACGATATTTCACCGCGCGGCGGTTGGGAGACCGAGGCCATTTTCGAGGGCAAGCCCAAAGGGTTTGCCAAGCCCGCCAAGGTGGAAGTGAAACTGCGCATCGTCGCAGGCACCATGAAAATCACGCCTATCAGGATTCTCTCTGCACCCGACGGGCTCGATATCAAAGCCAAAGACGTCAACGACGAAAACAAACTCGATGACAGCATTGCGGATCGAATCAACAACGCTTTTAGCCTGAGCATCCCCGGCAAAAACCTCCCTATGCGGGGCGACCCTGAACGTATTTATGTCTCCGGCGGATCCCTGTTTGTAGAGACCTCAAAGGTCTACACGAAAATCAGCCTCTCCGATCTGGCTCCGCGATCCCGACCCCTCAGTGAAGAGGAGCGTCCCAGCCTATAGGCTTACAGGTATGGCTGAAGAAGAAAATAAGAAGTTTAAAGTCAACGCGAACGACGCGGTTAACCTGGCCGCCGAACAATCCAAGTCCACCAGTGACAAGAACTTGCCGGAGTTCGGCGATCTGCCCATCCCCGATGACACAGCCAACCTGCGCAAGGGGCCAAACCTACACGACGGCCTACTGGCACTGCTGCCACTTATCGGTGTGTGGCGTGGTCAGGGTCAGGCTGCACCTCCCGGCGAGGACGAATTCACTTTCGGCCAGCAGGTCGTCTTCGCCCACGACGGTGAAAACCGCATCAGCTATGATTCCCGTTCCTGGCGGATGGATGACGACGGAAAGCCGACCGAGACCCCGGGCCGTCGCGAGTCAGGCTTCCTGCGCATCAACGATGATGATGAAATCGAGATGATCATCACCCACTCCGACGGAATGGTGGAGATCCTTTATGGCAGTCCGCTGAATGAGCGCGCCTGGCAGCTGGAAAGTGCGTCGACGATGGCGACGGCGACCGGCCCGACCAATCTTGGTCCCGGCAAGCGCCTTTATGGTCTGATGCCGAACAACGATCTCGGCTGGGTCGACGAGCGCCTTATCGACGGCGAGATGGTTCCCTGGCAGTCCGCTCAGCTTTCCCGTGTGGTGGGCTAGCCGGTACTAGCTAGTTTTAGCTGGTTTAGCCAGTTTAGCTAGTTACAGCCTCCCAGGCCATCGCCTCTACTTCATCGGCAACCTCCGGCCATGGCAGGCTCACCCCATCCAATTGGATTACTCGGGCCTGCACACGCACGGAAGAGACAAGCCACACTCCGGCAGCATTCAGCAGATCCTCAACCCGCAGGACTCGTTCCTCGGTTTTCCATCCCCGCTGCTCGGCCAGCTTAAACAGCGCGGCCTGCGACGTGCCTTTGAGAATTCCGACATGGGTCGGAGGAGTGACGAGTCGCCTCTCCCCCGTCGCCGAATCTACTTCTGCGACAACGACAGTGGACGTTGGCCCCTCCAGCACCAGTCCTTCGTCGGAGAGAAAAATTACGTCATCCACTCCACGGGTCTTTGCACTGCGCAATGCCGCCATGTTCGCCGCATAGGAAAGCGTCTTAGCGCCGATAAGCGCCCACGGCGAACGCTCGGAAAGATCGATTCTAAAGCCCCTCTCAGCGGTCATTACTCGCACGCCATGCTTCCGATCGTGCAGTACCTGCTCACTGATAGGCGCGACGGTTACCCATCCGGTCGGTCGGCCCGTGGACTCCCGTCCCCGCGAATAAACCCAGCGCAGCGCGGCCTCTTGTCCGGGGCCGTTTTTCTCTTCAAAGCTCGCCACGGCTAGGTCAGTAGCGCGGAACCAGCGATCGAGTTCCGGTTCGGGCAAATCGAGCATCGCTGCGCTGTGTTGGAAGCGAATAGCATGGCGCTCCCGGTTGCGCACGTGGCTATCGCGAAGCATGAAGGTCTCAAACACTCCGTCTCCGCGCACAGCTGCTAGATCGTCGGCGTAGATCATCGGCACGGTTACGTCTCGAACCTGCGGATCTGCGGCTTCAGCTTCCGCCTCCGTGTCTACGCCACCATTGGTTCCCAGAACGTCAACGACCACGAACTCTGCTTCCCGATTGCTCATGTCTTTAATCCTAATCCCAGCTGTTTAACGGCCCTTGCAGTACCTGCTACTGGCCAGCTCGCCCCACCCCGTCCTACGATAGGTGGCGTGTTTGATCTGACTCACAGCCCGATCCTCGACCATGTCCCCACTGCCAGCGCATTATCAGGCAGGGAGGACACCCTCGGATCGGAGGCGCAGGAAGCTCGAGCCGAAGCTCCAGCCCCGGATGGCGCCACTGCGTGGCACTACGGCAATCCCCTGACCGAGCAGTCACAGGTCGGAAATGGAAAGCCTGGCCTCGTGGACTTCTGGGATCGAGTGGCCATCCGCATCTCAGGAGCAGAGCGCCGCGATTGGCTGAACAATCTAATCTCCCAGAAGGTCAATGCCATCGAACCAGGCCAAGCCACCTTCGGCCTGATCCTCGATGTCAAAGGACACGTCGAGCACTTTTTCGGCATCCTCGCCACCGACGATGCCCTGATCCTCGATACCCCAGCCACCCACGCCGATGCCCTAGAGGACTACCTCCGCAAGATGGTCTTTTGGTCGCAGGTCACCGTAGAGCGACTTCCGTGGGCACGACTCACGGTACTTGGCACGCACCTAGCCGCTGATTCCTTGCTCTTTGCTCACGACGCCACGTCGTCCGCTGTCCTGCGTACTCAGTTGAACATCGACATTCCAGAAGATATGAAGGTACAACTGTGGCGCACCGAAACTATCGGTGAAATTCAGGCCTTGGACCTCTGGGTTTCCCGAGAGCAATTCGTCGATACATGGGATCAGCTCACAGCTGGCGCATTCCACCCCACCGGACGCATGGCTTTTGATGCGTTCCGCGTTCAGGCACGCCTGCCGATCTTGGGTGTAGATACTGACGAACGCACCATTCCCCATGAAATTCCCGCCTTCATCGGCAAAGGCATCAGCGGTGCTACACAGCTAGATAATGCAACCGCCGGCCCCACTGAATCCGCTGTCCACCTCAACAAGGGCTGCTATCGGGGACAGGAGACAGTTTCCCGCGTTCATAACCTGGGCAAATCACCCCGAGTCTTGGTGCTGCTGCAGCTCGACGGATCCGCCAACCGACTACCGGTAGTGGGGGCCGATGTCACCGCTGGCGGACGGGCGATCGGCCGAGTGGGATCTAGTGTGAATGACTGTGATTACGGACCTGTTGCCCTTGCTTTGATGAAGCGGAATGTGGTGGAGAAGGTGGCGTCACACAACAGCGATGTACCACCGATCCTGGTGGACGGGATCGATGCCGCGATCGACTCAGCCGACCTAGAGAAGGCAACTGGCGACAACTCGATCCGACCCGGGCGCGCGGCGATCAACCGCCTGCGCGGGAAGAATTAGAAAAACCTGACACTTCGTTGCCCCCTTAACTCCGCGACGATCATGCAGGTCGCGGGGTTTATTTCGTTGCGCATCCCCCGCGCTTACCGAACGAAGCGGAGGGGCTTTTGGGAAAAAATGATCGCTAACCGCTATGGTGTAGGGCAGGAAGAAACTTAACATGTAAACGAAAAGGGTGGCCGAACTCCCGCGCCACTCGAGGACACCGCAAGGGGGTCAGGCCATGGGTCGCGGCCGTGCCAAGGCAAAGCAAGCCAAGGTTGCTCGTCAGTTGAAGTACAACGCTCCGGAAATGGATCTGGAGAGCCTGCAGAGGGAACTCTCCGGGCAGTCGCAAAACCGGGGCTCCAGCTCCCGACACAACGATAGCTACGACGAGTACGAAGATGACTACAGCGAGTACGCTGCGGAATACGACGACTACGGCGACGATTATGAGGACGACTACTCCGGCAACTCCCGGAAATAGCTAACCTTCCACAGCAAAACTCCCGCCCCTATCCACAGCGCTCCTCAAAGCGCAAGGGGCGGGAGTTTTCTATTCCCGACTAGATAGCCGCCGGTCTTAGTCGTTGACCGGATTGCGGTACTCGCCATCCAGAACCGCACCGGATTGGCCATCCTGTGCCGGGCGTACTTCGCCCAAGCGCCAGGCGTCGATGTGGCGGGCGGTCAGCATAGCCATGGCACGCTCGGCATCATCTTCGGCGACGACGGCAACCATGCCCACGCCCATGTTGAAGGTCTTCTCCATCTCTTCTTGGGAGACCTGCCCTTCCTCCTGGATCAGACGGAAGATTGGGCCAGGCGTCCAAGAGGAGCGCTCCAGCGCGGCGACCAAACCATCCGGGATAACGCGGGCTAGATTAGCTGCCAAACCACCACCGGTGATGTGCGCGAAGGTATGCACATCGCACTCGCTTGCCAGCTTCAGGCAGTCGAGGGCGTAGATGCGGGTGGGCTCGAGCAGTTCTTCTCCCAGTGTGCGACCGAGGGATTCGACGTGTCCGTCCAATGGCAGCCGCTTGGTATCCAGCAGGACGTGGCGCGCCAGGGAGTAGCCATTGGAGTGCAGTCCAGAGGAGGCCATGGCGATCACCACGTCGCCCGGACGCACGCGATCCGGCCCCAGCACATTCGCTTCTTCGACCACACCGACGGAAGTGGCAGAAACGTCGTACTCATCCGGCTCCATCACGCCGGGATGTTCAGCGGTTTCGCCACCCAACAGTGCACAGCCTGCATCCTCACAGCCTGCCGCAATGCCCGCTACGATACTGGCAACGTGCTCGGGTACTACCTTGCCAATGGCGATGTAATCCTGGAGGAACAGCGGCTCGGCGCCACAGACAACCAGGTCATCCACGCACATTGCCACCAGGTCGCGACCGATCGTGTCGTGCTTGTTCATCGCCTGCGCGACTGCCAGCTTTGTACCCACACCATCAGAGGAGGCGGCTAGAAGTGGCTTTTCGTACTTGCCCAAGGCAAACAGACCGGCGAACCCGCCGAGTCCACCGCGTACCTCGGGACGGGTGGCCTTCTTAGCTAGCGGGGCGAAAAGCTCTACCGCGCGATCGCCGGCTTCAATGTCGACACCGGCAGCGGCGTACGATGCGCCCTCTGCCTGCTTCGGGGTGTTCTCAGGGTGCTCACTCATGGCTTGTCCTTAGCTTTCTGGCTTTCTAGCTCTTTACTACTGGGCTGGCTGCTTCTGGGCTTGCTGCTTCTGGGCTTGCTGCTTCTGCATTGTCTCTACCAGTGCTGTATTCGGGTTATCACTTGGCATTCCCAGCGGGAACACACCGTCAAAGCACGCTGCGCAGAGCTCATCCCTGCTTTGTCGTGACGCCTCGATCATCGCCTCGGTCGAAACGAATGCTAGGGAATCCGCATCGATTTCCTTACGGATCCCTTCCACCGGGTCCTCGGGGTTCACGTTATTCGCGATCAGCTCGGTGGGCGAGGCAAAGTCGATGCCATAGAAACACGGCCACTTCACCGGCGGCGAAGCAATACGAACGTGAACTTCCTTCGCTCCTGCTTCACGCAACATCTTGATCAGCGCGCGCTGAGTGTTGCCGCGAACGATAGAGTCATCCACCACTACCAGGCGCTTGCCTTCAATAACCTCGCGCAATGGATTGAGCTTAAGACGAATGCCCAGCTGACGAATTGTCTGTGAGGGTTGGATGAAGGTGCGCCCCACATAAGCATTCTTCATCAGCCCTTGGCCGAATGGAATGTGCGAACCCTGGGCGTAACCAACCGCCGCTGGAGTACCGGATTCGGGAACGGGGATTACCAAATCGCCGTCTGCTGGCGCCTCCTCAGCGAGCTTCCGGCCGATTTCCAGGCGCGTACCGTTGACGGAACGGCCGCGGATGACCGAATCGGGGCGAGCCAAGTAAACGTACTCAAACACGCATCCCTTGTGCTGGGTCTCCGCGAAGCGACGGGAACGTACACCATCACCGTCGATGATCACCAGCTCCCCTGGCTCTACATCGCGGATAAAGCGGGCGCCCACAATGTCCAACGCTGCGGTCTCGGAGGCGACCACCCAACCGCCACCCGCCAGCTGGCCGAGGGAAAGCGGACGCACACCCTGTGGATCGCGGACTGCGTATAGTGCATCGCCGTCGGTGAACAGCACGCAGAAAGCCCCCTTGACCCTGGGGAATAGCTCCATGGCAGCTTCTTCAACACCGTGGCCCTCCCGCGTCTCGGCGGCCAGTAGCGCGCACATCACCAGGGAGTCGGAAGGGTTTTCCTTCGGATCCACCAGCCCTAAGCGCGCTGCCTCCTGGGTGAGCTCACGGTGATTCACCAGGTTGCCGTTGTGTCCCAGTGCCACGTCGGTGCCGTCAGGCGCCATGCGGAACATCGGTTGTGCATTCTCCCAGCTATTGCCACCCGCGGTGGTATAGCGATTATGCCCCATACCGATGTGCCCCTTGAGGGCCTCCAGGGATTGCTCGTCGAAGACCTGGCTCACCAGACCCAGGTCCTTAAATACGACAATTTGGTCGCCATCGCCGACGGCGATACCGGCAGCTTCCTGACCACGGTGCTGCAACGCATAGAGGCCGTAGTACGTCAGCTTAGAGACGTCCTCCCCCGGCGCCCATACACCGAATACGCCACATTCTTCCCGGGGCTCGGTTTCGCCTCGGTCATCGAATGGGCTCAGCAACTGTTCTGCCTCTGTTTGGTTCACTTGGCCTTCAATGTTTGCCACTATCCCGACTTTACTAGCCGATTCGCGCTAACCCAAAGGGATGGGGAAGGATCTCCCAGCCACACATCAAAATCGAAACAGCGGAAGATGCTCCGCGATGGCGGAAGCGCGAGTTCCGGAGGTATCGGCGTCAGAACCAATAAGATCTTCCTGCCCCACAACCAGGCGCAACCACGTTAACGGCGAGCACTGCACAACATTGGGCGGGGTACCGCGGCGATGCTCTAGCCCGGCGATGCATTGAACGGCAGCGAAGGGCGGCACCCGGACTTCGACGGAATGGCCGGGGGCGATCTCCTCGAGTACAGCCAGGGAGAGACGAACGGCCGCCGCAACGTCAGCACGCGGTGGACGGGGCTGATCCTCTGGCTGTCGAACCCACACCGCCACTTTTTCGACGGCACGACGAGCCTCAGCGGACAGTTCCGGACCGTGTAAATGCCTCATACAAAGAAATTGTAGTGCTCGGTAGAACACCGAGTTGTGCGTCACGATAGTATTGGGAAGTTGAACGCGAAAGCGCAGAAGAATCGCAAAATAGCTGCAAAAATAACAGAATTGAAGCAAGCCCAAAAAGAGGAAGGCAGCCACGTGGCAGAAACCACCGAAAGCACCACTCAGAACGAGCAGAACGCACCTGACACCGCGGCTAAGGCTCAACAAGAGTCTGCACATGAGCGCAGCCCGAAGGTCACGTTGCGCTTCCTAGCTGCCCCGACAGACGTGCTGATGGCTGGCGCCATGGGCGTGCACGGCGGCCGCGTATTGGAGTGGATCGATAAGGCTGCCTATGCCTGTGCGGTCGGCTGGGCACAGTCTTATTGCGTGACCGCATACGTTGGCCACATTCACTTCACCCGTCCGATCCCTTCGGGTCACATGGTGGAGGTTCGCAGTCGCATCGCATATACCGGTCGCAGCTCCATGCATATCGTCAACGAAGTGCTGTCTGCTGACCCACGCGAAGGCGTATTCACCCGCGCCTGCGACTGCCTCGTGATCTTCGTGGCTTTGGACGAAAACGGAAAGTCCAAGCAGATCCCCTCGTACGTTCCGACGACCGACGAGGAAAAGCGTGTGGAAGAGGCGGCACTGTCGCGCATCCAGTTGCGCAAGGCAATCGAAGAAGAGATGCTGCGACAGACCTACACCGACAAGTCGACCGCACCGGAGATGGTGAACCGCTTCCTCGCCAAGCCGACGGACGTTAACTGGGGTGGCAATGTGCACGGTGGCACGGCCATGGAATGGATCGATGAAGCCGCCACGGCCTGCACGATGCAGTGGACCGGCGAGCGCACCACGGCGGTGTACGCCGGCGGAATTCGTTTTTACCGCCCGGTACACATCGGCGACCTGGTGGAGGTGGACGCACGCCTTGTGCGTACCGACGAACGTTCGATGACGGTGATGGTGCACCTACGCGCCGGCGATCCGCGTGAAGGCAAGGGAAACCTGCCAGTGGCCATCCACGCGTCGATGACCTACATTGCCGTGGATCTGGACGGTAACCCCCTGCAGGCACGCCAGTACACGCCAGTGACCAACGAAGACAAGCGCCTGGAAGAGCACGCCGCTACGCTGCGTAATCTGCGCAAGGATTTCCTGCCTCGTCCGCTGGTGAGCCCCAGCGACCGCGACTTCCGCTTCGTGGAGTAGCACTATCCCCTAGGAGCCCAACAAAGCTGAAGGGCGCGCGACCAATTGGTCGAGCGCCCTTTGAGGTTTACGGAAACCCTTTTAGATCACCGAGTTATTGCCAGCGGCGTGGCTAAACAGTGCGGGCAGCGTGGACTTCCAGGCTGTGGTCGCCTCGTCAAGAGAGACCACAACGTCGAAGTCATCGTCATGCTGCTTGGCCGGGTCGAGCTCGACCTCCCCGCCGAACGGCAATGCCGGGTAAATACCAGATCCGAAGCGGATGATCGGCTGATCCGCAGCGTCACTTACGCCAGTCAGACCAATCCAGCCGCCGGTCAGTCCGGTCTCGGCCAGGTCGCGCATCAGGTCGCCGTAGTCCTCGCTGCGGACTGCCAGCAAAACGCGGGAGGCCGTCTCAGAGAACAGCCCCACCGCAGCCTGCTGTGCCAGCGTGCGGCCTTCTGCAGTAGCGGACTCATGCTGGCTCAGCAGCGGGTTCACGGCCACTCCCCGACCAGACTGGATTGCCAGTTCAACTACGGCCTGGGATAGGCCGCCTTCAGAGAGGTCATGGGCAGTGACGATCCTGTCGCGTTGGTCGGTGATGAATGCACCCAGGCGCTGTTCCACGGACAGGTCAACCTGTGGAGGCAGGCCTGCCAGCTCATCGTGGACGACCTGCTGCCAGATAGAGCCTCCGAGTTCCTCCCGGGTCTCCGCGCCAACCAGCACCAGGTGGTACTGTTCTTGCTTCTCGTCAGCGGACTGCTTAGGCAGCTGCTGCGGAATACGGCGGGCGCAGTCATCAATGGTGCCCAGCACAGCGATGACCGGGGTCGGCAGGATGGCGGTATCGCCGGTTTGGTTGTAGAAGGAAACGTTGCCACCGGTAACCGGAATGCTCATTTCCTTACAACCATCGGCCAGGCCATGTACGGCCTCGCGGAACTGCCACATGACGGCAGGATCCTCCGGAGAGCCGAAGTTCAGGCAGTTGGAGACAGCGACCGGAGTGGCACCTGTAACCGAGACATTGCGATAAGCCTCAGCCAGCGCCAACTGGGCACCAGTTCGCGGATCCAGGCGGGTGTAACGGCCAGAGGCGTCAGTAGACACCGCAATGCCACGACCGGTCTCCTCGTCGATACGCAGTACGCCCGCGTCGGCGTCCTTGGCGGAAACGGTGTTGCCTCGCACGTAGCGGTCGTACTGCTCGGTAATGTACTCGCGGGAGCACAGTGCCGGGGAGGCCGCGAGGTCAAGAATCTGGCCGCGGACTTCCTGGGCGGTCTCCGGCAGTTCGACGCCACGAGCCTCGTTCAGCTGATCCTGCTCAGCCGGGCGCTCGTAGGGGCGCTCGTACACCGGGCCTTCCTCGGCCATGGTGTGTGCCGAGGCATCCACCACGATCTCGCCGCAGTGCTCAATCACAAGGTTCTCGCCGTCGGTGACGCAACCGATATCGGACGCCAGGACATCCCACTTGCGGCAGATCTCCATGAAAGCGTCGACGTGCTCCGGAGCCACGACGGCGCACATGCGCTCCTGCGATTCGGAAGACAGAATCTCCGCTGCCGTCATTCCCTCGGCGCGCAGGTGGACGTTGTCCAGGTTAATGTGCATACCGCCATCGCCTGCGGATGCGAGCTCGGAGGTGGCACAAGAAAGGCCAGCGCCACCGAGGTCTTGAATGCCGACGACCACGCCGGCGCGGTATAGATCCAGGCAGCACTCGATCAGTACCTTCTCTGCGAAGGGGTCGCCTACCTGCACGGCAGGCAGCTTGCGCTCTGCGCCTTCCTCAAAGGTGTCCGATGCCAGGACGGACACGCCGCCGATTCCGTCCAAGCCCGTGCGGGAGCCGAAAAGGATCACTCGGTTGCCCTTGCCAGAGGCAAAGGCCAGCTTCAGGTCCTCAGTCTTCAAAGTGCCCACACACAAAGCATTGACCAGGGGGTTACCGGCGTAGGAGGCGTCAAAAACAGTCTCGCCGCCAATGTTCGGCAACCCCAAAGAGTTGCCATAACCGCCCACACCCGCAACTACGCCAGGCAGTACGCGCTGGGTATCTGGTAGGTCGGCTGGGCCGAAGCGCAGCTGATCCATCACGGCCACTGGGCGTGCGCCCATTGCCATGATGTCGCGGACAATACCGCCTACGCCCGTGGCTGCACCCTGGTAGGGCTCCACGTAAGAGGGGTGGTTGTGGGACTCGACCTTGAAGGTGACGGCATGGCCATCGCCGATGTCGATCACGCCGGCGTTTTCACCGATGCCGGCAAGCATCTTGGACTTCATTTCGTCTGTCGTGGTCTCACCGAAGCACCGCAAGTGCGTCTTGGAGGATTTGTACGAGCAGTGCTCGGACCACATTACGGAGTACATGGCTAGCTCCGCATCGGTCGGGCGGCGACCCAGGATTTCCTTGATGCGTGCGTACTCGTCGTCCTTCAGGCCCAGCTCGTGATACGGCTGCTCCAGGTCCGGGTTGGCCTTAGCGTCGGCGACCGTGTCGTTGTGAATCATGGGGATCGGGTGCTCCTTGTATCAAGAAATTTAGGAAACGAGCGTGGACAGAACCGACTTGAACAGCCCCAGGCCGTCCAGGGAGGGGCCCGTCAGCGTTTCAACGGCGTGCTCCGGGTGCGGCATCAGGCCAACTACACGGCCATTTTCACTGCACACACCCGCGATCGAATTGCGGGATCCATTGTGGTTCTCGACATAGCGGAACACCACGCGGCCTTCTGCTTCCAGGCGTTCCAGCGTCTCGTCGCTGGCCTGGAAGCGTCCCTCGCCGTGCTTGGAAGGCACTAGAATCTTGGTTCCCTCGGCGAACTGGTTGGTCCAGGCAGTGGAAGTGTTTTCCACGTCTAGGCACACGTCGCGACACACAAAGTGCAGCCCCTCGTTGCGGGTCAAAGCACCTGGCAGCAAGCCGGCCTCCTGCAAGATCTGGAAGCCGTTGCAGATTCCCAAAACCGGGGTGCCATGTTCAGCGGCAGCCACGACGGACTTCATTGCCGGGGCGATAGAGGCGATGGCACCGGCGCGCAGGTAGTCACCGTAGGAAAATCCGCCGGGGACAACCACAGCGTCAACATTCTTCAGATCCTCGTCCGCGTGCCACAGCTCCACCGGTTCTGCTCCTGCCAGGCGCACTGCACGCACGGCATCGACATCGTCGAGAGTGCCGGGGAAGGTGATTACTCCAATGCGGCTGGTCAATTTACTTGGCCTCCGCATCTGCGCCTTCGACGACAACGTCGTAGTCCTCAATCACGGTGTTTGCCAGCAGGTCGGAGGCGATCTTTTCCAGATCTTCACGGGACACTCCCTCGTCGACCTCCAGCTCAAAACGCTTTCCCTGACGTACATCAGCTACTCCGCTGATGCCGATACGTCCGAGAGCGCGGACTACGGCCTGCCCTTGCGGATCGAGGATTTCCTTCTTGGGCATAACGTTGACGACAACACGAGCCATGGCTTCTACATTCTCCCAGCTTTGCGGTATTTTCCCGGTAGGTTACCGCCCCATCGTAACACTGCCGCGCGACAGCTTTTAAGCCACAGATGCCTGCTGGCGATCTGCATAATCGCGGTAGTTCGCCGACTGGTAGCCGCTTTCCCGCAGCAGCTCGAGAATGCGCAGCATATCGTCCGCTACGTCGTCTTTGTCGGCTTTCGCTGCGCTGATGGAAAGGCGGATATCCCGCCCTCGTGTCACGCCGCGACGCACGCTGTTAAGGACGTTTCGACGCCACCACTTCACCGATCCGAACCCGTCGCCAAACGCGAGTACGCGCACCGGGTAACGATCGTCATGGGAAAGATCCCGGATGGTGTACGCATCCGCCGCCACGTCGAACCCGACCTTAGCGGCGGCCTGCAGTGCGTCCTCCGACGCCAGCCAACGGGTCGGCGCAAACACCTTCGGGGCTAGCCCGAGCGCGTCCAGCTGGCGGGTAGCTGCGGAGAGCCGCAGGGTCGCCTCGTGCTGACCGAGCCGGTGGAACTCCCCCTTATCGCTTGTCCCACCGAGCGGCCCTAAACCGCCGAGCAGCAATTCGTGCCCACGGGCAGCGGAATCGTGAATCAATTCCAACGTCGCCCGGTCGTCCTTTAGCCTCCAATCCGGCCCCTGCACCGTAAGCACAAGTCCCGCATGGATTTCCAGAGCGCGGGCGGCATCTCGCATCCGCTCGGCCGCGGTGACAGTGGCCCGGCGCAATCCCGTGATCGTCAGCAGCACACGAGGGGCGCGCTGGGTGCTGAGGTTGGACTGTACGGGGTTCATAGCTGCATAGATTTCCCCACCCAAATGAACGGCAGGTAACGCCAACCCTACATTTGGTTGTCGAGTTGTTGAAAGCTAGCCGAGCAGCTCGGTGGCTCCCATTTTGTCCAGCTCCCAGGCGGTCTCGAAGGCCGCTTGGCGCCACTTGGCATAGCGGCCGGAAACGCCACCATGGCCCGCTTCCATGTCGATGTGCAGTAACACCCGATCCCGGGGATTATCGTCACCGTCACCCGACTTGTCGGCTCCCACTTCACGCAACTTGGCGACCCATTTCGCTGGCTCCACGTACAACACACGGGTGTCATTGAGGCTGGTCACAGCCAAAATCGGTGGGTAGGTCAGATCGGCGGAAACATTTTCGTAGGGCGCGTAGCCGGCCATGTAGTCATAGACTTCCGGGTCGTGGAACGGGTCTCCCCATTCATCCCATTCCGTCACGGTCAGCGGCAGTTCTGGCATGAGCATGCTCGTCAACGGATCAACGAAGGGAACAACAGCCTCAATGCCCGCAAAGCGATCCCCCGCCATGTTCGCCACTGCACCCATTAGCATGCCGCCGGCGGAGCCGCCCTCGGCCACCATCTGCTCACGGGTGGTCATTCCCTCGCGTAGCAAGTGGTCTGCGACGGCCACAAAGTCCGTAAACGTGTTTCGCTTTTCCAGCCCCTTGCCGTGGTCGTACCACAAACGCCCCATTTCGCCGCCGCCACGGACGTGCGCAATGGCGTATACCACGCCACGGTCCAGCATGGACAGACGGAACAGAGAGAACCCAGGGTCAATGCAGTTTTCGTAGGAGCCGTAACCGTACAGCAGCACCGGGTTCGGCTGGTTCACATCCACGTCCGTGCGGTGAATCAGGGAGACGGGAATGCGCGCACCGTCCTCTGCGGTCGCCCACAGCCGCTGGGAGGTGTACTGCGTGGGGTCGAACTCCCGGCCATCGGGGTCAGCCAACACCTGCTGCTCCTTGCGCAGGATCCTCTCCCCCGTTGCCAAGTCAATGTCGTAGACCCGGGGTGGCGTGGTGAAGGCAGTGTAGGCCACACGCAAAACCGGGCTGTCCCATTCACTATTTCCGACAGTGCCGACCCCACAGAGTTCCCCGGGGAATTCGATCCGTTCGAACTCGCCAAAGGCCGGGGTGGAAGATTCGCCGGTCGAGGTGTCGGCGTCACCAAGTTTCATGATGTAGCTGGTCTCCAGCGCATTTTCCCGAGCTTCGAGGACGATGTGGTCGCTGAAGACATCTACGCCCTCCAGTCGCGCATCGTCACGGTGCGGCACAAGTGCTTGCACATCGTCCCAGGAGGCGATCTGGCCAGTTGGGTGGTACCCGAGTTCGCTGTTCGCACCTGTCTTGTTGTGCAGCACCAGCCACAGATCCTCACCACCCACGACTGCATGGTCCACCGCATACTCCACATCAGACTCGCGCGGGATAATGCAGGTCAGCTCGGCATTCGGATCTTCCAGATCGAGGTACCACACGTCACTGGTCACCTTCGACCCCGTATGGACCAGCAGGTAACGCTCAGAGCGCGTGGTTGCCACGCCGGTCCAAAATCGTTCGTCGTCTTCGCGGTACACCAGCTCGTCTTTATCGACGCCCTCACCGACTGTATGGCGCCAGATCTCGTGTGGTCGCCACGCTTCATCGACACGCTGGTAGTACACGGTATCCCTACCGACCCAGGTGGCACCGTAGAAGACGTCCTCGATCTCGTCTTCTAGGTCCTCCCCCGTCGTGAGGTCGCGGATGCGCAGGGTAAAGCGTTCGGAACCAGTCTCGTCTACCGAGTAAGCCAGGCGCGTGCCGTCTTTGGTGACGCTAGCTGCGCCCAGGCTGAAGAACTCCTTGCCCTCGGCTAGAGCATTGCAGTCCAGGAAGGTTTCCTCGCCCGGCGCGGGAGTGCCGGGTTCGATGGTCGGTGGGGTCCAGTCGTCCTTGTCCGCGATGGGAACCCGGCACATGGTGCCATAGCTCTTGCCCTCTTCGGTGCGGGAGAAGTACCACCAGCCCTCGGAACGGACCGGCAAAGACATGTCCGTCTCCTGCACACGGGCCTTAACCTCATCGAAGAGTCGCTCCTGTAGGGGCTTGAGGTGGGCTGTCTGCTGGACGGTCCAGGCGTTTTCCGCCTCCAAGTGCTGGCGCACCTCGGGGTTGTCTTTCTCGCGCAGCCATTCGTAGTTATCCACGAACTCGCGGCCATGGAAGGTGCGGGAATGCGGCACCTTCTTTGCAGTTGGCGGGGCGGTAATTGAATTGCTGTTTGTTTGAGGCGCGTCGTTAATAGGCATACGCGCCATGCTACTCAGACTAAGTAGTCAGGGCTTTAAGCCCCTTTTGAGCCCGCTAGAAGACCTTTAGACGCACTGGCCGATCCAGTCGGAGAAGCGCTTGCCCGAAAGCTTCTCGTAGGCCTCGATGTAGCGGGAACGGGTCGCCTCCACAACAGAACCCGGCAGCGGCGGCGGGGGTGTGCCCTCCGACTTATCCCAGCCCGACTTCGGACCGGTCAGCCAATTGCGCACGTACTGCTTGTCGAAGCTGGGCTGTACCTTGCCCTCTTCGTAGCCTTCGGCGGGCCAGTAGCGGGAGGAATCCGGGGTGAGAACCTCGTCGGCCAACACAAGTGTGCCGTCGGCATCCAGGCCGAACTCGAACTTGGTGTCCGCCAGGATCAGGCCGTGCTCCTCGGCGATAGCTGCGGCCTTCTTGTAGATGGCCAGCGTGGCGTCGCGCAGTTCGTTGGCGCGCTCCTCGCCCAACTCCTCAACAACGACGTCGAAGCTCACGTTCTCGTCATGCTCGCCCAGCTCTGCTTTCGTCGCCGGGGTAAAGATCGGCTCCGGCAGGCGCGATGCCTCAACCAACCCCTCGGGTAGTTCCACACCACACACACTGCCGGTTTCCTGATATTCCTTCAGGCCGGAACCAGTCAGGTAGCCACGCGCCACGCACTCGAAGGGGATCATATCCAGCTTCTTACACAGCATGGCCCGGCCAAGAACGTACTCGGGGATCCGCTCGTCATCCAAAGCACCGGCCAGGTGGTTGGGGAAATCGAGCTCATCGAAGAAGAAGGCGCTCACGGCAGTGAGCACTCGTCCCTTGTCGGGGATTTCCGTTTCAAGGACGTAGTCATAAGCACTGATCCGGTCGCTGACAACCATCAACAGGTTATCCTCATCGACCTCGTAGATCTCTCGCACTTTACCTGCGGAATGATGCTCGTACTCGCACAGTTCTGGACGCATGAGTAGACAGTGTAGCCCTGTACTAGGCTTTTGACTATTTATGCCCAGAACCTTGCGGGCGATCAGCGTTTCCGCTGCTAGTGAATGCTTAGGATTCGCTAGAGAATCTCCCCCGGCGCATATGCCGCAGCCTCCGGGTGGCGCCCAGTGACATCCCCAATGCGTGCCAAGACTCGGGAAACCTGCGACTCTGCCGCGCCGATGAAGGCGTGGCGGTCAGCCAACGCGTCCTCAAGCTGCGGCTCATCCAGTGGGAAGCGGTCGTCGCTGGCAAGACGCTGCACCAGGTCTTGGTCACCACCGTTTTCGCGCATATTCAGCGCTACAGCCACGGCGTGCTCCTTAATTAGCTCGTGGGCCGTCTCGCGGCCTACTCCGGCGCGCACCGCGGCCATCAGGATGCGTGTAGTAGCCAGGAACGGCAAGTAGCGCTCCAGTTCGCGGTCGATCATCGCCGGGAAAACCCCGAACTCGTCCAGGACGGTCAGGAAGGTCTCACACATGCCGTCGAAGGTGAAGAAGGCGTCGGGAAGAGCAACACGGCGAACCACAGAGCAGAACACGTCGCCTTCATTCCACTGTGCACCGGCCAGATCCGCTGCCATGGTCAGGTAGCCGCGCAGCAGAATCTGCATTCCGCCTACGCGCTCGCAGGAGCGGGCGTTCATCTTGTGCGGCATCGCGGAAGAGCCAACCTGGCCTTCCTTGAAGCCTTCCGTGACGGTCTCGTTCCCCGCCATAAGGCGGATCGTCATTGACAGGGAGGACAGCGCGGCGCCAACCTGCACCAGGGCGCTTAGCGCGTCCATATCCAGGCTGCGTGGATAAACCTGTCCGACGGAGTCAAAGACCCGAGAGAAGCCCAGGTTTTCGGCGATGGTGCTCTCCAGCGCCGCCAACTTGGATTCGTCCCCGCCGACCAGATCCAGCATGTCCTGGCTGGTACCCATTGGGCCCTTGATGCCACGCAGCGGGTAGCGGTCCAGCAGATCCTCGATGCGCTCCAGCCCCACCAGTAGCTCATCCGCGGCGGAAGCAAAGCGCTTGCCCAAGGTAGTTGCCTGGGCGGCAACGTTGTGAGAACGGCCTGCCATCACCAGAGACTGGTTCTCGGCTGCCCGTCGGCCAATGCGCGCCAGCACGGCAACAGCCTTGTCGCGGGCGAGCTGTAGGGAGCTAAAGATCTGTAGCTGCTCCACGTTCTCCGTCAGGTCGCGGGAGGTCATGCCCTTGTGAATGTGCTCCTGGCCGGCCAGCGCATTGAACTCTTCAATACGCGCCTTCACATCGTGGCGGGTAACCTTCTCACGATCGGCGATGGAATCCAGGTTGACCTGGTCGATCACCTTTTCGTAGGCCGCGATAGCTTCGGCTGGAACATCCACTCCGAGGGATGCTTGGGCCTTCATGACTAAGATCCAGAGCTTACGCTCCATGATGATCTTGTCCTCTGGCGACCAGATGGCGGTCATCTCCGGAGAGGCGTAGCGATTGGCAAGGACGTTGGAAATCTTTTTCTTAGCAGGCACGCCCCCGAGTTTATGCGCACTGCATAATTTTCGGAATCCGCGCCCGCCCAGCGCCCGCCCCGGCCCTGCCTCGGCTCCGCAGGCTAACTATCCGCGAACTTGTCCAAATCCTTTACCCGCCCCGCGGCGATCAAAATATCGCCAGAGCGGATCACATAGCCTGCCGGCGGGGTGGAAAAGTTTTCGTCTGCGCAACGTACTGCGACGATCGCAATTCCCTCTGGGGTTTCCTCGATCTTGCGCCCGTGCATACACAACGGTGGCGCGAGCTTCGCCATGGCAAAGTCACTGTCGAATTCGATGTATTCCTGGATATGCCCTGCAATGAGGTGAGCCACGCGCCGTCCGGTGTCCCGCTCCGGGCGCACGACGTGGTGCACACCGATCTGTGTCAGGATCTTTGCGTGCGCCTGATTGTCGGCCTTAGCCCAGACGTTCGGTACGCCCAGATCCATCACGGCTGATGCTGTAAGTAGTGACGCCCCCATCTCCGAGCCGATACCGATCACAACTCGTTCTGCGTCTTGCACACCGAGCTGTCGCAGCGCGTCCTGGTCAGTTGTTTCTGCGATCACAGCGTGAGTCAGCAGCGGAGCAGCTTTCGCCACGACCGCTTCGTCAACGTCGATCCCCAGGACTTCCACACCAGATTGGACTAGCTCTTCCCCCAAAGCCATACCAAAACGACCGAGGCCGATGATGATAACTGGAGGATTACTTGGGCGGGAAAGGAACTTAGCCAATGAACGGCCTTTCTACTGGGAAGGAATAGAGGCGTTGATTAGTACGAGCAGCCAGCGCCGCGACCACAGTGATGGGGCCGATACGGCCAACGTACATCAGAACAACGAGCCATATACGGGCGAAATCAGGCAGGTCGGGGGTAATACCGGTAGTCAGCCCCACGGTAGCGAACGCCGAAATGACTTCAAACGTGATTTGGTGCGAGTGGTACTGAGGCAGCAGCAATTGCAGCCCCATGATGGATCCCGCGACGATCAGGAAGGCCATCATGAACACAGCCATGGCTTGGCGGACAATGCGTCCTGGAATACGCCTGCCGGCTACCAGCAACTGTTCGTCGCCGCGCACCTCCGCGATTAGCACTGCAACCAGCAACGCGGCGGTCGTCACCTTCACGCCACCTGCGGTACCGCCGGAACCACCGCCGATGAACATGAGGAAATCGGTCAGCATCAACGAGGAAGGACGCAAGCTCGAAAGATCGACCGAGTTGAAACCGGCAGTGCGGGAAGACACGGAGTGGAAAAACGCTGCCTGCACAGCCGACCAGGGTGACAGCTCACGGAGGCTATTCGTCCACTCCATCACTGCAAATCCAACTGTTCCAATTACCAGCAGAATAGCCGTGCCAATCAGGGTAAAGATCAAGGTCAGAGAGCGTGGGCGCTTCACGTTAGAGCGCCAACGTGCCCTGATTTCGAGGAGCACCGGGAAGCCCAAGCCACCGATGATAATGCCTGCAGCAATGGGCAGAATAATGCCCGCGTCATTGACATAGGGCACGAGGTTATTGGATCGCAGACCGAAGCCAGCGTTGTTGAACGCGGAGATCGCATGGAAAACGCCCTCCCACACTGCAGGCAGAAAGTCATAGCCGTACTGAGTGGCGAAACGAAGGGTGAGGATGATTGCGATGACCAGCTCAATTGCCAGGGAGAAGCCGACGGTGCCGAGGATGACGGTGCGAATTTCGCCAAGATCCCTTCCGCGTTGTTCCGCCGCAGCGCGTAGCCGCCCTTTGACGCCCATCCGTCCAGCGAGCACATAACTCACTACTGTGGCCAGTGTCATGATGCCGAGGCCACCCACCTGAATCAGCGACATGATTACCACTTGTCCGAAATGGGACCAGTAGGTGGCGGTATCCACAACCGTGAGCCCCGTAAGGCACGTGGCTGACGTTGCGGTAAATAGAGCGGTCGTGAATTCCGGGCTTTCCGGTCCGCTGCGTGCGATGGGCAGAAGAAGCAGCAGGGTGCCGGCAAAGATCAATAGCAGGAAGCTGACCGAGACCAGCTGTGCGGGGCTAAAACCTCGCCGACGATTATCGCCAGGGTGTGTAATCACAAGTCGCTACTTTAAACCTATTGCGCTAAGTGCGAAACCCTAACGGAATCTTTACACGAGAGTTTTCTCTCACACTTCTGCCGCAGTGAAAAACGTACGAAAATCACCCGTGCTTAGACGGAAATACGACCCTCAACTGCCGGAAGAGCGATATCCGTGCGGTAGTGCGAGCCTTCCAATTGGATTCCCTTTAGCGTGTCATATGCGTGCTCACGCGCTTCTGCGAGCGTGGCGCCGGTAGCGATGACGTTCAGCACGCGTCCGCCGGCGCTGACCAACTGACCGTCTTTTTCCGCTACGCCTGCGGCCAATACTCCGCGGGATTCGCTGCCTGGCTCTGCACCAGTGATCGGCTGGCCTGTGACGGGGCTGGCCGGATAGTTCTCTGCGGCCAGTACCACGGTCAGGGCGTAGCCTTCCTCCCACTCCAACGGTGGCAGTTGATCCAAGGTGCCCGTAGCCACTGCGTTCAGCACCTCGCCCAGCGGGGTCTTCAACAGGCGCAGCACCGCCTGGGTCTCCGGGTCGCCAAAGCGGCAGTTGAATTCCACCACAGCGGGTCCTTCACTACCCCAGGCCAGACCTGCGTACAGCAGGCCGTTGAAGGGCACGCCCTCAGCAACCATTTGTTTAGCAACGGGTTCGACTACCTCCGTCACAATGCGTTGCACGCCGTCCTCGGGCAGCCATGGCAGCGGGGTGTATGCGCCCATGCCGCCGGTATTCGGCCCTTCGTCGTTGTCTCCGACGCGTTTGTGGTCCTGGGCTGGCAGCAACGGAACAACTGTCTCGCCATCGACGAGGCAGAACAAGGAAACCTCGGGGCCGTCCAAGAAGCTTTCCAACAGCACGGGGTTGCCACCAGCATGTACGGCCTGGATGTGTTCCAAGGCCTCCGCCCGGTCGCCCGTGACTACGACGCCCTTACCGCCAGCCAGTCCATCGTCCTTGACGACATAAGTGGGGCCGAATTTGTCGAGGGTGGCGTCAATAAAAGAATCGCTAGACCCGACGGGGACGGCGACGGCCTCAGCCGTACGGACCTGCGCCTTGGCCATGATGTCTTTCGCGAAGGCCTTCGAGCCCTCAATCTTTGCCGCAGCAGCCGACGGGCCGAACGCTGCGAATCCCGCGGCGCGTAGCTCATCGGCTACACCGGCTACTAGGGGAATCTCAGGGCCGATCACCACAAGGTCTGCCTCGATCTCCCGAGCCAGCTCTACCGGATCACCCTCTGCATGCACAGTGGCTACTGCTGTCATGCCGGCGTTACCCGGGCTCACGTGTACCTGCTCGACGGATGGATCCTGGGACAGGGAATAAGCCAGCGCGTGCTCGCGGGCACCGCTGCCGATTACAAGAATGCGCATGGTTCCCAGTCTAGCGAAGCTGACCCCCACCACCAGAAAGGTTTAACGCGCTAACATCGGCAGCATGGCTACGGTATTCACGAAAATCCTGAACGGTGAGATCCCCGGTCGCATCGTTTACCGCGACGAAACAGCAGCAGCGTTTTTGACCATCGAGCCCGCGGCCTATGGCCACACGCTGGTCGTACCGGTTAAGGAGGTCGACCGATGGACCGATTTGGACGCGGCTACCTGGGCGCACTGTAACGAAATTGCCCAGCTGGTGGGCAAGGCCGTGGTGGATGGTTTTGACGCCCCGCGGGCCGGCTACCTCATTGCCGGTTTCGAGGTGCCACATGCCCATATCCACATTTTCCCGGCCTCTGACATGTCCGGCTATAGCCTGCAAAATGTGATGCGGATGGATGAGACTGATCCGGAAAAGATGGATGAGTCCGCCGACAAGATCCGCAAGGGGCTGCTTGCCCAGGGAGTAGACGAGGCGAAGGTTCCTTCCGCTTAGACCCAATCCAGCTCTAGCTATACATCAGCTACACGCCCCAGCACCCTCGACGATTTATCGCGGTGGATAACCAGTGGAAAACGACAGCAAAGCCGACGACGCTCACGACATCGCAACCCCGAAGGTTGGCTCGGAAGTTGACCCGGAACTCGACCTTGAGGAATTAGCCGAGGTTGATCCCCCAGCGGGCGCAGCCGTGGAAGCTGAAATGAAAGAAACTGCGGATGGTGGTTCCGCCGCCAGCCCCGGCAGTTTCGACAGTTACGACGGTTACAACAACGGTGACGGTGACGCCGACTATGATCCTGTCAACGCCGGTGATGTCATTGGTGAGGGGCCGGACAATCGCAGCTGGTTGAGCCGTCTCGGTAGCGGGATGGCCAGCGGTATCTCCAGTACCGGCCGCTTCCTCTGGGATATTCCCGGACGGATGAGCCGCCCTCAACTACCGCAGCTACGCGGCGCCATCCCCGATCCGCCGCTTGGCGCCCGCCAGGTCTCCCCCGGCTATGCCGACGACCTTTGGCAAGCACGCCCCACCATTGATCGCCCTTATCCTGTGATCCTTATCCACGGAACCATCAGTTCGAAAAATGTCTGGCAGAACCTGGTTCTGCGCCTACGTGAGGACGACTTCGTGGTGTTCAGTCCGGACTACGGTGTGCATGGCACCCAGGACATTCCCACTTCCGCCCAGGACATTGGCGCCTATATTGAACAGGTTTTGGCCGCCACGGGGGCGGAGGCTGTGGACATTGTGGGGCATTCCCAAGGCGGATTGCTGGCACGCTATTGGATCAATGAGCTCGGTGGTGAGGACTATGTCCACCACCTCATCACTCTCGGCGCCCCACACCAGGGCACCACACTCATGGGCATGCTCGGCAATATGTTCACAACCGACATGAGCCAGCGCGTGGCAGCCGCCACTATTCGGCGGATCTTCGGCGCAGCGGGTATGCAACAGGTCATTGGTTCGCCATTGATGGAGACGCTTGCCGCGTCCCCTGAGACCCGCAATCACATTCGATACACCTGCTACGCCACGCGGAACGACGCGACCGTCGTACCCCACGAAAACGCTTTCCTGGGTGACCGCCAGCCCACGGTCCCCAGCGACCATGAAGATTTTCACCTCGAAGACGGCCATTCGAACGATACAGGCGAGGCCATCATCACGAATTACTTCTTACAGGATCTCGGCGTATCCAAATGTAAGCATGAGGAATTACCAACTAATCCGGATGTGCAGGACATCGTCCACCTGGCATTACTCGACGGCCTAGAAGAACACGATACGGAGGCTTAGCCCCCGTACTCTCCCCGAACGCTATTCCGCCTCGGGAGCCTCAGGCAGTTCGATGCGGAACCGTGTGCCCTCGCCTACTGTGCTATCCACGGAGACTGTTCCACCATGTGCAGCCACCAGCCCCTTAACGATCGACAGCCCCAGACCCGAACCACCCGAAGCACGGGAGCGTGACACGTCCGGGCGGTAGAACCGTTCAAATAGGTGCGGCAGATCCTCCTCCGGGATGCCTTGCCCGTTATCCTCCACGTCTACGATCACACGGCCATCGCGTTGATCCAGACGCAGAGTCACTTCCGCATCCTCTCCGGCATGCCGCAGAGCATTGGTAACCAAATTGCCGAATACCTGGTGCAACCGGTTCACGTCGCCAATAACCAGGGGTACCTCTCCCGTTTCATTGACCACATGTACCATGCGGTTCGAGAAACCTGCACGCGCTGACTCTGCTGTTTCCAGCACTAGTTCCAGCATGTCCACCCGTGCTTTGTCCAATGGGCGCCCCTCGTCCATGCGGACCAGTGCCAGGAGATCCTCGACCAGTAGACTCATGCGGCCAGCCTCTTCGGAAATGCGGTCGATGACCATGGGGGCGTCATCAGTAGCACCGGATTGGTACAGCTCCGCGTAGCCTCGCACCGACGTCAGCGGGGTGCGCAGTTCATGCGAGGCGTCGCCGATGAAACGGCGCATCGATGCCTCAGATTTGCGCGCCTGCTTCTCCGAAGCGCCGATGGCCACGAATGCCGCTTGAATCTGTGCGAGCATTTTATTGAGAGCCTGCGCAAGCCGTCCGACCTCCGTGTTGGGTCGCCAGTTCGGGACGCGCTGCCCGAGGTCGCCGTTCGAAATTTTTGACGCCGTCAGTTCCACCTCGTTCAACGGGCGTAACGCGCGACGAACCAGATACATCGACGCCAGAATGACGAATGCGATCACCGTCAAGCCGATAAGTACCTGAAGTAGGACGAGGCGGGAAATAATGTGCTCTTCTTCCTCCAGCGGCAATGCAACGATAGTGATCGTCCCATCATCGTTTCGGAAGCTAGTGGCCCGCCAACTGATACGAGAACCGGAATCCTCGCGGGAACCGACGGTGACAGGCATGGTCGGTTTGCCCAGCCCGCGAATTTCGGGGCGAGCTGTCACGGGAGAGTTGAAGTATTCGTAGGAAATATTGTCGTCAACTACCAAGACATAAAAGTCGCTCGGCGGTCGGGTTACTCCGGTGACGGGATTCGGAAGCTGCTGGTTAAGCACGCCGAAGCCTTCGAGGCCGAGGGAGTGTCCGCTTGAGGAACCAGCGATCCCGTCGGATTCTAGTTCATTCTGAGTATCGCTATTGTTTTGTTCGCTCTGCGTACCGCTGTTTCCGTCGACCAGGCCCGATCTGTGAGCCCAACCATTCGTGGCCTGATCCAGCTGCTCGTCGACTCTTTGGATCAGGAAGCGCTGCAGGGTGGTGGTCACAGATACGCCAGAAACCGTTAAGCCCATCGCAACCAAGACGGCGATGACCACGACCAATGAGATTCGTAGCGGGTAATGGGAAAGGAAATGCCCCGGATGCCCCGAACGCACCGGGACGGCTGATGCAGGGGAAGCGGGGTTGACTGCAGAATTTGCAGAGGAATTTGCAGGTGACGACATAGAAATGCGCAGAATCTAAAAACTAAGACCGCGGCTTGCGAAGCACATACCCCACGCCACGCACTGTCTGGATCAGGTGGGGCTCTTCCTTATCAATTTTGCGACGCAGGTAGGAGACATAGGATTCGACAACATTGCCGTCCCCACCGAAGTCGTAATTCCACACGTGATCCAGGATCTTGGACTTGCTCAGCACAACCTCGGCGTTGATCATCAGGTAGCGCAAGAGTTTGAATTCAGTCGGGGAAAGATCGACGACCTCACCAGCTTTGGTGACCTCATGCATGTCGTCATTGAGGGTGATGTCCTCGTAGGTAATGAGACTGGATTCCCGCTCATCGTCCGGAGAGACTCGGCGCAGGATCACCCGCAGCCGGGTAATCACTTCTTCGAGGCTAAAAGGCTTGGTCACATAATCATCTGCACCGATTGTGAGGCCGTGGATACGATCTTCCACTCCATCCTTGGCTGTAAGGAAGAGCACCGGAGCTTCGTGACCGGCGTCGCGGAGCTTGTTTAGCAGAGTAAATCCATCCATGCTGGGCATCATCACGTCCAGGATGAATGCATCCGGCTTGTAAGTATTCGCCAGTGCCAGTGCGTCCTGGCCGTTGTCGGCCGTTTCAACGTCGAAACCTTGAAACTTCAGGCTCACTTTGAGGAGATCAGAAATATTGGCCTCGTCATCGACAACGAGTACCTTCACCGGCTGATTGTTTGGCATGGTCATGCACCTCATTGTGCTGCAGAGAATTAGCGTCTGTCTGCATGATAGCTGGATGTCAGCTGTGAACAATGTAGAGGTTTAGCTACCTCTTGCAGTCCATAATTCCTAAAGAAATCCTCATTCAGTACGCCTTTTAAGAGTTAGACCCATTAAGCTGTGCCTATGACGAAATCTACCTCTCACTCTCTCCGCCGCCGCATCGCTGCTGTCGGTGCTGCAACCATGATGGCAGCAACCCTGGGCACCGGCGCTGCGTCCGCTGCTCCCCTCGGTTCCTCCCAGCAAGACATCAACAACATCGTTCTAGGTGCACGCGACAACGTCCACAACGGAACCCGTGGACTGCCGGCACCTGTCCGTGGCCAGATCAATCGCGCAGCTGACGACGCTGCAAACTTCCTCGCCCCTGGCGCCCTGGCTGCTCGCGAGCGCGCCAACAAGCCAGCGCCACGTCCGGCTCCTGCCCCGAAGCACCGCCCCGCCCCGGCTCCGCGCAAGAGCCCGTGCCCGGCTAACGCCCGTGGCTGCGTAAGCCTGCGCGATCAAACTGCATGGCTGCAGCGTGGCGGCAAGACCAGCTACGGCCCGGTGAAGGTTTCCACCGGCAAGCGTGGCTACGAGACCCCGAAGGGCTGGCACGTTATCACCCGCAAGGTGAAGAACGAGGTTTCCCGCACCTACGGCAACGCCCCGATGCCATACTCCGTGTACTTCACTAACAACGGCCACGCCTTCCACCAGGGCTCCCCGAACGTGATGTCTCACGGCTGCATCCACCTGGCCGCCCCTCACGCTCAGAACTTCTTCAACGCTCTGAACGTCGGCGACCGGATCTACATTTACTAAGATCCCCTGCCGGCTCCTGGCCGTCGCCGGCGCATACTCCCACCCCCAGCGCGAGCACCACGCTTCGCCCTGGGGGTTTGTTTCGCTACGCTGAGATATATGACTTCTCACGCTGATTCCCCCATTGAGTTCACGTTTCGTCGAGCGGTCGAAGCCGACCGTCCATTCATCCACAAAATGAACGAGGAAACGGATACCTGGGGTGACCCGGAGCGGGGATTTTCGGAGACGTTCGACGAGGACACTGTCTTTTATGTGGATGGCTGGACTGAGGGACAAGGTGGCGTCATCGTCGAAGAAAACGGCGAGGCCATCGGCGCTGCGTGGTTGCTTGACTCTTCAAAAGAGCATCATGGTTACGGGTTTGTCTCCGAGGAATATCCAGAGGTAGCAATCGCCATGGCGCCTGGCAACACAGGCAAGGGGTTGGGTACAAAGCTAATGCAAGCTGTACTTGACCAAGCAAAGGCAGACGGCAAGCCGGGAGTAAGCCTTTGCGTGGTGTTTGGCAACGACCGGGCGAAGCACGTGTACGAGAAGATCGGTTATGTCGACAAGGGCGTGGACGAGGCCGAGCACGCGCACGTCATGCTGTACACCTTCGACTAGAAAAGGTGCCGGGGTAGACTCCGAGCCCGGGTTGCACCGGTGCTACTAGGATTCGCTTGGTGGCACAGCAAGGCTGGCTAGGTATTCCTCCGGGGTTTCAAAGAGATCGTCCCATCCTTCCTCTAGGATGCTGTGCGGCTGCCAGACCATTCGAACAGAAATAGGCCCCGTAGTGAGCCCCTTTGCAGTGCTATCCCATACGGGATGCAAACCGTTGCACTTCAGCGAATCGATAATGACTTGCGCCGCCTCTTCCACCTGCTCCGTCATCGACCGGACATAGAAATCGATGCTTACTTCCTGAAAATCAATCCCGTCTGCCATTTCGAAGGGGATCAGCGCTTCGCCGAGCTCATCGCCATCACTTTCGCTCGATCCCCAGTCATCAAAAACCAAGACTTCTACCCTTTTGGCTCGCATTTCCAGGATGGAACAGTACAGTCGGTCAAAATCGGTAGTCGCGAGAGCCCATGCTTCCATTTCAGCATTCAACTGCTGAGCTATATCAGCCAGGTATTCATTGGCGAAGTCATAAAGTGTCGTCTTTTCTTTCCCATGAACACCTTCTTCCCGGACTGGCAGTTGCTTTAATCGCTGCTCCCAATCGTCAGGAAAGTACAGTTCTACTTGGGGATTAACAAGATCGTTTGCAAGCCGGGCGAGACTTGATGTTCCAGATATAAGCTCATTGCGAAGCCAAAGGTTTAGCTTTTGAGCTTCCTCTACAGACAGTAAATCTGCGATTCTTTGTGGTGAGTGTTGATTGTTAGTCACACCAAAAGAGTACCCCTGAATTTGGAGCCGGCGACGAGAATCGAACTCGCACTCTCAGCTTGGGAAGCTGATGTTCTACCACTAAACTACGCCGGCGTTTCTGGCAACGGAGTGGCGCTTTAGGCCACACCGGATCCAGATGAGCTGGAGACGAGACTTGAACTCGCAACCTACGGTTTACAAGACCGTTGCGCTACCGATTGCGCCACTCCAGCAACAATCCATCTTCGAAGTCCGCAAGAAACAACGCCCCTTGCAGATGATGGACTTTCCCAGCCTAGCAAGCGATCCGCGAGAACATTAAAACGGTCCCGGCATTTCACCGTTGAGCTGGGCAAATGTGCGCCTGTGAAAACTCTTTCGCCCCCATGTACGGTATGAGGGTGTCTAGTTTCATGTCGAGGGCGTTAAAGAAGAGCTCTGACCTGCTTTTTTCTGGCAACAGAGCGACCATCGATGCTATCCGCCTAGCTCCGCCACCGTCACCACTGGCGCCGGTGGATCTTTCCGACCCGGTAAAGACTCATGCGGTAATGGATCTCGCCGCCCGAATCGGCGATCAACTCCTCACCGCAGGCAGCAGCAACTCAGATGCGAAGGCGCAGATCCGAAGCATCATGAGCGCCTACGGCCTGAACAACACCCACGTCGACATCACGTTGAACACGATCTACATCTACTCGCGTTTCAACGAGAACACTCCCCCGACAAACATGTTTCGCGTTGTGCGGCAGCTGTCTACAGATTTCTCCCGTATCACGGAGGTCGATCGCCTAATCCGCTCGATCGTTGCGGGAGCCACCCCGTTGGAAATGGCACAGAAGATTCTCTTCGACATTGAGACTTCCCTGCTGCCGTATAGGAACCGTTATGCACTGGCGAGCTGGGGCGGGTTCGCGGCTGCCGTCGCGTTGCTGCTCGGCGGTGGTTGGGCCGTGGCGATCGTCGCAGGTATCACAACGATCTTCACGATGTTTGCGAATGCCTGGTTGGCTTCGAAGTCCTTGCCGTTGTTCTTCCAAAACGTGCTGGGTGGTTTCGCCGCCGTAATTCCCGCAGCCGTCACCTACTCGATTGCGGATCGAATCGATTTTTACTTGCCACCTTCATTGATCATCGGTTCCTCGATCGTCGCGCTACTCGCAGGTTTGACGCTGGTTCAGGCGCTACAGGATGGAATCACTGGTGCCCCGGTCACGTCGGCCGCACGCTTCTACGAAACTTTGCTTCAAACCGGCGGCATCATCACCGGCATTGCAGCTGGTATTCAGATGATGGCCGTTATGGGCATTACCCTGCCGCCGCTGGACACGACGCATACATCGGGCGTGCTGGGGTCTGTGACAATTCAGATCATCTCCGGTGCTGTCGCCACGGGATTCTTCTGCAGTGCGTGCTTCTGTGAGCGCCGCGCCACGGTAGTTGCAAGTCTGACAGCGTTGATCGCTTCACTCGCCCTGTTCAGCGTGACGACTTTATTGGATTGGCCTGGCACCTTCGGCATTGCCTTGGCCGCGCTGGTTGTCGGCCTGGCCGGTGGTCTGCTCTCCCGTCGCTATATGATTCCTCCGCAGATCACCGCGGCCGCTGGCATCACGCCTTTCCTTCCCGGTTTGGCGTTGTACCGTGGAATGAGTTCGGTGCTCAACGACCAATTCGTAGTCGGTATGTCTAACCTCGGTTTCGCGCTGACTACCGCCACTGCACTGGCTGCTGGTGTGGTGCTCGGCGAGTGGATCGCCCGCCGTATTCGCCGCCCGCGGATCCTACATCGCTACCAGCAGTTCCGACGCCCCAACGTGGGTTCGCGCCGAGCACCCCAGCAGAAGCCACGGATGGGCACAGATGGACGCGTCCGCCAGCCGCTGCACTGGCGCCGGCGCCGAAGGAGCACGTCAAAGAGTATGTGGCAGTTGGATAGTGAAATGCGGGCGTCAGAAGGCGAACTCGAGAAACAACAAGACCACCCGACAGGAACGAGCGATCAGTAAATCGCGTAAAATATTTAAAGTTGAGACTTAAGTTCCGTACGTCGACTGTGTAGAAATGGGGTCAGGCTCGTGCCTCCGAAGGTCACCGACAACCGTTCCGCTAACAATGAATCCCTGCATGCGGTGGAAGCAGAAACGGCTCAGGCTGCGCAGCGCATCGTCGCGACCTACTCCGAGGACTTCCTCGATGCAGCGACCTTGATGTGCATGCTGGGCGTGGAGCCGGAGGGGCTAATCCACCGCCGCGTGGTGGCTGAACTGGAAGAAGCGGAGCAGGAGGCCAAGAAGTCCACCCGCAAGACCACCAAGAAGTCGGCGAAGAAGACCGCCAAGAAGTCCACCAAGAAAACGGCGAAGAAGGCAACCAAGGCCAGCGAGTAGGTCGCCGTTTGTTAACGCCCCCCTTGCTGATACGGAGTGACCGCCATGCAATCCGATTTTTTGGTTGTTGCTAATCGCCTTCCCGTCGATCGCAACGTCAACGACTCCACCGGTGAGGTCACATGGGTGCCCTCACCGGGCGGGCTGGTCACCGCTCTCAAGCCGGTTCTGGAATCCAACCGTGGGGCGTGGATCGGCTGGCCAGGAGCAACCGATGAGGTTCGCTTAGAGGACATGCCGTCGCCAGAGGAAGCTGGGATCCATATGATTCCCGTGAACCTCGACGCGGATGATTTTTCCCAGTTTTACGAGGGCTTTTCCAACGCCACCCTGTGGCCCCTTTATCACGACCTGATCGTGCACCCCACCTACGATAAAGACTGGTGGGAGCGCTATCAGCAGGTGAATCAAAGATTTTCCCAGGCTGCGGCGGATAAGGCCGCAAAGAATGCAACGGTGTGGGTGCAGGACTACCAACTGCACCTAGTTCCCGGCCAGCTGCGCGAGATGCGCGACGATGTCTGCATCGGCTTTTTCCTGCATATCCCCTTCCCCGCCCCAGAGTTGTTCCGCCAGCTGCCATGGCGCCGCCAGGTGCTAGAGGGCACCCTGGGCGCGGACGTGGTGGGGTTCCACACGCAGGATTCTGCCCGGAACTTTATGGTGGCGCTGCGGGCGATGAATTACTCGGTGCAGATCGTGGATGATTCTGAGTCTGCTAATTTCCTGCGCGGGGCTCGCTTACCCGAAGAGGCACAGGTGGTGGGCAGTGTGACTCTGGACACAGGGCGTGTGGTGAAGGTGGGAGTTTTCCCGATTTCCATCGACACCGCCAAGGTAAATGCCCAAGCCAACCAGCCTGATGTGTTGGCACAAGCCAGTGATCTACGTGCCCGCCTGGGTAACCCGAAGGTGCTGATCGCGGGCGTGGATCGATTGGACTACACCAAAGGCATCCAGCACCGACTGGAGGCCATAGAGTTCCTACTGGATTCTGGGCGTTTGGCGCCGGAGGATATAGCGATGGTGCAGGTCGCCACCCCGTCTCGCGAGCGACTAGACGATTATCAGCGCACTCGCCAGCAGGTCGAGGCCATTGTCTCCCGCATCAATGGCAACCACGGCAGCCTGGGGCGTTCCCTGATCCACTACATGCACTCCGGTTTGCCCTTCGAACAGATCGTCGCGTTGTACTCCGCCGCGGATGTCATGCTCATTACTCCGCTAAAGGATGGCATGAATCTGGTGGCCAAGGAATACGTAGCCTGCCACTCGGATGGTTCGGGGGCGCTGGTGCTCTCGGAGTTCGCAGGCGCGGCCACGCAGTTGGTGCAGGCCTACCTGTGTAATCCGCATGACGTTGAGTCCATCGCAGACGCACTACAACGGGCCATCGAGGATGAGCCGAAGGATAAAATCCGCCGGATGCGCGAAATGTGGTCTCACCTACAGGAGCACGATGTCAACCGCTGGGCCGATGCATTCCTGCAGCAACTGCGGGAGGTGGAGTGATGCGCAGGAGTCGCACCACCGCCCTCTTGGTTTTAGGGCTCAGCGCAACCGGACTGACCGGCCTTGCCGCCTGCTCCGATTCGGGGGCACCGCTGGGCAACTCCCAATGGCAGGTCTCGGCTATCTACGATACGGATGCGCGTGGGGGCCTGCTGCCGGATGCCCAGCAAGGCCGCAGCTTCCTGGTTTTCGGTGAGGATTCGCTGACCGGTGCGAGCGGCTGCGTGCACCTTTCCGGTCACGTGGAGTGGAAGGAAGGTGGCATGCGGATTAGCGAGTTCTCCTCTTCCCCCATCGACGGAGCCCAGTGTCTCCCCGGCGATGAGGATACGGCCGACCGTCTGAAGGCAGTCCTCAACGACCAGGATCTCACCTACACCCGCCCCTCCGAGAACTCCCTGAAACTCAAGCAGCCCGCCCCAGAGGACAAGCAGGATTGGGAGTCTATTCCTGCGGTCGAGTTCCTCAGCGGCCCGAAGGACGGCTAGTGCCATGGATGGATCGTTTCTACCTTTACTTTCTGACGCCGACATCTCCGAGCTCGCCGCCACCCCAGACCTACTGGTAGCGATGGATTTCGACGGCACCCTGGCTCACTTCTCGGACGAGCCCGAGGGAGTGCACGCTGTCCCCGGCGCGATGGAGGCACTAGTGGGGCTGGCACAGCTTCCGCATACCGAGGCAATGGTGATTTCTGGGCGCAATCTGGAGTTGCTGACGGCCGCAACGATGCTGCCAGTGGAAGGTCCGGTACACCTTGTGGGCAGCCATGGCGCGGAGCCTGCCGACGGCGGGGCTGCGCCTTTGAGCGCGGAGCAGGCGACTTGGCTGGGAGAGCTGCGCGACCACGCAGAAGCGATCGCGACCGAGCATGAGGGAGCCTGGGTTGAGGTCAAGCCTCTGGCAGTTGGATTGCATACCCGACTGGTGCCGGATAAGGAGCTGGCCGGGTGGCTCAACCAACGGCTGGCGGACTTCGCGGCCACCAGCGATCTTTCCCAGGTGACGTGGGGTAAAGACATTTTGGAAGTCGCGGTAGACAAGACCACCAAGGGCTCGTACATCGAGGGCTTCCGCGGCGCCTACGCGGCCCGGAATGGCCGCAACCTGCGGGTGCTTTTTGCCGGGGATGATACGACGGATGAGACTGTGCTTTCCACGTTGTACTACTCTCCCGCCACCGCTCAGCCCTCAGCACAGTCCGCCCCGCCTGCGGATGTGGGCATTCGCGTCGGCGGCGGTGAAACCTCCGCTACTCGCCGCCTGGACACCCCGGAGGACGTCCGGGATTTCCTCGAGGAACTATTGCGGCGGCGCCACGGACGTTCCGAGGATTAGCTCTGTTTCCAGCAGCACGGTCGGCGTTTCCACTCTGCGGCTGGCCTTGGCCGATGTGTTGTTCAGCCTCTTTTCGATGAGTCCGGCAAGCATATTTCCGCTCTCCAATCCCTTATCTTTACTGGGTTGGCGGACGGTGGTGATGTGGGCGTCAATAGCTTCAGGAATACCGTCAAACCCTGTCACGGAAAGCTGGCCGGGTACGTCGATGCGCTGCTTTTCTGCGTAGCGCAGCACTCCGAGGGCTTGTGAGTCCGTGGTGCACGCCACCGCAGTGAGCTCCGGGTTGGCTGCGAGCAGCTCCTCGGCAGCTTCGTAGGCAGTCTGAGGGTTGTTGATATGCCGCTCGACGATAGGTGGCTCGGAGATCCCCGCCTCGCGGAGCACGTCCAGAATGCCAAGCAGGCGAGAGCGCTGCACATGCATGTGCGCCCCCTCAATGCGTTCTGTGGGAACCGGCCCGTTGTTTGGCACGCGATCCAAACGGATACATAGCACGCCGATGCGGGTATGCCCGGCCTCCACAAGAGCGCGAATGGCGGGCTTGATGGCCTCGCGGTCGTCAATTCCCACGAAGGGGTCTCCCGCGCCGGCGGGCTGGTCACACACCACGGTCGGTAGTCCACGGTTTCGTACGGAGGCCAGATAAGGGTCGTCATCAGCCACGGAGTAGACAATGAAGCCATCCACGCTGGCCTGGTTTACCAGCTGTGCAGGCCGATCAGCGCTGGGGTTATCGTCCACACCCGCGGGGATCAACAACATGGAGGCATCCATTGCTCCGCAGCTCACCGATACACCGGAGACGAACTCTAGCGATGCCTGATCTTCGAAGGCATAGGGAAGTTCCTCGGTCAGCAGCACTCCGATCGCACCTGCGCGTCGCGTGCGTAACGAGCGCGCCATCGGGTCTGGCCCCGGGTAGCCAACCTTCGCCGCCACGTGCAGAATCTTGTCGCGGAGCTCGGGAGAGAGCTGATCCGGGCGGTTGTAGGCATTCGAGACGGTGGTGCGCGAAACGCCCAGTTCTGCCGCGATGGAGGCCAGGGTGCCGCGCCGTACTGCTCTGCTCATTCTTCTAAGGGTAGTCCCCGGGCCTTCTTGTTCGGGGGTTGACGCCCACTTCCCCGTGCCCGCTTTGGTGCCCTGCAAACAACCCATCTTTATGTTGACGAGCGTTTTCATCCCCATTAATCTCGGGAGAATGAAGAAAATGGTTGCCAATTTCGGAGCAGTGTTAAGTATCGCAACGTTGGCTTTGGGCGTAACTGCCTGTGCCGGCGGGTCTGAAGATTCCGCAGCTGATGGGGACAAAATCAAGCTGGTCGCCTCCACCTCTATCTGGGGCAGCATCGCGGAGGACATCACCGAAGGGCGCGATGACGTTGAGGTAACCACCATCCTCAGCAGCAAGGATGATGATCCACACGAGTACGAAGCGACTGCCCGCGACATCGCCAAGGTGAAAGACGCGGACATCGTTGTTGCCAATGGTGCAGGCTACGACAACTGGCTAACCGACAACGTGGAGGAAGACACTCCCCTTGTGACTGCACAGCCACTGGCTGCAGCGCATCACCACCACGGTGAAGACCACGGTGCAGATGAGCACGCCCACGAGCACGGCGAAGACGCTCATGACGAGCACGAGGGGCATGACCACGGCGATGAGCACGCCCACGAGCACAGCCACGATGAGACCAACCCGCATGTCTGGTTCGACCTGGATGTGGTCTCCGAGTGCGAGAAGAAGCTCTCCACCGAACTGCACAAATTGAACTCCGACATTCCGGAGTCCGACGAGGACATCACCAAGAAGACCGACGAGCTGAAGGCCCGTGTGGAGAAGCTCAGCGGAAAGAACGTGATCCTCACCGAGTCTGTGGCTGCCGAGCTAATTGATGATTCCGATCTGAAGGACGTCACCCCAGAAGGTTTCACCCACGCCGTGAACAGTGAGTCCGAGCCCTCTGCAGCTGATCTGGCCGCTACGCGCCAGCTCATCACTGACAAGAAGGCCGACATCCTCATCACTAACGAGCAGTCGGAAACCTCGGCCGCCTCGCAACTGACCGAGGCCGCCAAGGAGGCAGGCATCAAGGTCGTAAATGTCAACGAAACTCCCGATGAGGGTCAGGACTACTTTGAGTACGCAGACTCCCTCATCAAGCAGCTGGAGGACGCAACCAAGTAATGGTTCTTGCTCTCCGCAATGCGGCAGTTGAACCCCTCTGGCGTGACCTCGACCTCGAGGTTGAGCCAGGGGAGTTTTTGGCTATTTTGGGGCCGAACGGGGTGGGAAAATCCACTCTCCTGAACGCTGCCCTCGGCACCCGCAAACTCAGTCGAGGCAGTCTTAAAGTAACGGACAAGCTGGGCTATATCCCCCAACAAAGGATGTTTGACCCATCCATTCCGCTACGCGCGCGGGATCTCGTTGGGTTGGCTCTTGCAGCGGGCGTCATAAAAAATAGGCGCCCGAAGAAAGCCCAAATAGACGCGGCGCTAGAAGAGGTAGGCGCGACTGGCCTGGCCAAGCGCCGCGTAGGTGAACTTTCCGGTGGCCAGCAACAACTGATTCGCCAGGCGCAGGCGATGGCTCAGGATCCGGAGCTATTACTGTGCGATGAACCGCTGCTCTCGCTGGATCTGCGGGCGCAAAAACAGACCGTGGAGCTGCTCGACCGCAGGCGGCGCGAGCACAACACTGCGATCGTTTTCGTAACCCACGGCATCAACCCGATCCTTAATGTGACCGATCGCGTGCTTTACCTCGCCCCGCATGGGCACACCATCGGCACGGTAAAGGAAGTAATGAATAGCGAGACGCTCTCCCGGCTGTACCGAACCGATGTGCAGGTGTTGAATGTGGACGGAAAGCTGGTGGTCGTATGAGTAACCAATTCCAGACCGGCGACTGGTGGGATGACACCCTCGCGTTGCTCTCGGTGGACTTCGTACAACATGCACTATTGGCAGCGCTGCTTCTGGGTATCGTCTCCGGCGCGATTGCACCGCTGATCGTGATGCGGAAAATGAGCTTCGCCGCACACTCCACCGGTGAGTTGGCGCTGATGGGTGCAGCGGCCGCGCTGCTGTTCGGCTTTAGCGTGAGCTGGGGTGCGCTGATCGGCGCAGTATTAGCCGCTGTGGCGCTGACGGCGCTGGGGCAAAAGGAACAAGACGCCATCGTGGCGGTGGTCTTAAGCTTCGGCATGGGCCTTTCCGTGCTGTTTATTTATCTTTACCCCGGTAGGTCGTCCTCGGCGTTTAGCCTGTTGACAGGGCAGATCGTGGGCGTGAGCTCGGCTTCGCTAAACATCCTGGCGGTGCTGACTGTTCTAGTGGTAGTGACGATGGCGCTACTCTGGCGGCCGCTTTTGTTCGCCACGGTGGATCCGGTGCTGGCCGCTGCCTCGGGTGTGAAGGTGCGCGTGTTGGCGCTGGTGTTCGCCGCGCTGATCGGCGTGGTGGCCAGCCAGGGAGTGCAGATTGTCGGCGCGCTTCTGCTGATTGCGTTGCTGATTACCCCGGGTGCGGCGGCGGTGAAGGTGACCAGCAATCCGGTGCTGGCCGTGGTGCTGTCGGGTACGTTCTCCGTTGTCGCGGCGGTCGGAGGGCTGGTGGCATCGCTGGCGCCGGGGCTACCGGTTTCCGTGTTCGTAACCACCTTGAGCTTTGTGATTTACCTAGTATGCCGTGTTATTGCGTGGATGCGTTCCCGGCACGTACAGGCGGATGCAGTGCGAGCTCAGGAGTATTCGACTGCCGGCGAGTCAGTATCGAAACAGACCAGCAACGAGACCGCGGGCCACGTACACCACGCCTAGCTCGCGCGCTCCTCACCCCACCAATAGCGCTAAAAATATATTCATCTCCCCCGTAAGAGGGACGCCGCACGAGTAGCTCGTTAGAGTAGCACTTGTGATTAACGAGACGGCATCTAACTCACAACCCACCAACCCCTGGATCATCCGCACAACCACCGGCCTAATCAAAGGCCACGCGGAGAACGGCGTCACCGCCTTCCGTGGCATCCCTTACGCCGAAAAGCCTATCGGCGAACGCCGCTTCCGCCGCGCCGAGCCCATTACCCCATGGGAGGGCGTGTTTAACGCCGCAACTTCCGGAGACGCCTGCTCCCAATACCGCCCGGCGCGCAAGTCCGCAGGTAACTGGGAGGGCACCGAGGACTGCCTATGGCTCAATGTGGTGGTTCCGCGTCCCGCAAACTCCCCCACGCCTGCCATTGATCCGGAGGCCAACCGCCCGGTGGTGGTCTACTTCCATGGCGGATCGAATATTCACGGCTCGGCGAACAAGCCTCTGCTTTCCGGTGAGTATTTTGCCCAGGCCATCGATTGTGTGTACGTGGCCGTGAACTACCGCGTGGGCATCTTCGGCCAATTGGCGCTGGGCGAAGGCACGCACACGCCGGACACCATGGATAGCAACGCAGGCCACTCCGACCTGCTGACAGCACTGCGCTGGATCCACGACAATGCCCGCGCCTTCGGTGGTGATCCGGACCGTGTGACCATCATGGGTGAATCCAGTGGTGGATCCATGGTCACTGCCCTATTAGCCACCCCATCTGCCAAGGGCCTGTTCAGCGCGGCTATCGCGCAATCCCCCGCCCCGATGATCGTCCACACACGCGCTAATGCGAAATACTGGACGGATTTCGCAGCCCGCTGGCTGCACCGGATGCGAGCAGAGGAATCTATGCCACTGGATCAGCGCACCCCGGTTCGTCAGGCCCCTCCGGAGCTCAGCGATGAGGAACTGCAGGCCGCCACCGAAGATCTGCTAACCGCCGAGCACGCAATTTTGGGGCGCCTCTCGGATGAGATCGTTCGCTTCCACGCAGACAATCCCATTTCCAAGGCCGGCCCGTTTGCGCCGGTGATCGACGGCGACCTACTACCGGAGCACCCGCTAACTCCCGGCGCGATGATGGATGTGCCCCTGCTGATCGGTTCTAACCGCAACGAGTACGACATGATGCACCTGGAGCCGAAGCGTAACTCTATGCAGTACACGCGCACTCGCACCTTCGCACAGGCGATTTCTGGCTCTGCGGCGCACGCCACCAACATTCTGGAGCAGCATTACGGCGGCCCGAAGTCCCGCAAGCTGAAAGGTCGCTTCTTCGGCGATGCGTTGTTTACCGGTCCTTCCTGGTTCCTGGCCCAGAATCATCCGAGCGACCGCGCGTGGGTCTACCGCCTGGACACCACCACCCCGTTTTTGCGCTACACCGGTATGGGCGCGATGCACGCCCTAGATCTACCGATTCTTTTCCAACGCTATGACCAGGACAAGGGGCGCATAGCCGTGCTGTTCGGCGGTCGCGACGAGTTACGTGCCACAACCGTCGCCATGCAGTCGCGTTGGAGGCAGTTCGTGCACTCGCACGACCCAGGTTTCGATCCCTATTCTTTGGGCTTCGCCACCCAGGTTTTTGACGCCCACTTCCCTACCGGCGAGCAAACCATCTACGACCCGCAACCTGAGCTGCGGGAAGCGTGGGCGCAGGTCCAGTGGGATAAGCAGGAGGAAATGCTCGGCTAGAGCTGAGTTTGGGCGCTACTGGAGCCGAGGGGGCGTCACTTAGCAGCGCGACGCTGACGGGCGAACTCGCTGAGCACCACGCCCGCAGCGACCGACGCATTAAGGGACTCGACCCACTTGGCCATCGGGATCGACATGATCGTGTCGCAGGTGTCCGCCACCAGGCGGGACAGCCCCTTGCCCTCGGAGCCGACGACGATGACGGTCGGGGTGGTGCCGTCGTAGGTGTCGAGAGTGTGGTCGCCACCAGCATCCAGGCCCACGACCTGGTAACCAGCCTGCTGGAACTGCTTCAGAGAGCGCACCATGTTGGTAGCCTTCGCGACCGGCAGGCGGGCGGCCGTGCCCGCGGAGGTGCGCCAAGCGACGGCGGTAACGGAGGCGCTGCGGCGCTCCGGGATGATCACACCGTGACCCCCGAATGCAGCGACGGAGCGGATGACCGCACCGAGGTTACGCGGGTCAGTGATGTTATCCAGCGCGACGACTAGGCCGGGCTGTGGTGCGGAGGCGGTCCGCTCGATCAGGTCCTCGACCTGCGTGTACTGGAATGGCGGGATCTGCAGGCCGATGCCCTGGTGCATTCCGTTGCCGGTCATACGGTCCAGCTCGGCACGGGAAACCTCCAGCACGGAGATGCCACGGTCGGCGCAGGTGTGAACGGCCTCGGCCAGACGCTCGTCGTTCTTGGCGCCCTCCGCGACGTACAGTGCTGTGGCAGGAACCTTGGCGTGCAGGCACTCGATCACCGGGTTACGGCCGACCACCAACTCCACCTGGTTCTCGTCCTTGGCGAAGCGGTCATGCGCGCCGGAAGCCCGGCGCTTAGCGGCCTGCTTGCGCTTGTAGGCAGCATGGTAGACGCGATCCTCCGCCTTCGGCGTGGCCCCCTTGCCCCGCAGGCTGCGGCGCCCCTGACCGCCGGAGCCCTTGGTTGCGCCCTTCTTGTTCTTCTTGCGCACGCCTCCGCTGCGCTGGGTGTTGCCCGCCACTGTTAATGCCCCTCTTACCTGGTCGACTACGTGCGTTTGTGTATGTTACTTCCCCGGCACGGAAAACTGGAACCAGGCTCACGAGTATGTGGACACCAAAGCACCCCACCTGCTGTGATTTTGTTACTTCCACTGCCAATCCTGTCGGCAGCAGCTGGAACGACCAACAATTCTTCGCAGATGGGGTGGTGTGGTGCTTTACCTCTAGACGTTGATGCCGAAGTTCTTTAAAACTCCGCGCCAATCCACGTGTCCGGAGGCCAGTGCCCCTACCCCAATCACTGCCGCAATGGCGGCGATCACACCGGCCGCGATGCCAAGGGGCGAGCTTTTGGAACTGCCACTAGAAGAACCGGAGAACCCACTTGCGCTTCCCTGCAGTTCCTGCGGGGTTACATTTTCTACCTGCTTGCCATCGTCATAGTCCAGCAGCAGGTCCACGTCCGCGCCCTCCAGCTTTTCGCCCTCATTGTAGCGGAGTAGAGATCTCTGCAATCCGATACCGGCCGTTGTGGGACGGTTCTGGGCAACGAAATCCTTACCTGGATCAATCGGGGCTTCCAGGAGGAAGGTCACGATTACTTCATCGTCGCCGCGCTTGTCTAGCTGCGTAGGATCGTTCGCCGTGTTACCGGACAGGGAGTAGTCCCCGATAAGCGATACCGTTTGACCTGTGACATTCAATTTCAAGTCGAAATAAGAGACATCCAAAGCTGGTCCGCCGTTCTTACCAAGACCTTTGTATGCGGTCACATGTGCGCTGCCGTCCAGGGCAATCGTGCCATTACCCTGCGGGTCCAGCTTCGTTTCTTGGGTGTTGACCGGGAACACAAACTGGTTTCCCTTAAACTCCGCACCTCCATCACCGATGACAGTCCCCCTAGCGACCGGCCCCTGCACATGCTTAAGGAAAGAGGTTTTGATCGGCCAAGCAAAAGCACCGGCTTCTAACACTGGGGCGGACACTTCCTCTGCCTGTGCTACAGGAACCGCCATGCCGCTTAACGCGACGGAACTGGCCAGGGCGCTGGCAACGAAGTGGCGGGAAGTGGACTTGGACAAGAAAGGTGGATTCACGCGCAGACTCCGTAAAGATCTGTGAACAGTGCAAAATTCATACCAAAAGCATCGATGGCTTCCTCAATCAATGTGGAACGCTGCTGCGTTGTGAGTGGCAGGCTATCGAGGCGCTGACGGTAGTTGGTTCGGTACGGAGGGATCTTGCCAATAGCGGAGAAGTCATAGAACTTCAATGCCTCGGGATCGACATTGTAGAGGTCTGCTACACGCGCAGCGATAACCTGACCGCCGGAAATATCCCCGAGGTAGCGGACATAGTGGTGAGCGATCACTCGTACAACGTCTTGTTCCCCGAAAGAGTCGAGTCGATCTACATACCGCCGGGTGGCGGGCAGTAGTTCAAGTTGTTTGCGCCAATCGGAGCCGAGGCAATACGTCAGATCGTGGTCCAACGCAGCGCGACGTTGCAGGCGCGGATCTGCAATAACCGACCCGATGGGAGTGCCGGAGACTCTGTCTACAGCGTTCTCCAGAGCGCTGTAGACAAACCAGAGTTGTCCCGAAAGCGCATACACCGCTTGAGCGTCAAGCTCGCCTTTGAAAAGGGTGCTCATGAACTCAGAGCCTTCTGCGCGCCCGTGCGCCTCCGCAGTGGCATTGCGCAGTGCCTGAGAGATCGGCTCGGCTGTGTTAAAGCTTGTGTTTGAAAGTGTGGAGGTCGAAGCCATCACGTTATTCCTTTCGAAAGAGTTTCAAGATCCGCGTGGAATCTGGAATTTGTCGCTGAACGAGAAAAGGGAACTCGTTATTAGCGCAAGTTGTGGTGGCGTAGGAATTCATCAATCTTCTTGTGAATGCCATCGAGAGCGCCAGACACGTTGATCGCGTGGCCAATGATCGCCAGCATGCCTAGGATTCCGACCGTGCCAAGAATGTAGTTCCACACCTTTCCGAACTTGCCCAGCGAACCTTGGCCTTGCCCCTGGTCATCCGGGTTGTCTGGGTTGTCCGGGTTGTCCGGGTTGCTGGGGTTGTCCGGGTTGTCTGGGTTGCTCGGGTTGTCTGGGTTGCTCGGGTTGCTCGGGTTGTCCGGGTTGTCTGGGTTGCTCGGGTTGTCTGGGTTGCTCGGGTTGTCCGGGCCGGAACCACCTTCATCATCCGGATTCGGCTCCCCTGGCGTTGCACATTTCTTCTCGGTGGTCAGAGAAACATTGATGTCATCCAGCTCTGGCTTGTAGTCCGCCGAGTAAATGCCCATGAATAGGACGTCTACACCCTCCACAATGTTCTTGTCCCCATCCGTTCCTGGCTTAGGAACGTAGGTCATGCTGCTTGCATCAAGCGTGACAGTGTCCCCGTCAACCTTCCAGTTTCCGTGCCCCTTCGAGAACACGTCCCTGCCGGAAACCTTGTTCTCTTCGATACGGTCCTCAGGCGTATACTCAGTCATGTGCTTGCCAGGCACGTAGTATCCCTCGTAGCTGGCGCCGCCCTGAATACTAGCCCCCTCGGCCGTGATGTAAGGGGACTTGAAGTTCGAGTACAAAGCACCATGATGGCCTTCAAAAACGACATCGGACGGCTTGGTGCCGATCTCTGCCTTGGTTACGTTGCCCTCGGAATCGACCTCAATGCTAGATACACTTGGGTCTACCTGGAATTGGAATTGGAAGTCCTTGGACTTCTTGTTGGCAGGATCAGATTCCTTAACCTCACCCTTCGTTTCCCAGCTTCCCTGAGCGATTCTCCCCAGGATGTAGCTGCGGAAGCTCTCCTTCAATCCCCAGTTGAAGGTACCGCCAGTGATAACAGTTTTGCATTCAGGTTTAGCCTGAGATGCGCCCTCCTGTGCCGATGCAACGGGTACGGAAAGTGCAGCAGTGCCCAGGGCGAAGGACATCACAGTGCCGAGCATGGCATTTCGAGTTGACTTAATAGACATGAGAATTACTCCTGATGAATGGATCCTAGGGACTTAGCCCTAGTGAATGGGAGGGTGGATTGATATGCGGAAAGCAGTTGAGCTACTGCAGCAGGCGGATCCCTTCGCCGCGGACGGACAGAGATGTCATTATCCGCACTGCGGACAACTTCGATGGGCCAGTCATAAACGCTGGAGAGGATCTCGTCGGTATAGACCGAATCAACCGATCCATCGGCGGCAATTCGCCCATTGGATAGACAGACGATGTGATCGCAATACGCCGCAGCTGCATCGAGGTCATGCAACACAATCACCACCGCAGTTCCAACTCTGTGAGCGATCTGCTGCATCAAGCTCAAGACTTGTTCCTGATGACGGATATCCATCGCCGCGGTCGGCTCGTCTAACAACACCACCGGTGTTTGCTGGGCCAATACCCGGGACAATGCAACCCGAGCACGTTCGCCACCGGAAAGAGTGACGATGTCACGAACTGCCAACGTAGTGGAACCGGTGGCGTCCAGAGCAGCGTCAACAATGAGCTCATCCACACTGCTATCGACTGTCCCTCGCCACGGTCGCCGTCCCATCGCCACAACATCTCGAACAAGAAACTCAAACGCGACTTGGACATCCTGAAGCAACACCGCACGGCGCCGCGCCATCGTCCTTGCATCAGCCCGAGAGGGGTCTAATCCGGCGACGGAAACCACACCCTGAGTAGGTTTAATATCCCCAGACAGCGCGGCAAGCAGCGTCGACTTACCAGCACCATTCGGCCCAATGAGCCCTGTGACCTCGCCGGCACGAGCGACAAAACTAATGTCACTGAGCAACCGCTTGGCGCCAACGTCGACGGTAAGGCCAGATACCTCAATGGCCCTATCGCCGATAGCCATACTGTTTGTAGTCGCATCGCTACAGTGAGCACTCATGCATGAATCCCCTTTCGCATCATTCGGCGCAGCAGAACGAAGAAAGTCGGGCCGCCGACAAGGGCAGTGAAGATGCCAATAGGCAAATCTGCGAATTCAATCAATGTGCGGGCAGCCACATCGGCCAGACCAATCAAGACCGCCCCGCCAAGCGCAGAAGCAGGGATGAGGAGATAATTCTCCGGCCCCATGACCGTTCGCAACAGGTGCGGGATAATCAGCCCTACGAAGCCGATGAGCCCGGCAAAGGCAACTGCGCCTGCAGTGAGTACGGTCGCAGCGATGATCGCAATCACTCGCAATTGACTTACATTGATCCCTGTGTGACCAGCGGCTTTCTCACCCAAAGCAAGTACGTCTAGTGCCCCACCCATCCGTAGGGCTACGGCAATTCCAACCATCGTGATCGGCAAAACCACCCAAACGTGCTTCCACTGGGCACCATTTAGGGATCCCATCTGCCAAAAGATGATCTCTTCCCGACTGGCGGTCGGAGCCAAATAGACCATGAAGGAGATAATTGCTCCACACACGGCATTAACCGCGATACCTGTGAGAACCAGATTGATAACCACAACTCGGCCTTGGCTTCGAGCTAGCTGGTAAATCAGGCCAGCGGCAACCAATGCGGAAAGAAAGGCGAAGAATGGAACGGTGAACGTGCCGAAGAAAGCAAGGTTAAAGACGATTGCCAACGCCGCACCAACCCCGGCTCCCGAGGTCACGCCGATAATCGATGGCTCGGCCAGTGGGTTGGCAAACACCGCCTGCATCAATGTTCCAGCCACACCCAAGCATGCACCGACTAGGAACCCCAGCAGGATGCGCGGCAAGCGAATATCCCACACTACGCTGGAGGCCAGACCTGAATGATGGTCTTTCCCCAGCAAGATTGAACCTAAATCCTGCAGTGGCACGTAGTACTGTCCAAGCACGATCGATAGCACCGCAGCAACAAGCATTAGCACCACAAGTGCACCGAAAATCCCTACCCGTCGGCGCGTTCGCGCCCGGAGAAACTCGTTCGTGTTAACCGTGTGGGTCATATAACGCCTTCGCTGTCCGCAAAAGTGTTTGCCCAGTCATAGGACCGAACGCCAGCGATTGACCATCTGGAATCGTGATTACGCGCCGCTTCTGCCCTGCTGTGGTTTGGGCTATGCCGGGGCGTTTGAGCAGACCTTCGATCCCTCCGGTGGATTCCAACCCGCCGGTCATCATGATGAACGCATCTGGGTTTAACCTAGCTAGCGACTCCGCATTGGCTGGTTCGATGTAGGAAAGGTTGTTCTCCGTCCCCACGTCAACCGCACCAACGCCCTCGATCAGGTCTTTGGCTCCGGTCCCTTCGCCCATAATAAAGAACACTCCACCATTTCCACGAGCATAAAGGAATGCCACCCGCATCGGTGTAGAGGGCACCATCTTCTTGATGGTCTCTTTATCCAGATCTATTTCCTCGACTGTGCGATCTGCAAGCTTTTCCGCATCCTCCGGGAGCCCCACGACAGCACCGAGCGTGGTGATGTCCTCGGCCACCGAATCGATCGTGCGGGTCGGTTCCATGACCACGGTGGTCACGCCCGCCTGACGAATCTGATCGATAGCGTCCCGTGGACCGATGGAGTGGTCCACGATGACGATATCCGGCTCCAACGACAACACGGCTTCCACGTTGATGTTGTGCCCACCCTGAGTGACCACTGGCCTGTCGGCCAAGATGTTTTCAGTAGAAGAGACCGTGCGGCCTACAATCCGGTCGGCAAGCCCCAGGCCAGTAAGGGTTTTAGTGTAAGTGCCATACAGGTCTAGAGCCAGAATCCGATCTAGCTTATTAACTTTGACATCGTGGCCGTCTGCGTCGGTCAGCTCCACCGGCAGCTTCGGGGATGGATTCTTGGTCACAGGCTCCACATCCGTGAAGTCCTTGACCTCCGAAACTCCCTCAAAGCTACGGGGGTCCTGCAGATCAGCGGCATTCTTGATGTCGTTTCGCAGAGCAGCATCAGCTTCGGATTCATAGGCGCCCTTAACGCCACACGCAGCGAGGCTGGCCGTGCAGATAAACAACACACAGGTGCGGAACGCTAACCGCACAGTTCGATTAGGAACAATGGACATTAAAACGTGCTTTCTAACTGAACAGTGTTTTGCCACCTAGTAGGCGGATTAAGACGGATTACTTACAACCAGTCGACCGATGCTTCCACCTGCGACGATGACTCCTACGATCAATCCGAGAAGGTAAGAAGTCGGATTCTCATCCTGGCCCTCAGCCGCAACAGGCTTAACCTTGAATTTGCTCGATCCGTTTTCGTACCCAGCCGATGAAGAATCGCCGTCGACGCCATTGCCGAAACCGTCCTTATTGCCGGCGAGCTTCGCGGCGGCAGCATTGTGCGCGGCAGAAGAACCACCGCCCGATCCACCCGCATTCGATCCAGATGCTGAAGTACCGCCCACTGCGTCGCAGTCACCCTGGCCACCTAGCTGGGCGCTGAAAGATATCGGCGCTAGCTGGGTTCCCGGATCGTAGAATTCAGCGAAAGCTACGGAACCATCCTGGGTCAGCGATACACTCGCCTCTCCGCTTACTGAGTTTTCCGAGACATCAAGGGAACTAAAGCTCAGGTCTCCCAGCACTGTGCGCCCGAAGTCTCGTTTCTCGCCTTCCATGTTTGAAGAACGAACATCGGCAACAAGCCTTCCTGTTCCACCGTTGAACTGGATCTCCGGATTAGCAATGTTCAGGTCGAGAATTCCGTTGTGACCGGTGAATTGCATCGCGCCACCATAGGAAATCGTTCCCTGCTGCGAAGATGTATCGACGTTGCCACCGTTGCCGGTGAACTGATACTTGCCACCGCTGTATCCGACCCCGCTCAAATCCCACTTGCCCTTAGCGATAGAGCCGGTGATGTACGACTGGAAGGATTCTTTCAGAGCCCACGATGCCTTGGCGCTTTCGACTGCCTTGACCGACGCGCAGTGCAGATCTCCACCGCCACCAGCTGCTCCGCCTGCAGCGACACCGCCACGGGTTGTTCCGCCTCCGCTGGAGGCCGACCCGCCGCCTGTTCCGCCGTTTCGCGCACCACTGTTTCCGGATCCAAGCGATGCTCCACCAGAGGCCGATCCGCCACCAGAACCGGAGTTGGAGTTGGAGCTCGTTCCGGAGGTGGAGCTAGTTCCGGAGTCGCTTCCGCTAGAAGATCCGTTCTTACCGCGCCCGCGATTGACGAAAGATTCATACTCGTCCAAGAAGGCTTGGGAGTTACCCATGAAAGTGGTCAGGGCGTTCATCGTGTCGTTCGTCTCAGACAGAATTCCCATAGCTTCCTTGTTAAAGCCGGTGAAGTTGCCATCGATCGTGGTCAGCGTGCGCTTTTCGCCCGATCCCGAGCCACTGCCCGAATCTGATCCACAGCTGCCGTCCAAAGCAACTGAGCCACTGGTTGGATCCATCGAGGTTCCCGCCTTGTAAGCGAGAAACAGCCGACTGCCACCTTGAGTAAGCGTCGTAGAACCAGAAAGGTTTACGCTCCCTGAGCCGGGGTTCACCGGGGTAGACAGGTTCACCTTGGCGATGACTTCATCGTCGCCAGTGATTTTGGCTCCCCGTTTGCTCTTATCGACCATGTCCGACTCATAGGAGACATAGTCCACCAGGATCTCGGCGGTTTTTCCTTTTGCGCGTACCTTCCAATCGGAGAGCGTCATATCTAGCAGGTCATCGCCGCCATAGTTGTGACCGTTGAAACGGAGAACTCCGTTTAGCGGAACGGTCACCGTATCGCCGTTTACCTGGGGCTTTTGGGGACTGAACTGGAAGGTGCCATTCGGGCCGGTCTTATCGCCGGTAAAGCCGATACCGTCGCCACCCCATCCGCCTTTAGCGACAGGGCCTTGGATATAGGCACGGTAGCTCTGCTTGATACCCCAATTAAATTCACAGGTTCCCGCCGCTGAGGCAACGGGAGTAGCGACCGTGGTAAATGCTACGGGAGCGAAGGCAAGTACGGAGGTGGCGGCCACGGCCGTGGATGTACGACCGAACGACCGTCGCACCGAGCCTCGACGTGATCCAAACAGTGAAAGGTGCATGCTGATCCTACTCAGAACTGAAACATCAAAAGACTTACGCAGCCTTACCTTCTACCCAGGATTTACCACTAACTTAGGATAGTGTTACCTTAATTAGGTAAGGCTCAACTTAACTGAAAGTATCATGACGTCAGCCTAAGAGACAGAAGCATCTTGTGTTTAGCTTCGTCTCCCACCCCCACCTCTCACCCCCGAGAAAGGACACGAAGGATGACCGCATACACCCCGGCCCCTCTGGCCAACCTCTACCCTGAAGTAGACCCCCACCAGGCAATTCCGCTTTCCGCGACCGAACGCTTTGCCCTAACCGTATCGATCGGCGTGATGGCATACGGCGCAGTAGTCGGCGACTTTATTATCGCCGGAGTCGGGCTGGCACTAGTCGCCATCGCATGCGTCGTATGTTCTCAGAAAACGCAGCGCCGAATCCGCTCCCAAGCCCGCGGCCGCTTCCCCAGCGAGGACTGGGTCGAATACAGAACCGCAAACAGGTTGAATCTGAACCTCTTCCTCCCCCTATGTATCGGCTCCATCGGCGCCCTGATCGTGGCCGGTTTTTGGTACATCCCGCCGGAGCACGCAACACTGGGCGGCATCATCATTGCCATCGTTTCTGCCGCCACCATTTGGTTCTTGCCAGGCCTGAACCCAATGTGGTCGAAAGACGAAGAATACTTCGTACCCGAAGAAATATATGACGACGAGGTCGAGCTTCCAGGATCAGAGTTACAGCCCGACGAGTACGTCTATGGAACTACCCCTTCAGCGACCACTTCGCGCCATCGGCTGTATCCGTAACCTCAATGCCGGCCTCGGCCAGGCGGTCGCGTACCTCGTCGGCGGTGGCCCAGTCCTTGGCCGCGCGGGCTTCGGCGCGGCGCTCCAGCTCAGCCTTGACCAGCACATCCAGGGCACCCATCGCCACGTCGGATCCGCCCGCAGCGGCCTTGGTGGATTCCAACCACGTCTCGCTGAGCGGATCCACACCCAGCACGGCAGCCATCGCACGAACCTGTCCAGCGATCTGCTTAACCTGCTGCTTTGCCTCGTCCGTGGGCTTAGCCTCCAGTAGCTTGTTGCCCTCGCGGACCACGTCGTGGATCACGGCCAGCGACTGCGGCACGGCTAGGTCATCGTCCATCTTCTCCGCGAACCGAGCCGGCACCTCAGCGACCGGCAGCGCCTGTGGATCCACGGCGGTCTCGCCGGTGACGTACTCGATGGCGCGCACCAGGAATTTCTCGATGCGGCGGTAGCCCGCAGCGGCCTCGCCTAGCGCAGCCTCGGAGTACTCCAGCATCGAACGGTAGTGCGCGCTGCCCAGGTAGTAGCGCAGCTCAACCGGACGCACCAGCTTCAGCACATTCGGGATAGAAAGCACGTTGCCCAAAGACTTCGACATCTTCTCGCCAGACATCGTCACCCAGCCGTTATGCATCCAGTAGCGAGCAAAGCCATCGCCCGCTGCAGTCGCCTGTGCGGCCTCGTTCTCGTGGTGCGGGAACTGCAGGTCCAGGCCACCGCAGTGAATGTCGAACTCGCCGCCTAGGTACGTCGTGGCCATCGCAGAGCACTCGATGTGCCAGCCGGGGCGGCCACGCCCCCATGGGGTATCCCAAGCCGGTTCGCCCGGCTTCGCTGCCTTCCACATGGTGAAGTCGCGTGGGTCGCGCTTTCCTGTACCAGCGGATTCACCCTGATCCATCTCATCCAGCTTCTGGCCGGACAGGAAACCGTAGTTATCGATCGTCGCGGGTTGCGCGTACACGTTGCCGTCTGCGGCGTAGCCGTGGCCGTTGTCGATGATGCGCTGCATGTACTCGATCATCTGCGGCACGTGCCCTGTGGCGCGGGGCTCGATGGAAGGTGGGGTGACGCCCAACTGGTCATAAGCCCAGTTAAACGCGCGCTCGTGCGTGGCAGCCCACTCCCACCACGGGCGGTTGTTCTCCGCGGCCTTGGTCAGGATCTTGTCGTCAATGTCGGTGACGTTCCTTACGAAAGCGACGTCCAACCCCTTGGCCTCTAGCCAGTTGCGCAGAATGTCGAAAGCAACTCCGCTACGCACATGTCCGATGTGCGGAATCGACTGCACGGTCGCTCCGCACAGATAGATCGAGGCATGGCCTTCACGGATAGGCTCGAAGTCGCGGAGCTGGCGGGCGGCAGTGTCGTAAATTCGCAAAGTCACACCACACAGTATAGGCATGCGCATCCGGCCTCTTTCCCCTGCGTGTCAGTATCGTGGAAGGCATGCACACTCAAAGCACCACGAGATTCGCCACCATCCGCCTCAACGATCGGGGTGCATGGCGCCCAGTAGCAGTCACCTCTTTCTCCGAGGAAGGTGGCGAGGGCAAGCTCCTAGCCGAATTCCCCTACAAGGCGCAGGTCAGCAACACGGAGCTGGATTCCCTCCCCACCGTTACCTTCACCGCCGACCAGCTGGGGCCAGTCGTGCCGAACCCGGGGAAGATTTTTTGTGTCGGCCTTAACTATCGGGAACACATCGCAGAAATGGGACACCCGATCCCGGACCACCCCACCCTCTTCGTGAAGTACGCCTCCGCCCTGGCGGGTCCGTTCGACGAGGTAGTGGTTCCCCCGGAGCTCTCCGCGCAGGCAGACTACGAGGGCGAGCTCGCCGTCATTATGGGCGAGGCCGGCCAGATCGCGGGCTACGCCGTGATGAATGATTTCTCTCAGCGCGACTGGCAGTACCGCACCCAGCAGTGGCTGCAGGGCAAGAACCTGGACCGCTCCAGCGGATTCGGCCCATGGATGGTTCCCGCCGAACACTTCGATCCGATTGCGGAAGGGGCTGTCTTACGCACCTGGGTCAACGGCGAACTCCGCCAGGAACACAGCGTTGCCGACCTGGTGTTTAAGCCACAGGATCTGGTGGATTACATCAGCAATTTCGCCTCGTTGGCACCTGGTGACGTCATCGTGACGGGCACACCAGAGGGCGTCGGCCATGGCATGACCCCACCGCAGTACCTGGCCGATGGCGACGAGGTGCGCATCGCTATCGACGGCATCGGGGAAATCTGCAACCGCATTAACTGCTGAGCTGAGCCAACCGGGGCTCGGCCTTCTTGATAGCGCTCCGCACTGCCGCGAAAAGTAGCAGGCAGATGGGAAGCGCAATCACAATCACATCGATCCTGGGCGACCAGAACAATGGCAGGTATTTGCTTGGCAACACCGATATGAGCAGGCACTGGGCTGCGGTTAGCAGAAGCAGTCCATAGAAGCTCTTTCGCAGGTCTGCCACCAAGCATGCGCCGAAAATTACCGACAATGCAATAAGCGTGTACTGCAACATGCCTGGGTTGCCCAGGACCGCGACAACGCCGCATTCACCCAAGCAGATCCCAAGGAAAAGCCAGTCGCAGGCTGCCCACGTGCGGCCAATTAGTTCTTCCAGCTGGGAAAGCCGGTTATCCCAGAACATCACCGCAGAGCTAACGATAGCGATGGAGAACACGAAGTTAAACGGAACGACTCCGGACGAACTCCACGAAGCCCAGGGAATGGGAATCGTGGTCGTGCCGAACAGGACGGCGCCCACGAGGGCGAACACCTGAAGTATCGCCGCGTAGGTCGCGGAATGACCGCGCCAATAGATTTGTGCTCGATGCTGGGCAGACACTATCCCTCCCTACACTCGGAGTTCGCCCGATTCAGGATGAATTTCACGTCCACTCCCTCATTCGTGCCATGCACCCCGCGCCATTGTCCGGAAGGCGTCAGGGTCGCTCGTTCCAGTTCTTCTTCCGTCAGATCGGGAAGAGACTCCGCTACGGATACGGGTTCCTGCGGAGTTCCCCAACACGACGGTGCCCCCTTAAGTGCAGGTTCGTTGCTGAGGAGTTCGACCAGGAGCGCGCGCTTTACTTCCTGTAGCTGATTCGAATGGGCGAGCCAGATGTCGCCGTCCCGTTGCGGTTCGGCGTCGATCAGCCTGTAGGTAGTGACGCCCAACGATTCCCACACCTTGCGGTTTGCGTCTACCTGCTCAGGTGGGGTTTCGCGCCAGTAACACACCGCTCCCTCGCAGATCATATGCTCTTGGGGGCGGGGCACCGCGGAACCATAGTTTCCGTCTTGGGCGATTCCGTAGCCTAATCCACAGCTCACGCCGAGTAGAACAATGGCGGCCACGCGAAGTGGCCACGCGGACAGCCCCGGAAGCCAATTTCCATGAAAAGCCGCGGTCAACAGCAACGAGCAAACGCATATAGCCCCCAACACCAGCGCCGAAGCCTTCCACAGAATCGGGTCCACACTCTGTGAGACCTGGCAACAAGAGCCGAACGACTGTCCGAACATTTGTCGCCACGCCACGTTTGAGAGCGACACTGGGTAAGCGACCAGGATATAAGGAAGAAGCAAGCCGACAGCGATCGCCACAATTGCTGGTAGGTACAGCCCTAAAGTTGCCCCCAAGCTCAGCCATGCCACGCCGTGAAGAACAATAAAGACCAACCCCGTTGCAAGGGACTGTGCGGACTCTACGTAGCCGATATCCGCCAGCTGCACTGCGAGGTACGCCAACACCACTGCCACCGCGAGCAATAGCGGAAGCGCCAAGGATCTGAGCCAGACTTTAAAAACATCCTGCACAGAGCCGCGGGACTTAAAAAAGGAACGGAAGCGTGCCATCTCTTTAGCACCGATAAAGCCCAGGATTGGCCCCAGCGAATAGTAGATGGCCAAGCTGTTGGAGACTGCGTTGTCCTGCGTAGGCACCGGGTTGGCGTTGAGTGCAATGCTCAGCAAACCAAGCGCTGCAGCTGCGAGCACCAAAGCAACGTTGATCGCATTAATCCTCGACATGGCCACCGGTCCTGGAAAATGCCTCCGCAAGGTTTCTCACAGTGTCGGAATAGCGATGTGACTCCCCCGGCTCTAGCGAACCGCGCCCAACTCGCAGAAAATCGCTCATTGGCCCCTGGAACTCAACCTTTCCTTCATGCAACACGAGTACATGCTCGAACGGCTTCTCCACTTCCAAGGGCTGATGACTAGAAACCCAAAGGCCAACGCCCGCTTCCGCAATGGATCGATAGAGTCCTTGCAAATCCCGCTTCGCCAGTGGGTCGAGTGCGGCGCTGGGTTCGTCCAGCAGTATGTGCTCCGCGTTAGAGTTCAGGGCTGTTGCTATTTGCACGCGAGCTTGCTGCCCACCGGACAGCTTGCTGCATTGCTTATGTGCGTGTTCCTTCAAACCGACGAATTCAATCCAATAGGCCGCGGTCCTCTTGCTCTCCGCCCAACCGGCACCATTAAGCCAGGCAACGTAGGAAACATAGTCAACAACGCGCGCACCATTGATGTTTTCGAAATGCTGCGGGACGTACACAGCTCGACCCAATTTCGGCACAGCGCCTTTAGACGGTGTTAGCTGACCAGCAAGCAGCTTCATGAGCGTGGTCTTACCTGCACCGTTGACACCCAGTATGACTGTTGGGCTAGTGGGAACCTCAAGCGAGTGGACCTCGACCCCTTCATCAGAGCGCGGGTAGCTAAAAGAAAACGAGTAGCTATTCGACAAGAAAGTTCCAAACCTTTAATGCGCAGGGGTTCTGTTTGATGGAACAAACCTACGAGGGCGCGAAAGGATTGTCAATAACTAGTTCTGCGCCTGCCACACAACCGCCGTCGCCACAGCCGCCACACCCTCACCGCGGCCGGTGAAGCCCATGTGGTCGGTCGTGGTGGCGGAGACAGAGACAGGGGCGCCGATGAGCTCCCCCATCACCTTCTCGGCCTCCTCACGCCGGGTGCCCATTTTCGGGCGGTTCCCCACCATTTGCACCGCCGCGTTGCCGATCACGAAGCCTTTGGATTCCAACAGCTCGCGGCACTCGCGCAGTAGGCGTTCGCCGGAGACGTTGTCGTACTCTTTGCGCCCCACCCCGACGAAACTACCCAGGTCGCCGAGTCCTGCAGCGGAGAGCAGCGCATCCACTACCGCGTGCGCCACCACGTCGCCATCGGAGTGCCCCTCGCAGCCGTCCTGCCCCTCCCACAGCAGGCAAGCCATCCAGCAGTCCTTGCCTGGCTGCACCTGGTGAGCATCCGTCGCAATACCGACGCGGGGAATGATGTGTGGGGTGTTCAATTGCGGTCTGCCTCTCGCCTCTGGTTACGTTCTACTTGTCTGCTGCGGGCTTTCTAACTTTCGCTGCCGTTCAGGATCATCTGCGCCACGCGGTAGTCCTGGGGCGTGGTGATCTTCATAGCCAACGGGTCCGCATCCACCGCCACCACAGGGAAGCCAGCCATCTCCATCAGCGAGGCATCGTCCGTCACCAGCGGCAACGGCGAAGCACCCACCCGATCCACCGCGTGCGCGGAACTGATCTCCGTGGTGCGCAGGTACTGCTCGTTGGCCTCGATCAGCTTCTCCAAGTCGAATACCTGCGGAGTAGCAGCCGCCCGCAGGCTGGCACGGTCGGGGGTTTGCTCCACGACCGTCTGCCCTGCGCGCGGGCCGGAGGTGGGGGCGTCAATAACCTTAATAGTGTCTACCACCGGCAACACCGGGATCGCCCCATACCAGGAACCTTCTGCGACGCCACGGCGCGCGCGGTCGACAACCTCGGCGATCATGGCGGGTGGGGTAAGGCAGCGGGCGGCGTCGTGGACGGCAACGAAGCGCCCGGTGGTGGCCTCGCCCGCGGCGTTGAGCCGCCGTTGGATCGCCACAAGACCCGCGTACACGGAATCGAAACGTTCCCCTCCCCCGAGCTCCACGCTGACGGTCATGGGCGCCCATTCTGCGGCGTTGAGGGGATCGACGACGATGCGCTCGGCGCGGTCGCGCATGTTCTCGCTAACCAGCACGATGGCATGGTCGATGCTTTGGGACGCCGCGAGGCCGTCCAACGATCGTTCCAGCAACGACCGACCGTGGAGCTCTACGAAAGCTTTCGGGGTGTCAAACCCCAGGCGGGTGCCGCTACCGGCAGCGGCGACGAGTGCATAGACGTTCGCTGTCACGGCGTTAGCTCGGCTTAGTCTTCGCCGTCCAGCTCGTCGTCCAGATCGATGGAGCCACCGGACTTGGGATCCTCGTCCACGCCTGCCGCACGGGCAGCAGCGGCGGCCTCACGGTGGCGCTTAATAGCGGCCTGCATGTCAGCCAGCAGCGCATCAGTCTTCTTGTCGTCAACCCCCTCGGCTAGAGCGAGCTCGCCTACGAGGATCTGGCGGGCCTTGGCCAGCATGCGCTTCTCACCTGCAGACAGGCCGCGGTCCTGATCGCGGCGCCACAGGTCGCGCACAACCTCGGCCACCTTGTTCACATCGCCACTGGTCAGGCGCTCCTGGTTGGCCTTGTATCGGCGGGACCAGTTTCCAGCCTCTTCAACATCGGTCTCGCGCAGTACCGAGAAGACCTTGCGCAGGCCTTCCTCGCCCACCACGTCACGCACACCAACCTTTTCGGCGTTTGCCGCCGGCACGCGAACGGACAGGTCGCCTTGGTTAATACGCAGCACCAAGTAGTCGACGGTTTCCCCCTTGAACTCCCGCTGCTCGATGCCCTCGATAACGGCGGCGCCGTGGTGCGGGTAAACGACCGTATCTCCGACTGCGAACTCCATAAGTATTCCTCTAACGTCCTTCCGTAGGGCTATGGCGGGGGTGTGACGGGCACTGGGAAATAAGTGCGCAAATACCCGATAAATTCTACCGCAATTAGCCCCACTACCCGCATTCGGGGCGTACTCATCCGAGCAACTGTGCATTAAGGGGCATTAATTAGCCATTATTGGCTCCTTGGCTAGGTGTCTCGGGGGGCTACAGGCTAGGCTGGTTGCAGACGTTTTTATTCAACTGCTTTAAGACATGCCTCAGATGGAGGAACGCATCGTGAAGACCCTCAAGGCCCAGCCCCTGAAGACGACCTTTGCCCGTGGTGCGCTGGCGCTGGTCGCAGCAGGTTCCGCACTCGCACTGTCCGCGTGCGGCGCAGGTCAGATCACCCAGACTTCCAGCCAGGTGGCCGCCGTCAACGGTGCGCACGGCAACGCTGGCCACGCTGACGTGCAGGACGTTTCCGTGGTGGTTGGCCCGGACAACGCCCTGGCGCTGAAGTTCACCGTAACCAACGAGGATGAGAAGGGTCAGGCCGTCAAGATTGAGTCCGTGAAGGTCGACGGCAAGGAGGTCTCCGGAATCAATAACGCGGAGATCCCGGCTGGCGGCTCCCTGGTTGGCGATGGCAAGTTCGCTATGGAGGATCTGGAGACCAAGGGGCAGGCTCAGCTGAAGTACGCCACCACCTCTATCAAGGGTCTGCAGGACGTTTACGTCGGCGGACACAAGAAGGTCACTTTCAAGATGAATGTTGGCGAGGTAGAGCTGAACGCTCCGGTGAACGGATACGTTCCTGAGTCGGGCAAGCTGCACCGCGACGAGGACGGCAGCCTGACCGATAAGTAGGACGAGCAGAGCGATCAAATAGATCGCTGCATAATCGAACAAACGCCGCTACTGGACATTGGTTGTCCGGGGCGGCGTTTATTGTTGTGAACATGGCAAGTAAGTCGAGCAAAGCAAGCCGCGTTTTCGTATGTACATCCTGCGATCATCAGCTCTCAAAATGGATGGGACGCTGCCCACAGTGCGGGGAGTGGGGCTCGCTAGAGGAACGAGATTCGCGTGCCCTCGGGGCTATGGGGCTCGCCGGCATAGCAGCTGGGTCTGGTGGCAAGGGTGGCGCTGGACGCCGCGGCGGACTCGGGGTCGGGGGTTTGGTTCCAGGAGCAAGTGCCCAGCCGGTAACCAAGGTGGATCCGACGATCGCCAAGCACCGGCCAACGGGTATCGGGGAACTTGACCGTGTGCTGGGCGGTGGCATTGTTCCCGGCAGTGCAGTGCTCTTGGCAGGTGAACCCGGCGTGGGTAAATCCACCCTTTTGTTGGAGGTTGCCGCTGCCTGGGCCAAGAAGGGGCACACGGTACTGATCCTCACAGCGGAGGAATCCGTCGGACAAGTGCGTCACCGTGCAGAGCGCACTGGGGCTTTACACGACAATCTCTATCTTGCCAGTGAAAATGACCTGGAAAACGGACTTGCACAGATAGACGCACTCGCCCCGGAGCTCATCATCGTCGACTCCTTGCAGACAATGCAGGCCACTGGCGTAGAAGGCGTCGCCGGCGGCGTAGCGCAGACCCGTGCCGTCACGAGCACCCTGACCACATTGGCGAAAATGGCCGGTACCCCTGTGATTGCCGTAGGCCATGTAACGAAGGAAGGCACGGTTGCAGGTCCGCGCACCATTGAGCATCTGGTGGACGTCGTGTTGAATTTCGAGGGCGACAAGCACTCCTCCATGCGTTTCCTGCGGGGTATTAAGAACCGCTTCGGAGCTACGGACGAGGTCGGTTGTTTCGAACAGACTGCCCATGGCATCCAGGAGGTCTCCGACCCCAGCGGTTTATTCCTCCATCACCGCACCGAGTCCGTGACCGGTACTGCGGTAACAGTGGTTATGGACGGCCGCAGAGCCATGGTGGGTGAGCTGCAAACCTTGGCGCTCAACAGCGAGTTTAAGAATCCCAAGCGCTATGTCACAGGCATGGATGCCTCGCGAGTGTCGATGGTGCTGGCAGTGCTCTCCGAACGCTGCGGACTAGCTCTGGCGGATAAGGAGGTTTACGCCGCGACGGTTGGTGGCATGAAGATTCTGGAGCCGTCGGCGGATTTGGCTACGGGGCTGGCATTGGCCTCCACGGCAAAACGCACGCCACTACCGTTGGGGCTGGTGGCTCTAGGAGAGGTTGGCTTGGGCGGTGAGGTACGGCGTATTCCGCAGCTCACCCAAAGATTGGCCGAAGCCTATCGCCTTGGTTTCAGCACAGCCCTGGTGCCGAAGAACTGCCACTTCGAGGCACCGGAGGGGATGCAGGTAAAGGAGGTTTCTACCCTCTGCGAGGCAGTTAATTTCTGCCTCGTTGCCCCCGGCGGTTAACGGTCTACTGCAAGTTAAACGAGGCTGGCTCGGACGTGTTGTTGCCAACGTGCGCATACAGCAGATAGCTGCCTGGGCCTACCGGCTGGCGATCCTCACACTTGTTAGGCGCGGACGTAGTGCGAGACCATGCGGCCATCTCGTAGTTCAGAGACTCGCCCGCCTTGACCTTGGTCTCACCAACAACTTCCGGTGCGTTGCAATCGATATCGCCCCACACGCGCTGGTAGTTACCCATGGTGAAGACCTCAAACTTCAGCGGCGCATCATCAAAGTTGATGTCGCAATCAGCATTCGTCGGGTTCTCGATCTTGACGAAGAAATTCGGCTGCTGATCCGCGTTAAACGTCGGCGCGCCTGGACGAGCGGTGACCTTCAAATCAGCCAAAGAGCAAGAATCCTTTTTCTTCTCGTCCTTGTTCTCTTCGGTCGTAGACTCCTCGGTCTTACTTTCGGACGCCTTCGCGTCCTTGGACTCACTGGAATCCGCCCCCTTCGGCGGTTCCGGTGGGCTGGTCATGTCCTGCTGCTCGGACGTCGTGGCAGCCGATTCACTGGTAGCGGCATTTTCGGGTTCCTCACCCCCACTGAACAGGCTGATCAGACCCCAGATCACACCGATCACAACGACCAGAATCACCACCGCCGCAATACGGCGGCGGATATACACTTCGCGTGGCAATGGGCGCCTATTGTCTGCATCAGTCACAAAATCAATGCTAAATGCTAGCTGCCAAAAGGAGGCGGATAGACACAGTGCTCACGCAAATCAGTGCTCGTGCAAATCAGTGCTCATGCAAATCAGTGCACTCGCTGCGCGCCTTCGATGTCCAGCCCATAGCTGACAAGTGGCTCCGCCAGCCCATCCGAAAGCTGGTAGCGCAACCCCACCACAGCGCATCGTCCATCAGCCAAGCGTGCCTGAATTTCCGGAGAACGGTCCACAATGTGATCCGCAATCTCCGCCACATGGTTACGCTCGAAATCCTCACTGCTTTCCATGCCGCGCTTCTTCGCCGACAGCAACGAGGGGGTCACTTTTTCCACCAGCACGCGCTGGAAGCCTGCCGGCATATCGCCACCATGTAATGCCCGAGAGGCCGCGGCAACCGCACCGCATTTTTCGTGACCCAACACAACGACCAGTGGAACCTCCAGGGAATCCACTGCGAATTCCAGTGAAGCCAGCACCGACAGATCGGTGATCTCCCCGGCAGTACGGATCACGAAAACGTCACCGAGACCCTGGTCAAAAAGGATCTCCACCGGCGCTCGCGAATCGGAACACGCCAACACCACAGCCTGCGGCTTCTGTCCAGCCTGCAGCGTAATACGCCGGCTGAGATCCTGGTGCGGGTGGTCGGATTCGCCACGCATAAATCTTTGGTTGCCCTCCCGCAGACTGTCCCAAGCCTGCTGCGGGGTCTTGTGATGGCTCGAAGTCATGCCTCCATTGTGCATCGCGCTACAGTGATTCGTGCAATGAACTCCCCACATACCGACTCGTCTCAACGTTGCCTCCGGCACTCAGAAGGGCTACCCAGCAAACTCAATAACTGGTACGCCCGCCATGCCCGCGACTTGCCGTGGCGCCACCCAAACACAACCCCATGGGCGATCCTGCTCAGCGAAGTGATGAGTCAGCAAACGCCTGTCGCCCGTGTGATTCCTTTGTGGCAGGCCTGGTTGGAACGCTGGCCCACCCCGGCGAATCTAGCGGAGGTACCGAAGGCAGAGGTTCTGAAAATGTGGGCTAACCTGGGATATCCCCGGCGCGCCTTGCGCCTACGCGAGTGCGCTATCGCCTGTGTGGAGCGCCACGGTGGAGAGGTCCCCCGCCGCATCGCCGAGCTGGAGGCCCTGCCCGGCATCGGAAGTTACACCGCACGCGCTGTCGCCGCTTTCGCTTTCGGCCAGGCTGTGCCCGTGGTCGATACGAATGTTCGGCGCGTCTACCGTCGCCTCGTCGATGGACGTTTCTTGCAAGGTCCCGCGAGGGCGCGGGATCTGGCGGATGTGGCATCGTTGCTGCCGTATGTGGATCCGGATCCTCGTTTGGTTGGACGCCAACTCCCCCACTCGCCACACTCTCAGCCTTCCGCCACAGATTCTGTGACCGACGATGCAAACCTGATGTGTGCTGCCCTCATGGAACTAGGCGCCCTGGTCTGCACAGCGAAAAACCCAGCGTGCGACCGCTGCCCTGTCGTCGATGACTGTGCGTGGGTGATTGCGGGCAAGCCCCAGCCCACTGAGGCTGAAGCGACAGCGGCTGCCCGACGGGTGCAGAAGTTTGAGGGAACGGATCGCCAAGTGCGCGGAAAGATTATGGGGCTACTGCGGGAAGCAGGAGAAGGGGGCGTCACTAAACAAGAAATAGACCTCCTATGGCCTGAGCAGGAACAACGAGAACGAGCTTTGCAATCGCTACTCGTCGACGGGCTCATGGATTACAACGAGGGCAAATACCACCTGCCTCACTAGGTGGTGACGGACGGGGCTAGTGCGACTTAGCTTTTGTACACGAATGTGCATTAGAGTGATATACGTTACCCAAATCACATTTAGGAATGTTCTATGTCGACTTCAACAACCTCGACTTCGAAGCGTCCGAAAACGACGGGAACCGTCGTGGCCGTGGGCCTCATGTTGTTCTCCATGTTCTTCGGTGCCGGCAACCTCATCTTCCCTCCGATGCTTGGCGTGGAATCCGGTGAGCACTTCACGCCCGCCATGATTGGCTTCCTCCTCACCGGCGTCTTGATGCCAGTGCTGACGGTTATCGCTATCGCGATTTCCGGAACCGGTGTCCGCGACCTAGCCTCCCGCGCCGGCGCCGTGTTCGGCCTCATTTTCTCCATCGTGGCTTACCTGTCCATCGGCGCACTCTACGCCGTGCCGCGTGCAGCAGCGATCGGCTACGAGCTGGGCATCGAGTCCACCTTTGACCTCACGGGTGGCTGGTGGCGCTTGGCTGGCACATTCGCTTTCTTCCTGGTCTGTTACCTGTTGACGCTGTGGCCTGGCAAGGTTGTGGACACTCTGGGTAAGGCCCTCACCCCAGTACTGCTGATCCTGCTGGCAGTGCTGGCTGTAGTTGGCCTACAGAAGCTGCATGACCCGAGCATTCCTGCGACCGAGGCATATTCCTCTAATCCCCTAGTCAACGGTATTTCTCAGGGCTACTTCACGATGGATTCCATCGGTGCCCTTGCGTTTGCGCTGATCGTTGTGAGCTCTTTTAGCCAAAAGGGCGAAACCGATCACAAGCGAATCGTCAAGCTCTCCGGTATTGCCGCTTTCACCGCAGGATTCTTCCTGATGATGGTCTACCTAGGTCTCGGACTGGTCGGTGCCCGCATGCCCGACAAAGAAACCTACAGCGACGGCGCGGCTATCCTGAGCTCCGCTGCACACCTGACTATGGGCGAAACCGGCGAGATTGTGTTCTCCCTGATCGTGCTGCTGGCCTGCATCACCACCGTCGTTGGTCTGACCGCGGCAACTTCCACATTCTTCCACGAACTGGTTCCGGCGATCAGCTACCGCTGGTGGGCAACGATCCTCACACTTGTTGGTCTGGCGATTGCAAACCTTGGTCTGGAAAAGATTCTGAGCGTCTCCGGCCCTGTGATCGGCCTAATCTACCCGCCGGCGATCGTGCTCATCACCCTGTCCTATGTGCACCTGCTATGCCGTCAGCACAAGCTGGTGTTCTCCTACCGCATTGGTGTGGCCGTGGCTTTCGTGTTCTCTTTCATCGATTTCCTGGCAGCGCTAAACGTGCCGGTCGAGCCGTTGCAAAATGCACTGAGCTGGGTTCCATTGATGGATGCTGGCATGGGTTGGCTGCTACCCACCATCGTCTTCACTGCCATTGGCTTGGCTATCGACTTGAGCCGCAAGGTACCCAACGACGAGGATCAAGAGGTCGACCTTGAGGCACTGGATCCTTTCACCGCCAATGTGGATAACGCGGATGACGAGCAAGTAGACGACGCTACCGAAACCACTAAAAGCACCACTTAACCCCGTTTGGAACATCTAACTAGCGCAACCTAACACTTAGGGCCGTTGAAGCGTTTAGGATTTTTCTATGACGTTTTCTCGCCCCGGTTCCAACCGTTTTCTTAGCTCCCTAAGTTCCCGTTTTCTCTCCGTAACCTGTGCAGCTCTCCTGCCTGTCGCCGGAGTTTCCGCTGCTGCAGCCCCAGCGGTCGCCGCCCCTGCGCCGGGCGGCTTTTATGGTTCTGTCGACGGCTCGCTCTCCAAAGCTGCGGCAACAGGCAGTGGCAAGTCCGCCGTCGGTTCCCTGCCGAACTACGATCCAGACAGCTTCTACTCCTCCCTGCCGCTCCAGGTAAAAGGCAAGCCGGGAGAAATCCTGAAAACTGCCCCGAGCAATTTCGCCTTGGGCATCCCCTTTGTCGACTGGACGAATAGCGAAGCCCAGCGCGTGGCTTATGTTTCCACCAACTCCCGGGGCGAGACGGTTCCTGTGACTGGCACAGTTTTGGTCCCCCGCGCGCCCTACACCGGCGGTGGTGAGCGCCCGTTACTGGTAGTCGCGCCAGGCACCCAGGGCAGCGGTGATGCGTGTGCCCCAGGCAAGCTACTGTCGATGGGTTTGGAATACGAAGCCGCTCCCGTTGCAGCAGCCCTCTCCCGCGGTTGGGCTGTGGCTCTCACTGACTTAAATGGCCTGGGTACACCTGCCCAGCACACATATATGAACCGTGTGGATCAGGGAAATGCCACCCTAGATATGGCTCGCGCGGCGAAGAACCTGCAGCGAGTTCCACAGTCCGCACCGGTTGCCCTGTGGGGCTATTCCCAGGGTGGCGGCTCGTCTGCTGCAGCACTGGAGCTGGCTCCCACCTATGCCCCGGAGATTAACCTGAAGGCCGGCTATGCAGGCGGTGTGCCTGCGGATCTGCATACCACGTCGGTAGCCATCGATAATGGCCCGCTGGCCGCCGCACTCGGATACACCCTCAACGGATTTTTGATCTCCAACCCAGAGATCCGCGGCACCGTCGAAGAGCATATGAATGATAAGGGCAAGGAGTTTGTGCGCCAGACCGCGAGCGAATGCCTTCCCGAATCACTTTTGCGTCACGCGTACACGGACACCCGCACCCTGACGAAGTCCGGCGAGTCACTGACGGAGCTATTGCAGGAGCAGCCATTTAAGAAGCTTGTTGACGCCCAACGCATCGGTAACCGCCCGCCTCAGGTTCCTGTGTACGTCGGCCATGGCACAAACGACGACACGATCCCGGTAGAGCAGAGCCGACGCATGGCACGCCAGTGGGCAAAGGGCGGCACGAAGGTGAACTACGTGGAGCACACCCTCCCCCACACCGTGCCGCTGGGCGATCACATGCTGCCAATGCTAACGAACCTGGTGCCGGCTCTGGACTGGTTGGATAACGTGATCCACGGTCGGCCAGTTCCATTTAACAAGGCCTAGGCCGCTTTTTATGAGGCCTAGGCTGGCTTTTCGTTAGCCTTTCTGATCCCAATCGTCGCCGGATTCGGCGGCGTCAAAATCCTTATCCTCCGGCACACTGCCCTCAGCGGCGACAGACACAGCTTCCTGTGCCTCGTCGGCAACTTCATCCTCGCCAACCTCTGGCAGAGGCTTGGGCTTGGTGCCGAACACGAACTTCGCATCGTCGCCCTTGGATTCGCCGTCCCAGTTCTCGACATCTACGGTGACGATCTCGCCTGCTCCGATCTCGCCGAACAGGATCTTCTCGGACAACTGATCCTCGATCTCACGCTGAATGGTGCGACGCAGCGGACGGGCACCCAGAACCGGGTCGAAGCCGCGCTTGGCCAGCAGGGACTTCGCCTGCTCGGTGAGCTCCAGATCCATATCCTTCTGCTGCAGCGCAGTGCGTACGCGCCCCAGCAGTAGGTCGACCATCTGCACGATCTGCTCGCGGGTCAGCTGGTGGAAGACCACAATGTCATCGATACGGTTCAGGAACTCTGGGCGGAAGTGCTTCTTCAGCTCGTCGTCGACCTTCTGCTTCATCCGCTCGTATTGAGTGTCCTCGTCGGCCTCACCGGAGGAGCTAAAGCCCATGCCCACAGCCTTCGAGATGTCCCTGGTACCCAGGTTGGAGGTGAAGATCAGAACGGTGTTCTTGAAGTCCACCATGCGCCCCTGGCCATCTGTCAGGCGACCATCTTCCAGCACCTGCAGCAGGGTGTTGTAGATCTCGGTGTGTGCCTTTTCAATCTCATCGAAGAGCACCACGGAGAACGGCTTGCGGCGAACCTTCTCGGTCAGCTGGCCACCCTCGTCGTAGCCGACATATCCCGGAGGGGCACCGAACAGGCGGGAGGCCGTGAACTTGTCATGGAACTCGCCCATGTCGATCTGGATCAGTGCGTCGTCGTCACCGAATAGGAACTCGGCCAGAGCCTTCGACAGCTCGGTCTTACCCACACCGGACGGGCCGGCGAAGATGAACGAACCAGACGGACGCTTCGGATCCTTTAGCCCGGCGCGGGTACGGCGGATCGCACGAGAGACAGCCTTGACGGCATCGTCCTGGCCGATGATGCGCTTGTGCAGCTCGTCTTCCATATGCAGCAGACGGGTGGATTCCTCCTCCGTCAGCTTGAAGACAGGGATGCCGGTCCAGGTGCCCATGACCTCGGCGATTTGCTCTTCGCCGACTTCGGCAACCTCGTCCAGTTCGCCTGCACGCCATGCCTTTTCCTTCTCGGCGCGCTCTTCGCCCAGCTTGCGCTCATCATCACGCAAAGCTGCTGCCTTCTCGAAGTCCTGCTCGTCGATAGCCGCTTCCTTCTTACGGCGTACCTCGGCAATCTTGTCGTCGACCTCCTGGATCGACTTCGGGGCAGTCATGCGCTTGATGCGCATACGTGCACCCGCCTCGTCGATCAAGTCCACGGCCTTATCCGGCAGGAACCGGTCGTTGATGTAGCGATCTGCCAGCTGAGCTGCGGCGGTCAGTGCGCCATCGGTGATCGATACACGGTGGTGTGCCTCGTAGCGGTCGCGCAGGCCCTTCAGGATCTTTACGGTCAGCTCGACGGAAGGCTCTGGTACCTGTACCGGCTGGAAGCGGCGCTCCAGGGCAGCGTCCTTCTCGATGTGCTTGCGGTATTCATCCAGGGTGGTCGCGCCGATGGTCTGCAGCTCGCCACGGGCCAGCTTCGGCTTCAGAATGCTGGCTGCGTCGATCGCACCCTCGGCAGCACCCGCGCCGACGAGGGTGTGGATCTCGTCGATAAACAGGATGATGTCGCCGCGCTGGTTGATCTCCTTGAGCACCTTCTTCAGGCGTTCCTCGAAGTCACCGCGGTAGCGGGAACCCGCCACCAGGGAACCCAGATCCAGGGAGTACAGCTGCTTATCCTTCAGCGTCTCCGGCACCTTGCCGTTGACGATGTCCAGCGCCAAGCCTTCAACCACAGCGGTCTTACCCACACCGGGCTCACCGATCAGCACCGGGTTGTTCTTGGTGCGGCGGGACAGAACCTGCATCACGCGCTCGATCTCGTTTTCACGACCAACGACCGGGTCGAGCTTGCCATCCTTGGCTGCCTGGGTGAGGTTGCGGCCAAACTGATCCAGTACGAGGGAGTTGGACTTCTGGCCAGGTCGGCTCGGTGCGCCATCAGCACTGCTGCCAACTCCGGCGGTGGCAGGCTCGCCACCACCGTTGTCCTCGTCGTTCCCCTCGTAACCGCTGAGCAGCTGGATGACCTGCTGGCGCACGCGGGAGAGATCAGCGCCGAGCTTCACCAGCACCTGGGCAGCCACGCCCTCACCCTCGCGGATTAGGCCGAGCAGAATGTGCTCGGTACCGATGTACTTGTGGCCCAGCTGCAGCGCTTCGCGCAGTGCAAGTTCCAGCACCTTCTTGGCGCGCGGAGTGAAAGGAATGTAGCCGCTCGGCGGGTGACCACCGGTGCCGATGATGTCCTTTACTTCGGTGCGCACAGCATCCAGGGAGATCCCCATGGATTCCAAAGCCTTGGCCGCTACACCCTCGCCTTCCTGGATCAGGCCGAGCAGGATGTGCTCAGTGCCGATGTAGTTGTGGTTAAGCGCGCGTGCTTCCTCCTGCGCCAACACAACGACGCGGCGCGCGCGATCCGTGAACCTCTCGAACATGGTGTGCTCCCTTTTTCAAAAGATGTAGCTTGCGTATTCGCCAATGTTGCCCACCTTAGCCGTGAGTGCGGACAACTCATATCGCCTTCCGTACAACTCTGCGCCGTTCCTCCTTTATTCCGACGCCACCCCCACCCCAGATACCCAAGTATCAGCAGGTCAACAGACAATTCTAGCCACACATTTTAGGCTGTACGCCGTCAGCGAACGCACGTCTCGATAAGCGCTTGCGCGGCAGCAACTCAGCCTAATTTGCACCTACCACCCCGCTTCAACACCCGCTTTCTACACGCGCCCCCACATATGTTGTTCTCATAGTTATTTTTTCAAAGTGAGACATTTTCGTATCTAGAACATTACAGTGATGTAGACCACTGAAGCTCGCCAAGCCTAGCTCACCAAGCCTGAGGAAGACCCCTAAGGAGAGTCACCCAAAAATGAACGCAGCAGCCGCCGCTCAGTTGCCGAAACCCACCCTCACCGATCACATCGGGACTGCTGGCACACTCCTTAAAGGCACCCTGCCCCTGTTCAAATCCGGAGTGCTGGGCTCCATGAGCCCCGTCGCCGCTTCCAAGGCTCTCAAGGGAGTCTTCCAATGGGCATTCCTTCCTGCCGGCCTACTTGCCATCGGTGCTGCTCGCGACCCCTACCACACGGCCATTATCGATGACGCGGGCTCGATGACGTACCAAGAACTCCACGAACAATCCACAGCCTTGGCGCAAGCCCTGTTCCGCACCGGCGTCCGCGAACGCGATCGCATCGGCGTTCTGTGCCGCAACCACCGCGGGTTCATCCTCACTCTGTGTGCACATGGCCGACTGGGTACGGACATTGTCCTCTTCAATACGGGGGCGTCGGCAAAACAGACCCAGGCCGTGATCCAGGAGCAAAAGATCGACATCCTCTTTATCGACGAGGAATTCCTGCCGCTGCTGCCGAAGGATTTCGATGCTTGCCCGGTGATCATCGCCTGGGAAAACGGCGATACGCTGGGGCTTTCCCGCGAGGCCGAGGAAGCGCTGAAGAAGCCTTCCAATATTCGCGACGCAATCGCAAGCGGAGACTACGCCACCCGTAGCGAAGACTGGGCGTCCCTCAACGAGGTTCTGCGCACCACACCGGAGAACCTCTCTATTCCCAATCGTCCGCGCCAGGGCCGCACCATCATCCTCACCTCAGGAACCACCGGCACCCCCAAGGGCGCGCGGCGACCGGAGCCGAAGACATACATGCCGGCGTCGTCCATCATGAGCCGCATTCCGATGCGCCACCACCGTCCGTCGTTCCTTTCTGCCCCCATGTTCCACACGTGGGGTTTCGCGCAGATCCAGCTGGCTCTGGCGCTGCGCAACACGATGATCATGCAGCGCCGCTTCTCCCCCGAAGGTGCCGTCCAGCTGATTGAGAAGAACCGGCCGTACACGATTGCCATGGTGCCGACGATGTTGCGCCGTATGTTGGAGGTTGTGCCGGAGGGATTTAACCCGGGCACGAAGATCATCGCCACTTCGGGCGAGGCTCTGCCGCCGAATGTTGTGCGCGAGACTCAAAAAAAGTTCGGCGATGTGCTGTACAACCTATACGGCTCCACCGAGGTCAGCTGGGCTTCTATTGCAACACCGGAGGACCTGCGCAAGCACATCAACACCGCCGGTAAACCGCCCATGGCTACAACTCTGAAGATCCTGGACGACAACGGCACTGAACTGCCGGAAGGCGAGATCGGTCGCATCTTCGTCAAGAACGACATGCTGTTCGAGGGCTATACCCGCCCCGGCTCCGATAAGGAGATCATCGATGGCATGGTCGCCACTGGTGACCTCGGCTACTACCAGGATGGACTGCTGTTTATTTCCGGTCGCAGTGACGACATGATCGTTTCCGGCGGAGAGAATGTCTTCCCCCAGGAGACGGAAGATGTGGTCAACTCCATGGACTTCGTCGCAGAGTCGGCCGTGCGTGGTGTGGCGGATCCGGAATTCGGACAGGCCCTGTGCGCGTGGGTTGTACCGGATGGCAAGACTGCCGCCGAACTGACTGACGCAGAAAAGGCGGAGTTTGAGGAGCAAGCAAAGGCAGAGGTCAAGGCGCATCTAGCTCGCCACAGCGTGCCGCGCTACTTCATCTACCTGGACAAGCTTCCCCGCAATGCGGTGGGCAAGGTGGTTCCGCGCGAACTGCCGCAACCCTAAACGAAAACCAATCTAAGCGAAAACCAATCGGGCTGGGCTCCAAACACCGCCCCACACAGGTGCGCGCCTGGGTGCGCAATAATGAGGGGTATGAACCAGCAACAATCTCAGCCCCTCCGCCCGCGCGTTCTATCCATCGCCGGTACCGACCCGACGGGTGGAGCCGGCGCGCAGGCCGATCTCAAATCCATCATGGCGGCAGGCGGCTATGGCATGTCCGTCATCACCGCACTCGTTGCACAGAACACGCAGGGCGTGCGCGAAATCCACACTCCCCCGCTGGATTTTCTGCGCGCGCAGCTCGATTGCGTTTTCGAAGACGTCGCCGTTGATGCCGTAAAGATCGGAATGCTTGGCGATACAGCAACCATTCAGGCTGTGCGCGATTACCTGCAGAAACACCATGTCACTACGGTGTTGGATCCCGTGGCTGTAGCCTCCTCCGGTGATCGGCTGCTCACTGCCGATGCCGAGGACGCACTGCGGGACTTTGCTGCTGCTTCTTCTGTGGTGACGCCGAATCTCCCCGAGCTGGCACTCCTTACCAACACCGACCTCGCCAGCAGCGAGCAGGAAGCAGTTGAAATCGCGACGCAGTGGGCGGCAAAAACCGACACCACCGTGATCGTGAAACTGGGTCATCTCGCCGGGTCGGAGGCCGGAAATATTGCCGTGGCCCCATCCGGGACAACCCACAAAGTCAGTTCGCCACGGGTGGAAACCAAAAACACCCACGGCACGGGGTGTTCATTGTCCTCTGCCCTGGCCACGCGGCTGGGGGCAGGCGATTCCTTAGAGCAAGCACTGGAATGGTCCACTAAATGGCTCAACGAGGCCATCGCCAATGCCGACAAATTGCTAGTCGGTAAAGGCCATGGCCCCGTTGATCACTCGGTGCGCCTGTTTTAACAGGCTGGGCGCCTTAAGCGCTGGCTCTTACTTGAGCTCCTTGGAGGAAAGACCCAGCTCGCGTCGTGCAACAACCAGCTGCTGAATCTGCTGGGTGCCCTCGAAGATGTCCAGGATCTTGGAGTCGCGAGCCCACTTCTCCAGCAGGTCACGCTCGGAGTAGCCATAAGCTCCGGCCATCTCCACCGCGCGCAGGGTCAGGTCGGTAGCCATGCGACCGGCCTTTGCCTTGCACTCGGAGGCTTCCTTGCTGTTCGGCTGCTTGTTGTCGGCCATCCAGCCGGCGCGCAGCGTCATCAGGTATGCGGCTTCCCAGTCGCTCTCCAGGCGAATGTACTCGCTGGCAGCTGCAGGCTGGTTCCACGCCGGGGCGTCGTAGTTGATCTCCACACCAGCATCGGTAAGGATCTCGCGCAGCTTTTCCAGCGCGGCGCGAGCAACACCAACGGCCATGGCGGCAACCATGGGGCGAGTGTTGTCGAAGGTGGCCATCACGCCACCGAAGCCCTTCTTGGTGTCCACCTCCGGGGAACCGAGCAGGTTCTCCTTCGGGATGCGGACGTTGTCCAGGATGAAGTGCGCAGTGTCGGAGGAGCGGATGCCCAGCTTGTGCTCCAAGCGAACCAGCTCGAAGCCCGGGGTGTCGCGCGGGACGACGAAGGACTTAATAGCTGCGCGGCCTGCGGACTTGTCCACAGAGGCCCAAACGACAACGTGGGTGCAACGCTCGCCGGCGGTGACGAAGATCTTCTCACCGTTCAGGACGTACTCGTCACCATCTAGCTTGGCGGTGGCGGCAACGGCTGCGGAGTCGGAGCCGAACTGCGGCTCCGTGATGGCCATAGCGGCCCAGATCTTGCCGAAGCGCTCGAGCTGCTCATCGTCGGCCACTGCGGCGACGGCTGCGTTACCCAGGCCCTGGTAAGGAATGGAGAGGGTCAGTCCGACGTCGCCCCAGCAGGTCTCAATGACGTTGAGGATGGAGGCCATGTTGCCGCCATTCTTGACGCCCTCAGTCTTCTTCTTGTCATCGCCGCGGCCACCGGAGGCACCGGCCATGGTCTGGCCGGCATCTGCCATGCCTTCGACCAGGCTGGCCATGGTGTCCAGCTCGACGGGGCGCTCGTGCTCCGCGAGATCATACTTGCGGGAGATGGGGCGGAAGATTTCGGCGGCGGCCTGGTGCGCTTGGTTCTGGCCCGCCTTCAAACGCTTGGGGAGTTCCAGATTAATCATGATGTGGTTCCTTGAAGTTCCTAGTGCTTATTCGATATCGATTCGAATGTGTGGCGGGAGTTAGACGACGACTACGCCTTCGGCGATGCCAATGGCGCGCATGTCGCGGTACCAGCGCTCGACCGGGTGCTCCTTGGTGAAGCCGTGGCCACCCAGCAGCTGCACGCCGTCGAGGCCCATGACCATGCCCTTGTCGGAGGCGTAACGGCGAGCCAGACCGGCCTCACGGTTGAAGGAGAGGCCCTGGTCCAGGCGGGAAACACCGCGCAGCAGGATCAGGCGCAGGCCGTCGAGCTCGATGCGCAGGTTGGCGACCATGAAGGCTACGGCCTGACGGTGCGAGATCGGCTCGCCGAAGGCTTCGCGCTCGTTGACGTACTTCTTGGTGTACTCCAGGATGGCTTCGCCGGTGCCGGCTGCCAGTGCGGCCCAGCCCAGGCGGGAGCGACGGATGATCTCCGCGTAGTTTTCCTTGCGCTCTTCAGCGGATAGGTCCTTGCCACCCAGCAGCTGGCTGGCGGGAACGCGGACGTCCTTCAGCAGAACGCGCCCCAGGGCAGCGCCGCGCAGACCCATGGACGGGTCAGCCTCGACAACGAGCCCCTCGGTATCGGACTCGACGATGACGAAGGTGTTTTCACCGTCCAGGTTGACGGCGATGATGAACAGCTCAGCCTTGCCTGCGTTCGGAACCATGGTCTTGACGCCGTTGATAACGATGTCATCGCCCTCGCGGACGGCGGTGGTCTGCAAGGTGAAGGGGTCGAACAGCGGGCGGGACTCAGAGACGACCACAGCGGAGGCCGGGACGGATTCGCCAGCGAACTCCGGCAGGTAGGTCTTCTGCTGGGAGTCGTCACCGTAGTTGGTGATGACATTCGCCACACCAGCCGGCGCCAGGATGGCAACAGCCTGGCCCATGTCGCCGAATGCCAGAGCCTCGGCGATCAGGGCGTTGGTGGTAGCGCCAGACGCAGAGGCGATGCCTTCATACTCCTCCGGCAGGTTGATCAGGGCAACGCCCAGCTCGGCGGCTGCTTCGAGCAGACCCTCGGCAGGCTCGGATGCCTCATTCTGGTCGTGGCCGGTCGGACGCAGGCGCTCTTCTGCGAACTCGCGTACTGCGGCGACGATCATCTCCTGATCCTCGGTGGGGGTCAGGTCAAACAGTGCCTTACCCGGTGCCGGCGCCTCAGTCGGGACGGGCTGGTTGTTCTCGTCGGTGGTCTGGTTTGCCAGACGAACCGGCTTGCCAGAGCCCTTGATCTTCTTGAACTGGCGGTTCACGGCACCGAGGGTGCGCATACCGGTCTTAGTGGACTGATAGGCAACGCGGTCGACCTTCTTGCCGAGGCCGTACTTCTCTGCCAGGTCGGAGCCTGTGAACTTCGTCAGGACTCCCATAACCGTGCCGATTGCATCTCGCTTGATGTTGTTCAGGCCAGGAGTTGAATCGGCACGCTTGCTTCGGTCGCTCATTTCGTGCGGCCACCTTTCACTGGTTGTCAGCGCAAATCAAATATCTGCATGTGCGGATAATTATGTATGTAGCGTAAACCACTCTAATGGCGCGCGTCACACTTTGGGGCAATTGGCGTCCTGAATTACACCCGAATACGAAAAAAGGTGCACGATTGTGCACCTTTTGCGCTGAACGGCAACGCTAGTCGGGTGGTCGCCACGGGTACCACCCGAGGGGATCCCTAGCGTCTGTATTAGTTACTAGGTATGCCGCTCGACTAGTTGTCGCGCTCTGGCTTCACGATCGGGAAGAGTACGGTTTCGCGAATACCCAGGCCGGTCAGGGCCATGAGCAGGCGGTCAATACCCATGCCGGTACCTGCCGTCGGCGGCATACCCTGCTCCATGGCGGCCAGGAAATCTTCGTCCAGACGCATTGCCTCGTCGTCACCATTGGCGGCCAGGCGTGCCTGATCCTCGAAACGCTCGCGCTGAATAACCGGATCCACCAGCTCGGAGTAGCCGGTAGCCAGCTCGAAGCCGCGGACGTACAGGTCCCACTTCTCCGTCACACCTGGCTTGCTGCGGTGCTGGCGGGTCAGCGGGGAGGTCTCGACCGGGAAGTTACGCACGAAGATGGGGCCTTCCAGCTGGTCCTCGCACAGGATCTCCCAGATTTCCTCCACCAGCTTGCCGTGACCCCAGCCGCCCTTGGCGGGAACGTCAAGGCCGATAACCTTGGCGATCTCCTTCAGTTCCTCAACGGTGGAGTCGATCGTCACCTCCGGCTGGCCGGGGTACTTGCGCGCAAGTGCCTCGTTCAGCGAGGGGTACATCTCGATTTCCTTCCACTCCCCGCCGAAGTCGAACTCGGTGCCATCGGCCAGGCGTACCTTGCCGGTACCCTCCAGGTCGGTGCCCTTGGTGAGCTGGTCCACGATGTACTGAATGGACTCACGAGTCGTGCGGGCGCAATCGTCATAGTCACCCCATGCGGCGTAGGTCTCCAGCATCGCAAACTCCGGGGAGTGCGACTTATCCACACCCTCGTTGCGGAAGTTGCGGTTGATCTCAAAGACCCGGTCGATGCCACCCACCACGGCGCGCTTAAGGAAGAGCTCCGGCGCGATACGCAGGTAAAGGTCAATGTCGAGCGCGTTGGAGTGTGTCACGAACGGACGGGCCGCCGCGCCACCGTGCAGGGTCTGCAGCATCGGGGTCTCGATCTCTACGAAGCCCTCGCCCTCCATGTAGTCACGCAGGGCGCGGATGACCTTCACGCGGGTCATCGCGTTCTTGCGGGCTTCCTCGCGCACGATCAGGTCGTTGTAGCGCTGGCGCACGCGGGTCTCTTCATTCATCTCGGCGAACGCCACGGGCAGCGGACGCAGGGCCTTGGCAGCCATGACCCACTCGCTGGCCATGACGGACAGCTCGCCGCGGCGGGAGGCGATCACGCGACCAGTCACACCAATGAAGTCGCCGAGATCCACGTCAGCCTTCCAGGCCGCGAGTGCGTCCTCGCCAACCTCCGCCAGAGAAAGCATGGCCTGCAGCTGCGTCCCGTCGCCATCCTGCAGGGTGGCGAAGCACAGCTTGCCTGTGTTGCGCATGAAGATCAGACGCCCGGTCACGCTCACTACATCCTGGGTTTCGTCGCCTGCGGCGAGGTAGGTGACGCCCTCTGCCTCCACCGGCTGCTCTTCAGCTTCACCGTCAGTCTTCTTCACTGCCCACTTTGCGCGCACCTCGGCCAGGGAGTGGGTGCGTGGCACCTCTACCGGGTAAGCGTCCTTGCCGGATTCGAGGATGCGCTGCCGCTTTTCACGGCGGATGCGTAGCTGTTCAGGGACGTCAGAAGCTGGGGTTTTCGATGCGTCAGTCACAGGACATAAGTTTAGCGCACCTTAAATCAACCAGTCATTGGGGCTAAACAGCTCGAAGTGAATCTCCTTCGGCGATAGCGCATCCGAGTGCTCAGCAAGCTGATCGCGCAGGTTCTGCAGGAATTTACTGCCACCACATAGGTACCAGTGAGCTCCTTGTGGGATTAGCCCTTCTTCTGCCATCTTGGCAAGCTCTACGGTTTCACCGTTATCTCGGTATCGGACGATATGGCGAGCTTCACCGTTTTCCGCGAGTGCGGAGACTTGGGACTCCGTGATGTCTCGCTGAGCATAAGTCTCTGGGGCGGCATCAGCGTGAATAGCGGTAACACTCGGTACCCCACCCGTTGCCGAGCGAGCAACTAGAGCAGCCAACATACCGGCCATCGGAGTAGAGCCGATTCCCTGTGAAACCAAAATCACCGGGGCATCATCGTCTTGCAGAACCAGGTCGCCGGCCGGCAGGGTGGCTTCCACTTGACTGCCGGTTTCCAACTCATCCATGAGGAAAGAACTGACCTCGCCATCACGCTGCACGGCGACGGTGAAGGTCTCCTCCGTAGTGCCGACGATGGAATACTGGCGAAGCTGACGAGCACCGTCGGAGAGTTCAACTCCAATGGAAACATACTGGCCAGGCAAGGCGTCACTGAAGTTCACGCCATTAAAGGTAAACTCCACGACGTTGTGGGAAAGCTGCTTCTTCTCCTGCAAAGTAACAGTTCGGAACACATCCCCGTCGGCCACATCAGCTGACCGGTAAAGGTTGCGCTCGAAATCGATCAATACTTTGGCCATCAACCAGTAGACCTCGTCCCATGCGGCAGCAACCTCGGGGGTTACCACGTCTTCGCCCAACACCTCTACGATGGCGGCGAAAAGATTGTCATGCACGATCTGGTACTGGTCCTCTGTGATGCCGAGGGACACATGTTTGTGACCAATGCGGGAGAGCATTTCGCGTGGGTCAGGGGCATCGGGGTTGACCAGCATAGAAGCGAAAGTAGCGATGGAAGCGGCTAAAGCCTTTTGTTGCTCACCTGAACGTTGATTACCACGGTTGAATAGGTCAGAGAGCAGCTCAGGATGCTTCTTGAACATGGTGCGGTAGAACACTGGAGTGATGTCTTCAATTGCCCCGCCGACAATAGGCAAAGTTGCCTTGATGATTTCCTCATTTTCGGGGGCCAGGGAAATATCAGTAGTTTGAGGTTGAGTTGAGATATACAAAGCGTCAAGCTCCTTACTTTTTTGCGCCAGGCCTCTGTGGAGTATGTGGTAACCCAAGGCTCTGATAAGTGCGGCTTTTTCCAGAAGGTGCGGGTGCGGTATTCGCTATGAGGTCGCCGATAGTGTCTCCATCCAACTCCGCGAAGAATGCTTCGCGTGCTGCGGCGAGGCGTCTACGGAGAGCACAGTCGCGGGCGGCAAGAGGGCAACGTTGGCCACCTTCGCAATCCACGACTTCGCCGGGACCTTCCAATTGGCGCAATATCTTGCCCACACTTGCCTGACGGGTCCCATCCGCCAGATACACTCCACCACTCCTACCTCGTACGGCAGTCACCCATCCCAAATCGACGAGCCGGGCATTTACTTTTGCCACATGGTTAGTCGATCCGTTGATACGCGTCGCGAGGTCAGCGAGAGTCACTCTCTCACCTTCCCGCAGATCCCCGAGAACCATGAGTATCCTCAGGCCGAGATCTGCAAACGTGGTCAAGTGCATATTTCCACCCTATGCCCCCATCAATAAAAGTTCTATATGAGATGCATCTTTTATTGTGGTCTGTGAGAAAAGTAACACTAAAGAACATGTCGATTGACACCGCTGACAAATAGGCAAGTGGGAGGCCTAGCCAATCAACAGTTGCTAAGCCTCCGGGTGGCGCGGGTTCTTGAGCCCCGAGCCGTCCGGCACGTGGGCCGGGTCTCCGCCGAGCTCCACCTGCTTGTTGTTCTCGTCCACGAAAACCACGCGGGAGGCGTAGCCCTTCAGGTCTTCCTCGCTGTACTGGGCGTACCCGATAATTATGACGAGATCACCGGGACTGATTAGGCGCGCGGCGGCACCGTTGATACCGATCACTCCGCTGCCTCGGTCGCCGGTGATGGCGTAGGTCGTCAGGCGGTTGCCGTTATCGATGTCGACGATGTCGATCTGCTCGCCTTCAAGGATGTCGGCAGCTTCCATCAGATCAGCGTCGATGGTGCACGAGCCGACGTAGTGCAAGTCGGCCTGCGTAACTGTCGCACGGTGGATCTTTGATTTCAGCATTGTTCGCAACACGGGTGAACACCTTACTCGCGGCACAGCAATTAATCTATTTAGCTGGGATTTAGGCGTTCCGGTGCGCGCCGTCGCTCGGCAAAGCCACCACAAACTCGGGTTCATTAAAGCCCTTTTTCGCGAATGCCTCCGCCACAGCCTGCGCCGTTGCTTCCACCCGATCCTCGCGCAGCAGTGCAATGGCGGAGCCGCCGAATCCACCACCGGTCATGCGGGCGCCCAATGCTCCCTGTTCCATTGCCATATCCACCGCGGTATCTAGCTCCGGCACAGTGACCTCGTAGTCATCGCGCAGGGAGGCGTGACTGCCCTGCATCGATCGGCCGAAGGCCTCCACGTCTCCACCACTGATCTGTTGGATCGCTTCCGCGGTGCGGGCAATCTCGCTAACCACATGGCGTACGCGTGCCGCCACCTGCTGTGGGTCTTGGCCATTCGCCTGTGCCCACCGGGCGGAGTCCGCCTCTGCGTCCTTCGCATAGCGTAGGCTGCTCACGCCCAGGTCGGCAGTCACCCCATCGATCACGGCACGGCGCGCGGCGTATTGCCCATCGTTCAGGCGGTGCGGGGCATTCGTGTTCATGATGAGGATGGCAAGCCCGCGCGCCGCGATGTCGAAAGGAACTAACGTGGCGCTGTCTTCGGCGAAGTCGATGGCGAGCGCGTGGCCAGCCTGCCCGAATAGGGAAATGCGCTGGTCGAGGCCGCCCGTGGAGGCGCCGACTACCTCATTTTCTGCTCTTATTGACGCCCTCATGAGTCCGCTGCGCACCGCATCATCAAGGGGTGCGCTGCCGTTTAGGTCGAAGGCTGCAAGAACCGCCGAGCATTCCAACGCTGCGGAGCTGGAAAGCCCTGCGCCGACTGGCACGTCGGACTCAATGGCGAGGTTCAATCCACCGGCAGGCATCAGCCCGGCCTCGGTGGCCGCCCAGATGGCTCCGACTGCGTAGCCGGCCCAGTTGGCTGGATTATTGGGGCCAACCTCGGAAACAGGAATCTCGACGTGGACGATTTCGGCTGGGTCACCGTAGCGAGAAGCTACGCGGTACACACCGTCATTGTTCTTGGCGGCGGCCACGTAGGTGCGCTGCGAGAGCGCGAAGGGCAGGCTGATGCCGTCGGCATAGTCCACGTGCTCACCGATCAGGTTGACGCGTCCCGGCGCGGACCACACACCCGCAGATTGATAGCCGTAGACCTGCTGGAATAGGGATTGTACGTCGGCGGTGCCCTGCTCCTCGGTGCGGGTCTGCAGCCAGCGGGGGCTTACGTTAGTTGGCATTGTCGGCTACCTCCCGGAAGCGCTCGGCGATTCTTTCTGGTGTGGTGTCGGAAATCCAGGCTTCCTGGCCGGACTCACTTCCCGCCAGGAACTTCATGCGCCCAGCAGAGCGCATCATCGAATACAGCTGCAAGTACAGGCGACCGTTTTCGCGATCCTCCCCCACCGGCGCCTGGTTCCAGGCAGCGATATAGGGAGTACGTTCAATGCCCTCGAAGAAGCGATCCATACGGCCCAGCAGGTCTAGGTAGAAGCGGGTGAGTTCATCCTTTTCCTCGTCTGTGAGTGCCGCGAAATCCGGGACTGCCCGGTTGGCCATGAGGATGACCTCGACCGGCCACTTTGCTGCCGCCGGAACATAAGCGGTGAAGTGCTCTCCAGCGAGAAGTACACGGGTGCCGGATTCCTTTTCAGCGGACAAGACGGCGTCAAAAAGATCCTGGCCGGTGTCTTCCCGGAAAGCGCGAGCGCGCGTGGCTACCTCGGCGGCGCGCGGCGGAACGAAGGGATAGGAGTAGATCTGGCCGTGCGGGTGTTGCAGCGTCACGCCGATTTCCTTGCCGCGGTTTTCAAAGGGGAACACGTAGCGGATGCCCTCGATAGCGGAGAGCTCAGCGGTGCGGTGGGCCCAGGCTTCGACGACGGTACGGGCACGCTCGTAGGGCAGATCCTTAAACGAGGAGTTCACATCCGGGGTAAAGCAGACGACCTCGCAGCGGCCAATGGCGGGCTTACGGGGGAAAAACTCCTGGCCGTCGACCTGTGTGGCGAAGTCGTCCGGCACCTCCATGTGCATGGACAGGGAGGGGAAGCGATTTTCAAAAACCACGACGTCGTAATCATCGGCGGGCACCTCAGTGGGCAGTTCGCCAGGTTTGGTCGGGGCCAACGGATTCTCGTTCGCCGGGGGCATGAACGTGCGGTTCATACGGTGGGCGGCGTAGACATACCACTGGCCGGTCAAAGGATCCTGCCGCATCTCGGATTCCGTGGTGGCCTGTGGCAGATCACGGGAATCGTGCAGCTCCCGTTGTTTCTCCCCTGCCACGTATGCCGGTTCATCGTCGAAGTACAGCAGCTCGCGGCCATCCGCAAGTGTCGTTCGAGTTACCTTGAAATCATGCTGCACGGCGTGGATCACTCCCTTTAGTTAATGCGCATAGAAGCGCACGAAGAAAAAGCCCGCCTCTTCAGTGGGGCGGGCAATGCGTTATTTAGTTTGCGGTTCCTGTGGTTCGGCGGATTCATCAATCTTGATTGGATCCAACTTGGTCCACAGTACGAAGATCGCTGCCACGGCGATCATGGCCAACCCGCACACCAGGTTATATGTTTCGTTCTTCGGCTCGCCGGTGGATACATCCATACCCGGGTCAAGCAGGAAGTAGCTCAGCAAGAGCACAAGTCCGTACAGGCCCATGAGGGAACCGATGACATTGCGGATATCGAAGGCACCCGCCATGTGGGAGCCCTTCTTAGCAGTGTTCTTAGCCATTGTGTCCATTCACTCCTTTCTGAAAAACTTGCGCCCTTGTTAAGCGAACACGATGTTGAGGACGAGCACCATGGCCAGGCATAGGATGCCCAGCGGTACGGTGCGGCGGTACCACGGCAGGCTGGCTTCGGCAGCATCCGTGAGGTTTTCCTTCGGGGTGACGGACTTGACGAAGCCCACCAGTTCCTCATCCGGCTTCGGCTTGGTGACCATGGAAACCAGGATGGAAGCGATGATGTCCGTGACGAATGCCAAGGATGCGGCGACAAAGGCCGTGCCCTGTCCCGGGAGGTTGAAGAAGCTAGCGTCGGTGCTGCCGAAGGTGGCTATAGCCCAGTAGACAATCGCGATACCCGTACCGGAAACCAGGCCGACCCAACCTGCGGTGGGCGTCATGCGCTTCCAGAACATACCCAGGATGAAGGTGGCGAACAGCGGGGCGTTGAAGAAGCCGAACAGCGTCTGCAGGTAGTCCATGACGTTGCCGAAGTTGGATGCCAGCAGGGCGGTGAACACGGCGATGACGGTAGCGCCGACGGTGGCCATACGGCCGACCTTCAGGTAGTAGTCGTCGTCGCGGTCCTTCACGATGTAGGACTGCCAGATGTCATAGGAAAAAACGGTGTTGAAGGCGGAAATATTAGCCGCCATACCAGCCATGAATGCGGCCAACAGACCTGCGATGGCCACGCCCAGCAGGCCGTTCGGCAGCAGGTCGCGCATCAGGTACAGGATGGCATCGTTCGGTTCGGCGGAACCATCCATAATCGGGGTGACAGTAGCGCCTGCAACCATGCCCGGGATAACCACCAGGAACGGAATGAACATCTTCGGGAACGCACCGATGATCGGGGTCTTCCGTGCAGAGGACAGCGAATCGGCTGCCATGGAGCGCTGGACCTCCACGAAGTTGGTGGTCCAGTAACCGAAGGACAGCACGAAGCCCAGGCCAAAGACCAAACCGATAGCGGAGACGACCGGGTTCTCAAAGCCTGAGATTTCGGTGCCCGGCCAGGTGTGGAAGTGCGAGGAGTCTGCAACCTTGGCCTGCAGGCCATCCCAACCACCAACCTGGTGCAGGCCGATCATTGTCAGCGGCAGCAGGGCGGCGATAATCACGAAGAACTGCAGCACCTCGTTGTAGATCGCTGCGGACAGACCACCCAGGGTGATGTACGACAAAACGATGACCGCGGCAACAACCAGGGTGACCCACAGTGGCCAGCCGAGCAGTGAGTTAACCACCTTGGCCAGCAGCAGTAGGTTCACGCCGGCAATCAGCAGCTGAGCTACGGCAAAGGAGATGCCGTTGACCAGGTGCGCGCCGTTGCCAAAACGGCGCTGCATGAACTCCGGAACGGAGCGCACCTTAGAGCCGTAGTAGAAGGGCATCATCACGATGCCGAGGAAGACCATGGCCGGGATCGCACCGATCCAGAAATAGTGCATGGTCTCGAATCCGTACTGCACGCCGTTGGCCGAGTGACCCACGATTTCAACGGCGCCCAGGTTGGCAGAGATAAAGGCCAGACCCGTCACCCAGGCGGGTAGGGATCGGCCGGAGAGGAAGAAGTCGATTGAGCTGGACACCTTGGACTTAGCTGCCCATCCGATGCCGAGGACGAAAGCGAAGTATAGCGCGACCAGCGCGTAGTCTACCCAGCTCGCGTCCAAACGTAGTCCTTCAGCTGTCATAGCTGCGAACCTCCAGGAACGTCGGGTTCCCGTCCCAGGCACCAATCGTTTTAGTTCACAACTACCAGCGACGAGAACTATTGGATGTTTGATTCAATAGAAATCTTAACGCCGCGTAGTGCTATAAAGGAAATTCTTTTCTATTTATGGAAGTACCTTTGTTTTAGGTCTCGACGCCCCCACGCGAAACACAGGAAATCCCACATTCAAAGCTGCGCTTTTCGCCTGGTTGCAGGCGAATAAGGTCACGACCGGAACGCAATGCGTCCGGTGGGCACGTCATCGGTTCGACAGCTAATGCCCGTCCTACACCGGGGTATCCTTCGCGACGAGCCGGATCCGCGGTAAACACCTGGAACCAGTTAAAGCCCTCTCCTACCCACAGACGCACACCCTCGCCCTCGGGGTTCAGTAACTGTGCCTCGGCGGTCACCCCCTGTGCCCTATCGACATCACCGAAACAGTGATCCAGCCAAACCCCTGCCATACGCTGGCCCGCTTCCACGTCCGGCAACACCCGGCGAGCAGGAATCTCCGGCCCGGCGGGCAGGTTTCGCACAGAATCCAGTGGCAGGTTCGTACCGACCGGCAGGTGCACAACGCAATCGTCCAGCGGAGTACCTAGCGCGCTTAGGTAGGGGTGCCACCCCAGACCAAAGGGGCAGGAAGCGTCGCCTTCATTGCGCACCTCAAAGGTGGCGAATAGCCCCTCGCCTTCTCCACTACCTGCAGCGCGTACGGCCCATGCCATCCGCAAAAGCAAGGGCCACGGCCAGCCAGCCCGCAGGCCGGTAGAAAGCTCCAGCGTTACAAAATCCTCACCCTGGTCGGCAATGTGCCAGGCCATCTGTCCCACGAATCCATGGATGGCGGTGGCTCGTCCTGGCTCAGTAATGTCCAGCCGGTGCAGCACACCGTCGTGGGCGAACACACCATCGGCGGTGCGGTTCGGCCAGGGCGCCAGCACAATGCCTGAAGAAAGCGGTGGATAAGTCCCCTCGGGGTAGGAAACCACCAAGGGCTTTCCCGCATATTCCAGACTACGTAGGCCACCGCCGAACGTGGAAATGCTGGCTCGGTACTCCCCTGCAGAAATCTCTACGAAAGGGTGCGAGTGGCGTTGATCCTGATCCATGGCTCTACTCTGCTGCACCCTCAGTGCCAGCCTCGTCAAGCCCCTTGAAACCCGTACCCAGCGGAACTCCGACGTTGTCGATCAAGCGCGTCGTACCGACGCGCGCCGCTACCAGCAGACGAGCTTCGCCGTCTGCCGGGCAGTCGGAAAGGTCCGTACCGCGCAGCTCAAGATAGTCCACCTCCACGTCTGGGGTGGCGTCCAAAATAGAGCCGGCAGTCTGCAGAACCGCCTCGGCGCCCTGCTCGGCCACAAAAGCTCCGGCGGTCAGAGCCGCTGAAAGAGTCAGTGCCAGCTCACGTTCTTCCGCGGAGAGGTAGACATTGCGGGAGGACTTCGCCAGTCCGTCAGCCTCGCGAACGATCGGCACTCCATGAACCTGTACCTCCATGTTTAGGTCCGTGACCATTTGCTGGATCAGCAGCAGCTGCTGATAATCCTTCTCCCCGAAGAATGCGTGATCGCAATGGGTGATTGTAAAGAGCTTGTTCACTACCGTCAGCACGCCCGCGAAGTGGGTTGGGCGGTGTGCACCCTCCAGGATGCGACCGGCCTCACCTGGGTGGATGGTAGTGCGCGGGCCATTGGGGTACATCTCACGCGGGCTGGGGGCGAAGACTGCATCCACGCCCGCGGCCTTAAGCTTCTCCACATCAGCATCCAAAGTGCGCGGGTAGGCATCCAGGTCCTCCCCCTCGGCGAATTGCAATGGGTTGACGAAAATACTGACGACGACCAGCGCACCGGGAATCTGCTGTGCGGCCTGCACCAGCGAAAGGTGCCCCTCGTGCAGCGCACCCATAGTGGGTACCAATACGACTGGGCGACCTGCCTTGCGCATTGCGCGGGTCAGCTGCCCGATTCCCTCAATCTTCGTGAAAACCTCTGCCTGGCCAGGTGTGAACGTCATGGTTCTTACTCTAGATCCAGCAGTCTTTCGACCTCAATAGCCCCCGCCTTTAGCGCGGTGCGGCGGGCCATGGTTGTGTATGCGTTTTCGGCGCTAGTGTTCTGGGTTTCCAGGCTCCGCAGCGCCGCCAAGTGGCGCATCACCGCAGCCGCATCGTCGCGGGCAACTGGCCCAGTCAGCCCATCCATGCGCTTCTCCAGGGCATTGTCCACCGCCGCGTGGGCAATGCGACGCAGCAGCAGCGCACTATCGGGGCTTTCGCCTGGTGCGTCGACCGCCCGATCCAGGATTTCTTGCGCATCCGTCAACAGTGTCACCAGGTGGTTGGCTGCATGTGCCATTGCCGCGTGATAAGCCGCGCGATGGTTCTCGGGAATCGCGACTGGCACCCCGCCGAGGCTGGCTACGAGTGTCTGGGCAACCACGTCACCCACCTCGGAGTCGCTGGTTACGCCCCATGCGCATCCGTCCAAGCGCTCACTATCAGCTGGGGTTCCGGTGAATGTCATTGCCGGATGCAGTGCTAGCGGCAGTGCGCCGGTATCGGTAATCGGTTGCAGAATCTCGCAGCCAAAGGCGCCGGATACGTGCGCGACGATCTGCCCGTCGCGCGTGTGTTGCGCCACCTCTTCAATCACCTCGGGAAGCTTCGGATCCGGCACCGCCAGAATTACGAGCGCGGCGTGTGCAGTGCTGCCGAGGCTGATGCGGGGAATGTTCGGGATTCTTTGTGACGCCAATTCTTCCGAGCGTGCCGAATGCGCGTACACACCATGCACATGATGGCCGGCGCGTGTAAAAGCTTCAGCTAGAGCCACGCCGACTTTGCCGGCTGAGATTATGCCGACCGACAGACGCGGCTGTTGAATATCTGTTTCCGCCACTTAGTTCTTGAAACGCTTCATCAAGTCGGCGACAGTCACAGCATTCTTGGCTTCGTCGGCGCGTCGACGACCGTGAGCGCCTTCGGCCTGCTCATCCGGCCGGGACTCTTCAGCTGCCTGTGGCTGCTGCTTAGCCTGGTTAGGGTTTGCAGTGTGATCGCGACCGGAACGCACAGCGTCAGCACTAGGCATCTGAGCGCGACGCTTCTGCGCAGGCTTCGTCTCGTCCATGGCGGTCGTATCCACAACCAACGGCAGCTGGGAGGTCTCCTCGGAGTCCTGGCCAGTCCAGTTCACAGCAGCAAAAGTGCCAGTGTTGAATTTCGGCTTGCTGCGGTGCTGCGCCTTATGCGGTTGACTTGTCTGCTGTGCTTGCTGGGGCTTTGCGTCGTGACCCGCATTGTTACCGCTGCCCTGGCTCAGTTCGCGTACGCGCTCAGCCTTGGCGCGGACGGCGCGCTGTTCTCCTTCACCGAAGTCCTCACCGGTCAGCTCCGCGAGCTGCTGACGCATACGAGCCAGCTCCGCACGTAGCTCCTCCAGGTGCTTATCGCGCTCATCCTGAGACTTTTTGGCTTCCGCCGCATACTTGGCTTGGGTTTCCGCCTCGCGCTTCTTCAGCTGCGCGCGTTCGCTCTGCAGCTGTGACTGGTAGTAGCTCTCTTGGTTTTCCGCCTGCTCACGAGCGAGCTTCAGGGCGCCCGCATAGCGCAGCACAAGCACCATGCCAAAGAACGCGGCCCACAGAGCGGCGATCAGAGCTACCTTCAGCCAGCCATCAGAATCCATGAACAGCATCAGCACGCTTGCCAGCAGAGCCAGTACCACTAGGCCGAACATAAGGAATCGAGAGAAGCTCGAAGGTTCGTTCGACGCAACCTGCGACCCCTGGAGCTGGTTTCCCCGATAAGTGTAGTCATCTTCGTACCCCGGAGCATCCGGGGACTGGCGCCCGTTAAAGGGCTGCTGCGGCTGGTGAGACTGCTGTGGCTTAGGAGACTGCGGGAAGCTCATGGTCAACACACTACCCAACGTCGAGCCCGTTGGGCGTTAATGGCGCATCCGGCGGTGGCGCTTCACAGCTGCGTTCCAGCCACATACCGGCCACAACAGCAGCCAAAGCCCCCACCGCCCCAGCTATCACCCCAGGCAGATCGGCCTCCGCGGCCATTAGACGTCCCGCTTGTGGAATAACGTACATTCCCGCCCCCGCAAACAGGCCCAAAAACACAGCACCAGCCCACGCCGTTGCTTTCCCTAACGCTAACCACTGAGTCACAGTCGTCGGCTGCATCTGAGTGCGATCCATGCCGATACCACTGTTGCCGATGCGCTTGCGGATCACCCACCCGCCTATCGCGCATACGATTGCGAAAATCCACAACAGTACGGAGCTCGTCGCCTTAATCGGCGGGAAACTGCCATAGAAGCTCAACGTACTGACCCAAGCAATAAGAGCACAGACTATAGCCACTAAGGCGACCGTAGAGATCTTCGTGCGCTTTAGCGGGCTCATCGTATCTGCCTCTTTATCCCTCTTTGACTCTCTCCAGACTGATACTCTTCAGACTAGCCAAGCGAGCCCGCGGTTACAGTTAGCTCCGCGGCGCAGCCGGGACAATGGCCTTCCGCTCCGCTGGATCGACCTCTTCCAACCACTCCAGGATGCTTCGCCCGGCCAAGCTACACCAGGGTTCCTGAGCCAGCTGCAGATCATTAAGGGGCACCAACACGAATGCCCGCTCATGGGCATAGGGGTGTGGGATGACAAGCTCAAACCCCCACTTCCCCTGGGATTGGATGGGTTGGAACTGGGCGTCAAAACCAAAAAGTATATCCACATCGACAGTTCGCGGCCCCCACCGAACCTCGCGCTCCCGCCCCGCGACGGCCTCCGCGAATTGGCAGTGATGCAACAGCGCCAAAGGATCCAGCGATGTCCTGACGGCCACCACGGAGTTGCGGAATTCCTGCTGCTCGACCCCGCCCCACGGCGGAGTGGCGAAGATTCGCGACTTTTCCACGATGTCGATGGCCGGGTGCATTTCCAGTAGGTCATAAGCGCGTTCGATCTGCGCAGTGGGACTGCCGACGTCTCCCGGCAGGTTGGAGCCGATTCCCAGGAAAACAGTGATCATCGCTTGGACCTCCTAGCGACTACACGCACGTCAGCGAATGGATGGGCGATGGGAGCCTCGGGCTTGTGCACCGTGACCTCCACGGCATAAACCCCGCTGAGCTCGGCAATTTCATCGGCGATCTCCGAGGCCAGGGTTTCGATCAGGTCGTGGCTCTGCCCACGCGGCGTGCCTCGTCCTTCGACCGCATTGACCGCAATATCGGCCAGCTGCACATAGTCGATTGTGTTTTCCAGCGCGTCCGTGTCCGCGGCGGCGCGGAAGTCCGTCCACACCACCATGTCAACGATGAATTTTTGACCGGTGTCTTTCTCGTGTGAAAACACTCCGTGGTGGCCGAATGCTTCCACGCCCATGAGCTCGATGCGGTCAGCCACGTCGTGCCCTCCATTGCTCGTCGATGTCAGGGCCGCATCCGGTGGCCATTGCGTGTGCAACATCCACGGCGGCCCGTGTCGGAGCTACTTTATGCACCCGGACGGCCCAGACGCCAACTGCCGCCGCGAGTGCAGAGGTCGCCGCAGTGGCATCGTCCGCGGATTCCGGGGTGCCAGGCTTGCCATCGCTGGCCGGGCGCAGTGCTGTGAGGAAGCGCTTTCGCGAAGCTCCTACCAGCACCGGATAGCCCAACTGCACCAGTCGGTCCATCGCACCGAGCAGTTGCCAGTTCTCCCGTGGAGTTTTCGCAAAGCCGATGCCGGGATCCAGGTAAATCTGTTCCTTTGTGACGCCCGCCGCCTCCGCAGCTTCAATTCGCTTTTCCAGCCAGTGGATGACGTGGCCGACGATATCCTCACCGTGATCGTGGTAGCCCTCGGCACCGGCGAACTCAGCGGCTTTTCCCTTGTTCCAATGCATGAGGATGATCGGCAGTCCGGATTCCGCAGCCAGCGGGAGCATGTCGGGGTCTGCCAGACCGCCGGAGACGTCGTTGAGATAAGTGACGCCCGCTTTCCACGCGGCCCGCGCCGTCGAAGCCCGCATCGTGTCGATGCTGGTGGCGATTCCCCGACGGGATAGCTCCTCGATGACTGGGGTGACGCGGGCAGCCTCCACGGCTGGGTTGACGCGAGTTGCGCCTGGGCGGGTGGATTCCCCGCCGACGTCGATGATGTCCGCTCCATCGGCGACCATGGCTTCCGCGTGAGCCAAGGCGGCCTCGGTGTTGGGGTAGGCTCCGCCATCGGAAAAGGAATCCTCGGTGACGTTGAGAATACCCATCACGAGGGTGCGCTGGGGGCTGGCAGGAGTTGGATCCGTCACGGTCGGATCAGCGCCATCGCCTCTGCGCGGGAGGCAGCGTTCTTCTGGAACCCACCGCGAACAGCGGAGGTTACCGTATTAGCGCCGGGCTTGCGGATACCACGCATGGCCATGCACAGATGCTCGGCTTCCAAGACGACGATTACGGCGGAAGGATCCAGCTTTTCCACCAGCGCATCAGCCACCTGGGAGGTCAGGCGCTCCTGCACCTGCGGGCGCTTCGCCAGGCCATCAATGAGCCGTGCCAGCTTGGACAGGCCGGTGACCTTGCCGGATTCGCCGGGAATGTATCCGATGTGCGCCTTGCCGAAGAAGGGAACCAGGTGGTGCTCACACATCGAATAGAAGGTGATGTCGCGGACGAGCACCAGCTCCCGGTGGTCTTCGCTGAAGGTCTTGTTGAGCACCTCGGTGGGGTCCTCGTACAGCCCCGAGCAGGTTTCGCGGTAGGCGCGCGCTACGCGGGCTGGGGTCTCTTGGAGCCCTTCGCGGTCGGGGTTCTCGCCAATGGCGAGCAGCAACTCACGGATGGCAGCCTCTGCCCGCTCTTGGTCAAAGTTGCCGGGAGCGAGTGGCTGTTGAGGGTTATTCACTAGTTGTCTTCCTGTTCCCGGTCATCATTCCGGTTCTTTTCCCATGGGAACGTTTGCTTCGGCATTTCCTGCCGACGGTGCTGTCCCTGGGGCTCAGCCTCTGGCTGCGGCTCCTGCGGCTCCGGCTGTACATGCGGTTCCGGCTGCGGCTGAGGTGCCTGTGCCTCCTCTGCTACCTGTGGCTCCGGTGCCTCGTGTGCCTTCTGCTGTTGATGATCCGGCTGCTCATGAGCAGGCAGCTGGAAGCCACGTTCTTCCGGTACCGGAGGGACGAATTGACCATTCTGGCCGTACTGGGGCTGCTGAGCTTGCGGGCTGTTCTGCGACCGCTGGATCTGTGGGAACTGCTGCTGCCCCTGCTGCAGACGCTCTGCCTGTCGCTTCTCGTTCTGTGCCTTACGCTTCTCCATGCGTGCACGGCGAGCTGCGGAGAAGAAGTTCGTCCGCTCCGGTGGCTCCTCGCCACGCTCGCGCGCAAGCTCCACAGGGGTCTTCACCGGCTCCCGGTGATCGCACGGGCGGTCCAGATCCTGCATCGGGAAAATGTCAGAAACTTCACGGGTCTCAATCCCCTCGAAGATGGCCTCCAGATCCGGGCGACGCAGGGTCTCCTTCTCCAGCAGTTTGGAAGCCAAAGTATCCAGATAATCGCGGTTGTCCCGCAATACCTCGTAGGCAATCTGCTGCGCCTTGTTCATCAGCATGCGCACCTGATCGTCAATCTGGTTCGCAACATTCTGGGAAGGCTGGTTACCGCCCTGGCCACCCCGGCCGACGAAGGGGTCCCCCTCGTCCTGGCCATACTTCACGGCACCTACGACAGGGCTCATGCCGTATTCCACAACCATTGCACGGGCAATGTTCGTAGCCATCTCGATATCTGCAGAGGCGCCCGTCGTCGGATTACCAAACACCAACTCCTCAGCAGCTCGGCCACCCATGGCAAAGACCAGACGGGCAAACAACTCGGAACGGTTGTACATGCCCTTGTCGTCTTCCGGCGCCGTCATCGCGTGACCGCCAGTGCGGCCGCGAGCTAGGATCGTCACCTTGTACACACGGTCAATGTCCTTCATTGCCCAGGCCGCCAGCGTATGACCGCCCTCATGGTAGGCAGTGACCTTCTTTTCATGCTCCGAAATGATCTTGGAGCTGCGACGCGGTCCACCCACCACACGGTCAGTGGCTTCCTCCAGCGCATCGGCGGTAATCACATTGCCTTCTACGCGGGCGGTCAGCAGGGCTGCCTCATTCAGCACGTTCTCCAGATCCGCACCCGACATGCCCGCAGTACGCTTCGCCAAAGACTTCAGATCCACGTCCTTGGCTAGCGGCTTGTCCTTCGCATGTACGTTGAGAATCTGCTCACGGCCAGCCAGGTCGGGGTTGGTCACCGGAATCTGGCGGTCAAAGCGACCTGGGCGCAGCAGAGCGGGATCCAGAATGTCAGGACGGTTGGTAGCAGCCATCAGGATCACACCATCGCGGTCGCCGAAGCCGTCCATTTCCACCAGCAACTGGTTCAGAGTCTGCTCACGTTCGTCGTGACCGCCGCCCATGCCGGCACCACGCTGGCGACCGACCGCATCGATCTCATCGACGAAGATGATGCATGGAGAGTTTTCCTTTGCCTGCTTGAACAGGTCGCGAACGCGAGAAGCACCCACGCCGACGAACATCTCCACGAAGTCGGAACCGGAGATGGTGAAGAATGGCACACCGGCTTCGCCGGCCACGGCACGAGCCAGGAGCGTCTTACCCGTACCGGGCGGGCCATACAGCAGAACACCCCGCGGAATTTTGGCGCCCAAAGCCTCGTAGCGGGTCGGGTCAGTCAGGAAGTCGCGGATCTCATCCAGCTCCTCAACCGCTTCGTCTGCACCGGCAACATCGTCGAAGGTTGTATCCGGGTTATCTTTGTTGAGCTGCTTGGCGGTGGACTTACCGAAGCCAAAAGCACCCATGCCGCCGCCACCCTGCATGCGCGACAGCATGAACATCAGCAGGCCGAAAATCAGCAGCATCGGCAGCAGCATCACCAAAAGGCTGCCCAGGAAACTATCTTCAGTGACCTTGGTGTTGTACTTCTCCGCCTCGGACTTCTGCACCGCATCGAAGATCTCCGGAGCCGTGCGCCCGGGGTACTTCGCGATGATTTGCTCGATGTCCTTCTTGCCGTCGACTTCGATCGACTTCTTCAGCTTCAGCTGTACCTGCTGCTCACGATCGTTGATCTGAGCTTCCTTGACGTTCTTCTCGTCCAGCTGCTTCATGGCTACGGAGGTTTCAACCTCGTCATAACCACGGGCGTCATCAGTTAGAACACCGAATGCATAGATCGCGATAAGAACCACGGCGACGATTCCCGCGATCCTCAGTACCTTCTTCTTGTCCATATTTCCTAGTGAGTTGTTGAGTTAAAAAGCCGTGCGAACAGTGCTTTATTCGTAAACGCGAGGGTGCAGAGTACCCACGTAGGGCAGATCGCGGTAGCGTTCGGCGAAGTCCAGGCCATAGCCCACGACGAACTCGTTGGGAATCTCGAATCCAACATCGGCCAGCTCAATCTGTACCTTCTGAGCCTCGGGCTTACGCAGCAAAGTAACGACGGACAGCGACTTCGGATGGCGGTTACGCAGGTTTTTCATCAGCCAGGACAGGGTCAGTCCGGAGTCGATAATGTCCTCGACAATCACCACGTTGCGACCCTCGATGTCACGATCCAGATCCTTGAGGATACGCACCACGCCTGAAGAGCTCGTGGAATTGCCATAAGAGCTCACTGCCATGAACTCCAGCTGAGTTGGGATATCCAGCGCCCGTGCGAAGTCGGTAATAAAGAACACCGCGCCCTTCAGCACACAAATGAGGATGAGGTCATCTTCTTCATCACGGAAACGGTCAGCGGTGGCCTTAGCCAGTTCTGCAACGCGAGCTTGCAGCGTTTCCTCGTCAATGAGGACACTTTCTAGGTCGTCGCCGTACGGATTTTCCGGGACATTGAAGTTCTTTTCGCTATGCATCGCAGACCTCGTCTCGTCGTGATTGGCTGTGTTAGTTCTCGGGTAGCTACTGGGGTGTTTTCTCGGCGGTATTCCGTCGTCGACTTCTCCGCCTTTAATGCCTGCCTGGCATTCTAGCGCGCAGCTACGACCGGGGGACAGTCGCCAACTGCAGATACCCTTCGCAGCGCCGTACCACCAGTCGGTGGGTACGCCGTTTCTCATTCATTGTAGGTGAGCCCGGCACCCCACCTGGACTTTCTTCCAAAGGCCCCTCCACAGGCCATGGCACCGCGGTACCTCCCTGCCCTTTCCACGCCATAACCAGCGCATCTATTGCCTTGAGATGGCTACTTGTCAGAGGTCCCGTTCTATCGGTCAGCCACCGCCTCACGATCCTGCGCCGCAGCGCCGCTGGGTGCCGTTGTAATTCGGCGCAGTTTAATGACGCCCCCTTTTCAGCGACCGCTAACTCCCTTTCCGCCAAAGCGTTGAGCAATTCGACGTCTTCCCGCAGCATCCGTGCGGTTCGCGCCACATTGGCTCCGAAGTGTTCCCCGAGAGCATCGTGCAAAAAGGGCAGCACCTGGGTGCGAATACGGCTGCGCAGATACGCATTGCTGTAGTTGTGTGGGTCCTCCCACCACTGCACGCCCGCGCTGCGGCATTCGGCCTCCGTTTGTTTCCGTGTACAGCGCAGCAGGGGGCGACCCAGCCATGCTGCGCCCGCAGCTACTGCCACATGGTCAGTGTGTACGGCACGCATCCCCGCAATGGCCTCTGCTCCGGATCCGCGCACCAACCCGATGAGTACTCCCTCGGCATCGTCGTCGGCAGTGTGAGCAACCAGTAGTGGCCTCCCGGCCGCAGCGGCACCTAGCGCACGGTAGCGTGCTTCGCGCGCCGGCCCCTCCCCCGCTCCATCGACATCAACGGTGCGGATCTCCGCGGTAGCTCCCAGAGTGCGGGCGGTCTCCACGGCCTGACATGCAATCTCCGCGGAGCCTTCCTGCAGTTGATGATCCACCACCACCGCATGCACCGGGATGTCACAGCGCAGTAAGCCGTGTACGAGTGCCAGGGAATCTGCTCCGCCCGACAGCCCTACGGCTACCCCGGCGCGCACCTGCTGCGCTCGGATCGTGGGTGCACCTGGGTGATCCAACTCCTGCAGCCAGGCTCGGATCTCCGATTGAACGCTCATGAGAGAATGCTACCGGGCGGTACGCACCGCGTTCGCCAACCGGTCCAGAGCCGGACGGGCGGTGTTTGGATCCGACTCATTCGACAGGAACGCAAAGGTCAGTGGCCTGCCAGAGGCTGTCATCACTGTTCCTGCCAGAGCATTCACTCCAGAAAGAGTGCCGGTCTTAGCTCGCACCCAGCCGGCGGCATTCTCCGCCCCGGAGCCTTCGCCATAGCGTGCCTCCAGGGTGCCTTCCACACTGGAGACCGGCAGCAGGTCCAGAATCGGACGCACACCCTTGTTGGCCAGCACGCCGTCTAACTCATGGGCGGTCAGGCGGTTCTTTTCGCTCATTCCGGAATTATCAAAGAGCACTGCATCGGTCGTATCAATACCGTGTTCACGCAGCACATCCAGCGTCGCACCGGTAGCGCCCTCAAAGGTCGTTGGCGCCCCCTTGGCCTTCGCAACCTCGCGGCCAATGGCCTCTGCCAGCAAGTTATCGCTGTGCACCAGCATGTCGCGCAAGCGCACCTTTAGCGGTGCAGAGGTGACAGTTGCAATGGATTTGGCGCCACTGGAGTTCGGCGTCATTTCGTCTTCGACAGCAACCTTCGCATCCACGCCAAGCGCATCGGCTACAGCGCGCCCCACATCCTCGCCGGGGGCGTGGGAACGAGCGGAATCGGACTTATTGGGATCGAGTCGGCCCGCATCAAGCATCACTGCATCGAGGTTGGCGACATTGCCTCCATCGATGTCGTCGTGATCCCAGGTTTCATTGAAGAGGTCGCCAGAACGCGGTGAGTTATCGACCACGATGGAAGTCACAGACTGGCTACCGAGTTGTTTCTTTGCTTCCTTGGCCAACTCGGCGATAGAGGCCGCATCGGTGAAGAACCCCTCGCCATTGCGCGACAAGGTCACGTCTCCGTCGCTGCGCAGAATGAGTGTGCTCGGATCTTGGGGATCCTGCAGCAGTTCAGTGCGCCACATACTGTCATGGTTCAGCGCCAGCAGCGCAGCTGCAGCCGTAAAGATCTTGGTGGACGACGCCGGGGTGAGCTTTTGGTTTTCATCCTTGGCCCACAGCACCTCGCCAGTCTCCACATCTGTGACGGAGGCAGAAAGAACGCCCAAGGCGGGATCCGCGGCAGCGCTCCGCACGGCAGTCTGCACGTCGGGCACCGATCCGGTGGGAGTGTTCATGACTGCAGTGGGTTCGGCAATCTGCTGGGGCTCGTGCACCTCATAGCGGTTGCTCATTGACCACACCACAGCAGCCCCCACCACTAGAGCGACGACGACTACGAAGGCGACGATGCTCCACAGCCAGACTTTCAGGGACTTCTGCTTACTCACTCGCTTCACCCTAGCCGAAAAACACCGCTCGGTTAGAATGGTGCGCATGAGCAAAAACATCGAAGTAACCATTGAAATCCCGAAGGGTTCCCGCAACAAATACGAGGTCGACCACGAGTCCGGCAAGGTCTACCTGGATCGCTACCTGTTCACCCCCATGGCCTACCCGGCTGACTACGGGTTCATTGACCACACGCTGGGCGAGGACGGCGATCCGCTGGACGCACTGGTGATCCTGCCGGAGCCGGTATTCCCTGGCGTGATCGTGAAGGCTCGCCCGGTCGGCGTATTCAAGATGACCGACGAGGCCGGCGGTGACGACAAGCTGCTGTGCGTACTGGACGACGTCCGCTTCGAGCAGTTCCAAGACATCGAAGACATCGATCAGTTCACCAAGAACGAGATCGAGCACTTCTTCGTTCACTACAAGGACCTGGAGCCGGGCAAGGAAGTCAATGGTTCCGGTTGGGGCAACAAGGCTGAGGCCGAGCGCATCCTGCAGGAAGCCATCGATCGCCACCAGGATTAATCGCGCTGAATGTATGCGCTGACTAGTTGCGCTGCCTAATAGCGTCTATCCTTCGACGCCGTTAAGTCTGGCCGGGCGAGAGAATCAGCCTAGCCAGCCTGACGTACTAGGCCTTCGGAGGGGGATTAACGATCCCCCTCCGTTTTCTTTGCCAGCGGGTGGCTGCCTGGTGGGCAATCTCAATAAGCACAGCACCGCCCGCCCCTACGGCCAGACCCAAACTCATAAGTTGCAGATTCTCCGGGTGCAGCATCAATAGCTCGCGGAATGGTGGAACGAGGAAAATCACCAGGTATCCGCCCACACAGCAGACCAGCAGGAGTACCTTCCACCAGACCAGTGGTCTTGCCACGATGCCCAGCACCCAAAGCCCCATAATGATCAGCGCCACAAGTACGGCAGTCCCGGCCTGCTGCCGTTGAATCTCCGGCACATCGGCGCCGGGGTAGATGATGATCCACATCGCCACACAGATGCTGCCGATAAGCACTCCGGAGGGGATGGCCAAGGACAGCACGCGTTGAACGAACCCTTCGCGTGGGCGCTCCGTGTTGGGAGCCAGAGACAGCACAAACGCTGGAATTCCGATAGTGAACCATCCAGTGATTGTCACGTGAATCGGCTGAAATGGGAACGCGATCCCCAGCACCGCTACCACTAGTGCGAGCACCACCGAATACACAGTTTTCGTCAGGAAAAGGTGGGCTACGCGCTCGATATTGCCGATCACCCGGCGCCCTTCGGCCACCACGCGCGGCAGCGCGGAAAACTTATTCGTCAGCAGCACCAGCTGCGCCACGCTGCGTGTCGCCGGTGCACCCGACCCCATGGCTACGCCAATGTCGGCTTTCTTCAGCGCCAACACGTCATTGACTCCATCGCCGGTCATCGCGACCGTGCGATTCTGTCGGTGCAGAGATTCCACCATTTGCTGTTTTTGCTCGGGGCTCACACGCCCGAAGACGTTTGCACGGGCAATCTCTTCGTCAAAGGCTGCCTCATCCAGGTCGCTGAGAGTACGGGCGTCGACAGCCACAAGCTCCCGGTCCGTAGCCTTGCGCGCCACGGCTGCCACCGAGTCCGGGTTGTCGCCGGAGATGACTTTGATGTCCACGTTTTGTTTATCGAAGAACTCGAGCGTCTCGCGGGCATCGGAGCGCAGTTGTTGGCGCAGCACAATCAGCACAGGTTCGTCGAGTTGCGGAGCAGCATCCATGGTGAGGCTGTCGGTATTCATCCAATCGTGACCGCCGCCTTTGACCTGGCCGAAAACGAGAAGGCGAAGCCCCTGATCCCCTAGTTTCTTGGCTGTTTTGGCGGCGAGGCTTCCTTCGTACAGAAGGACATCGGGCGCGCCCATGATCCACGCAGTGGCATTGGATACAGCGAACCCCGAGAACTTGTACCGCGAGTTAAAGGGAATCTCTTGGCCCTGCCACTGTTCGGGTTCTACACCCCACTCGCGCAACCCGGCCACGATGGAGCGGGCGGTGTCGTTGAGCTCGTCCTGGGCGCTCAGCATGGCGGCGAGGTTGCGGCCCCAGGATTCCTCCGCGTCGTTTCCTTCGGCGGTGACGATGGAGTCCAGCTCCATCTCATTCGTGGTGAGCGTTCCGGTCTTATCCGTGCATACAGTATTGACGCGGGCGAGTCCCTCAATAGCTACGAGTTCGTTGACCAGGGCTTTGAACTTGCCGAGGCGGATTACGCCCGCGGCAAAAGCTATGGAAGTCATGAGAACCAGCCCCTCCGGCACCATCGGAACGATAGCGGCAGCCATTGAGAGGATGGATTCGCGCAGGCTCGTGCCAGAACGCACAAGCTGGGTCCAGATTGTAAGAATACCGGTGGGGATCAACAGCCAGGTAATGACCTTGAGGATGCTATTGATCCCGTTCATAAGCACGGAATCGGTAAGCGAAAACTCGCTTGCTTGCGACGCCAAGCGTGCGGCATAGGCCTCGTCTCCGACCTTGTCGGTGCGAAACAATGCGGAGCCCTCATTGACGATGGAGCCCGAAAGGATTTCCGCTCCTTCCGCCTTGGACACAGCATCGGATTCCCCTGTGAGTTGGGATTCGTCGACGCGCATAGAACCAGAAACCACGGTGCCGTCCACGACGACCTCGTCACCGGGGCGAAGTTTGATGATGTCCCCCAGCACCACCTCGTGCTGTGGAATGGACTTTTCTACACCATCGCGGATGACAGTTGGCTCTGATTCGCCGACAATGCGCAGCTTGTCGAGAGTCTTCTTGGCCCGCAGTTCCTGGATCACGCCCACCGCGGAGTTGGCGATGATAAGTAGGCCAAAGGCAGCATTGATCACTGAGCCAGTGGACAGCACGATTGCACACAGCACACCGAGGATGGCGTTGACGCGCGTGAAGATATTGGCGCGCAGGATCTGTGCCACACTCCTGCCGGTTCCGCTGCCCGGCGCATTAATCTCGCCGCGCTGCGTGCGTGCTGCTACCTCTTCAGTAGTGAGCCCCCGCGTGGGGTCGGTATCAACCCGCCCGCTCGTGCTCTCCACTTCAACCTCCTTCGTTGATGGCCACTAGAAAACTGCTCTCAGTGCTCCTTCCATTTAACTCCACTTAACTCCCCACCCAACCCTTGCCTACAATGGGGCGGCATGAGTGAATTCGAGACTGTACAGCCCACCGACGTTCCCTCCGGCGCGCAGCTGGTCGACATCCGCGAGGTGGATGAATACAACCAGTGGCATGCGGAGGGCGCGATTAACCTTCCTCTTTCCGAGCTGCAGGCCCGATACGGCGAGCTGGATCTGAACGAGGATATTTACCTCATTTGCCTGTCTGGTGGCCGCTCCGCCCGTGCCTGCCAGTGGCTTGAGCAAAACGGCATCGAAGCTATCAACGTGGCCAATGGCACGGCTGGTTGGCGCGACGCCGGCCTCCCCATCGTGGGGCAACCCCACAATTAGACAACCCCCATTGTCAGCGTTATATTTGTGGCATGTCCGAATCTATGCCACTACCCGCTGACTTGTTGTCTTCGCCCTCATTCCAGCTTGAGCGCCTCCGCCGTCGCACTCGCGATTTTGTGGAGACGGCGCTCGCTGCAGAGGGCTTCAACCTGCGTGAATTCTGGGTTCTTGCCTGCCTCGTCGATGGCGATGCAGCTAGCCAGGCAACGCTGGGTGAAATCCTTGGAGTGGATCGTTCCGATATGGTTCGCCTCGTCGATTCCCTGGAAAAGCGCAGCCTCGCGAAGAGGGTCAAAGATCCGAAGGATCGTCGCCGCCAGATCATCTCAGTAACCAAGAAGGGCAACAAGGCCTACAGTGGCCTGGCCCCACTGGTTCACGCCGCAGAGGATAGGGCACTTGATGACTCGACCTCCAAGCAGCTGAAGCACTTGAGCAAGCTAGCCAAGGCCATCATCGCGAGCGAGGAGGCCTAGACCCACAGTGCACATCCCTTCCCGGTACCTCCGTTCTAACGAGGCACCGGAGCCTCGCACGCTCATCGACATTGTTCGTGCGACGGCTTCGGCATGCCCTGAAGCCCCCGCCATCGACGACGGCAAGGGGGTCATTACCTATTCCGAGCTCCTCGACGAGATCGAAACGACCGCTAAATGGCTGCACGAGCGCGGCCTTGGTCGCGGCGACCGCATCGGTATTCGCATGCCCAGCGGTGATCGCGCGCTCTACATAGCTATTCTGTCGACCCTCGCAGTCGGTGCTGCTTATGTACCTGTGGACGCCGACGACCCCGAGGAACGAGCCTCCCTTGTCTTTGGCGAGGCCAATGTGGCCGCAATCTACGGCGCCGACGGGCTGCGGGTAGTTAACGAGACCTTGCACACCGGTTCGAGCACCGGTTCCGATGATTCCGATAAGGCCTTCGGCCCTGACCTGGAGGCCGATGCATGGATCATCTTCACCTCCGGCTCCACGGGTAAGCCAAAGGGTGTCGCGGTAACGCACCGCAACGCCGCAGCTTTCGTGGATGCTGAGGCCGAAATGTTCCTACAGGATGAGCCATTGGCTCCTGGCGACCGTGTCCTGGCTGGCCTATCCGTCGCCTTCGACGCTTCGTGTGAGGAAATGTGGCTGGCCTGGCGCCACGGCGCGTGCCTGGTGCCCGCCCCGCGTGCCCTCGTGCGTTCCGGCGTAGACCTGGGGCCCTGGCTGGTTTCCCGCAACGTGACCGCTGTGTCCACCGTGCCTACCCTGGCTGGACTCTGGCCTGACGAAGCTCTGGACGCAGTACGCCTGTTGATCTTCGGCGGTGAAGCCTGCCCGCCAGAACTGGCCGCCCGCCTGGCCACCGACTCCCGCGAACTGTGGAACACATATGGCCCGACCGAGGCCACCGTCGTTGCCTGCGGAACCACCATGGATGGGGTGCGCCCGGTATCAATCGGCATTCCCCTCCGCGGCTGGGATCTCGCCGTCGTGGATGCCAACAACCAGCCGGTCGGCTGGGGCGAAACCGGCGAACTCATCATTGGTGGCGTTGGCTTGGCTCGTTACTTGGATCCAGAAAAGGATGCAGAGAAGTTCGCGCCCATGCCGGAGCTCGGCTGGGAGCGTGCTTATCGTTCCGGTGACCACGTACGCCTCGAGGAAGATGGCCTGTACTTCGTCGGTCGCATCGACGACCAGGTGAAGATCGGTGGGCGTCGAATCGAACTCGGCGAGGTAGACGCGGCGCTATCCGCCCTGCCCGGCGTGCGCAGTTCCACAGTCGTCGTACAGACCACCGGTGGCGGAGACAAGGTACTGGTGGGATACGTCTCTACAGAGGAAAGCGTAGAGAGTTTCGACCAGCAGCAGGCTCTGCAGCAACTGCGCGATGCACTGCCGGCAGCCATGGTTCCGCGCCTCTGCGCGCTGGACGAGCTGCCGGTAACGACCTCCGGCAAGGTGGACAAGAAGGCTCTGCCGTGGCCACTGCCCTCCACTGGCACCGCTGAGTTCGACAACCCGACCCAGCAATGGCTAGCCGAACTGTTCGCCGATGCCCTGGGCACTGCAGTGAACAGCCCGGATGCGGATTTCTTTAATCTCGGTGGCACCTCTTTGGGTGCCGCAACGTTGATTAGTCGCGTCCGTAAGGAAGTCCCGACTGTCAGCGTGCGCGATCTTTATGATCACTCTCGTCTGGCCGCCCTGGCCGAGCACATCGACTCTAAGCGCGAGAAGGCCGGTACCAAGGGAACCAGCTCCGGCGCACAGGCCAAGGACGTGAAACCCGCCAAACCGGTGGGCATCGGCACCCGCCTGGCGCAGGCGCTAATCCAGATTCCGGCGCTAACCCTAGCGGGCGCGCAATGGGTCACTTGGATCCTGGTGTTTAATGCAATCCTCTTCCACGGCTCCTCCTGGGCGGGCGACCTCCCGTGGGTCGTCGACGTTCCCTTGGCCGTGGTCATTGCTGCAGTTATCGTCTTCGCTACTCCATTGGGCCGCCTACCGCTGTCCGCGCTGCTCATTCGCCTGATAACCGCCGGCATCGGCGAGGGCGATTACAAGCGTGGCGGCTCGGTTCACCTGCGTATCTGGGCTGCCGAACGCGTGGCGGATTCCTCCGGCGCACGCGATGTCTCGGGTGCGGCCTGGATTACCACGTACGCTCGTTGGCTGGGCGCAAAGGTCGGCAAGGGTGCGCAGATGCACACCCTTCCACCAGTCACCGGCCTGCTCACTCTGGGTAAGCACTGCTCTATCGAGCAGGAAGTGGATCTTTCTGGCTACTGGCTGGAGGGCGACGTACTGCGCGTCGGCAGGATTGAGATCGGCAAGGATGCCTCTATCGGCGCCCGCTCTACCCTGTTCCCGGGCGCGCGCATCGGCGCACGTGCTCACATCGAGCCCGGCTCGGCTGTGACGGGAGCCAAGAAGGTCAAGGCAGGGTCGCAGTGGGCTGGTTCGCCCGCGGTGAAGGTCGGCAAGGCCCGCAACCGCTTCCCAGAGCAGGCTGCCCCGCGCCGCACCATGTGGTTCTGGCTCTATGCGCTGAGCGCAATCGTCATGTCCCTGCTGCCCCTCGTGGCCCTGTTCGCCGCCGCTGCGTTCGTACTGTGGCTTGTTCCTTCCGACGCCCCCTTGCTGGCGCTTCCCCTTGCAGCAGCCGGTGGCCTGGTGGCATTTGCCACCTACACCGCACTGACTTGGCTATTCGTTCGCGTGCTATCTATAGGCCTCAAGCCGGGCGTGGTGGCCGTCCGCAGCCTCAGTGGCTGGCGGGTATGGGCCATTGAGCGTCTGATGGATAGTGCCCGTACTCAGCTGTTCCCGATGTACGCCGCCCAGCTGACCCCGCTGTGGTTCCGTAGCCTGGGCGCCAAGGTGGGCAAGGACGCGGAGATCTCCACCGCCGTGATGGTGCCGCGCTTCGCCGAGGTGCGTGAAGGCGCATTCCTGGCGGATGACACGATGGTCGGTGGTTATGAGCTCGGCGGTGGCGGCTGGATGCTTACCGGCAACACCAAGGTCGGTAAGCGCTCCTTCCTGGGCAACTCCGGTATTGCCGGCCCGGAACGCACACTGAAGAAGAACTCTTTGGTGGCTGTGCTCTCCTCTACCCCGGAGAAGACGAAGTCCGGCAGCAACTGGCTGGGTTCCCCACCGGAGCGTCTGCGTCGCGTAACCGTGGAAGCTGGCGGCGAGTCCCGTACTTATAACCCGGGCTTCGGCCTGAAGGTGGCTCGTGGCATTGTGGAGACACTGCGCCTACTGGCGCCGATGACCTCCGCCATGATTGCCGCGGGTGTGGTGCTGGCACTTCAGTGGGTGCTGGTGCACCAGGGCATCTGGCAGACGTTCGCTGTCTCTGGCGTAGTTCTCGTCGGCGCGGGCTTTGTAGCCGCGGCGGTGACGGTGCTGATGAAGTGGCTGTGTGTGCAGCGCATCAAGGCTGGCGACCACCAACTTTGGTCGGCTTTCGTCTGGCTCAACGAGCTGCAGGATCAGTTTGTGGAGACCGTGGCCGGCCCATGGTTCCTGGCCCACACAATGGGCACCGGCAGCCTGAATATGTTCCTACGCGCCCTCGGCGCAAAGATCGGCCGGGGTGCTTGGCTGGATACCTATTGGCTGCCAGAGGCGGATCTGGTGAAGATCGGCCGGGGTGCCAGCGTAGGCCCGGGTTGTGTGGTGCAGACGCACCTTTTCCAGGACCGAGTGATGAGTTTGGATACCGTCACGCTCGGTGACGGTGCAACGATGGGGCCACACAGCGTGGCTCTGCCTGCCGCAGCGATCGAGCAGGCAGCGACGGTCGGCCCGGCGTCACTAGTTATGCGCGGCGACCACGTGCCTGCAGCCACTAGGTGGCAGGGCAACCCGATCGAAATCGTCGACTAGTCGCCGATCTGGTCGCGGCCGCGCTTGACGATCTTCGGATCCGGTTCGCCGACGACCTCGTGGTCCTTGTCGGCGTATTCGAACTTCGACAGGACGTAGCGCATAGCGTTGATGCGAGCGCGCTTCTTGTCGTTGGACTTAATGGTGATCCACGGGGACTCGTTGGTGTCCGTGTAGCGGAACTGCTCTTCTTTGGCACGGGTGTAGTCATCCCACTTGTCCAGGGAGGCCAGGTCCATGGGGGAAAGCTTCCACTGACGAACCGGGTCCACCTGGCGAATGGCGAAGCGAGTGCGCTGCTCCTTCTGGGTGACGGAGAACCACAGCTTCGTCAGGGAGATGCCCGAGCCCATGATCATGTTCTCCAGCATCGGAACCTCACGCAGGAACTCTGCGTGCTGATCGTTGGTGCAGAAGCCCATCACGCGCTCCACGCCAGAGCGGTTGTACCAGGAGCGGTCGAAGAAGACGATCTCGCCGCCGCACGGGAAGTGCTGGACGTAGCGCTGGAAGTACCAGGAGGTAGACTCGCGCTCAGAAGGCTTCTCCAAAGCCACAGTGCGGGCACCACGGGGGTTGAGGTGCTCGTTGAAGCGCTTGATGGTGCCGCCCTTGCCGGCAGCGTCGCGTCCCTCGAAAATGATGATGTGCTTTTGGCCCGTATCCTTGGTCCAGTTCTGGAACTTCAGCAGCTCGATCTGCAGGGCGCGCTTGGTGGTTTCGTACTCCTCGCGGCTCATCCGCTCGTCGTAGGGATACTGGTCGCGCCAAGTATCGACGCGGTGGCCGTCGGGGGTGATCAGTACCGGATCGTCTTCATCCGAATCGTCCACCAAGTAGCCCTCGGTAGCAGCCAGATCAACCATGTGGAATTCTTCTTCGGCCATGTGCCTAGGTTCTCCTTCGCCTGAAGCTTTTAGACTCTGATTAACACTGTCTAGTCTAGTGTGTTCAGCGTTCCCATACAGCGCTGATTGATGTTGCGATACAGCACGGCTCAATTAGGCATGAAAAAACCCCGGCCGAAGCCGGGGTTTTAACAATCGCTAGAAGCGGAACTTACTTGGAAGCACCGGTCCAAGCAACGATGGTCTTGATAACGTCCTTCAGGCCCTTGAAGATGTTGCCGAAGCCGCCCAGGAAGTCGCCCAGCTGGCCGAAGATGGTGGTAATCTGATCGATCATGATGTTCTCCTCTTAAGAGATTGAGGGGCGCCAGTTTTTCTGTGCCCAGAACTTTCTAGTGGTAGTGACGCCCCCTGTAGGCCGTCTGGGGAATACAGTAGCGTATCTGCGAAACAACACAACCCCTGAGAGGACTCTTCCCCACACCATTCCCCCAGCAGGGGGTAACAGTTTGGTAAAGTCCCAGCTCAGGGGTTATTTTACGGTTAGTATACCTAGGTAAATTTTAGGGAAACTAGCTATTTTTAACAGTTTTCCGGGACTCTTCCAAGCCCCGAGAAACTCGGGCTAAAGCCTTTAGAAGCCGCCCATGCCACCCATCTCATCGGCACCCGGCATAGCCGGTGCTTCAGGCTCCGGCTTATCCGCGACAACAGCCTCAGTCGTCAGGAACAGCGCGGCGATGGAAGCGGCGTTCTGCAGCGCAGAACGGGTCACCTTCACCGGGTCGGAAATGCCGGCCTCCAGGAGGTCCACATACTCGCCGGTGGCAGCGTTCAGACCCTGACCGACAGGCAGGTTGGCAACCTTATCGACAACCACACCGGGCTCCAGGCCAGCGTTGTGGGCGATCTGCTTCAGCGGGGAAGCCAGGGCGGCGCGCACAATCTGTACACCGGTTGCCTCGTCGCCTTCCAGACCCAGGTTGTCGTCCAGCACGCTGGCGGTCTGCAGCAGAGCTGCGCCGCCGCCGGCGACAATGCCCTCCTCTGCGGCTGCCTTAGCGTTACGCACGGCATCCTCGATACGGTGCTTACGCTCCTTCAGTTCCACCTCGGTAGCAGCGCCGACCTGCAGCACTGCAACACCGCCGGACAGCTTAGCCAGTCGCTCCTGCAGCTTCTCTGCGTCGTAGTCGGAGTCTGCGTTCTCGATCTCCTGGCGGATCTGCTTGATACGGCCAGCCAGCTGCTCAGGGGAACCTGCACCATCGACGATGGTCGTGTCGTCCTTGGTCACCACAACCTTGCGGGCGGTGCCCAGCATTGGCAGGTCGGCGGTCTCCAGGGACAGGCCAACCTCCTCCGCGATAACCTGGCCACCGGTCAGGATCGCAATGTCCTGCAGCTGTGCCTTGCGGCGGTCGCCGAAGCCCGGTGCCTTCACGGCGACGGACTTGAAGGTGCCACGAATCTTGTTCACAACCAGGGTGGACAGAGCCTCACCCTCGATATCCTCAGCAACGATCAGCAGCGGCTTGCCGGACTGCATAACCTTCTCCAGCAGCGGCAGCAGATCCTTTACGTTGGAGATCTTGGAGCTAACCAGCAGGATGTACGGATCCTCCAGAACAGCCTCGCCACGCTCTACGTCGGTGGCGAAGTAACCGGAGATGTAGCCCTTGTCGAAGCGCATGCCCTCGGTAACCTCAAGGTTCACACCGAAAGCGTTGGACTCCTCAACGGTGATCACACCGTCCTTGTTCAGCTGGCCATCGCCGACCTTGTACATAGCCTCGGCGATCAGCTGGCCGATCTTCTCATCAGCAGCAGAGATGCCGGCGGTAGCGGCGATCTGCTCCTGAGTCTCGATCTCCTTGGCGTGCCCCAGCAGCTCAGCCGTTACCTTCTCCACGCCAGCCTGGATACCGCGCTTAATGCCCATCGGGTTGGAGCCGGCTGCCACGTTGCGTAGACCTTCACGGACCAGAGCCTGGGCCAGAACGGTAGCGGTGGTGGTGCCGTCACCAGCGACGTCATCGGTCTTCTTGGCAACTTCCTTGACCAGCTCTGCGCCGATCTTTTCGTAGGGGTCTTCCAGCTCGATTTCGCGAGCGATCGTCACACCGTCGTTGGTGATCGTCGGGGCGCCCCACTTGCGCTCCAGGACGACGTTGCGTCCCTTCGGGCCGAGGGTTACCTTAACCGCGTCTGCCAGGGTGTTCAGACCCTTTTCCAGCCCGCGGCGTGCTTCTTCGTCGAATGCAATCATTTTAGCCATGAGGCTTTTCGATCCTCCGTTAGAGTTAGCGACACATACGGTTCAGATCAAGCGCCCGCGACGGCACGGGGGACGAATGTCGCGACGTCCACCCTCACTTCATCTGACGGTTATTTTCTGGCACTCCCTTAGTTCAAGTGCTAACCCCGTTTTTAGCACTCTCCCTTGCCGTCTGCAAGATACTGTCCAGGAGAGTCAGCTGTCCGAGACGGTCGCTACAGTAGTTATTTATGAGCGATACCAACATTGATTCCAATGCCTCTCAGTTAGACCTCGCACGCACCGCCATCGCAGAGCAGATGCCGCAGCTCAAGGAAGACCTCACCAAACTCGTATCTTTCAAGTCTGTCCACTCCACCCCAGGACTGGAGGAAGATAACGCCGCGGCCGCCCAGTGGGTCGTTGATGCTTTCACCAGCGTAGGCATTCCCGTCAGCGGCCATGTCACCACCGATGGCTCCACCTCCGTCATTGGCCTGCGTGAACCTGCCGAGGGCTACCCCACCATCCTTCTCTATTCGCACTTCGACGTTCAGCCTGCGGGTGATGTAACCGAGTGGACCGATGACCCGTGGACCCTTACCGAGCGCGATGATCGCTGGTATGGCCGCGGAACCGCTGACTGCAAAGGCCACGTTGCCATGCACGTTGCGGTACTGCGCGCCCTTTCCATTCTTTCGGACGCCCACTTCCCCGCCGCTAAGAAACTCGGCATCCGGATCGTTGTCGAAGGCTCGGAAGAGCGCGGAGGCTATGGCTTGGAGGACCTTTTGGCCGAGAAGCCGGAGCTTTTCGCTGCCGACACTTTCCTGATTGCCGATTCCGGAAATGACGTTTTGGGCGAGCCAAGCCTCTGCACCGCGTTGCGCGGTTCCGCACCGGTGACAGTGCGACTCCGCACCCTGGAGCAACCCATGCACTCCGGCCAATTCGGCGGCGCGGCTCCCGATGCCCTCGTAGAGCTAGTGCAACTACTATCCACCCTGCACGACAGCGACGGCCTGGTGGCCGTTCCGGGATTGGAACCAAAGGAGCGTTGGGGTGGCGTCGGACCAACCGAACAGGCATTCCGCGACAATGCCACGGTGACCGAGGGCGTAGAGCTCTACGGCACCGGCGAGTGGCAGCCGAACGATCTGACGGTAATGAACCCCTCCATCACGATCACAGGTTTGGATGCGCTATCCGTGGCGAACTCGGTGAATTCCGTTCCTGCAACGGCCGCGGCTGTAGTTAGCCTGCGCGTTCCCCCGGGACGCAACCCGCAGGAGTGCCAGGATCTGCTGGTCAAGCACCTGGAAAGCCAGAAGGTCAATGCGGAGATGGAGATCGAGCGTGGCTCTTTGGCGGAAGCCTTCCAGGCGGATACTTCCGGCCCGGCACTGCAGCTGCTCGGGGAGGCACTGAGCGAGGTGTACAGCAAGAAGACTATGGAGGTCGCGTCCGGCGGATCCATCCCGCTAACAAATAAATTGCTGGCTGCCCACCCAGAGGCAGAGCTTGCATTGTTCGGCATCGAAGAACCGACGTGCCGCATCCACTCGGCGGACGAATCGGTGGATCCGGCGGAGATCGAAGCCATCGCGACGGCAGAACTGCTATTCCTGCTACGCACCGCCGAAAATCTCACCTAATGAGAACTAAACAACAATTTGATTCTTATAGTGAGACGGATTACATTATTTAAGTAGCAATATTTTATAGAGGCGCCCCCCACGGCGCCCCCTTTAAGCCACTAGATCTTGTTCCAGAAATTCGAGTCATCATGAACGTTTCCTCTACGAACACCACGACCTTGATCCGTTTTGCGAGCCCGGACCAGGACCTGGATCTAGATGCGCCTGTATATACCCCGCTCCCCAGCGGCCGTCGCTCCACCGCGAAGACGTACAGCGAGCCGGTTCACACCCGTATCGAAAAGCGTCGCAAGCGCACCCGTACTTTCGCGGAGGATCCTTTCCGCGCTCGTTTCGGCCAGCGTCTGCCGGTAGGCATGCGTCAGGAAGCACGCGGCATGGAGTGGAAGAAGTTTATCCGCACCTACGCTCCCGCTACGATCCGCGTGGATTACCTGAAGTCCGCACGTCGCTCGCTGGGGCGGCACGACTTTGACATGCAAGTCAGCGGCCTGCGCGCTGATGGTCAGTCAACTCGCGTACAGATCACCGCCATGGGAGCTTCCTCTGCCATGAGCGAGACTCTGGCCGACCACGGATTCCGGGTAGAGATCGCCGAGTTCCACCAGTACGACATCTTCGAGGCCACGGTGACCTTCATCTACGCGGTGCACAAGTCCAAGCGTGTATGGGCCGTCGGCTTCGGCGCGGATCGCGATACTTCTATCGCGAACGCTCTGTGCAACGCGGCTTCCCGCCTGCACTTTTAATAGCTCACGAGCTATACAGACTTACGCAGCGAGTCCACCGTCAGATCTACTGCCGCGATCCAGGCCTCTGGCTGCGTAAAGCCGCCTTCTACCCCGTCGTCGCCACGGGTGCGGGTGCCGGGTTCGGGCGCTGCACCGTGTGCGCGAGCTGCTGCCCGCTGCAGGGCATAGTCGCCACCGCGGGCGATAAGCCTACGTACACCCTGCAGCTCTGCCGCACAGCCCAGCTCCTCGGACAATGGCGTGAGTCTGTCCACCCATGCGTCCAACTCATCGGTGACCAGTGCCTCATTGGTATCTCGGTCGGTAATAATCAGCGCATCCAGACCATAGCGCGCGGCCCGCCACTTGTTTTCCGCAACGTGCCAAGGCTGCAGCTTTGGCAGCTCATGCCCCTCATCCAGCCTGCGCTCGAAGTACACCACTAAGCAATGGGTGTAGGCCGCGATGGCAGCAAGCTCCCACAGCTCCATCGTCGCGTCGGCAAAGCGCGTCTCGACCGTGCCGTACTTGGTGGGGCGCACATCGAAATGCATCGAACCGGTGTGATTAATCACTCCGGAACGGTCTTGATCCCGGTTAAATTCCTCCCACTGCTCCCACGACTCGAATTGATAGGGCATCCCTGCAGTCGGTAGCTGCCGGTACAGCAGTGTGCGGTTGGAGGAGTAGCCAGTATCCAGCCCTTCCCACGCGGGTGAACTAGCCGACATCGCCAAAATGTGCGGATAGTGCGTCATCAGCGCGTTGATGATAGGCCAGACCTTTTCTTTGGACCCCACGCCTACGTGTATGTGGACTCCCCAGATCAGCATTTGCCGACCCCAGTACTGAGTGCGCTCGATGATTTCCTGGTAGCTCCCCTTTTCGCTGAGCTTTTGATCTCCCCAATGCGCAAATGGGTGGGTACCTGCCGAGAACAGGTTTACGCCTATGTCATCCGCACACTCTAATAGCTGTTTCACCTGGCAGTGCAGATCCTCAACAGCCTCAGGAATCGTGGAATGCACGCTCGACACCATCTCTACGGTGTTCGCCAGAAATTCCCGGATAACCTTATGGCCTGGATGGATTTCATCCATCCGCTCCAGCAGTTCTGCGGCACGCGGTACCAGGTCGCGAGTTTCGGGGTCGACCAGGGCGACTTCCCACTCAATGCCGACAGTAGGTGCGGAACCCGGGAAGTCCATCTTGGCCCCTTAAACGGATCTAGGCAGAAGTTAAAAGAATATACTTACTTTAGCGGGGCATGTCATTTGTTGTCACAACAACCACACCTGCGGGACGCTCCCCCTCCAGCATCTTTACCCCCTCAAGGCTGCGATCCGTCGCCTCATCGCGCTCACGTGCCTCGATGCCAAGATCCGAAGCAAGCTGTTCAGCCAGCTGACGTTCGGCGTCATTGCCCTTCGGGTAGAGCACCACAGACTTCGGGAACGTACCCGACTCGTCCGGTAGGTTACCCACGCCGGTTTTGTTCCACTGCTGGTCGCGCATCTTGTTAGCTACGTCGCCGGCGAGCCCTGCGATGGGGCTGTTATTAAGGACGGCAACGTAGGTGTTTTCTTTATTGACGCCACCTTCCGCCCCCGCGGCTTCACCCTCACCTCGGTCTGCAGCGGAAGCATTTTCGCGACTTCCCTGTTCGTCTTCTGGCTTCGGCTTGTCAGATTCCGAAGGCGATGTCGCAGAAGCGTCCTGTTTTGCCGGAACCTGCTGGCCCTGCTGCCCCTTCTGATCCGGCTGACCCTGCTGGCTCGGCTGGCTCTGCTGACTCTGGCTAGCTTGAGGGGATTCTTCGGAGTCCTTGCTAGTCATGGAGAATACGCCCCAGCCGATCAGCAGAACGGCTACGGCGAGCAGGATCATGGCCAGGCCGCGCAGCGGCAGGCCGAGGTTCTCATCATCCGCGGAGTCGTCGAGTGCATGGCGTGGTCGATTCGATTCAGTCACGCCTCAGATTTTAACTTCTGTAACATTAGTAACAAGCCTGACACGCGCATTTTCTCCGCGCTTCACTCGAGCGCTCTAGCCAGCGCGCTACCCTTCGTCGCGGCGGCGCAACAGCATCCGCACTAACACCGGATCAAAATCCAATGCCTCCGGCCGCTCTATCAAGCGATTGAGCTGCTGGAAATAGCGCACCGGATCCACCCCGAACTCACCGCGGATATGCTCATTTTTCGCACTGTTATCCAGCCACCAGCGGCGCTCAAACTCCAAAATGGCGATCTCTCGGTCTGACAACATGGAACTAGATTCTAGACTGTCTGTTATGACCATCATGCCTATCGTCATCTGTGGCGACCCCGTCCTACATAACCCCACCACCGAGGTAGATCCTGCCGAGATCGGCGACCTCGCCACCTTGATCGAAGATATGTTCGAGACCCTCTCCGCCGCCAATGGCGTAGGGCTCGCTGCCAACCAGGTTGGCGTCAACAAAAGATTCTTTGTCTACGACTGCCCCGACACAGAACTGGGCACAATGCGCCGCGGCTGCGTAATCAACCCAGTGCTAGAAACCAGCGAGATCCCAGAGACCATGCCAGACGACGAGGAGGATGAGGAAGGCTGCCTGTCCGTCCCTGGTTATTCCTTCCCCACCGGGCGCGCCGACTGGGCACGAGTAACTGGCCTCGATGAAAACGGTGAAGAAGTTATCGTGGAAGGCACCGGTTTCTTCGCCCGCTGCCTTCAGCATGAAGTCGGGCACCTCGACGGTTTCCTATACACCGATACTCTGATTGGCCGTTGGAAGCGCAAGTCGAAGAAGGCCATCAAGGCCGAGGGCTGGGATCACGCGGGCAACACCTGGACTCCCGGCGTGGACGAGGATCCTTTCGGGCATGAATAAAGACACGACCTTCTCCGCCGCCCACGCCGGCGCGCGGCGCGTGGAGGGCTTCGAGTTCCCGATCTCCCGTCGCACCGACCCGGTAAGTATCCGGCCTGGCACACGCGTAGTGGTGCGCCACCTGGTACACAACACCGGCCAGAACACCAACACCGTTACCGATGCGATCGGTGTGCTGCGCAGCGTAAGCCCCTTGCAGGTCGACGATCTAATCATCGCCGATGAGGACGTAGTGGTGCTCAAGACTCTCAGCGCCAAGCCTGTGCGCAACAGCGATATCCGCACTCTGGAAACAGCAAAAGCGGCTGCGTTCCCCGGCATCGATAACCAACTGATTGGCGGGTGGCTGGCGCGCGCAGGCGATGGCATCACCGAACGCAGCAACTCTGCGGTGCCGATCGGCCCCAATGCCGGCCTGCAAGAAGTTCCTTTGACCCAGCTGGAGGAGTTCTATAGCTCCCACGGACTTCCCTGCCAACTAATGATCCCCGATCGAATCGGACGCGCCGCCGAGCATCTCCCAGGTCAGCGGGGACCAGAGATCCTCGTTATGAGCAAAGAACTGGGGCAACCTCACACCTCAGAACCAAACGGTCACCTCCAGACCCCCTCTCTAACCGACGCGCGCGTGGAACTGACTGTGGATGCAGAACCCGATACTGAGTGGTTCTCCATGTACAAGTTCCGCGGGCAACCCCTCCCGCGGAAAGCACTGGACCTGCTGAGCCGCCGTATCGACGGACAGCTGGGCTTCGCACGCCTCACCGTCGACGACAATCTCGCAGCCATCGCCCGCGCCACCATCACCAATGGGTGGCTAGGCTATTCCGCCGTCGCAGTTGCACCCACCTACCGCCGTCGCGGTCTGGGAACTCTACTGTGCCAGCATCTTCTGGATTGGGGCGCCGCCAACAGTGCCACCCGAGCCTATTTGGATGTCATAGACTCCAACACCGCCGGAAAGGCCCTGTACCACAAGCTCGGATTCAGCGAACACCACCGCAGTCGTAGTTTGCGTACGCGCTAGAATGCTTAACCATGCGTATCGCCACGTGGAACATCAATTCTGTCCGCACCCGCGAGGAAAGGGTGCGTGCATTTCTGCAGCGCAGCGACGTTGACGTGCTATGTCTGCAGGAAACCAAGTGCACCGACAAGCAGTTCCCGGACTTTTCAGACACGGGCTACGAGCAAGCTCACTTCGGACTCCACAGCTTCAACGGTGTGGCCATCTTGTCGCGGGTGGGGCTGGAAGATGTCCAGACCGACTTCGGCCAACCCGGCTTCGACAAGGATCTGGACGCCACGCAGTCCCTGGAAGCGCGCGCCATTGGCGCTATCTGCGGTGGCGTGGAGATCTGGAGCCTTTACGTTCCGAATGGCCGAGAGATCGCGGATCCGCACTACTCCTACAAGTTGCGGTGGCTCGATGCCCTCGCTAAATACGCCAGTGGCGCGGGCGTGGGGGCGTCAAAAAGAAAGAGCAGCCACAAGTTATGCCTGGTCGGCGACTACAACATCGCCCCGCGCGACGTGGACGTATGGGATCGCATCTACTTCAACGGAAAGACGCACGTAACCCCCAATGAGCGCGCCCGCCTGCGCGCTTTAGAGGATGCGGGAATGCAGGCTGCGACGGACCTCGTAGCCGACGAATACACGTACTGGGATTACCAGGCCATGCGTTTCCAAAAGGGCGAGGGGATGCGCATCGACCTGCAGTACTCCCGCGGTATCACCCCTACAGGCGCACGGGTCGATCGCGATGAGCGCAAGGGCAAAGGTGCCTCCGACCACGCACCCGTGATCGTGGACTACGACTCAGACGGTGAGGAATAAACTATGCCCATCCCTGATCTCCTCGGCCTGTTTAGCCAGTTCACCGACGACTTGGAATGGTGGCAGGTCACGTTGGTTGTTCTGGACTACGCGCTCAAGGTCTTTGCCCTCGGCTGGGTTCCTAAAGAACGACGCCCAACGTCTGCCATGGCCTGGCTTCTCGCCATATTCCTGATCCCCTTCCTTGGCATTTTCCTATTCCTGCTGATGGGATCGCCAGCGATCAACCGACGTCGTCACCGCATCCAGAACCAGGCGAACGAACTGATCCGCACGATGAGCTCCAACGAACCCGACGTACCCAAAGAAAGCGAACTCAGTGACGAACTGCGCTCGCTGGTGCGCCTCAATCGCGAGTTGACAGCTCTGCCTGCCGTCGACGGGACGATGACTGCACTGCACTCGGAGTATCAGGAATCGATTGCTGCAATGACCCGCGCTGTCGACTCGGCCAAAGATTACGTCAACGTCGAGATTTACATCATGGCCTGGGATGATACAACTGCACCTTTCTTCGAGGCACTGGGCCGAGCCGCGCAACGTGGGGTGACGGTGCGCGTGCTGTGGGATCACATCGGCGCCCACAAGTACAAGGGCAACAAGAAGCTGGGCAAGAAGCTGCGCGCTATGGGTGTGGACTGGCAAGTAATGCTGCCGCTGCAACCACTGAAGTGGCGCTTCCGCCGTCCCGATCTGCGCAACCACCGCAAGCTGGTGGTCGTGGATGGCCGGGTCGCATTCATGGGTTCACAGAACATGATCGAGGCACCCTATCAAAGCTCAAAGAACCACAAGATCGGCCGTGAATGGGTAGACGTCATGGCAGAGCTCACCGGCCCGATCGTCAGCACCATCAACTCTGTGTTCGCCGTGGACTGGTACACCGAGACCAATGAAGAACTGAACCTCATCAACCCCACGGATGCCAAACAGCGATTGGACACGAACAATGAGGACACCGGCGCTGACATCATGCAGGTCGTGCCCTCCGGTCCAGGGTTTACCACCGAGCCAAACCTGCGCCTTTTCACCTCCATCGCCCATCATGCAAAGCACACGCTGCGGCTGATCAGCCCGTATTTCATCCCTGATGAGTCCCTCATGGAAGCCGTGACCACGGCTTGCTACCGCGGGGTGCGGGTGGAGCTATATGTTTCCGAGAAGTCGGACCAACCGCTGGTGGGGCATGCCCAGGCTTCGTACTACTCCGAGCTTTTAAAGGCCGGTGTGCACATGTACCTATACCCCTACCCGAAAGTGCTGCACTCCAAGTTCGCCATTGCCGATGGCGAGGTGGCTGTGATGGGCAGCTCCAACATGGACATGCGCAGCTTTGGCCTGAACTACGAGATCTCTTTGATGGTCGGCAAGGGCGAGTTACTCAATGCACTGCGAGAGCTCACTAACGAATACAAAGAACGCTCGGCGCTGTTGACCGAGGAGCAATGGAGTACGCGCCCGCTCCACAAGCAGTACGTGGATAACGTTGCCCGTCTCACCAGTGCTTTGCAATAAGTAACTTTCATTATTGCCAATTAACGCAATAGCACTTTTGCCGTCATATAGGGTGATTCACAAGCTACTTAGAACGTCCGAACGCTAAAAGAGAGTATCGCCTGATGACCCCGTCACCCCAGAAGCCGCCACAGACGCCTTCCCACCCTCCGGTACGCGGACGTAAGGCACCCGAAATTCTGCCGGAGATCGACGTCGCAGAGATCGCCACCGCAGTGTACGACTTTCTTTCCGCTACGCGACGTCTGATGGAGCGTCCCAACCAGTCGCTGGAGATCTCCCAGTCGGAGATCGAGGTGCTGCAGTTTATCTCTCAACACCCTGGATGCGGAGTATCGGACGTGGCACGTCTGCGTTTCCTCCGCGCTTCCAATGTCTCGGCAACGGTGCGCCGCCTCATCAATGCGGGGCTTATCCGCCGGCAGGCTAACCCAGAGGACAAACGCGCCCAGGATCTCTATCTCACGGACGATGGCGTGGATATGATGAACTCCATTACTGACGAGTGGGCGCTTATTATCACCAAGGCCACCGACCGGATGGATGCCCGCGATATCGCCAAGCTACGCCGTGGTGTGCCCGCCCTACGAAACCTTTCTTTGGCAGCCGAGTCGCTGGTGGATGACCTTCAGCGCAATCCGGACTAAGCGTCGCGCTTCTTCAGCATTACAAGCCCGACCAAGAACAGCACCACGCACCACGCAGCGAAGTACAGAATCGAACCCGTCTGCCCCCAAGGCGCATCTTCAAGATCACGCATGCCGGTAAACGCATCGGCGTTGGTAAAGGGCATGTACGGCGGCAGCCAATCGCGCACCTTGGGTACGAGCTGCACCAGAGTGCCCTCAATTACCAGGTTCCACAGCAGCATAATGGCAATGCCGCCAGCGGTATTGCGAACAAGGTAGCCCACACCGATGGCCGCTGCAATGGTCAGCAGCACGAAGATTTCAATACGACCGACGCGCTCCCACAGGCCGTCTGCACCTAGGCCGGCTTTGCTCAGTAATTCCTGATCTTCGAGCTTCCAGCCCAGCGACCAGCGGGCGATGATGGTACCCAGGACATTGGAAATGAAGGCCACCACGGATGCCACCACGCCATAAACCACAAACTTCGCGAACGGCACCTGCCAACGAGTCGGCGTAGCCAGCAGGGTGGTCTTGCTTGTGTTCGCACCGTATTCGGTGGTCACCAGCATGACCGCCTGGATCATGACGATCATCATGCCGAAGGAGAGGAAGCCGCTCAGCCCCATGCTGGAATCAATCGACCCAGCGACGCTAAGGTACAGCTCCGGATCCTTCTTGGCATCTTCACTGGTCAACAACGATCCGGTCATCATACCGTTGAGCAGCGCGAAGCCCAGGGAGAAGAACAGGATCAGCCCGGTGGTCCACCACAGCGCCTTTGTACTGCGGAGCTTGATCCACTCCGAATTAATGACCCTCATCATTTCTTGTCCCCTTCCTTCCTCAGGCGTACAGCGTTACCGGTCTCTTTTTGACGCCCTTCTGACGGCTCAGATTTCTTGGCATCCCTGACATCTTTGACTTTTTTGCCGTCGGCACCGTCTTGCGCCTTCGGGGCTCCGCCCTTCGCTGACTCGACATTTGCGTGGTACTCCACATGCTCCTGAGTCATGCGCAAGTATGCATCCTCCAGGCTCGGACGCTTCTCGGACAGTTCCCGCAGACGCAGTCCATAGCTATACGCCAAAGCACCCACCCAGTCGCTCTCCTGCTGCGGGATGGTGATGGTCGGACGGCCGTCAAGATCCGTGCCCAACTCGTAACGCATCTTTTCTTCCGTCAGCGCTGCCTTCATCTCCTCGACGTGGTCGGTGCGCACAACAGTGGAGACCTCAGAGGTGGACTTAATGAACTCGTGAGTGCGTTGGTTAGCAACCAGACGTCCCTTGCCGATCACGATAAGGTGGTCGGCAGTCTGTGCCATCTCACTAAGCAAGTGCGAACTGATGAGGACTGTGCGACCCTCACGTGCCAGCGCGCGGACGAAGTCACGTACCCAGCGGATACCCTCCGGATCCAAGCCGTTAACGGGCTCGTCCAGGATCAAAACCTCCGGGTCGCCCAGCAACGCACAGGCCAGACCTAGGCGCTGGCCCATACCCAGCGAAAACTTGCCGGCCTTACGCCCTGCCACATCGCTGAGCCCCACGACGCCCAGCACCTCATCCACACGCTTCTTGGAAAAGCCATTGGCTGCAGCGACCCATTGCAGGTGCGCAGCGGCGCTGCGGTTGGGGTGAACCCACTTGGCATCCAGCAGCGTGCCTACCTTCTCTAAAGGGCGGGCGAACTCGGAGTACGCCTTGCCATCAATACGGGCAGTCCCCTTCGTCGGCTTATCCAAGCCAACGATCATGCGCATCGTGGTGGACTTGCCAGCACCATTAGGCCCCAAGAAACCAGTAACGATTCCGGGAGAGACCTCAAAGTTCAAATCATCGACTACCGTGGTGCCCTTATAGGCTTTGGTAAGAGAACTGACCGTAATCATGGGTTCTAGTGTGCCATACTAAGTCACCTTTAAGCAGACTTTATGGACGCGGAATTACTTAGTCCGTATATACTTTATGGCTATGCCCCCAGTGACTGCGTTCGAGGCAGACCGGTGGATGGACAGCGATGAGCACCCCACCGGTCGTGGCAGGTCGTTTAAGGGGTTCGTGAACCCGGCGTTGGAAGCGCCGCGACGGTTCTTAAGATTCGCCTCCACATCCCCCGGGCTCCTCACTATCGTCTCCACCATTTTGGTGATGGCTATTCTCGCGGCGGGCGGAGCCATGGTCTACAGCTCGCAAAGCCGTCAATCGCAGCTAAACACTCTGGTCAGCCGAACCGAGCCATTGTCGGACGCAGCACAGGAGCTCTTTAATTCGCTGTCCGTAGCCGATTCGGTGGCCACCACCAGCTTCCTTCGAAAGTCCACTAGCGACACAGCTACGCAGGCCTATGATTCCGCAATGTCGAACGCCTCGTCCTCCATCATCCGCGCTACCAGTGGCATCGACGATATTGAGTCGCGGGAAATGGAATTGGTGCTGCAGATCCAGAACTCGCTGCCGGACTACACCAGGCTGATGTCCAATGCGCAGACACACGATCGTCTGCGAAACCCCGTTGGCGCCTCGTATCTCTCCCAGGCTTCCACCCTGATGCAGGAAACGATGCTGCCCGCCGCCCAGGAGCTTTATTCCCGCACTTCCGAGGAAGTCTCCACCCAGCAGGGGAAGCTCTCCGCTCCCCTCTGGTTCCCCCTCTCCGGCATCGTGGCGGCACTCATCATGCTGATGATTGCCCAGTTCTGGCTCGCAGCATTGACCAATAGGCGCCTCAACATCGGATACGTTGCGGCTACGGGGCTTATGCTGTTCGCCCTCGTATGGGCGTCAATAAGCGCCGCCCTGACGTGGCACGCCGGTAACCAAAACGTGGAGGGCACCGTGCGACCACTCGAGCAGCTCACTGCTGTGCGCATTTCCGTGCAGCAGTCGCGTACCCAGGAAGCGCTGGGATTGATTCAGCGCGACTACGGCGAGGATCGCCAACAGGAGTTCTCGGAAGCAATGTCGGATATCGACGGAAAGTTGGAGTCGCTCCGCAGCCAAGTTAGCCACCCCGAACACATCGATACCGCCCGCGAAGCTCTTCGCTCCTGGGATGCCTCGCACGCAAAGATGGTCTCCGAACTGCAAAATGGACGGTACACCGAGGCTCTTGCTGCAGCGCTGGACACGAATGTGCCGGACGGCGAAAAGAAAGTTCACAACTCGGGCGAGGACACCTCTGACTACACCATCGTCGACAAGGAAATGCAGGAGCTCATCAGCAGCACCCGCACGGAGCTGCGCGATACGCTAGTCGAAGGTCGCACTGCCGCTGGTCGCGTGACTAACCTGGTGCTGGCTCTAACGGTCGTGTCCGCACTGTGCGTCATCGGCGGAACCAGGCCCCGACTGCAGGAGTTCCTCTAATGAGACAGCACACCTCGCGAAAAACAACGTTTCGGCCAGTGGCTGCAGCGCTCGCCGTCACCGCACTCGCCGTCACCTCCGCGTGCACAGAAGAGAGCCCGCGTTTGCCTGAATGGCCTACCGTTCGGCACGACGCCAGCGAGAATCTTCCCTACGGGGCAACGTACGCGAAGTCGAGCGAGGTGCCGAGCGATGGTGACGCCGCAGCGGATGCGAATGCGAGCATCGACAACACGGGCACGGAGGAACCGTTTGGCTCGATCAAGCCGGATAACCGTGAGCCGAAGGAGCGTATTCCGGAGATCATGCGCCGGGGTCGCCTTATCGTCGGCGTGGCCCAATCGCTCAACCGCCTGGGCTTCCGCGATCCCGTTTCCGGGGACGTGGCTGGATTCGAGGTCGACTTGGCACGGGAGATCGCCCGCGATATCTTCGGCGATCCCAACAAAATCGAGTTCCGCTACGTGGAAAGCCGCGAGCGCGCTGAGGCACTAAAGAGCGGCGACGTGGACATTGTTGTACGTACGATGTCGCCGACCCGCTCACGCCAGTCGAAACTCGAGTTTTCTATCCCCTACCTGCAGGTTCATTCGCGCCTTTTGGTCTTAAGCGATTCCAAGATCGAGAGTTTTGCCGATCTGCATGACAAGACGGTGTGTGTCACGCGCGATTCGACCTCCGCGGTGCGCATCAAGCAATACGATGTAGGCCGACTCCTACTCACCCGCGCATGGACTGATTGTTTGATGGCCATGCAACGCTTCCAAACTGACGCTATCTATACCGATGACGCCATCCTCACCGGCCTGCAGGCTCAGGATCCCTACACCACTCTCGTGGCTGACAACCCCGTGTCCAACTACTATGCGGTAGCCGTCTCGCCCCCGGGCTTCCCGAAGAATACGACGGGACTGATGATGCAGGTGAACTCCACCATGGAAAGAATCCGCCGGGATGGGACGTGGAGGAACCTTTATGACAAATGGCTGGCGGACTACTTAGGGCCGGCGTCATCCCTACCGATCAAATACCGCAGCGAAGAAGAGTCGAAGGAACTTAACAAGATCCGGCGAAAGGCGAATGGCGATGCAGCAGGATAACGAGCATCCAAGCGAACCTGAGGACCGCACCGAAGCGGTGCTGTATGACCCCTTCGCTGACGACGAGGATAGCGAGCCTACTGAGGTTACCGAGGCGACTGACGCAACCGACGCTACCGAAGCTGAGGAGCGCACCGAAGCCGTCACCTTTGACCCCTTCGCTGACGACGAGGAGGACAGCGAAGACAAAGACGGAGACGCAGACGAAGACACAGAAGAGCACACAGAAGCCGTCGCCTTCGATCCTTTCGCCGATGACGAAGACACGGACGCAACAATCCAACACACGGTACCGGCCGGCACGCCGGCCAGTGCGATGGATTCGGGTGAACGTTCCCGTATCGAGGCGCTGTCGACGTTCCGCAAACGGCGCGGAACGTACCGCCACGGAGCGTCGGTGGCCGACGGCATGGTGCAGCTGCCGTTCATCCTGCCTACCGACCCTGAAGACGCAGTCATCGACCCCAGTTCTGCGATCGAGAAGGGCGTGGAGGCCCCTACCCTGAAGCCGGGTGACATCATCGCTGGCCAGTACGAAATCCTAGGCCCCATCGCACACGGTGGCTTGGGATGGGTGTACATCGCCATCGACCACAACGTCGCCGACCGCTATGTGGTTCTCAAAGGCATGATGGCCACAAAGAACGAGCAGGAACGAGCTGTCGCCGAATCCGAACGGGCATTCCTAGCGGACATTACACACCCCGGAATCGTGAAGATTTTCAACTTCATCGACGACCCCCGCTCCCCCGGCGGTTTCATCGTGATGGAGTACGTCGGCGGGCCGTCGCTGCGCGGGCAGCGGCGCAAGTTGGCGGCAGGCGTGCTGGATCTAGACGTGGCCATCGGCTACATTCTGGAAATCCTGCCAGCGCTTGACTATCTGCACTCCCGCGGAGTGGTGTACAACGACCTGAAGCCGGACAACATTCTGATCACCGAAGATCAGGTGAAGCTCATTGATCTGGGAGCAGTGACAGGCATCGGTGCTTTCGGCCATATTTTCGGAACGAGGGGCTTTCAGGCTCCCGAGATTGCAAAGACCGGCCCTACCATCGCCAGTGATATTTACTCGGTTGGTCGCACCCTCGCCGCGCTGATTGTAAAGCTGCCGGTAGTCGATGGAGTGTACGCACCGAAGCTGCCAACCCCGGACGAGGAACCACTGTTCCGCGAGTACCTTTCGCTATATCGCCTGCTACTGCGCGCTACGGACGAAGATCCGGACGTGCGTTTTAGCTCCGCGACGGCTATGGCGAACCAGCTGATCGGCGTGCTGCGCGAGATTCTGGCCATCCGCGACGGGCGCCACTACCCACACCTCAATACTCGCTTTACCGCGCAGCGCAGCACGTTCGGCACCAAGCACATCCTGTTCCGCACCGACCAGCTGGTTGATGGTGTGGTGCGGTCTGCGGAGATCTCCGTGCCGGAGGTCATTAGCGCGTTACCAACCCCGCTGGCCGATTCCAGCGATCCCGGTTATAGGCTGCTATCTGCCACTAGCTTTACCGAGGCCGGCGACCTTTTGGATACCCTTCACGCTGCGTACACCCAACCAGAGTTGAAGCATTCCGTGGAGATTCCCCTGGCCATGGTGCGCGCGCAGTTGGACGTCGGCAAGACGCGCGAGGCCCAAGACCTCCTGGCGGAACTGAAACCACGGTTGGAAAATGATTGGCGCTTCCAATGGCACTCGGGAATCGCTGCTCTTTTGACCGGACAGTTCGCCGCGGCACAGAGGTTCTTCAACAGGGTGCTGTACATCCTGCCTGGTGAGCCTGCACCGAAGCTGGCGCTGGCCGCCACGGATGAACTCCTGCTGCAGCAGCAGGGCGTAAACTCGACGAAGCTGCTGAGCGAGCATGTTGCGCGCGCAGCCTCTGCCCTGGCTTATGCCCAACGGCTACCAGTGAAGGACTACACAGGCGTGCCCGGTTGGGAACATGTCACGCTCGATCCGGTCTCGCTCCGTTTCCATGCAATGCGCCTATACGGCCTGGTATGGGCAACGAACCCCTCCACAGTGTCAAGTGCGTTTGGCCTGGCTCGGCAGCTACATGCGGAGGGAATGGTCGATTCAGCCGTGGGTGCGCTCGACCGCCTGCCCCAGGCTTCGCGGCACAATCGTTTGGCGCGGTTGACGTCTATTTTGTTGCTTATTTCTGACGCCAATAGTCTCACCGAGTCCCGTATCCGCCGTGCGGCACGACGTTTGGAAACGCTGCCGACTAACGAGCCGCGCCTGGCTCAGGTTCGGATCGCGGTGCTCAGCGCGGGGCTGACATGGTTGCGAGGCGGCAGCGACCCCACGGGGGCGCACAACACTAAGGAAAAGAGGCATGCTGCAGCCGCGCCTCTGTTTGACGTGCGCTTTACCGAGCGGGGCCTGCGCACCGGTTTGGAATCAAGCCTGCGCCTGCTAGCTCGCCAGGCTCCGTTCCCCCGCCACCGGTATCACCTGGTGGACATGGCCAACCGGATCCGCCCACGAACCTGGCTCTAAATAGTTACTGCTGCTCGGCCAGTGCCGTTGCCTGGCGGGCAATCGCCAGTTCCTCGTTCGTCGGTACTACGAACACCTTCACCGCAGAATCATCCGTCGAGATCTCACGGACACCCACGATCCCCTCGGAGTTTTCATTACGTGCCTCGTCAATCTCGATACCGAAGTTCTGCAGGTCTGCCATAGCGTCGCGGCGCACCTGCGTCGCGTTCTCGCCCACTCCAGCGGTGAACACAATCGCATCCACACCGCCCAGGATCAACATGTAGGAACCAATGAATCGGCGCAGCGCGTGGATGTACACGTCGTAGGCCAGCTGCGCATTCTCATCGCCGTCCTCGATCAGATCCTTCAGCTCGCGGAAGTCGTTCACCCCGGCCATGCCCTTCAGACCGGACTCGCGGTTCAGCAACTTATCGATCTGATCCACCGTCATCCCACCGGAGCGCGCCAGGTGGAAAATAATGCCGGGGTCAATGTCACCGGAACGGGTGCCCATAACCACGCCGGCTAGGGGCGTCAATCCCATCGTCGTATCAATAGCCTTACCGCCGCGAATCGCGGCGGCGGAAGCACCGTTACCCAAGTGCAAAGTAATCTGCTTGATTTCCTCGGCGGGCTTATCCAACAGTGCCGGCACCTTGGCGGAGACGTACTCGTGGCTTGTGCCATGGAAGCCATAGCGGCGAATGTCGTATTCCTCGGCGATGTCCTTCTTGATCGCGTAGTTCGCAGCGTGTTCGGGCAGCGTGGAGAAGAACGCGGTATCGAACACGGCAACGTGTGGGACGTGTTCGAGCAGCGCTCGGGCGTTTTCGATGCCGTCGATATTGGCCGGGTTGTGTAGCGGTGCGAGTGGGATCAGTTCCCGCAGCTGCTCGATCACGTCGTCGTCGATCAGCACGGGCTCGGTGAATGTCGCCCCACCGTGAACTACACGGTGTCCGGCTGCGACCAGGTCGAGGTCTTGGGGGCCGACGCCCAGAAGCGTCATCATGCCGAAAGCGCGTTCTAGGCCAACAGAGTGGCTCAGGATGGGGCGGTTATCTTCCATCTTCGACGTCTCCGTCTGAATCTGGATGTGTCCCTTCTTCTCTCCGATCTTCTCGACGATGCCGGAGACAAAAGGATCCGCCGTCGCATCGGCTTCTGGGTCGAGCACTTGGAATTTGATGGAACTAGATCCCGAGTTGAGAACGAGTACGTACTTGGTCATTGGTTCTTAATCTTCTCTCTTCTTCTGATGCGTTCGCTGCCTGCGGCGCGTTCGCGTGGCCTGACGCTCTAGTTGGCCTGGATGGCGGTAATGGCCACGGTGTTTACGATGTCCGGCACGGTCGCGCCACGCGACAGGTCGTTCACCGGCTTGTTCAGGCCCTGCAGGATCGGCCCCACGGCCAGTGCGTCGGCGGTGCGCTGTACGGCCTTGTAGGTGATGTTTCCGCAGTTCAGATCCGGGAAAATAAACACGGTAGCCTGGCCGGCGACAGCGGAGCCGGGTAGCTTTTTCTGGCCGACGGATTCCACTACCGCAGCGTCGAACTGCAGCGGGCCATCCAATTGCAGTTCCGGGTTGTTCTCCTGAGCCTTCTTTACAGCAGCGGCGACGGCTTCAACATCCGCGCCTGCGCCGGAGGTGCCTGTGGAGTAGCTCAGCATCGCCACCTTCGGCTCGATGCCGAACTGGGTGGCGGTCTGCGCGGATACTGTTGCGATCTCCGCCAACTGGTCGGGGGTGGGGTTCGGGTTCACGGCGCAGTCGCCGAAAGCCCACAGCACGCCGTCCATGACCATAAGGAAGATGGAGCTAACCACCGAGGAACCCGGCGCGGTCTTGATGATCTGGAAGGAGGGCTTGATGGTGTGTGCAGTGGTGTGTGCGGCACCGGAGACCATGCCATCGGCGATTCCCTTGTGCACCATCATCGTTGCGTAGTAGCTAATGTCGCGCATTGTCTCGCGCGCCTGATCCAACGTCACTCCCTTGTGCTTGCGCAGCTCGGCGAATTCGGCGGCGAATTCCTCCAGCTGGTCACCAGCGGTGGGGTCGGTCAGCGTGGCACCGGACAGATCCAACCCCAACTCCTTCGCACGGCTGGCGATATCATCCGGGTTACCGAGGATCGTCAGCTTGCACACCTTGGCGCGCAGCAGCTGGTCTGCTGCGGTGAGGATGCGGTCGTCTTCGCCCTCTGGCAGCACGATGTGTGCATTCTTCTCGCGCGCCTTGATCAGCAGGTTCCGCTCGAAGAGCTCTGGGCCGATCACCGGCTCCTTCTGCCCTTCAACGGTGGCAATGTCCTCCAGCGCAACGTGGCGAATCGCTTTGCCCTCGGCTTCAACGGCATTGGAGCCTGCCGACCCAGCTGCGGCGGTGGCGTCCACAAAAGAAATACCGGCAGGTGTGCGACCTGAGCGCACAAGCTGTCCCGAGGCAAGCTGTAGGGCCGTGGCATCCGCGGTGCTTCCCGCTAGCAGGTAGTGGGAGGCGCCGGCAGCCGCAGCCAGCCGCGAATCGAAGTTGATCTCGCCGGTACCCAACAACACCGCACCGCTAGTGTCCGCACCATAGGCCGCGTCGAGGGCGGCGGCGAAGTCCGGGGCGGAGGGGCGAATGTTATCAAAGATGTCGATGGCGCCTGCCTCCCCCAGGGCGTCCACAATGTCGGAGCGTCGCGCAGCGGCGCTAGCTATCGGCGAGATGACGGCATTGGTGCCAGCAGTTCCGTTAGACACAGCTCACAAACCTTCCTTAATGGAGTTCTATTTAACTTCCATTGTGCCTTGGACAGCACCACACTGGCGATACTTGCGTGGAAGGTTTGCCCTTCCCTACCCCCTGGCGCGCGTCTTTTCGCGCTGTCGCTGTGTAGCTTCGTCTCGCTCTACTGTGTCTCGACGCCCACTCGTCTGTCGCTCCGGGGTGTCAGTTTCGCTATATGCGTTGCGCTGCTGAGAGTTATCCGGTTCTGGGTCGTCCCCGGTCAACGAGCGTTCCAGCAGGGAGCGCTTGCGCACAACAACGAGGGCAATGATTACGGCCAAGCCGATGAGGATCACGCCAACCACCCCAAGGAAACCGAAGTAATTCACCAGGCGCGTGGAGTTCAGCAGCATCAGCAGAGCGCCAACGACACCACCGAGTACTTCTGGCTTCATAATGGTCACGATCCAGGCGGCGATGGGAGCCGCAATGGCGCCGCCGACGAGGAGGCCGACGACCGGCTGCCAGTTTTCCGCCAATTCAGACCCCATGCCCGCGAAGAATCCAGCAGTGGCGGAGAGGGCGACCAGGAATTCGGCGGTATTGACGGTGCCGATGATGCGTCGCGGTTCTGCCTTGCCCACGCTCATCAGGGTAGAAGTAGTGACGGGTCCCCAGCCTCCACCGCCGGAGGCGTCGAGGAACCCCCCGGCCAAGCCCAGCCCCGCTAAACCAAAGCGGGAGCGGCGGGTGGTGGATACCGGTTGAGTGTCCTCCCCCTTCTTCCACGGCACGGCAACACTGCGCACGAGAACATACGCACCCAGCAGCACCAATAGGGTGGAGACGACGGGTTCTGCGGCTTTAGTGGAAAGGTTACTGAGCACATAAGCACCCATGAAGGCGCCGATGGCTCCAGGCACCCCAAGAGCTAGCACGGTTGGCCAGTGGACGTTCTTTAGCCTCCAGTGGGAAAGGCCGGAGAAGAGCGTGGTGCCGACCTCGGCCAGGTGCACGGCGGCGGAGGCGTGGGCAGGTCCCAGGCCGGAGAAAATCAGAAGTGTCGTTGCCGTGACGCCGAATGCCATACCCAGCGCACCGTCGACTAATTGCGCTATCACGCCGACCAGAGCGAAAATCAAAATCTTCATGGGTTAGTCCTAGAAAGTTGTGGGGGAAGAATGTCTTTGCAGTGCGCTAAAGGCGCGGTCAACCACGACCGGGGCGATCGCGTCACCTAGATGGCGCGTACACTTCCGGCCGTGCGGCATTCGGTTTTTGGCTCTATCCCAGAGCAGGCCGGGACTAACGAACAAGGGGACGGTGACGGTGTGATCGTCTGCGAAGTTCAACAGAGCGTCCGTATCACTACCGGGGTGGTTTCCAGTGGCGACGAAGGCGCGGGTGTGACGCATCTTCAGCCGGGAGCCGACGCGGCTGGCAAACTCGGCGATTCCCTCGTTGGCGCCGGGTTTACTGGATCCCACGGAGTACAGAGCGAGTTTGTCGATGTTCGAAGCGCTTCCGGCAGTGTCAGCAAGATACTGAGCCGTAAAGTCAGCCACCAGCGCTTCCATGTCAGCACCGGTTCCCAAGCCATCGGCTAGGTGGAGCGTAAGCCCTGTGGAAGAGGTGGCGTCGATAGATTCTGCAGCTTCGGCAATAGCGGCGGGGACATCGTGGCGAGCGTGGAAAGCCCTAGTGAAGAGCAGTGGAACCACCACAGCTTCGGTGTACCCCGCTGCCACAATGCGATGGGCAACGGTAGCGAGGGTGGCTGGGTGGAAGTCCAAGAAAGCGGCGAAGGCCGGCACCCCAGTGCTAGCGGAAATGCGCGCGGCAATGTCGAATACCGCCTGATCCGCCTGTGGGTGGCGGGATCCATGCGCTAAGCAAATGATGGGTACCGGGCCGGTCATGTTAGTTCACCAAACCTGCGGTGAGAGTATCGCCGCTGCCGGGGTTCACCAGCAGCAATGAACCGACTCGGCCACCGCGACGATAAGGTTCGACCGGTAGCGGCTCGGCCACCGTCACCCGCACCTCCGCGATGTCGTTCAGTGCCAGCTCGTCGGCACTGCCGTGGGCGATTTCCTCATCGCTGCGGTTACGGCCGGAGATGTCCACGCGGCGAATAACCTCATCCACTCGTCCGCGTACCAGTGCAGTGCCGTAGCGCACCAGCACGTTGCTGCGCAGACGTACCGGGGTTTCGGCAAGGTGGAACACCGTGGCGGTGAAGGACTGTTGCGGCTCCGGCAGATCCTGCGCCGCGATGATGTCCCCACGGGACAGGTCGATGTCGCGGTCCAGACGGAGGGATACGGATTCGCCGCGGGTGGCGGACTGCTGCTCCCCTGCGGGGCCGTCGATTCCCTCGATAACGGCTTTGCGACCATCAGCCAGAACTGTATCGCCGACGGACACCGTGCCAGCGGTGACGCGTCCCGCATAGCCGCGGTAGTCGGTAGCGTGATCGCGGATGACGATCTGGATTGGGAATCGCAAGCCACGCTCCACGTCCACGGTGTTCTTCGCTGGCTCGGTGGTCTCCAGGATTTCTAGCACCGATGGACCGGTGTACCACGGGGTGTTCTGGCTGCGCTCGACGACGTTGTCGCCCAGCAGGGCGGATGTCGGGATTACATCGACGTGTGCCAGGCCCAGCTCGGAGACCAAAGCGTCGACATCGGACTTGACCTCGTTGAAGACATTCTCGTCATAGTCCACCGCATCGATCTTGTTCACAGCGACGATCACGTGGGAGATCTTCATCATCGCCGCCACGGTCAGGTGGCGACGGGTCTGCTCGATCACGCCATTGCGGGCGTCAACCAGAACGATGACCAGCTCCGAGGTGGATAGGCCCGTGACGGTGTTGCGCGTGTACTGCACGTGGCCGGGAGTATCGGCCAGGATGAAGCTGCGCTTATCGGTGGCGAAGTAACGGTAGGCCACATCGATGGTGATGCCCTGTTCGCGTTCGGCACGCAGGCCATCGACCAGCAACGAAAGGTCGGGGTTTTCCAGCCCCTTGGCGTTGGAAACGCGCTCGACGGACTCGTACTGGTCGGCCAGGATGGACTTCGTATCGTGCAGCAGGCGGCCCACGAAGGTCGATTTTCCGTCGTCGACGGAGCCGGCGGTGCACAGGCGGAGGGTCGGCAGGTTGGTGGACATCAGAAGTAACCTTCCTTCTTGCGATCCTCCATGGAGGACTCACTGAGCTTGTCGTCGGCACGGGTGGCGCCGCGCTCGGTGGTGGTGGACTGGCGGATCTCTTCGATCACGTCCTCGATGGTCGTGGCGGTGGAAAGAACTGCGCCGGTGCAGCTCATGTCGCCGACGGTGCGGTAGCGCACGGTCTTTTCCACTAGCTCCTCGCCGTCCTTCGGCCCGCCCCATTCGCCCGGGGTCAGCCACATGCCATTACGGTTGAAGACTTCGCGCTGGTGGGAGTAGTAGATGGCCGGAACTTCAACATTGCGGTCGCGGATGTAGTCCCACACGTCAGCTTCAGTCCAGTTGGAGATTGGGAACACGCGGATGTTTTCGCCCACTTGGTGGCGGCCGTTGTATAGGCCCCACAGCTCCGGACGCTGGCGGCGCGGGTTCCAGCCGCCGAAGCTATCGCGCACAGAGAACACACGCTCCTTGGCGCGGGCTTTCTCTTCATCGCGGCGGGCACCACCCAGCACAGCGTCATAGCCACGGTTCTGGATCGTCTCCACCAGTGGCACGGTCTGCAGTGGGTTGCGGGTGCCATCGGGGCGCTCCTGGATCGCACCGCTGTCAATCCAGTCCTGTACGGCGGCAACGTGCAGTGTCACCTTTGGATCTGCAGCGATCTTGTCGCGGAACTCGATGACCTCCGGGAAGTTGTGGCCGGTATCCACGTGCACCAGTTCAAAGGGCACGGAGGCGGGGTGAAATGCGCGCTTGGCTAGTTCCAAAACCACGACGGAATCCTTGCCGCCGGAAAACAGCAGCGCAGTACGGTCGAACTGGCCTGCTACCTCGCGCAGGATCTCGATTGCTTCCGCCTCCAAGCTCGCCAGGTGGGGCGAAAGGGCGGTGTTGTTATCAGTACTCATGTGTGAAGTCCGCATTCTGTCTTGTTGGAGCCGGCCCAGCGACCGGATCGGGGGTCCTGTCCTTCGGCGACCGGCAAGGTGCAGGTCTCGCAGCCGATCGACGGGTAACCCTGCTTGGTCAGAGGGTTGATGATCAGATCGTGGTCGGTGATATAGGCCTCCACGTCCTCGTCACTCCAGGCGACGATGGGATTGATCTTCAGTCGGCCGGTGCGGTCCACGTCCAGCACCGGGGTGTTGGCGCGCAGGGCGTTGTCCACGCGGCGCACGCCGGTGATCCAGGCGTTGAAGGGGTTGAGCATTCGCGCCAGGGGCTCGACCTTGCGCATGCGGCAGCAAGCGGTGTTGTCGCGGGAGTACAGGCGCGGACCGTAAACCTTGTCCTGCTCCTCACGGCTGAGTACCGGGGTGATGTTTTCCAGTGGCAGGTTGTAGCGCTGCTGTACCTTGTCGCGGGTTTCGAGTGTCTCGGCAAAGTGGTAGCCGGTGTCCAGGAAGACCAGTTCCGCGCGGTCTTCCGCCAGGCGGCCTTCTGCCAGCTCAGCCAGGACGGTGTCCTGCATGGACATGGTCACGGCGATCTTACCGGGCACGTGTTCCGCCACCCATTCCATGATTTCTTCGGCGCTGGCGCCCTCTAGCTTGTCGTTCCACTCGGCAACGAGCTGCTCGTTGGCGGCTCGCTCCTCGTCACTCAGTGGCGTGGTCTTGGTCGGCGCGCCCTTCGGACTCTCGGCGGGGTCTCGGAAGTCATCCGAATTCCCGCTGAGCAGGCCGGTCGCATCTACCAGGCTCATGAGCTCCTCTTCTCGGGTTGATGTTTGTCGTTTTGAAGTTGATGTTTTTCAGAACTCGGGGGAACTCTTGGTTATTCCCTAGACAGACCGATCAGTCTGCTTAAGCTCTCCCAACAATAGACCAATCTGTCCATTCCTACAACCGGGTTTGCAATTCTTCTTGACGCCCCGTAACCGCTACCTGCGTAAATGCCAGACAGGACTGGAGGGAATGAACCGTAGGGGCGTCACCAAGAAGTCAGTTACACCAGCTGTCCATGGAACTTGACTGAGAAAACGCGCATACACTCGCGGCACTGCCAAGCGTTGTCGGTCTCTGCGTCCGGAAACAGATTCTGGGACATGCAGTAGGGGCAATTGTTCACCGTCGCACGGCGGGCATTGGGGTGCCCCACACGGCCGCCGACCTGCTCGTTCACGCTCGGAAGGGAGTCAGAATCAGGAACACTCATGGGCTACACCAACAACTCGTCGTCGGCGCGGATAACCCAATCGCGGAATTCCTCACCCTCGTCACGGTGAGACTTGAAGTTCTCCACGATGCGGACCACATAGTCGCCCAGATCCTTGGAGTAGACCTGGTTGCCGCGGACCTTCTTGCCAAAGTGTGGCTCCATACCGATAGTGCCGCCGAGGTGCACCTGGAATCCCTCCACTCGTTCCCCTTCGTCGGTCGTGAGAATCTTGCCCGACAGGCCGATATCCGCCACCTGAGTACGGGCGCAGGAGTTCGGGCAGCCATTAAGGCTGATCTTCAGCGGCACATCGAGGTCGCCGAGGCGATCTTCCAACTCATCAACCAGTGCGATGGCGCGCTGCTTGGTGACAACGTGAGCCAGCTTGCAGAACTCCAGGCCAGTACAGGAGATGATGTCGCGACGGAAAGCCGAGGGCTTGGCAGACAGGCCGAGTTCTTCCAGGTCTGCAGCCAAAGCCTCGGCAGCTTCGCGCTCCAGATCCAGGAACAATAGCTCCTTATCGGGAGTGGTGCGGATGTTGGTGGTGCCGTACTTTTCCGCCAGGTCGGCAAGCTGCTGCAGTTGCTTACCATCGGTGTGGCCAACCGTGGGTTTTACGCCCAGATAGAACTTGCCGTCCTTTTGCTCGTGCAGGCCGACATGATCGCGGTAACCGGGGTACTCCCCCGGCGCCGGGCCGTCCAGCAGCGGGCGCTTGAGATACTCGTTTTCCAGCACCTCACGGAACTTTTCCACACCCCAGTCGGCGACCAGGAACTTCAGGCGGGCGCGGTTACGCATGCGGCGGTAGCCATAGTCGCGGAAGATTCGCACCACACCAGCCCATACCTCAGGCACTTCGTCGAGCGGCACCCACACACCTAGACGCTGCGCGAGCATCGGGTTAGTGGACAGGCCACCGCCGACCCAGACATCAAAGCCGGGGCCATGTTCCGGATGCTCGGAGCCAATAAAGGCCAGGTCTTGGATTTCGTGGGTGACGTCCTGGCGGGAGTGCCCGGAGATTGCGGATTTAAACTTGCGGGGCAGGTTGCCAAATTCAGGGTCGGGCAGCAGCTCTTTTTTGATCTTATCGATGGCCGGACGGCCATCGATAATCTCATCCTTGGCAATACCGGCGACTGGAGAGCCAAGGATGACGCGCGGTACGTCGCCGCAGCCAAAGAAGGAATCCAGGCCAACCTTTGCCAACTCATCCCAGATCGTCGGAACGTCCTCGATACGAATCCAGTGCAGCTGCACGTTCTGCCGGTCAGTGAAGTCGGCAGTGTTACGCGCATACTTTTCGGAAATCTCACCGATAGTGCGCAGGCCGGCCGAGCTCACCACACCGCCATCGAGGCGGATACGCATCATGAAGTAGTTATCCTGCAGCTCAGCATTAGTGAGGGTCGAGGTCTTTTCACCATCGAGCCCCTGCTTACGCTGCGTATACATACCAACCCACTTGAAGCGTGGGGCGAGATCTTCCGCCGGGATGGAGTCAAACCCTTCCTTGGAATAGATGTCACGGATGCGCTGCATCACGCTAAATCCAGGATCCTCCTGCTTGATTCGCTCGTCGTCATTGAGCGGCTCTCGGCCATCGACAGCCCACTGCCCTGGGGGCTTGCGCTGCTTCTTGCGGCGCGGACGTGCCGGCTTCTGTGCGGCGTCCGCTCCGGTGGTCGATTCGGTCGTCATCGTCTCTCAACCCCTGTCTAGACTGATCAGTCTGTCTGCATTGTCCGGTTCAGGTTAGATGGCATCTCGCACAAATTCAAGCGATTTCTTGATTTTTGTAGACAGAGTTGTCTATAGTTCGTGGAGTTACCCGCGGTGACCCCGATGTAGTGACCCCGTATGGAATTTCGCTACATTGGACTGTGTTATTTCATAAGCAGTTCGAACGCTTCATGCGGTTCAGCCGGCGCGATACAACAATCGCTCCGCGCGAGCTCAATATGCGAGTTCAGCACCGCGGTTTACCCACGACCGAAGTACGACCCGAATAAGAAGGATTTGCACCAGACATGCCCGAGAATCGCCCCCTTCGCATTGCAGTCATCGGCTCCGGCCCGGCAGGTATCTACGCCTCCGACGCACTAACGAAGTCTGAGGCTGACGTTAGCGTCGACATTTACGAGCGCATGCCGGCACCCTTCGGCCTCATCCGCTACGGAGTTGCTCCCGACCACCCGCGCATCAAGGGCATCATCAAATCCCTGCACAAGGTGATGGATAAGCCCGAGATCCGCCTGTTCGGCAACATCAATGTCGGCCAGGACGTCACAATCGACGAACTAAAGCAGTTCTACGATGCCGTCATCTACGCCACGGGTGCCACCGATGACCGCCCGCTAAACATCCCCGGCGGCGAGCACACCATCGGTGCGGGAGAATTCGTCGGTTTCTACGACGCTAACCCGTACTTCGACGAAAAGTGGGACCTGTCCGCTGACTCTGTCGCCGTGGTCGGCGTCGGTAACGTCGCCCTCGACGTCGCCCGCGTGCTGGCTAAGACCGGCGACGAGCTAAAGGTCACCGAGATTCCGGACAACGTCTACGACTCCCTAAAGGACAACCAGGCCAAGGAGGTGCATGTCTTTGGCCGTCGCGGTCCGGCACAAGCGAAGTTCACCCCGCTGGAGCTGAAGGAACTGAACGATTCCGACACCATCGAGATCGTTATTGATCCAGAGGACATCCAGTACGACGAGGGCTCCGAAGAGGCACGCCGCGCATCCAAGATCCAGGACATGGTCTGTACCCGTCTGGAGCAATACGCCATCGCCGACCCGAAGGGCGCTCCTCACAAGCTCTTCATCCACTTCTTCGAGTCTCCTGTCGAGGTTAAGTCCGACGCCGAAGGCCGCGTGACTGCCTTTGTCACCGAGCGCACCGAGCTCAATGGCGATGGCTCTGTTTCTGGTACCGGCAAGCTCACCGAGTGGCCGGTGGGCGCGGTCTACCGCGCCGTGGGTTACAAGTCCGATGAGCAGCCTGGCCTGCCCTGGGATGAGCGTCAGAACGTGCTGCCCAACGTCGGTGGCCGTGTACTGACCGAAGGACCGACCGCCGACGGCATCGCGGGCGTGCCCGGTTCCGCTGACCCGGAGGCAGAAAAGCGCGAGCGCCTGCCCGGCGTCTACACCACCGGCTGGGTCCGCCGCGGCCCGGTTGGCCTGATCGGCAACACCAAGGGCGATGCGAACGAGGCTGTGGCCAACCTGCTGGAGGATGCCGCCAACGGCATCGGCTTTAACCCCGAGAAGCCAGAGCTTGAGGCTGTAGAGGCCTTCCTGGAAGAAAAGGGCATTGACCACACCACCTGGGATGGCTGGTACAGCCTGGATAAGCACGAGCGCGAACTCGGCGAGGCCGAAGGCCGCGAGCGCAAGAAGGTGCGCGAGTGGGCTGAGATGCTGCACCACGCCAAGGGTAAGAACGTCTAAGCAGGGATACTGAAAGTAGGAATACGCAATACCTAGGAAAACGCAACACCGTGGCTAACACTCCCTCCCCTACTGCCGGCGCCGCCGAGTTCCCGGATGTTCATTTCACCGGGCGCGCCCTACTGGCAATGCCCGCCCAGCAGCTGCATCCGCTGTACAAGTTGCGCGTGGACGTGTTCGTCCATGAACAGCAGACACCTTTCGCGGAGATCGACGATATCGATCCCCACCCGAATACCCACCATGTGCTGGCCTATATCCACCCCGGCAGTGGCCCGGAGTACCCCTTCGGCCAGCCGGATCCAGGATCTCCCCTGCGCCTGGTGGGCACCGCCCGCGTGTATGGCAAGCCAGATAACCAGCACATTGGTCGCATGTGCGTGGCCAAGGATGTCCGCGGACGCGGCATCGCCACGCAAATCATGGAGCAGGCGCTGGAGGTCTGCAAGAGCCGTGCCGCTGCATTAGACCCGACTACCCAGGTTGCTCGCGTCTCCCTCAATGCCCAGGAGCAGGTACAGGACTTCTACGCAAAATTCGGCTTCAAGCCTATTGGGGAGCGTTTCGAGGAGGAAGGCATCCCGCATGTCACGATGGAGTTGGAGCTCTAGCCCGCCATCTCCGCCGCTACCTCGGCACATTCCTTACGCCCGCAGGTGGCACTCTCCGGGTTCGCAGCACAGCTATCACACAGCAGAATCTGCTCGCGGCACTGCTCATTCACACAGTTATGGAAATCGTTGGTCGCGTGACCACACGCTCGGCAGCGGCCCAGCGTAGCGGCGTCATCACTAAATTCCATGTGCATACGCCCGTCGAAGACATACAGGGAACCCTCCCATAGACCCTGGTCACCGTACTTTTCCCCATAGCGGACGATGCCACCGTCGATCTGATAAACCTCCTCGAACCCGCGGTTCTTCATCAGCGAGCTGAGGATTTCGCAGCGGATGCCGCCGGTGCAGTACGTGACGACAGGCTTGTCCTTCAGATGGTCGTATTTGCCAGATTCAATCTCGCCGATGAAGTCGTGGGTAGTACGTACATCGGGCACCACCGCATTCTTAAACTTGCCGATCTCCGCCTCCATGGCATTGCGCCCGTCGAAGAAAACCACCTCGTCACCGCGCTTTTCCACCAGGTCGTTGACTTCCTCCGGCTTCAGGTGCACGCCACCACCGATCACGCCGTTTTCATCCACCTTCAACTCATCCGGGGCGCCGAAGGCCACAATCTCATCGCGCACCTTCACGGACAGGCGCGGGAAGTCGTCGGCTGAACCAGAGGACCACTTGAACTCCATCTTCTTGAAGCCTGGGAATTCGCGGGTGCGCCGCACATACTGCTTGCAGCTAGCCAGCGATCCGCCGACGGTGCCATTGATGCCGTGCTTGCTGATGAGGATGCGCCCCTTCAGTTCCAACTGCTCGCACAGCGCACGTTGCCACAGCATCACCGCGGTCGGGTCGTCGATCGGGGTGAAGCAGTAGTACAGCAGAATGCGGGTTTCATTGAGGTCGGTTGCGCTATGTCCCATACCCCGAAGTTTAGGACTACTGCCCCTGTTCTGCGAAAACCGTCGGCCGCACCGTGACGTACCCCGCAGCTTCCTCAGCCCGCTGGCGCGCCTCGTCAATGCTTTCTGCAGTGGTCACTGCCACTCCCATTCGCCGCCGCGTCAGCGCCCGGGGTTTGCCGAAGAGGTAAACGTTAGTTTCCTCCACTGCCATTGCCTTCTCGACGCCCATATATTCGATATCGCCGTCGTACCGTTCGGCACAGCGGATTACCGCGGAAGCCCCCGGGGAAATCAGCGTGGTATCAATCGGCAACCCAAGAATGGCGCGTGCGTGCAGGTCGAACTCTGAGAACCGCTGGGTGCCAAGCGTAACCATGCCCGTATCGTGCGGGCGGGGGCTTACTTCGGAGAAGTAGACGTCATTGCCCTTGACGAATAGCTCTACGCCGAACACGCCACGCCCGCCCAAGGCGGTGGCGATACGGGCGGCGATACTGCGTGCGGTGTCCAAGGCATCTTCGGACATGTACGCGGGCTGCCAGGATTCCACGTAGTCGCCGCGATCCTGGCGGTGGCCGATGGGTTCGCAGAACCAGGTGGCCTCCCGGCCTGTGGCGGGATCGATGGAGCGCACGGCGAGGATGGTGACCTCGTAGTCGAAAGGAATGTACTGCTCCACCATGACGCGCTGCACGTTTGTGCGGGAATTTTTGATGGCCTCGTTCCAGGCGGCTTCGAGCTCATCGACTCCGCCGACATAGCTCTGACCTGCGCCGGAATGCCCCATGACGGGCTTGACCACACATGGGTAGCCGATCTCCTCGGCGGCGCGAGCTAGTTCATCGGCGGTGGAGGCAAAACGGAAGGCGCTATTCGGCAGACCCAGTTTGTCGTGGGCGAAGGTGCGGATGCCCTCACGGTTCATGGTCAGCCTGTTGGCGAGGGCGGTCGGTACGACGGAGGCCACACCCTCGGCTTCGATTTCCTGCAGTACGTCTGCGGGGATGAACTCCACGTCCGGGACGATGAACTGCGGGGCAACTTCGCGTACTAGCTGCCTGATCGATTCCCCGTCGTAGATGTCCATAACGTGTGCCTTGTTGGCCACGTGGTGCGCGGGAGCACCGGCGTATCGGTCCGCAGCGTGTACCTCTACGCCCAAGCGCTGCAGGGCGACGGCGAGTTCCCTCCCCAGCTCGCTGGCGCCAAGCAGCAGGACTTTCAGAGAGGAGGGAGTCAGTGGGGTACCAATTGCCTCGGGTGTGTACATATTCACTCACCTTACTTATGCCCGTATATTTACGCTGCCACCCGCCCCGTCCGGCCTGCCCTACCCCGCCTCGTCGCGCAGGCTTGTCGGACGCTCAACCTGATGGAAGGATCAAAGCTATGAGCGAAACGCAGCGTGACTCTCAAGCTCACAACCCCCTGCCCTGTTCCCGCCGTTCTTTCCTGCGCGGCGTGGCCGTTGCCACCGCCGCTACAGCCTCCGGCGCACTGCTGGCGGCTTGCGCCAGTGAAGAGGTCGTAGCGAAGGCCGATGCCGCGGATCTGGAGGTCGGAGGCTCCACGATTCTGGATGGTTGGGTACTCTCCCGCCCCGGCGAGAACGAGTACAAGGCGTTCTCCACTACCTGCCCGCATGCTGGCGGCACCATCGACTCCATTGAGAAGTCCGGGGACATCACTGTGGCAGTGTGCCCCAAGCACATGTCCAAGTTTGATGTCGCCACCGGAGATGTCGTGGAGGGGCCTTCGCGCGATCCGATGAGCCCGGCTAAGAAGGTCGAGCGCAACGGCGATTCCATCGAAATCACCAACTAGCTGGACGTGTTTTTAACTAGCCGACCATATCTGTGCGCATATCTATGCGCACATCGCTCACGTGCTCTGCGAAGCGTGCGTCATGGCATGTCCACAGCACCGTCGGTGCCCCCGGCGTGGCTGCCCCAATGAGTTGGGCATATTCCCCTGCTGTATAGCGGTGTATCAGCTCCGCTAGTTCGCGATAGCCCGGCGCGTCCAGCCCCACGGTGGGTTCGTCCAGCATCACCAGATCAGCTCCGCGCACCATCGCCGCTGCGACAAGCACGATCCGCCTTTTCGCTGCCGGCACATCGAGCGGGTGCGTGCCTGCCCACGGCCCCAGCCCTGCGAAGTCAATGACTGCGGCAGCAAGCTCTTCCCCCGCACCCACGGCCAATTCGTCAGCCACGGTGCGGCATGTCACGGCCTGATCCATCTGCGTGGGCGCCCAGCCCTTAAGCCCCTCGGCACGTAGGGTTCCGCGGTACTTCAATAGTCCCAGGGCACCGAGGAACAGGGTCGTTTTTCCACATCCGTTCGGCCCAGCTAGGTGCACCACACGTCCTGCGGGAACATCCATGTTTATGGGGCCAACGCCACCTCGGCGGAAAACCACATCCCGCGCCAACAAGGCCGTCCCTGCGTCTCCCTGCGCAGCAGTCTGCATAGTCACCACGCCGGTTGCAGGCTGCGGAGCGGTGGCGCGCGTCAGGGTGCCATCGGCGTTCAGGCGTTGGTGCGTAGGGGCGTCATCGCTTAAGGGTGAACCTGCGCGATCATAAACGGTCACGGGCCCTGTGAAGTCCGCAAGGGTGCTACGCAGGGTCTCGACGGCGGAGGCATCCAGCCCATCCAAAGGACAATCGAGCACCAACGCATCGGGGCGTGCGAGCAGTGCCGCGGCAATCGCCACGCGCCGGGTTTGACCTGTCGACAGGGTGGCAGGGTTCTGCTCTGCCTGCGCTTCCAAGCCCCACAGCCGCAGGGCTGCATCTACCCGAGCTTGCATCTCCGCCTGCTCTACACCGCGCTGCTCCATGGGAAAAGCGAGCTCTTCAGCGACCGTATTGCGCAGCAGGGAAATGTGCGCGCTGGCCTCGTTGCCGACCCATGCCGCGCCCGTCTTTTCTGCGTACGACCAGGCATGTTCGGATAGTCCGACGCCACTATCCCCCCAGATGTACGTAGTCAAAGGCATGGTTCGCGCAAAGGTCTTTCTGGTCGTTTGCTAGTGCTCGTGCTTCTTTAGTGCACTACCCACCAGCATCCCACCACTAGGGCTGCGATGGCCAGCAGGCGGACGGTCCAATCCAAAGCCGTATCTGCAACGGGGCGAAGCACGGTACGCGGCCCCGGTTCACCAATTCCGGTGCGCTGTAGCGGGCGGGCGTGGGTGGCGGCATCGTCGACCATGCCGACGATCAGTGGGAGGATCATGCGGCACTTCGCACCCAGGGTGGACACATCCACTCCGCGGGAGGCGCGAACCTGCTGGATGGTCTGCCAACGGGCTCTGGCAAGCGGCAGTAGTCGGGCGGTGGCGCCGATGACATAGACCAATTTGGCAGGCAGGCGCGGCTGCACAGTGCGCATGAGTCGGTCTAGGTTAACGAAGCTTCCGATAGTTAGGCCGATCGTGGTAGCGGCAAGGAAGCGACTGCCCAGGGACAGGGCGATCTGCACACCATCGCGGGTGAGGATCCACCATCCGGTTTCCTGTCCGAAGGGTGCGTACATCAATCCGAAGCCCAGGAAAGCCGGTAGGCCTAAGAGGTTGGCTGCGAGAAAGGGACGACGGGGCGTCGAGAAGAAAAGGGCCATAACGGCGCACAAGACCCACGCGATAGCGGACACGGTGAGGCTATCGGCGACGAGGACGAAAATCACCCCGCTTATAGCGAGGGTGAGGTATGTCAGTGGATTCATGCAGCCTTGTCGGACGTCGGTGCAAAGGTTCGGCGCGTGCGCTGTGGCAATGCGCGAATGACCAGGTAGATCACGCTAAACACAATGAACTTATCGATTGGATCGGAAGTCCACGACTGCAAGAATACGGCGGTCATCGGATCGAAGCCCAGGGAACGGTAGGCAGTCACAAGCAGACCCGTGCCCGTACCGGCGGTGCCACCGAAGATGAAGGAGGCGATCGGGGCGGAAAGCAGGGCTGTCAGGAAACCGATGAGCAAGGCGGATAGGGCGATCTTCCAATATGCACCTACCCACCACTTGCCGAGCAGTCCAGCGCATACGCCGACGAAGGCGTAGGCCGCTGCGAAGCCAACGACGGTCGGGTTGAAGGTTCCCCACACCAGCGCGGAGAGCACGCCGGTGACCAACCCCGCCCAAGGGCCGGCCAAGGCACCGACCAGCACCGTGCCGATGGAATCCAGGTACAGCGGCAAAGGCAGACCCATGTTGCCGATGATGTGGCCGAGCACGACATTGATTGCCAATGCGACCGGCAGGAGCGCAAGGGTGCGCACGGGCAGGCGCGGGATTACGGCGATGAGCGCCAGGATGGCGGGGACAACGAAACCGACGAGGGCAATGGTGGAACTTTTGGAGTCGGCGAGGGACTCATATGTCGAGTCGGAGGGCTGCCAGATGACGAGGGTCAGCCAGGTGGCGACGATGATGATTGCGGATAGACCGAGCAGTCCATAGGTGGCTTTTTGTGACAGGGGGCGCATGGGGTGGGTCCTCGTTTTTCGCAGGGGCCAGCGCGCGACTAAGCGTAACGTCTATGTCACCTCGACGTTTCGACCGCGTGGCCAGTGGTTTTAATGTTTGTTTAATGCTTACAGAATCGGTACGGATTGCACAAATCGCAGCCATTTTGGCGGCATCAGGGGCAGGGAAAACGGGTGTGAAACCGGGGTCACAAGCACCTAATTTAAGTGACTTAGTTGACAGACCAAGCTGTCTATTCTTAAATGGTTTAGCAAGCGACCCGCGCATGGCGGAGGCAGTTCCGCCCCGCCGCGAAGCGTGCCTTCTGGAGCCCCGGGAAAGGCATAGCGCGCGGGAACCGCAGAACGGCAAAGGCTCCCAAACGAGCCTTAACGCAGATCAATTAAACAAAGAAAGACAGGAAAAATCATGACTTTCAACGCAACCGTCGCCGGGGTTCCGCGCATCGGACCTGACCGCGAGCTCAAGAAGGCTCTGGAGGGCTACTGGCGCGATAACTCCACCGGACGCAACCTGGCCAACACTGCAACACGCCTGGTTAACGACTACACCGACGAGCTGCTGGCCGCCGGCTTGGATTCCGCAGCCTTCTCTGGCCGCTCCTTCTACGACGCGGTACTCGACACCACCGCTTTGCTGGGGCTGCTACCCGAGCGCGTCGCTGACATCGCGGATCACGATAACGATGGCCTGCCGCGCTTCATCGACCGCTACTTCGCCGCCGCCCGCGGAACCAAGGACCTGCCGGCCTCCGCAATGACGAAGTGGTTCGACACGAACTACCACTACATCGTGCCGGAGCTGGCCAAGGATTCCCGCGTGGAGTTGGACGATTCCGCATTCCTAGAGGACATCCGCGACCAGGTCACCCGCGCTGGCGAGGCCGTCCGCCCCGTTCTGGTGGGCCCGCTGACGTACCTGGCTCTGTCGCGCACCATCGACGGTTCCGATGCCTTCGCTCACCTCGAGGAAATTTTTGACGCCTACTCCCGCCTGCTCAAGCGCATCGCAGACCGCGGCGTGAAGTGGGTACAGTTCGACGAGCCGATCCTGGTTACCGACTTCGCCTACGCGGATGCACCTGCCAACGAAGACCTGCTGAAGCGCACCCGCGCTGGCTACGAGAAGCTAGCCGAGGTGGCCGGAGCTGGAGATGAGGGCGTCAACCTGCTTATCCAGACCTACTTCGGTGACGGCAACGCAGCCATCGAGCTACTGAGCGGCTCCGGTGTGGCAGCCTTCGGCGTGGACCTGGTGACAGGTGGCGCTGCTGCTGCCGAGCTGCCCGCATGGACCGGCAAGGAACTGCTGGCCGCTGGCGTGGTGGATGGACACAACGTGTGGCGCACCGACCTGGACGCAGCGCTAAAGACTCTGCAGGGCCTGCAAGAGCGCGGCCCGGTGGCTGTCTCCACGAGCTGTTCCCTGCTGCACGTGCCGTACTCGCTGCAGCGCGAAGAGAACCTGAATGCAGAGGTGAAGAAGTGGCTGGCCTTCGGATCCGAGAAGATCCGTGAGGTCGCCGCCCTGTCCCGCACCCTGCGCGGCGAGCAGACCGAGGCCGATGAGCAGCTGTTTGCCGAAACCCGTGAAGCCATCGAGGACCGCAAGAACTCCACCCTGACGCACAATGCCGCCGTGCGTGAGCGACAGGATGCTGTGACCGACGCCGACCGTCGCCGCGATTCCATTAAGGCTCGTCGCGAGGCTCAGAAGGCTGAGCTGAACCTGCCGCCGCTGCCGACCACCACGATCGGTTCCTTCCCGCAGACCACCGAGATTCGCCAGGCGCGCGCCAAGCACCGCAAGGGCGAGATTGATGATGCGGCCTACACCCAGGCAATGAAGGACGAGGTCGCGGACGTAATCAAGCGCCAGGAGGAACTGGGCTTGGACGTGCTAGTGCACGGCGAGCCAGAGCGCAATGACATGGTGCAGTACTTCTCCGAGCAGCTGGAGGGTTACCTGTCCACCGAGCACGCATGGGTGCAGTCCTACGGCTCCCGCTGCGTGCGACCGCCGATCATCTTCGGCGACGTCTCCCGCCCGCACGCCATGACTGTCGATTGGTACAAGGTGGCAGCTGACCTGACCGACAAGCCAGTCAAGGGCATGCTGACCGGTCCGGTGACCATGCTGGCCTGGTCCTTCGTACGCGATGACCAGCCGCTGGGCGTAACCGCCGACCAGGTTGCACTGGCGCTGCGCGATGAGATTGCCGACCTGATTGCCGCTGGCGCCCGCGTGGTGCAGGTGGACGAGCCCGCTATTCGCGAGCTGCTGCCATTGCGCAAGGAACAGCAGCCGGAGTATCTGGAGTGGGCTGTGGGCTCCTTCCGCCTGGCTACCTCTGGCGCGGAGAACAAGGTGCAGATCCACACGCACATGTGCTACTCCGAGTTCAACGAGCTGATCGACACCGTCTCTAACCTGGACGCCGACGTGACCTCCATCGAGGCTGCACGCAATGGCATGCAGGTTCTGGCCGCTCTGAAGGATGAGGGCTACGAGCTGGGTGTTGGCCCAGGCGTGTGGGATATCCACTCCCCGCGTGTGCCGAAGCAGCAGGAGGTTGATGACCTGCTGATCGCTGCCCTGGGCTCCGTGGATCCCGCCCTGCTGTGGGTTAACCCGGACTGTGGCCTGAAGACCCGCGGTTGGGAAGAAACCACCGCCTCCCTGGAGGTTCTGGTGGCTGCCGCCAAGAAGGCCCGCGAGCGAGTCTAGTTACTCGGGGGGCTTACTAGGGGCTTTCTCGGAGGCTTTTTAGTCTCCAATGTCGCTAGATCGGGAATGTGTTACTGACAAGCATTTCAATCAATCTAAAACCGCAGGTCAGGGGTTTTTGATTTTGAAGGTTTTGAGAATCTCGTCAACACATTCCCGATCTAGCGACATTTTGCACTTTTGGGACGGCGCTAATCAGCGCCGAACCCGCACACAACCCGTTCAAATTCCGCAAAGACGTCCGCCGGATCCAAAGCTTCCAGAATCCGCGCATTAGCTGGGCGGTTCCAATAAGCACCACACGCTCCTGCGGGATCCACATCTCCACGGACAGCTGCGACAGATCCGCCACCACCGTCAACAACTCGGTCAGCCACGGTAGTGCCACGCATGAGGGGAGAATCCGCTTCAACATCCACGGTGGCGTCATAAAGAGAACAAGGAATACGCCCCAACATCACCATCGCCGCGGCGAGGTCATGGATCTGCGCGCAATAGCCCACGCCGACAGATTGGTGAAATTCGAAATAGAAGCGGAGAGCGTCGCCGAGCAGGGCGGCAAGTTGTGGGCGTGAAGGGCGCACGGCGTCCTGCCACCTGCTTAAACGCGGAGGATGCAGTAGAACCTGTTCCGTGACATTGAGTGGGCAGATGACCGGCAACGAGCGCTGCGCACACTGCGCACTCTGTGCACTCTGTGCAACAGACTCGCCGGACGCTTCCCCACCGAATACGGCCTTCAAAGCATGCGGATCAACCCACGCATTCCATTCAGCGGTGGGAGTGGTGTTGCCTGGGTAGTTAAATGCCCCCGTCATTAGCGTAATTTCAGCCGGCCCCACCACCTCGGGCTCGTGTGCCAAAGCCCAAGCCAGGTTTGTCGCCGGACCAGCTACCAGAATGTGGGTCGCCCCGCGCCACGTCTCCACGGCCGCTCGCGCATCTCCATGCACGGCCGCTCGCACATCCCCTCTCACATCCTCGTGCGCATCCCCACACCCAGCCTCCAATTCGGGCGAATAATAACCTAATCCTCTTTTTCCGTGCGTTTCCGGAGTCGTGGTCAATGGCAATACCAAAGGCTTCCCAGCACCGGCCACTACAGAAACTTCCGGCGCTCCCGCCAGACGTAAAACCTCTTTAGAATTCACCGCCGCCTGCCCGACCGTCGTATTCCCTGCGCTGGTCGTCACCACTAAATCAATCTCATCAGCGGAGTGAAGATAAGCCAGGTAAATCAGTGCAAGACTGTCGTCAATCCCGGTATCCACATCGGCAACAACACGTGGTTTCTCCGCCTCCGCCGCCATTGATTTTTTAATCATTTCTATTCCCCAAAAGCTGTTTATTTGTTTAGTTGATAGGTGTTCAGTCTTATATAATGAATGCCATGGTGCACGACAATGTAACCGAAACTACTCACTCTGATGATGCCCGCTCCCCGAAGGCCGCGGCTCGCCGCGCCGCTATCCTGGACGCCGCCCGCAAGGTGTTCACCAGCGACGGATATCACCACACTAAGCTCACGAAGATCGCAGAGGTGGCCGGCTGTTCGGTCGGTACCCTGTATACCTACTTCGAAGATCGCCAAGATCTGCTGATGAACGTGCTGGCCAGCGTCGAGAAGGACATGACTCCCACCCTGGACGATAGCTTGCTGAGCACTGATGACGCCCGCGCTACGATCGAGGGCTCCAACAAGGAGTTCGTGCGCTTTTACGCACACAACGCGGGTGCCATGAACCTGGTGGCGCAGTCTTCGCAGTTCAGCAAAGAGCTCGCGGTTCGACAGATGCAGATTGCCAAGCAGATGGTTGGCCGTAACCGCCGGTTCTTGGAGGCCTTGCTCGCTAAGAACATGATCCCGCCGCTGGACGATGTGGAGTACACCGCTGCTGCCATTGCCGCCATGTTCACCCGCTTCTGCCACGCCACTTTCGTGGAAGGCTTCTACGAGGTCACGGATGACAACCGCGAGGAAATCATCGAGCGGACCACCAAAACGCTCAATCTGATGACTCTCCGCATGGTCGGTCTGAATCAGGCTAATTCCGCCGAAGACTAAACTCTCTGCCCTGATCGATCGAGATGCCGCGCACAGCAGTTGGCTCCCGATCGAGCACCTTCAAGCAGCCAGATAGGTCGCCTGCAAACGTATAGCCCTCTAGAAGTCCCAGTCGTCTTCCACTGTGGACTCCGCCCGACCGATAACGTAGGAAGATCCCGAGCCGCTAAAGAAATCGTGAGTCTCATTAGAATCGGGCGCTAACGCGGCGATAATCTCCGGCTCGGTTTTTGCCGATTCTTCCTCATACTGTGGCGGGTACCCTAAGTTCATCAGTGCCTTATCTGCGTTGTAGTGCACAAACGCCATCACGCCTTCGATCAGTGAGGCTTGGCTGGGCAAGGCTGTGCCATACAAATCCCCCGAGTATTCTTTCTCTAAGGCAAGCAGCTCCTCCACTAGGGAGAATGTGAAGTCCTCGAGCTCCTGCGCGCGTTCTGGGTGAGCCTCCAACCCGCGCTGAAACTTATATCCCGAGTAGTAGCCGTGCACCGCCTTGTCGCGCAGGATCAGGCGGATCATATCCGCCGTATTCATCAGAATGCCGCGACAGCTAAACCACAGCGGCAGGTAAAACCCTGCGTATAGCAATAGAGAAGAAAGTAGCGTGGCCGCAACTTTGCGCTTGAGCGGATCTTGCCCGTTGTAGTACTGCATCACGGCGGTCGCCCGCCGTTGGAGTACGGGATTGTCCACTGCCCAGGCGTATGCGCGGTCGATTTCCTCGCTGCTGCACATAGTGCTGAAAACGCTGCTATAGCTGCGAGCGTGCACGGCTTGCATGAATGCAATGTTCGCGTAGACGGCCTGTTCGTGCTCCGTGCGGGAATCTGGGATCTGGCTGATCTCACCGACGGTGGCTTGGACTGTATCTAGCAGTGTCAGTCCCGTGAATACCTTTATGGTCAACTCGCGTTCGGCATCCGTCAGGCCATTCCATCTGGACAGGTCATTGGATAGCGGCACCTTCTCAGGCAACCAGAAGTTACTGGTCAGGCGCTGCCAGATCTCTAGGTCCTTTGGATCTTCCAGCTGGTTCCAATTCACCGGCCGCAGAGGAACGCTTGGGTTCTGCAGCCATTGTGGTGGGGTTTGGGAGCGTTTACGGTAACTCAATTTTCACTTCCTGCGTTTTTGTATCGGTTTTCACTTGGGTCTTGTTCTTGACGCCCGTTCTCCCCGCGCATGTGATTCCAGAAATTGCGGAGCCCTAGTTGTACCCGGGCAACGTCGCGAGCCGTGCCTAGAAGCTCGAAGCGGTAAAGCTCCGGCACGTGGCACTTGGCGGCAATCGTTGATCCGGCGCAGCAGTATGCAGTGCCAAAGTTCGTATTTCCGCTGGTAATTACTCCCCGAATTAGCGCGCGATTGTGCGGATTGTTGAGGAATTTGATGACTTGCTTGGGAACGGCTTTCCGCTGATCACCTCCGCCATACGTCGGGGTGATTAACACATAGGGTTCGTTGACGATCAGCTCGGGATCTTTTCTTCGCAAAGGAATGCGCTGGGCGGGGATACCGAGTTTGGCTACGAAGCGTCGAGTGTTTTCGGAGGCAGAGGAGAAGTAGACGATGCGCGGCTGTGTAGCCGCGGTTGTTGACATAGCGGTTTTCCTTCCTAGTTGTTTAATCTGCCGCTCTTGGAAAACAGCACCTTGAGCACGAGACATAAGGTTCAGACATAAAGTTCAATATATTGAACTTTAGAGTAACACTCGATTGAACTTTTGTGTAGAGTATGCAGCGTACAACGCTCGACTACTAAGAAAGGAAAACTTCCATGGCGAAGCTCACCCAAGAGATGAAAGACATGCTCAGTGCGCAATTGCCGTATCTGGCAACGGTGACCGACGGCGAAATGCTCTTGCCGAATATCGGCCCGAAGCGCAGCCTGCGCGTCTGGGATGACGAGACGCTGATCTACAACGAAAACACTGGGCGCCAGCACCTCGAGAATCTTCGTGCGGGGTCGAAAGCCGCGGTAGCGGTAGTAGATTGGAGCCAACTAGACGGGTTTAGATTTGTCGGCTCTGCAGAGCTATTCCACGAGGGGCCCGTTTGGGAAGCAGCAGTGAAGTTCGCTGATGAAATGGGCCACAATCCGCCGAAAATGGCGGTGCTAATTCATATTGAGCAGATCTACACGCTCATGCTCGGCAAGAATGCCGGACAGCTACTCGCCAGCGATGATGAATCCCTATTCGTAGACTGACCGCAGCGCCCTTTGCGCCACTACCGCTAGCCGGTAGTTATCGCGCCAGCCCTAGCCTTCCGCTACGTCGTTGATGACGATAGTTTGGTCGCGCCCCGGCCCCACACCGATGTAGGAAATGCGGCAGCCGGAAAGCTCCTCCAGGCGCTTGACGTAATCCTGCGCCTTCTGCGGTAGTTCCTCGAAGGTCTTGCACTCCGTAATGTCCTCGTCCCATGCAGGCATGGTTTCGTAGATCGGAGTGGCATGGTGGAACTCGGTCTGCGTCATCGGCATCTCGTCGTGGCGAACACCGTCCACGTCATAGGCCACACAGATCGGGATTTCGCCGATGCCGGTCAACACGTCCAGCTTCGTCAGGAAGTAGTCGGTAAAGCCATTGACGCGGGAGGCGTAGCGGGCGATCACGGAGTCGTACCAGCCACAGCGGCGCTTACGACCGGTGTTCACTCCCACCTCTCCGCCAGTGGTCTGTAGGAACTCTCCCCACTTATCGAAAAGCTCGGTCGGGAACGGTCCGGCGCCCACGCGGGTGGTGTAGGCCTTGATGATGCCCAGGGATGCCGTGATGCGCGTCGGTCCAATGCCACTGCCCACGCAGGCGCCACCGGTAGTGGGGTTCGAGGAGGTCACAAAGGGATACGTGCCATGGTCCACGTCTAGCATCGTGGCCTGGCCGCCTTCCATCAGCACGGACTTACCGGCGTCAAGAGCCTTGTTCAGCTCCGTCGTCGCATCGATCAGCATCGGCTTGAGGCGATCGGCGTAGGAGAGGAAGTACTCCACTACTTCGTCCACATCGACGGCGCGGCGGTTGTAGATCTTCACGAGGATCTGGTTCTTCTGATCCAGCGCGGATTCGATCTTTTGACGCAGGATGGATTCGTCCAGCAGGTCCTGGGCGCGGATGCCCACGCGGGAGACCTTATCGGCGTAGGTCGGGCCGATACCACGACCGGTGGTGCCGATGGCGCGCTTACCCAAGAAACGCTCCGCCACGCGGTCGATAGCAATGTGGTACGGCGCGACCAGCTGCGCATTAGCGGACACGCGCAGGCGGGAAGCGTTCGCACCGCGGACCTCCAGCCCGTCGATTTCTTCGAAAAGCGCCTCTAGGTTCACCACGCAGCCGTTGCCAATGATGGGTGTGGCGTTCTCGGATAGCACGCCTGCGGGCAGCAGCTTGAGCTCGTATTTCTCGCCTCCGACGACGACGGTGTGTCCGGCGTTGTTGCCACCGTTGGGCTTGACGACATAATCGACCTTTCCGCCCAGAATGTCGGTAGCTTTGCCCTTACCTTCGTCGCCCCACTGGGCGCCTACGACAATGATCGCTGCCATGGAAACTTAAACACGTCCTCTTGGGTTGGTACAGATGTACTCACGGTTGTAGCCCCGCTCCGGCGGTCGGACGGGGCACCTAGACGTTTCACCATTCTAGTACTTCGCCGGTGGTTGTGGCACTCGCTATGGTGGGTTTCTATGTTGTTCTTCTTGCGTTGCGATGTTCCCGCCAGCGATCACGTGCGCGATCCCGTGCTGCCGGGCGAGGTCGTGGAATGCCTCGATGTATCCGCTGTTCCCACGCGCAAGGAGTTGCGCTTTTTGGATGATCTGGAGCGTTTTGTGGTGGGCTCTACCCCGTCGCTGGATGAGCTGATGCAACGCCCAGACGCACCCCATTTGGGCACCCCGCAGCCTGACCCGCACCAGGTCAGCGAGCGGGTGCGGGTGATTGTGCAGGGCAACGATGCCGCCATCGCCGCTGTGGTTTCTAAGTTGATGCGGATCGATGCTCTGTGGGTCGAGGTTGGGTTTATCCCTACCGGTTCTTCTGCGGTCGCTCTTTCTTGGGGGCTGGACGCCACCTTCTCCCCCGCCGAACATCTCACCTTCGCGCTCGCTTCCCCGGCTGTGCCGACTCCGGTGATCCGCGACGACCATGGCGTGGTGACGTTGGGAGTGGCCGAGGTGACTGGCCCGGAGGGTGATTCTGGGACTGCAGAGATGATCGGCGAGGTGATTGTTGATTCCGCGGTCTTGTTTGAGCAGAACAAGGCCGGAACAAGTGACTTCAATAACGGTGTGCGGATGGTGCCCACTCCGGATGCTCCAGGGTTGGCTGCGGTGCAGCGTCCGCCGTTGCCACGCAAGGGCCTGTTTGGGCGAGTGAAAAAGCCCCGCAGTGCCGTTTCTCCGACGGTACTGCGGGGTCGGGCCTTGCAGGCCGGTGGGGTGGATCTGGTAGTCACCCGCGATGGGGTGCGCCATCCCCGCCCGCTGAAGTCGGTGACGTTTTACCGCCACCTGCGGGACGGGCAGTTCGTGCGGCAATAGGCGGGCCGGAGCCCGCCCCATTCCTCAGGAACTGTGGCTAGCGAATGTAGCCGTGGTCGCGGGCCCAGTTGTATAGGCCAGTCAGCCCAGCACCGATGGCAAGGACGCCAAACAGCGCGGCGATGAAGTAGCCGAAGGCACTGGAACCAGTAACTCCGTCAGAGCTGCTGGAGCCAGAGCTGCCAGTGGGCTTGTCTTCATTGATGGTCACCTTCAGCGGCTTGGTGGCCTTGGTTCCATCTGGGTAGGTGATAAGAACCGGAATGGTGTAATCGCCCGGCTTAACGTCCTTACCCGGCTTGAGGCTAACGGTGCCGTCCTCGTTGACGGTCGCCCATGCCGGAGCACCTTCACCGGCGGTGAACTTGGTGCCGTCGGCCACATCGGTCGGAGCCGGGACGGTTGCCTCTTCGCCCGGCTTGACGGTCGTATCCGTGTACTCCGGGTTGTGGATCTCGTTGGCGGGCTTCACGGTAACGGTGACGTTCACAGTGGTGTCATCACCGGAGTTATCCGGGTATGTCACCTTCACCGGAACGGTGTAGTCACCCGGCTTAACATCCAGACCCGGCTTCACAGTCACCGTGCCATCCTCGTTAACAGTCGCCCACGCCGGAGCACCCTCACCGGCTGCGAACTTCGCACCCTCAGCCACGTCCTCCGGCTTCGCAGCGGTCTGCTCATCACCCTGCTTCACGGTCACATCCGTGTACTCCGGGTTGTGGATCTCGTTGGCGGGCTTCACGGTAACGGTGACGTTCACAGTGGTGTCATCGCCGGAGTTATCCGGGTATGTCACCTTCACCGGAACGGTGTAGTCACCCGGCTTAACATCCAGACCCGGCTTCACAGTCACCGTGCCATCCTCGTTAACAGTCGCCCACGCCGGAGCACCCTCACCGGCTGCGAACTTCGCACCCTCAGCCACGTCCTCCGGCTTCGCAGCGGTCTGCTCATCACCCTGCTTCACGGTCACATCCGTGTACTGCGGATCGTGGATCTCGTTAGCGGGCTTCACGGTCACGGTAACCACAGCAGTAGTGCGGTCAGCAGAGTCATCTCCGTAGATGACCGTCACCGGGATCTTGTACTCGCCCGGCTTAACCTCGAGACCCGGACGTGCCTCGAGGCTGCCTTCTTTGTTCAGAGTGACCCAGTTCGGTGCGCCTGCACCCAGGGAATACTCAGCGTCCGCAGTGCTGCCCTCAGGAGCAGCAACAGTGGCGGTCTCTTCCTGCTTTACCTCGATCGGCTTGTAGGTCGGATCATGTAGCTCGTTGATCGCGCGCTCCGTGACCGTGACCTTCAGCTCGCCATTGTCGATAGTGCCATCGGGGTAGGTGATGGTGACTGGTACGTCGTAGTTCTGCGGAGGAACATCGCCATCTGGGTTCAGTCGAACTACGCCCTGGTCGTCGATTGTTGCCCAGCTGGGAGCATCCTCTGCCAAGGCAAACTTCGTGCCCTCTGGCAGTCCTTCGATAGCGGGGGACTTTGCGGAGCGGTTCGCTTGAACGGTGATACTACCGAGCTCAGGGGAGTAGATCTCGTTGTCCGCCTTCTTGGTGACAGTCACCGTAGCGGTTACATCGTCCTTGGAACCATCGGTGTAGGTAGCAACAACTGGGATCTGGTAATCGCCAGGCGCAACCTGCAGGTTCGGCTTTACAGTAATGGTGCCGTCCTCGTTGACAGTCGCCCACGCCGGAGCACCCTCTCCAGCGGCGTACTGCGTGCCCTCGGCAGCCCCTTCCGGTGCAGCAACTGTCGCGTTGCTCTCCTGCTCCACCTTGGTGGCACCGGTGTACTTCGGATCGTGAATCTCGTTCTTCGGTTTCACAGTAACGGTAACGTTCACAGTGGTGTCATCGCCGGAGTTGTCCGGGTAGGTCACCTTCACTGGAACGGTGTACTTGCCCGGTTCAACGTCCAAGCCCGGGTTCACGGTCACAGTGCCGTCATCGGCAACCTTTGCCCACGTCGGAGCCCCCTCACCCGCAGCAAACTTCGCACCCTCAGCAATGTCCTTCGGAGGCTCGACAGTCTCCGTATCCTGCTGCTTCACGGTCACATCCGTGTACTTCGGATCGTGGATCTCATTATCCGGCTTCTTCGTGACGGTGACCTTCAGCTCCGTCTTATCGGAGGACTGATCCGGGTAGTTGATGACAACCGGGACAGTGTAATCGCCCGGCTTAATCTCCAGACCCGGCTTCACGGTCACAGTGCCGTCGGTATTCACGGTTGCCCAGGCAGGAGCACCGTCACCTGCTGCGAACGTAGTGCCCTCCGGAGCATCCTGAGGCGCAGCTGCATTCTCAGTATCCTGCTGCTTGACAGTCACATCCGTGTACTTCGGATCGTGAATCTGATTATCCGGCTTCTTGGTGACAGTCACCTTAGCGGTCAGATTGTCCTTGGAACCATCGGTGTAGGTAGCGACGACCGGAATCTGATAATCGCCAGGCGCAACCTTCAAGCCCGGCTTAACAGTAATGGTGCCGTCCGAGTTGACGGTCGCCCACGCCGGAACGCCCTCTCCAGCGGCGTACTCCTTAACCTCACCAGCCTCTTCCGGTGCGGCGACAGTCGCGCTGCCCTCCTGCTCTACCTTGGTAGTGCCGGTGTACTTCGGATCGTTCAGTTCGCTCTTCGGCTTAACAGTGACCTTCACCTTCACCACGGTGTTATCCGCAGAAGTATCCGGGTATTTAACAACAACCGGGACAGTGTAATCGCCTGGTGCAACATCCAAGCCCGGGTTCACAGTCACCGCGCCATCAGCGGCAACCTTCGCCCATGCCGGCGCATTAGCCCCCTTAGCGTAGATAGTGCCAGCCGGAGCGGCGGAAGTATCTGTCGAGGTCGCCGTATCCTGCTGCTTGACCTCAATGTCCGCATATTTGGGCTCGTTGACTTCAGCGAACTTTCCCACCTGAGTAGCGCCCAGGGTCTTGAACTGATCGGTCATGCAGGTGACCTTCAGTCCTGGGGTCTTAATGAATCCGCCAGCAATTCCTTGCCCCCAGACCATGTTGCTGGCGACAACACGCCCCAGGTTATCCAGCTTCTCGTACTTCTTCGGGGTCTGGACTGCAAGGGTTCCCGAGCTCTTCGCCTTGAGCTTAAGCTTGAGCTCCTGGTAGTTAATCGTAACCTTGCTACCGGACTTGCTGGGCTGCATCATCCCATAGACTTCCAGGAGGCGACCATTCAGCGTGGTTCCGGGCAGATTAGATTCGACCAATTCTGCGTCTGCGGAAAGAGCGAAGCGAATCCGGTTCGCTTTAGTATCTCCCCTCTCAAAGGATGGTTGTCCGCTCACGAGACCAGCCTGCTCATTCACGATGGACACCGGATCGATCTTGATCGTGACATCAAATTCCTCGCCCGGGCGGACACTCTCAGGCGTCGTCACGTGCATGCCAGTCGAGATGTCATAGTTCACGTTTCCTATACCGCCACCGGCATAGACGTTACAGCGGAAATCCAGGTTCGTATCCTGTGTCTTGCTGGCGGTCGCGGCCTGGGCAGCGGATGGGGACAGTGGAGATTCTGGAACCGCAGACACGGTCAGGATCATGCTGGCTGCGGCCGCGACAGCGATCATTGCGCGGCGGGAGCGAAGGTGCATCATAAGTGCTTCCTCAATTTAGAATGAGTCAATCCGAAAGCATGACGCGACAGAAGCGTCATTCGCTGCTGAATTTACGCCCCACTCCCAGGAAGTTCCACCCGTATTCATATTCAATCTTAATCTATTACTAATTTTTACCCCCGTTTCCTTATCAACCCCCGCTCCCACTCCTCTTACTCATCCCACATCTCCGGCGGCTGCCACGGTCGATCCACCGTCGGACGCAGAAATGCAATGGCCGATTCACGCGAGTAGCCACAGATCTGCAGGGCGTCCACAATAATCGAGCGGCACTGCGCCAACACCACCATGCCCGACAACCCAGTCCCCTCCGCAATATGCAGATCCGCCTCCGCACCAAGCTTTTGCAGGGCGCGCACGATCTCCGGAATCTCCACCGCCTCATCGCGCGTACCACGGGTGCCGCCCTCGGCGAACAACGCACCCAGATGCCCCAATTCGTTGGAGATACCACGCATCAGCTCTATCATCTCCTCCGGCGGTTCGATCTCGTCCAGCATCATGATCTCCGCCCGGCGCGCCAGCACGCGCGTGTTGCGCATGACATTATCCACGGGCACCAGGATGCGGTTCATCGTCTTCGCATGCCGTCTGGCCGTCCAATAGATCGGAGATACCGTCACCACTTCCGATCCCCCGCCCACGTTCGTGAGCAGGGCATTAACGTTTGTCTGCGTACCGCGGGCAACCTCTAGCGCCTTGGTAATTTTCTCCGCCTTGCGTTCCTCCATCCCCTGAGCCACATCATCCAACACCAGCGAGGCCTTAGACACCAGCGTGGAGACCTCCCGCCGGGCCGGGCGCAGCGGCGAGTTCGGCACCAAGGCCAGAACCAAAATGCCGATCACACCACCAACCAGCGCATCCACCATGCGGTCGAAAGACCCCGAGGTGCCTGGAGGCAGAATCGTCGCCACCAAAACCGCAGAACTGGAAGCCTGAAAAGCCACGGAGACGGACTTATCCACGAACGTCGCCACCAGAATTGCCACCAGCACCACCACTGAGACCTGCCAGTAGCCACTGCCGATATTGCTAATCAGCACGTCACCGATACCCACGCCCACCGCGGCACCCAGCACCAGCTCAAAACCACGCCGCAGCCGCTTACCTGCGCTAACCCCCAAGCTCAACACCGCAGCAATCGGCGCAAAGAAAGCCTGTTGGTGGCCGCAAACCTGCACCGCAATAAGCAGCGCCAGCCCAGCACCGATTGCACATTGGATGGCAAAGACCAGACCCTCGCGTACGCGGATCATGCCCTGCACAGGAGCAATGCGACGCAGGTTCCGCGCAGCGGCGCGCACGCCGGGGCGCAGGCGGTTGGCCGGCTCGCCCCACATTTCCTTTGCGGTTCGTGGCCGCCGTTGTGGTTCTGCCATGCCCGCCAGTCTAGGTGGTCACATCCGCCCACACTGCCAGATGGTCCGTGCCGAGGATGCGCTTCGTCCCGCCACCCAAGCATTCGCCAGTGGTCATAATGTGGTCCAGCCGAACCACAGGGAACACCGCCGGCCACGTCGGCGTGTGCGCCAGGTGCCCCGTACAGTCACTGAGCTCAAAATCGCGGTAGCGCGGGTGGCTGCGCGTAGCGTTGAAGTCGCCTGCCAGCACCAGATGGCGCCGGGAATTGGCCCAATCACTCAAGTTCGCCAGGTCGCGCTCCCACGCCGTACGATACTCCTTGACCGGCGCCACTGCGTGCACACCCACGAACTCGCTGTTGCCATGCAGCGGCGCGTTCACCCGGGGTGTTTGGAAACGGGTAAGGTCGCGCACCATGTTGCCGTGCGCCCCTGTTTTTTCTTTATATGACGCCGACACCAAGCCCACGACATTATCCGCCCGATCGTTGCCAGGCCGCGGCTTGGTCAAAGGCAGATAGCCAGTTTCCTCCGCTACGCTATCCACTTCCTCTTCATTCGTTTCCAAGAGGAAGACAACGTCCGGTTTAAGTTCCTCAATCGCACGGGCGATTCGCTTATCGTCAGCTTTCCCCCAGTATGTGTTGAGGGAAAATACTCGGGTGGAGTTGTGGGCGTCCGAAAAATTGGGGGCAGGTACGCGCGGGACGATCAAGACCGCCAGCACAGCGAGCACCGCGCACAGCGCCGCGCGGCGAACTGAATTCAGAATGCCCAGGCCGGCGGCGGCCAGCACCCCGGCGACCCAAGCGCTGGCTTGGATTTCCGCGACAAAGGGCCACGATGCGGTGGTTTGCGCGGGCCATAGGATGCTGGACATCCAGACGATCGCCACCACGACTGCGGCGATGCACAGGTTGCGGTGCGCCACCGGGTGGGGCGTCGGCTGGGAAAATGAACGGCGTTTGTTCAATTTCCTATTACGGGGGATCACTAGCGCTCAGTAGAAGAGGCAGCGGAGCCATCCAGCCCCAGGGCTGGAGCTGCGGCAGGATCACAGTCGTGCAGCAAGTTCAGGCAACGCACGACCTCATCGTCCTCACCGAGGGCGCGGGCGGTCTGCACCAATGCGCCGATTGCGCGGAGCACTCCCCGGTTAGGTACGTGATCCCAAGGCACCGGGCCGGTGCCACGCCACCCGTTACCGCGCAGCGCATCGAGGCCGCGGTGGTAACCAGTGCGGGCACAGGCGTAGGCCTGTACGGGCTGTCCTTCGGCCAGTAGAACCTCGGCCAGGGCGGCCCAGGCACCGGAATCCTTCAAGTTGGCGGAGACGGCCGCCTCCAAGGACTCGCGGGACGGTGTGGATGATTCCACCGCAACCGCACTGGCTAGTTCCTCCGGCAGACGCACCTCTGGGTGCTCTGCGCCGAAGAGATCTCGACTGTGACGAATCTGTTCTGCCATGGCTCCAGCGACGCTTACTTTGCGACGGAGGTGCCGGCAGAGTGCAAGTCGTTGCAGGCCTCAACAACGCGGACGGACATCGCTTCCTCAGCCTTCTTCAGGTAGGAGCGCGGATCGTACACCTTCTTGTTTCCGACCTCGCCGTCGATCTTCAGCACACCGTCGAAGTTGGTGTACATGTGGCGTGCAACCGGGTTGGTGAACGCGTACTGGGTGTCCGTATCAACGTTCATCTTGATAACGCCGTAGCGCAGCGCCTCTTCGATCTTCTCCTTTTCGGAGCCGGAGCCACCGTGGAAGACGAAGTCGAACGGCTTGTCGCCCTCGGACAGACCCAGCTTCTTCACGGCAGCCTTCTGGCCCATGTCCAGAACCTCCGGGCGCAGCTTCACATTGCCCGGCTTGTACACGCCGTGGACGTTGCCGAAGGTAGCGGCCAGCAGGTAACGGCCGTTCTCGCCGGTACCCAGAGCATCGACAGTCTTCAGGAAGTCCTCTTCGGTGGTGTACAGGTTGGCACCAGCCTTGGCCTCCACGCCGTCCTCTTCGCCACCCACGACGCCGATCTCAACTTCGAGGATGATCTTAGCCTTCTGCGCATCCGCCAGTAGCCCCTTGGCGATCTCCAGGTTCTCGTCGATCGGAATAGCGGAACCGTCCCACATGTGGGACTGGAACAGCGGGTTCTCGCCTGCCCCCACGCGCTTGCGGGAGATCTCCATCAGCGGGCGCACGTACTCGTCCAGAACTTCCTTCTGGCAGTGGTCAGTGTGCAGAGCAACGTTCACGCCGTAGTGCTTCGCAGCCTGGTGTGCGAAAGCCGCCAGAGCCTCCGCACCAGCAACCATGTTCTTCACGGCCAGGCCCGAACCGAACTGGGCACCGCCGGTGGAGAACTGGATAATGCCGTCGGACTCAGCATCTGCAAAACCCTTCAGAGCTGCGTTGATGGTCTCAGAAGAGGTGCAGTTGATAGCAGGGTATGCGAAGCCATTTTCCTTCGCATTGTCCAGCATGTCGCGGTAGACGTCGGGGGTTGCAATAGGCATTTCGATGCTCCTTCAAATCCTTGACTAAGGCAGGTTGGTCTCCGCCAACAATTATGCCGACAAATTCCACACCGTGCAGTCGCCTCCGGTGAATACTCCCCCTACTCCCCCGGAAGATTCGCTTGGATAGCCTTCGGGCTTGCCTACTGGCCCGCCTGGATCGTGCGTACTACCGCTTCCATGAGCATCCAGCCGGAAAGCTGCACCGAGAGGTCCCTTTCTGCAATGTCAGAGCTCGATACCGCCCCGGCAATTGTCGCCCCGACCAAGCCGCCGGACTGTGGCATGGTCGCATCCGTTCCCCAATCTGCGGAGAACACCGGCAGGCCATCGACCTCTAGCCGGTAACGCCACACCTTTTCGGCTGTGGCCAATACAATCCGTCGGGCTATGGCGACAGATTCGGCGCCGTGCCGACCTGGCGTCGGAACGCACTCAACAACAAGAGAAAGATAACGCGCAAGAATGCCATTAAATAGGCCGCCGTCCCCGCCCGCCGTGCGCACGTTAATAGCACCGTCGCGGTCGGTTAGGTGCGTTTCGATTGCGCGGAGGAGGCCATGGATGCGGGTAATTTCTTTGACGCCCACTTCTGAGACTTCTTCATCTCCAACCCCGGCGGCGCGTCTGCGCGCACGGGCGAGCTCCACGAGCGCGCCGAGAGTGACACCCTGACAATAAGGGTGCACCGCTGTGACGGGTTCTGGGCCGGCCATCCGCATGTGGATACCGTCCATGACCAGGCCATCTTCGTTGATGAGGTTGTCGAAGGTCCAGTCGACGAGCCGTTCCGCGGTGTCGATGTCTCCATGGCGGGCGGCCAGAATGGCGGCGGGGCCGTTGGTGGGGACGTTGTAGAAGGTCTCATTTGTGCGCCACGGCAGCACGCCGGTGAGGCTGTCCACGCCCTCGAATATGTTCTCCATCAGGGGCTCTAGGTCGCGCGGGATGCCGAGTTTCTCCTGGATTTTGGGGGTATTTGCCACCCGCTGCAGGGCCAGCGCGAGCCACGCCTTGTCATCGTAATAGTGGTTGGCGGTCAGGCGGCTGATGTTGCGGAGCCGCATGGCGCGGATGTGGCGCTGAATGGCGCGGATCCGCGAGCTGGTGGGGCGGCGGAGAGCAGCATCGATGACGTTGTCGATGTAGTGGGCTTGCCACCAATAGTGCCAGCGGACAAACATGCGGTCGCGGGTGGTCGGTGGCCAGGCGATGACGCCCAGCGTGGTCCGCGGGATACCCCAGAGTCGGCTGGCGTGGCGCTCGTTAATCGCCTGGTAGGCCAGGTCTGCGCGGTGATCCCAGAGTTCCAAGAGTTGCTGCTTGGGATCGGCTGCGGCTGCAGTTTCCTTGTCACCAGCGGCAGCCTTGACGTCGCTTTTCTCTCGCTTGTCTGGAAGTTTGAACACTTCTGCACACCTCACTAGGTTGTCGCACTTCTGCTGTTCCGCCGTAGTGCCCCGGCTTCCACTGCAGACCAGTCTATCTACAGGCTCTCCGCTGCTGCATGCTGCTGTCTGCTGCTGCATGTCCACAATCCGTGCTTCCCAGCCTTCATTACAGCCTCTTCACAGAGGAAAATGTCGCTAGAACGGGAATGTGTTAAAGACAATCTCTTTCAACTACACAAATATGCAGGTCACGGCGCTAACACTTTGTGCCAACCAGCCTGCACAACCAGCAGATTCCCGATTCAACGACATCCCCCCCCCAAGACGGCCAAATGGCCCCAGCTACCAGGCCTTATCCAGGTCCGCATGCTGGCGGATCCATGTATGCATCGCAATCCCCGCCGCCACACCGGCATTAATGGACCGCGTCGAGCCGAACTGTGCAATCGACACCGTCATGCGGGCAGCGTCCTGCGCCTCCTGGGAAACACCCGGCCCCTCTTGGCCAAACAGCAGCAGGCAGCGCTCCGGCAGTTCCGCAGTTTCCAGCGGAACGCACCCCGGGGTGTTATCCACTGCCACCACAGTTAGCCCCTCCCGGGCAGCGAACTCCAACACATCCGCAACCGTCGCATGATGTTGTAGGTGCTGGTAGCGGTCGGTGACCATCGCTCCGCGCCTGTTCCAGCGCCGCCGCCCGACGATATGCACGGTATCCACCGCAAACGCATTGGCAGTGCGCACAACCGTGCCAATATTCGAGTCGTTTTCGAAGTTCTCGATGGCGATATGCAGCGCGTGCCGCCGCGTATCAATGTCCTGAATGATCGCGGACTGCCGCCAATAGCGGTATGCGTCAACCACGTTGCGTGTGTCCCCGGTATCCAGCAGTTCGGGGTCGAAGCGCGGATCCGTCGGACGGGGCTGGTCGGGATACTCATCCTCCCAGCGGCGCACGCCATGGGGATGCTCCAGCCATTCCGTCGGTCCGGGCTTATCGTGTGCTTCGGGTGAAGTGGGCGTCATAGAAAAACTAAGCAAGCCCCAGGTCAGACAGGCCCAGCAGCGAGCGGTACTCAACCCCCTCGGCCTCGATAACATCCTTGGCGCCCGTCGCGCGATCCACAACTGTGGCCACACCAACAACAGTCGCGCCAGCCTCGCGAGCTGCGGCAACGGCTGTCAGAGGCGAATTGCCGGTAGTCGTCGTGTCCTCGACGATGAGCACTCGCTTGCCTTCAATGTCCGGCCCTTCGATACGGCGCTGCATGCCGTGCTTCTTAGCCTCCTTGCGCACGACAAAAGCGTCGATGGATTCCCCATCTGCGTGCATGATCGCCGTCGCCACCGGGTCCGCGCCAAGAGTTAGTCCGCCGACGTGCGCGTAATCCCAGTCTGCAGTCAGTTCACGCAGCAGCTCTCCGATCAGTGGAGACGCCTCGTGGTGCAAGGTAGCGCGACGCAGATCAACGTAGTAGTCGGCCTCCTTGCCGGAGGACAGCGTTACGCGCCCATGCACGACCGCCAGCTCTCTAACGAGTTCAGCAAGGCGCTGCTTCTTAGCTTCATCAATCATTGCGGTTTCTCCTTCTGGTTGCTGCTGGCTACTGCCTGGTTACTGCTGCTTACTGCTGATCGTCTTCGACGATCTCGCCGTCGACGGTTTCGTACTCGATCGGTTCGATAGGTTCGGGGCGGGCGTGGCGTGCTTCTGGCGCGCGATGACGCCCCCTGCTCCGCCGCCGTTGCGTCACAGGAGACAAACGCACTGCAGTGGACTTAGTCTCCTCGACTTCCGCGAACTCATCGAAGTCCTCGAGCTCATCAAAAATTGTGGCTTCTTCCGCATCATCGCGGATGACCCGCGCGTATTGAGAAAAGTGGGAGCTCATGTGCTCCGGATCTTCGCCCAGTCGCGGGATGCCTCCATCGCGGCGGCGCCGGCGCCCTGCGTGTGGGTCGTCGTCCGCATCTGCGTCGTCATAATCGCCTACGGCGAAGCTGTCGAAGCTTTCTGTATCCCCGCCTTCCCAGCGCGCGTGCGTTCGGGAGGGGAAGGCCACCGGCTCAGCGGGGCGAGTGATGTCGGGGCGTTCTGGGTTCGGTACCTCGGAGTGCGCGGCAACCTCTTCGGCCTGTTCTTCAGCAGCGCGGGCGGCGGTCGTGTCGGCTCCCTCGCCTTCAGCAGTGCCCTCGCCCCCGCTGCTGGTATTGCCATCTGGAACGGCCCGCAGGTGCGCGCGACGAGAGGAGGTCTCTGCAGCCTGCTCCTCAATCGCTTCCTGGTTCACCGGATCATTGGTGTGCACTTGCAGTGGCCCGCCAGGCAGCGGTCGCAGCTGATCGGCCACGAACATCTCCAACGGCGCACTGGTATGTGCCGGGGGTAGCACCATCGCGGCATCCACCAGCGAGCGCAGCTGTGGGAAGATCGCCTGCCACACGTGGAAATCTAGTTTCCGGGAGACCCGCACTACCGTCCAATTCTGCCCCCATGCCACATCCGTCGCGACCTGCGAAAGTGCGGCCAGAGCATCCTCCACGCGGGCATCCAGCATGCGGTCGAGCGCGCGGACGTCGGTGGTATAAGCCGCGAACGGCGGCTGATCCAGCAAGTCGGTTCGCCGCATGCCCGCAGGTTGCGCTCCCCCTGCTGAATAAAGCACCTGAACTGGCGATTCTTCCACTCGCCGCATAGCCATCAACGTGGAAGAACCGAGGTCACCGATATGTACCTGGTGCCCGTCGATGAACCCGCTCACAACCTCTCGCAAGGTCGGCACCCCGCGCTGGTGGTCGCCGGTGATGGCGACGGGCCAGTCCCGCGCGACTTCACTGTCTTCCTTTGTGTATTCGAAGCCGTTGTCGGCTGCCCATTGACGACGCCGCCTCCGGGGAAAACCGAAAGCCGCCATCGCCGACGCGGACGAACGCGCGGGAACAGGTTCCTTTTCAGGCGTGCCTTCTTCCCCGGACCAGTCATCGAACTGGGGGCCATCCCACGCCTCAGACCACTCTTCACCGTCTGGGTTGTCGGTGCTGTCTACAGCCTCCCCGTAATCCGGGTCGTCCTCCCAGTCCTCGTCTTCCGGGTAATCCCCGTCGTACCCGTAATCCTCAAAGTCCGAGTACTCCTCGTAGTCCTCGTAGTCCTCGAACTCCTCGTTTTCCAAGCCCTCTGGGTCTTCGGTGTGTACTGCACCTTCTGCAGCCTGCTCTACGCCAGAGCCTGCGCCCTCGGCCTTTTTTGCGCGCAGCAATAACCACACGGCGAGGCCCAACAAGGCCAAGCCGAGGAGTAACGCGAAGATGGAACCGCCCATAGAGACTGTGAGGAAAGCTGAGGAGTTGGAGTACTGAGTACTAAGAGCTGACTTACTCGTTAGCCGCCTGGTAAGCCTCAGCGTCCATCAGATCACCGGACTCGGTGACCTTTACCTCGTACAGCCAGCCCTCGCCGTAGGGATCCTCGTTGATCAGGCCAGCGTTATCCTCCAGCTCCTCGTTGATAGCTACAACCTCGCCGGAAACGGGAGCGTAAATATCAGATACGGACTTGGTGGACTCGACCTCACCGAAAGCCTCGCCAGCCTCAACCTCAGTACCGACTTCAGGCAGTTCAACGAAAACGATGTCGCCCAGTGCCTCAGCGGCGATGTGGGTGATACCCACGCGCACGGTCTCGCCCTCCACAACGGCGGAGGTGTTAACCCACTCGTGCTCCTCGGAGTACAGGAAATCAGTTGGCAGTGCAGTCATTGTTTTTAGCCTCTCTTTTTCAAACTTTTGCGGTTATTTGTGGTTATCTGCCCAAACCATACACCAGCGGACAGACAACCCTTTTTCGTTACTTTTCCCGGGAGTAGAACGGCAGCGCCACAACCTTGTATTCGAAGCGCTTACCACGAATATCTACCTCAACAGTTGCACCCTCGGCAGCCGCACCGGAATTCACAGCGGCCTTCGAGACATACGCCATAGCCACCGGGTGTCCCAACGTCGGCGACAGCGCGCCGGAGGTCACGGAACCAATCGTGGTCTCGCCTTCCGCTGCGTACACCTCGTATCCCTCGCGGGCAGCGCGACGGCCTTCGCCTACCAAACCGATCAGGATCTGCTGGGTGCCCTTGTCCTTCGCGGAAACGATGGCGTCGCGACCAACGAAAGAGTCCTTGGACTTCGTCGCAGCAAGAATGCCCAGACCCGCATCAACCGGCGTCAGCTTCAGCGACAGCTCGTGGCCGTACAGAGGCATGCCCGCCTCCAAGCGCAGAGTGTCGCGGCATGCCAGGCCGCATGGCAGGCCGCCCAGCTGCCCGGCCACGTCCATAGCCTTCGTCCACACAGCCTCCGCGCCATCGTTGTCCACGATCAGCTCAAAGCCGTCCTCGCCGGTGTAGCCCGTGCGCGCAACCAGTACCGGCTGGCCTGCGGCAATACCCTGGAATGCCGCGTAGTAGCCCAGTCCCTCGATGGCCTCTGCCACGGTCTCGCCCGCGCCGGATGCCTCAGGAACCTCTACCACGTTGTCTACGATTTCCAGCATCGCCTGCGCGGCCTTCGGTCCCTGTACGGCGACCATGGAGGTCTTTTCCGACTCGTTTTCAACCTCTACATCGAAACCTTCGGTACGGCTCTGAAGTGCGGAAACGACGTTATCCACATTGCCCGCATTCGGCACGATCAGGAACTCGTTTTCCCCCAGGCGGTAGGTAATCAGATCGTCGATAATGCCACCGGATTCGGTGCAGATCATCGAGTACTTCGCCTTGCCGATCTTCACCGCGGACAGCTTGGAGATGAGCGCGTGATCCAGGAACTCCGCCGCCTTCGGTCCGGTCACGCGCACCTCGCCCATGTGGGAAAGATCGAATACGCCCACGGACTTACGCACCGCGTGGTGCTCATCAAGTTCGCTACTGTACTTCAGCGGCATATCCCAACCGCCGAAATCGGTGAAGCGAGCGTCCAGCTTCTTGTGTACTTGGTACAGCGCGGTCTTCTTTAGTTCGGTCATATCTTATTCTCCTTCTTCTCGTTTTTTATGACGCCCCTAGGCCCCAACGATCCTTAGTCTTCGTTAATTGCGAAGTCTTCCAAGGGCGGGCAGGTGCACACGAGATTGCGGTCGCCATAAGCATTGTCGATACGACGCACGGGCGTGAAGTACTTGGTGTGCCGCAGGCTGGCCACTGGGTATGCGGCCTTAGCGCGGCTGAAGTGTCCACCGGATACAGCTTCCTCGAAGTCGTCCCGCACAACAGAATAAGCGGTAAACGGCGCATGGCGCAGAACGGACTGCTCGGCGGTCACCTTTCCGTCGATGATCTCCTGGATCTCGTCGTAAATGGTGACCATGGCCTCGATGAAGCGGTCCAGCTCCTCCTTATCCTCCGACTCGGTGGGCTCCACCATCAGGGTGCCGGCCACGGGGAAGGACAAGGTCGGTGCGTGGAATCCGAAGTCCATCAGACGCTTGGAGACATCCTCCGCGGTAATGCCGGAGGCCTTCGTCAGCTCGCGCAGATCCAGGATGCATTCGTGGGCGACCAGGCCGGTATCGCCCTTGTACAGCGTCGGGTAGTACTCCTCCAGCTTTCGGGAAACGTAGTTAGCGTTGACCAGCGCCATGCGGGAAGCCTCGGTCAGTCCCTCGTCACCCATCAGAGCAATGTAGGACCAGGTGATCGGCAGCACGCCTGCGGAACCGTACAGGGCACCCGAAACCGGCTGACCGGTTTGCAGGGCGGCATCCCCGTCCAGGACGTCGGCGTTCGGGTCGGCGGGCAGGAACGGAACCAGGTGCTCCGCTACACAGACCGGGCCAACGCCCGGGCCACCGCCGCCGTGCGGGATGGTGAAGGTCTTGTGCAGGTTCAGGTGGGATACGTCGCCGCCGAACTCGCCCGGCTGGGCCAGACCCACTAGGGCGTTCAAGTTGGCACCATCGACGTACACCTGGCCGCCAGCTTCGTGGACCTTCTGGCACACGTCGCGCACCTGCTCCTCGAACACACCGTGGGTGGAGGGGTAGGTCAGCATGATGGCGGCGGTCTGCTCGCCATACTTCTCCAGCTTGGCCTCCAGATCCGGGACGTCGATAGAGCCGTCCTCGGCGTTCTTCACAGCAACCACCTTCAGACCCGCCAGGGCTGCGGAGGCGGCGTTCGTGCCGTGTGCGGAAGCCGGGATCAACACAATGTCACGCTGGTCGTCGCCACGGGACTGGTGGTAGCGGTGGATAGCCAGCAGACCTGCGAACTCACCCTGGGAGCCGGCGTTTGGCTGAACGGAAACCTTGGCATAACCAGTGATCTTCGCCAAGCGCTCTTCCAGATCCTCGATCAGCTCAATCCAGCCCTGTGCCTGCTCCGTCGGAACCTGCGGGTGAATGCCCGCAAAGCCCGGCCAGGTGATGGGCTCCATCGAGACCGCTGCGTTCAGCTTCATGGTGCAAGAGCCCAGCGGGATCATGGTGCGATCCAGCGCCAGGTCGCGATCGGCGAGCTTGCGCATGTAGCGCATCATCTGAGTCTCGGAGTCAATGGAGGTGAAAATCGGGTGGGTCAGGATCTCCTCGTCAGCTGCGCGCAGCACGCCGGCCTGCCCCAGTGGCCCGGCGGTAACGTCGAAGCCCGCGGAGGTGACGTCGCCGGTGCGGGAACCCAGCACCTCGATCAGCTTGGCAATGTCCTCATCCGTGGTGGACTCACCCACCGAGATGCCGACAAAGGAATCATTGACCTGGCGCAGGTTGTAGCCTGCCTCTGCTGCGGCGCGCAGAGCCGTGGAGGCGTCGCCCAGAGAGGAACCAGACACATCAACGGTGACAGTGTCAAAGAAAGTATCGTGCGCCAAGGTCAGGCCAGCCTCGGACAGGCCAAGTGCCAGGGCGGTCGCACGAGCGTGGATGCCCTCCGCGATTGCGCGCAAGCCAGCCGGGCCGTGCCAGACCGCGTAGAAACCGGCAACGACAGCCAGCAGAGCCTGGGCGGTACAGATGTTACTGGTGGCCTTATCACGGCGAATGTGCTGCTCGCGGGTCTGCAGAGCTAGACGATAAGCCGGGGTGCCCTCAGCGTCCACGGATACACCCACAATGCGGCCCGGCAGCTTGCGCTGCAGGTTCTCGGTGCAGGAGATGAAGCCTGCGTGAGGGCCACCGAAAAACAGCGGCACGCCGAAACGCTGAGCCGAACCGACGGCGATATCTGCACCCTGGGAGCCGGGAGAGGAAAGCAGTACCTGAGCCAGTAGGTCGCAGGCGACCGTTACCAAGGCACCGGCGGCCTTTGCTGCACCAATCACACCGGACAAGTCGCGCACGCGCCCCGTGGAGCCGGGGTTAGAGAGTACGACGCCTACGAGGTTCTCATAATCCTCGAAAGAGACATCATCAGCCAGATCTGCCACCTCCACCGGAATGCCCGCAGCCTCGGCACGAGCCAGGGTGACGGTGATGGACTGCTGGTGCAGGGCAGAATCCAGCAGCACCACGCCGCCCTTCTTAAAGGCCTTTGCGTTACCGCGTGCCATCAACTGCACGGCCTCTGCCACGGCAGTGGCCTCATCCAGCAGGGAGGCACCTGCGACCGGCAGGCCGGTCAGATCCTGCACCATCGTTTGGAAGTTCAGCAGAGCTTCCAGGCGACCCTGGGAAATCTCCGGCTGGTACGGGGTGTAGGCGGTGTACCAGCCCGGGTTCTCCACCACGTTGCGGCGGATAACGGCCGGGGTGATTGTGTCGTAGTAGCCATTTCCGATCAGCTGCTGCTTCTGCACGTTCTTATCGGCGAACGCACGCAAGGCGGCGAGGGTATCAGTCTCGTCCAAGGGCTCCGGCAGACCGATCGGGCCGGCCTGGCGGATGGACTTCGGCAGGGCATCATCGGCCAGCGCGGCGGTGGATTCATAGCCCAGGTAGTCCAGGATCTCCTTGGTATCAGCCTGGTTCGGGCCGATATGACGCTGAACGAAGGGGGCAGAGTTACGGCGAGTAGCAGTAGACATTGCTTTTTCAGGGACTTTCCGGTCGTAAGTGCACGGTCGTAAAAAGGAGCCCTCCCCACTCTGTCGCTTGTACCTGAGAGCTTCACCCGGGCAACCCGGCTTTTCTCCTTCGGCGCCCGCGTGCACACGACTGCGCGCAGGTCTTTCCAGAGTTGCCTCACTGCGACGGTTCTTGGGGCCTGAGAGTGTCCCGGGGAGGAATTGCTCCGTCGGCGGCCGACGCGGTTCAAGCGCCGAGCCTCTCCCACCACAGCTAAAAGCGGCAAAAACATATGCAGTTTTCCCCCACATCATAGCGGGCGTGGGTCGGATCACTAAAGAATCCCAGCAATGGGGAAAATCTCATTCTGGCTCCGTGCCCCCGCTTGAACCGCCAAAATGTTACGCATGGCAAAACTTCCTAGCTTCCTCCCCCACGCTCTTCCCGCCGTTAACGGCGGAGTCGCAATCGTCACTGGCGCTTCCTCGGGCATTGGACGCGCCACCGTCGCCGCCCTCGCAGAGCTTAAATCCAGAGCTGCTACAACCTCCACGACCACTTACGCCCCAACCCACATCATCGGTACCAGTCGAAACCCCGACACCATCACTGACCCTGTCGATGGGGTCGATTACCTCCCCCTCGACCTGGCTGACCCTGCCAGCATCGACGAGTTCACCTCTTCTGCCCTGAGCTACGGCTCCCCCACTGTGCTCGTCAACAACGCTGGCGAAAGCCAATCCGGCCCCTTGGAAGAGCTCCCCTATGATGCCCTGCACCGTTTATTTGAGATCAACGTGCTGGGACAAGTGGGCGTCACCCAGAAAATCCTGCCGGAAATGCGACGTAACGGAGCAGGGCGCATCGTGATGGTCGGCTCGATGCTGGGCTCATTTCCATTGGCCTACCGCAGCAGCTATGTCGCGTCGAAAGCCGCCATCAAAGGCTTTGCTTTCGCCGCCCGGCGCGAAGTCAGGCCATTTGGTGTGGGCATTTCCGTGGTCGAGCCTGGGTCGATCAACACGGGGCTTTCCACGCGGCGCACCAAGTACGTGGATCTTAATGGTCCCTACGGCGCCGAGTTCTCCACCATGCTAAAGAACCTGGATAACAACGAAGCCAATGGCATTTCGGCGGAGCGCGTGGCCATGGAGATCCTCAAGCCCATCACCACGGCTCGCCCTCAGCCGCTGTATGCGACGGGGTCGATGGCGCCGGTGGTGTTCCCCCTTTCCCGCGTGCTGCCGACAGCGGCTATGCATTGGCTCATCAATCGCAAGCACGGACTCTAAGACTCTTAGCTGTGCTAGGTTCTAAAGCTGGTGTCCCAGACGTCCTCGACCGGCTCCTCCTCCCAGCCAAAGAACTCATCGTCGAAATCGCGACCGCGACGAGTAGACCAGTCATCCCAGGGTGCGGCGAACAACGCCAAAATGCCCGCTCCCACAATTCCCGTGATCATCAGCGCCCCGGCCAACGTGATCAACCAGATGGTCGAGTGGAGATAGAAGACGAACATCAGCAGCAACGTTCCGATCAGCCCGACGGTCGCCAGCACAACGTATAAGCGATTCACAGGGTGCCGTCGGTGCCCGTAGCTATTGCGCATGGTGGCCAGAAGCGGCCATACCTGCACCCCAATCAGCACGACAAAGAAAACACCGGCGATCTTCTGAACCTGTTGCGGGGTGAAGATATCCACCGCACCGGACAGCGCCAGGAGCATCCCCAGCGTCGCAACCATGCTCAGAAATTTACGTACCATCGCCCGCGGACACCCCTACACCCAAAACAGGTTGTCGCCGCCCATCACGGGCTCGCCCGACATCACGTCTATCTTTATTTCCGACGCCCCCATCTGCAGCCCCAACACCATCACTACCGGGTCGAATCCCATCCGGCCCAGCTCCCGGGGAGTGTAAGTACATAGGGGTGTTCCCTGTCGTACTATGTCGCCTTCCTGGACATGTACGTCGAAGCCTTGCCCACCAAGGCGACCGGTATCCACGCCGAGCTGCATAAAGATGCATGGCTGGTCGGCCAGCATTTCCGCATGGCGGCCGTCTACGGCATGGGTACCAGAATCCGGGCGGAGGGTGGCTGGCAATGACTGGGCTTGAATGACATACATGTTCGGCGCCACGCGCTTCATCATCCCGCCAATGGGTGCGAGCGCTTGTACAACCTCCACGCCTGCGTCGGGGATTACGGCTATACCTGCGCCGATGGTGCCAGTGGCAAGCACGGGGTCGGGAACGGAATTGAGGCTAACGGCAGTCCCCGCCAGCGGGGTCACAACGGGATACTGAACTGGCAGCTCCTGTTGCAGGCCGGGCCTACGGGGATCCTGTGCGAAACGGGGATCCATACCTCCAGAGTCTAACCGCGTGCGATGGGTCGCGAGGAGGAAGCGGACCATTGAGACCAACCTCCTACGAAGTTTTTGGCCCCTGGCAGTCCCGCGTACTCCATTGCGGCAATAAACAGCGAGGAGTGCAGCCCGGATCCGGAGTAAACACACACGTCCTCACCACTGGTCACACCATGGTTGGCAAGGATCTGCCGGATCTCCTCCGGGGATCGCACCTTGCCGCTGGCGCTGCTGTCGCGCTCGCTACGGTTCTGGAATAGTTCCTTAACCGGAATGTTGATGGCTCCCGGAATGCGACCGGCCTGGTGGTCGAAGCGTTCCTTCTTGCCAGTGAAGCGAGAATTCTCGCGCGCATCCACCAGGATGTGATTCTCGCGCCACTCATTCACCTCGTCGAGTTCAAGGGTGGGCATGCTACCCGCACGAACCTCAGTGGTACCGCGGCCGCGCAATGCACCGATTCCACCTGCGACGTCTCCGCCCGCCGCCTCCCACGCGCCTGTGCCGCCGTCGAGGATGCGGACGTTCTGCACACCTGCCCAACGGAAAACGAACCAGGCGCGAGCTGCATAGAGGTTGGCGCCGGCGTCATAAATGTATACAGGGCGACCATCCGTAATACCCCAATCGTTAAAGCTCTTCTGCAGCTCCTCGGGGGCGGGCAAAGGGTTACGTCCGACATGGCGGGAAGGGATGGAGGCCAGGTGCACCAGGGGGTTACAGAACATGGCGCCGGGAATGTGCTGGCCGACATAGGCCTCCCAGGCGCTGTTTTCGGTACGCGCCCAGTGCGAGTCGATCACGGTCATACGCTCGCCCCGTTTGAATGCTTCTAGCATTTCCTCGCCGGTGACGAAGGGGCTAGCGGGCGGCTGTTGGGCAATAGGGTTGCTCATAGTTGCCAAGTCTAGAACCCCGCGTGCGCCGATGTTGCATACGTGTGGCTACAGTGACGCTCCGTTACTCCGGAGCCCTATTGTTTATGCGCCTTACTCTTGTGCCACCGCGGCAGTTTTGCCGGGACGCCTTCCTGTTCTTTCCGGGAACCAACCTCGCACCGCCGCAAATCCGATGATCGCAATCGCTACCACCGTCGCAATCCCCCCAATACCCCAAGCGAGTCCGGCTATCACGGCTATGGGCGCCACAATATTCATGCCGATTTCGAAGGGAGCGAAACCCACGTAGGCAATGCCATATTCGTTCATGGTGCCGGACTTCAGATCCGGGTCCACGATCTTTAGCAGTGCAATACCTGTAGCCACTGCCGCGGTTGCCCAACCCCAACCAAAGATGCCGCGTTCTAGCCACTGATCGCCGAAGAACAGTGGAGCGAAAACGAAGAAGAACAGACAGCAGTAGGCAATGCCCAGCGCGAACAGAATCAGCAGGGGCACTAGGTAGTTAGCCACCGCGTCCGGCTTAATTGAGGCAATGCCGAAGGCGATCATAAAGTCCGTCGACGCTCCGGAAATGGACTTCACGGTTTGCTGGTCCAGGTACTTCGGGCGTCGAATCACATGGAGGAAGACCTTGCCTCCGATACCGACCACGAAGGCCAGGGCAAACAGCGGTACGGAAACATCCGGGAAGAAGTGCCCGATGATCTGCTGACCGATGTAGGCAAACATGACGGTCACTGCAATGAAGCCCGCATGCAGGGCGAGCGGCTCGATCGAGGATGGGTTTGTGGTGGCTCGGCCGATCGAGGGCTGTTTTTCCTCGTCCTCAATGTGACCCGAACGCAGTTCCCATGGCAGTTTCTCCGGCAACGTGGATGTGCGACCTGTTCGGATGCCCCAGTTCGCGAAGATGATTCCACCAATGATGGCGGCCAGTGTGCCGACGGTGGCGGAGGTAAAGCCCAAGGACATGGCGGCGTCCGCACCATGATCCCCAAACGCGCCACCGACGGCCGCAGCAGTTCCGAATCCACCTACGAAGCCGACGGGCAGCATCATGCCGAACCACTCCGGGGTGTCGAAGAGCGGACCGAAGATGAAGATGCCTAGCAGGATGAATAGGCCCCACTGACCGAGGAACATAGAGGTGGAAAAGCCCCACATGTTCTTCGCTTTCGACGCATCGTTCGACGCGAAGGACATACTGTACGGCATCGAGGCGAACACCACGGCAATTAATAGTGTGGAATAATCGCCGAGGGCTCCCTCTTTAATTCTCTATCTTTTCTCTTCTTACTCTGCGCGCTCTGTTGCTCTCGGTATACTATCGCACCCAATTCTTGACGCCCGCGTTTCCCAAGCAAACATACTTAGTATCGGATAGGTTCAAACTGTGCAGCGTGCCGCACACGTGGGAACTTTTCGCTAACGGGCGACATCCCACACCCTGAATGCCTGATGAGGCATGATGCCAACCGCAAACAAGAGAAAGAGACCAACCCCGCATGAAGAACACTTGCCCCTCCACTGGCTCCACCGGCATGTCCAAGCGCCTCGGCGCTGCTTTCCTAACCGGCGCGCTAGCCGTCACCGGCTTAAGCGCCTGTTCTCTGCTTGGAGGAAAAGAAGTATCCCAAGAAGAGGTAGAACAGGGCATCTCTGACTCTTTGGAGAAGGAGGTTGGTCAAAAGCCCGAGAGCATCGAATGCCCCGGCGGCCTCAAGGCCGAAGAGGGCGCAAAGCTGGAGTGCAAGCTGCACCATTCCGGTGAAACGTACAGCGTTGAAGTCACCGCAGACACGGTCGACGGCAACAACGTTCACTACAACGTAGAGGTCGCCGACCAGCCAGAATAAACCATAGCAGAACTAGATAAGCACTAGAATAGCCCAGAAGGCTCGTCCGAATAAGACCACAGCAGGTTCTTGGTCTGCTGGTAGTGCGCGAGCATCATCAAGTGAGTCTCGCGCCCCAGACCGGACTTCTTATAGCCACCGAAAGCCGCGTGAGCTGGGTAATTGTGGTAGTTGTTCACCCACACTCGGCCCGATTGAATCACACGACCAGCCTTGTAGGCAGTCGTTCCATTACGCGACCACACACCTGCACCCAGACCGTATTCTGTGTCGTTGGCGATACGCATAGCCTCGTCAAAGTCCTTGAACGTGGTGACGGCCAGCACGGGCCCAAAAATCTCCTCTTGGAAAAGGCGCATGTCATTGGTGCCCTTGAAGATGGTGGGTTCGATATAAAAGCCACCGCTGCGACCCGAGATCTCATTAATGCCGCCACCGCACAGCACCTGCGCGCCTTCTTCGGGGCCGGTCTGCAGGTATCCGGTGATCTTATCCATTTGCTCCTGGGAAGCCTGCGCGCCCATCATCACATCCGTGTCCAGGGGATTTCCGACATTGATGGACTTCACTCGCTCAATGGCTAGTTCCAGGAACTCTTCGGCAATATCCTCCTGTACCAGCGCGCGGGACGGGCAGGTGCAAATCTCGCCCTGGTTGAGTGCGAACATGGCCAGGCCTTCCACGCACTTAGCGCGGAACTTGTCGTCGTGATCCATGATGTCGCTAAAGAACACTGACGGGGACTTCCCGCCGAGTTCCAGGGTGACCGGGATGAGCTTTTCCGCCACGGCCTTGTTGATGATTTTGCCGACTTCCGTGGAGCCGGTGAACGCGATCTTGTCGATGCGGTCGGAAGCGGTCAGCGCGGCGCCTGCTTCAGTGCCCAGCCCGTTGACGATGTTCAGCACACCCTCCGGGATAATGTCCTGGATAAGCTCCGCGAACAGCAGGATGCTGGCGGGGGTCTGCTCGGCGGGCTTCAGCACGATGGCATTGCCGGCAGCCAGAGCTGGGGCGAGCTTCCACGCCGCCATCAACAGCGGGAAGTTCCACGGGATGATCTGCCCCACCACACCCAGCGGCTCGTTGAAGTGGTAGGCGATGAGGTCTTCGCTGATCTGAGATGTGCGATCTTCCTGGGCGCGGAGGGCACCGGCATAGTAGCGGAAGTGGTCAACAGCCAACGGAAGATCAGCTGCGAGAGTTTCGCGTACCGCCTTACCGTTGTCCCAGGTCTCGGCGACGGCCATCATCTCCAGGTTCTCTTCAAGGCGATCAGCAATCTTCAGCAGCACGGCGGCGCGATCCTGCACAGAGGTCGCGCCCCAACTGGGCTGAGCTTTTTCTGCGGCGTCGATGGCCTTCTCGATGTCAGCCGTCTTCGAGCGTGGAACCTGGCAGAACACCTCACCGTTGATGGGCGTGACGTTGTCCATGTATTCGCCATCGACGGGTGGTACCCACTGGCCACCGATGAAGTTGTCGTAGCGCTCCTTGAAGTTGACGAGGCTTCCTTCGGTGCCGGGATCAGCATAGACGGTCATGAGCGTGCTCCTTACGGTAACGAGATGGAATATTGAAACTGCAAAAGCTCCACCCCGAATACTCGGAATGGGAAACTTTTGTCATCCAATATAGTGACGCTCGTCACTTTTCACGACCATGCTGTTTTTATATTTATGTCGCCGACACCCCCCCCGACCGTCACCAGACTTTAGACCTCACCATCAGCGGCCCCGAGGGAGGCGATGACCAGACCTGCAGCCTCGTCGCCACCGCGATCAACGTCCACGCGCACCGTATCGCCGTCGCGCACGTCCCCAGCCAGTAGCTTCTTAGCCAGCTGGTCACCGATCGACTTTTGAATCAGTCGGCGTAGCGGCCGTGCGCCATAGGCTGGATCGTAGCCGTGCTCGGCCAGCCACGACTGGGCGTCATCAGTAACATCCAAGGTCAAACGGCGGGCCGCAAGGCGATCCGCCAGAGCGCGCACCTGGATAGACACGATGGATTTCAGCTGGTCAGACGACAGCGGCTCGAAGATCAGCACGTCGTCGAGTCGGTTGATGAACTCCGGCTTAAAGGCGCGCTTCACCGCCTCCATGACCTCCTCGTCGGTACCGCCGGCGCCAAGGTTAGAGGTCAGGATCAGGATGGTGTTACGGAAGTCCACAGTCCGGCCCTGGCCGTCGGTCAGGCGGCCTTCATCCAGCACCTGCAGCAGCACATCGAAAACATCCGGGTGAGCCTTCTCTACCTCATCGAACAGCACCACCGTGTACGGGCGACGCCGCACCGCTTCAGTTAGCTGGCCACCTGCGTCGTAGCCGACGTATCCCGGAGGAGCACCGACAAGGCGAGCGACGGAGTGCTTCTCGCCATACTCCGACATATCGATGCGCACCATGGCGGTCTCGTCATCGAAGAGGAAGTCAGCCAGAGCCTTTGCCAGCTCCGTCTTACCCACGCCTGTCGGCCCCAGGAAGAGGAAGGAGCCCGTCGGACGATTCGGGTCAGCCACCCCAGCGCGTGCACGGCGCACTGCATCGGAGACCGCATCAACGGCGCTGTTCTGGCCGACCACACGGCTACCCAGAACACGCTCCATGTTCAGCAGTTTCTCGGTCTCACCCTGCAGCATCTTGCCGGCGGGCACGCCAGTCCAAGCGGAGACGACATCGGCGATGGTGTCGGGGGTGACTTCCTCGGTCAGCATCATGCCTTCCTGCTGCTCAGCCACAACCTTCTCCGCTTCGGCCAGCTTCTTCTCCACGTCCGGAATGTGTCCGTAACGCAGCTCAGCAACCTTGGCGAAGTCGCCTTCCCGCTCGGCGATCTCGGATTCGCGACGCAGGCTATCCAGCTCCTCCTTCAGCTCGCGGAGGTTATCGATACTGCCCTTTTCGTTTTCCCAACGGGCGGTCAGCCCAGCGAGCTTTTCCTTTTCATCGGCCAGCTCGCTGCGCAGACGCTCCAGGCGATCCTTGGAAGCAGCGTCCGTTTCCTTGGCTAGTGCCATCTCTTCAATTTCCAGGCGGCGAACCACACGCTCTACGTTGTCGATCTCCTCTGGGCGTGAGTCGATTTCCATGCGCAGGCGGGATGCGGCTTCGTCGACCAGGTCGATAGCCTTATCCGGAAGGAAGCGGCTGGTGATATAGCGATCCGACAGGGTTGCTGCTGCCACCAGCGCGGAGTCCTGGATACGTACGCCGTGGTGCACCTCGTAGCGCTCCTTCAGGCCACGCAGGATACCGATGGTGTCCTCCGCGGTCGGCTCACCGACGTATACCTGCTGGAAACGACGCTCCAGCGCGGCATCCTTTTCGATGTACTTGCGGTATTCGTCCAGGGTGGTCGCGCCGACGAGTCGCAGCTCACCTCGGGCCAGCAGAGGCTTGATCATATTGCCCGCATCCATCGCGGAGTCGCCGCCGGCGCCAGCACCGACAATGGTGTGCAGCTCGTCAATGAACGTGATGACCTCACCCTCGGCCTCCTTAATCTCATCCAGGACAGCCTTCAGGCGTTCCTCAAACTCGCCACGGTATTTTGCACCGGCAACCATAGAGCCCAGGTCCAGGCTGATCAGCTTCTTGCCGCGCAGGGACTCCGGCACGTCACCAGCTACGATGCGGCGGGCCAGCCCCTCTACGATTGCGGTCTTACCGACGCCGGGCTCACCAATGAGCACCGGGTTATTTTTCGTGCGACGGGAAAGCACCTGGACAACTCGCCGGATCTCCTGGTCACGTCCGATGACCGGGTCGATCTTGCCCTCGCGGGCGCGTGCTGTGAGGTCGGTGGAGTACTTTTCCAATGCTTGGAACTGCCCCTCCGGCTCTTCAGTAGTGACCTTTCGGTTACCGCGCACAGATTCAAAGGCGCCACGGATGGCCTCGAAGGTCGCGCCCGCCTCGTGCATCGCCTTTGCGGCGTCGGAATCACCCTTGGCGATACCGGCCAGCAGCACCTCGGTGGAGACATAGGTGTCTCCCAGCTGCTCCGCCAGTTCCTGAGCGGCGGTCAGTGCGTTCAGGGCATCGCGGCTGAACTGCGGGTTTGCCATCTCGCTACCGGATGCCTGCGGGTATCCAGCTACCAGGTTCTTAGCCTTGGCTGCGATGGTCTGCGGCTGTACACCTGCAGCCTGCAATACGGGCAGGGCAATGGAATTATCCTGCTCCAGTAGCGCAACAAGCAGGTGCGCTGGTCGGATGTCTGGGTTGCCTTTGGCGGAGGCATCCTGAAGTGCAGCCTGCATTGCAGACTGGGTCATGGTGGTGGGGTTGAAGCTCGACATTTCTACATCTACCTCCTGCGGCTTCATTCAGGTCGCGCTTGCACGCTCCCGACTTTACTTGAGTACACCTCACTCAACCACTACAAGCTTGAGTCTATTCCGCTCAATTTACGTATATGAGTGTGATTTACCCCACAAATTCACCCCCGGCCTAGTTTTCTATACGAAAGCTATCGTTTCCTCGCGCTCCATTGGGTTAGATGAAGGTTATCCAAATCGGAAAATCTCTACATATATCCGTAAAAGGGGTGAAGGGATCATGCTCAGACTCCACAAGAAGAAAGCACCCGCCCGCCAAGTAGCCTCCGCCATAGCTGCTACAGCTTTGGCACTGGCGCTTCCCGGCGCGCTTACCGCCTGTTCGGACTCCTCCGCTGAACCTTATGGTCCAGGCAGCACCGCCAAGTTGAAGATGGCGGACAGCTACTCAATCACTCACCCTGTCGGCAAAGGTGGCACTCAACCTTTTCTCGATCAGGTCGAAAAAGACCAGTCAGTAGACATCGAGTACTTCTCTTCAGGGCAAATGGGCAAACAAGCAGACATCCCCTCCGTGCTCCGCAGTGGTGTGGTCGACCTGGCAGTCATCTCTCCTTCCTATGTCAGCTCCAGCTTTCCTCTCAGCAGCGTGGGCGATCTTCCGGGTTTTAGCTCCGATGCATGCGTGACCGCCTATGCACTTCGCGATCTAGTGAAGCCAGGGGGCGTCCTTTATAAAGAAGAACTCGAACCCATGAAGTTCATGCCGCTGTGGACAGGTTCGATCCCAGGCTACGAAGCGATGACCGGCGGCAAAGACCCATCTCACCCCGCCAACTTCCACGGCGCGGTACTGCGCTCCACGGGCGGCGCACTAGACCGCGTGATTGATGAGATCGACGCAGCAGGTGTAAGCATGCCCATTGGCGACATGTATGAAGCAATGTCGCGCGGCACAGTAGAAGGCACACTCGCCAGCCCGATCTCGATTACTCCCTACGGGTTGGAAGACGTCATACACGCCAGCACGTACGGAGCCCAACAGGGCAACTTCACCTTCTTCTATGGCATCAACCTAGATACCTGGAACCGTCTGAACGATCAGCAGAAGAAAGTGCTGACCGATGCGGCCGATAAATCACAACAGTCTGTCTGCAAGGAACTCAATTCCGCCCGTGAAAAGTCGGTACAGAAGATGAAAGATGCCGGCGTGCAGTTCTACGACGTCACCGAAGGCCAGAACGCCAAGGAATGGCAGAACATTTCGCAACCAGTTTTGGACAAGTGGATTGAGGTTGCCGAATCCAAGGGTCACCCAGCTCAACGGGTCGTGGATGACTTCAAAGCCGCCCTCAAGCGCCATGCACATCGCGCAGAGACGAAAGAGGCAGCAGGAGAAGGAGCAGAAGAAGGGAAGGAGCAGTCATGACCAGTAGCAACTTGGTCCACCCCGGCCATCATGGCACCGCCGAACGCAGCAAATACGGCTACCAAACCCAGGATCACCCGGGCTTCGACAAGGTACAAAACACCATCTCCGCGGTGTGTGCCTGGATCGCGGGCGCGGCGATTTTGGGGCTGGCGCTCGTCACCCTCGCTGAAGTCATTGCGCGCGAGTTCTTCAGTTCTCCCCTCGGCTGGAATATCTCCGTCACGGAGCGCTATCTACTCCCCATTACTGCCTTCTTTGGGCTGGTCACCACCTATCGAACCGGCACCCATATCGCCGTAGAGTCGCTCTTCAACAAACTCCCGCTCCGAGTGCAAAAGACCATCCTGCTGCTTATTCATCTGGCTGTGGTTATTTCCATGGTGTTCGTCTTCATCGGTGGGTGGAACCAGACCTATACGGTGTTTACCCTGCACCACGCCACCCTCCCAGGCATGGCCGATCTCGCCACTCCCGACTGGACTTACCGCGTGATCGTGCCCATTGCAGCCGCACTGTGCGCTTTTGTGGCGGCACTGGATTTTCTCCGGGAGCTCATCACCCCATGGGATCGCCCCTACACCGACTACGAACCCGGCGAGGAAGAGGTATAGACCATGCTTGCGCTCTCAATCATTGTGCTGTTGGTCGCGCTGATTGTTCTGCGTGTACCCGTTAGCTTCGCCATCTTCGGTGCGGCCACGGTCGGACTCATCGCCCTCGGCGGAGTCGAGCTGGCCATCGCCACGATGGAGACCTCGCCCTTCGCCGCCGTGCGCTCCAACTCTCTATCCGCCGTGCCACTGTTTATCCTGATGGCGCAGCTGATGCTGATGTCGGGTCTTTTGAATTCTGTTTTTGACGCCGCCAAGGCGCTCGTTGGCCGTATCCCCGGTGGTACCGCCATCGCCTCCATCGGCGCGGGCACCGCGTTCGCAGCCGTCTCTGGCTCCTCCACCGCCGCGGCCGCCACGCTGGCGCAGACGTCCTCTACCCGCATGATCGAGGAGGGCTACCACAAGGGCACCGCGACGGGCTTGGTGGCAGTGGTCGGCACGCTGGCAGCCATGATCCCGCCCTCGATCATTTTGGTCTTCTACGCGATTACCGCAGAGGCTCCAGTAGGCGATGTCCTGGTCGCGGGCTTCTTCCCTGGCTTGATGGTCGCACTGGGACTGGTATTGGTCATGTACATTGGCTTCCTCAAGGATCGCTCCCGTGCACCACAAGGCGAGCCGGTTCCCTTCAAGGAAAAAGGCCTCCAGCTGTTGAAATCATCCCCATTGCTGCTGATCTTCCTGGCGGTAGTCGGCTCCATCTTCACCGGCATCGCCACGCCCACCGAGGCCGCCGCCCTGGGCGTGCTGGCCGCGCTGATCCTGGTAGTCGCGAAAGGTCGTTGGGACCGCAAACAATTCGGACTTACTGTGCTGGAAACGGTGAAGACCACCGGCATGATCTTTGCCATCATCATGGCCGCTCACGTGCTGGGGCACTTCCTCACCGAAACCCGCGTGACCCCGAAGCTGGTCAGCGCCATCGGCGAGTCCTCCCTGCACCCGCTAGTGGTCATGGTTCTGATCGGTGCTGTGTACCTGGTTCTGGGCTTCTTTATGGATCAGATCGCCATTATCGCCCTAACCGTGCCGGTTACTCTGCCCATTGTCGAATCACTGGGCTACGATCCGGTCTGGTTTGGTATCTTCATCGTGCTGCTGGCCGAGACCGGCATGGTCACCCCGCCCATGGGCCTGAACGTATTTGTCGTCTCGAAGGCCGTACGTATCAACCCCATGATCGTGTTCAAGGGAGCATTCCCCTATGTCGTGATCATGCTGGTCATCGCCCTGGCTTTCCTGCTGTGGCCCCAGCTGGTGCTGTGGGTGCCGGAGTTAGCCGCTTAAGCTGGCCCGTGCCCATCGGGTATGGGGTTCCTTTCTAAAACACTAGAGAACGCATAGTGCTCAAAACCTGTTTAAGCTGCAGAGCATCCATTAGCGTTTACCCCATGTACAAAGATCGCTACATTATCCTGCAAGCATCCACCTTCACCGAAGAGAATGTGGATCCCGACCTCTTTTTCGACCGGTTTCGCTGGGCCGAATTATCCCTGGGTTTTTCCTACACCGGCGATTCCGACGGAAAGGTAATCCCTCTTAGCCTTTGGGAAATTAATGATGCTACCCACGACACTATTGAAGATCTGCAGACTATTCGCGCACACTTAACCGTGCGATCGAAAGAGGATCGCTTCCCTCTTCGCCCGTTATTTGCCGTGTGGGACTCCGCATTGCCAAGTTCCGCATTTTCAGCTCTCCACTCCATCAGTATGAGCGCGATTTCCGACTTCGGCATACCTTCAGTTTCCGATATCGAAGCTATCTCCGCTTGCGAGCGAAGCGTCAACGCATATGAACAGGACGAACCATGGGCCAGCTCCGTCAAATTGCTCGAACAGATCATCTCTCGTCACCACATGAAGCAACGAGGGAAGATCACCGCATTCTTCGGTGGAAAAGAGGTTTCCAAGGAGGCGTACTACGCAGAAAGCTTTCGCCCCGCACTAATCTCCAGCGCCTTTGAAACCATCTTGCACGCCCTCCCCCAGGGAGAGGACTGGCGAATCACCGCCACTTCTTCAACGACGAACTCAGCTTAAGCTGCTAACGGTTCCAGCGGGCACTGTGGCGTCTTAAAACCTCAATAATCCGCTCCGCATCGCGCGCGATCTGCTCGGTCGAGGCAATAACGGCCACCGAAGCGACCGCCGCTCCCTGACTCTCGACCCGCACAGCCACACCATCCGCCCCGTTCAAGGCCACACCAGGAGCAATACACTCGCCGGTCGCGCGCATGTCTGGGTACCAGCGCTGGAACTTATTGATGGTCTCCTGCGAGCTCTCGGAAGCAGCCAGAATCCCCCACACTTGCTCGTGCCCCAGCCCGGAGAGGATCGCCCACCCCGCCGATGTCTCGAGCGGCGGGCGCTGCAAACGATTCTGCGCCAGATACTCGAACTCAGGATCCGACAGCGCGTAGTCGAGGTAGTAGACGTTGTCACCTACCAATGACGCCAACACGGCGATATAGCCCGTCTCTTCAACCACGTCTTCCAGCATGTCGTGGGTGACCTGATCCACTGGTCGGCTACCGGCGAGAGTGCTCAGAAGATACGGCGCAAGCCCCAAGCGGAAGGTTTTATCCCGCTCCTCCAGGTATCCGGCCGCGACCAGACCATTCACCAGGGACTGAGTGGAACTTACCGGCGCGCCAATAGCCTTCGAAATATCGGTGAGCCCGCGTGGCTGCGGGTTGCGGGCCACAAACTCCAAGATGTCCGCAATCCGGTCGACAGTGCGGTGGTGCGACCTGCCTGGCTGCTGATCGACGGGAAAGGGGAACCGGGACGCGTCGGGCATTGAGGGTTCCTTTCGGCTAGGTAGTTGACGTAGAGGGAACGGCGTAGCGAGAGCAACGTCGGGAGCGTGACTCAAACGATAGTAAAGGAAGATTTCGCAAAAACCTTTCGCGACGAAATCACTTCCTCTACACTCAAGGGTACACAAATCAGTATCGGAATCCCTATATATGTAAGGAACTGACTGGCATGACCTCCTCACCGCTCGACCTCACCTCCTTCAACAGCCTGCTCTCCGACGAAGAGCGCATGCTGCAGGAAGCCATGGCGGACTTCGCCCAGAAAACTCTCAAGCCCAATGTGCAGGAATGGTTCGACAAGGGTACCCTGCCCGTCAAGGAACTCGGCCCGCAGTTCGGGCAGCTCGGCGCTCTGGGCATGCACCTGGAAGGCTACGAGTGCCCCGGCGCCTCCGCTGTCGCCTACGGCCTGGCCTGCATGGAAATCGAGGCCGTCGATTCCGGCCTGCGTTCCTTCGTCTCCGTCCAGGGCTCCCTGGCTATGTTCGCCATCCACCACTGGGGTTCCGAGGAACAGAAGGAAAAGTACCTGCCGAAGATGGCCGCCGGTGAGTACCTGGGCTGCTTCGGCCTGACGGAGCCCGACGCCGGATCCGACCCGGCGTCCATGAAAACGCGCGCAACCCGCGACGGCGACGAGTGGGTCCTCAACGGCACCAAGATGTGGATCACCAACTCCCCCGTCGCCGACGTGGCCGTTGTGTGGGCTCGCACCGAGGACGGCTTCGCAGGTTTCATCCTGGAAAAGGGAATGGAGGGCTTCACCGCCCCGGAAATCCACAAGAAGCTCTCGCTGCGCGCCTCCATCACCGGCGAGATCGTGCTGGACAACTGCCGCGTTCCGGATTCCCAGCGCCTACCGAAGATCGACACTCTCCGCGGCCCGCTGACCTGCCTCAACGAGGCTCGCTACGGCATCATCTGGGGCGCCCTGGGTGCCGCCCGCGACAGCCTGGAAACTGCCATTGAGTACACCGAGACCCGCGAGGTATTCGGCAAGTCCCTCTCCAGTTACCAGCTCACCCAGGCGAAGCTTGCCAACATGTCCGTCGAACTCAACAAGTCCGTCCTTTTGGCCCTACAGCTCGGCCGCCTGAAGGATAAGGGCGAACTCGCCCCGCACCAGGTTTCCGTCGGCAAGCTGAACTCCACCCGCGTGGCCTTGGAGATCGCCCGCGAGTGTCGCACCCTGCTGGGTGCTTCCGGCATCACCCTGGAGTATTCGCCGCTGCGCCATGCCAACAACCTGGAATCCGTGCTGACCTACGAGGGCACCGCAGAGATGCACCAGCTGATCATCGGCCAGGCTCTCACCGGCAAGGGCGCATTCCGCTAAACCGCCGCAGCCTACTCCCTACCCAATCCACCCAATCCCCCTCCCCAACCAGAAAGGCACAAATGGGCCCCCTTGAAGGTATCGTCGTGGCCGATTTCTCCCGCGTCCTCGCCGGCCCCTACGCAACCATGATGCTGGCGGACATGGGCGCACAGGTCATCAAGATCGAGCGCCCCGGCACCGGCGACGACACTCGCTCGTGGGCACCACCCGTCAACGCCCAGGGCATGTCCACCTATTTCGCGGGTGTGAATCGCAATAAGAAGTCGGTGGAGATCGATCTCTCCACCGATGAGGGCCGCCAGCAGGCCCGCTGCATCGCCGCGGAAGCCGACATTCTGGTGGAGAACTTCCGCCCCGGCACGATGCAGCGCATGGGATTGGATTATGAAACACTCCGCCAGCACAACGAAGGCCTGATCTACGCCTCCCTCTCCGGTTTCGGCTCCGGCAAGGGTGCAGACATCGGCGGCTACGACCTGATGGTGCAGGCCGTCGGCGGCCTCATGTCTATCAATGGCGAAAAGGACCACCCCGTGAAGGTCGGCGTAGCACTCGTTGATGTACTTACCGGACTGCACATGGGCATGGGCATCCTCGCGGCGCTACATTCCCGCACCTCCTCCGGCAAGGGCCAGCACATCGAGATCAACCTGTTGCACACTCTGCTTTCCTCCCTAGCCAACCAGGCCAGCGCGTTCGTCGGCGCGGGCGTCATTGGTAAGGCCATGGGCAATACCCATCCCTCCATCGCCCCCTACCAGGTGTTTAAGACCCAGGAGGGCGACCTCGCCATCGCCGCCGGCAATGACTCGCTATACCACCGGACCTGCCGGGTGCTGGGGATTGAGGAATATATTGATGACGCCCGCTTCGCCACCAACAGCGACCGAGTCGCTCACCGCGCCGAATTGGCCGCAATCATCGAACAGGCATTGGCTCAAGGCAGTGCGCAGGAATGGTTTGAGAAGCTGCGCGCCGCTGGAGTCCCCGCAGGCCCGGTAAACAACATCAAACAGGCCTTTGAGTTCGCCGAATCCCTCGGGCTGGACCCGATCGTGGAGGTCGAGGGCATGCGTAGCGTGCGTAACCCGATCAACTTCTCGGACACCCCCGTCGAGTACCACACAGCACCTCAACAGCTGGGCAATCAGGCGTTCCAATAGGGGAAGTTCCCATTCACAGGTTCAGGTGAGACAATGAGGGCAACCAGCCGGCCCCTCACCCGGTTGCCTCAACCCGCCCCTGGAGAGCAAGGAGACTTCGAGTCCGTGGCACGCCACTCTTCACAAGACGAATACACCTTCGCTGAGTTGCTCGCGCTCATTGAGGAACACCGCCACGATCTGACTCAGCTCACCCGTGCGAAGCTGAATTCCATGGATCTGAGGCCCCGACCTGTGCACTTTCCGCACGTCGCGGGTACTGAGTACACCAATCCCTCCCCGGATTTCTCCCAGACTTTGGATCTGGATGAGGTATATCTGGATCGCACCATCCGCTTCGTTCTCCGCGGCATCACCCGTGGCGGCGAGTTCGCCTCTGCCCAGGGGGAATTCCTGGTGGCGATGGGCAAGGATTTCCGCAAGTTCGGCATGGGGTCGGAGCATTATGCCGCGCTAGAGTCCACGTTAGTGGAGGCCATCGGCGAGCATATCGGCGTCACCAAAAAGCTCAGTGACACGATCAACCTGGGGTGTAGCCTGCTTGCGTATGGCGCAATCGAGGATGAGGAAGCCGAGCTGCCCGCCACCTCCGCCGCGAAGGTACTCGAGGTTCTTCATCCCTGTGACGCCGTCGCGGTGGTCCGCACACAGGTGGATCCGCCGTTGCCGTATTGGTCGGGTCAACATGTGGAGGTGCGCACTCCGCACACCCCCGAGCTGTGGCGTGCGCTGTCCCCCGCTATCCCTTTTAATGAGGACGGATTGGTGGAGTTTCACGTACGCGCGGTCGGACCGTTTTCCCGTGCAATCGTGGAGGGCACCCAAGTCGGCGAGCAGTGGGTGCTGGCTAACCCCTATGGGGATCTACAGATTTCGGGGGAAAAGCCGGTGGTGATGGTGGCGGGCTCCACGGGTTTGGCTCCGGTGCGGGCAATCCTATTGGATCTGGTTCAATCCGAGGAGCGGCCTCCCAAGGTGCAGCTCTTCTTCGGGGCACAGAACCCGGACGAGCTCTATGAGTGGAAGAGCCTGGTGGCCTTTGAGGAGGCTTTCGACTGGCTAGACGTGTACCTGGTGGTGCAGAACGACGAGCCGGCGGCGGAAGAGTTCGATGCTTTCACTGCACGTGGCCTAGTAGGCGAGGTGGCTGCCGAACAGGGCGCATGGCGAGATGCCGAAGTGCTGATCACGGGAAACCCAGACATGAAGCAGCACACTGTGGAGGCTTTCCTGCGTGCGGGCGCGAACCGAGAGCAGCTGCGCTTCGACGTACCGCACAGCTAGTGCATTACTGCACTATTTCTCTTTGCTCTTCAACCTCACCGATCAGATCGACCCCTACGCCGAGTTCGCGATCGATGCGGTGGCCATCGAGTACCGGGAGAGACTTGCGAACCTTGTCCACGTAATTCGGGTCAATATCGATGGTCAGCACCTGTGCGGCATAGCCAGTCTCCGCTAGCCGGGCGCCGTTCGGGCCGATGGCCACAGAGTGGCCGATGCCGGTAGGACCGTCCGCAGTGCCGTAACGCTCCGGTGAACCAGGACGCGCCATTCCCGCGGCGATCAGGTAGCTAGTCGAATCCAGCGCACGGGCTGCCGTAAGCTCGCGCCACTGCTCCAGCTTCCCAGGACCATCCGCCCAGCTAGAGGGCACAATCATCACCTTGGCGCCCGCGGCTGCCATGGCCACAAAGTGCCCTGGGAAGCGGATGTCATAGCAGGTAGCCAGCCCCACACCCACGCCACCGACGTCAATAACCACGCGACGCTCCCCGGGCTTGACGGTGTCCGACTCTCGGTAGCCGAAGGCATCGTAGGTGTGAATCTTGTCATAGTGCGTCACATAATCCGGTCCCGCGACCAGCAGGGTATTGTGCACGCGGCGGAACTGATTGGCCTCCGGGGAGTCGCTGGGCTGCTCAGTTACCAGCTTCCCGCTCGGAGTGCGATAAACGGTATCCGCCGGGGTGAACATGCCGACAACGGCGGTCGTCCCGTGCTTCTTGGCCGTATCGATCACCGCCTGGGCGAAGGGCCCATCCAGCGGTTGGGCGACTGTATCCAGCCGTCCGCTATCGAAGGGGAACATAGCAGCTTCCGGGAAAACGACCAGGTCAGCACCATTTGCCGCACCGGACGCAATGTACTTCAGGACGCGAGCCAGGTTAGCTTCCACATCCGGTTCGGCCTTCATCTGGATGACAGCGATACGCATACAGACCACCCTAGCGATTCTGCCGACATCGTGCGCTCTTTTGCCTTCCGCTTACCGAAGGCCTGTGGATAAAACTGAGTTATCCACAAGCTCCCAAGTTTTCTCTTTATTGACGCCCCTTGGTCTCCCTACACTCCCTTTTCAAAAGCACGGTCTAAAAATGCGTAGAGCACAGGGGGTTTGCATGCAATATTCGGCAATGGGGTTTCTAAATTATCTCGACACAATGGAAATCGATTCGGCAGCGGTACAGAAACGATGCGAGAAAATCACTGAGAACGGCGTGCAGTGCGCTTCGGCTGGCTATTCGGTGGCGAACGCAGAAGCTCCTGGAGTGCCTGGCGGATCAACAACCAGTGCAATTGCCACGGCTGCGGATGGACTCCACGCAGCTTTCACCGGTTTCGGCCGGCAATTGAGCACAATGAGCCAGAGCATTAGCGCCTTCACCAACGACGTGGACTTCGCCGATAATGACAGTTCCGATGCGCTCTCCGGAGGTAACCGATGAGCGAGTATGGAGGTTCCGGTTCCAGCAGTTTCGGAAAAACAGTCACGGTCCACGATGTGGAACATGCCAATGTAGATGCGCTGCGCACCGCCGCCGGACTGTTTAAAAGCAGCGGCGAGAAGACCTCTCGCCATGCAGGAGAAGCGCGAAAGACTGCCCAATGGGAAGCCGACTGGTCGGGGCAAGCAGCCGATGCAGCTAAACACGCCACTGATTCAGCTGCGAACCAACTGGACACCGCTGGTTTTAGCAGCAGCACAATTGGGAAAGTGGCGAATCTTCACGCCGATATTCTTACCCCCACCAAGTTGGCAGTGAGGACGACGGTAGGGCTTGCCCGGATGGCACTCATGTCCGTCCAGCAGGATGGTGAGGTGTCAGCTAAACACCTTGTGTTGATTCCTGGAATCGGCGAGGCTGCACAAAGCATGGCTCTAGCGCTAACGAATGTTCTGCGCGGGGCACTGAAATTGGCGGGTCTGTTGGATCGAGCCTCGGGCGGAATCATTCATTCGATCAGTAACTCCATTGCCCTACCCCGAAGTGATTTTGCAGGGGGCGAAACCGAGGGGGCGTCACTACCGCTAGTTTCCAAAGACCTGCCAGTAGAGCGCGTGAATTCTCCCCATGGCCCCGTGGTGACGGTGGGTGATCCCAAGCATGCGGATGAGGTAATTACGCTGGTCAGTGGCGTGGGTTCCAATAATCCGGAGGCACTCCAGCGCACAGAGGCGTGGGCGCGGGCAACGGCGGCGGACGCCGCAGCACAGGGCAAGAACGTGGCGGTGGTGGCTTGGCATGGTTATGCGGCGCCCGAAGATCTCACAAGTGCGGTATCGCGGGAACCAGCAAAGGCCGGCGCTACGGCACTGCAGGAGCATCAACGTCAGCTACGCGAAAGGAACCCGAATGCAAGATTGCAGGTAGTGGGCTATAGCTACGGGTCCGTGGTGGTCGGCGAAGCCGCGGCTCGCAGCGGTGCAGGCCTCACCGCGGACGAAGTCAGGCTATGGGGCAGCCCGGGCGTCCACTCCGAACAGGCGGAGGACTTGCAACTACATGCGAAGGATGGGCACGCGGAGGTGTACAACGAGCACGTCCCCGGCGATATGATTCGGCTGACGACTACTCCGGAGCTCGGGGTGCATGGGCGAGATCCAGCCGCACCCGATTTCCATGCCCCACCGCACGATGCCAATGCAGGTGATTGGTCCAGTTACGGTTGGGGGCGAATTTTGGATCTCTACCTGCTACGCCGCGGGGAGACAGATGCGCATAGCTCCTACATGTGGTCTCCGGAGGTGAATGCACACTAGCGAAAACCACTATGCACAGTGCCGGCGTTCCATATCGATTAGCGCCTGCTTCAGCTCAGCTCCGCCCAGATACTTTCCGATGTGCCCATCGCTGCGCACTACGCGGTGACAGGGATAGAGGATCGGGAGTGGATTGTTTGCGCAAGCCGAGGCAGCGGCACGGATGGCACGCGGGCTGCCTGCCTCAGCTGCAAGCTGGGCATAACTCCATGTCTGGCCGTAGGGAATCCGCGCCATTGCTTGCAGCACTCGTCGCTGGAACGGGGTGGTAACACGACTGAGATCCACAGGAACGGTGAATGTGCAGAGTTCGCCGGAGAAGTATGCGCGCAATTGTTCTGCAGCTTCTGCAGCGTAACAGCTGGCGGCATTACCGGGGTTGCCGGCGCCGCTTTCCTGCTGAACACCTTCGAACTCAACGGCCAACACGCCTCGGTCGGTGGCCAGCACCCGGAGCGCGACGTCATCCAGCCGAACTACATTCTGACCGATTTGTGAATCCATACTGTTATTATGCCCAACCATTATGCCCCCCTCACGCGAGCATCCACGCGCCGGTTGGGTCAAAGCACCATCTACGTTGTACGGTACTAACCGTGAATATCTCTAATAATGGGGATACCCCATCTACTTCGAACGCATCGCAGGGAAAGCGCCTGGGCGCGTCCGCCGGTGAATCGACCGGGGCGCACCACCCCCAGGCCTCTACTGCGGAGGTACTGATTAAGGACGACCCGCGCACCGTTCGCATGGGCACGCTGGTCAGCCTTATCGTTGGCTCCACCGTCGGCGCGGGCATATTCGCCCTGCCGCAAAATATCGCGTCGGTGGCCTCGCCCGGTGCCGCTCTCATCGGCTGGGGCATCACGGGCGTGGGCATGCTGTGCATCGCCTATGTCTTCCAGGCTCTCGCTCTGCGCAAGCCGCACCTGGATTCCGGCGTGTATTCCTACGTGCGCGCCGGGTTGGGGGACTTCGTGGGCTTCGCCTCTGCCTGGGGATATTGGCTGGGCACCATCATTGCCCAGGTGGGGTATGCCACATTGTTCTTTAGCTCGCTCAGCTTCTTCTTCCCCATCTTCAGCAGCGACCATCCGCTGGTGCAGTCGATCTGTGTTTCGGCGCTAACCTGGGGAATCTTTATCGTCCTTTCCCGAGGCGTGCGTCAGGCAGCGATCATGAACGTCATCACCACTGTGGCGAAGATCCTGCCGATTCTGGCTTTCCTGGTGCTGGTTGCCTTCGCCGGCTTCAACACGGACGTCTTCACCTCAGACTTCTGGGGCCGTGCCGCAACCTTCGGCGAGAATCAGGATCAGGCTTTCTCCCTGGGCGACCAGGTAAAGGGCATGATGCTGTTCACTGTCTGGGCTTTCATCGGCGTGGAGGGCGCCTCGACTTACTCGAAGCGCGCACGCCACCGCAAGGACGTGTCGCTGGCGACCTTCCTCGGATTCATCGCAGTGTTCTTCCTACTCAACGCCGTGAGCTTCCTTTCCTTCGGTGTGGTCTCCCGCGAGGAGCTGGCTGCTATGGGCGACAATTCCATGGGAACGGTGCTGGAGCACGTCGTTGGCCCGTGGGGCGCTGGGTTGATCTCCATCGGCCTGTGCATCTCTGTGCTGGGCGCCTATGTCTCCTGGCAGATGCTATGTGCCGAGCCAATCACGCTCATGGCGCAAGATGGACTACTACCAAAGACAGTTGGACGCACCAACGATATGGGCGCCCCCTATGTCTCACAGTTCCTTTCCGCCGTGGTGATCCAGGTGTTCATTATCGTGTTCTACCTCAATGAATCCACGTACACCACGATGGTGCAGCTGGCTACGTCGCTCTATCTGGTGCCTTATGTGTTCTCCAGCCTGTACCTGCTGTTCCTGGCCACGCGCGGCCACGGCTTCAAGCACCCGGACGCGGGCTCGAAGTTCGATATTTCCGGACCGGAGGTAAGCAAGGGTACCAACCGCATTCACCTGCTCATCAGCGCGGTGGCCTTCGGCTACTCCTTGTGGCTGCTCTACGCCGCCGAGCTGCAGTTCGTCCTACTGGGCACGCTGCTCATTGTGCCGGGGCTGGTGGTTTACGTATCCACCCGCATCAAGGCCGGCGGGCGCATCTTCAATACTTTCGAGTGGATCATCAGCACCATCGTCGTTATTTCGTCGATCGGCGCACTGTACCTGATCCTCACCGGCCAGGTCAGCCTCTAAACTAGCGTCGCTTCTGCCTGTCCCACAGCACTACCGACGTCGAACGCGGGACATGCACGATCTCACCACGTGGCCGCCCGCCCGCACCTTCGCCACGCTCCATGCGCGCCTGCACATCCGCCAACCGGCGACGCAGGGCAGCGTTTTCCTTCTCCAGCTCATCCAGCCGGTTCTGCTGGGCAATGATCGTTTTAATGCCCGCCAGGTTTACGCCCTCCTCGTGGGAAAGACGCTGGATTTCCTGCAGCTGCTCAATATCCTCACGCGAGTAGCGACGGCCACCGCCGCTGGTGCGTTGGGGCGTCACTAAACCCATCCGGTCGTACGTGCGTAGCGTTTGGGCGTGCATTCCGGTGATGCGCGCGGCGACAGAGATCACGAAGACCTCCCTTTCGCCGCCGCTCTTTCCAGTACTCATCAGTTACCCTCCCATCCTTCGCGGGGGTCGAATCCAGAGCGCTTTTCCTCTTCCGAGTACTTTCGCAGCGCACTCATCGCTCCCTCGTCCAGGTTCTTTGGTACCGCCACCTTGACGGTCACCAGCAAGTCGCCGCTGGCACCGTTGCGCTTATTCACGCCGTGGCCGCGCACACGCAGCGTGGTGCCGTCCTGCGTGCCCGCAGGAATGCGTACCCGCACCTTGGAAGCCAAGGTAGGCACCGTCACTGCCCCACCGAGCACCAGCTCGGGGTAGCTCACCGGCACGGTTAGCTTCAGGTCATCGCCGTCGCGGCTGAACACCTTGTCCGGCTTTACGTGCACAGTCACGAATAGATCGCCAGCCGGCTTGCCACGCTGCCCTGCCGACCCCTGTCCAGCCAGACGCACCTTCTGCCCGTCGACCACACCCGCCGGCACGCGCACCGTAATCGTGCGCGCCTGAGTAGTGCGGCCCGTACCAGAACAGTCTGCGCATTTGTCCTTAATTACCGACCCCGTACCCGAGCACTCCGCGCACGGGCGGGAAAAACCGAAGGCACCCTTGCTCTCACTGACCATGCCGTCACCGCCGCATGCACCGCATGTGCGCGGCGCGGTGCCCGCCTTGGCACCAGAGCCATGGCAGTTTTCGCAGGGCTCGGGTTTAGTGAGGCGAATCGGAACGGTCACGCCTCTTGTAGCCTCGCGGAACTCGAGCGTCAGCTCCGTCTCCACATCTGCCCCGCGGCTGCGCTGGGTACGGCGGCTACCCCGCCCTCCGAAGCGGCTGCGGGAGGCGCCGGCGGTCGGATCCTCACCGAAGATTCCGCCGAAGATGTCGCCGAATCCACCACTGTGGGCGTCATTGCCAAAAAGATCAGAGACGTTAAAGCCGCCTGCACCGCTGAATCCTGCACCGCCGAATCCTGCGCCGGTCGAATATGCACCGCTAGCAAGCATGCGCTTCAGCTCGTCATACTCCGCGCGCTTTTCCTTATCGCCCACCACACTGTAGGCTTCGGAAGCCTTCTTGAACCGCTCCTCCGCCACCGTATCGCCCGGGTTGGCATCCGGGTGGTTTTCGCGAGCGATCTTGCGGTATGCCTTCTTGATCTCCTCTGCCGATGCGGTGGAGGACACGCCGAGGTCTTGGTAGTAATCCTTCTCGGCCCATTCACTGTGCGCCATGTGTCGCTCCTTCCTTCTTGCGCTGTTCACGCGGGGTATCACTCATTAACCTTGAGTCTACCGCGCTGAACTTTTGATATCTAATCTTCTATAACGACGCCCCTACGCTCTTATTCCCTTGCAGCGCCACTTCGGGGCCAGACGAAAGCCCACTCGAGCAGAACTGACTAGGGTGGGGCCATGGCACCCAAAAAGCGCAGTTGGTTTAGCCGACTTTTCGGCTCCCACAATTCACCATCCGATCTCGGCAGCTCTGGCAGCTCGGTTGATAGCTTTTCTGCTCCCGGCACACCTGCTCCCGGCCCGGAGGATCCACCAGTGCCGTTGAGCGGCCTGGACTTGCACCAGTCCACCGCGATGATTCGCCACATCGTGCGCGCGCTTAACGATCTCGGCTATGGCGCGAACCCCACTCCTGAGGTGGTGTATTTCAGCAAGCCTGAGGACATTGAGAAGCCCCTGAAATATGTCGGCCGCACCCCTGGCCCCTATGGCGGCAGACTTCCGGCACCGGACGATGGCGAGGGTTCACTAATGGGCCTTGAGAACATCACGAAGCAGGTCGCGAGCGCCGAGGACTTTGCCAGGGACATGCCCGAGATGGTCAATAACTTCGTTTCCACGCTTGTCTCGTCTATCCAGATCACGACGGATATGGGCTCAATCCCCGACGCGGAGTTCTACTCCTACCTGCGTGTACGCCTCACGGCGATCGAACTTCTGCCGGAGAGCGCGCAGGCGGATGCGTTCGAGTTCAACCCAGAATCCCCCATTCGTCCTTTTTCAGACGCCCTTTGTATCCACCTAGTCGTAGACTCACCTAACGCAGTGTTGGGCCTGACCCCGGATTCGCTGGAGGATCGAGGGCCCGTAGAGGACCTCTTCCGGATCGGCTACCGCAACCTATGGCAGGATCTGATTGATTCCGATCTTGAGGTGCAGTCCATCCAGGCGGACAAGAGCAAGCCCGGAGAACGCGTGTGGTTGTTCGTTGGATCCTCGTACTACGTGGGGTCTATTCCGATTCTGTTGGATGACATCGTCGAGCGTTACCTACCCCAGATCGATCGCGAGTCTGGGTTGTTGCTGGCAGCTCCGCATCGCCATGTAACGCTGCTCCGCGAGATGGATGAGGGCAGCGATCTCATGGGGTCCATCAAGATGATGGCAACCCTGGCCGCCAACCAGTTCTCCCAGCAGGCGGGCGCGTTGAGTCCACGCCTGATGATCTCTCACATGGGCGAGGTGACTACGTTCACCAATGTGAAGTGGAATAGCGACCACACTGCGGAGCTTGAGGTCAAGCCGACCGCATACCTCACCGAGAAGCTTCATCTCGGTGACCTAGGGGATGGAGGCGGCCTCGCCTAGAACGGTGGCTCTTCCTCGTGGTTGCGCTGTTGTTTCCGCTGGTTGAACTCCACCACCCTCCGCGTTCGCTTTATGGCTCGGTGCCGGAATGTGAATCTTCCCAGCGGGCCGTTCGGAGTGGTGATCACGGTGTGGCCGTCGCCGTGGCTGCTCCAGGTTTCCACTCCATCGGAGGAGATCTCCACATCCCATGCTCCGGTCGTCTTCGCATTGTGATGCTTTGCACAGAGACAGTGGAGGTTTGACGTATCAGTCGGCCCGCCTTCCGGGTTGTTATGCACGAAGCGTTTGACGTGATCCAGCTGGCATTTGTGGGCAGGCACGTCGCAACCGGGGAACCGGCAAGTCCCGTCCCGCCCTTCCACGCTCGCGCGAATCAGCGGCGTCGGAGTATAACCAGCCGTGGTGGCCTTCCCCGGAGCCTGCAGATGGGTCACGCGAGCCATCCATTCCTTCGTAGCCAGCGGACTAAGCCAGGTGCCAGCTGCCCAGATCTGGGAATCCGGAATATCTACCCGTCGATATAGGTTGAGGTTCACTTCTGCAGTAGCACTCCCCCGCACCAGACTTAGCAGCGCCCGCGCCCGCGAGCAGTTCTCTTTCTTCCGTACGCCATCAACCGCTTGAATCAGCTCTAGCGCCTCCAACTTAGGGAGAGTCAGATAAAACTCGGTATGGTCGTTTGGCCGGTCATCAATGCTCAGCCTTGCTGCACTTCCCAGCGCATCTTCGACACCCTCCTCATTCGCATCGTCCGAGAGCATGGCCTGATCTGCAGGATCGATCGGACAAGCCAAAGGCTCGCGCTGCATCACGATCTTCTTCAGCCGCTGACGGATCGTGCCATGCCCAAGCATTGCCTGGTTAGGTCGAGTAGGTGAAAGTGCAGTGTATACATCGGCTTCTATGGCGGAGGCGTGGGCGTCACTAATAGCGACAAGGCTCTGCGCGACAATCCGCCAGATTTCCATGGAGTAAGCCCCCGTTTCGGCGAGCTTCAACAGCGATGGGAAGCGGCGGAAGGTCGCGCCGACGTCAATAAGCTGGATGACCCGAAACTCCGGGAGCCCCAGGCGGACACACAAGCGGGTGGTGACATCGCCGACGCATTCATGGTCGCGAGGCGTGCATGCCACAGCAAGGCGCGCATTGTTGCGATTGATGTCGCAGACTGCTGCGCTTATCGGATCGGTAGGGTCGGTTACCTTCCAAAAAGGCTTCTGCGCCTGATCGGCGGATTGGTTGGGCGGACGCTGGTCTGGTGGCGATTCTTCTGGTGGTGTGGGTTGGTCGAACATCTTTCCCCTTTGATGATCAAAGTCCCCTGTGTTGCATGGTTTTCGTCCCGTGGTTTTCCGTGCACAATAAGCATAGAAAACGCCCCCGACACCCCTTCCGAAAAACACTACAAAATCGAACGCTCGTTCTAAACATGTGTGTTCTAGCCATAAGAAAGGGCCCCACGGTAAAACCATGGAGCCCTCTTAAGGGGTTAACTCAGCGGTAGACCGCCAACAGGACTACTGCGGGTCGCCGATAATAACCATCGCATTGCGCAGCACCCGATCTTCTAGACGGTAGCCACGACGTAGAACAGTGGCCAGCACCTTCTCGTCACCGCTGCTAGTGTCCTGCACTGCCTCGTGGCAGTTCGGGTCGAATTCGTCGCCTTCCTCACCGAACTTCTCCACCTTCATGGAGGCCATCACGGAGTGCAGCTTATCCGACATGGACTTCAGCGGACCGGTCAGATCGCCATGCTGTTCTGCCATCTCCAGATCGTCCAGGATCGGCAGCAGCTCGGAGGCTACGTCGGCCTTCGCGCCGGTAATCACGCTCACGCGGTCACGCTCTACGCGACGGCGGTAGTTGGTGTACTCCGCCGTCACGCGCTGCAGATCTTCGGTGCGCTCGGCCAGCTCGGCCTCGATGTTGTTCTCGGCCTCGTCTGCGGCGTTGTTGTCGACGCCCTCATCTTCAGCCAGATCAACCTCAGCCAGACCCTCGTCGACCCCTTGTGCCTCGGTTACTTCCGGTTCGGTATTTTCCGAGGCGTCCGGGTTCTGATTCAGATCTTCAGACATTACTTCTTATCATCCTCTGCGGAAGTGTCCTCATCGACAACCTCGGCGTCGACAACGTTCGGGTCATCGGTTGCAGCGGCACCTTCAGCACCGGATGCTGCTTCTGCCTCGTAGATAGCCTTGCCCATCTCCTGAGACTCAGCGTTCAGCTTCTCCACAGCGTCCTTGATGGCCTCGATGTCATCACCCTTCAGAGCCTCGTCCACAGCCTTGGCTGCTTCCTCGACCTTGTTCTGGGCGTCTTCGCTGACCTTGTCCTTGTTCTCCTCGACGAACTTACGGGTCTGGTAAGCCATAGACTCTGCAGAGTTGCGGACTTCCTGCTCCTCGCGGCGCTTCTTGTCCTCCTCTGCGTGAGTCTCAGCATCCTTGACCATACGGTCGATCTCCTCCTGGGACAGGCCGGAGCCTTCCTGGATCTTGATCGTGTTTTCCTTGCCGGTCGCCTTGTCCTTTGCGGACACGGAGACGATGCCGTTGGCGTCGATATCGAAGGTGACCTCGATCTGCGGAACGCCGCGCGGTGCAGGGGCGATGCCGGCCAACTCGAAGGAGCCGAGCAGCTTGTTGTGCGCAGCCATCTCGCGCTCACCCTGGAAGACCTGGATCTGCACGCTGGGCTGGCTATCCTCAGCGGTAGTGAAGGTCTCGGATCGCTTCGTCGGGATGGTGGTGTTGCGCTCGATCAGCTTGGTCATCACGCCACCCTTGGTCTCAATGCCCAGGGAAAGCGGGGTGACGTCGAGCAGCAGCACGTCCTTCACCTCGCCGCGCAGCACACCGGCCTGCAGGGCAGCACCCACGGCAACAACCTCGTCTGGATTGACGCCCTTGTTGGGCTCCTTACCACCGGTCAGCTCGGTAACCAGCTCGGATACGGCAACCATACGGGTGGAACCACCGACCAGCACGACGTGGTCGATCTCGTCCACGGTAATCTCCGCGTCCTTCAGTACTGCCTGGAACGGAGCCTTGGTGCGATCCAGCAGATCCTGAGTGATCTTCTGGAACTCGGTGCGGGTCAAAGTCTCGTCCAGGAACAGCGGGTTCCTGTCCTCGTCCACCGTGATGTACGGCAGGTTGATGGAAGCCTGCTGGGAGCTAGACAGCTCAATCTTGGCCTTCTCCGCTGCCTCGCGCAGACGCTGCAGAGCCATCTTGTCCTTGGTCAAATCCACGCCGTGGGAGGCCTTGAACTTCTCGGCCAGCCAATCGACAATGCGCTGATCCCAGTCGTCGCCACCCAGCTCGTTGTCACCAGCGGTCGCGCGAACCTCTACCACGCCGTCGCCGATTTCCAGCAGGGAAACGTCGAAGGTACCGCCACCGAGGTCGAAGACCAGGATGGTCTGCTCCTTGTCGCCCTTCTCCAGGCCGTAGGCCAGAGCAGCTGCGGTCGGCTCATTGACGATACGCAGAACGTTCAGGCCGGCAATCTGGCCCGCATCCTTGGTTGCCTGACGCTGTGCGTCGTTGAAGTAAGCGGGGACGGTGATGACTGCGTCGGTTACGTCCTCACCCAGGTAGCTTTCCGCGTCGCGCTTAAGCTTCTGCAGGGTGCGAGCGGAGATCTCCGGAGCGGTGTACTCCTTGTCGTCGATGGAAATCTTCCAGTCCGTACCCATGTGGCGCTTAACGGAGCGGATGGTGCGATCCACGTTGGCAACCGCCTGGTTCTTAGCGGACTGGCCAACCAGTACCTCACCGTTCTTGGCGAAAGCCACGATGGACGGGGTGGTACGGGACCCCTCGGAGTTGGCGATAACCTTAGCCTCGCCGCCTTCCAGAACAGACACCACAGAGTTGGTGGTGCCCAAGTCAATTCCTACTGCGCGTCCCATTATGGGGTACCTCCTGTTGTGTTAATCCTTCATTGGATTGTTGTTGTCGGTCATCGAGCCTTTAGTGTGGACGACTCAACTCATGTTCTCCAGTATCCGGAGTTTTTCTTTCTAGTCAAATCTTCTTGAGTCAGTCACACTCAACCTGCTCACACCCTACTCAACTCATCGCACCTCAAACTTGTTCCCGATCGACTCAACTTTTTCAAAAATACTTTTAGATTCACCCCTGAACCTCCCCTGAAATGCGCAAACCCGCCCCACCTGTTTTGATAGTGGGTATGAAAAACCGCATACGCATAAACCGCGCCCTCATTTCCACCCCGCTGGCAGCCGCCACACTTGTCGCTACCTCGATTCTCGCTGGGTCGGTCATTGCCGCTCCCACAGCCCTTGGCGCAACCACAGCCACCGCCCCTTTTTCTTCCGCTACCCCTTTTGGTTCCGACGCCTCACTCTCCGCACCGCAATTCCCCGCAGGATCGGCTTTCCCACCTTCCGGCGCTCTGAAAACTGGTGGCCAGGAACAAACTCACTACAACGGCGCGTTCGACCTCGGCCAAGCGAGCAAGGATCCCAACGTGGGTGGGCTATCCGGGCTTACTGCCCTCACCGATGGCTCCTACCTCGCCATCTCGGATGACAAAGGCGATCATGGCCCCACGCGCGCCTACCGCTTGAACATCGACAACAACGGGCGGGCAAAGGTCACCGGACAAGTTAATTTCACCAAGCCAGATGGCAGTGCATACAACCCCAAGGAATACGATGCGGAGGAGATCCAGCAGCTACCTAACGGCCATTTGCTATGGACCACCGAGGGCGAATCAAAGGGATCGAAGAACCGCTCACCCCTTGTCATCGAATCCGATAGCAACGGGCGGGAAATCCGGCGCATCCATCCCCCGCACTATCACGTCCCCGACCACAATGCAGCAAAAGATGTTAAACAAATTAAAGGTATAAGCCCCAACAAAGGCCCGGAGGGCATGACAATTTCTCCTGATGAGGAAACTTTTTACACTCTCAACGAGAACTCATTGGTGCAGGATGGGCCAATCAATACTCCCGAGGCGGGGTCCAAAACTCGGTTGACCGCTTACAGCACTACAACCGGCAAGCCCAAGGCTGAGTATGTGGTCGAGGTGGACCCCACGTACGCCCCCAAGGCCGATCGCGGGTACGCTTCCTTGGCTACTTCCCCGGATGGCAGCCTCTACGCGCTGCAGCGCGGTTACATCCCCAAACAAGGTAACCGCGCCGAAATCTACCGTTTGAGTCTGGAAGGGGCCACCAATGTGCTTGGCCGGGAGCGCTTGGACGGTAGCGAGGTGCCCGTTAACCGCGAGAAGGTCTTCGATTTCGCTGGGCAAAAACCCAGTGACATTCACAAGCTCAGTGACAACCTAAGCTCGAGTGGCGATAAGGCTAACACTGAGGCAAGCCCTAATATCTCTGCATCCCCCGAAAATGTTGAAGGCTTAACCTTCGCGGTCCCGCCTGCCCACTCTGCCGATGTGCCGGCTCACGGTTCCGTCACCACCGGCTCCCTTCCTGCGGGCTCCTCCGCCATCGGAAACCACGCCGGCAGCTCCACTTCCCCGGCGGAGTTAAACCGCGTGTACTTAATCTCGGACAATAACTTCAGTGATTCGCAGCGTACGTTGCTCCATTCTTTGGACATCCCCCGGCGCTAATTACCGCTCCTCACCAGCACAGGCGCGGAACGCAGAGTTCTAAGCCTGCGGGATGGTTTCTATAGCCACTGTCCGGTCAGCGCACGCTGTCAATAACCGATGGTCGTGGGAAATCAATAGCACTCCGCGGTTCGCCCGCACGGTCTCGCGCAACATCTCCACAATTTTCGCCGTCGCAATTGGGTCGAGCATTGAAGTCGGTTCATCGCAGATGAGGAAGGCCGGATCCATCACAGTTGCGCGGGCCAAGCATGCTCGCTGCAGTTGCCCATCGCTTACCTGTGCTGGTCGACGATCAAGCAATTCCCTATCCAGCATTGCTCGCTTCGTATGATCCTCCACGCACTCGCGAATCACTTCCCTATTGTGCTCCCCGGCGATCAATAAGGGTTCGGCGATGATCTCTCGGAGAGTCCACCGCGGATTGCACGCATCCCGCGGGGATTGGCTCACCAACGCTATTCGTGATCGCCGGCGATCTCGCCCCGTCACCACAGGTTCTCCGTCAATCGTGACCTTTCCCGAATCTGGGAGGAAACGCCCGGAAAGCAACTTGGCCAACGTCGTTTTGCCAGATCCTGAAGGTCCAATCAGCCCCACGAGCTCACCGCGTTCAATGATCAGTTCAATTTTCTCCAAGACGGGTTTCCCTGCATAGGAATAGGTCACCTCGGTAGCTTTAAGCATTTCTCTCCCCTACCTCGGTTTGGTATTCAATGCCTCCGCTGGGCAAAGCCGCAACCAACGCGTGACTAAAGTCGGTTTGCGGTGCATCCCAAAACTCGCTGGCCTGTCTACTTTCCACTACTTCGCCCTCATGCAGCACAAAAATGTGGTCGCACACTTCCCATTCTCGAAGGTCCTCTAGATCGTGACTTATCAGCAATACTCCGAGCCCCAAATCCTTGGCCGCGGACCGCAGTAGCTCCAGCGTCTCCTTCGTTAATTGTGGGTCCAATGCTGCGGTGGGCTCGTCTGCGATAAGGAATTGCGGATTTCCCGCCAACGCCGCAGCCAGCGCCGCTCGCTGCGCCATGCCGCCCGATAGCTGGTGTGGGAAATACTCGCTGACCTCAGAGTCAAGGTGAACGCGTTCTAACAACTCCTCCACATCCAAGCCACTGCCATGCCGATCGATAATCTCTTGGAGCTGGGTTCCAATTCTCCTCACGGGCGTAAAGGACAACGCCGCGGCTTGGGGAACAAACCCCACCATTGAGCCCCGCACACTAGCTAAATCAGTACTGTTCCAGTCTGCTTCATCAGCAGTGGTTTTATCGGCTTCCGCAACGTGAGCGGATCCACCAGCTTCCGTATCTTGGGTGACCCCGCTGGGTTCAAGGTGCCCTTTGGTCGCCCCGTGCGCTGCACAATTCCCATCAGGCGCCCCAGCCGGATAAAGCGAGACCTTCCCTTCTACTCGAGCCCCTGTTGGGACCATCCCAATCAACGCGCGCCCCACGGTCGATTTACCAGAACCGGAGGTTCCGATCAGCCCGGCCACTTCTCCACGGCGCACGGTCAGGTTCACCCCACACACAATGTTTTTTGTCCCCACCTCTACGCCAAGCCCGCGAGCACGTAGCTCCCCCAACTCGCTCGTCGCCTCAGTTGGCTCCGCAGGCTCCGACCTACGCCCTCTGCGGCCTGCCCCGGCTTCTTTCTGCAGTGCTGACTTCTTCTTTTGCTTTCCGACGCCACGCTCTGCCCGCGCTGTCGCTCCTCGGGTCAGCGATACCCCAGACATCGTGGTGAGCAGCAAGATCATCGCTGGGAAAACCAAAGCCCACCACGCCCCACGGGTGATGTCTTCGCGCGCCAAATCCATGAGCGTTCCCAGTGATGGCTCGTCAGCCTGGATGCCCAGGCCAAGGAAGGACACGGTGGATTCGTGCCACACAGCATGGGGAGTGAGCATCGCCATCGCTACCAGTGCTTGACCAGAAGCCGCTGGTGCCAAATGCTTACGCAGCACCCAGCCAAACGAAGCCCCTGCACCGTACGAGCACTGCACCATTTCGGACACGCGGACCGTCAACACCGCAGATCGCACGATACGCGCAACCGGTGACCAGTGAGTCAAAGCGATGGACCCCACGATGGCAGCAACGGATCCCTGGAATAGTGCGACAATAACCACTGTCAAAATGAGGTGCGGAATGGCACTCACGGCATCGTTGATGCGCATAACAATGCGATCGACCACGCCACCGAGCCCCGCCAATAACCCGACGAGCACGCCCAATGCCGTAGCGGCAACCGCAGCCGTAAGCCCGATGAAAAGGGAAACCCGCAAGCTTTCCGCGGTTCGTACGAATAGGTCGAACCCAAAGTGATCAGTACCGAAAATATGCGCGGCAGTCGGTGAACGCAGGGAATTGGCGAAACTTGGAGTTCCCGCCTCGAAGACGGCGGGAACTATAGCTGCATACAGCACCAGAAGTGCAAAAACGCTTAATCCAATGAGGTGCCCACGCATCCACCTGCGGGCACTCTGTGTCTGCGAGTGCGCGCTAAACCCCTGTGCTTCGGCGCTGCCAATATCTAGATGAGCACTATGTGCTTTCACGGCTGAGTTATTTGAACTAGGGCTGTGCTCATCGATCGAACTAGAGCTGTGCTCATCGGAGGAAAGAGAATTCTTGTTAGACATCGCTTACCCTCGGGTCGATCAATACGTAGGACAGATCGCTCAATAGGGATCCCAACATCACCACTACCGTGGTCGCGACCGTGGTGAATGCCAGCAGGTGAAAGTCCACGGCCACAGCCGATTCCACCGTGGCTTGCGCCAACCCCGGCCAGGAGAAAACCGTTTCCACGATCACTGCTCCGACGACTATCTCGCCGAGGCGCGCTCCGATCAAAGTGATCAGCGGCATGAGCGACATAGGCAGCACATGCCGAACGAGGATCGTGTGTTCGGAGAGACCACGCAAGCGCACGTTGGCAACCGCTGGCGACTCAACGGCTTCGGCAGTAGCGCGTTGCATCGTCAACAAAGGCCACGACAGCTGCGAGATCGCTAGAACGACTGCCGGTGCGATGAGGTATGGCCCCACCGTTCCCAGTGACGGGGACTTACCGACGGGCGCGGCCCCTCCCACGGGGATGAGGTGCCAGAACACGCCAAAAAACAGCACGCTTCCTAGGGCATAAATATAGGAAGGAGTGGCTGCCACAAATACACCCAACGCGGTTATCGCCCGATCCACCACTCCGCCGGGTCGGCGAGCAGCACTCAAGCCGAGAAGCGCTGCAATCGCCAGCATCAGCAGCAGGCCCGCTCCGGATAGCAGCATCGTCCACGGCAGGCGCTCGCCAATAACTTCAACAACCGGTTTGCTGTACACCCGGGACCACCCCAGATCACCTGTAAAAACGTGCCCCCACCAGGAGACCCATTGCTGGTACCACGGGGCGTCGAGGCCCAAGGAAGAGGCAATGCGCGCACGTTCTTCGGCAGTGTAGTTGCCGTAGTTCGCGCCGAGGTGGTGCGCAAGGGGATCAAACGGCGACAAGGCAGCGAGGCCGAACATAATGAAGCTGACCACCACGGTTGTCACGGCAATGAGCAACAAGCGCGTACCAACCATACGGCCGATCCCGCCGAGGTTATCCCGGCGCCCCGGCAATACAAACCTGCGCCAGGACTGCCGAGTTTTTGCTGAAGTGAGAACCCCGTCTGAACCGTCAACTCCGTTTGAATGGGGGGCTCCAGCCGAGCTTGCCTTATCTGCAATCCGAACAGCACCAACGTGACCAGGAGCAGGATGACCAGCACCAGAGTGACCTTCAGCGGTGTGAACGTCCGCAGTATTCACAGCGGCTCCGCCATGAGCGGAGTTAGCAGCAGAAGAAGTGGTAGAAACCGCTCTCATGTGTTATTTCTTCCAAGCGGCTAGGCGCCACCAAGGCCCCCACGTCACGCCGTGAATATGGGGTTCGAGCAGGAGATTCGGTTTCTTCCACGAATTTTCCTTTGAGACGTAAATGTGGTTGACGTTCGCCAAAGCCAGCATGGATGGGTTTTCTGCGTGCTCGGCTTGGATCTTGCGCCACAGTTGGTTGCGCTTCGCCTCGTCGTTCTCACTGCGCGTCTCATCCAGCAGGTCATCCAATTTCTTGGAGCCGTAGTTGCCTGGATTAGCCCACTTACCCGTCGCGGGTGTGCGTGTGTGCAAATACTCATAGGCCATCACCGTGGCGTCATAAGGGGCCGATCCGCCGCCCAAAACGACCGACACATCGTGTACCTTCGGTTCGATGTCTTGCCACGTGCTGGACTTGGTTTCGAACTCTAGACCCAGCTTCTTCATCTGCGAGGCGAACTCGATGGCGATGTCTCGGCGCAGCGTGTCGTTGCCTGCATAGTAGAGGTCTACGTGGAAGGGCTTACCGTCTTTTTCCCGCACACCCTGGCTGTTCTTCTTCCACCCAGCTTCATCGAGTAGTTTCTCCGCTTTGGCCACGTCGTGTTGGAAATCCAGGGCTGGATCGTGGGCATCACCGTAGATTGAGGACAATAGTCCAGAGATCGGAGTGCCCTGCCCCGCCAATGGTCCATCAATAAATGCCTGCCGATCAGCGGCGAGGTTCAAAGCCAAGCGCACCTTCGGATCGGCGAACTCGGGCGTTTCAGGGAAGGAAATACCCCGCCAATCAGCCGTCTTGGTGACATCTACGCTGATGCCGTCCTTACCTTCTAACCCCTTCAGTTGGCTGGGCGGAATAGCGGCACCATCAATTTCACCAGCAGCTACGCGCTGCGCGCGGGCCGTATCATCCGCAGCCGTCGTAACAACCAATTCCTTGACTTCCGGCGCACCGTCAAAATAGTTGTCGTTGGCTTCAAAGATCGTTTCATCACCCCGGCGCTCCTTCAGGTGGTAAGCGCCAGTACCCACGGGTTCGGTATTCAGCTTGCTTTGGGTAACGGCCCCTTTGTCCAGCATCTCGGAGGGAGCGATCGCGTAGGTGAGTCGCGACAACATTTCGGCAAGTGGGGAACGCAACTTAAACACCACGGTGTGCGGATCTTGGACCTGCACCTCGTCGATGATGTCGTAGCGGCTGACTACTTCGGAACCGGCGGAAATGTCTTTGGCTACGTCATACGATGCCTTCACATCTTCGGCATCGAAATCAGAACCATCGCTGAACTTCACTCCCTCTTTGAGCTTCACAGTCCACTTCGTGGAGTCAGCATTGTGTTTCGGCATTTCCGCAGCCAGTGCTGGCATAAAGTTCGGAACCTTGTCTGACGACGATGGCTCTGGTCGCAGCAGACCGTCGTAGATCGGGCTCACACCGGTTTGGGCATATCCCGTCGCTGGGTGGAATCCATCGCCAGCTTTACGGTCTGCCAAAACCAGCCGGGTGGGGTACTGGCCCTCCCCACCGGAAGCTTGGCGGCTCGGGTCACCGCAGGCTACCAGCGCCCCTCCAATCATCACGCCGGTTAAGGCACATGCTGCCCTTCGCCGCAGTTTTGTTCGCATACGTCATTCCTGTCCAGCACCCTATTTAAAGCACTTATTGCAATTCATTGTCATTATTAGAAGAAGAAACTACCTTACGGCATATTTAGATTTCAACCCCTTGAACTTTTCTCGACAGCACCGCAGGGTGCCTTAAGCTTGGATGCCATGGACATCTTCACCCGCGCCACTCCTGAACCCCCTCATGCGTTGCGACAGCATTTCGCAATGCGCTCCCACTCCTGCGATACACATACCGTCTACTCCATTGCCCCTATGCAGTTCGGGGGCTCTCATTCCACCGACGCCACGCGCAACAGCCCGCACACTTCCGCCTTGGCGGAGATTCCACCCGAACACGCAGCTTCACAGGCTGTTCTTTTTATTGCGCCACACTCCCCCTCAGAGCCATTCACAAACAGACATTGGGATCTCGCCTGGCAACTCGCGGAAACCGATCTTCGAGTTGAAATACCAATCCCCCGCGCCAATAAAACTTCCACATCACCTTCCACTCCTCCCCCACACCCCACCACAGCATCTTCAACGCACCCCGGCACACCATCTTCAACCGCTACCGCCTCCTCCACAGGCTCTGCGACCATCCGTCAGACCTACCGCAACCTCCTAACGGACCACGGCCCTCAACTCGTAACAGCCATAGCGGAATCGTCTTGCATCCCCGAGTTATTGGACGCACTCCAGGAAGCGACCGCACCGCGCACCATTGTGCTACTGGCGCCCCAAGCTAAAGACATAACTCTACTGAAACAGCTCTTCAGAGCCGATAGCCCGATCGCAGACCGTGCGCTAGACACTGAAGTACACATCTTCTTCGCCAAGAAGGATAAGGGAAGCCCGGGGATCGTCGACGAAGCGTCGAAATTAAAGAAAATTGGAGCCACAGTCATCCTCCACGAAAGCGCTAGCGGCGACCGCCTATACCATCTGCGACGTTCAAAGGCAGGGCGCGCAGCCCGGAAAGCGATCATTTCTGTGGCACACAACACAGCAGCTCGGGATATTTAAGCAACATCATCGTTTCTAAAATACTGCCAAAAAAATAGGCGCGACCAGCGGAGAAAACTTCACCAAAGCCCTGTTCAATTGTTAATCTACCTAGCAAGTAATTAGTTCATACATATTCCGATTCCAGCTCGGATGTGAACTACTTGACTGAGTCACCGTGGCTCATACAGGACTTGCGAGGAGCACAACATGGACCTGCTTGCAGCAGGGCAGGCGACCTCCAATGACATTCCATGGAACATCACCGTTCCACTGGGCATCATTGGCGCGCTGCTTTCACTGCCCGCCTGGATTTTCTTCATCCGTGGCGCGGCGCAGATCTTTACCACGATCCGCCTCGGCCAACCGGCGCTGAAGAGGACGGACAATCCCGCCGGCCGACTGATGAACCTGATTAAGGAGATCGTCGGCCACACCAAGATGGCTAAGAAGCCGGGAGTAGCGATTGCTCACTGGCTGGTCATGGTCGGATTCCTGCTGGGATCCATGGTGTGGTTCGAGGCCTACATCCAGATCTTCGATCCCGAGGGCGGTTGGCCAATCATCGGCGATTGGGGCCTGTACCACTTCGTGGACGAACTGCTGGGCTTGGGCACCGTCCTTGGCATTATCGCCTTGATCATCATCCGTCAGAAGATTGGCGATAAAGATAAGAAGGCACGCTTCTACGGTTCCAACTCTAAGGCCGCGTACTTCGTTGAGGCCGTTGTGCTCATCGAGGGCTTGGGCATGATCTTGGTGAAGTCCTCCAAGATTGCTACCTTCGCCAGCTACGAAGGTGGCCACGTAGCAACTGACTTCTTCACCATGCAGGTCGCCAAGATTCTGCCGGAATCCCCACTGCTGGTTTCCATCTTCGCGCTAATCAAACTGCTTTCCGGAATGATCTGGCTGTTTATCGTGGGCCAGAACATCAAGTGGGGCGTTGCATGGCACCGCTTCATGGCTTTCTTCAACATCTTCCTGAAGCGCAACTCCGATGGCCGTAACGCCCTGGGTGCAGCGAAGCCGCTGACCTCCGGTGGTCGCATGCTGACCATGGAGAATGCAGATCCGGAGGAAGACTCGATCGGCGTAGGCAAGATCGACGACTTCACCTGGAAGGGCTGGATGGACTTCACCTCGTGTACCGAGTGTGGTCGCTGCCAGGAGCAGTGCCCGGCGTGGAACACCGCGAAGCCGCTAAGCCCGAAGCTGCTGGTCACCAACCTGCGTGACCACGCCATTGAGTCCGCACCGTACCTGAAAGCCACCCGCAAAGACGAGAAGCACAGCGGTGGCATGTTCTCCGGCGATGGTGCTACCACTGCCGTTCTGGATGACCCTTCTGTTGACGCCCACGCGGACATGCCGTTGCTGCAGCTGGTAGCTGCGGGCGAGATGGGTGTTATCGACCCCGACGTACTGTGGTCCTGCACCAACTGTGGCGCCTGCGTGGAGCAGTGCCCTGTGGATATCGAGCACATCGACCACATCGTCGATATGCGCCGTTACCAGGTACTCGTTGAGTCCGACTTCCCGACCGAGCTGGGTGGCCTGTTCAAGAACCTGGAAACCAAGGGCAACCCGTGGGGCCAGAACAACAACAAGCGCTCCGACTGGATCCAGAAGGCCAAGGAAGATGGCATCGAGGTGCCGGTATTCGGCGAGGACATCGAGAACTTCGACGACACCGAGTACCTGTTCTGGGTTGGTTGTGCGGGCGTCTACGACGACAACGCAGTAAAGACCACCCGTGCTGTCGCCGACCTGCTATACACCGCCGGTGTGAAGTTCGCCGTACTGGGCGAGGGCGAAGGCTGTACTGGTGACTCCGCCCGCCGTGCCGGCAACGAGTTCCTCTTCCAGATGCTGGCAGAGCAGAACATTGAAATGCTCGACAACGCTTTCGACGGCGTTCCGCCGAAGCAGCGCAAGATCGTCGTGACCTGTGCACACTGCTTCAACACCCTGCGCAACGAGTACCCGGACCTGGGCGGTAACTACCAGGTTGTCCACCACACGCAGCTGCTGAACAAGCTGATCCGCGAGGGTCGCCTGGAGCCGGTTGCCGCACCGCAGAGTGGCCGCCAGGTCACCTACCACGACCCGTGCTTCCTGGGCCGCCACAACAAGGTCTTTGAGGCTCCACGTGAGCTGATCGGCGCTTCCGGCGCCAACCTGGTGGAGATGGATCGCAACCGCGATACCGGCTTCTGCTGTGGTGCCGGTGGTGCTCGCATGTGGATGGAAGAGCACCTGGGCGAGCGCATCAACCTGAACCGTACCGACGAGGCTCTGGCAACCGGTTCGGATGCCATCGCCATCGGCTGCCCGTTCTGTAAGACGATGATGACGGACGGCGTGAACAACCGTCAGTCCGACATCGAAGACAAGAGCCAGCGCACCCAGGTTATGGACATCGCCCAGATGTTCCGCGAGTCCGTCTTGGTTGACGGCGAACTGCCAGCACCGAAGTCTCCGGAGTTCCTGGTTGCGCCGGAGCGTGGCTGGGTAGACGAGGAAAAGCTGGCCCGCGAAGAGGCTGAGCGCAAGGCTGAGGAAGAAGCCAAGAAGAAGGCTGCCGAGGAAAAGAAGCGCAAGGCTGAAGAAGCTAAGAAGAAGGAAGCTGCTGGTGGCGCCGCCGCTGCTGGAGCCGCCGCCGCTGGTGCCGCTGCTGCAGCACCGAGTGCTCCGGGCGCTCCTGTTGCACCGGGTGCTCCGGGCGCTCCAAAGGCTCCGTCCGCTGGCGCTCCTGCTGCTCCGTCCGCTCCAGGTGCTCCGGCAGCTCCATCCGCTGGCGCACCATCTGCTCCGGGCGCACCTGCTGCACCGGGTGCTCCAAAGGCTCCGTCCGCTGGTGCTCCTTCTGCACCATCTGCTCCGGGCGCTCCAGGTGCTCCGGCAGCTCCGTCCGCTCCTGCTAAGGAAGAGCCAGCAGCAGCTGAAACGACTTCTGATGGCAAGATCAAGCTCGGCGCAACCGCACCGGCGGCACCAGGAGCTCCCGCAGCTCCCTCTGCTCCGGCGCCAGCGACCCCATCGGCACCAGCAGCACCAGCGCAGAACCAGGCAGACACCGAGACCGCATCTGCTGAGGCCGAAGCTCCACAAGCACAGGCACCAGCAGCTCCGGCACCAGCACAGTCGGAAGCCAGCACTGAAGGTGGCGTCATCAAGCTAGGTGCGATGACCCCTGGCGCGCCAGGCGCTCCAGGTGCACCAGCACCGACCACTGCTGCGGCACCGGCTGCTCCTGCAGCGAACGAGGCGCCTGCAGAACCTGAGGCTCCAGCCGAGACAGAGACTCCCGCTGAGCCGGAAGCACCTGCAGAGCCGGAAGCACAACCTGCACCAGAGGCACCAGCCGAGGACAACGCTCCTGCTAAGGATCAGGAGCAGCCTCAGGCAAAGACGGAAGGTGGCGTCATCAAGATCACGCCAACCGTCCCAGGTGCACCAGGTGCGCCAGGCGCTCCGGGAGCCCCCAACGCCTAAGGTCTAAAGCCTGAAGTCGGGAAGAATTTCCCGGTAACAACAGCCGCATCTGCTCAGCAAGAGCAGGTGCGGTTGTTTGCGTCTGTGAGGTTCGGACTACTCCGGATCACCCGTGAAGTGCCACGCGCTATACCCTTGGGCGACCTCGTGGGGTACTGACCGTGGGATCTCCTGGGATCCAAAAGCGCAGCGGTGCATCGACATTCTTGCTGATGCCGATACGCTTTCCCGCCACGAAGTCCACTGATTCGCTTGCGCGCTGAAAGTGAAGGACAGGCAGACGGGATGGATTAGAGGTTTTGCCTTGTCGAACTTCAGCCCCGTTCAGCTCGAGGTCGAACCCCATCGCCTGGCCGAGGTTTCCTGGACCGCGGGCCAACGCGGCGTCGAGAACCTTAGATCCCCGGCGCCGACGAGCAACCTCGTAACCATCGATGACTTCCCCACCACGCAGAAGCACTCCGCCCGCATGTCCATCAGGACTGCACACTAAGTTCCCGGCGCGGTGAATGCCATAACTCGCATACACATACAAGTGAGACGAAGGACCGAACATCGTCATGCAGCGCGGAGTGGGCCCCTTAAAAGCGTGCGATGCAGGATCGGTTTCCCCAAGGTAGGCCTCTACCTCCGTGATCCGAATGGCCACCTGCCCCAAACGCAAAATGCCGCCCAACAACAACGGGGCGACGGCATCCGCAGACTGGTCGAAATCAATCAGACTGTCATTGAAAGCGTCGATCGAGTTACTAGTGGAAGCGTCGGTCATGCCGCAAGTTTAAGGCAAGCACCCGGAAGCGGGAGCAGCGGCAATCGGCCCCCGTCCAGCCCGGGAATGTACCGCACGCGTATGGTGCCCTAGAATGAATTCTCATAGAGAGGCCTCACGCCTAAAGATAGAGGTAGGTTTTCCATGACTGACGCTGATTCGACTGACAAGAACGCTCCCCTCACCTCGGGGAAGTCTGTAAGCGACGCTGAGGAAACCTCTGTTATGAAAGTCAGCAACGACGGTAACGGCAGTAACGACACTAACGGCACTAACGATGCAGACGCTCCGAACAGCAAGCCGACTGAACCCGCGGAAAATCCTGAGTCTCAAGAGGAACCCGAAGAAGAAAAGCCAAAGTCGGGTTTTCGGAAGTTCTTTGGGATCATGCCGTTCTGGGCTTGGGTTCTTACTCTCGGCCTGATCGCAACAATCATTGTTGCCATCGGCGCCTACACCTCCATGCGATCCACGGAGACGGGCACTCCCGGCAGCATCAGCAACACCGAACAGCTGAAACCCTCGTACCCGAAGCCCACCACCAGCGGCAAGTACGATGACGACGATACGAAGCCAACCCCCGACGCGGGATCCGGCTACGGATCGGGCTACGGCAATGGGTACCAGGACTACGGCTACACACCACAGGAACCGCAGCAGACAGAAGCGACTTCCACGGAATCCGAAACAGAGAAGCCATCTACCAGCCCCAAACCCTCTACTCCGTCCCGCGGCGGAGACAACCGCCCCTCTCCGAGAGGCAATCGCGGCAACAATAGCTCAAGCCCCCGCCCCCGCGTTGGAGGCGCCGTCGGCGGTAACACAGGTGGTGGCACGGGCAACGGCAATAGCTCCCCCAACACCGGCGCCGGCGACACTGGCACTGACAGCGATTCCGACGCAGACGCTGCCGAAGAGTAGTGTGCCGCCCCGATAGACATACGCGCGGTCGCGCATACGCAGGGTGGCGTCGTCAAAAAACTATAAAAACAGCAGTCACAATGGCACAATGGAGAGAATGAGTAGACCCAAACGCCCAAGCGAACTGCGCACGTTGGACCAATCGACGAAGCTGCAAAACGTCCTCTACGAAATCCGCGGCCCGGTGAACACCGAGGCGGAGCGGATGGAGGCCGACGGGCACCGCATCCTGAAGCTCAACACGGGCAACCCCGCGGTGTTTGGCTTCGAGGCGCCGGATGTGATCATGCGCGACATGATCGCCGCGCTGCCGACGGCGCAGGGCTACTCCACGTCAAAGGGCATCATTAGCGCCCGGCGCGCCATCGTTTCCCGCTACGAGGTCATCCCAGGCTTCCCCCAGTTCGACGTCGAAGACGTTTACCTGGGCAACGGTGTATCCGAACTAATCACCATGACAATGCAGGCGCTGTTGAACGATGGCGACGAGGTTCTGATCCCCTCCCCCGACTATCCACTGTGGACTGCCTCCACGTCACTTTCCGGCGGCCGCCCCGTGCACTACCTATGCGACGAGGAAAACGACTGGATGCCCTCCATCGAGGACATCAAGGCGAAGGTCACGGAGCGCACGAAGGCCATTGTGGTCATCAACCCGAACAACCCTACGGGTGCTGTGTACTCTCGCGAGATCCTGCAGCAGATCGTGGATGTGGCCCGCGAGCATTCGCTGTTGATTCTGGCCGACGAGATTTACGACAAGATTCTTTATGACGACGCCCAGCACATCAACGTCGCATCACTGTGCCCGGATCTGCTGTGCATCACCTACAACGGTCTCTCCAAGGCCTACCGCGTGGCGGGCTACCGCTCCGGCTGGATGGTTATTACGGGCCCGAAGGGGCATGCAAAGGGCTTTATCGAGGGCGTGAATGTCCTGGCTGGCACACGCCTGTGCCCGAACGTGCCGGCGCAGCATGCGATCCAGGTTGCGATTTCTGGTCGCCAGTCGATCGACGATCTGGTGCTGCCGGGTGGCCGCCTGTTGGAGCAGCGTAATGCGGCCTTCGAAGCCTTGAATGAGATCCCGGGTGTGAGCTGTGTGAAGCCAATGGGCGCGCTATATGCTTTCCCGCGCCTGGATCCGAATGTGCACGAGATTCACGACGACGAGAAGTTCATGTTCGATCTTCTACGCTCCGAGAAGATCCATTTGGTGCAGGGTACGGGCTTCAACTGGCCTACCCCGGATCACTTCCGTGTGGTGACGCTGCCGTGGGCCAGTGACCTGCGCGCGGCGATCGAGCGCTTGGGTAACTTCTTGGCTAGCTACCGGCAGTAGCTGTTACAGGCTGGCGCCCTTCTGGGGCGCCTTTTTATTGACGCCACCTGCGCCCCAGTTACTTTTGGAAATTCAGGTAGGCCTTCGAGGGGGTCGGGCCGCGCTGCCCCTGGTACTTGGAGCCCAAGGCGCCACTACCATAGGGGGATTCCGCCGGGCTAGTCATGGCGAAGAGCGCCAGCTGCCCAATCTTCATGCCCGGGTAAAGGGCGATGGGCAGGTTGGCCGTATTGGAAAGTTCCAGGGTGATGTGCCCGTTAAAGCCCGGGTCGATAAAGCCCGCAGTGGAGTGCGTAAGTAGCCCGAGGCGACCGAGGGAGGACTTGCCTTCCAGGCGCCCAGCAAGGTGTGCGGGAATGCTGAAGCATTCCAAGGTGGCGCCGAGGACGAACTCGCCGGGGTGCAGAATGAAAGCCTCATTGTCGGGGACTTCCACCAGGGTGGTGAGCTCTTCCTGTGGCTGCTTCGGATCGATGTGCGTGTATTTGGAGTTATTGAACACGCGGAACAGGCCGTCGAGGCGCACGTCGATGCTTGATGGCTGAACCATCTTGTCGTCGTGAGGGTCGATCTTCAGCTCGCCGGATTCAATGGCGGCGCGGATGTCTCGGTCTGAAAGTAACACGCTCTATAGCCTAGCGGGTGTGGAGTTAGCCCCGGCCTAACGCCAGGAATTTCCACCCCGCGGCCTCCCAGGTCTTGCGGGGCAGGCAGTTGCGTCCATCCAGCACGACGGGGTGTTCCCCTGCCACCAGCGCACGGGCAGCCACTGGATCGAGCTCTTGGAACTGCTTCCACTCCGTCGCCACAATGACGATTTCCGCACCACGCAGCGCTTCCTCCACATCGGGCGCGTAGTTGAGCGTGGGGAAGATCTTCGCAGCGTTCTCCATACCCTGCGGGTCATACACGGTCACATTCGCACCACTCAGGGAGAGCGAACCTGCTACAGATAGCGCTGGGGAATCACGCACGTCGTCACTGTTGGGTTTGAATGCTGCACCCAGAACCGTAACGTTCCGACCAATCAGGGAACCGCCCAGCGTCTCGCGCGCCAGCTCTACTGTTTTCTCGCGGCGACGCATATTAATGGCGTCCACCTCACGAAGGAACGTCAGTGCTTGGTCGGCGCCGAGTTCACCTGCGCGAGCCATGAACGCGCGGATGTCTTTTGGCAAGCAACCGCCGCCGAAGCCCAGGCCTGCGCCGAGGAACTTGCGGCCGATGCGATCATCCATGCCGATTGCGTCGGCGAGCGCAGTAACGTCCGCGCCGACAATTTCGCAGAGCTCGGAGACGGCATTGATAAAGGAAATCTTGGTGGCTAGGAATGCATTGGCCGATACCTTAACCAGCTCGGCGGTCGGCAAATCCATGACGAGGAACGGGGTTCCCTCGTCGAGTGCGGGGGCGTAGATCTCCCGTGCGAGGTCTTCAACCCGCTGTTGTCCTGCTTGGTCTTCACTGTTGGAGCTATCCCCGCCGAGGCCTAGGACGATGCGGTCAGGGTGCAATGTGTCTTTCACAGCATGGCCTTCGCGGAGGAACTCAGGGTTCCAGGCAATAGCAATGTGCGCATTGTTTGCTGACGCCGCCGTTATTTCATTGGCCTTCAGCTGCAACTCGTGCGCAGTGCCGACAGGCACGGTGGACTTGCCGAATACTGTGTGCTGCCCCTTGACTAGCGGTGCGAGGGTCTCGATGACTGCATTTACATAGGTGGTGTCTGCAGCATAGGAACCTTTGCGCTGTGGGGTACCCACTCCGATGAAGTGCACGTCGGCAAACTCAGCTGCTTCTGCGTAGTCAGTAGTGAAGCGCAGGCGACCAGCCTCAATGTTGCGGGTGAGGATTTCTGGCAGTCCCGGTTCAAAAAAAGGTACGCGCCCTTCCGAAAGAGCCTGGATTTTGTCCGGGTCGACATCGACTCCGAGCACATCGTGGCCCATTTCGGCCATGCAGGCGGCGTGGGTTGCGCCAAGATATCCCGTTCCAAACACTGTCATACGCATAGCAGGCAAATTTACAATTGCTAGGTAAACGGGAAGTAACCTTCAGATGATCTTGTTAGCAGCGTTAGGTTAACTGCGTTTGAGCACTCCTAAGCCCAATCTGAGCGTCAGGTATGCACATCATCAATCCCGGTAAGGTGCCGAACGCTCAAAAATATCGTCACCCCCCCGAAACAGCACCCCCATCCGGGAGTCAAGGCGACACGCTGATTATTGATAGATATATCCGTATAGCTGGGCATATAAGAGGGAAAGCTATCCCACTTCAGCGCGTAAACGATTTAGATGACCCAAATCACACCGAATGTTCCCTCCCAGTTTTCCAAAAGCTTCAAATCCCTGTTAAGGTTTATCTTTGTTAGGGCTTATCAGCGTTTCTCCAGCTTAGTTGTGAGATTCTCTTATGAAAGAAGAAGTGAACAACAAGGAGCCCCGGGGGAGCTTGAGTGAAGTCCTAGACTTCGAACCGCTCACACTTTCAGAAAGGCATTTCAGATGCGTAAGTTCCGCAACGCAGCTCTGGCTGTTGCTACCGCTACCACCGTTGCCATCTCCGGCGTTTCCGTTGCTTCTGCTCAGAACAACGAGGGCCAGAACCCACCCGCTACCGGCTCCTCCGACCTGAAGGACAAGCTCGGCTGGGGTCAGGACTTCACCGGTGACCAGGTCGGTAACTGGCTGAACCCGAAGTACGACGGCGAGGACAAGAACAGCGCCCTTCCTCTGTGGGCCAAGATCTTCGTCGGTGGCGGCATCGCTGCTGCAGCTGCTTCCGTCCTGGGCCTGGTCGTTGCTCCGGCCTACAACTTCCTGAAGTACAACGGCTTCCTGGGCTAATTCCAGAGCTGCAATTCTCTTTCATCACACGATTTCAAGGAAAAAGGATTCTAACATGAAGAACTTCCGCAAGGCCGCTCTGGCCATCGCCACCGCTTCCTCCGTTGCACTGGGCAGCACCGCTGTTGCTTCCGCTGAGGGTCACCAGAACCTGTCCCCGATCTACGGCTCCTCCGCTGAGGCTAATAAGAACGTCGGCGAGGCTCTGAACACCGGCGACAAGGTTCACGGCGCTAACCTGTGGGGTAAGGAGCAGATCGACAACCAGCCCGGCTGGTGGATCCTGACCAAGACCCTGACCTTCACCGCTATTGCTGGCGCTATCGCTAGCGTTGGCATTGCTATCGGCAACTACCTGAAGAACCAGGGCATCATCATCTAAGACCCTTTAGAGCTCCAAGCTCTGGGCTTCGATAGCCGAGGGGGCGGGAACGATATTTCGTTCCCGCCCCCTTTTCGCATGCCTGCAGTTCTCCGTAGGCCCGCCCCCAGAGCCGCCGGAGGCTTAGGCTCTTACTTACAGCTCACGATCGGCTGGGGATCGTAGACCGTGCGCTGGGTTTCGCGGGATAGTTCCTTGCCCTTCAGATCCTTTACCACGCGCGTATCGGTAGTGGTAAAGCCCGGAGCACCCGAGGATGGCGAGCATTCATCGCCATCGAGCTCAATCTTTTTAGGCGAGGTCGGATTTGTCCGCTCACCCGGGATGGATTCCACATCCACCTGCTTCACACCACGTAGCTCCACGGTGACGTCGCCATCACTCACACGCGTCCTAATGCGCACAGGGGTATCAAATGGATTCTTAAACTTCAGGTCGATCGCACCCTCGTACACCGTGGCCTCGCGACCAGCCGGATAGCGGGAAATGTAATACGAGTGCGGAGTGTGAGCGACGTCTTCCATACCCGCGAAGTAAGAAGCGTTATACAGTGTGGTCGCAAACTGCGAAATGCCACCGCCCACAGCCTTGCCGGCGTGACCGTCAATAATGATGCCGGACTCCACAAAGCCCTGCTCCGTACCACGTGGGCCCGTGTGCCCGTTCAGAGAGAATGTCTCGCCCGGCAGAACGATGGCGCCGTCCACCATCTCCGCTACACGGCGAATATTGGTACCCGACGGACCGCTGAAGCCACCAGTAGTAAAGGTGCCGACGACATCGTCAAAGTGTGCCTTCTTGGCCTGTGCGGTGGTGTACTTTGCCTTCTTCTCTTCGTAGAGAACCTGATGATCGCGCTTCTTCTTATCCAGAGCCTTGGCCTGGAAGTCGCCAAGCGTTTCCTTCCACTGAATAGCCACACCGTCCTTGGACGGCACCACCTCGATATCGTCGCCGTGGAACTCGAAGCTAGCGTCCCGATATTCCACCTCAGTGCTGGAAAGCTGTTCGCCTAGGATCTCCTGCACCTTCTCGGTATTCCACTGCGGCATGAACTCACCGCCTTCCACCTTGAAGGTCAAAATGTCATGCCAGTTCTGTGGGGTGATTACACCATCGACCTTTTCCCGGCCATGGAACACCAACTTCTTCGCCGTCGCGGGCACCACGTACTGCTTGGCTGCCCGCTCGGCTGCGTCCTTATCAGCATCAGCCGGCGTGATGGTCGCCTCCACGTTCACGCGACCATCAGTGTTCAGCCAGTTGTCTCGCACCTCGGAACTTAGCAGCTCTCGATCCACGGTCTGCCCCGGCTTGTCTTCCTTAATGTCAGCTTTGCCCTCGGTATTAACGGAAAGCTCAGCATTCTGTGGGTCGCGGGTTAGTTCCCTTTCGACGCGGTTCAGGGAGCGGTTGAGATTCTCGTCCGTAATCTTCGAGATAATGCCCACCTCACGGGTCTCAAAGAACGAGCGGATACGCGTAATAGGGTTCAGCGGCTGCTGCCCTGCCTGATCCACCGTGGCACCCCAATCCACCTGCATGCCGGACTGTGTGGGCTCAAGCTTGGTACTCATATTGCCCGCCAGAACAGTGACCGGCTGTCGGGTACACTCCCCCAGGTCGTTACGTAGGCGCTGTTCAGCCTGGGATTTATCCACGCCACTGATGTCTACACCACCGACGGTTACGCCCCGGGGAACCTTGCCTTCACTCATGGCCAGATCTACGCCGTAGAGGATGCCCCCCAAACCGATCAAGCCGATAAAGAACCAAGCCCACCACGGAATGCCTCGCCGCTTGCGGGGCTTGACGGGACGGTTCCCGTCCCCCACCTGCGCACGGTGCTGGCCGTGTGGGCGACCTTTGCTCGTCTGATCCTGAGAATTCACGCAGGTAAGTCTATCGTGAATGCCCCCGATCAGGGAATTCTTTTATCGCGGATTACACGTGCGATTCACAGAATCGCGCACATGCTCTTCCGGAATCCGCCCATCGTCAATCGCCTTGCGGATGGCTTCCACCACATCGGGGATCTCCACCGCACCCGCCGCCGCCAATGCCACATCCGCACCGGCTGCCAGCGCGGCAACAGCTGCCTCGGGACCGGGGTAGCGATCCGTCACAGCTTTCATTCCGGTCAGGTCATCGGTATAAATCACGCCATTGTAACCTGCGGCGTCATGCTGCGGCCCGTAGCCGCCATCTCGCAGCAGCTTGTACGCGGCAGGGTTCACGGACGACGGCAGCCCCTCGCCGAGTCCCGGAACCTGTACATGGCCAACCATGACGGCCATTCCGTCAACGTCGATCAGCTCCCGGAAAGGTAGCAGATCTTTAGCTTGCATCTGCTCCAGGGGCGGAGTGGTCACCGCACCCATGTGCGAATCTCCCGTCGCGTGACCATGTCCTGGGAAGTGCTTCAGGACAGGAGTCACACCGGCCTCCTGCAACCCCTCCGAGTAGGCCCGTGCGTAGTCCGCGGCAATCTTCGGATCGGCACTGAAGGAACGGGAACCGATCGCATTGTCAGAGACATTCTGCCCGCCAGCCAAGTCCACCACTGGCGCGAAATCCACGGTAATGCCCAGGTCGCGGATCTTCTTGCCATGTTCGGCCATAAGGTCGCGCACTTGGTCGGGGCTCATCGTCTCCGCCATCTCCTTGGCACTGGGGAGTTCGCCGATAATCTCGGATAGGCGTTGCACCAGCCCTCCTTCCTCATCCACACTCACCGTCAGCGGTTCACCCGCGCGCTTCTCCAGCGCTGCCAGGCTACGCGCGGGATCACCTTGGCCATTGAGGATTGAGCGATCAGTCTGCGAGCCGATAAAAAGGTGGCGCACGCCTTCGTCGATGGCTTGTTCTGCAGATTCGTAGCTAGTGACGCCCACAGCCAGCATTCGGCCAGCCATGTCCCTCGGGGCCTTGTTCTCCACCTGGGTGCAAGCCTTTTGGTTCTCCGCCTCGGCGGCAGTACTGCCGGTCGGCGGAGAGCCCGCGGAAGAGGAGGCAGCGGACGTGCTGGCAGAGGTGGAGGATGCGGTGGGCTGGTCAGTGGGCGTCGAAGAGGAACAAGCGCTTGAGGCAACAAGAAGAGCGCAAGCAACGGCGCCAATGGCTACATGTCTACGGGGCATAGTATTAACGTAGTAACAAACGCAACGTGTAGCGCACCAATCGAAGGGCGCATATCAAGGAGCGAGCAACATGACCGAACAAGCACAGCAGACAGAACAAGCGCAGCAAACACAGCACAAAACCTTTGACGCGAGCGGCGATACCGTACTCATCGCCTATGACGGCTCCGCCGAGGCCCGCGGAGCTGTGGAGCACGCCGGGCGCTTCCTGTCGGCGAAGAACGCCTACATCCTGACGGTCTGGGAGCCTATCCACCGCCAGGCGGCACGTGCGGCGGGCATGAGTGGCATGATGCAGCACGACTGGTCCAACGAGACCGGCGAGCATCCAGAGGATGATGATCCGGCTTACGCTGAGGCCGTCAACATTTGTAACGAGGGCGTGGAGTTGGCTAACTCCCATGGTTTTGTTACCGAACCCTTTCTGGTAGAGTCCGGAACGGCTATTTGGAGCGCCATTGTTGACGCAGCTGATGAACTGGACGTGGATCTGATCGTGACGGGCACTCGCGCCCTCTCCGGTTGGAAGTCTTTCCTACAGTCCAGCGTGTCGGACAGCATCATTAAAAACGCTGGTCGCCCCGTTTTGATTGTCCCACCCATTGAAGATGAGGACTAGTTTTCGCAAACGAATGTTTGTGACGTGTTTCATTGGGTACGATCAACAAGAAGCTAGTACGCTAAAACCACAACAGTCCCACTAGGAACAGGAAATCACATGGCTAACGAAACCGCCTCCACCCGTCGCGGCCTGGGCGCCCTGGTCGCCTCCGCAGTCGCAGGCCTGGTTCTGGGCGGCGCCGCAACCTTCGGTGCTGGCGCAATGGCCGACACCACTGAACTCCCCACCGATGAGCAGATCGCCGTGAACCAGGACAATGCCTTCCTGGGCGCAGTCCAGTACGGCGGCCGCGCAGAATAAGGCGCACCACCCACGTGCCAAGTTCGGCGCACCGTCCCCTTTCTCGCCACGCATGGGCTCTTAGTGCCCTTGCGTGGTTTCTTTTCGCGTTCCTACAGTCCCCCGGGCTGATTTCAGCCGATACAAAACTGGATCTAACGGCCGATCCTTGGGGCTTTCTACGCCAAGCGCTGTACCCCTGGACGGATACTTTCCCCCTGGGGCAATTGCAGAACCAGGCCTACGGATACCTGTTCCCCCACGGCCTATTCTTCGCAGTCTTTTCCTTCTTGCCCGATTGGATAACGCAACGCTTGTGGTGGGGGCTGCTACTTACGCTCGCTTTCGCTGGCACTGTCCTGCTGCTGCAACGGCTCCAGATCGGTAGCCGCAGCTCGCGGGTGATCGCCGGCATCCTCTTTGCACTATCTCCACGCATTCTCACCACGTTGGGGGCTATTAGCTCCGAGGCGTGGGTGTGCGCACTTGTGCCCTGGGTGTTGTTGCCGGTAGCGAGCGCCGCCCTCATAGCGCGAAGTGGACGAGGTTGGCCCGACCGGCGCTCACGCACCTACCTCGCAAAATACGCCCTCCTCAGCGCGCTGGCCGTACTCTTCCTCGGCGCAGTGAATGCCGTCGCTACAGTTGTGGCCATCCTGCCCGCAGTGATTTTCTGGCTCGGCATGTGCCTACGCCGTCCACGGGTGGGTCTCTACTTCGCACTGTGGTGGGTTCCCGCCGGGTTGCTCGCCACATTCTGGTGGATCGGTCCACTCCTGCTGCTGGGGAAATACTCGCCGCCGTTCACGGATTACATCGAGTCAGCCTCGCTGACGACCAATTGGATGAACCTCGCCGAGATTCTGCGTGGCACCACCAGCTGGACCCCTTTCCTCTCCGCCGAGCGTCAGGGTGGCTACGCGCTGGTCGGCGAACCGGTCTTCATCGCCGGAACCCTATTGGTCGCCTTTCTGAGCCTGTGGGGGCTTACCCGCCCGAACCTTCCCTTCGCCCGTCGCTGGCTGGCGATTCTGTTAGTGGGAATCGGTGCAATGGTGTTCGCCACAGCCCCGATCTCTCCGCTCTCCGTGTGGGGTCGCATATTTCTCGACGGTGCGGGCGCCCCGCTGCGCAACCTGCACAAATTCGATCCACTAGTGCGACTCGCACTGGTGGTCGGTATCGCCCACGGCCTTGCACGCCTTCCCTGGCCGGGACTTAGCCGCGAGCGCTGGGCACGGTGGCGCAACCCGGAAAAGTACCCGGAGGTTCCCCGCGCCATCGCCATAAGCCTATTGATCGCCGTGGTCACCGCCACGGGCTGGAGTGGGCGCATCGCTGCCGCCGATGCCTACCGCCAGATTCCTGACTATTGGACCCAAGCCGCCGACTGGTTGAACTCCGAGGTCAAGAAGGAAGCCGGGGATTCCCATACCCCTGCCCGCACTATGATCCTCCCCGAGGCTCGATTTGGTCGACAGACCTGGGGAAACACCCGCGACGAACCCGCTCAGCCACTACTGGACGTGCCGTGGGTCGTGCGCGATTCCGTGCCACTAGTGCAGCCCGAGGCCATCCGTGGGTTGGACGGACTCCAGCGCGAACTCGATTCCGGCACAGCCATCCCCACCCTCGCCCCTACGTTGTGGCAACAAGGCGTGGGCTATCTGCTGCTGCGCTACGACCTCACCACCGCTGCCGATACGCCGGGCGCCAAGCGGGTTCAGCGCACCCTCGACCGATCGGGCGGATTCGAGGAAGTCGCCTCCTTCGGCGACGACCAGGTGCGGATCTATCGCGTCGACGGCGGTGTTACAGATGGCACCGACGGCACCGCGGGTGATCTGCGGATTATCGACGCCGAACGCATCGACGTCGCCCATGCCAGCCCCGAGGCCCTTCCCCGCCTGGCGGCAGCGGACGCTGCCTTAGGCCGGCAAGGCGTGCCGCGGACGCGCGTGGGGGCGTCCCAAGGAAAAGACCTAGGGGTACCGGCACAAACGGTAACCGACACGCCTGCGCTGCGTGAACATAACTACGGCAACGTGGTGGGCGCCGACAGTGAGATCCGCAGCCTCGACGATCCCAGCCAAGTACTCAATCCGGTGCGGGATTACCCAGTGCGCGATGCCGATGGGCGTCCGCTGTCTCCGGAGGAAATGACGCATGTGGAGACCCAGGGCGAGGTACGTGTTTCATCAACCGCAGCAGACCCAACGGGCTTCGGCGGTGCGGAAACGTATTCGTCGGCAACCTCCGCAGTGGATGGCTCACAGCGCACCGCGTGGCGGCCGACGGTCGGCAACGTTGCCGGACAGTACATCGAGTTCCGGGTGGGCGACGCACACAACAAGCTTGGGTTGCACCTAGACATTCAGGGGCGGCCCGCACGCGTGCAGGTGACAACATATCTGCAGGGCAAGACGGTTTCGGGCACCAGCGCTACCCTCAAGCCCGGCGAAACGAACAAGGTCAAGGTGCCCGCGGGGCGCGCAGATTCGATCCGCGTAACGATTGTGGGCGCCTTCGGTGACTTCGGCATCGCCGAGGCAAAGGTACTGGCCGACGGCGATGAGGACGTGACCCCGCGGCGAGTACCCACTGTGCCTGCTGTGCCTGCTGCCGGGGAAAGCGATAACAAGTCGACGCTAAACCGGTGGGTTTTTGGCCAAGAGATCAATGAATCCGTGATGCTGCGTGGCTTTGAGATTCCCAAAACCGTTGGCAATGGTACCGGCGAACTGCCGGTTGTTGTCCACTCCTCCGAATGCACAGCTGACGGAAAGAAGGGTGCGCCGGTAACGATCGACGGGCAAGACTACTTCTGCGGAGACACGCTCAACCTCACAGCGGGCAAGCACATCCTCTCCACCACCGCACGCTGGTCGGCGCTGACAGTTGCCGAGCCGCTGTTCGCCGCAGCAGTGCGGGAAACACCGGCGGCCCAGCCCCTGCAGCAAGGCACTCGCCTGGAACCTGCGGACAAGAAGCGCGTACTATTCAGCCCCTCGCAAGCAAACCCCGGACGGATCGCCACCCTGGAGAACGAAGGCGAAAGTATTCAGCTGACACCTATCACCGTCAACGGTTGGCAGCAGGGGTGGATCGTCCCGGAGGGCGCCTCCGGGCTGGTAAAGATCCACTTCGAAGGCACGGGACTGTACCGCGCCTGGCTGGCTATCGGACTAGTCGCAGCGTTGGTCCTGGTGGGGCTATGCATTTTCGTCGCACGACGGACACGCGGACTGCCGCGCCCGGAACTGGTGGCAAACGAGGAGCCTGCGCAGCATTCTCCACGAGTGCGCCGGGCTATCCGCGCGGCCAAGGTTGTCGCTGGCGCAGCGGCATTCCTCGCCTTGCTGCTGTGTGTGCGCGGCAACTGGGGCAGCGGAAACTACTACGCAGGTGGGTTCGTTGTTAACGGCGCACTGGCCGTCGTGTTGCTGGTCGTAGTCGGCTCGGTACTCGCCCGGTCGTTCCGGTCTGCGCGCACCGAACGCCACCAAGAGTTAATCGCCCGGCGCGCAGGCTCCTCCACCACGGAGTAGCTCAGCGCGGCCACCGGCACGCTCAACACGAACGTCGCCACCAGTACCAGCGCCGTGTGCCCGCTAAAAAGGTTCACGCCCAACAGTGGGAACACAATAGAAAGCAGCGACATGTGCCACAGGAAGATCGCATAGGACCAACGCCCCAGTGCCTGCATCAGCGCGGACTCCAGGAACTTGGATCTTGGCGCCAACGTATAGGGCACGATCAGCGAGGCCGCAAACACCAACCCATACAGCGTCCGGCGGGCGAACTCCGCCGGCGCCGCGTGTGTAAGCCCTTCCGGTCCATCCGAAGCTGCGACCGCCAGCGCCCCCACAGCCAGGAGCCAAAACACCCAGCGAAACTTCGCGATAGCTCGAACCACCGGCAACTGGTAACGGGCGTCAATACCCTCGGCACCTTGCTTACCCGTCAGTGCGTAGGCGCGATCCTGCACGATCGACTCCAGCTCTGCACCGAGCAATCCCACCCCGAACCACGCAGTAAATGCAGGTGGCATGATGTGTGGATTAAGCCCTCCCGGCTCCGGCGCGTCGGCGAATGCGGGGATAAAAGCCCAGCCAAAGCTTGCCGCCGCCACCCCGACGATCCACGCGATACGCCATTTTCGTTCTTGACGCCCCCACGCCACACCGATTAACGGGAGAACGAGGTAAAAGGCCATTTCTACGCACAGGCTCCATAGGTGAGTCAGCCCACCGATGAGACCACCGTCGACGTAGATTTGCGTCATGGTGATGTTGGATAGCATCTGCCATACCGTTGGTGCACCCGCTACCGGGAAGAACAGCAGAACTATGGCGACGGTAACCAGATAGGCGGGGAAGATGCGCCCGAGACGCTTGACGTAGTAGCCCGCGAGAGTCATCAGATTGTCGTGCGAGGTCGACAATGAGAAATCCGCCCGGTGACGGCGCCACAGTAGGAAACCGGAGAGGGCGAAGAACACTGGGACGAAGAAATCCGTGCGTGCCATCATGCGGTTAAGGAGGTTGCCGGTATCCGCGCCCGTCTGGAACGCGACGTGGGTGATGATGATGCCGGAGCAGGCAATCGCGCGCAGACCTTCCAACGCGGGGAGGAAAGGCGCGGGTCGGGCGGATACTTTCTTTGGGCTCATCGGGATCAGCATAACCGACCGGGTGGACTGTATAGAACAAAACTGCAGGCGGAAGCTGCAAACAAGACTTTTCTGGAAAAATATTTTAAATCTACGAAGTATCTAGTTTTGATTGGCTAAAGTATTGGAAGCTTCACAGGCTAACTACAGTCACATCAGAATCTTGTTCCTCCGGCCAGTGGTCCGGATAAAAGCAGACAAATAGAGTCAGGAAAAACCATCCTATGAAGAGAATCCTCTCCTCCGTAGCGATCGTGCTCGGCGTGGCATTGCTGGTCTTTGCCATTGCACTGCCCACTTATGTCGTTCCGAAGGGCAAGGTGCTGCCACTGGACCTCGTGTCCACCACGGGCACCCCAAAGACCGAAGGTAATCTGCTGGATTCCGGCGCACTAGCTTCCGGCAAGCCGGTCGGCGACAACAAGGACAAGCCCGAGTGCAAGGGCGACAATCCGCAGGTCAAGTGCTTTATCAACAAGGGGCTCGAGATGCAGTCCCAGCGTTTTACGACCGCACAGGAGCCCTCGGACGATAAGGTCGTGACATTCGAGGCCGGCCAGACTTTGTTCCGTACGGACAGGAAGGAGCCGAAGAACCTGATTAGCGCCTCCATCGACCACGTCACCCTGGATCGCAAGACCCAGATGCCTGTGCCAGACCCGACGTCCTCGGTGGAGCTGAACGCACCAGCGCTGGATGCAGCGGCGAAGAAGGGCGAGGACGAAGAGGTTGAGACCTCCGTGGCGCCGTTTACCCGCCCCGGTATCACCTACCAGTTCCCGATGGGCACTGACCGTAAGTCCTACGACTACTTCGACATGCAGATCCTAAAGACCCAGCCGATCGACTACGTCGGCGAGGAGGAGCAGGATGGCGAGAAGGTCTACCGCTTCGAGCAGACCGTTCCCCCAACCGAGCTGTACCCGGCTCTGCGTGAGCGCCTGGAGGCCGATGGTGAGCTGTCCAAGGGTGACGAGGGCACCCTGGCTGCGCTGCGCCTGAAGTTCCCGGCAAAGGTGTGGGGCCTGGGCGAGGATGAGATTAAGAACAAGTCCGGCGAAAAGAAGGACGCCGACGAGAAGGACGAAGAAGGCGCCGACAAGAAGGAAGACCTCGGCCCTGAGGTCGAAATGTCCCGCTACTACACCGTCCACCGCGTGCTGCGCGTGCAGCCGGATACCGGCGTGATCGTCAACGGCTCCGAGGAAGTCTTCCAGTACTACGCACAGGACGACGAGGACGCTCAGCGCATCTACGAAAACAAGGAAGAAGAGATCAAGAATCCGACCCGCACCGCCGTGTACTTCCCCGGCGCGTGGGACGATGAGTCTCGCAAGCAGCAGATGAGCAAGGCCAGCGACGGCATCAAGAAGATGAAGCTCATGGGCACCATCCTGCCGTGGATTCTAGGCGCAGTTGGCCTGATCCTTCTGGTTATCGGCTGGATTGCTCACCGTTCAGCCCGCCTGGCAGGCAAATAATCCCCCGCTGAACTACTAGACTATTGACTGTGAATTCGCAGTCGCTTAAGACCACCGCCAAGCGCGATAGCCTGATCGTGCGGGGGTGGTCTTTTGTAGTCTCCGTAGTCACTCTGTGGCCGTTTTGGTTGGGGCTGCGCCCCGACCCCACCAAGGCTTATCTACTGCGGGACATGTTTGTTCCCCACTCGCTGCCGGATAACTCCAACAACCTGGGGATTAATGAGGGCGCTCCGCGTGCCCTACCGCAGGATGCGATCCTCGCCCTGTTTTCCCCGACTATCCCAGCGTCCTTCATCGCCAGCGCGCTTGTCATTGTCTCAAGTTTGATGGGGTGTTTCTTTGCGGCCAAGATGGTGCGGGGGATGGCAGAGGGACGGCTATCAGCACAGCTATTGGCGGCACTTTTCGTCGTGTGGAACCCCTTTGTTATCGAGCGTTTTCTGCAAGGGCAATGGACTGTCGCCACTGCGGGAATGTTGCTGCCCGCCATCGCTTATCTATCTTCGGCTCGCCGCCACGGACTTCTTTATGTCGCGATCTGCCTATGCGGTTTTGTCCCCACTGGATTGATCTTGGCACTAATCACGGCGCTGGTTTTTGCTCCTTCACGCGGGGAACGCCTGCGCAGTCTGGCTGCGAGCGCTGTCGCTTCCCTTCCGTGGATGCTGCCGGCACTGTGGATCTCCAATTCTTCGCAGACCCGCTCCGATGCACTGTCGGCTTCTCTGTTCTCCGCCCGTGGCGAATCGTTTCTAGGCCCCCTCGCCTCCACCATGGGACTTTCCGGTGTGTGGAACGCTGAGGCTTCCCCACCTTCTCGCACTTTGATGTCTGTGGTCATCGGCATGCTGTTGTGCGTAGTGTTGTTGTTCGGCTTTAAAGAGCTATGGCGCGTCTACCGGGCCGCCGCGGTACTGACGGTTCTTGCCTTAGTGACGCCCCCTCTGCTGGCCACTCCTTGGGGCGTGGATGTTATGGGCTTTGCCATTAGCCATGTGCCCGGTGCGGGCATGTTCCGCGATACAACCAAGTTCGTTTGCCTGGCCATCCCCGGTTTTGTGCTTCTCCTGGCCGTCGCCGTGGAACGGCTGGATCCGCGCCGTGCACGGGAAAATTCTCCTAAGTCCACAGCTCCACCGAAGTGGGCGCCTCAGGCGGCGGCCGTGGGACTGGCGGCTGCGTGTGTCCTGACGATTCCGGCCTTTCCTGCCGACATGGCCCCGCTGAAGCGTGTGGAGCTTTCCGATACTTGGAATCAAATGTCCAACATCATCTCTGGCGCGCCCAAGGGAAAGATTGTGCTGCTACCGCCCGGCAATTACCGCACCCGAAACAACCGACCACACGTGGCTCCTGGGCTGAAGCTCTTGCCGGGCTCGCCGATGGATCCGGGGTTTTTGATCGTCGATGGTCACGTGGTCGACGGCAACCCGGCCAGCATGGCGATCCTGTCTGACCTTATGAGCGGCAAGAACACCCTGAAACGCAACGGCGTGAGCTGGGTGCTGGTGGACTGGTACTCCGTCAACGATGGGGAAGCGATGGCTAAAGCTATGCAGGTGCTGAACTCGAAGGGAATCCGCCGAGTCTTAAGCTCCGATAACTACGAGCTTTTCCGGGTACAAAGTCCGACACTTCCGCACAACCCTGTGCAGGATCGCGCACCGCTGTACGTGGGCATGACTTTCTACTGGATGCTCATGATGTGGGGAATGTGCTTGTGGCTATGGCGCACAATCCAGGGGCAGACTAGTGCTCGGCCTCCTCGCGCAGCAGTTTCTCCCATGAAGCTCCGGTAGCTTCCCAGGAGAACTCCCGCGCACGGCGCTGCGCGGCACGCCCCATTGCCCGGCGCTTCTCGGGGTTGTCCAGGAGAAACTCCACCGCGTTCATCAGCCCACCTGGCGAATCGCACAGCAGACCGGTTTCCCCGTCAATAACAGAATCCCGCAGCCCGGCAGAAGACTCATAACCCACGGTTGGCACTCCGTGTTGCCCGGCCTCAATGACGGCTAGACCCCATCCTTCCTTCCGGGAAGGCATTACGTGCACCGAGGCGCGGTTGAGGATTCGGTGCTTCAACTCCTCGGACACGTAGCCGTGGAAGATCACCAGCGGTTCGATGCCCAGCTCGCGGGCATAGTCCCGCAGACGGTCGGCCCACCACCCGTCGCCGATAACGTCCAGGCGTACGTTCGGATGGGTGCGCGCCACCGCGGCTACCGCGTCGAGCGCATGTTCAATCTGCTTGTGGGGCACCAGTCGAGAAAGCGCCACCAAGTGAATCGTCGGTTCTTCAATGGCATCGTCGGAGTTGGGGTTAGGGGCGTCCGGAATCAAAGAGGAAGCAACCGGATCCACGCCGTTACGAATAATCTCAATATTGCCGCGAGGCACACCCAACTCGATAAACTCCTCGGCCGACGGTGCCGAGACAGTGACCCAACGGCGACGGCGGTGGATCCATGGCGAGAGAGTCGATTCGATAAACCACCCGATACGGGAGAGCACCGGGCCTGCGACAGACCACTGCTCACGGTGGCAGTGGTGGGTGAGCACGACCGTGGGCGCGCCCGCTACGAGGGAGGCGAAGAAAGGCACACCGTTTTGTGTATCCACCACCACATCTGGGCGCCCGATATCCGCTAACGGCCCCCGCCCCCGACGCGCGGCAAGGATTGCAGCTAGGGCACGCAAGTAGACCGTTAAGTTTCCGCCCCCACGGGAGAAGCGGAAGTTGGGGCTCAGTTGTTCCGAACGAGACGCACCGGAGTAGTGTGCCGTGCGGAAAACTACCTGGTGGCCTTGGTCGGCGAGGTACTGCCCGACTCGCTCCAAGTAACGCTCGCTGCCGCCACCTTCGGGGTGGTTCGTGTCGCGCCAACAGAGAAGCAGTACTTTCATGATGAACACTATTCTATCCACCCCTGCCAGCACCTTTGAGGGCTTTGGCGAATCTTTGGCGAAACGCGCGCACGATCGCCTAGCAACCTGAAAAGATGGACACTCGATGAGCCTTAATAACCACCCCTCCCGGCAGCACACAGTGTTGAGCGTCTTTCGTCGCCGTGCGACACTACGCCGTTCTTTTGGCCTGCTGAGTGATTTCAAATACGAGCAAACTCGCCCGGATATTTTCTACGGCCACCTAGCTGCGGACACGGTCGGGTTGATCCGGGACGTTTACGCCGGCGTGCGTGGCTTAACAGCTAGTGCAGCTGAGGAGCCTTTGCATGGCGCAAAGATCCTGGACGTTGGCGGCGGACCCGGCTACTTCGGTGTGGCCTTCGACAAAGCCGGCGCGGATTATTACACCTGCGAACCGGACGTAGGCGAGATGGCCGCCGCAGGTATTAAGCTGCAGACCTCGGTGCGGGGTTCGGGGCTAGATCTACCTTTTGTTAGTGACGCCTTCGACATCACCTACTCTTCCAATGTCGCCGAACACGTGCCGGATCCGTGGCGGATGGCGGACGAAATGCTACGGGTGACGAAACCCGGCGGAGTAATGATCTACAGCTACACGGTGTGGTTGGGTCCGTTCGGCGGGCACGAAACCGGCCTATGGCAGCACTACGTGGGCGGGGAGTTCGCAGCCCGGCGCTATGAGCAGAAGATGGGCAAGCCGCCGAAAAACCGTTGGGGCGAAAGCCTGTTTAACGTTTCGGCCTCTGATGGTTTGGAATACGGCCGCAAGGTGCACGCCCGCGCGGATGATCCCGCCGAGCTCGTGGCCGCTTTCCCGCGGTATCACCCGTGGTGGGCATGGTGGATGGTGAGGGTTCCGGGGCTACGCGAGTTCGCGGTCTCGAACTTGGTATTGGTCTTTCAAAAGCGCTGATTCCCCGGCTATCCCCCATGATCCACCTCAATGGGGGCACCACGTGGGGCATAAAAGGGGCAAGAAAAGACATAAGACTACAACTATTTCCCCAAAGAACGGGTAATGTGGCGTGAGACACAAGGTTAGTGCTTTGCGCGTACAAATCACTAACAAATCACTGTCGAGAACGATAGGAAATAGGACTGACATGACCAGTAACACTGGCGCCCCAGAGGCATTCATTTACGACGCCGTCCGCACCCCGCGTGGCAAGGGCAAGCCGGGCGGCTCCCTGCACACCGCAAAGCCCGTCGACCTGCTCTCCGGTCTGATCGAGGCAATCATTGAGCGCAACCCGGGCATCGACCCTAACCGCATCAGTGACGTCATCGCTGGCTGTGTCACCCCCGTCGGCGACCAGGGCATGGATATCGCCCGCACCGCCGCACTGAACGCCGGCCTGCCGTACACCGCCACCGGCCTCCAGGTGAACCGCTACTGCGCCTCCGGCCTGACCGCCGTGAACCTTGGTGCCCAGAAGATCCGCTCCGGCTGGGACGACCTGGTCTTCGTCGGTGGCGTGGAGTCCATGTCCCGCGTCCCAATGGGTTCCGACGGCGGCGCCCTGGCCATGGATCCGGCCTCCAACTTCTACAACGACTTCATCCCGCAGGGCATCTCCGCTGACATCATCGCCAGCCTGGACGGCCTGACCCGCGAGGATCTGGACACCTTCGCAGCTCGATCCCACGAGCGCGCATCCAAGGCCTGGGAAGAAGGCCGCTTCGACCGCACCGTCGTTCCGGTGAAGGATCAGAACGGCGTGACCCTGCTGGACCGCGACGAGACCATCCGCCCCGGCACCACCGTCGAGGGTCTGTCTGGCCTGAAGCCCGCCTTCGCCATGATCGGCGACCAGGGTGGTTTCGACGCTGTCGCACAGACCAAGTACCCGCAGTTGGAGCGCATCAACCACCTGCACCACGCAGGTAACTCCTCCGGCATCGTCGACGGCGCAGCGCTGCTGGCCATCGGTTCCGAGCAGGCCGGTAAGGACTTCGACCTTACCCCGCGCGCCCGCGTTGTCTCCGTCGCTACTTCCGGTGTGGAGCCGACCATCATGCTGACCGCCCCGGCCCCAGCTTCCCGCGCCGCTCTGGCCAAGGCGGGCCTGAAGCCCGAGGACATCGACATCTGGGAGATCAATGAGGCTTTCTCCTCCGTCGTACTGCGTGCACAGCGCGAGCTGAACATCCCAGACGAGAAGCTCAACGTCTCCGGTGGCGCCATCGCCATGGGCCACCCGCTGGGTGCAACCGGCGCGATCATCACCGGCACCGCCGTCGACGAGCTGCACCGCACCGGCGGCCGCTACGCCCTGATCACCCTCTGTGTCGCAGCTGGCATGGGTGTGGCCACGATCATCGAGCGCGTCTAACCGACCTTTCCCGCAAACCAAAAGCACCAGAAACACTCAAAATTTTCCTCTGACTTCCTCCCGCGAACGGATGCGTGAGGGCGTCAATACATAAAACAAGGAGCATCACACATGAGCATGTTCAAGTGGGACCAGGATGGCGACGGCATCGTAACCATCACCATGGACGACCCGAACCAGCCGGTCAACACCATGAACGACACCTTCCAGGGCGAGCTGCCCGAGCTCGTGGAGAAGCTGCAGGGCGCAGTGGAATCCGGCGAGGCCAAGGGCGTAGTTATCACCTCTGCAAAGAAGACCTTCTTCGCAGGTGGCGACATCAAGTCGATGATCAAGTCCACCCCGGAAGATGCAGAAGCAATCACCAAGCAGATCGACGGCATGAAGGCCGGCCTGCGCGCCATCGAGACCCTCGGCGTGCCGGTTGTCGCCGCCATCAACGGTGCGGCTCTCGGCGGTGGCCTGGAGATCGCACTGGCTACCCACCACCGCATTGCTTCTGACGCCAAAGGCCTGAAGGTTGGCCTGCCAGAGGTCACCCTGGGTCTGCTGCCGGGTGGCGGCGGTGTGACCCGCGTGGTTCGCATGCTGGGTCTGCAGGACGCACTGATGAAGGTCCTGACCACCGGACGCCAGTTCCGTGCAGAGGACGCACTGAAGACCGGCCTGATCGACGAGATCGTCCCGGCTGACCAGCTGGTCGACGCTGCGAAGAAGTGGATCAAGGAGAACCCGGAAGCTACCCAGCCATGGGACCAGAAGGGCTTCAAGATCCCGGGTGGTACCCCGACCAGCCCGAAGCTGGCACAGTTCCTGCCCTCCTTCCCGGCTAACGTGACCAAGCAGATCAAGGGCGCACCGATGCCGGCTCCGAAGGCCATCCTGAAGGCCGCCGTTGAGGGCGCACAGCTGAAGAACATCGAAGAGGCCACGGCCGTAGAGACCCGTTACTTCGTGGAGCTGGTCACCGGCACGACCTCCAAGAACATGATGCAGGCATTCTTCTTCGACCTGCAGTACTGCAACGGTGGCGGCCAGCGCCCCAAGGACGTCGAGAAGAAGCAGTTCAAGAAGCTGGGCATGGTTGGTGCCGGCATGATGGGCGCAGCGATCGCCTACGTGGCAGCAAAGGCTGGCATGGAGGTTGTGCTGAAGGACATCAAGATGGAAGCTGCCGAGAAGGGCAAGTCCTACTCTGAAGGCCTGGAAGCTAAGGCACTGAAGCGCGGCAAGACCACCGAGGAGAAGTCCAAGGCTCTGCTGGATCGCATCAAGCCTTCCGTCGACTACGCTGACCTGTCCGACTGCGACATTGTGATCGAGGCCGTGTTCGAAAACACCGAGCTGAAGCACAAGGTATGGGCAGAGATCGAGGCTGCCGTGCCGGAGGATTGTGTACTGGGCTCCAACACCTCTACCCTGCCGATTACCGAACTGGCTACGGGTGTAAAGCGCCCGAAGGACTTCATCGGCATCCACTTCTTCTCCCCGGTCGACAAGATGCCACTGGTGGAGATCATCAAGGGCGAGGAAACCTCCGACGAGACCCTGGCTGCGGCCCTGGACTTCACCGGCCAGATCCGCAAGACCCCGATCGTCGTCAACGACTCCCGTGGCTTCTACACTTCCCGCGTTATCGGCTTCTTCCTGAACGAGGCTATGCGCATGCTGGCTGAGGGCATCGACCCGGCCGTGATCGAGGCCGCTGGCCGCCAGGCCGGCTACCCGGCACCGCCACTGCAGTTGCAGGACGAGCTGAACCTGAAGCTGGCCCGCAAGATCGGCTCCGAGACCCGTGCTGCCCAGGAGGCCGCTGGCCTCACCGTCGACGACGGTGGCGTAACCGAAATTGTGGACAAGATGCTGGACGTCTACGACCGCCCCGGCAAGCTGGAGGGCAAGGGCTTCTACGAGTACAACGAGGAGGGTCGCCGTGCCGGCCTGTGGCGTGGCCTGTGGGACGAGCTGGGCGCTGGCAAGGTGAAGGTCGCCGACGCCGAGTCCACCGTTGCTGGCCACGGCCTGGATTCTGCCACCGTCGGCGCTGCCAAGAAGGCCGCTGCTGATTCCACCGGCGTATCCGCTGGCTCCAACGTTCCGGCTGACGCACCGGCCTTCATCGACCTGGTCGAGCGCCCGCTGTTCGCCGAGGCTCTGGAAACCCAGAAGTGCATCGACGAGGGCGTGCTGACCTCCGATGCGGATGCCAACATCGGCTCCATCATGGGTATCGGCTTCCCAGCATGGACCGGTGGTACCCGTCAGTACATCAAGAACTACGACCGCCCGGCCGCTGCTGTTCTGCCTGAGGGCAAGGTGGCAGACCGCGACGGTGGCGACTACCCGACCCGCGGCGTTGCAGGCTTCGTTGCCCGCGCCGAAGAGCTGGCCGCCAAGTACGGCGAGCGCTTCACTCCGCTGGAGTCGCTGAAGAAGTAGTTCTTCCTCCCCTTTTAGGTAATAGTCCCGGTTAATGGTTCCGCGGAGCCATTAATCGGGGCTAGTCTTTTACCTCTGTCTTGTGCAGCTGCTCGTCTAGATCCTCCGGATCCAGGTTCGCCTGCGAGAACGCGCTGGTCAACGGTAGTCGCAGCTCCAGGTCAGTTCCAGGGCACAGTTCGATCTTGCCCTCCTCCAGGGTGAAATCCAGCACATGCCCGCCGACGGTGCGCAAGTCGTCGATGAAGTGCACGTGGCAGCCGGGAACAGAGATCCCCTTTTCGTAGACCGGTGTGCGGAAGCCCGCGATAATGCCCGTCACGTCGGTGAAGTGCTGCTCGGCGTCATCCTCCGTGACCTGCACCATCGGCCGATACGGCGGTTCCTGCTTGATTACGGTGCGCGTCACCACGCTACTAAAGTGCCCGGTAATGCGGACGGCGTACATGTAATTCGAGGAGGGAGTCATGCCGTCGATGAACTTCGATAGATCCGCGCGACGGATATTCTCCGGCGCACGGCGCCGGATGCGGGGTACGAAGTTGGTGGCCACGGCATAAGGGCTACAGGTCTCCAGATCCGCGCGGGTGGCGGTGCCGTCGTGGCGCAGCTGATAGCAAACGCCGTCGATGATCACCATCTCGCCATCCAATGCGTCGAATGTTCCGAGCCCGAAGTTGCCCTTGCCCAGCAGCTCTCCGACGGTCATCTCGCCGTCGTAAATACCGTCCAGGAGGGCGGTCATCAGGGAATTCTGAAAGATTGTGTGCCTGGTTACCGGTGAATCGCTCATGCCCCCATTGTTGCTGGAGCCACCGGCCATTCGCTTTTTGGTGACGCCACTCATTCCCCAGGCACCCCGAAGCGGGGGAGACTAGCAGCCCTTCTTCACGGTAATCGTCCAACCGGCGTCGGTGGTCTGCTCAAAGTTCGTGACCTCATGGCCATCGTTGGCAGCCCATCGTGGGATGGCGTCCGTCGCCTGGGTGCAGTCGAAATCGATCTGCAGTGAATCACCGACGGCAAGGTCAGACATTGCCGCCTTCGCGTCTACCAGCGGGAAAGGGCACACCGCACCGAGGGTGTCGAGCTTATAGGTCCGCTCACCGACTAGCTGGAGGCCGTTGTCTTCCTCATCGCTTTTCGACGCCAAAGCCTCCGCCGCCGTAGATTTCCGATCTAGCAGGAGTGTTCCGGTGGTTTGGAACCCCAGCTGAGCAGCCATGGACTCGTGGTCTGTATTACTCGTTCCAGTACCAGCGGGTTTTACGTTGCGTAGTGTGGTCTGAGTCTGGCCTGGCACCGCATCGGTGGGCTTGAGCCACAGCTTGGAGGCAATGCCAATTCCGATGGCGATGAACAGCAGCGCAACCCATCCCTGGTAGCTGAACAGGGAGGTCTGCACCATGCCGTTGCCCACGGTGCAGCCACCCGCAGCGGACGCGCCCACACCCATCAGCACACCGCCGATAACGGAGCGGACGGCCTGTTCGGCGGAAGGAACGCGCAGCCGGAATTCTCCCGACGCCTTGGCCGCGAAGAACGCTCCTACTAGGAGGCCAAGCACCAGCATGACTCCCCAGTCGACCTTGTCTTCACCGCCAATGAGGAACTTCGACAGGTTGGACGAGGGGCTGGTAATACCCAGGCCGTCGTTACGTCCGGTCGCTGCCGACAGCGGCCATGCGAGCACTCCCAGCGCACCGATGATCGCTGCGGTCGGGTAGAAATGCCATGGCTTCTCTGCGAGTACGTGCGCCAAGCCAGTTTTCTTTGGCTTCAGCGTTGCCATCGTGGGCGCCTTAGCTTCCTGCGAAAGGAAGTGCCGGGTAAGAAAGGCCACACCGATGGCGAAGGGAATCACTAGCCACCAGACGTAGATACCTAGAGAACCGTGGATGGTGGTTATGGGCAGCTTCCAGCTTCGCAATCCCTCATTGAGGAAGTTCAGCGCGCCACCCTTCATAGCCGCAGCGCTTCCCGCATAGAACACGAGGGCAAGCCACGAACCGATGAGGCCTTCTGCCGAGCGGTACCAGGTGCCAGACGCGCAACCGCCGGCCAACACGATTCCTGCGCCGAACAGCAACCCACCGAGAACCACTGCTATTGGAGCAAAGGACTTGTACTCCGGAGTGATCACACCCGCAGAAGTGAGAGCGGCAAGGCCAACGGCATGTACGGCGATAACGATGAGCAGTGCGTTAAAGCCGCGCCACGTCTTGTTGAGGAAAATGTCGCGGATCATGCCGGTGACGCAGAACCGTCCGCGCTGCATAACCCAGCCAAGGACAGCACCTAAAGCTAGTCCGGTGAGAATCATGGGCTCCCCTACTCTAAATCCAAAAAGTGAACCGATCTGTCTATTTTGTTCCGGTCATATTAGCGCTCGTCACCCCTCCCCACAAAGCTATAGCGCCCAAAAGTGACCCAATAAACATTGATAACGACCCCCAGTCCAATCCCATAGCCCAAGACCAATTCAAACCTATAAATCGTGGATACTTTACAAAGTCGATGCTATAATGAGTGGTGGATCGCAATGGCGTCACCCGCATTTCCTACTCGGAATCCATTTCAACTCCACAACAGAGCTGAAGAAAGTAGGTAGGCTATGGGGCGACGGTTGCGAATAACTGCCAAACAAATCCATCGAAGCCAAGCCCTTAGGAGGCACAGCATGTCCCTCATCAACACCGAGATTCTGGATTTTAAGAACCCCGCCTTTTTCAACGGTGAATTCACCGAAGTATCCAAGGACGACGTCCTGGGCAAGTGGTCCATCTTCTTCTTCTACCCGGGCGACTTCACCTTCGTCTGCCCCACCGAGCTGGGTGACCTGGCTGACCACTACGAGGAGCTGAAGGGTCTGGGCGTAGAGGTTTACGCCGTTTCCACCGACTCCCACTTCGTGCACAAGGCATGGCACGCAGAGTCCGAGCAGGTCGGCAAGGTGAACTACTACATGCTGGGCGACTCCACCGGCCAGCTGACCAACAACTTCCAGAACATGCGCCCGGGCGCCGGCCAGGCTGACCGCGCTACCTTCCTGGTAGACCCAGAGGGCAAGATCCAGTACATCGAACAGACTGCCGAGGGTATCGGCCGCGACGCTTCCGAGCTGGTCCGCAAGGTCAAGGCTGCTAAGTACGTCGCAGAGCACCCAGGCGAGGTCTGCCCCGCCAAGTGGGAAGAGGGCGAAGACACCCTGACCCCGGGCATCGACCTGGTTGGCAAGATCTAACAAACCCTTATCCCCCGCTGCATAGAAGCGGGAAACCCACGGCGGGCAGGGCTTTCCATTTACGGATCCCGCCCGCCGTTTTTAGTGCCCCTAATAGAAAACACAACGCCTCCTCCCCCGAAGAACCCACCGTGGCGCAATACCCGATTGGGGTGGCGTCAATAGGAAGAAAGAAAGAGAGAGCCTCACATGGCTAAGCAACTTTTGGATGACAACCTGCGCAAACAACTAGGCCAACTCGTCCCGCGCATTACCGAGGACATCGAGCTGGTATACGGCCTGGATGACCGATCGGCTTCCGAAGACCTGGAGAAGTTGCTGCAGGACATCGCCGGGCTGTCCGATAAGATCACCACACGCCGCGACGACGAAGCACACGAGCGCAAGCCCGCCTTCAGCATCGTGCGGACTGGAAGCGATATCTCCGTAACCTTCGCAGGCATTCCGATGGGCCACGAGTTCAGCTCACTGGTACTGGCGCTGCTGCAGGTCGGCGGCAACCCAGTCAAGGAAAACCAAGACCTCATCGAGCAGGTAAAGAACCTGGACGGCGACTACGAGTTCGTGACCTACATGTCCCTGACCTGCCAGAACTGCCCGACCGTCGTGCAGGCGCTCAATACCATGGCGGTGCTGAACCCGCGCATCAAGCACACCGCAGTGGAAGGCTCGCTATTCCAGGACGAAGTGAAGGAAAACAACGTCCTGGCCGTGCCGACCATCTACCTCAACGGGGAGGAGTTCGGCCAGGGGCGCACCACCATCGAGGACTTCGTGCGCAAGCTGGACAGTGGTTCCTCGGCGCGCGAGGCTCAGAAGCTGAACGAAAAGGAGCCTTTCGAGGTGCTGGTCGTTGGCCAAGGTCCGGCGGGCGCGGCAGCCTCCATCTACGTTGCCCGTAAGGGACTGAACGTAGGCCTGGTTGGCGAGCGCTTCGGTGGCCAGGTGTTGGACACGAACGCGATTGAGAACTTCATCTCTGTGCCGCGCACCGAAGGCCCGCAGCTGGCCGCCGCACTCGAGGATCACACGAGCCAGTACGACATCGATGTTGTGAAGTCTCAGTCCGCCACGGGCCTGACCCCCGCCACCGAGGAGGGTGGCCTGCACACCGTTCACTTTGGGGATGACGCCACCCTGCGCGCCCGTGCCCTGATTATCGCTACGGGCGCCCAGTGGCGAACCCTGGGCGTTCCAGGCGAGGAGGAGTACCGCAACAAGGGTGTGACCTTCTGCCCGCACTGCGATGGCCCACTGTTCAAGGGGAAGCCAGTTGCCGTGATCGGTGGCGGAAACTCTGGCATCGAGGCTGCGCTGGACCTTGCAGGTGTGGTGAAGCACGTGACGGTGCTGGAGTTCGGCGAGGCCTGCCGTGCCGATGACATCCTGATGGAGCGCGTGAAGGAGACTGCGAACATCGACGTGATCACCTCCGCCGCTACCACGGAAATTGTGGGTGACGGCAAGAACGTCACGGGTCTGAAGTACACCGACCGGACCAATGACGAAGAGAAGTCGCTGGAGATTTCCGGTGTATTCATCCAGATCGGCCTGGTGCCGAATACCCAGTGGCTGGGCGAATCCGGCCTGGAGCTAAACAAGATGGGTGAGATTGTGGTGGACGAGCACAATGCCACCAGCATCCCCGGCGTTTATGCTGCTGGCGACTGCACCGCCGTGCCTTTCAAGCAGATTGTGATTGCTCAGGGGGCCGGCGCGAACGCGGGCTTGGGCGCCTGGCAGTACACGGTGACTGCGCCGAAGGCCTAGGGATTAACTGGTTTGGCGGCCCGGCCGTGCTGACTGAGCGGTAGCCGTCATGCGGTAGCTGTCGTGCGGTAGCCACCGTGCGCGCCACACCAGCCCCACCAGCCCCACTGAGCTATCTACCCCCCTCCAATAATGGAAATGGGCAGCGACTCAAGGGTGGCGAAGCGGGGTGCTGGCTCAAATGTCGCTAGAACGAGAATACGTTACTGCGAATAATTTGCATTACCACAAAACCGCAGTTCAGAGACCTGCAGCCGGTCAGGGGACCATGGCGCATGGTTGCGCATTCCCGTAATAACGACATTTCCGATTCTGTAGCCACTCCACACACCCGGAACACCCCTCTGCAGAACAGGTTTTTATCCACCGCGGAGCTCCCCCCCAGCCGCAAAGAGCCAACATCTCTCGCTACAGGGAGCCAGTTTGACTGCGCCACGGGGTGCCGGGTTGCGCTTTGTGGGCTACCTATTTGCCAGCCTCGGCAATCTTCCTGATAGTCGCGAGCGTTTCGGGAATCCCCACCAGGGCAGCTTCGCGGCGCTTCTCCGCTTCCGATTCGCCCTGGTCACCCCACTTCTTGAAGAATGCAGCTCGGCCGGCCTCGTGAAAATTCCAATCCTCATAGAGTCGCGTACGCATGCCCGCACCGTTGCCCGCAGCCCCACCGAGCGGCTCCACACGGTAGCCCCAGCGCACGAAACCGCCAGGCTGAGCATCCGGCCCAACCACCCATGCGAATTCGTGCGGGCGATCCGCTGCTACAACTTGGGATACTGTTCCCCAGGTACGCTCGGACGTTTCGTTGGTTCCCTTGAAACGACTCCCCACCTGGCCAGGTTCGCCCAGCCACTCGCAGCGCTTACACGTTGGCGACCATTCTCCGGTGCGGGTGACATCGGAGATTAGCTCATAGACTTCCTCCGGTGTGGCATCGATATCAATGAAATCGCTAACCGCCCATCGGCTGACCTGCTGTGATTGCTGGTCATGCCGAGTCTGATCTTCTGCGGTCTGATCTTCGGTGCTCATGCCTCCCAGACTAGAACACCGGGGACTTCGAGACTGGCGCTTTAGTCAACGCGCGAGCACTGGTTCGAGCAACACACTTCTTTAGTCGTTCCAGACCTGCACAGCACCTTCGTGACCAGTCATTACGACTGTCACGATCACTGCAATCGCAGCAATCACAGCAACGACGCGCAGCACATTGGCCAGCCAAGTAGGCAGAGAAGCGAAGCGGTCGACAAGGAAGAACCCGACAACTGCAACAAACAACACAATCACACTGACAATGAGGAAATTCGCGTACTCCGCATGCTTTGCGAGCGGTCCTGGATCACCTTCAGAAAAGCCCTGCATTTCTAGCAAAGCTTCGCCAGATACACGCGCCAGCCAGGTGAATGGCAAAGCCAGAAGGTTTGTGGCGACAGCGCTGCGGACGATGGTCTTACTCTGCGGGCGAAAACCCACGCAATACTGAAGCTCGCAGCAAGTGGTGCAAATACCACTGCGGCGTGGATAAACAGAGAGTGACCGGGTACCCCGGCAATCGTTGAAAACGATTCCACAAGTATCCGCACTAGTTTTGTTAGCCGCAAGCAATCACATGCTGCCCTAACTGAGCTAATCCTCGCGTTACTTCACAGCAAAGGGTGCCGGGAGAGTTTCTCTCCCGGCACCCTTTGCTCGGAAGCGTCTAGTGGACGCAAGCGCAAACCACGTGCGCTAGGGCACAGCTACTTCGCAGCCTGCACGCGATCCTTGAGACCATTGAACTCGTCCCAGACCTCGGACGGAACCTTCGGACCGAGGAACTTCAGCCATTCCTCGTTGTCCGCCAGGTCGCGCTCCCAATCAGCTGGGTTCACCGCCAGCGCCTCGCGGATGTCCTCCTCGGTCTCCTTCAGGCCATCGGTGTAGATGTCCTCATAGCGAGCGGTGTAGCCAACGACGGTCTCGTCAGCCTCAACGCGCCCCTCGATGCGGTCGATGATCCACTTCAGCACGCGAGAGTTCTCGCCGAAGCCCGGCCACAGGAAGCGGCCGTCCTCGCCACGGCGGAACCAGTTGACCAGGAAGACCTCCGGCATCTTGTCGCCGCCCTTGTTGCCCATATCGATCCAGTGCTGCAGGTAGTCACCGGCGTTGTAGCCGATGAACGGCAGCATAGCCATCGGGTCGTGGCGCAGGGAGCCCACAGCAGCCTCGGCAGCAGCGGCAGTCTGGCCGGAAGCCAGAGTAGCGCCGATGAAGGTGGCGTGGTTCCAGTCGCGTGCCTGGGTAACCAGCGGCACGGTGTCCGCACGGCGACCGCCGAACAGGATGGCGGAAACCGGCACACCCTTCGGGTCGTTGAACTCCGGTGCGGCAACCGGGCACTGCTCGATTGGCACGCAGTAGCGGGAGTTCGGGTGTGCGGCCTTGTTGCCGGAATCCGGGGTCCAGTCGTTACCCAGCCAGTCAATGAGGTGCTGCGGCTCGCCCTCCTTGGACTCCCACCACACGTTGTTGTCGTCGGTCAGGGCAACGTTGGTGTACAGGGTGTTGCCCGGCTCCATGGACTTCATTGCCATCGGGTTGGAGGCGTAGTTGGTGCCCGGTGCCACGCCGAAGAAGCCGTTCTCCGGGTTCACCGCGTACAGGCGACCGTCCTCGCCGAAGTGCAGCCATGCGATGTCGTCGCCGACGACCTCTGCACGCCAGCCCGGAATGGTCGGCTGGATCATGGCCAGGTTGGTCTTGCCACACGCGGATGGGAAAGCCGCACAGATGTAGTAGGCCTTGTCCTCTGGGCTGATCAGCTTCAGGATCAGCATGTGCTCTGCCATCCAGCCCTCGTCACGTGCCATAGCCGAGGCGATGCGCAGGGCGTAGCACTTCTTAGCCAGGATGGCGTTACCACCGTAGCCAGAGCCAAAGGACCAGATTTCGCGATCCTCAGGGAACTGGGTGATGTACTTCGTGTCGTTGCACGGCCAAGTCGAATCTTCCTCGCCGGGCTCCAGCGGAGCGCCTACGGAGTGCAGCCCCTTAACGAACTCGCCGTTCTCGCCGATCTTATCCAGCGCTTCCTTACCCATGCGGGTCATAATGCGCATGGACATAACCACGTACGGGGAGTCCGTAATCTCGATACCCAGCTTCGGAGACGGATCGGTAATTGGACCCATGCAGAAGGGCACGATGTACATACGACGCCCCTTCATGGAGCCGGAGAAGTGCTCGCGCATCTCCGCACGCATCTGCTCCGGATCCATCCAGTTGTTGGTGGGACCTGCGCCTTCCTCGGTCTTGGAGCAGATAAAGGTGCGGGACTCCACACGCGCAACGTCAGACGGGTTGGAGCGAGCCAGGAAGGAGTTCGGCTGCGCCTTTTCGTCCAGCTTGATCAGGGTCCCCTGCTCAACCAGCTGCTCTGCCAGCTGATTCCACTCCTCCTCGGAGCCATCGCAGAACACGACTGATTCTGGCTGAAAAAGCTCCACGGCCTCCTCGATCCAGTTCAGCATTTCCTGGTTCTTGGTGGGCGCCTCGCCGACAAGTCCTCGAATGGTCATCGATATTCTCCCTACGTTGTTTCTTCCCACAACCCGACTTAGCCGTCCGTATGTTTAAAACGTCCAGTTCAAACCCTGGCTGTATTCACCTAAAGTCTACTAAATCCTGTGGTTCTTGGGCGTTCGATATAGCTGCTATCTGTAATTTTCCGGGCCTGCACCACGGCACAAGAGCCCCTTATGCCCCCAGACTATCGCGAAGCAACGCGGCGATGTTTTGGTTCCACACGGAGTGGACGCAGGTCACACCCTCACTAACCCCATTGCCCCCGATCAACGCATTTCCAAGCATCCGTTTCCCAACGAGACCTCCCCGAATTGGGGGTGTCGCTGTTGCCTCTTGATGACGCCCCCTCCGCCTCCGCGGGCTCTATCCACCGCCAGGCTGACCATTGTCCGTCATAAGAGACTGAGGAGACATAATCCACCTTGCCGTCACCATCCGTATCAGAAAGGATGCTCATCCCCTGGTCGTCGGCAATCGTGACGGACTCCTCCACTCCAGTGCTATAAGATCCACCGGCCCCGCTGTATCCTCCACTAGTTTCAACACTGTTGGCACCGGCACCCCAACCACCGTGGCCGGGCGCCCGATTCGGGTCGTGAGCATGCGGATCGCTGAGGTTCAGCTCGTTGACGTAGTACTCACGGCCTTGGTACTCGACAGTCAGCCCGTCGCGAATCTCGCTCTCTCCGCCACCGTGCAGCTCGTTCCCGACGTGCAGCTCGTTTCCACCGATCAGATCGACCAGCGGATTCTGTGGCAGAGCCCCGCTGTTGTTGCCAATAATGTCCGCGTAATCGCCCGCACCGTCAAGGCTGAGGCCATCCCCTGGAAAATCACTCATGTCCATCCCTCCATATTCACCCCTGCATATTCATTAGCGATTCACTAGCGCGTCTTTATTGCCAGTTCGCGGATTCGAGGTGCGACCGGCGGAACCTCCAGCCGGGCAACCACCTCCGTCACCACCGTTGCCCAGTGGGTTCGCAGAGCCGCACCCTCCTTGGCAACCCGGACTCGCAGCGCTGCGGATCGCTGCATTGCCAGTCGCGCTCCCACCACAACCAAGGTCACGAACACTCCCACAAGGATTCCGGCAATTACACCAAATAACCTGCCGACCATGGTGCCCAAACCCAGCCCGGCTGCCAGCCCAGCGGCGGCAGCCAACACCAAGCTCGCACGGGATCCCATTTCCACAGCAGGCCGGGCTGGAGCCTCCGCCTGTGCCTCCGGAAGCGCCGGGAACAACACACCTTGTTCCAATACCGCCAGCCGCAGCCGCGCCATAAACACCGCGTGCCGGTGCGCAAAACCTGCAGCTCCTCCTGCGCCCGAAACGCGCCCGTTCGTATCACCGGCGCCATCCAGCACCTCCTGGGCGATCCGCGTCGCACTCAAGCGCGTAGCGATACGCACACGATCTACACGCTCGGCATCCGCTCGGCGCGCTTGCATCTCCCACTCATTAAGGTCCACCCCCAGCGTGCGGATCCATTCGCACACCTCCTCCACGGTGTCACACCACACCCATCCTGGAGTATCAGCCCATTCGGACGAGGGGGCGTCACTACCAAAAGGCCACAACAGCACCACGCCCATGGCTTGTGCAACGGCCCGGGCAACCTCGCGATCCTGTTGCGTCGAGCGACCAACCGCTGCCACGACAATGTCCGGGTGCCGCTCTGGACCAGCTCCCTCGATGACCTCTAACCTCTCCCCCGCCTCTGCCGTGCTCTCTACTCGCGCACGCAGCGCCGCAGCGCACTCGGCCACGACACGCGCGTCCGGGCCGATGACCGAAATGGTCTTCAACATGATTGTTAAGTCCCCCACTTGGCTTAAGACATTCTGCAAACCATCTGCAAGAATGGTCGAGATGAATAATTCTGATAAAACGCCAGGCAGCCTTCCCCCAGGCCGCCCTCTACAGACAGAGTTTAACGATGGTCGCGACTATCCGCGACTGGGAAACTTCAGCTTCCGTCGCGGCACCCTGACCGATAACCAGGAGGCTCTCTGGAACGAACACTGGCCCCACCTGGGCAAAGTCCTCGCCGACGAGGTCATCGACCTGCCTGAATGGTTTGGCCGAGAAGCTGAAACGATCGTGGAAATTGGCTCCGGAACCGGCACGTCCACCGCCGCAATGGCTCCTTTGGAAGCCGAAAAGAATATTGTTGCCGTCGAGCTTTACCGCCCTGGGCTGGCCAAACTGCTGGGCTCTGTTGTGCGCGGCGAAATCCACAATGTGCGCATGATCCGTGGCGATGGCGTGGAAGTCCTGCAGCGCATGTTCGCCCCCGAGTCACTGTCCGGCGTACGCATTTACTTCCCCGATCCGTGGCCCAAGGCACGCCACCACAAGCGCCGCATCGTGCAATCCGGCACGCTGCACCTGATTGCTTCCCGCCTCAAGCCCGGTGGCATTTTGCACATTGCTACCGACCACGCGGACTATGCCGAGTGGATCGACGAGCTGGTGGAGGTGGAACAGCAGCTGGAATTCCTGGGCTGGCCAGAGGATCAGTCCGACATTCCGCAGCTCACAGATCGCCAGGTGATCACGAAGTTCGAGGGTAAAGGCCTGGACAAGGAGCACGTAATCCGCGAGTACCTGTGGCGGAAGAAATAGCTAACACGCCCTGATTGGTTTGCCATTCGCCCTGGTCGGATTCGTAGACTAAGGGGAACTTGAAAGGAAAGGATCACACGTTGTTTAGCTCTTGGGGCGATGTCGCTTACCGGTTCCGCCGGCTGATCCCACTGGTGATCATTGCGGCGATTCTGGTGCTGTATGTCGTCGCCGGGCTGAAACTGGCCGACCGGATGAGCCAGGAAGGTTGGGACGACCCCAACTCGCAGTCCACGAAGGCCGCTCAGATCGAGCAAGATGTTTTTGGTCGTGACGCCAACGGGGACATCATCCTGATGGTCACCAGCGATAAGCCGGGGGGTGCGACCTCGAACGAGGTGAAACAAAACATCACCCGCCAAATCGAGCAGCTGCGACAGGATCACCCCGATGAGATCGGCGGTGTGACCAGCTACTTCAACCGGGGCCCGTCTGCTATGGCCAACCCGGACGGCACCGCTGCGTTCGCCTCGATTGGGCTAAAGGGCGTAGAGGACGACGTACTAATCAACTTCCGCAAGATCGAGGATGATCTGCGGGCCATTACCGCGCCTGGCGTGGACGTCCAGATTGCTGGCGCAACGGCGGTCTCCGATTCCCTGGACGAGGGCATGGCAGGCGATATCCACCGTGCCGAGGTCTACGCGCTGCCTGCCGTGGGCTTACTGCTGCTGCTCGTTTTCGGTGGATTGATCGCCGCATTCATGCCACTACTGGTCGGTGGTCTGTCGATCCTGGGCTCCATGGGCGTGCTGGCAATCCTGGCCAGCTTCACACAGATCAACGTTTTCGCACAGTCCGTTGTAACTCTGCTGGGGCTGGGGCTGGCCATCGATTATGGCTTGTTCATGGTCTCCCGCTTCCGCGAAGAGATGGCAGAGGGCAATGACACCCGTACTTCCGTGCGCAACACGACCGCCACTGCAGGCAAGACGGTAGTCTTCTCCGCCGCCATGGTGGCCGTGGCGCTTTCCGGACTGTTTATCTTCCCGCAGGCGTTCTTGAAGTCCGTGGCTTTCGGTGCAATTTCTGCAGTGGGCTTGGCCGCACTGCTGTCGGTGGCTGTACTCCCCAGTATCTTTGCAATGCTCGGGCCGAATATCGACAAGTTGTCGTTTAAGAAAAACCGCGACCGTCGTCGCTCTGAACAGGTCAATGGCATTTGGGGACGTATTCCGGCCTTTGCCATGCGTCACTCCAAGCTGTTTACGGTAGTCATCGTCGGTGGCATGTTGCTCTTGGCCGTACCGATCGCCGGCATCAAGCTGGGTGGCATGAACGAGACCTACCTGCCGCCGTCGAATCAGACGCGCGTGAACCAGGAGGAATTCACCGAGAAGTTCCCGCAGTTCCGCACCGATCCGATCAAGCTGGTTATCGAAGGCGATTCCAAGGCCGTGGGTGCGGTGTACAAGGAAGCCAATGCCATCGAGGGCCTCACCGCCCCGTTCCAGGTTTCGCGCCCAACGAAGGACGGCGTCACGGTGCTGTCCACCGGTATTACCGACCGCAAGGATAACGACCGGATCGTCAATTCCCTGGAGGACATTAACGTCGACGGCGCCAATGTGTACGTCGCGGGCACTCCGGCCTTGGAGGTCGAGTCCATCGACGCGCTGTTTGAGAAGCTGCCGTGGATGTTGCTGTACATCGTCCTCGTCAGCTTCGTGCTGATGGCTATGATTTTCGGCTCGCTGATCATCCCCGCTAAGGCCGTGATCATGAATATCCTGGGCACCGGCGCCACCCTTGGCCTGTTGACGTTGATCTTCGTCGACGGCCACGGCGCGGACATGTTTAACTTCACCGCCGGCCCGCTGACTTCGCCCGTATTGGTGCTGATCATCGCCATCGTCTTTGGGCTTTCAACCGACTACGAGGTTTTCCTGGTCTCACGCATGGTCGAAGCCCGTGCCCGCGGAGCCTCGACCGATCAGGCGATCCGCTTCGGCACAGCGACCACCGGCAGTATCATTACCGCTGCTGCGCTGATCATGATTGTGGTCTGTGGCGCCTTCGGCTTCTCGTCGATCGTGATGATGAAGTACATCGCTTTCGGAATGGTCATCGCCCTCATCCTGGACGCGACGATCATCCGCATGCTCCTTGTACCTTCCGTCATGCATCTGCTCGGCCCGGATAACTGGTGGGCCCCGCGTTGGGTCAAGCGACTTTCGGAGAAGGTCGGGCACAATGAGCAGCTGGAATCCGGATCGCACGAATCTATGCGACCACGTTCCTCCTCGCGAGTGACGGTCGCGGAGCTTTCTGGTGTGGACGCCATCGCCCCCGTGCCCGCCCAACGTCCCGGCGAGGCTCCCGCGCGTCTGCGGGATTTGCCTTTCGCGGAGTTGATGCGCCGAATGGAAAACAGCCGCAATGCCACCGACGAGACGACTGACGAAAAGACTGACAAGGCGCACCACGAGGGCGATTACTAATGCGTAGTTTGTTGCGACGTGCGGATGTCAGGGCTCTGCTCTCGCTGGCATTGATAGGCCTCATTGCCTTTCTCGCCCGGGAGCACCTGCACTTCATCGGAGAAGGCTGGCGTGCCCTCCGGCACTCGGACAAACGCTGGATCGGACTGGCCGTTGCGGCATTGGCGATCTCCATGATTGCCCAGGCCGAAGTGATGGTGGTGCTGCTACGCAGCGCCGGGGTGAAGGTCAAACGCAGTAGCGTGAACTGGCTGGGACTAGCAGCAAACTCCTGGTCTGCGACCTTCCCCGGCGGGCCGGCACTGTCGGCCGCCATGATCTTCCGCGAACAGCTGAAGTGGGGAGCCACACCCGTGATCGCCAGCTGGTACATGCTGCTTTCGGGAGCTCTAGCTGGCGGTGGGATGGCAATTCTTGCCATCGGTGCGGTGTTCTTCCTGGGGCTAACCGTAAAACCAATGACATTGGCGCTCTCGTTACTTGCAATGATTGGTCTGGCTTTCCTGACCAACTGGGTGGCCTCCAACCCAGACAAGGTGGAACGCTGGCTGGTTAACCGCCTGCGCACCTACAACACGCGTCGCGGCAAGCCCGCAGATCGTTTCACCGACAAGGTGGAGGGACTCTCCCACCAGCTTTCCGCCGTCGAGCTACCACTGTCTAAGCTCACCGCGGCTATTTCTGCCAGCCTGGGAAATTGGATCTTTGAGATTCTCTGCCTGCTGTGCTGCGTCTACGCCGTCGGTGCCACGCCGCCTATCGCCGGCGTGGTACTGGCGTTCCTCACTGCAAAGCTGGTGGGACAGGCGCAGGTAACACCCGGCGGCCTAGGCACCGTGGATGTGGCCCTGACCAGTGGTTTGGTCGGCTTCGCCACGCTGACATCGGTTCAGGCATTCGGCGCCGTGATCGTCTTCCGCATGCTCAGCTTCGTGGGGCTTACCCTCGTGGGCTGGATCGTCTTTTTCGCCACCAAGATGGTTAACCCCAAAGGTGCCGATGAAAAGAAAACCGCGGAGACTGGGCGTCAAGCAGAAAAGCAAGAAGAACCCGTCGGCCCGGCACAGTAGGATACGAAGCTATGACCACCAACCGCACCTCCACAGGCGATACTCCCGGCACCGTCCAGCGCGCCCCGGGGATGGCGCTGTGCTTCGACGTGCTCGCTGTTCTTTTGTTTGCGCTGCTGGCGCGCATTGCTCATAACACTCCCGAGATGCCGCTGAGCTTCACGGGCTGGCTGGATACCGCCTGGCCATTCCTGATTGGTGTGGCGATCGTATGGGCACTGCTGTGGATTGGTGTGGTACGACCGCGCAGTGGACGCAGTGGCTTTGAATTCTCTACGGGCGCGTTGGTGTGGATCGTCAATGTGATCGTCGGCCTGGGCATTTGGGGTGTCCGGCACGGGGAGGTTCCGCATTGGTCGTTCATGATTGTCGCGACGGTGATGAGCGGCCTGCTCCTATTCGGATGGCGCGGAATGTTTCGTCTGGGGAGGATGCGCAGGCTGGGGAGGCTCTCCCGCATGAAGCGCATGGGTCGGATCTTCGGCAAGTGAAGTAGATTTCAGTTGATTTAACCTGGCGTACACCTTTGCGCCACATGGGGTTCGTTCGCATTCCTTAGAGTTTTGCAAGAAGTCCGTACACGCTCATTAGACATCCGGCAGTGACTGGCCGGGCGCGATGAGACGACATGACGAAATGGCATGGCAAAACCAGCGTGTGCAGATGACGATAAAACTCAACAAAAGTTATAGGCCGGCAGCAAAACCGCGGATAAGCACCGTATTTGCGGCTCGGCCGACCACGAACATCGAGGAGAGATCCCCCATGGGCCTTAAGGGTCGTAACCTGCTGAAGAAGATGGACTTCACGTCCAGCCGTTCCCACCGCACCTGCGTTTACAAGTGCGGTGACGCTTGCTCCAAGCCAGTCAACAACAAGTCCGACAACAACTACTTCATGGACTTGATCCAGGGAACCTTCTCCCGTCGTACCGCACTACGCGCCAGTGGCGCAGCAGTCGTTACCGTCGGTGGCGCTTCTTTCCTGGCAGCCTGCAGCGACGACAATGGCAAGGACGGCGAGGCCAAGGGTGGCAACGGTGAGAACAAGGGCGGCGGCTCCAACGGCGACGTTGATGCACCGGACGGCCTGAAGTTCGAAATGGTCGAGCCGAACACCAAGGACGAGGTTGTTGTTCCGGCCGGCTACAAGTCCGAGGTTGTTATCCGCTGGGGCGACCCGGTTGTCGAGGGCGCTCCTGAGTTTGATGTAGACAAGCAGACCGCCGAGGCCGCCGCAAAGCAGTACGGCTTTAACTGCGACTTCGCAGCCCTGTTGCCGATCGAGGGTCAGGACAACCGCTTCCTGCTGGTTTCCAACCACGAGTACACCACCCCGCAGCAGATGATCCCGGACTACGACCTGGAGAACCCCTCCAAGGAGCACGTGGACATCGAGCTGGCCAACCACGGCATGTCCATTGTTGAGGTTGAGGGCAATAGCAAGGATGGCAAGCTGAAGCCTGTTATGGGCAAGTACAACCGCCGCCTGACCGGCACCACCGAGTTCGAGCTGCGCGGTCCGATCGTTGGCCACAAGCTGGTGAAGACCTCTGACGATAAGGAAGGCAAGATCGTCAAGGGCACCTTCAACAACTGCTCCGGTGGCGTCACCCCGTGGGGCACCATCCTTTCCGGTGAGGAGAACGTTGACCAGTACTTCGCAGGTGGCGAGAACGTCAAGGACGAGAAGGTGCGCGAGCGCCTGAGCCGCTACGGCATCGAGGATGCCAAGACTGCGCGTCAGTGGGAGAAGCACTACGACCGCTTCGACGTAACCAAGGAGCCGAACGAACCACACCGCTTCAACTACGTGGTTGAGGTTAACCCGTGGGATCCGAAGTCCACCCCGGTCAAGCACACCGCTCTGGGTCGCTTCAAGCACGAGGGCTCCAACATCCACGTCACCGACGACGGCACCGTAGTTGCTTACTCCGGCGACGACTCTCGCTTCGAGTACATCTACAAGTTCGTCTCTTCCCGCAAGATCCGCAGCGGTAACTCCGACAAGGATCGCGAAGAGAACATGAAGATCCTGGACGAGGGCACCCTGTACGTTGCTACCTTCGAGGGCAACAACAAGGACTTCGACTCCGAGAACCCGCCGAAGGGCGAGAAGTGCGACGGCACCGGCAAGTGGATCAAGCTGGTTACCGTCAAGGAGGACGGCTCCGCGGAATCCCACGTGGACGGCATGTCTGCTGAAGAGGTCATCGTCTTCACCCGCGAGGCAGGCGACAAAGTCGGCGCTACCAAGATGGACCGCCCAGAGGATGTCGAGCCGCACCCGACCACCGGCAAGATCTACGCTTCGCTGACCAACAACAAGTACCGCGGCGTGCAGGAAGAGGGCAAGGACTACGAAGAGGTCAAGGAGTACGCCCCGGTCAAGGAAAACAAGAACGGCATGGTCATCGAAATCGAGGATGACTTCACCGGCGAGGAACTCAAGTGGAACCTGCTGCTGGTCTGCGGTGACCCAGATGAGGCCGAGACCTACTTCGGCGGTTTCGACAAGTCCAAGGTGTCCCCTATCTCCTGCCCGGACAACGTCACCTTCGACTCCTTCGGCAACCTGTGGGTTTCCACCGACGGCAATGCTCTGGAGTCCAACGACGGCCTGTTCGCTGTAGCCCTGGAGGGCGACTCCCGTGGCCTGACCAAGCAGTTCCTGACCGTACCGGCAGGCGCTGAGACCTGTGGCCCACTGGTCTTCGATAAGCGCGTTATTGTCAACGTTCAGCACCCGGGTGAGGACGAGGAAGCTACCGTCAAGACCTCCAAGTCCCACTGGCCAGACGGCGGCGACTCCATCGCCCGCCCGGCCACCGTGGTGGCTTGGAAGGATGACTTCGGCACCATCGGCGCCTAAGGTTCGGCGCCTAGCCGAAGCGCAGCCTGCCGTCGCGCCGGACCGCCTGGTCCACGACGAACGCGCGGAACGCCTCGGCGGCGGGAGCCGACCGAGCGCGTGCACTCCAGACCATCCCTAGCTCCCTCTCGCGGTCTTCCTCGAGCGGGAGCATTTCTATGCCCGCGACCACCAGGTTCGGGTCCCCCATCGGCAGCAGGGCCACGCCCAGTCCGGCGCTTACCAGTCCCGCCATCGTGGTCAGCTCCATCGACTCAAACACCAGGCGTGGCCGGAAGCCCGCCGCGGCCGCCAGATCGTCCAACAGCATACGGGTTCCGTACCCCGGCAGCATGGCCACGAAGGGTTCGTCTGCGGCCTCTGCGATGCTAATGCTTGTGCGCCCCGCCCAGCGGTGGTTCGTCGGCACCGCCATTGCCAGCCTTTGGGTGGCCAGCTGCTGCCATCGCACCTCGCCGTCCTCCACCAGCGCATGTGGCTTCGGCCCTACCATCGCTACGTCGGATTCCCCGGCTACCACGCGATCCGTCAGTGGCCGTGCGGCGCCCTGCACCAGCTCGAACCTTACCTGCGGGTGCGCGTTCCTGAACTCCCGCAGCAGCTGCGGCACCATCCACGTGCCCAGTGAGTGCATGAAGTCCACGCGCACGGTTCCCCGCTCTGGATCCATCAGCCGGTGTACTTCGTCGACTCCCCGCTGCCATGCTTCATCGGCCTCGCGGGCGTGCCTGAACAGCGCGGCTCCGCATTCGTTGAGGGCGAGGTGCCTGCCGTTGCGGTCGAATAGCTCCGCACCGAGCTCTCTTTCCAGCGCCGATAGCCGCCGGGAGAGCGCCGACTGACTGATCCCCAGGCGCAGCGACGTATCCACCATGTTCTGGGTTTCAGCCAGGTCCAGGAGCCACGTTAGGTCTTTCACACTCTGTATCTTCCTTCTTGTCCTTCCTTCTTGCTCTTCTTATCGACGCCCACACTTCAGCATATGCGCTATCCGGGACAACCAAAGCTATTTATTGCATTTAGTGAATTGATACTGGTTGCGTCACACTAGATACATCGATTGTGGGCATGAGCCGCTAGAGAACCGCCCAGACTCGCAGGAAGGAGCTTCATCGGTGCCGGACCCCCTCGCAGACACTGCAAACACTGCGAACACCGCAGACGTTCACCCTCTCACCCCGGAGGATAAGGGCTACAAGATGGCACTTATCGCCTCCTTGTGTTCAGGCCTGGCTTCGTACAACGCTCTGTACGCCACCCAGGCTGTCCTCCCGGCGCTGTCGGAAGACTTCGGCATTTCGCCCTCACTGGCCGCACTGACCGTCTCCGCCACCACGGGCGGGCTAGCTCTCATGGTCATCCCGCTCAGCATCGTTTCGGAGCGCTTCGGCCGTCGCCACGTCATCCAAGCTTCCGTCCTGGCGGCTACCATTCTTTCCCTGGCGCTCGTTGCACTCCCCTCGATCCAGTCGATCATCGCAGTGCGGCTTTTACAAGGCATCGCAGTGGCGGGTGTACCTGCCGTGACAATGGCCTTCCTCTCCGAAGAGATCGATCGCCGTTATTTACCCCGCATCATGGGCTTTTATATTGCCGGTAATTCACTCGGCGGCCTCATCGGCAGGCTCATCCCGGGAATCGCTCTTGAGTTCACTAATTGGCGTATCGCCACACTCTTGAGCGCCGTTTTCGCATTCTCGATGGCGCTTCTCACCACCTGGGTTCTGCCCAAGCAGCAGTTCTTCACGCCGAAGAAGATCACCCTGTCCCATGAAGTTCAGGCTTTCACCAACCATCTGCGTGATCCGATCCTTCTGAAGCTCTTCCTCCTGCCCTTCCTGCTGATGGGTAGCTTCGTCTCCCTGTACAACTACATGACCTTTCGGCTGATCCATACTTTCGGTCTGCCGGAGTCACTGACCGCCCTAGTCTTCGTCATATACCTTTCGGGCACCTGGACCTCCACCCGCACGGGCAAAATGGTCAACAGCTTTGGCCAATCCAAGGTCGTGGTCACGTGCATCGCATTGGCTCTGGTCGGCTTGTTCTTCGCCTTTATCCCGACCATTCCCACCACCTTGGTGGCCGTGCTGCTGTTTACTGCCACCTTCTTCCCCGCTCACTCAATTGCTAGTGCATGGGTCGGCGAGGTCGCGCGGCAGGATCGCGCGGAGGCTTCCAGCCTGTACATCCTGAGCTACTATCTCGGTTCTTCCGTCATTGGCTGGGTGTCCGGCTACTTCTTTGCCCACAGTTGGGGCCTGTTTATCGGGTGGCTGATCCTATTGACCTTTATCGCCCTCGTCACCGCCCTTGCCGCCATGCGACGAGTGAGAGCTGATTCTTAATGACGCCACAATGCCAGCTATAGCCCTTTCAGCAAAAACTTAGCGCGTGGACTAATAAGAGGAGCTTTGTTCGTATTGGGGTTCCAAATTATTTAAACCAATACATTTTTTTAGATAAAAAACCTCCTTTCACTCCGATGCGTGTTTAAGATCACTCCCATGGGACATACTCGTAAAGTACGATTCGCATCGATTCTCGGCGTGGGGTTGCTAGCCACAGCCGGCATGGGCGTCGCAGTCGCCCAGGGTGGCGTGTCCGCCCACCTGGCACTATCCGGCACCATTTTCAACATGGAAGTCGGGGAACTGGATGGCAAGGGCTTTGACCTATTCACCGACGTTGACAAGATGCACAACGGTGATCAAGCAATCTCGCGCCTGCGCATCAAGGATGCCAAGGTAACGGATGTCTGCATGACTGCCCCGATTAACCTTCCTGGGGTTGGCGAGAAGAAGTTCCAAATGACCGTTCCAGGTCAGAACTTCTCCGCCGACAATATGCTGATCGGCGCCCGCAAGCTCTCCGGTGACCTGACATTGAAGAACCCGCAGATTGGTGTGGACGCGGGCAAGATCGACAAGGATGCGCCCGATGGCGGCTGGGGAATCTTCGCCGATTCCCTATCGGCGAAGGGTCAGGGCATCGAGGCGACCTCTCTGTCCGCGGATAAGATGACCGCAGGTGGCAGCAAGATCGCGATTGTGGATAAAGACAATGCCGAGTGCTAACTCCAGCACAAACCCCGAGCTGGATCCGAACTACGACCCAGATCTAGATGCAGATCTCGATGCGGATAGCGCACCGAACACCGCTGTCGCTCAAGACGCAGAGGAGCACCAGGTAGCCGCGGTGAAGAACACCCGTGGCTTCACCCGCTGGCGTCGCGGCCGCCCCTTCGCGGCGGGGCTGTTCATGCTTTTGTCGGGCATCATCATGATCGTTCCGGCCTACCTGTCGTTCGAGGTATCGAACATCATTATTCAGGTATCCACGATCTCCGGTGTATCCACGCTACTTATTGGCGCCCTGCTTATTACCTCAGGCCTCATGACGTGGTTTAAGCCCGACGCTCGACTACTCACTGGCGTGGCAGCGCTCATCCTCGGCATTGTGGCGCTCCCAATGTCGAATATCGGTGGCTTTGTCATAGGAACCTTGTGCGCCGTTATTGGCGGAGCCTTGGCTCTGTCGTGGACGGATGAAGAAAAGGCGCCTAAGGGCGTCAAGAAAAGGAAGGTCGATGAGCAAGCAGCATAAGCGCGGCGGCATTGCCAAGGCCGTTGTCGCCGCAGCATCGATGTGCGGGCTGGTGGCAGCGATGGCGGTCGAGATGTCGCCAACTGCCGAGGCGCAGCTGCAGCTCCCGCCGCTGCCTCCCCTACCGCAGTCTCCACAGCTGCCACCAGCACCAAAGCTGCCACCGGCGCCAAAGCTGCCACCGCCTCCTTCGCCTCCGAAGGTGCCGGAGAACCTGCGGGTGGATCTCACTCCGCCGGGCCCAATCAAGGGCGAGCGACCTGTGCAGAATGGCACCTACGTGATCAAGAGCGACAACACGCGCCTGCTTGGACACGTGAAGATGTCGCTTGTACAACAGGCCACGCCCCAGGGGCCAAAGCCCGCGCTGCGGATCGACGCCGACAAGGCGATCCTGACGAACCTTTCGGTGCAGTTCCCGACTCCGGGAGCAGGCTCTGGAGGTGGCATTTGGCAGCGGACTGGACCGGGACAGATCACCACGTTGACCGGTAATTTTCACATTGTGGTGAGCTCGCTTAACGTCACCCCGCGCGTGGCCGGACTACCGCTGATCCCGCTGCCCATCGACGCAAACATGGCGCCGAAGGAGCTGCAGGAAGCCGCGAAGAAGATCGGATTGGGCACGCCAGACGCGCTCTCCGAGCACCTGGAGATGACAAACGGCACCATGCAGACGTACTTCGTGAAGGCCGACGAGCTGAAGCTACCCAAGGGCACCCAGATCGGGATGTAAACACCCTGGTAAGAAGGGCAGCTACATCGGCATAATGGTGTGCTTCTTTGGCGGCTCCAGCACCTGCTTGTTACGCAGTTGACGCATAGCCTGACGCAGGCGGATGCGGGTCTGATCCGGAGTAATCACGGAATCCACATAACCCCGCTCCGCTGCCACATAAGGGCTGGTCATGTTCGCATTGTAGAAGTCCATAAACATCTTCTTCGCCGCCGGGCGTTGCTCCTCTGGCATCGCAGCCAGGGCCTTGCCCTGCATCATCACCACAGCAGCTTCTGCACCCATCACGGCGATCTGCGCAGTCGGCCAGACCAGGTTTATGTCCGCGCCCAGGTTCTTCGAACCCATCACGGCATAACCACCACCGAAGGCCTTGCGCACCACCACGGTCACCTTCGGCACCGTGGCCTCCACCGTGGCAAAGCCCAGCTTTGCGCCGCGGTGAATCAGGCCGGCCTTTTCCTGCTCCACGCCCGGCATGTATCCGGGTGTGTCCACGACCCACACGAGGGGGACATTGTAGGCGTCACAAATACGGATAAAGCGCGCAGCCTTATCCGCAGCGTCGGCGTCCAAGCAACCGGCCAGTTCCATCGGCTGGTTGGCCACGACACCCACCGCATGGCCATCGATACGGGCGAAAGCCGTGACGACATTGGAACCGTAGTCGCCTTGGACCTCCAGCACATTGTCATCATCGAAGATGCGGGTGAGCACCTCCATGATGTCGTAACCCGCGTTCGGGTCATCCGGAATGATGTCGTTGAGCTCAAAGTCGCGCTCGGTCAGCTCGTCATTCGGCGCCCAGAACTCCGGGGTCTCGTCAAAGGTGCTGGCAGGTAGGAAATCCAGCAGATCCTTGACGTAGTTGAAGGCATCCTCTTCGCTGCTTGCGACGTAGGAAACATTGCCGTTGCGGGCTTGTTGACGCGCACCGCCGAGCTCTTCCATCGAGATCTTCTCGCCCGTCACTGATTCGATGACGGCTGGGCCAGTGACGAACATCTGCGTGCGACCTTCGACGGCCACCACGAAGTCGGTGGTCACGGGCGCATACACCGCGCCACCAGCTGAAGGGCCTAGCAGGATGGAGATCTGTGGGGACTGGCCACTTAGAGGTAGCTGTCGGCGCGAGATCTCGGAGTACATTGCCAGGGACATCACGGCATCCTGAATACGTGCACCACCGGAATCGTTGATGCCGATGACGGGGCAGCCGATGCGAATGGCCATGTCCATGACCTCGCAGACCTTCTTACCGAAGGTCTCACCCACAGAGCCGCCATATACCGTCTTATCGTGGGCATATACCGCGACGGTGCGTCCGCCAACCCGGCCATAGCCGGTGACCACGCCATCGCCGTAGGGAGCATCCTCTTCGCCTGGAGTGCGCCCCAGCGCCCCGATTTCCACGAACGTGCCCTCGTCGAGAAGCGCGTTGATGCGCTGGCGGGGAGTCGTCAATCCCGCCTTGTCGCGCCTGGCCTTTGCTTTCTCGGAGCCCGGATCCTGCGCCTGTTCCAGCCTGCGGTGCAGTTCCGCCAGCTTTTCGGCGGTAGCGCCGGTGGCTTCGGTGCCGTTTGCGGCGGTTGCTCCCTCATCGGCAGCAGTCACAGTGAAAGTCCCTTCGTGTTCGACAAGCCCTCTAAAGGAGCTATCTCGTTATTCGCCGTCTGCGTTTCAGCTCTAGGTCGGCGCTGGACCGACTAAGCGCCGTCCTCAATATGTGTGGCGATCACGCGTCCCACTTTAGAGATCTCTGGCTCGTCCACAATAGCTAGGTGGTCGCCACGCAGCTGAATGATCTCCAGGTCCTCGACGATCGCGCCCCAGCCACCGTCTGCGGCAATCTCGACGTACGCTGGCTCGAGCTCGATCGCACCGTCGTGCATCCGCTCCGCGCGGAACAGCGTGACCGGCGCTTTCACGTCGGCCCATGCACCGAAGTCCAGGGATTCCAGGATGCGATTATCCACGAAGCTGGCGCGCTGGTGCTCAAGAACGCCCGCGGGCAACCCCATACCCTTCGCTTCCGGCGATGCCAGGAACTGCTGGAAGAGTTGCATCATCACGCCCTCGCCCTGCTGATCCAGCAGTTCGTGCGGAACCTCTAACGGCAGACCATACGTCTTTTGGGCAAAGGCCGCATAGCGATCCCACCGCGCGTGCATTTCTTCCTTAGTATCCGGAGCGGGGTTCTTTGGCTGCACGGTATCCAGCAGCACAATCCGCTGGATCTCCACGCTCGGCTCCCCCGCGGCAGCACGCTTACCTAACTGGTGAGCGACTTCATAAGCCAGGGCACCACCGAAGCTCCAACCGCCCAACACGACCGGCTGGCCGTCGGCTAGCTCGATGATCTCCTCCAGGTAGGAGGCCGCACGATCAGCCAGCTCGCCTTCCAGACGCTCCACGCCGTACACCGGAACGTCCTCCGGCAGGCGGCGCATCAGGGGCGCATACACAACAGAGGATCCGCCTGCCGGGTGGAACAGGAACACCGCAGGTCGAGTACTGCCCTCAGGGCGTGCACGCAGGACACGGATATTGCCCTCGACTTCGCTTTCCAGGCTGCTGCGCACCTTCTCACTCAGCGGTTCCAAAGTGTCGGCGGCCAGTACATCTTCCGCGCTGACCTTTGCACCCGAACGCTCGGAAAGACGTTCCGCGATGCCACGAGCCTGTTCCTCGTCGATACTCGGTAGCTCACTAGTCACGCCCGGAGCAGCCTTGCCGGTTACCTTTGCCCAGGTAGCGAAGACAAGTCGCTCGCTGGCGTCGCGCGGCGCTACGCCACCGCCCGTCGCGGTGTAATCGGTCGCTGCGTCACTGTCGTTGTCTCTGCCGTCGCTGTCTTCACCATTGTTATTGGCGACGCCACCTTCTCCGCCGGCAGCCTTGTCAGCAGTACCGGCAGCAGCATCCTCACCCGAGTGACGTTCCGCGATCATCTGCTCTACAAGCGCAATCACGTCGTCCACCGAACCATCGCGCAGTGCCTGAACCTGCAGTGGAGGCAGATCGAAATCGTATTCCACGCGGTTCTTAATACGCATGCCCATCAGGGAATCGAGCCCCAGATCGATCAACGGCAGCTCACCAGGCAGGTCCTCAATGTCATAACCCATGGATTCGGAGACAATCGCGCGCAGGCGATCACCGGCGGACTCGCCGGAATTCGGATCCCAGCGATCCGCAGTCTCATCGACCTCCGGGAGTGTGTTGCCTGCGCTCTCCTTTGCCAGTGCCTGGGCTGCGGGAGCTGCCGGCGCCTCGCCGGAATCGGCGGTTCCTGGCGCCTTGGTGGCGTCCATTCCAATACCCTCAGCTACACCACCAAGAGTGGCGATGAATACCTCCGCAACCAGCGGCATTGCCTGCGCACCGGGCGCATCGGCAGCATAGATCGACAGCGACCAACCGCCCAACGAACCGGAGGCGATGGTCGTGAGCTGGCCGGCAGTCGGCAACGGGGCGTGGTCGCGGGTGGCGGCTACGGTGGCCTGTCCTGCATCGCCACCGGTCAGCGCCTCAGCCGCGGCCTCGGCCAGCAGCGCAATGCTGGGCACGTCCTCGGCGGGCACGCTGAAGACCACACGACCGTCGGGCAGGTTCACGCGGGTGCCCGGCAAGTCCACAGCGGGCCCGGAGGAGGGGCGGGCGCTGGTCCAGTGGCGCTGCAGGTTCCATTGCGTACCCGGCACCTTCGGCAGCGGGCTACGCGCACCGGCCTTAACCGTCGCCAGATCCTGCGGGGTACGGGACCCAGCGGCCAGGGCCTTCAGGTTGAGATCCGCGCCTTGCACATAAAGCTCCGCGAGGGTGGATAGCAAGGTCTGGGACACTGGCTCCTTGCGCTTGAGCAGGAACAATAGCTTGGAATCGCTGGCGTTGTGGGCGAAGGAGTTATTCATCAAAGGCATTAGCGCCACCGGGTTCGGGGAGAACTCGATAAAGGTGCGATAACCATCGTCGAACTGCTTACCGGTTGCCTCAGAGAACCAGACCGGCTGGCGCGTGCAGCGCAGGAAGTACTCGGCGTCGTGAACGACCTCGCCCGGGGTGTACACACGGCCACGATCCACGGTGGAGTACAGAGGCGTGTGGATGGGCTGCGGATCCAGGTCGCTGATCTCGTAGTGCAGCTCGCCCAGGATCGGATCCAGCATCGAGGTATGCCCCGCGCCCTTTACCTTCAGCAGGCGGGCAAACTTGCCCTCGCCTTCCAGGTATTCGACGAGCTTCTGCACCGGCTCGGCGGGCCCACCGACGGTGGTCATGCCCGGCGCGGTGTACACAGCAGGCTCTACCTGGGAGTATTCCGGGTGTTCGGCGGTAAAGGTGGCTAGCTCCTCTACTCCGAACTCGACAACCGCCATGGCGCCCTGCTTGTCCTCTGGGAGGAGGCGCTCGCCCTCGCCCATAAGGCGGGCACGGTGGCAAGCGGTTCGTACGGCCTCTTCGGCGGTGATTCCGCCCACGGCGTAGGCCGCTGCGATCTCACCCATCGACTGGCCGACAACAGCGGCGGGCTTCGTGCCCAGCGCTCGCATTAGGTCATTCAGCGCAATCTGGACGCAGGTGATGCCCACCTGGGCGCGCTCAGTGTCGTAGTTCTGTTCATCGTCCAGCACCATGTCGGTGAAAGACCAGCCGGATTCGGCCAGCACGACCTTATCCAGCTCATCCAGGCGCGCGGCGAAGAACTCAGATAGCTCGTACAAATCCTTGGCCATCTTGCGGAACTGGGAACCGAAGCCGGAGAACACCCACACCGGGCCGTTGGCCGACGGAGAGTCAGCTGTCTTAGCCGTCGCGTTCTGCTTACCTGCAGCGATGCGCTGTAGCCCGGCGATGGCCTCCCCGACCGTCGCTGCGGAAACCACGCCACGAGAGCGGCCATGATTGTGGCCTGCCAGCGCCATGGCCACCCCACGAAGCTGCTCTGGCTCGGCAAAGGATTCCTGGTTCTGCTCCAGGTACTCGGCCAGCGCTGCGGCGGCTTCGCGGCGTCGGGAAGGCAGCAAACCACTCACAGGCAGCAGAACGCGCGGGGCCTCACCCGCTGCGTCTGCATGGTCTAGACCGATCGGAGCAACGCCGACGGTGCCCGCGGTGCTGCCCACGCCCGCCGCCGCTTCCTCTTCTAGGTCCGGTGCGGCGATCACGACGTGCGCATTTGTACCGCCGAAGCCAAAACCGGACACGCCTGCAACGGCGCGGCCGGAATACTCTGGCCATTCGCGCGGATCCTCCACGACTTCCAAGTGCTCGCGGTCAAAGTCAATATAGGGGTTTGGCCCCGTGTAGTTCAGGCTCGGCGGCAGCACACCCTCGCGCATTGCCATCACGACCTTCATTACGCCCGCGACACCCGCGGCAGCCTCCGTGTGTCCGAAGTTCGTCTTCGCACTTCCCAGCAGCAGAGGTTCAGCAATGTCGCGTTCGCGCCCCAAAACGGTACCCAACGCAGTTGCTTCAATCGGGTCGCCCAGGATCGTTCCGGTGCCGTGGGCTTCCACATAGTCCACGGACTGCGGGGCGATCCGTGCATCGGCGTATGCACTGCGCAGCACGTCGACCTGTGCATCCGGGTTCGGGGCGGTCAGGCCGTTGGAACGTCCATCGGAGTTCACCGCCGAGCCCTTAATCACAGCCAGCACGTCATCGCCATCGCGGCGCGCATCCTCCAGTCGCTTCAGCACGACCACACCAGCGCCGTCGGAACGCACAATCCCGTCCGCGTCATCACTGAACGCACGAATACCACCCGTCGGGCTGAGCACTCCAAGCTCGGAAAACGCCACCGTTGCAAAGGGACTGCATAGGAGGTTGACGCCACCCGCTACAGCAACATCAGACTCACCATCGCGTAAGGAGCGCACCGCCTGGTGAATTGCTACTAGCGACGACGAGCAGGCCGTATCCATTGCCACGGAAGGCCCCCGGAAATCGAAGGCATAGGACACGCGGTTAGCGATGATGGAACTGGAATTACCCGTCAGGGCATAAGGGTGCGCCTCCGCCGGGTCGGCGGAGATCAACATGCCGTAGTCGTTATTGGTGTTACCCATGAACACGCCGACCTGCTTACCGCGCAGCTGGTTGGCAGGGATATGTGCATCTTCCAATGCCTCCCACGTCAGCTGTAGGATCATGCGCTGCTGCGGATCCATATTCGCAGCCTCCAATGGAGACAGGCCGAAGAATTCCGCGTCGAAGGAGGCAATATCTTCGATATAGCCACCGGTCAGCTGTGCTTGCTCCATGCGGCGCGTCATTTCCGGATCACGGGAATACTCCGACCAGCGACCGGCGGGCAGTTCGCCCACGCCGGAGCGGTAGCTGGAGAACATCTCCCACATCTCATCCGCATTCTCGGCGCCGGGGTAGCGGCCAGCCATGCCAACCACGGCAATATCGCGCTGGCCAAGCGGCAATGGCCCGCCTGCGGCGGAAGCACCGGTTACGGAGCCTGCGGCGTCGCTACCCACAACCGCACCAGTACCGCGACCATTCATCAGGTGCTCTGCCAGTGCGGCGATGGTGTTGAACTCGTAGGCAATCGTGGCGTCTAGGTGGGCGCCAAGCAGGCGCTCAAGGTCACCGGAGAGGACGACGACATCGCGAGAGGATAAGCCGAAATCCTGCATTGAACGCTCATCGGCGATCTCCGTGGCGTCCAGACCAGTGGTATCCGCGACCCAGGTGCGTAACCAGTCCCGCATCTGTTGGATCGTTGCGGGGCGAGAGTGCTGGTCCGCCGAGGGGGCGTCCTGCTGGTTGTCTGCCATGGAAAGTCGCCGATTCCTTTCGTACCTAATGCCTTCGATAAGGCTTAGTGTGGGTCGTGAGTGAGTCCTAACGTAGCGCCATATTTTAACGCGCCGAAGTCGCTTTATGGATTAAGCGTCCAGCGTGCCCTCCAGATACGCCTTCGCTGCCACGCGGCGGGCGATCTTGTTGGCGGAGGAACGCGGCAAAGCGCCCGGCGCGATGATGCGCACATCCGAGGGCTGCACGCCGTGGGTGGCAGTGACGGCAGCGCGCATAGCCTCAATAGCCTCCGCGTCGTCCGCCTCCGTGGCCTCCGGGTCGCGCTCGGCGATGATGACTAGCCCCTCAACGGATTCCCCGTCGGCACCTGCGCCCACCGTTCCAGCGTCCCCGGCCTGCACGGCAAAAGCGGCGATGACGGCCGGGGCGGTCTGCTCCGTCGCCTCGTCTGCGGTGGCCTCGATGTCCTGGGGGTAGTGGTTACGACCAGCGACGATGATGAGGTCTTTCAGGCGACCAGTGATAAATAGGTGCCCGTCCACAATGACGGCCAGGTCGCCAGTGCGCATCCACTTGTCCTCCGGGACATCGGCTGCACGGCTACCGGACTCCAGCCGGTTGGCCATAGGCAGGTGGTTGCGGAAAGTCTCCTCGGTCTCCTCAGGACGGTTCAGATAACCCGCGGCCATGTTGTCGCCGTGTACCCAGATCTCGCCCACCTGGCCATCGGCAAGTTCCTTGCCCGACTCCGGATCCACAATGGCGATTGCCTGCGGTTCGCACACCTGGCCGAGGGAAACTAGGGAGAGGCTGTCTGTGTCGTCCTCCGAGCCCTCCACTACCGTGCCCGCGGACAACTCATCGCGCTTGAACCACTTCGTCAGCGGACGCTCATCGGTCTGTGGGGTGGTGACGATCAGGGTTGCCTCGGCCAGTCCATAGGACGGGCGCATTGCTTCCCTCTTGAGCCCATAAGGGGCGAAGGTATCCAGGAATTTCTGTACGGAGCTGTGGTGCACTGGTTCCGAGCCATTGATGATGCCATCGATGGTGGACAGGTCGACTTCACCCAAGTCGGCGACCTTTGCCGGGTCGGCATAGCGCACTGCCAGCTCCAACGCGAAGTTGGGAACGACGGTGTAGACGTTCTCGTCCTCGCTTTTCCGGTTAAGCTGACGAACCCAGCGGGCCGGATCTTGGATGAAGTCGCGTGGGGACATCAGATCAAAGGGCAGCCCCAGGATGATGACGAACGCAGACAGGATCACGCCCATGTCATGGTGTAACGGTAGCCAGGTCACCAGACGTAGCGGGGACTTCAGGTTCACGGCTTTAAAGATCTGCAACACATTAGTGACGATCGACTTGTGCGTAAGCACCACGCCCGCCGGGGTACGGGTGGAGCCGGAGGTGTACTGCAAGAAGGCTTCTTCACTGGACTTTGGAGCCAGTGACGGATCCGCCATGATGGCGGCCATCGGGTTGACCCAGTCTTCCGCCAGTGCATCCGGCAGGGCGTCAATCGTCAGCACGCGCGGGCGTTCGGTGGCGGGAATGGAGGCAAAGTGCTTGCGCACTGCCGTGGCGGAGCGCTTGTTCGTCAGTACAACGGTCGGCTCAGAGGAACCCAGCACAGCTGTCAGGTGACCGGTGTGACCCGGCTCGTTCGGATCGTAGAGCGGAACCGGCACCATGCGGGCGTACATGGCGCCAAGGAAGGCGTACATGTACTCAGGGGAGTTATTCGCCAAAATGGCCACACGGTCGCCGGGCTTGGCGATCTGCTGCAGGCGTACGCACACAGCCTTGATGCGAGTATTGACCTGCGCGCGGGTAATCTCATGCACCTTGCCCTCGCGCGATTCGGAGAAGTCCCAGTAGCGGATCAACACGTTTTCTGCTGTACCGTCCATCTGCGCCATGGTGTACAGCATCTCGCACATGCCGGAAAGGGTCATCTGATCAGGGACGTTGATGTTGCCCTGCTCGTCATAAAACTGCCCCATTGCTGCAGTGATATCCACGTGGTCTCCTCTACTTGTTATCTACTTGCTGTCCGCTTGTCGTTCGCTTGTTGTCCGCTTGCTTTAACTAGTTTCTCGCTAGTCGCATAGCTCTAACGCAATAAGCATTTAGTTTTACTTGTAAAACACATCGTACCGGCAGGCAGGATCGTTACCCTGCAAATTCGAACTGCCGTGTCACGGTTGCCCCCGCACCGAAACGCCAGCAAGCGCTAACGCGACCAAGGCACCACAGTCGCGGGGTGCCGAGCTACTTCCCCAGCCGCTCGTTAATCAGGCCGCGAGCCCAACCCACGATATGCTGCGGCACGGTCTGCCCCTCCACGACCTTTCCATTCGTCGCATACTCAGCGTGCACCGCGTTGGCGGCCACCAAATCCTTGGCTCGGACGATAGCGTTGCCCAGATTCGCTGGGGCGTCACAAATAAGATCGGCAGGGGCACAGTAGTTGTTCACTCGATCGTTGAGTTCGCCAAAGCCATCCGGCCGCGGGCCGCGCATCGTCGCCCCGGGGACGATCCCCTGGATAAGACCGCTTACCGGGTTCAGTGCGATCTCCGCACCCGTCCCGCGAATCCCCTTCGCACCCACAAGGTTGCCCTTGTCGAGCTCCTGGCGACCATCAGCGATCAGCGATACACCCAAAACAGAATTGGCCGGAACCGAGCCACGCCCATTGCCGATCTCTCCCGCCAAATCACCAGCGATCACAGCACCCTGGCTAAAGCCGACAAGCACAAAGGACGTTGCTGGGCAGGCCTTATGAGTTGCGCGCAGCTCCTCCCTCATCCGGCCGAAGCCTTCATTGCGCGAATCGTCATAGCTCTTCTCACCCTGCGCATTCATATTGCGGAACTGGGCAGTGTAAGGCAGAGTCCATACCTTCACCTTGCTGGGGTCGAACTCATCAGCCAGCGGGCGGGTGACGTTCAGCAGCAGCGACCGCGGATGTGAGTGAGGCGCCAACGGGTCGTCATTGGGCGACGACTCCCAAGTACCCGGCGCAGCCAGTACTTCGACATCCACGCAACCGGGCGGGTTCTGCGCCTCCGAGCTAGGCGGCGGCGTCGGCTTCCCCGGCTTAGGACCGCCGGAGCCGTCATTTGTAAGCAGCCAATTCCCCACGCCCACGACAATGAGCGCAAGGACGACCAGAGCAGCAAGGATCGTTAAGACCTTTTTCATAACTTCCTAGTTGTAAGGCAAGTCGGTTAATGGGATACAAGTGACCATTAACAATACGCTGATTTCGCAGCCTCGCGGATTGCGTCTTCGGCCTTCTTCGGGTCTCCGTCGATCACGCCATTAGTCTGCAATTGGCCTGCAGCTAGCGGAGTGTAGACGTCCTCCTTGCCGCCGCCTTCCGCGGTGCAGTGCGCGTGACCAGCGGCAATAACCTGGTCCTCCAGGCCACCGATGTCTGCTGCATCATCAGCCTTTGCCAGGTCGACACCGCCGTCCTTCAAGCGCTTCAGGAAGTCCTTGTCTTTATCGCTGCGCTGCGTGCCAGACGGGATTTCATCTACCTCATCAACGGCGCCATCATGTGCCGGTGCGCCACCGCCCTCAGCAGCGGACGACGGGGCGTCGCTACTGTCCGAAGAGTCAGAATCATCGTCCTTAGACTTGTCTGACTTGTCCGACTCATCAGACTCTCCAGACTTTGCAGTCTCCGAGGTGGACTCCGTCACCGAAGGTACCGTTGTCGAGTCAGCTGAGTTATCGACCGTCTCATCACCACCGCAGGCCGTCAAAGTGCTGAGCGACAGCAGCGCCGCGCATGCAGCACCGGCGATTGCAGTTGCCTTCCTATTCTTTGTGACGCCCACAGTTAGCGCACCTCAACGCGTCCGTTGACTTCGCGGATCTCGCCGTGCTGGAACTTGATCTGGGTTCCGCCCGCCGGGATGTCCTCGTGGTCGCTGGTCGGGTAGCCGAGCTTGCCCTGCTCCCAGCCGTTCTTACCCCACTCGTCGAACACGTTTCCGTAGTAGATCACGTGCGCGCCGGTGGTCGGGGACCAGTAGATGTTGCCGTGCTCGAACTGAGTGAAGCGACCGCCCTTGATGGCCAGTTCGCCACTGGTCGGGTTGCCCAGCTTGGAGGTCACGCCGCCCAGCTGCAGGTACTTCTCAGCGATCTTGCCCTGGACGTAGTTGGTCTTGTTGTCCTTGTTGCGAACGATGACGCCGTTCTGGAACTTCTGCATGTAGCTGTCGCCGACCTTCTCAACGTCTGCGATCGGGAAGCCCAGCGGGCCGTTCTCCCACTTGGTCTTGCCCCACTCGTCGATGAAGTCCTTCGGTACTGCGAAGGCGCCGGTCTCTGCGGTCCAGTAGATCGCGCCGTTCTCGAAGGAGGTGAAGCGGCCGCGGCCACCAGCGATGACGTGTTCCTCGGAGGTCGGGTAGCCCAGCCAGGACTCCGGGCCGTTCATGGAAGCGTAGCGGGCGCCGATGCGGCCCCATACGAAGTGGGCACCGGTCTTCGGGGACCAGTAGGCGCGGCCACCGCGGAAGTCCTGTACCTTGCCGCCATCCTTAGCGTCGTACTCGTTGGAGATGCAGGCACCCATGTTCGGGACCTTCTTAATGTTCTCCGCAATAGCACCGCCGACCTTGCACCTTGCACCTCGGTCAGCTTCCGGAATGCCCAGAGCGTCCGCGATGTGCGGCCATGCCTGAATCATCTCGTACTGCCAGTACGGCCAGTCGTGAGTACCCGAGGGGCGGAAAGCAGTGATCGGCTTGATGCCGGCCTTCTTGGCACGCTTCACGAAAGTCTCGGTGGTCATGCGGGACATTGCCTCCAGGCCGAAGCCTGCCATGTTGGCGGGCAGGCCGGGGATGGAGCCCGGCTTGTCATACTTACCCGCGTTGCCGTTACCCGCAGAGACATAAACGGTCATGTCCTTTAGAGCGTCCACACCCAGCTTCGGGTCGTGGTCGATCCAGTCCTGTGAGCCGTAATCGCCCCACATCTTCCTTGCGTCGTAGCCGTTGCCGTCCTTAGTGGCGTAGGCGATAGCTTCCGGCATGCCATAGGAGGTCGTGTCCAGGTAGCCAGAGAAGGAACCTACGAACTTCCACATCTTCGGGAAGCGCTCAGCCAGGTTCATTGCGGCGGTGCCGCCCATGGAAAGGCCAGTGATCGCGCGGTCTTCGTTGGCACGCCAACCCTCGCGCAGCACAGCGGGCAGCTCCTTGGTCAGGAAGGTCTCCCACTTGTAGTGCTTGCCATTATCCGGCTCCTGCCAGTCGGTGTAGAAGGAGGACTCGCCGCCGACGGGCAGGACCACGTTGACGTTACGGTCGGCGTACTGGGAGGCGATGTTGGTGGACAGGGTCCAGCCGGACTCGTCCTCTCGGGCGCGCAGGCCGTCCAGAGCCCAAACGGTCGGGAACTTACGGTCTGGCTGGGAGTACCAGTCGCGAGCCAGCAGAATCTGTACCTTGATCGGCTTGCCCGGCATTGCGGCGGAATTGATATAGACATTGGCCCAGCGCTCAGTGATCCACTCGACGCGATCCACACTGACGCCTTCCGGCAGGCCCTGCAGGTTCTGCTCGGTGACCTGGCGCGGCGTACGCTTCGGAATGCTGTCCGGGTCCAGGTAGCTCGTGCCGGAGCCCGGGCCCATCGAGCCGCCAAGCGGGCTCTGAGCAGTAACGGATGGCATCAGTGGCATTGCCAGTGCAACGGAAAGCGGCAGAGCCAGGAGGGCCGTACTCTTACGGCCAAGGATGCTGCTGTTCTTGCTACCGGTCTTGCTGCTGGCGGAGCGAGTGCGACGGGAGAGGTTCGCTGCAAGGCGCATAGTCTTTATTCTTTCTGTTGCTTCTTCTGAGTGTGTTGAATTGTGGTCTGGCTAGGTCGGGCGCGCTTCAGCGCTACTTCTAGCCTGTGTTGGCCGTGATTAGCCGTGTGAGGTTTGAAGTGCTGTTTTCAGCGAGTGCGGCCGGAGCAGGTTCCCCTCCTGCTTCGACTTCACCGATCGCTTTTGTGGCCATTCTCTATTCACGTTTTCGTCTATCGCGATCTGTGGGGGTTCTACTTTTTGATTTGTAGCTGGCACCCACAGTTTCGCTGCTAGCACGTGAGCAATTATGGCAAGCAAAAGCGTTTTCACATGGACAACACGCGGAACATTTAAAGTTTTACTTTAGGGTTAGCCTAGCATGTTGCCATTGTTGCTCATGTGGCTCTTGTGATTCTTTCTTTTGACGCCACCACGCATCCGCCGCACCCGAATGTCGTTAAAGCGGGAATCTGTTACAGCCAATCATTTTCACCACCATAAAACCGCAGGTCAGCACGTTGAGCCAATCGCATACACACTGTGCAGGCGTGGCACTTTCCCGTTCTAGCGATATTCCCCCTTTTACCCCGCTCAACACCCCACCCATACATACAAACCCAGGCATACAAAAAAGCCACCCCCAAAGGCACCTGACCTTAAAGGTCAGCACCTCAGGCGGCGGCTTTAAATAGCGCCTGTAGGTAACTCCAGGCTATGCACCCAGTGCGCGCAGGATGTGCGGGCGAGCCTTGGACAGCTCCGCATCCCAGTAAGGCCATGCGTGCAGGCCGGTCATTGGGTAGCTCACGACCGGGCGTGCGCCAACTGCACGGGCAGCCATCTCAAACTTCGCAGTGGACGTACGTGCCATCCACTCCAAGCCGATGCCCGCTGCAACGCCCCGCGGGTTCTCCAGGAACTTCTCGCCACGAGACGGCACACCACCGGAAGCAGCCAGGTACAGCGGCATACCGCTGAAACGACCAGCCTGAACCGTCGGGTCATTGCGGAAACGGCGCGGATCAACCGGGCTGCCCCACATGTCCCAGATGTTGGCACCCTTAGCAGCATCATTCATTGCGTACTGGATTCCGGCGTACATACCCGGCCAAGTCGGGTTCAGGTAACCAGACAGGGAGGTAGCCTGCTTGAACTGATTACGGTGCCATGCCGCCAGGTTCATCGCAGCGGTACCGCCCATGGACAGACCAACAATGGAGTTGCGGGTCGGGCTCACGCCGAAGTTGCGCTGCAGGTAGCCCGGCAGCTCGCGAGTCAGGAAGGTCTCCCAACGCGGCTTCTTCGGACCACCAGTGCCGCGGTACGGCCCCATCCAGTCCGTGTAGAACTGCGCCTGACCACCGACCGGCATAACCAGGGTCACGTTGTCGTTGACGAACTTCTTTACAGCATTACCGGACCAAACCCATGCGTTGTAGTCCTGGCGTGCGCGCAGACCATCCAGCATGTAGACGCCAGCGCTACCACCACGGGAAGCAGGCTTGATCTGCACCTGGATCTTCTGGCCCATTGCCGGGGAGTAAACCCAGCAGTTCTGCAGGTAGTACTTGTGCTTGCTCCAGTGGCAGCCCGGACGCAGGTAGCCACGGTTATCAGCTGCAGCCGAAGGAGCCGTGACCACTGCCATACCCAGCGCAGTGGCAACTGCAACCAGGAAGGCGGTGAGCTTGGCTCCCAGACCCTTAGTCTTCATAGTCGTGTTCATGTAGTCCTAAACAGTCGCGAAACAACAGTCTTGAAACGAAAAAATCACGGAGCCAGAGGGCGACCCCGAAACCTAAGATGGGTGTACGTTACCAAATCTTTACGTTCTCCCTCAAAGTAATAATCGATTCCCGCCCCCAAAGCGCTACATCTTCCGAATCTCTTTTTCTCCCCCTTCTCCCCCATGCTCCTGAGTCACACAGAGCACATCTGCCGCAGGATGTCACCGAATTTTACCCCTGAATGTGTTAAACGCCGACTGCCCGCGGCGGACAAGTCGGCGTCAAAAAACCTAAAGAAGTACCTAGAACAGCGGCACGATGTACACCGCCATCGCCACGCAGAACAGCCATGCCAGTGCCAGCAGCTGCAGAGTGCGATCCTCCAGAGCGATCTCATCCGGGGCGCCACCCTCACCGCGGTCAACATCAGCCGCGTAGCGCAGAATCGCGATCGTAAACGGCACCATCGAGACCTGGTACCACACAGCCGCCACGCCAGACTCCACCGTCTGCGCCAGACCAAAGCCCCATAGCGCGTAGCTCAGCACCACTGCGGTGGCGGCCAAAGTCCAGACAAAGCGCAGGTAGGTCGGGGTGTAGCTCTCCAGCGACTTGCGGATCTTCGCGCCCGAACGCAGAGAAAGCTTCAGCTCCGCATAGCGCTTACCTGCAGCCATGAACAGGGAACCAAACGCCGCGACCAGCAGGAACCACTGCGACAACAGAATCGCCGCCGCCACGCCACCGGCCATCGCGCGCAGCATAAATCCGGAGCTCACCAGCGCAATATCGATCACCGGCTGGTGCTTCCAGCCGAAGCAATAACCCAGCTGCAGCGCAATATACACAGCCACCACGATCGCCAGGTTCGTACCCGACGAGGCCAGCAGCGAGCCGCCGATCGCCGCGATGATCAGCACCACTGACATCGCATACGCCAGCCCCACCGGCAGCACGCCTGCTGCAATCGGGCGGAAGCGCTTGGTCGGGTGCGCGCGGTCTGCCTCCACGTCGCGGGCATCGTTGATCAGGTAGATGGAGCTGGCCGCCAGGCAGAAAGCCACAAAGGCGATCAGCACATCCAGCAGAACGCGGGTGTGGAAGAGCATGTCGCCACCGGCAGCTGCAGGAGCCGCGATCACCAGGACATTCTTCACCCACTGCTTCGGGCGCAGAGCTTTAATCATCGCCTCCGGCAGATTGCGCGGCGGGCGCAACTTCTTCGTGTCGGTGGCGGTGCTGGTCGCCTGGTTCGGATCTTCCAGCCCGGACGTGTGCGGCTCCGCGCCGATCAGCGGCTCTGGTCGGCCTTCGCTACGCTGTTCGCTCACTGGCTTTTCTCCTCACTGTTCTTCTTTGTGACGCCCCCACGTCCCCCATCGACAACCCTGCGCACGGCAATGGCCGTGGCAGCACCGATGCAACTTCCGAGAGCTACGTCAGAGGGATAGTGTACGCCCAACACCATGCGGGACAGCGCCATCGCTGGGATACCAACCAGGGCTAGCGCCCCTGTGTGGTTGTTCGCCGACTGGGCAAAGGCCACGAGGGCCGCGGTGGAGCTGGTCGCGTGCGACGAGGGGAAGCTCAACTTCGAGGGTGTTCCGACGCCGATCTTAATCCGCGGATCATGCGGGCGTGGACGGCGGACGATGCGCTTGAGCACCACGCTTGCCGCATGGGCGATAAAGGCGCTGACACCCATGGTCAGCCAGCCGCGGCGTTCCGGGCCATCGGCGGGCTTGTTTCGGACAGTGGCCAGGCTGTACCCTAGGGCAGCGGTGCCCATCCAGCCGAGGGCGTGCTCGCCGAAATGGCTCATCCCCCGAGCGACTGGGAGAACTCCCGGCTTATCAGTCAGCTGCTTCTGCAGCGCAACCAGGAGTTCGGATTCGCCCAGTGGGTCGCCGCTTACGCGTGTGGAGCTCATTGTCTTTGCGATGTCCTTAGCTTTTGTCGCGGGGGTTGGGTTATTCGAGTTTGGGTTGGTCGGGCCTGCCTAGGCTTGCTCGGTGGCAGCGGGCTCGGGCTCGAAGATCTGCGCCCAGCCCTCTTGGCTGGTCAGGTACGGGTGGGCCGCACGATAAGCATTGCGCAGTTCGTCAAAGCGGTCATAAACCTGCTTTTCCAGGCGCGCAAACTCCTTGACCAGTGCCAACATCTGACCGCGGTCACGCTTGCGGTAGAACACGCCCTTGCCATCAGCAGTGGTCACGGTCGCGCCGTCGATGCGGGAAAGGCTGAACCAACGAGCCTCGACAGGGGGGAGGTTCACCTGCGGTGCGTGGTGGTGACGGGCATCGGCAGGCTTGGCGTTGTTCAACAGCCCCTTGGCGAGCGTGACGATTTTCGCCTTCTTGCTCAGCGGAATGCGCGTCAGGTCCGCCGGGCCGCCCGTTGCTGGGGGCAGCTCCGTGGCGGAAGGGACGACCACCGCATCGGAGTAGTTCTTGCGCAGCTTCGCGATGCGCGGCAGGGAGGTATCCAGAATGTCGAAAAGCTGATCCGGGCCGGCCAGGAAGTCCTTCATCGCCTCAATATGCAGGGCGACGGTGGAGTATTCCAGGCACAGCAGGTGCTTGGCTGCAGCCTTGGCCAGGGAAGTCAGCAGGCCACGCGGGGAGCCCTCCAGCTGCATAGCTGCCACGATCAGGCGATTGCGGATGTGGAAATAAGCCTGCCAGTCGATAGCATCGTCCTTGTTTGCCCAGGCCATGTGCCAAATTGCAATGCCCGGCCAGGAGGCCGTGGGGAAGCCAGCGTCCTTTGCGCGCAGGCCGTACTCGGCGTCATCCCACTTGATAAAGAGCGGCAGGGGCTGGCCAATACGATCAGCGACAAAGCGCGGGATCAGGCACATCCACCAGCCGTTGTAATCAACGTCAATGCGGCGGTGCAGATCCTTGGAATTCTCCGCATTGTTTGGGGTGCCGTAGCCCTTGTTGATCACGTCCCGGGCCACAGGCGCGATGGGCTGACCTGCCGCATTGTGGGCAGTGCCATCGCCCAGGTCGCGGAGCGGGTGGCGGTAAAAATCGTGAGTGTAGTGGGTGTGCGGTGCGGCACCCCACATAAATACGTCGCGGTGGACGACCTCGCCCATGCTGTGCAGGTAGCTGCGCTCCTGGAGGTCCAGCATCTGGCCGCCGATCAGCATCGGAGACTTCGCGTAGCGAGCGGCCGCCAGGGCACGCAATACGCTATCGGGCTCGATGGCGATGTCGTCGTCCATGTACAGGATGTACGGGCTGGTGGTGCCGCGCTCGGGGTGGCGAGCCTCGTACATGATGCGGGAGTAGCCACCGGAGCCGCCGAGGTTGCCCTGGCTGACAATGCGCAGACGGTCGCCGAAGTGCTCCGCAACCTCGTCGAAGTCCGGCTCGTCGGCGGGGTGCTTGTCGCCCTGGTCGGGCATGATGATGGCCTCGATGCGACCGTCAACCTCCGGGTCGGAAGCCAGCGCGTGCAGCGCAGCCACAGCGTCCGTCGGACGGTTGAAGGTCGGGATGCCGATGGTGACGCTTGGCTCGGTGACCGGCAGCGTTTCGCCCTCGAAGGTCTGCTCGCCGGCCTCGACGGTGGCGAACCAACCTGCTGAGTGCAGGCGGGTTTCCTTCTCACAGGTCAGGTCGAACCAAATCCAGCCGCCGTCTTCGAACGGAGCCAGGGAGATGGTGAACTCAGCGATACCGTGGCCGTTTTCGTCGGTTTCGATCTGGGCTCCCTCGATACCAATGCGGGAACCGTCGTACTTGGAGCGGTACAGGTCTACGCGTGCCTCACCGGTGATTTCGATACGAAGCTTGACCTCGTCCAGCTGGGACCAGCGGCGCCAGTAGGAGGCGGGGAAGGCGTTGAAGTAGGTCTCGAAAGAAATCTCACTGCCTGCGGGAAGAATTGCCTCGGTACGGGAAACGGCGTTGACGCGGCCAGGGGTGGTGGCCTCGTTCTCCACGATGTACAGCGAGCGCACATTGCGGGGCTCGCCACGCTTCGGCAGCAGGATGCGCGCCAAGCGGGTGGCGTCGAACTGAGAATCGGACTGGGCTTTCACTGGCTGAGCGTTCATACGCTGAACACAGACCTCCGCATAGGAATTAAAGACATTGGAATATATCCGATTATCCATGAAAGCCGGGCGCAAGGGCTTGCGCGACACAGCCCCAGTTCAGCCCAAGTTGGACTCTTAGCCGAGGAGCGCACGCTTAGCAGCTGATAACTTCACACCTAACATAACACTGTGGGATGTTAAGCGGGAAGCTAGGTGTTATGCTGTCGCTGCACCCTCATCTAGCTGCAGTTTTCCACTCTTTTCCACTATCTACCAGGGTTCTTCCGATCTTCGAGCATTCGATAACGCTGCTTCGGGCTCCGCGCAGGTTCCGTGCGCTCTACCAAACCTTCACCAATCAGAGCATTGACTGCTTTTTGAACAGCTGTCCGGCTCAACTGGGTTTTCCCTACAATTTCGCTAGTCGAAGAAGAGGACCCTTCTTTTAGAATTGCCAGAACATGGTCCCGCGCCGTTGTATACCTCTCCTGGGTAGCAACCCGCCGACGGTGGAATATTATTGTGAAACTACCAAGCCGATTAATGTACTCAGGTTTTGGCATAAGAGCGTCTTCCAAGGACTGATTAATCGTTGCGATACCCGTACCACGATTTTCCGCCACGTGCCCCGCCTGATTCCCTTCACCCGGCAGGGACACTTCCTCCAAGAAACTTGAAATCCGTTGATTACGAGTGGAGCTAACCCCGGGTTCCCCCAAATGACGAACCGTTACACCACCATATAGGCCGCCTGGACTTGTAATCTCTAGCCGATCTATAAACATATTGATCTGCACCTGACTCCCTTGAGCTGATGGCGAGTAATCTCGGTGCATCAGCGCGTTCACTAAAGCCTCACGTACGGCAATTGGCGGATAGTCAGGAAGATCGGTCCGAAACTTTTCACTAATCATGGCCCCAGTGCGCATATTCCGCTTGACTATATCGACACCGGCGTCAACAAGTTCGGGGATAGTCCCCGTCAGCCTTGCACTGTCGAGAAGCCTCAAACCAGTGGTTACGCTACCTTTACTTGCCCCTGGAAAGAGCGCAAATGTAACAGTCAAGCGTGGGAAGAACTCTTGAGGGTAGTCCCCCATGACCAACAAGGCAGCCAAGGTAGCACTCCCATCCTTGGTGATTCTGAGCCTTCTTAGCGCTACTTCACGACCTTCTTTGAAAGTCTTGGGGCGCTGCCGCTGCTGCACCTGCAGATATTCTCCGAGCACCTCTGGATCTAGATCCTCTACAGTGGCCTCGGGAACTGGCCTTTCGTCCCATTTTTGCTGGGTATGCTCTTCGAGAAGCTTGTCGATTTCGTAATTTGAAAGCTTGGTATCCCCCTCCCCCGTACGAATGTAGCTTCCTCCGTATCGGCCTTGATCCGTTACGTAGCAAGGTTTGTCGAAGGGGCTGAATTCCTCCAGTTCCGCCGCGACGATACGGCCTCCTTCAAAAGGAAGCACCGATATTTGCGGTCGCACTGGTGGCGTCACTTGCCTGCAGCGCGTCTCTAGCGCATCCTGCGCTTTGAGAGCATCGAATTTGTCTACTGGAACAAATCCAGCATTTTCGTCAAGCCCGACAATGATGAGACCGCCACCAGCATTAGCAAAGGCACTCAGAGTTTCACGAATACTCTTGCCGACGTTGCCCTTAACCTCAACAGCTTGAGTGTCTGAACCTACCAGGCGTAGATTCGCGACGATTTCCTTCAAAGAACCTTCGTCCATGGTGGCTCCACCTAAATCAACTTCCCACTCATCTTCACACCTAACATAACACTGTGGGATGTTAGGTGGGAAGCTAGGTGTTATGCTTCTCTTCTCATTCAGTGCAAGAATGACAGAACTCGCCGCAAGAAGCCTGCACTGTTTCACATTGGTGAAGCTGTGAACAGATCCTGCGGAGGCAGAATGACTTTGTTTCAGTTCTGTGCATAAAGGGGCGGCGTCAGATCCTGAGATTCCTGGGCTCCGCGCCAGGTAATAACCGCGCCGGCTGTCGCGATCAGGACGATGCCCATCACCATGGACCAAGTGAGCTGGTCTCCGGAAAAAGCCCAGCCCAGGATTGCTCCGATCACAGGATCCAGCGCGAAGAGCGTGCCGACAACCGCCGCCGAGACAATTCCAGCAGCGATCGTATCCACTACATAGGGAACAACGGCGCCGATGAAACCAGAGATGACGATGATGCCCCACATCGAGCCGTCAACATGCGGCACCGCCGGGACAGAGAACGGCGCGAGCACAAGTGCCGCGACAACCACAGACAGCGCCAAATCCGCCATGCCACCACCCTCGGTCTTGCCAACACGGGCTGCAAACAGCGTGTATGCGCCGAAGAAAACCGCACCGACAGCGCCGAATCCAATACCGACGATATCCAGGTCATTGGAGGGCTGCGCGATCAGAGCAACGCCCACGAAAGCGGCGATGGCCCACAGGCGGGAGCGCCACATGGTCAACCCCAGAAAAGACACGACGCAGGGGCCAAGGAAGTCGATAGTGACGGCGACGCCTTGGGGCAGCCGAGCGATGGCTGCATAAACCATCATGTTCATCATGCCAATGGCGATGCCGTAGACCACGATGTTGAGGGCGCGGGTGCGCGTCATGCCAGACAGCTTCGGGCGGAAGATGACCACCATGATGATGGCGGCGGCGGTCATACGCAGGCCCGATACGCCCGGCGCGCCGACCGTTGAAAGCATGTCTGTGACCAGTACCGCCGCGGTTTGGGTGCCGATCGAGCCGATGAGAACCAGGAGGACCGGTGCCACTGGCAGGGTGAGGAACTTGCTCACTCGCCGCGGCGATGGCTCTTGCTGGCTTTCCTTTGTTTGGGTTTTCTCACGCGGCACTCGTGCAATATTAGTGCAGCTTCCTCTAGTTGAGGCAATCGAGATCTAGCAACAAAATAGTAAAGATAGTAAAAATAGTAAAGATAGTAAGAGATAGTAAGGAGGCAAGATGCCGCCCACTCCAGCTCGACCTAAGAACCCCTTCACGGCAACAGTCGGGAAGACGCCGCTGGTGCTTGCGGGACGCAGTGAATACCTCCACGACTTCGATGCCGCCATCCAGGATGGCCCCGGAAGCCATGAACGTATCTCCATCATTACCGGCCCTAGGGGTATCGGCAAGACTGTTTTGTTAAATGAATTCGAAGCGGTCGCGAAGACGCACTCATGGCACGTCATCTCCGAAACCACGACTCGTGGTTTCAACGACCGCATTTGTGACCGTGCCTTCAACCTCCTTCAGGATCTTTCCGACGAGCCCACACGTCGCCTGTCCGGCATCAATCTCTCTTACCTCGGCTTCGAGACCGAAGCTATTCCCTCCTTTACGCCCACACCGACGTTGAGGTCGGTACTCGAAGAGCTTTTCGACCGACAGGCTGAGCTTGACACCCGACTCAACCAAGAACCAGTCGGCCTACTTATCACCCTGGATGAGCTGCACTACGCCCACATGGACGAAATCATTGAGTTCGGGACAACCATTCAACATCTCGTCCGCGAAGACCGGGAGATTGCGATTGCGATGGCTGGCATTCCTGGTGCTGTAAAACCACTTCTTGCCGCTGACGAAGGTCGTAACCCTGTGACCTTCTTGCGTCGCGCGAATAAAATTGAAACCGGAATGGTGCCGATTGAAGAAGTACGCACAGCGCTTGAAAAGACCACCGAACAAGTCGGGGTCTCGTGGACCCTTCAAGCACTCGACAACGCAACCAAGGCGACCGGTGGCTACCCCTTCATGATTCAGCTAGTTGGGCAACACGCTTTCCGTAACTACACCGGCAACGCGATCGACGAAGAAGCAGTATCTCGCGGAGTTGGTGCCGCCCGGAGAAAGCTCGGACAGCTCGTGCACGAGCCTTCGATTGCGGATCTCTCTGAGGTCGACCGGACTTTTCTCATCGCAATGTCGACCGACGATGGCCCCTCTCGCATGTCGGACATCGCGACTCGAATGGGCGTAGATGCGCAGTACGCAGGAAACTACCGCAAACGCCTCATTGATGCAGAGATGATCCGCCCAACAGCCCACGGGTTCGTCGATTACGAGCTGCCATATATGCGCGAGTATCTACGCTCCCACCACGCGACCGATGCAATGGAGCAGTTCTCCATCTGGCCGGAGTAACCTCCAAACCGGCACCTAGTGCCCGCGCTCCTGCTCGATCGCCTGGCCATCGTTGAAGTACGGCGCCAGCTTGTTGTCGTACATCGACAGCGCAGCGCCGATGGCCATGTGCATGTCCAGGTACTGGTAGGTTCCCAGGCGGCCGCCGAACAGCACCTTGTTCTGTGCGGCTTCCTCAGCGGCCAGCTTGCGGTAGGCCTCCAGCTTCTCGCGGTCCTCCGGAGTGTTGATCGGGTAGTACGGCTCGTCGCCCTCCTCCGCGAAGCGGGAGAACTCCTTCATGATGACCGTCTTGTCATTCGGGTACTTGTCGCCCCGCTCCGGGTGGAAGTGGCGGAACTCGTGGATGCGGGTGTAGGGGAACTCGGCATCGTTGTAGTTCATCACCGGGGTGCCCTGGAAATCACCGGTGTTCAGCACCTCGGTCTCGAAGTCGAGGGTGCGCCAGCCCAGGTGGCCTTCGGCGTAGTCGAAGTAGCGGTCCAGCGGGCCGGTGTACACCACGGGCGCGTCCGGGTTGGCTGCGCGGATCTCATCGCGGATCTCGAACCAGTCGGTATCCAGGCGCACCTCGATCTTCTCGTCGGCTGCCATGTTCTCCAGCCACGCGGTGTAGCCTTCCACCGGCAGGCCCTCGTAGGTGTCGTTGAAGTAGCGGTTGTTGAAGGTGTAGCGCACCGGCAGGCGGGAGATGTTGGAAGCGGGCAGGTCCTTCGGGTCGGTCTGCCACTGCTTGGCGGTGTAATCGCGCACAAAAGCCTCGTACAGCGGGCGACCGATCAGGGAAATTCCCTTTTCCTCCAGGTTCTTCGCCTCTGCTGGATCCAGCCCGTCGGTCTGGTCCTTAATCAGCTGGCGTGCCTCATCCGGGCTGTAGTACTTGCCGAAGAACTGGTTGATTAGACCCAGCCCCATCGGGAACTGGTAGGCCGTGCCCTTGTGCATGGCAAACACGCGGTGCTGATAGTCGGTGAAATCGGTGAATTGATTGACGTAATCCCACACGCGCTTGTTGGAGGTGTGGAACAGGTGCGCACCGTACTTGTGGACCTCGATGCCCGTTTCCGGCTCGGCCTCGGAGTATGCATTGCCGCCGATGTGGGCTCGCTTCTCCACCACCAGCACGTTCTTGCCGGCCTGGGTTGCCGCGCGCTCGGCCACGGTGAGGCCGAAGAAGCCGCTGCCGACAACGATGAGGTCGTAGTTCTGTCCGCTGTGTGTCTGCTCAGTCATGTCTGCCAGGGTACCGCGCTCACTCGTGGTTGTTTGGGCACGACGCCACCTCGGTGTGCCGCCCGGCTAAAGGCCTCAAGCTAGCGGTTTTTAAACCCGGCCCAGTCGGGAAGCGTATTCACCCAGTCCGCCAACCAGGGTTCCGCCAAGCTAAGCATTCCGGTGTTCCACATGATCCAGAAGATGCCGGTGAACACCACGGCGCAGCCCAGCAAGAAGATCACTAGAATCAGGGCTTTCATCCCCTTGCCTTGGCGCTTCCAATACTCCTCGGCGCTGTCGTATTTCCGTAGTCCATAGTCCAGCAGCCGGTTAGGCCAGGTCAGTTCGAAGGAGAGCACCCCGATGCCGAAGAAAAGTAGAAACCACCCCGGCCCGGGCGTAGGAATGATGAGGATGCCGACGACCACAAATAGCCAGCCCGCTAGGAGGGTCAGCGGACGAACTAGGAAACCATAGCTGCGCTTTTTCAGCCCCTCGTGATGTACCTGCAGTTCGGAAACTTTCCGACGGACGTTTTCGCTCAGCTTCGACATGGGACTAGAACCACCGCTCAAGTACGGCGGCTACACCGTCCTCATCATTGGTCAGGGTGACTTCATCGGCGATGCCCTTCAAGGACTCCTCGGCATTGCCCATGGCCACCCCGTGGCCGGCCCATGAGAGCATTTCTGTGTCGTTCGGCATGTCCCCAAAAGCGATGGCCTGAGAGGCTTCCACCCCGATCTGTTCCGCTATCCACTCCAACGCGGAGCGCTTGGAGATCCCCGCCGCCGCGACCTCGACCAGCCCACCTTCATAGCTGTATGTCGCTTTCGCTTGGGTGGCGTCAATAAAAGGACTCACCGCGGCGTAGAGTTCGGCAGAGGTACGGCGGGGGTCGCGCACCAGCAGCTTCACCACCGGGGTGGCCGCGAGTTCGTCAATATTCTGTACGGCGTGCTCGGTGGAGTCCCAGGCATGGTCATAGCCGGGAGAGACGGAAAAGAGCTCGTCGGCGCGGTCAAAAGCGCTGGTACCGGCCCGCTCGACGGCGAACCCCACGCCGGGAACAACCTCGGCGAGCTGATCGATAAGTGCCCTCACCAGGGCGGGCTTGAGGGTTGCGGCGTGCAGTATCTGATCCTGGTTGGCGTCATAAATAATGGCGCCATTGGCACAGGCGCAGACGGGACGGACAGGCAGCTGCTCGAAGACGGGCATGAGCCAGCGTGGCGGGCGGCCGGTCGCAAGGGTAAACACGGTGCCCTGGTGCAGCATCGAGTTCACTGCGCGACGCATGCGCTGCGAGACTCGCTCCCTGCTGTTTAGTAGAGTGCCGTCAACGTCGCTGACAACCAGCAACGGGGATTCCTGCATTTCTCCGTCCTATTTTTTGCGTAGGCGCTTAAGGCGCTGACGCAGAGGAACCAAAACCTTGTTAATGCCAGTGGCCTCGTCACGCTCGCGCGCCTCGGACGCTGCCCGGCGTTCAGCTTCGGCCTTCTCCTGGGCGCGCCTTTCCTTGCGGGCGGCAGCGTCTGCACGATCCTGAACGGTGGCGTCTTCCAAGGTAGGGGCACTGCCACCCAGGGCCGCGGGCACCCAGAACTCGCCCTTGGGCATGGAGCCGAAGCGCTCCTCCCAGCGGTCACGGGTAAAGTCCAATTGCTCGACCATGGTCTGGTGCAGAAGCGCAGTGGTGGCCTCCGCATCATCGGTGACTTCGATCGGCTTGCCGACGGTAATCACCAGCTCAGTTTTCTTGGGCTTCCAGATCGGCTTGCGCCCCTTCGTCCACACACGCTGTGAACCCCAGATCGTCAACGGGATCAGGGGCACGTCAGCTGCATGGGCAATGCGGGCTGCACCCTGGCGGAACTCCTTGACCTCGAAGGAACGAGAAATAGTGGCCTCCGGGAAGATACCCACCAAATCACCGGCGCGCAGCTGCTTAATGGCCTGGTCGACTGAGCCTTGTCCATCGGCACGATCCACTGGAATGTGGTGATAAGAGCTCATCAGCATTCCCACACCCTTGACGTCGAAGATCTCCTTCTTCGCCATGAAGCGCACCAGGCGGCCACCGCGTACATGTGCCGGAATGCCACCGTAGGTGAAGTCCCAATAGCCCGTGTGATTCACGGCGATCATGGCGGGACCATCGGCGGGAATATTCTCCGCACCGTAGACCGCGCAATCCAAGTTTTGCATGTAGCGGAACCACAGCTTGGCAATACCGATGGTCGGGAAACCATAGGGGAATTCCTTGGCCTCTTTGTGGCCGGTGGTTACTGGCTGGTAGCCATCGGGAAAGCTGAAGCTATCGAGCAACGACATGGGTGGCGGTTACCTCTCCTGGAAGTCTAAAGCGCTTTAGGCGCCGGATTCTTTAGGCTTCAGAATATCTTTACCAACGAAAGGACGCAGAGCCTTCGGCACCACCACGGAGCCATCGGCCTGCTGGTGGTTCTCCAAAATAGCCACCAGCCAGCGGGTTGTAGCCAGGGTGCCGTTCAGGGTGGCGGCGGTTTGCGCCTTGCCGTCGGCATCACGGTAGCGGGTCTTTAGACGGCGCGCCTGGAAAGTGGTGCAGTTGGAGGTACTGGTCAGCTCGCGATACGTCTGTTGGGTAGGAACCCAAGCCTCCGTGTCGAACTTGCGGGCAGCCGAGGAACCTAGGTCGCCACCGGCGACGTCAATCACGCGGTAGGGCACCTCGATGGCAGCCAGCATCTCGCGTTCCATGGCCAGCAATTGCTGGTGGATTTCGGTGGCCTCCTCCGGCTTGCAATAAACGAACATTTCGACCTTGTCGAACTGGTGCACGCGGATAATGCCGCGGGTGTCCTTGCCATAGGAACCAGCCTCGCGACGGAAGCAGGAAGACCAACCGGCGTAACGCAGCGGACCGTCGGACAGGTCAATGATCTCCTCGGAGTGATAGCCGGCCAGCGCCACCTCAGAGGTGCCAACCAGGTACAAATCATCCTCTTCCAGACGATAAATCTCATCGGCGTGCGCACCCAGGAAACCGGTACCGGACATAACCTCCGGGCGCACCAGCACCGGTGGGATCATCAGCTTAAAACCATGCTCGACAGCCTTCTGGGCAGCCAATTGCAGCATGCCCAACTGCAAAAGAGCACCGTCGCCAGTGAGGAAGTAGAAGCGAGCGCCAGAGACCTTGGTGCCGCGCTTCATGTCGATCAGCCCCAGAGACTCGCCAAGCTCCAGGTGATCCTTTGGCTCGAAGTCGAACTGTGGCGGCTCACCCACCACATCGAGGGTGACAAAGTCATCCTCGCCGCCCGCTGGCGCGCCGTCTTCCACAATGTTGGAAATCTGCATCTGCAGGTCGTTGACGGCCTGCTCAGCCTTCGTCTGCTCCTCCTCCAACTTCTTGACGGAGTCGGCCTTCTTCTTGCCCCCCTCACGCAGAGCCTGCTTTTCCTCGTCAGAGGCAGAGCGCATCTTCTGCCCCATCTCCTTGGAGAAAGCCTTTTGCTCCGCGCGGGCAGCATCGGCGGCACTGATAGCCTCGCGGCGCTGTGCATCGGCTTCCAGCAGCTGGTCAACCAGTGCTGGGTCCTCCCCGCGAGTGCGCTGGGATTCTCGGACTACATCGGGGTTATCGCGCAGAAGCTTCAGATCAATCATGGTGTTTAGCTTAGCGGGTTCGGCTCCGCACTTGTCCGCCTAGTTCCCCCTGAGGCACAACCCCTACTAGACTAGCCTCGAAGTACCTAGCCTCAAGTAGCAGTCGAACCCGAGTCGGATTAGAGCGAGCCTTTCATGACCACCAGCGAAGCGAAGAATCAACGCAGAGCCCGCAGCATCACTGTCGCACTGTTCGCCGCCCTCTGCGGAGGTGTCAGCGCAGCTGCGTTCGCCTTGGTCGCGCCCGAGGGTAGCTCACCTTTGGTTCCCATTACTGATGAGAAGCAGGGCCAGCATGTCGACAACACCACCTTCACCCAGGCCAGCCACGGCGATTGTGTGAATTGGAAGCCCGGCGCGAACGGCGTAAACACCGAGTTCTCCACCGTCAACTGCGAGCAGCCCCACCGCTTCGAGGTCAGCTCCCGCGAAGATCTCAGCCAGTACCCCACAAGCGAGTTTGGCCCGAACGCGAAGCAGCCGGACTTGAAGCGTCAAGAAGAACTAACCAATGAGCTCTGCACCGGCCCCACGATGCAGTACCTCAAGGGAAAGCTCGATCCAGAGGGACGCTACTCAATCTCCCCCATCTTGCCGCCACAGTCCGCCTGGAATGACGGCGACCGCACGATGCTATGCGGTGTGATGGTGCCCGATTCGACCGGGCGTACTACAGAGACCACGGGTTTTGCGGCGAAGCAGGATCAGGCACGCTACTTCGAGAAGGATCGCTGTGTGCGGGTCGATGGCCAGCTGACCAATGAAGTGCCATGTACGGAAAACCACGCCTGGCAGGTAACCTCCGTGGTCAACCTAGGTACACAGTTCCCCGACGCATGGCCAGACCTGAAGAAGCAGAATGAGTTCCTGAATAAGGTCTGCACCAAGGCCGCGCAGGACTACCTCGGTGGCGACGATGCGCTGTACAACTCCACGCTCACACCGTTCTGGAATACGCTCCAGCGCCAGTCCTGGGATGCCGGTTCCCGCACCGTGAATTGTGCGCTTACCTTTGGTCGCCCTGGTGGCGGCTTCGCGGCTCTCAATGGCGACGTGCGCAATAAGTTCACCATCGACGGCAAGGCTCCGGCCACCCCGCCGAAGCGGAATCCGCTGCGCCAGGATGCGAAGCCGGGCGAGGAGACGAAGCCGAGCGCTGCCCCCAGCGCGAACCCGACCCCAGCGCCCTAGGGTTCCTAAAGCCAATGGCCATTGACGTTTCTCCGGAGCGCTTCGAGGACCTCGTTGACTTGGGTTTAAGGCGCATCCCGCGCGAGCTGCTGGATAATGTCAGCAATGTCGCCATCGTCACGGAGGACTATAACCCCGAAAGCCCGCATATTCTGGGGCTTTATGAGGGCATCGCGCTTACTGAGCGCACCTCCGAGTACACCTCCGCCTTGCCGGACAAAATCACGATCTATCGTCATGCTCTAGAGGACATCTGCGATAGCGAGGAAGAGCTTATCGAGCAGGTCGCCATCACCGTCATTCACGAGCTTGGCCATCATTTCGGCATCGACGACGATCGCCTGCACGAACTCGGTTGGGGTTAGCGGCACCCGCCCCTGCCCTAAAGGGTGGCTTCGCCCCACCCCAGGATCTCGAAGGTTCCTTCCAGACTGTCGAGCACACCGGTCTGCGCCGCACTATTTAATGCAGCACTGTTTACTGCCGCGCTGTCTTGTTGGTCGCCCTTATTTTGTGACGCCCCAGGCCGCCCTTCTGCCACATCAGCCAACTCGGCAATGTTGTCTGGTACGCGGAGGGTGATGACATTGCCATTGGCCAGATAGTGCATGAAGGCCCATTCCGGATCCACCCCGCCCAGGAAGCGGGCGACCAGGCGAATCACGGCACCGTGGCTGACCAGGGCAATATCGCTGGGGTTCGCTGCCGTGTGGTTGTCGGCGAGCGCCCGCAGCAGTGTCGCGAGATATTCGCGCAGCACTTCTGCGCCGGAAAGTCCGCCCGGGACTGCTTTATCCACCCGACCGAGCATCCACGTCCCCAGGATGGAGTGATAGGCCTCGTGGGAGTCCTCGTCGTTTTTCATCTCGTATCGTCCGGCAGGAATCTCCGATACCCGTGGTAGGCGCTGGAGTGAAGCCTTAATAGGATCCGCGGCCTTGTCGAGGGCTGTGGCGTCATCCAATGCCTCACCATGTGAGAACTCCGCGGGCACGAGCTCACCGCTGAAAGCACCGGCCACGCCCACGGCGGTCTGCTGTGCACGCGCGGCAAAGGAGGAGGCGATTTTTAAGCGCCCAGTACGTTCGTTGAGCCATCGACCTGCCTCGGCAGCTTGCTGCCATCCCAGGTCGGTGAGGCTGGCGCCCGGCAGTGCAGTGTCCAAAGCATGAATGGCATTGGAGGTTGTCTGGCCGTGCCTAACCAGGAAAAGCCGTGTCGATTGTGCCTGCGCCATTGGCTAGGTGCCCTTTCCGCCGCGTTTAAGTTCCTCGATCCACCTACTGGATTCAGCGTAGTTCGGCGGGGCACTGCCCGCATGACGGCGCAGCGGATAGCTGGAATGCGTTGCAGCCTCTGGCAACGGCTCGGCTGAGGGCCAGCTGCCCAGGAAACGCACCTCCTCAGCGCGGCGGTACAGGCCAGCCAGAGCTTCGGCGACTGCGTCGTCCTCGATATGGCCGACGACGCCGATATGGAAGACATAGTTTCCATTAGCCGCCCCTTCTCCCCTGGCCCCGGTGCGGCGGGGTCGCGAGCCGATGCGAGCCATATCCACCTGTCGGGTGGACAATTCCGCAATAGCATCTAACAAGCTGGAAGGCACATTCGGCAGCCAGAGGATCATGCCGCTACGGTCGTTCCCCGTGCGCGCGGTAGGTTTGCTGGGTTTTCCGACCAGAATGAATCGGGTCTGTGCACCCGCGACATCCGCCACACCCTCCGCCAGTGCATCTAGACCATGAATCTCGCCAGCACGGGCCGGGGCGGCGGCGGCATCAGCCCGCCCGGCCTTGACTGCAGCAGCAGCCGCTCCGTTGCTGGCGGCGGGGACAAAGTCGACGTCCGGCAGATTCTCGGCTACCCAATTGCGCACCTGTGCTTCGGCGACGGGGTGGGTGGTCAGAGTCTTAATATCTCGCAGCTCAGTACCAGGTTGTACCAGGATGGAAAACACGACCGGAACCAAAACCTCGCGGTAGATCTGCAGGGGCGTGCCGTAGGTCAGTGCGTCTTCCGTTTGCGACACCGGACCGTCAACCGAGCTTTCCAACGCCACGCACGCGAAATCGGCTTCTCCGTTACGCACCATGTCCAGCGCCGCCCGTGGCGAGACGACCGGAATTTCAGTGGCGTCCTCCGGCAGCGCACCGAGCTCTTTGAACTGCTTCAGTGCCTGCTCCGTGAAGGTGCCCTCAGGCCCTAAAAAAGCAACGCGTACGGAAGAATCACTCATGCAACGCAGTCTAATGGAGACCCCCGCAGCCTCGGCGAGGGTGTAATCGCGCCTGCGCCTGGCCGCTTCTTCCGCGGGGTATATCCTTGGGAATCAATGAACTGCACCTCCGACATCCTCAGCGAGCAAGGTGGCACTAACACTTTTGCCACCCGCCTCGCCCGTGCCCGGCGCGACACGGGTCTTAACAACGCCCAACTGGGCGTCACCCGTATCTACGACAACCCGCACGGCTATGACTTTCTGCGTGGCCACCCCGGCCTTCCTCTAAGCGGCGAGGAAGTACTAATCAAGGATCTGCAGCAAGTCGCGGGTGAGGTCACGACGATGGGGTCGGTGCACCATAGCTTTGTCGCGGACTATCACGATACGACCGCACACAGGCTACTGGCTGCCGGGGCAACGCTGGTTGGCGCCTCTGCTTCTGCCGAGTTTGGCACCACCGCTTACACCGAGCCGATTGGGATGCCCGAGCCGGTAAATCCGCTGCATCCGGGCATGATGGTCGGCGGCTCCTCCGGCGGCGCAGCGGTGGCTGTCGCCCGTGGATTGGTGAACATCGCCCATGCCACCGATGGTGGTGGCTCCATCCGCATCCCCGCGGCATGCTGTGGCCTGGCGGCGCTCAAGCCCGCCCACAATCACCAATTCGGCACTTTTTCGCCGGTAGCTCAAGGTTTTATCGCCGCGGATCTCCCGACTACCGCCCGTGCCTATGGCCTCCCCGCACCGGACAACAGCACGCTGTACCGTTCTTCGCCGCTGCGTATTGGCTACACGAACCAGCCTTTCCACACTCGTAGTCGCGTCTCCCCCGACATTGCCGCAGCCACCGCCGCAGCCACTGCCCTAGCCACCACCCATCCGCTTGTCGAATCCGTCACGCAGGCGCCCGCTCCCTACCCGCCGGCTACCTTCCAGCTTTTCCGCGAGCTCATCGCCTCCCGCTGTGCGGATCTTCCCGGCAAACTATCGCCGATCACCGCGTGGCTGCGCGAGGAGGGTCGGCAGGTACCGGCATGGCGGCGTCAACAATTAGAAGAACAGATCATCGGCCTCGACCCACAGCGGGTATGGCCTGAGTTCGATATCGTGGCGACCCCGACCCTCGCGTGCGCACCACCAACACCCAGTGCATTTTCGCAGTTCACACCAGTCGATAACTTTTGGGCGCAGACCGCCTGGACTCCCTGGGGCACCTTGTGGAACCTCACGGGCTGGGCCAGCGTCACAGTGCCGCTAGTCTCCCCGGAGCGCGTCCCTGGTCGTTGGCCCATCGCCCTCATGCTGGGCGCGGTGGGCAATCGGGTCAGCGCGGAAACATTGCTCTCGCTGGCGGCCTTTATTATGGACGCCACCTCACAGCTCCCCGTCGACAATCTCAGCGTTGCGGTTCCGGGCGATATCGAGGCATTGGATTTTCGCGCGAAGCCGGACAACCGCCACAGTCACGAACACGGTCACAGCCACAGCCACGGTCACAGTCATGAGCACTAGTACAAGCGACAATCGCACCGCGCTGCGCTGGGAAATCCTGCTTTTACTCGTTGTCACCTTTGGCACTAGCGGACTGCGGGCTATCGCGCGTCTTGTCGAGGCGGTGGTCAGCCCGGAGGCGCTCAACGAGCAGTCGACTACCCTGAACCGCACACAATCGGAACTACCGTGGTTGGATCCGATTCTGCAGCTGCTTTCCAGCGGGGCACTCTTCGCCTGGGGCGGGCTGGCAATGTTTCTGCTCATACGGCACCTGCCTACTCCCGCACTGGTGCGCACCTGGCGTCTAAAAACAGGCGATTGGCTCCACGGTGCGGGCCTGGCTGCGGTCATTGGCCTTCCTGGCCTGGCCTTCTATTTCGCCGCCGTGCACCTTGGGCTCTCCAAGCAGGTCGTTCCCAGTGGTCTGGACGACACATGGTGGCGTTTGCCGCTTCTAGTGGTGAACTCTTGGGCAAACGGTTTCGCGGAGGAACTGGTGGTCGTAGCCTGGCTAAGCACCCGTCTGAGACAGCTGCGCATCAGTTGGCCATGGGTCTTCGCCGCGTCCTCGCTGCTGCGGGGAAGCTATCACCTCTACCAGGGCTATTCCGCCGGAGTGGGCAACATCATCATGGGCGTGGTGTACCTCTGGTACTTCAAGAAGACGGGACGCATTTGGCCGCTAGTGATCGGCCACGGGCTGATCGATACCGTCGCATTCGTAGGCTATGCCACATTCTTCTAACTCAATCCGGCGCCGATTGACCAGTTATTATTGTGCCCATGAATTCTCGCGACAATTTCGGCTCCGGGCGCTCCGGCGAAGGTTCTGGCGCTAACAACCGTGCAAACGGCACGGAGATCGCCCGGGACCGGCACGGCAAGCCCCTTCTGGATCGCTATGGGCGACCCGTGCGTAGGGGCGTCATTCCTCCGAGCGCTACCGAGCCTCCCCGCCGCGAACAACCGAGCAGCCCGGAACAGCCCGAAAAGCCGCACTACCGCCGTGCCGAACCGTTGCCTCCGCGCGACAGCAGCCAGGAATACCAGGGCTACAGAGCCCCCCAGGACTACCAGCCCAGTCCATCCCAGCAACCCCGACAGGGCCAGCCTTTCGGCGACCCGCAGTTCGGTAACTACTCCGGTCGCTCTGCGCGTCCGGGCTCCCGCGAAACCCCACGTCCTTCTCGACGCCCCCGCGGCCGCACCGCCCCGCGCCCCAAAAGGCGCAAGCGTTTCGGCTTCTTCAAGATTGTGGGAATGCTGCTGGCCATCGTTCTCGCGCTGAGCATCGGCGCTGCTGTGTGGGTGGATTCCAAGTTGCAGCGAATTGACGCTTTGCAGGATTATGACGGCCGCCTGGGCGGCACCTCCGGCACGAACTGGCTACTGGTGGGTTCGGACTCCCGCGCGGGGCTGAGCAAGGAAGACGGCGACCGCCTGATGGCCGGCGAGCTGAACGATTCGGTCGGTCGCACTGACACGATCATGGTGGTGCACATTCCTCGCTTCGGCGGACAAGCAACTATGCTCTCGCTGCCGCGCGACAGCTGGGTGGACATCCCCGGAAACGGAAAGAACAAGCTCAACCAGGCCTTTTCCATCGGTGGCCCGGCGCTTCTGCAGCAAACCGTGGAGCAGGCGACGGGTATCCACCTCGACCACTACGCAGAGGTTGGGTTTGGCGGTTTCGCCAATGTCGTTGACGCTGTCGGTGGCGTGGAGATGTGCCTGGATGAGCCGTTGGACGACCCCATGGCAGGCATTAAACTGCAGGCCGGATGCCAGGAGCTCGATGGGCCGACGGCGCTGGGTTATGTACGTTCCCGCTACACCTCTGCGCAGGGCGACCTGGATCGTGTGGAACGCCAGCGCAAGTTCTTGGCTGCGCTGTCGCAGAAAATCAAGTCGCCCGGCACGCTGCTCAACCCGTTTAAGAACCTAAAGGTTGCCGATTCCTTGAGCTCGAACATGAAGGTCAACGAGGGTGACCATGTGTGGCACCTCGCTTCGCTGGGAATGGCTATGGCCGGCGGTGCGAAGCAGGAGACGGTGCCGATCGCGGGCTACGAAGACACGTACGCCGGCAACGTCGCATTGTGGGACGATGCCGGCGCAGAGGAAATGTTTTCTCAGCTCCGATAGTTAGTCGGATAGCCGCTCTTAGCGGATGGTGACCTCGCGGGACTGGATGGTCTGCTTGGCCTTCTGCTCGTCGGCGGTCAGCGGAGTGTCCTTGGCCAGGGCTTCTTCGATCTTCGGATCCAGGGCCTCCAGGCCTTCCTTCCAGGACGCTGCCTCGCGGGTACGATCCAGATCCCACACCGGAACCAGGATGCCGTGGGTGCGGAACACACCGGCGAGCTTGGAGCCCTCACCCAGGTGCAGCTCACCAGCTGCGTGCAGGCGTGCCAGTGCATTGAGCAGCTGCTCTTCGCCCTCCTGGCGCACCCAGCGGATGTGTGCCTTGTCAGAGGGGTCAATCCACCATGCCGCGCCCTTGATGTTCGCGTCGATCCGCTCGGAAGGTAGCACGGAATCGTTGGCACGCTGCAGGGTGGCAGCGATCTGCGGGTTGTTGCGGTTCTCCTCGGTCAGCCACCAACCGAAGTCCTGCGCAACGGTGATGTCCGCCTCGGTGTCCTTGTTCAGGATGTCCTCGAGGGCGGGCTCGGTGCCGTCGGACACGCCAACCTCCAGGGACTGTCCCGGCTCGGCCTGCTTCACCCAGTTCAGGGCATATGCCAGGTCGCGGTTCGGGTTATCGCCCCGGCGCTGGGTCTGCAGCGCAACGAAGGCCTCCCCGCCGTCTTCCTCAGAACGGCGCAGGGCAGCAACAGCACCCGGCAGGACAGTAACGATGGAGATCTTGTGCTCCGCGCCCTTCACATCGGCAACAAAGTGCGCCGAGGGGACGAATTCCTGCAAGGCGATAAGATCGGCCTCCATGGCAAAACCATCGAAGGGGCGGGGATCCTTCTGCAGCTTCGCACGCTCGGCAGCGCGGGCAGCGAGCTTCGCCTGACGGCGGCTCATGCCCTCGGGCAGGTTCTCTTGGTTCTTTTTCTTCTTAGCCACGGTCATTTATTGTACCTGGGCTGCGCTTAAGAAATAGCAGCAGCGCCTGTTTCTTCTACTACGTCGGCTCTGCTCACTGTGCGCACTTTGCCCGCTGTGTTCACTGTGCCCGCTGTGTCTGCTGTGCTTCCCCACCCCAGCTCGTCGTCGCGCCACATCCGTGCCCGCCCTGGGTAATTCGTCGCCAGCCACGTCACGCCCTGTCGCGCGGCCCAGCGCACCTCGTCTTCCTTGTCCGCGGTCCAGACATACGTGCCATCGCCAAAGCGACCGATAATGTCCGGACGAATCCGTCCCCGTGCAACGGACAGGCCGTGGGCGTCGACAACATGCAGTGCCTGAAGCCCCGGATTCAGCATGCGTTGATACTCACGTCGCAGCAAAATGCGGTGGATGGCTGGGTTAATCATCTTAAAACGCACCAGCGACTGGGGGCTGAAGCTAATCAAGTGCACGTGCGCACTATCCGCCAGATGTGCCCGCTGCAGCTCGTAATGCAGGGCGTGTTCGACCTTGGGGCCATAGCGGTTCGGGTGCTTGGTCTCGATGAATAGCTCTTTCTTTAACGACGCCCCGTCCTCCGCGCCCGCATCGCCAACCCTCTGGCTATGCTGCTGCCCGATAGCAGTGCGTGAAGAGTTGATGTCGTTGAAGAATGTCAGAAGCTCGCGCAGGGTCAACACCTGCGCTGGCTCCTCGGGTGTACCGACGTTGAGTTCCCGCAGCTCTGCCAGCGTCATTTCGCTGACTACGCCACTTGACTTCGTTGGTTTTTCCACCGCCACGCGGTCGATGGTGCGGTCGTGCAGGCACACGAGTTCCCCGTCGCGTGTTAGACGGATGTCGCACTCGAAGCCATCGGCGCCCCTCTGCTCGGCCAGTTCGTAGGCTGCCAGGGTGTGTTCTGGGCGTTCCTTGGAGGCTCCGCGGTGGGCGACAATTTTCATACCCTCCATTTTTAGTGCGCCGGAGGGCAACCGGCATCCGCTAACAGCGGAGCGAACGCAAGTTTCATCTGTTGTTTACTTACGCAGCCCCGCCGCTTTCAAGAGCTGAGTTAGCTGACTTACCCGAGCAGTCCAGTTTCCTCCATAACCTTGCGCAACACGGTTGCAGAGTGGTCGAACTTTTCTTTCTCCTCGTCGTTTAGCTGCAGCTCGACCGCGTGGCGCACGCCCTGGCGGTTGATCACGGCGGGAGTGCCGATGTAAATATCCTCGAATCCGTACTCCCCTTCCAGCAACGTGGAGATCGGCAGTACAACGTCCTGGTTGCTGAAGACCGCCTGGGTGATGCGCGCCAGCCCCATACCGATGCCGAAGCTGGTGGAGCCCTTGGCCTGGATAATCTCGTAGGCCGCGTCGCGGGTCTTGACGAAAATCTCGTCTACATCCTCGCCTGCGGATTCACCCATCTTTTCGAGTCGGTGGTGAATCGAGGTGCCTGCCACGGAACCTGCCGACAAAACTGGCAATTCGGTATCGCCGTGCTCGCCGATCACGTAGGCATGCACCGAGGTCGGCGCAAGGCCGAAGTACTGCCCCAGTCCATAACGGAAACGGGCGGTATCCAGGATCGTGCCGGAGCCGATCACGCGGCTGGAATCCAGTCCGGAAAACTTCCACGTTGCGTAGCTCAGGATGTCCACTGGATTGCTGGCAACCAGGAAAATTCCGTCAAAGCCATGCTCCATCACATCGCCGACGATCTTGCGGAAAATGGAGGTGTTCTTGGCAACGAGGTCGAGTCGGGTCTCCCCCGGCTTCTGTGCCGCACCCGCGCAGATGCAGACCATTGCGGCATCGCGGCAGTCTTCGTAGGTGCCGACAGTCACGCGGGTGTTGTGATGGGACCACGGCACTGCGTGGTTCAGGTCCTGTACGTGACCCCAGGTCTTGCGCTCGTCCAGGTCGATAATGGCGAGGTGATCGGCGAGCCCCTGGTTGACCAGGGTGTATGCATAAGCGATACCAACGTCACCCGCGCCGATCAGGACGATCTTGGAGCCGGGGGTTGGTGCTGCGGTGTTGTTGCGGTTAAGTGGTTGTTCTTGCCCAGTAGATGCCGTCAACGTCTTGGCCTTCTTCCTTGCTAGGTGCTGCTGGTTGCTAGTTGGTAGCTGCCGTTTTTTCTGACGCCACCGGCCAGCATAGCGACACGTCCAACCAACCTCACCTCAAAGGTTTCTGAATATTGAACTTTTGGAATACGGCGTCAATAATTAAGAAGTTCATGAGAAAAAACCTTGCAGGAACAGTTTTTTGCCGTCACACTTGTTGTCACAGGCACTTCCAACGTGTGAAAGGATCAAGAGAAACCATGGCTAAGTACGAACTGCCCGAGCTGGATTACGCTTACGACGCTCTGGAGCCCCACATCTCTGGCGAGATTATGGAGCTGCACCACACCAAGCACCACCAGAACTACGTCAATGGCGCTAATGCTGCTCTGGAAAAGCTGGAGGCCGCCCGTAAGGATGGCTCCATCGCTGGCGTAGTTACCGCACTGTCCAAGGATCTGGCCTTCAACCTGGGTGGCCACACCAACCACTCCCTGTTCTGGAAGAACCTGTCCCCGAATGGCGGCGGCGAGCCAACTGGTGAGCTGGCCGAGGCCATTAACCGTGACTTTGGCTCTTTCGAGGCCTTCAAGGATCACTTCTCCGGCGCTGCTCTGGGTCTGCAGGGCTCCGGTTGGGCGGTTCTGGGTTACGACCACATCGCTGGCAACCTGGTTGTTGAGCAGATGACCGATCAGCAGGGTAACCTGTCCATCAACCTGACCCCGCTGCTGCTGCTGGATATGTGGGAGCACGCTTTCTACCTGCAGTACAAGAACGTTAAGGCAGATTACGTCAAGGCTGTCTGGAACGTCTTCAACTGGGATGAGGTTGCCAAGCGCTACGAGGCTGCCAAGAAGTAGCCCGAAGCACTCTACAACTCCATAGCGCTAGAACTACATACATAACTTCATAATTTCCCAACTGAATAAGGCAGGCTCTATATCCGCCGGAGAAAAATTCTGGCAATCGATATGGGGCCTTTTGCATCCCCAGCCATCAAGGTGGGCGGGGTTTCAACTCACTCGACTCCCACATTCTCGCTCACCCAGCTGAGGAAGCATCCACAGCATGGGTCGGTTTTCATGCCTGGCCTATGCAGACAGTCACTCGCACACTTCCAAGATTGGAGAGAACGATGAAGACTCCGACCACCCACCACACTTTTCGCACCCGTCGTACACGTCTGATCGGCACCGCAATCGCCATGTCCGGTCTGCTGCTGGGCACTGCTGCCTGCGGTGATGAGAAGGCGCCCGAGGACGCAGCGGCTCCCGCCGCATCCGCCAACGTCAAGACGTACAACGCCGCAGCCTCCAGCCCCCGCACAGGCAATGGCGCCCACGGAGCTCAGGATTGCCCGATAGATTCGAACGCTCCGGAGATCACTGAAAACATCAGCAAGCTCCCTCATAACCCTTACGGTTGGAAGCTGACGAATCAGACCAACTACAACCCGTGCTCCGATCTCAGCTACGCGCTGATCACTCAGGCAAGGCAGGGTAATGCTCAATTCGCCACGCAGCTGATGCTCTTCCACAAGGGCAAGTACATCGGCATTGCGTCCGACACGATTCAGCAGACTGAGATCCTCCGCACCACCCCCAACTCCGTCAAGGTGCGTATGCGCGACTGGGAGGCATTGCGCGAATCGGGCGAGGCCAATGTCATGGCCGGCAAGTACTTCTCTGATGTCACCTTCCGCTGGGATGGCAGCAAGGTCGTGCCCGAAGGCCGCATCCCGAACCAGAACCTCCCCAAGGAAATCGGAGGCCACTAAGGTACAAACGCTAGCTAGTCACAGCTAGTCACCCAACACCCCGACGGGGCAGCTCACGCCATTAGAGCCGTGGTTGCAATACCCGTCGGGGTGCTTGTGTAGGTACTGCTGATGCTCATCTTCGGCGAGGTAGTAATTACCGTCACCCGCATTAGCCAGCTCAGCGATTTCGGTAGTGATCTCCCCGAAACCCGCATCGGTAAAGCGCTGCTGCCAACCATCGACGGCTCGTTGCACCCGAGCTAACTGCTCAGCATCCTGGGCGTACACGCAAGAGCGATATTGCGTCCCCACGTCATTGCCCTGGCGATCCCCCTGGGTTGGGTCGTGATTCTCGAAGGCGATCTGCAACAGCTGCTCCACGCTCACTACTGCTTCGTCGAACACGATGCGCACCACTTCCGCATGTCCCGTTCGCCCCGTACACACCTCGCGATAGGCCGGGTTAGTAGTGTAGCCACCCGCGTAGCCCACGGAAGTTCCCCACACTCCGTCCACTCCCCAGTACATGCGCTCCACTCCCCAGAAGCAGCCCAATCCGCAGACGATCTGCGCTGGTTTTTGCAGGTTCTCCGCCCAGTAGGCATCCTCTAACCCACTTAGCGGGGTTCCCAGCACCACATTCGGCTGCGGATCCGCCAACACAGGAGTCCGACCGCCCTTTAGTGCGTCCTCCGGGCCGACCCGCTCGGCCCGATACGGCCCTTGGGCGTTGAGCGCCATGATGCGGTCAAAGAAGTTGGTCATGCTCGGATACTCTCCCTCTTGCGCTTCTTACTCTATTGACGCCGCAGTTCCTGTAGCCCCGGCGCGCCCCTTCGCAGCCACGCGCGAACTGTCGAGGTAGCTACGCAGTCATCGGCGTTGTAGCGCTCCAGCTTACGCCGGGCGGCTTGCGCAGTGCCGCGAGATCCGCCGATGGCCTGCTCAAAAAGCTCCACCGCAGCCTTTCCGTTAATGCCGGCCTGACTGAATTCAAAGCCTGCCAACGGGGCCACCGTCTTTAATCCCAGAGAATCCGTGGGCGCCAGTGCTTTCTTCACTAAGCTGAAGCAATCGCACCAGTGTTCTGAGGCGATGAAGGCATTGACTTGCTCCAGCGTTGGCATTGTTACCTGCTGGTTCATCCCATCGATCTTGTAGCGGCGCCCACCATAGCGCTCGGCTGCGTGGCGTAGCCAATAGTTTTCCCCCTGGGCTGCGTACACCCAAACTTGGAAGTTTTTGCCAGCGGCCACCGCGTGGTCTTTGCGTGCTTGCATCCAATGCCAAAACTCCGCAACGTGCTGGCCTTCGTCTCCCTCGCGACTAAAGTCTCCGAAACCGATATAGCGCGAACCGTCGAAGGTTCCCCAGAGGAATGTGCCACGGTTCGGGTGGGCCTCCATATCCACGTCGATCTCCACCCAGTCCCGCAGGCCACCGTCAGTGTTTCGCTTTGCTCCACCCCACAGTTCCGGTAGTTCGAACCAGCGTTCCTGTGGACGGCGAAGTGCAGCCTGCCCGTCCATCCATGCCTGTGCTAACTGCGGATGTTCCCCATTGCCCGAGGCCGCCAGCTGCGGAAGGGTTTCAATCCCCTTCTCTCGCCAGCTGCGGGCTTTATCTCCCGGCAACAACAGACTGATTTCTAGTTCCTGCAGAAGCTGAGCTCGGCAGTGGTTGTGAAACTCGCAAGTCTGGCACTCCTTAATCCGCCGCGGACCGCTCGGAATCGGTTCTTCCAACGCAGCCTGCAATCCGGGGAGGACAGAGGGGGCGTCAAAAAAGAAACAGCGTGGCCTACCGGGCCCGGCGCGGCCGATCAGCGCCACGGTGTCGGCTGCAAAGCCCCACTGCTGGAGCACAACGTGAGCCATGGCGACCTTTTGAGCATCTCCGGCAGCGGCGCGGTGGCGAAAATTGATCGGGACGGGCACTGCTAACCCCAATGCGCCGATGTCCGTTACCCGACAGTCCGCAAGCTGCGTGGACTTCGCGCGGCGCGCCACGGAATGCGAAGATATGGCGACGGGCGTGTACTGCATAAACTCGTCGACCCCCTTGCCGAGGTCGGCGCGGACCAGGAGGTCCAGCTCCACACGAAAAGGTCCTTCGGCCACAACGGGTCGCGTAATCAAACGCACCCCGGAAGCCATCGCTTCCAGAGTTTGTTCAACGGCTGTTTCGGGATCAGCCGGGTCGATATCCACCCGGCTGGGGAATACCTTGTCGCCTATGCGCGGCACATTGGGAAGGCATTGGAAAACCATCTCCCGGCGAATCGTCGCATTGACCTTGTGCTGGATCGCCTCGGTGTAAGCCTCGAGGTCTTGCGGAATGTGGAGACGCGGGGCAGCCTGTTGTGTCTGCTGTTTTTGTTGTGCCTGCGGTTCTTTATGACGCCGAAGTGCCGCACGGTGGCGGCAGCCCACTAGGTCACGGGGGCTGAGCGGCGGAAGTTCTTCAAGCAGGCTCACAATAGTTTCTAAGCCTAGCGCGTCGGCCGGTTGGGTTGCGCGCCTCCCCAGGGTGTCGAAGTACAGTGAAGCGCGTACAGTAAAGATGTTTGTTAAGTAATCTGGTTGAACAGTAAGACAGATCAATTCGCATCGGAGTGACATGGGACTGCTCAGCGGTATGCGCAAGCGCCGTCAGGAAAAGAAGGCCATCCAAAAGGCTGCGAAGGTTCGCGCCAAGGCACAGGTAAAGGCCGACTCTAAGCTAGAAAAGCGCAAGGAAGCCTACCTGCGTAAGACGGCCAAACAGGTGCGCAAGATGGATGCCAAGGAGCTCAAGGCGCAGCGCAAGCACAACGAGAAGATGGCGAAGGCCTCTCTGGAGCAAATCAAGGCCGGTCGTTTTAATTCCAAGAGGGTGCTCCGGGTCGTCGGCGCCGCCCGCGTTGCCGCACCTTTTGCGATCCCGCTGTTCTACCGCAGCGTGACCATGCTGCAGGAGGCCTCGAACGACGCTGCCGCCCGTCGCATGGGCCTGACCCCCAAGGCCAACGCACAATTCCCTGGTGACGGTGGAATGCAGCAGGCACGCATCAAGAAGATCCGCCAGTCCTTGGACAAGAGTGTTCCTGGTGGCTTTGCAAAGGACATCTCCGATCGTCTTGACGACCTGGATAAGGCTATCGAGAACTCAAAGTCCATGGACACGGGTCCGGGTAAGCGCGTGCTGCGCTCCGTCTCCAATGAGCTGGACTTGGTAGAGGCACAGCTCAAGGCCAAGAAAAAGTAGAATCCAGCTTTGGACCCTTGTCCGGCAAAACTCAACTGAGCATGGTTTCATAAGGGTTATGACGAACAACCCTCAGGAACATTCCACTCCGGCTCAGTCCGGGCAATTTACTCGCCGTCAGGTTCTCCAGACTGGCGCCGCCGGTGCAGCTGCAGTTGGCATCGGCACCGTCGCTGCTAATTCCACTGCTTCCGCCGCTCCGCTCGGTTCGTCGAAGCCAGCGGACAAGCCGATCAATATGAAGATGGGCAAGGCGGCCTTCCAGCATGGCGTTGCATCCGGCGACCCTTATCCCGACAGTGTGCTGCTGTGGACCCGCGTGACCTCTAATGAGAACGACTACCCGGGCCTGGAGAAGGGCAACGCCACCACCGTGAAGTGGGAACTTGCCACCGATAGCAAGTTCACCCAGATCGTTACCTCTGGCACCGCGAAGGCAGAACCCTCGCGCGACATGACGGTGAAGGTCGAGGCACGCGGCCTGAAGCCTTACACCGGCTACTTCTACCGCTTCACCACCACCGATGGCCCGCGCAAGGGTCAGACCTCCCCGGTTGGCCAAACCCGCACCGCACCGGCTCGGGGCGCGGACATCTCCGAACTTCGCTTCGCTCTGTTCAGCTGCTCCAACTGGGAGGCTGGCTACTTCAGTGCATACCGCGACATGGCTAAGCGTGGCGATATCGATTACGCCCTGCACGTCGGCGACTACATCTACGAGTACCCGCGCGGTGAGTACACGGGAAAGACCGGTTCGGTTCGCCTGCACGAGCCGGCTAACGAGATCGTCTCCCTGGCTGATTACCGCCAGCGCTACGCGCTACACCACACCGACGCCGACCTGCAGGCTGCGCACGCTGTTTGCCCGTGGATCGTCACCTGGGATGACCACGAGGTCGCAAACGACAACTGGGCGCACGGTGCGGAGAATCACCAGCCCAACAAGGAGCGCGACTTCCACGCCCGCCGCAACAACGCGATGCAGGCATACCTCGAATGGTTGCCGATTCGCGCCACCCCGCTGTCTGAAAAGGGCCACATCTACCGGAACCTATCCTTCGGCAACCTGGTTGAGCTGAACATGCTGGACCTGCGCACCTACCGCAACGAAAAGCCCAGCTTCACCTCCGCTCGCAAGACTGACGACGCCTCCCGCAGCATGCTTGGCTCTGAACAGTTCGGATGGCTGACCAAGAAGCTGTCCACCTCCACGGCCCGCTGGAACTTCATCGGCAACTCCGTAATGTTCAGCCCGGTGCTGATCCCGCCGCTGGATCCGCAGGCCACCAAAGCTGTCACGCAGCTGCTGGGGCTGCCGGAGGAGGGCATGCCATACAACTTTGACCAGTGGGATGGCTACGCCGCAGAACGTCGCCGCGTGATCAAGTACTTGATGGACAACAAGATCCGCAACACCGTGTGGCTCACGGGCGATATTCACTCTTCGTGGGCTAACGATATTCCGGCCGTCCCGGGCACGTACCCGAACGGCGGCACCGCCGGCGTCGAAATCGTCTGCACCTCCGTCACCTCGTCCAACATCGACGACATCCTAAAGTTGCCGGAGGATAACGCTCTGTCCCACACCGTGGAGTACGCGTTTACAAACATGAACCGCCACGTGAAGTACCTGGACTTCGACTCCCACGGCTACACGGTCGTGCGCGTGACGAAGGACGCAGTGGATGCTAACTGGTTGGCTCTCGGACCAGACGGCAAGCTCAAGCCGAATCAGCCGCTGCACTTCGCCAAGGCTGCAAGCACCAAGTGGGGCGAGGGCATCCACACGTCCAATGTACGCATTGACCCGGCTAAGCACTCCGCTCGCTAATCCGAGTTAGGCTGCCTCTTAAATACCCTCAGGTTCACCCCTGGGGGTATTTTTCTATTTATCTCTTTCTTTACGACGCCTCATTTCCAGCATTTTTATCATTAAAATACTAATTCATTTTCATTCCATTGAAATTTGTTGATCTAGCGCTACACTTGTTACTGAAAAACATTGGCCTAGGCCACAAACCCTTTAACTGGAAGGAATATACAGATGGCTCGCCGCGAAATTACCCAGTTCTTCGATGATCTAGACGACACGCCACTTTCCGAGGACGAAGTCAACGTTGTTGACTTCAGCCTCAATGGCATCGATTACACCCTTGATTTGTCCGCTAAGAACCGTGATGCTTTTGACAAGGCTTTGGCTCCCTTTGTCCAGGTTGCACGCCGCAAGACCCGTGGCGGCGCCGCTGGCCGTCGCACGGCAAACCGAAGCGCCAATCCAGAGCGCAACCGTATGATCCGCGAATGGGCACGAGAGAATAACGTGGAAGTCTCCGAGCGAGGCCGCATTTCCGCCGATGTCATCGAGAAGTTCGAAAAGGCGCAGGGCAAGTAAAAAGCGACGATAAATCCCGCTTAAACAGGAGATTCGAGGTTTGTCGAAGTTGGGGCGTCATAAAGCAAAAAAGGCATCTCTCGCGCTCGTAGCAGGGGTCGCACTAGCCTTTAGCGTAAGTGCCTGCGGGGGCGAATCGGGGGACGATTCCCCAACATCCGAATCTTCAACGGAGCGCACCGTCGATCCGGTAAAGGGAACAGATCTTCCTATCGAGGCAGCACCAGAGCATGTGGGTCAAGGCGGCCAAGAGGTGTGCCCCTACCTGAACGGCGAGTGGTTGCAGAACACCAACGGTCAGCGCTTGACCGGCACGGGTACCGACGAACGCTTCGATCCGCCTGCCTGCGTGTTCTGGTCCTACGAAGATTACCCACAGGCCACGGTAATGGTCAGGCACATGCGCACTAATTCGGATGCCATAGCCGTGGTGGATCACGCTGCACCGATCGATTCCACGCTGAAGGCCCTCGAGCCAAAGGGGTGGAGCGGCGGGCGTCGCGGTGGTGACGGCAAGTCCGGCGCGGTGTACGCAGTGTGGAAGGATGAAACGGCGGTCGTGGTGACCACGGCTCAGGAACAGTCCGTGAAGGCTCAGAAGATCGCCGAAGAGACGATCAAGAACCTTAAGCTCTAGGTTCGCTAGATTTCTCTAGGTCTTGTTCTAGTCAGGTTCTAAGTATCGCTGGCGATTCGTAGCAGTCCCTCGGCGACTCCCACGTCAGTCCAGGGCATCATTGGGCCGATCCAGGGGAATACGACTTCCATCAATAGGAAAAAGATCCCCACTAATAGCGCCAAAACGATGAATAGTTTGACCCACCACGGCCCCGGCAGGTTCCGCCATAGCATTGCGTACATTTAGGCTCCCTCCGTCAATTCTTTGGGCATCTTCCCATCCTTCTTGGACTCGGAACGAACGAGAGCCGCGTGGACGATCATGCGCTCCTTATTGGAAAACTGCGGGTGGCAAGTAGTCATCGTCAGCAGTGCAGCATCGTCCGGATGCACCTCAATACGCGACTGGCCGGGAATAGGATTAATGACGTTAATGTCGTTCGGGGTGGTGATATAGCGGCCATTAACACCCGCATATTCACCGCTAGACACTTTCTGCGCCAACTCGGGGGACATACACTTCTCAGCCTCCGACTTGCGATTACCAGGAGCCGCATCGATGGGCAGCACGCGATAAATATTCCAACTTCCTGCGGTTTCCACCACAACGGAATCGCAGGTCTTTAGCAGGCCGAGGTCATTGAAGGGGGAGCCACGGCCCACTCGGTGACCGGCCATGGCGAAGTTTCCAGGCTGACCGGGCGCCTGACTGTCCTGATAGTGCCCGGGTCCCTTGGACAGGTCTCCATCGGCGACCCCCTTGACCACGGAGAAATTGAAATCCGAACCGAAAGAAGGGATAAACAGGCGCGCGAACGCGGTGCCTTCCGCCGGCTCAGTTAATGGGCGGGGGTTCTTCTCGTCCCACTGCTCATCTAACTGGTGGGCAACGGCTGCCTGCTCGCGACCGGATTGGATATCCGTCCAAAAGACGTCCCAGAAACCAAAAAGTAGGGCAACTACACCGAACGTAATAAGAATTTCGCCAAAAACACTAATCGGGTCGAGTCGTGTTTTTGCCTGGCGCCGGTGCTTTCCCATGCGTCACATGGTACTACGTTGAGGCATTATTTCCGGTGTTAGCTACAGGCTCTTTCGTTTCTCCCACGCTTCTCCCCCACCACTCCCACGACACAGCCTATCCCGCAACTACCTGAGGTGGCGGGTAAGCTCGCCTGCATGAAGATAGTCGAGTATCCCGTTGCCCTATTCCTCAAGGCATGGCATTACCTATTCGCCGATCTTTTCGGTTGGGATGCGGCTCAATCTTGGTTGCTGGCACTTGTTCTCATGATCGTCACCGTACGCGGTCTGCTTTTGCCTTTTGTTTATCGGCAGGCTTATTCCAGCCGCATTCTGGTGAACATTCGCCCTAAGGTTTATCGCTTAGAGCAGGAATACAGCGACCATACGCCGGAGACTCGCAAAGAACTGGCCAAGAAGCGGCGTGAACTGCAAAAAGAGCACGAATACCGTTTTTCGGATGGTTGTGTTCCTATGCTTGTGCAGATCCCCGTGCTGTTGGGTCTGTACCGCATGCTTATCCACGTCACCAGTCCGGATCCGGAGGTTAATGCGTCGGTCAATGGCTTCGGCCCGCTGAATGCCGAAGAGGTTCAATCGTTGCTCTCCGCGAAGCTTTTCGACGTACCACTCGCTGCCTATGTGCAGATGTCGGAGTCGCAGTTCGCGGAGATTCATACCACTATGGATCAAGTCTTTTGGGTCGTATTCCCCATGGCCATCTTGGCTGCAGTCTTTACGACCTCCAACTGGGCGTACTCGATGTACCGCAATTACCTCACGGTGGATCACAATTCCGCAATGGCTCGGTGGCTTCTCAAGCTCATGTGGCTCATCGGCCCCATCGTGCTTATCGCCCCGTTCACCATTGCCCTGGGTGCGGTTGGCCCGGTGGCGCTGATGGTCTACTGGGTGGGTAACAACCTATGGACCACCGCGCAGACGATATCCATCCAGCGGATTCTAGACCGCAAGATCCCCTACTCCGAAGAGTTCCTTGAGCACCGCAATTCTATGAAGGAGAAACACGTCGAGCGGAAGAAGGAAAAGAAGCTGGCGCGCAAGTCCAAGAAGAATGGGCAGCCCACCGCGATCGCAGAGCAGGAAAAGCCTGCTGCGGAAGATCAGAAAAACTAGATGTTATAGCTCATCGGCACCGTCAATAGCAGTTGCTTCGCCAGCCCCCGCGCGGTCTCCAGAGGCACAGTATTGCGGGACATTTTGGCGCCGCTCAGGCCACCGTCCATGAAGACCATGAGCTGGTCAGCGAGTGTTTGTGAAGCATAGCCGAAGCGTTCGGTGAGTAGCTCGGCCATCGTGTCACGGCACCAGCGACGGTATTCCATCGCAGCGTCGCGGATACGTTGTTCCGAGTCAGTCTGGGGGCGTGGGTATTCGCTGGCGGCGTTTTGAAAGTGGGAACCACGGAAATTGTTGTCAGGCTCCTGCTGTATGCACAGATCGAAAAAGGCGATGATGCGATCCTCCGGGCTCTCCCGTGGATCCGCCAGTTCGTGCCAGTCAGCTCGCCATTTTTGATCCAGTTCCTGTAGGTATGCCACCACCAGGTTGTCCTTGGAACCGAACAGCGAGTAAAGGCTGGCCTTTGCCACGTCTGCATCGCGCAGGATGCGATCAATACCGATCACACGGATTCCCTGCGTCGTAAACAGGTTCGTGGCGCTGGCCAACAGACGTTGGCGTGGTCCGGGACGATTGCGGCGACTCGATCGCGTCGCTTGTTTCGTGGCCTTCTTAGTTGTTTTCTTCGCCGCAGACTTCTTTGCCGCGGTTTTGGTAGTCGCCTTTTTTGTTGACGCCCCGTCGTGTGCAGCGGCGGAGGAGTCAGTAGAGGTTGCGGAGCCCGCCGTGCGGGAATTTTCCTCTGCGGTTGCCATCTACCTAACTCCTTATCGTAAAGATCGTAAAGATCTATTTGAAAGCTTTGGGGCGCTCGTACCAGCCCCAAGTTTACAAAATCCTGCAAAGCCCGTTGGACTCTACAGGATCTGAATTATATAGCCAGCAATTGCCGGCAATTTTTACTTGTGCTTCTTGTCCTTCGGACGGACAACCATCATTGGGCACGGTGCATACTGCAGCAGGGTGCGGGAGGTTGATCCCAGCAGCATTCCCTTGAAGCCGCCGCGTCCGTGAGAACCGACAATCAACAGCTGAGCATCCTTCGCTGCCTCGGTCAGGGACTGTACTGGACGCTCGCGCTCAACGATCTCCTCGACCTGTACGCTCGGGTACTCCTTGATGAGATCCTTCAGCTCGTCTTCCATCATGTCCTGGCGCTCGACGATCATCCGATCCATCTGGTTCTGGGCGTCCACCAGGCCTACATAGGAAGTGTGGATCTGGTTATCCGTCCAGGAGTGGATTGCGCGCAGCAGGGCGCCACGAGCCTCGGCCTCACGGAAGGCGATCTTCAGAGCTTGGCGGGAAATCTCGGAGCCATCCACGCCGACCACAACCGGGCCGTATTTATTGTCAGCGGTGACGTCGTTGTCCTTGCGCACAACCACTACAGGACAATCAGCGTGGGAAACTACGGCGCTGGAGACAGAACCCATAACCAGGCCAGACAGGCCGCCCAGGCCACGCGATCCCATAACGATCATTTCTGCGGTCTCAGATAGATCCAGCAGAGTATCGATCGGAGCGCCTTCCTTAACCAGGTAGCTGACCTCAATGTCGGAGCTAAAGTCGGTGACGATCTTGCGGGCGTTTTCAATCTTGTCGCCAGCTTCGCTCTCGAGCTCGTCGTACAGCTCCTGCGGCGGAACCATTCCGTCGGCGTACATGAACTGAGGCATGGTATAGGCGCTCACCAGCTTCAGCGGCTGCTTGCGCTTCAGGGCAGTGTTTGCAGCCCAGCGAACGGCCTCGTTGCTGGCGTCAGAGCCATCAACTGCGACGATGATTTCCTTATCGCTCGTGGTAGCCATTGGGGAAACGATCCTTCCTTGCAGGGGGATTTTTCGATTGATCCTCTAACACTTTCCATTATCCTCAAAAGCCCTAATGAATGCAGAAAAGGCGCCCATTTGCCCCTATTCTCGGGACAAGGTGGACACCTTGTGAGTGGAAATTTAAGTAGTCGTGTAGTCGTCGTGTGTTAGTCGTGGCAGTTGCGCGATAGGCGCAAATCTTTTCCTTTAAGGAAAACTAGCCCCGAGTGTTGGGCAGCGGAACGTCGTCAGCAGCGGGTGCGTTGGAGGGAGAGAAGAACTCGAGGAGGGTGCGGAAGATGTTCAGCAGAACACCGCCAAGCTCGCTCTTGAACAGGTTGGTCAGGGAACCGGTAATTGCAGCAATATCCATGCCGGGTAGCATATCGAATTGATGGGACCGTTACCAGTAAAAAAGGGACTCAATCCTACGCGGATTCTTGTTCCCCCAGCTACCGACACGCCGTGGGTGGCAAAAGATTTTTTGTGGCACCTCATTTCCGCCCAACGCCACCGAGCAAAAGATGATAATTTTAGCGCCGTTTTAGAACGCTTCGCCGCTGGCGAAGTACGCCTCGACTCCGGTGAGCCACTCGCGCCCGACGATATTCTGCGCCCCGGTAGTTTTATTAATTTCTATCGTCGCCCTGCACCCGAACGCCCCGTGCCGGGTGAGATCGCGGTGCTTCATCAGGATGCGGATATCGTCGTCGTTGATAAGCCGCCATTTCTCGCCACTCTCCCGCGCGGTCAGCACATTACGGAAACTGCTTTGGTAAAGACACGGGTACAGCTCGGCATTCCGGAGCTTTCCCCCTCCCATCGCCTCGACCGCTTGACCCGTGGGGTGCTGCTAATGACCGCCCGTCCGGAGATCCGGGGTGCCTATCAGACGATGTTCGAGCGCCGTATCCCCCACAAGGTCTACGAGGCACTTACTCCTCTCCCCAAGGAGGCCCCCTTCGACCCTATTGCCCCACTGGCTGCCTGGCGCTCGTGGGATCTTCCGACACCAGAGCATCCGTGGCGGCTGGAGCACAGCATGTCCAAAACGCGCGGGCATCTCAGCACAATCTTGACCGCGGGGCCTCCGAATGCCGTCACGCTTGTTACTGGCCTGCGCACGGAACAGCGCGATGGTCGTGAAGTCTTGGTCTGGCGCCTAGAGCCACGTACCGGCAAAACGCACCAGTTGCGAGTCGTGCTACGTTCTTTGGGCCTGCCGATCATCAACGACCCTTTGTATAGCGATCTTTCGGATGACGCTCTCTTTAGTATGGACGCCCCAACTCCCCGGCCGGTTTACGTGGAAGACGAGGACTTTGCTACCCCCATGGGTCTTATTGCAAAGGAGCTTCACTTCCCCGATCCACTGACCGGTGAACCCCGGACATTTATTAGCCGCTATTAGAGGCGGGGACTCGCGTCAGTCTTCCAGCTCCACTGTTACGCCCCGCAGAATACGAGCCGTATAGAGGGAACCAACTGCCAGCACGATGACGACTAATGCAGAAATGAGAGCATAGGCCTGTGAATAGGCCGTATCGGCTGCAGCGAGGAGGAGGTCTGCCCAGCTTGCCTCTGCAGCATGTGCCAGGTGCACCGCCGAGTGCAGGCTCTCTTGTGCCTCCGCAGGAGCGTCTGTGGGAATGTTAATCAGCAGTGAATAGAAAAATGTCACGAGGCTTCCAAGCACCGCAATTGAGGTTAGTGAACCGAACTCATAGCTAACTTCCTCTACTGCTGAGGCCATTCCCGCTCGGTGGCTCGGCACACCTGAGACCATCGCAATGGAGGCTACCGACATCACAGCGCCGAGCCCCACGCCCATGATGAATTGGCCGCTGAGAAGAAGGGGCGTCGATCCCACAAGACCGTAGAGGCACAGAACTACGCCCCCGAGCGTGGCGACCCCCATTCCTCCGGCTATCAGCCGTCTAATGCCGAGACTGGCTAAGCGCGCTCCTGCGTAGATCGACGTCACCAATGCACCCAATGCAGCAAAGGTCACGTACACGCCCGAACGCAACGGGCTAAGGCCATCGGCGAGCTGCAGCTTCTGAGTGGTGATATATTGCAACCCCGCAAGCGCGAACATCGACAAGGCTGCGCCAAGAACCCCGGAGCGGAAAGCTGGGTAACGGAAGATGTCGAGGGTAATTAGGGGTTGTGCGATTATTTCTTGACGCCGCGCGAAGGCCCATCCGCCGGCGAAGAACAGTACGATAGCAACCCCAATGACTGGCCAGTTCTGTGGGACGTGAGTGCTCTCTTTAATGACGAGAACGGCACTGACGAGGGTAACCATTGCATAGATAGAAGAGACCAGATCCCAGTGCTTGTTGGGATTTGGATTCTCGGATATAGATACAAAAGGCAGAGCCATCAGGGCAGCAAGGACAAGCGGAACGTTGACGAGGAAGCACGATCCCCACCAGAATGCTTCGAGAAGCAATCCGCCGACAATGGGGCCAAGAGCCGCAGAGATGGTGGAAAGGCTCGCCCAGATTCCGATAGCTAGATTAAGCTCTCGGGGATTGGTAAAAGTCAATCGAATGAGCGACAGAGTCGAGGGCATCATAATTGCCGCACCCACTGCCAACAGTGCGCGGCCGAGAATAAGGACGGCGGCACTATAGGAAAAGGCAGCCAAGAAGGATGCCACACCGAAGATAATCAGTCCGGTAATGAACATTCGACGGTGACCGATCTTGTCTCCGAGAGTCCCGGTACCGAGCAAAAGGCCAGCGATGACAACGGGGTAGGCGTTGACAATCCACAGTTGTTGGGTACTGGTTGCGCCAAGGTCCTCGACCAGACTGGGAAGCACCGTATAGAGGATCGTATTGTCGAGCGTGATTATGGTGATGCCTAAGCAAACTACAGCGAGGAGTAGCCAGCGTTGGAGTGGTGAATTTGTAGCTGGCTTATCAGTCATAGTTAAAACTCTACCAATCCGAATTTGGGCATAAAAAAAGGGAGTGTGTGCGAATTAACGCACACACTCCCTTAAATTAAGTTTTAATGCCGGCGGTGACTTACTCTCCCACACCCTCCCAGGTGCAGTACCATCAGCGCAGGTAGGCTTAGCTTCCGGGTTCGGAAAGGGACCGGGCGTGACCCCACCGCTAACAACCACCGACAAACCACAATCAGAACAAAACACACACCCAACCAAACCCCAGGGTTCGCTGGTGTGTAGTGCCGTTCCAGACACTGCATAACAAACGCGAGTACACAACCCATGCGACAATCCGAAATCGTCTTAGCCACAACCACAAACGTGGTTCAATGTGTTGAACATCGGCCAATTAGTACCGGTCACCTCCATCACTCACATGACTTCCAGATCCGGCCTATCAACCCCATAATCTATAGGGAACCTCAAAAGAAACCTCATCTCAGAACAGGCTTCCCGCTTAGATGCTTTCAGCGGTTATCCCTCCCATACGTAGCCAACCAGCCATGCCACGGGCGTGACAACTGGCCCACCAGAGGTATGTCCGTCCCGGTCCTCTCGTACTAGGGACAGCCTTCTTCAAGTTTCAACGCGCACGGCGGATAGAGACCGAACTGTCTCACGACGTTCTAAACCCAGCTCGCGTGCCGCTTTAATGGGCGAACAGCCCAACCCTTGGGACCTACTCCAGCCCCAGGATGCGACGAGCCGACATCGAGGTGCCAAACCATCCCGTCGATATGGACTCTTGGGGAAGATCAGCCTGTTATCCCCGGGGTACCTTTTATCCGTTGAGCGACACCGCTTCCACAAGCCGGTGCCGGATCACTAGTCCCTACTTTCGTACCTGCTCGACCTGTCAGTCTCACAGTCAAGCTCCCTTGTGCACTTACACTCAACACCTGATTGCCAACCAGGCTGAGGGAACCTTTGGGCGCCTCCGTTACACTTTGGGAGGCAACCGCCCCAGTTAAACTACCCACCAGGCACTGTCCCTAACCCGGATCACGGGCCGAGGTTCAGATGCCCAATCCGATCAGAGTGGTATTTCACCAACGACTCCACAACCACTAGCGTGACCGCTTCACAGTCTCCCACCTATCCTACACAAACCGAACCGAACACCAATACCAAGCTATAGTGAAGGTCCCGGGGTCTTTTCGTCCTGCCGCGCGTAACGAGCATCTTTACTCGTACTGCAATTTCACCGGGCCTGTGGTTGAGACAGCAGGGAAGTCGTTACGCCATTCGTGCAGGTCGGAACTTACCCGACAAGGAATTTCGCTACCTTAGGATGGTTATAGTTACCACCGCCGTTTACTGGGGCTTAAATTCTCCGCTTCGGACAAAGCGTCCTAACAGGTCCTCTTAACCTTCCAGCACCGGGCAGGCGTCAGTCCGTATACATCGACTTAAAGTCTTCGCACGGACCTGTGTTTTTAGTAAACAGTCGCTTCCCTCTATTCTCTGCGACCACCACCAGCTCAACACGTCGTTCACCAGTAGTGGCACCCCTTCTCCCGAAGTTACGGGGCCATTTTGCCGAATTCCTTAACCACAGTTCACCCGAACGCCTTAGTATTCTCTACCTGACCACCTGTGTCGGTTTACGGTACGGGCCGTACATGCACTCACTAGAGGCTTTTCTCGACAGCATAGGATCACCAACATCCCCACAACGGGTACGCATCACGCCTCACCCTACATGCAGGACGGATTTACCAATTCCTGCGGGCCACACGCTTACACCACAATCCAATAAGTGGCTTGGCTACCTTCCTGCGTCACCCCATCGCTTGGCTACTACCAGATCAGGTCCTACGCATCCACACACCACACACACAAAGTGCATGCAGCATACTTCAGGGCAGTTAGTATCACTGATTCACCATTGGTCGCACACACACGGGTACGGGAATATCAACCCGTTAACCATCGACTACGCCTGTCGGCCTCGCCTTAGGACCCGACTCACCCTGGGAAGATTAGCTTGACCCAGGAACCCTTAGTCATCCGGCGGATACGTTTCACACGCATCATTCGCTACTCATGCCTGCATTCTCACTCGCATAACCTCCACCACACGGTCACCCGGCAGCTTCAACGATCACACGACGCTCCCCTACCAACCCAACAACAGTTGAGTTCCGCGGTTTCGGCGGTGTACTTGAGCCCCACTACATTGTCGGCGCAGAACCACTCGACCAGTGAGCTATTACGCACTCTTTCAAGGATGGCTGCTTCTAAGCCAACCTCCTGGCTGTCTTCGCGATCCCACATCCTTTTCCACTTAGCACACTCTTAGGGGCCTTAACCGGCGATCTGGGCTGTTTCCCTCTCGACTAACGAAGCTTATCCCCCGCAGTCTCACTGCCGCGCTCTGACTTACCGGCATTCGGAGTTTGGCTGACGTCGCTAAGATGATAGTCCCGCTCAACCAACCAGTAGCTCTACCTCCGGCAAGAAACACACGACGCTGCACCTAAATGCATTTCGGGGAGAACCAGCTATCACGGAGTTTGATTGGCCTTTCACCCCTACCCACAACTCATCCCCTCAGTTTTCAACCTAAGTGGGTTCGCGCCTCCACAGCCTCTTACAGCTGCTTCACACTGGCCATGGGTAGATCACCCCGCTTCGGGTCCAGGACATGCCACTCACAACACCCTCATTAGGATTCGGTTTCCCTACGGCTACCCCACATAACGGGTTAACCTCGCGACATGCCGCTGACTCGCAGGCTCATTCTTCAAAAGGCACGCCATCACCCAAAAGGCTCTGACGGCTTGTAGGCACACGGTTTCAGGTACTATTTCACTCCCCTCCCGGGGTACTTTTCACCATTCCCTCACGGTACTCATACACTATCGGTCACAATAAGTATTCAGGCTTACCGGGCGGTCCCGGCAGATTCACAGCAGATTCCACGAGCCCGCTGCTACTCGGGTATCACATCAACCCCAACACCACATGCTTTCACGTACCGGACTCTCACCGTCTACGGCAGGCCATTCCAAACCACTTCCGCTAACACACAATGCCAAGGCACGGCATGGCAGCACCGCACAACACAACCCCACAACCCCACACACGCAACCCCTGCCAGGTATCACACGCATGCAGTTTAGCCAAAATCCACGTTCGCTCGCCGCTACTAGCAGAATCATTATTATTTTCTTCTCCTACGGGTACTGAGATGTTTCACTTCCCCGCGTTACCACCACACAAACTATGAATTCATCCATGCAGCGACCACACACAACTGTGGCCAGGTTTCCCCATTCGGACACCCTCGGATCAACGCTCGATTGACAACTCCCCGAGGACTATCGCGGCCTTCCACGTCCTTCATCGGCTTATCATGCCCAAGGCATCCACCGTGCGCCCTTCACAGACAACACAAAATACTAAGACACCCACACACCAACAACCCACACCACAACAGTGCAGACCATCAGCGCATGAACACAATGATTTCAAACAAAAATCACAAAAAAGAAGATACTCGCGTCCACTATACAGTTCTCAAACAACACAACACCCAAAACAACACAATCACCACTATCGGCAATCACATCACTTCAAGGCGCTCACACAAAGGAACAAAATAGATTGTCCCAGACACCCAACAGCCATGACAAACCAAAAACTTCGCTAACCCAACCCCACAAAACAGTGCCAACCCCAACACACGCACACTCTTAAACAAACAATGCGACACGATCCAACAACCAACAACCACAACAACGTGGCTGAACCGGTTACCTATTCACCCAGAAAAAAATAAACAAAAATACTCCTTAGAAAGGAGGTGATCCAGCCGCACCTTCCGGTACGGCTACCTTGTTACGACTTCGTCCCAATCGCCAATCCCACCTTCGACAGCTCCCTAACAAGTTTGGGCCACTGGCTTCGGGTGTTACCAACTTTCATGACGTGACGGGCGGTGTGTACAAGGCCCGGGAACGTATTCACCGCAGCGTTGCTGATCTGCGATTACTAGCGACTCCGACTTCATGGAGTCGAGTTGCAGACTCCAATCCGAACTGAGACCGGCTTTAAGGGATTAGCTCCACCTCACGGTATCGCAACCCACTGTACCGACCATTGTAGCATGTGTGAAGCCCTGGACATAAGGGGCATGATGATTTGACGTCATCCCCACCTTCCTCCGAGTTAACCCCGGCAGTCTCTCGCGAGTCCCCACCATAACGTGCTGGCAACACAAGACAAGGGTTGCGCTCGTTGCGGGACTTAACCCAACATCTCACGACACGAGCTGACGACAACCATGCACCACCTGTACACCAGCCACAAGGGAAACTACATCTCTGCAGCGATCCGGTGTATGTCAAGCCCAGGTAAGGTTCTTCGCGTTGCATCGAATTAATCCACATGCTCCGCCGCTTGTGCGGGCCCCCGTCAATTCCTTTGAGTTTTAGCCTTGCGGCCGTACTCCCCAGGCGGGGCGCTTAATGCGTTAGCTACGGCACGGGAATCGTAAATAAAACCCCCACACCTAGCGCCCACCGTTTACGGCATGGACTACCAGGGTATCTAATCCTGTTCGCTACCCATGCTTTCGCTCCTCAGCGTCAGTAACTGCCCAGAGACCTGCCTTCGCCATCGGTGTTCCTCCTGATATCTGCGCATTTCACCGCTACACCAGGAATTCCAGTCTCCCCTACAGCACTCTAGTTATGCCCGTATCGCCTGCACGCCCGAAGTTAAGCCCCGGGATTTCACAGACGACGCGACAAACCACCTACGAGCTCTTTACGCCCAGTAATTCCGGACAACGCTCGCACCCTACGTATTACCGCGGCTGCTGGCACGTAGTTAGCCGGTGCTTCTTATCCAGGTACCGTCACCAAAAAGGCTTCTTCCCTAGCGAAAGGAGTTTACAACCCGAAGGCCTTCATCCCCCACGCGGCGTCGCTGCATCAGGCTTGCGCCCATTGTGCAATATTCCCCACTGCTGCCTCCCGTAGGAGTCTGGGCCGTGTCTCAGTCCCAATGTGGCCGTACACCCTCTCAGGCCGGCTACCCGTCGTCGCCTTGGTAGGCCATTACCCCACCAACAAGCTGATAGGCCGCGGGCTCATCTTGCACCGAAAAACTTTCCACCACACACACTAAAGCATGGTCCTATCCGGTATTAGACCCAGTTTCCCAGGCTTATCCCGAAGTGCAAGGCAGATCACCCACGTGTTACTCACCCGTTCGCCACTCGAGTACCTCTGCAAGCAGAGGCCTTTCCGTTCGACTTGCATGTGTTAAGCACGCCGCCAGCGTTCGTCCTGAGCCAGGATCAAACTCTCCATAAAAATGTCATCAGACACAGGCGAGCCTGAAAACCAGGCAAACAAAAAACAAAATTACTGACAAAAGAATTGAAAAAAGGATAAATAAATCACATCAACCAACACCAACAAAACATCGCTGGTCATTGACCGACACAACATACATCCACCACTTCAAACAAAACCATCATCAGCCCAACGCACACCCACAAAAAAGAGGCACGCTGGGATACGCACATTACATAACGTGGAGACGTTAACACCACGCTGGCGTAACCACCATCAACCCATAATCCATATGAGCCAACGAGAAGCTGAAACAAGTCACAAAGCAAAAGACATACAATGCATCAGAATCAACACAAAGGTTGGTCAACAAAGTATCTAAACTTGGTTCATCACGCTATTGAGTTCTCAAACAACCTACGCACACAACAAACAACACCACATCAACAGTGGCAGCCACGTTGCGACGGATTACGAGTGTAAAGCAACCGTGAATCAAAAGCAAATTCCCGGTAAACAACCCGTTGCACTCGCACACAACAAAAGACTGTTTTTACAGCTAAAGTGATTAGCCAGACACGCTCATCAAAGGCTTGCTGCAAGCTACTCACTCACAGCGCCGTGTCGCGCTGACTCGAATAAATGTACACACACCCAAACACAAACACAAACAACCAGGTCAACGCCGTTTTCTTCTTATCTTTACCGCGCACACCTAAGGGGTCACTTTAAGCTTTCGCATTCAACCCCAGGTTCTCGTTGATTGACTCATTGGCCGTATCGAAACGCTTAATCCCCCGGCTCAATACCGCCAGCATGAGTAGCAGTATGACCGCCAGCGCCACAGTGATTACTCCGACTAGGCCGACACCGTTCCCCGCAGCTTCTATGTCGGCACCGACAAAAATTGCTAGCCCACTCACCGCACCGGAGACGACAAAGCAGAACAGAACGATCATTACCCACTTCAGCCACCCGCTGAACCGATTATTGACCCAAAAGCTCGCTATAGCTACCAACTCGACCAGTATCGCTACGATCATGGCAGATAGAACGGCCAGCGCCAGCTCCTCTCCACCCAGATGCACTTCTAAGTTGCTGGAGCTAGGAAATAGAAAGTGAACCAGCAGAAACTCTGCTACGCCAATAAGCATCAGCAGGGCAATGCTAGGCAGCCAAACAAGCAGCCGACGTGTTACTTGTGCATACCAGCGTTGTCGATCACCTGAAAAGACTAGCCATTTGCACAGATTTACATTCAGTGTCTCCCCAAAGTATGCCGCTAATACCAGCAGGGTCATCGCACCCGGGTACAGCCACATCGCCCCACTCGGAGAGAACCCCGTTGCACACCACCCGATCATTCCGATCGTCATCGCCACCAGCATGACCAAGTGGAACAACACCATGTGCCTGTCAATGCGCCAGGTGCTGAAGTAGTCAAGCACGGTAGGGCTAGGGCTAGAGCTATTGACCTTCTTTTCTTCCTGACGCCACCTAGTTTCCACGTGCAACACTCCTTCAAGCGCACCGAGGGGAACTACGGAAAACCTCTTTGCTATCCCTCCGGCTTCACCAACAGTGTTGGCCTCATCGGTAGCCTCCGCCGTGGTGCGCTCGACCACTTCACTGTTATCGCCCGCACGCACCACGCCACTGATGATGCAGGCCAGGTTCACGGCCACAACGGTTGCAAGCAGTATCCAGAATGACGGGGTTTGCCAGTTGATCGCTCGCGTCAGAACGTAGCAAGCGACCAACACGCAGCAGACTATTGCGGACACAACCGGCATCAGAATGAGGTAATTGCGGCGGATGTCCGCCTCTCCCATTCCTAACGCCCGCAGTTGTGATTTATCCCAGACAGTCGTACTCGGCTGAAGGCCCAGGGCAAGCCCGAACATTAAGTAGATACCGAATTGCATTGCGTTGAGCTGCTCCCCACCACTAACAAAGAAGATGAGGGGAATCGTAAAAGCAAAGCTAAAGCCGAAACTGCTGGCGTTGGCCAGCAGCTGGCGCATGGCAAGCCTCCAATGCGTCCGCCGCGGCAGGGGTTGGTAGGCGGTTTTCTTTTTTGCGGATTCAACCGTTGATTGTGGGGAAGGCGTTAGCGGGGAAAGCATTGGGATCAGAACTCCCTTCCGGTGAGCGCCAACACAGCCTGCTCCAGATCCGCACCGACTACGCGCACGCCACTACCTTCGATTCGGGAGGAAAGATCCTGGACGCTGTTTATACAGTCAGCACTGTCGGTCCTCAGCCTGTGAGTGTCGAGCACCACGCGGCGCAGCCCGGAGGATGTGGCGTCACTAAGTACGGAACTAGCAGCCCCAACCTCGCCGAGCGTGGCTTCGACAGCCATGGCGGAACCAGAGAGGATCGCAATGCGCTCGGTGATGGATTCGAGGGTGCCTACGCCGGTGATGCGCCCCTTGTCGAGAAGGACAACGGAATCAAGGATGCGGGCTGCGTCGTCTACGTGATGCGTCGAGAGAATGAATGTTCGCGGGTTACGTTCAACGTCTTGCAGAAGGTGCCTATAGAACAGCTCGCGGTTTTGCACATCAAGTCCCAGGTACGGCTCGTCCAGAAGGGTGATGGGACACTGTGCCGCCAGGCCAATAACGATCGAAACCAAGGACTTCTGGCCGCGCGAGAGTTTGGCTAGTGTCTTGCGCGTATCAATGTCGAAGTCTTCACAGAGCTGATTGGCGTAATGCTTATCCCACGTCTCCCAGCGTGCAGCGGCCACGCTGAGTAACTGCTTGACCTTAATTTCCGTAGGCCAGGGCACATCTGGGCCAGCGAGGATGAGGCGACTCAGCACGGCGGGGTTATCGAAGACAGGCTGGCCGCCGATGAAGATCTCTCCTTTTATTCTTAGCTGGCCGGCGATGGCACGCAAAAGGGTGGTTTTGCCTGCACCGTTCCGTCCGATCAAGCCATATACGCGGCCTCCTGCGAGGTGAGAGGTTGCACCATCGAGAGCGCGGGTGGTCCCGAGCTTGCGGCGGACATCTCGCAGCTCGATATCGGGAGCGGAGACAGTAGTTCTGCCGGTGGGTTGAGCGCCGTTCATTCGTACAGTCCTCTACTTTCTGCGACTTTGTCCATGAGGGTTTTGAGTTGTGTGCGATTCATGCCCAATTTGGCGGCTTCATCCACGAGGGGAACCAGATAGCTGGCTGCGAAGGCCTCCTTGCGCAAAGCCAGAACTGTCTCGCGAGCGCCGTGTTCCACGAACATGCCGACACCGCGACGCTTAGATAAAACGCCCTGATCGACGAGCAGCGACAATCCTTTTCTGGCGGTGGCGGGGTTGATGCTGTGAAACTCTGCGAGTTCGTTTGTCGAGGGGGCGCGTTCACCTTCAGGAAGTGACCCATCCACAATCGCATCCGCAATGAGGTCTGCGACCTGCTGGAAAAGCGGTGTTGATGATTCGTCCACGGGGCACCTTCTTCGATGAGCGTCTAAACAAGTCCCCAGCTTTCATTCAGAGATAACACCTTTGGTTAGCTGGTTGGTTACTTGTGTAACTAACCATACAACAGAGTTTTCAGGCATGCTAGAGGGAAAGAACAAACTACTAACGAAACGAAAAGAGCAATGAACAATGTTGGAAAGAACACAGGTCTATGTCGACACGTCTTACCTGCTTGCGAGCTTTTATAACTCCTGGGACACAGGCGCCCGCGCCCAGTTAGAAATCGACCTTCCGGAGGTCGTCTCCGTACTTGGACAGATGATCCAAGACCAGCTGAAACAGCCCATTCACCGGCAGTTTTGGTACGACGGCATTCCCGACTCCGGACCACACCGCTACCAACGTTCCCTCCGCAGTGAACCGGGCGTGCAACTGCGCGCTGGCCAGCTCATTGAATGGGGCGACCGTCGCACACAAAAAGCAGTCGACACGCGGCTTGTGGCGGATCTCGTTATCGCTGCGATGAAGCGTCAGGTTTCGGATATCGTGCTTGTTTCTGGCGACGCCGACATGCTGCCCGGCGTCGAAGAGGCTGTCGCCGCGGGCATCCGTGTGCACCTCTATGGCTTCGGCTGGGATTCCATGTCCTCCGCTCTGCGATTCGCCTGCGATACAACGACGATCTTGGATCCCCGCGAGGACTTCCGGGACACGATGCGCCTGCAAATCTTGGAAGGCCCACTGCCCGCCGGCGAGCAACCAGAGCAGCCCGAAGAAAAGCCATTGGGCGATGCAGAAGCACCAGCGGACTCCAGCCCCTGCGTGCTTACCTCCGCAGACGTTCCCGGCGACAACGCCAGCACAGGCGACGGTACTAACGCAAAGGACGACACGCGCGATAACGAAGAGGAAGGTGCCAGCGACACCCCCAGCGCGGAAAACCCCACTGAGGAGACCGGGAACAAACCTGGAGAGGAAGGCACAGACCAACCTCCCGCACAACAGATTCCGGCGCCCGTGCGCAGTGGCCCCGCCGCCACTTCGCGTGGCGCCGCCACCCACTCAACGTCTGCTCCTTCGCCGACCCCTACTCCGAACTCCATGCCGGAGCGAACCCCAGAACCAGAGCGGGACAGTTCAACTGATAAGGCGGAGAAGCCGGAGGCGGTGGCGTCACCAGAAAAGACAGCGGACGAAGCACCGAAGCCAAAGCCGCGCCCGAACCCCGGCATGATGGCGCGACACCGCAAACTGCGTAGCCGCTACGTTCCCCTACCGAATGAGGTGTGGGCAACGGCGGGCGAACAAAGCCCCTCGGATATCGGCCAGCAGTACGCCGTGTGGTGGTTTGACAACGTGGCCAACGAGGAGCAGCGCGACAATGCCCACCTGCTCTCTGGCGGTGGCTTGCCCCCGGAAATCGATCGGCCGCTATTGCAATTCGCCTGCGAGACGCTCCACGAATACACGCTTTCCGAAGCTCAGCGCGTAGGCCTGCGCGACGGATTCCACTCCGGCATTAGGGCAATCATGCTGCGCTAAAACGGTGGGGCAACAGGGATTGTCCGGGGTGTGTGTAAAAATGAAACAATGAGCTCAAGTTCTGTTCCGCGGGCCGACCGGACAGTACCGTTTACCAAGGACGCACTGTCGGCGCGCCAAACTCTCTTACGCTTGGCCATCACCGGCATGCTTGCTTTCGCTGGAGCCACCGTGGGGTGGTTCATCATGGCGAAGACGAACTTCCCTGCGTTTACAAGCAGTTTTGTACTGCGGGGCCTTACGACGGCCGCAATTGTCATCGTGGTCGTACTAACCGGCCTGGCCTGCTATTGGTGGACTTATCCAACAAAGTGGATGGTCGGCAAGCACGCCAATAAGGAGGCATCTCGCGGCACGGATCGTCCTGAGCTACGCCCCTGGGCCTCTATAGTGTTGCAGCTGGTGATGTACCTCGCCCCTGCTGTTCTTGTACTGGCAGCTTTGGGAATCCCGCTAGCAGCAACGCAGCTTTACCTCGGTGGCATCAGCGTGGACCAAGCGTTTCGTACGCAGTTCCTTACACGCATGACGGACCACCTGGGCTGGGAGGACATGGCATACCTGGATCAGCCCTCGTTCTATCCGGGACTGTGGTTCTTTAGCGGAGGACTTTTCGCCCGCACGTTCGGCCTCGCCGGCTGGGTCGCAATGCAGCCCTGGGCACTGATCACTATGGCCATGTCGGCCAGTATGTTGGTGCCAGTGTGGCAGCGCATCTGTGGGTCCTTGCCGATCGCTGCCGCATTGGCACTGGTCACTGTCACGGTGACGCTAACCGTGGGTGGCGATGAACCCTACGCCGCGATCGTGGCAATGGGCATGGCACCGGCGTTTATTATCGCCCGGCGCGCACTACACGGCGGTCGCTTCGCATTGGTTGGATCCATCCTGTACCTCGGGCTATCGGCCAACCTCTACACGCTGTACACCGCCATTTCCGCATTGACGGTAATAGTGCTGGCCGTGGCCGGTGCCGTCACCGCTCGCGCACTAAAGCCACTTATCAGACTGGTGATGATCGGTATGGGTTCCATGGCTATTGCGCTATTGGGATGGGCGCCATACCTTTGGGCACTTCTTACCCAACCCCACGGGCCTACGGGCACCGCACAGCACTACCTGCCGGAAGTCGCTACACAGGTGCCGACTCCCTTCTTCGAATCCGTCGCCATCGGCATTCTTTCGCTTATCGCGCTGATGTGGTTCGTACTCCGCCGTAAAGACGGTGATGTTCGCGCCCTGACCTACGGGCTCATCGTGTGCTACGCATGGGTTGTGTTGTCACTGCTTGTGACGGTATTCGGCACCACGCTTCTGGGATTCCGCGTGGCAGTCCCCATCAGCATCATCCTTGCTGTGGCCGGCGTGCTTGCCATCGCGGATATGCGACTGGTGTACATGCCGCAGATGCTGTCACCAGAGTTCCGGAAGGCCGGGGGCACAGTTTCGATAAGCCGCGTGTTGGTCATCGTGATGGCCATCTGTGGCATTCACTACGCCACGCAGATTCCTACCGCCCACGAAAGCTATATCGACACGGCCTATACAGATACCGACGGCGACGGAAAGCGCGGCGATAAACTCCCGGGCGACTCCGCCGTGTACTACCAAAAGGTGGATCAAGTTCTTTCCGAAGAGCTCGGTGGCCGGGCGGATAAAGTGCTGCTCACAGACGAGAAGAGCTTCATGGCCTACTACCCCTACCACGGTTACCAGGCCTTTACCGCACACTACGCCAACCCACTGGGAGAATTCGCCCGCCGTAACGAGGAGATCGAACGCTGGGCGAAAATCACCAAACCCGAGGACTTGCTGGCAGCTATGAACGAGGCAGAAAAGGCTCATGGCTGGAAGGCTCCAGATGCACTATTGGTACGCGGGCAGCTGGATCTTGCTGACGACAAGGAAAAGGAGACTAACAAGGCGGAGGCTAAGAACGAGGCAATTGATGCCGATCGGGTCGACCGCCCGCTTCCAAAGGTGAAGGGGGCCGGAAATGGCACATTCACCTATTTGGTAGCGGATGACCTTTATCCCAACCAGCCGAATGTACGTTTCCGCCCCATCGAATTCGAAGCGAGCGCTTTTGCTCGGGGCTGGAATCTGCACCAGGTGGGGCCGTTCGTCATCGCAGTACGCCAACGTTAAACGCCTCGCTTAGACACTGAGATGTGGGCGTCGAACCGCAGACCACTTCCTGAGGGGCGCCACAGAACATCATTTTCGTAACATTAATTGACTGAAGTCCCAGAAATCAGGCCGTTTGAGTTCTACGTTCGCTCCTTTGTGTCCTACAATTACCTGTTGTGTCTAAAGTTCAGCAGCCAACAGGGAAACTAAAGTTAGCGTCCATCGTCTCGGGCCTCATCGGCTTATTCATGTTCCTTTCTTTGCCTTTCCTGCCTGTAAACCAGGTGCAGACCTCTTTTAACTGGCCTCAGGACGAAGAACTCACATCTGTCCAGGCGCCACTGATCTCCTATGTCCCCCAAGACGTAGACATCACGGTGCCCATCAAGCAGATCCGAGATCTGGACAATGGAGCGACAAACATCCTGTCGACCCTGCCACCAGAGTCCACTGAAGCTACACTGCGTGGCCTTTTCGTTCGCTCCACAGACGACAGCCTTGACGTCGTCGTGCGAAACATCGTGCCACTAACCATCAATAAGGATGCCCTGAAGCAGCTGCCGGATGACGCCAAGCTGCACATCACCTCGGACTACGAGACCACCCACGCCTGGGTTCCCGACGCGGAAAAATCCCTGGACTACCCGCTCGATTCCACCATCAATGACGATGTCCGCCCGGCTTTGACTGGTATCTACACGGACATCAAGAACACCGAGAAGAACTCGCAGGACACAATCGGCGCTGATTTCCAGGCACGTGTCACCGTTGATTCGCGCTTTACGTCCTCCCCCTCGGTCATCAAATATCTGGCCATCTTCGTAGGCATCGTCGCCACCGCGATTTCGCTGTACTGCCTATACCGCATCGACATCCTAGATAAGCGCACTACCTCCCGCCGCTTGTTCCACCGCAACTGGTGGAAGCCTCGCCCGCTGGACGGCGTAGTGGGGTTCATCCTGCTGGCCTGGTACTTTGTTGGCGCCAATACCTCGGACGACGGCTACCTGCTGACTATGGCCAAGGTATCCGGCGAATCCGGCTACATGGCCAACTACTACCGCTGGTTCGGCGTGCCGGAGTCTCCTTTCGGCTCCCCGTTCTATGACCTACTTGCACTGATGACGCACGTCAGCAGCGCCTCCATTTGGATGCGCCTGCCTTCGCTTATCGCAGGAATCGTCACGTGGCTCATACTTTCCCGCGAGGTCATGCCGCGCCTTGGCACCAAAATCAACCAGCGCAAGGTCGCCCATTGGACCATGGCCGCCACTTTCCTGCTGTTCTGGATGACGTTCAACAACGGCACACGCCCCGAGCCAATCATCGCCGTACTGTCCCTGCTGGCCTGGGTCTCCTTTGAGCGCGCCATTGCCACACACCGCCTGCTGCCCGCCGCAGTCGGCACGATCATCGCCACTCTGGCTCTGGGCGCCGGCCCGACAGGCCTTATGGCCGTATCGGCGCTGCTGGCTTCCCTGGGTGCCTTGATCCGCATCCTCACTCGCCGCCTTCCGCTGCTGGGCGCTGAAAAGGGCGCCCCCAAGAAGACGGTTTTCGTGGCCATTCTGGCGCAGGTCGCACCTTTCTTGGCCGCGGGCACTGCCATCCTCACAGCCGTTTTCGCTGACCAGACTCTTCGCACCGTCACCGAAGCCATCAAGCTTCGCGGCGAAATCGGTCCATCTATGCACTGGTACGACGAGTTCCGTCGCTACGAGGCGCTCATGGAACAGACCGTCGACGGCAGCTTCCCGCGTCGCTTCACCATGGTCATGCTGTTCTTCTGCATCGGTATTGTCGTGGCTGCCATGCTGCGCAACGGACGCATCGCCGGCGCGGCGAAAAGCCCGTCCACTCGCCTACTGCTGGTCACCCTGGGCACCCTGTTCTTTATGACGTTCACGCCTACCAAGTGGACCCACCACTTCGGCGTGTTCGCCGGTATCGGCGCAGCGCTTACCGCATTGGCCGCGGTGGCCGCATCGCGCTTCGCCCTAGAAACGAGGCGCAACCAGATCCTGTTCTTGGGCTCTACCCTGATGCTGTTCGCCTTCACGCTCGCCGGCCCCAACGGCTGGTGGTACCTCTCCTCGTACGGCGTACCGTGGTGGGACAAGCCCGTACAGATCGCCGGAATCACCATCAGCAGCATGGTGCTCGCTATTTCCGTGGTTGTCCTCATCTGGGGTGCCGTCGTAGGCTTTCTTGTCGACGCCAAGCAGGCGCGCGCTACCAATGCATCCGAAGTCGCGAACATCGAACGAGCTGAGATTAAAAAGGTCAACCGCTTCCGCGGCCTCACGGCCGCTCCGATCGCCGTTCTAACGACCATCACTGTGTTGTTTACTCTGGCCTCCTTGGCAAAGGGAATGGTCAGCCAATGGCCCGCCTATTCCGTTGGCAAGGGCAACGTGATGGCCCTCGCAGGCAAGAGCTGTAATCAGGCCGCCGATGTTCTGGTGGAGACCAACACCAATGAGTCTTTCCTGGAACCCGCCGACGGCACGTCGCTGAAGGACTCCCTATCCAGCGCTGGTGGGCACGGTTTCAAGCCGAACAACATCCCCGCGAAGATTGACTCCAAGTCCAGCGGGGACTCCCAGTCGACCGTTGGTTCGGCCGACCAGTTCAAGAAGGAGAGCTCGGACTCTGCGGATTCCAACACGTCCTCTGATAGCGACGACTCGCAGGCTTCGGCGTCACAAGATAAGGCAACTAAGAAGTCCAAGGGCGAAGAGAGCAGCAGCAACAACGGCAACGATGCCTCCGGCACCACCGGTGGCCTGCACGCTGACAAGGGCGTGAACGGCTCGTATGCTGTGCTGCCGTTCGGAATCGACCCGAACAAGGTGCCGGTTGTGGGCTCGTACACCGAGGGTCTGCAGGTTCCAGCGAACACCACAACCAGCTGGTACAGCCTGCCGAAGGATCGCGATGGCAAGCCTCTGCTGGTGTTCAGCGTGGCCGGTCAGGTCGGACACTTCGACATGGATGGCATCTATAAGTACGGCCAGGAGATCAAGGTCGAGTTTGGTAAGTCCGGCGGATCCAAGAATGCCGAGGACTTCGAGAAGGTCGGCGAGTACATTCCGCTGGATCCCGGCTACGCACCGGAGTGGCGCAACCTGCGCATCCCGATGGATCAGGTGCCGCAGGATGCGGATTCTGTGCGGATCGTCGCCAATGATCCGAACTTGACGCCCGCACAGTGGATCGCCATCACGCCGCCACGAGTGCCCGAGATGGAGTCTCTGAACGACTATGTCGGATCGGAGGCGCCGACACTGCTGGACTGGACCATTGCGTTCCAATTCCCCTGCCAGAAGCCCTACGATCACTGGGCGGGCGTAGCAGAGCCAGCCAAGTTCCGTATTTCCCCTGACCACGACGTGCGCAGCAATCACACGCCAGTGATGGACTACGCCGGTGGTGGATCCTACGGTCTGGTACAGATGACCTCGCAGGCCGAGGAACTGCCGACCTACTTGCAGGACGATTGGCAGCGCGACTGGGGCGTGCTGGATAAGCTGACGGCGTTCCCGAACGCGAACGGTGACACACCGAAGCCCGTAAAGCTCGATACCCAGACAGAAAAGCGCTCCGGGCTCTGGTATAACGGCCCGATGAAGTTCTCGGACTAGAGTCCCGTGGGGGGACGGGCTCCCGAGCCCGGGGGGTTTGCAGTACTAAGGTAGCCAAGAACTCCGAGCGGGCTGAGCGCAGTACTGGGCGCAGACAGCACCGCCACCCAGCACTTACGCGCACAGCCACGCACCTGGCACCGAACGCACGCAGACACAAGGAAGTGCGCATAAGAAAAGCGCCGCCCTGAGCGGGGCGGCGCTTTGGATGCCAACAGCGTGGGAGCTCTACGACTCTCCTATTTAGTCTCCTAGTTAGCTGTTGCCGGAGCTGGCGCAGCGGGCGGAACCGCTGCTGCAGGAGCAGCCGGAGCTGCAGCTGCCTCAGCCGGAACGGGTCCGTCGAGCTGCGCGGACTTAGCGGCGTCAGCAAGATCGGCAAAGGCGTTTGCATCAGGGGCAACCTCGCCGTTCTCCAGCTTGGCGTTCCAGTCAGAAATACCACCGAACTTCTGCAGCAGATCCAGAACCTGACCGATATTCACGGTGCCACCCTGGGCGCCCGCGCCCGGCGCTACGCCCTGAACCAGCTTCAGGATTGCGTCAACCGGCAGCTTCTTGCCACCAGTATTGAACTCCTTCAGGGCACCGGACAGTGCTGTGTAGGCAGTCAGCACTTCCTGGGCGGTCTTCATCGAGCCGGATACCTGTGCGCCCTGGCCCTGGCCACCGGCGGAACCGGCTACCTGCGCGGGATCCATGCCTTGGATCTGTGCTGCACCCTGGGTCAGCAGCGTCTCCGCCGGTACACGACCGCCGATAACGCCCAGCAGCTGCATCATAAAGTCCGAGGCCAGCGGGACGTTCACACCAGTTGCGTGCTCAATCTGGTTAGCAACTGCTGCCTCGCCATCCACGGCAGGGCGCAGAGCATCCATAGCCTGGGAGGCCTGGCCTGCAGCGGAATCTGCGGGCATACCAGAGGCCAAAGCATTCAAGGCGGCGTCATCGCCGTAGTACTTATTTAGATCCACCTGGGTCTGTACACCGTTAACGTTGCCGGAGCCGGAGTACTGCCAGAAGGTCACGTGATCCCAACCGCCTGGGATGTTTTCGGGCAGGGAATCACGGTAGTAAGCCAGCCACAACGGGTACTCAGAGAACTCAGTGGTGTTCGCCATCCGCTGGATCCAGAAGCTGTAGTAGGTGTAGATGATCGGATCGCGGCCGGTCAGGGTCTTGATCTCATCAATCCATTCACGAACCCAGTTCTGCAGCTCAGTCGGGTTCAGACCACCATTTTCTTCCAGGTCCAGTACTGGCGGCAGGGAAGGCTGCACGCCAGTTGCCAGCACGGCAGCGTAGTGGCGGGCCTCACCACGCGGGTCACGGTTACCCGGACGAGCGTAGTGGTAGCTTCCTGGCACGAGGCCGGCCTGCTGTGCCTTCGCGGAGTCTGTGGTGAAGGCCGGGTTGGTGTATCCCGTGCCTTCGGTGGCCTTCACAAAGACGAAGGACTGGCCGGACTGCTTCACAGCGGTCCAGTCGATAGCTGCACCACCGGGGTGCTGGTGAGAAGCGACATCAATGCCGTTCAGAGCCCATGACGGGACGGGAACGACATCGGTGGCGACGAGTGCTGCCACCGTCAAAGCGGAGCCAGCGAGTGCCGTTGCGGTGAGGCGTTGAGGTACGGACGTGCGCGTGGAGCGGCGCCAAGGCAGTGAAATCATGAATCACACCATACCCAAAAGCCACAACTTTCACACTGTCCCCACGGGTAACATGGAGAACACTCTTCACCGCACGAAAGCTTTAGCTACAAAACCCCTGATCAAACCCATATGTGATTTTAATCACACTCGCTGGTATATCGTCACAGCTGGGCAAACACCCCGCTTCTTCCACTGGTTATACTCCCTGCTGGTCCACACGATGAGCCACACCACCAACGCAGCGAGAAGCACCCACACCAGCGCCATCCACACCAACTGGAACCCCGCGGATTCATCCATCCAGCGAACATTCCACGCGAAGTGCGTCAAGAATCCTAGGCCACCCCACAGCACAATCGCCCCCAGCCGCCACAATGCGGAACGCTGCTTTCCCGCCTTTGCGCCGACGTACATTGCCAGGCCAATCCCGTACCCGACCAACGCGCTGAACATCATGTGCTTTGCAGGGCCCGCTACCAGCCGCAGTAAATACATTGATATCGCACCCTGCTGGTCAGAGACAGGATTCATCACGGCCAACATCATGGCGTACATCATGTTCTCAAACACTTCAAAGCCCAAACCGACCAGTAGTCCAGCGACGATGCCATGCCATGGCCGGTTCCACCAGGTGCGCCCCATCCACAGCAACAGCCAAATGCCCAGCCCCTTCGCAATCTCCTCCGGATAGGCACCTGCGAAGCTAGCGGTCACGGAATGCCACCCCAGCTTGTCCACGGTATTAACCACGGGCGGCTGGATCACCGCTGCCGCCAGCACAACCGAAGCCGCTCCGCCCCACAGCAGCGCCAGTACCGTTAATCGCTTCGGCGTGCCTTTAAATATAGGCAGCGCCCAAACACACAACAGCGCCAACGCCAGATGCACCATGCCCATCACAAACACCACACCCAGCGTGGGGCTCACCCTAGAAGGATTATTTCCAATCAGCAGGAACAGTGAGATCCCCAAGCATGGAATCAGAATCAGCCAGTACAAGACCATCCAGGCGTCGCGAAACAATCCCAGCTTTGGACGTTGATGTGGCGCATGTTTGAGGTGAAACTCCAGCGGCACCTCGAACACACGGTAATTTCGCGCCTTAAACATCTATTTCACCCGTGCTTTCTTCCCCATGGTTGCTCTTTGCACTGTCGCTATCCTTTTCCCCGCCAAGGCGCACACCACGCACAAGCTCGCCGATTTCTTCCATCTGTTCTTGTAGTGACGCCGACTTCACCGGCACCTGCACCACCACCATCGGCACCTTGCCATCGGGCTGCAGGCTATGCTCCAGCTCGTTTCCAGGCTCCGTGTCCGCTGCCCCTTCTCTGTCCCCTTTTCCTTCTCCGTCTTTGGTCTTCTTGGCTGCGTCGGGATCGCGTACAAACGCAACTCCCACGTATTTCTGGTCTCCCCGCGAATAGCTCTGAGTCACGCGCAGCTGTTTGACCTCCGCCTTTTCTAATGTGGCTCGATCCTCCGCGGAAAGCTTGTTCATCACATCAGTCGACTTCAATTCCACGCCGTCCTGGAAAATAATGGCGCGAACAGCACGGTTGATCGCGTGCTCAACGTTCTCGGCGTCCCCCTTCACGTCCACTCCCGAAAACCCAGTCACGCCATAGTCTTCCCCATCGCAATCCAGCTCCATTACTCCAGGGCGCCCCAGGCCAGCGGAATCATGGCACTCTTCGAGCGTCGAAAACCGCAGCGGCCACTCTGAATAAGTAAGCACCGAGTCCGCCATCCCGTCCGCGACTGTTAGACCCTGCGGCTCATCTTCCAGGGTGGCATCGGCAATAAAAGCGCTACCGACCAGCAAAAACAGCGCCGCCAAAAGGTACGCGGAATAGGCTCCGCGACGTTTCGGATTAGTCGGCGCAGGACGGTACACCGTGGGTGGGGGTTGCACAGGCTGTCTGGTTGGTATCGGCTGCATCGCCGGCATTGGCTGTGGCATTGGACGATGCGGCGGGCCTAGTGGAGGTCCGGGCGGTGGACCAGGTGGCCGCCCCTGGGGTGCTGAATGATGGAACATACGCAATAGCCTAACTACTACGCACGACACCGCCGTCCGTACCGGCGTCCACAGCGGTGCCTGGCGATGTCTAAGGTGGTGGGCATGACAGAAAACAACGCGCAAGATAACACCCCGTCCGCAGCGATTCCGGACGATATCTCCGAGGCGCCGGAGCAAGGCCAAGCGGGTACAGCCACCCAGCCTTCCCCTGCTCAGGATCTGTACCGCCATGTCAACGGCGCATGGCTCAGTACTCACAAGATCCCCAGCGATCGTCCCGTGGATGGCACCTTCCACCAACTGCGAGACCGCGCTGAGCAAGAGGTTCGCCAGATCGTCGAGACCGCAGCTAGCAATGAGCCGAACGGTCGGGTAGGCGCACTGTATTCCTCTTTTATGGACGTTCAAGGCATCGCCGCCGCCGGACTTAATGGCCTGCGCAAGCCTTTGGGTCTAATTAGTGACGCCACCTCAGTGCGCGACCTCGCCGAGGTACTCGGCAGGCTTGACGTGGAAGGCACCGGAGGTGTTGTCGGATATTGGATCGAAAAGGATTCCAGCCAGGACATTGAGCGTGCCTACCTGGTGCAAACGGGCTTGGGTCTACCGGACGAGGCCTACTACCGCGAAGAGCAGCACGCAGCTACCCGCGAGGCATACCGGGAGTTCGTCGAAGACATCTTGCAGCTGGTCAGCGAACTAGAACTGCCAGGCAAGTACGCCGACGCCGGTGTTACCGCGGCAGCCGATGCCATCTGTGCCTTCGAAACCGAGCTCGCACGCGGACACTGGGATAACGTGACCAGCCGCGATGCCGAGAAAACCTACAACCCGACCAAGGTGGATGACCTGCCGACGGGATTCCCCTTCCGCGAGTGGCTTGCGGCCACGGGCGTGGATCCGCAGAGCCCGGGCGGCTCCACCATCGTCGTGTGCCAGCCCAGCTACCTGGAGCACGTGGCTGCGATGGCCACCGGCGAGGGCGATAAACCAGAGGTCAGTGGTCTCGACGAGTGGAAGCTCTGGGCATATTGGCGAGTCATCCTCAGCAACGCGGCCTACCTGCCGACGGAAGTGAACCTGCGGAACTGGGAGTTTTACGGTCGCACGCTCTCCGGGGCTACGGAGCAGCGGGCGCGGTGGAAGCGTGGCGTCGGACTGGTCGAAGGCGCCGTGGGCGAAGAGGTCGGCAAGAAGTTCGTCGCCCAGCACTTCCCACCTGAGCACAAGCAGAAGATGCTAGAGCTGGTGGACTACCTGATCGCCGCCTACCGCGAGCGCATTAGCGAACTGGCGTGGATGACCCCCGCCACCCGCGAGAAGGCTTTGGCCAAGCTGGACAAGTTCCAGGCGAAGATCGGCTACCCAGACAAATGGCGAGACTTCAGTGGCCTGGAGTTCGGCTCGACCGGTGCGGACCTGTTGGCAAATGTTTGGGCGGCCAGCCGCTTTAACCACAACTACGAGGTAGAGAAGCTGGGCAAGCCCAGTGATAACGAAACCTGGTTCGCCACCCCACAGACGGTTAACGCCTTCTACAACCCGGTGAAAAACGACATCACCTTTCCCGCAGCGATCCTGCGCCCGCCATTCTTCGACCCGGCGGCGGATATGGCCGGTAACTTCGGCGCCATCGGTGCGGTGATCGGCCATGAGATCGGACACGGTTTCGACGACCAGGGTTCCAAGTACGACGGCGACGGCAATCTAAACTCCTGGTGGACCGAGGAGGATCGGGAGGCCTTCACCGCTCTGACCGACAAGCTGGTCGCGCAGTACGACGGCCTGGTTCCGACTGGTCTGCGCCAGCGCGGCATTACCGAGCACAAGGTCAACGGCAGCTTTACCCTCGGCGAAAACATTGGCGACCTGGGCGGACTGGGCATCGCCATCGTTGCCCTGCGGCGCTATCTCGCCGACCAAGGCCAGACGTTTGAGACTGCAGAAAAGCTGCCGGTGGACGGACTGTTAGATGCTGAAGGCAACCCGGATACCACCGAATACTCTGCTCTGCAGCGAGTGTTCCTGCGCTGGGCCCGGATCTGGCAGACCGCTATCCGCCCGCAGATGGCGGCGCAGTACGCCTCCATTGATCCGCATTCCCCCGCGGAGTTCCGCTGCAACGTGGTCTCCAGCAATATTGCGGAGTTCTACGAAGCCTTCGATGTGCGCGAAGGCGATAGCATGTGGCTCGCCGAGGACGAGCGCGTCTGCATCTGGTAGCGCGCTAGAACGCCTGGAAGTTCTCCGGGGCCAGCAGATCCGGCTCGTGCGCGTCCTCGTCCGGGACGAACTCCTCGATCTCGCAGAGGTTCACCAGCGCACCGGTCGCGTCCTCGATGGTGGCCATGCGGCCAAACTCGGACTCCCAGGGTTCGCGGATCACCTTTCCACCCAACTCGGGCGTGCGAGCGACCGCTTCATCCACCTCGGCCACACCCAGATACACGGTCCACATGCCGGGCACGTCCAGCGCGGAGGTATCCCACAAACCGGCTACGGCGGCGCCATCGAATTCACCGGTGGCGTAGCGGAAGTCGGCGTCGGAACCAGTAACCTTCACATCCCACCCCGCGAGTTCGTGATAGAACTCCAACGTCGGATCCCAGTTCTGCGCCACCATCAGCTCAAACCATACCGGGGTTCCGGGCTCGCCGGCAGCGATCAGCGCATGTTCGTCGGCGGGATTACGCAGCCCCACGGTCGCCCCCGACGGGTCAATCAGAATGGCCATCTCTCCGCGCTCACCCAGATCTTTTGGCTCCAGCACGGATTTGGCGCCGGCCTCTACAGCCTTGTCATGAGCCTGCTGGACGTCCGGGGTGTACAGCAACATCCCCCATAGAGACTGATTGCCCTCCGGGATCTGCGCGATGCCAGCCACCGGCATGCCCTGCTTCTTTGCCACGGAGTAGCCCTCGGTCGGGTGCTCGAACTCCCACCCCAGCAGCTCGCCATAAAATTTCCGCGCCGCGGCTGCGTCGGTGCTGGCCAAATCCAGCCACAGGGGCATTCCGGGCTGGGCAATCATCGCAGGCATTGTTCCTCCACTGCTTTCTTTTTCTGGTGTCTTTCTATTGACGCCGATTCGTCCTCCGGCGCCTCAGGCTCTTAAGCCCTAGATCGCGTTGTCCTCCCGGACATCCTCCAGGCGGACATTGCGCCACTTCTCCGGGTCGAAGTCATCGTCCGCGGTGTCTTCGTCGAAGAACTCGCCGAGATCATCGTCATTCTCGCCGCTCAAAGGTGAATCAGCGCTGGCTGCACTGGCAACGACCGCCCCTGCCAGCACTTCTCCGGTTTCTCCGTCGACCAGGGTCACCTCGTCGCCCGGATGCAGCGCCTTACCTCGGCGAGTGTCGACCTCGCCATTAACCTGTACAGCGCCTGCGGCGATGGCCTCCTTGGCCTCCCCGCCGGTCTCCACCAGGTTGGCTAGCTTGATGAACTGCCCCAACTTGATCTCGGAATCACGAATGCTGACCAAAGGAAACTCCATGCGCTTTAGTCTAGCGACCTTCAGACCCCCACCAGCAGGCGCACGCCCTCCAAGGCTAGGAACGCGCCCAACACCATAAACAAAACCCCGGCCACCATCTCGATGAATGGATTTATGCGCTGGATCTTCTCTGCCCCTGCGGCCACCGCTAAAGCAAAGCCACAAAACCACAGCAGACCCACAAGAGTCATCAGCACCAGCACGATCAATCGATCCAACAGCGTAGCTTCTACGGGGATAAACTGCGCGAACACCGAGCCGAAGAACAGCAACGCCTTGGGGTTGGATAGGTTCGTTGCCAAACCCAGGCGCCAGGAGGCAAAATCCCCCAGCGGCGCCAGCGCAGTACCCTGCGGTCCACGGTCACCGGACTCCCCGGTGGGGGCGTCATAAGAAGAGACAGCAGGTAGTGCCGCACGGCTGCGCCAGTCCGCATGGCCGGAACGGAAGGCACCTTGGCCCATGTACACCAGGAAACAGCCGCCGAACAGGTACAACGCGGTCAGCATCCACGGGAAGGCGGCGATCAACGCAGCCAGGCCCAGCATCGTCACCACGGGCCACAGCACATTGCCCGTACAGATCCCCAGGGCGGCGAACACCGCCGAGCGGCGCGACCGGGCACCTAAACGAATGAGCTGCACGGTGTCCGGGCCTGGCACAGTAATGGCCAGCACCCAGGCACCGAGCAGCCCTAGATAAGCGGCAAGGCTCAAGCCTGCATCGCCACGTCAGTCGGGTTGATCGGGCGCGGCAGTGCGGTTTCGCCCATCAGCACGCGGTCTAGTTCCGCAGCGGCGGAACGGCCCTCGGAAATGCCCCAGACGATCAGCGACTGGCCACGGCCCGCATCGCCGGCGACGAATACCGGGATGTCCGCGAACTCCGCGTTGGTGGTCTGAGCACGGAAGGTGCCATCGCGCTCCAGGCGCCCACGGTCGTTGACCTTCAGCCCAAGATCCTTAACAACCGGGGTCTCTTCGACGGAGACAAAGCCCATTGCCAGCAGCACCAGGTCCGCATCCATCTCAAAGTCAGACTCCGGGATGTTCTCCAGGCCATTTTCTCCGAAGCGGCATTCGGCGCCCTTCAGGCCGGTGACCTTCTCGCCATCGCCGGTGATCTCGACGGTGTTGATGGAGTAACGGCGGATGCCAAGTTCGTCGCCTGGCTGGCGCTCGGCCAGGCCCAGGGCGGCGATCTCGTCTGCGGACTCGTTGCCGGTCACGCGGTATTCGCCCTCTTCGTGGGCAGACGCCACGCGCCAGATACGCGGATAGGTCGGCCACGGGGTGGAGGCACCACGGGTCTTCGGCGGCTTCGGGGTGATATCGAACTGGGAGACCTCAATGGCACCCTGGCGCAGGGCGGTACCGAAGCAGTCGGTACCGGTATCGCCACCGCCGATGATGACCACGCGCTTCCCCTTTGCGTTGATGGTGGACTCCTCGCGGTCGCCTTCACAGACCTTGTTGGCCTCTGGCAGGTACTCCATTGCCTGGTAGACGCCCTTCAGGTCCCGGCCGGTCACCGGCAGGTCGCGGCCCACGGTGGAGCCGATGGCAACGATCACGCCGTCGAACTCCTCGAGCTCCTCGCCGGTGGGCGACGTGTTCACGATGAACTTCGTGCCCTCAGCTTCCATCTGCTCCAGGCGGCGGTCGATCCACTTCTTTTCCATCTTGTACTCGGGCACGCCGTAGCGCATCAGGCCACCAATACGGTCGGCACGCTCGAAGACAGTGACATCGTGACCTGCGCGGGTCAGCTGCTGGGCTGCAGCCAGGCCGGAGGGGCCGGAGCCAACTACGGCCACACGCTGGCCGGTCTTGAAGCTGGGCTTGATCGGCTTGATCCAGCCCTCCTTCCAGGCGTGCTCGACGATGGTGAATTCAACCGTCTTGATATTCACCGGGTCGTCGCCGATGCCCAGCACACATGCACCTTCGCAGGGCGCGGGGCACAGGCGGCCAGTGAACTCCGGGAAGTTATTGGTGGCGTGCAGGCGGTCGTAGGCCTCGCGCCAATTGCCCTTGCGCACCAGGTCATTCCACTCGGGGATGATATTGCCCAACGGGCAGCCATCGTGGCAGAACGGGATGCCGCAGTCCATGCAGCGGCTAGCTTGGGTCTGCACCTTGTCGTCGGAGAAATCCTCGTAGACTTCATTCCAGTCCAACAGACGCAGCGGGACGGGTCGGTGTGCCGCCGATTCGCGGCGGTGCTTAAGAAATCCGCGTGGATCAGCCATTTAGTTCACTTCCTCCATGATTGCGGCGGCGATGCCGTCCTTGTCGAGCCCCTCAGCTTCGGCGCGCGCGATCGTCTTGAGCACGCGCGCGTAGTCGCGGGGCATGACCTTGATCAGGTCCGCGGCGTTGACCTCCACGGTAGACCCAGTCAGGTCGCGGTGAGTCTGGATCGTCTGTTCGACCCATCGCAGTTCTTCCTCGTCGGTGATCTTTTCGATGTCTACGAGCTCGGTGTTGATTCTGTCTGTGACGCCACTACCGTCATCCAATAGGTAGGCGATACCACCGGACATACCGGCTGCGAAGTTGTTGCCGATCTTGCCCAGGATGATCACACGACCACCCGTCATGTACTCGCAGCCGTGGTTGCCCACGCCTTCGACGACGGCGGTGAGGCCGGAGTTACGTACGCAGAAGCGCTCGCCGACGGTACCGCGGATGAACATCTCACCCTGCACACCGCCGAAGCCCAGCACGTTGCCGGCGATGACATCGGTGGTGATGTCCTCAGCTGCGGCCTCTGCCGCCGGGCGGATGACGATGCGACCGCCGGATAGACCCTTGCCGACGTAGTCGTTGGCGTCACCGTTTAGGGTCAGCGTCATGCCGTGCGTGGCGAAGGCGCCGAAGGAGTTACCTGCGGATCCGGTGAACTGCAGGTTCACGGTGTCCTGTGGCAATCCATCACGGCCCGCTACGCGGGAGATCAGTGAGCCGGTCATGGTGCCGACGGTGCGGTTGACGTTGGTGATCGGGTAGCTGAGTTCGATGGAGGCATCCTCGCCCGCGGCGGCGCGGCGAATCGTATCCTCCGCGTCCTTGCGGATCTGGTTGTCCAGTGCCTTATCCAGCGAGTGATCCTGATCCTTGGTGCGGTGCAGGTCCTGGTGCATGAAGGGGCTTTCGGGCTGGGCGAAGATCGGCTCCAAGTCCAGCTTGCCCGCGGTCTTGTGCTCAACCTCCATGCTGCCGCCGGTGAGACACTCGGAGTGACCCACAGCCTCTTCTAGGGTGCGGAAGCCCAGCTCGGCGAGGTATTCACGTACCTCCTCGGCGATGAACTTGAAGAAGTTCACCACGTGCTCTGCCTGGCCGGTGTAGCGTTTGCGCAGCTCCGGGTTCTGGGTGGCCACGCCCACCGGGCAGGTGTCCAGGTGGCAGACGCGCATCATGATGCAGCCGGATACCACCAGCGGGGCGGTCGCGAAGCCAAACTCCTCGGCGCCCAGCAGGGCTGCCACCATGACGTCGCGACCAGTCTTTAGCTGGCCATCACACTGCACAGTGATGCGGTCGCGCAAACCATTCATCAACAAGGTCTGCTGAGTCTCGGCAAGGCCCAGCTCCCACGGGCCACCTGCGTGCTTCAGGGAGGTCAGCGGGGAGGCACCGGTACCACCATCGTGGCCGGAGATCAGCACCACGTCCGCGTGTGCCTTCGACACACCGGCGGCGACGGTGCCCACGCCCTGCTCAGCGACGAGCTTGACGTGGATGCGCGCATCCGGGTTGGCGTTCTTCAGATCGTGGATCAGCTGAGCCAAGTCCTCGATGGAGTAAATGTCGTGGTGCGGCGGCGGGGAGATGAGGCCCACGCCCGGCGTGGTCACGCGCACTTCGGCGATCCAGGGGTACACCTTGCCCGGTGGCAACTGGCCGCCCTCACCCGGCTTGGCACCCTGGGCCATCTTGATCTGGATATCCGTGCAGTTGTTGAGGTAGTGGCTGGTCACGCCAAAGCGGCCGGAGGCCACCTGCTTGATCGCCGAACGCTTCCAATCGCCATTCGGTTCTGGCTCGAAGCGCGCTGGGTCCTCGCCACCCTCGCCGGAGTTCGACATACCCTTCAGGCGGTTCATCGCAATCGCCAGGGTCTCGTGTGCTTCGGCGGAGATGGAGCCGTAGGACATCGCACCGGTGGCGAAGCGCTTCACGATCTCGCTGACCGGTTCGACTTCCTCAATCGGGATAGAGGGGCGGTTCGACTTGAACTTAAACAGGCCGCGCAGTGTAGCCAGGCGCTCGGACTGCTTGTCGACCTTCTCGGTGTATTCCTTGAAGATACGGTATTGACCAGTGCGGGTTGCGTGCTGCAGCTTGAACACGGTCTCCGGGTTGAACAGGTGGTATTCGCCCTCGCGGCGCCACTTGTACTCACCACCGATCTCCAGCTCGCGGTGTGCCTGCTCCTCAGGGCGAGGCAGGAAGGCCTCGCGGTGGCGCTTTGCCACGTCGTCGGCGATCTCATCCAGGCCGATGCCGGAGATCGGGCTAAATGCTCCGACGAAGTACTCGTCCAGCAGGCTCTGATGCAGTCCAACCACGTCGGCCAGCTGCGAGCCGCGGTAACTTGCTACCGTCGCAATGCCCATCTTGGACATGACCTTTTGGATACCGGTGGTTGCGGCGTTGATGTAGTTTTCTTCGGCCTCTTCAGCACTGACGCCCACTCGTCCGTTGTTCGCCATCTCATGTACAGTCTCGAGCGCCATGTACGGGTTGACGGCATCCGCACCGAAGTTGATGAGCATGGCCAGGTGGTGCACCTCACGAGCCCCACCGGACTCAATCACCAGAGATGCTCGGGTGCGGGTCTTCTCCTGCACCATGTGGTGGTGCACGGCGCTGGCCAGCAGCAGCGACGGAATCGGTGCGTAGCGCTCATCGGATTCGCGGTCGGAGAGGATCAGGATGGTCGCGCCATCGTTGATGGCGTCGGTGACCTGACGACGTACCCGCTTGATAGCCTCGCGCAAACCCTTACCGCCGTGTGCCACGGAGTACAGCCCCGGGATGCGGACGGCCTTGAAGGCGCTGAGATCCACGCCGTTGCTGGCAGCCTCCGCGTTGTCCGCAGCATGCGCCAGGTTAGCCAGCGTCTGGTTACCCAGAATCGGGCTGTCCAGGTGGATCCGGCGGGCAGCGTCAGGACCGGGGTTAAGAACATCCGCCTGCGCACCCAACTGGGTGAACATGCTGGTGACCATCTTCTCGCGGTAGCTATCCAGCGGCGGATTCGTCACCTGTGCGAAACGCTGGGAGAAGAAGTCGAACAGCAGGCGCGGGCGGTTGGACAGGGCAGCAATGGGGGTATCGGTACCCATGGAGCCGATGCCTTCGGCACCCTTGGCGGCCATTGGCAGGAGCAGGGTCTGCAGATCCTCTTCGGTGTAGCCGAAGACGCGCTGGCGCAGCACGATTCGCTCGTGGTTCATGTCGATCGGCTCAGCCTGAGGCAGGTCGGACTCGTGAACCAGGTTTTCCTCTACCCACTGCTGGTAAGGCTGGTTCGCCAGAGCCTGCTTGATTTCCTCATCCTCGACCACGCAGCCGCGGACGGTGTCGACCAAGAACATCTTGCCCGGTTCGACACGGGTGCGCTTGATGATCTCGCTGTCCGGAATGTCCAGCACGCCTGCTTCCGACGCCATGACGACGAGGCCGTCCTTGGTGATCCAGATGCGTCCCGGACGCAGGCCATTGCGGTCGAGGGTGGCGCCGATGAGGGTGCCGTCGGTGAAGGTAATAGCAGCGGGGCCGTCCCAGGCCTCCATAAAGCTGGAGTGGTACTCGTAGAACGCGCGAACCTGCGGGTCGATGTGCGGGTTACGCTCCCAAGCCTGCGGCACCATCATCAATACGGCGTGGGGCAGGCTGCGACCGGCCAGGTGCAGCAGCTCTAGGGCTTCGTCGAAGCGTCCGGTATCCGAACCTTCCGGATCACAGATGGGCAGTACGCGATCCAGGTCGCCCAGTACCTCCGAACGCAGCTGGGATTCGCGGGCGCGCATCCAGTTCTCGTTACCCCGCACGGTGTTGATCTCACCGTTGTGAGCAACCAGACGGTACGGGTGCGCCAGCGGCCAGGACGGGAAGGTGTTGGTGGAGAAGCGGGAGTGCACGATTGCCAGTGCGGACTCCATTCTTTCGTCCTGCAGATCCAGGTAGAACTCCCGCAGCTGCGGGGTGGTCAGCATGCCCTTGTAAACAACCGTGCGTGCGGACAAAGAGGGGAAGTAGACGGTATCTCCACCGGAGCCCTCGCCTGGCCCCTTGCTGCCGAGCTCACGCTCTGCACGCTTGCGGACGAAGAACGCGCGACGGTCGAGTTCAAGCCCTTCCAGGGGCGAACCGTCGGCGTCAACACCAGAGATAAAGAGCTGGTGGAACAGCGGTTCAGCATCGCGTGCAATTGCGCCCAGACTCGAATCGTCGACGGGGACATCGCGCCAGCCGATAAGGTTCAAGCCCTCTTCTTCCACGATGGCTTCCACGGCGCGCACTGCGTCGAGTGCGGCCATGCGGGAGTTCGGGAGGAAGGCGATGCCGGTGGCGTACTGACCGGCGGGCGGCAGGGTGATGTCCTGCTTGGCCATTTCCTCTCGGTAAAAGCGGTCGGGGATTTGGATAAGGATGCCAGCGCCGTCGCCGGTATTCTTCTCCGCTCCGGCTGCTCCGCGGTGGTCCAGGTTCACAAGGGCCTGAATACCCTTGTCCACAATGTCGCGTGTCGCGCGGCCGTGCATGTCAGCCACAAAGGCGACACCACACGCATCATGCTCAAACTGGGGGTCGTAAAGACCCTGGCGTGCAGGGTAGTTTTTCATGATTTACGGCCTAACTCTCGTCACAGGTACTGCAGTTGAATATGCGAATAAAGTTGCAATCGGTTCGCAGTTCTGTTGGTGACGTGGGTCTCCGTCAGAAATCAGCTGTAGTTCCGATCACATCGTTTCGTCATGGGTTATCTAGAGTGCACCGTGCGGTGCGAGCAGACAAAATTAGGTTTGCCTAACTCTTTCTAGCCTCCCAGCTCTTTGTGACCGAAACCACTCTGAACAGCGATGATTGAGTTACATTACTCACATTTTGATACATATTTTAGCCCGCATGGGCTGTATGGTCTTGGTTTCTCAAAAAGCCCCACAACTTTTTGCTTTGTTAGAGATAATTGCCCCCATGACGAACCAGCCTTCCACGAACAACACTGCTGACACAGCTTCTGCTGACTCTTCTGTCCATACCCTTCTGCCCCTTTCTACAGCTCCGGGGGCAACAAGCCTCACCGCCACCCCGGTCGAAGACCCGGCTACGGCGTATAAGACCCTCCTCTCCCCTATCCAGGTCGGCAAGACCACCTTCCGCAACCGCGTCGTCATGGGCTCCATGCACACCGGACTGGAAGACTCCATCGAAGACGTCCCGAAACTCGCAGCCTTCTACGCCGCCCGCGCCGAAGGCGGTGTCGCAGCAATGGTGACCGGTGGCTACCCGCCGGTCATGGAAGGCAATCTGACCCCCTATGGCACCCCGTTCAACACCCCGGACATTGCTGCTGCCCACCGCGAAATCACTGACGCCGTACACGCCGGTGGCGCGAAGATTCTGCTGCAGCTGCTGCATGCAGGCCGATACGGTTATCACCCGATGGCGCAGTCGGCCTCTGCTTCTCAGTCGCCGATCAGCCCCTTCCCCGCCCGGGAGATGACGGCAGAAGAGGTCGAGAAGCTTATTGACGCCTACGCCACCTCCGCTGCCCTCGCAGCCGACGCAGGCTATGACGGCGTGCAGGTTATGGGCTCCGAGGGCTACCTCATTAACCAATTCCTGGCAGAGCGTACGAATCAGCGCACTGACGAGTGGGGTGGTTCGGTGGAGAACCGCCAGCGCTTCCCCGTGGAAATCATCAAAGCCATCCGTGCGAAGGTGCCGGAGGACTTCGTTATCGACTACCGCATCTCCGTGTTGGAACTGGTCGAGGGGGGCCAGAGCCAAGAGGAGATTCTGCAGCTGGCGAAGAAGATCGAAGAGGCCGGCGCGGATATGCTGAGTTCCGGCGTGGGCTGGCACGAGGCACAGATCCCTACGATCGTTACCTCCGTGCCGCGTGGTGCTTTCGCCTGGGCCACGCAGAAAGTGCGCGACCACGTGGACATCCCGGTTGTGGCTTCTAACCGCATTAATACTCCGGAAGTTGCCGAGGCCATTTTGGATGGCTCCTGGGACGGTGGCGATGGCCAGCCAGCTGGCACCCCGCAGGCCGATTTGGTGTCTATGGCTCGTCCCCTGCTGGCAGATCCGGAGTTTGTTAACCGCGCCGCACGCGGGCTAAATACCGAGATCAACCACTGCATTGCCTGCAACCAGGCCTGCTTGGACCATACCTTCGGCAATCAGCGGGCAACCTGCCTGGTTAACCCACGAGCGGCCTACGAGACCGAGCTGGAACTGCTTCCTGCACAGGGCTCCAAGAAAGTCGGTGTTATTGGTGGCGGCGTGGCCGGCCTCTTTGCCGCGGAAGCGCTTGCACTGCGCGGGCACGATGTCACCGTCTTCGAGGCTGCGGACACTCTGGGTGGCCAGTTCAACCTGGCAATGCGCGTGCCCGGAAAGGAGGAGTTCGTTCAGGCTCTGTATGCAGTCGTCAACCGCCTCGAGGGTCTGAAGGTAAACATCTCCACTGGCAAGGCCGTCAGCCCTAAGGAACTGCAGGACGAAGGCTTTGAGGAGATTGTTGTGGCCACCGGCGTGCGTCCGCGTATCCCGGAATTCCCAGGCGTGGCCGAAGGTTTGGAGGGCAAGGTCGACGGCGTGACCGTCGCGACTTACGCCGAGTTGATCTCCGGTGAAAAGACCCCCGGTGAGTACGTGGCCGTTATCGGTGCAGGCGGCATCGGTTACGACGTGGCGGAGTTCTTGCTAGAGGATCGCCAGGGCACCCCGCAGTCGTTGAACTCCTGGAACAGCCAGTGGGGCGTGGTCGAGGCCTCGGATGTCCACGGCAACCTCTCCACCCCCAAGCCTGAACGCCCGCAACGCCGAGTTGTAATGCTGCAGCGAAAGCCGACCCGCATGGGCCGATCGCTGGGCAAGACCACCGGCTGGGTCCACCGTGCAACGGTTGCTATGGGTGGAACGGAACAGATCGTGGGCGTAACCTACGAAAAGATTGATTCCGAGGGTCTGCACATCACCGTGCCAGTGGAGGATCCGCAGGTCACTCTAAAAAAGATCAAGCAGGTTAAATCTGGCACCTTCGAGGGCCGCACCCTGGATCGTGCGGAAAAGCAGGAACTTCTGGAGCAGATCGAACGCGAGACCAAGGAAAACCGCGAGCAGCGAGTGATCAACGTGGACACCGTCGTGCTCTGTACGGGACAGGAATCCATCCGTCCGGAGGGCGCCGAACAAGAAGGCGCTTCGAATGTTCACATCATCGGTGGTGCAGATGTTGCCGCGGAGCTTGACGCCAAGCGTGCCATCCGCCAAGCGGTGGAACTAGCGGCTCGCATTTAGCTGCCGGGCTAGCTTTCCGGCTCCATCACCCGGTCATCAACCATGCCAATCGCCTGCATCGTTGCATAGCACGTCGTGGGGCCCACATATTGGAAACCGCGACGCTTGAGCTCCTTTGCTAGCGCCTTAGACTCTGGCGATGTCGAGGGAATCTCGTCCAACGTCCGTGGCCGCGTGTGCTCGGCTGGGGTAAATGACCACATCAGCACCGGGAGGCCAGGAGCTAGTCTATTTGCTGCACCGCCCAGCACCTCCCGCGCCGGGGAGTCTTCCGGTAGCACCTGATACTCTTCCGCACGCCGGAGCTCCATCGTCGCCCGGGCGTTTTCATATAGAGCCTCGTGCTTGCGGGCATTCCGGATCAAACGCTCGTCCTGCAGGGCGGCACGGCGTTGGGGCTCACTCATTTCAGCGATACGCTGGGCGTCAAAAAGAAAGAACACAGAGCGAAAATCCCGGCGCTTGCGAAGGATCGTGGCCCAGGACAGTCCGGATTGAAAACCTTCGAGGGCGATACGCTCCAGCAGACCGTGTTCGGTGATGACCGGGCGACCCCACTCGTTGTCGTAGTAATCCATCTCAATCTCGCTGCGATACGCCCATGGTGGGCGCGCAACGCCGGATTCGTCCACAAGCTGACCAGTGCTGGTCGTCAGGAGCTGGCGTGTACCGTCCATTAAATTCCTTTCGGATCCCCTTCTCGAACAAGGCGATCTTGGGGGTGGGAAGTATGTGGCAAGTGATTTGCTGTTCGCCTTGGAGCGCTGGTAAAAATTCAACGCTGACAGACATTCATCACTGTAATTCAATCTCGGAACAGGCTCTGTGCGAGCTGGCTTCCACCCCTCCCACAGGGTGAGGTTATCCACATTTCCCCGGACTGTGAATAACCCTTATTTGGGGGTGGAACACGATATCCGTACCTGGCATTACACCCCCAGGAACGGGGATAGTTCCGGCAGGTTGAGACAGTGATACTAAACTTAAAGCAACCCAAAATTTTCGACTCCTACCCCTCCTCGCTTTTTAGGTACTTGTAGGACTCCACACAGTCCTGCATGTATCTCGCAGAGGTTTCGCGCGGCTCACACCACAGAAGTAGAGCCTGGAACTCTGCCGCTTTAACGCCGCACGACCACATGGATACTAAAACCGGAGGAAACGATGGAACGCCATACCGACGCTGGTAACGCAGACCAGCAACGCGATACTGGCACGCTACGAGCTGTCTCTGTCCAGCACGGCGGCTTCGTAGACGCATCGGGCGCACCCGCCGTGAAGATCAACAAAAAGGACGCCCGACCGTCCGTCGAGGCGCCCCTAAAGGAAGAAGCCAAAATCGGCCTCTTCCGTTCCTATTTTTTCATCGGCACGCTGATCTTTATTATCTGCGCGCTGATCATTCTGCTTCTTGTCCTATGGCTCGGCCACGGCCTAGAAAACGAAAGCGCACGCTTCAGTGAAGGTGCGCAATCAGTCTTACGTTTGTTCTAGCACCAGCCTGTCGCCGGTGCCGACTTTAATCCGGGAAGTTCCTACTTCCCTCGCTTGCCCGTAACAAGCCCCACAATGAAGATAAGGAGGCAGGCACCCAGCAGGCAGGTCAGGAAGCTCCAGAACCAGCCACCACTGCCGATACCCAGCAGGCCGAGGACCCAACCGCCCAGGAAGCCACCGATAATACCGACGATGATGTTGAGGAAGAAGCCCATCTGCTCGTCGGTACCCATGATCTTGGAACCGATCCAGCCAGCCAGGCCACCGATAACGACCCACCCGACCATGCCCAGCGGCGGGACGGCAGAGCCTTCTGCAAGCAGGAAAGAATTTGCGGCGAGGATTTCAGTAGTCATACCCCCTACTGTACCGACCCTCACAGTATTTTTCTACGGTTAATCGATATGCTGCGAAGACAACCCACAGGGCTCCCTAACGCAGTTACCGCCACAACGGTGCCCACTACATGGCTGTCCGCGACCTGGTTAATAGCTACGCACGACGTAACGCTTGTGGCTTCCCGCCAGCGCCTCTAGTGCGACCGGCTAGTTAGCCGGCGCCTTAGCTTTCCAGCTGGGGCGCCAGCCAATCTCGGAGCACAACCGCATGGTTGTGCTCTTTTTCTTTCGCGGCATACAGCAGCAGGAGCTCCGGAGCGCCTTCATCGGTCGCCCGCTTCTGGTAGTCGCGCACTTCGGTCAGGGCATCGTCCAGTTCCCCTGCGACTTTCCGTTCCTCCAGCTCCGCCACGTACTTCTCACGGAACTCGGCAAAGCTCAAGCCATTGTGGAACTCTCGGCGCAGGTCGCTGCTGGGCGTTAGTTCTTTCGGCCAGCCGGCCAAATCTAGGCTTTCTTTCTTGACGCCCCTAGGCCACAACCGGTCCACTAAATACAGACCTTGGCGCTGTCGGTCGCGCCAGTTGTACACGCGGTCGATGTCCATGCGGTTTCCTCCTTAGACTTTGAAGCTTTTGAAACATTTGAAGTTTCGAGAGCTCTCCAGCTCGAGCACCAAGATTTTTTTCTGGGGCTCCCCGAGGTTTAGCTTCGGGGCTTACGTTTTAGGAGAAACGTCCGAGGCAGTGCAGCGCTTCGTCGTACATACCCTGCACGACCTCACCGGCGGGCACCTCTGCCCGCAGCAGTTCCACACCCTGCCCCGCGTGCAGCTTCAACTCGCCTGCAAAGTCTCCGCCCTCGGCGCGGGCCACGACCAGTTCCTCGTCGGTAACCTCCCCCGCCTCGGACAAGGGGTGGTACACATCCACGAAAGCATTACGCACAGTACGGGTAGGCCATTGCTCGGTATCCCATTTCTGTGCTTCGGCACGGTCGTAGATATCCGTCAGTACCGTTCGGCTGGCCGTGGCCTTAATCGCAGCCTGCCGCAGTTCCGGCGCGCCGGCAGCCTCTGGGGAAGCCAACAGTGCCGTACCGACCCACGCCGCATCCGCTCCCGCGACCAGGATGGAAGCCACGCCTCGGCCCGTAGCAATGCCACCCGCAACCGCGATCGGCACACCCGGAGCGTTGACCTGCATGTACTCCAACACAATCTGGATCAGTGGCAGGGTGCCGATACGCCCGGTGTGACCGCCAGCATCCGTACCCTGCACACAAATAGCGTCGACTCCCGCCGCGAGTGCTTGGCGGAGCTGCGCCATAGTGTTGATCGGCGCGACGACGGAGATCCCGGCCTCGTGGGCCCGATCCACGTAAGGCTTCGGATCACCGAAGCCGAGGCTCACTACTGTCGGCTTGGCCTCCAGCACCGCGTCGAACTGCGCGGGGTTATCTTCCAGCGCCCAGACCATCAGGCCAATTCCATAAGGCCCGGCTTCTGCGGCGATGCGTGCGTTTTCCAGAATCCACTCGGGTTTAGTGCCCGCGCCTGCGCCAAACATTCCCAGGCCACCAACTCGGCTCACGGCCGCGGCCAGATTGCCGTCTGAGCGCCCCGCCATTGGAGCACCGATGATTGGCTTGTCGATTCCCCAGAGCTTGGTCAGTCGGGTATCGAGGCGTTCAATCATGAAATCTTCCTCCTCATGACGTTGGACTCATGGCCATGGATAATCTGTCCGCCACCACCCTAGTCCTCTTTCTGTGTTATTTCCGAAAACCTCACAGAGTCTCGCGCGTAAGGTGGGAGGCATGGCACAGAAGAACACGCTGAACAAACTTAAGCCCACTTCCACCCTGAAGCCCGCTAAGGATGTCAACACCGCATCCGTCGTCATTACTGGCCTGGTCGGTGGCTGGCTGACAGCCCGCGAGACCGGCATCCGGCCCCTCGGTGGTGTAATTCTGGCCGCTGCCGGCGGTTACGCTGCCCGTTCGTGGAACGCGAAGGCCGGCGCGGGCGTAGCTGCAGGGCTGACTGCCGGATACATCACCGCGTTTGGCCTCTCCCACCCACTCGCCAAGAAGATCGGCCCCTGGCCTGCGGTTCTATCCGTCACCACCGCGGTTGCCGGTGCCGCTTGTGTTCTATCCGACCTGCGTTAAAGGCGCCTACATTTGTGACGCCACCGCCTGGCCCACCACAGCTTGAGCCATCGCCTCCAGCTCCGCCAGATGGGGCTCAATTTCTCCAGTGAACTCGACGGGTTCGGCGACTGTGTCCCATTCCAATCCTGTGAGGATGGAGCGCATCGCCTTCTCCGCGCCTGTCGTGTCGTAGCCTCCGCGGATCCACCAGCTAGTCGGAGTGGCTTTCTTCTCTTCGAGCACGGGCACATACACCGTGTCGAAATAGTGTTTGAGCGCACCGGAGATATAGCCGAAGTTGGCGGTGGTTCCCAAGATGACGGCATCCGCCCCGCGCAGCTCCTCCACGTCCGGTTCTAAGGCTTGCCGTTCTACGATTTCCACGGCAGCACCGTCGAACTCTGTATTCACCTCGTCGGCAGCGGCGCGCGCCGCCGAAAGTACTGTGTCTGCCAACTTCTGAGCTTTTTCAGTCGGGCTGTGGTGGACGACGAGGATTGTTACTGACTTAGCGGTCACAGGGTTTTCGCTCATGACGCCAACGCTACAGATCCTGTGATTCCGCGTGGACTATTCAGGGAAAGGGGGCGTGGGGGCGTCAATAAATAGTTAGGATGAGAAACATGAATGCAGCACCGCTTATCCTTCCGGTTCAGGGCAGGGCGCCAAGGATCCACCGCAGCGCGGTGATCTCCCCTGGCGTGACCATCATTGGGGATGTGGAAATCGGGGCGGATTCCTCGGTGTTCTATGGCTGCGTTCTGCGCGGTGATGTCGGAGCGATCCGCATTGGCACGCGCACAAATGTGCAGGACAACTCGGTGATGCATGTGGAACGCGGACAGCAGTGCGTGCTGGAGGACGATGTGACGATTGGCCACCAGGCTCTGATCCATTCCTCGCACGTAGGAGCGGGCACACTTGTAGGCATGCAATCAGCGCTGCTTTCCGGCTCAGTAATTGGAAGCGGCAGCCTCGTTGCCGCGGGCGCAGTGGTGCTGGAAGGTCAAGAAATTCCCGCCGGATCCCTGGCAGCTGGCCTGCCTGCGAAAGTACGGCGCGAACTCTCCGAGCAAGAGCGAGAAGGGTTCATTGCCCACGCGGCACGCTACGTAGAAACGGCGCGCAACCAGGCAAATCCGGCTGAAGCGCTATCTCTGGAAGACGTGTACTTCGACTAACACGCCACGCACCTATAACAAACTGTGAGGCTCTTAACGCCTTCCCTTTAGGCTCGCCGGGTGAGTCGTTTCGAATTTTATCCCGCTGGTCAATAGACTTATTCGAGTTATGGAACAGGGAAAAACTTCGACGGACGATTCGACCGAACAGTCGAACTCCACAAAAATCAAGAAACCGACGGAGCCCCGCGGCTCGGAGAAAGCTGCTAAAGCGGGCACTTCCGGTAAATCCGGCGCACGTGTTTCCACGATGCGCTACGACATCGAGGGACTGCGTGGCCTAGCCATCGGCCTGGTCGTGATCTTCCACGTTTTTGTTGGCAAGGTCAGCTCTGGTGTGGACGTGTTCCTGTTGCTCGGCGGCATCTTCTTCTTCGGCAGCCAGCTGCGCAATGCACAGAACCCGAAGGGACTCACGTTCCTACAGTCCCTGATTCGTATTATTCGACGCCTCTTCCCACTGCTTGCGGTGGTTGTCGCCAGCGTGCTGGCGGCATCGCTGCTGCTGATGAACCGGCTTGTGCATGTGCAGATGGCAAAGGATGCAGTGGCTGCCCTGGGCTACTACATCAACTGGCAGCTTGCATATTCCGGCCGTGAGTACACCTCCGTTCGCACCACAGTCAGCCCGTTCCAACACCTGTGGTCCATGTCCGCACAGCTGCAGATCTACGTCGGATCTCTCCTGGTAGTGACTCTACTTGCCCTGATTTTCAGGAAGTACGCCCGCCAGGCACTGTTGGTTGTCTTAACTGCTGCCACTGTGCTTTCGTTCGCTTACGCGACGTACTTCCACATGGAAGACCAGACCATCAACTACTACTCCACGCTGAGCCGTTTCTGGGAGATCGGTCTGGGTGGTCTGCTCGGCATGCTGTTGCTGCGCCGCGACGAGAACGGCAATCCTGTCCTGCGCCCCATGGGTCGCTGGACGCGCACCATCATGGGCATTGTGGGTCTGGCCATGATCATCAGCACCGGCCTGTTCCTGGACGGTGCTGACCAGTTCCCCGGCCCGTGGACGCTCGTTCCGCTCATCGGCGCACTGCTGGTTGTACTGGCTGGCCACTCCGGCGAGCCGGTAGGTGTTACTCGACTGCTGCTGACTCGCCCATTCCAATTCTTGGGACGTATCAGCTATGCACTGTATGTCTGGCACTGGCCGATCTTGGTGCTGTGCGTCTACTACTTCAACGTTCCCAAGGTCACGCCTGCCCTCGGCGCAGCGGTGATCGCCGGCAGCGTTGTTTTGGCCTGGATCTCCAACAAGCTAGTGGAGCGTCCGCTACGTCAGGGTAAGAAGCCCGAGCGCAGCTGGATTCTGTTTAGTCCCCGATACTGGGCTAAGTCCCTGTCCGCTTGGCCGAAGGCTGTTTACGCCGTTCTGATTCTGGTTATCGCTGGCGCTGTGGTGGCGTCGCCCCAGTATCTACAACACCGCGAAGATGTAAACAGCGAACAGCTGTGGGATCTAGCCAAGGACAAGGCAATCTACCCGGGTGCGGCAAGCTTCCTGGTGAATGCCCCAGTGCCGGAGAACATGCCGCTGGTTCCGCCACTAGAGGACTTCCACTCCCTCCTGCCGCAGACTCAACCGGATGGGTGCCAGATCGGCTTCGATAGCGATGCGCTGATTCTGAAGAAGAACTACAACCGCTCCGATGAAGAGTGCGCCTATGGCGATATTCACTCCGATAAGACGATCTACGTCATCGGTGGTTCGCACTCCGAGCACTACATTCCGGCACTGGATATCGTGGGTCGTAATCGGCACGTGAAGATGATCCCGCTGCTGAAGATGGGCTGCCCGGTAAACGCCAAGATCACGCGCGTCAATGGCGAAGAGTACCCCTCCTGCATCAGTTGGTCGGAGAAGGTCGTGGACTACATCAAGGAGAATCCGCCGACAGAGGGCATCTTCATGACCGGTACGCGCCCAACTTCGATCGGCGGCGCTGGCCCGGAGCAGGTGCCACAGGAGTACAAAGACCTAGTGCAGAGCTTCACGGACCAGGGCATTCACAGCTGGCTGATGCGCGATAACCCGTGGCAGACCACTGACAAGGGTGCACCTCGCGACATGCGCGCCTGCGTTGCCGAGATGATGGAAGGCAAGCAAGGCGAGGTTGCGGAGAATGAGGACTTCCCCGGCCTGGCCAACCCCGGCCGCCCGAACTTCGACGAGGTGCTGGCCATCAACGCCGAGTGCGGCCAGAGTGTCTGGGATTCCCTGCTGCCTGTGGATCCCTCCATCGAGGCGTACAAGGGTATGGACGTGACCCTCATGGACCTGACGGCCGCGATCTGCCGCGAGGATTGGTGCCCGTCTATCATCGGCAACATGGCGGTCTACCGCGATGCGCACCACTTCAACAACATCTTCGCCGAGACCCTCGCCCCGGAGATGGAAGCGCAGATGTTTGACCCGAACCACAAGATCCCCCCGATGAATGTTGGGCTCATGCCCAAGCAGCCCCAGCCGCCGAACCCGCAGAACCCGCAGAACTAGCAGAACTAGCTGAGGATTAGCGGGGCTAGTCGCCGGATCCTCTAGCTTCTTCGGCTGCCTGCGCCAGCAATGGCGCCCCATTCGCCGCGGTAGTGCGCAGCGACCACGTACACATATCCGTCAGGTCGGTGCGCGCAGGAGAGATCTCCACCATTGGGGTGCCACGCTGAGCCGCGATACTGGGGAGCCCCGCAGCCGGCCACACCACTCCGGACGTTCCGATAATCACCACCAAATCCGCCATCCGCATGGCCTCTTCCGCGGCTTCCCATTCCCGGTGCGGTAGTGGCTCGCCGAACCACACCACGCCTGGGCGCACCGGATTCCCGCACAGCGTGCACGTCGGGGGTGTTGCGCGCTCAATCTGTTCTGTCGGCAGCTCCGGCATTCGCGCGGGCTTGCTACAAATGCTGCAGCGATAGCGAAACAGGCTCCCATGTAAGTGCGCCACATTCTTACTGCCGCCACGCTCGTGCAGGTCATCGATGTTCTGGGTGGTTACGTGTACGGTGACGCCCCCTCGTTCCGCCCACTGACCTATCGCTCGGTGCCCCGCATTTGCGTCGGCGCGGCGGCAAAGCACCGCCCGCCAGAGGTACCAGGCAAGCATGGGCTCGGGATCTTTTGCCCAGGCATCCAAACTGGCCATTGCCTGTGGGTCAACGTGTGACCAAATGCCGGTCTGCGCATCGCGGAAGGTATCCAGCCCAGAGTCGGCGGACATGCCCGCACCGGTGAATACTTCTACATATTTCGCTGCGCGGACTACCGCAACGAGGTCTTCCGGGAGATCCTCTTTTTGCAATGGATGGATCCTCCCGGCGGTGGATTCTGGGCTGGTAATCACTGTGACCATGCCCCCAGGCTAGCGGGATAGTGGGACTGATGACTTCGGAGCGGCAGGGAATTAGAATGCCTGATAGGCTACGGAAAAAATGTGCAGTTCGGGAGGTCATGACTTGAAGAGAATCAATGTAGTCGGAGCCGTTTTGGTTCGCGATGGCAAGGTTCTGGCAGCCCAACGTAGCGCGTCGATGTCGCTTCCCCTCATGTGGGAATTCCCTGGCGGAAAAATTGAGCAGAACGAAACCCCAGTTGAAGCGCTCCGAAGAGAACTTAAGGAAGAACTACTCTGCGATGCAGTCGTAGGAGAACACGTCGAAACGACAGAGTATGAATACGACTTTGGAACCGTTATCCTCAGTACCTACTTTTGCACCCTAAATGGTGCTGATCCGCAGATCACGGAGCACAAGGAGATTCGGTGGGTAGCGGTCGATAATCTCCTCGACCTGGATTGGGCGCCAGCTGACATTCCTGCCGTCCAGAAGATCGTTCACCAGCTCGGCTAAGAGCCAGGCTGAGGGGATGTGACTATATGTCGGTTTTCAGCACTGGCGTGGGGCTAGATACAGCTTTCGGGTACCTAAATCGGCAATTGGAATCTGCTCGAGTATTCAACCCAAAGTTGATCTCAAATACCCCGGACAACGATATGCTGCGTGCGATCAAGCACGAGCTTAAGCGCGCACAGAGCTTCGACTTCTCAATCGCTTTCGTCACCGCTTCTGCTTTGGCGCTACTAAAGCAAGATCTTCTAGATTTCGAAGGTCGTGGCCGAATCATTACCTCGACCTATTTGCAGTTCAACGAACCTGCGGTCTTTAAAGAACTACTGCAGCTTACAAATGTCGAGGTGAGAGTTCTTAAAGATTCGGTCGATGCCTTTCACAGTAAGGGGTATGTCTTTGAGCATGCCGATGGCACGACTGCCATTATCGGCAGCTCCAATCTCACGCGCGGTGCACTGATTAGCAACTCGGAATGGAACCTTCGTTTCTCGGCTATGCCAGACGGCGACATTGCACTTCAGGTTCGCGATGCCATAACTCGGTTGGAAGAACGCTCCGATCCACTGACTACTCAGTGGATTGAAAATTACGAGAAATCTTGGAAGCCAGTTCCTCAACGGAGGCTAATCCTTGGAGAAAAGGACGAGGTCATCCCCGTTGGCCGCATTCAACCCAATGCAATGCAGTCGGAGGCGTTGGGGAGAATCAAACAGATCCGAGAATCGGATGCTCGGCGCGCAATCGTGATCTCAGCGACCGGCACGGGTAAGACGATCCTCGCCGCACTCAGTGTCCGCGAGGCCAAGCCGGAAAGGATGCTGTTCATTGTCCACCGCGAGCAGATTCTGGACAAGGCAATCCTGGAATTCCAAAAGGTCCTAGAAGCCCCGGCAGAAGATTTCGGTAAATACGTCGGTTCCATAAGGCAACAAGACCGTAAGTACGTTTTTGCCAGTGTTCAATCACTCTCGCGTGAAAGGAATCTGCAGGACTTCGACCCTTCGGACTTTGATTTCATCATCGTCGACGAAGTCCACCGTGCAGGCGCTGAAAGCTACTTGCGCATTCTGGAGCACTTTCAACCCGGTTTCCTCCTGGGTCTGACAGCGACGCCAGAACGTACCGACGGCTTTAATGTCTTCGAACTTTTCGATTACAACGTGGCCTACGAAATTCGGCTTCAAAAGGCCCTGGAATCAAAGATGCTTGCGCCGTTCAGCTATTACGGCGTTACAGATTATGTCGATGAACAAGGGAAATCCATCGAGGAGACTAGCTCTCTTTCTCAGCTCCTGTCGACAGACCGAGTGAAGTACCTCTGCGACATGCTGACCACCTACGGACGGGCGGACAAAGTAACGGGGCTCATGTTCTGCTCGTCTCGAAAGGAAGCGATAGAACTCTCTACCCTTCTCAACAGAGAAACGATTTTCGGCCATCGCCTTCGTACCAAGGCGCTTACCGGTAGTGATTCAGCGCAAACACGCAATGCCGTTATCGAAGAACTCGAATCGGGCGATCTGGATTACGTACTGACTGTCGATATATTCAACGAGGGGATCGACATCCCCTCCGTGAACCAAGTGGTCATGCTCCGCAATACCGAATCTGCCATTGTTTTTACGCAACAACTCGGCCGTGGCTTGCGCAAAGCGGTTGGCAAGGATCATCTCCGGGTCATCGATTTCATCGGTAACTACAAAAACAATTTCCTTGTCCCCATCGCTCTTTTTGGCGATAGTTCCCTCAGCAAGGACCTCATCCGCAAGCGGATACGCGATGCCGACGAATCAGGATCAATCGCTGGAATTAGCAGCATTAGCTTCGACAAGATCTCTGAACAACGAATCTTGGAAAGCCTTGCCCAAACCACCCTTGACGCACTCCCCCAGCTGAAGCAATCATTCTCCGACCTGGCGTTCCGCTTAGGACGTCAACCTTGGCGTATCGATTTTGCATTGCACGATACCGTTCAGCCCACAATTATCGCGACCTCGAGGTCAAATAATTATTGGGAATTTTTGATCCGTGTGAAGAAGGAAACCCAACTCCCTACTGCAGACGAGAATGCCTTTCTAACTTTCCTTGACAAGGAACTACTTAACGGCCTCCGACCTCATGAGCTGTTGCTCATAAAACAGCTGCTCAAAAAGGATTGCGTCTCCGTGGAAGAATTCCGAGCGCTTCTAGGGGGTTACAGCCCACAGCAGAAAGCACAAGGGCTGGACTCTATAGCCTTGCAATCAGTAAGCAGGATTCTGGACCTAAGCTTCTTCACTAGCAGCGAAAGGGCCAAATACGGCAAACTTCCCTTAGCCAATTTCGACAACGATTGTTTCACCATCAGCTCGAAACTTCGCGAATGCTATGACTCCTCCCCACTTTTCGCCCGCCATGTGGACGACGTAATCGAAACTGGTCTCCGCACTAACCGCGAGCACTACAAGTCCCAGGGCAACCTGATTTCCGGTAAGCAGTATTCTCGCAAAGATGTATGCCGCATGTTGAACTGGGAAACCAACCAATACTCCACCATGTATGGCTACTCCGCTAATGAAGTCACCAAAACCTGCCCGATTTTCATTACCTACCACAAGGCAGATGACATCTCAGATTCCACAAAATACGAAGATAAATTCGACAGCCCATCAGCAATCAGCTGGTTTACGAAGTCCAACCGGCGCCTAAATAGCAAAATAGAAGCGCGCATCGTTTCCGGGGACTACACCCTGGAGGTATTTGTGAAAAAGGATGACGCAGAGGGAAACGGCTTCCACTACCTCGGACAAGCCCACTCGCGTGATGCCGTGGAGACGACTATTCCAACAGCCAAAAAACCTATGCCCATTGTGAATATGCGCCTCGATCTTATGAACCCTGTTTCACCAGGTTTGTACGAGTACTTCACAAAACACCCCACCACCAAGTGACGTTTTTGAGGGCATAACGCCACCACAGTCCTCTATAGTCGGTGGCATAGGCGCGCCCGCGGGAATGTGGGCGTCACGAGGACAGAGCCACTAAGAGAATCGCAGAAAGGTCAACACACCATGATCGTCACCACCACTAACTCCGTCGAGGGGCACCGCATCGCCCAGTACCTGCGCATCGTCTCGGGCGAGACCGTTGCCGGCATCAACATGTTCAAGGACATCGGCGCGGGCTTCCGCAACCTCACCGGTGGCCGTTCCTCCAGCTACGAGGGCGAGATCCTGCAGGCTCGCGAGACCGCGTTGAAGGAAATGGTGGATCGCGCCCTGGAGATGGGCGCACACGGCATCGTCGGTGTGGATGTGGACTACGAAACCCTGGGTCAGGGTGGCATGGTGATGGTCAGCGCAACCGGCACTGCCGTCACCTTTCAGTAAGGACGTTTAACCCGGTGCGAGCCGGCCTTACACCTGGTCGAGCGGGCGGATCATAATCGATTCGACGTCCATGTGTCGGGGACGATCCGCAATCCAACGAATAGCCTCACCGATGTCTTCGGCCTGCAAGTTTAGTTTGTCGGCGTATACTTCTTCGGCCCGCTCGGCGTCTCCCTTAAAGCGATTCAGGCTGAAGTCCGTGGCAACCCGCCCCGGATCGACCTGGCACACACGCACACCCGTTTCGGCGAACTCCATGCGCATTACGTCGGTCAATGCAGTTTGTCCGAACTTGGCGGCATTGTAGCCCGCGCCACCGCGATATGCGCCGCGACCTGCAACTGAAACAACATTGACCACCTGCGGCGCCTCTGCAACTTTCAACTGATCGAAAAGCGCACGGGTAACCTCCAGCGTGCCCATCACATTCGCCTCAAACATCCAGCGCCAATCCGCCGGGTCAGCTTCGAGAACCGGATCTAGTCCGCGAGCGCCACCCGCATTGTTGACCAGCAGATCCAGCTTGGAGCCCGTCAGCTCAGCCAGGGCGGCGGTGAAATTATCTATTGACGCCTTATCCGTCACATCGAGCGCAAGAGGCGTTGCCTTGCCGCCCTCCTGAGCGATGTCTTGCGCAACTTCCTCGAGCTTTTCTAGGCGACGAGCCGCCAGAATGACGTACCAACCATCTGCAGCTAAAAGCTTCGCAGTAGCTTCGCCAATTCCTGCGCTGGCTCCGGTCACGACAGCGATGCGAGTGTGAGACGGTGGGGTGATCGTGGATGCTGCATTGTTAGTGGTCATAGGCTCCAATGTAGCTGCTAGAAAAGTCCGGGAAAGCGTTATTCCATAACGGGTATTAGGGATTCATTCAACGCAATGCGGGTTTCTAACCTATGCATTAACCTCTTGGATAATAAGTAGCGTATACCGAACTCTAAGGATCTGCCATGTCTAACAGTCACAATGGCGGGGGCTTCCCGGAACCCGGCAACAACCCCCAGAACAACTCTGGCCAAAACTCAAACCAGAACCCATTTGGTCAGCAGCCTCAGGGTGGACAGCAGTACCCGGGAGCACAGAACCAAGGCCAGCAGCCATATGGTCAACAAGGTTATGGGCAACAGGGCCAGCCGGGCTATGGCCAACAGGGCCAGCCAAGTTACGGCCAGCAGGATTATGGGCAACAGGGCCAGCCAGGTCAGCAGGCTCACAATCCTTTCAACTCTCAGCCCTATGGCGCTTATGGCCAGCCAAATAACGCCGGTGGAAACGGCGGCAATGGGAATAGTGGCAAGATCATCGGCATCATCGTCGCCGCGCTTCTTGTCATCGGTCTCGTCATTGGTGGCTATTTCCTACTGAATAAGGACGATGGTGGCGATGACTCGAACACCGCGAAGTCCGAATCCTCCAGTTCGTCGGAAGACACCGGCGAGGAGACGTCTTCCAGCTCTTCCGAGTCCAGCAGTGAGTCGTCTTCCTCTGAGTCTTCTGAGTCCTCGACGTCTTCCACAAAAGAACCGGCAAAGCGTGGCGATATCGGCGGGCCGGATGATTCGATGCTGAAGAAGTACGCCGATGCGATGCCCGCGAAGATGAAGGACATGGTTCAAGACTGCAAGTCCGGAAGCTTTGAGCTTGCACGAGAGAACAACCGCAAGGTCGACGGAATGCGGTGCAACGGCGTTTGGTACACCGCTTGGGAATTCAAGCTCGTCGACTTCGTCAACGATCCCAAGTTCGCAAAGAATGAGATCGACTACCTCAAGAACCATGATGCGCAAATCTGGTCCGATGACCCGAATAACTTCGCGGGATACTTGGAAAGCGATATCACGCCGATTGTCTTCGTCATCAACAAGGACAAGGGAATCGTCATGGAGACCAAGATGCCCCTGAAGAAGAAGGACGATTTGGAAAAGGTCCTGACGGAACTGGGCTACAAGAAGAACTAACGCTTCCGCGTACCCCCGTTGTTTACCCCTATCTCTCTGATGTTCGCCAGCGCGGAACATCGCACGCAGCCAAACGCATTCGACTACTGAACGCGCTGAAAAAGGCGCGACCACAAGGTTGATACGTTTCTATGAGGTCTAAAGGATTTACCCCACATGACGAACAATAACCCCTTCGGTAACACCCCCAATCCGGGTGAGAATAATGGCGACTTTAACCCCTTCGGCAACGGTTCCAACGCGTCGAATGAGACGACCCAGTGGAACCAAAACCAAGCACAGCCACAGAGCTAACAGCCAGGCCAACCCGGCAACTACGGACAGCCCGTTTCTCAGAATGGTTACGGCTCACAAGGCACCCCGGGAAACCAAGGCAACCAAGCTGCGCCCGGCTTTTCCGGCCAGCCGGGGCAGAATCCTTTTGCCGGTAATCAGCACACCGCCTATGGCCAGGCCCCGAGTGGCGGCGGAGGCGGCGGAAAGGTCATTGGCATCATCGCTGCGCTCGTCCTTGTCATCGCCCTAGCAGTAGGTGGCTACTTCTTCGTGACCAAGGATGACGGTTCAAGCGAAGAAAACACCAGCGCACAGGAATCCGAGACCACAACCGCTGAGGAAAATCCGGGTTCAGAAGCAAATTCTGAGGAAACCGGCACCGAAGAGACCAGCAGTTCTTCCAGTAGCTCGTCAAGCAGCTCCAGTGACTCTACGTCGACTGTGGCACAACGCGGCGACATTGGTGGCCCGGACGATTCTCTCACCGAGCCGTACAAGGGCGCAATGCCTTCAAAGATCAACGACCTGATCAGCAGGTGCAAGACTGGTTCTTTCAACCTGCGCTACGACTACAGCTCCAAGCCCAGCCGCGAAGTTAAGGGCTCTAAGTGTAAGGGCGTATCGGGCAGCCCTTGGGCTTATTGGTCGGTGGACTTCGTTGATGACACGGAGTACGCCAACCAGCAGGCAAAGGACCTCAAAGACCACGATGCGACAATTATCAACGATGACCCGAACGCATTCGCGGGTTACATCGAAGAAACCGCCAAGATTTATGTCTTTGTCATCAATAAGGACAAGCACATCACCATGGAGTCTGAACTCTTCGGTGGCGACACCGAAGAAGCTGAGCAGCTGATGGAGCAGCTGGGGTACAAGAAGTGATAAGACTTCTTAGAGTGGCTTGATCCAGCCCTGCTGCACGGCGTACTGGTAGCCGCCAACCGCTGCAGCACCCAGCGCAACTGCGCCAACGATGCCGCCGACCCAGGCTAGGATGCCTGCGATCGGCGGCGCTTCTTTGCCCAAAGAACCTGCCGGGTCAGTGCTACCCAGGGGGAAGGTCTTCAGCAGCCATTCTGCGCCCGGGTTCGCCGACTCCACACTGCTGGCCAACGAACCTTCGTTCGTTGCCTGCGGATTTGTGGGGTTGTGATCCGGGTCGACCGGCTGAGTAATCGGGGCGGTGCTGGAACCCCTGCCCTCCGACGGTGCGATCGCTTGCGCCGGGGCAGCGCCGGCGACGCTGACCGCGCCGAGGGTGATGGTGCTTGCGGTGACTAGTGCGGTAAGGGACTTGGAAGAAGAAAAGATCCTCATAAGTCCAATAGTTTAGAGCTGCTCCAGAGCCTGTGCGATATCTGCGAGCAGATCCTCCAGATCTTCAATACCGATGGAGATGCGAACCAGGTCGCGGGGAACCTCCAGCTGCGACCCTGCCACCGATTGGTGAGTCATAGTCGCCGGGTGTTCCAACAGAGATTCCACTCCGCCCAGCGACTCAGCCAGGCAGATCAACTTGGTGGACTGGCAGAACTTCAACGCTGCCTCCTCCGAGTGGAAACGAACGGAGATCATTCCGCCGAATCCCTTACCCGTGGACTGGCGCTTGGCCACCTCATGGCCCGGATGCTGTGGCAGGCCAGGGTACAAAACGGTCGCTATCTCCGCGCGTTCGTCGAGGTACTCCGCAATGGCCTGTGCATTAGAACAGTGACGATCCATGCGCACACCCAAGGTTTTCAAACCACGGGCATTGAGATAGGCATCGAAAGGCGAGGCGATGGGGCCGGCTCCACCGAGCAGGAACTCCAGATCTTCATCCAGTTTCGCGTCATTGCTTACAATCGCGCCACCCACCACATCGGAGTGTCCGCCAATGTACTTTGTGGTCGAGTGCAGCACCACGTCCGCCCCCAGGTCTAGAGGTCGCTGCAGGTAGGGGCTAAAGAAGGTGTTATCCACGATCAGCTTCGGGCGTGTGGGGGCGTCGCCACCATATTCATCGGCGAGAACATCGGCGATGGCGGTGATGTCGGACACAGCGAGCAGCGGGTTCGTCGGAGTCTCCAACCACACCAGCTTCGTCTGCGGGGTCAGCGCGGCGCGCACTGCCTCTGCGTCGGTGGTGTCCACTACGGTGAAGTCTACGTTCCAGTCCTTGAAAGCGGTCGCAATCAGGCGGTATGTGCCACCGTAGGCGTCGTGTCCCATAATCAAGTGATCGCCGGGGCGTAGCAAAACCCGCAAAAGGTGATCAGTTGCGGCCATGCCAGAGGCATACACCCGGCCGAACTCCCCGCCCTCAAGGGCTGCGATGGTACGGGCAAGCGAGTCCACGGTTGGATTAGCTACTCGTCCGTACTCGTATCCGCCGCGCAGGTTATTCGGCGCGTTCTGGGCGAAGGTGGTGGATGCGTAGATCGGGATATTGATGGAGCCCATGAACTCGTCGGGCTCGTACCCTGCATGGATGGCATCTGTGTTGTGGGCCATGGAAACTCCTCTTCGAACTATCGCTTGTCAGTGCTTAGGTGGCGCTGCGTCTGACGATTCAGCGCGCAATGTTTCAACAAGTATAGACCAAGCAGTCTAGTTTGCGGCAATAATGGATAGATCGAAACTCACAGTCGCGATGCCCGCGCTCTACTAGCAACGCCCCAGTTCGCGCTGAATAGCCTCCTTTTCCGCCGGGGTGACCCACAGCTGATACTCCGCTTTTACCCGCACCTGGGTAGAGACATAAGTGCAGCGGAATCCCTTGTTTTTCGGCAGCCACGTGGCGGCATCACCAGCGCCTTTTTGCATATTGGACGGCCCGTCCACGGCCAGCAGGTTCAACGGATCATTGGCGAACTCCTCGCGCCGTTCCGGCGTGAGCTGCTGCGCTCCTTTCTGCCACGCATCGGCAAGCGCTACCACATGGTCGATCTGCACCGCCTGGCTGGTGTTCTGCCCACGGACAAAATGAATCAGCTGGCCGGTGTAGGGATCCTGCAAGTCCCCACTTTGCACCCGGCAACCCTTCGGAGCTTCCACATTGGCGAGGTCGCGGGCTAGAATATCGTTGCGCTGATCACAACCATTACGGTCGATATCCTTCCAGCGCTGGCCAAATTGGTCGCGACTATAACCCGTCTTCGGCGCACGTCCCTTCACCGCCAACGTCTCCAGAAGGTCGAGCATGTTCTGCTGGTGAAGCGACCGTTCGGGCGTGACCGGTTGCTCTGAGTGTTGCGGCCCTTGCGGTTGTTGTGGTTGTTGCGGCTGCTCCGGCTCGGCTGTCACCGTTTCGGCAGGTTGTTCTATGGGAGCGTGCGAAGTTTGTGACGCTGAACTTGCGCCCTCTAGAAACTCCGCTCCCTCTGCACAACTGCCGAGCAGCAGGCTCACTCCTGCAATTAGCGCCAGTGCGCCACCACTCAACCTATTGCTCATAGTTCATCACGCTAGCAATCGCTCCAGACATACCCGCGTGGTATCCGTCTATAGTTTCGAACTCGCGTGCGACCCGGCGCGAACGTAGTGGCGTCACAAAAAGAGAATACTTTTATACCTGCCCGCGCTGACCGGGCGCGGTAGCATAAACGCATCATGAAACCACTTAAGAAGATTTACCAAGCACAGATGAAAGCAGTTCCAGGCTTCGTCAACAAGATGACGAAGAAGCCGGACCGCATGCGGCGGATGATGAACCTCTGGCCACCACTGCTGTTTTCCGGCATTAAGATGACACGCGTCTCGGACGACTGGTCCTTCGCACGCATCGTGCTGAACCTACGCTGGTGGAACGCGAACATGCACGGAGCAGCATTCGGCGGCACGCTATTTTCCATGACCGACGTGCTGTTCGGCACCCTTATCGCCCGCCGCCTTGGCACCGAATATGAGGCGTGGACGCGCACCGGCACCTTCCAATTCCTCAAGCCAGGCCGCAGCGGGGCATACATGGACGTAGAACTCAGCCGCGAACTGATCGACTGGATTATCGCCACCGTCGAAGAAGATGGTTACTGCAATGTGCCATACACCTCGATCATCTACAACACGGATGGCTCCGTCGTTGGTATCGGCCAACAGGATCTCCACGTGCGCCCTCGCGGCGGCGGAAAGCGCGCCGAGCGCCCCAAGCAGGCTCTGCAGCCACGGGGTCTGGTGCTGGAATCGCTGGCCAACGCCGTAGTATGGCACTGCTTCAAGGATCAGCCGGAGATCCTGACTGTCCTCATGTCCGAGCAGAGGCGCATCCCCGACCCGGAGGAGCAGATGCGCCATGTCGTTAAGGTTGCGCTAGAAAAATCCACCAAGTCCCGGGAGGACTTGGTGGCTCTGGATATTCCCGAAAAATACCTGGACGCTTAGCGCCCGCCCAGGTCGGGCATGTCGCTGGTTATCCCAGCACCTTGCCACAGTTGGGCCATGCGCCGGCACCCTGCTTGGCCAGCACCTTCTCGGCAATCTCGATCTGCTGCGCCTTCGTGGCCTGGTTAGCCGTCGGTGCGTACTTCGTTCCGCCGAAGCCAGCCCAGGTCTGTGCGTTGAACTGCAGTCCACCGTAGTAGCCGTTGCCCGTGTTGATCTTCCAGTTGCCGCCGGACTCGCACTGCGCGACCTGATCCCAGGAGCTGACAGGAGCGGCTTCCGCAGCCGGAGCAGCGGCTGCAGCTGCGGCAGCCGGGGCGGCAATCAGGCCTGCGGCCATACCGATACGGGCAAAAGCGGTCTTCGCGGACTTCTTCATGTAGTCGAACACTCCTTTTTAGGGGACTTTCGTTTAGAGGCAATCTGCCACTGAGTTCGCTAACTTACGCACCCTCCCCGGGGGTACGTCAAACGAAAAAGCCCTAAATCAGCAAAAAATCTCGAATTGATAACGAATACTCAGGTACTCCTCATCAACCTGCGCTATCAACCTGCCTTTGCCCGAAACCTGGCTTTCCGCCCCTGTTCACGACGAAACCCCCGGGACATCCCGGGGTTTGTAGTTCACTGCTCGAGGACTTTTAGCGACGCGGCCCGTACACCGCTGCCGACTCGATGCGTGTCGGCACCACATAGGCAATGGCTGCGGTGCAGACAATGCCTGTCAGCGTGACCAGCGTCCCCCAATCACCGCTGAGCAAGCCACCGGCCAACACCCACGCAATCGCAGCAACGGCGGCTAGCGCGATCACCGCCATGCCAAAGAGATGCTCGTTACCTGTGCCGGAAACTGGAATGTACAGCAGTCCGGCAAGTACGCCGATGACGCCCGCAATCACGCCAGTCAGCACGGCGGGCCCCACGCCCGACGACGCTTCACCTGGGATAAAGCCCACCAAAAGGTCCACGATGAACACCGCAGCAAAGGTGACCGCGGCAGCCAGCACGGCAAGAACGATGAGGTTCATCGCAACCTTCTTGCCGTCGTAACGACCGGCTAGTAGCCCCTCGCGAGGATCTTGCTGTGGTTGGTTGTAGTAGTTCGGGTTGCTGTAGTTCGGGTTACTGTAGTTCTGATTGCTATAGCCCCGGTCATAGTTACCGCCATAGCCACCGTTGCCTTGCGTGTTGAACATGCGCGTCTGATCGTCGTTTCCTTGCGGGTAGGTCACCCGACACTCCTTTCACCGGCGATTTAGGTGGCCAATGTTACCCGAGTGACTATTGGGTAGTCACCTCCTTTATCACCGTGAAGGCTCAAAGGACTATGCACGGCCGGGGAGGCTGGGCGTCACAAAGAAAAAGCGACCACACAGTAGATACAGCAAGTGCCGTAGATACTTGTGCGGCCGCTATCTCACTACGCAACAACGAACATTGCTACGAGGGGTTGGTTTAGTGATCGTCCCAGTGGTCGCCGTGCTGAGCATGGCGGTGGCCGTCGTGGATGTAGTCGACGTGGTCACCGTGCGGAACGGCAACGTGGCCACAGTTAGGGCCGTGCTGGTGGTCGTGCCCCTCGTGGACGTGGTGCTCGGAGGTCTCACACTCGTCGTAGTGGCCATCGTGCTCGCGGTGCAGGTGACCATCGTGTACGTAATCAACGTGATCCTCGTGCGGAACGGCAACGTGGCCGCAGTTCGGACCGTGCTTGTGATCGTGGTCGGCGTGGGTGGTGCAGCTCATTATGAACTCCTTTTATTTGAGGGCAACCATGGAGCCAATTCCTCTTCGCCAGGTGGGCTAGCAGGTCGCTTTGACACTTTCCATGATGCCCCTCACCTGCCATGTTGTCAATACGTTTTCATTAGAGTTTTCAAAAAGTTTTCAATAACCTGCCTGAACTGGGGCACACCGGACGAGACTTTCACGCAGCGCCGAGCCAAACCGCTACATCAAACACCCAAAGACACACGTAGCTGCGTAGGTAGAGTGGCCACGTACAACGTTTGGAGGGAGCGCGAGACCATGGAAAACAACACCACCGACCCGCTCGACGTACTCATTGTCGGCGGCGGATTCGCGGGCACAGCAGCGGGCATCACCCTTGCCCGCGCTCTGCGGCACGTATCAATTGTGGATAACGGCACACCCCGCAACCGCTTCAGTGCACATGCGCACGGGATCTTGGGGCGCGATGGCGCTAACCCCATGGATCTACTAGACCAAGGTCGCAGCGAGTTCACCTCCTTCGGCGGCACCGTGATCCCCGGGGAAGTCACCGCTCTCGAACGAGTTGGCAGCACCTGGGAGGCAACTATCGCACATGGCTCACGCCTCCATGCCAAACAGATTCTCGTGGCAACTGGCATCACTGATGAACTGCCAGATGTTCCGGGACTGGCCGAGCTCTGGGGATCCCGAGTCTTCCACTGTCCTTACTGCCACGGCTACGAGGTTCGCGATCGAAAGCTTGCCGTCATTGGCGGCAAGAACCCTGGGTTCACGGTGCACATGGTGCATCTCATGCGTAAATGGACCGATAGCCTCACGTTCTTCACCAACGGTCTTTCCCTCTCGGAGGTTGACCGTGCGCTGTTCGAAAAGCGTGGTGTTGTTCTTTTGGACGCCCTCGTCTCCGGCATACAACCAGACCCAGAATCGGAATCGGGAGTATTGGTGAGCACTAGCGATGATCCAAGTTCCACGACTCCAGGTGCCATCCACGCCTTCGAGGCTTGCTTTACAGGCCCAGAGTTCCACCCCAACGATCAACTCCTCCTTGCTGCCGGGTGCGAAACCGAAAACGGCTGGGTATTGCGGCAACCCCGAGGCCAGACCTCGGTAGCCGGACTCTGGACCGCAGGCAATGTCACCAGTTCGCCGGATCAGGTTTCACAGGCGATGGGCGCGGGTGTGGCTACTGCGATCGCGATCGATCAGTCCTTATTACACGAGGAGCTAGCACAACTTCAGGAGCAGGTAGATGAATAACGAGCAGCCAAAGCGCATCGCTTTTATTCTTTTCGACGGATTCGAGTTGCTGGATGTCTTTGGCCCCGCTGAAATCTTCGCCAAGGCACCCGGTCTGGAGTTGGAGTTCTCCTCCGTGGACGGAAACAACGTTGCTAGTTCTCAAGGTGTGGAGGTTGTTCCAGACACGGCTTTCAGCACCTTGACCTGCGACACCGTTGTAGTTCCTGGCGGTGAGGGCACGCGAGCTCTTGTGAAGGATTCTGCTTTCCTCACTCAGATCAATTCGATAGCGAGCTCAGCGTCTCTCATCTGTTCAGTATGTACAGGGTCCGCGATCCTGGCTGCGGCCGGTTTATTGGAAGAGTATTCCGCCACCAGCAACAAACGTGCTTTTGACTGGGCCAGCAGCTTCGGCAGAAATGTCGAGTGGAAACGATCAGCTCGCTGGGTTCATGACCGTGATCGTTGGACTTCATCAGGCGTTGCGGCAGGCACAGACATGGCCATTGCATTTGTTTCTCATTACTTCGGCGCCCCCCTTGCCGAGAAGATCGCTTACGACCTTGAAATCCAACCTCATCGCGATGCCGACAACGACCCGTTTGCAGTGTGAGGTTCTACACCCGACCGTCATACACCCGTCGAAAGTCCCCGGGTAACACAAAACACCCCGCCCAGCCAGGATCTGCATATCCCAACCCAGCGGGGTGTTTATTCTGTGGGCGAAGGGGGACTTGAACCCCCACGTCCCGAAGGACACTGGCACCTGAAGCCAGCGCGTCTGCCATTCCGCCACTCGCCCGAGTGACTATGTAGGACACATGGTCTTTACACTGTCTTGCCTGCTAAAACCGCTAAACCTTTAAGGAAAACGATGCTCGCTGGCAACGAAATGAAACTCTAGCACGATGCATGCACGCTTCCAAAAAACACACTTGACCTGCGGGAAAATGCACGCACAACACTATTGCCCTTATAATGGCCAACTAAATGCTCACATTGTAGCTGTTTTCACGCAGATCCACTCCGCTTTGAACTCGCGGCAGCGGAGCAGCGACTGCACTGTACAGCCTGCTATTCCGGCGCCCCACGACCTATAGGTCGATTGGCTTCCACGCCCTGCGCCACAGGCACGGGACAGTACTGGAAAACACAAGACCACATAGGAGGACTACGGACAATGAGCCTATTTGGACGTTTCAAGAAGCTTGACAGCTCGCTTCAGCGCGGGTTGGATAACGGCTTCGCGCGCGTCTTCGGCGGAGAGGTTGTCCCGACCGAGATCGACGAGGTTCTCAAGCAATACGCCGAGGAATCCGTCATGACGGATGCACAGGGGCAGCGCCTAGCCCCAAGCCACTTCCAGGTTCTCGTCAGCACTCGCGACTACGCCAGCCTCACCGAGTCGCGTCCCCGCCTCGCAGAAGAAATGGGCGACCGCCTAAGCCGCTTCATCCGTAACCAAGGCTGGCGCACCAACGAACCAGTCAAGGTGAATCTCGCACCTCATGACGGCCTGCACTCGGGTCAAATGCGCGCAGATGCGCGTTTCGACGTCCCCCGCACCAACGACATCCCAGGAGGAAATGTCGCAATTGGGGAGGCTAATGCGACTGAGCAGGGGGGCGTCAATCCCTTCCGCAATCCAGACGGCGGCTATCAGGATTCCTACCCACAGGCTGGACCACATGAGGGGCACCCGGAGTGGCCATATTCGCAGTCTGAGGAGCGCTCTTTGGTATCGCAGGATTACGACGCCTACAGCCCCAACGACAACCACTCCAACGACGCAAACGCTTCGGACGCTACGGGCGCGAACGGTGCAAGCAAGTCCCTGGGAGATCTAGTGTCCCCGGCGGGCGCCGCAGGACTCGGCGGGGCAGCCGCTGTGCACCACGCCGCACCAGATTTCGCGCGCAACCAACAGGCTGAACAGTACGAAGAAACCAGTGAGCCTGAACCGTCTGGGGAGTCTGAACACTACGAGCAGCACGAGCAGCAAGAACCACAACAGTCACAGAACCAGGGAGACAGCGCCGTGCACTACGGACAGAACCAACACAACCAGCAGGCAGGCGACAGCTTTGAGCGTCCAGCCAGCTACCCGGGCACTGAAGTTATCGTGCAAAGCACCCCCGCTCCGGTACGCGGCGGCGTAGGCGCGGACGGCAACGAGCGCGAGCTCAAGGTCACCCTCACTCTGCATGATGGTTCCGACCGCACCTATGAACTACGCAAGGGCAGCAACATCATCGGACGCGGAAACGGCGTGGATCTTCGCATCCCCGATACGGGCGTCTCCCGTCAGCACGCAGACATCACATGGGATGGGTACGACGCTGTGCTGACGGATCTGCAGTCCACCAACGGCACCTCCGTCAACGGCACTCCGATTGAAAATTGGCTGCTGGCAAGCGGTGACGTTATCTCGCTTGGTCACTCCGAGATCGGCGTCGAGTTCCACTAAAATCCCGCGTTTTTAGAAGCCATTTTCTTTCTCGTCTACTCCTCAGGGGTCATCTAAACTAGGCTATTCACATACACATGTGCCCTTGTCGGACATGTGAGTCCTGGGTCCCTACCTTGTTGAGGAGTTGAAACCGTGCAGACCACACTGCTTTTGCTGGTCAAGATTGGCCTGTTGCTCTTGTTGTGGTTCTTCATCTGGATGACTGTTCGCTCCCTCAAAAAGGATGCAGACCGCACCTCCGGGTTAGCCCCCGCCGGCGGGGCACCTATCGTCGCGGGTTACAACGCTCCGATGAACGAGCCATCATCATCCGGTCACTCCTTCCGGCGTCACAAGTCGCCCACCTCTTTGGAGCTCACTTCCGGCCCACTGGCTGGCACCACGCTCAACCTAAAGGGCTACCAGGACGTTTCGATCGGCCGTTCCCAGTCGTGCACATTGGTTTTGGAGGATGACTTCGCCTCCGGTTCCCATGCCCGGCTGCTCCGCCGGGGCTCGGATTGGTACGTCGAAGACCTCGATTCCCGCAACGGAACCTGGATTGGCAATGAACGCCTAGACCAGCCCGTTAAACTCTCCGCCGGTATGGAAATCCGCATCGGCCAGACCCACGTGAGGATGGATGCATGACCGAGGGCAAGGCCAGGGCTACCGATCGCACTCTAAACTTTGCCGCGTGCTCCGACCGCGGCCTCGTTCGTGGCAATAATGAGGACTCCGCTTATGCGGGTCCACACCTGCTCGCGCTCGCCGACGGCATGGGCGGCCACGCGGCCGGCGAGGTTGCTTCTCAGTTCCTCATTAATGCTCTCAGCCCCCTGGACTCCCCGCTTATCGACGAGTCTGACAACCGTGACCAGTTGGAGAACCTGCTGGCTACTGCCGTCGACGAAGGTAACCAGGACATCGCATCGCACGTAGATGAGCACCCGAACCTGGACGGAATGGGCTGCACTCTGACCTCCATGCTCTTTTGCGAGGATGAAGTTGCCATCTGCCATATCGGCGATTCTCGTGGCTACCGTCTGCGCGATGGCGAGCTTCGCCAGGTGACGAAGGACGACACTTTCGTTCAGTCTCTCGTCGACGAAGGCAAGCTCGCGCCAGAGGACGTCAGCAGTCACCCGCAGCGCTCCCTCATCCTCAAGGCTCTCACTGGACGCCCCGTCGAGCCCACTCTGTGGCGCGAAAAGACACAAATCGGCGATCGCTTCATGCTCTGCTCCGACGGTCTATCCGATCCGGTAAGCCCCGAGACGATCCGCGAAGTCCTCTCCCGTGGCACCCCGGAAAAGGCCGCCCGCAAACTCGTCGAAATGGCACTGCGCGGTGGCGGACCTGACAACGTCACGGTTGTTGTCGCTGATGTTGTTGAGTTTGACGCCCAGTCCAACTCGCCGACCGATCCAGAACTCACTCTGCCATCTCGCCCGGTACTAGCAGGAGCTATCGCGGGCGAGGAGGCAGAAATGCCACGTCCGGATTCTTCAGCAGCTCGCGCAGCGGCAATTCAAGGGCTTTTGACCACGCCAGCGGCGTCACCAAAAAAGGACGCAACAGAAGAAGAGCCTGAACCTGCGACGGCTACACCAGCAGGCAAACGGACTCATCAGAGTCACGGCGAGGACGACGGCGAAGGTGTAGAACCCACCGGCACAGCAAAAACCAAAAAGCCGAAGAAGTCCCGGCGCGGCCTGTGGGTAACGCTCGCAATTGTGTTGGTGGTCATCACGGCCGCAGGTGCGGTGGGGTATGTGACGTACCAGCGCATCAAGGACACGTACTACGTGGCCGAGGAAAACTCACAGCTCAAGTTGATGAACGGTACGGATAGTTCCGTCTTAGGGATCAAACTGAACTCCGTGCACCAAGACATCTGCCTGGACGACAATGGCAAGGCGACCTTCGTCGAGCCCGGTGCAGGCGGCGATTGCCACCCGTTTAAGACTTCCGATCTGACCCCGGCTGCTCAGGGTGCGCTGGCGGATCTGCCGGAGGACTCTTATGACAAAGTCTCCGGCCAGATCACTCGCCTGGCGGAACAAACACTGCCAGTGTGTGTAACGCGCGTGCCGTCTGACAAGCAAACCGACAAGGAAGCTGACAAGAAGGACGATAAGAAGAAGTCCGAGGACAACCAAAAGGACAACAACTCGAAATCTGAGAAACCCACCGAAGCGCCGGAAGACCTCACCACCCCCGGAGTTTCCTGCCGCGAGGTGAACTAACCTATGAAGCTTTTTAGCCGACGTACAGAGGCCGGGCTTTTGCTTCTGGCCGCAATCATTTTGCTGCTCGCCATCGTGGCGCTGGAGATCTCACAGGGCAATGAAATTAGTTCCGAGGTGTTTTACCTCGTCGGCGGATTTTTTGCCACTTTCCTGGTCGCCCACCTCGTGGTGTGCTGGATGGCTCCAGAGGCCGACCAGATCATGCTTCCCATCGCGGCACTCCTCAACGGCATTGGTCTGGTTGTGATTTACCGGCTGGATTTGGGCTCAGGCCTTAGCCTGGCAAAATCCCAAATCATGTGGACCGCCATCGGCGTGGTGCTTTTCTGCCTGGTCATCAGCTTTTTAAGAGATCATCGATCCTTGCAGAACTATTCGTACCTACTGGGTCTTGCGGGTCTGATTTTGATTGCGCTGCCGATCGTGTGGCCCACGTCGTTGAATGCTGATGCAAACGTGTGGATCAGCATCGGACCGTTCTCCATTCAGCCGGGCGAGTTCGCAAAGATCATGCTGCTGCTGTTCTTTGCCACTCTGCTGGTGAATAAGCGCCGCCTCTTCACGGTGGCTGGAAAGTCCTTCCTGGGACTGCAGTTTCCTCGCTTGCGTGACTTGGGGCCGCTGTTTCTAGTGTGGGGCATCGCGCTGATGATCATGGCAGCGCAAAACGACTTTGGGCCCGCGCTGCTGCTATTCGGCACTGTGCTGGGCATGTTGTACATGGCGACAGGCCGCGCCTCCTGGCTGGTGCTGGGTCTGGGGCTAGCTTTCATCGGCGCATTCGGCGTGTACCAGATCTCGGCGAAGATCCAGGATCGCGTCTCTAACTTCGTCGATCCATTGGCGAACTACGATGGCAACGGCTTCCAGCTTTCCCAAGCGCTTTTTGGCATGTCCTTCGGCGGTGTGACCGGCCGCGGGCTCGGCGAGGGCTACCCGAACAACATCCCGGTCGCGCACTCGGACTTCATTCTGGCTGCCATCGGCGAAGAGCTGGGGCTTATCGGCCTGGCTGCTGTGTTGTTGGCCTACATCGTGTTCGTCTCCCGTGGTTTTAATACTGCAATGCGTGCCCGCGATTCCTACGGCAAGCTCGTTGCCGCCGGTTTGTCGCTGACCATCGCCATCCAGATTTTCGTTGTCACCGGCGGCATTTCGCGACTTCTGCCTATGACTGGCCTGACAACACCGTTCCTGTCGCACGGTGGTTCGTCACTGTTGGCGAACTACATACTGTTGGCGATTATTCTGCGTATCTCGCATGACGCCCGCACACCACTGGCCATCAAGGAAGGAGAGGAAGCATGAATCGCTCCATCCGCGCGGTAGCCATCTTTAGCTTCATCCTGGTGATGGCCCTGATCGCAAACCTGACTTATATCCAGGCTTTCCAACAAAAGTCGCTGGCACAGAATCCGCTGAATTCGCGTCAATTCCTTGAGGCTAAGTCAAAGGAGCGCGGCAGCATCATCGCCGGCGACCAGGTGCTGGCTAAGTCCGTGAAGGACTCCGAAGACTTTTATGATCGCGAATACCCCTACATGTCCGCGAAGTACGGATCCGTGATCGGCTACCTGTCGGATCAATACGGCGCTTCGGGCATTGAGTCCTCCCAAAACTCAATCCTGACCGGCGAGGACGACTCGCTATTCGCAACCCGCACGTGGGACATGCTGACGGGCAAGGAACTCGGCGGGGCGAATGTCGAACTGACCCTGAACCCGAAGGTGCAGGAAGTCGCCTACGACCAGCTGGCTAACAAGGGCTATTCGGGTTCCGTGGTGGCACTTCGCCCATCGACGGGCGAGGTGTTGGCAATGGCCAGCACCCCTTCGGCCGACCCGGCTAAGCTTGTCGGCCCGCCTGCTGAAGAGACGAAGGCTAACTTCGAAAACTACGCCAACGATGAGAACGCTCCCCTGTTGAACCGCTCCACTCAGCAGATCCAGCCGCCGGGCTCGACCTTCAAGGTCATCACCACCGCTGCGGCTCTGGAGGAGGGCGACACTCCGGACACAACCGTCACCGCCGCTCCCCAGATCACGCTGCCCGATACGGCCACAACATTGGAGAATTACGGTGGCGCCGCTTGTGGCGGAGGAGGCCAAACCACCCTCCGCGAAGCATTCAAGCGCTCGTGTAACACCGCCTTTGTGGATATTTCCACCCGCCACGGCGCGGACAAATTCAAGGACATCGCCGGCAAGTTCGGTATCGGCGAAAAAGACGACTACCTGGGTCTGCCCGTTGAACCCTCCCGGCTGGGCGACATCCCGGACGGCGCAGCACTGGGTCAGTCCTCCATCGGTCAGCGTGATGTGGCTCTGACTCCGCTGCAAAACGCGGTGATTGCCGCCGCCATCGCCAACGGCGGGGTGCGCATGAAGCCGTACCTCGTTAGCAAAATCACGGGCCGCGATTTGTCCACGCTGCGGACCACCAAGCCGCAGAAGGCTGGCCGTGCGATACCGGAAAAGACAGCAGATACCTTGAAGGAACTCATGGTGGATGCTGAAAACTGGGCCGGCGGGGACGCCACCATCGCGTCGAAGACCGGTACGGCCGAACACGGCGAGGATTCCCGCAACTCGAACCCCCACGCTTGGTACATTGCTTTTTCCACTTCCGCCGATGTCGCCGTCGCCGTTCTAGTGGAAAATGGTGGTGACCGTGGCCGTGCCGCCACCGGCGGTTCACTTGCCGGCCCCATTGGGCGTGCCGTGATCCACGCAGCTGAAAAGGAGCAGCAGTAGCCATGAGCGATTCCCGTCAACCCGACCGCACCGAGATCGAGCGCACGCAACGACTACTGGGCGAACGCTACGAGTTGCAGTGGATCATTGGCCGCGGAGGCATGTCTACGGTGTGGCTGGCTCACGATACGGAAAAACTACGCGACGTCGCCGTTAAGATCCTCAAACCTGAGTACACGGAAAACGAAGAGTTTCGCGCGCGTTTCCGCAATGAGGCCTCCGCCGCTCAGCATCTCTCCAGCCCCAATGTCGTCAATACTTATGACTCCGGTGAGGTCGAGGCTCCAGACAACGGGACGGTGTTCTGCTACATCATCATGGAGTACATCCGTGGCGAGTCCCTTGCCGATGTACTGTCGCGCGAAGCCTCGCTGCCTCAGAATCTGGCGCTTGACGTATTGACGCAAACCGCCGCGGGTCTTAAGGCAATCCATGATGCCGGCCTAGTGCACCGCGACATCAAGCCAGGCAATCTGCTGATCACCTCCGACGGTTTCGTCAAGATCACTGACTTTGGCATCGCCAAGGCAGCTGCCGCCGTACCGCTCACGCGCACAGGCATGGTGGTCGGTACAGCCCAGTACGTTTCCCCCGAACAGGCCCAGGGCGATCAGGTCGGCCCTGCCAGTGACGTATATTCCCTCGGTGTTGTGGGATTCGAAATGCTGGCGGGCTACCGCCCGTTCTCTGGCGATTCCACGGTGTCAGTGGCGATCAAGCATATTTCGGAGACTCCCCCGGAACTGCCGGATACGATCGACCCCAACCTCCGAGAACTCATCAGGGTATGCCTGCGCAAGAATCCACGCACGCGCTACGCAGACGGTGCAGAGCTAGCCGCCGCGACTGTGCTGGTTTCAGAAGGTAAGCAACCCCCGTCTCCTCATAACGTGCCGAACGTCAGCGCCGATCCGCATCCGCTCACCGAGCAATTGGGAGATGTGGCCACCGGCCCGGGCACCCGAGTGCCGTCGGTACCGAACTCCAACTACCCGAGTTCCTCGTACCAACCGGCCTACCAGGGTGAACCCGGACCGGCCGTGGGCACCGGCAATGCCGCGATGGCACGTGGAGCGAAGGATTCGCAGGGGGCGTCACGAAAAAAGAACCACATTATCGTGGTTATTCTGGCGCTCGTCAGCATCGTTGCGCTGGCACTGGCAACATTCCTCCTCACTCGTGGCAATAACGATGCCGCACCGAACCCCGAGACTATGACCGTGACCAACGAGGTGACGACCGAGCCGACTGGTGAGGAACAGCCGACGAGCCAGGGCGGTGGAAGCGTACCCGCCGAAACGGATAGCCCAGCTCCGACGGACACGACCAATGATCGCGATGACCGGACGACCGAGTCCACGCGAGAGGAGACCGAAAGCTCCAGAGAGAGTAGCCCGTTGTTCCCGTCGCTCCCGCACTTCCCTAACGGTGGCGGGCGTGGCAACAATAACGGCAACGGAAATGGCAATCGCAACGGTAACGGCAACAACGGCGGAGATGCTGGCGGGGCGGCCGAGCCTACCGCCGCACCAAACCCGCAAAACTCTCCCAACCGCCCAAATAGCCCAAACACGAACGACAACGCGACCTCAGCAGATAACAACCTGCCGAGCGAGTTCCGTAGCATGACAAACAATGCCGAGAACCAGCCAGTCTTGTAGAAAATGGGCTCTGGAAAAGAACTGGATTAAGTCCACACCGACAGCGCCCATGAGTAAGCAACTATGTCCGCACAACAAATTCGACTATTATTCGTCAATCAAAGTGACAAAAAACGTATTCTGGGTTCAGTTGGCAACTCCACAAAGTATCCGGGCTAGCACTCCGGCTAGCGTCCCAACGAGCTAGGCCCAACAAGAGCGTAGCGAGAGTTAAGTCGCACACGACCCATACGACGAGGCAGACAAAGGAGCAACGGCGTGGACCGAAACGGCACAACCTTGGGTGGCCGATACCGCCTAGGTGCCACCATCGGCACGGGTGGCATGTCTGACGTCTACGCCGCTACCGACGAACTCCTGGGCCGTGATGTTGCGGTGAAGATGATGCGCCCCGACTTGGCGCGCGACACAACCTTCCTGGAGCGCTTCCGCCGCGAAGCCCAGAACGCCGCAAAGTTGAACCACCCCGCCATCGTCGCGGTGTACGACACGGGTCAGACCCCCGACGAGGACGGCGCAGTGCCGTATATCGTCATGGAGCGCGTCCACGGCGAGACGCTGCGCGACATCATTCAAGACTCAGGCAAGATGAGTCTCACCGAAGCCGCATCTGTGATGTCGCAGGTGTGCTCCGCGCTGTACTTTTCCCACGAAGCGGGCATTATTCACCGTGACATTAAACCCGCCAATGTGATGATCACGAATACCGGCGCAGTGAAGGTCATGGACTTTGGCATTGCACGTGCGCTGAGCGACAGTTCCTCGGCGATGACGCAGACCGCTGCCGTCATTGGCACTGCCCAGTATCTTTCCCCCGAGCAGGCGCGAGGCCAGTCCGCCGACGCGCGCTCCGACATCTACGCCGCGGGTTGTGTCTTCTACGAGCTGGCCACCGGCAAAGCACCGTTCCACGGTGAGTCTCCGCTTTCCGTTGCCTTCCAGCACGTACAGGAGAACCCGGAACCACCGTCCAAGGTTCCTGGTATGCACCTTTCCAAGCGTGAGGCGTTGAGCTTGGACTCCATCGCCCTTACCGCTATGGCGAAGTCTCCTGCGGATCGCTACGACGATGCGCAGGAGATGTCGACGGATCTCAAGCGCCTTTCTGAGGATCAATTGCCGCTCGTCGCTCAGGCTTATGCCAATGACGCCGACTCGGCCGGCACGGGATTCCACCATGCAGGCTCCCGCGGTGCGGGTGCTGCGGGACTAGCCGCCGGTGCCGCTGCGGGAGCTGCCGGCGCCCACGCGGCGCGTGGCAATGGATCCGGTGGCAACTGGGACGAAGATCCCCAGACCACTGTGCTGCCTGCCAATGGCGGAGCGGTAGCTGCTGGGCATTACGAGCAGTCTGCCCACAGCGATGACTACAGCAGCGACTATAGCGACGGGTACGACAGCGAGTACCAGGACGACTACGACGATGGCTATGCCGGCGGCTACAACGAAGATTACGACGGCGATTATGACGACCAGTACGACGGTGAATACTACGAGGAAAAGCCCAAGCGCCGCTGGTGGGCGCCCATTGCTTGGGTTGCGGGTATCGCTGCTCTGATTGCCGGTGGTTACTTCGCCTACCAATCGATCTCCGCTGACGACGGAAACGATAAGCCCGTCGAGGTCGAGCAGGTGAAGATCCCTAACGTTGCTAACAAGGATCGCGCCGAAGCGCAGAAGCTGCTAGAGGACGCAGGCTTCCAGGTGACTGTCGAGGAAACGACGCACGACAAGATCGCCCGTGGCAAAGCTATCAGCACCGACCCGGCGGCGGGAACGTCGATCGAACGGGGCACCGAGATTAAACTGCTGGTTTCCAACGGCCGTGAGATTACCGATGTGCCGGATCTGACGGGTAAGACCACCGAGGAAGCGCAGAAGCTCCTGAAGCAGGCGAAGCTGGCGCTGAACACGGAGGTCAAGGAAGAGGCGAGCGAGGATGTGCCGAAGGGCAAGATCATCACGCAGACTCCGCCGCAAGGTTCGCAGGTATCCGTTGGCACCAAGGTAACGATTACCGTCTCGACTGGCCCGGAGGATATTCGAGTGCCGGTAGTAACCGGCCAGCAGATAGAGGATGCACGGGAGAACCTGGAATCCTCCGGATTCAAGGTGATCGTCGAACAGGTGGATTCGGTCGAGCCGAAGGGTCAGGTGCTCTCCGCGACGAACGAGGGAGAGAAGCTGCCCAAGGGCAGCGAGATCACACTAAAGGTATCCCTGGGCAACCAGTTCGAGATGCCTTCCCTGCAAGGTAAGAAGTACGGCGATGTGTTCCGCGCACTGCAGGCCGCCGGTTGGCGCGGCACCCCGGAGCAGCTGCACCGAGAGAATAAGAACACTCCGGATCTGGCGCGTGTTGATGAGGTCGCGCAGCAATCAATCCACAGTGGTGAGGTCATCAAGCGTGACGCAGACATCACCGTCACGGTGTATGTCTTTAACCTTCTGCCCTAGCGCTACAGCATTGACGCTTCGGCGCTGATAGCGCCCGTTACTTCTAGCTGCTCCTGAACCAGTCGGTTAACTAGGTCGGCCGGTACCACATCGGCTTCCGCACCCGGCCCACGTCGCCCTGCCTCGTTCAACCAATTGGCGAGCATCAGGTGGCCGTATTGCGTCATCACGGACTCGGGGTGGAACTGCACAGAATGGATTGGCAGCTCCCGGTGTCGCATCGCCATGATCATCCCGGAATCGGAAGTGGCCGTGACCTGTAGTTCTTCCGGTACCGTCGCGGGATCGACTGTCAGGGAGTGGTAACGAGTCACGCGGAACGGGCTCGGCACCCCGGCCAGTACACCGGTGCCGTCGTGGGTGACCGGGGAGGTCTTGCCATGGAAGAGCTCATCTGCACGCACCACTTCTGCGCCGAAGTGCATACCGATCGCCTGGTGTCCAAGGCAGACGCCAAGCAGCGGAATCTGCTTTTCAACGGCGATCTTCAGCACATCCAACATGCGCCCCGCGGTGCTCGGCTCGCCTGGGCCAGGAGAGAGCAGGATCGCATCAAACTCCTGCAGCATCGCAGCCAGGCCATCGGCATTGGTCTCGTTAGCGGCTCCTGCGTCCGCAAGTTCGGGGGCGTCATTGCGCAGAACTACACAGTCGTTTCCGCTAAACCCCAGCTGTCCGATGTATTGCACGAGGTTGTATACGAAACTGTCGTAGTTATCGATCACGAGAATGCGCATAACAAAGAGTCTAGCGTGCAGCGTGCATAGCATTGCCGGGGTGTGCTGCTAATATCGTTGGGTACATATTTTGCCCATGGGCGCTCGGTACCTCGCCTACCGTCCGCTTCGCAGTCAATCCCTTTGAGGTTTTTGAACAATGCCAAAGTCCAAGGTTAATTCCGCGGAGGAGAACTACTCCAGTTCTTCCTCCGCGGATCGTCGCACGCCCGTGAAGCTGAACTCCAGCGGTACTCCGCGTTGGTACATTGTGCTGATGCTCGGGCTGATGATTCTGGGTCTGGCCTGGCTGGTTGTTAATTACATTGCTGGCCCGCAGATCCCGTTCATGGCTGAGCTCAACGCATGGAACTACCTGATCGGCTTCGCCCTGTTGATCGTCGGTCTGTTAATGACTATGGGATGGAAGTAGCTAGCTCTAGTAGTGCCACCCCAGGCCGGTCCATATCGTAAAGGCCAAAATGACCGTCGCGGCTGTTGCTGCGATGGTCTTTCTTTTTGTGGACGCCCTTTCGCCACCGTTGCTATCCGCTCCAGTGGCACTGGTGGCAAGTGCAATGATGGTGCCTCCAGCGAGCCCACCGATATGCCCCCACACTGAAACATTGGTGAGCATAAAGGAGTATCCGAGGTTCACCAGGAGTAAGGTGATGGGACCGCGTAGGTCCCGTTGCTTAACCCGGGATAGTGAAATAAGCATGGCAAAAAGCCCATAACCTACGGTAGAGGCTCCGCCGACAGGGACTTCCGGCTGAAAGTACATGCAGGCCAAGGCTCCACTGGCAGCGCTGGCGACGATGAGGCTAAGCATGACAACCGCCCCATAGGACCGTTCGACCTCGCGGCCAATCAGGAAAATCAGCAGCATGTTGAAACCCAGGTGTACTGGACTCAAGTGCACTAGCGCGGCCGTGAGGATTCGCCACCATTCACCGTAGAGGGTGACATTGGCGGCGTTGAAGATCATCTTCAGTCCGAGATTCTCAGCTCCGGAACCTAGTGTCGAGCGTCCTTCGAGGGGGCTGACAATGTTGCCGGATTGAAAAACCGTCACCACGAAAACAAGGCAGCAGGCTGCGATGAAGACGTTGGTGACGGAATACCGCCGATAGGGCCGGCGGATAGTGACTTCTTGGACGGGCAAGAAGTTTTTACTCCTGGATCTCTACCGACTCAATGACGACATCGTCGTTCGGGCGATCCATACGATCGGTGGCCACGCGGGAAATCTTGGCGACGACCTTCTGGGACTCCTTGTCTGTAACCTCACCGAAGATGGTGTGGCGGTTGTTCAGGTGCGGAGTGGCCGTCACCGTGATGAAGAACTGGGAGCCGTTGGTGCCAGGGCCAGCGTTAGCCATAGCCAGCAGGAACGGGCGGTCGAACTGCAGCTCCGGGTGGAACTCGTCGCCGAACTGGTAGCCAGGGCCGCCACGACCGGTGCCCTTCGGGTCGCCACCCTGGATCATGAAACCGTCGATGATGCGGTGGAAAATCGCACCGTCGTAGAACGGACCTTCATTGGTACCGGAAGCGTTCGCCTCGGAGTACTCCTTCGTGCCCCGAGCCAGGCCGATGAAGTTAGCCACGGTCTCCGGAGCGTGGTTTCCGAACAGTTCGATGGCGATATCGCCGTGGTTGGTGTGCAGAATTGCGGTTGCAGTCTTGTTACTCACAGTGAGCCATTGTACGGGAAATTGACGATTGCCTACATCCGCCCTGGCCTATACGCACAATAAGGCGTAATGCCCATCCTTTGTGGGGAATTTTCTTTAGGATGGGTAAAAGTACGAACAAAATTAGTCATTCAAATAGATCTTCAAGGAGCATCCCGCACGATGAACCCCACCACGCTAAGGCTGGCGCTACGTGGCGCCAAGCAGGGTCGCACCATGTTGAAAAATCGCCAGGAGTTTAAGCGTCGCCAGGAGTTTGACGCTCTGCAGCAGCTTCGCGACAACCTCGCCGCTGAGGAGCGGGAAGGCATTATCGCTGGCTCTCCTGCCCACGTAAAGGCTGTGGCGGAGCTTATGCGCAACGAAGAGGGCGCAGCGGCAGCTTTGGAGAAGGCTCGCGCGGCGGCAGCAGCTCGCAGGCACCACCAGGTACATGTCTCTGATGAGCACACCGCTGCGGATGTTGATGACATGGCTTCTACCGGTTTCCAGAACAACACCGCTGAGTCCACCGACAAGGCTGCCAACAAGGCAGCGAAAACTGCAGATAAAGCAGCTAAGAAGGCAGAGAAGGCTCGCGCCAAGGCAGCGAAGTCGGTGGCGTCACTAAAGAAGAAGGGCGAGAACGTGAACAACATTGACCTGGCCGACAAGCTCGGCGTAGATGCAGAGAAGCTGCGCAAGAAGATCGATAAGCGCACCCAGAAGCTGCGTGATCGCTTCGACGTGGCGCAGGTAAAGGCCGAGAAGAAGGCGAAGAAGCAGGCTGACAAGCGCGAGCAGAAGATCGCTCAGCTCACCGCAGCGCTGAAGGACAATGCTCAGGATCTCCAGGCTCGTAGCCAGGAGGTCACCAGTAACCTGCGCGACAACGTGGAAGCCCGCACCGAGGATCTGACGAAGAGCGCCAAGAAGAACCAGAAGAAGCTGACGAAGAAGCTCGAGGCAACCAAGAAGCAGGCTGCCAAGCGCGCGAAGAAGCAGGCAAAGGGCGCGAACAAGGATGCGCGCAAGCGTGCTGCGAAGCTGGATAAGAAGGTATCTCGCGCCACCAGCAAGGCTCAGAACAAGGCGCTGGCCAAGGCTGAGAAGAAGGGCCTGAAGAAGCAGGAAAAGAAGGGCGGCGTGTTCGGTAAGTTCCTGCTGCTCGCCGTGCTCGTTGCTGCTGGGGCGGCAGTGGTGAACTTCCTGCGCAAGAGCGAGAATGCTCCGCAGAACTCCCCGAAGGTTCAGGATTTCGCTGACAAGGCCACTGGTGCTGCCGAGAAGGCCAAGGCCAAGGCTGCCGATGTGAAGAACGATGTAAAGGACAAGGTTCAGGACAAGGCCGAAGAAAAGGCCGAGGATAAGGCTGAGAACCAGAAGACCTCCAGCGCTCCGGCTGCACCGGGTGCTCCGGCAGCACCAGCTCCAGCCGCTCCGGCTGCAGGCGCTCCCGGACCGGGCGTTGCTGTTCCGGGTGCTCCGGCTGCTCCGCAGGCAGGTAGCGCCCAGGGTGCCGCCGAGACCACCGACGCTGAGGACGCCGCCGAGGCCGACTTCCCACTGGCCGAGGGCCCGGGTGAGGATCCGGACGAGGGCGGCAAGCACCGCCTCTAATCCACACCCCCAGGCCGCGCGCTGAACCCGGCGCGCGATAATGGCGTACATGACCCCGCGCCGCCTCACATTCCGCACGATCCCCCTGCAGCCGACAGGCTCTGGGGAAGGCACCGGATGTGTCGCGTCGCGGGTCTTTTTGTCTTTGTTTAATGACGCCCCCACCGCGGCCTGGCTCGATTCCTCCGGCAATGGCGGAAACATCAGTGTGCTGGCAAACAGCGCTGGCCCGCTCGCGGACACTTGGTTGCCCCAGGTAGATAGCTCGAAGGCGTTCTTCTCCCAACTTCGGCAGAGTCTGTCCGCACGGGTGGAAGTGCCCGACAATTGGCCCTGCGACTTTGCACTTGGCTGGGTGGGCGCGCTGGGCTACGGGGTGGAGGACATCGCTCGCTCCTACGAAGATCACCCGGACGCAGCCCTGCTATACGCCGACCGAGCCGTGGTGATTGACCATGCGGCTGCTGTGGCCTACGCGATGGCGATACTGCCGGACGCGAACAACGAGCAGGACGCACACGCCCAGCAGCTGGCATGGCTCGATGCAACCGTGGCAGAGGTGCAACGCATCGCTCGTGTACCGTTTTCCACCGAAGATTTCGCGCACTCCACCCCGGCACCTCGCACTGCCATTTTTCACTTCGACCAGTCCAAACAGCAGTACCTAGACAGTATTCAACGCTGCCTGGATTACATCGCTGCAGGCGATAGCTACGAGGTTTGTCTTACTAACACCGCCCGGGGGCCGGCGCTACGCGATCTGCCAGAGTTTCGCTCCGCCACCACTCCCGCCCCTTCCCCATCGGCTGCGTCGTCTGCGTCGTGTGAGTCGGCTGAGCTCCGCGCCTACCTGCGGCTCCGCGAAGTTAGCCCTGTGCCCTATGGGGCGTTTCTGCGCTTCCACCGTCCCGGTCAGGCGCCCTTGCATATTCTCAGCGCCTCCCCGGAAAGATTCCTGAAAATCTCGCCCAGCGGTGAGGTCTCGGCCAAGCCAATTAAAGGCACCCGACCCCGCGTGGAAGATGCGGTGGCGGATGCGAAGGGGCGTCATGAATTACAGAGCAACCCGAAGGATCGGGCGGAGAATCTGATGATCGTCGACCTGCTGCGCAATGATCTCGGGAGGGTTTGTGAACCGGGCAGCGTTCAGGTGCCGAAAATATTTTCGGTGGAGAGTTTTTCGCATGTCCACCAGCTAGTTAGCACCATCACGGGACAACTGCGCGCGGGACTGGAGGCCGTCGACGTGATCGAGGCCAGCTTCCCTGGTGGATCCATGACGGGAGCGCCGAAAATCCGCACGATGCAGATCATTGAAGAGCTTGAGCCACGGCCGCGCGGACTGTACTCCGGCGCAATTGGCTGGATCTCGCCAAACACCGCGGCGGAGCTGAACATTACGATCCGAACTCTCGTCGACGATGGCAGGGAGTGCTCGTTCGGGGTGGGCGGGGCGATAGTCGCGGACTCCGACCCGTTGGCAGAACACGAGGAAACGCTGGTGAAAGCCGCGGCGCTGCTCGAAGCGCTCGGTGGTCAGATTGTGTGATGTCTAACCCTGCTCCCCTGCCGGGTTCCCGGAATATAGTGGATTTATGGAACTTATTCGTCTGATCCTCAACATCATCTGGTTTATCACTGCTGGACTGTGGCTCGCACTTCTCTATGTTGTCTTCGGCCTCCTGGCTTGTCTGCTCATCGTTACGTTCCCCTTTGGCGTGGCAAGCTTCCGCCTCGCCAGCTTTGTGATCTGGCCGTTTGGCCGCGAAGCTGTGGAAACCGATATGCCGACCGGCCTGGCAGCTTTCGGCAACATCATTTGGTTTATTGTTGCGGGCGTATGGCTGGCAGTCGGGCACATCGCCACCGCCGCCGCCCAAGCCGTCACCATTATTGGCCTCCCGCTGGCCTGGGCAAACCTGAAGCTCATCCCTGTGACGTGCTTCCCCTATGGCAAGCGGATCGTCAACTCTCACGACGAGCAGATGCGCCTTCTTAGCCTGAGCCGCCGGTGAGTTAACCTGATAGAAAGCTATAGATTCGCGCACCGGAGCCCTTGCTGGGGTGGGTGTGGTTGAAACAGGTAGGCGTCACCAAGAAAAGGGGTGAATCCGCGCGTGCGAGCAGGCGAACAACACATCGATACCGCCGCGTGGATGCAGGCTATCTTCAACCGCAGCGAACAGGTGGATACGCGCCGCGAGCGGACTAAACAGGCGCTGCTGCGCGCCGGAATCGAGCTGATTGCGGAAGAGCGGACGGATCTTTCCATCCTGGCGATTACCCAAAAGGCCGGGGTGTCTAACGGCAGTTTCTACAATGCGTTCAAAGACCGCACGCAGTTCTTCGACGAAGTCGCCGAATATGCAGTGAACCACTTGGCGATCATTTTTGAAATGGCCACGGATCAGGACCTTGATTCCATCGATGCGGCGGCCACGAACATCCGCATCCTGGCTTATGCCCACCGCCTCGTGCCCACGTTGTCGAAGACGATTGTGCGGCGTTCCCCCGACTTCTATACCATGCCAAATGAGCTGGTCAGACTACTACGCGAGCGTATCAGCGCAGGCGTGGAAGATGGATCGTTCCACGTCGCAAGCACCGAAACAGCGGCAGCTATAATTTTTGGTGCTTCCGCGATGTTGGGCCAGCGCCTGCATCAGGATCCGACGTTGAATAGCAGAACAGCTGGGGATGATCTTGCGCTCGATCTGCTGCGAATGCTGGGTGTTTCGGAGGAACGTGCGCGGCAAGCCATTGCACGCCCCATCGACGATTACCTCACCCCGCCGCAGTAATCCCTACCCGCCACAGTCGGCAACCTAGTCCTCGCGCGCTACTCCGAAACCAAAGCGATCGAGGAAGCGGTCTTCTTCCCGGCGCGTATCCCGTGAATGCTTTGTAATCCAATCGGTGATGCGCTTTTGCAGCGCAGGATCGAGCGGCACCCGCACCAGATCGGGGCCGAGGATGCGCTCCCACGTAGGCACCATGATGCCACGGTAATTATGGCCGTGACCTTCTGGAGCCTGCTTGGAGTTCAGCATGTCCATCGCTACCTGCCAGCCGGTAGTGAACGGAATCCAACGCAGCTTATCCACCACGTCACTGTGCTGGGTGGCTGGCGCCGGGACTCCCCTGGCACCCGGTTCGCGTAGCCAATCCGGTTCCCGCCAAAACAACTCCGGACCCCACCAGACAATCGCATCGGAAGCGTGCTGCACTACCGCGACCCGTGGGTGTTGCCACTGCTCGGCGTATTCTTGTCCGCGCCAATCATGGTCTAGATGGTCGGGGTGGCTGAGGAAACGCACGTGACGCCCCCCGTCATAAAGCGGCAGTCGCTCCGGCGAACCCTCACCACGGCACACCGTGATCTCGCGGATCATCTTGGTAAACCGTGGAGCTCCGGAAAGCACTGCCCCATCCACCTTGGCCAGCATGTCCTCCAGCCCGTCAAAAGCTGCCGCCGTGCCATACGCTCCCAGGGATTCGCCCGTCACGAACACCTTCGGCGCATTTGGCATGCCGTCCAGCAACTCAAACACGGCGTCAATAAGCAACTTCGCGGCGCGCACCGGCGTATCGCGATCGAGCGCATAAGCGACGGGTGACTGCACGTAGGAATACTGCATGGTCACATTGGCGCAGTTTCCGCCTGTGAGGAACTCCACGGTATCCAATTGCCAGTCCGGTACCCATCCCGTGCCGGTAGAGGTGTGGATGATGATGGCGGAACGGTGCAGCGCCCCGGTGCGCAGTAACTCCCGTTTTACTAGGTCAACGATGCCTTCGAGCGTGCGTCCCGGAGCCAAGCCACCGTAGATTCGGATCGGCTCATGCACGTCGGTACAACCTGTGACCTCTGTAATGTCGCGCGCCCGTGGCCCGCCGCCGACCAGTACGCGGCCTTGCGCGCCGAGCGAGATCCAGCGTTCATGCGACCACACCGAGCCCGACCGCTCGGGCTCCCATGGCTGCTGATAACCCCAGTACACGCGGCGATTTACTAGTTCGGCTTTCTCGTTGAACTTCTCTAGGAACTGCCGCAGCAAGATCTTGTCGGAGATGAGATAAGCGATGACGCCCACTGCTCCCGCGGCTACAGGCACCGCCACAGGAGCGGGGACGAATCGGCGTAGCGAGTGCCGGGTGAGGTCGAAGCTGGATTGAAGTAGCTCGCCAAGCAATAGGAACGCACCATAGCCAAGGGTGCTGACGGCCACTCCGATGAAGGCAGAGGGAGCGCCCAGGCGTTGGCTGTGAACCAACCCGGCAGAGTCCCCCTGCCGCTTGTAAAAGCGATAGGCAGCAGCAACGGTTGCCAGGGTAAAGGCACCGTGGATCCCGCGGTAGGCGGTGCGATAGCCAGGCTTGTTTACCAGTTCCTGCAGGTCCAACCCTGCTGCGCGCATGGCTGGCAAAGCGGCGCTGGCAATGATGGTGCCGTTAAGATGCCCCACTGCCTGCGACGTGGAGGCATTGCCAGCAACCGCCCACCAGGGGTGCGGAAGTAGGGAGGGCGAAAAGGCATTCCACATGCCGATCTCCGCGCCAATGATGGCGAAACCGCGGCGGGGATCCAAGGCATAGAGCCTGTTCAGGCGCACTCCGGGGAAGAGATTTGCGTAGAGTTCAACAGCAGTTGCGGCGGCTCGGAAAGAATAGGAAAGTGCCTTGAAGGAGGCCCACTTTGCCCGCCGTTGCAGAACCGGGAGAATCTTTTGCCGCAGGTTGCGCATGGATAGTGCTAGAGCTGGGCACCACGCAGAGTGGCGTGGGTGACGTAGTACTCTTCGTAGTCCTGCAGGGTGCGGGCCTTCTCATTCAGTCGGGCCATGACGGCCTCGCGGGCGCTCTCGCGATCGTTGTAGAACTCCATCGGCGCACCTGGGCGAACTTCCGCACCGCGCTCGACCAGGAGATACGCCTTGCCTTCAGGTCCGTCGATAGTCTGTGGCGTACCGGTGAAGGGGTCGGTGTAGCGATACGTGGTGTTCATGCTGGTCATGGGTCGTGGCGCTCCGTTGGTTGGGGGTTGTCTAGCTCGCTTCTTCAACATTACTTGCTGCCGATGGGGCACCACCACGTGGAGCGTAGAGAATGTCTGGATTATCCGGAATGTGTTCAGGTATGCGATGCCAATTAGTCGCACATCTAACACTCGCGCCTGGACCAGTCGCAGTCTGCTGCATGATGATGTTGCCATTCTGCATGAGCTTGCAGGTGATGGACCCTCGATCTTGAGGCCCGTTGGTGGCAGTTAGATCTGCGCGCAAGTAACCGTCTTCTAGGTACACACTTTGCCTCCAATCAGCCGAAACCCCATCAATTTGAATGCGGTTCTCTTTCTCATCCCAGTAGGTGACCGAAGCATTGGTCATGTCCCCCTCGACAACGTGGATTACGGGTAGTTCCACGACTTTCTCGCCAAGGTGCTCACTGTCCTCAATCCGGAGAAGATCCACGCCAAAGAGCAACCCAAGGGAGGCGAACACACAAGTCGCAATAAGACCTTGGATCCAAACCCCGACCGTGGCGGCAACCACAAGCAAGAGGCGCTGATACCAAGACCGTTTCGGGGATGTTTGAAGCGGTCCCGTCCCCCTTGTTTTTTCCCACTTCTGCATAGGGCATCGCGCCTAAAGCTTCCCCTCGGCCAAGACCGTCCCGCCCGGTTCTTTACTTCCGGCCATCGGCTCCTCGGTAACGCGCACCATTATCGTGTCCGCCGGCAATGGCATCCACACATTGTCGTGCGGATCCTGACCAATCACACCGGCCGAGCGGGCGGATCCTTTTTCGTCGATGGACCACACCTGGGCGCCCATGCCGTTCTTCAAGTCGGGCGCACCATTGACCATCGCACCGCCGGAATCCATCTTCGCGGAAACCACGACATCGAGTGTCGAACCATCGGCTTTAAGCGAAACGCTTCGTACATCACCCATTGCCATGATCGAGTGCATGTGGTCTTCCGCTTCTTTGCCCTGCATCGGTTCGTCGCCGTCCGCACGGGCTGCGCCCTCGCCGTCCGAGAACACCTCCGGGGCCTCTTCCTCAACGTTTTGCGTGGGCTGCTTCGAGTTGCTTTCCGCCACGTTGGAGTCCTCGCTAGAGCTGCCCCACAATCCGCTGGTGGTTCCGACGATCCCTACGCCGGCCAGCAGGACGACTGCGGCAGCTGCAGCAAACGCTGCGCGTGCGAATCCCCGGCGGGAGCCAGCTGCCTTAGACAAAGGCACTACGTTGCTTGCTGCGCTGTCTTCGCCCGGCGCGACCTCATCACCCGGCGGGATCTGCGGGAACTTGCCCGACGTAATCGCATCCATAATGTCCGACTTCAGCTGTGACGGAGGCGCGACAGGTTCGGCCAATGCAGCCAAATCGCTTTCCAGCTCCCCAAACTTCGGCTTGTTTTCGTTCATGAGGCACCCCCTTTCGCCAGGGCATCGCGTTGTTCTTTCAGGATTTTCTCCAACTTACGGAGCCCGTCGCGTACGCGCGTCTTCGCAGTTCCGAGTGGCACACCAGTCGTTGCGGCCAGCTCAGCATGAGTCATATCACCGAAGTAAGCCAAGAGAATCGCAGTCTTGTGCGGCTCGCCCATGATGTCCAACGCGGTTCGCACTGCATGCCGTTGCACGTTCCGTAATGCTTCGTCTTCCACGCTTTCTTGTTTTATTGACGCCACCAGGAAGGCCTCCCGGTCATCCCGCTTCAGGGTGGCAATGGCGCTTCGAACTCGATCAATTGCGCGGAGCCTTGCGCGACGGAGAATCCAGGCCTTGGCTGAGCCCTTCGCAGGGTCAAAGTCTGCCGCGTGCTGCCAGAGTTCGATGAAAACTTCCTGGGTGACTTCCTCTGCTTGTGCCTGGTCGTGGATGATTTGCAGGGCAAGACCCAGGACGTTCGGGGCGATCCGGTCGTAAAGGCGCGCGAAAGCCGCCGCATCGCCCTTTTGGGCGAGCAGCATCAAACTCTCAGGCGTTTCTCTATCGACTATGGCCACCATTTTCATCGTAGTGCGTTGGGCAAACTACGTGTTTATTAGTGATTGTGCTTGCCCTGCAGGTCCGGCATCATGCTTTCGTCGGTCTCCATCATGTTTTCGACCTTGTCTTTCATCTTGCCGTCCGTCTTCCCGTCCATCTTGTCGGACATCTTCTCAGGCATCTTTTCGGACATTGCGGGCTTGTTCGGCATCATGTTCTCCCCGGATTCCATCATGTTGTCGTTCTTGCCGGACATCTGTGCGCCTCCCTTCATGTCCTCGGTCATCTTCTCCTCAGTCATTTTCTCTTCGGTCATCTTCTCTTCGCTCATCTTTTCCTCAGTCGTCATCTCGGAGGAAGAGCTGGAAGAAGACTTACCCTCGGAGCCCTTATCGTCGGAATCATTGCAGGCCACCAGACCCAGCCCCATTACGCCAGTCAGTGCCACAGCAACGGCGGCGCGACCTACAGAGAATCCAGCTGCTTGGTCATTCCCAGAGTTGGTCTTGCGAATCATCATTTTTAAGTCTCCTTCGGGAGTAGTTTTCGGGTTCCACACAGCCTCCTTAAGGACCGTGTCATGAGTACATACGGCACCCTCCCCCACGGCGGATTGGACGGCAGCTAAAAAAATTTTTCTCCAATCCATTTCACGCAAATGCTCCGTAATCATTCACATAACTCGTTTTAAAACCACTCCGGCAACGCACGTCGTGGCGTCACAAAGAACAAGAAGGAGCACGGGAGACATGGCATGGGAGATAGCGTTCATCGGGTTGATCGGCGGGCTGGTGACGGGACTTTCGCCTTGTATCCTGCCGGTGCTGCCGATTGTGCTGGCGGTTAGTGCAGATAGACGGCGCAAACCGTGGCTGGTGGCAGCAGGTATTGCGTTGAGCTTTACGCTGGTCACCCTGCTGGGCACTGTGGTTCTTAGTGCTCTGGGGCTGCCGAAGGATCTGCTGCGCTGGGCGGGCGTCGTGCTTTTGGTACTGGTCGGTGTAAGCATGCTGTGGCCAGCGCTGAGCGACCAGCTGGAACGGCCTTTTGCGCGGATTCGCATTCCGCAGTGGATTCAACGTCTCACCACGGGAGGAGGCTCCGGTTTTGGCATCGGTCTGGCGCTAGGTGCGGTGTATTCCCCCTGTGCAGGGCCGGTTTTGGCGGCGGTTACCGTGGCGGGTGCGACGGGGCAGATCGGTTGGGGCAACGTGATTCTGGCGATCAGTTTTGCCATCGGTGCTTGCACGCCGTTGTTCTTCTTTGCGCTGGCGGGCAAGCGAATCGGCACGCGGGCGGATTTCGTACGTGCTCACCGCAAGGGCATCTCCTACGGCGCGGGTGCACTGGTGATTGTGTTGGCGGTGGCGATAGCGTTCAACGCTCCGGCGGCGCTGCAACGGGCGCTTCCGGATTGGACGGCGGGTGTGCAGGAAAAATTCAACGCTTCCGATCGCACGCAGAATGCTTTACAGCAGGCCAACGGCATGGGAAGCACCGGTGAACACGGCGCGGATGGAAAGCTGGAAACCTGCCGTACGGCCTCCCCGGATCAGCTCCGCGATTGCGGCCCCGTGCCGGCCTTCACTGGCCTGGAGGGTTGGATAAATACGGAAACCCCGGTGGACCCGCAACATCCTGCGAAGGTAAACGGCAAGCAGAGCATCACCCTGGTGGATTTCTGGGCCTATGCCTGCATCAACTGCCAGCGCGCCAACGAGCACGTCACCAAGCTTTTCGACCGCTACCGGGACAGTGGCCTGCAGGTAGTGGGCGTGCACGCACCGGAGTACGCATTCGAGCACGAGGCCTCCAACGTCACCGCCGCCATCCGCGACCAGGGCATCCACTACCCCGTCGCGCAGGACAACAACTTCACCACGTGGCGAGCCTTCAATAACCGCTACTGGCCTGCGCATTACCTGGTGGATCACACGGGCAAGGTGCGCCAGATCCACGAGGGCGAAGGCGCTTATGCCGAGACCGAACACCTGGTCCGCGAGCTACTCTCGGCGGCCAATCCGGGTATCGAGCTGCCTTCGCCGGTAGAGGAAGGTGGGGATTCTTCTAATGACGCCACCAGTTCCCGCCAGCGGAACCCGGAGACGTACCTGGGCACGCGGCGCGCGGAATATTTTTCTAATCCCGCGGATGAGTATAAGAACGGTACCCATACGTTTCGGAAGGTGCAGCCAAAGGCGCTGCACTACAGCTTGGAGGGCAAGTGGGAGTTGGCCGAGCAATCCATCCGTCCGGTGGATGAACCGGCGATGTTGCACCTGAACTACCAGGCCAAGCGAGTGCAGCTAGTGGTCTCCGGCCGGGGTGAGATCTCCGTGACCTACGGCAACGGCACAACCCGCCGCTTCTCCATCAAGTCGGATGGCACGGTGGATATCCTGCGCGAACCCGAGCAGCACCAGGGCGAGTTGAGCGTGGAGGCTGGCAATGGCGTGGAGCTCTACTCACTGACGTTTGGGTAGTGCTGGCGGGATTTGCGGTATCCCACAGACCTTTCGCTACAAGACAGTCCGGCAAATAAGTGTTCGATTATTGAATGGCATACCAACTGGGACGTCGCTCCCCGCCACTAAACTGAGTTCTACACCCTCCAGAGATGTCTAAGCACCTGCCCGCCGTAGACAACTGCACAGCAGATCAGAAGGAACACGACATGACCCCCGACAATCGCACCGAAGATCAAAAAGTAGCCGCTGTCCGAGCCTCCATGACGATGGCTGGATACGAGATGACTGCTCAAGATGAAGAAGATATCCGCCGGATGTTCCGAGGGGAACTCACTGGCGACGAAGCTGTACTGCTAGCAATGGAACGAGACGGTTACGGCGATAGTGAACGTGCCCAGGAACTCCGCACACGCATCGCTGAGAGCAAGAAGTCGAAGTAAAGCACGCGTACATCCACCGAAATGGAGGACTAGGACATGGCCGTCAATTTCAACACCATTCGAGGCGTCGATCAGTGGATAGACGCCTTCCCTGAACAGTTCCAACCACTTGACCCCACTCAGCGCGCCGACCTTGCGGAAGCCCTAGCGCTCGGAGTTCATGAGGGGTGGAAGCCTACTGCCGAAGATGTTCAAGCGCTCGCCGACCAGGCAGCTGGAAAGCGACCCGAGCTAACCATGCAAGACTGCATTGAGACTGCAAAAGAATCTACGCAAGCCGAGTGACTTCTATCTGATCTAAACGACATCACCGTCGAATTCGAAAGGCAACACTATGACCGCCGACAATCGCACCGAAGATCAAAAAGTAGCCGCTGTCCGCGCCTCCATGACCATGGCCGGATATACCATGACAACCCAAGACGAAGAGGACGTCCGACGTATCTTCCAAGGAGAAATCACCGGCGACGAAGCTGTACTGGAAGTGTTGGAACGACACGGTTACGGCGACAGCGAACGTGCCAAGTTCCTTCGTAAACGCATCGCTGAAAGCAAGAAGGAAAAGCCGAACAAGCAAAAATGAAGGCCTCCCCGGGTTTACTTTCCGGGAGGGCCTTCACCGTGTTTAGTTGTGGAGCATAGGAGAATCGAACTCCTGACCTTCTGCTTGCAAAGCAGATGCTCTACCAATTGAGCTAATGCCCCTTGACTATCGAACGAAGCTTCCGAAACTATATCAGATGCTTTGACTCTCTAGCGAAAGGTGTTCGATTGGTGGGCCTAGGAGGACTTGAACCTCCGACCTCTTCGTTATCAGCGAAGCGCTCTAACCGCCTGAGCTATAGGCCCTCGAACGAGTAGAAACATTACCCACCAATCCAGGCAATCACCAAATCGGCTGGTCAGATGGCTTTTTTATCGCTGAAAAGTAGGCGTCACAAAGAACAGAAGAACTAGCGATCCAGCTGGATGCGAACACCGCCGAGGATGCTCGACGAAGCGTTGTAAATCAACGCGGCAACCGGCGCTAGAAGGGTAAACAACACAACCTCGAAAAGCCCAATCGCTATCACGCCGCCGAAGTACATGCCCGCAGAGAAACCATCAGAGCTCGTCAGGTCACCCACCAGCGAGTCCAAACGATCCCACGTGCCCGCAACGCTGAGGACAATGTAGATCAGCGCCATGGCCACAAACCACACGGCAAACAACGCCAGATTGAAGATGAGCGCCATCTTCAGGGCACTGACGGGCTCAATGTACGTAATCGTTCGCTGCACGCCACGCTTAGCGGGATTACTGGGCTTGCCCGCCTTGCCTGACGCATCGGGCTTCGCCTCCGGCTGAGTGGACACAGCACTCTGGTCGGGCTGGCTGGACGCAACAGTCTCCGAGGCCTTGTCACCAGGCTTTACAGTGCCCTGGCCGTCTGCCTTGGCTTGATCCTTCGCCGTGGTTTGCCCAGCTACCTGAGCATTCTTTGTCTCCTCCGCGGTTGGCTTTGCGTTCTTCGCATTCTTCGCGTTCTTTGCCTGCGCGCTCTTGGAGTTCTGAATGTTCTTCGCATTCGGCGGGGGCGTTTGGTGCGTCATCGCATCTCCGTGCTTGTCGGTGCTTGGTTGGTGCCTGTTTGGTGCTTGTTCGGCACTTTGTTGTTACTCGTTCAGATTTTTGTGCAATTACGACAGTAGCCTAGCGGTTTTAACCGCCAGGCTACTTGGACTTACTTGTTGGGCTTTCCGTAGACGACTTACTTAGAGTCGGCTTCCGCCTTCGCGGTGGCCTCGGCAGACTCTTCTGCCTCTTCCTCCACATTGCGGTCCACGGCCACCAACTCGTTGCCCTTCGCCAGGTCCACAAGACGTACGCCCATCGTCGCACGGCCACTGTTGCGGATCTGGCGCACCTCGGTGCGGATTACGCCGCCGTTGGAGGTCATGGCCAGGATTTCGTCGTCGTCGTTGACGGTCAGCGCGCCGATCAGCTTGCCGCGCTTCTTGTCGTACTTAAACGCGACCACACCCAGGCCACCACGGCCCTTCGACGGGTACTCCTCCATCGGGGTGCGCTTGCCGTAGCCGCCAGAAGTAGCCACGAACAAGGAGGAGTCTTCAGCCACGACCGTCAGCGCCAGCAGCTGGTCTTCCTCACGGAATCGCATGCCCTTCACACCAGCAGTGGCTCGACCCATCGGCCGCAGCGTGGAATCATCCGCGGTGAAGCGCATGGCCTGGCCCTCTTCGGAAACCAGCAGCAGATCATCCTCGGCGGTGCACAGCTGGGCGCCGACCAAGCGATCGCCCTCGTTGAGGTTGATGGCGATGAGGCCACCGGAACGCGCCGTATCGTAATCCGTCAGACGGGACTTCTTCACGCGACCATGTGCGGTGGCGAGCACCAGATACGGGGCATCCTCGTAAGACTGAATCTGAATGACCTGTGCGATCTGCTCACCCGGCTGGAACTCCAGCAGGTTGGCCACGTGCTGACCACGAGCGGTACGAGTAGCCTCCGGCAGCTCGAAAGCACGCAGGCGGTATACCCGGCCGAAGTTCGTGAAGAACATGATGGTGTCGTGCGTCGAGCAGACGAAGAAGTGGCGCACCACATCGTCCTGCTTCAGCTCGGCTCCGCGCACGCCCTTACCGCCGCGACGCTGGCTGCGGTAGCTATCCACCTTCGTGCGCTTCGCATAGCCGGTGGAGGTAATGGTGACGACCACGTTCTCGCGGGCAATGAGGTCTTCTTCGGACACATCGCCGGACGCTGCGATGATCTGGGTGCGACGCTCGTCACCGTACTTTTCTACGATCTCCTGCAGCTCAGTGCGAACGATCTCGCGCTGACGCTCCGAGGATGCCAGGATCGCCTTCAGGTCGGCGATGGTCTCTTCCAGCTCTGCCAACTCGTCGATGATCTTCTGGCGCTCCATGGCGGCCAGGCGACGCAGCTGCATTGCCAGGATGTGATCGGCCTGCACCTCGTCGACATCCAACAGGTCGATCAAGCCACTGCGGGCCTCATCCACCGTCGGGGAACGACGGATCAAGGCGATAACCTCATCCAGCATGTCCAGGGCCTTCACCAGGCCACGCAGGATGTGGGCGCGCTTCTCGGCCTCGTCCAGGCGGTACTGAGTACGGCGAACGATCACGTCGATCTGGTGATCTACGTACTGACGCAGCATCTGGTCCAAACGCAAAGTACGCGGCACGCCGTCGACGATGGACAGCATGTTGGATCCGAAGCTGGTTTGCAACTGGGAGTGCTTGTACAGGTTGTTCAGCACCACGCGCGGTACAGCGTCGCGCTTCAGGGTGATGACGATGCGCATGCCAACGCGGTCGGAGGATTCATCGTCGATCTTGGAGATGCCGGCGATCTTGCCATCGCGGATCTGCTCCGCAATCGAGGCCACCAGGTTGTCCGGGTTCACCTGATAAGGCAGCTCAGTGATAATAATGACCTGACGGTTGCCCTCTTCCTCAATGCTGGTCACACCACGCATGCGGATCGAACCACGGCCAGTGCGGTAGGTGTCTTGGATGCCCTTGTCACCGACGATCAGGCCAGCGGTTGGGAAATCCGGTCCCTTGACCCGCGCGATGCAGGCTTCCAGTGCGTCCGCCTCTTCCGCCTCCGGGTTGTCGAGCAACCAGTAGATGGCTTCTGCCAGCTCGTTCAGGTTGTGTGGCGGAATGTTCGTGGCCATGCCCACGGCGATGCCGCCGGAGCCATTCATCAGCAGGTTCGGCACGCGGGACGGCAGCACGGTCGGCTCGGTGGTTTTGCCGTCGTAGTTGGGCTGGAACTCGACGGTGTTCTCACGAATATCGCGCACCATCTCCATCGCCAGGGGCGTCATGCGGCACTCGGTGTAACGCATAGCGGCCGCGCCATCGTTACCGCGGGAGCCGAAGTTACCCTGACCGTCTACCAGCGGGTATCGCATAGACCATGGCTGTGCCAGGCGCACCAAGGTGTCGTAGATCGCGATGTCGCCGTGCGGGTGGTAATTACCCATCGTGTCAGCGACGGGCTTTGCGGACTTCACGTAGCTGCGCTCGGGGCGGTAGCCGTTGTCGAACATCGCGTAGAGGATGCGCCGGTGCACGGGCTTAAGACCATCGCGGACTTCGGGCAGGGCGCGTCCGACGATCACGCTCATGGCGTAATCGATGTAGCTGGACTTCATTTCCTCCTGCAGATCGATCGGTGTGACTCGATCGAAGAGGTTGTCGCTACCGTTATTGTCGTCGCTCACTGTTTTGAGAAGCCTTTCTGTTTAGCCTTCAGACCTATCTATTCTACCCCCTAGTTGCGGGTTTACTGTGCTTTGGAGGCTTTGTGACGCCACGTTTCCCGCCCGTTGAGGTGAATTCGAGATGTCGCATAGGTAAATAACCGTTAAACACGCGCGGAAGCTCCATTCTCGTGCTGCACGGCAGACAAACCAGGAGTTAGATCAAAGATGTTAGAGCACTGACCCTATTGCAGCCATAGTCGATTCGCAGCTATGACCGCTATCGCAAGAGGAAACCCCAATCATGAACTCTCCTAAGCCCCTCACCGCTTTTCGCAAGGTCGCGTCGATGGCCGCCTCCAGCGCCCTGCTGCTTACTGCAGCCACCGGTGGCATGGGCGTTGCTGCCGCCGACGACGCTCAGGCTAAGCCGAAGACTCCCATCGAACACGTCGTTGTCATCTATAGCGAGAACATCTCCTTCGACCACTACTTCGCCACCTACCCCAAGGCCGCAAACAAGGACGGCGAAAAGCTACAGTCCAACGACCAAAATGCCCCGAAGTTCAAGGCGAAGAAGGACACCCCGAAGGTCAACAACCTGGCTAGCGAAGATCTCCTAGGCAAGAACAACCCCAACTCCGTTAAGCCTTTCCGACTGGGACCAGATCAGGCCGTCACCGTGGACCAGAATCACGAATACTCTGCGCTGCAGGAGGCCTTTAACAACGGCAAGATGGACAAGTTCCCGGAGACCGTCTCCACCGACGTGGATAAGGACAACGAGGGTCTATACGCCCGCCCGGGCATGACCATGGGCTACTACGACGGCAACACCGTCACGGGTCTGTGGAACTACGCGCAGCACTACGCCATGAACGACAACAGCTACTCCACCATCTTCGGCCCGTCGACCCCCGGCGCGCTGAACCTGGTAGGCGCCACCGTCGCCGGCGCGACCATCCACGATCCATCAAACGGTGAGCAGGTAAAGATCAAGCCGGGCGAGTCCGACGAATTCGCCGGCGTATCCAAGGACGGCAAAACCGTTACCGTCGTAGGCGACCCGGATCCGCTGTACGACGACTGCTCCAACAGCTCTTCCTCCAAGACCGACGAGGTAGCTGCGCTGCACAACAAGAACATCGGTGACCAGCTAAACGAGAAGGACATCACCTGGGGCTGGTTCCAGGGTGGCTTCCGCCCGACGGAGAAGGCCACGGACGATGCCCGCGCTCGTTGCGGCGCCACCCACAAGACCCTGACCGGCCAGGAGAAGACAGACTACAACCCGCACCACCAGCCATTCCAATACTTCGCCACCACCGCCAACCCGCACCACCTGGAGCCCAGCAGCCCGGACATGATCGGCAAGTCCGACCAGGCCAACCACCAGTACGACCTGCAGGATTTCGATACCGCCCTGGAGAACAACAACCTGCCGGCCGTGAGCTACCTGAAGGCCTCCAACTACCAGGACGGCCATGCGGGCTACTCCAACCCACTGGATGAGCAGGCCTTCATGACCCACTACATCAACGAGATCCAGAACTCTGATCAGTGGAATTCCACCGCCATCGTCATCGCCTACGACGACTCCGATGGTTGGTACGACCACCGTGCCCCGAAGGTTCTGAATGGCTCCAAGGACACGACCAAGCTGGAGGAAACCGGAAAGCCGATCGACTCCAAGATCTGCACCACTGCAGCCAAGAAGGTCGGCGTAGCCGGTGACGAGAACGGCCAGTGTGGCCCGGGTACCCGCCAGCCGATGCTGGTTATTTCCCCGTACTCCAAGGTCAACCACGTGGACAGCACCTACACCGAGCAGACCTCGGTGACGAAGTTCATCCAGGACAACTGGGAGCTGGGCCGCCTCAGCGAGCACAGCTTCGATAACCGCGCGGGCAAGCTGGACAACATGTTCGACTTCGACAATGCCAGCGCCGAGAAGCTGTTCCTCAACGAGACCGATGGCACCGTCGCCAAGGACTACGACTCCATCGAGCGGGTGGATGACAGCGACCGCGCGGGCGAGAAGCTGAAGGACGTCGCCGAGGGTATGAACGACCCGAAGGTCACGGAGAAGGACGTGCAGAACGCTGCAGCTTCCAACAGCAAGAACAATGCTGCGGGTGGATCCGATGACTCCAACCACCTCGGTGCCTGGCTGGGCATGGGCGCAGTAGCCGTAATAGTACTGGGCTTCCTCACCTGGATCTCCAACCGCAAGGGCGGATCCGAGAGCTAGAACTAATAGGCGCCATTATTAGCCACCATCGGTACCAGCTATGACCTCCCCTGAATCATCGGATCGACCCCGCCCGCGGCGGCAGCCCGCCCGGGTTGTCGCAGCCCTCGCCGTGGCCTCTGTCTCGGCGAGCGCATTGCTGCTATCCGGCTGCTCTAGCGAGGATAGCGACAACGGCACTGGCGGCAACGGCACAAACGCTGACGCCGACATTCACATCAAGAGCCGCCGCGCCTGCCCCTCCCCCGGCGATCTGCACGGCGACCTCAACCACATCCGAGTGACCAACACCGCGGACGCCTCCACCACGGTCTACGTCGCCGACCAGGAGGGTTTCGCCTACCAGACCCTCGAGCGCGTCGGCAGTTCCGCCACCCGCTCCTGGTCCGTGAAGCTGACCGACGGCACATACCACCTGACCTGCGTCTTCCAGGGTAAAAAGGCGATCTCTAGCGACGAGTTTAAGGTCACCGATTCTTCTCTTCGTGACGCCCCAAAAATGAAACCGATCACGGAGAAAGAGGTCACGGCCGTATCCATCGCCCATGCGCGTGCACAAAAACCTCAGGTGCGCGACTGGGTGTCTAAAGACGACGCGCTGTTGCGCGCCGTGCGTTCCGGCGACCGCACAGCCGCCAAAGAAGCCTGGAAGACAGCTTACCTGGCCTACCGCAGGCTAGATGATTCCAACCACGAGTGGCCTGGGCCGGTGGATGACATCGCGGACTTCGGCACCAGTTCGAAGGCCAACGGCAATCAGGCCAAGGATCTTTCGGGCTATCACCGGCTGGAGTGGGGACTGTGGCACGGCGCGTCCATGGGCGATCTACTCGACCCAGCCGAGAATCTGAACGAAGACGTCCACGAAGTGGCGGACGGCATCGAGCATTTTGCGATCTTCGCACCCAATTATGGCCTGCGAACACACGAGGTCACCGAGGAGGTCGAACGTTTCGACCTAAAGAGCCACAACGATTTTGGAGCACACATCACGGGCAGCGCAGTACGGGCCGCCCTTTATTCCACCCGCTCTACCCTCGAACCACTGCGCGAACTGGTAGAAGACCGCGGGGCAGAGCTGCACGAATTGGATCGGCAACTGGATCGGACGGACAAGGTAGCCAAGAAGATGGCCGCTAAATACGACGGAAAGAAACCCTTCACCGCGTGGGATCAAGCCGATCAGCGAGAGTTGGGGGCGGCCATCGGCGAACTAAACGAACTGCTTGCCCCGCTGGCAACCATGACCGTGATCAGGAGGATGTAGTGAACTGTCCTTTTCATTCCCGTGCCACCGCAGACGACCACGGCGAGCAGAAAAACCGCCCCGGAGGCGCCCGGGTTTCGAGGCGCACAATGTTGGGCGGAATGCTTGGCTTGGCTGGAGTGGGTGGCGTCACTACCCTTGCAAAAACCGGCGCCACCGCCGAGGAATACCACGACAACGACGACGATCTGCCCGACTATCCGTTTGAAGGCGAGCACCAGCAGGGCGTGATTACTCCACCGCAAAAAGAGCTGATTATCTGCGGTTTAGATGTACTCGCGGAGGGACGCGAGGGGCTAAAGAACCTGCTGCAGACAATCACCAAGCGGGCGCGCGTGCTGACCACCGGTGGGCCGGCGGCGCCTGATGGGATCGCATACCCAGCGACGGATTCCGGGGAGCTGGGCGAGGACGTGCCGGTGGACGGACTGACGATCACGCTCGGGGCAGGTGCAACACTATTCGACGAACGCTTCGGGTTGAAGGCCAACAAGCCGAAACACCTCAAGACCATGAAAGCCTTCGCTGACGACTCCCTGGATCCCGCTTATTGTCACGGCGACCTGGTGATCCAGATTTGTGCACACAACCGGGACACGGCAATGCACGCGCTCCGCGACATTCTGCGCCACACGCGCGGGGCGATGGCGGTGCGGTGGCGCCAGTCGGGATACCAAAACCCGCCGCGTCCGAGCGGTACCCAACGCAACCACCTGGGGTTTAAGGATGGAATCGTCAACCCGAAGCCCGAACAGCACGATGAGTTGGTGTGGGCAGGCACCGACGAGCCGAAGTGGGCAGCCGGTGGCAGCTACATGGCCGTGCGTCTAATTGTGATGCTGACGGAGTTCTGGGATCGCATTTCCATCGCGGAACAGGAGCAGATCTTCGGTCGCGAACGATTCAGCGGCGGACCGCTTTCCGGTGGCGACGAGTGGGAGGAGCCAAACTACCTCGATGACCCTACAGGTGATGTGATTCCGGTGGATGCACACATTCGCCTAGCAAACCCACGCACCGAGGAGACAGCGAACCAGTTGATGCTCCGGCGCGCCTATAACTATGACAACGGCGTGTTGGACAATGGCACGCTGGACGTAGGTTTGGTGTTTGTGTGCTTTCAGCAGGATCTTCAGCGGCAGTTTATTACCGTGCAAAAGCGGCTCGAGGGCGAGCCTTTGGCGGATTACATCCGCCCGTATGGAGGTGGGTACTTCTATGTATTCCCAGGGGTCGCCGCGAAAGATGACTTTCTAGGGAAAGGCCTTTTCACTCCTCCATACGGGGGTAAATCAAAGTGATTGTTGTCAACATTTGCGTATATATGCAAGATCGCGCTGACCAGCTTATTCCGTGAGCAAGTGTTTATAAATCGGCCTGAAGAGGCACTTTTGTAATTCTTAGCACTGCTAAATACCTTGGCAAAGATTATTTTAAAAATGTCAAACGTTTCACCCCCAATGCCACATCTCGGCTACACACGAAAACACAGGAGAATGACATGAAGCTGTCCAAGAAGATCACCGCTACCGCCGCTGCTGCCGCACTGGCTTCCGCAGCCCTGCTGACCCCTGTCGCTAACGCTCAGACCGCTGAGGGCGGCACCGGCACTCCGGAAGCTCCAGCTGAGGGTGGCACCGGCACTCCGGAAGCTCCGGGCGAGAACGGCGCAAACGACCCGGTCAACGACGACAACAACCAGGACGGCGCAAACGGCTCCTCCAACATGAGCAAGGAAAACAAGATCGCTGCTGGCGTCGGCGGCGCCATCGTCGGCCTGGGCGTTCTGGGTGCAGTCCTGGGCAACGCCGGCGACAAGGCCGAGGAAAAGAAGGACGAGAAGAAGGACGACGCCAAGGCTGAAGCACCTAAGGGTGAGAAGAAGGACGACGCCAAGGCTGAGGCTCCGAAGGGCGAGGGCGACATGAAGGGTGAAGAGGCTCCGGCCGCAGACGCACCTGCCGCTGAAGCTCCGGCCGCAGACGCACCTGCCGCTGAAGCTCCGGCCGCAGACGCACCTGCCGCTGAAGCTCCGGCCGCTGAGCGCAATGTTCAGCTGGCTAACACCGGTGTTAAGCCGGAGATCTCCATCCTGGCTGGTCTGGCTCTGATCTCCATGATCGCGGGTGCTTGGATGATGTTCTCCCGCCGCGAGGCATAAAGAACTCTCCTACTAAAACCCGTGCTCTCCTACCGGGAGCGCGGGTTTTGTTTTACCTCCTAGGCGGAGATCTCGCGCCAGAACGTCTCCAGCCGATCCGACACTACCTGCGGTTCACGCGCCCAGCGATTGTGTCCCAGCCGCGCGTCGAGTTCCTCAATCGTCACCATGTCCGCAGGCAACTCTGCCCCCAGGTGTTCTGCGGAAGCAAGTGGGCAGTCCTCGTCATTCGTACAGCGGGTGAGCAAGACAGGAATACGAACAGCTTTCTTAGCTTCTTCGTAATCCATATCCTGATCCGCCAGTTTGTGCAGACGGTTGGTGTGCCCATAGCGGAACCACTCGCGCAACTGCACGCCGGACTGACGCCCATAACCCGCTAGGTCCAAAAAACCCGCAGGCTGATAGCCGAATAACAGAATATTCAGCATGATCTGGTACGTTCCGAAACGCAATCGCGCGTATTGCTTCCCCTTAAAGCCCCGGTAGTAAGGCGTTCCAGAGCCGACACCCATCATGCCGTGAATCCCCAGCTCCTTAGCTTCAGGCCTAGCTAGGAACAGCGAGCCGATCTGTCCACCCATCGAATGGCACAGCATAAGCGTCGGGTGATTCATATTGACGCCCAACGCTTCCTTTGCGGCGCGGATCGTTCGGGGATAATCCCCAGAGGCCAGGTGGTGATAACCCCACTTATGCTTCCGAGTGGCTACCGCCGTAGATGTACCCTGGCCGCGCAGTTCACCGGAGATCACCGCATAGCCGCGGTCGGCCAGCTCCCATGCAATGGGGTCGTAGTACCGCGCGCCCATTCCAAAACCAGGCCAGATCACAATGAGGGGACGAGTACGATCCCACCCAGCATTCACCAGATCCTGCTCGGGATTCTCAGCGGAGCTGGAGGCGGTGGCGTCATTAACAACCTTCTCCCCTACCCGTGGGGTGCCGGGCAGGAAGATACGCATCTGCGAGGTTGAGTCGTCGGCCATCGTGACTGGCACCAGAGTGGGCTGGCGACGTGCCGGCGTGGAAGTGTACTTCGCTTGGGGTTTCGAATCGCTCACAACATTCGATTAAACAACAAATAAGCGCACGTCGCGGGGTATTCAGGCGATGGCCTGTTCACGCTCACCATTTCGGTGGGCGTTCGTGATGGCCTCGGTGAGGTGACGGCGCAAATCCACTACCGCTTCGGCGATGCGGGCTGGAGCTAAACGTCCAGGAAGCGCACGTCGCGGGCGTTCTTAGTGATGAAGCTGCGGCGTGCCACAACATCATCACCCATCAGCACGCTGAAGATCTCATCGGCGGCAGCAGCATCTTCCAGATCCACGCGGCGCAGCGTACGTACCGTCGGATCCATGGTGGTCTCCCACAGCTCCTTGGCGTTCATCTCGCCCAGACCCTTGTAGCGCTGGATGCCGTCATCCTTGTTGATCTTGCGTCCCTGTGCCAAGCCTTCTTCCAACTGCTCGTCACGCTCGCGATCACTAAAGGCAAAGCCCGGCTCGCCCTTAGCCCATTTCAATTTGTACAGCGGCGGCTGGGCCAGGTACACGTAGCCCTCCTCCACCAGAGGACGCATAAAGCGGAACAGCAGGGTCAGCAGCAGGGTGGCGATGTGCTGGCCATCCACATCGGCGTCGGCCATCAGCACGATCTTGTGATAGCGCAGCTTTTTAATATCGAACTCGTCGTGAATACCGGTGCCCAAAGCCGTAATGATGGCCTGAACCTCATTGTTCTTCAGCACCTTATCCATGCGTGCCTTTTCCACGTTCAGGATCTTGCCGCGTAGCGGCAGGATGGCCTGGTACATGGAATCGCGGCCGGACTTAGCGGAACCACCTGCAGAGTCACCCTCCACGATGTACAGCTCGCTGAGCTTCGGGTCACGCGAACGGCAATCGGCCAACTTGCCCGGCAGGCCACCGATATCGGAGGCCGACTTGCGGCGCACCATGTCGCGAGCCTTGCGTGCGGCATCGCGTGCGTGGGCAGAAGCGACTGCCTTGTCGATGATGGCCTTTGCCTCTGCTGGGTTCGCATCCAACCAATCGGCCAGGTGCTCGTTCACAGCCTTCTGCACAAAGCCCTTGATTTCGGTGTTTCCAAGCTTGGTTTTCGTCTGACCCTCGAACTGCGGGTCGCCAACGCGAACGGAAATGACGGCTGCTAGACCTTCGCGCACATCATCACCGCTGAGCTTCGGATCCTTTGCCTTCAGCAGCTTGTGATCACGAGCATAACGGTTCATCAACGAGGTCAAGGCCGCGCGGAAACCTTCCTCGTGGGTACCGCCCTCAAAAGTATTGATGGTGTTAGCGAAAGTGTGAACAGACTGGCTAAATCCACTGTTCCACTGCAGGGCAACCTCAACCTCGTGATCCTCGCCGACCGCTTCGAAGGAAACAATCGTCGGGTGGATCGCGGTGCGCTTCCGGTTGATGTACGCAACGTAATCCTTCAGACCCTCTGGGTAGTGGAATACGCGGGTGCGCGGCCCCTTCTTCTTTTCAGCCTCTGCAGCCTTCTCCTCCGCGGACTTTGGAGCTGCGGCATCCTCTGCTGCGCTCTCCAGCTCCTCATCGTCCTCAAGATGTTCGCGCTCATCAGTCAACTTGATGGTCAGACCCTTATTTAGGAAAGCCATCTCCTGCAGGCGCTTAGCCACCGTGTCGAAGTTGAACTCAACGGTTTCAAAAATCTCTGGATCCGGCCAGAATCGCTGTGTCGTGCCGGTGCCCCGAGCCTTTTTTACGCGCTGCAACTCCTCAGGCACAGCCGCGTTGAAGTTCTGGAGCCACAGGTAGCCATCGCGCTTAATCTCGGTCTCCATGTGAGTGGACAGGGCGTTAACCACTGAAATACCCACACCGTGTAGACCACCGGATACTGCATAAGAGTCCGAGTCGAACTTGCCGCCTGCGTGCAGCTGCGTCATAACTACCTGCACGGTCGGCGGGCCGGTCGGGTGATCCTCCACCGGGATACCACGGCCATCGTCGATGACCTCTACGCCACCGTCGGCCAATAGCGTTACGCTAACTTCCTTGGCATAACCTGCCATGGCCTCGTCGACCGAGTTGTCCACAACTTCCCACACCAGGTGGTGCAAGCCACGCTCACCGGTGGAACCGATGTACATGCCGGGGCGCTTTCGAACGGCCTCCAGGCCTTCGAGGATCGTAATCGAATTCGCGCCGTAGTCGCTCTGCTTCTGTGGTTCAGCCACGGTGGGTCAAACTCCTTCTCTCGCGCGTAAATAACCACCCTATTCTAGCGCGTTGGAGGCCAAAAGGTGCCATTGGACAGGCCGTTTGGGCCATTCAGAATCAGTTGATACTCCCAACTGACTTATCCGAAGTCATCCCGTGGCCCCCGCCCCTGCACGCGGAGCTTGCCATACTTCGGCCTCTGAATATTGGGACCCACAATGCGAAGTTGAGCCACCACATCCTCCCCTGCACGCTTCGCGATCGCCTGCAGAATCACAGTCTGCATATAACGCAGCTGGGTAGTCCACGGAGTCGAATCGCACTCAATTACCAGCACCTGCGAGTCCTCTTCATAGCGCACAGGCCGAGTGTGTTCGGCAATTTTGTCACCCACAAGCTCTGGCCATGCATTCATAATCCTGGCAACGCTTACTCGCTGCTGCCAACCTTGCCGTTTGATCTCTAACCCAATCAACGAGCCAAAACGCTTCGGATCCCGATAGCTGCGATCTAATCGGCCATCCATTCGGGTCTTGTATCTTGTCGGCCCACCCGGTGTTTTCTTCTTCTTTTTTCGTGGTGACGCCACCATCGGCAACTCGGCCTGGGGAGAACCGCCCGCCTGTTTCATAGCATCGAGGGCTTGCGCAACAGGATCAATCGACACTGTCTTCGCCACCCTTCACCGCTTTGTCAGACACTTCTTGAGGTTGAGCTTTCAACTCCTCAATAGTGTAAATCTGCGCAACATCCCGCAAGGCCTCGGGAATGTCCTCATCCACTGCCGCCGTGATCAACACTTGCTCAGCGCTGGAGATGAGGTTGACGAGATGGTGGCGTCGAGAAGCATCGAGTTCCGCAAAAACATCATCGAGAATAACGACGGGCTCGACCCCATCACCGCGCTGCATAAAAAACGCAGCGAGGCGCAGCGAAAGAGCAAAAGACCATGATTCACCATGAGATGCGTATCCCTTCGCCGGTTGATGACCCAGCATCAGGTTAACGTCATCGCGGTGGGGGCCAAGAAGTGTGGTACCACGCTCGACCTCCTGGGGACGCTTCGTGGCGAAGGCTTGCAGCAAGGTAGCCTCGGCAATCTCCGGGCTAAGCAATGCGGTGGGCTGGTCGGGTTCGCTCACACCTAGATGAATTCCCAGTTCGGTCAACTCCGCGTCGATGGTGGACGTATAGGACATGTGCGCCGGACGCGACTGTGGTGCCAACGATTGGTAGGTCTGCTGCAAATGTGGAGCTAGATCGTGGACGATTTGCACGCGTGCAGACATGATCTGTCCACCCAATGCGGCCAATTGGCTATCCCAGACATCAAGGGTGGCCAACGCAGATTCCGCGTCGGCCTTGATCTCCTCGGATAGGTTGTGGCTAGCTCCCTTCGGAGCACCGACAACAAGGCGCAGGGCAAAAGCAGACTGCCGGAGAAGTGCATTGCGCTGTCGTAGAGCTTTATCATAGTCCGCCTTAACCGCCGCCAGGCGCGGGTAGCGGGCAATCATGATTGTGTCCAAGAAATGGCGACGTTGCTCCGGCTCGCCTCTAATCAAGGCCAGGTCTTCTGGCGAGAACAACGTCGTTCGCACCACACCCAGCAGATCACGGGGGGATTTCATGGCCGTGCGATTAATGTGAGCGCGATTCGAACCCCGAGCGCGAATGGCGAGGTGGGCTGTGAGTTCGCGGCCATTGTTCACGGCCGTGGCGGACACATTGGCGATGTCTTCACCGCGTCGCACAAGGGCTGCGTCCGAGTTCACACGGTGGGAACTGAGGTGTGCAAGGTAACCGAGTGCCTCAACGATATTGGTCTTTCCGTAGCCATTGGGCCCAGAGAAGATCGTAATACCAGGGCTAAGCTGCAGGTCGAGTTCCTCCCACGACCTGTAATTGCTCAGACGGAGATTGGAGACGTACACAGTTAGCTAAAGGCTTGCCTTGGTTTTCGTAATTTCGGGATCAGCCCGGCAGGCGCACTGGCATCAGCAGGTAGGTGAAGTCCGTTTCCGGGGTAGCGAAGTTCCCCTCAGCGTCTGCTTCCGGCAACTCGCCTGGATCGGGGAGAAGAATCGCGGGTCGAGAAGCCATGGTGAAACCGAAGACCACGCGCGGAGTGTGGATGGCCGCCAGCCCCTCCTTGAGGTAACTGGGGTTAAAGGCAATAACCAGTGGTTCGCCGGCAAAAGCACAATCCAAGGTTTCCGTTGCGGAGCCAACATCGCTACCGCCTGCAGAGAGCGTAACGGTGTTGTCCTTGAAATCCATCCGAATCTGCGAGTTCCGCTCAGCGACGATGGAGACGCGCTTGATGGCCTCTTGCAGAGGAGCAATTTCCACACTTGCCAAAGCCGTGTGCGTCTTAGGCAGCAGTGGGCGGAACTTCGGGAATTCTGCATCCAACAGGCGTGTCGTGGTGTGACGCGATTCAGTGGAAATACCCAGAAGGCCATCTGCACCAATATCTTCGCCTGTACCGACGGCAATCTCGATTGGATCCGTGTTGGCCGGATCCATGGAACGGGCGGTATCTGCCAGAGTCCGAGCTGGAATCAATAGCTTTGCCTGCGCATCAGCCTGAGCGGGATTCCACTGGAAGTTGCGGACGGCCAGACGGAAGCGGTCGGTAGCAACCATAATCACATCTTCGCCGTCGATTTCTACGTGTACTCCAGTAAGCATTGGCAACGTGTCATCACGACCAGCTGCAACAGCGACCTGCGCAATAGATTCAGCAAAGAGGTTTGGATCGATAGTGCCTGTGACATCCGGCAGATCCGGTAGTACTGGATAATCCTCGATCGTCATTGCCGGGAGCTCGAACTTGGACTTACCAGTTTTCAGAGTCACAGTCGTGCCATCGAACTCGATATTGATTGGCTTGTTAGGCAGGGAGCCGACAATATCGGAAGCCAGTTTTCCGGCAACCAGAATCTTTCCGGGCTCGTTGACCTCGGCGTTGATGCGTACTCGGGTAGAGACCTCACGGTCGAATCCGGAAAGTTCCAATCCCTCGTCATCGGCAACGATCATCACACCGCGCAAGATGGGTTGGGTGGGCTTGCTGGGAAGGGAGCGGGCTACCCAACCGAGGGCAGATGCGAAGTCATCCTTGGGAACAATGAAACTCACTGTCTGGCTATCCATGCTCAATCTAACTTCCGTGTCTTCGTCGTGCTCGAGCGTCTCGTTCTTCTCGAGGTTCGTCTGATCAAGATTAACCCACAAGCTCTATTTCTGTTTATTCCCTTTTATTTAGAGAGATAGCAGTCGTAGTAGGTGTTGTGGATCCTGTGCACAAACCCTAATCCATGCATGTCAGGACGTGGGTTCGGATGTTGATACGTCGGTGGATGAACTGTGAATAACGCATTTGCAATGTGGATAACTCGGTTGCCCTGCGAGTTGTACACAATCTGTCCACTGCTGTTTACCCAGTTTAGACGCAGTTTTCCCCAGGGTTCATTGGGCTGTGGTGTGAGCCACCCAACTCTCCATGCTGATTTCGAGAATTCTTAAGACACATCGTTGCTACCCCTTGAATTACAAGTTTGGAATTACATCTGTGGAAAACGTTGTGGAATTGTGGATAACTCGATTGAATCCCGGTCTACCAAAGGTCAGGGAATCGTGAGTTATCCCCAGGCTGCTTGTGGATAACTCAGTAAAGCTGGGGAAAACTGTGGGTAACTTGCTCCCCGGCCGCTCCATAGGGGGTGGAAAGGTCAGACGACGGGGCTAATCCCGGGCATGGGACTTGATCTTTTGTGTGAGTTCTTGCACCTGATCGAACACCTTCTTGTTCTCCGACAGGGATTCGCGCACGCGACGTTCGGCATACATCACCGTGGTGTGGTCGCGTCCGCCGAAAGCACTTCCCAACTTCGGCAGAGAAAGATCCGTCAGTTCTCGGCAGAGATACATTGCGATCTGCCGAGCCTGCACAAACTTCTTGGCCCTACCCTTGCCTATGAGCTCATCGGTGGTGAGGTTGAAGTAGTTCGCCACCACCTCAATCACATGCTGAGGAACAATTTCCACATCCTGATCGGCTGGCGAAATATCGCGTAACGCAATTTCTGCGGTTTCGACCGTCAGCGGTTCATGGCTAAGCGCGCAATAGGCCGTCACGCGGATCAAAGCACCATCGAGCTCACGAATCGATTTCTCATAGCGGCTCGCGATCAGTACCTTGACGTCCTCGGGTAGCTGCACATTGTCGGATTCTGCCTTCTTCGTGAGAATCGCAATGCGCGTTTCTAGGTCCGGAGTCTGAACATCGGTAATCAGTCCGCCTTCAAAGCGAGTGCGCAGGCGATCTTCCAACGTGGTCAGCTGTCGTGGAGGTCGGTCGGAACTCAGCACAATCTGCTTATTTGCCTGGTGCAATGCATTGAATGTGTGGAAGAACTCCTCCTGCGTCGATTCCTTGTTCTGAAGGAACTGGATATCGTCAACGATCAGCATGTCTAGATTGCGGTAGCGCCGCTTGAAGGATTCACGAGTGTCATTGGCGATGGAGTTAATGAAGTCATTCGTCAGCTCTTCGGAACTCACGTACTTCACCCGCATGTTTGGCTGTAGCTCTTTGGCATAGTGTCCAATCGCATGCAGCAAGTGGGTCTTCCCCAACCCGGACTCACCCCAGATAAACAGAGGGTTGTAGGCCTTTGCGGGTGCTTCTGCAACAGCCCGGCAGGCGGCGGCGGCGAAGTTATTCGACGAGCCAACAACGAAGCTGTCGAACGTGTAGTTCTTGTTCAGCAGAGAATCGCCATCCAGCCCGTCGTTGAAGTTCGATGAAGGCTGCGGCGCAACGTTTTGTCGCGGCGGTACCCGGTGAGCTTGTTCCTTATTTGTCCAATGTGTCGGTGTGGGGGATGGATTCGGATCGATGTGGTTTTCCGTCGCAGCGTATTGCCCTGCAAGAGCATCGGCATCGTGCTCCCGTCGCTGAGCAGCTTCTTCCTCAGTCTCCGCCGCCGAGCCGTCTTTTTCCTGTGCTTGGTGAACCAGTGCTTCTACCTGGAAGGTTGATAGGTCGTCTGCGGTAGCTACCGAACTTTTTTCTGACGCCCCTTCGTGGATATCGCCTGCCGTTTCAGTGTCACTCTCAGACTGTGTGCCCTGCTTGGGTTCCCCTGATTCTGCCTCTACGGATTCCCCATTCGTGCTGGTGATCGCAAGGCTGACGGAAAGATCCAAACGAGCTTTGAGGACATGCTTGATGGGATCGATGAGGTCTTTTTCGATCGATTCCTTGGTCCACTTATTGGGTGTTTCAAGCACGACGATCCGTCCCATAAGCCCCACCGGTTTGACCTTGCGCAGAAGTGAACGCTGTTTGGGGGAGATAGGTGGAAGATCGGGGTCGGGATTGGCGGAGGAGCTATCCGCGAGCCAATCGTGCATGATGGCATCCCACATGTCGGGAAAGTGTTCCTCGATAGAGAAATTCGAGTTGCTCATAGGGGCTCCAGGGTCAGGGCTATTTTCAGCGTAAGAGTTTTCGGGGGTGGCGTAGAGGTAAACGGGGGGTTAAACCAGCGGTGGTTCTCAATTCCCTCTTTTATGTAGTTGTTCACCTCGTCGTACACAGTGGGAAATGCCGTATATCCTGCATTTGCACATAGTTATGCACACCTGTGGATAACTTCTCTTCACATGTTATCCCCAAGGTACAGGCTCCTTGTGGATAACTCTAATCAGAGCCTCAATATTCACTCTACCTGCATAAATAGGGTGTAAAGTAAAGGTTTAGTGTTTGGGGGTGAGGGAGTTTTCCACAAGGTCCATCGTCATTTGACGAACTTAGATCTAGGCTTTACACACCTACTTCCACCCCGTTGATTTCGTCGAAACCGGAAGGTGCCTTCTGGAGACATCCAATGATGTTCTGACGAGTATTTATTAGAGACAGCTGCATCCTCTTCGAGGGCGCCGTCTCTAAAATTTGGATAACTTACGTCACAGCACGTATCCTTGACTCGTCTATGGCAACCCATATGTGGCAGCAGTTCACCACGCTGCCTATCGGGTGCCTCCGGTATCGGCGCCATTCTTCTCGGAGATTGCCGGTACAACTGTCCACTTAAATTTGTGGGCGCATCGCTGGCTAAGCAATATCCCAGCTTCTTTAGCGCTGGGCTTCCTGCTGTCGTCATATGCGGTGTGCGCACAGCTAATGAATGTTAAGGAGTGAAGTACCGTGGCTAAGGGCAAGCGTACTTTCCAGCCCAATAACCGTCGTCGTGCACGCGTGCACGGTTTCCGTACCCGCATGCGTACCCGCGCTGGCCGTGCCATCGTTTCCGCACGCCGCAACAAGGGTCGCAAGTCCCTCACTGCCTAAGTAAGGCATCGACGTTCCCTCCACCCCAAGAATCTTGGGGTGGATTGTCGTAGGGGCGTCAATTAAAAGAAAGAGCCACCATAGTGCTAGCTCCTAAGCACCGGCTTCGGTCAACTTCCCTGTTTGGGAAGACGATTCGGAACGGCCGGAAGAAAGGTAGCCGCACTGTGGTGGTTCACGTTTTAGTGGGGGGTGAAGGGGCCGAGGCTTTGCCGGCACCCTTACAAGAGGCAGCCACAGCTGGACCGCGGATGGGACTGGTTGTCTCCAAAGCCGTTGGAAACGCTGTGACCAGGCATAATACATCACGCAAGATTCGCCATGCCTTTCGGACTGTATTAGATGAAGGCAAACTGGATTTCCCAGCTGGAACAACTTTGGTGATCCGCGCTTTGCCGAAGAGCGCCGAGGCAAGCTTTGAGGAGTTGGTCGGTGATGTGCGTAGCTGCATCCGACGGGCCTTCCCCCGGTGACGGTGCAGAAGGCACGGTTAACGCGCACGAGGGTAAGTCGCGGAAGCGCGGCCTCGGAGCTCGAATGGCTCGCCGAGTAATCCTTGGTTACCAAAGTTATGTTTCACCCCTTAAAATGGGGCCAACGTGCCGTTTTGAACCTACGTGCAGTAACTACGCTTTAATCGCTATCGGCCGACATGGTCTGATTAAAGGGTCAATACTTACGCTAGGTCGATTGGCCCGCTGTGGGCCATGGCATCCGGGAGGTTGGGATCCTGTCCCTCCTCGTCGTCCCTTGCGCCTGTGGAGCAGGCGACACCGTTAGGCTGTTCGTTTGTGGAGCTGCTAGCTGGGTCGTCAGCAACATAGGCCTTACTAGACCAATATCAGGAGAAACCTCGAGTCGCCATGGATTTTATTTATTATCCAGTGTCCGGCGTTTTGTGGTTCTGGCATAAGCTGTTCAGCTACGTCCTCAGCCCGGACTCGGGATTCACGTGGGCGCTAGCGATCATGTTCCTCGTTTTCACCATCCGTATTTTGTTGGTGAAGCCGATGGCGAATCAGCTGCGCTCGTCCCGCAAGATGCAAGAAATGCAGCCGAAAATGCAGGAGCTGCAACGCAAGTACAAGAATGATCGACAGACGCTGGCGATCGAGATGCGCAAGTTGCAGAAGGAAATGGGCGTTAACCCTTTGGCTTCCTGTCTGCCGATGCTTGTGCAGATGCCGATCTTCCTTGGCCTGTTCCACGTGCTGCGTTCCTTCAACCGTACCGGTAATGGTGTGGGCCAGTTGGGGATGTCTGTTGAGGAAACCCGAAACACGCCAAACTATTTCTTCGGAGTAGATGAGGTTCAATCGTTCCTCGATGCGCGTATCTTCGGTACCCCGATTTCTGGCTTCATTTCCATGGATCCTCAGAACTACCGCGCGTTCTCCGCTGATGGCGTGGTGGATTTTACGCGGACCAACATCATTGTTGTTGTCGTGCCGATGATGCTCGTAGCGTCTGTCCTGATGCACTTCTCCGCACGCATGTCTATGGATCGCGCTGCAAAGCGCCGCAAGGCATCCCCGGCTAAGGGGAATGATCCCAAGGCTCAGCAGATGCAGATGCAGATGGACATGATGCAGAAACTCATGCTCTGGGTTATGCCGGTTCTTTACCTGCTGGGTGGTTTCGCATGGCAGGTTGGCCTGGCTCTGTACATGGTCACGAACATGACGTGGTCCTACTTGCAGCAGTTCTTCCTCTACAAGAAGATGGATGCAGAAGAAGAGGCCGAGAAGGAGGCAGTTGCCGCTTCGAAGCGTACCTCTGCTCCTAAGGTCGGAGCGCGTCCGAATAATCCAAAGAAGAAGGGCAAGAAGCGGAAGTAGCTCGCTACTGTACGTTGCCAATTACTTATAGAACCGTCACCTATGAGGTGGCGGTTTTTTGTTTGCCCTGCTCCCCTTCCCGGGTGCTGTCGTTCCGGCTAGTGGCTATATTATGGGCGGAGTACATCAGTTTGAATGTTTCACGTGAAACATTCGGCGTGGTTTCACGTGAAACATGCCCATCCTCCCACCTTTTGAAGGAGTGCCCAGATGGCGAATCAGGACGATTCCACCGTTGCCAACCCTCAGTTGGGTGAACCACCAGCGATAGCCGAGGACGTGTTTGGGGATCGGCTTCCCCTCGCTCGTGTATATGCAGAGTTTCTAGCATCTGCCGGGATAGAGAGAGGTTTGCTCGGTCCGAGAGAGGTGCCGCGTATCTGGGAACGTCATGTTCTTAACTCTGCAGTCCTTGGCGAAGTAATCGATCCGGGTCAGCGAGTGATCGACGTTGGATCTGGTGCGGGTCTTCCGGGCATACCGTTGGCTATCGCACGCCCGGATCTTAAGGTTCAACTTCTAGAGCCGCTGTTGCGTCGTTATAACTTTCTCCAAGAGATCAATGATGAGCTTGAGCTGGGTTGCGATGTTATCCGTGGCCGTGCGGAAGAACCAGATGTGGTAAGAGCCATTGGTGGCGCCGATGTAGTTACCTCCCGCGCAGTTGCGCCTTTAGGGAAACTGGCTCGTTGGTCTCTCCCCCTGGTTCGAGTCGGTGGGTCGATGAAAGCCTTGAAGGGTGGTTCTGTTGCAGAGGAATTGCAGCGTGACGCTAAGGAGATTTCAAAGGCCGGTGGTGGCGAGGGAACCATTGAGCTGGTTGGTGAGTCTAAGGTTGCTGAGCCGACTCACGTCATCATAATTCCTCGCGTGAAATAGGCATCGATTCATTGGAGACCTTCAAGTTTCAATATTGGTAAAAGACTCAGGGGTACGCCATGATCTCCTTGAACGTGCCACCTATTCCTAGCCTTGTGCTCTCGTTGAGACGTAGGACAGGCTGCATTATTCTTTACGTACACCCCGATGTTTCACGTGAAACATCGGTTCTCGACTTCAGGATTGGACGTAAATGTCGAATATCGACATGGATGACACACCCATTGGTCGCGCAGCTCGACAAGCGGCGCGAATGAAGAACCCAAATCGGAACCAGCTTCCGAAGCCGCCAAAGTGCAGAAAGATTACCATCGCCAATCAAAAGGGTGGAGTAGGTAAGACGACTTCTACCGTTAATTTGGCGTGGTCTTTAGCGCTGATGGGTATGAGGGTGCTTGTTATTGATCTTGATCCGCAGGGAAACGCCTCCACTGCGTTAGATGCTGTTCATCATGCTGGGACTCCCTCAAGTTACGAGGTTCTCTTGAATGAGATGACTATCGATGAGGTTATGCAGGGCAACAGAGACAACGACAATATCTTCTGTGTGCCTGCAACGATTGATCTCGCTGGAGCCGAAATTAACCTTGTTAGTGAGGTACGTCGTGAGTACCGACTTGCCACGGCTTTGAATGACTCATGGTTGGAAGAACAAGGTTTTGACTACGTCTTTATTGACTGTCCCCCGTCGCTTGGACTGTTGACTATTAACGCCATGGCGGCCGTAGATGAGGTTCTGATTCCGATTCAGTGTGAATACTATGCGCTCGAGGGCGTGACCCAGCTTATCGATAATATCGCCATGATTCGTGAGAGTCTGAACCCAAATCTTCATATTTCTGGTGTACTCCTAACCATGTATGATGGCCGTACGAAGCTATCACTGAACGTTAGTGATGATGTGCGCACACATTTCGGCTCGGTTGTTTTGGACAACCACATACCTCGCAACGTAAAGGTGTCCGAGGCGCCAAGTTATAACATGACCGTGCTTCAATACGATGGCGGTGCTCCCGGTGCCCTTGCCTACTATGACGCGGCTAAGGAATTTGCGGAACGTGGCGACTACGTTCCATCCCCAGAAACGGCCCCCATTGGGATTGCCCCAGAACTCCACAACGGGGGTGTTCAATAGTGGGGAAAAACAATAAAACGGGTTCAAAATTGTCTAAGAAGAGCTCCAAACAAGTGAAGTCAAAAGATGACAAAGCGCCTTTGAATCCTTCGAACGTCGATGACTCGAAGATGATGCCTCAACCTAGCAAACCAGCTGACAATCCAAACGGAGATGCGGCTACTGCTACTCCGCGCATGCCTTCTCCGAGGAATAGAAAGCCACAAATGCCCTCCCCCAGTGCCGTTGGCAATCAGCGTCGCGGTGGGTTGGGTCGCGGCTTGGCCGCCCTCATCCCGACTGGGCCAGCTCGACCGTCTCTTGGCGATGGTGCCGCAGACATAGTTCTCGGCAACAGCTCGGCGACTAGGTCTACGTCTGAGGCGAACGGCTTAACAACTGCGGCTGGTGAAAATAACGCTTCGTTCCCCCAGTCAAAAGTCAACACTACGGATACGCCATCTACCTCCCGCAGCATTAAGAAGGGCGAGCCTCGTACATCAGATGATGTAAAGAATTTTGCCTCGGAAAAACCTGCTCAAAAAGGTGTTGAGAGGGGTACCTCAGGTATAGGTGCGAAACGTCACAGTGACGCTTCGGATGTTTCTAACGCAGCCCACCAAAACAATCGAGGATCAATTTCCGGTCGCTTCGACGAGCCGAACACAGAAGACAATGTTTCACGTGAAACATCGACGGAGGATTTTGGTGCTTCGTACCAAGAGATCCCGCTGGAGGCTATTCGCACGAACGCGAAGCAGCCCCGTGAAGTGTTTGATGAAGAAGCGCTACAAGAGTTGGTGCACTCCATCAAGGAGTTCGGCCTTATGCAACCGATTGTGGTGCGTCGTGCTCCCAATGAGAACTCGACCTATGAACTCATCATGGGTGAACGCCGATACCGTGCCGCTAGTCGCGCAGGCTTCGACGTAATTCCTGCAATCGTTCGCGAGACCGCTGACGAAGAGATGCTCCGCGACGCTCTCTTGGAGAATATTCATCGCGTACAACTCAATCCGTTGGAAGAAGCGGCTGCGTATCAGCAGCTCATGGAGGAGTTCGGTGTAACTCAAGAGCAGCTGGCAAGAAAGATCGGACGTTCACGGCCGCTCATTACGAATATGATTCGTCTACTGCAGTTGCCCGTTTCTGTACAGCGACGAGTCGGTGCAGGTGTACTCAGCGCCGGTCATGCCAGAGCGCTCTTGGGTTTGAAGCTCGGGGCTGAAGCTCAGGAGAACTTGGCAAATCGCATTGTGACAGAGGGTATGAGTGTTCGAGCCACTGAAGAAGCGGTCACTTTGCTCAACCGGGACGATAGCGGCGAATTAAACACCAAAAAGACCATCCGAAAGCCTCAACAGCTTCCGGATGAGGTTTCTGACTGGGTAGATACCGCGTCAGATGCGCTTGAAACCAAGGTTTCAGTTCAGATGGGGAAGAAGAAGGGAAAGATCGTTGTTGAGTTCGGTGGGCCTGAGGATTTCGACAGGATCATTGAGCTTTTGAAGTTCAAATAGCATTAGTAGGGCTCCATCGGATTAACAGAGTACCAATATTTGAAATGAAAGGTATCCCATGCCCTTGAGCGTGACTGAAGCAATTGACCAACGCCGAGCTACTCGAAAGTTCAAGAACCAGCCTTTGAGCAATGAGATTCTGGACCGGGTTGTGAGGAATGCATTGGAGGCTCCTAGCGCCTTCAACGCACAAATGCGAGATCTGGTAGTTGTCCGCGATCAGAGTGTCAAGGAGGCTATTTTTGAAGCCTCTGGCCAGCAGCAATTCCTAGATGCGCCAGTGGTCTTCGTAGTGGTAGGACGGTCTGAAGTAGTTCCGGAGGATGCCGAAGAGATCCTTGGCACAGATTTAACGGAAAAGGTTCGCGGGTTTAATGGCAACGCCTCTGCGTCCAAGCTACGCGAAATTGGTATTCGTGATGCAATGTTGGTGGCCGGGTTCTTGCTCCTTGCGGCTCAGGAACAAGGATTGTCTACCTCCCCTACCACTGGATGGAACGAGGAGGGCGTCAAAAAGGCCATTGGTCTGGAGGGGCGAGATGATCGCTCAATTGCCCTGGTTATCGCGGCGGGTTACGCGGACGAAGATCCCGCTCACCCTGGCCGTGCGCTAAACAGACGCGTGGATGATCGATACTAGGAAATGCGAATTCGGTTAGAAATCCCCGATGTTTCACGTGAAACATCGGGGATTCGGCTTTGAGAAAACTATTCATTTCCGCCCGGCCGTGGGATGAGCGCTATAGGATTCACGTTGTTGGATCCTTCGGATTTATGGAAAGTAAGGACCCTGCAGCTTGCGCATCATTGATCGTCTGAACGCTGAAAGGAAAAGATGTGGAAGTAAGTATCCGCGCCATAACCCCTCAGCGTTCCGAGGATCTAGAATCAGGTGCTGCTACATCGACTTTTTGGCCGTTCCCAGCTGACTACGGCACGGAGGGGAATGAAAACTGCGATCCTCTTTTTGACAAGCAACTATGGCTGCATAACGTCATGATGGAATGGGGAATCTGCGGCTATACGGCGTTTGTGGGCACTGGAGACGCGGGTACGCACTCTGTGCCTGCAGCGACCGTGTTCTTTGCCCCTGCGCGGTATATGCAGGGCATCTCCAAGTTTCCAACTGGGCCAATTTCACCCGATGCAATCTTGCTGAGTACGGTTCATGTAGCCCTCCCATACATGGGTCTCTACCTGGAACACCAGCTAATCGATACGGTGATTACGGAGGCCCACAGGCGTGGCGTGAAAGCCGTCGAGGCTTTTGCTCGTGTAGAGGACTTTGACGAAGATCTTGCGAGGCAATTGGGCAGTGCTTCGGTGACGGAGACGGATCGAGGAGGTGTAAGCCGCCAGTACGATCAAGCTGGTGACAAAGAGGGCGAATACAGCGCCCTAGAATCCCTGAAGTATGTTCCGGAGTCCTATCGGGGATGGGAAGCGGCTGCCGAAGTACATGACGCCGCGGATGAAGACGTTCTAGATATTGCTCCCATGCTCTCCGAAGACATATTGGAAGCGGAGGGCTTCAAAGTGGTAAAACACCATCGGCGTTTCCCCCGCTATCGCTTTGAAATCAATGGAAATAATTCCTTGTTTAGCGACTTCGCAGAAGAGGATCATGCAAGGGTAAATGGACCTGAAAAGCTATCTACCGTAATCGGAGGCAAACAAGCACCTGGCCCAATGGGGAACCTACTTCTGCGGAAGCTCTTCCTGTAGAAGCTCAACAAAGCTAAACGTGCCCGTCTCGTGGACATCTTTATCCAATAGGTAAAGGCGCTTTACAGCCACAACGATCGCTTCAGCGATGGTGTCACGCATGGCGGGATCACTGAGGATCTTCATGTCGCGAGGGCTGGTCAAATAGCCTGGCACAACTTGCACAGTTGGCATACTCGTCAGACGCAAGATATCCCACGTCTGCCCGTGGTTGTAGCAATTCTGCAATGAGGTGCGGGCAACGATCTCGCGCTGGATAAAACCGGAGAGCTTTTCACCCACCATGGACGAATAGCCAGTCAGCGAACCAAAGTAAAAGGAGGCTGCACCGTTGGCTTTCTCATTAGGGTAAATATCGGTACGCAGGCTAATCATGACATCTGCGCCAAAAGCATTTGCGATGTTCGCACGATCCTGATTCGTTGGATTAGCCGATCGTGGCCGAGACAGAATAGTCTCCATTCCAGCGGCAATCATGCGCCCTTCTACCCTGCCCGCAAGGTCCCAAAGGATCTCCTCCTCGGAGATCTGCCCATAAGGACCATCGACGATATAGCCTTTGTCAGCGCCACCAAGACCAGGATCAATCACAACTCGCTTGCCCGTGAGTTGGGGTCCGGCAGAACGGATCTGTTCCTTTTCCCGGATCGATTGCGGGGAACCGCCGGTAATGCGTCGTCCTAGATAGGACAGGGCACGTAGCGTGTCGGGCCCCACCACGCCATCGTTAGTCAGACCGTAGTTCAGCTGATAATTGACAACGGCGGAATGCGTGCGCGGGCCGAAGTGACCATCGATACGGCTCGTATAAAAGCCGAGGTCGTGGAGCTGTGTTTGCAGCTGCGCAACATCGTCGCCGACAAATTGATTGCTCTGCAGGGAAAGCACTCGAGCGCCTAAGGTGTAGGAGGCTTCTCGAAGGGCACGCAGGGTGCCTGGGGTAATGGCACCGTCTGCGATGATTCCACGCTGCTGCTGAAACGCTCGAAGCGCTTCAGCCAGAACCTCGTCAAACACCTCTTCTTCACTAGTCCAGCGCTGTGCTTTGCTACCGGTCGCGTCCCCCGCGTACCCTTCCAGCAGTCCCAAGCGTGCCAAGGTACCGCGTACCTCAGCGACGCGCGGACTGCGGTCTCCGACGTGGAGAAGCAAACGATCCACTGGGCTCAACACTCCAATTCTCTAAAGCTCTTTGGTGCTGGTCGAGCACCCTTAGCGCTGTTCTAAGTTATGTGCGACGAGGTATTGATCTCGCCTTGTTCTCGCCCACTCTTATTGTGATCTAGATCACTACCGCATTCCCCTGCGAATAGAGTCGAGCCATAGGTGCAATTCTAGGGTCTATTGCGCCAATCTGCCTTATAGGCAGGTCAGGCGTGTTTAAAGTTGTTTCTCGATGGCAGCTCGAAGAGTGTCTCTATCTTGGGCGCCACTAAACTCGGCGACCTTCTTGCCATCCTTGAACACTAAGAGAGCCGGAATCGACATCACCTGGAACATGGCGCCCAGCATGCGCTCATCATCAATATTGACCTTGGCAATTGTGGCCTTGCCATCGAACTCAGCCGCCAGTTCGTCGAGAATGGGCGTCATGGCTAGGCAAGGGCGGCACCATTCGGCCCAAAAGTCGACCAGAACGGGTTGGCTAGATTCCACTACCTCGGACTTGAAGGTGGCTTGGGTAACGTTCACAATCTCGGACATAAGAGTGACAAAACTCCTGGTTGGGGCACATTCTCATTAGGTTGGAGGTTACCCTTCAACGTGTAAATATCCTATGCGCAGACGGTGGAATTTACCTAAAGGTGACCGAATGTGACCGTTCCGTTACTGGGCTGCGAGATATGCCTCGGCATCCAGGGCGGCGCGGCAGCCGGAGCCAGCCGCGGTAATGGCCTGCTGGTAATGGGAATCCACCAGGTCACCAGCGGCGAACACACCGGGCAGGCTGGTGCGGGTGGAAGGCTCCTCGACCTTCACATAGCCATTGTCCTGTAGTTCCACCTGGCCTTCGAAGACCGTCGTGCGCGGGTCGTGGCCGATTGCAACGAACATCGCATCCATTGGCACGTCCGTACGCTCTCCGGTCTGCGTATCCTCCACAACGAGTGTTTCTACGCTCTTGTCGCCCTTAACCTCTACGACCTTGGCGTTGGTCAGGAACTTGATCTTCGGATTGTTACGGGCGCGCTCCTCCATGATCTTGGAGGCACGGAATTCATCGCGACGGTGGATGATAGTCACGCTTTCGCCGAACTTCGTAAGGAAGTCGGCTTCCTCCATCGCGGAATCGCCACCACCGATCACAGCGATCTGCTTGTCCTTGAAGAAGAAACCATCGCAGGTTGCGCAGGCGGATACACCGCGCCCCAGCAGCTCCTGCTCGCCGGGAACGTTCAGATAGCGCGGGGCGGCACCGGTAGCCAGAATCACCGCGCGAGCCTGGTACTCCTCCCCATAGACCCACACCTTCTTGATCTCGCCGGAAAGGTCGACCTTCTCGACCTCCTCCTGGCGCAGATCAGCACCGAAGCGCTCGGCCTGTGCGCGCATTTCCTCCATAAGATCCGGGCCCATAATGCCCTTCTGGAAGCCGGGGAAGTTCTCCACCTCGGTGGTCTGCATCAGCAAACCGCCGTACTCCACGCCTTCAAACACAACCGGGTTCAGCTCGGCACGCGCTGCGTACACTGCCGCGGTGTAGCCTGCGGGTCCTGACCCGATAATGATGACGTCATGAACCTGGCCCGCACTCTGGGTGCCGGCGTCCGCGCTCGCGGCCTCCGTTGAATCGCTGTTGAGAATACCGCTGGCCTGCAGGAATGGCTGGTTCATGATTATCCTTTGAGGTCGAAGATGTCGTTCACCCCAGTCTAACCGGCTGCGGCCATTCCGTATTCCTCTGCCCCACCGAGATGTTCACACATCATCCGCTTCGCGCGGTTCTTTCGTGATTTCACGGTGCCGATTGGAATGCCTAGCTGTGCTGCTGCGTGAGCCTCACTGAGTCCCCGGATCTCCGTCAGTACCACCACGTCGCGCATCTCGGGGGATAGCTGTCGCAGGCTGCGGTGCACATCCAGCCGTGCGACCGTTGCTTCTTCCCGCGCCCCTAGCGCCGGCAGCGTCCGCGTCCGCTCACTGAAGTCCTCCCGCCCCGGTTGGGCCTCACGGTTATAGCGCTGCATGTAAGACAGTGCTGCGTTGCGCATAATCGTGGCCATCCACGTGCTCACGCTCGCTGAACGTTTTCCACTAAAGCGCGAGGCAAAGCGGTGCACTCGCAACAACCCCTCCTGGTAAACGTCCATTTGATGGGCTTCGGGCACATTCACCCGTCGAAGAGCCCACCACAGCGTGCGCTGGTGGCGGTCGATCAGTTCACGAAATGCGCCGGGTTGCCCCTCGTTATGTCCGCGTAGTAGCTCGTGGTCGGTTTGCTCTGTTGGCCGTTTATGAGCCGTTTTTCTTGGTGACGCCCCCTGCATCATCTTCCCCCTTAGTATGACGTCGGAGCCGTGCCGCCCCCGTGTCACACACTTTATTCTGTGCTGAATGAAGTGTGGGGGCAAAGAACTGAACCTGTGGATAACTGCAAACGGCGCCGACCTCATTGTGAACTTCACAGTTGAGGTGGGCGCCGCTATGCGCTAAAGGATTGATGCGCTATGGGTTTGGCTTAGCCACAGTGCAGGTCAGCCGACGGGTTGAATCGACTGCGCGGGCTGGCGTGACTGTGCCGGCTGTGCCGGCTGGGCTGGCTGTGCCGACGGTTTTGGCTGTGCCGGCTGGCGCTGCTCTGAGGGCTGGGTCGGCTGAGTAGCGCTGGAGTCCTCGTCGGAAGTCGCCTGGTCGAGCCAGTTGCCGGCGGCGGAAACCTCACTGATCGTCGCGGGCTTCGGAAGCGGCAGACCCGTAATCCAGATCAGCAGGCGATTGCCCTTTGCTGCGCTGACCTTGTCGGTATCGTACTTACCTTTTTCTCGATTGCTCTCTTCGTTTTCATTCTCGTTGCCATCGCCCTCCCCCGCTGCGGCAGATGCTCCGGTGTCGTTACCGTCTGCGCCACGGCTCGTATTACCCGCGCCCCAGTTGGAATCGCTGGCGCTGCCAGTACCGGCGAGGTTCACGGTCATGTCGGCAGAATCCGCCTTCACGGTCTTGAGCAGCTGAGTCTGATCCAGAGACGCCAACTTGCCGTTGCTGTCGGCGGTCGCCAATCGCAGTTCCATGGTGGTTCCGCGGGTCAGACCGCGCAGCTGAACCTGCGACAGGGCGGTACCCTCTGGCAGCGTCATAAGCAGTCCGATTCCAGGCTTAGTGGTGCCAGGCTCGCCTCCGAGCTGCACAGTTGCGGGGTTGGACTGCCAGAACGTCTCCGGATCTCCGTCGGTAATCAGGCGCGCCAAGTCCGGTCGATCCAGCGGCCAGTCCACATCGGCGGGGAGCCACTCGAGCGGCTTGCTCAAAGGGACATCCGCAGGATCCACGCCACGCACGGCCTGCGCACCCTGACGCAGCGAGTCGGTGGACAACGGCGAATCCTTGCGGTCGCCGCCGACGACACTGACCACTGCTGCGACCAAAGCAGCGATGATGACGACGGAGATGAAAGCGATAGCCGCCGCAGCAGCCATGCCGACCGGACGGTTGCCCTCGGCGCCGAAACCAGAACGAGCACTTGGATCCGGGGTTTGATCTTCCTGGATCGCCAGCTGACCCGACTTCAGGTCTCGCAGGCTCTTCGCAGCCTTGTGCAGATCCTCCGGTTCGACCTTCTCTCCATCGAATTCGTGGATCTTCTTGTAGATACGGGTGAGCTCCTCCGGTACTTGTTCATACGGGACATGCTCAAGCAGCAGTCGCAGTGCGACGGCCACGCCGTGGGCATCCTGTGCCGTGTCATCGTGGGGCAGAACACCCGGAAAGGCCAGGACGGCTGCTCCATCAGTGCCGATGCGCACACGATCGCGGTGATCCAAGCCCAACGCAGTGCCACTGGCCTCCGCCTGTGCGGCAGCATCTGCCAGAGAGGCTACGGCGAAAGCTGCGGCCAGCGGCTCCGGCTGGCTCTCCGCCACCTTCGTCAGAGGCGAGCCCTGTACCCAACTGGAAACGATGACGACCAGATTGCCGTAGTCGATGACACGATTGACCTGCGCCATGCCCGGCGCATCGAACTGCTTGAGTTTGGCCGAGCGACGCAGCATTTCGTCCTTTGCGTGGGCCACTGCCGGGCCGTTTACAGGCACGGATACTCCGGGTTCCACCTGCGAACGGGCAAAGGCCACCGGATCCATGATCGTGAGACCCACAATGTCGCCCGTCGCCAGTTCGCGCCCCTGCCAGAAGCGGGCGGCGGACCAGCCTCCGTGGTCGGCCAGCAGACGGTAGCGGCCTTCCAGCAGCGGCGCACCCGGCACCAGGCGTGGGCCGCGCACCCGGCCAGCTGCCAATGGTGGGAGCGCCACGCCCGCCATCATGTGGTCCAGAGCAATGGCCTCTCGGGCAGCCAGTTCTTGAGGCGAGAGACGACGGGGGCCAGCCTCGACGGTGGATTGTTCGTCGCTGGGGAGTGGGCGTCGAGAAGGAAGAACCCGGGACAACCCCGGAATGCGCGACAGAGCGCCCACCAGAGTTTGAATCTCTGGCAGTGGGGCGCGCACGAGGATCAACCCGGTAACACCGAGGAACAGCACACCAGCGATAAACAGGCGGACAACAAACCAGGGGTTAGCTAGTGTCTGGAATGCGTAGCGCGCCAGCACCACATCTACGCGCCAGGCGATCAGAGCACCGACCAGCGAGGATCCCAGCGCCCACAGCACCGTCATCGTCACCTTGCGGAACTGTAGATCACCTAGTGAACGCCGCAGCAGGCGATCGCCAATAATGGCACCGGCCATGAAGCCCAGGCCGTTGGCCGCACCCAGCAGCACCACGACCAAGCGGGGTTCGGTGGCGATCTGTGGGGCAATGTAGGCGAAGGCCAGCTTCGTTACGGTAATTCCGGCGATGATGAAGGTCGGCGTCCAGACTTCCTCGCGGGCATAGAACACGCGCAGGTGCAGCAAAACCAGTGCATAGGGAATCAAGGTGAACGCGGAGAAGCTGATGGTCCAGCCCAACACGTTCGCGTCATCCAGCGAGAACTCCTTATACGCAAAAAGCGCCGCGGAAATCAGCGTGCCGAAGCAAGTGAAGAACACGATGATCGGCACCATCGCCAGCATCGTTAGCTTCGAGGCGACAGTTAGGTCGCGCACCACAGCCTTGTCGTCGCCCTCCGCCGCATTGCGGGACAGGCGCGGCATCACAGCCGTAAGTAGCGTTACGCCGATCACGCCGTAGGGCATCTGCAGTAGCTGCCAGGCCTGCATGTAGATTGTCGGCGCGACCTCCCATGTATCGGAGGCGATGCGGTTGTTGAGCAGCCAGCCGACCTGGGAGATAGCCACGTACACGACGATGGCGATGGCCATGCCGCCGAAGGACTTCAGGCGCTCGTCGATACCCCACAGGGGGCGGAGGTTAATGCCGGCCTTGCGCAGGAAAGGCACCATGATCAGTGCCTGCATGACCACACCCGCAGTGGTGCCCAGGCCCAGCAGCAGGACGTGTGGATCCGTGATGGTCACATTGTCCGTCGGCTGCAGTTTCGTGTCCCGCGGCAGGAACATATACAGTCCCAGCACCGCGAGTGTGACCACGTTGTTCACCACAGGCGCCCACGCGCCGGGTTTGAACACTCCCTTGGTATTGAGGATCGCCATGAACACCGCGAACATCGCGTAGAACATGATCTGCGGCAGTACCAGGTAGGCAAATGCCGTGGACATGCCGACATTTACATGGCCCTCGGAATCCAGACTCATGCGCACCAGCAGTGGTGCACACGCCACGGAGACCAAGGTAATGACAACGGTCAGTGAGAACGTAAGCGTCAAAAGTCTTCGTATGAAGGCCTCGCCGCGATCCGCGTCCTCCTTCTCGGCGCGCACCAGCACTGGCACCACCAGCGAGGTCAACACGGCACCGAGAACCAGCTCGGTCACCAGGTTCGGCAGCGTGTTGGCGGTGTTGAACGCACTGGCCACCGCGCCACCCAGCGCCGAGGCAATGAATACCGTGCGCAGGAAGCCCGTGATGCGGCTAATCAGCGTTGCAATCGCCATAGAGCCGCCAGCGCGTACGATCTGCTCGTCACTTTGCTTATCGTTCTGATCGCTGGCCTGCCCGTTGCTGTGCCCGCTGCCCTGCTCACCACTTTCGTTGCCACCGTAGTTGCCGCTGTTGTCGTTACTGTGGTCGCTGCTGTGGTCGCCGCCGCTTGTGGCAGTGCGAAGGCTGGTTTCGCGCTCGGTCGTTGCACTCACCGTGCTGCCTGCGGCCGGGTTGCTATCGCCAACGGCTGCCGCATTGTGGGCACCGGATGCTTGGTCACCAACCATGGCAACATCGCCGTGGCCACTAGCGGAGGTCGGGTTTACCTCTGTGGAGCTTTGTGACGCCCCGTCTCCGCCCGCCGACACATCAGTCTTAGCGCGGTCTTTCTTCGGCGCTAGCGCCGGCGGCTGGGTTGCGCGGAAACGTCCACGTTGCCCAGCCGAGGGGCTAGCTGGTAGGTCTTCCCTCTCTTGCTCAGAAGTCACTACTCCATCTTTATGCACCAGCCGTATATTGCCTAACGGAGAAGTGGGCGTGTCTAGTTTTGTTCGCCCTCTACTGGGCGAGCAACGCGTTCCAGCGGCTTAGGGCTGAGATCTCCTCCGCCCCGTCCGCTGCGGCGATTCCACAAGAACTTGCCCGCCATGCCGATGCCCAGTAGGAGAATGCCGATGATCGCTACGCTACGCGTGGAAAGACCGGGGACGGACTGCACGCGCAGCTCCACAGGATCTGAAATGCGGGTGCCCTCCTGCAGATCCGCAGTTCCGTCCTGTTTCGTCGTCGCCAGCCATAAAGAGAGGTTGACCTGCTGGGATGTGTCCGCGATATCTGTGGTCAGCGACCAAGTGATGGAGCCCTTCGCCGGGATCATCGGCGAGGCCGTGGAATCCACATGAACGGTGACATCCGTGTTGGCGTCAGAACGATAATCAACCTCGGCCGTCACAGGCAGGGGCAGTCCGTTGCGCGCAACGACAAGCAACGGTGAGGAATCGGAGGTGCGGGTGAAGACGTTGCCTGGTGGCAGCAGAGAGATCGAACGGCGCAATTGCGTGGTGACCTGCTCCACACGACCTAGCTTGGTGCTGAGTTCCCCACGCTGCACTTCGGCATAGTGGCGTTCACGCTTGCGATAAGTGGTTACGCCACGCAGCAAATCGGCAAACAATGGGCTGGTGAAGCCCTCGCGGGTCAGCGCAATGGTGGAATCGTTCTGCATAAAGAGCGTTAGCTCCCGCAGCTTGCGGGTCGCATCCGTCAGGGTGTCGAGATATGGCGAAGAGTACTCGCCAGGGTCGGTGTATGGCACCGTCGTGGTGCCAGAAGCCACCCGGGCAATGTCGATACCCCGAGGTTGTACGGCCTCCGGCAGCGGCGCGGGACGAGCAGAGCTGTTCTCCAGATGCTGGCTGATCGTCTGTAGGAAGCCGGCAGCTTGGTTCTTATTGACGGACCATGCAGCGGGCGGGACGGCCATGGTGGGACGCCCGGAGTCGAGTTCCAGATCCAGCACAGCCTGAGCCGTGGCGAGGCGGGAAGCGGAACTGTCGTCGCTGAGGTTAAAGCGCAGCTCAGGGTTTGAATAAGCCGCAACTTCCGGGTGCTCACCCATTGCCTTGAGCACCGTGCCAAGATCCGCAGAATACGTCAGGGCGGTGGCGGTAGCAGAGGTACTCCCACTCTTGAGAGTCGCGCCGGGAAGATTAACCAGGCGCTGGTTCCATGCATTGTCCTCGGCGCTCGGCTGCTGGTGTTCGTTGGGCTGCTGGCCGGGCTGGCTGGACTGGTCGGGCTGGTTCGGGTCAGCCGCGGACGTTGCCTCCGGCGGCAACGCCGGGGACTCGACGTTGACGGTATTCTCCGCCACCAGCGCAGTGACATGCCCAGCAGATGGAATAGCCGGTTCGCCTTGCACGGTCTGCTCAAAGCGTCGCGATTCGTCGGACTCCACAGGCTCCGCGCCTTCCGGCGTCTTGCTGATGCCCGCCGCCAGAATCTTCTGCGCCTCCGGGGACACGTAGCCAGCATCGGGAATCACCACGTTCTGCGTCGGCACCACACCCAGGATTCGTTGGATTACCCCGGCACCCATGCCGAGCCCACGCACTCGGAGCCAGTCAGAATCGACCTGCTCCAAAGCGTTAATGTCAGCCCCCGCATAGGGCAATGCCACTGAGCAGTTTCCCTGCACGACTTCCCGCAGGTCAGTAATCCATTTCTTCGCATCTGCATTGCCGGGCATCTGCTGGGCGTTGATGTCTTTGCCGCCTAAAATCTCGTCCCAGGAGTCGCGCAGACGTTTCTGTTCCTCTACCGGGTCGGGTGTGCGCTCGCCCACAAAGTAACCCTCTGCCAGCCGGTTCACGGTATCCAGCAGCTCCGGATCGATCGCAATACACGTCGCTTGCTTGAGCTTCTTCGACTTCGCTTCACGGTAGGCATCCAGCAGGCCACGCAGTCTGCCGCCCTCGGCGACCTCCTTGGCCAGCACGTCCTTTGTGACAAACGCGGGCCGGCGCTTGGGCGCGTCACCCGTCTGTCCGGCCGCCATATACGTAGGCCCGGCCAGCGGATACACGACGGTCACCGGAGAGCTGGGCTGTTCCTCCGTTCTTTTTGACGCCCCCACGCTAAGAGTGGTGCGCGCCACCGCCAGGTATTGCACACCCCCTTCGTTGGCAGCTTCCGGGTTCGTATCCTGACCACTTAGGCTAAACAACAGGGGATAAGCGCCGGGTTCACGAAAAGCGTCTGCGGGAATGCTGAGCGGTTGAGCCGAGGAGGCGTCATCAGAATCAGCGGATCCAGCCTCTCCTGCAGCTTTTCCGACAGGCAACGAGATCTTGATTTCGCGAGTCTCGCCGGGGCTGAGGGTGCCTTCGAGTTGTAAAGGCTGGCTGCTGAGGGAGTATTCGCCCTGGTTAGCGAGCTGTGCGACGCGGACTTCGGCGGCGGTAGCAGCCGTGCGGTAGTACAGCGTGAGCGAGAGGTTGCTCAGGGCGTGCGAGCGGTCATTGCGGATGCGCAGGGTGTAGATCTGGTTGGCGGAGCTGCTGGGATTGCTCGACGCACTTGGGTTGGTTTGATCGGCTGGAGCGGTGTCGATACCTGTGATCTCCAGGTTCACGTCCTGTTGCGGGTCTGTCGCACGGGCCAGCGGATTGGCCCAGTAGGTATCGTCGCGAGCCTCGGGGTTCATCGGATCCGGGGCGGTGGTGGGTTGTGACCGGTTCGCGGAGTCCGCTCCTTGGGCTGCAGATTCGACGCCTTGGGCTGAGGTGTGGGTGGCGGGAGCCGAGGTGGCGTCAGAAATAGGGTTCGCAACTGCCGGGGCGACCGGGAGGGCGGAGAGTCCGCAGAGCGCGACAGAAACACCAAACGCCATGCAGGCATGGGGGAATCTAGACATTGCGCTCACCTTTTGCACGATTACATGCTTACTTAAGTACTTCTATTTAGTACTACTAGTTCTAGCAGTCCGACCTTGTCGATTCTTTAGCGTGGCGTGGCACGGCCAGCGTCGGCCTCTGCGCGGGCGAGATCGGCCAGGCTATCGAAAGCCTGCCGGGCAAGGCGACGCTCGTCAGCATACGCAAGGTGTTCGATAAGGCGGTTGACCGGCAACCAGCGAACCTCGGTGACCTCGGGATCCTCGTCATTGAGGTCACCATCGACATAGCGGAGCAGGTGGTGGTGGACGGTTTTGTGGATGCGGATGCCCTCAGACACGAACCAATAGTCGATGGTTCCAAGGTCTGCGATGACCTTGCCGGCGACGCCTGTTTCCTCCCACACTTCGCGTTCGGCGGTGGCGTGCTGGGATTCGTCCGGCTCAATGTGGCCCTTTGGCATGGACCACAGCAACCTGCCCCGGCGATCTAGACGGCCGATCAGAGCTACGTAAATCGAAGAAAAGTCGACGTCGCCGTTGGTCTGCACAGCTTCGGCCAGGCCAGAGAGCACGAGGCCGCCCGCGGAGGTTTCCACGGAAGTCGGCAGGTTGGAGTGCTCGTCGAAGGAATTAGGCCTTGAGCTGTGGCGGCGGTTGTTGGAGCCGGAGCCACGTCCGCGTCGCGACTGGTTTTTGCCTTTGCCCTTGTTTTTGTTTTTGCTGGGCTGGTTTCTGTTGGGCTGGCTGTTATTTGGCTGGTTGTTATTGGAGCCTTTGCCCTGGTTATTGCGGTTGTTTTGGCTTTGGCCGCCGCCGGAGCGCGACCTTCTTCTTGAACGGCGGCGCCGGCGGCGGGGCGTGCCGTTTCCGGTGCTGTCGTTTCCACTCATTCTGATAACGATAGCCGGTTAACTGCACAATGTGGAACTGAATATGTAACCAGCGATGGAGAGGTATCCGCAGGCTGGGTGGTCAACTGTGAGGCCAAATGTCGTTAGAACGGGAATCTGTTATTGACAACCAATGTCGACCTTGCATTAGTGCAGGTCAGAGAGTTGTGAATTTTTGGAGATCCGGATTCCGGCTTTCACATTCCTGATCTAGCGACATCTGGGACTGCTTTGGGACTGCTTTGGGGCTGTTGTGGGACTGCTTTGGGACTTGTGAGGTGTGGAAGCTAGGGGCTGGTTGGCTCCGTACCGCGGGCTAGTAGAATCTGGCAGCGTGACAAACCCCGCCCACTCCCCTTCCAGCAAGCGTCCTGTGCAGTCGGGTGCGCAGACCGGTTCAGCACAACAGGCACAGCCAGCACATCAGGCAAAGCTGACACACCGGACATACTCGACACACCCGGCACAACAGGAACAGCCAGCCGATACCGCAGCAAATCAGCGAACCATCGACGGCATGCTGCAGGAGGCCTTCACCTCCCTGCGCGCGCTCGACCGCGACCTGCTGCCACTTACGCAGGCCTTCAACGAGGCCGGGCATAGCCTCTATCTCGTCGGCGGGTCGGTGCGCGACGCCCTGCTGGGGCGCCTCTCCCACGACCTGGACTTCACTACCGACGCCCGGCCGCAGGCAATCGTCGATATCGTCACGCCGCTGGCAGAAACCGTGTGGGACACGGGTATTGAATACGGCACGGTATCTGCACTGGTCAAGGGCCAGATCCTAGAGATCACCACCTTCCGCGCCGACCAGTATGACGGCCAGTCCCGCAACCCCGAAGTATCCTTCGGCGACAGCCTCGACGGAGACCTCATCCGCCGGGACTTCCGTGCCAACGCCATCGCACTGGAGCTTTCCCCCGACGGCAACCACCAGCTCCGCGACCCCCTGAACGGACTCGAAGACCTGCAGGCCGGAGTGCTAGACACCCCGGACAGCCCAGAGATCAGTTTCAACGACGACCCACTGCGTATGCTCCGCGCATGCCGGTTCGTCTCGCAGCTGGAGTTCGGCGTCACCAAACGAGTACAGCAAGCGATGACGGCGATGAGCGAGCAGATAAACCGCATCACCGTCGAGCGTGTGGCTGTGGAACTGAACAAGCTGATGCTCGGGGCCGCGCCGTGGGTGGGTCTGGATCTAATGGTCGAGACTGGGCTGGCTGATCACGTGTTACCGGAACTGCCTGCATTGAAGCTCACGCAGGACGAGCACCGCCAGCACAAGGACGTCTACTGGCATTCGCTAAAGGTGCTGCGCAACGCCGTGAATCTGGAGGCGGAACGCGGCCTGGAGCCTTCGCTGGAACTGCGCATGGCGGCATTGCTGCATGATATTGGCAAGCCGGATACCAGGGCTTTTACCGAATCCGGGGCGGTGACCTTCCACCAACACGAGGTCGTTGGAGCGCGCATCACCCGACGTCGCCTGCGGAAGCTCAAGTACTCCAAGCAGCATGTTCAAGACATTGGACAGCTGGTGTTCCTGCACATGCGTTTCCACGGTTACGCAGATAACCAGGGCAAAGGCCAAAACCAGGACGCCCGCCGTGGCGCGGGCGAAAAGGATAACAACGAATCCACCTGGACCGACTCGGCGGTGCGCCGGTACGTCAACGACGCAGGCGAACTGCTGCCGCTGCTGCACTTGCTGGTCCGTGCGGACTGCACAACCCGAAACCAGCGGAAAGCCCAGAGGCTGCAGCGCACCTACGATAACTTGGAAAAGCGCATTGAACAGCTGCAGGAACAAGAGGACCTCGCCGCCGTCCGCCCCGACTTGGACGGCAACGAGATCATGCAGATCCTGAACCTCAAACCTGGCCCTGATGTGGGCAAGGCGTGGGCGTACCTGAAGGAGCTGCGGTTGGATCGCGGGCCGATGGATCATGACGACGCCGTCGCCGCACTGCAGGAATGGTGGGCTGCCCAGAATGACTGAGCGCACAATGACTGAGCGCAGAATGACTAAGCCCAGAAAGGCAGATCGCAGACGTGAACGCTGACCAGCAAGAACTGAACGCCAACCTGCCGTTCGACGTGCAACCCGGAGACGTTATCTTCCAATCCCCGGCCACCGTCGTGGATCCCGCAGGATACGTCGAATCTATCGACGCAACCGCCGAGGACCTGCAGAAATACATGTCCGTCTTCGGCAATGCGCCGGGGGTGCTGGCCGAACCGGGATTGCCTGGCGCGGATGCACTGCTGGTGTTGGAGGTCCAGGGCGACTCTGAAGATGCTGGCGGCACCATTGTGGCAGTCCAGTTAGGCCTCATGAGTAGCGAAGCCGCCGCCAATCACCTCCCCGCTCTCGCGGACAAGCTCACCAAGCCAAAGGTTTTCTTCATTGGCGGCAACAACGAACCTGTTGTGCTCGCGGTTGGCCTGCTAGATGTGGATCGTTTGGAACTTGACGCCACCACCGCCTCCGCCCCCACACGTTTCGGAAAGCGCGGCCAATTCCTGCTGGTCAGCACTGCCGAAGAAGCGCCGAGCGTGGATGAACAAGTCGCGGAGGTCGTTGGCCACGTGGACCCCTCCATGCTGCGGGGCTTAAGGCTTTTCCATAGCTATGTGCAGCTGGATCTGCAGGACTTGCGTAATTGGGTGGATGCCGGGCTCGTTGGTGTGCAGGCCGCAACCGCCGAGGATGTTTTCACGGAAAGACCTGCGGAGACGTGGCGTCAATTGATGAAGCAGCGCCCCTTCCCCGACAACCTGTTCGTGACATGGGCGAGCCACCCAGAGCGTAATTAAATGGGCGCAGACAACTCGCACCGTAGCGTGCACCGCCGCAACCCGCACCGCGACTGGCGCGCCGGGATCGCCGACGCCTGGCCGGTCGCCTTGGGCATGGTGCCGCTGGGTCTGGCCTTTGGCCTGCTGATTACGCAGGTCGGCTTTGCATGGTGGTGGACGCCGATTTTCTCATTCGTCATCTACGCGGGCTCGATGGAGTTCTTGGCTGTCTCACTGGTCACGGGCGGTGTGGGTCCGCTGAGCGCAGCGCTATACGGATTTTTGGTGAACTTTCGCCATGCCTTCTACGCTCTGAACTACCCCATAGCCCATGTGCGTGGGTGGTTGGCTAAGGCATATGGCATCTATGCACTGACGGACGAGACGTATGCGATCCTCGCAGCCCGGCGCGATGCGCGGTGGTCGACGGCTCGCGTGCTGGCAGTGCAGAGTCTGCTGCAGGTCGGCTGGGTCGGCGGTGGCCTGGTTGGAGCCTTGTTCGGAAGCGCTCTTCCCTTCGAGATCCAGGGCATGGAATTTGCGCTGATCGCCCTGTTCACGGTCTTGGTGATTGAAGCTTTCGTGAGCTTCAAGGATCTCTCCCTGCCGATTGTGGCCGTATTGTGTGGCGCCGTGGGCCTGCTGATCTCACCTGACAACATGCTGGTGATTGGCATGAGCCTGTACTTCCTCAGCCTCATCGTGCGTTTCGTGTGCCCGCCCTTGGATCGTGCTTTGCGGCTGAAGGTCGGCGCGGATAACGTCCTGTCCCGGGAGGTCGAGTAGATGGCTGAGCCCGTGCCTACTGTGCAATTGTTAGCCGTCGCTGGACTGCCCGAAGGGGTGCAGCTGGGACCCACCCTGGCGATCCTCGGTGCAATCTTCCTGGTGACCCTTGCCCTCCGCGGTCTGCCTTTCGCCGCCCTCCGTTTCTTCCGCGAGTCTGACCTCGTCACATGGCTTGGCCTGGCAATGCCCGTCGGCGTGATGACTCTCCTGGTCATCTACACCGTCTCCGGCCAGGCCAGCGCGCCGGGCGGACTGACGGCGGTCGGCATCGCCCTGGTTTTCACTGTCGCTTTGCATCTCTGGCGCCGTTCGACAACCTTGTCGATTCTTTTGGGCACGGTGCTGTATCTAGTCCTGGTTAACCTTGTTTTTTGACGCCCCCTCCCCCGTCGCCTGCCGCCCCAGCACCGTAGAATAGCGCCCATGCCGACCCCAGAATTTATCGTCGAACTGCGCAAGAAAATCGGCCACGATGAGCTGTGGCTGCCGGGTGTGACGGCCATTGTCATCCGTGACGTCCCGGAGGATGCACCAATATGGGCTGTGCCAGAGGTGCTGCTGGTCAAGCGCGCCGACGACGGGCAGTGGACGCCCGTGACTGGCATTGTTGATCCGCGTGAAGAGCCCCATCTTGCGGCGATCCGCGAGGTGAGGGAGGAAACCGGTCTAAATGTGCAGGTCGATGCGTTGCTGGGCGTGGGGCAAGTTGGGCCGATCGAGTATCCGAACGGGGATGTGACGAGTTATGTGGATACCACCGTGCGCTGCACGGTCATCCCCGACCCCGAGACCGGCGAGTTCAACGACGAACCAGTGGTTGGCGACGACGAGTCCACCCAGGTTGGCTGGTATTCGATCTCGCAAATGCCCCCGATGCAGCCGCGCTTCCGCCTGGTTGTGGCCGATGCGGTGGCGCAGATGAAGCACCCTGCCGGGTTCCGTCCGCGCATGGGATATGTAAAGCGGCTGCAGAAACCGGAATAGCTATGCCGTGAAGTTCTCCGCTTTACCAGGTGTGCGCGCCGACGGTTTGCCCTCCCTCTGGGAACCGCGTGGCATAGGAACTGGCGCGCATGGAGCAGATCACAAGCTGCACCTGGTGGAAGATCATCAGCGGCAGGATCATCATGCCAAGGCTTGCTCCCCCGAACATCACTGCCGCCATCGGTAGCCCGGAGGCCAGGGACTTCTTGGTGCCAGCGAACTGAATAGCTACCTGGTCTGCATAGTCGAAGCCCAACTTTCGGGAGGTGAAGCTGGTAATCCCGAGCATCACGTGAACCAGCGCGATGGAGCCCACTACCAAGCCAACGATGGTAAGCCAGCTGACGGAGCCCCACACGCCGGAGACAATGCCCTCCGAGAAGCTGACGTACACCACCAGGCCGATGGAAATCTGATCCACCTTTTTCGTCGCCTTTGACGCCGCAAACTTGTATACCCACCTGCGCAAGAGCTGGCCAATGGCAAAAGGCAGCAGCAGTTGCACGCCGATGTCCAGGAAAGTGCTGGCGTCAATATGAAAACCTTCCGAAGAAGACATCAGGAACAGCACCAGCAGCGGTGTGAATAGAACACCTAGCAGGCTAGAGACGCTCGCTGCGACGATCGAGGCGGCGACGTGGCCTCGCGCGATGCTGGTGAATGCGACTGAGGACTGCACCGTCGACGGCACCAGGGTACAGAATAGAATCCCCAGGTAGAGCTCATTTCCGACGATTCCCTTGAGCGGCATCATGGCTACGCCGATGAGTGGGAAGACCACGAAAGTGAACGCCATGATCAGCAGGTGAAGTCGCCAATGCAGCAGACCCTTGAGCGCTTCTTGTGGGGAAAGCCGTGCGCCATAGAGAAAGAATAGGAAGGCGATGGCAATCTTCGTCAAGATACTTGCGACATCCGCGGCCTCGCCGCGCACGGGCACAATCACCGCGGCCATGACCGCGATGACGATCAGGATAATGAGGAAGTCTGGCCGGTAATTGATGATGCGCTGCCACAGCGGAAGTTTTTCTGCCATGTGTCTCTATATTATTGACGCCCCTATTCCCGCGAACCGCAAACGTCGAGAAACGTTGCAGGCGCCGGATAGGGGCGGAGTGTGCCAGCTAGATGGGCGTGTGGTTTAGACGATGGCGCGGTCGAGCTCCGCGACAGTCTGCTTGGGGATGAGCGATGCTACAGTCGCAGCGATGCCCAAGATGACCGCGGCGGCGATAAACGCCGTGGTGTAGCCCGCTACGGAGTCCGAGCCTTGGGGAGAGCCGGCGACCTGGAAGACCGGCAGGATGGCGAAGGATACGCCGGCGCCGAGGTTGAAGCCCGCGGAGTTCATGCCGGGCAGGAAGCCCTCGTTATCCTTCGGTGAGTTCACGACACCGAGGTTGTTGATGACAATGTTGCCGACACCCGCGTAGGTGATGCCCAGCAGGATGACAATGATGATCAGAACTGCCAGAGACTTTACGCCGACGAATGCGAGCCCCAGCATCAGCACCGCGCTGGCGATGTTGGCGATGATGATCAGCCGTCCATAGCCCACCCTTGGAGCCCATCGGCCTGCGAAGGGGCCTACTGCCCAGCCGACGAGGGCGTAGGGGGTCAGCAGCCACAGCGAGGCCTTGTCGGCCTCCAGGCCGAAACCTGCATCTGGGTTCTGTGCCAAGGAGATTGCCACACCGTTGACTGCGGCGAACACGCCGGTCATGGTAAGCACGGTAGTGGCCAGCAGCGCCCATGTGTGGCGGCGGGCCAGGTACTTCGGGGCGACCAACGGCTGCGAGTGGCGGCCTTCGTATTTCCAGAAGCCCAGGAATACCGCGGGGCCGATGATCAGCATGGCAATGACGTACAGCCAGTTTGCCTCCCCGGCCTTGCCGGCCTCGTTGACGCCCAGCGTGATGCACAGCACCGAAATCACTAGTAGCGCAGCGCCAGCCCAGTCCATTTTCACATTGTCCGAAGGCTTAGATTCCGGTGCACCGAATGCGACAACGACGGTGGCGATGATGCCAATAATGGCGATGAGCCAGAATACAGAGCGGAAGCCGTAGTTTTCTGCCAGCCAGCCGGCGAGGATAACGTCGATGCCCGCTACGCCACCGTTGATGGCTGCCAGCAGACCCATGAGGGTGCCGAGGCGCACCTCTTCCTTCACCTGGCTGCGCAAGATGATGAGGGTCATGGGAATTGTCGGGCCGGCGATGCCCTGCATGGCACGGGCAACCATCAGCACGCCGATATTGGGTGCCAGCGCGGCGATGAGTCCGCCGAGGGACATTACGCCGAGCATGATGACGAGGATTTTGCGGCGGCCGACGATATCCGACAGGCGCGGTAGGAATAGGCCACACATCGCGCCGCCGGTGAAGAACGCGGTTTGGGTGAGGCCGGTGGCGGCTTCATCTGTATTTAGCTCGCGGGCCATAGTCGCTAGCACTGGGGAGAGCATGGAAGCATTGAGCTGGAAAGCGATTGCCGCGGTGATGAGCACAGTCATCAGCAGGCCGATTCCGCCAGGGCGGGAATCTATCGGGTCGGGCGAGACGGCAGTGCCAGTTTTGCCAGTGGTCGCGCCGGGCGCGTCTGCCGGGGCGCGGTCGGCAGAGGACGGATTGGTGGAATTCATGGGCAACCCCCGAGAGTGCTTAAAGATTTCTGCAAAACGTGTAGCTAGCACGTGTAGTTAGCACTGTAATGCATAGTTAGCGCGACGATAAGGTCTGGCCATTGAGGCGCTTGCCACTTATCTAAAGGTAAACAGAGTATTAATAAAGGTCGTCGCGTGAGTGAATATTGTTGGACAAATCGATAACGAGGTAGTCGATTGAGGACGCGTTGGGGGCGAAATGAAGCCCATAGAATCATCTTGACCAGCAGTTATGTCTGATACCTGGGGGGTCGCTGGTGCTAGGAAGGGGTTAAGATCCGCAATGTTGTTGAGGCTTTAGGGGCGGAGTAGCTTAACTCACTGTCGGAAAACTACAGGAACCACGCGAGTGGCCTGCGACCAACTTATTCCGATCTCATCGCCATTAATAGCAGTAACTTAATGTTTAAGGGGTCACTGTCGTGACAACGACGCTCATCATCATGGTCATCGTAGTGCTCACCGCACTAGCTTTTGACTTCACCAATGGCTTCCACGACACCGCTAACGCGATGGCTACGTCCATCGCTACCGGTGCCTTGAAGCCCTTCACTGCAGTAGCTATTTCCGCTGCCCTAAACCTGGTCGGTGCGTTCTTGTCCGTCAACGTTGCCGCCACAGTCGCCAAGGGCATCGTCAACCTTGATTCTTATGACTTGGCGAATAGCGGGGATGGCGACGCGCTGCTCCTTGTCGTGTTCACCGGTCTGATCGGTGGCATCTTCTGGAACCTATTTACCTGGCTGCTGGGTCTGCCCTCCAGCTCGTCTCACGCTCTGTTCGGTGGACTCATCGGCGCCGCTTTCGCTGCCCTGGGCACCGGTGGCGTGGCCTGGAGCTCCATCCTGGGCAAGATCATCGTGCCTGCGGTTGCCTCCCCGTTCATCGCTGCAATGGTCTCCGCTGTCGGCACCTTCATGATCTACTGGGTGACGAACACCATTCCGAACAAGGTGAAGAACGAGCACTTCCGCCACGGACAGATCGTCACGGCCTGCCTGGTCTCCCTCGCGCACGGTGCTGGTGACGCCCAGAAGACCATGGGTGTTATCTTCCTGGCGCTGGTTGCAGCCGGCTCCGCCGACGAAGCCGCCCGCATCCCGACCTGGGTCATCATTGCTTGTGCAGTTGCCATCGCAGCCGGCACCCTGTCCGGCGGCTGGCGTGTGATCCGCACCCTGGGTAAGGGTCTGGTCGAGATCGAGTCCCCGCAGGGCATGGCCGCAGAGTCCAGCTCCGCAGCTATCATCCTGACCTCCGCTGCAGGCGGCATGGCACTGTCCACCACTCACGTCTCCACCGGCTCCATCCTGGGTACCGGCCTGGGCCGCAAGGGTGCGAAGGTCCGCTGGGGCGTGGCAATGCGCATGGTCGCTGCATGGCTGATTACCCTGCCGTGTGCCGCGTTTGTCGGCTTCGCATCCTGGTGGGTCGCCACCGGCGTGTCCAAGATGACCAACACCATGGGCGGTGTGATCGTTGACTTCATCCTGCTGATCGCTATGGCTGCAGCAATCATCATCCGCGCCCGCATGAACCCGGTTGACGCTAACAACGTCAACGACGATTGGGATCCGGACTCCGAGTCTGTCGACTCCTCCATGAAGACCGGTACCACCGCAGCCGCTGCCAAGACCACCGATCGCCAGCCCACTACCGAGCATGATCCGGAGATGGTCGGAGCCGGTTACCCCACCCCTTCTGACACTGTCGCTGAGGTCGTTGCAGACCCCAAGCACCCTGGCCTAGGCAACGACGGCAAGTAGCCACAACACACAGGCACACAAGCCCCACCTTGGCTCGTTGGAGCCAAAGCTAAAAACACAGAAAGTGTGAAGAACAATGACTGCCCCTGAAATTTTCCAGGCCATCATCCGAGTCGCTGCCCTGGCTCTTCTGTTCGGCGCTGGTATTCCTGTTCTGTTCTCCCTTGGCATGCGCTGCATGACTGGTGACCCTATCCGCGACGATAACGGTGTCATCGTTGGAGATACCGAGGCCTCGACGCAGATGAAGGTTCTCGGCTGGACCGTGTACGCGGTACTGGCAGCCGTGATCCTGCTGGGTATCGTCTGGGTGGCGAAGGATTCCCTGAACCACTACTTCGGCTGGAACCTGTTCCCAGGTATGTCTGGCCACCACTAAAAACACCGGGGTTGAGAGCCCCGGCTTCAGACACACGACTATCGCCAAACGGCCTGCGAAGTGATCTACTTCACTTTGCAGGCCGTTTGTACTTTTTCTGTCAAGATTCCGGAAAATTGTGGACTTTTGGAAATTTGTTGGTAAATTCAACCGTTGTAACAAATGCGGTATCTCCAGAAGAGCCACCGCATTGCGAAGGCACCATTCAAATTCGAAAGTAAAGAGGTGAGCCAAATGATGACCTTCAATGAGATCTTCAGCAAGGTTTCGACAGCATTCACGAGCTCCACCGGGACCGGCTTGGACGTGCTCAATGGCGTTCAGACCGAGGAGCGTATTGCGATGGAGCTGTTCGCGAACGATACGATCCCCGCGACCACCAGCGATATCGCTAACGCCTACCGCACTGTCTTGGGGCATGAGGCCAGCGTAGAAGACCTCCTCGACACGGAGAACTACCTGTTGGCCTTCGGCTGGCTGTGCTAAGAAGCACAGCACCTCCTCACATTCCGCGCCAGCATGTGCAGTGTGCGGACTGCGCAGTGTGCGGACTGCGCAGTGTGCGGACTGCGCAGTGTGAGGACTATGCAGTGTAAGGACTATGCAAAGTCCGTGTTGCCGATGCGTTGCAGCGCATCGACCAGCAAATCCCAGAACCGATCCGCGTCGACGTCCACCGCAACGCGTGTGCGCAACGGAGCCGTAGTGGCGTCGGCACTAGAAACATCAGAATCATCGGCCATGCCCAGTGCGGTCGGATCCTGACCACCTTCCTGGCTGCCCCATGTGCGCCGCAGATCCACGACAGTCGCTCCGCGCGTGAACTGACCCTGCGTCTCTACGTCAATCGGTGCTAGCACAGTGCGTACGACCTGCGGATCCGCGACGGCTGCCACGGCCAGAGGGTCGTGCATCGGCGGGCCTGGGTAGTGCCGCTCCTTCATATAGGCCGCGCCGAAAAACTCCACCAGTTCTGCGATGAAGGTCGCTACATCAGTGCCGACGCTCGTCAGTTGTGCCATCCGCTCGGGCGTGGCCAGCACCTTGTGAGTGACGTCCAGCCCCACCATCGTCACAGGCCAACCCGCGCCGAACACGATCTTCGCGGCCTCCGGATCCGCCAGGATGTTGAACTCGGCGCTGGCAGTCATGTTGCCCGCGTGGTGCGCTCCGCCCATCAGGGTGACGCCACCTACCCGTTCAACCAGTTCCGGATACATGCGGGCGAACAGGGCGATGTTGGTCAAAGCTCCTGTCGGGACGATGGTGACAGTTCCCGGCTCGTTGTCCCGGATGATGTCTGCAATGAGGTTAACTGCGTGGCGCGGGTCTCGTTCAGCGCCAGGGGTGGGTAGCTGGGGGCCGTCCAGGCCGCTGTCTCCGTGAATTTCCTCCGGGATGATCTGCGGTGCCACCAGCGGCCGGTCGGCTCCGGCGGCGAAGGGAATGCCGGTGATGTTGCCGACTTTCGCCAGCGCCAGCGCATTCTTGGTGACCTTTTCTAACGTCTGGTTACCCGCCACCGTGGTGACTGCCAGCAGGTCGAGATTTGGGTTCCCCCAGGCCAGCAGCATCGCAATGGCGTCGTCGTGGCCAGGATCGCAGTCGAGGATGATCTTTCGTACGGAGTTGGTTGGCACGGTGTTGGTTGGCACAGAGTTAGCTGGCACGGTGTTGGCATTTGCAGTCATTTAAGCATCCCCTAGGCGACGGATTTCGTTTTCAGTGGCGTAGCTTCCAGCGGCTCCGCGCTTCTGCGTGGCCAGTGCCCCGGCTGCCGCTCCCAGCGTGCAGGCATCCACGAGGGTCTCCCCTTGTGCCAGCGCGGCGGCGAGCGTGCCGCAGAAGGCATCACCTGCACCAGTGGTGTCTACGACATGTTCGACGTAGACGGCGGGAATGTGCACCGGTTCGGCGTCCTTTTCCAAGATCAGCGCACCACGCTGCCCCAAAGTAACGACGACGGAGCGGGCCGTGGCCCGCAGGTCTTCGATAAGGTCCTCGACAGGAGTGCCGGGGGCGGCGTCGAGCACGGCGGCGGCCTCGCCTTCGTTCAGGACTAGTGGGTCGGCAGCGGCCAGTAGTTCGGGATCGCGCGTGGTTACCGGCGCGAGGTTCAGCACCAGTCGAGTGTCCGAGTTCGCCACCAGTTTCGGCAGTTCCGCACTGTGTTCAGGGGTGAGCTCGCCTTGCGCCAGGACAATCGGCACCGGCCCCTGGCGTCGCAGCTCGTCGACAGTTTCGCGCTGCTGGGCGGGGCTGACCAGCTCGTTTGCGCCGGAAGTGACGATGATGATGTTCTCACCGCTGGGATCGTTCATGATGAATGCGCGCCCCGTCGGCTGCCTACTCGTGACTAAGTAGTCGGTGTTCACACCGTGTTCGCGCAGCTGCTGCAGGGCCAGCTCGCCCTGTGGGTCGTTGCCTACCGCAGACAAAAGGACGGTATTGACGCCCATATGTGCGCACGCTGCCGCCTGATTAGCGCCCTTTCCGCCGAGACCCTCTATGCCGGGTTTTGCAATGGTAGTTTCCCCTGGTAGAGGGAAGTTTTGGACGGTGACGAAGGTATCTACGTTAGTGGTGCCTGATACGACGACGGTGGCGTTGCTGTCTCTCATGCCTCCCCAGGGTACTGCGTTGGGCGAGGGTTGGGCGAGGGTTGGGCGGGGGTTGGCTGGGGTCGTCTGCAGGCTGGTTGCGGGGCAGTGTGTGGGCTCCCCTGGAGACTCATCCGGGGGTTCAGCGCGGCCAGATGTCGCTGAATCGGGAATCTATGAGCAAAAAGTCGAGGAAAAATTTTTTTGCAAGGCCCTGACCTGCGCAAATGCACAAGTGGGAATCATTCCCTTTAACACATTCCCGTTCTAACGACATTGTCCTTGCCCTGCACCCTGCCGAGGGCAGAAAAAGCCCCCGGCGAAAGTGAACTGTGGCTTAGCGCCGTGCCGAATCCTGGGCGGACGCTGCGCGCTTCGCAGCTTCCCAGTCCACGCCGCCGCCCTCACAGGAACCGTTCAAAGAGCAGCTGCCGCAGGCCTGCCCGCTGGCGCACGCCTCCGCGCTGACGGTACCGCCCGCCTTACCGGTCGCTTCGCCGGGTGAAGTACAGCATGCTGCGCCGGTAGCAGCATCGGCAGCCTCGCTGGAACCGGAGCAGCAGGAGTCCGAGGTGGCGTCACCGCTAGAGCAACAGGAAGAATCGGCGGCCTCGAGCTGAGCGGCACGGGCATCCAGGCGTGCGACGGTGTGGGCGCCCAGAGCAGAGCCCAGGCCGATCAAAAATACGGCACCGATCAGCAACAATGCGAAGACCAACCACATCCAGCCGCTCACCTTCAAGGTGATCAGCGCCGCGCCCAGGAATGCCGCACCCGCGCCCATCCAAGCCGGGCCGACGATCTTGTGTGCGGTGATCCAGAGTTCCTCGGACTTACGCACCTCCGGAACTCGCAGGCCAACCACTGGATTCCCCGGCAGCTTCCCCATTGCTCCCAGCAGCCCCGCGACGAAGAAAGCCAGCCCCACTAATACCAACACGACGGTCAAGACGATCATGGAAAACAGTCTATTACCGCAGGTGGCCAACAAGCCAAACGCAATAACCTGCCCTGTCCGGGCGACCTACTAGACTGTTTAACCATGACGAACGGCAGCACTGCAGACAATTCCTACCGCTATACGCCTGACCTCGCGGCCAAGATCGAGGCCAGGTGGCAGAAGCACTGGGCCGATAACGGCACATTTAACGCCCCGAACCCCACGGGCGACCTAGCCGAGCCGGGCACGGAGCTGCCGGAGGATCGCAAGTTTATCCAGGACATGTTCCCCTACCCCTCCGGTGTGGGCCTGCACGTTGGCCACCCGCTGGGCTACATCGGCACGGACGTGTTCGCGCGATTCCACCGCATGAAGGGCGCAAATGTCCTGCATACGCTGGGTTATGATGCGTTTGGCCTGCCTGCCGAACAATATGCCGTGCAGACGGGCACCCACCCGCGCACCACCACCATGGCGAATATCTCCAATATGGAACGCCAGCTGGGTCGCCTGGGTCTGGGACACGACAAGCGCCGCAGTTTCGCCACCACGGATACCGACTACTACCGCTGGACTCAGTGGATTTTCCTGCAGATTTACAACTCCTGGTTCGACCCGGAGGCCAAGAACGCCAACGGCACCCTGGGTAAGGCCCGCCCCATCTCCGAGCTGGAAGAGAAGCTGGCCACCGAGCGTGCCGACTGGGCGGAGCTCAGCGCTGTCGAGAAGCAGGAGATCCTGGATAGCCACCGCTTGGTCTACCGCTCCAACTCCACGGTGAACTGGTGCCCCGGCCTGGGCACAGTACTGGCCAACGAAGAAGTTACGGCGGAAGGGCGCTCCGAGCGCGGAAACTTCCCGGTCTTCCGCAAAAACCTACAGCAGTGGATGATGCGTATCACCGCGTACTCCGAGCGGCTGATCGACGACCTTGAGTACCTCGACTGGCCGGAGAAGGTGAAGTCGATGCAGCGCAACTGGATCGGCCGTTCCCGTGGTGCGGAGGTTACATTTGACTGCCTCGGCCACGACATTGATGTCTTCACCACCCGCCCGGACACGCTCTTCGGTGCGACGTATATGGTGCTGGCCCCGGAACACGAGCTGGTCGATACCCTCGTCGCGCAGGCTGGTTCTTCTGCGGGTGATGACGCCTACGCGGATGTTGACCCACGGTGGACCTATGGGCAGGCGAACCCGACTGCTGCAGTGGAGGCATACCGTGCGGCAATCGCCGCCAAGTCAGATCTGGAGCGTCAGGAGAATAAGGAAAAGACGGGCGTTTTCCTGGGCGTTTATGCCACCAATCCAGTCAATGGTGCACAGGTGCCAGTCTTCATCGCGGACTATGTGCTGACGGGTTATGGCACCGGCGCGATCATGGCCGTGCCGGCGCATGACACGCGCGACTTTGAGTTCGCCACCGAGTTCGGGCTGCCAATTGTGCCGGTGCTGTCCGCTGAGGGCGCTGAAGCTGGCTCTGAGGCCGGGGACGGAGCCGAAATGACGGAGGCGTTCACCGAAGACGGTCCGCACATCAACTCCAACAACTCCGATGGCCTGGAGCTCAATGGACTGGGCAAGGCTGAGGCCATCGACAAGGCCATTGAATGGCTGGAAGCCAAGGGCACCGGCAGTGGCAAGATCCAGTACAAGCTGCGGGACTGGCTGTTCGCCCGCCAGCGCTACTGGGGTGAACCCTTCCCCATCGTTTATGACGAGAACGGCGTGGCGCACGCCCTGCCGGAGGAGATGCTTCCCGTCGAACTGCCGGAAGTAGAGGACTACAAGCCCGTCAGCTTTGACCCGGAAGACAAGGACTCTGCACCGCAGCCCCCACTGGCCAAGGCTAAGGAGTGGGTTGAGGTCACCCTGGATCTCGGCGACGGCGAGAAAACCTACTACCGGGACACGAACGTCATGCCGCAGTGGGCGGGTTCCTCGTGGTACCAGTTGCGCTACATCGACCCGAATAACGACAATGCCCTGGTAGACATCGAAAATGAGCGTTACTGGGTTGGCCCGCGCGAAGGTCGCCCCTCTGGCGGTGTGGATCTGTACGTGGGCGGCGTGGAACACGCCGTGCTGCACCTGCTGTATGCCCGTTTCTGGCACAAGGTGCTCTTTGACCTGGGTGTTGTCTCCAGCTTCGAGCCCTACTACCGCCTGTACAACCAGGGCTATATCCAGGCTTATGCCTACACGGATTCCCGCGGCGTATACGTACCTGCAGAAGAGGTCACCGAGCGCGACGGTAAGTTCTTCTGGGTTCGCACAGCCGATGACGCTGAGGGCGTCGACAAGGAAGAAGAGGTATTCCAGGAATACGGCAAGATGGGCAAGTCCCTGAAGAACGCGGTCTCGCCAGACGAGATCTGCGATGACTACGGTGCGGACACCCTGCGCGTATACGAGATGGCGATGGGTCCACTCGACACGTCGCGACCATGGGCGACGAAGGACGTGGTGGGTGCGCAGCGCTTCCTGCAGCGCGCGTGGCGCCTCGCCGTGGATGAGAACACGGGTGAGTGCTCTGTGAGCGATGACGCCCTCACGGATGATGACCTGAAGGTTCTGCACAGGACCGTCCAGGGCGTTCACGAGAACTATGCAGAGCTGCGCGACAACACAGCCGTCGCGAAGCTGATCGAGTACGTGAATTACCTGACGAAGACGTACTCCACGGGACAGACTCCGCGTGCGGCCGTGGAACCGCTAGTGCAGATGCTTGCACCGGTGGCTCCGCACATTGCCGAGGAGATGTGGGAGGTGCTGGGGCACGCCGATGGCATCACTTACGTTCCCTTCCCGGAGTGGGACGAGAAGTGGCTGGTGGATGACACCATCGAGCTGCCCGTGCAGGTTATGGGCAAGCTACGTGGCCGCATCAACGTGGCGGCGGATGCTTCACGAGAGGACATTGAGGCCGCTGCGCTGGAAGAACCGAACGTGGCAGCGCACATCGAGGGTAAGACGGTGGCGAAGATCATCGTCGTGCCGGGCAAGATGGTGAACGTCGTCGCAAAGTAGCGCGCGGCGGCGCCTTTTAGAGGTTGTGGTCGAGGATCAGGTAGGCGCCAACTGACGTGATCCAAGCCATGCAGAACGGCATAATGAACCAGATCACCGCCACCCATGGGCGCCAGCGCTGGTGCTTCTTCCACTTGTAATAGGTGATAAAGGCCGAGCCGAACAGGCCGAAAAACGCCAGCGAGGTAGGAACGATAGCGAAGAGCAGCTGGAACGTGCGGCTACACAGCTGAGCGGAGGAATCAGCCTCGCAGTACGGCCCGCCAACGGCCTTCGAGGCCACCCAAATCAAAATGGCGGATAGCGTGGTCGACACAATCACGCCGATGAAGAACCGTATCGCCTGGCGGGTGGACTTATTGTTGCGCTCCAGGCGGAGCAAAGGGTCGGCTTCGTAGTCGAGCTCCGAGGGCGCGCCTGGACGATCAAGGTCGGAGAGCTCACTCGGAAAATCCAGGTCGTTCGCACGAGGATCGGCGTCAGGGCTCGGTTTATCAGCAGGTGAGGGGCTATCGTTCAAACCATCAGTGCTCATAATGCCCTCAAATCTACACGCCGGGTAATGGCTTAAGACTTAGACCGTGCTCAGCAGCACCGGTACCGGACTGTGGCGCAGAATCTGGTTTGTCGACGGGCCGATGAACACGCGGTGGAAACCACCCAATGTGCTGGACCCCATGACCAGCAGATCGCCCTTCTTCCACTTCAGGGCATTGATCGCGCCGGACCAGCCATAGCCGCTACCGACTTCCATCTGCACAGTCAGGTCGCCGTGCCGGTTCAGCGCGCGGTCACGTCCGCGATCCAGCAGTGCCAGCGCCTGCTCGCGCCATTCGACCATCATGTCTGAGTTATCGATAAATTCCGTCTCCGTCGGGTACATCGTTGCCCCGCGTGGGCTAAACGCCACCAGCCGCAGCGGCACATTCCACCGGTGCGCCAGATCGGCGGCGCGACGCAGGGCCTCATGCGACTGATCGGTGTCGATGTAACAGCAATTGACCCTGGTGACGCCACGTTTCGACAACTTCGGCGTCCGCGGAGCCAATAGCAAAGGCAGCGGAGCGTAATGCAGCAAAGCATCCGCCGTCGAGCCGATCCTAAAGCGAGAATGCGGCGCGGCAGGATGGGAGCCCAAGATCATCATGTCGGCGTTGAACTCGGTGGCGGCGTCGATAAGAGCCTTCGTCTCCGAGTGATCGACAGTGACGGAGGAGGGCTCGTCGGCGTCAAGCATAGAATCCGGCAATTTTGCCAGGTCAAGAGCCTTCTGCGCGGCGGAGGAGACTGCCTTTGATTCCTTTTCGATCCACTGTGAGTAGTTATCGAACTCCAGCTCGGGCTGTGCGGTCCAGGAACGCGAAATGACGGTTGCAGTGCGCACTGCCACGGTTTCCGTGCGGCCGAGCCAGGCTGCGACCTGCGCGGCTTCGTCACCGGCAGATTCCGGACGCCACGTAAGGAGCAGGCGGAGGGGATCGTGGGACTTAGGGGTGTTGCTCAAGGAAGTTTGCTCGCTAGCTCCAGCTTCTAGTGCTGGTCGTTGTTCAGCTTTGCCTCTATAGCCTCAGTGTAGCGACGTAGCACCAGTTCGATAACTGGGGTGGCCTTTGCTACTTCCTTGAGTTCTTCATCGCTGAGGCTAGCCAGCATGCTGGAGAGTTGCTCGGCGCGTTCTTCGGAAAGGCGACGCAGCTCTTCGCGTCCCTTATCGGTCAGGGTGACGCTGACGCCGCGGCGGTCGGAAGTGTCGCGTACGCGAGTGACCAGGTCCATTGTCTCTAGCTGGTTAACAGCGTTAGAGGCGGTGGGCATCCGGATCGTCTCGGTGGCCGCGATTTGGCTGATGCGCATCGGGCCGTTCTCCTCGAGGATCATGAGGATGGAAAGTTGCGCCATACTGATGTGCGAGTTCTCTGTCTGGCGGAAGTACAGCAGGTACAGCCGCGTCAGAGGGAGGCGCAATTCTTTGGCGATTTCTAAGGGTGTGGAAGCCATAGGTACTAAAATACAACAGTTTTGGTTGTAAATGCACAAGCGGGGCGCTGGACACGGAGGTTTTGCCCCCATCTGAAAGCGGTGAATAGCGGTGACGTTCGCTGTTGCGGAGCTGTGCATCGAAACGAATTACCCCACCGCCTTGGGTGGGGTGCAGGGGTGCAGGAGTACAGGGGCGCAGGGTGCACAGGGCGCACAGGGTTGTTGCGCCGGGACAGGGTAAAGGTGCTATGCCCCGTTAATGAACTCCTCCAGCTGCGCGCGGGCGACATCGTCCGGCAGCTGCACGGGCGGAGACTTCATTAGGTAGCTAGAGGCAGCGTCGACCGGGCCGGCCACTCCCCTATCCAGCGCGATCTTGGCGGCGCGCACAGCGTCGATGATGATGCCCGCGGAGTTCGGGGAGTCCCAGACCTCCAGTTTGTACTCCAGGTTCAGTGGAACTTCGCCGAATGCGGAGCCCTCGAGGCGGACATAAGCCCACTTGCGATCGTCCAGCCACTCCACGTAGTCCGAGGGGCCGATGTGGACGTTCCGGTCGTGTACCTTGCCGGCCAGCGGGCCTTCCTGCAGGTTGGACGTGACGGCCTGGGTCTTGGAGATCTTCTTGGACTCCAGGCGATCACGATCCAGCATGTTCTTAAAGTCCATGTTGCCGCCGACGTTCAGCTGCATGGTGCGCTCCAGGCGCACGCCGCGCTCCTCGAACAAACGTGCCAGCACACGGTGGGTGATAGTAGCGCCGACCTGGGACTTGATGTCGTCGCCAACGATCGGCAGGCCAGCGGCGCGGAACTTCTCCGCCCACTCCGGATCGGAGGCGATAAAGACCGGCAGGGCGTTCACGAAGGCACAGCCTGCGTCGATGGCGCACTGTGCGTAGAAGCGGTCGGCCTCTTCAGAACCGACTGGCAGGTAGCTGACCAGCACGTCTACGTTCGCGTCCCGCAGGGCCTGCGGCACGTCGACGGGTTCTGCGTCGGATTCGGTGATGCTCTCCTGGTAGTGGCGGCCGAGGCCATCAAAGGTGTGGCCACGCTGGACGGTCACGCCGGTGTGCGGGACATCGGCGATCTTAATGGTGCAGTTCATGCCTGCATAGATCGCCTCAGAAACGTCTTTGCCAACCTTGTCCGCGTCTACGTCGAAGGCAGCGGTCACGCGCACGTCGCCCACCGAGTAGGGGCCGAACTTGGTGTGCATGAGACCTGGGACGTCCTGGGACGCATCGGCGTCAGAATAAAGGTGGATTCCCTGAATCAGCGAGGTCGCGCAGTTACCGAGCCCCACGATAGCGATGTTGCAAGTATTCGTAGTCATGCGGACAACCGTAGGGCGAGAGCCGCGGAAAACTGCTCTTCATCGGCAGGTTAACCGATCAAGCTAGCCCGGTTTATCGATCAAGCTACGGGGAGAAGGGGTTGTCCGGAGCGTGTTTACAATATGGGTGTGTCGATTTCGCGAAGGGTTCTTGATAGGTCACTCGATCGCCGTCGCGCCCTATCCGAGGTGCGTGCGGTCGAGCGCTTTATTGGTGACGCCACCCCGCGGCTCCTATCCTCCGCGGAGGTTCTAGGACGGGCAGTTGATCGCCCGTGTCCGGTGTGTGGAAAGCCTTATTTAAAGGAAACGCAGTGGATTCACGGCACTGTATTAGGTGAAAAGTCGGGTACAGCGCGTAGTGTAAGAGAGATCAATGGTGTGATTGAGACACTCGTGGATAAACAGCAGAATGCTGAGTTTTCGATACACACCGTTGAAGTGTGCATGAAGTGTAGATGGAATCACTTGATCCGAGAAGAGCTGATCGGAATCACGATCGATAATCAGGAGACTCGTCTAGTTGAGTAGCGACAAGCCGTCCAAGAACCCTTACTCCCGCGGTGGTGCCGGTAATTCCGGTAGTGGCCGCTCCAGCAACGGCCGGAGTGGACAGCGGAAGCCGGGGCAACCGGGCAAGCCGGGGCAGAGCCGTGCCGGGCAGGGGCAGCCAGGTAAGTCTGGACAGCCAGGCCGGTTGAACCAGCACCGGGCCGCTAAGGGCGGCAAGCCGGGTTCCCGCAAAGCTGCACAAGGCGGTGCGCCTGGTCAGCGTCGCGCCGGACAGGGCCAGCCAAGTCGGTCGGGTCAGCCGGGTAGGCCTGGTAGACCGGGTCAGCGGCGTGTCGGACAGGGCCAGCCAGGTAAGTCCGGACAGCACCGGGTCGGGCAGAGAAGCAGGGTCAGCCAGGCAGGCCAGCCAGGTAGGCCGGGCGCGCGTAAGCCGGGCCAGAATCGCAGTGCACAGCCGGGCAAGCGTCGAGCTGCTGCTGGCGCGGTGGCGTCACAAAACAAGAGGCCCCAAAAGAACGGTCCGCAGAGAAACGGACTGCAGAAGAATGGTCCGCAGACTCGGATGAAGAAGGATGGGAGCCGCTCCGTGGGCGAAGGAAAGCTAAAGGCAAGAACACGTAAGAAGCGCAGTTGGCGCGACAAGCGAACCCTGCGCAACTTTTTTGCAGGGTTGGCTGCCGTGATGGCGGTCATGATTATCGTGCCGCTGGTGGCCTTCTTTACGGCCTATTCGGTGACGAAGGTGCCAGAGCCGGAAGAGCTGGTGAACAACCAGATCTCCTACATCATGGCGAGTGATAACAACACTGAGCTGGCGCGCATCGTGCCGCCGGAGGGCAACCGCCAGAACGTGAAATTGGACGAAGTGCCAATGGCAGTGCGCCAGGCCGTTCTGGCCGCTGAGGACCGCGAGTTCTACAGCAACCCTGGTTTCTCAGTTTCCGGCTTTGCCCGCGCAGCTGTCGGCCAGGTGCTGGGCCGCGATGGCGCAGGTGGCGGTTCGACGATCACCCAGCAGTATGTGAAGAACGCGCTGGTGGGTGACGAATTCAGCTTGAGCCGAAAGGCGAAAGAGCTGGTGATTTCCGCAAAGATGGCTCGCGAATGGTCGAAGGACGAGATCCTCGAGGCCTACCTGAACACCATTTACTTCGGGCGCAATGCCTATGGCATTAGCGCAGCGGCGCATGCTTACTTTGATAAGGACGTCAAGGAGCTCAGCCCGGAGGAAGGCGCGGTGCTGGCCGCAACTATTCAGGCACCCTCTGGCCTGGATCCATGGACGAACCGTGAACGCGCCGAATCGCGCTGGAACTACGTGCTCGACGGCATGGTGGGCATTGGTGCGATGAAGGAGGCCGACCGCAAGAACGCCGTTTACCCGAAGGTAAAGGATCCGGCGGAGACCGCCGAGAGCACTCAGGCCGCGGGTACCAACGGACTGATCAAGACGAAGGTTATTGAAGAGCTTGAGCAGGCCGGCATCACCGAGGAACAGGTGAACACGGGTGGCCTGAAGATCACCACCACCATCGACCCGAAGATGCAAGCCGAAGCAGTGGATGAAATCCACAAGAAGATGGAAGGCCAACAGAAGGGCCTACGCACCGCCGTTGTTTCGGTGGATCCGAAGACCGGTGGAGTGCGCTCCTGGTACGGCGGCGATGACCCAGTCGGTTTCGACTTCGCCGGTGCAGGTCTACAGACTGGTTCGACGTTTAAGATCTTCACGCTGGCCGCATACCTCGACCAGGGCGGCAGCATCTACGACCAATTCGACTCCTCCCCTGTCATGACCGGTGATGCGCAGGTTACAAACGTTGGTGGCGCCAGCTGTGGCACCTGTTCCATCGCCGAGGCGCTAAAGCAGTCGCTGAATACCAGCTTCATCCGTCTGACCCAATCGCTGAAGGGCGGCCCGCAAGATGTGGCCGATATGGCGCACCGCCTGGGCGTGGCAGAGGAGCTACCGGGCGTGGGCAAGACGCTCCAGGAGAAGAACGGCAAGCCCGCCGATGGCATTACCCTGGGCATGTACCAGTCCAGCCCGCTGGATATGGCCACCGCCCTGGCGACCATGACCAACGGCGGCGTCTACCACCGTCCGCACTTTGTACAGAAGGTGGAGAACTCCAACGGTGATGTCCTGCTGGATAACACTAAAGACGACGGCGACCGCGTAGTCTCCGAGGAAGTTGCCAACGGAGTGATCCAGGCGATGCAGCCCATCGCCGCCTACTCCAATGGCAACGTGCTGGCCGGTGGTCGCCCATCTGCAGCCAAGACTGGTACCGCGCAGCTGGGTGACACGGGCGAGAACAAGGATGCCTGGATGCTGGGCTCCACCCCGCAGCTCTCCACCGCAGTGTGGGTTGGTACTGCCGACGGCAAGCCAATTCACAACAGCTACGGCGGCATTATGTACGGTTCCGGCTTGCCCGCCCAGATTTGGAAGGGTGTGCTGGATCGCCAGCTGGCAGATTCCGAGATCGAGCAGTTTGGTACCGGAGCAGCTGCCTCGTCAGGCAGCTCCGGTGCCTACAGCGGTGGCGGTGGCGCTGACACTGGCGCTGACGCTGGCGCTGGCGCGGCCGCTGGGGCCGGAACCGAGGGCGAAGCACAGACGGAGCCAGAATCCCCTGCACCAGCCGCACCCCCTTCCCCCCAGTCGCCGCAGCCGGCACCGCGCCAACCCGCCCCGCGGGGCGGTAACCCGCCGGCGAACAACGATCTACAAGACCTGATCGATGGATTCCTCAACCAATAGAAAAATGACCGCCGAGCAGCGAGTACTGCCCTCCCGCACCGAGCCGATGGCGCAGGGCTTCATCCGCTTCATCGGCGGACCACCCGGCGCCCATGCCCTCATCGGGCGGACCCGGTGGTGGACTCCCCTACGCGTACTTCTGGCCACCGCCGCCACCTTCCTGGCATTTGGATGGCTACAGAAGGCCCAATGCCTCCGCACAGCTTTTGACTCTGAGGGGCTCCCCTATATTGACTGGTCCGGGAAGCGCCAATTCACCTCCGCCTGCTACTCCGACACGATTTCGCTATTCGGCAGTCACGGGCTGGATACACTCGACTTCCCCTATTTAACTTCTTTTACTGACGGTGACGACGCCACCAGGTACATGGAATACCCGGTGCTTACCGGTTTGTACCAGTGGCTTGTGGCGGTTATCGCCCAGCCGGTAGGCGTGGTGTGGGACTTCCTTCCCTTGCCGACGGCTGATTCTGCAGCGATCTACTTCGGCGTTAACGCATTCTTCCTAGGCCTCTTTTGGATGGTCGCGACCGGTCTCATGACGAAGCTGACCGGCAACCGGGTATGGGACACCCTGCTGATGGCAGCCTCTCCCCTGGTCATCGTCCACGCATTCACGAACTTCGACCTGCTGGCCTGTGCCGCCGCCGTCGCTATCTTTAGCTTCTGGGCCAACCGCCGCCCCGGCTGGGCGGGTGTGGCTACCGGCGTGGGCGTGGCTCTAAAGCTGTGGCCTGCCTTCATCGGCGGAGCGTTGATCCTGCTCTGCCTGCGCCAGCGCACCTGGGGTCCATTGGCCAAGCTAGTCGGCGGAACCCTCGGCAGTTGGATCGCTGTGAACCTGCCGATCATCCTCCTCGCGCCGACAGGCTGGTCTGAGTTCTTCCGACTGAACTCCGAACGCGGCTGGGAAGGCTCGACCATCTATGCCGTCATTGCACACATCATGGGTAATGACGCCTGGAACGGCGTGTCCCCCTCGAAGTCTGTTGAAGGCGCTGATGCGCTGAACCTGCTGACCGGCGTACTGCTTCTCCTCGTGTTGCTAGCACTGGCATGGCTAGTCATTTTCGCCGCGCCGCGAACCCCGCGAGTAGCTCAGGTAGCATTCCTGGCCACCTTGGCCTTCATGATTACTAATAAAGTGTGGAGCCCCCAGTACTCCATCTGGCTCGTGCCGTTGCTGGTGCTGGCACTCCCCCGCTGGCGACTCGTCTTTGGCTGGGCGGCTCTGGAGGCCGTCTACTGGTACCTGCGCATGTGGCAATTCCTACCCTCCAACCAAGCAGCACCCAATTGGCTGGTCGATAGCGTGACCGTGCTGCGACTGGCGCTGCTGGTGTACATGGCGGTGCTGGTGATCCGACAGATCATGGGACGGATCCCCGACCCGGTACGCGATGCACACGCTGGCCGTGATCCATTGGCCGGTGTACTCGACGATGGTGGCGACGGAGAAATGGGCGTCACAAAGAAAAAAGTGGGTGCTACGAAGAAAGAGAACAACGATGGATAACACGACCGTATTGATCACCATGGCGAGCGTATTCACGGGATTTCTGTTCTTCGGCGGCAGCTTCGCCAGCTTTATGTACGGCAAGTCGAAGAAGCAGGTGTGGACGTTGTTCTGCATCGCCATCGTGTTCCTGACAATTGTGCCGGTGAGCTTGGCGGTATTCGTCGCGGCGTAATGGTCGGCGATACGGGTCAGTAGCGCGGGGACGGGAAGCAAGGGGTTAGTAGCGCGGGGTCAGGTCGCGCGACGGGGCATTTCTTAAATCGGGGGGCACCAGGTAGGCTGGGAACGTTGCTGACGCAACGACCCTCCTGCCATGCCCAAAAGGGGTATGGCCGAAACACAAGACCATAGGAGGTGATGAGGTCCGTGCGTCAATACGAGATGATGATCATCATCGACCCTTCCCAGGATGAACGCACCGTTGCCCCGTCGCTGGACAAGTACTTGGATATTGTCCGCAAGGAAAACGGTACCGTGGAAAAGGTTGATATCTGGGGCAAGCGTCGCCTCGAGTACCCGATCAACAAGAAGGACGAGGGCATCTACGTAGTTCTCGACCTGAAGTGTGAGTCGGCTACCGTGCTGGAAATCGACCGCCTGCTCAACATCAACGACCAGATTCTGCGCACCAAGGTGCTGCGGAAGGACCAGTAGCTACAATCGCCATTGAGGCGAGCTACAGGCTCCAAACGGACTGTACCTACACCTAAACAGACCTGAACAGGGTTCTAACGGGGCTCGAACAGGACTAAACACTGCTCAACCGCCCTTCACCACACAACGTTAGGAAAGAAACATGGCACAGGGAGACACCCAGATCACTGTGGTCGGCAACATCGTTGCGGATCCGGAATTGCGCTACACGCCCAACGGAGCTGCAGTTGCAAACTTCCGCGTGGCTTCCACACCTCGTCGCTACGACCAGCAAGCTGGTCAATTCGTCGACGGTGAGCCGCTGTTTTTGACCTGCAACGTGTGGCGTCAACCTGCCGAGAACGTGGCCAACAGCCTGAGCAAGGGCGACCGCGTGATCGTGACTGGCCGTCTGCGCCAGCGCTCCTACGACGATCGCAATGGCGAGCGCCGTACTGTCTTCGAGATTGAGGTCGAAGAGGTAGGCCCGTCGCTGCGCTTCGCAACTGCGGACATTAATAAGTCGTTCCGTGGAGGAGGCCAGGGTGGCCAGGGTCAGGGCAACGGTGGAAACGGTGGCTTTGGCGGCGGCAATGCTGGCGGCCAGGGTGGCTTTGGTGGCGGCAATGCCGGCGGCCAGGGTCAAGGTAATCGGGGACAGAACAACCAGGGCTTCGGTGGCCGCAACGCTGCCATGGACGATGACCCGTGGAACTCTGCACCACAGTCCGGATTTGGTGATGGCGACGACGAACCGCCATTCTGATCGGTTGGCTTAAAAGTCGCTGGTCAGCGTTAAATTTTTTGAACATAATTGGTCGAACCAAAGCACAACGAAAGGCTGGATCATGAAGCTGATCCTCACCGCCAACGTTGACAACCTCGGTGTCCCCGGCGACATCGTAGAGGTCAAGGCTGGCTACGGACGTAACTACCTGCTTCCGCGCGGCTATGCAATCGTTGCAACCCGCGGTGCTGAGAAGCAGATCGAAGGAATTAAGCGCGCGCAGGAAGCACGACAGATTCGCGACCTGGATCACGCACGCGAGGTTAAGGAAGAGCTGGAGAACCTGTCTGGCGTGACCATCTCGGTTCGCACTGCAGAGACCGGCAAGATGTTCGGCTCTGTCACCGCAGACAACATTGTTGATGCAGTGAAGAAGGCCAACGGTCGTTCCCTGGACAAGCACAGCATCAAGCTGCGCAAGGGCGATGTTAAGGCAACCGGCGTTTACTCTGTGGACGTTCAGCTGCACGAAGGCATCGTTGCATCCCTGAGCTTCGAGGTTGTTTCCGCGTAAGTTCGCAACTGTCCGGTTTCGCCGTTTTCCGGTGACCGGCAGGGCAAGGCATTCCTGCGAGCCCCTTTTGCCCGTGCCTAGACAACACGGGTGGCTGATTTTTCGGCGGCTCGGCCGGATTTAATGCCCTGAAATGCGATGATGCGCCAATAACTAGAACGCACCAGAAGAAAACTTTTCTAACTTAGACAACAGCAGGTTAAGGCCCCACGCACCTATGCGTGGGGTCTTTTCCGTTACCGGGGTGCAGGTTGGGGCTTTTGGACGCCACGGCGAACCTTGCCCGGAATGTCGTTAGGTCGGGAATGTGGGGCCGGTTTGGTGCCTGGAACGGCTCCGGCGGGCCAGGAATGTCGTTAGATCGGGAATGTGGCGGGCGGCTGAAAAGTTTAGAAAATTCTTCAGCGCTGTGACCTGCGGGTTCGCATTAATGAAAACCGCTGCGGTTAATAGATTCCCGTTCTAGCGACATTTTCCGTTCTGAAGCACACAAACTCGCCCGCGCTGGGGTTAGGGAAGGACCTCTGATGCTACGGGGAAGGACCACCGCCGAAGCTGTTGGCCGCATACCAGGGCTACCACTGCCGGAGCCAGGGTCCGCATACCAGGGCTACCACTGCCGGAGCCGGTGTCCGCAACCAGGGCCACCACAGCCAGAGCTATTGTCGCAGCTCAGCGGCACCGCCGCCGCCCTCTCCAGCCGCCAGCGGCGCCGCAGCCTTCAAAGCCTCCACACCAAATGCCATGTCATGCTTGTTGTCCGCGCCCGTGTAGGTGCGCCGCTCCTTGATGTAATCCTGCTCCATCCGCCACGGATCCCCAGCACTCTGACGCGGCAGAATCGCCACGCTCCGCTGAATATAACCACTGGACATCTCCAAAAGCGGCAGGTCAGCGGCCTCTCCGGCGGGCAACAGCGGGCAAGCCCACTGCTCGCCCCGCGCTTCCATGTCCTTCCACAGCTGCACCAAATAGCGCGAAGTCATATCCGCGCGCAGCGTCCACGACTGGTTCAAATACCCAATGGTGTACGAGAAATTCGGCAGGCGATTGGCCATCATGGCACGATAAGCCACCAGAGATTCGGTCGGTACGGGAGTGCCGTCCACGGAGAAGTTGGCGTCACCAAAGGCCAAAAGCTGCAGCCCCGTGGCGATCACCAAAACATCGGCTTCGATGTACCCGCCGGAGCGCAACCGCACCCCACCTGCGTCAACGCGGTCGATGTGGTCGGTAACGACTCGCGCCCCACCCCGCACGGCCTTAAAGAAGTCGCCGCCGGGGGACTTGCAGACGCGCTGATCCCACGGCCCATACGGGGGAGTGAAGTTCCGGCGCACCTCGTCAGCGGGCAGGTACAGACGATTCCAGCCCCGGAACACCAACTTCGCGATGCTGGGGAATGTCTGGCATAGGTGGTACTGCGCCATGTCGCGCCCAATATGCAGGCTGCGGGCCAAACGATGGCCGAATGTGCCCGGCTGTGTGCTGAGACCCAGGCCGACGAGGGAGCTGATCGTGTCCGTCTCCGGCAGCGGGGCAATGTACGTGGGAGTACGCTGCAGCATCGTGACGTCCGCGCCCATCGAATGCAGCGCCGGAACCAGCGTAATTGCCGTGGCTCCGGAGCCAATCACGGTAACCTTCTTTCCGCGCACGTCGAGGTCGCGGGGCCATTGTTGTGGGTGTAGGGCGGTGCCTTGGAAGGTATCGACGCCCTCAATTTGCGCGGTAAAGCCCTCCGAATGGCGGTAGTATCCGGTGGCGAAGTGGAGGCGACGCGTCCACGTGGTGAGGGTGGGCTGCGCGAGGCCGGAGTCGTCGGTGCCTTCGGAGTTTGCGTGGCCTGTGCGACCGAGGCGCATGGTGACCTCCCACAGCCCGCGGTCGGTGTGGAAGTTTACGGATTCGACCCAGGTGGATAGCTGTAGGCGGTCGAACATGCCGATTTCGGCGGCGGCTTCGTGACAGTAGTCGCGGATTTGCTTGCCGGAGCCGAGCGTGCCCTTGTGCGGCCATTTCTTGAAGGGGAGGGAGAACGTGGCCATGTCGGAATCTGAACGGATTCCGGGGTATTGGAAGGTGGCCCAGGTACCGCCGACGTCGTAGTTGGAATCGACGGCTGCCCAGTTCCAGGAAGGGAAGTTTTTGGAGACGTGGTAGGCGATGTCGATGCCAGAGAGGCCTGCGCCGACGATAAGGAGGTCGAGGGGGTGTTCGGCGCTAGCGTTTGCGAGGGCGGGCAGGGGAGTGGTCGCGGTGGAGGTTTGGTCGGCTGTGGAGTGGTCGGGCGTTGCGTTCATGGGGAACAGGCTAGTTCACAATGGTGACGTCTCGTGGGAGAACCAATATTTTGCTTCCGCTCAGCAAACTGAAAATTAGGCAATGCCTGAGGAGGGGATAAGGGCTGTGCAAAACTCCGCGCCGAAGGTGAATAATACGTGAATATTTTGAACGTTCAGGCGACCTGGGCGTTTACAGAAGGGCAATCGCCTGGCCTGCAGGTTTGTTTATCCCCAAGTTATCCACCGATGAAAAAAGAGGTTTTCACACCAGTCACACGCCTCTGACCTGCGATAATGGAAGAAAGTGCAGGTGAGGGCGTTGACTGTCCACAGGTTATCCACAACCCGTCCTGGGCTATTGGAAGTTATGCACATTTCCTCCACAGGTATATTCACAGCGCCTGTGGATAACTTGATTTGCAATGCCCTCACAAGTTGCTCTCGCATGGGGTGGGTGAGCACAAAAAGCGGGCACAGGGCGGGGTTCGAGGTTGTCCGGTGCTGCCACTAAAGTGGTCGACATGAGCAAGAATGCAGGCATGAACTTCGACGACGGCGCCCCGCTGCCCGACGAGCCGTTTGATGACTTCGGCGGATCCCAGGATTTCGCCGGCGGCCGTGACTTCGGCAGTGGCCGCGGTGGGCGTCGCGGAGGTTCGGGCACCCAGCAGATCGTCCGCGAGATGCCGCAGAACCCGGAGGCCGAGCAGGGTGTGCTCGGCGGCATGATGCTCAACAAGGACGCGATCGCGGATGTCGTAGAAGTCCTTGTCGGCGATGACTTCTATGTGCCGAAGCACAAGACTATTTTTGACGCCATACTTCAGCTCTACGGCGAGGGTAAGGAAGTCGACCCAGTCATCCTCGGCGGGCGCTTGGACCGCGACGGCGTGCTGGGCTTCATCGGTGGTGCGGGATACCTGCATAGCATCATCCAAAAGACTCCGACCTCCGCAAACGTGGGCTACTACGCCTCGATTGTGCGAGAGAAGGCCACGTTGCGTCGCCTGGTGCAGGCCGGTACCACGATTGTGCAGCTGGGCTATGCGGGCACCGAGGGTGCAGATGTAGACAACGTGGTGGACCGCGCACAGCAGGAGATGTTCGCCATCACCAACGATGCCGCGAAGGAGGACTATGAGGTCTTCGCGGAGTTGGTCGCATCGACGGTGGGGGAGATCGAGCAGCTGGAAAGCCAAGATGGCATCGAAATGGGTATCCCCACCGGCTTTAAGGATCTTGACGATCTAACTAATGGCTTGCGCGGTGGACAGATGGTGATTGTGGCGGCGCGTCCCGGTGTGGGTAAATCTACGCTGGCGCTGGACTTCATGCGGTCTGCCTCCATTGAGCATGGCAAGGCATCGGCGCTATTCAGCTTGGAAATGAGCAAGTCGGAGGTGATGATGCGCATCTTTTCCGCAGAGGCGGAGGTGCGCCTGGCCTCCATGCGCGGCGGTAAGTTAACTGACGATGATTGGGATCGGCTGACGGTGCGCATCGGTGAGATTGAAGATGCGCCGATTTACATCGACGATTCGCCGAACCTGACGATGATGGAGATCCGCTCCAAGGCCCGCCGCTTGAAGCAACAAGTGGATCTGCAGTTGATTGTGGTGGACTACCTACAGCTGATGTCCTCCGGTAAGCGTGTGGAATCCCGCCAGCAAGAGGTCTCGGAGTTCTCTCGTCAGCTCAAACTTCTGGCCAAGGAAGTTAATGTGCCCGTGATCGCGATTTCGCAGCTGAACCGTGGTGTGGAGTCGCGTGGTGACGATGCTCTCCCGCGTGTTTCTGACCTGCGTGAATCGGGTTCGCTGGAGCAGGATGCCGACATGGTTATGCTGATCAACCGCCCTGATTCCCAGAACCCCGACCATGAGCGTGCGGGTGAGGCGGACATTATCTTGGCTAAGCACCGTGGCGGCCCGATCGGCACCGTGACTGTTGCCAACCAGCTGCAATTCTCTAAGTTCTCCGACATGGCCCGCGATATCTCCCCCATGCCTTAGTGCCGGAACCTAGGCACCTAGGAACCAGTGCCTAGGGTTACCCGTTTAGTTTCGCCAGAATTTCGTAGAACTGCTCAATCTCTGCGTCGCTGAGCTGGTCGAAGACCAGCTCCCGCACCTTTGCCACGTGGCCGGGGGCGGCGGTGGTTATCGCCTCGAGGCCTGCGGGTTCCAGGACTACGTAGGCCCCGCGACCGTCGGCGTCACAAGTTGTACGGCGCACAAGACCGCGTTTAGACATGCGCGTGATCTGGTGCGAAAGGCGCGAACGGCTCCATTGCATCATGTTTGCCAGCGCGACGATTCGCTGCTGGTGGTCCGGTGCTTCCGAAAGGTGAACCAGAACCTCGTAGTCCGCCAGAGATAGGGACGTTTCCGCCGACAGCTGCTGCGCTAGTTCGGCATTGATGTGGATGTGGGCATTGATCCACGCTCGCCACACCTGCTGTTCGCGACTGTTCAGCCACTTTGTCCCCTTGTTCGCATCGTTGTGTAGCGGGGGAGAGGTGTCTTCTTGTGTCATGTGCACCAGTATCGCATATCGGTCAAAATAGTTGACACATCAACTAACAGGGCATAGCTTTGAGGCCAGCGCATCAAAAGAAGTAATCAACTGACACACCAACTGAAAGGTTCAACATGACCAACGTCAACAACTACTCCGGCAACTTCCAGATCGACGCAGCGCACTCCGAGATTGGTTTCGTCGCCCGCCACGCCATGGTCACCAAGGTTCGTGGCGCATTCACCGACTTCGAGGGCACCGCCACCACCGGCGAGAACCTGGAAGGCGCAAAGATCGAGGTCAAGATCGACGTCAACAGCGTCGATACCCGCAATGCCGACCGCGACGCTCACCTGACCACTGGTGATTTCTTCGACACGGAGAAGTACCCGCACATCACCTTCACCTCCACGGACATTACCGCCGCCGGCGAATCCACCCTCCGCGTTACCGGTGACCTGACCATTAAGGATGTGACAAAGCCCGTCACCATCGACTTCGATTTCACCGGTGAGGTACAGGATCCATGGGGCCAGACCCGCGTCGGCTTCGAGGGTTCCACCAGCATTAACCGCCGCGACTTTGGCCTGGAGTGGAACACCGCTCTTGATGGTGGCGGCGTGCTCGTCTCCGAAAAGATCACGCTGAACTTCGACATCTCCGCCGTCAAGCAGAGCTAACCTGACCGGCCGTTGTGGCCGCCCAACTCGACTGGTCGCGCTGCCAGCTGGGTAACATTGCACTTATGAATCGCCTTCCGCCCGTCGCCCTGGTCTTCCTCGGCGGCGCGCTGGGGGCGATTATTCGTTGGACGCTGACCGTCTGGATTCCCGCCCTCGGCGATCCCACATACGTGCCCGGCGCAGCCACGCCGCTGAACATCATTGGAGGAATCCCTCTAGGAGACATCGCATTGCTGGTGGTTAACGTCCTGGGGACGCTCCTTTTAGGGCTCTTAGTCGGGATGATCCCGGATTCTGCCCACCCACGTCGCACGTTCTGGGGCACGGGAGTGCTCGGCGGTTTTACGTCGTTTAGCTCGCTTGCTGCGGCTGTTGACGCCACCACCGATTCAGCTTCTACCATCCTCATCGGGGGAACCTACGGCGTGTTTACGCTGGCACTTGGCCTATGTGCAGCTGCGATGGGGCTGCGCCTCGGGCGGGATCTGAATGAGCTGGCGCGGCTGCGACGCGCAGCCGACGGCGCCGACGAGCCCCAGGATCCCCATGAGCCCCACAGAGGTGGCGCACGATGAACACCGGAGCAACCCTCATTGAGCTGTTAGCCGTCGCCCTCGGAGGCGGGACGGGAGCGGCGGCTCGCTACGTACTGGATACTCACCTAAAGTCCAAGCATGGTTGGGCACCTTTGTGGAGCCTCGCGGTGGTGAACCTCCTCGGCACAGTCGTGCTGGGTTTAGTGCTTGGGTACACCTCGCAGCATCTTGACGGAGCCGCCGGATCCACCAGTGCAGGCGAGACGCAGGACATTTTATATCCCCTGCTTGGCATTGGTTTGGCCGGCGGTTTCACCACGTTCTCCACGGTGATGGTGGAGGTCTTCACCCGGCCCCAGCCCGCTCGCCGTATTGTGGGCGTGGTGGGGATGGCAGTGGTCTGCTGCGCGGTGTTCCTCCTCGCGCTGTGGTGCGGGGCGCTACTTGCTGGCGCCTGAGGAGCCTTCGCGCGGGTGCGGACGCTACGACGCCGTGTACGTCGCCGGGAGCCGCGCAAACGTACCAGGTATCTGCGCTACTTTTTGGCCGTCACCCAGATGTCAATCTCCGCGTAGGTGGATTCCTTGCCCTCATCATCGGCGAAGTGGATCTTCACCGTCACGGTCTGTCCGCCAGACTCCTGAGTGATCTTCTCGAAGTCCGGCAATTCGGCAGTGGCGGTGGCCGTCAGGCTGCCCTTCGTCTTCTTCAAGTACTGAGTTCGCATGCCCTGTGGCAGCCACCGGTGCGTATTGGGAATCGAGGCCTCGGCCAGCATCCCCATTGCAAACTCCGCGACATTGCAGGCCGCAATGGCATGGAAGGTACCAATGTGGTTGTTCAGCAGCCACCACTTCTTCGACCGAACCTTGCAGAAGCCCGGGCGCAGCTCTTGCACCCGAGGCTGTACGGTGAGGAAGTATGGTGCTTTAAAGCCGGCCGCAGCCGAGAACAAACCGTTTCCGAACGGTTTGTTCGCAAGCTGCTTGTACATTTTGAAAGTGCTAGATGGATTCGCGTTGGCGTCATAAATAGACATAGTGAGAACTCTAACGTGGAATAAAGCGACCGTTGCGTAATGTTGGAAAACATGCTCGCCCCCTTTCACCGGGGCGCCAACAACAAAGTTTTTGGACAAGCACAATCGACCCGAAGGGAAACAAATGGCGACCATCGAAATCACCGGAGCTAACTTCCAGGACACCGTGCAGGGCGACGGCATCGTCGTGCTGGACTTCTGGGCGGAATGGTGCGGTCCGTGTAAGCGCTTCGCGCCCATCTTCGAACAGGTCTCTGACGAGCACCCGGAGGCTGTGTTCGGCAAGGTCGACACTGAGGCCAACCAGGAGCTTTCCGCTGCGCTGCAGATCCAGTCGATCCCGACGCTGATGCTGTTCCGCGATGGTGTTCTGCTGGCCCGCGAGTCCGGCCTGCTCCCGGCGAAGGCGCTGAACGAGCTCATCGCCAAGGCCGAGGAACTGGACATGGACGAGGTGCGCAAGCAGATCGAGGCCGAGCAGGCCAAGGAGCAGTAAAGACTGCGTGGTAGGCACGCTGGCCGGTCTCGCGCGCAGTGTGTGGGCTGAGGGGCTAGCGCGGGTGGCCTCGAACCGAAACAAAAAATAATAGACCAGCGATTCGCGCATCGGCGCCACCACAGGGATAATGCTTGAGGGCATTACAAGAGGAGGCGCACAGAATGGGACGAATCAACGCCAGGAAAGCAGCGATTGCATTGACCGCTGGGCTGGTTGGATTCGCCGGAACCGGAATGGCGGTGGCGAAAGGCGGCATTTCCGCGAACCTCGCGCTGTCTGGTTCTTTTTTCACCGTGACGATCGATCACCTTTCCGGGCAGGACTTTTCGCTGTTCATGGATAACGACTTAAAGGGTGACAACCATCTGCCCGTCGCACGCGTGAAATTGCAGGACGCAAAGGCCTCTGACATGTGCCTTTCCACCACCGTGCCGAACCTGCCCGCCGTCGGCGAGGCGACCCTGGCGGTGCGCGCGACTGGCCAGAACAGTGTGGACGCGAAGGATCTGATTGTTGGGTCGACCGACATCAAGGGCAGCTTGCGGATGGCGGATCCTAACCTTGGTATCGACGCCAAGCAGGTCAACCCCGAAGCACCGGACGACGCGTGGGGTCTGCACTCGAGGAGAGTACAGGTGGTGGCCGACAAGATCGTCGCCACGTCCGTCGGGGCCAAGCAGCTGAACGTTTCTGGAGTGGAGGCGAGTGTGCGGCGAGGGACCGAGAATGCCTGCTAGCGAAGGCAACGCGAGTTCGGGGGTAGGTACGCAGCGCGGCGGCAAGGGCCGGCTCGCGCGCTTTGCCGAGTGGCGCCGCGGTCGGCCGTTCGTACCGGGGCTGCTGGTGCTGCTGTCAGGTGTTGTGATTATGACGCCCGCGTATCTGACCGTGCGCATCTCCGACCTGCTGGTGATGATCTCCACGCTGTCGGGCGTATCCACGCTATTCCTCGGAGCAGCGCAGATCATGTTCGGGCTGGGGATCTGGCTGAAGCCCTCGACATCGGTTTACCTGGGTGTGTTCGCCATTCTGCTGTCTTTGGTGGCGCTGCCGGCCTCGAATATCGGCGGCTTTTTGTTGGGCTCGCTGTTGGGGATTTTCGGCGGCGCGTTTGCGTTGGCGTGGGAGCCGGGGGACGGCAAGCGGAAGAAAGCTAAGGCCACTGCTGTAGAGCCGGCAGGGTCGGCAGAGTTGGCTGAGTCGGCAGAGTCGGCTGAGTCGACTGGGGAGAGCGTAGGCGACGGCGGGGATGGCGCGGATGGCGATGCGCCGCTGTCCGGCGGTGGGTACTCCGCGACGGTAGCGGCCTTGCTGGTGGCAGTGGGTATCGCGACCGGCGTGGGCATCCTGAACGCGAACGCCCCGTACAGTGTGGCGCAGCCCGCCCGCGTGGGCGATGTCGGCCAGGTCACCGCCGACAACGTGACCTTCAAGGGGAATGTGCGCATCAGCGTGGATTCCGTGGGCACGGAGCACGGCCGCCGTGACCTAATACGCATCACCGGGGATCGCCTGCAAATTAAGAACCTGCAGATCCAGCTGCCGGGCCAGTGGGGCGATGGCATGCTGCGGACCGGCTCAAAGGTGGAGACATATGTAGTCGAGGGGCCGGTCGTGGTGGAGGCGACGTCCCTGGAGGCCGTTCCCGCGCTAGCCGAGATCTCCACGATCCCGGTGAAGGTGGATATTTCCGGTAGTGCGGGGGACGTTTTGCACCAGCTGGGCTTGGTCCCCAGCGAGGCGCCCATCCCAGACCCGGTGATGGAGGTCGTCTCCCTCAAACAAGTGAAGCTAGACCTGCTGCACCTAACCGGGCGGGATATGAACGCCCCGGTAGTCCACCTGAAGGCTCTCTAACGTATCCCTGATTCCGCCGCCCGCCCATTCGCTCCGTGCGCCGCGCCAAAAGCCAGTACGCTGGAATTCAACAGGCTGCAATGCAGCTAAATTGACCACACCATCACGTCCGATACAGGAGCTTTCCCATGGCGAATCCATTTTCTAAGGGCTGGAAATACCTCATGCAGTCCCTCGACACGAAGATCGAGGAGAACGCGGATCCCCATGTACAGATCCAGCAGGCCACGGAGGCTGCCCGCAAGCAGCACCAGCAGATCTCCGAAAGCGCAGCCCGCGTGATCGGTAACCGTAACCAGCTGGAGATGAAGATGAACCGCCTTCAGCAGGACGCGAAGAAGCTATCGGACAATGCCCGCACCGCCATCCAACAGGCCGACAATGCCGCTGCTGCTGGCGACCAGACCAAGGCCAACGACCTGAACCAGACCGCGGAGCTGTTCGCCTCCCAGCTGGTCTCGGTGGAACAGCAGCTGGACGAAACCAAGCAGCTGTACGCCGGTGCGGAGGAGGCCGCCCGTCAGGCCCAGCAGCAACAACAGCAGTCCGCTGCCCGCCTCGAGGAGCAGATGGCGCAGATTAACCAGCTGCGCGCCCAGGTAGATCAGGCGAAGATGCAGGAAGCTACCGCCAACTCCATGCAACAGATGGATGGCCTAGTGCAAAACGACGATGTGCCGACCCTGGATAGCGTGCGCGAGAAGATCGAGCAGCGCTACGCCCAGGCGCTCGGCAGCCAGGAGCTTGTAGAAAACTCCGTGCAGGGCCGCATGGCAGAAATCGAAGCTGCAGGTAACGACATGCGTGCTGCCTCCCGCCTGGAGGAAATCCGCGCCCAGATGAACTCGGGCAGTGGCACAAACGCCCTCGAGACCGACGAGTCCCAGGGCGAGCTGGAGCGCTAGCCCACAGCGTTTATCCCCTTCAGGCGCAGCACACCTGGTGTAAAGTATCCAGGGTTCGCGGGTGCGTTCGTGCACCCGTCTTTTCTTGTCTCGGAGGGATACTTTTGTCTAAAAAGCCTTTTTCTGACGCCGCCGATCCCGACCGCGCCACCACTCCAGCCAACGCGGTCGCGTCAACGGAAAGCATTTCCGAAAATCGCAGCCCCGATCGCGCGGGCCACTCGACCCCTCCAGAGGAGCCCGCGGTGGGCGCGAAACTGCTCATCGGCATGCTGGTTGTCGCAGCGTTCGTGGTGATTCTCAACGAAACCACCTTGGCCGTGGCCCTCCCCGTCTTGATGGGAGAATTTGGCGTCACCGCTGATGCAGCGCAATGGCTGACTACAGCGTTCATGCTCACGATGGCCGTCGTCATTCCGATGACCGGCTACATCATGCAACGGTTTCGGTTGCGGTCGATCTACATCGCGGCGCTGACAGCCTTCCTGATAGGTACGATTCTGGCCGCAGCCGCGCCGACGTTCCCGATTTTGCTGGTTGCCCGCGTGGTGCAGGCCAGCGGCACGGCGCTGGTGATTCCGATGCTGATGACCACCATCATCCGCCTGGTGCCCATCGACCGCCGTGGCGCGGTCTTTGGCCTGGTCTCGGTGGTCATTGCGGTGGCTCCGGCGCTGGGGCCGACGTTCTCCGGTGTGGTGCTGGAGGCCCTGGGCTGGCGCTGGATCTTCATCCTGGTTGCCCCGCTGGTGTTGATTACCCTGGTCGCGGGCTTGTTCCTGGTGAAGAACTTCGAGGAGCCGACGCGCCCGTCCCTGGATGTGCTGTCCGTCTTTCTTTCCGCATTTGGCTTCGCGGGCCTGGTCTACGGCCTGGCTGGTCTGTCCGAGTTGGCTGATGGGGTGCCGGTGCAGCGCCTGCTCATCCTGGCTGTCGGCTCGGTTATCCTGGTGCTTTTCTTCCTGCGCCAGCGTTCCCTGGAGCGCAGCGATAAGCCGAAGGCCACCCCGCTGCTGAACCTGCAGCCGGTGCGCGTGCGCGAGTACAACTTGTCGCTGGGGTTGCTGCTGCTGACGTTCTCTATGCTCTTCGGCTTCATCATTCTGATGCCGCTGTACGCGCAGAACGTTGCGGGCTTGTCGGAGCTGAAGACCGGCATGGTTTCCCTGCCCGGCGGTCTGGTGATGGGGCTGCTCGGCCCTGCCATTGGCCGGGCTTATGACGCGCGCGGCACCCGCCCGTTGATCATCCCCGGCAGCATCCTGATCGCGATTGGCATGATGGGATTTGCCGCCCTGGAGCAGACGGAGAGCCTGTTCGGGTGGGTTGGCTCTGGTACGTGGCCGGCGTTTGTGCAGCTCATGGTCCTTACGGTGGTATTGAACCTGGGTATTGCTTTGATGATGACGCCCCTTATGTCCAACGCTCTGGCGGCCGTGCCGGATTCTCTGGCTTCCCACGGGCAGGCAATTTTGAACACGTTCCAGCAGGTTGCCGGTGGTGCCGGTACGGCAATCTTCGTGGCGGTGATGACGTTCGCCTCCACCCGCTATGCCTCGAGCAACGCGGCGGAGCTGGCTGGCTTGGCAGCGACGGATCCGGCTCTGGCCGAGCAGCAGGTGGTGGGCCAGGGCATCCACGTGGCGTTCTTGGTGGCGGCTTTCGTTTCGGCGGCGCTGATCGTGCTGTCGGCGTTCCTGAAGTTGGACGCCAAAGAGTCCGCCCATCCAGGCCATCTGAAGAACTAGAAGGGGACCAGAAGAACTAGAAGGGGAACGACAAAGCGCCGTCCAGGGTGTGGGCGGCGCTTGTGCTTTGTGCGCGGGTGAGGAGATGGTGGACCCGCCGGTGAGGGGGCTGGTGAGGGGTCCGGTGAAACTCCAGAGTGGGGGCTCTGGGGAGCTACAGCGGCAGCTTGCGCAGGATCGGCAGCGGCAGGTGCTTCAGGATCAGCATGATCGGGCGGAACAGGGGGTGCACCCAGATCAGGGACTTGCGGTTATCCACGGCCTTGGCGATCGCCTTGGCCACGTCTTCCTTGTCCACGGTCAGCGGGGCATCCTCGAGGTCCTTGGTCATGTTGGTGCGGACCTGGCCCGGGCGGACCGTCAGTACGCGCACGCCGGAGCCGCGCAGAGCTTCGTTGAGCATGCGGTAGAAGCCATCCAGGCCAGCCTTTGTGGAGCCGTAGACGAAGTTGGAGCGGCGAACCATCTCACCGGCAACGGTGGAGAACGCCACAATCTGGCCGTGGCCTTGCTTCTTCATGTAGTCCGCCAGCAGCACGCCGACGGAGACGGCGCCGGTGAAGTTCACCTGTGCGGCCTGCACAGCCAACTTCTGGTTGGTCCACTGTTTCTCGTTATCGCCCAGGATTCCGAACGCAACAATGGCCAGGTCCACGTCGCCATGGCTGAAGATCTCCTCGAACACCTGCGGGTGGGAATCGAAATCCACTGCGTCGAAGGGAACGGTGACGACCTCGCTGGCACCGGCGGCGTTCATGCGTGAGGTGGCGTCGTCCAAAGACTCGCCAGGACGGGCGGCCAGGATCACGCGGGCAGAACCGCGGGAGAGGAACTCCTCGACAACGGCGAGGCCCATGTCGGACGCGCCGCCGAGAAGCAGGATGGACTGGGGTTTGCCAACGGCATCAATCATTGTGACTCTTCTTTCGGGGTGGGGGGGCAACTATTGTGGGCAGGGGCTACAGCTCGAGGCGGCGGGACATATCGGAGGCGAACACACCCGTCGGGTCGATGTTCTTGCGGGTGGCCAGCCAACCCGGCAGGCCGGGGTACATCTTGTGGAAGTTCTCGGCGGAAGTGCGCGACTCCTTGGCCAGGTACAGGCGGCCACCGAACTCCATCACGCGGCGGTCCAGGTCGTTCAAGAAGTTGCCCAGACCCGGCTTGATCGGGAAGTCCACGCAGACATTCCAGCCTGGCATCGGGTAGCTCAGCGGCGCCTTGTTGCCCTCGCCGAACAGCTTGAACACGTTCAGCGCGGAGTAGTGGCCGGAAGCCTGGATATCGCGGATGATCTCCTTGAATGGCTCCACCGCCTCCGTCGGCACGACGAACTGGTACTGCAGGAATCCCTTGGAGCCGTAGCCACGGTTCCACTCGCCAATCAGATCCAGCGGCTGGTAGAACTGCGTGAGGTTCTGCACCTGGTTGCGGTACTCACCGGACTTCAGCCACCACAGCTCGCCGATGGCAACCATGGAGAGCTTGTTCATGGTGAAGTTCGGGAAGATATCCGGCACGGTCATTAGCTGCGGCGCGTTGAACTTCAGCGGATCCTTCGCCAGCTTCGGCGCGTACTCCTTCAGCTGATCTAGCGTGGCCAGGGAGCCACGGGAGATCGCCGCGCGACCCAGCTTCGGCTCCGGGCTGATCGCATCGAACCAGGCGGAAGAGTACGTGAAGTTGTGCTCCGAGCCGTCGGAGTGGAACGCGATGGTCTCGTCCAGGGAGTGCGTCATATCGCCATCGGCGATGAAGTACGCGGTCTCCGTCTTCGTCATCTCGATCGTCGCGCGCAGAATGATGCCGGTCAGGCCCATGCCGCCGACGGTGGCCCAGAACAGCTCGCCATCCGGATCGTCCGCGGAGCCCTCCGGGGTCAGGTGCAGCACACGCCCGTCAGCCACCAGTAGCTCCATGGAGCGGACATGGTTGCCGAAGGAACCGGCAGAGTGGTGGTTCTTGCCGTGGATATCCGGGCCGATAGCGCCACCGATGGTCACCTGGCGCGTGCCGGGCAACACCGGCACCCACAGGCCGTATGGCAGCGCGGCCTTCATCAGCTGATCCAATGTCACGCCAGCATCCACATCCACGATGGCGGTATCGGGATTGATGCTGTGAATGCGGTTGAGCTGCTGCATGTCGATGACGAGGCCGCCACCGTTCATCGCCGGATCACCATAGCTGCGGCCCATGCCGCGAGCGATCACGCCACGCTGGAGGTGGCTGGGCTTATCCGCATTATCGTCGGCCACGCGCGCAACGGCGGCAGCAATCTGATCGACATCCTGGGTAGACAGGACTTCGGCGGTCGTGGGGGCCGTACGTCCCCACCCGGTGAGGGTACGAGTGCTGGTGTGCAATTCCATGTTCTCTACCCTAGCGCCCGCGCACGACATCCCCGGGGCGCGGCGCTACGTGAAGTACAAGTTGCCAGCGTTTTCGCAGTTGCGGTGTGGGTGGCGTCACAAAAATAGGGCGTGTGGCAGGTGCAAGAAGCAAGAACGGCGCTAGTCGCTAGTTGCTAGTACAGTTCCATGATCTGACGGATTTCCTCCGGCAGTTCCTCCGGCTCGGTGATGGTTGGGCCGTCGTAGTCGCGTAGGATATCGCGCACACGCTGGCGGCTGGTGCTGTCGAGGATGGGGAGCTCCTGGGCCATGAGGCGCGTCATGTACTCGTTGAGCGGCAGGTTTGTCCTGGTCGAAGCCTCGTAGCTGCTTTCCTTACCGACGCCCCCAATTCGCACCGGTGCACTCCTGTGCTCCTGCTCGGCGGGGGAGGGCTTGGAGCGTTTGAAAAATTTGGTGACGGCGGAGAACGTGGAAGAGAGCACGGAGGACGAGTCGGAATCAGCCATGGGGATGATCTTAGCGGGTGCGGCTGCGAGCGTAGGGGGCATGTCCGGTGGCGGTGGTAACCTGCAATTACGATGAGCACAACCGCCCCAGAGAACACCGCTGACACCGCAACTGACACCGCACCCCAGCCTGTCCGTTATGACCCGATCATGGTCGTGGCCGCCGCCGGCGAGGCAGACGACCCAACCTTCGCCATCTGGCAGGTGGAAACTGACCCCGACGTGCAGTTGGGCGACTTTTCCGGCGCATGGTTGATCGACGGCGCAGGCATTCACGGCTTCGCCGCCGAGGCGGATTGGATCGAGGGGACTGATGACCGCGGGGCTATGCTCTCCGCACTGCTGCGCTACCCCGTGTTGTTCGTGGGGCCGGAGGCGGCGGCGAAGGTGCTGCCGCAGGAGGTTGCGCTGGTTGATGTGGAAGCTACGGAGGCTGCGCTTAATGACGCCCTCGCCTCCGCAAAGCAGCACTTCAGCGACGAGTTTCCGGGGAAGAAGCAGCCGGCGTGGGGAAGTTTGCGCCCGCTGGAGGAATTCCGGGGGGCTGAGGCTGGTGACGCTGGCGGGGATGGCGCTGGTGGAGCTGGCGGGGATGGTGCTGGTGGCACTAGTGGCGCTGGTGAGGTGGAGCGCTTGGCAGTTGCTGCCGCACTGCAGGAGGCAGCGGCGCTGCGCGGGTGGATCGCGCAATACAATGCGTTCGACAAACTACGCGTCCGGCGCATCGGTGCTGTGAGCAGTGATTTTGCGCAAGCTCAGCCAATCCCGGTGGTTTTCGCCCAGCGAGGTTAGCCAGGCGCGATTACGCTTGAGAACCATGAATCGCTCATCACATTTTGGAGCCGCCGGTGGCTATGAATCCGCCGGTGGCTCTAGTGCTGCGCGAGCAATGGGGGAGAACAGCACAGAGGCAGTGGCACCGGGCGGGAGCGTGGTTTCCCTTTCAGAAATCCGCACTGCTCGGCGTGACGGTGCCGGCGATGCTGACGCGAACAGCGCAGCAGACAGCAGATCCGAGGGGGCGGAAATGCAGGAAAGCCTGGGGGTAATGTCCACACCGGGGATGGGGATAAGAAGGGAATCAGGGGCTCACACAAAGGTCTTCACCGTAGCCGTGGAGCACCACTTTCCGGGCGTGGGAAGATACTCGCGGCTCCTCAGCGTCTCCAGCGCAATGAGCGTGGCTGACTTCGCTGACGTCATCCTCGCCAGCTTCCTCTGGCCGGAGCGGGTGAACCGAGTACCTGAAGCCCACCCAACCTGCTACGGCACAAAGGAAGATCACGCTGCAGGAGAGGCCGAGGCCGGTAGTGACAGTGATCCTGCCTGGAGCTTCCGCGCCCGCACCGCCGGGCGCGTGCGCGTCTATGCAAAAGGAGCGAATTCCATTGGCACTGCTCTAGGCGATATTTTCCGCCGTGGCACCATCGGTGTGCTGAAGGTCGACGGATACGACTTCAGCGTCACCGTCACGGATACCACCACCCGCCACGACGAAATTGAGTTCGTCGACCCCTCCCGGGACTCGCACTTCGATCCTTTCCTCGCCTCATCCCAGGACTTGTTCGGCGCGCCGGGCGAAGCAAATGACGAAGCAGTCCTCCTGGCTGCTGACTTCCTTGCGGATTCCGACGATGAGGCCGCGGAGACGGATGACGTCAAAAAGAATCAGGATGACGAGTTCGCCGCGCACCTGCACCCTGCGGGCATTCCGGCGATGGTCGACATCTCGGAAGTGAATGTGGCGCTGGCCGGTGAGGACACCGTTGAGAATATCCTCGCGGAAATCACCCCTGAGCTGCGAGAGCTGCTGCGCGACGGTGCGTTGTACGAGTTCATTCCGCTGCTGCAGGCATTGGATTTGGAGCGGCCCGCGAACGTCACCGAGCACGCCGCCGAGTTGTTGGCCGATGTGCCGATTGAGAAGAGCAAGATCGGGCGCGCCGCTGCGTGGGCGCGGATCATTGCACTGTCCACGCTGGTGGAGTCGGAAGCTGGGGAGGTCAGCGAGGCCTTCATGTCGGCGCTTGGTTACACGCGCGCGGATGCGGAGCTGCCGCCGACGGATACTGCTCTTGGTGCCGACGCCCTCAGTGCCAGCGAGATCAAATGGTTGTCGCGCCGGACCGGGCGCATCTTGGCGCAGGTTGGAGCCTGCAAGTGGGAACCTCAGCCCGATGACCAGGCAGTTCCATTGGTTCCACAGTGTTCGATGCTGGAACGCCTGGAGATGTACCGCTTCATATTGCAGCACTAGGCGGGGGCCGGGGTGTTGTTGTGTGCCCGGAATGTCGTTGAATCGGGATTCTGTCGCGGCTTGCGGTGGATTCCGAAAAATGGAAACGCTCTGACCTGCGGGTTTAGATAATTGCAAACTGGTTTCGTTAACAGATTCCCGTTTTAGCGACATCTGCACCCTGCCGGAGCCTCCGGAGACCCCCAAATTAGCCTCCCGCGAGCCCACCGGCTCACCAGTCCGCCCGGACCACCTGCCCACCAGCCAGCCCAGCCCGACCCAGACCCAGCCCGGCCCACCAGCTAGCGCTTGAAAATAAAGAACTTCTGGATCAGGAAGTTCAGCACCGTCGCCGTACCCTGGGCAATCACAAAACTAATCGCACGCACCCAGAACGCATTCAGGTCGAAACCCTCCAGCCACGGAATCGACACCTTGTACAGCCCCCACTGCACCGCAAAGGTCAGGCCGTAGGTCGCCATGGTTATGGCAAATCGACGCCCGCTCGGCTCCGCCTGGAAAGTCCACCGACGGTTGATGAAGTATGCCGTCAGGGTTCCCAGCACGAATCCCAGCGCCTTCGCTACGCCATCGCTCAAGCCAAAAGCAAAAGTGAAAAGCGCTGTCGAACCAAAGTCGACGATGGCACTGAACCCTCCGACCAGCACAAACTTCACCAGCTGCGAACGGATCATACGTTGCGTCCGACTAAGGCCACCCCCCTGGGACGACGAGGGGGCGTCATCAAAAGAAGAGTTAGTCATCCGCATCACCGTCAGCACCTGCCGCATTGCCCGCGCCCGTCCGCGGCTCGACCGTGCGCACCACCCGCTTGTGGTCGCGCGGCGCCGAGCGGAACGTCCACAGCTTGTTGAACAGGAAGTTCGCCGGCACGGCCACAATCACACCAATGAAGTTGCCCCAGTACGCGCGCGTGCGCAGCCCAGTGGAGTTATCGAAAAAGTCGTGGGGCAGCGCGATCGGTGACTCCGGATTCACCAGCGCCGTCGAGACCAGCAGCGTGATAATCAGCCCGAACACGCCCACAGCCATGAACTGTGGGAGCTGCTTCCACCACGCACGCTTGTGTTCGTGGCGGAACGTCCAATAGCGGTTCAGGCAGAAATTCCAAATATTCGCCAGCGCAAAAGCGATCACGGAAAACACGTGGTACCAGCGGAAATGGTATTGGCTGCCGAGGAGGTTCAGGAACGCATCCTGCACGTCGATACCCCATCCGGCCTCGCTGATCTTCTTCGCCAGCACGAAAATCGCCTGGTTGACGATGAACCCGGACGCGCCAACAATCCCAAACTGGATGAACTGCCGTGCGACGGTGCGGCCGCGCGAAAGCGGACGCGCAGATGCGGTAGCTGCGTCGTCGACGTTTTTCTTATTGACGCCTGCGTCGTCAGCGGCCTTGGCGGGCTCAGCGATGGTGGAAGGCTGGGTATCGGACACGGTCACTTCGGCTAACTTGATCCTCGGTTAAGTAGTGCTCGGCGGTGTCTAGCGTTTGCAGGATCACCGCGATAGTCACTTAAGACTACGCCCGCGACCGGGTGAAAAGGAAAATTCTTCCCGGTGTGTGTGCTTAAAAAGTTTCTTAGAACTGCGTGTGCCGACCGAGTGGCCCTGCTCCAGCGCCGAGCCGTGCCCGCGCTACCGACCTGGCCGGCGGAACTGCTCGCGCCGACCGAGCGCATGTAGCCGCAGCCACTCTGCGAACCCCTTCGGATCCCTCTTCTGCACGAGGAAGAACCAACCGAAGCGGGCGTATTCCTGCGGCAGCAGCTTGCGCATGCCCGGCTGGTTCATGATGTATCCGCGGTTGCGGTAGGTGAAGTAGCGCTTGAATTCATTGTCCGGGTACTGCGTATGCATCTTCCCGCCGAGGATCGGCTTAAACTCATCCGACCCGTCGGGGTGCAGGTAAGCGCAGGTCAGGCACGTTCCAAAGGGTAGGCCGCTGCGGACCAGGCGGCGGTGATATTCCACCTCATCGCCACGGATGAAAAGCCGATAGTCGGGAACACCAATTATCTCCATCGCCCGTGCACTGATCAGCGCGCCGTTAAACAGGCTGGCGATCCCCGGCAGGAAAGACCCCTCCAGCTCGGACAAAGTGCGCCGCCACACCAGCCCCTGGCGCAGAGGAAAAGCCAACCGCTCCGGGGCATCGATATTGCACACCACCGGGCTGATCTCTTCCAGCCCCTCGCGCTCCGCAACCTCCTGCAAGGTGGCCAGCACATGTGCATCCGCCGGCCTGCCATCATCGTCGGCACACCAAATCGCATCGGCGCCCAAAGAAAGCGCGGTAAGGAATCCCAGCGCGAATCCGCCAGCGCCGCCCAGGTTCGTCTCGGAGCCCACGTAGTGCGCCCGCGAGCCACACACGTCTTCCACCAGCTCCCGCACCGCCGGGTCGTTGCCGTTATCCACAACCACTACGTGCGCGACTTCCGCGCCTTCCTGGCCTGCGACTTGGCGCAGCGAGGCCTCCAGCAGCTCCACGCGATTGTGCGTGACGATCACTGCTGCGACGGTATCGTTCCTGCTCAGGGGCATGTTCTAGGCGTTCTCCTTCTCCGCCACCAGTTCTTGCACCTCGCGTCGGCGCACCTTGCCCAATTGGTCGGCGGGCAGTTCCTGGAAGGCATGGAATACCTTAGGCACCTTATACGCAGTAAGTCGTTCTTTGGCGAAGGCGCGGAAGTCGTCGGCGTCAATAACAGCGCCATTGGCCAAAACCACAGCCGCAGCGACGGTTTCGGAGCCGTCCTTGCGCTCCACACCGACGACAGAGGCCTGCTCGATGGAGGGGTGCTCGCACAGCACTTCCTCGACCTCGGCGGGGTAGACGTTAAAGCCGCCGGTGATGATCATTTCCTTGATGCGGGAGACGATCTTCAGGTAGCCGTCGGATTCCATGACGGCCATGTCGCCGGTGCGGAACCAGTCCTCGTAGAAGGCCTTGGCGGTTGCGTCCGGGCGGTTGAGGTAGCCCTTGAACACCTGCGGGCCGCGGACGACCAGCTCGCCGGCCTCGCCATCGGGCATCGTTTCGGCGGGGTTATCCGGGTTGGCCACGCGGATTTCGGTGGACGGGAAGGGCACGCCGATGTAGCCTTCGCGCCCCTTGCCCATGGGGTTACCTGCGATAATGGGCGAGGTTTCGGTCAGGCCGTAGCCTTCGACGATGTTGCCGCCGGTGGAGCTTTCCCACTCGCGGACGGTCTCTGCGGGCAGGGCGCTGGCGCCGCTGAAAGAGTTGCGGATGCCGGAGATCGACATTCCGCGCTTCTCGGCCTCCTTCATGATGTTCTGGTACAGCGCAGGCACGCCCGGCATCCAGGAGGGCATGTTCTTCTTCATCACCCGCATGACCAGCGGCATTTCGGGTGCGGGTAGCAGCTGAATCTCGCCGCCGATCATCGGGGCGAGCGTGATGTTCATGGTCAGGCCGTATGCATGGAAAATCGGCAGCGCGGCCAGCATGACCTCCTGCTTTGGACCCTTACCCAGGCCCTTCACCCAGGTCTGGCCCTGTCGGAGGTTCGCGATGAGGTTGCGGTGCGTCAGCACGGCGCCCTTCGGCTTGCCGGTGGTGCCGGAGGTGTACAGGATCAGCGCCGGGTCGCTTGGTTCGATCTTCTTGTTAATGACGCCCTCACGCCATGACTGCTTGCCATTCCCGCCGGAGCTCATGAAGCGCTTCCAGGAGAGTGCGGCAGGTGCCGGGCCGGTGAGCTTGTCCTTCATGGCCTTGATCTTCGGGATCGGTAGCTTCAAGGCGTAGCGCAGCGGAGCTGGCATTTCGTCGGGGAGTGTGACGGCGATGACGGTATCCAGAGGGCTATCCAGCCGCAGGTGCTCAGCGACATCGCTGACCTTGTCCCAGAAGAAGCCGACCTTCGCTGCGTGGTCGTTAAATGGATGATTGAGCTCGGCGGCAGTGTATAGCGGGTTGTGCAGGATGGGCACCGCGCCGACATTCAGAACGGCGTAGAACGCGATGAGAGCCTGCGGGCAGTTCGGCAGCACGATGGCGACGTGATCGCCGCGTTGCACGCCCAGTTTCTTGAGCCCCTGGGAGGCGATGGCAACCTGGTGGCCGTACTCCTCGTAGGTGGTGACTTTCCCGAAGAAGGAGTATGCGTTGCGCTCGCCGATGGTCTCCACCGCATGCCAAAAAACCTGCGGGATGGTGAAGCCGGAGGGGTTCTCCGCGGGGTCGTCGAGGTCAATGGTGTGCTGCGTCCACGGCGTGTAATGCTGCAGCCATGCCTTCGAGTTGAAAGCCTCGGAGGCGGTTGCGCCTGCGGCACCTGCACCGTTGTCGGCTGCTGGGTTGGTCAACTGTTTCACCTGGTTCTACGTTGTTTTTGGTGGTTGTTTGGGATGTTTTATGACTGATTGTTTGTGTTTAGTTTGCACGTCAGCCCTGGAGGGGGCTCGTGAGGGCTGCGACATGTGCCGTAACACTGACCGAGTCTAACTGTTTGGCTGCCTCATCTGGCCGGGTTTATTAATTCTCTTTTTATCTCTAGTTTGTGCCGGGTCGGGGAGGACGGTTCGGGAGGCTGGAGGTGAAGGTGGCGGGAACGAGGGGCGTCAATAAGAAAGGATAAAAATGGCTATGACCAGGCGAGCGCGCCGTCGCTCCAGAGGGCGCACGGCGGGCGGGTCGGGCGTGCCGCAAGGGTGTGGAAATGCTTGCTGACCTGCTCGATTGCGCGGCCGGATAGGTACGTTTCCGCCGTAACTCGCAGCAGCGTTAAGCCGCGGGCTTGGATGTCGTTTTCGCGCTGGCGTTCCTGCAGGAGGGCGCGCTTCGTGGCGTCGGTGGTGGCGCCGTACTTCTCGCGGCCGTCGTATTCGACGGCGAGGCCGACGTCGAAAAACATGTCGACGCGCCCGATGGTCCAGCCGTCCTCGTTGAGTATGTTGACCTGCTGAAATGGTGCGGGCAGGCCATGTTCCCAGAAGCGGATCTTCAGCTGCGATTCACGCGGGCTTTCGGAGTAGCGGGTGATGAGGCGCGCCGCCGTGCGGGCGCGCTGGGCGCCGTGGCGGATTGGCTGTCCACTCTGCCAGTCAAGCCACTTGCACCACTCATGCCACGTGATCTTCTTTGTATGCAACGCGGCCTCCGTGGCGATGACGGCATCGTCCAGCGAATGCCGTAGCCCCAGCTCATGACATGTATCCAGCAGCCCGCTGGTCCAGATCTCGCCGAACTCGGTCGCGATCGGTACGGCACGCCGGCCTTGTCCCGGTGCCGCGAGGTAACGTTCTGACCTACCATTTCTTCCCATCATTGCCCTTTTTGGTGACGCCAGTTCCACCGTTTCCGGCGGTCCGAACCTTTCTAGGGGCAGGCCGTGGAGGAAGGCCGCTGATTTGCCCGCTGCGAGGGCTGGGATTTTGTGGGTGTAGCGGAGGTATTCCGCCACGATGTAGGCCTGCGCTTTGATCGCCTCGGCATTGGGGTCTTGGCTGATCTCGCGCCAGAGGCTGGCGGGGATGTAGACACCGCGCGCGAGCCGGACGGCTTCGCCTCTTTCCACCCAGCGCTGCCACTTGCGAGCCTGGGATGGGTCGATTCGGCGCACATCGACCAGGTGTTTTACTGGCAAGTGGTGCTTGGCGGACCTGGTCTTGGTGGTTTGGCCGGTGGTTGGCTTGGCTACGCTGGCTTTGGTTCTATCCCCCGTCATGGGAGGTATCTTTACCACCTTTTGTCGTGCATCTTTGTCCCAGCTTTCGCTGATCTGTGGATAACTTCTGCCGGAAGTGGGACTTATCCCCAGGCGCAAAATCTTCTGATGCTAAAACCCTTGCGATGGTGTATGTGAGCCCAGGTTCTGCGCGGCTGCACACCTGCAAGTGTCGTCAGGTGAGGAGCGGATGCCTAGATAAAGGTGCTGTCAAGGGGCTTCCGGGTACCACCGAGCTACCCAAATGTCGTTAGATCGGGAATGTGTACCGGTTGGGGCATCCTGCACGCCTCGCTGGGGTGGAAAATGTCGTTAGATCGGGAATGTGTTATTGGAAGTGGTTTGCAAGTTTGTAAAGGTGCAGGTCAGGGGGCTGGGGAAATTTGCAGGTTGCTGCGCACGCCGCCAGATTCCCGATTCAACGACATCTGGGGCGGTTGGGGGTGCTGTTTGGCCTGGTTTGGTAGGCAGATTCCCGATTCAACGACATTTGGGCTGGATGAGCGGGGTACAGGTGGAGCTGGTGGGAAAGGTGGGGTGATAGGGGAGGTTAGGGTCGCACAGGGACAGTAGGGGAGGTTGGGGTTGCACAGGGACAGTAGGGGAGGCTGGGTTTGTATAGGGCAGGGGCTCCACCAGCGGAAACCTTGACCAGCGGAAACTACATCCGCCCCAAGTCCTTCAGCACCTGTCGCACATGCGCGCCAGCCTCGGGCCCCTCGTATGCCTCCACCACATCATCCACGCGGCCGACCTGCCGCACTTCTCCGTGGTCGATCCACATCGCACTGTCACACAGTTGCGCCAGGAACTCGTTGCTGTGAGAAGCGAAAACCAAGATGCCGCTCCGCTCCACCATCTCGACCAGCCGCCCGCGCGCCTTCGCCATAAACGCCGCATCCACGGCACCAATGCCCTCATCCAGCAGCAGAATCTCCGGATCGATGCTGGTCACCACACCCAAAGCCAACCGGATGCGCATACCCGTCGAGTATGTACGCAGCGGCATTTCCAGGTACTCGCCCAGCTCGCTGAACTCAGCAATCTCGTCCATCTTCCGCCGCATCGCCCGCCGCGTCTGCCCCAGAAAAAGCCCGCGGATCATGATGTTCTCGTACCCGGAAATCTCCGGATCCATGCCCACGCCCAGGTCAAACACCGGCGCCACGCGCCCGCGCACCACAGCCGACCCGCGCGTCGGCTCATAAATCCCACTCAGTAGCCGCAGCAGCGTGGACTTGCCGGCGCCGTTGTGCCCGACCAGGCCAATCCGGTCACCATCTTGCAGGTGCAAATTGACGCCCTTAAGCGCCTCCACCATCACCGTATTCGACGAGTTCCTGCCGATCGCGCCGCCCGCAGCCCCCAGGAACGTCTGCTTCATGGAGCGGGTCTTTGCATCGAAGATGGGGAAGTCGACGCACGCGTCGTATGTATCAATCGAAACCATGGCTTCCTTCTTCAACTCCTTAAACCCAGTAGCTCACGCGGAAGCGCCAGCGGCGCATCACCAGTAGCGCCAGCGACAGTCCGGCCACTGTCAGTACCAGCACGATTCCCCAGTGGTACGCAGGCACAGGCTCGCCAATCATTGGCCCGCGGACGATCTCCAGGTAGTGGTACAGCGGGTTAATCTCTGCAATGCGAGCTCGCTCGGCCACTGCCCCGCCTTGTTCGCGCAGGGTTTTGGTCGTCCAGACGATGGGCGTCATATAAAAGGCCAGCTGAACCAGCGAATCCAGCAACGGGGCGACGTCGCGGAAGCGCGTGGCGATAATGCCGAAGAACATGGTCACCCAGATGCCGTTGGCGATCATCAGCGCCATGGCGGGCACCACTAGCAGCACTTCCCACCCCAGCGAGGGACGGAACACGGCCAGCAGCACCAGCCAGATCACCAGGTTGTGCAGGAGGAAGAGGAATTGCCTCCACACCAGGCGATACACGTGTACCGACAGGGCCGACGGCAGCTGTTTAATCAGCCCCTCGTTGGCGATAAACACCTCGGAGCCGTCCTTAATGCAGCCTGCGATGAAGCCCCACAGGATCAGGCCTACGGCCACGTGTGGCAGGAAGCTGGCGAGGTCCTGCTGGAATAGCAGGCTGTACAGCAGGCCGAGGGCCAGGGCCATCACGCCGGTGGCAATGGTGATCCATAGCGGACCGAGGGTACTGCGGCGGTAGCGTTGCTTGATGTCCTGCCAGCCGAGCGCGAGCCATAGTTCGCGTTGCGCCAGGCCGCGCTTGAGGTCGTCCCAGGCGGCGGCGAAGGTTTGGGAGTTGCTAGCGGGGATGTCGCCGTCTGCCGCGGCGGTGATCCTTTGTAGATCCGCGGCCTCTGGCATTTTCTGTGGCATGAGTTCCTGCTTTTAAGTTGCTGTTGCTTTAAGGCACCTTATTTTACTTTGTGACGCCAACACCTCCTATTCCCGGCGCGTCCCGCTAACGTGTTGGCGGTCACGGTCGCTGACGGTGTTGCCTGTCCGGCGGGCAGGCTAGTATCGGTTGGGCAGAAGTGAAGTCCGAAGCAGTCTAGGAAGATAAGGAGTTCCAGTGTTCGATGTGCCACGGGTGCGGGGGTTGTATGCATCGTTATCGGATGGCTGGACGTACCTCAATGCGCAGGATTTTCCGCAGGTGCCGGAGCGGGTGTCCTCGGCGGTAGCGCGCAGCTTTAGGGTGGCTTCTTTGTTGGAGCCGCTGGAATCCGCGACGGGTTCACACTCTCGGGCGCAGCGTCCGGGCCGGCGTATCGGGGAGTCTTTCGGGGATTCCGCGCGGATTGCCATTGCGGATCTGACGGGCGCGCGCCCGGAGAATGTGGTGCTGGGGGCTTCCCGTGCAGCGCTGTTGGATAATCTGGCACACGCACTGTACCGGCGGTTGCGCCTGGGGCAGGAGGTTGTGCTGTCTCGTATTGATGATCCCGCGAATGTGGCCCCGTGGAAGACTGCGGCGGATCTTTATGGCGCGCGGGTGCGCTGGGCGGAGCCGGATCTTTCCAGCGGTGTGCTGCCCGCCTGGCAGTTTGCGAATCTGGTGGAGCACGAGACTTCGGTGGTCGCGGTTTCCGCTGCGAACCGTTATGTCGGCGCGGTGACGGATGTGCGTGCCATTGCCGATTGTGTGCGGGCGAAGTCCCGGGCGTTGTTGGTGGTGGACGTGGATTCTTTCGCTCCTTATCGCGTGGTGGATGTGGAGCAGATGGGCGCGGATGTGTTGGCTCTGGATGTGGCCAGCTTGGGCGGGTCGAGTGTGGGCGCGCTTGTGTTTAAGGACGATGCCACCCGTCAGGCCATTTTCCGCTCTGGGCACGGTGTGGGTGTCGGTGGTGTGTCCGAGGGGCTCCTGGGTGGCGTTTCGGAGGCCGTGGATCACCTGGCTCGCCTGGATGATTCCGCTCGTGGCACTCGCCGTTCGCGGTTGAAGACGGGCCTGCCGCAGGCCGCGGAACATCTGAAGACGCTGGCTGCACACCTGGTCGAGGGCTTGCAGAGCCTCGGCACGGTGCATGTCATTGGCGTGGATGGGGATGGCGACGTGTTGGAGGAGTTCGCCTCCGTCGACCGGATCCCGCGCGTGAGTTTCCTGGTGGATGGTGTGCCCGCAGGAGTGGTGGTGCAGCGTCTATTGGCCAATGGTGTGGTTGCAGGTGTGGTCGCGCCGGGACAGTCGCAGTTGTTGGAGCGCATGGGCGTGTTCGAAGAGCACGCCCCGCAGAGCCAGCAGGCTCAGCGCACGGAGCAAGCAGCCAATGCGCGCCGCGGCCGCCACGGGCGCAATGCTGATGCGAACCCCGCCACCAGCGCTGGGAGCTCCGCCCTGCACACCGCCAACGCCACGGGGACTGCATCCACCTCGCTGGGATCCTCGCTGGATCAGGCCGGTGCAGTCGCCGTCGGGTTCGCCCCGCACAACACCATCCATGATGTGGACCAGCTGGTGCGGGTGGTGGCGTCGGTACGATAGCGTAGCCGTGTGCTTCGACTGATTACCGCGCTTACGCCAATTATCTGGGGGACGACGTATATCGTCACCACGAATCTGCTGCCACCTGGGCGGCCGCTTCTAGCCGGTGTGCTGCGTGCACTGCCGGCGGGATTGCTGCTTTTGCTGTGGTTCCGCAAGCTGCCGAAAGGGCAGTGGTGGTGGAAATCCGCGGTACTGGGCGTGGTGAATATCGGTGGCTTCTTTGCACTGCTGTTCGCCGCGGCGTATTTGCTGCCGGGCGGGGTGGCGGCGATCATCACGAATACTGCACCGCTGTGGGTCATTGCCTTAAGCCCGCCACTGCTGGGCACGCGGATTCAGCCGTATCAGGTGATCGGCGCGCTTGTCGCGGTGGTGGGTGTGGCTTGTTTGGTACTGACGCCCGCCGCCGCCCTGAATGCCGGCGGTATCCTCGCGGGGCTCGGTGCCAGTGTGTGCATGGGGCTCGGGGCGATTCTGGCGAAGAAGTGGGGCAAGCCGGATGAGGTACCGCAGCTGGCGGTCACGGGTTGGCAGCTGACTTTCGGCGGACTGTTCTTGGTTCCGTTGTTGCTGGTGGTGGAGGGGCTGCCGAGCCATCTGACCGGCCAAAACGTGGCGGGTTATGCGTATCTGACGATCTTCGGTGCCCTGATTGCGTACGGCATTTGGTTCCACGGGTTGGCGAAGTTGGACGTGGTGCAGGTGGCGATCCTGGGCGTGCTGAGCCCGGTGACGGCGACGTTCCTGGGTGTGGTTTTTGTAGGCGAACGGCTGAGCGTGGTGCAGTGGGCGGGCCTGCTGCTGGTGTTGGCGGCGTTGGTGCTGGTGCAGACGGGCGGGTGGCCCAGGAGGACTGCCCGGCAGCGGAAGTCCCGCGGCTAGTACTGGCTAGTACTGCGGCATTTCGAGCACGATCTTGCCGGTGACTTCTCCGGCGAGCAGTGCCTTGTGCGCAGCGGCGGCTTCTGCGATGGGCATGATGCGGTCGATGTGGTGGGTGATCTTCCCGCTTTCCAGCAGGGGCCATACGTTGCCCAGGGTTTCGGCGACGATGCGGGCCTTGCCTTGATTATCGCGGTAGCGCAGGCCGGTGGCGCTGATGTTGCCGCGCTTGTTGAGGAGTTTGGCGATATTCAGTTCGCCTTTGACGCCGCCTTGCATGCCGATGATGACGATGTGTCCATCCGGGGCGAGGGCTTCGATATTGCGGTCGAGGTACTTGGCGCCGATGATGTCGAGGATGACGTCAGCTCCGCCGTGGTCGGCGAGGATCTCGGCAAAGTCTTCTTCCTTATAGTTAATGGGTATATCCGCGCCGTAGCGGCGGCACACGTCTAGTTTCTCTTCGGAGCCGGCGGTGACGGCTACGGTGGCGCCGAGCGCTTTGGCTAGTTGGATGCCGAAAATGCCGATGCCTCCTCCGCCGCCGTGGAAGAGGATGGTGTCTCCCTTGTTTAGGCGGGCGGTCATCATGATGTTGGACCAGACGGTGCAGGCGACTTCCACCACGCTGGCGGCTTGGGCCAGGTTGTATCCGGCGGGGATGGGGAGCAGTTGGCCTTCGGGTACGGTGGCGAGTTCGCTGTACCCGCCGCCGGATAGTAGTGCTGCGACTTCGTCTCCGGCGTGCCAGGGGGTGCCGTCGGGCCGGGTGGCGCCGTTCGGGTCTTCGATGACGCCGGCGGCTTCGAGGCCGATGATGTCTGTGGTGCCGGCTGGCGGTGGGTAGTGGCCTTGGGCTTGTAGGGTGTCTGCTCTATTGACGCCCGCATAGTGGATGCGCACTAGTGCTTCGCCGGGTTGGGGGTCGGCGATGCGGGTGCTTTGCCAGGCCAGCGAGCTGGGGTTCGCGGGATCGGTCTGGACGATTGCGTTGGTGGTGATGCTCATGTTCCCCACCCTAACGAATGGGTTTGGGTGCAGTGGGGTGTTTTCGGGAGGGGAGGGGAATTGGGTAGGCGCGGGTGGCGTGTAAGATGCATATGCGGCTTTGAGCCGTGTTGGAAGTATGGCAGAGCGGCCGAATGCACTGGTCTTGAAAACCAGCGATGGGCAACCATCCGGGGGTTCAAATCCCCCTGCTTCCGCAGGTTTCGTCCCCCTGGTCGGTTCTTCCATGAACTGGCCCGGGGGGGCGTAGTTTTTGCGACGAAGAGGCTGGAGCCCCCGGTTTAGGCGGGAAGGGGCTGGCAACAGATCTCAGCAAAGCCTGAAGGGTAACTTAAGGGCTTGGGGGTAAGAGGGGGGATTGTGACAGAAAATATAAAGAAAGCATACATAGGTTCACGTAATAAATAGCCCTATCTTCGCGCTCATCATATTTCCGAGTGCGCAGGGAGAGTGCTGAAAGGAGCCCAAAGAGCATTGCTTTTATCCATTGCTGGAGGGGTTTATTGATAGGGCGCGAGGATCGCATGAGCTGAACCTTTATTTAATCTAAGAAATTTGCGGTCGCTTTCTGGGGGAATGGGGAATAAGGTTCTTTGAAGAGGCTTGCGCACGCATGCAATTTTCGCGTTAATGCAGATCGCGACGGGCGCGGGTCGTGGCGTGTGACCTTCCCGGTGTGGGTGGGTCGTCAAGAAACTTAGAGAAGTCTTTAGAAAGGGCTTAACTCATGGCAAACTTGCGCGGACGTACCATCCGTACTGGTTTCGGTGCGAGGGCTCTCGCATTTAAGAACCACAGCATGAAGTCCATCGCAGCCGCTGGTGCTGTGCTGGCGCTGGCAACCACCGGCACTGTGGTGGTGCAGACCCAGACTGCTCCGGCTGCTGTCGCTGAGGAGACAGCAAACAAGCCTGCAGCGCAGGCGAATCAAATCATCGATGCGGACATGATTGCCAGCGGTCGTGTTACCAAGGCCAGCAACCTGACCGACTCGTTCGGCGTGGGTAAGGGTCTGATCTCGGGCCACGTGTACCTGACCAGCCCCAACGGCAACCCGGGTGCCGCCTACGACAACGGCAACAAGAAGCTGGACGGCATCACCGTCTACGCGCAGTTCCGCGATAAGGACGGCTCCTACTCGCCGATCTTCAGTGCGAAGACCCACACCCTGCCGGACGTGGTCGGCGGTAACGGTGGCCAGGGTACCTTCGCCTTTGGTACGGGTAAGAAGGGCATCACGTGGACCGACCAGCAGGGCCGCGAGCACACCTGGTCGGCACTCTACAGCCAGAAGCACCGCATCTGGGTTGAGCCATTCACCAACGATCGCGGCAACCGCGTTGAGATGTTCCGTCAAGCCAACGGTTGGACACCAGGCTCCTTCAATCGTACTGTTGACGGCCCGATGGGCTCCTTTACCTCAGCTGGCGGCAACATGCAGCTGATGGCTGCGTTCCTGCGTGAGGTTCCGCCGAACCACGAGAAAAGCTACATGGCAGCCAAGGGCGACAAGCTGGTTGAGGACCCGAAGGGTCCAATCAGCTCAGCAGCCACCCAGCTGGGCGAATCCAATGTTCTTTCCGGCCAGGTGTGGCTCGAAACCGGTGGCAGCCCGGACTGGGGCTTCCCAGCAACCGGCCCGAAGCGTGACTCTGTTACCCAGGACCCAGCTGCCGATGGCTACACCGTCTACGCATCGACCCTGACCAAGGACGGCGCTGCAGCCAACAAGGCTTTGCAGGAGAAGTTCAAGAACGACCCGGACAAGCTGGCCGAAGAAACCAAGAAAATGCTCGAGGCCCACCCCGAGTACATCCTCAAGACGGTCTACGGCAAGACCGACAAAGAAGGCAACTACTCCCTGCGCTTCGGTGGATACACGGATAAGAATCAGACCCGTGAGGACTTCCTCAACCCCGACCACGTGTTCGTGTGGGTTGAGAACAAGGACGGTGTCGTCCAGACCGGCTACACCGGCTTCCACACCCCGATCTTCCAGCGTTTCGATGCTGGCGGTAACTTCAAGCCGGCAGATGCAGTACCGGCTGAAAACCAAGCAGTCACCTCGCGAATTGAGGATTTAGGAAAGCCACGCTACGGCAAGCCGGTGAACTCGATTTACAACGTTCGCCACGCGCTCATGCCGTACACTCCGGTGTCGATCACGGCTGACTACAACGCAACCGACAAGCCCGCTAAGCCGGGCACCAAGGTGACCCCGGAGTTCAGCGGTGAGCTATCGGCTCTGCCGTCGAAGATCGAGTGGCGCGATAAGAACGGCACGGTTGTCAAGACTTGCGAGCTGGACCAGTCCAAGGCTGCGAAGGCACAGGTCGCGGCGTGCACCTTCGATATCCCAGCCAACGCCCAGAAGGGCGATGTTTACAACGTTGTTGTTGTCTCGGGCGGAAACGATGTCGCCGCATGGTCTGTCCTGGTGACCGATAAGAAGGCTCCGAACCAGAACGCGGACTTCGATCCGAAGTACGAGGACAAGCTGGTTGTTCCTGGTAAGGAGACGAAGTCTTCCCCGACGTTCAAGGACAAGGACGGTAAGGACGCCAAGGCTCCTGAGGGTTCGAAGTTCAAGATCACTGACGGCTTCACTGCTCCTGAGGGCTACACCGTCAAGATCGATGAGTCCACCGGTGAGATCACCGTGACTGCGGATCCGGAGAAGCTGAACAAGGACACCAAGGAAGAGTTCGATGTTCCGGTTACGGTGACCTACCCGGATGAGTCCACCGATGAGGTGAAGGCGAACTTCAAGCTGGATACTGATGGTGACGGTACGCCTGACACCACCGACGAGGATGACGATAACGACAGCATCCCGGATGAGGTAGAGAAGGACAAGGGTTCGAACCCGAAGGATAAGGGCTCGATTCCGGCAACTCCGATCGAGCCGGGTAAACCTACCAATGCCGCAACCTTCGAGCCTGGCTACGAGGATGGTTCGGGTAAGCCGGGTAGCGATGTCAAGATCGATGCTCCGAAGTTCAAGGACAAGGACGGTAAGGACACCAAGGCTCCTGAGGGCACGAAGTTCACCCCGGGTGACAACGCACCTGAGGGTGTGACCATCGATGAGAACACCGGTGAGATCACCGTGAAGGTTCCGGAGGATGCGAAGCCTGGTGACAAGATCACTGTTCCGGTTGTTGTGACCTACCCGGATGGCACCAAGGACACCGTTGACGTCACCGTCACGGTGACCGACAAGGACAACGGCGTCTACGCGCCGGCCTACGAGGACAAGCTGGTTGTTCCTGGTAAGGAGACGAAGTCTTCCCCGACGTTCAAGGACAAGGACGGTAAGGACGCCAAGGCTCCTGAGGGTTCGAAGTTCAAGATCACTGACGGCTTCACTGCTCCTGAGGGCTACACCGTCAAGATCGATGAGTCCACCGGTGAGATCACCGTGACTGCGGATCCGGAGAAGCTGAACAAGGACACCAAGGAAGAGTTCGATGTTCCGGTTACGGTGACCTACCCGGATGAGTCCACCGATGAGGTGAAGGCGAACTTCAAGCTGGATACTGATGGTGACGGTACGCCTGACACCACCGACGAGGATGACGATAACGACAGCATCCCGGATGAGGTAGAGAAGGACAAGGGTTCGAACCCGAAGGATAAGGGCTCGATTCCGGCAACTCCGATCGAGCCGGGTAAACCTACCAATGCCGCAACCTTCGAGCCTGGCTACGAGGATGGTTCGGGTAAGCCGGGTAGCGATGTCAAGATCGATGCTCCGAAGTTCAAGGACAAGGACGGTAAGGACACCAAGGCTCCTGAGGGCACGAAGTTCACCCCGGGTGACAACGCACCTGAGGGTGTGACCATCGATGAGAACACCGGTGAGATCACCGTGAAGGTTCCGGAGGATGCGAAGCCTGGTGACAAGATCACTGTTCCGGTTGTTGTGACCTACCCGGATGGCACCAAGGACACCGTTGACGTCACCGTCACGGTGACCGACAAGGACAACGGCGTCTACGCGCCGGCCTACGAGGACAAGCTGGTTGTTCCTGGTAAGGAGACGAAGTCTTCCCCGACGTTCAAGGACAAGGACGGTAAGGACGCCAAGGCTCCTGAGGGTTCGAAGTTCAAGATCACTGACGGCTTCACTGCTCCTGAGGGCTACACCGTCAAGATCGATGAGTCCACCGGTGAGATCACCGTGACTGCGGATCCGGAGAAGCTGAACAAGGACACCAAGGAAGAGTTCGATGTTCCGGTTACGGTGACCTACCCGGATGAGTCCACCGATGAGGTGAAGGCGAACTTCAAGCTGGATACTGATGGTGACGGTACGCCTGACACCACCGACGAGGATGACGATAACGACAGCATCCCGGATGAGGTAGAGAAGGACAAGGGTTCGAACCCGAAGGATAAGGGCTCGATTCCGGCAACTCCGATCGAGCCGGGTAAACCTACCAATGCCGCAACCTTCGAGCCTGGCTACGAGGATGGTTCGGGTAAGCCGGGTAGCGATGTCAAGATCGATGCTCCGAAGTTCAAGGACAAGGACGGTAAGGACACCAAGGCTCCTGAGGGCACGAAGTTCACCCCGGGTGACAACGCACCTGAGGGTGTGACCATCGATGAGAACACCGGTGAGATCACCGTGAAGGTTCCGGAGGATGCGAAGCCTGGTGACAAGATCACTGTTCCGGTTGTTGTGACCTACCCGGATGGCACCAAGGACACCGTTGACGTCACCGTCACGGTGACCGACAAGGACAACGGCGTCTACGCGCCGGCCTACGAGGACAAGCTGGTTGTTCCTGGTAAGGAGACGAAGTCTTCCCCGACGTTCAAGGACAAGGACGGTAAGGACGCCAAGGCTCCTGAGGGTTCGAAGTTCAAGATCACTGACGGCTTCACTGCTCCTGAGGGCTACACCGTCAAGATCGATGAGTCCACCGGTGAGATCACCGTGACTGCGGATCCGGAGAAGCTGAACAAGGACACCAAGGAAGAGTTCGATGTTCCGGTTACGGTGACCTACCCGGATGAGTCCACCGATGAGGTGAAGGCGAACTTCAAGCTGGATACTGATGGTGACGGTACGCCTGACACCACCGACGAGGATGACGATAACGACAGCATCCCGGATGAGGTAGAGAAGGACAAGGGTTCGAACCCGAAGGATAAGGGCTCGATTCCGGCAACTCCGATCGAGCCGGGTAACCCCACCAATGCCGCAACCTTCGAGCCTGGCTACGAGGATGGTTCGGGTAAGCCGGGTAGCGATGTCAAGATTGATGCTCCGACGTTCAAGGATAAGGACGGTAAGGACACCCAGGCTCCTGAGGGCACGAAGTTCACCCCGGGTGACAACGCTCCTGAGGGTGTGACCATCGATGAGAACACCGGTGAGATCACCGTTAAGGTTCCGGAGGATGCGAAGCCGGGTGACAAGATCACTGTTCCGGTTGTTGTGACCTACCCGGATGGCACCAAGGACACCGTTGACGTCACCGTCACGGTTGAGCAGCCGGATGCTCCGGCTGAGAAGCCTGACTGGAAGGATGATTCCGGTAAGCCTGGCGACAAGGTTGAGATCCCGAACAACGGTGGCGATGTTCCGGCAGGCACCACGGTTGAGACCGAGGGTCCGGGTAAGGCTGAGATCGATGAGAACGGCAAGCTGATTGTCGACATTGATAAGGACGCTAAGCCGGGTGACAAGATCACCGTCGTTGTCAAGGACAAGGACGGCAATGAGATCGACCGCGTAGTCGTTGAGGTTGAGCAGCCGGATGCTCCGGCTGAGAAGCCTGACTGGAAGGATGATTCCGGTAAGCCTGGCGACAAGGTTGAGATCCCGAACAACGGTGGCGATGTTCCGGCAGGCACCACGGTTGAGACCGATGGTCCGGGTAAGGCTGAGATCGATGAGAACGGCAAGCTGGTTGTCGACATTGATAAGGACGCTAAGCCGGGTGACAAGATCACCGTCGTTGTCAAGGACAAGGACGGCAATGAGATCGACCGCGTAGTCGTTGAGGTTGAGCAGCCGGATGCTCCGGCTGAGAAGCCTGACTGGAAGGATGATTCCGGTAAGCCTGGCGACAAGGTTGAGATCCCGAACAACGGTGGCGATGTTCCGGCAGGCACCACGGTTGAGACCGAGGGTCCGGGTAAGGCTGAGATCGATGAGAACGGCAAGCTGGTTGTCGACATTGATAAGGACGCTAAGCCGGGTGACAAGATCACCGTCGTTGTCAAGGACAAGGACGGCAATGAGATCGACCGCGTAGTCGTTGAGGTTGAGCAGCCGGATGCTCCGGCTGAGAAGCCTGACTGGAAGGATGATTCCGGTAAGCCTGGCGACAAGGTTGAGATCCCGAACAACGGTGGCGATGTTCCGGCAGGCACCACGGTTGAGACCGATGGTCCGGGTAAGGCTGAGATCGATGAGAACGGCAAGCTGATTGTCGACATTGATAAGGACGCTAAGCCGGGTGACAAGATCACCGTCGTTGTCAAGGACAAGGACGGCAATGAGATCGACCGCGTAGTCGTTGAGGTTGAGCAGCCGGATGCTCCGGCTGAGAAGCCTGACTGGAAGGATGATTCCGGTAAGCCTGGCGACAAGGTTGAGATCCCGAACAACGGTGGCGATGTTCCGGCAGGCACCACGGTTGAGACCGAGGGTCCGGGTAAGGCTGAGATCGATGAGAACGGCAAGCTGGTTGTCGACATCGATAAGGACGCTAAGCCGGGTGACAAGATCACCGTCGTTGTCAAGGACAAGGACGGCAATGAGATCGACCGCGTAGTCGTTGAGGTTGAGCAGCCGGATGCTCCGGCTGAGAAGCCTGACTGGAAGGATGATTCCGGTAAGCCTGGCGACAAGGTTGAGATCCCGAACAACGGTGGCGATGTTCCGGCAGACACCACGGTTGAGACCGATGGTCCGGGTAAGGCTGAGATCGATGAGAACGGCAAGCTGGTTGTCGACATTGATAAGGACGCTAAGCCGGGTGACAAGATCACCGTCATTGTCAAGGACAAGGACGGCAATGAGATCGACCGCGTAGTCGTTGAGGTTGAGCAGCCGGATGCTCCGGCTGAGAAGCCTGACTGGAAGGATGATTCCGGTAAGCCTGGCGACAAGGTTGAGATCCCGAACAACGGTGGCGATGTTCCGGCAGGCACCACGGTTGAGACCGATGGTCCGGGTAAGGCTGAGATCGATGAGAACGGCAAGCTGATTGTCGACATTGATAAGGACGCTAAGCCGGGTGACAAGATCACCGTCATTGTCAAGGACAAGGACGGCAAGGTAATCGACGAGGTCACCGTCACGGTCACCGACAAGGATGACCAGGGTGGCAACCAGCCGGGTGGCCCGTCCGGTTCTCTGAACGATCCGAACAAGATCGGCGCCATCATTGGTGGCACGATTGTTGGCTCCGGCCTGATTGGTGCTCTGCTGGGTAACCACGGTGATGGTGCTGGCTCCTCTGCTCCGGGCAAGCCGGGTGAGGCTAAGCCGGGCAAGCCGGGTGCTGAGAAGCCGGGTAAGCCGGGCAAGGGTGCCGATAAGGGTGCTAAGCCGGGTAAGGCTGGCGACCAGGGTGCCGATAAGGGTGCTAAGCCGGGTAAGGCTGGCGACCAGGGTGCCGGTAAGGGCGCTGACAACGGTGCCGCTGGCAACCAGAGTGCTGGCAAGGGCAGCACTGGTGCTACTTCCCAGAGCACCGAGGCTGGTTCCCGTGGTGGCAGCCTGGCTGTGACCGGTGTATCCGGCCTGGCCATCACGCTAGGTGCGTCTGTGATCGCCCTGGCTCTGGGTGGTGCCCTGATGGCACTGCGCCGCCGCCAGAGCTAACCCCACAGAGTTAGCCCCCCAAAGCTAGCCCGCCCGGGCTAGCTACCCCGCCTAGCTGGCGCGGAAAACCTCCGCAACCAGCGGCAACTCCTCGAGCCCCGCTCCCGGTGTACGCACCAGGAGCGGGGCTCCTGGCATTCCAGAATCAAACCCCACCCACTTCAACCTCCGCGCATCCACCGCCCGGCGCCCCACCCTAAACCACCACAAAGCGTGCCCCACCAACGCCCACGAATCATCCCTAAAACGCACCACAAACACTCGATCCCCCAACTCCGCGCGCCGCAGCCCCTCCAGCGCCACCTCATTGTGCTCCGGAGCTACCGAAAACTCGGCAGCCGTCAGTCGCTCCACCACGCCTAAACGGTGCGCAAACCCCTCCGCATCCTCCACCACCAAAGGAGCCCCCGCCCGGCACGCCCGCACCGCCCGAAATCGCCACACCACCGGCTGAACCCCCGCTCGCCGGCCACGCACTACCACCCACCCCAGTGGCTCCCCTGGCTCCACGGAAAGCGTCACCACTGGCCCCGGATCGGCCGTCTCCACCACCACAGTGCGCGGCGCAGCTGAAGCCGAGGGGGCGTCACCACCAGGCGCAAAAGAATAAGGATGGCGGCGCAACAGCTCATCGCACGCCTCCACCAGCTCCGCATCAGTGGCGTTGAAACCCACCCCCACCGACTCCAACTGCGCCCACAATTGCGCAAACGGCACCGAAGGCTGAGCCTCCCACGCCGCGCGCAGACGTTCCACCACGGCGGGGATGCGCGTCGGATCCTCCGGATGCACGGCGCTAGTCAGCCTGCGGGGAGGTCTGCGGGCCAGCCGACTCAGCGCCCGCCCCAACCAACCCAGCGGCAGGCAACGCACGATCCAACGCGCGGAGCAGCACATCCGTCTCCTCCGCCGTCGTCACCGTCACGCGCACGCCCTCACCGGCGAAACACCGCGCCACCACGCCCTCGCGCTTCAGCGCCTCATCCAGCGCCTCGGCGCGCTCGCCTGCGTTCAACCACACAAAGTTCGTCTGCGACGGGTACGTCAGCGGCTCGCCATCTGCACCCGCACCGCCGGAAGCCGAATCCTCAGCGACCCCCGCCAGGTATGCCTCCACCCGCTCACGCTCCACGACCGTCGCACCCACACGCGCAGCCAGCTCGGCTTGCGCGTCCACACTTGCGACCCCCGCCGCCTGCGCCAACGCATTCACACCGAAAGGAATCCCCACCTTATTCACGGCCTCCACCAGCCCCTCCGAGCCGATCAGATAGCCCAGCCGTAGACCCGCCAGCCCATACGCCTTCGAGAACGTCCGGCACACCGCCAAGTTCGGGTAGCGCTGCAGCTCCTCCAGCGCCACCGGCGACTCCGCATCCCGGTTGTACTCCACATACGCCTCATCCAGCACCACCGTCACATCCTCCGGCACACGCGCCATGAACTCGCGGAACTCCTCGCGCCCCACCGTCGTGCCCGTCGGATTGTTCGGGTTGCACACAAACACCAAGCGCGTGCGCTCGCCGATCGCTTCACTCATTGCCTCTAGGTCATGACGCCCCCTCTTCAGCGGCACACCCACTCCCACCGCACCAGCGATCTTGCACAGGATCGGGTATGCCTCGAACGAGCGCCAGGCGTACACCACCTCATCGCCATCCTGACAAGTAGCCTGCACCAGCTGCTGGCACAAGGCGGAACTGCCGTTACCTACGGCGACATTGTCGAGGTCCACGCCCAACCACTGCGCCAACTTCTCCCGCAAAGCGCCCGAAGCCATATCGGGATAGCGGTTGAGGTGCGAGGTGGCGTCATTAATAACAGCACTCACAGAAGGCAACGGAGCCAGCGAAGACTCGTTAGAGGCCAACTTCAGTGCGCCCGGGATCGAAGCACCAGGGACGTAGGCGGGCAAGGATGAAAGGTCGGGGCGAATCATACCTATACAGTGTAATAGGCGGTAACGGGCGCAGTGGGCAGGGTAATGCGCGGGGATTTTGGGAGGGAGCGGGTGGTTGTGTAGGCTAAATGCGGTCGAGATTGTGGATACCTGAATCGGTATGCCGTGATACGACATCCGGAGGCGTGCCAGAGCGGCCGAATGGGGCTCCCTGCTAAGGAGTTGTCCCTTAGGGGACCGCAGGTTCAAATCCTGTCGCCTCCGCAACTTCGACAGAGTGCGTTACGCGCATGAGCTGCCCATAAAGCTGCCCGGTTACTTGTGGTGAGGTTCCGGGGCTAACAGCTGCGGACAGTGTTGTGGGGCGTGTGGTGCGCCTGTGGTGGTCCGCTGGGATTGTGCCGGCGTGTACGCACTTTGTCGAAGTTTCCAAGCGCCCGTAGCTCAACGGATAGAGCATCTGACTACGGATCAGAAGGTTGGGGGTTCGAATCCCTCCGGGCGCACGATTTCCTCGGTGCCGTCGGCTACTGAGTATGCGACATTCCTGCTGGTGAGGTGGGGATTTGTTGTTTTGTGCCCGTGGTGTGTAGAGTAAATCTTCGTTGCAAGGGCAACCTTGCAGCACAAACGTGATACTGGAAGCGGTAGTAGATATCGGCTCTGGTATTAGCAATGCGCCCGTAGCTCAACGGATAGAGCATCTGACTACGGATCAGAAGGTTGGGGGTTCGAATCCCTCCGGGCGCACCATTTCCCCCGTAGCTAGCGTTAATCCGCTGGCTGCGGGGTTTTTGCGTTGCTGGGTGCGGTGGCTCCGGGGTGTGGTGTGGGGGCTGTGCAGGGGCCCCAGGGTGGGTGCTGTGCGGTGGCTCCGGAGGGCGGTGTGACGGCCGGCGTGGGGCCAGTGTGGCTGGTGGGGTGGGGATGTCCAAAATTCCATATCTTAGAATATAACTATCCTGTTTGCGCAGGTCAGAGGCTTGCAGTTTTAGGCTTCGTACTTGCTACTTTTGATAACTCGTAGATTTTGGACATTGGGCCTCGTAAGGCGTGGAAAGCGGCACGGTTTCAGGCAGGTCGGGGCTAGGTTGGCGGAAACTTAGAAGGAACTAACAGGGGGCTCACAAAGACGGGGCAGTGGGGCTCAAGGATTGGAGATTAAAAAAGACAATCGTTCCGCTTTAGCGGGTCGGCGTGCGAACCCTGCGTGCCGACTGCCGCAGTGCGGTTTGTTTGAGAATTTGAGAACTAAAAAGGAGATAGCTGGGTGGTTAGCACACCTACCTCTAAGAGCGCCGCGCGGGAGCCCGGGAAGCGGCAGCGCATTCTCGGGCTAGACATTGCCCGCGGAGTCGCGATCATCGGAATGATCTACCTGCACCTTGGGCATCCGCTGTGGCAGGCGAAGGTGGTGCTCTCCGGACTCCCGGCAGCACTATTCGCCGTTATCGCGGGCGTGACCATGATGCTTATTTGGAACAACGCCAAGCGCAGGGCCACTGTTGCCTCTGCCGCCTCTACTGCCACCGTCGCCTCTGCTGCTACCACGTTGCAGACGGTAGCGAAGCTTGCTGCACGTGGAGCAATCATCACGCTCATCGGCCTGGCGCTGCTGCCGGTTGGTGGTGAAATCCAGGTGGTACTCGTCGTGCTGGGCATTACGATGCTCGCCACCGCCTGGATTCCTCCACTGCCCACAGCTGCGAAAGTTGCCCTACTGCTGCTTGCTACAGCCGCCGCAACGTGGCGCTACGCCCCGCTGGAACTGCCACTTCCATACCCTCACTTCGCGTGGGTCGCATACATCATCGCCGGGATGGTCCTCTTCGACGTGTACGTGGGGAAGGACGGCACTGGGGCTGGTGGCGTCATAAAGAAGGCAACGACTACCGCGTGCCTCATCATCGCAGGCATCGGCATTTACCTGCGCTTCCAGACGGACCTACCCGGCTGGGCGCGCACCACCGGCCACACGGGCGTGCTCGGCGAGATCGTGCTATCCGTTGCCGTCGCCGCTATCGTGCTGCATCTCTGCCTGGTCATTGGCCAGCGTATGCGGGCAACGAATCCGCTGGTCGCGCTAGGTTCCATGGCGCTGACGGTGTACATCCTGCACGTGCTATCGGCCTTCTGGTGGCAGACACACGTGGCGCTGCATTCGGACCTGTGGGCGGCGGCGTTTATCGCGGTGTTCCTGGTGTTCGCATGGCTGTGGAAGAAGCTCGCCGACGGCCCGGCGAATACGTTGTTTGCAGGACAAGGGCCGGCAGAGCGCTGCGTCGCGCAGACTGTCCGAGTGATTTCGGGGGAACGAGCATGAGCCGTGGAAGGACCAGCATGAAGAATTTTGTAACCAAGGGAGCTGCCGTAGCGGCAGTTGCTGCAACTTTGAGCGGCGCATGCATGGCGCCCGCCAGCGCAATGGAATTCGGCGAGCGCGCCGCGGACAACGCGGAATCGCGGGCCGTGGCCTCGCTGCGGATCGGGCGCGTAGGCAACTTCGGAGACTGCACCGGTACGCTCGTCGCCCGGCAATGGGTGCTGACGGCCCGCCACTGCCTGGAATCCGTCTCCAACGAGGGCACGCAGGCGCGCATCGGAGGTGCTGTGTATGACGCGGACTCGTGGTCGCTGTCTCCTGTTATGGACGCCGGGCTCTTGCACCTCACCCGGCCCGTCGAGGGAGTCGAGCCGGCGAAGTTGGCCGATAGTTCGCCAAAGAACGGCGACGAGGGGAACCTGTACGGCTGGAGTAGCAGCTCCCTGATGGCTCGCAAGGGTCAGCTGCCTGTGGCGCGAATGCGAGTGCGGGAGATTTTGACCGGGCCAGGCGCCTCCGGTTCGCCGGGCGGCAACGGAGGCGAAGGCGGTGCAGGTGGTGCCGCTGGAGTCGCTGGAGTCGCTGGATCGGATGGCAAGGTCGATGGCGGAGTTAAAGTGGCTCCGGGCGGCCCGGAGGTCCTCCACGGCGACAACTCCGAACTGATCCCCGGTGCACCTGCACCAGAGGCTTCCAAGAAGTCTGGCGCGAAGAAAGCCACTGAATCATCCAGCCCGGAGGGCGTGGAATCTGTTCCCGCAGACATTGCCATGGGTGGTGGGGCGATTCCCGCAGATGGAGCGGGTGGCGTCATGCCGAAGATCGCCGGGGGCATCCTTGAGGCAGAATCCCTCACGCGCGCAGCTATGCAAGGCGGCGACTCGGGAGCGCCATTCTTCGTCGGCGGGCGGCTCGCAGGCCTCGCAACCGCCGGTACCGCAAATGGTGACCCGGATCTGCCTTCGCCGACGGCGGCTATCACCACGCTGTCCGACGCCAAGTCCTGGATCGAGGACGTCACCAGCGGACGCGACACATCGAGCGTGCTGACAGCGGCCACTACCCCCACTCCGCCGAGAACCCCGCAGACCAGCGCCGATTACGTTGGGCGATATCTCGCGGGAGCACTGGCCGGGCTGGTGCTTACGGTGGCGATTGGCTGGTTTGGCCGACGGAAGGTGTCGGAGTTGCGTCAGGCCTGACCGGCGCCGGGCACTTGGCGCGTCTGACCGGCGCCTGGCGGGTCCCTGAAGTCCCTGGCTCGCGTCTGTAGCCCTCGCGGGACCGGGCCCCTGGCATCCCAGGGCGTCTCAGGTGCAAGGAGTCTTGGAGGGTAATGTCCCAAATTCCAGCTCTTAGAATATAACTATTCTGTTTTTGCAGGTCAGAGCGTTGCGTTTTTTTACTGCAAACCCGCTACTTTCAATAACTCGTAGATTTGGGACATTCAGGCTTTCACGACCGCGCCCGCTTGAGGGGTTTAAGCGTGGCGTCGTTGGAGACTAAGAGTATTGCTGCAGGGGGTTAAGAGTCTCTGCAATGGAAGTTGTACGGGGCGCAAGCATGGGGATTCCTGGCTAGACTGAACGCGATCGCTCTCGGTGGTGATTTGTCGCACAGTGGAAACGCTGCTCGGAAGCGTTGAGCGGCGGAACGCTGCGTGGTGAAGTGCTAGGCGGTGGAAACGTTGCTCGGAAGTGTTGCGCGGCTGAGCTGCTGTATGGCGGACGTGCCACGCGGCGGAGAATGCGCAGCCGAGACGGAAGAGTTCGAAGAGACTGCTGGTCAAGGAGGAAAAGTGGCGAGCAATGAACGCTCCGAAGAGAAGCCGCGGAGCGGAGGTGCCGGCGGCCGCGGTGCCAGCGGCGGACTCGTCGCGAGCCTCGGAGTGGGAGCCGCCGTCCTCGCCATCACGGTCGGTCTGGTAGTGGGGCTAAACGGCGGGGAAGGGGGCGTCGAGGAGAAGGGCGAAGAGAGCGCACCCGCCGCCAACACCGCCGCCGCGCCCGACAACGGCGGCAACGACAGCACTGACGGCGCAGACGCCACCCCGCCCACCGACGAGGAACAGCAGGCGAAGCTGGACAAGCTCGCCGCCGACATCGCCAAGAAGAACAATGTGCAGGTCGGCGTGGCAATCCTCGGTCAGGAAGGTCCGCTCCACGCGGGCACGCTCAACGCGGAGAGCGCCTGGTCGACCATTAAAGCCCCCATCGCAGGCGCCGTTGAAGAGAAACTGCGCTACGCCGAGGCTCACCACCAGCCCGCCCCGCGCGCGGCAATGGAAGCCGACATGGATGCGGCGATTCACTATTCGGATAATGACGCCGCCTTCCGCCTCTGGATGTACCTAGGCGACTGGTCCGACAGAACTGCCTCGCACAAAATCCAGGACTACCTCAAGCGCACGGGCGACCCGACCGCGCCGGGGAAGGAATACGACGAGGGGAAATACGTTGGATTCGGCGGGCTGACGTGGAAGCTGACGGATCAGGTGCGTTTCATGGATGGCTTCCGCTGTATGAACGGCTCCGACAAGGTGTTGGAGCGCATGGGGCACATCATCCCGGAGCACAGCTACGGCCTGTCGAAGATTAAGGGATCGCAGTTCAAGGGCGGCTGGGGGCCGGAGGACGACGGACGCTTTATATACCGCCAGCTGGGGCTGGTGCCCGGTAAGGACGGGGAAATGACGCCCGTTGCGATCATGGCGATCCCCAACGATGGCCTGGAGCCTACGTCGTGGGCAGGCGTGGATGCGCTGGCGAAAGGGCTGCCCGACCTGCTGGACGGCGCGCCCACCGCGAAGACGAAGGCGGACTGCTAGCTCGCGTAGCACTCCTGCGGTTGCTAGAAAATGCCGATCTGCGCGCCCATGGATTCCGCCGAACGCAGCTGATCTACCCACCCCGGCGCGCCCGGGCGCACGCGGATAATCGGACGGTTGGTGGCATCCCCCTTGTTGCGACCGGCCCGTGCCTCGAAGCGCCCGCGCGCTGCGTTGCCTTCCTCAGCCAGGGTTTTGAGGGAACTCTCTGGGTTGGCAATATCCTCGCGCGCGCCCTGCAGCAGCTCAATGGTCTGGTCCAGGGCATTGAGTACAGCGGGACGGTTGTTCTCCACCATCGCGCGGACTAGATCCGGCTCGGTGCCTGCCACGCGGGTGCCGTCGCGGAAACTCGACGCCGCCAGGCTCAGTGCCAGCGGGCCGCCAGTATCGCCTGCCACGGCCAGTGCCTCCGCCAGGATGTGCGGCAGGTGGCTCACGCGCCCGACGGCATCATCGTGCCTCCGCGCGATGGCGGGGACGACCGCCGCGCCAGCTTCCTCCGCCAGCCCGACCACGCGCACCCACGTGTCTAGCCAGCGCTTATCGTCCCGCGCGTTGTCGTACGTTACGACCCACACTGCCCCCTGGAAAAGTCCGTGCATAGTGGCCGCCCAGCCAGAGTTCGCCGTGCCCGCCATTGGATGCCCACCGACGAAACGGTCGGACATGCCCTTGGCCTCCACTAGGTCATGCACTTCCTGCTTCACACTGGTCACGTCAGTAAAGCCGCAGCTCGGGGCATGCTGAGATATGGCGTCAAGAAGGAAAGACAGCGCGGGCATCGGCACCCCAAGAATCAGCAGCGCATCGGCCTGTTCGGCGCGGCGCAGGGTGGCTTCCAGATCGCCCGAAACGTCGTAGCCGTCGCGACGCGCGCGGGAGACCGTTTTCTCCGATCGATTCCAACCGAACACGGGCCAGCCTGCTGTCTGCGCATCGCGCATCAGGGACCCGCCGATCAGGCCAAGCCCCAGGATGCACAGTGGTCGGCGATCCTCGGGGACGGTGCTAAGGCGGTAATCGGAAGAATTTTCGTGGCTCACGCTTCCCAGTGTTCCACAAAGCCGACTAGCGTTGGGGGACATGAGCACCGACAGCTTTGATAACGACGGCGACTTAACCTTCGCCGTTTCCGCCATCCGCGCCGACGGCCAATGGCACTTGCGTGAACTACCCACCCGAGCCACGGAAAACCTGCAGGATTTGGTCGAGGAGTTGCGCTCCTCGCGCGCGGAAGGGCCGGTCGTGGGACTGCTCTGCGTGGAGGATGACTGGTCCGCCGTGCTCCGCCCTGTGCCGGGTGGCGTGCGGATCTTACTTAGCGACGCCACCGCAGCGTTGGATTACGACATTGCCAGCGAGGTGCTGGATACGTTGGACATCGACGAGCCTTCGGAGGAGGAAGCCGACGCTTCCGACGAACCGTGGCCCGAGGGCGACTTCGACATGCTGGAGGATCTCGGAGCCAGCGAGCAGGTGATGTCCATTATCTTCTACGACGAGGATTTGTACGGGGCGGAGCAGGTGCTGCGCGTGGCCGACGAGTTGGGCTTCGCCGACGAGCTGGCGAACTTGGTTGGCGTGGAGCTGGAGTTTTAACAGGTGACGCGAAAGCGTGAAGCGGACGCTGCTGCAAGTGCCAGTGTGGATTCAGGGGGCGTAGATGCTGGGGTGGCGGCTTCAGGGGTCGTAGGCGCAGGGCTTCCGCGCCCCGAGCGGAGTGTGGACGCGGAGGCACGGATGCGCCGGGCTTTGGAGATCGCGGCGACCACACCCGCGGGGGATGTGCCCGTAGGCGCGGTGATCTTTGGGCCAGATGGCCGCGAACTAGGGCGGGGAGTGAACCGCCGCGAAGCGGATCGTGACCCGACCGCACACGCGGAGGTACTCGCCATCAAAGAAGCGGTGCAGCAGCTCGGAGACGCTTGGCGATTGGAAGGCTGCACCCTCGTCGTCACTTTGGAACCGTGCGCCATGTGCGCTGGAGCCCTGATGGGGGCGCGAATCGGCAACATTATTTTCGGAGCCTATGAGCCTCGCACAGGTGCATGCGGGAGTGTTTGGGATGTACCGCGGGAATCTCCACTGCATTGGGCGGACGTCCGCGGAGGCGTGCTGGCCGAAGAATGTGAGGAGTTGCTGCGGACGTTCTTCGCGGGCTTGCGGTAGACCGTTGGCGGTGGTTCCCCACGAGGCCTGGCGGACGGGCGGGGAAGGGGAGGACGAGGTGGCGTCCAGAACTTTTATAGAAAATTAACAACTGGTTCTGAACAGGTGTTTTTGGGGAGTTTGGTGGTTACCGAGCCCAGTGAAGCACCTCGACGGTGGCGAGAAACCGGAAGCGACCCTACTTTGGGTAGTGCGCTTCTGGTCGTACGAGTTGCGGCTAGGGCGCACAAATTAGAACTAAAATAGCTACCTCAAAAACAAGGAGAGATCAGTGGATCTGAACAAGGCAAAGGACCTGGCAGGCGAGCACCGCGACAAGATTCAGGACGGTGCTGACAAGGTTATCGACAGCAAGCTGGACGGCGACAAGGCTGACAAGGCTAAGGACGGCCTGAACAAGGGTCTGGACAAGGCTTTCGGCGAGAACTAAGTCTTCACGCCTTCAAGCGCTCCAAAGCGCTAAGCGGCAAGCTCGTTGCGAACTGGTGGAGGTTCGCAACGAGCTTTTTGCGTGCATAGATGCATAGGTACGCTGTTCATCGTAGGTCTCGCGCGCTGCATCGCCATGGTCTTGGTGTGGTCTGACCTGGCATGCGCCGACCGCGAGGCCACAGCCGTACTGGTGGCGATCAACTCCGTATTCCAGGTGGCCATGTTCGGTGTGCTGGGGAGCTAAGCGCAGCTGGACATGCCCGCTGATGCGCACGGTACCCTTGAGCGTTGGCGCACCGATGAACCTTCTACTCGCGGGATCGAGGGGGCTGAGAGGATGCGTTTGATTCGCGATGATATTGACGCCAGGATGCGTCAGCTCATTGAGGAAATGCTGAACGACTAGGGCTCCGGTTTCGGTATTTTTCGCATGTGGACAGGGGTTTTGTTGCGAAAATGTGGGGGTGTTACGCTAGTACGAGTCTGCAATTGTGGACTGGGGTGGCGTGTCCGAGCGGCCGAAGGTGCTCGCCTCGAAAGCGAGTGTTGTTAGTAGCAACCGAGGGTTCAAATCCCTCCGCCACCGCCAAAGTGCTGAACCGCGCGTTGCTGTTGGGATTTTCCCAGTGGCAGCGCGCGGTTTTCTTTTAGCTGTGGGGTGCTGCAGGTCTCGCCAGCCTGGTTGGAAACTTCTGCAACACGCGTAACATTGGTAACATTCCACCTGCGGATTTAGCTACGGTAGGATGTATATTTCGAGAACTATCTGCGAATGCTGCGCAGCTCAACTACACACCTCACAAGCCGGCGGAAGGTCAACCAGTGGCGAAAATCCTGTTTAACCTTGGGCGATGGTCCTACCTACACAAAAAGCGGGTGATCGCCGCCTGGCTACTGCTCCTCGTCGGCATCGCCGCAGCCGCCCTCGGGTTCCAAAAGGGCTTCAACGACGTTTTTGAAATCAAAGACGTCCCCTCCACACATGCCACCGAGATGCTGCAGGAGAAATTCCCAGGCACCAAGAACCCGGCTGAATCCACCGACGTCAACGTAGTCTTTGAAGCCCCCGACGGGAAGAAACTCGAAGACCCAGAGCTGATGGCGGCGATGGATGAGACTGTGGCGTCGCTAAAGAACAACGTGCCCGATTTCAAAGAGGGCATGCAGTTCGGCAACCCCGTAACCCTCAACAAGAAGCTCGGCACGATGCTGGTCGAGCAGATGACGAAGCAAGGGCTGCCCGAAGCTACCGCGAAGTCCGACGCCGAGAATCTGCGGATGTACTCCGCCGACGGGCGCTACGGCACGATGTCTTTCAGCTTCGATGTGCCCCTGCCTGCCGACGTGACCAAAGAAGACCGCCAGGCGGTGTACGACGCTATCCAGGTCTCGCGCGACGCGGGCATGACCGTGGAGGTCGGCGGCCCCGGCTTCGGCGATCCGATCGCTGTCGAACCGATCTCCGAGATCGCGGGCGTGGTGGTCGCGCTCGTTATTCTGGCCTTTACATTTGGCTCGCTGCTGGCGGCGGGATTGCCGCTGATTACCGCGATTGTGGGTGTGGGTATCGGCGCACTCGTGACGGTGGGGGCGACGGCATTCCTGCCGTTGAACTCCATCACCCCGACGTTGGGCCTGATGATTGGCCTGGCCGTTGGCATCGACTACGCGCTGTTCATCATGTCGCGCTACCGCGACGAACTGCGGCAGGGGCGCTCGCGCCCGGATGCGATTGGCTTGGCTGCAGGCACCGCGGGCTCGGCAGTAGTGTTCGCCGGGCTGACCGTGACCGTCGCGCTGCTGGGCCTGCGCCTGGCGAACATCCCATTCCTGTCGTACATGGGATACTTTGCGGCCGTTAGCGTGGTTGTCGCCGTGGTCGTGGCGCTGACGTTCCTGCCTGCTGTGCTTGGTGCGTGCGGCTCGCGGGTCTTTCGTAAGGACGCCACGTTCGGGTCACGGTACGCCTCCGCCCTCGCGGGGGAGGATGCGGCGCACGGGTATTTCACCGGTGGTCCGGCGGGGCTGGGCAACCGAAGCGGGCGTGCTGTACGCGCTGATGCAGAGGGCGACGGGGCTGGCGCAACCGCGGCGGCTACGGCGCGCGCGGTCCGCGGCGAGCACCAGCGCGTGGACGACAGTAAGCGCAAGCACGGCTTGGCGAGCCGGTGGATCAGGATGGTGTACAACTTCCCTGGCATTTCCATTGCAGTGGTCATGCTGGCATTGGCAGCGCTGACCCTGCCCGCGCTGAATTTGCAGCTTTCGCTGCCGAATGACAAGACGTCCAACGTGGACTCCACCCAGCGCAAGGCCGCCGAGATGACAGAGGCCGGCTTTGGGCCAGGGCGCAACGCCCCGTTCCTGGTGGTGGTCAACGGTGAGAACGCAAAACCGGATTCGCCCGCACTTGCCACCTACATCACCGGCCAGGCGGACATGCAGGCCAACAAGCCGGCTGAGGGCGAGGCTGGGCAGGGCGAGGCAAGTCAGAGCACGCCTGAACAGGGCGACGCCGGGCAGGGCGCCGGCGACTTGCGCAAGGCCGCCGCGCAGGCGTCATTCATGTACACGATGGAGAACCTCGGCAGCAACATCCATGTGAAGCATGCACAGCTGATCGGCCAGAGTGAAGACGGGCTGACCGCGCAACTGCTGATCACGCCCGAGGGTGGGCCGACCGACGAAGGCACCGCCGCATTGATCCACGCGTTGCGCAGCCAACAGAGCGTGATCGAGAACGAAACCGGCGTGGACATGGGCATCACCGGCCTGATCCCCATTCAGCAGGACGTTACGACACAACTTTCAAACGCCATGCCGGTGTACTTGGCGCTGGTCGTCGGCTTGGCGCTGGTTCTGCTGCTGATGATTTTCCGCAGCATCACCGTGCCGATCATGGCCGCACTCGGATTCCTACTCTCCGTCGGTGGTGCCTTCGGCCTGACCGTGCTGGTGTGGCAGGAAGGCTGGGGCGGCCTGTGGGACTCGCCGGGGCCGCTGATCAGCTTTATGCCGATCTTCCTCATTGGCGTGACATTCGGGCTGGCGATGGATTACCAGGTGTTTATCGTTTCGCGTATGCGAGAACGCTTCAAGCACGAATCCTTCGAGGCTGCTAAGAGCTCCAAGTACACACCCGTGGAAGACTCCGTGATCTTCGGATTCGGCATGGGCGCGAAGGTCGTGACGGTGGCGGCGCTCATCATGATCGGCGTATTCGCCAGCTTCATTTTCCAGCCACTGCCGTTCGTGCAGATCTTCGGCTTCGCACTGGGCGCGGCCGTGCTATTCGATGCATTCCTGGTGCGCATGACATTCATCCCCGCCATGATGATGCTGCTCGGCAAAGCCACCTGGTACATGCCCAAGTGGCTGGACCGCGTGCTGCCGACCTTTGACATTGAAGGCTCGCAGCTGGAGCGGGACTTCCGCTCCGGCGCCATCCAGCGCTTCGACAACGAAGGCCGGACGCTGGAGCGCGTGCGCTAGCGCGCAGGCGCGCGACATGCATGCCCGCGCCTGCCCGCCGACCATCCGGCCTGCCCGCGCTAGTGCTGACCCAGGCGCTCCTGCCAGGTTGGGCCGTAGTAGCGAGACATGAATTCCTCCCGGAACTCATAGAAACGCCCCTGCTCCATGGACTCGCGGATCCGGTCCACCAGCCCCACCATAAAGTGCAGATTATGCAGCGTGCACAGCGTGCCAGCGAGGAATTCCTTCGCCTTTAGCAGGTGGTGAATGTACGCGCGCGAATAATTCTCCGAGACGTAGCCGCCTACTTCGGCGTCAATAGGAGAAAAATCCCTCTTGAACCGAGCGCCCATAAGATTCAGGCGACCGTCGAGCGTGTACACGCCACCGCGGCGGCCCAGGCGGGTGGGCGCGACGCAATCGAACGTGTCGGCGCCGGCCTCGATCGCGGTGAACAGGTCGTCCGGCTCCGATATGCCCAGCAGGTGGCGGGGCTTATCCTCCGGGAGTTCCTCGGCGACCCAGCGGACGATAGTGCCGAGGTTTTCCTTCTCCAGCGCGCCGCCGATGCCGAAGCCGCCGAACCCGCGGTTGCCCTGAGCCTCCGCTTCGCGGGAGAGCTCCACCAGGCCGCGTGCTGCCTGCCGCCGCAGATCCTCGTACTGTGCGCCCTGCACCACGCCCCATAGGGACTGCAGTGGCCGGTGTTGGCGAATGTCCGTCAGACGCTGGTGTTCCGCCAGGCAGCGGCGGGCCCAGCGGTGCGTGCGGGCGACGGATTCCTCCTGGTAGGAGCGTGTATTCACCAGGGTGGTCAGCTCGTCGAAGGCGAACATGATGTCCGCGCCCAGCTGGTGCTGGATCTGCATCGACACCTCCGGCGTGAAGCGGTGCTTGCTGCCGTCGATGACGCTGCGGAAATCCACGCCGTCCTCGTCGACCACGGCCATGCGCTTCTTCTGCTGCTGGATGATGTCTGCCTCGCTGCGGCCTTTTGTGTCCATGGCCAGGACTTTTTTGTAGCCCACGCCGAGGCTCATGACCTGGAAGCCGCCGGAGTCCGTGTACGTCGGCCCGTGCCAGTTCTCGAATTCCGCGAGCCCGCCGCCTTCGTCCACGATGTCTGGCCCCGGCTGCAGATATAGGTGGTACGCGTTCGAAAGCATGGCCTGCGCGCCCGTCGATCGCACCTGCTCGGGTGTGAGGGTCTTCACCGTTGCTTTTGTCGCCACCGGGATGAACGCGGGGGTGCGGATCGTTCCATGCGGTGTTTCTATGACGCCCGTACGCCCCAGCGGTCCCGCTTCTCCCTTTTCGCGGGAGGGGCCGTGGGCTGCGGCCTCTGCGGTTGTGTCGTCGCTGGTGCTTGCGCCCCCGGTTGCGGTTCTGCGGGTTGTGCGCGTGCTGGCGCCTTGCGCGCCGGGGCTGTCAGCCAAGCGAGTGCATACCTTAAAAGACAGGTCCGCTGCAGCACTTTGGAGTCCCTGACCTGCGCGAACGTCATCGTCTGCGCCGGTGTTTTCCTGATCATCGGTCATGGCACCCCAGTTTATCGTCCGCTTCGCTGTTTCCACTTTCCGCGCTGCCGATTCCCCGCCGTCCCCAACCTCGGCGCTCTCATTCTCCGTCCTCGCGCCACTCACCCCGCCGTTTCTTGCTTCCTTTCGCGGGTGCCCCCTCGAAAGCCGTCACATCAACCCCATCGGTCACACGTCGCGCAGCTGCTGGCTCGGGCTAAAGTGCGGATGTCCAAAATCTACGAGTTATTGAAAGTAGCGAGTGTGCAGCACAAAATTGCGACGCTCTGACCTGTGCAAATAGATTAGTTATATTTTAAGACGTGGAATTCTGGACATTCCGCGTCGTGAGTGTCGGAAAATGTGCAAAACCTCCCCTGCTCGCCTGGCTGATCGGCGCGCCCCTGCCCCTGCCGGCGCATCAAAAATCGCTTAAACGGGCTGAGAATCGCTTAGCCGTCACGGGGCTTCCCACGCTGGCACGCCTCCCCGGTAGTTGGCGACGGGAAACTCGAGCCCATGCTGCGTCATCTGCCTGTGGATCCTGCATATGTCTGCCACGGCAGTGCCGTCGCGGAAGTTATCGCGGTCCACTCGGTAAATTCGCAGCCCCAGATTCTGCAGTTTGCGCTCGCGTGCGCGCTCGCTGATGATTTGCCGCGCTGCGAACACCTCTTCGTTGACCATCCCGCCAGGCAGGCCACCGGACAGGCCGCTGGACATCCTGCCGGACAGGCCACCGGACAGGCCGCCGGCCTGACCGGGTTGGTACTTGCTCTGACCGTCGTATTCGATCACCAGCCCGCACGGGTAGAAAAAGTCCACCCGACCTGCGAAGTAGCCCTCGTAGTGCAGCTCCACTTGTTGCATAGGCGCAGGTAGTCCGGCCTCCCAGAGCTTCACCTTCAGCGCGGATTCCCGTGGACTCTCGGACGCGCCATTGATCAGCCGAAGCGCTTCCCTCGCCTTCGCAATCCCCCGGAGTCTCCGCAGTCCGTTTGCGTCGGCGCGCAATTCCGCTATGAACTCCGGAGTTCCCAGTCCGCCCATTGCGGCTCGGGCTGCGAACTCTGCGGCCACGACTGCGTCTGCCACACTGTGCCACCGAGCGAGATCGATGATCGTATCGTTAACGCCGGTGAGCCGCACCTCCCGCAATCCGTTCGAGGTTTCTATTTGCAGCGTTTCAGCACGTTTGGCGGCGGTCGCGTGCAATGGCCGTGGGGTTCGGAGCTGCAATTTCGCGGTTGTCCCTTCCGGCGGATGGAAGCCGATTTCCGCGTTGGGGTCAGCCCGCCTGGCGATCGGCAGCCCCCACATCAACGCTGCGGACTGTCCGCAGAGGATCCCGTTCGTGCAGCTCAGCACATGTGCAATCCCGTGTAGTCGCAGTTTATCGTCGCGCGACAGTGCCTCCCATCGCGCGCGCTCGGCGTAGATCCCCGGCGCAATCTTGTAGTACCGCTGCCCGCGCCCAAGCCCACGCCGCGCACCGGGCGGGAGTCTCTTCCCCTCTATAAGCAGCGTTGTGGTTTTTGCTTTGTGACGCCCCCACGTCTCCAAACCCACATTCCCCCTAAAGGTCTGAACCATCCCCCTTTGGCTTAAAAGTATGACAGATCTACGGGTAGCCTTGCCAGGGAAGCGGAACAGGAGGCGTTGGCATGGAGGATCTGATGTGGCGAGGGGCGGGGCGGTACGCGCCCAGCCCCTCTGGGGATCTGCATTTGGGGAATTTTCGGACTGCTGTGCTGGCGTGGATGTTCGCGAAGCATGAAGGCCGTGAGTTTCGGATGCGCGTTGACGATATTGATGCTCAGAGGTCCTCTGAAGCCGCTGCGCATCAGCAACTACTGGACCTTTCCACTATGGGGATCACTTACGATGGGGAAATTCGGCGTCAACAAGAAACCTGGTCGGAGTACGAAAAAGCGTTAAACGATCTGCGCGAACAAGGGCTCGTGTACGAGTGCTATTGCTCGCGGAAGGACATCGCGGAGGCCGTTCGTGCGCCGCACGCCGCGCCGGGGGCATACCCGGGAACGTGTCGAAACTTAGGCGAGTCGGCGCGGGCGGAGAAGCGCGAGGAGCTGGCGGAGCGGGGGCGCGTACCGGCACTGAGATTGCGCGCGGGCGTTGGAGAATGGGAAGTCCGCGAAAGCTTTGCTGCAGGCCGGCGTGGGGGCGGAGCGTACCGCGGGGTGGTGGATGACATGGTGCTGCGGCGCGGTGGAAACGCTCCCAAGGGCGCGGGCAACGCCGGCGCTGTCGGCCACGAGGCGGTGAACCGGGATTACGCCTACAACCTGGCAGTCGTCGTCGATGATGCGCTGGCCGGGGTGGGGCAGGTTGTGCGCGGGGATGACCTGCTGAGCTCCGCCCCTCGGCAGGCGTACCTTGCGCACCTGTTGGGACTTCCACCTGTGGAGTATGTACACGTTCCGCTGGTGATGGGACCCGACGGGAAGCGTTTGGCGAAGCGGGACGGGGCCGTCACGCTTCGGGACTTCCCCGGCGGGGCGGAAGGGATGCTGCAGTGGATCGCGGAATCGCTGGGTCCGGCAGTGGATATCCGCGCGGCCGGAGGGGTGCAACCCGCCGAGCTGCTGGCGACCTTCGAGCCGGAGCAGCTGCCCCGCGAGCCAGTCACCTGGGCACCTGTGGATTAGCGCACCGCGCGGGGGCGGAACTTCGGCGGGACCTTCTTCTGCGCAGCCTTCCGCGCTATAGCCGCATTTTTGCCGACCAGCAGCCGTGCCTGGCGCAACCGCTCCTTGGCGAAGGTACGCCGCGGCCCAAGTTCCCACGTCTCGTCGACCAGCTTCTTCGCCAAGGCCACCGAATCCGGCGAGCGCTCGATGATCTTTCGCGCTAGTTCTTCTGCTGCTGCCAGCGGATCCTCGGCCACCTCGGCCAGGCCTAGCTCCGCGGCGCGTTCCCCGGAGAAGGTCTCCCCGGTCATGGCCAGCTTTTTCACCACGTCAACCGGCAGCAATTGCTTGAGGGACATGATCCCCGACATGTCCGGCACCAGGCCCCATTTCGCTTCCAACACGGACCAGTGGGCGTCATTGCTAGTAAACCTAAAGTCCGCACCAAGAGCGATCTGGACACCACCGCCGAAACAGTAGCCCTCTACCGCGGCAATCACCGGAAACGGCAGACGACGCCACGCCCACGGCGCTTCCTGGAAAGTGTTGGTGCCGCGCAGGGGACGCGGGATGAAATGCGAAAGCATACGGGGTGGGCTTTTCAGGGTATCCGCGAAGTCCAGACCGGAAGAGAAATTGCCGTCTGTGCCGGAGAGGATGACGGCGCGGACGGAGCGGTCGCGGCGCAGCGTGTGAGCGGTATCGATGAGCTGCTGGAGCAGGTCGATCGTCAGAGAGTTCAGCTTGTTGGGCCGGTTCAGGCGGACGTGAACGAGGCCGGGAATGGACTCGGAGTATTCCGTGGTGACGAGAGGGGCAGTGGTGGGGGGAGTGCTCGTCGGCGTGCTCGGTGCGTTCATGCATTCCAAACTAGGGCACGGGAAGGGGAGTGCGGGCGGGATTGGTGAATCAGTGAGAATGCGAAAACCGGCGCCCCGAAATCAAAGTTTCGGGGCGCCGGTTTCAAATGGCGGAGGATGTGGGATTTGAACCCACGAGGGATGTGACTCCCGCACGCGTTCCAGGCGTGTGACATAGGCCGCTAGTCGAATCCTCCATGGCGAACGGCAGAGCAAAAAGCAATGGCTCTGGCGTACTCGTGACAGGTTACACAACGCGGCCTGTGGTTTCCAAATCGGGTGCTGGCGGCTGGAAAGTGGGCGTCAATAGGGAAGAAGGGCAGGCCTTTGGAACAACGAGCGCACGTGCGTTACTATGGGCAACGGATTCCGCGCGGCGTGTATCTTGTGAACTCCCCCAGGGCAGGAATGCAGCAAGGGTCAACGAGCTCTGACGGGTGCGCGGGGTCCCCTTTTTTATCTATTACCGGGGGACGGGACTTGGGGTTCGGGAGCTGGACTATAGCCAGTTGTTGTGCTTAAACCACCACCACATCAACGCGACTACGCCAACCATCGCCGCTAAGCAGACGTAGTACGCGTAGTGCCACTGCAGCTCAGGCATGTTTTCGAAGTTCATGCCGTACACACCCGCAATCATTGTCGGGGCGGCGGCCATACCGACGACCGCGGAAATCGTGCGCATATCTTGGTTTTGACGCAAGGAAATGATCGCCGAACCCGCCTGAATAAGGGAGGACAGGCGCTCGTCGAAGGAATCGATCTTGTCCTTTGCCAACATGGCGTGATCCAGCACATCGCGGAAGAAAGCCCGAATCTGCTTGGACGTGAGGTCCTTATGATTTTGAATCAACGCGCGCAGGGCGGGGATCAGTGGGTCGATAGCATGCCGCATTTCCAAGATCTCGCGCTTGAGGGTGTAGATGTTCTCGATGTCGAACTCGTCCCGGAGGGTGAAGACCTCCTCTTCGAGATCATCGACCCGGGTTTCGAGCTGTTCGGCGATGCGTGTGTACTCGTCGACTAGATAATCCGAGATAGCCCACGCAATAGAGAGCGGCCCTTTGCTGCGTAGCTCCGGAGCCTGGTGGAGCCGCATCTCAGGGTTGGGGAGATCCGTGCCGTGGGAAATGACGATGATGAACTTCCGGCCAATGACCATCTGCACTTCGCCGGTTTGAATGATGTCGCGCCGGTCGATGATGTCCTGGTTATCCGCATATTGGACGGAGCGGATGACAGAAAACAGCTGATCCTCGTAGCGCTCCACCTTTGCACGCTGGTGGGCATTGACGGCATCTTCAACAATCAGTTCGTCGACGCCATAGCGCTGGGCGACACGCAGCATCTGTTCCTCGGAGGGCTCCTCCAGGGTCACCATGACAAAGTCCTGACTGGTGCCATCCGACAGCTCCTCGATGTCCTTGAGAGCCGTGATGTAGTTGGCCTGACCTGGGTACTGCTTGCCCTGTACATAAAGGCGACACTCGCGGATAGCTCGTTCGACGGGGACCCGGATCCGGTTTGGTTCGTGCTTTGCCATGGTGAGTCCTTTCCAACTAAACCCGGTGGTTCGCGCGGTGCTACACCGCTGCTTGTCCCTCGCAGCCTGTCGATATCCTAACCGTCAGCCCGTAGCACTGCAGATGTGGGTGCCGGTGCGCTGTCCGAGGGTTCAGTTAGACTTGCACACAAAGCTAAATCCAGTACGCCACAAGCGGGAGAGACATTTTATGAACATCGATAACGTCAACACCGACCTCCTCCTCAGCATGAAAGAGGATGTGCGCCAGGCTTACGAAGAACTACATTCTAAGGGCTTGAACCTGGATCTCACGCGCGGCAAGCCGTCGGCGGAGCAGCTCGATTTCTCGGTTGATCTGCTGAGCCTGCCGGGGGAGAACTTCACCTCCCCTTCGGGATTGGATGTACGCAACTACGGCGGTGGCGTAGGACTGACCGAGATTCGCGAGCTGTGGGCCGATGTGCTGGGCCTGCCGGTGGAGAACGTCATCGCTGGCGATTCCTCCAGCCTGAACATCATGTTCGACCTCATCAGTTGGGCATACGCCTTCGGCACAAACGATTCCGAGCGTCCATGGTCTGCGGAAGAAAAGCTCAAGTGGATTTGCCCTGTACCGGGCTACGACCGCCACCATTCCATTACGGAACTATTCGGCTTTGAGATGGTTACCGTCGATATGACAGACGAAGGCCCCGACATGGATCAGGTACGCGAGCTGGCGAAGGATCCGGCGGTCAAGGGCATGTGGGCCGTGCCGATGTTCGCCAACCCGACTGGTGTGACCTACTCCCAGCAGACTGCAGAGGCCCTGGCTGCAATGGAAACCGGTGCGCCGGATTTCCGCATCGTGTGGGACAACGCCTACGCAGTCCACACCCTGACCGACGAGTTCCCAGAGATCATCAACATCCTCGACGTAGCCGAGAAGGCGGGCAACCCGAACCGCTTCTGGGCTATGTCTTCCACCTCCAAGATCACTCTCGCGGGCTCTGGCCTGGCCTTCTTTGCTTCCTCCACGGAAAACCTGGAGTGGTACAAGAAGATCGCGAACGTGCGCGGTATCGGGCCGAACAAGGTCAACCAGCTTGCCCACCTACAGTTCCTGAAGGATGCCGAGGGCGTACGCGACCTCATGCGCAAGCACGCAGGCTCGCTGGGGCCGAAATTCACCCGTGTGGTGGAGATCCTGGAGCGCCGCCTGGGCGAGGCCAATGTTGCCGAGTGGACCGTGCCGGAGGGTGGCTACTTCATTTCTGTGAACCTGCTAGATGGCACCGCTTCTCGGGTGGTGGAGCTGGCTAAGAAGGCCGGCGTGGCCCTCACCGCAGCGGGCTCTACATACCCGCTGAAGCAGGATCCCAACGACCGCAATCTGCGCCTGGCTCCCTCCATGCCGACGATCGAGCAACTGGAGGTTGCCATGGATGGTTTCGCCACCTGTGTGCTGTACGCCGCCATTGAGATGGTCGAGCACGCCGCCGGGCAGCGCTAGATCCCACTGGAACCAACCAAGGGTTAGCCCCACAGTGAGCGCCATTAAGCAGGAGGATCGCCATTAACACCGAAGAAACATTCGTTTGGGTTCAGGGGTTGCTGCCCGGCGAGCCGACCATCGCACGCCGCAGGATCAACGATTCCTTCCCTGAGTTCGCTGTCGCCGAGGTGTTTCTTGGTGACGCCCCCACGGATCAAAACCCCTCATCCCATGAGGGCGCTGTAGAGGCCGTGCTGGCTGAGACGGTTGCCATGACCATCGACGCGGGGCGCATGGAATCCGGCCTGCAGACCGAGGACGGTTCCGATCTGCGCGTCGAATTGCTGACGGTGGTCAGCGGACACGACGATACCGCTGCTGATTTGTTGGCACATGCAGCCTCGATGATCTCCCAGGATCCAACTCACTGGCCGCCGCAACCCGGCACGCTCCTGCCCGACGTTGTCCAGCAGATGGACGCAGAATCCGAGCGGAAGATCACCGCCCGCAATGGCCTGTTGGTTGTGCCGTACGTATGGGACGATGGCGTGCCGCACGTTCACGAAGTCACCTCTGGCGGAGCGAGCCGCCACTCCAAGGAAGATGACGCGGACGTGGAGTTCACGCACCCTGGCCGACTGACCATCGCAGCTCAGCTGGTGATGCTCACCGATGAAGAGCTGGAGCTGGCGCAGACGGCCGGTGTAGCCGCGGTGCAGGAGCGGTTGGTACGTGAGGGCGTCAATATCAATGACATCTGGCGCTAGACCAACCGTAATGGGTCGTCGCAGGCGGAATGTAGGCTAGGTTCGTGGCACTTTATAGGAAATACCGTCCGGCAACATTTGCCGAGGTCGTGGGGCAATCTCACGTGACCGAACCGCTGTCCGTGGCGCTGGATAGCGGGCGGATTAACCACGCATATCTGTTTTCGGGGCCGCGCGGTTGCGGTAAGACTTCCTCCGCGCGCATTTTGGCCCGCTCTCTGAACTGCGTAAAGGGGCCGACGTCTACGCCGTGCGGGGTGTGCGAGTCTTGCGTATCACTGGCGCCGGGCGGGCCGGGAAACCTGGACGTCACGGAGCTGGACGCGGCGACGCATAACGGTGTGGACGATATGCGTGAACTGCGCGAACGTGCTTTCTACGCGCCAGCGGAATCGCGCTACCGGGTGTTTATTATCGACGAGGCGCACATGATCTCCACGGCAGGTTTCAATGCTCTGCTGAAGATTGTGGAGGAGCCACCGGAGCACCTGATCTTCATCTTCGCCACGACTGAGCCGGAAAAGCTGCTGCAGACGATTCGTTCGCGTACCCACAACTATCCCTTCCGCTTGCTGGCACCGCCGGATATGCGCGGGCTGTTGGAATCGGTGGTGTCCGGTGAAGGCGTGCCGGTGGAAGATGCCGTATATCCGCTGGTTATCCGTGCGGGCGGCGGGTCGCCACGCGATTCGCTATCCATCATGGATCAGCTGCTCGCCGGTGCCGGCCCGGAAGGCGTGACATATAACCGCGCGCTCGCTCTGCTGGGAGTGACGGATTCCACCCTGATCGACCGTGCCGTGGACGCGCTGGCGGAGCATGACTCCGCGGCATTGTTCGCCGTGGTCGACGAGGTGATCGATGCAGGCTATGACCCGCGCAGATTCGGCGAGGACTTGTTGGATCGTTTCCGTGACTTGTTGGTCGTGCAGGCTGTGCCGGATGCCTTTGACCGGGGGCTGGTAAATGCGCCGGAGGAGTCCCGTGAGACTTTGCGTGAGCAGTCGGAGAAGATGGGGCAAGCGACGCTGACCCGCTGTGCTTCCCTGGTAAATGAAGGGCTGGCGCAAATGCGCGGGGCGACGGCGCCGCGACTGCTGCTGGAGATTCTATGTGCCCGCATGGCGCTGCCTGCTGCGGGTATGACAGTGGAAGCACTGGCGCAGCGCGTGGAGGCTTTGGAAAAGGGGCGCGGTGGCGCAGCTACCAGCGCGGGTACCGGCACCGGTGTGCGCGGTAGTCGAGCGGAAATGTTTGCGCGCCGGAGGAAAGCTGCGACCCAGCCGGATCAGCCAGGCCAACCAGCACAGGAGGAACAGCCCGACGAGCAAGCGCAACAGTCGCAACAGCCGCGGCAGCTACAGCAGCCGCCGCAAATGCAGCCTGAGCAGCCTAAACCTGAGGAGGCTGGTCCACCGGTCGCAGGACCGACTGCGGAGGAAGAATCCCCGGCAATCGCTGAGGCGCGCCGGGCTCGGGACATCATGCAACGCCACCGCAGAGCCGGAGCTGCGGAACAAGCAGGATCAGCTGGACCAGCAGAACCAGTGGTACCAAAGGAGCCGACGGAACCAGTGGCTCCAGCGGCTCAGGCAGAGCCTGCTGCTACGGCAGAATCTACGGAGACGACTGACTCCGCTCCCGCCGAGCCTGCGCCGACGGCAATGGATTCGGAAACGTGGGCGCGGATCATGGATGCCGTCCATGACAAGGACCTGAGCGCCTGGATTGCGCTACGGGGAGCAAGCCCGCGTGCAACCCAGCCCACTGCAGGCGAACTGCATGTGAACCACCACACCGGATCGTTGGCGCGCCTTGTCGGTGGGCAGAAAAACGCAGGCGTCTACTCGGAGGCGATCAAAACCGTCACGGGGAGCCCAGCCCGCATCGTGGTCTACGTCAGCGGAAAACCTGTTGGGGACGAAGCCGCAGGAGGCGATGCAACGGGAAAAGCTGAACCGGCGGAGGCTCAGCCCGCCGCCGGTGAGGATCAGGAAACAGCCCCGACGTCCACCGCGCCCACTGCCACTCCTTCCTCCACCCCGGTGAACCCCGTACCAGCGGAAACGCCGATGGATGCGGTGGCCTCCCGCAGTGCCGCCAACAGCGCCCTGGAACGAGCCCGCGCGATGGAAGAAGCGATGCGCAAAGCCTCGCACTCTCACCGCAACGGTAAATCCAATGCTGATGCCAACCAAACGGATACTCCTGCGCAGGACGATCCGAACTCCGGCTGGCGTGCGCGCGCCGAGCGGGCCAAGGCGCGCAAGAAGTACAACATGGAAAATGGCTTTAACGGAGTGCCTTTGCCCGATGAGCCGCCTGCTGATGCTTTTGCCGACGGACCAGTCGACGCCTGGGACGGCAGCGCTGCCGCTTCCGTTGCCAACCCCGCCGACTCAGCTCGGGACTATGCGGCCGATGCTCCGCTACCGCCGGAACCCATGGAGGCCGAACCTCAGCCAGCGGAGAACCTCCCGCAACCCCAACGTGAGATTGGGGGAAAGGAGAGCGAGGGGGCGTCACAAAGAAATGAACAAAGAGAACGCGACGAGCTGCTCGCAGACATCGAGCGCGCCCCCGGCGAGCGCGATCACCGCACACCATTGGAAATCGCAGGTGAGCTGATCGAAAAGAGCCTCGGCGCGGAGCGAGTTCGCTAAGCGTGAACACCACAGCGACCACACGCGACGGCGCCTAACACGCCTGTCGGGACCGACCGGTAGAGTTGTGGAAGAGCAAAATCCAAGCATGGAAAACACCCCATGAAAAACACCAACGAAAGGTAAAAACACATGAGCCAGCCAGACATGAACCAGCTAATGCAGCAGGCACAGCAGGTACAGGCACAGCTGCAGGAAGCACAGCGCGAGATCGCAGCTTCCACCGTTAAGGGCGAGGCAGGCAACGGCCTGGTCACCATCTCCGTCGCCGGCACCGGCGAGGTCACCGACATGGAGATCGACCCCAAGATCGTCGACCCAGAAGATATCGACACCCTCAAGGACCTGCTGCTCGGCGCGTTCAAGGATGCGAACCAGAAGCTGCAGACCCTGGCTGAGGAGAAGATGGGCCCGCTGTCCCAGGGCATGAACGGCCTGGGCTTCTAAGCCTTCTAAGAACTCCAAAGAGAGATCTAGTTGTTCGAAGGACCACTACAGGACGTTATCGACGAGTTCTCACGGCTCCCCGGCATCGGGCCAAAAAGCGCACAGCGCATCGCCCTGCACCTGCTGAATGAGGAGCCGGAAGATATCGAACGCTTCCAAAGCGCACTCGGCCGCCTGCAGCGCGGCGTGACGTTCTGCCGTATCTGTCACAACATCTCCCAAGAGGACGTGTGCCGGATCTGTGCGGATTCCCATCGCGACAAGAGCATCATCTGCGTGGTGGAGGAGTCCAAGGATATTCAGGTCATTGAGCGCACCGCGGAGTATCGCGGGCGCTACCACGTGCTCGGCGGGGCGCTTGACCCACTCAACGGAATTGGGCCAAAGGAACTCAACGTAACCCCCTTGGTGCAGCGCATCGGCGGGGCACTGCCGGATGTTGCGCTCGGCGCGAAGGGCAGCGGTGCCTCACTTAGTGACGCCACATCCACCGTCGGTGACGATTCCCGCACCGGCGACGTGGAAAATGATATCGAGTATGACACAGCCCCCGAGATCGCCGAGGTTATTATCGCCACCGACCCCAACACGGAGGGCGAGGCAACGGCCTCTTATCTAGCTCGCCTGCTGCGCGACTTCCCCGGGCTGAAGGTCACCCGCCTGGCCTCGGGCATCCCGATGGGCGGGGACTTGGAGTTCGTCGACGAGCTCACGCTTTCCCGCGCGTTTGCGGGGCGCACCGCGCTGTAGTCTCTACACCCCTGTCGCCTGTGTACCCCTGTCGCACGGCGGGACTACAGTGGCGCCCATGAGTAAAAACCCTTTGCACAACGCCATCCGTCCGCACCACCTGTCCCGCGCGGCCGGCATCCGCTCCGCCGTATGGGGAACCGTCTTCGGCATCGCAGGCGTACTGCACTTTGTTAAGCCGGAGGGCTTCGACCAGATCGTTCCAGAGGAACTCCCCGGCACCCCGCGCGCCTGGACGCTCGGCTCCGGAGCCATGGAAATCGCCCTGGCCACCAGCATCGCGGCATGTAGCCTGAAGCCCGAATGGCGCCGCGCGCTACGCAGTACAATCGCCCCCGCCGCCGCACTCTTTCTAGTCGGCGTGCTCCCCGGCAACATCAAGATGGCCTGGGACTGGCGCGCCAAACCGCAGCCTGCGCGCGCCATCGCCTTCGCGCGCGTCCCCCTTCAGCTGCCGATGATCCTTAGCGTGGCCAAGCTCGGTGCTTAGAGGCGCTCCTTTCTTAACGACGCCACCTCACGGTTCAACTGTTCCGCCAGCTCACCTTGGAACTCGGGCAGCTCGTTGAATGCAACCCCCATCGCGCGGGCGAGCAGCCAGTCCGCCAACTGCGGATTCCTGGCCAGCACGGGGCCATGCATGTACGTTGCCACAACCGAACCCTGCACCGCGCCTTCGGCGCGAGTCTGCCGGTGAGCATCCTCGCCGGAGAGCCCGGCGGTCTCCGCACCATGGCTGTCGGTGTTGCCCGTGCCCCGGGTAAGGCGCCCCAGGGGCTCGGCATCCGCGCCCAGGATGGTGGCACCCATGTGGTTGGCAAATCCCGTCAGTGGTTCGGTCAGGCCTGTTTCCCCGCCGATTACGGCGGAGGCTGCCGGGGTGGAGGCGATTTCGCCGATCATGCGCTTGGCGAGTTGAGACGTGGTGGCGTCGATAAGCCCCAGTCCCTCAACGGTGCGACCGTGGCTGGTGAAAGACTCGCCAAACACCTGTAGACCAGCACAAATGGCCAGCACCGGGCGGCCGGCGGCGACGGCCCGGGTAATACCACCATCGCTGATAAGGTGCTCGGCGGCCAGAACCTGCGCGGTATCCTCGCCGCCACCGACGGTGTAGATGTCGAAGGTCTCTGGGACGGGCTCTCCCAGGTGGATTGGCTGGATCTCCGCCGCAATACCGCGCATACGGGCGCGCTGCCGCAGCACCAGGGCATTGCCATCGTCGCCATAGGTGCCGAGCACGTCGGGCAGGATCAGGCCGATGTTGAGGTCTGCAGGTTTGTTGGCACTGCTCATTTACGCTTCCCCTTCCTTGTCCAGCACCCGCTTCAAATCGCGGAACGCTGTGTAGTTCGCCAGAACCTCCACGCAGCCCGGCGGGCAGGAACGGATCGCCTCGACCGTATCCTTAATCAAGTTGTGCTCGACGGCGGCGTAGCCCAGGCGAACAGCCAAATCAGTACCGCGCTCGCCGGCGGCCACCACGTGCACGCCCTCGAAGTTCTCGAAGCGAACGTCCCATAGCCACGACAGGTCCTGCCCGTCGGCAACCTGACCATTTACGCTGATCACGAGGCTATCGGCGGTGCGGTCCACCATGGAAAGTGCCTCTTGCCAACCGGCTGGGTTCTTCGCCAGCATCAGGCGCACCTCGTGGTCGCCGAAGCGCACCACGGAGTAGCGGCCTGCGACATTATCCACCTTCTCAGCCGCGGCGATGGCCTGCTCGGTGGGGATCGGACGGTGCAGCAGTTCTCCCACGGCCACAGCCGCTGCGACGGCCTGCGTGGCATTGCCGCGGTTCGCGTTGCCGGGAAGGGTTAGATTCATGGGGTGCAGTTGGCCCTCACGGTCGATTAGCCCTTCATCCGTGATTCGCCAATCGGGGGTTGGCCTGCGGAATTCGCGACCGTCCGGGAGTTTCTTTGCGGCGAACCAGTCCACCACGCCATCCTCGCCGGTGCGGTGGATGATCGCGCCTTCGGTGCGCGGGCAGCTGGTGGAATCGCCCGCCCACCCAAAGCCGGCGCTGACCCACTGGACGTTTGGGGAATCCCAGGCGGCGGAGGTGACAGAAACGTCGTCGCAGTTCGCGATGATCTGCATGTGTGGGCGTGCTTCCACGCATGCCCGCAGTGCCCGTTCGATCTTGTTGATCTCGCCCACGCGGTCCAATTGGTCGCGTGAGAGATTCAGCAGCACCAGTACATCTGCGTCCAATTTCTCGGCAATGCTGGGGACGTGCAGCTCATCGACTTCGAGAACCAGCGCTTCGGCATCGCGCCCGGCGAGTAGAGCGCTAATAACACCAGCATCCATGTTGTCGCCGCCCTCGTTGGTGCAGACGGTGGCTGCAGAGCGAACGGCGCTGGCCAGCATGCGTGTGGTTGTGGACTTGCCATTCGTGCCCGTGACCAGCGCCGTTGGTCGCTTCACGCCACCTTTGCCCGGCCCCAGGCTCGCCATCAGCTGCGGGTCGATGGCCCCGCCGACCAGGCCGCCGATCATGCCGCCGGCTCCGCGGCCCGCTTTTCTTGACGCCCACGTGGCCAGTTGCGCCATGCGGATCGCCACGGAGCTGCGGATCCGCTGCAGGCTGGAGCGACGTGCGCCGGCGGGCTGCCGTTCTCCGTGCTGCGTGGAGCGCTGCGTGGCCGTGCGCTGTTCAGTGCCGGGCTGAGCGCCGGTTCGATCTGATTTACCCATGGGGACTAAGTGTACCCGCAGGGGCGTGCTGGAATTTGGAGGCTGGTGCGCCGGAGATGGCGAGCGTTAGTCCATTTGGAGAACAGCACGAAGTTCAGCGAAGAGTTCGGGCTTTACTAGGTGTGTAACAGTGCGACCTGTTCGGGCCTTGCGGAGCAGACCTGCATCGGTAAGCCGTTTTAGGTGATGTGAGACCGTGGGCTGGCTTAGTCCCGTGATGTCTGTTAGCTGGTTTACGCTGATTGGTTCGCAGCCTTTGGCTGCCAGATGGGAGAGTATTTGCAAGCGGGCGGGGTCGGATAGGACCTTGAACAAGGTGGCATAACGGGTGGCCTCAGGATCCGATAGCGGTCCTTTGCTCAAGGAGCAACATGTGGAGATGTCTGCGAGCGGGAAAATCTGCGGGGTGGCCATACGGGCATCTTATATTGACAGATATCAATATGTCATTTATATTGACGGACGTCAATATGTCATTTGGTTTTATATCGACGTGTGTCAATATCTAAGGAAGGTTGCATGACAGCTTCGTTGCGTCCACGGATGTCCTTTTTGGATAGGTTCCTGCCCGTGTGGATTATCCTCGCGATGGTTGCTGGGCTGCTCGTTAACCGGGTGGTGCCAGAAATCGGAACGAAGCTCGGGGAACTGGAGGTGGGAGGGATCTCGCTTCCGATCGCACTCGGCCTGCTGGTCATGATGTATCCGCCGCTAGCGAAGGTTCGCTACGACAAAACCCGGCAGATTGCGGCGGATAAGCGCCTGATGGCGGTTTCCCTCGTCCTCAACTGGGTCGTTGGGCCCGCGTTGATGTTCACCCTGGCCTGGGTATGTTTGCCCGACGAGCCTGAGCTGCGCACTGGGCTGATTATCGTCGGCCTGGCCCGGTGCATCGCGATGGTTCTGGTGTGGTCGGAGCTGTCCTGCGGGGATAGAGAGGTGACCGCCGTCCTTGTGGCGATCAACTCTGTGTTCCAAGTGCTCATGTTTGGAGTGCTGGGCTGGTTTTATCTGCAGATTCTCCCTGGCTGGCTGGGGCTTCCTACAACCTCGGCAGACTTTTCCTTCTGGTCGATCGTGGTATCCGTCCTGGTTTTCCTGGGTATCCCGTTGACGGCTGGCTTGGCTTCCCGCGTGCTCGGGGAGAGGCTGAAGGGGCAGCAGTGGTACGAGGAAAAGTTCTTGCCCGCGGTTTCTCCCCTCGCGCTGATCGGCCTGCTTTATACGATCGTGCTTCTGTTTGCGCTGCAGGGAGAGCAGATTACGGACCACCCGTGGACGGTGGCTCGCACGGCGGTCCCGCTGGTGGCCTACTTCGCTGGAATGTTTGCCCTGGCGCTGGCTGTGTCCAAGGCTGCGGGGTTGAATTACGCCCAGTCGGCCTCTGTGTCTTTTACCGCTGCGGGCAACAACTTCGAGCTTGCCATCGCCGTGTCTATCGGTACTTTTGGTGCGACCTCTGCGCAGGCACTGGCTGGAACGGTCGGCCCGCTGATCGAGATTCCGGTGCTAGTCGGTCTGGTCTACGTCATGCTGTGGGTGGGTCCTAAGCTCTTCAACGGCGATCCGACACTGCCCGTGCAGCACAGCAGTCCAGCACGTTCCGTCTCGATGGGGGAGGATTAAACCATGACCAATAAACCCAAGGTACTTTTCGTCTGCGTAGGCAACGGCGGCAAGTCGCAAATGGCGGCCGCTTTGGCGGACAAGCATGCTGGCGAGGCCATTGAGATTCATTCCGCTGGCACCAAACCGGCAACGAAGCTCAACACGGAGTCGGTGGAATCCATCAGCGAGGTCGGCGCGGACATGTCCGACGGCCGCCCAAAAGCAGTAGACCCGCAGTTGCTGCGAGAGGCTGACCGGGTGGTCATCCTCGGCAAGGACGCTCAGCTGGAGCTACCCGCCGACGCGCAGGGGACCCTCGAGCGGTGGGTTACTGACGAGCCCTCCGAGCGCGGTATTGAGGGCATGGAGCGCATGCGACTGGTGCGTGATGACATTGACGCTCGCGTGCGCGCACTTATCACCGAGCTGAAGGGCGACTAACCGGCGCCGAGCTGCCAGCTGGCTTTGGGGAGTGATGTCCAAAATTCCAGGTCTTAAAATATAACTAATCTATTCATGCAGGTCAGAGGGTTACGTTTTTGGGCTGCAAATGAGCTACTTTTAATAACTCGTAGATTTTGGACATTGACGCTCTAGCCGCCCCCTGCTCCGGCGCCTTCGAGGGGGCGGGGCACGCCGGGCTAGTTTCCGCCGTTGGCGGAACCCCCGGAACTCTTGCGGCGCCGACGCCTCCGACGATTTCGCTTACCGCTGGGTCCCGGGATTTGCCCCTCGCGGCCGCCAGAGGTGGCGTTGCCCTTGTGGCCGGAGTGGCCGGAGCTGCCAGAGTTGGCGTTGCCCTTGTGGCCGGAGTTGCTGGAGCGACCGTTCTTGTTCGACTTCTTAGACCTGCCGGATTTCCCCGAACCCGACCCGCCAGCGCCGCGCCCACTGGAGCCCGACCCGCTAGCGCCCGACCCGCCAGCGCCTGAGCCGCCACGCGGACCTGCCAGCCCACTGGTCCGGGGACGCGCGCCGGCACCCGGCTTCGTTGGCTTGGCCTCCTTCTCACCGGGCTGCACATTAGCCAGCAACGCCAGGAAGTCCTCATCGCGCACCAGCGGAATGCTCTTCCGGTCAGCGTGCATCGCCTTACCGCGCAGCTCGTAGTTCTCGTTGCACACCACAAGCGAGCTGCGACGATTTAGCTTTTCGCTATACGCCAGACCCGCGGCAACACCTTGGCCAATCAGCTCGTCCGGGTCGATTGCCACGTCCGGGCTGACCACAAACTCCATACCTTCAACCAGCGGCTCCCCGCTCTTCCACACGCCAGGATTCACGAAAGGCCGGGGAGAATTAGCGGCGTCAATACGAAGGCCACTGCGGCGCAGCCCGAACTGATCGGCTGCGAGGTCTTCGGGATCCAGCACCGTCAGCTCGCCGCCTCGCTGTTGTGCGACCGCGAGGGCCGCGGTGAGTCGCGCGTTTGCTTCTAGCAGCTCGTCGGGGTCGATCTCTCTCTTGGTTAGTGACGCCGCCGCACCAACCTCCGGCAGTGCTGTCGCAGGGACGTGCACGGCGGGCCTGCTGGGGCTTCCAGATGCGTTTGTGCTGGTGGAAGCCTCAGTCTGGGAAGCGTCACCGGCAATACCGTAGCTGGCGACGATAGCGCGCAGACGAGGGTCGGTGGAATCGATGGCCTGGCGGCGAGCGGTGGCGAGCGTGTCGATGATGGAAACCGGTGCGGGCATTGGAATGCGCCGCCCCCCGCGACCGCGGCCACGGCTGCGGCGGCCGCGGTTCGCGGAGCGTTGTACCAGCTTGAACTCATGAGTGAGGAAGCCCCACACATAATCGGACTCATGCATGATGAGTGTGCGCCCGTCCAGCGCCTGGTGGATCAGCTGCGCGCTGGAGTTAAAGCCGAGAGCTTGGGAAAGCTCGTTGACCTGGTAACCGTGGAGGTGCCAGGGGCCTGCGTCCTCGCCGGGGTTGAGGTGGCGGGTAAGCGCAGTGACCTCCTGGCCGATGTTGATGGTGGGCAGGTCGGCTGTGTCGGTGACGCTGGCAGCATTGTTCGTCGTGGGGGCTGCGCCGGGGCCGAAGAACACCACGGAAAGGGCCACCAGACGAGAGGTCTTCGGGTGGATACCGGACGTGGAGATGCTGACAGCCGCGAACGGCGCCTCTTCCAAAGACGGGAGGTCGTGCAGCGCGGATTCGAGTTCCTCGCGTGGGCTCGACTGGTCGGCGTTTTCGGGGGAGCCGGAGGAGTCAGGGGAGGAACCAGCGTCTACGTCAGCGCGTGAACCAGCGTTATGGCTTGCACTCACATCCGAAAAAGTTACAGCGAGAGAACCTGCCGGGCGGCTAACCCTCCGGCGCGGGCGCCGGCGGCGGCGCGCGCCGGTGTGCTCGGGGCCGGGGACGGCCGAGTGATCGTTCTCATTCATGGATTACATACTACCCAGCAGGGTGGGGGCTCCTGTGGCCAGGCTGCAGCCCGGCAGACAGGGCCTTTAAGCACCCTGGGAAACGCCCGCAGCAGCGTCCTGGGAACGGTTCACCGCAGAGGTAATGGCCTTCAGCGAGGCGTAGGTAATAGAGCTTGCAATGCCCACACCCCAGTACTTTGCGCCGTTAACCTCCGCCAGGACGTAGGCCGCAGCTTCGGCGTCATCGCCCGAGGTACGAGCGTGCTGGCTGTACTCCTGCACCTCCACGTCGTAGCCCAGCTCTTCCAGCGCGTTGCAGTATGCGCTGATCGGACCATTTCCGCGGCCCTGCACGGTCTGCGGTTCGCCGTTGAACTCGATCTGGCCGGTGACCTTGGCTTCCTCACCCTCACTCTGGCCGCCGTCGACGGTCAGAGAGATCGTCTCGATCGGGGAGACGCGATCCAGGTATTCGCCGGAGAAGATATCCCACATGGCTTTCGGGTTAACCTCGCCGCCTTCGGCATCGGTCACAGCCTGTACGACGGAGGAGAACTCCACCTGCATTGGCCGCGGCAACTGCAGGTTGTGGTCGGTCTTCATGATGTAGGCCACGCCACCCTTGCCCGACTGAGAGTTCACGCGGATCACGGCCTCATAGGAACGGCCAACGTCCTTCGGATCGATCGGCAGGTAAGGAACCTCCCAGGTATCTTCCGCGAGAGCGTCCAGACCCTTGTTGATCGCATCCTGGTGAGAGCCAGAAAACGCAGTGAACACCAGGTCGCCGCCGTAGGGGTGGCGCTCCGGCACGCGCAGCTGGTTGCAGTATTCAACGGTGCGGCGTACCTGGTCGATGTCAGAGAAGTCGATCTGCGGATCCACACCTTGGGTCAGCATGTTGAGCCCCAGGGTCACCAGGCAGACGTTTCCGGTGCGCTCGCCGTTGCCGAACAGGCAACCTTCAATTCGATCCGCACCGGCCATATAACCCAGCTCGGCGGCGGCCACACCGGTGCCGCGGTCGTTGTGCGGGTGCAGCGACAAAATGATGGAGTCGCGGCGGTTCAGGTTACGGTGCATCCACTCGATGGAGTCCGCGTACACGTTCGGGGTGGTCATCTCTACCGTGGAGGGCAGATTCAGGATGATGGGGTTCTCCGGCGTCGGATCCATAACCTCCACGACTGCATCGCAGACTTCCTTGGCGTAGACGACCTCGGTGCCGGTGTAGGACTCCGGGGAGTACTCCCAGCGCCAGTTGGTATCCGGGTAGTCGGCGGCGATGGTCTTGATCAGCTCGGCGGCGTCGGTGGCCAGCTTCTTGATGGCTTCCTTGTCTTTGCGGAACACGACCCTGCGCTGCAGCTTCGAGGTGGAGTTGTAGAAGTGGACGATGACGTTCTTTGCGTCCTCGCAGGCTTCGAAGGTGCGGCGGATCAGGTGCTCACGGGCCTGCACCAGCACCTGGATGGTGACGTCATCGGGGATCATGTTGTTCTCGATGATCTCGCGGACGAAGTTGAAGTCGGTCTGGGAGGCGGAGGGGAAGCCGACCTCGATCTCCTTGTAGCCCATGTTGACCAGCAGTTCGAACATGCGGCGCTTGCGCTCCGGGCTCATGGGGTCGATCAGCGCTTGGTTGCCATCGCGCAGATCTACGGCACACCACTGCGGGGCACGGTCGATGACCTTGTTGGGCCAGGTGCGGTCCGGCAGAGTGATTTCCTCTACCTCTTCGAAGAAGGGCTGGTAGCGGACGTGGGGCATGGAGGAGTTGCGCTGTTTGTTCCATGCAGGTTGATCCGCGGGGATCTCGCCGTTGGGGGTATTGATGCGGGCGGGTGCGGAGATGAAAGTGTCGTTAGACATAGGTGGGGGCTCCTGAAAAGACGGGGAAGAAGTTGTTTGTTCTTTGTCGTGATTCCCGACCGGCAACACCAAACTCCGCGACGGGGTGCCGGTCGGTGGGTGAGCTGTTTGCTCACTATCGCTTAAAACCTTTGAGCCCCGCCGCGTCACAGAAGCAGGTTGCGCGCTGGCGTAGTCATGTTTCCGACTATAACCCGACTATTAGCTACGTCACATGAGAATGATGTTTTATCCCACTATTTGGGATACGTGTCCCTCATTGTGGGGTGGTTGTTGTGCTATTTGGTGACGCCGTCATGTCGGTTGCCCCAGTTTCGGCGGTCGCATTAGTCGCGCTAGTCGTGGTTGTATTGGTCGTTGTATTGGTCTCTTCGTCGCCATCCTCTTCGAGAGACTTCCGGCTGAGAATCACTGTCGAGATCAGCATGACGGCGGTCGCGGCTGCCATGTAGGCGTATTCCCATTCTGTGATGCGGAACTTCTCGCCCAGCACGATATATCCCAGAATGAACGCAAAAATCGGCTCCACTACCGTCATTGCGGGCAGGGAATTCTTAAGTGGGCCGGCGTTAAATGACGCTTGTTGTACTGCCGTGCCCACTGCTGCGAAAGCGATGAGCGTCCATAGCTCCCAGGAGGCGAGAAGTGCGGGCGCCCCGGAATCACTAAAGACGTCCACCACAGCCTTCGATAGCACGGCCACATAGCCCATGATCGCGCCGGTGATGGATCCCAAAATCAGCGCGCGCAGCGCCGCTGCCTGCTCCAACGCGTAAACGAAGAAGGCTAGTAGAACTACTGCTCCAATGCCCAGGCAAATAAGCCAGACTGTCAGATCGGGCTCGCGGTGCCCAGGTGCGGGGTTGCCGCGTATCACCAGTACAGCTACTGCTGCGGTTAATAGTCCCGCCCATGCGGTTTCGGACGCCGATATCCGTCGTCCGTCGTACTTCGCCGACAGTGGCAGGGTGAACATCAAGGAGAGGACCAGGATCGGCTGTACTACCAGCAGTGTTCCGAATGCCAGCGCAATGATCTGCAGTAAGTATCCAAAAAGGGCGCTGGCAACACCGACCCACCACATGGGCTGTTTGATGGCATCCATGATGGCGCCGCTGCGGTTTTCGCCGGAAGCGATAGCGATGCGGTGGCGTACCACCGTCCCCCAGGCGATGGTGAGGGCTGAGCCGAGGGCGAAAACAACTGCAAGAGCGTTGTTTTCGATCATCGCGCCCCCTTACCTTTTCTATGCCGTTTCTATCTGCTGTGTTATCTGTGCTGCGTTGTTATCTGCACTACGTTTTTCTCAAAGCTTTACTGGGGTAACTGTATCGGACTCGGGGAGGGGAGTCGATTATTGGCCAGTGGTGCGCGTGTTACGTAAGTGGCGTATGTGATTGCCTGGGGTGGGGCGTCATAAAGAAGAAATAGTTCCCCGAAACCTAGCCTCAACCAAACAGACCAACTAGTCTAAAATCTGATTAAGAATAGAACCGGAAGGTGGCAACAACCAGTGGCGCTCATCGTTCAGAAATACGGCGGCTCCTCGCTGGAAAGCGCGGAGAGGATCCGGCGCGTAGCCGAGCGAATCGTGGAAACCAAGAAGCAGGGAAACGACGTGGTCGTCGTGTGCTCTGCCATGGGAGACACCACCGATGATCTGCTGGAGCTTGCCGAACAGGTCAACCCCGTGCCGCCCGCACGCGAGATGGACATGCTGCTGACCGCCGGTGAGCGCATCTCTAACGCGCTGGTCGCCATGGCTATTAACTCCTTCGGTGCCGAAGCGCAGTCCTTCACCGGTTCCCAGGCAGGTGTGCTGACCACCGAGCGGCACGGCAACGCGCGCATCGTCGACGTGACGCCGGGGCGCGTGCAGGAAGCGTTGGACAACGGGAAGATCTGCCTGGTCGCGGGTTTCCAAGGTGTGAACCGCGAGACGCGCGATGTCACCACCCTGGGCCGTGGCGGATCGGATGCCACCGCCGTCGCGCTCGCCGCCGCGCTCAACGCCGATGTGTGCGAGATCTACTCCGACGTCGACGGCGTGTACACCGCGGATCCGCGCATCGTGCCGAATGCGAAGAAGCTCGACACGATCTCTTTCGAAGAAATGCTGGAAATGGCAGCCGTCGGTGCGAAAGTGCTGATGCTGCGCAGTGTGGAGTACGCTCGCGCATTCGATGTGCCCCTGCGCGTTCGCTCCTCATACAGCACCGACATCGGCACCCTCGTCTCTGGATCAATGGAGGATATTCCCATGGAAGAAGCAGTACTCACCGGCGTGGCCCACGACCGCTCCGAAGCTAAGATCGCCGTCCTCGGTATCCCGGACTCCCCGGGGGAAGCGGCGAAGGTTTTCCGTGCCATCGCTGATGCGGAAATCAACATCGATATGGTCGTGCAGAACATCAGCAAGATCGACAACAACCGCACTGACATCACCTTTACCTGCCCACGCACGGATGCAACCCGCGCGATGCAGCTGTTGAAGACCATCAAGGAGCAGAACGACTGGCAGGACCTCATCTTCGACGATCACGTGGGCAAGGTGTCCTTGGTCGGCGCGGGCATGAAGTCCCACCCCGGCGTAACCGCCGACTTCTGCGAAGCTCTGCGCGATGTAGGTGTCAACATCGAACTGATTAGCACCTCCGAGATTCGCATCTCCGTGCTGATCCGCGACACCGACGTGGACAAGGCCGTACGCGCTATCCACGATCGTTTCCAGCTCGGTGGCGATGAAGAAGCCATTGTGTACGCTGGGACGGGACGCTAAAGTAGTCAAAACAGCAGCTCACATGTGCTGCATGGGCAGCTGAAGAGCGCTAAGCAACACCCCGAAAGATAGAAGAGGTAGATCCCCGAATGACCACCATCGCCGTCGTTGGAGCAACCGGCCAAGTGGGCCGCGTCATGCGCGACATCCTCGTCGAGCGGAACTTCCCGGCGGACAAGGTGCGTTTCTTCGCCTCCGCCCGCTCGGCGGGCAAGGCCCTAGAGTTCCGTGGCGAGCAGATCGTCGTCGAGGACGTCGCCGCCACCGCCACTGAGGATTTGCGTGGTATCGACATTGCCCTGTTCTCCGCAGGCGGCGGAACCTCCCGCGAGCACTCCCCGCGCTTCGCCGAAGCTGGCGCGATCGTCGTAGATAACTCCTCGGCATTCCGCAAGGACCCGGAGGTGCCGCTGGTGGTCTCCGAGGTCAACCCGGAGGATGCCAAGCACACCCCAAAGGGAATCATCGCCAACCCGAACTGCACCACCATGGCTGCCATGCCCGTGCTGGGCGTACTGCACAAGGCCGCGGGGCTGAATCGCCTACACGTCAGCTCCTACCAGGCGGTTTCCGGCTCTGGACTGGCCGGAGTGGACGCGCTGGTGCGTCAGGTGCTGGATAACCTGGGCAGTGATGTCAACGGCGAGGCCGACAATAGCGAGGTCGATCAGTCCGAGGGGCTGCGTAAGCTGGTCCACGACGGCTCTGCCCTGCACGCCGACAACCTGGAGCCATATGTAGCGCCCATTGCCTTCAACGCACTGCCGCTGGCTGGCAATCTCGTGGACGATGGTTCCGAGGAAACCGATGAAGAGCAGAAGCTGCGCAACGAGTCCCGCAAGATTCTGGGAATCCCCGAACTGCGCGTCGCTGGCACCTGTGTCCGCGTGCCCGTCTTCACCGGTCACACCATGACGATCCACGCAGAATTCGACCGCGAGATCACCCCGGATACCGCCCGCGAGCTGCTGGCCGAGGCTCCGGGTGTGAAGGTAGTGGACGTCCCCACCCCACTGGCTGCCACGGGCATCGACGAGAGCCTGGTCGGACGCATCCGCCAGGATCAGACCGTCGACGGCAACCGTGGCCTCGTGCTGGTCGTTGCTGGCGACAATCTGCGCAAGGGCGCGGCTCTGAACACCATTCAGATCGCGGAGCTGCTGGTTTAGCGGCTAAACCTCGCTACCGCAGCAGCCCGGAGCACACGGCTTGCCGTTGAACGTGTGGCCGAAATCCGGAACCGTGGTCAGTTCACCGACCACTCGTGCCGCCAGGTTTCGCGCGGCCAGCTGATCTTCAGAGAGGTTGGAACTGGGGGCGTCGCTACCAACAACAAGATCGACGACCATCTCGGCGAAACCGGCGGTCAAGCCCGGAGTGGCAACACGCACGAAGGGGATGCCCGCCTTCGCAGCGGCATCGCGTGCCTCGGTATCCAGGTCCCACTGCACCTCCACGTGATCGGTAATGAAACCGACCGGGCACAGCACGATAGCGCGCTTATTGCCAGCCGCAGCGCGCGCCTCAATATGGTCGCACACATCCGGCTCGAGCCACGGCACATGCGGGGAGCCGGAACGTGACTGCCACACGACCTCGACGTCGAGGTTCGTGCCGACGCCGACATCAACCCCTACCGTTTCACCCGTGTGAGCAGGGCCATCCCCGCGGCCACCGACGTTATCGTGCCGAGCCAAATGGCCGGTCCAGCCATAATCCGCGCCGCTGCCGGGGTGGTCGGCGAAGCTGCTGGACTGCTGAATCAAGCGCGAAGCATCCAACACCTGCTGGGAGTACAGATTCCCGCCGAACTTATGCGGACCGGCGGCCTTATCCGCCACAGTCGGCACGGAGTGCGCGGTGAAGATCAGGTCAGCCTCCTCCGCGATGTCTGCGCCATAATCAGCCCGCAGCTGAGCGCGGGCAGCATCCACTGCCTGGGAGAACTCTGCGATGAAAGTAGGGTGGGAGTGGAACTGCGGAAGTCGCTCCACGGTCGGGGGCTGCAGGCCAGCTTTCTCGCACGCATCGATCGCCCTGCGCAGATCTTCCTGGTACTGCGAACAACCCGAGTAACCACCCCAGGCACTGGTGGCGAATACGTAGACGTGGCGGATGCCATCACGGGTCATTTGCTGCAGCGTGTCCTCTACATAAGGCTCCCAATTGCGGTTGCCGAAGTAGACGGGAAGGTCGATGCCGCGCCGGGAAAGCTCAGCCTCGATATTGCGAATCAGCTGCTTATTTTGGTCGTTGATCGGGGAGCGGCCACCAAGCGCAAAGTAGTGCTCGCCTACCTTTTCCAGGCGTTCGCGGGGGATGCCACGGCCACGTGTGACGTTTTCCAGGAAGGGCACCACGTCTTCGGACTTCTCCGGGCCGCCGAAAGACAGCAGAAGGAGAGCGGAGTCGGGGGCGATGGGCTGGTTGCTGGCGCTCGTGCTCATGTAGACAAGCCTAGCCCTAGCTACCTGACATTCCTTAAACCAGCTGCGCGTCTTCTCGCCCCAGTTCGTGCCGCAGCGCAGCCTCCACAGTGCGGTAGCGGAATGGGTGGCCCAGTTCCTCCAGGCGCTTCGGCACCACGTGTTGGTCGGCCAACGCCAGCTCTCTAGCGCCCTGCTTTCCCAGTAGCACCTCCGGGGCCTGCCTGGGCACGGGGATCAGCGGGAAACCACCTCCGACCTTCGCCAGGATCTGTGTGAACTCGGCATTCGTCAGCACTTGCGGGCCCACCGCGTTCACCGGGCCGTGAAGGTTCGGGTCGATGGCCGCACGGTGGTACACATCCACCACATCGTCCAGAGCCACCCATGCGAAGTGCTGGCTGCCGTCACCTAGATGCCCACCGCCCATGCGCACGCTGGTGAGCAGTAAATCCAGCATTTGGGAACCGCCGCCCAAAACCAGCCCACTGCGAACATTTACTACCCGCTTACCCGCTGCACGAACCGGTTCGGTTGCCTGCTCCCAACCCGCTACGATTTCCGCCAATACGCCACCGCCCTGTTCTGCGGATTCATCCGCTAGGGTGGCGCGATCATTGCCGTAAAACCCGACGGCAGAGGCACACACCATCGTCTCCACGCTAGGGGTTTCCGCCACCAGTCGCGCCAGCTTCTCGGTCGGGCCCAACCGAGAATCGCGTACTTTCGCCACATGCTGGTCGGTGAACCGGCCTGCGATGGGGTGGCCACCCAAGTGGATCAGTACGTGCACTCCGTCGAGCAGACCGCGCGCCGGGTTTTCTGGGTTCCACTTCCGCACCGTATCGCTTAAGCCCCTACCCCCAGCGCCGTGGGCGCTGCCATTGCCGCGCTGCAGACGAATTACCTCATGCCCCGCCAGTTCCAATAGTGCGCACAGTTGCGTTCCTACCAAGCCACCAGAGCCAGTGACCGCGATGCGTAGTGGATCCTCGTGCAAACGCCGGGCGAAATTCAAGTGCTGCACATCAGCCTGCAGCTGGTTCTGCCGATATGCGAACACCCCTTCAAAAGCCTTTTTCGCAGCCCACCTCGGCAGATTGGTGTGCACAGTGTCAGTGATGACTGTCGCCGCTGCCTTGCCTTGTGTGTCCGCAGACCGGAACTCATGTGTGTGTTCCCACCCCGTGAGCGTGCCGAGCGCCGGGGTTGCGCACACATCGCGAAAAGCCCGCCGATCCGGTGCAGCTCCCTCATAACCTCCAGCCTGGTGCTGTGCCACCCAGGTCACCCCGCCGGGCAGCGCAAACGTCGTCACCCCATCGCGCAGGGACTCTGCCTGTTCGATGAGTTTCATGCGCGTGAAACCTGGCGTCAGACGACGAACGATTCCTGGGCGCCCGTGCAGCGCCCAGACGTCGTCCAAGCCCAAAGGAATGCGGTGAGAAAAGGCGATGGTGCTCATGCCCGCCACCTTATATAAAGCTAGGCTACCCCGAAGCGGCGCTTCGGGCTCTTCTGCCCTTCCTTGGTGACGCCACCGTGCCCCTCGCCGGCCATCTCAACCAAATCCGCACGTGCGCGAGCTACACGGGAACGGATCGTGCCGACGCGCACATTCGCGATCTTTGCGGCCTCGGCGTAGGTGTAGCCCAACACTTGCGTAAGAATCAGGGCCTCGCGCCGGTCGGCTTCCAGCCGGTCGATGAGGGTGCGGGTATCCACCCATTCCGCCCAGCTCTGACCGCCAGTGGTCTCAGCGGCGGGAGTGGAGCTGGTGGCGTCCTCGATCTCCATGACAGAGCTACGAGGACGAGCCATATCGTGGCGAACACTATCGACCCACACGCGGCGCGCCAGAGACAGGATCCAGGTGCGTGCCGTGGAACGCGCAGCGAAACGGGGGAGGGCACTTAAAACCCGCAGGTAGGTCTCCTGCGTTAGGTCATCCGCGCGGTCTGTATCTGCCAGGTGTGCCAGGAGGCGCCACACGTCGTCGTGTGTTGCAGAAATAAACTCCGTGAGTGCCTGGCGGTCGCCACTGGCGGCGCGCAGGGCGAGATCGGTGACAGCGGCATCGCGTGCCTGGCTGTCTGGTGCCTGGCTGGTCATGGAGTGATCCTAACACGCGGTGCTCGGAATTCTGGCAAGGTGGATTGAAGAGCCGACTCAGGTATCAGGAGGTACCCATGACTGCTACAAACGACAAACACAACAACACAGAGGCCATCACATCCGCGAAGGACGTAGCCTCTCGCGGCGTGTGCCCATACTCCGGGGTTTCAACGAACGTGAACGGTTCCCCGGTCAGCACCGAAGAGCACTCTGCCTCGGTGGGCGAGCAAGGTCCGCTGCTGCTGTCCGACGTACACCTCGTGGAAAAGCATGCGCACTTTAACCGCGAGCGCATCCCGGAGCGCAATGTGCACGCCAAGGGTTCCGGCGCCTTCGGCGAGCTGACGATCACCGAGGATGTATCCAAGTACACCAAGGCCGATCTGTTCCAGCCGGGTCGCGTGACCCCGATGTTGGCCCGTTTCTCCACCGTTGCAGGCGAGCAGGGCTTCCCCGATGCGGTACGCGACGTGCGCGGATTCTCGCTGAAGTTTTACACCCAGGAAGGCAATTACGACATCGTGGGCAACAACACCCCGGTGTTCTTCCTGCGCGATGGCATTAAGTTCCCCGACTTCATCCGTTCCCAGAAGCGCCTGTCGGATTCCGGTCTGCGCTCGGCGGATATGCAGTGGGATTTCTGGACCCGTTCCCCGGAGAGCGCACACCAAGTGACCTATCTGATGGGTGATCGTGGTATCCCGACCGATTTCCGTCACATGGACGGCTTCGGCTCCCACACCTACCAGTGGATTAACTCTGCCGGCGAGCGTTTCTGGGTGAAGTACCACTTCAAGACCCGCCAGGGTTGGAAGTTCTACAGCGATGACGAAGCCGCCGAGGTCATTGCTTCCGGTAACTTCGATTCTTCACGCCAGGATCTTTATGACGCCATCGAGCGTGGTGACTTTCCGACGTGGGATGTAAAGGTACAGATCATGCCTGTTGCCGAGGCCGAGGGCTACCGTTGGAACCCCTTCGACCTGACCAAGACGTGGTCGCAGAAGGATTACCCGTTGATCCCGGTCGGCCACTTTACGCTCAACGAGAACCCGCAGAACTTCTTCGCGCAGATCGAGCAGGCTGCTTTTGCGCCCTCGAACCTCGTGCCGGGTATCGGCCTATCCCCGGACAAGATGCTGCTGGCTCGCGCCTTCGCTTATGCCGATACGCAGCGCTACCGACTGGGTGTGAACTTCCACCAGCTGCCTTCTAACCGCTCCGTGGTGGCAGAGAAGAACTACTACACGGCCAAGGACGGCGCGGGTAACCAGGAGTTCCCACCGGCAGGTACGCCCGTGTACTCCCCGAACCGCTTCGAGCGCCCCGAGGGCGCCAACGACGTCAACGATGGTTCCGGCGCCGTCGAGCAGGGAGTTGGTGCTGGTGAGTCACAGTACGGCTTTGGCCGGGGCCAAGAATCCGCCCGCACTGCCGCCGAGGAGTTGGGTCTGTTTGATGACCTGCACGGCACCGACCTCACCCGTGGCGCCTATGTCCGCCACCCGGAGGATGATGACTTTATCCAGGCAGGCCAGCTGGTGCGCGAGGTATTGGATGACGCTGCCCGGGAGCGCCTCGCCGGCAATATCGCTGGCGCTATGGAGGGTGTATCTGACCAGGTGGCAGAACAGTGCTGGACTTACTGGGGCAAGGTGGACGAGAACCTGCGCGACCGGGTGAAGGAGATCTTCACCAGTAAGTAGGCACTATGCGCCCCGGAGCCATGCGGAGGCGCGAGGTAAGCGAGTTCACGTAGGCTGGTCGCCGAGCGGTGGCGACAAGATCACCCCGCCCAGAGCGAGCTTTAGAAATAACGCTAGAGATCACTTCGACAAGCAGATTGAAGAAAGGACTGTTCTTCACATGAGCGACGTACTGTACACAGCAAAGGCAATTTCTACCGGCGGTGGCCGCGATGGCCACGTCGCTACCGATGACCGTCAGATCGATCTGGATGTTCGCCCGCCGCAGGCACTGGGTGGTTCCGGCGAGGGCACCAACCCGGAGCAGCTTGTATCCGCCGGTTGGGCAGCATGCTTCAACGGCGCTCTGCAGAAGACCATCAAGGAAGCCGGCGTCGAGCTGGAGCAGACCCCGGAGGTTACCGTCGAAACTTCCCTGAACAAGGTTCCGGAGGGCTTCCGCCTGTCCGCTAAGATCACCGCCACCATTTTCGGCGTGGATCAGGCTAAGGCCGATGAGCTGGTCGCTGACGCACACGCGTTCTGCCCTTACTCCAAGGCCATGCGCGGTGAGATCGACGTGGAAGCCGTTGCCGTCGTCGGCTAAGAGTTTTTAGCTTTCGCGGGAGACCCCCGTACAGCGAATCCAAAACAAGGGAGCCAGCCCCCCACCTTTGCGTGGGCGCTGGCTCCCTTGATGTTTGCGAGACTGGGAATCTCGCTCTGCCTGGAAGCCTACTTCGGCTCCTTCGCTTTTTGACCGCCAGACAGCGGCACCGTGTGATCCCAGTGCGTGGCGTGCAGCGCACGGCCCATCACATACGAGCCGACAGCACCCACCACCAGCAATGCGGTAATGGCCACAATGGCGCGGATCAGCTCTCCTAGAATGAATCCCTCCGTCGACCAGGAGTACACAAGGTTGGAGCAGATCAGCAGCGGAAGTCCCACGCCGACAGCTGGGCCTACCATGTTGACCTGACTGAGGGCGTCCGGAGCAAGGTACATCGCGCGGGCAGAAACAAAGATAAAGATGGACCCCAGAATGGCAAGCACACCTGCGGTAATTGCGCCGAGCCACCCGGGCTCGCTGAACTCGACCATGTCGCCGGCAGCGGCGAGGAGTGTGGTGGACATTTAGCGCCTCCCTCGGGAAATGATGCGGGCATAAGCGATCGTCGACAGTGCGCCGAACAATCCGGCGAAGAGCGCGACCTCGTAGGTGATTGCTGTGCGGTGAAAGATCGAATAGCACAGGAACAACCCGGCCATCGCCATGAATACCATGTCGGAAAGGACGGCGCGGCGGGCGTCATTATGGGTAGACACCGCGCGCCACAGCACCGTAAACAGGGCGATAACAACGATGGTGGCGGCGATGCCCACCAGGATGTTGAGTAGGTCCTTGGGCTCCATCTACTTGCCTTTCTGCTTCGGGGTTTTCTTGGCTCTGCCTGGGTGTTCCTTCGGATACAGCGGATCGTACAAAGTCTCTCCGGGTTTGGTCTTCCCCTCCTGGTCGGGTAGCGACGCCCCCAGGTTGTCCCCGCGGAAAGTATCAATATCGGGGGTGGCGTTCGAGATCCGCGCCTTGGCGCGTTCCGCGTTTCGGCGGGCGATTTCGTAGCGCTCCTTTCGATCCATATCCCGCACGTCGGAGGGGTTCTTCTCTTCCTCATCAGACTGCAGGATCGCGGCAACGAAGGCAGCGGCGTGTGGGGTGGAATCCACCTTCTCCACATCGAAAACCGTCTCGTCGGAGGCGCGGCCGCCACGGGAACCTCGGAAACCGCGCGGACCGGGGCGCCCCTTCTCCACCAGGTACTGCACATCGAAATTCAGCGGCTTTTCCTTCACCGAAGGAGCGAGGTGCTCCTCCATATCCGCCAAGCTATCCAGCAGTTCCTGGGGATCTGAACCGTACATGGCGTGCACTGCCAGGAAGCGTTGTACGTGGTACAAACCGTGAGTGTTGAACTCCGAACGGGCTACGGCGAATGCGTCCTTTGAGTTGCGTTCGCCCGCCGCCGCGTCGTAGTCAACCTCTTTCGGGCCCGTCACACCCAAGGACAGGGTGCCGGGGGTCATGGTGATCGAAGCGATGAAAGCGGCGATATCCCGCTCGCTGGTTACGCGCAGCGGGTAGTAGATCACCACCGGTGCGATATTGCGGCCAGTGCCGAGGGTATCGATGGCCATCACTACAGATTCCTTGATGATCTGCCCCGTCAACCAGGTGGCGTACCACAGCGCGTGGCCGGTGGATTTCACCGCGTGGACAATACTGAACTTTGCCATGGCTTAGTGTTCCTCCCCGTGCTGGGTCGGTTGCTCTTGGTTCTCCCTTTCGACACGCTCCTTAAAGGCGTCATCGTTCGTCGAACTCCGAGCGTCCGTAGGGACGTTATCCAATCCGCTTGGCCCGGGCGGCAGAACCACGCCGATGGCCTCATCTGGATCGCCGAGCACCGCTTCAACGTAGGCCGTCGTATCGGTTAGGTTGTCGGCGGCTTTGTTGATCTGCTGGAAGACCGGACCGGCACCGATGAACATGCCGACGGAAATCAGCATCATCACTGCCGACGGCCATACGTAGCGGCTCGGCACGCGCAGCTCCGGGTTGGTTTCGTTGGCGTTCATTTGTCGTCCCCAGAACACCTCGCGCCATACGTAGATCATGGAGACCAGGGCACCAATTGAGGAGATGATGATCGCGCCGATGGCTACCCATGTCCTCCATGTACCGTCCTGAGCTACGCCGAAGACGAGGGCGAGTTTGCCCCAAAGACCGGAAAACGGAGGTAGGCCGACAATCGCCAGGGCGCCTGCGGCGAAGACAATGGAGACGAAACGGTCGCGGCGTAGCAGGCCCGACAGTTTGCGCACACGGCCGGAACCGTACGTTTCCTCGATCGCGCCGGAGGCCATAATCAGTGCCCCGGCGACGATCATGTGGTGCAGCATGTAGAACAGCCCGGCGCTGATCATCAGGCGCGCATTATCGCTCAAGAACGCCAGGCTGATCAGGATGAATGGGATGCCATTGACCATCTGATAGGCAAGGACGCTGCGCATTGTAGTTTCGCCAAGGCCGGCAAAGCCACCGATCAGCATGCCCAGCACCATGATCACCAGGATGGCCCACGACCAGGTGGGATCCCCCTCGAAGACGGTAAGGTACACGCGGAAGATGGCGTAGATGCCGACCTTGGTATGCAGGGCGGAGAATAGTGCCATCACCGCGGGGGAAGTTGAGGGGTAGGCGCGCGGCAGCCAGGTGTGGACTGGTGCCACGCCTGACTTAACGGCAAGTGCTAGCAGCACCATGCCAAGGGGGACTACCAGTTGCCATTGATTGCCGAACACGCCCTCGGCGAACTCGGTACCGCGCGGGCCGGCGGCGCCCGCCAGAGCCGCGAGGTTGGTGGTGCCCACAACTGCATAGACCAGCACCACGCCGGAGAGCAGCAGCAGGGAGGTCACCAGGTTCACGACAATGAACATCCTGCCCGCGGCCAGGCGTGCCCACGTGCCCGTCATGGCCAGCAGGCCGAAGGAGGGCATCAACATGACCTCGATAAACACAAAGAGGTTGAACAGATCCGCGGTAAGCAACGCACCCCACACACCGCCGATAAGCATCAGGGTGAGGGCAGGGTAGAAGCGGGTTCGTGTCTCCCCAACCACGTCGGCAAACCAATTGGCGACAAGAGCGACGACGGAGGTCGTCAGGATCATGATGCCCGCCAGATTGTCGGCGGCCAGGGGGATGGAGATACCACCGATAAAGCCGCCGACGTTATCGACCATCACCGTATGGGGTTCGCTGACCTTGGTCAGTACCCACAGGCTAGCGCCGATGCCGAACATGGGCACCAGCAGGCCGAGTGCGCGACGCACAGCACTCCATGGAGCCATCGCAGCGACGGCAGCAGAGAGCAGTGGAACGGCGATAAACAGGCTAAGTAGGGAGCTTCCGGTCATTACTTCTGTCCCTCCTGTAGGCCATCTTCGTCCGCGCTTGAATGCACCTCGGTGTAGTCGTTCGCGCCGAGTTTCTTGGACTTGTGCTCCTCGACCACACCGCCGTGCGTCTTGGCCTCCTCGTAGTTCTTCCACCCCATCGTCTGCAGGGTGCGCAGTCGGCGGGAGGCGGTCTCTACGTCATCGGTGCCGATAGTGTCATCGTCGCGGCCAAGCGCGGCCATGGCGAGCATGACGGCGGTGGAAGCCATTGAAATCACGATCGCGGTCAGCACGAACGCCTGCGGCAGCGGGTCGGCAGCCTGCTCCGGGGTAGCCCGATCCATGAGGGGATCCGTGCGCCACGCGCCAATGCCCGCGGCGAGGATCAGCAGGTTCACACCGTGGCCCAAGAGCGTGATGCCCATGATGATTCGCAGCATTCCACGCTGCATCACCAGGTACACGCCGCCGGCGACCAGGATGGCGATGATGGCTGCGATGATCACTGTTGCTCTCCCTTCTGCTCGTCTGGTTCTTCATTGGTGACGCCGTCAGGCTCATCTGCCTGCACAGTCCCGTTGTCTTTCTGCGTCGGCACCGGTGCACGGGCCGCTTCGCGCTCTGCCCGGTGGGCTTCTTCCTCCGCCTTTGCAGCGGCTGATACCTGGGAAGGATTCAACGGAATATTGCTGCCACCAACGGTGACGGCGACTGGCGAAGGTTTCTTGGCCGGGGTTTCCTTGCCCTCGATAGGGGCGGGGCGCTTGCCCTTGGAGTTCAACCCCATCTTCTGTTTTGCGTTCTGGGCACGGAACTTCGACTTCAGTGTTGCCGGGTCCGTACCCGGCCGTTCGCGACCACCCATCTGGTTGATAACAATGACCACCAGGCCGAGTACTGCCAAGTACACACCACCGTCGAAAATCAGCGAGGTGGATACGTGCTGCCCCAGAATCTCTCCGTGGATGGGGGCGAGGAAGCCGTCACTGATGTAGCCGATCAAGCCGGTGATAAGTGCCATCGCCATACCGGCACCGACGAAGGTGTAGGCAACCTGGTCAGTGAACATCTTCTTCGCCCGAGCCTGCGCCAGGTAGTACATGAAGATGCCACAGGCCGCGATCAGGGCGGCGACGAATCCGCCGCCGGGAGCCTGGTGCCCGCGCCAGAACGTCGCGGCAGACAAGAGCGCCAGGATCGGAACCAACGGATATAGCGTCATCCGGGAGTTAATTGAGTTCAAGTGCGTGGAACGCAGGTATTTGGAGTAGAACGGTGCCAGCTCCGGAACCTTGTGGACATCCGGAAACCGAGTGGAACCAGGCGCGCGGAATAGCTCTGCGGTAGAACCCGGGCCATAGCCCGGAACCGGGGAACGCGGGATGGACTTGATCAGTGCGGCAATCACAATGCCCGCCATGCCCAGCACCGACAGCTCGCCCAAAGTATCGAAAGCACGGAACTCAACCAGGATGACGGCGACGACGTTGTTGCCGCCAGAGATCTCCGGGGTCTTTTCCAAGTACCACTGTGCGATCTCGGGTTTGTCGTGGCGGCCGATAAGCAGCCACGACCCCAGGAAAGTAACTAGGCCAACGAGCACCGCCAGAACCGTGGCGAAGCGCGTGCGGTTGGCTCCTTCGCGCAGGTACAAGCGCGGTTGGTGGCGGATAACCAGCATCATGATGACCACCACGCAGAACTCAACCAGCAGCTGGGTCGTAGCCACATCAGGTGCGCCCAAGGTCAGCATGACCCAGGAAACACCCACGCCAACGATGCCAACCAGCACAACGGAGGCCAGACGCGAACGCGTTCCGATCATCGCCAATACACCCAAGCCAACGATCACCAGCCCCACCAAGTCGACGACGTTGTCGATTCCCTCGACCCGCGGGCTCAAATCCGCCAGACCCTCGATACGCCCCGGCCCCAGCAGGGCAAAGCCCGCCAGCAGAATCAGCATGGAGAAGATCCACACCACGTGCCGGTTGGGGTTCACAGAGTTCGCCAGGCGGCCAAAAGCGCGCCCGAACTTCGTGGAACGTTCGATGAATGCGGTAATCATCTCCGCGCCCGTTGCCACCCCGAGTCGCTTGCCCTCGAGCGGCTGGAGCAGGGGGCGTCGATAAATAACAACAATAAGACCCACGACCAGTACCGCGACAGAGATACCCAAAGGCACCGTCAGGCCATGCCAGAGCGCTAAGTGCGTATGCGCATGGCCGAGCCCTGTAGCCTCCACCACCTGATCGATCGTCTCGTCGAAGATGCCCATGAACGCGACAACCGGCAGCGATAGCACGCCGGGCAGTACGGCAGGCAGCCATAGATTCACCGGGGCTTCCTTGACATGCGAGACATCCTTGGGCCCGTCGACAAAGGCACCCAGCACATAGCGGGCGGAGTACACGAGCGTGGCGATTGCGCCGATACCCGCTGCGACCAGCAAGACGATGACGCCCACATTGCTCAGTGGCGCATCTTCGAAGGCAGTGAGCATGCCTTCCTTCGAAACGAAGCCGAAGGTTGGGGGAATCGCTGCCATTGACGCCGCCGCGATCACAGCGGAAACGAAAGTGAAAGGCATTTGGCGCCACAGAGGGCCAAGGCGGCGAATATCGCGCGACCCGGCTTGGTGGTCGACCACACCGGCGATCATGAACAGGGAGGACTTAAACAGCGCATGGGCGGCGGTATGAACCAGCGCGGCGCTGATAGCGAAGGGAGTGCCCACGCCGATGGTCGCGACGATCCAGCCCAACTGGGAGACAGTGGAGTAGGCGGTGAGCTTCTTTAGATCCGTCTTTTGGATCGCGAACACGGCGCCCATGATGGCGGTCGTCATGCCGATGACGATGAGCAGCGTATGCCAGGCCATGACGCCCTCGAAGAGGCCGGAGAAGCGCAGCAGCAGATACACGCCCGCCTTCACGACGGCGGCGGCATGCAGAAAGGCAGAGACCGGGGTGTCAGCGGCCATGGCCTCGGGCAGCCAGAAGTGGAAGGGGATTTGTGCGGCCTTTGAAAACGCGGCAAGGGCGATAAGGACGGCGACGATAGCCAGACGCACGTCCTGGCCGTCCCAGGCGGGGGAGTGCAGCATGGCCGTGAGATCCGTCGTGCCCGTGGTGACCACACCGATACCGAGTGCCGCCAGCAGGAACAGACCACCGACAAAGGTCAGCAGCAAGGTGCGGATCGAACCGGCCTCGCCGCCGGAACCCGAGCGGGCGATAAGGAAGAACGAAGCCAGGGAGACAAGCTCCCAGCCGATGAACAGCAGCGCTACGTCGTCCGCCAGTACCAGTAGTAGAACTGCCAGCATAAACGAGGTCATGAGCACGTAGAAGCTCATGATTTTGTCGCCCCTGTGCAGGTAGGCGGCGGAGTAGATAAAGACCACGGCACCGATAAGGAGAGCCAGGAGGGTGAAGAACAGCCCCAGAGAGTCCATCTTCAGAGACAGATCGAGGGCTGTTGAGTTGCCCGTGGATGCTGCGCCCGCGCTTGCGTTACCTGCGCCGCCCGCTCCGGATAGGAAGTTTTGGATCCAGGTGACAGACCACGTGGCAGTCTCGCCATTCAAGACCGGGTCGGCATGTTTGATCACGTACCCCGCGAGCGCCAGGAAAGTCAGGCCCAAGGGCCAGCCGGCGTTTCGGTCAAGAGTCTTGACCAACAGGGGGACGAGGATGAGTGCCACCGCTATGGTGGCGGGGACGGCCAACAATGCCACGTGTCTACAACACCCTAACCAACGAGTTCGACGACGATTTCTTAGGCAAACACATAATCGCCTTCAACGTCCCGAACTACGGAGCCGATCGATCGCTCCTAGTGTCCCCAAGATGCGCGGGAGTGTGGCTCCGGGGGCTAGAAAAAATTGGGCGGTCCGTCACGTCGGAACATGAACGGAAAAAAATTTATGTGACTCGCCAAGTTTAGCAGACCCTCAAATGGCTCTTGACGTGGTGATCGCTACAGTCCCATCGCCGGTGGGCGTGACAGTTCCATCGACTCGGTAGACTTCTCGCAACATGTTCTCGGTGAGTACTTCCTCCACGGCTCCGTGTGAGTAAACGGTGCCATTGTGGAGCACTACGATACGATCGGCGAAACGCGCTGCGTGCGATAAGTCATGCATCGTGACCACTACCGCTGCTGGCGCCTCGACGGCGTAGGTGCAGATATGCTCCATCAGTGTCAGCTGATTGCGCAGATCGAGGGCACTGGTTGGTTCGTCCAACAATAGGGCTTGGGGTCGGCGCACGATCGCCTGGGCGAAGCTCACCAGTTGGCGCTGTCCACCGGATAGCTGGGACATCGTCCGGGCTTGGAGGTTTTCCAGACCCAGTCGTGCGAGGACCGTACTGACTCGATCCTGTGTAGTTGTGGCCACTCGCAATCCTCTGAACCCTGTGCGGGAGTGTTGGAGCGCCAACAGCACTGATTCGAACACTGTAAGGGTGCTTTCCGGCGGGGGATCCTGTGGCAAATAAACCGCGTCAGGTCCGGTGATGCTGCCACTGAATCGGCACAGCTGAGCCATGCAGCGCAGCAGGGTGGATTTACCAGCGCCATTGGGGCCGACAAGGGCGGTGACGGTTCCGGCGTTGATCCCCGGAAGAGACACGCCATTCAGGATCTGCGCTGCTCCGTGGGAAAAACTGAGGTCGGTGACCTGCAGCGCGGTGGCTGACGGAACCGTGGCGGGCTGTTCCACGAGGTTGTCCTTTCTGGGGTGAGGGAGGGGCTGGAGCGAGAAGAAGTGGGCGCGGCGAGGGGGTATTAGGTTGGAGAGGAGACGGTTCGGGGGCGGCGCAGAACGATGAGGACGACGAACGCCGGCACGCCCACAATCGCCGTGATGATGCCGACGGGCAGGATCGCGCCGGGCTGGATCAGCTTGGAGACCACGGAGGCTGAGGTAAGCAAGAGCGCCCCGGAGAAGATGGATGTAGTGAGGAAAAAGCGCTGATCCTCGCCGACAAGCATCCTGGCGATGTGCGGGCCGACGAGGCCGATAAAGCCAATCGTCCCGGCCATCGAAACGGCCGTCGCAGCCATGAGGGAGACGCCCACCAGTGTGAGCGTGCGCAGCCTGTTGACGTTGATTCCCATGGACCTGGCGCGGTCGTCTCCCATTCGAAACGCCGTCAGTGTCCACGCGTTGCGGTAGAAGAATGCGATGACGATCAGCGAGACGAGTGCCAGGAGGCCGATCTGGGGCCACGTGGCGCGCGTGATACTGCCCATCGTCCAGAAGACCACCTGCTCTAGCTGGGTCTGCGAGGCGAGGTATTGCATCAGTGCCAGGAGAGCGTCGAAAAGGAACACGATTGCAATGCCTAGCAAGATCATTCCCTGCGTGCCGGCGCTCTTTGACCGGGAGAAGAGGACAATCACCGCGCATGCTGCGATCCCGAACACCCACGCGCTGCCGGCCATCCCCAGCGTTGCACCAATTCCTGCGGCGGTGAATCCGGAGACGGTGGCGAAGGCGGCGCCGAAGCTGGAGGCGGCGGAAATACCCAGTGTGTAGGGCTCTGCGAGGGGGTTGCCCAGGATGGTTTGCATCTCTGCACCAGCGGCAGCGAGGGCAGCGCCGATGAGGACCGCCGTGATGGTCATTGGCAGGCGAATATCAAAGATGATCTGTCGGTCAACAGGGCGGGAATCGCTGGGGTGAAATAGCACATATATCGCCTCATTAGCAGGCATGCTGCTGCCGATGAGGAAATCTGTGGCGGTGACTGCACATAGCAGAGCCGCGAGCCCGGCGATGATTGCCACCTTGCGCCTGCTGGCTGCTCGGTACCAGCTCACGCCGGGACGTTGACGTTGCGGGATGCTGTCTTTGTGATCCTTCCCGTTTACGGCAGGGATTGACCGTGTCGGGGCGACGTGGCTCATGGCAAACCAGTCCAGAAGGTGCCGCTCGCCTCCACGGGGAGGAATTTTTCGTGCAGTTCCTTCATGTCAGCCTGCGGGTCAATGTCGGCAAACAGGTCGGGGTGCATGGCCTTGGCGAACCACTCGATGGCCAGGTAGTTGTACGGAGAGTCGTAGAAGTGATGCCACGCGGCGTAGGCTCTCTTGTCCTTGACGGCTCGCATTTCCTTGAGGACAGGTTGCCCGTTAACGACGCGCTGAAAATCCCGGGCTGCCTGATCGGCGGACTCGTCGTAACCGAGGGGGATAAAGCCAGTCTTTTTTGGCTGCTGCTTGGCACCAGTCCAGTCAGCGCCAGTGGCAATGATGACGTCCGGGTCTTTTCCGGCCAGCGCTTCGGGGGATACTTGGCCTTGCTTACCTTCGATCATGTCGTCTCCCAGATTCTTGCCGCCTGCCGCCGTAACTAATTGAGCCAGGTTGGATTTCGCGAAAGTGGAGCAGCAGTCGAAGTAGCCGGGGGCTCGCCAGAGGAAGGTTGGGGTGGGAGTGGCCTTGGCTTTTTCCAACCGGTCGTGAACCATGTCCACCTTGGATTCGTAGAACCGGGCGTACTTCTCCGCCTCCTTTTCGTGCCCGAGTACTTTGCCGAGCAAGCGCACACTTGGTGCGGTGTTTTTTACTGGGTCAGTGAAGTAGTCGACGGCGACGGTGGGGATTCCGGCCTTGTTAAGACCGTCGACGATGCCGGCGTCTTGGGCGGCGTCGAAACTGTTCGCGGAAACAATGAAGACATCTGGGCGAGATTCCAGGGCCTGCTCGACGGACATCGAGCCATCGTAAACCTCACCGGTCTGCTTAATATCCCCGATCTCGGAGAATCTCTGTTGGTACTTCTTGTAAGTGCCGGGGTCGTTCTGCTGCAAGTCATCGGGCCAAGCGACGATCCCCTGGAGCGGGTTTTCCTTGTTGAGGATAGCGGTGGTGTAGAGCATTCTCTGTCCGCCCATGAGAACCCGCTCAACCTTCTTCGGAACCTCGACATTGCGTCCGAGGATGTCGGTGATCTGCTGTTTTTCTCCGTTGGTTGCGGAGTTCGTTCCATCACTGGCGCTACAGGCGGCGGTCATGAAAAGGCCGGTGGCGGCGACCGCTGAGACGACTGCGCGAGCTAGGCGAAAATGAGGGCGCATGGGGGAGCGGGGGCTGCGAGTTCTAAGTGACGTGAGGGTCAACTGCGTTCCTTTCTTTGGGTCGACTTACTTAGGTTAGTCACACCTTATTTAGATGGCAATGCTTGGAAGAGAATGTCGTCATTTCGCTGCCCCACACCCCGTTAGCTAAGTGAAGCGAGGCGTCGAGAAAAGGCTCGTAGTAGCAGCACCGCAGTGGTGGCGAAGCCGACAATCAACCCCCACCACACGCCGTAGCCCTCCCAATTCAGGAACTTGCCCATCGCCAGAATCCCGGGTACGCCGACCAGCCAGTATCCAATGAGAGTGCAGCGCAGCCCGGAAGTAGTGTCCTTGAGCCCCCTCAGTAATCCCACCGCCACATTCTGAATTCCCTTAGAGAACTGCTGTAACACCGCGAGGCACAGAAGCAGGACGGCGATATGGAAGGTGGTGGCGTCGGCATCTCCCAGGAACGGGCTCAGCACCCAGCGTCCCAGTAGGAGCCATATTGCGCCCATAACCCCCAGGTACGTGACCACGACGAGTAATACGCGCCGGGTCACCGCGCGTACCGCGTTGGCACCTTCGGCTCGTGCCCTCGTGATGAGCACCGACCCGCCGTGGGAGAAGCCGATGCAGACCTGGTAGACGATGTATGCCAGCTGGTTTACCACGTTGTGTGCAGCCAACATCTGCGGACCGAGGGTTCCCATTACCAATCCGGCGATTGTAGTAATCGCCGCCTCCGAGCCATAGGTCAGGCTGACTGGTACTCCGAGACGCACTAGGTGGCGTATAGTCGCCCCATCGCCTGCGCGGGGAAAGATGTGAAAATAGGGTTGCAGCTCAGGTATGCGCAGCACCATCACACGGAAGGCCAACAGGGTTAATAGTTGGACGATAGTCGTGGACAGTCCGATGCCCGCCACCTTCCATGCGTCCGACGTCGACCAGGCCATAAATGCCCAGTTCAGAGCTATGTTGACGAAGATTGATACCAGCGTGATGCCTAGAAGCGAGCCTGGTTTCCGCATGCCTACGGCGAACTGGCGCAAGACATTGAGCCACAACATAGGGATGAGTCCCGGCGCCAATGTGAGCGTCATGGCGAAGGTGAGACGGGCGACCTGCTCGTCGATGGGCAGAGCAAGAACCAGTGCCCCGAAGGAGATGGCTAGTAGCGCGCCGAGAATTGAAGTACCCGTGCCCACGGCGAAAGAGGAGCGCACGGCTCGGCGGATCCTCTCCGCGCTTTCCTCGGAAGGTGGATCTGAAGGATCCTTCCGCTCCATCTCTGCCGCAGCTTCGGCTACGAGATTTGAGCTGGCTGTCACCATACCCACGCACATCGTGCGGATCTGGTTGTAGAGCTGCATCGCCAGGCCACCGCCGGCGATCGCCATTACGCCCACGGATTGCAACATCAGAACGTCCGTGGTGGTCAGCGCTACCCCAGCAAGCTGCACCCCGGCGATGGGAAGAGAAATTCCCAGGACTTCGCGATACTTCTGCATGGAGCTCAACCTCGCGGCTACCTTCATCTCCGCACCGCGCTGCAGGTCTGCAAGGTCTGCACTCCTTCATGGATTGCTGCCCCGGCGGTTCCTCCCACCAATAATCCGTGTCGCCGGGCGAGTACACGCGAGGTGGCGAACATTATTTCCTCATGTCCCATTCTCCTAGGTTCATGTGTGGTTCCGCAGAATGCGCTGTCCGTGCCCACGACGGCGACGAGCACGTCAACGCTGTCCCGGTATGAACCGGAATTGGCTGAGCGTTCCATAGTTGTGCGTGTTGAGCCTTGTCTCGTGAGGGGGAAGTTTCCATTTGTCCCGGGCTGCCTGCGACGCAATCCCGGTGCCTCCAGAGGTGGCGATCACTTTGAGGGAGTGATCTTTTCGTGTAGCAGATGTTAGGTAAGGCTAGGCTACTAAACTCCGGGGCTAATAACTTCTTACACTGTGAGGGATAGGGGGCGCAAGGATACGAAAAAGCCCCAGCCTGTGACCTGTGTGGAGCCACTGACTGGGGCTATTGTTGGTCGGGATAACAGGATTTGAACCTGCGACCCCCTCGTCCCGAACGAGGTGCGCTACCAAGCTGCGCCATATCCCGGTCTGGAGCGGCACGTTAGTTCTGCGGACTGCGAGCAACCTCGCAAATGATGCAAAGCCAACGGCTGCAACTCGAACAACTATAGCCCGCAGAGGGGCCAATTTTCAAAATGGCTGTATAGAGGGCATTTTCCCCTCTTCTTCTTCGCCGGTTATTCCGACGGCTTCTCCACGATGTGGATCAGTGTTGCCGACGGGCGACAGAAGGTGCGGAAGGGCACATACTTCGAGTTACCCAACCCGTTGGTCACGTGCAGCCACATGCGCTCGGTCCAGCGCGATAGCCCACGCACACGGCTACGGTCGATGCCACAGTTCGTCACGATGGCGCGCCCACCAGGCAGGCACAGTTGCCCACCGTGCGTGTGACCGCTCAGTACCAGCTGATATCCGTCAGCGGCGAAGCGGTCCAGAACGTGCGGTTCCGGGGAATGACTGAGGCCGATGGCCAAGTCGGCGTCACTATTCGGACGACCAGCAATCTGCGAGTAGTCGTCGAGCTCGTGGTGAGGGTCGTCCACACCAGCGATGGCCAGCTTGATCTTTGCAGGGCTAGTAAGCGAACCCGTTGCCGCCGGGTCGATAGCGAACTCAACCGTGGCATTCGAGGCATCATGCCAGCCACGTTCGATAAAGGCGGCGCGCATCCCCTTCCAAGGCAGCTGCTCATCGGAAGGCTTGCGCTTCTTGCCAAGCAGATAAATGAAGGGGTTCACAGGGCGCGGCGCAAAATAGTCATTGCTGCCGAATACGAACACTCCGGGGCGTTCCAGCAGCGGACCGAGTGAACGGAGAACTCCCGGCACGCCCTCCTTTTCGCCCAGGTTGTCGCCGGTGTTGACCACCAGGTCAGGATCCAACTCGTCGAGTGCCGCAACCCATTCCTGCTTGTGGTGCTGCTTATCCAGCATGTGCAGGTCGCTTACGTGTAGCAACCGGAAGCTATCCCAATCAGCAGGTAGGGTGCCGGGCTCTAACAACGGCACGGTGACCTCGTGGAGCTGGAACTTGAGGGTTTCTCTATATGACGCCGCAGCTACCGCTACGCCAGCGGCTCCAAGTCCGGCCACGCACGCCAGCAGCCTGGCAGGAATTGAACGTTGCTTGTGGGGCTCAGTATTGGCATTGCGGGAGTTCTTTTTCACGTCTTCCAGAGTATCGCTTCGCGCTCTTTGAGGAAGGCGGTGGTCAGCCTGACGCTACTGGAACTGGCGCAGTAGATCGTTCAAATCGTTGAGCCCTCGCCGAACTTCAGGTGGCAGGTTGATCTCCGGAGGTGGGGTGTTGGTCTGCGGCGGCGCTGCGTTGTTTGTGCTGGTTCCGCCTCCGCCAGTGTTGGCTACGGGCGCGCCCCATTTACCGGGGTTCGTACCTGCGTCGTACTTCTTGTTATAGGACGGGAGCTTGCCACCACCGTATTTGTTGATAACCGGCTTGGAGGTCTCGAAGAAGATTTGTGCCGGCTCGTTACCACCGTAGAGATTGCCATTGCCACATTGGCGCACAGGCGCCGTGCACAGATTCTTGGCAGTGCCGCCGTCGTTGAAGATGTAGGAAGATCCAGCCCAGCCCGGGGTGAACCCTAAGAATGCGGCGGAGAAGCTGGTTTCCGTCGTACCGGTCTTCGCGGATACCGGGGCGCTCCATCCCGTTGCGCGCGCAGAAGCGGCAGCTGTTCCGCCTTGTACATCGCTACCCATGCCGTTGGCCAGCGCATCCGCAATATCTTTATCGATGGCTTGCTCGCATTTCGCTTCGTCGAAATCCACCTTCTTGCCGTTGCGATCCTTGATGCCTAGCACGGGAAGTGGCTCGCACCAGCGGCCGTGATCGGCGAGGCTGGCGGCAACGTTGGAGAGCTCCAGTGGATCCACGGCAGTGGGACCCAAGACGAAGGAGCCAAGGTTATTGTCCTTGATGTACTCCTCCACAGAGTGCTCGCCGTCGAAACTGCCTTTTTCCTTATAGGAACGCAGCCCCAGTTTGATGGCGATATCCACAATGCGCTTCATCCCGATCTTCTCCGCCATCTCGACGAAAGGCGTATTCGGACTTGTTGCTAGTGCTTCTTTTAGAGTCATGTTCGGCTTGTAGGAGCCAGCGTTTTCCACGCAGTACTTGCCTGGCGGGCAGCCGCGAGCGCCACCTGCACCCATGCCTTCGACCTCCGCGCGGGCAGGAACGGCGAGGTTAGTGTTCAACCCCATGCCGTCTTCCATTGCAGCTGCCGCGGCAAAGATCTTGAAAACGGATCCGGCGCCGTGGCCCTGCATAGAGTGCGTCAGTGGTAGCACAGTCTGCTGCTTGTCCTGATTCAACCCGTACTTGCGCGAGGAAGCCATGGCTAGAACTTGGTGCATGCCGTCCTTGGGAGCCAAGTAGTCGGTAGCCGCCGATACACCCTCCTGAGTCGGTGACACTTTGCTGCGTGCCGCCTTCTCCGCGCTTTCCTGTGCCTTCGGATCCAGTGTGGTGCGAATGGTGTATCCGCCCTTTGTGATTTCGTCCTTAGGAATGCCCTTCTTGTCCAGGTATTCCAGAACGTAGTCGCAGAAGAACCCGCTTCCGCCTGCGCCGATGCAGCCGTTAGTTGGGATCTTGGGGGCCTTCAGCACGCCCAGTGGCTTCTTGGCGAGAGCATCTGCCTCGCTCTGTGAGAGAGTCTTGGAATTCACACGCGTCTGGAGCACGGCGTTGCGTCGATCCTTTGCACCATCGGGGTTCGTATACGGATCCAAGGCGCTAGTCGACTGCACAATTCCGGCGAGGAATGCCGCTTGGTTATCGTTCAGATCTGCCGCGTTGACGCCGAAGTAGGTCTGTGCCGCAGCCTGAACGCCAAAAGCACTGTTGCCGAAGGAAACCAGGTTGAGATAGCGAGTCAGGATCTCGTCCTTCGTCAGTTTCTTATCTAGCTGGCCGGCCATCTTCATTTCGCGCAGCTTACGCGGCAGAGAAGTCTCGATCGCTTCCGCTGCTTGGTCCTCGTTTTCCGCCGAGATCAGCCACAGATAGTTCTTCACATACTGCTGATTGATCGTCGATGCGCCCTCGGAGACCCCACCACTGGAGATATTTGCCACCGCGGCGCGCAGGGTGCCACGGATATCCACGCCTTCGTGTTCATAGAAGCGCCGGTCCTCAATAGCGACAATGCTGTCTTTCATTGCCTGTGAAATCTTGTCCGATGGCACTTCGGTGCGGTTTTGGTTGTACACCCAGGCAATGGTTTTGCCATTCCGATCTGTGATCCGCGAGCGGAGCGGAACGGTGTTGTTCTCCGAAATGTCTTTCACACTGGAGTTCATCGTGTCCGTGCTGGCGTTAACCATCCAGCCGCCGGCCCCGGCAAACGGCAGGATGGCTGCGGCGAGCAGCACGCCACCGGCCAGGATGGCGAGGAATAGTCTTAGAAATGCCTTCGGTGCTTCCACGCGTATCACCATAACCCACGCCCCGGACAACCCTCCGCCCCTTTCTTTTTGACGCCTACATTCCAGCTGTCGGGGGTGATCCTTGAACTCTTGCATATACGCATTTCGTGGGGGAGGAGCGCAGTGCAGCGCAGGACAGGAAATTCGCTAGTTTGTGATGTGCGACACGTTTTACTGATAGTGCTGACCAGCGGGATCGTGAGGGCGTCAAAAGAAAAGCGCTTTGCGCAGTGTGTGATGTGGGAGGTTTTCCCTGGTTAATTGAATCCCTACTCGACAAGTGTCGCGTGGATATCAATTACCCCCAAAATGTGATGTATTCGACACTTCTAAAAACGTGTGAATAAAATTACTACTACAGCAAGCCTCATATGGCAGTTGGTGGTAAGAAACGACAACCGACGCACAAGGAGCGACGGCCACCCTGCCGAAAGGAACGTTTCGGAGGAGAAAATGACTGCATCGCTCGCCCACACAAAGGTCAGCAACGGTTCGAAGCCGACCTGCCAGCCTGCCGAACAAATCACGACCCGCGAGTCTTTCAATAATCGCGGCGAGTGGATTACCCAGGCGCACTGCCGCAACGTGGATCCGGACGAGTTGTTTGTAAAGGGTGCAGCTCAGCGCAAGGCCGTAGCTATCTGCCGCCACTGCCCTGTAGTGCTCCAGTGCCGTGCTGATGCACTGGATAACAAGGTGGAGTTCGGCGTGTGGGGTGGCATGACCGAGCGTCAGCGCCGCGCCCTGCTGCGCAAGCACCCCGAGATCACCAGCTGGGCAGACTTCTTCGCCGGCCAGCTGGAAGCAGCTAAAGCAGCTAAGTAAACCGCCGAACCGCTAAGGTGGTGGCCATGACTAACTGGGAATACGTAACCGTACCGCTGCTCACTCACGCGACGAAGCAGATCCTCGACAACTGGGGCCAGGATGGCTGGGAGCTCGTTTCCGTGCTGCCCGGACCGACCGGCGAGCAGCACGTCGCTTACATGAAGCGCCCCCTGGAGCAGTAACCATGGCGCAGCAGAACTTCCGTTCCAAGCTCGAAGAGCTCGGCCTGCAGCTCCCACCGGTGGCCGCACCCGTCGCCGCCTACGTCCCCGCTGTGCGCAGCGGCAACCTCGTCTACACCTCCGGACAATTGCCTTTCGTAGACGGTAGCCTGCCTGTCACTGGCGTGGTCGGCGCGGATGTCACTGAGGCGCAAGCCTATGACGCCGCCCGTACAGCTGCACTAAACGCCATTGCCGCGATCGATGATCTGGTGGGAATCGAAAACATTGAACGAATTGTAAAGGTCAATGGTTTTGTTGCCTCCACCGCCGGCTTTGGTGGCCAGCCCGGCGTAGTCAATGGCGCTTCCGAGCTGCTGGGAGAGATCTTCGGCGAGGCGGGAGTGCATGCTCGCGCAGCTGTCGGCGTGGCCGCACTGCCGCTGAACGCCCCCGTAGAGGTAGAAATCATCGCGCAGATCAGCGCATAGTTTGTAGGTTCGTTCTACACTGGGAGGCATGGAGCACCCCGCTTATAGCCAACTACGTCCCGTAACCCCGAACATCGGTGTCGTCCTCGCACCGAACCCCAGCTATGCAGCCTTGGAAGGCACGAACTCCTGGGTAATCAAGGGAGAAAACGACACAGTATCTGTTGTGGTGGATCCGGGTCCGCAGGATGAGGGCCACCTGAACGTACTCAACACTAAGGCCACCGATGGTGGCGCGGAGATCGGCGCTGTGCTGTTGACACACCGCCACGCGGATCACGCCAATGGAGCTCAGCGCTTCCGCCAGATTTCTGGCGCTCCGATCCGTGCCTTCGACAAGCAGTACTGCATCGCTGGTGAGGAGCTGAAGGATGGGGAGATTATCTCCTTCGAGGGCCTGACCCCTACCATCGAGGTCGTTCACTGCCCCGGCCACACCTCTGACTGCGTGGCTTTCTTTATCCACTCCAACGGCGGTACTGATGATTCCGACGTAGAAGGCATCATCACTGGCGATACGCTGGCAGGTCGTCACACCACTATGATCTCCGAAACTGATGGTGATCTAGGCGCTTACCTGGAAACGCTGGCCAAGCTGCGCGAGCGTGGCCAGGATAAGCCTCTGCTGCCAGGACACGGCCCGGATCAGCCGGATCTAGCTGCCGTGGCACAGAAGTACATCGACCGTCGTGAACAGCGCCTGGAGCAGGTCAAGGCCGCCCTAAAGAAGCTGGGCGATGATGCTTCGGTCAATGAGATCGTGGACGAGATTTACACGGACGTCGATCCGGTGCTGCGTGACGCTGCGGCACAGTCCACTCGCGTGACGCTGCGTTTCCTGCGCGGTGACGAGAACTAACACGACGAACGCTAACTCGTAACTGAACGAAAGCAAGCCCCGCTAGAACTCCTAGGAGGATCTCTAGCGGGGCTTTTGTTTCTACCCCAGTGGGCTAAAAGTTGCCTTTAGCGGGCGCGCTTAGCCAGGCGCTCGGTGTCGGAGATCAGCACCGACTTTCCTTCCAGACGGATCCAACCGCGGTGGGCGAACTCGGCCAAAGCCTTGTTCACGGTCTCGCGGGACGCGCCGACCAGCTGGGCGATCTCTTCTTGCGTGAGGTCGTGGTGGACGCGAAGAGCGGTGCCTTCTTGGGTGCCGAAGCGGTTCGCCAACTGCAGCAGAGCCTTGGCCACGCGACCGGGAACATCGGTGAAGATAAGATCAGCCAGGGAGTTGTTGGTGCGGCGCAGACGGCGGGCAAGCACACGCAGCAGCTGCTCTGCAATCTCCGGGTGCTCGCTGATCCAGTTGTGCAGCATGGTGGAATCCATCGACGCCGCGTGCAGCTCCGTCACGCAGACAGCGGAGGAAGTGCGAGGACCGGGATCGAAGATGGACAACTCGCCGAACATGTCGGAAGGTCCCATAACGGTCAGCAGGTTCTCACGTCCATCAACGGAGTGGCGGGCGAGCTTCACCTTGCCGCTGATAATGATGTACAGCTGGTCTCCCGGCTCACCTTCGTCGAAGATAGTGGTGCCACGAGGAAACTTGACGGTATCCAGTTGTTCGATGAGGGTACGCACGGCGGTGGGTTCAACACCCTGGAAGATGCCTGCCCTCGATAGTATTTCGGATACTTCTGCCATCCCTTGTTTCACTTCCGTTTCTGGCATTGCGGTGGCTGGGGTGAACCACCTCGCGTACATCTAGAGAAAAATATGTATCGTTCGTCTCTTCTGTTAGAGCATACCCAACTATGTCACAGCGCAATTCCACGGGAAGGTACATTTAAGAATATTATTGGCTGCCGTTTCCGACTGCGGAACGAGTATCCTCGCTGTTTTTTAAGTTCCTTCCTTCAGCCCTCGACATTCTAAAGGTTTTATGTCCCTCCCGTCTTCCCCACGAACCTCCCAGAATACAAACCAGAAGAGATCCCAGAAGCAACCGATTCCGCCAACCCTGCCGCGTATCGGCTCTCACATCGCTGCGAAGGGCGAGGAAACCCCGTTAGGCCGCAAGCGTCGTGCGCGCAAAATCAACCGCGCTCTCGCCGACGCCTACCCGGGGGCACACTGCGAGTTGGACTTCAAAAATCCCCTTGAGCTGCTGGTTGCCACCGTCCTTTCCGCACAGTGCACCGACAAACGCGTCAATGCCGTCACCCCGGCTCTGTTCCGTCGCTATCCCACCGCTGTTGATTACGCAGAGGCGAACATCGAGGACGTCGAACAGATCATCAAGTCCACCGGGTTCTACCGCTCAAAAGCCAAGAGTATTGTCGGCCTGGCCCAGGCAATCGAGGACAACCATGGCGGGGAGGTTCCCGGAACTCTCGAAGAACTGGTCAAACTCCCCGGGGTGGGGCGGAAGACTGCAAACGTGGTGCTCGGCAACGCTTTCGGAGTGCCGGGTATTACGGTGGATACCCACCTTGGTCGCCTGGCACGCCGCTGGAAACTCACGGAGCACGAGGATCCTGTGCAAGTCGAACGCGACCTTATGGAACTCATCGAACGCAAGGAATGGACCCTTTTCTCGCACCGGGCGATATTCCATGGCCGTCGTATCTGCCATTCGCGCCGCGCAGCGTGTGGAGCCTGCTTCCTCGCCCGCCAGTGCCCAAGCTTCGGGGTGGCGGGGCCAGCTGACCCGGAGGTGGCGTCAAAAATGATTAAGTCCGATGACCGCGACCACCTGCTGGGCATTGCCGGATTCTAACCGGTACGACGAACAGGCCGGGTACACTGACTTTTTGTTATGTCTGCACCTGCCGAACACTCTCCTCGAACACGCGCGATCATTATTGCCGTCACAGTGGTCGTTGGCATCGCCATTGCGTGCCTGCCGCTCATTGCAGCGCTGCGCGAGGACGCTCCGGACGATGCAGGTGCGACTAGTTCTGCCATGGGGGAGGACGCCCCCTCAGCGCCAGCGACCAACGGGCCTGTCGAGGTAGCGCAGAAAGTACGCTGCCCGGAAGGTGCAGGCAAAGATGCAGGGAAAGCACAGCTCAGTCCCAATGCGGAGCTGCGGGATGTGCGCCTACCGTGTTTGACTAATGGCGAAGGCGATGGCGCAGAAACCTCGCTGGCCGAGCAGCTGGCCGGAAAGCCCACGGTGGTCAACGTCTGGGCCTGGTGGTGCGCTCCCTGCCGTGAGGAGTTGCCGACGATTCAACAGCTAGCGGACAAGCACCCCGAGTGGAATGTCGTCGGCGTGCATCTGGATGCCAAGGCACAGGCAGGTGCCGATATGCTACGCGACCTGGGCGTAGATACTTTGCCGAGTTACCAGGATTCCAACCACACCTTCGACTCTGCAGCGAACCTGCCAAAAGTCGTGCCACTAACCGTGGTCTACAACCCGGACGGCACCCGCGCGCGGTTATATGCGCAGACTTTCCATGGTGCCGAAGAGCTAGAAGAGGCGGTGCAAAAAGCCCTATGACGCACCCGCACAAGCAACTTCAACAGTGGCTTACAAATATAGACATCCAACCGAGATTACCTTCTGACCTGCCCGAATGGCTGCGTGAATTTGCCCGCGACTGTCGCGAAGTGGACATCCACCAGTACCTGAATGACTCCGCTCGGATCGTGCCGGAGACGGACGACCAAGGGCGCCCTCCGCGCTATTCGGCGGTGCTGGTTCTGCTTTCTGGTGACGCCGACTTCCGCCGCCCTGCTGGAACCACAGGCAGACAAGCCTTCCCCGCCGATGCAACGATGCTATTGACGCATCGCGCACCGACCATGCGCAACCACAGTGGGCAGGTTGCCTTCCCCGGCGGGCGTGTGGAGGATGCTGATGCCGGGCCGATCGACACTGCCCTGCGAGAGGCGGAGGAGGAAACCAGTTTGGATCCGACGACGGTGGAGCCTTTCGCAATCTTGCGACCGATATATATTGACCGCTCAAATTTTGCTGTGGTGCCTGTGGTGGCGTGGTGGCGTCAACCTCATAAGGTAAGCTGCCCCACAACCGAAAACGATTGGGTCGAACCCTTTCCCTTAAGTGAGCTGGTGAATCCGCAACGGCGTTTTGAGGTCGGCTTCGCTGGCTGGCGCGGACCGGCCTGGAACCTGCACATCGGTGCGGATAGCCCGCTGGTGCTGTGGGGGTTCACGGGAGGCGTGATCAATGCGCTGTTACAACGTGCGGGATGGGAAGAGCCTTGGTCCAGTGGTGGTGCTAGCGGCGCGGATGAGCCGTGGAACCTCTTTGAGACCCTTGCCGGATCCGCTAATGGCGAAGCGCTGAAAGAGATGCAGGAAGGGTTCGACCGAGCCAATGAATCAGGCAGAAACGGAGGCGCACCATGAGCGGAACCACGGGGTCGCTAACCCTCGATATTGTGCTGGTCTTTTTGTGCCTCGGCGCTCTGCTATCCGGTTATCGACAGGGCGGATTTAGCGCCGTACTTAGCTTTGCAGGCGTGATCCTGGGCGGGTTCTTTGGCGTAAAACTCGTGCCCTTGGCAGTGCACCTAGCAGAGGATAAAGCACCGGATAGCTACAGCGCCCGATTCTTCGCCGCATTGCTCACCGTGACCGTGGTCGTGGTGGTGGGCTACGCAATCGGCTCGGGAATAGGAACCAGACTGCGGGACAAGATCCGCACCCGCGAGGCTTTGAGAGCAGAGTCCATAGTGGGCGCGATTGTGCAGGTCTTCACAACCCTGCTGATTGTGTGGTTGATCCTTGTACCCATCGCAGCCGGCAATATCGGCGGTCTAGGGAAAGCCATTAGAGGCAGCAAGATTTTAAGCAGCGTGGGCAATGCTGCCCCGGCGTGGTTCAAGCAGCTACCTGCCCAAACGTCGCAGCTGATTAACGACTCGGGCTTCCCCATGATCGCCGACCCGATGGAGAACCTGCCTACCGCAGAGGTCGACCCGCCAGATAACGCGCTGATGCGCTCGCCGGCGGTGACAAACACACGCGATAGCGTGCTGCGCGTCGTCGGTGAGGCAGAAAAATGCAAACGCCTTCTGCAGGGCAGTGGTTGGGTGGTTGCCGAGGACACCGTGATGACGAATGCGCACGTGGTGGCGGGAACCAATAAGGTGACGCTCGCTACGAAGGACGGTCCGCATGAGGCTGAGGTTGTGTACTACAACCCGCAGGTGGATATCGCCCTGCTGCACAGTGACAATCTGCCGTATGTGCCTATGAAGTGGGCTGAGGGAGAAGGCCAGCAAGGCCAAGACGCCATCGTGATGGGTTACCCGAACGGCGGTCCATTCAAGGCCTCGCCCGCGCGAATCCGTGAAAAGTTCGTGGTCAGCGGGCCGAATATCTATGCCGACTCCCGTGTGGAGCGCGAAAGCTACTCACTGCGCGGTTCGGTGGTGCAGGGGAACTCCGGTGGCCCGCTGATCGATACCGATGGTCACGTGTTGGGGCTAGTGTTCGGTGCGGATATGAATGAGAAGGACACCGGCTACGCCCTGACTAGGGAAGAAGTAATGAGCCACGTTGGAGACGTGACCTCCCACCGCGAGCCCATCGAGACTGGCGCCTGCGTGGCGGACTAGCGGCTTTCGGCGCGCATGTGTTCGCGGAGGAGCTCCGCGATGCAGGGTGGATCTTCCACGTGGGGATAGTGCCCCACACCAAACAAGAGTTTGCGTTCCACAGCTTCGGCGCGCTGGGCGGACTTTGCCGCCAGGGCCTCGTCAAAGATGGGATCCATGCTGCCGTCGATAGCCAACAGAGGAACTGGGGTGGTGGCGGGGAAGGTCCGCTCAAACCTCATGCCCTCGGGGCGGAAGCGACTGCGGAACGGCCAGCGCAGATACTCACAGGACAAATGCGCGACCTTATCCACCTGCATGGCTTCGCGGCGGAGTGCGGCATTTGTGAAGTAGGCGTCCGTATCCCTAAACCCCGGGGCCACACCGGCCCTAAAGATCTTCTCGGCGGCCGCGGCGTTATCCGCCAAAAGCTTGCGCTCCGGAAGGCGCGGCAGCTGAGCGGAGAGAACCCGGCGGGCAAAATTCGGCTGTGAGAACGGCTGAGCCAGGATGCCACGGAAACGCAGCAACGGGTTAATGGAAGACAGAGTGACAAAGCTGCGGACACGTTCCGGGGTATGAGCCACGAGCGTCCACGCGACCATGCCACCGTAGCCATGGCCGACGACGGTGGCCGTCGTGTGCCCGAGGCCGCGGATCACCCCGGCCATGTCACTGGCGGCGGTGGTGAGGTCATAGCCGCGCGGGGTCTTATCCGAGCGACCATAGCCCCGCAGATCCACAGCGGCGAGGCGGAAGTGCTCACCAGCTAGCTGCTGCATCAGCGGATGCCAGTCGAAAGCACCCCCACCGAAGCCGTGGATGAAAAGTATAAGCGGCGCCTTGCGGGGGCCTTGTACGTCCACGCGAAGACGCACACCCCGCGAATGCACGAAAGTGGCATGCGGGGTGTGCGGATCTGAAGCGTGAGTGTCTTCGGACGTCATCTAAGGAGCGGCAGTTTAGGTGTACATTCCCGGCTGACGTGCAGAGGCGCTGTTCCTGCCCTTCTGCGGGATGACGGACTTAAGCTCTCCGACGGACTCGATGGTCTTCTCCGGCTTCTTAACACCCTTAACCTTCTTCAGACCGATCAGCGCCAGGATGGCCACCAGAACCAGCATGAACAGGAAGACGACCAGGAAAGCCGCCCAGCGCCACATGAAGGTATCCAGTACCTCGGCGATGGTGAAGAAGAGGAAGAAGGAGCTGTAGGCCAGAATCACGGCAGCTGCGCCGAACAGGCCAGCGCCGATGCCCGCCTTCTTAGCGGACGTAGCGATCTCGGTCTTTGCCAGCTCAACCTCAGAGCGGACGAGGGAGGAAACCTGTGCAGAGGCATCCTTCACCAGGTCGCTGATACTAGCCTGACCCTTGGCATGAGTATCCACATCGGACAGTGGAATAGCGTTGACCTGCGGGTTGAAGCTATCGCGGTCTGTGAACATGCCCTCGCGATCGTTGTTGCTCACTGTAAAACTCCTGTGGTTACACCTAATTGACTTCCCCTAGTTTGCCAGACCATGGCAAAGAATGCGCGCGCGGGTGCATTATTGTCTTAAATATGGATGACAAATCTGCGCACGACCCGCTCGCTGGACTAGCCGAATTGCCCGGAGTGCCGGAGGCTGTGGCTCAGACTAATGACCACCTGGCGCGGCTACATCGCCACCCTGCAAACCTACGTGGGTGGGATGTCACGGGAGCCGAAGCGGTGCTACGCGGAGCACGCGCCTCGGCGCAGCTGGATGGTGGATCACCGCGTCTGCCAGAGGATGGCCAGGTGGAGGATCCGATCCTGGCCGGCGCGTTGCGTGCCGCTGAGTTTTTGGCGCCGGACGGGATCACAGAAACAGTGACTACGTGGCGCCGCGCCCCGCTGCAGATCATCGCTCGCATCAATGCAGTTGCCAGCCCCCAAATGTCCGATCCTGCATTCCGTCAAAAAGCTGCAGGTGATGCGGAGTTTTTGGTACCGGGGCGCCCACGCCGTTCGACCGATGCACGCCTGCAGCTGCTGGGTAAGTTCATTACGGGTGGCACCAAGGTGAATGCCACGGTGCTATCGGCAGTGATCCATGGTGAGCTGCTGACATTGCGACCTTTTGCGGACGCCACCGGCGTTACCGCTCGTGCTTGTTCCCGTCTGGCGACCATCGCCACTGGCTTGGATCCACGTGGTCTGGGTGTGCCGGAGGTGTGGTGGAACCGCAAGCGCGACGAGTATCTGGCTAAGGCCGAGGGGTTCGCCAGCGGCACCCCGGAGGGGGTGGCCGAGTGGATCGTTTTCCACGCCACGGGGCTATCCGAGGGGTCGCTGGAGGGTAAGTCGATCGCTGACGCCAAGCAGGGGTAGTGCGCTTGGGGGCGATTGAGGTTGCTTAGGCGTGTTTAGGCGTCCTCGTCGCGCCCGCGCCACCACATTGCAAGGCCAGTAGCGGCGATACCCAGCAGGGCGAGTGTGGCACCGGCGCCTGCAATAACTGCCGCCTGTGGGAACAGCGGTTCCGGGCGGTTGAACTGCTTGATCGGCCAGCTCTCTTCCGTAGCCCGCTTCTTTAGGGGGCGGTCCGGGTTCACGGCAACCGGGTTGCCCACCAGCTCCAGCATGGGGATGTCGGTGGCGGCGTCGGAATAGGCGTAGCTTTCGTCCAGGTCATAGCCGTGCTCGGCGACAAGTTCTCGGATGCGCTCGACTTTCGCGTGGCCTTTGTTGAAGTGCGTGACGGCGCCCGTGAACCGCCCGTCCTTTTCTTCTAGCTCGGTGGCAAAGAGGTGATCCACGCCCAGTTCCTTGGCGATGGGTTGCACCATGATGGACGCGGAGGCAGTGACGATGGCGATGCTGTGCCCTTGTTCGCGGTGCCATTCGATGAGTTCGCGCGCTTCGGCATAAATAAATGGAGTGATGACCTCTTGCAGTGCGTCTTGTGCGACCTGTCGCAGGGGTTCGGATTCACGGTCTTTAATGATCCTGGTCAGCGCTTCTTTTGTGGATTCTAGGCTGTCCTCGGAATGGGTCGTGAACATGTAATTGCCCAGCATGGCCATCATCTTCAGCACCTCGCCGGTATTCAGCAGGCCACGTTCGGCCATCGGGCGGCGGTAGGCCAGGGATGCCGACGTGTCGATGATCGTTTTATCGAGGTCGAAAATGGCCAGTACGCGCTTCTCGCCCGAGGTGTCGCGTGGTTCCTGGTGCTGAGTCACATTTGTCATTCTAATTACATTGCGACACTTGTGTCACTCTCATCTTTTTGCGTTGCGGGTTATCCACAGGATCCAGACCCTTTTTTATGACGCCATCCCGACTTTTCCACAGCTCAGAAATCAGGGGTATACCTACGAGTCCGAAGCTGCGAGTCTTTGGTTCATGGGTGGAGCGAAGAGACAGAGAAAAAGAAAAACGCCGGCCGCGACAGAGTCGCTGCGACCCGTAATCATTGATATCGCTGATCCCCTGTGGAACAACGAGGCTCGCATGGTGGTTGCGGTGACCCGGCGACCAATGATTATTCACGACGGCACGGCGGAATCGACCGCGGAGCTCTTACAAGAACTGGACCGGAAAGACGGGTTTGCCTGCCAGAACTCTGCGATTGTTCTGAGCGACAAGGAAAGCGAGCTCACCCGGCATCACTTGGTGCGAACCATCCGCGTGGATCGCCTGGAGCCCTCCCTGGATGCCGGGGGTGCGATGGTGTTAGCGGAGATGATCGGTTCGACAGATGCCCTGCGCATTGCGGTTAGCTCGGCGACTGGTGGTGCTGGATCAAGTTTGTTTGCGGCACAGTTGGCCTATTACATGTCCTGTGAAGGCAGGCCTGCGGTATTGGTGGACGCTGATCCCCACTCCTGTGGTTTGGATTTGGTGCTGGGCAAGGAACGGCGACCCGGCCTGACGCGTAACCAGATTCCCGCCGATTGTGATTTCGATCAGCTGCGCAGCCACCTGCTGATGCTGGGTTTCGACAGTGCAGGTGGAAAGAAGATCGATGCAGAAGGTGGGGCGGTACCCGTGATCTACGCTGACCGATATCCGACTTTCGGCGCGCACAGCGGCGGACGGGGGCTCGACATCGGGCAGATCGCGCACCTTATGCACGCTGACGACCTAGTCGTGGATTGCGGACGCAGCCTGCCAGTGGCTGATAGTGCGAGTGCAGGGTGGTCAGAACAGTGGGGCGCAGCGGAACCCGACGTACACGTAGTTGTGGCTCCATTGACCATCCAGGGTGTGACAGCCGCCGGTGCGTTGCGTAACCGGATGCTCGAAAACGACCGAGCACAACCACTGATAGTCCTCCGTGAGATCCCTGGCGCATCGACCTCTGTGGCCGTCGCCGCGATGATGCTGGATGAGGTTCCCGTGGCCGTTATTCGGCACGATACTCACTGCACGCCGGCGTTGGATAGGGGAGAGGCTGAGTACTGGATCGAAAGCTCACTGAAGAACGACCGGGTTCGTGGGCCGGTGCGTGAGGTATGGGAGAAGATCCTGCACATCGTTGGCGAATGTGCACTGCCGCTAGCCAGTTAGTGGCCTCAAAGAAAGGGGGAGACGTGGGGGCGTCACGAAGAAAGAATACTGAGCTGAAGAAGCTTAAGAAACAGCAACAGCGAGAATCCGCGCGTAGTCTTCTCGCGATTGTGCGAGATGACCTGGCAGAACAAGGAATTAGCAGGCCGGACGAGCGAGACCTTTCGCAGAGTTTGCACTTGATCGGCAAAGCGAGCGTGGAGAATGTACGCACACTCCAGCGCGAGTTCAGTGGGCTGGGACCCCTGGCAGAGCCGCTGCAAGATCCGTTGGTGACGGACGTGGTGCTAAACGGTGATGGCAGCGTGTGGGCAGATCGTGGCGAGGGAATGCAGCGAGTTGACGGGGTGAACATCGGAGTAGAAGCAGCACGTGAACTGGCTGTTCGAATGGCAACAATGTGCGGGGAGAGACTGGATGAGGCAAGACCATTTGCAGACGGGGTGCTGCGCGAGCTGCCGCCGGACGTGGCTGCCCAGACGATCCGTATACATACCTTGCTGGCTCCTCCGGCAGCGGGAGGGAGCTGCATTAGCTTGCGTGCGATCACCGGGCAGAAGAACAAGTTGGATGCGCTGGTTGCAAATGGACTGACGAGTCCGGATATGGCAGATGTGCTGCGGCGAATTGTGCGGGCGCGACGCAACATCCTGATTAGCGGCGGGACGGGTGCGGGAAAGACCACCCTGTTGGCGGCGTTGTTGGCGGAGGTGGCGCGCGATCAGCGGTTGATCGTGGTGGAGGATACCCCGGAGCTGCTGATCGACCATCCACATGTGGTGGCGCTAACCACCCGTGAGGGCAATGCGGAGGGTGCGGGTGCGATCTCCATGACTGCATTGGTGAAGCAGAGTCTGCGGATGCGGCCGGATCGCATCGTGGTGGGGGAGATTCGTGGCCCGGAGGTGGCAGATTTGCTGGTGGCGCTCAATACCGGGCATGCGGGCAGTGCAGGAACCATCCATGCTAACGATCCGGCGAGCGTTCCCGGACGGTTGGAAGCGTTGGGTGCGATGGCTGGCCTGGATCGGATGGCTCTTTCGCGCCAGGCGATCGACGGGATTGATGTGGTGCTGCACGTTTCCCGCACGGAGAAGGGCCGGCGACTAACGCACATCGCGCGATTGGTCGGGGATGAACGGGCACGCATCGAAGTGCTGTGGCAGCGGCGGGGTGGGCAAGAATGTGTGCCGGAGGGTTTTAAGGAGTTCTGCGATGAACTGGGCTGAGGGAACGCTCATGATCTCCGTTTTGGCGGTCGTTGCGGCAGCGCTGATGGTCGCTTTTACGTTGAAGATCGTGATCGGGCGTGTGCTGAAAACCCGCCGACACATGAAGACTTTGGCCGAGGTACGTGACGCCGTGGATGCCATTGCTCGCGAGGTGATGGCCGGCGGGCGACCATTGGATGCGGTTGAGCACGCCACGTCGGGGCTGAAGTCTGAGACTCTGCGTCGCGAGTTGGATGTTGCCTGTGTGAAGGTGCGCTTGGGAGCCGCGCCGGGCCCGGACATTGCGGGAGCAGAGGTGAAGGAGAGCGACGCCTCCAGTTTCTTCGCCCACCTTTTCAATATTTGGGGAATTTCCCACCGTCACGGTGTGGGGCTGGCTGGACTGGCACAGTCGCATGTTACCGACATAGATGCACAACTAGCCCACATTTCTAAGTCCACGTCCGCGACAGCGGGAGCACGACTGACGGTAACGGTGCTATTGGCATTACCGATCGGCGCGGTGGGATTGGGACAAAGTAGCGGGCTCGGCACTCTGAGCTTCCTGCTGACCAATGTGCTGGGGGTGCTGCTCTTTCTCACTGGGACTGGTCTGGTGTGCGCGGGCACTTTGTGGACGGAGCATCTCAGCGAATCACTGACTACATCACCGCTGGGAGGAGTGGGTGTGCGGGCTGGACCGTCTAGCTCCACACCCATGGGGCCACTGGATGCTGCTCGCGCCCTCGATGTCACAGCCGCAGCATTACACGCCGGAAAGGCACTGCTACCTGCGTGGACGCTAGGGGTGGGACCGCTTGCCCAACAGGACGAAGGAACGCTCAGGCACGCTATGGCTCTCCTGCATCTCGGTGGAGGAGCCCAGGCGTGGCTCACTCTGGCTGACCATCCCCTGCTTGGGGCCATTGCCCGCCAAGCTGCACAGCAGACTCGCGCCGGAACATCACTGGCCGATGGAATGCACCAGCAGGCCGAACATCTCCGGCGCATTGCCGCAGACAAGGCAACTGCCGGAGCTGAAAAGGTCTTGATAGCTTTGGCGGCCCCGTTGACCCTCTGCTTCCTCCCAGCCTTCGTTTTTGTCGGCCTCATACCACTGGCCATTGGCATGGCTTCGTTATGAGGCTTTGGGAAGGGGAGATAGAGGTGTTCCTCAAATGACTACACCGACAACCGAAAAAGGGTGCGCGGACACTGCGACCCGGGAAGGAAAACTGACCATGACTACTTCGACTCTGACCACACCGACTCTGACCACATCAAACATTGAACACACCGCTTTCGAGCCGTGTGCCCATGTGCTCGCCAACGATCAGCTCAAGGCCGCGCCCGTAAAGACGGACCCCGCTTCGGGCGTAAACTGCGAATTCTCTGAACAAGTCAACCCACTCAGCAGTTGGTGGAACCAGATTATTGGTGCAATCTACTCTCGCTACACAGATGAAAAAGGAATGTCCACTATTGAGTACGCCCTTGGATGCGTTGCGGCGGCCGCTCTTGGCGCTCTCCTCTACACGGTCGTCACCTCGGACACCGTAGAGCAGGCACTCAGTGGAATCTTCGAGAAGGCGCTGAACACGAAGTAACCGAAGGGCTTAGGAACTGCCCACTTTCCGTCGTGCCCCCTTCGCGCGAGTCTGATCCGAATGGATCGGGCACGCAAGAGGGGTGACACCAAAACATAAATCAACATCCAAGAATATCCAGGAACACTGATGAACACAGTTGAAGGCGCCATCGTCTTGTCTGCCATGACTCTTGTCGCCGGAGGAGCCGCTGCGGGCTTGACCACCATGTCACAGGCGGCTACGGCACAATCACTCGCGCGGACAGTCGCCCGGGTCGAAGCGCGCGGCGGAGATGGGGTTGCTCTGGCTCGGCAGCTCGACGCCAACGCGAGCGTCTCTACTACTCGCGAAGGTAGTGCGGACTCGTCGCTTGTGAGGGTAAAGGTCTCCAAAGACGGAGCATTGTTCGACGTCCATGGTGAAGCCGTCACGATGGTGGAGCCTGACGAGGGATAAGGGGAGGCAGGGAACCAGTCCATGAGTACCGTGTACGGGGCGCTGATTACCCTCGGCATTCTTTCGATCGTTTCGCTTCTTGCCCTCGGTGCGGCGATGCTGGGGCATAAGGAACAGGCGAGCACCGCTGCCGATATGGCTGCACTATCGGCGGCCATGGCTATTCAAGCTGGTGAGAATTCGCCGTGCGATACTGCCCGGAGCATTGCCGATGCAAATGGGGCGAACATGGAGAACTGCGAGGTCAAAGGAGAGTTTGTGACGGTGGAAGTTGTCACCCGCCCAGGCTCGAACTCCCGTATCCTTCCACAGAAAGCGCAGGCCATGGCCGGGCCAGTGGAATAGGGAGTGGCCTAGGCCTTGCGGAAAAGATCGGCTAGGAACGGGGTGGAGTGCTGCTGCGATACGGGCACTGTCCCGCCATGGTCGGTGGGGTACCAGTGAACCTCGACACGCTTATTCCGGCTGCGCATGTCGCCGATAAATTGGTGGATCCACATGTCCGAGTTCAGCATGATGCCGATGGGAGTGGGAACGTCCTTATCCATGAGGCCATGGCCTAAGAAAACAGGTTTGTCGTAGCCAGTGGCGGGAGTCTGCATGAACGCTCGTAACGCAGGCTCCAAACCCGGCACCTCGCGCAGTGGCTTCGAGAATGCACGAGCCACATTTGTGCCCTTTAAGGCGGACGATAGCTCGTGGTAACAGGATCCCTCGGCGGCCTTTACCATCTGCTTGCCCTCCGGGGTGAGCGCCGAATCGACATCGATGTTTGGGTTTGCCTCACGGAAAGCGGCGAGAATGTACATCGCATAAGTGTTCAAGCCAGCTGGTAGAGGAACAGGTGGGAAGGTTGGACTACCTGCCAACACAATCTCCTCGACATAGGCCGGGGCGCCTGTCGCGACTGTGCCTACAAAGTTCAGATTCGCCTCCTTGCTACGGCTCGTCGCGCGCAACGCAACATGGAGAGCCGCGCCGCCACCCTGAGACTGGCCAATAACTGCCCAATTGCGCGAAAGCTTCTGCTTTCGCTGCTTCACCACAGGTAGCCCCTGGGCGGCGATGACGGAATCCACAACGTTAGCTGCAGTGGACTTACCGTTGAGGTAGCTCATGAGACCATCGGTGCTCATCCCGGCATAGTCGCTGGCTACGATGGCATAGCCCTGGTTCAGCCAGTGATTCAGATAATCCGTATCCCGCGCAGACCGCGGATTCATGGATGGGGTGCACTGATCTGCCAACCCCACGGTCCCGTGAGCCCAGGCCAGCACGGGCCAACCGCCCGCCGGAGGCTTGCCCTTAGGGAAGAACATCGCACCTGTGGAAGGGGCGACCGTGCCGTGCTGATTGGTTGTGGAATAGCTAAACCGGAACTGCTGCCCCGCCGCCGACAGCCCAACATTCGGGTCGAGGTGAACAGTGTTCATAAGCATTCCCGGTTTGGCGGGTACCTTGCCGATTTTCAGACCACTGTCGAAAGTAGCGCCCGCATAGGGGGCAGGAGTTCGCATGGCTTCCCCACGATTGGCCAACGAAGCGGCGCTGGAATGCACCCCAGACGGTGCTAATGGCTGCGCTGCAGCAAGGTTAGTTGAACCGAAAGATACCGCTAGAGCTGTAACTCCGGCGATGGTTGCTGCGGCTCCTTTGCGCAAGTCAGAATGATTTTTCCCAACAAATGACTTCATGAGGGAAAGTATATGGTTAAAGCAACCTCCCCGTGTGGCGTCATAAAAAATCGGCGAACTAACCCGCGGCATTGGCCAGCGCCCGCAGCAACAACACCGCACCTGCCTTAAACAGTGGATCGTTACCATTACCGCACTTCGGCGATTGCACGCAGGAAGGGCAGCCGGACTCGCACTCGCAAGTCTCCACGGTCTCGGCGGTGGCGACCATCCACTCGGCAAAGCGCGCGAAGCCTTGCTCCGCAAAACCTGCGCCACCGGCATAACCGTCATAGACGAACACCGTCGGCAGACCCGTATCTGCATGCAGGGCAGTGGACACCCCACCGATATCCCAACGGTCGCACGTCGCGATCAAAGGCAACAGGCCAATCGCCGCATGCTCTGCGGCGTGCAAAGTGCCCGGCCAGGTCGGCTCCGGCAGGCCCAGATCCAGTAGTAGATCTGGTTCCACTGTGTAAGCCACCGCGCGGGTACGCAAGGATTCCGGCGGCACATCCAGCGGCACGGTTTCTAGGATTTCGCCACCCGGCAAACGCTTCCGGTAGCCACTGACGGTGTGGGAAACCTCCACATCCACATCTGCCAGCCACACCCCATCGCAGATCCTGTGCGTGCCTCGAGTACGCCGCACCGTGATGTCCGTATCGCGGATCACCTGCGTGGTGTACTCAGGAAACTCGGGGCGGACCCATGCTACGGATTCCTCTAAATTCAACAGCTGCACCACGAATGTCTCGCCCTGGTGCATATACACCGCCCCGGTGTGCACATCCGACGTCGCCCGCGACTCATCGACAGTGCCCAGCAGGCGCCCGGAATCGGCCTCCACGATCGCCACCTGCTTCGCCGCGCCCCCGCGGATAGAGACCTGCGCATGCACCTGCTCGGCAGCCTGCAAGTCCGCAAAAATGCCCCGTGGTCTGCGCTTCAATACACTCCGGCGCAAAAGGTGCTCCACCACGCGCTCGGCACCCCAGTGGGTAACCTCCGCCTCCGACAGCGGCTTTTCCGCGGCTGCGCACACTACGTGGTCAGCCAGCACATAGGGGTTGCCCGGGTCGAAGACCGTGTTTTCCACGGGGCGATCCAGCAGAGCCTCTGGATGGTGCAGTAAATACGTATCCATCGGATCATCCGCGCCCACCAGCACCACCAGCGCGCCCTGGCCGCGCCTGCCTGCACGCCCTGCCTGCTGCCGGAAACTCGCAATCGTGCCAGGGAAGCCACTGGTCACCACAACATCCAACCCGCCAACATCGATGCCCAGCTCGAGCGCATTCGTCGAGGCGATTCCCAACAGCTCACCATTATCAAAACGCCGCTCTAGTTCACGGCGATCCTCCGGGGTGTAGCCCGCCCGGTATGCTGCCACCCGCACCGCATCCGCACTGCGGCCCATCGCCCCCAGTTTCTCTGCAGCGGCGACGGACACCACCTCCGCACCGCGCCGGGAACGTACGAATGTCAGCGTCCGCGCACCCTGGGCGATCGCCAGCGCCATCACATCTGCGGCCTCGGAGTTCGCGGCTCGTCGCACCGGCGCACCATTTTCTCCCTCAACTTTCGGCAGAAAACCCGGTTCCCATAGTGCGATGGTCCGCTCACCAGTGGGTGCGCCGTCTTGCGTCACCGCCACTACGTCCTCGCGACCCGTCAGTCGGCGGGCATGTGCTGCCGGATCCACGCTGGTCGCGGAAGCTAGCACAATCGTCGGTGCCGTCCCGCATAGTCGCAGCAGTCGCCGTAGAACCATCGCTACATGTGCACCGAACACACCGCGGTAGACGTGGCACTCGTCGATCACCACATAACGCAAGGTGCGCAGCAGTCGGCTCCACGACTGCGGATTCCCCAAAATCGAGGCGTGCAGCATGTCAGGGTTCGTCACGATCACCCGTGCCTGGTCGCGGATCACCCTACGTGTCTCCGGCGGGGTATCGCCGTCGTACGTGGCTACCATGATGTCGTTTAAGTTCGCTGTGCCCGCACACATCTTGGCCAGCGCCGCCCGCTGATCCTGCGCCAGCGCCTTCGTCGGTGCGAGGTATAGAGCCGTCGCGGTGCTCGCTGTTGCCAGGTCGCTCAAAACGGCCAGCTGGTAGCCAAGGCTTTTTCCTGACGCCGTGCCGGTCGAAACCACCACATCCTGGCCCGCATGGGCGTGGGTAGCGGTCTCTACCTGGTGCGACCAGGGCGCGAAAATTCCCTGCTCGTGCAGGTATTCCACTACTGATTCGTCGGCCCATTCCGGCCACTTGGCTGTCTGCGATGGACGGGCGGGGATGGTGCGTGTGTGGGTGACCGTGGAGCGTGGAAACTCCGGCGTCAGGTCGGCCAGTAATTCCTCACCGAACGACGGCGCAGAGCTGGTGGCGTTGCTAGACCCAGAGCTGGGCGCAGTGCCGGACGAGGAATCGACGGCGGAACCAGAGGTAGGGGGCGTGAGCTCGGACATTAACGATAGTTCTAGACCCCATTAGGGGGTGGATACAAGTCAATTGTCTCCCGGATTCCGCACTCGCCTGATCGTTCGCTCCGTGGACATGGCAAACTGGCCAATGGTTTTTAAAATCCTCGGTACTTTTCCGCTCGCCTCGGCGTGAGGTGGGGTCTCGTTGGGTTTTAGCCGATTGGGTTGGAAACGAAGTATCTTCCGACCTCGGCGTTTGGTGGTCTCAGCAGACTTGCGCCGGACAGATTCAACAAGATAGGTAGAAATTCATGGCACAGGGAACCGTCAAGTGGTTCAACGCGGAGAAGGGCTTTGGCTTCATCGCCCCGGACGACGGATCTTCCGACGTCTTCGTCCACTACTCTGAGATCCAGGGCAGCGGCTTCCGCACCCTCGAGGAGAACCAGAAGGTTGAGTTCGAGGTTGGCGAGGGCGCTAAGGGGCCGCAGGCTCAGAATGTCACGGCTCTATAAGACCCACAGGGTTGAGCAAGCCCTCGCCTCGGCGCCTCGCGCGCCTGGCGGGGGCTTTGCCTTATCCATGCTCCCACCCCGGTTGCAATGGAATTGCGGAAACCGCGTAGTGTCACTTAGAAATGCGTAAGTGGCACCATTGAAATAAATCTGTAGAACAATGGCACCCGGCAAACCCATAGATTCTTGAAGGATGTGTGAATTCAACCGATGGGAAACGATGGCGTCAAACGTCTAGTGATCGTTGAGTCGGCGACGAAGGCGAAGAAGATCGCACCGATCCTGGGAGCGAATTACATCGTCGAGGCTTCCGTCGGGCACATTCGCGACCTTCCTCGGGGCGCCGCAGACGTTCCGGCGAAGTATAAGAAGGAACCATGGGCACGGCTGGGCGTCAACGTCGATAAGGACTTCGAGGCGCTCTACGTTGTTAGCCCGGACAAGAAAAAGAAGGTCGCTGACCTCAAGGCAAAGCTCAAGCAGGTAGACGAGCTCTACCTCGCGACAGACCCCGACCGTGAGGGTGAGGCAATTGCCTGGCACCTGCTGGAGGTTCTGAAGCCAAAGGTGCCGGTGCGCCGCATGGTCTTCCACGAGATCACGAAGAATGCCATCCTGGAGGCAGCGCAGAACACCCGCGAACTCGACTACGACCTGGTGGATGCTCAGGAATCCCGCCGTGTACTGGATCGCCTCTATGGATATGAGGTCTCGCCGGTGCTGTGGAAGAAGGTCATGCCGCGCCTGTCGGCGGGTCGCGTACAGTCCGTCGCCACTCGCGTGATCGTCGAGCGCGAGCGCGAGCGTATGAAGTTTGTCCCCGCCGAGTACTGGGACTTGAGCGCTACGTTCGGCCTGGTCGATGCTCTTTCTTCGTCTCTTGATGACGCCGCCCCGGATTCCTTCGAAGCACGGCTGACTGCGGTCGCGGGCAAGCGCGTGGCGCAAGGGCGTGACTTTAGCGATGACGGCACGCTCAAAGCCAGCGCAAAGGATACTTTTGTGCTGGATGGGGCGAAAGCAAAGTCCCTGGCTGAGGGGTTGCAGGGGCAGGAGTTCGCTGTGACTGCGGTGGAGGAAAAGCCCTACACTCGCCGCCCGTACCCGCCGTTTATGACGTCTACCTTGCAGCAGGAGGCGGGTCGTAAGCTCCGTTTTACCTCGGAGCGCACGATGCGCATTGCGCAGCGTCTGTACGAAAACGGTCATATCACCTATATGCGTACCGACTCGACGACCTTGTCGACTGCCGGTATTGAGGCCGCACGTAAGCAGGCGAAGGAGCTATACGGTGCGAGGTTCGTTGCCGATGGCCCGCGTCAGTACACCCGCAAGGTGAAGAACTCGCAGGAGGCTCACGAGGCGATTCGCCCGGCAGGCGAGACTTTCCAGACCCCTGGCCAGTTGAGCGGTCAGCTGGATGCCGAGGAGTTCAAGCTCTACGAGCTGATTTGGCAGCGCACTGTCGCCTCCCAGATGGCCGATGCAAAGGGCCAGTCGATGAAGGTCACCGTCGCAGGTGATGCGAAATCGGGTGAGAGCTGCGAATTCAGCGCTACGGGCCGTACCCTGACCTTCCCAGGCTTCCTCAAGGCCTACGTGGAGGTCAGCCGCACCGCCGATGGTCGTGATGTGGCCGACAATGCGGAAAAGCGTCTGCCGCAGTTGACCGAGGGGGACGAGCTGAACGCCCGGGACGTGGAAGCCGACGGGCACTCGACGAACCCGCCAGCCCGCTACACCGAGGCTTCACTGGTCAAGAAGATGGAAGAGATGGGCATTGGTCGCCCGTCGACTTACGCTTCCATCATCCGTACCATCCAGGATCGTGGCTACGTGCTGCCGCGCGGTAATGCGCTGGTGCCTTCATGGGTGGCGTTTGCCGTGGTGGGTCTTTTGGAACAGAGCTTCGGCGCGCTGGTGGACTATGATTTCACTTCCGCCATGGAAGACGAACTGGATGCCATCGCAGCGGGCGACGAGGATCGTGTGAACTGGCTTAAGGGCTTCTACTTTGGGGATAACTCTCGCCCGGAGGCTCCGGGCGCCGTTGTCCCACGCCTGGGCGGCTTGAAGCACATTGTGGGCGACAATCTGGAGCAGATCGACGCCCGCCGGGTGAACTCCCTGCACATTTTCGACGACGAAAACGGTGTGCCGATTGTCGTTCGCGTGGGCCGCTATGGCCCCTACCTGGAGCGCATCAAGCCGCTGCCGGAGGACGCCCCTGAGGGCACGGAACCCGAGGTACAGCGCGCGAACCTGCCGGAATCCATGACCCCGGATGGTTTGACGCTGGAGGTTGCCGAGAAGCTCTTCGCCACCCCGCAGGGCGGTAGGGAACTGGGCGTCAACCCCGACAATGGGCGCACCATCGTTGCCCGAGAGGGACGCTATGGCCCTTATGTCACCGAGGTGCTGGGCGAGGACGAGGAAGCCCGCGTGGCCGAGGAGGCCGTGAAGACGTGGGAGGCTGAGCGCGACGAACAGGATCGCGCTCGCGAGGCCGAGGGCAAGAAGCCTCTGAGTCGCGAGACAAAGACTGCCCAGTCGCAGAAGGAAAAGCGCGTCAAGCAGATCGTCGAGGAGACGCTGAAGCCTAAGACCGCCAGCTTGTTCAGCGACATGGAGCCCTCCAGCGTGACACTGGAGGAAGCCCTGAAGCTTATGAGCCTGCCGCGCGAGGTGGGCGTGGATCCCAGCGACAACGAGCTGATCACCGCCCAAAACGGTCGCTATGGCCCGTATCTGAAGAAAGGCAATGATTCCCGCTCTCTGGCCAATGAGGAACAGATCTTTAACATCACCCTCGACGAAGCTCGCCGCATCTATGCCGAGCCGAAGCGCCGGGGTCGCGCCGCCGCCCAGCCGCCACTGAAGCAGCTGGGTGATAACGATGTTTCTGGCAAGCCCATGTCCGTCAAGGACGGCCGTTTCGGCGCCTATGTCACCGACGGAGTCACCAATGCATCGTTGCGCAAGGGCGATACCCCGGAGACTATTACTGACGCCCGCGCGAATGAGTTGCTCTCCGAACGCCGCGCCAAGCAGGCTGCAGAGGGCCAGGCACCTGCAAAGTCGAGCCGGAAGGCCACCAAGAAGTCGACCAAGAAGTCCACTAAGAAGACCGCCAAGAAGTCGACCAAGAAGACGGCTAAGAAGCCGCCGACGCTGACGAAGCGCACGGTGAAAAAGTCCCACTAAAAACGGTCATACTTTTGGGTGGGAACTGATAAGTTCGGGAGCATGAATCAGCTCCCGAGCTTTAGCGTCGTTACCCTTGCCCCGAACCTTCCCGGCCCCGTCGCTGCAAAGCGTCTGCAGGAATTGGGTGGCACCGTCATCAAGGTCGAAGGCCCCGGCAAAGCCGCTGACCCCATGCGCCTGTACTGCGAGCCGTACTACCAACACTTGGTAGACGGGCAGGATGTGCGCCATATCGACCTCAAGGCGGAGCCTGGCCTCCAGGAGCTGCATGAGCTCCTGGAGGGGGCAGACCTACTGCTTACGAGTTCCCGACCGGCCTCGCTGGAACGCCTCGGATTGGGGTGGGAGGATCTGCACGCTCGTTTCCCTGTACTGTCGCAGGTGGCGATTGTCGGCCACTCCGGTGAGCACGTTGACGTAGCCGGGCACGACCTCACATACGAGGCGCACGCCGGCACGCTCTCCTTCCACGGGGATACACCCGCCATGCCGGTAGTTCCCATCGCTGATCTGGCGGGTGCAGAGCGTGCAGTCTCCCAGGCTCTGGCCGCTCTGTGGCAGACTGCGGCCACCGGGCAGGGAAGCTACCACGAGGTGGCGCTGGCGGACATGGCTACTGAATTTGCCACTCCGGCCCGCTTCCGGCTCACCGGTCCCGACACACTGCTCGGTGGTCTGTTGCCGGGGTATGGACTCTACCAAGCTCAATGCGGTGGTTGGGTGGCGATTGCAGCGCTGGAACCGCACTTCTTTGCAGGCCTGATCGAAGCCTTGCATGTGGAAGGGCTGCTACCTACGCAGGCCACTGTCGCCCAGCTGCAGTCGGAGGGGATCACCGCAGAGCAGCTGGCGGCAGCGGTGGGGCAGAAGACGGCAGCGTGGTGGGACGGGATGGCGTCGGAAAGGAACCTCCCTATCGCATCCGTGCGGCGAGGTTAGCAGTGTCGCCTTGTGGCAGTGTCGCCATAGGGCACGCGCCTAGAACGTGGATCGATCGGCGAGAGTGGCGCGAATAGGACGGGCGATCTGGGTCATCTCACGGCGACCGCGCAGTTCCACGGACTTCATCATGGTCCAACGAGCCTGCTCAGCTTCATTGGCTGCGCGTAGGGTCGCTGCGCTGGTGAGAACCTGACCGGGGGTCTTCTTCGCCAGATCCGTCAGGCGGGCGGCCTGGTTCACAGCATCGCCGATGACGGTGTATTCAAAGCGATCCTTCGCGCCGATGTGACCCGCAACAACGGAGCCAGCGGCAACTCCAATCCCGGCGACGAACTCCAGCCCTTGCAGCTTGGCCTTCAATTCGCGGGCGGCAGCCAGAGCGTGTCCGGCCACATCGTCCAAAGGCAGAGGGGCGCCGAACACTGCCAGGGCCGCATCGCCTTCAAACTTGTTGATGATGCCCTTGTTCGCGTGCACAACCTCCACCACTCGGTCGAAGAACTCGTTGAGGGCTTTCACCACGTGCTCTGGTTCCTTCTCAGTAGCGAAGCCGGTGGAGCCAATCACATCGACGAAGAGCACTGCCACGTGCCGAGCCTCGCCACCCAGCTCCGGTTTTTCCTCCAGCGCCCGGCGCGCGACCTCAGTGCCGACGTAACGGCCAAAAAGATCCGATACGCGCTGGCGCTCTTGTAACCCGCGCATCATCTCGTTAAAGCCAGCTTGCAGCACTCCGATCTCGGAGGAATCGTAGATCCGCACGGTCGTATTCACCTCACCGCGACGGACGCGGTTGATGGCGTACTGCAACTCACGGATCGGGTCGGCCACAGCCATGGAGAACAAGGTGGTGCCCATGAAACCGGTCAGCAGGGTGGTCAGCGCCAGCGCCAGCATCGCCGGGATGATGCCACGGGAGTTCTCAGGGTAGAAGTCGGTAGCTGCCGCGAACAGCAGCAGCACCATGCCCAGCACCGGCACGGCGGAGGTCAGCGCCCAGGTCGTCATCAGCCGGTGAGAAAGCGGGGACAGGCGCGAATGATCCGGGGCACCCTTGGCTAGAGCCTTCGCGGCGACGGGACGCACCAGGCGTTCGGCCTCCATATAAGTCATTAGGCTCACCATCATGCCGCCCAACGTGGCCGTCACAGCGACGGTGATGCCCCATTCCGTACTGTGCCGACAGGCCACGACAGTAAACAGCACCACACCTATTGCCCACAGCACGATGCCCGTGATGGTCTGCAACAGGGGGATGCGCAGCACCAGGTCGCGCACCATATTCGGATCATAGGCTTTTGGTGTGCGCTGCCACCTCAGCACGGGCGCGAAGAAGTACAAGGTCATTGCAATGCCAGCCAAGACGGCCACACCGAAATAGATGATGTACAGCGTGGCAATAGTGGTGTCCGGACTTGTTAGTTCGCGCGCGGCAGGCAGAGGGATGAGGAAACGCAGGAACGTGGCCACTGCAGTGGCGCCGATGACATTGGTGGCTAACACGGTTGCTGCGTACAGGGGCCAGGAGGTTCCCCAGGCCCAGGACAGGTAGCGCAGCAGTTGTTTCATGCCATTCAGACTATCGCACCGGCACCCCCGCCGGGTGCGTCTACCTATGCCCTACCTATGCCGAGGACACGCGGAGGGTGGTCGGGGCGAATAGCTAGACTAAGTAACCATGATGGAAACCACGGCGCCAGCCACACCGGGGCACGCAGCGGGAGTCTTTGGGCGGATCACTGCGGAATCTGTCCGCCGTCCCCTGCAGCGGGCCGTGGAGGATCCGCAGGCGATGACTCACTCGTGGTTGTTCACCGGCCCTCCCGGCTCCGGGCGTTCTATCGCGGCGAAGGTTTTCGCCACGGCTCTGGTGTGCCCGCACGGCGGTTGTGGGCAATGCGATCAGTGCCGTAGCGCTGCTGCGGGAACCCACCCGGACATCCTGTGGGTGTCCACTACTGGTGTGGTTCTTTCGGTCGACGAGATCCGCGGGGCCATCCACGAAGCCGCGAACATGCCCACTGTTGCGCGCTGGCGTGTGGTGGTTGTGGAGGATGCTGACCGGCTCAATGACGCTGCCGCCAACGCTTTGCTCAAGTCGGTCGAGGAGCCCCCAGCCCGCACCGTCTTTCTGCTGTGCGCGCCGTCAACAGATCCATCGGATATTGCAATCACGCTGCGGTCGCGCTGCCGTCATGTTTATGTGCCTACTCCTTCTCCGGCGGCGGTGAAAGGGGTCTTGCTTAGTGACGCCACCCTCGGACTCAGCGAAAGCCAAGCCCAATGGGCCGCCGATGTGTCAGCCGGCCATATTGGTAGAGCTCGACACTTGGCCAGCGACGAGGCCGCCCGAAACAAACGCGCCACTGCTCTAAAACTGCCGAAGCTGGTGTACGAGCCCAATGCGCTGTACCGTTTCACGTCCGAGCTGGTAGCCAAGGCAGCTGAAGAGGCCGCCAGCGAGTTGGAGAAATTGGATCAGCGGGAACGCGAAGATTTGGAGAGCAGCCTTGGCGTAGGCGCGAAAGGTAAGGGTGCTGCAAAGGCCCAGCGGGGGGCGTCGGGAAGAATGAAAGAGCTAGAAAAAGAACAGAAGAACAGGCGCACAAGAAGGACCCGTGATTCGTTAGACCTGGCGCTGATCGACATCGCCGGGCTGTATCGCGACGCGATGCTTCAGGCCGCGGGTGCAGTGGACGACGAAGGTGTGCCGGTAGGTGGACACCAGCATCCAGACATGGCAGCGACGTCGAAGGAACTGGCGCGGCGCAACAGCGCGTCTGCGTTGGTGAGCTGCATCGATGCGGTGATGGAGTGCCGCGAGGTGCTGGGCTATAACGTGCGGCCAGAGGTGGCGCTGGATGCGATGGCGGGGCGCCTACAGCAGTGCTGCGGGGTGGCTTAACGAAGGTTCCGAGCTGGCTACTAAGTGTGTTTTGGTGCTCAGGGTTTGCGTCGGCTAGGATAACGCTTCGTACTTAGTGTACGCGCCGCTTTAGCTCAGTCGGCAGAGCGTTTCACTCGTAATGAAAAGGTCGCGAGTTCGATTCTCGCAAGCGGCTCCATGTGATGTCCCACAGTATTCTTGACAGTTTGCTGTGGGACATTTTGATTGCTAGCGACTGCTAACGTTTCGCCACTCATAAGCGTTTGGTTAAACAAAGCACTTCTAAGCTCGCGAGTTTGCGTCCAATCATTAATGGAACCGTATCCGGGGCAAAGAAGGTTTTTGCACATCTCTACCCGAACCCCTTCAGAAAGGATTTTTCCCCAATGAAGATTCGCAAGTCGCTCATCGCCGGCGTTACCGCCGCAACCGTCACCGCGTGTCTCGCCGCACCTGCCCAGGCCGAAACCCACACCCCCACCACCCAAGTACAGGCTGCGGAAACTCCGAACACTAAGTCCCCGCTCGGCTCAGTGAACACCATCTGGGAAAACACCCCGGCTTGGCTGCGCGGCCCCCTCTTTACACCGCTGGCACTCATCTGGGCCATTATTTACGGCCTAGTTGGCGCTAAGAACTCCACAGCGCCATCCGGCAGTCTTTCTCTCTAAGGCGACAGCGCGAACCCTAGTAGCTCAGTGGATACAGCATGCCTAACCGGCACCTCAGTTGTTTTTGTTATGGGGTGCCGGTTAGCCGTGCTGTTGGTGCATTCGCGGCGAGCTTTATTAGAGGGAGGAAGGCAGGGGCAGCTTCTCGAAGGGGCTCAACCCACGGATGGCGGAATTGGCGAAGCTGGCCACCACTAAGATCGTAAACATTACGGTCGCCGACAATAGCTGCACTCGGGAACCCGGATCCGTCAACATGAGGACGGCCAGGCTGGCGAGCACTGCGAGCGTGACGATGGTCAGAATAGGGAAAGCCCACATGCGGATTGGCAGCGTTCCACCGGCATGCCGCTCTAGTCGACGGCGCAGACGCAGCTCGGAGACGGCGATGAACGTCCACACGATCAACAATGAGGCACCTGCAGAGTTCAACATGAAGGTCAGCAGCCAGCCCGTGTCCAGGTAATTCAGCACCACCATCACGATGGAAAGCGCGACGGAAAGGATAATCGCGTTGACCGGTACGCCTCGGCGGTCAACGCGGGTGAAGATCTTTGGTGCCTCGTGGCGCTTAGCCAGGGAGAACATCATGCGGCTGGAGGCGTAAATCTGCGCATTGAAGGCTGACAAGAGCGCCAGAACGATGATGGCTTCCATAAAACCGACGACGCCCGGAATGCCCGCCAGGTTCAGTACTCGGGTGAAGGGACTATCGGCCGCGCTTTCTGCCTGCCCCAGTGAAGAGTGGGGGAGCAGGAAGGTAATCACCAGTACCGAGCCCAGGTAGAACAGCGAGATGCGGGTAATGGTGGAACGCACGGCATTGATCAGCGACTGCTGCGGGTTTTCAGACTCCGCAGCGGCGATAGCAACCACCTCGATGCCGCCGAAGGCGAAGGCTACGGCCAGGATTGCCGTAGCTACACCGCCTACGCCGTTGGGCATGAATCCATCGGCGGTGAAGACCTCCGTGCCGATGAATGTGTGCCCCGGTAGCAGGCCGAATATCAATAGGAAACCGATGACCAGGAAGGCCACCAGTACGGCCACCTTGATGAACGCGAACCAGAACTCGAACTCGCCGAAGGCTCGGATCTGTAGCAGATTCACCACGCCGAAGAAAAGCACGCAGATGGCGGCGGGGATCCAGGCGTCAATACCGAACCACGCACCCATAAAGCTCGCCGCACCAGTAATTTCGGCGCCGAGTACCGCGACGGTGGCAAGCCAGTAAATCCATCCTTGCGTGAAACCAGCCCAGCGTCCAATGCCGTGCTCGGCGTACTCGGAAAAGGAACCCGAGGCAGGGATGACGGTGCCCATCTCTCCCAGCATCTGCATGACAAGAATGGCGATGAGTCCCGCGACGATATAAGCCAGCAGTACGGCCGGCCCAGCCGCTTCGATCCCCACGCCGGTGCCCAGGAACAGCCCGGCGCCGATGGTGGAACCCAGACCCATCATCGTGAGGTGACGGACTTTCAGACCATTGCCGAGCTTCGCATCGCCGGAACGGGAGTCCGGGTGCGAGCTGGCGCTATTTGGGGAGGTGGAGGGGGTGGAGGTCATTCTCTAAGAATACGATGTGGGGTTCGCGCTAGAGAATGCAGGTGTTGGAAAGCCCGCCTATCCCTCCTGCCCGGCGGCGGGGTCGGACTCGTACTTCGGCACCATCGCGTCGTAGTCCTCCATCAGCTTCAGCTCTGTGATGTGGTCCGGGATGCCGAAAGCATCTACCAGCGTCTGCGACCACGGCCCCAGGGAATCCACCAGGTCGTTCAGAGCGGCACGTGCAGCCTTGGTGCGGGTACCTGTAAGCAGGTTCTGCTCGAGGTACCAGCTTGCGTTGTCCACGATGCAGCTGAGGAAGTACACGTCGCGAACCTGCTCCAGCACGCGCTGGGCGTCCTCCGACTCCAGCTTGGACTCGGCCTCCACGAAGGCCTCGAAGACAATGCGATCCACGTGGGCCCAGCCGACGGCCAACAGGTGATCTTGTGCGCGATCCACGAGCTGGGCTGCTTCAACCACTTCCATCTTGCGGGCCGGGCGAAGGCGCCGGGCGAGCGAGCGCATTAGACGATCCTCCCGTTCGGTGAGCAGGTTGATTTGGTAGGCCGGGTCGAATAGCGAGGTCTCCTCGGAGTCGCTGAAGGTATCCACCAGGTTCTGGATCAGCGCATCTGCGGCGGTGCGGCGGCGCAGCAACGTGCCGAAGCTATCCAGCCCGAAGCGCACCATTTCCATCGGGTTCAGGCCGCCGAGTTCCTTGGCGAAGCCGGTCATCAGTTCCTTGGCGGCAAGTTGCATCATCACGACGTTGTCGCCCTCGAAGGTGGTGAACACATCCGAGTCGGCCTTCAACGTAGTTAGCAGGTTTTCCGCCATGTACCCGGCGCCTCCGCAAGCTTCGCGGACTTCCTGGATCGTGTCGGTGGCGTGGGCGGTGTTGGCGGCCTTCAGCGCTGCAGCGTGCGCCTCAACCTCGCGTTGGTCGGCCTGCTGTTCCTTGGTGTGCTGTGTGGGATCCAACCCGAGCTGATCCAGCTCGTGCACGCGCGCGATCAGCTTGTTCGTAGCGAACTGCAGGCCGTAGGCGCGCGCTACACGTGGGATGAGGCGCAGGCGGTGCCATCGGTGTTCGATCAATCGGTTTTCTGGAAGCGAATCGTCGGGAGCGAATTGACGCCGCAGGTTCGCGTACGTTACACCGATGTCTAGCGCGGTGCGGGCGGCCGCACCGGCGGCAGCTCCCACAGTCACGCGGCCGCGCACCAGGGCTCCGAGCATTGTGAAGAAGCGTCGGTTTGGGTTTTCGATAGGGGAGCTGTAGTTACCTTCTTCATCAACGTCGGCAAAGCGGTTCAGCAGCGCTTCGCGTGGCACGCGGTAGTTATCGAAGCTGATAGTGCCGTTGTCTACGCCTTTCAGCCCGCCCTTGTAGCCGTGGTCGCCGATGCGTACTCCGGCGATGGCAGAACCATCGTCCTCGCGGATGCGCACCAGGAGGCAGTGCACACCCTGGGAATCGGACGGGGATTCTTCCTGTCCTTCGGCATTGTCGTTGTTGGGAACGATGAGCTGCGCAAACACAGCAGCCCAGCGACCATCGCGTGCGGCGTTACCGATGTACCACTTTTCGGCAGAGGCAGTGGGGGAGTTGATGATGAACTCCCGCGTCGCCGGGTCATAGGTTGCCGTGGTCTCCAACTGCTGCACATCGGAGCCGTGGCCGCGCTCTGTCATGGCAAAGCAGCCAAGCGCGTCGAGATTCATTAGCTGCGTCACCATCTCCTGGTGGCGTTCAGTGCCCAGGTTGCCCACGGCACCGCCAAATAGACCCCATTGCACGCCGGACTTCACCATCAGGGAAAGGTCTGCATGGCCCAGCATCTCAATTGAGGTCAGGCAGTGGCCCGTGTTTCCCGTGCCGCCTTGGTCTTTGCGGAAGGCATCCTTTGGCATTCCAGATTCGCGAACTTGCTGAAGTTGTTCGGTAGTGCGGGCGCGAGACTGTTCGAGGTCAAGATCCGCACGCGGGAGAATGTCGGGATTCGCCAACACCTGGCGGGTCGCTGCACGCGCGGTGGGGAAGTCACCGTCGAGAACAAGCTTTAGCTCTTTTGCTATCGACGCCTGCTCTTCAGCGTTGGGAGCGCTGGCCAAAGTCTTGGGCGCCGACGTCGATCGGCGGAGTGCAAAGCCCGAATTGTCGGAAATTCCATCAACTTTCTTTGATGTGACCGAGTTATCAGTCGGAGTGGTGCTTTCGGTAGCGTTTTTGGACTGGTTTGGTGACATAGCCTCAAGGGTACGTAAAAATGTGATCTGCGACTCAAAAAATTAGCAATAAAATTATGTCTAAATTGGCTAGCTTGGAGACTTCGACTTCGATAGTGCGTTGGTAGTCCCCAATGAGGGTGGCTAGGCTCTTCCCTATGACCGAGGACACATTCGACGAAGCACAGCAGGAAGTGAAGCAACCCGCGCAAGGCCAATCCATGCAGCGTGAAGCTATGCGTAGCCACAAAGTCAACCCCTCCACTCGCGGAGCGGCAAGCCGTGCCCAGAAACGGTATTGGCTGCTCGTGGCCTGTGGCGTGCTGGCGGTGGCCTACGCCGGTAATGAGTTCACTCCAATGATGGTTTTCTACCGTGGGGAAAACGTATTCGGCTCGGTCTTCGTCGATGCTCTGTTGGCCTGCTACGCCGCAGGAATCGCAGCTGGTCTGCTGCTGTGCGGTCCACTATCCGACCGCTACGGTCGTCGCATCGTCATGTTGCCCGCACCGGTCATTAGCCTGGTCGGCAGCGTCCTTATTGCAATGGGCGAAATGAATGAACCCCTGATCTTCACCGGTCGCGTGCTGAGTGGTTTTGCAGTCGGCATGGTGATGACCGCAGGCGGTGCCTGGATCAAGGAACTATCCACACCTTCGTTCGACCCGAGTGCCGGGGAGGGGGCAGGTGCTCGCCGAGCAACGATGTCCCTCACCTTCGGTTTCGCAGTGGGCGCCGCTGTGGCGGGCCTGCTTGCCGAGTGGGGTCCTGCGCCGGGACAAACGCCCTACATCATCAGCATCGTGCTGTGCGCCTTGTCCATGGTCGGCCTCTTGGGCGTTCCGGAAACCCGACAAAATGCCCACCTCAAGGTCAAGGGATCCTTCTGGTCGGATCTTAACGTGCCCTCCCTTCGCCACCCCCGCTTCCTCACCGCCGTTATTCCCATCGCCCCGTGGGTTTTCGGCTGTGCGGGCGTGGCCTACGCCATCATGCCGAGCTTGGCGCAGGATGAGGTCTCTTATCCCATCGCCTTTTCGGCAGGCATCACCGCAGTTGCATTGTTGTTCGGCTTTGGCATTCAGCAGGTGTCCAATAAGTACATCAACCCGAACAACTCGCAAGCTCAACAGCTCGGCCTGGTGCTGGTGATCATCGGCATGATTGTGGCAGCCTGGACCGCCCACGTGGGCTCGCTCATCGGCACTATTGTCGTCGGGCTTATCCTGGGTACCGGATACGGCGTGTGCCTGATTTCCGGACTGACGGAAGTCCAACGAATCGCCAGCGCTGATGATCTCGGTGGACTGACCGCTTTCTTCTACACAATCACCTATATCGGCTTCTTCTTCCCGATGATCCTGTCCCGTTTGAAGGATTGGTTCACTTACACCGAGATGCTGGGCTTTGGTGCGGTGGTTGCCCTTATCGGCCTTGTCGTGGTGACGCTGACCTCCAAGAAGTTCATTCCTGAACCACAGCAATCGGAAGCCTAGCTTTCGGTCCTCTTTTCCCCGCCCGCCAGCGCAAGCACACCCAGTTGCACCGCTGCACCGATGGCCGGACCGGTCGCCAGCGCCCAAATGGCGCGCGTATCGGGGGAGTAGTCCATCAAAAGAACCACCGTTGACAAAGCAATAGCGATTAACCAGCCAGCGGTGTAGAGATTGTGACGATCCGCTGCCAGCGCAGCCGAGCCACTGATCATCAGGATGGCTGTCGCTCCGGAAACGAGGGTTAGCCACCCGAGGGTGGCAGGGGAGGAGATCACGGCGGCGTCAAAAAACAACCCCATTAGTGGCGCGGCCAGGAAGTAGGCCGCGATGCCACCAATAGCAGCGACGCCCCCCACCGCTGCAATGGGCAAAGTGGCGGCACGCAGCACCTGTTCGCGGTGCTTAGTGAAATGCACAATCAGCGCCGGCTGGAAGCGCTGGAGGGGGACCAGAATCGGCGCGCGGGTGAGGGTAATCGCGGTGATAGTTGCGGCGAGCGCGCCGGGGCCGACATCTGCCCCCGAGGTATAACGCAGTAACACGCTAAAGCCCGTAATCATCACGGCATTAGCTCCGGAGGCGATCATGGCCTTCACCGTGCGTGCGAGGAAAGGGCGAGCGGCGACATCCGCGCGGTCGCTCAGTGTGGCACGTGCTGAACGAGAACAGAACAGGATAAGCAGCCACGTGGCTGCGCCGATCACCGTGACAAACAAATAGGCCAGCAGCTGCCATCCCAGTAGCCAGGCAACCACGGCCAACGCTAGACGCACTCCGGAATCAATGGCCATCAACCAGGCGAAACTAGGCCAGGAATGGTTCGCAGACAGTAGGCCACACACTGTCGCTTGGAACGTATAACAGGCTAGGCCCACAGCCAATAAGACAAGACCCCATCCAGTTAACCCGGGGACGAGCTCGCTGATCCACAGCGGGCCGGTAATCAGTACCAGCGCTCCAATTACGAGTGCGATGTAGCCTGTCAACGCGAACGGGCGGGGCGCTGGGCGGGGGTTTGTCTGCGCACGTCGGGTGGAGACCGCCCGTGCGGTCTCCTGCATAAGCCCATCCAGCACGCCCGTCATTGCAAAGAAGAGCGACCAATAGACCATGAAATCTTCATATCCGGCGGTGGGAAGCCCCTTATTGGCAACCCAAATAACCAAATATCCGGCGATGGCCACGAAGACGGTGGCAAGCGAAATGGCGCGCATCGTTAACCCCGCGAAAGGTCGCTCTGCTAGTCCTGCAGCCTGTCGCTGAGCTCGCCGAGTTTCTGGCCTACCCGCTTCAGCGCATCTACTGCGCGCGCCGGGCCAGACGCATCGACCATCTCCGCAGCTGGCCCTGCGGGTAGTTCGCGCAACTGCGCATCGCTGAGCTCAAGACCCTCGCCGCCAGGGAACTCGGGCAGGTCTTGGTGACGCAACCAGCGATCGAAAAGCCCTTGTACCTCACTGCGGGCAATACCGTTTTCCTCCGCGATGGAGTGTGCCAGGTTTTCCAGGTCGCGAGTTTCCACCAGTCCCATGCGGTGTTGGGTGGTCCAACGTTGAACCATGTCGAAGAAGGCAGCGTCGCCCAGCAGCACCCGCAGGGCGTGGACGGTGAGTGCGCCGCGCTTGTAGACCCGGTCGTCGAACATATCGTCCACACCGGGGTCGATCAGCAGAATGTCCTGCGGTTTTTCGGCCAGCGCCCGGTGATGAGCCCATGCGTGGTGAGCAGCGGGAATGCCCTGCGATTTTTCAAACCACAGCCATTCGGAGTAGCACGCGAACCCCTCGTTGAGCCAGATATCCCGCCATTCGACTAGTCCGACGGAGTTGCCAAACCACTGGTGGGATAGCTCGTGGGCGATCAATCGTTCCCAGGTGTGCTTGCCGTCGGCGTGGTTGCAGCCGAACATGCTGATGCCCTGAGCCTCGAGTGGAATTTCCATTTCCTCGTCAGTTACCACCACCGAGTATTCCGGGAAGGGATAGGGGCCGAAGAGATCCGAGTACACCTCGACCATCTCCGTCTGCTGGCCGAAGTCTTCCTGTACTAGCTCACGAACTCGCTTAGCGTGTTCGGTGCCCTGCGGAAGCCAGCCGAAAACCGGGACGTTCCTGCGACCGAGTTTCGCGCTACGGAAATCCACACGTTGGTACGTGCCTACGTATACCGCGGCCAGATAGGTGGCCATGGGATAGCGTGTTTCGAACACCCGGGTTGTGTTGTTTCCCTTGTTGAATTCCTCTACCAGGGTGCCATGGGCAATGGCGGTGACATCCCGGTGTGCGGTGATTGCCACGCGGAACATTGCCTTCTCGTCCGGGGTGTCATCGCAGGGGAACCAGCTAGGAGCGCCATTGGGTTGGCCGGCCACGAGGGCACCGTTGTCGGTCTCCTCCCAGCCGACCTCACCCCATTTGGAGCGCAGAGGGCGCGGGTAGCCGCCGTACCTGATGGTCAGGTCGAAGGACTGATCCTCGGCAATCTCTTCTGTGAAAGTGATCGTCAGCTTGTTGCCGTTGTGCCGGAAGCGGCGGATCTTCATCGTTCCATTCGCGGCGGCAGCGCCGTGGCCTGACACCTCAACTCGGTTGACAGCCAGATTATTAGCCAAATCCAACGTCATCGACTTCAGCGGCCGGTAGTTTTCAACCGATAGGCGAGCGACACCGTTGAGGTGGTTGGGCTCGACGTTGTAATTCAGTTGCAAGTCGTAGCTCAGCACGTGGAAACCGAGGTTGAAGTCCACACCCGTGTACGCATCCCGAGCTCCAGCGATAGGGGAACTGCGGAAAGGGCGGGGCTGCTGTTGCGTTTGAGTCATGTAAGGCACACTACTCTCTGCATAGGACAACCCCCGCCACGGAGGTGGTCTGTGGCGGGGGATGTGGTGGTCTAGCTGTTTAAGGGTTTGTGCTAGGCGTTTAGGAACCGGAGGTGGAACCTGCCCAGTAATCCTCTGGGGAGATCGGCTTGGTCGGCTCCAGCGGCGGACGCTTGGCGCCGGTGCCCAGGCCAGCTACCAGGTCGCCCCAGTAGCCGCGCAGGTCGTCCTGCCAGTAGCCCCACTGGTGCGTGCCAGCCGGACGGAAGTTGTAGGTCACCGGGATTTTCAGCGACTTGGTCTTGCGCTCCAGGTCGCGGGTGCAGGCGTTGGTGGCGCCCTCGATGACGGAGCCTTCGAAGATCACCTGTGCAGCGGCGGAAGGTTGGCCGTTAACGCGCTTCGACCAGGGCATATCGTGCTCGCCCGGGAAGCCGGAGCTAGTGGAGACGTAGATGTTCTTCTGACCGCGCAGCTTCTCAGCGTTGATCAGAGCATCGTTGTTGCGAGCAACCTTGCCGTTGACCGGACCCCACATCTTCGTGAAGTCCGTACCGCCACGGTTCAGCACCAGGTCGATAAACTTCGGAGTCAGACCCGTGGTGGTTGCAGCGCAACCGGAGAAGGAGCCGACGGAGTCGTAGAAGCCCGGGTGGTGCTCGGCGAATAGCAGGGAGGTGGTGCCGGTCATGGACATACCAGCGATAGCGCGCTTGTCGTTAGCCTTCAGAGCCGGCTCGATGGCCTGCGGCAGCTCGCGGGTCAGGAAGGTCTCCCACTTCTGCGGGCCCTTGATGTAGGGAGTGTTCGGCTCGGTGATCCAGTCGGTGTAGTAGGAGTAAGCGCCGGACATGGGGATTACGATGTTGGCGCCGATACCGGGGCTGACGGTGCCCTTGTTAGCGTCATCGTTGCCGCCGTAGTAGGTCACGATGTCAGTCTGGCGGATCCAGTTAGCGATACCCTCGCCACCGTCAGCGCCGTTCAGCATGTACAGGGTCGGCGCATTGTCGCGCTTCTTTACATCACGGGGCTGGATAACAACCAGCGGGACGTGGCGCTTCATGGAGGGAGAGTAAGCGGAGACTTCCTGCACATTGTCAAAGCCCTTGGCTCGCAGGGACGAGATGATTCCGCGCCATGCAGTAGCCTCTGAAGGCTGGTCTGGAGTGCTGGTGTTCATCTTCAGCTCTGCTGGGGCGATACCTGCCGCCTTCTGTGCTGCAGTAACGGTAGCGGCCTGGGTGGCCGGAGCAGTGACTGCAACCGTGGCGAAAGGTGCGATTGCGGCCGTGACGGCAGCAAGGGTGCGGGCGATGCTTCGCTTCATTTAGTTGATCCTTCTGTGGGGCCACGCCCGGGGAAACGTCAGAAACTCAAGATCCGATGCGTGGATGATCAGTTGAAAGATTGAGAGATTCGTAGGCAGTTGCTAGAAACCTCTCAGGTCATAGGGGACTTTACCTAACCTTAGTGAGCAATGGGAACCCGAGGAGCTAATTAGTTTTTATGGGGAGCCCGAAAACGGGGGTGTTACTCATGTGGCTAGCGAGGCGGGAGTTAAGTCTTGAGTCGGGGTGTGTGCTATGGGAGGCGTGTGGGCGTCACATAAATAAAGAAGATTAAGTACCCTTGGATCTTGTGGCTAAAGAACATTTTGACGTAGTAGTACTCGGAGCAGGCCCTGGCGGATACGTGGCGGCGATTCGCGCCGCTCAGTTGGGTCTGAAGACCGCCGTTATCGAAAAGCAGTACTGGGGTGGCGTATGCCTCAACGTGGGCTGCATCCCCTCAAAGGCGCTGATCCGCAACGCTGAACTCGCGCACACCATCACCAAGGAAGCCAAGACCTACGGCATCACTGGCGATAACATCTCGATGGACTTCAAGGTGGCGCACCAGCGCTCCCGCAAGGTCTCGGGCAACATCGTCAAGGGTGTGCACTACCTGATGAAGAAGAACAAGATTCAGGAGATCCACGGCCGCGGCAACTTCGTCGACGATAAGACCATCGAGGTTTCCGATGGTGACGACGCCGGAAAGACCATTACTTTCGACAACTGCATCATCGCTACCGGCTCCGTTGTGAAGTCCCTGCCGGGCGTAGAGCTGGGCGGCAACATCGTCTCCTTCGAAGAGCAGATCCTGGACGAGAACAAGCCGGACTCCATGGTTGTCATCGGTGCCGGAGCTATCGGCATGGAGTTCGCCTACGTGCTGTCCAACTTCGGTGTGGACATCACCGTGGTCGAGTTCATGGACCGCGTCCTGCCGAACGAGGATAAGGACGTCTCCAAGGAGATCACCAAGCAGTACAAGAAGCTGGGCGTAACTCTGAAGACCGGGCACAAGACCACCGCCGTTCGCGACCTGGGCGAAGGCAAGGGTGTTGAGGTGGACATCGAATCCGCTGATGGCTCCAAGTCCGAGACCCTGAAGGCCGACCGCGTGATGGTTTCTATCGGCTTTGCACCGCGCGTGGAGGGTTACGGCCTGGAGAACACTGGCGTGAAGCTGACCGAGCGCGGTGCCATCGACATCGACGACGAAATGCGCACCAGCGTTCCGCACATCTACGCCATCGGTGACGTCACCGCCAAGCTGCAGCTGGCACACGTCGCAGAGGCGCAGGGTGTGGTTGCGGCTGAGGTTATCGCCGGCGAAGAGACCGAGCTGCTGGGCGACTACATGATGATGCCGCGCGCCACCTTCTGCTTCCCGCAGGTTGCTTCCTTCGGTTACACCGAGGAAGCTGCCAAGAAGCAGGCAGAGGAGGAAGGCCGTGAGGTGAAGGTCGCTACCTTCCCTTACACCGCAAACGGCAAGGCACAGGGCCTGGGCCACGGCGTGGGCTTCGTGAAGCTGGTGGCAGACGCTGAGTACGGCGAACTGCTAGGTGCTCACATGGTCGGCCCGGATGTCTCTGAGCTGCTGCCGGAGCTGACTCTGGCACAGCGCTTCGACCTGACGGCTGAGGAGATTTCCCGCAACGTTCACACGCACCCGACCCTGTCGGAGGCAATGAAGGAAGCCGCCCACGGCATCGCCGGCGGGCACATGATCAACCTCTAAGAAGGTTCGATCGGCCAGTATTTCCCTGGTTAGGTGCAGGTGGAGTAGGATTTCGGGCAAATCCTTCCCCTGCCACGATTGGTGCCCAGACTTGCCAGAGAAGATTGGCTTGCTGGCAGACCGAGGACTGCCAGCGGTGCGTGTGCGCGCCATGCTCCAACAGCTCGCTAAGGCCTCGGAGAATCACGTCTCCGGGACCAAACCCATCCTCGAATTCCGCACCGGAACGCTGCCGATGGACGAGTTCGGAAACGTCCGCCTCGCCGACACTGCCCCCGGAATCCTACGCGACTACGGCTGGGATCGGCTGGTGTACGTCACCGACCTGCCGCTGACCACCCGCAGGCCGGTAATCAGCCAGACCGTCGAGCAGGGCAAGGCCACCATGTTGTGCCTGCCTGCCTTTGGCCTGCTGCGAGCCAAAGAAGGACTGTGGCAGGAGCTGTCGCGCCTGGTCTGCGGCAAGCACGCCGGAGCTGGCCAGCGCGAAAAAGGCGTAGACGAGATCGAGGGCGGCGACGTAGAGGCCGATACCACCCGCGTACTCGAAGGCCGTGGGCGCACCCTGCGCCTGCTGTTGGGAATGATCCGCGGCAACCGTCCCGGCCAATTGCTCAAGGTGCTCTCCAGCTGCCTGGCCACGGGCGTGGCCACAGGCGGTTTCGGCATCTTTTATGGTTCTGTGTGGGAGATGTCCTACCTGATCAGCCCGTGGCGGCAGATCATGATCACCATCCTTTCCATTACTCTCCTGACCTTCTGGTTGATCTACAAGAACGGCCTGTGGAATGGGGGATATAGCCGTAAGGCGGAACCGTCCGTGTTGAGCGTCGGCGCCGATGCAACCTCCACACAGGCTTCCTCCGACAGTGTCGAGTGGTGGCGCGCCCGGATGGATAACCTGGCCACCATCGGCACGGTGCTGATCTCCGCTACCGGCGTCTATGCCCTGATCTACCTGACGATGCTGCTGGTCAGCGCCGCGGTTGTGCCGGTGCCCTTCTTTGAAAACAAGGTGAACTCCACTATCACGCCGCTGGATTATTTGACGCTGGCATGGTTTGCGGCGTCACTAGGTACACTCGGCGGAGCACTCGGCTCGAGCTTCGATACCGACGAATCCGTGCGAGAGGCAACATATAACCGTCGGGAGCTGCAGCGCAGGCAGATCGTTGGTCTCTTCGACGGCGATTAGCCCCTCATTGCGGGGCTCCTCATCGCACGGGCTAGTACTAGTACGGCGACACGCTCGAACGGTGCGGGTCGATCTCCAACGAGCGGTGGATCGGTGGAAACGCGCGCTGCGGACAATTGTCGCGCGGGCACAGTCGGCAGCCGGAGCCGATTGGCACCGCCGCGGACGTATCCTTCAGATCCAACCCATCCGAATACACCGTTCGGTCGGCGTGCCGCAGCTCGCAGCCCAGCCCGATGGCGAACATCTTTCCCGGCTGGCCCCAGGCCGCGCGGTGGTGGTTCACGGTGCGCGCGATCCACAGGTAGGTTCTCCCGTCCGGCATCTGCGCGATCTGCCGCATGATCTTGCCGGGGTAGCTAAACGTCTCGTACACATTCCACAGTGGGCACGTGCCACCCGAGTTCGATAGGTGTAGGCCTGTCGCTGACTGGCGTTTGGACATGTTGCCCGCACGGTCCACGCGCACAAAGGTCCAGGGCACGCCACGGAGGCTGGGGCGCTGCAAGCTGGAAAGACGGTGGCAGACGGTCTCGTAGCCCACGCCGTATTCGCGCATGAGGAATTCGAGGTCGTAGCGCGATTCTTCGGCCGAGCTGTGGAACTGCCGGTAGGGCAGCAGAAGTGCGGCGGCATAATAGCTAGCTAAGCCACGGCGCGCCAGCGCGCGGGATTCTTCGGATTGGAAGTGCCCCAGCTCCACCAGCGAGTCGATCGTTGTGCCCGCTTCCAGGTAGGCCAACTCTGTAGCCAGTCGGAACGCAATCTGCCCGGGGCGCATCTTCGACGACACGTGGAGTGTCTTTTTCTGCGGGTCGAACTTGTGCTGCGTGTCGCCCAGGTCTCGCGAGTAAATCACCTGTACTTGGTGTACCTGTTGTAGGCGCTCGGCGATGATCTGTTCGGTGTGGTGTATCTGGTTCGCCCCGATGTTTATTTTGGACGCCAACTTTTCCGCCGCCACATCGAGAACATCGATGTAGTTCTGCCTGGCGTAGAAGAAATCGCGGACTTCATCGTGTGGCATAGAGAACGCTTCTGGCCCGGAGGCTCGCCCGAAGAGTTCACCCTTGGGAGTGATGGAGAGGATGGCGGATCCCTGCACACGCTCCTCTGTGAGCAGTGAGAGCGTATCCGAGACATTGCGGTAGCGGGAGTGTAGATCCACGAAGGCACGCGCGAGATCTGGGTGGTTCTTTACAAGCGCGGCTAGTTCGGTGACATCCGCCGGGGTGGGGCTGATTTCCGGATCGAGGGTGACATCTTGGATTTCCGCAAGGAGGCGGGTGGAATCTTGATCTGCGAAGAAGGTTGGGTCGATGCCGAATGCAGCGGTGATGCGCTCCAACACGGCGGTGGTTAGCGGGCGTCCGTCGTGCTCGATCTGGTTTACGTAGCTGGCGGAGAGGTCCAGGATCTCGGCTAGGCGTGCCTGGGAGATTCCGCGTTCCTTGCGCAGTTGGCGGAGGCGGGAACCAACAAAGGGGCGCTCTGCGCCTGTCTCGGCGGTGGAGTTTCCGCCGCCTCTGTTTTGTGATCCTCGTGTTGGTTCAGTCCGTTTGGCCATGGTGTTCACCAGTATATTCCCCGCGGCCTGGTCTGGGGCTCAAGTAAGACGCCCAGGTGAGTATGCGAGTTCAAACCGAAAGAGAAACCCCGGCCAGCACTTGCGTGCTGACCGGGGTTTGAGCATGTCACAGGCCTAGAAGCCCGCGCAGCTAGTTCCTAGCGCTTGGAGAGCAAGCGGCTTAGTGGAACTGGCCCTCCTCGGTGGAGCCCTTCAGGGCGGTGGTGGAGGAGTTCGGGTCGACGGTGGTGGCAATCTTGTCGAAGTAGCCTGCACCGACCTCGCGCTGGTGCTTCACAGCGGTGAAGCCGCGCTCCTTGGCGGAAGCGAACTCGCGGTTCTGCAGCTCCACGAAAGCGGACATCTGGTTGCGGGCGTAGCCGTAAGCCAGGTCGAACATGGAGTGGTTCAGAGCGTGGAAGCCAGCCAGGGTGATGAACTGGAACTTGAAGCCCATTGCGCCCAGCTCGTTCTGGAACTTGGCGATGGTGTCGTCGTCCAGGTGTGCAGACCAGTTGAAGGACGGGGAGCAGTTGTAAGCCAGCAGCTGATCCGGGAACTCGGAGCGAACGGCCTCAGCGAACTTCTTAGCCAGCTCCAGGTCCGGGGTGCCGGTCTCCATCCAGATCAGGTCGGCGTACGGAGCGTATGCCTTCGCACGAGCGATGCAAGGCTCGATGCCGTTCTGGACGTTGTAGAAGCCCTCAGCGGTGCGGCCGCCGGTCAGGAACGGCTTGTCGCGATCGTCAACGTCGGAGGTCAGCAGGGTAGCGGCCTCAGCGTCGGTACGAGCAACAACCAGGGTCGGGGTGTTGGCAACGTCAGCTGCTAGACGTGCGGAGTTCAGGGTACGGATGTGCTGCTGGGTCGGGATCAGAACCTTGCCGCCCAGGTGGCCACACTTCTTCTCGGAGGCCAGCTGGTCCTCCCAGTGGGTACCTGCAGCGCCGGCCTTGATCATGGCCTTCTGCAGCTCGTAAACGTTCAGTGCGCCACCGAAGCCAGCTTCGCCGTCAGCAACGATCGGAACCAGCCAGTTGTCAACGGAGGTGTCGCCCTCAACGCGAGCGATCTCGTCAGCGCGGGACAGCGCGTTGTTGATGCGCTGAACAACAGACGGAACGGAGTTAGCCGGGTACAGGGACTGGTCGGGGTAGGTGTGGCCGGACAGGTTGGCGTCACCAGCGACCTGCCAACCGGACAGGTAAACAGCCTTCAGGCCTGCGCGGACCTGCTGAACAGCCTGGTTACCGGTCAGTGCGCCCAGAGCGTTGATGTAGGAATCGTCATCCTTGTTGACTGCTTCCCACAGGATCTCAGCGCCGCGGCGTGCCAGGGTGTGCTCTTCAACAACGGTGCCCTGCAGCTCAGCGACCTGCTCTGCGGTGTAATCGCGCTCGACGTTAGCCCAACGGGGGTTCTCGTCCCAGTCCTTCTGGATTTCTTCAGCGGTACGTGCCTTGCCGACGTTCGACATGTAGGGGTCACTTCCTTACTAATTAAGGGGAGAGTTATGTCTTGGTCCCTGCCCGGGGGTTCCTGGCGGGGGGACAGCGATTCGCACACTCGGAGGCCTAACGTCACCGTTAGGTGAAGTCTGCGTTTCGTGTCTCTGCCTATGAGAGTACCAACCCAAATAACCGCGTCAATGCCGGTCAGGCGGATATTTATGTGTGGGGGTGGTCACTCTTTTTGTTAATTTTGTGAAGTTTTTCTCCCTACTGTTTCTTAATGACGCCCCAGGGTTAGAACGTGATCTGGCTCTCTTGCTGGACTTATAGGTGTGGTGCGCCACGGGATGAGACGCGGCGTCAAAAAGAAAAAGAGAAATAGTCATGCCCGAAAGTCCCCGTCTGTGGGGGTGAGAAAAGTGCGATCTATAACCAACTTCGTGCCCATGGTGAGGGAAGTCACCTAGTCTTTGTGAGTAGAGACCTTTGAATAGGTAGATCGACCAATAAGTGAGGAGTCACCATGACCCAGACCGAGCGTGTAACCGCCGGCGGCCTTCAGGTTGCCAAGACCCTTTACGACTTCGTGAACACCGAGGTACTTCCTGTCATTGGCAAGGATTCCGCCGAGGAGCAGGAGAAGTTCTGGGATGGCTTCGGCAAGATCGTCGAGGAGTACACCCCGCGTAACCGCGAGCTGCTGAACACTCGCGACGAGCTGCAGGAGAAGATGGATGCCTGGTACGCCGACCACAAGGGTGCACAGAACCCGGAGGAGTACACCGCGTTCCTGAAGGAGATCGGCTACCTGGTTGACGAGCCGGGCGAGTTCGAGATTAAGACCCAGAACATTGACCCGGAGGTTGGAACCACCGGCGGTCCGCAGCTGGTTGTGCCGATCCTGAACGCCCGCTTCGCGCTGAACGCGGCGAACGCCCGCTGGGGTTCCCTGTACGACGCCCTCTACGGCACCGACGCTATCTCCGAGGACAACGGCCAGGAAAAGGGCACCGGCTACAACAAGGTTCGCGGTGACAAGGTCATCGAGTGGGGTCGCGAGTTCCTGGACCGCGTTGTACCGCTGGAATCTGGCTCTCACAAGGACGTCACCAAGTACGCGGTTGAGTCCGGCCAGTTCACCGCCACCATCGACGGCAATGACGTTCACCTGCGCGAGCCAGAGGTATACGCAGGTTACGCCGGCGACAAGGCTAACCCGACCGACATTCTGCTGTACAACAATGGGTTGTACATCGACATTCAGATCGACCCGGAATCCCCGATCGGCAAGACCGACAAGGCTGGCGTCAAGGACCTGAACCTCGAGTCCGCAATCTCCACCATCATGGACTTCGAGGACTCCGTCGCCGCTGTCGACGCAACCGACAAGACCCTGGGTTACCGCAACTGGCTGGGCCTGAACACCGGCAACCTGACCGAGGAGGTTCAGAAGGGCGGCAAGACCTTCACCCGTAAGCTGAACGAGGATCGCGTGTTTACCTCCCGCGATGGTGAGGAGCTGCGTCTGCACGGCCGTTCCCTGCTGTTCGTGCGTAATGTTGGTCACCTGATGCAGAATCCGGCGATCCTGGATCAGAACGGTGAGGAGATCTTTGAGGGCATCATGGATGCCGTTATTACTTCGGCTGCTGCGATCCCGGGTCTGGATGAGAACAACCCGCGTCGTAACTCCCGCAACGGTTCGATCTACATTGTGAAGCCGAAGCAGCACGGCCCGGAGGAGGTTGCGTTCACCAATGATCTGTTCGGTGCGGTGGAGGATCTGCTGGGTCTGGAGCGTTTCACCCTGAAGGTTGGTGTGATGGATGAGGAGCGTCGTACCACTGCCAACTTGGATGCCTGCATTGCGCAGGTTAAGGAGCGCCTGGCGTTCATCAACACCGGTTTCCTGGACCGCACTGGTGATGAGATCCACACCTCTATGCTGGCTGGTCCGATGGTGCGTAAGGCAGATCTGCAGACCGCACCGTGGAAGCTGGCATACGAGGACAATAACGTTGATGCTGGTCTGGCTCATGGCCTGCCGGGTAAGGCACAGATCGGTAAGGGCATGTGGGCTAAGACCGAGTTGATGGCTGACATGCTGGCGCAGAAGATTGGCCAGCCGAAGGAGGGCGCGTCTACTGCATGGGTTCCGTCCCCGACGGGTGCAACACTTCACGCAACCCACTACCACGAGGTGGATGTTTTCGAGGTGCAGGACAAGCTGCGTACCGAGGGTCGTCGTGAGACGCTGGGTGACATCCTGACCATTCCGGTGGCGGAGTCCGCTGACTGGTCTGCGGAGGAGATCGCCGAGGAGATCGATAACAACTCCCAGTCCATTCTGGGTTATGTGGTTCGCTGGGTGGAGCAGGGTGTTGGTTGCTCTAAGATCCCGGATATCCACGACATTGACTTGATGGAGGATCGCGCTACCTGCCGTATTAACTCCCAGCACTTGGCTAACTGGTTGAAGCACGGCGTGGTGACCGAGGAGCAGGTTCTGGAGTCTTTGCAGCGTATGGCTGCGAAGGTGGATGAGCAGAACGCTGGTGATGCGAACTACCGCAACATGGCTCCGAACTTTGATGAGTCGGTGGCTTTCCAGGCTGCGAAGGATTTGGTGTTTAAGGGGCTGGAGCAGCCGGCTGGTTATACTGAGCCGATTCTGCACGCCCGTCGCCTGGAGTTCAAGGAAAAGAACGGCATCGCCTAAAGCGATACGGATCTAACCGCCGGTGTGAGCCCGCCTCACCCGGCGGTTTTCCTTGCCCGGACAGGTGTCCGATCCCCTGGCTAGACTGGTGGACGCACGAAAAATAGACATCAACAAGCACGCACAACAAGGCGCCCCGGAAGGAGCCTCCGACTTGTCTGTCACCACCTTTGGGAGTTCACTCGACCGCTCTCTTTTTGATTTTGACGCCGTACTTTTCGACCTCGACGGCGTGATCACCCCCACCGCCGAGCTCCACCGCCAGGCGTGGGCACGGATGTTCACCGCGTTCTTGGAATCCAAAGGCGCGCGGCCATATACCGAACAGGATTACTTCGACTACCTGGATGGACGCCGCCGCGACGAGGGCGTAGCCGCACTTCTGGCCAGCAGAGACATCGAGCTTCCGGCGGGTACCCCGGAAGACAATGCGGAGGAGGATACGATCCACGGCTTGGGTGCGCGGAAGAACGAGGACTTTCTGAAACTGGTGGAAGAAGGCGTACAGCCCTACCAGGGCTCCGTGCGACTGCTCGATGCTATCCAGGAACGCGCTACAGCAGGGGAGAAGACCCCAAAGATCGCTATTGTTTCCTCCTCCAAGAACGCGCGTCCGGTGCTGCAAGCAGCGGGGCTGCTCGATCGGTTTGAGGTGGTAGTGGATGGCGTGGTGGCGTCAGAAAAAGAGCTACCAGGTAAGCCCGCACCAGACACGTACCTGTACGGTGCGCAGCAGCTCGGTGCGAGCGCTTCGAATGCAGTGGTGGTAGAAGATGCCACCAGTGGTGTGGCCAGTGGAAAAGCGGGACAGTTCGGGTTGGTCATTGGCGTGGATCGCGGAGCTGGTGCAGAGGCGCTGCGTGACCACGGTGCGGATATCGTGGTTGACGATCTAGCGGATCTGCTGGGATAGATCGCGCCAAAGAGACGCTTTAACCAAAGAATTTTTAATTAACGACTCGGAGAATCGCAGAACAACATGGGAATCAACGCCCAAAGAAAGACCAAGCGCACCCCTGCTGACCAGCGTCTAAAGGATTACCTTGCCACTCGGCGCGAAGGCGCAGAGACCGGCTTTAAGCGCCCTATCGACGACGGCGACCTGCGTGCGGAGGGATTCCGCGCAGACATGAAGCACAGTGCTGTGAACCCGCTGGAGGCAGTGGATCGGGATAACAACCCGGTCGACGAGTGGGCGCTGGTCGAGACGCGCCCCAACTTCATGGATTTGGGTGTTGCCGAGACCCTCTTTGCGCTATCCAATGGCTACCTGGGATTGCGCGGAAACCCGGAGGAAGGGCGCGATTCCAAGACTCACGGCACCTTCATCAACGGTGTGCATGAGACCTGGGATATTGAGCATGCCGAGGATGCCTACGGTTTGGCGCGTACAGGCCAGAGCATCGTTTCTGTGCCGGATGCCAAAGCCATGCGCCTGTATATCGATGACGAGCCGCTGCGCCTGGGCAACGCGGAGGTTATGGAATACAACCGCAGCCTGGACTTCCGCGAAGGTGTGTTGCGCCGCAGCTTGGTCTGGCGCACTCCAGGTGGCAAGCATGTGCGCGTGACCTCCGAGCGCATGGTGAGCTTCCAAGAGCGCCACCTGGCTTTGCAGTCCTTGGAAGTCGAGCTGCTGGATGCACCGGCCGCAGTGGTGGTTTCCTCTCAGCTGCTGAACCGTGAGGATGGGCAGGGGGAGTTCCCGGATAATAATGCCCGCGTAGCGGGCGAAGAAGGCTTTGATCCGCGCAAGGGCGAGCAGTTCCAGGATCGCGTCTTCATCCCCAAGTACCAGTCCAGTACAGAGCCGGAACGCGCGACGTTGGGTTACCAGATCAACCACTCGGGCATGACCGTCACCGTGTCCATGGACCACATTCTGGAAGTCGATAACCCTGTAGATGATGCAGACGTGGGCATGGATACCGGCGTGGAGGTTTCCACGGAGGTGGAAGAGGACGTTGCGCGCGTAACGTACCACCTCAACGGCAGGAAAGGCATGAAGATGCGCCTGGAGAAGTACACGGCGTATCACTCTTCCCGCCACGTCGCCCCGCAGGAGCTCGCGTTCCGCTGCGCGCGTACGATCAACCGTGCGAAATCGGTGGGCTTTAGCAACTTGATGGATAACCAAGCCGAATGGCTTGCTCGCTTCTGGGAACGCTCTGATGTGCGCATTGAGGGGCAGCCTGCTCTGCAGCAGGCAGTGCGTTGGAATATCTTCCAACTGATCCAGGCCTCTGCGCGCGCGGAAACCAACGGAATCCCGGCGAAGGGCATGACCGGCTCCGGCTACGGCGGACACTACTTTTGGGATACGGAAATCTACGTCATGCCGTTCCTGTGCTACACCAACCCCAACCTGGCTCGAAATGCCCTGCGCTTCCGCTATGACATGCTGCCTGCCGCCAAACAGCGTGCGCTGGAGCTCTCGCACGATGGCGCGCTTTTCCCCTGGCGAACCATCAATGGCCAGGAGTCCTCGGCTTACTACGCTGCGGGAACCGCGCAGTATCACATCGATGCTGACATTGCGTTTTCCCTTATGAAATACGTCTATGCCACCGGCGATACGGAATTTTTGCTGCAGCAGGGGATCAGCCTGCTGGTGGAAACCGCTCGCTTCTGGATGTCCATTGGCTTCTTCAACAGCCAACAGGACAAGTTCGAGATCCACTCCGTGACCGGCCCGGACGAGTACACCACCGTGGTGAACAACAACCTGTACACAAACGTGATGGCTCAGTACAACCTGGAAGTTGCGGCGGCAGTGGTGCGCCAGATGAGGGAAGAGCGACCGGAGGAATATCGCAACCTACAGCATCTGAAGAACATCACGGTTGCCGAGGTGGATTTGTGGCGCAAGGCCGCTGATTGCATGTACATCCCTTTCAACGAGGAGTTGCAGGTTAACCCCCAGGACGATCAGTTCCTGCATCGCCGCATTTGGGATCTCGATGATCCGGAAGTGGGGCCAAAGCGGCCGCTGCTGCTGCACTATCACCCGTTGACGATCTACCGCTATCAGATTCTGAAGCAGGCCGACGTGGTGCTGGCGCTATTCCTACAGGGGCAGCGTTTCTCCACAGAGGTTAAGCGTGCGGACTACGACTACTACGACATTCTGACCACGGGTGATTCCACCCTTTCTGCGGTCGTGCAATCCATCATCGCTGCAGAGCTGGGTTACAAAGAAAAAGCAGAGGAGTTTTTCTACCGCGGTCTATTCGTGGATATGGGTGACTTGCACCACAATGCCTCGGACGGTGTCCACATCGCCTCGTGTGGTGGCGCGTGGACGGCGCTGACCCATGGTTTCGGCGGTTTCCGTGATTTCTATGGGCAGTACACGATTGATCCGCGCCTGCCGGATGAGTGGGAATCTTTGACTTACCACATCACCCTGCATGGCGAGCGTCTGCGTGTAGAAGTCCGCCCCGGTGAAGTGGAGCTGGTAGTTGAGGAAGGCGACCACAAGGTTGGTCCGATTTGGGTCATGGGTGAGGAAGTTGTTGTCGGTCATGAGCCCGTCATTGTTAAGGGGCAGACGTTGCTCAGTGAACATCGCGCCGATAGTGACTTTCCAGCCGGCACTCCGGACCACCGGGTAAACTTATAAAAATATATATTTATTGACGCCTACCGTCCCCGGGGATACGTATTCCGAGTTGCTTGTTTAGTGGGGGAGCAGCCTAAGGGGTGGGAGTGTGGCGTCATTAATAAAAATAGTCAAGAGTGGCACGAAAGTCGTGTGACCAGTGTGACGCAACGCTATGACCACCTCTCATAACGAACTTAACAGTACGGATGTACCGTTAGTCGTATTTTTGCAAGGCTTATATTGCGAAAATGTCATACCCCATAACGGGGTGTAAGTGGGTGAATCTGCAGGTACACAAGTAGTCCGAGGGGGGTCGCAAGATTTACAGTGTCTATGACACTGGAGGTGCCATGACTGTTAAATATGACGACCGTGAGGCAATCGCTCACGGAAAACTGAGAACTTCGAGCCTGCGCGAGAAGCCAGGCTTCCCTTCGTGGGCGATGAAGCTGACGATGGCCATCACGGGCATCATCTTCGCGCTGTTCGTCCTGGTTCACATGGTTGGAAACCTGAAGGTTTACATGGGGGCCGAATCCTTCAATACCTACGCCGACTTCCTGCGTGAATTTGGTTACCCGCTGCTGCCGCACGAGTCCTTCCTGTGGGTTGCTCGTATCGTGCTGCTGGTTTCCCTGATCCTGCACGTTTGGTGTGCTTTCGCGCTGACCAGCCGTGGACACCAGTCCCGTGGCCGCTACCGCCGCAAGGGAATGGTCAGCAGCTGGAACACGTTCACCGCACGCAGCATGATCGTTACCGGTATCGTGCTGCTGCTGTTCATTATCTTCCACATCCTGGATCTGACGATGGGCGTGAAGCCGGTCGCTTCTGAGGACTTCCAGGGTCCGGTTGACGGTGCACACGCCGCGTTCCAGAACCTGGTTGCATCCTTCGATCGCCCGGCTGTGGCTATCTTCTACATCCTGGCGATGCTGATCCTGTTTATGCACCTGTCCCACGGCATCTGGACTGCTACCTCGGACCTGGGCATCACTGGCCACCGCACCCGCAAGGTCATGCTGTGGATCGCTTACCTGCTGCCCGCGATCGTGATGATCGGCAACATCTCCATCCCGCTGGCTGTGATGTTTGGGTTGGTTGATCAGGCCTCGTTCGTCCCGGTTGGACAATAACGGCGAGTCTGATTTCAAGGAGAAGAGAGTTAAATGAGCGAAGTAACTAACCACCCGCACAATCAGACCGCGGACTTCGACTACGACAAGGCCGTAGCGGCTTTCACCGCACCGGAATCTGTCGTGGAGGGTGTGACCGTCGGCAAGGTGCTGAAGGATAACGCACCGCACGCGGTCAGCCAGGATAAGCAGTGGCAGTACGCCAAGGAACACTTCGGCATGGTGTCCCCGCTGAACCGCAACAAGTTCCGCATTCTCATCGTCGGCACTGGCCTGGCCGGTGGCGCTGCAGCTGCCGCACTGGGCGAGCTAGGCTACGACGTGAAGGTGTTTACCTACCACGACTCCCCGCGTCGCGCGCACTCCATTGCCGCGCAGGGCGGTGTGAACTCCTCCCGCGGTAAGAAGCTGGATAACGACTCCACCTACCTGCACGCGAAGGACACCGTCAAGGGTGGCGACTACCGTTGCCGCGAGAACGATTGCTGGCGTCTGGCCATGGAGTCCCCGAAGGTTATCGACCACATGAACGCCGTGGGCGCTCCGTTCTCCCGCGAGTACGGCGGCACCCTGGCCACCCGTTCCTTCGGTGGTGTGCAGGTTTCCCGCACCTACTACACCCGTGGTCAAACAGGTCAGCAGCTGCAGCTGGCTACCACTTCTGCGCTGTACCGCCAGATCGGTGCCGGCCACGTGGAGATCTTCACCCACAACGACCTCGTTGACCTGATCGTCAAGGATGGCCGTTGTGAGGGCGTTATCATGCGCAACCTGCTGACCGGCGAGCTGAAGGCTCACACCGGCCACGCAACCGTGCTGGCTACTGGCGGTTACGGCAACGTGTACCACATGTCCACGCTGGCCAAGAACTCCAACGCCTCGGCTATCATGCGCGCCTACGAGCTGGGTGCCTACATGGCGTCCCCGTCCTTCGTCCAGTTCCACCCGACGGGCCTGCCGGTGAACTCCACCTGGCAGTCCAAGACGATCCTGATGTCCGAGTCGCTGCGTAACGACGGCCGCATCTGGACCCCGAAGAAGAAGGGCGACGACCGCAAGCCGAACGATATTCCGGAAGATGAGCGCGATTACTTCTTGGAGCGCCGCTACCCGGCCTTCGGCAACCTGGTTCCGCGTGACATCGCTTCCCGTGCTAACGCTCAGCAGATCAACGCTGGCTACGGCGTGGGGCCGATGAATAACTCCGTGTACCTGGATCTGGGCGACGCTATCCAGCGCCTGGGCAAGGACACCATTCGTGAGCGTTACTCCAACCTGATCCAGATGTACGAAGAGGCCATCGGCGAGTCCGCTTACGAGACCCCGATGCGCATTGCCCCGACCTGCCACTACACCATGGGTGGCCTGTGGACCGACTTTAACGAAATGACGTCCATCGACGGTCTGTTCTGCTCTGGTGAGTCCTCCTGGATGTACCACGGTGCGAACCGCCTGGGAGCTAACTCCCTGCTGTCCTCCTCCGTGGAGGGCTGGTTCACTCTGCCGTTCACCATCCCGAACTACCTGGCGCCGCACCTCGGCGAGGAGATCCCGGCTGCGGATTCCCCTGCCGCACAGGAAGCTCTGCAGCGTGCAAAGGATCGCATCGAGCGTCTGACCAGCATCAAGGGTGACAACCCGCACGGCCCGGAGTACTACCACCGCCAGCTTGGCGAGATCCTGTACTTCTCCTGTGGTGTGTCCCGCAACGTGAAGGACATGAAGGACGGCATCGAGAAGATCCGCGCCCTGCGCAAGGACTTCTGGGCTAACCTGCACATCCCGGGCGGTACCGAGGAGATGAACCAGACCCTCGAGTACGCAACCCGCGTTGCCGACTACCTGGATCTGGGCGAGCTAATGTGCGTGGACGCACTGGATCGCGACGAGTCCTGTGGTGCCCACTACCGCGATGACCACCTGTCCGAAGACGGCGAGGCAGAGCGTGACGATGACAACTGGTGCTTCGTTTCCGCTTGGGAGCCGAATGGCGAGAACAAGTTCATCCGCCACTCCGAGCCCCTGTACTTCGACCGTATCCCGCTGATGACAAGGAATTACAAGTAATGAAACTGCATCTTGAAATCTGGCGTCAGGCGGGCCCGAATGCCGAAGGCCACTTCGAGTCTGTTGACGTTGATGACGCTGCCGAGCAGATGTCCATCCTGGAGCTGCTTGACCACGTAAACAACAATTACGTTGAGGCGGGCAAGGAGCCCTTCGCTTTCGCCTCGGATTGCCGCGAGGGCATCTGCGGTACCTGTGGCCTGATGGTCAACGACCGCCCCCACGGCCCGGACAAGAACAAGCCTGCTTGCCAGCAGCGCCTGCTCTCCTTCAACGATGGTGACACCATCAAGCTGGAGCCGCTGCGCTCTGCCGCATACCCGGTGATCAAGGACATGGTCGTCGACCGCTCCGCACTGGATCGCGTGATGGAAAAGGGTGGCTTCGTCTCCGTCATGGCCGGCACTGCCCCGGACGCTGACTCCCTGATGGTTAACCACTCTGACGCTGAGAAGGCTCTGGATCACGCAGCCTGCATCGGCTGTGGTGCCTGTGTTGCAGCGTGCCCGAATGGTGCGGCTCACCTGTTCACCGGCGCAAAGCTGGTACACCTGACGCTGTCTCCGCTGGGTCGCGAGGAGCGCGGTCTCCGCGCCCGCAAGATGGTTGATGAGGTCGAGGGAACCTTCGGTCCTTGCTCGCTGTACGGCGAGTGCGCTGACGTCTGCCCGGCGGGTATCCCGCTGACGGCTGTGGCAGCTATCACAAAGGAACGCACCCGTGCCGCTTTCCGCGGCAAGGATGACTAAGATCAACTCCAAGATAAGTATCAGGAAAGTAGGAGAGAACCATGGCACTCAGTGAGAACCTGCACATGGAGCGTTACTACGTTGATGGCTACCAGCCGTCCAGCTTTGATGCGCCGCACTCTTCCCTGCAGCGCTCCCTTACTTGGATCGGCATGGGCTTTTGGCTGCTGCTGATGCCGGGTCTGGGTACCATCGTGTTCGGTCTGGCTACCAACATGTCCGGCACTCAGGAAGACGGCATGCTGTACCTCATCATCGGCATTGTCATGTCCGTGGTTGCTGTTGTTGCGGGTTCTGCGTGCATCCGCGCAGGTCGCAAGAACTACCGCGCGTACAAGAGTCGCTCTGGGCGCATCATCTAGCGTCGGCTAGTCGCCGCTAAGCACCGTCTGCCGGTGCTTGCATGCACCTCCATTTGCGTAGACCGCGTCGCTCCTCTTGGGCGGCGCGGTTTTGCTTTGCCCAGTGTGGTTGTGGGTTGGCAGGGGGCATGTCGTTAGAACGGGAATGTGTACGCCCAGCTACCCGACTTCCGAAAATAGTCAGCGCTCTGACCAGGAGTTTTGGATAAATGAGAAGGGTTGTCTTTAACGCATTCCCGATCTAGCGACATCGCCGCAGTGTACCCGCACTGGCAACCAGCACATGCGGTGATCGCTGGAACCCAACGGGACCCATATTGACGCCCCAAGTGGTGCCATAATTGAACAATGACTGCTTCCGAAAACTCCACTGCATCAGGCCGACCCGAGCCTGTGCATCAGCAGCAACCAGCGGCCCAGCCAACATCGCCCCAGACCCCCAGGCCGTCATCGCCACAGGCCGCCCTGGCATCACCACACTTGGACTCACCACTGTCCCAAGTGCCCGGGCCAGATCCTGCCACCGAAGCTGCTCGCCGAGCCGAGTTGAGAAAGCATAAGACCATCGCCACTGGCCTCCTGGTCATCGCCACCCTGATCTACATCACCATGCGCTGGCTCGAATACCAGGGCAACCCCGGTGCCTGGATCGGCTACGTTCGCGCAGCTAGCGAAGCCGGTATGGTCGGCGCACTCGCCGACTGGTTCGCCGTCACCGCGCTATTCCGCCACCCGCTGCACATCCCCATCCCCCACACGGCCATCATCAAGCGCAAGAAGGATCAAGTCGGCCACGCGCTCAGCGAATTCGTTGGCGAAAACTTCCTCAATGCCGCTCTCATCAGCGACAAGCTTCGCAAGGCACGCATTCCACAACGCGCCAGCAACTGGGTCGTCGATGGGGGTGGGGCGCAGCGCGTCTCCCAGGAAGTCGGAAAGATCATCGACCTCACAGTCAACGGCATCAATCCCGCAGAAGCAGAGCAAGTCCTCCGCGCCCTGGTCATCGACAAGCTCAGCGAACCCACCTGGGGCCCGCCCCTGGGCCGCGGCCTGGAGCAACTCATCGAGGAAGGCCGCACCGAGCCTGCCGTCGACGCAATCGTCGTCTGGATGGACGATAAAGCCCGCACCTCCGAGGACTTCGTCGTGCGGCTCATCGACGAGCGCACACCCACCTGGGCACCGCGCTTCGTCCGCGAACTCGTCGGCTCCCGCGTGTACCGTGAACTGGTGGAATTCACTGGCGACGTCCGCCGCGACCCGAACCACGATGCCCGCCGCCAACTGCGCTCGTTCATTTACCAACTCTCCCAAGACCTGCAACACGACGAAAAGATGATTGCGCGCGTTGAGGGGTTCAAGAACGATGTAATGACCTCCGGGCCTGTCACCGCAATGCCCGGCCGCCTGTGGGAGTCCGCCCGCGTGACACTTACCTCCTGGTCCCGCGACCCAGATTCCCTGCTGCGTCGCAGGATCGCGCAATGGGTGGAGGACTATGGGCGTCGAGTCCAAGAAGAACCGAAGCTCCGCGAAGAGCTAGAACGCCGCATCGTCGGAGCAGCCAGCTACCTTGCCGACAATTACGCAGGCGAGGTCACCGGCATCATTGGCGAGACGGTCGAGCGCTGGGACGCGCAGGAGGCCTCTGACAAGATCGAGCTGATGGTGGGCAAAGACCTGCAGTTTATTCGCGTCAACGGCACGATCGTGGGCGCATTAGCTGGCCTGGCGATTTACTCCCTGACTGAATTGATCTTTGCGTTAGGCTGAGGGGCATGAATACGGTTTTCACGGCGTTCTATTACGCCTACTCGGGCATTAGTCTGGCGCTGACTGTCGCGATTTTCGTGCTGGCGGCAATCGGGCTGGCGCAGCTGCTTAGCACCCGCGACGATGCCTTTACGGTGATTGATCGCGAGAAGCAGAACTGGTCGATGCTGATGGGCGCTGCGGTGGCGCTGTCCATCCTTAGCTTCTTCATTTCCATCGAGCTGCTGTGGATTATTGCAGCCGTCATCGTCGGTATTTACTGGCAGGACGTGCGCCCTGCAATCCGCGATGTGCTGGATAATGCGGGTGGTTCCTGGTGAGCCCGCTCGACCGCGCTGAACCGAGCCGTGAGGCCGTCGCCGCAATTCTGGATGCGACTCTGTTGAAGCCCGAAGCCTCGCGCGATGATGTCGCCACCTTGATCCGCGAAGCCAGCGACTTGGGATGTGGCGCGGTGTGCGTCTCGCCCTCGATGCTGCCTGTGGGTTCTTTGGTTGATGACGCCACGCTGCGCATCGCCACCGTGGCAGGGTTCCCCAGCGGCAAGCATGCCTCCTTGGTGAAGGCCACTGAGGCGCGTTATGCCGCGCAGTGCGGCGCCGACGAGATTGACGTGGTGATCGACGTAGCCGCGGCGCTGGCGAAGGATCAAAACGCGCTGCTCGGAGAACTGATCACCGTGCGCGAGGCCGTGCCGCACCCGTTGGTGCTGAAGGTAATCCTGGAGTCTGCAGCGCTAGATGAGGAGCAGCTGCGCACGGCTGTGCGCGCGAGTGTGCAGGCCGGGGCGGATTATGTGAAAACCTCCACGGGTTTCCACCCTGCTGGTGGAGCGAGCGTGGAGGCTGTGAGCATTATGGCCGACGAGCTGCGCAAGCTGGGGAAGCTAGCGCCATTCGGCATGGGGGAGGAAGAGCGCATCGCCGCGGGACTGGTGGGCATTAAGGCCTCTGGTGGTATCCGCGACTGGAAGGCCGCCGTGGCGATGATTGAGGCCGGGGCTACGCGCCTGGGTGTTTCCGCTGCCGCGCAAGTGCTGGGCAGCTAGCCAGGCCTGTTGGAGGGCTGTTAGGCCGCCAGGGCGGAGGAACCTACCGGGCCGTCGTTCTTCCAGGGGCGGGTGACATCGGTGTTCTTGCCGGAATCACCAGAACCGCTGTCGCTGTTTCCGCCGTTGGTTGTGGTATCTGATTCCAGTTCGTTAAGGCTAATGTCCTGGCCGTACAGGTGAATCTCCATACCTGCGTCGGTTACATTGATGGACTCGAACTTCATACCGCCCTGCAAATCAGTTGGGACGGAATCCTCCAACTGAGATTCCAGCTGGCTAGTGAAAGACTCCGGGAGTTCGAAGCCCAGCAAGGAGAAGCTGTCCATCTCCATTTTCATCTTGCCGTCCTGGACAGTTGGCTTGACCTCGAAAGTAGCCAAACCACCGGTGATTTCGAAGGTCAGGGTTTGTTTATCCGGGTTCGGCTTGACGTCAGTAAGCTGCATCATCCCGCTGATTGGATCACTGCTCTTGTCATCGTCGGCGCTCTCATTTGCTTGTGCCAGGAGCATTTCCTTGGGGATGGTCGTTTGACCCTTGAGCTCGCCTGCTGTGGACTTGTTCGCATCCTGACTGTCAAACTCGATGTCTCGCAGTTCCATGTGCACCGCAGGCTGTCCCTTGACAATCGGCTTGGATTTATCCTGCCCCTCGTAGGAAATATCCAGCGTAGAAGGAATGTCGACCGTCATCTGAGGGATCTTTTGCTGCACCAGTCCCAATAGGAGGGGTGAGGTGCCGAAGGATACCTTGGGATCCTCAGAAGTAGAGATGCCGGATTCCTGCATCTGATCCTTGAAACCGGCTTTAATTTGATCCTTCATGAACCACCGCACACCGAACTCGGCGAGCAGTAAGAGCAAGACGATGACGATGAGGAGGCTGATGAAGATCTTCAACCCTAGATGCCTCTTCTTCGGCTGCTGGATCATACCCTGACCCGGCTGGCCGAATTGCGGCTGCTGGTTCGACTGCCAGGGCTGTGCGCCATGCTGCTGGGCACCATACTGCTGATTCTGCTGCGCGCCGTATTGCTGGGGCTGCCGAGTCTGTTGCCCGCCGTACTGTGGTGCGTTTCCGGACATGCCGTTACCCGCATTGTTGTTCCAGACGGCCGTCTGATTTTCGTCATTGTGGGAACCGCCGAAACCGCCGCTGGGGATTGGATCCCCGTTGCCGGAGTTCGGATTCGGATTCTGTGAAGGGTTTTGTGGGGTAGTCACCCGTATCAGTGTTCCTTATCGTCGAAATTGTGCCAACCCGTATCTTAGCTTTCGTCTGTGTTTGTCAGGGAACGGACAATTAATCCACAGACTCGCACACCACTGACCATGGCAGAGTTATTGAGTTGTCCGCCAGGCGGCGGCGCGGGTTGAGCCGCGCCGCGGGGAGGTAGGCGTCGCCAAGAGAGTCCAAGAACTCCCGCTTTGCCGAGCGCCACCGCACCCGCGGGCCAAAGACAGCCAAGGGAGCAGCGTGCTCCCAGCAACGGTCGAGCTCGGCCAGGACGTCGTAGATGCGATGCCCCGGAGTATTCCGGTGGATCAGGACTTTCGGCAGGCGTTCGGCAAGGTCGGACGGGGTTTCTATGTCCTGTGGATCCCAAGCAAGGGTCAGCGATTGTGGCCCCTGTTGGTCGAGCAGAACCCAGCATGAGCGACGACCGATCTCATCGCATGTGCCCTCGATAATCACCCCACCGGGGCGCAGATTCGCGCGCATTACGTCCCACGCAGCCTGGACTTGGTCTACGTCGTACTGCCGCAGCACATTGAAAGCCCGCACCACGTCGGCCTGTAACCCCGCCAGCTCGAACCCCCCGAGGGCAAAATGTACGCCCTCACGGTCCGGTAGCACACGGGAAGGCTCAATCTCCAACCCCGTAACGTCCACAGTGGGCGCGATCGTACGGAGCCAGCGAGCCCACTCGCAAGTAGTGGTGTGGGAGGCTCCGTATCCCACGTCTACAGCCACTGGAGTGCGGTGTTCGTGGAGTACCGCATTCCGCAGTTGGGCTTGCACTCGCGGCTGCGCTATCAGCCACCGGTCGGATTTGCGTAGTCGGTTGTAGCCGGTGGTGCCACGGGTAGGTACGCCAACAGGGCCGTCCGTGTTCCACGAACGGGCCTTGAGATTGTGGGCGTGGTCAGCCACGCGGGTTAGCCGAGCCTTTCGGTTTTGGTGGGTTAGCTAGAGTGAGTTGGTTTTGAGGCGAACGCCCCGAACCTTAGGCGTTCGGTCCTTAAGCGTTGTCGCTGATCCACTTCTGAATCAGAGAAGCTTCGCGGGTCAGGAACTCCTCGACCCACTCGGCGACCTTGGGCTCCAAAACGGCGCCCATCATAGGGATCTTCACGTCCACGGCGCAGTCGGCCTTCAGCTCGGAAGCGTCGCCATTGCCATTCAGGGTGACGTCTGCAGAGAAGGAAACCGGAGCGCCCTTGACCTCCGCGTTGACCTTGCCGGTAGTGGTGCCGTCAGCCAGCGGACCGAACTCGACGACGCGCTTGAGCTTCAGATCCTGGGACACCATGCCGCGCACGGCCTCCGGCAGCGCGGACTTCGGCAGCAGCTCGTAGAGGACGACCTCGATCGGATCCGGGGTGAAGGAGTTCACCTCGCCCGGCTCGTCGCCAATGTTCTCGGCTTCGTAGGCCCAGTAGTTCGCAGAGGAGAGTGCCTCGTAAACCTTTTCAATAGGGAAGTTAATCGTTGCAGTGTTCTCGCTGTGAGTAGTCATGCCAACAGACTACCTTTAGTGGTGTGACTGATTCGACAAACTTCGCACAAATCACGCCCGAAGAACGCGCGCAGCACCTTTTGGAGCGGTTGCGCGGCAATGTAAACGACTCCGCAGCCATCCCCGGCGTGCACGTCACCAGCCGTTCTTTCGCCGACATGACTACTTTGCGCATCGGCGCCGCGCCCGCCGGAGTTGTAGTGTGCTCGTCGGCTGAGGCTGTTGCCCAGGTTGTTTTTCTTCTTGACGCCCACAAGCAACCACTCTTGGTCGTCGGCGGAGGATCCAACCTCGTGGTCGGCGAGGGGGATGAGGTATCTCAGTTGATCGTGGTGCTGATGAGTGCCGGCGACGGGGGAGCGGGCGTCGAAAACCAGGGCGCCGGTGCCGAGGCCAATGGAGAGGCTAAATCCGAGGTAGAGGTTGTGATTGACCGCGAAACCGGTGTGGTGCGCGCGTTTGCGGGCATCGAGTGGGATCAGCTGGTTGCGGCGACCGTTGAAGCTGGGCTCGGCGGACTGGAATGCCTGAGCGGGATTCCTGGATCCGTTGGAGCCACGCCGGTGCAGAATGTGGGAGCTTATGGCGCAGAGGTGGCTCAGGTGCTGCGACGTGTGCAGTTGTTCGACCGGGCAAGCGGGGAGCTGGAATGGGTTGAGCCAGCTGCGTTGGAGTTGGGATATAGGTACTCGAACCTGAAGTTCACGTCCCGGGCGGTGGTGACGGCGGTGGAATTCCAGCTGACCACCGATGGGTTGAGTGTGCCGTTGCGTTTCGGCGAGCTGGCTCGGCGCCTGGGGGTGGATGCAGATGAGGCTGCTGCCGGGGAGATCCGCCGGCCCGCCGCTGATGTGCGACAGGCTGTGCTGGGGTTGCGCGCCGGGAAGGGCATGGTTCTGGATGCGCCGGACCACGATACGTGGTCGGCCGGTTCGTTCTTTACGAACCCGATTGTCACTGGTGAAGAGGCTCGCGATGCGGTGGTGGCTGCAGTGCGTGAGCGATGCGGCGAGGCGGAGGCGGAGTCGATGCCGCTGTATCCGGTGAAGGGTAGCGGTGCTGGCGGCGTGCAGCAGTTCAAGTTCTCGGCGGCGTGGCTGATCGAGCGTGCTGGCTTTGCCAAGGGCTGGCATGTTCCGGGTAATGACCGTGCATCTTTATCCACTAAGCACACCCTTGCCCTGACTAATCGCGGGTCTGCCACCAGCGAAGATGTAGTGGAATTGGCTCGGGCTGTGCGCGCCGGGGTACACGAGGCTTTCGGAGTAGTGCTGGAGCCGGAGCCAATCTGGGTGGGCGTGAGTATCGACTAGCTGGCTGCTCAAATCGGCTCCAAGCCACCCCCTGAATGTCGCTAGAACGGGAATGTGTCCCTGCTTTGGTGGCTTTTGGGGGCGCGCAAGCAGTTCAATGTCGCTAGAACGGGAATGTGTCGCTGAGTTTGCAGGTGCCCAATTTTTTGCAGCACTCTGAACTGGGCTTTTGTTTAAGTGGTGATAATTCTCTTTAGGACATTCCCGAAATAGCGACATTGCGTCGCTTGGTGCCCCGCTAGAAGGGCAGTAGCTTTCTTTCATAGAGCTCTAAAACGGCAGAGCTCTAAAACGAAAAGGAAAGGGGCGACCATGGCCGCATCCGCCCAGCTCAACTGGGAAGGTATCACTGGCGGGGTAGTGCACGCGCTGCCTGAAGATCTCGGCACCGCCCTTCGCGCCGATGCTCGCATCCTTGAGTTGTGGGAAAGTCTCACTCCGCTTGGTCGCAACGAGTTTATCTGTTGGGTCACGGACGCTAAGAAAGCCGAAACCCGAGCCCGGCGTATTCGCCGAACTCGGGAAGAGCTCGAAGAGGGGAAGCGCCGCCCGTGCTGCTGGCCCGGTTGCAAGCACCGCGAGCGCACCGGCCACGCCTAGGGCGCCTTTCTTCGACGCCCTCACGCCCCCACTACAGCATCGTCAGAATTAGATCCTTTACTTCGCGGCGCCGGATTTTGCCGATCAGATCGGTCGGCATCTCATCGATCACAAAGAAGCGGCGCGGCACCTTGTAGCGGGTCAGTCCCTCGCGAGCCCACTCACGCACAGCTTCCTTGTCGAAGTCGGCCTCGCTGACACCATCCGCCAGGACAACCGCTGCGACGACTTCCTCGGAGCCGTCGTCCTGTGGCAGACCAACCACGCCGGCGTTCTGGATCTGCTCGTGCTCTTCGAGGAATTCTTCAACCTCGGCTGGGTAGACGTTGAACCCGCCGGTGATGATCATTTCCTTAATGCGCGAGACGATCTTGATGAATCCATCCGGCTCCATTACGGCCATGTCGCCGGTGCAGAACCAGTCCTCGTGGAAAGGCTGATCCTCGTCTGGGATGTTGATGTACCCGTTGAACACCTGGCGGCCGCGAGCCAGCAGCTCGCCGGCCTCGCCGTCGGGCACGGTCTTGCTGAAGTCCTCCGGGTCAGCCACGCGCAATTCAGTATCCGGGAATGGGATGCCAATGTAGCCTGCGCGACGCTCCGGAGTGACGGGGTTCGCCACAAGGATCGGTCCGGACTCGGTCAGACCGTAACCTTCGACGATCTTTCCGCCAGTCTGCTTCTCCCACTCCATGGTGGTGTGTACTGGCAGGGGAGCGGCTCCGGACAACGCGTTGGCGATGCCGCTCAGGTCGAGGTTGTGCTCCTTGGCGGCCGTCAGAATCTTGTCATACAGGGTCGGCACACCTGGCATGTAGGTGGGAACCTCGCGCTTCAGCTGGTCCACGATCAGTGGGATCTCCGGCTTCGGCAGCAGCAGAAGTTTTCCGCCGGTGGACACAGCCAGTGCAGCGGTGAGCGTCAGTCCGTAGATGTGGAACAGTGGCAGGGCGGCGAGGAATTTTTCCTGGCCGCGTTCGCCGATGCCACTGATCCAAGAACGCCCCTGGACAACATTGGACATGACGTTGCCGTGCGTTAGCTGTGCGCCCTTTGGCTTACCGGTTGTGCCGGAGGTGAACAGGATGAACGCAGGGGAGTCCTGGTTCGTATCCGGGCAGTTCTGAATATCGGCACCGTCGCCGCCCATCTTGGGGCTCTGCAGCTCAGAGAAAGGAATGGTGCCCGGCGCCTCCGCGTGCAGCTGTTCACGCTTTTCCTTCAGCGACTTGATCGGCAGTTTCAGTGCCAGGCGCTTAACTAGCGGCATGGCATCGATCATGTTCACGCTGACGACCTTTTCGATCGGCGTGGTACGCGAAAGCTCCTGGAATAGCGGGGCGATCTTGTCCCATACTACCGCGACCTTCGCGGCATGGTCCTTGCACGGACCTTCCAGCTCGCGTGCGGTGTACAACGGGTTGTGTTCTGCCACGACGGCACCGAGCTTGTGCGCGGCGAAAATTGTCAGCAGGTGCTGCGGGCAGTTCGGTAGCGCCACCGCTACACGGTCGCCCGAACGAACTCCCAGCTCGCGCAAGCCGGCGGCAACGCTCTTTACCTGCTTCAGGAATTCGGCGTAGGTCATGGTTTGGCTGAAGAAATCCAAAATGTCGGCGCTCGAGTGTTCGGCGACGGTGCGGTCGAGAAGCTTAGCCATGGTGTCATCCGTGTACTCCAGGCTGTGCGGGGTCCACTCCGCGTAGTACTTCAGGTAGGGCTTGTCCTTCCAGGCCGTTCCCTCTGGGCGCTCGGTGTCAGTCATGTAGATCCCTTTGGTCTTAAAGAAACAGTCTTTAACGTGATGCACGTTACTTTGGAAGGCTAACTAACTTCTTCTCTTTCTTTGGCCGAATTAAGCAAATTTTATTGACGCCACCTCGCTCCCCAGCTCCGCCCTAATCTGTCTAAGCTGGGGCGGTATGCGCGTCGCAATGATCTCCATGCACACCTCACCCCTCGAGCAGCCTGGTACGGGGGATGCCGGCGGAATGAACGTATACGTCAAAAATGCCGCTGAGCAGTTGGAACGTATGGGCGTCACCGTCGATGTATTTACTCGTGCCACACGTCCACTGCAGGGCGAAGTGGTCAATGTTCGGCCGGGGTTGCGGGTGATTAACTGCGTGGCTGGCCCCTACGAGGGGTTGTCGAAGGAGGAGCTGCCTACGCAGCTGGCGGCGTTTACTGGGTCGATCCTGGCTTTTTGTCGCGAAGAGGGGGTCACCTACGACTTGATCCACTCGCATTATTGGCTGTCTGGTCAGGTCGGATGGCTGCTGCGCGATTTGTGGCAAATCCCTTGGGTGCATACCGCCCACACGCTAGCGGCCGTGAAGAACAACTCCTTGGCCGATGGTGATTCGCGCGAGCCGGAATCGCGCCGCATCTGCGAGCAACAGATTGTGGACAATGCGGACTTGTTGATCGTCAACACGGACCAGGAGGTGCAGGATCTTATTGAGGGCTACGACGCCACAACGTGCGCTATTAAAGTCGTCCCGCCTGGCGCAGATGTCAACCGGTTTACGCCTGGATCGGATCGTGCGACTGAGCGTTCGCGCCGCGATCTAGGTATTCCCTTCCGTGCGAAGGTGATTGGTTTTGTCGGTCGGCTGCAGCGATTGAAAGGCCCACAGGTGCTGCTGCGGGCGGTGGCGGAGCTGCGCCGCCGGCATCCGGAACAGCAGTTGGCGGTGGTAATTTGTGGTGGTTCTTCTGGGGCAGGCGGCAACGAACTGGAAAGGCTGCAGCTGCTGGCCCAAGAGCTGGGGATTAGTCGGTTCGTGCGTTTCTTGGCGCCGCGCCCGCCCGAGGAACTGGTGGGCGTTTACCAGGCAGCCGACATTGTGGCGGTGCCCAGCTACAACGAATCCTTCGGTCTTGTGGCGCTGGAGGCGCAGGCGTGCGGCACACCGGTCGTTGCCACTCGGACGGGCGGTTTGCCGATCGCAGTGGACGATGAGAAATCGGGCCTTTTGGTGGAAGGGCACGATACGGAGGCCTGGGCGGATGCTTTGGGCAGACTCGTGATGGATGATGACTTGCGCATCGCTATGGGGGAGTATGCCCCCAGTCATGCTGCGAAATTCTCCTGGCGGGCAACTGCGGAAGCTTTGTACGACCTGTACGAAGAGTTGCCGCCGGCGGGGCACCGTGGGGAGCGCCAGCCTGCCGGGTAGAAGCCAAGCATCCAGACAAACCTCATCTCTGGATAACTGCTAATCTCCATAAAAGGATTGGAAGAATAGTTTCATTACACTTTCTCAAAGCTATCTAGGAGATAAATAAGAATGCCTGGAAATGTTTACGGGGAAAATGAGGAATCGCTCGACTTGGCGCGCATTGGATTGTGGTTCGTATCGATCCTATTATCACTGTCGACTATTGCGTTGTTATGTAGTTGGCTATTCTTTCACCGCTATGCAGATGCTTTTGTTGCGTCTCACTCCTCCTCATTTGAAGGGATGGATGATCCAGAGATTCGAAACGGCGTGATCCTTGGAGCACTAATCCTCCGTACTGTGGTCGCTCTTACCTGGGGTTTCTCTGCCGTATACCTGTATAGGGAGTTGCGGAACCGGCGCGAGCAGGCTGGGTTGATTTTGACGCTCTACGCGGGCGTGTGCCTAGTAAGTTTTTCGTACCTGGCGTTCCATGCAGATTTACCCGTGATTACCGCGGTGCGTATCGTTCAGTTAATGGTTTCAGTAACGTTATTGCTTTACCTTTTCTTAAGGAAAATTCGCAGTTTTTAGTCTTGCTGAGATAATAGTTTCGTTGTTACCGTGGAGAGGTAGTTGGAGACCTTGAATCAGGAGTTTTTCGGTAATGGATCGCCTGAAAATTGAACGACTCAAAGCGGTGGTCATGTCGATCATCGCATTGCTTACATTGGTCGTTGCTGCCATGACACATGACTATGCAATGACCTGGGTTCCCGTTCTGCTAAGTGCTTTTGCTGCTTGGTTCTGGTGGAAGTGGAGCGCGCTTTCCCAGCGCGGGGAGTAGCTTCCTTGGATAAAGACTGAAGCTACCTGCGCCGGGGCAAGGGGAAATGTAGTTTGGGGCGTATGGATCGCTCAAGAATTTGTGAACTTCTGGACGAGGCGGAAGTTGAATACACCGTCCCCGAAGGACCGGCCGGTAACGATGGCAATGTTGTAGTTGTGCTGCCGGGGGAAAAGCGCCTGAAGACGAATTGCATCTTCATCCCGCAGGATGGCATGTTCCGCGTGGAGGCTTTCGTCTGCCGCGCCGTTGAAGAAGGCCAGGAAGAGGTCTACAAGCTTCTGCTGCACGCCAACCGTCGCTGCTATGGAGTGCACTACACGCTGGATCGAAACAACGACATTTATCTGGTCGGCCAGTTTTCGGACAATACAAGTAGTGAGGAAATTCAACAGATCCTCGGCCAAGTGCTGGAGAGGGCGGATGCGGACTTCAACCGCATTTTGGAACGCGGTTTTGCGTCCTCCATCCGCCACGAGTGGGCATGGCGCCTGTCGCGCGGCGAACCCACGATGAACCTCGCTGCATTTGCACACCTCAAGCCCTCCGAACAAGAGGTTCAGTTGTTGGCTCCGCCACCGGGCTCCAAGTTGGCGTCCGAAGCAAAGAGCCCGAGCGTCCCGGATCTAGCCGGTGACGGCGAAGGCGAAGAAACAGACACAGAATCGGGAGAATAGCCACGGTACCGCCGTATCCGGGGCGCGCAGGCGCGCAGCATGGCAGAATTGAGAGTATGAGCGAGCAAAATAATTCCCACGGAAATCTGATTCTGCTGCGTCACGGCCAGAGTGAATGGAACGCCTCCAACCAGTTCACCGGCTGGGTGGATGTAGCGCTGACCGAAAAGGGGCGCGAAGAGGCGGTTCGCGGCGGCGAGTTGATCAAGGAAGCCGGCCTGGCTCCGTCCATTCTGTACACCTCCCTGCTGCGTCGCGCTATTACCACCGCAAACATCGCCCTCGACGCGGCGGATCGTCACTGGATCCCCGTTGTTCGCGACTGGCGCCTGAACGAGCGCCACTACGGCGCACTGCAGGGTCTGAACAAGGCTGAGACTAAAGACAAGTACGGCGAAGATCAGTTCATGGCATGGCGCCGTTCTTACGACACCCCGCCACCAGCTATCGACGCTGACAACGAGTACGCACAGACCAACGATCCGCGTTACGCCGACCTGCCAGAGGTTCCGGCCACGGAGTGCCTGCTGGATGTCGTCAAGCGCTTCATCCCCTACTACCAGGAAGAGATTGAGCCACGGGTGAAGAACGGCGAGACCGTACTGGTGGCCGCACACGGTAACTCTCTGCGCGCGCTGGTTAAGCACCTGGACAACATCTCCGATGAGGACATTGCGGCCCTGAATATCCCGACCGGCATTCCGCTGGTGTACCGCATTGACGCGAATGGTCAGGTTCTCAACAAGGGTGGCGACTACCTGGATCCGGAAGCGGCAGCAGCTGGCGCTGCTGCCGTTGCCGCACAGGGTCAGGCTAAGTAATAGTCTTGGATTTCCTTACCTCTGGGCTTGCCCTCGGGGTTCTTCTGGGGCTGGTGTTCGGCGTATGCCTCGGCGCATTCGGCATGTGGGTATACCGCAAACGAGTGCAGGCTCAACGCAATACCCGCACCCAAAAGGAGCTCGAGGGCAACCGTGTTTCTACCGTCGCCCAGGTCCTCCACTTCACCATTCAATCCGCACCCGATGCAGTGGCGGTGGTGGACCGTAAGCGCAACGTGGTGCTGTCGAATCCCCGAGCCCACGAGCTCGGGCTGGTGCATGAGCGAAACCTCAATGCCGAGGCGTGGAAGATGGTGGAGCGAGTCTTTGCCGACCAGGAGCCGCGGCAATTGAACTTTCTGCCGCCGCCGCGCCGCAGTAACCGTCCCGTTATTGCGGTAGCCGGTCAGGTACAGCTGCTCTCGTTAGCGGATGATCGTTTTGCGGTGGTGTACGCCGCAGATGACTCTGAAACAGTGCGCATGGAATCCGCACGCCGCGATTTCGTGGCCAATGTCTCCCATGAGTTGAAAACCCCGGTAGGGGCGATCTCTTTGCTGGTGGAGACTCTTATGTCGGTGCGTGACGATGAGGAAGCGGTTGAGTACTTCGGCTCGAAATTGATCGTTGAGGTACGCCGCATGAATCAGATGATCACTGAGCTGATCAGCTTGTCTAAGTTGCAGGGTGCCGAATCGCTGCCGGATCTGGAGGTCTTGAGCATCGATAAGGTCATTGAAGATGCGATCGATCGCTGCCGACTCGCAGCGGAGGCGCGAAACATCGAGATTGTGAAGGATTCGCGGTCCGGCGTGATGGTGAAGGGTGATAAGGGACTCTTGGTTACCAGTGTCTCCAACTTGCTGACCAACGCAATCAACTACTCGCTCGAAGGATCACCCGTTTCCATCTCCCGCGATGTGCAAAACGACATGGTAATTATCCGAGTCACCGATCGGGGTATTGGCATTTCGCAGGATGATCAAAAGCGCGTCTTTGAGCGGTTCTTCCGAGTGGATAAGGCACGGTCCCGCAACACGGGAGGCACAGGCCTGGGGCTTGCAATCGTAAAGCACGTCATGGCCAACCACGGGGGCAGCGTGTCTTTGTGGTCCCGCCTCGGAACTGGCTCAACCTTCACTCTGGAGCTGCCGCGATTCGAGGAGGGCAACGCGAAGAACTTGCCCAGTGGTGAGATTCCGGTGATTCCCGATAAGCGGCGGCTGGACGATGCGAAGGCTGCAGGGAATACAGAAGTTACAAGTAACAAGAAGGCCACGGGGGATGAAGAACGCGGCCGTGAAGGGTAGCCGCCCGGTTATCGTCAGGTAATTCCCCGATGAATTACGTGTATTTGGGGTTGCTACAGCCTAAATCCTGCGCGGACGTTAGCATAGGGGGCGGTAGCTTGAAAATATTCTTTTGAAAGGTATTCGGCAGCTGTGACGAGCGTTTTGATTGTCGAAGACGAAGAGTCTTTGGCGGAACCCCTAGCGTTCCTTCTGAAGAAAGAAGGTTTCGAAGTCTTCATGGCCCCGGATGGCCCGACTGCGTTAGACACCTTCGCAGCTGAGGACATCGACATCATCCTTTTGGATTTAATGCTGCCCGGCATGTCCGGCACGGAAGTCTGCCGACAGCTGCGCCAGACCTCCAGTGTTCCGGTAATTATGGTCACCGCTCGCGACAGCGAAATCGACAAGGTCGTTGGCTTGGAACTCGGCGCCGATGACTATGTGACCAAACCTTATTTCGCCCGCGAGCTGATCGCCCGCATCCGCGCGGTGCTGCGCCGCGGTGGCGAAATCGAGGTTGAGACTCCAGCCGAGGATGGTCTAGTACTGCAGGAAGATCGCGTGATGATGGACGTTGAGCGCCACATTGTCACCGTTGACGGCCAGAAGGTTCCGATGCCGCTCAAGGAATTCGACCTGCTCGAATACCTCATGCGCAACAGCGGGCGCGTGCTCACCCGTGGCCAGTTGATCGATCGTGTCTGGGGCGCCGATTATGTCGGCGACACCAAGACCTTGGATGTCCACATCAAGCGGTTGCGCTCCAAGATCGAGCGCAACCCCTCGCGCCCAGAGATTCTGGTGACCGTCCGCGGCTTGGGCTACAAGTTCGAGGCTTAGAGCCCGCGCCGCCGTGCCTCCGCCGTCGCCGGGTGGATCGATAGCAGTGGGAATCCGCTCGGTGAGATCTGCGCCAGCTTCTCACGTTCCGCGCAGTGAGCCGCGACGACTTCATAGGCTTCTGCACCGATGAGCTCTGTCAGCTCCTCGCGTCCGGTGCGCCATAGCGCCTCGCTACCCGCGTGGCAGTTCGGATCCGAGGAGCAGTACCAATCGAAGTCCTCGCCGCCGTCGCCCCACCCGCGCCGGTTGTATTCAGTGACGGTCGTACGCAGCATCTCCACCCCGTCGGGCCGCGTTTCCCAGTCCTCGAGTCGCCGCAGTGGCACCTGCCAGCACACCTCGGGCTTTGCTGCAGTCAGTTCCACGTCGTTGCGCAGCGCCCAGGCATGCAATGCACACCCCTGACCTGCCGGGAAGCCCTCGCGGTTAGCGAAAATGCACGCACCGTTCGTGGTTACCGTCTTGAGGGCGGGTTCCATCTCGCCCTCGTCGTTTTCAAGCTCGTCCCATTCGAGCCATGGCTCGATTTCGTCTGTGTTCTCGTTGTCGTTGCTGTAGTCGCTGTGTTTTTTATGACGCCCAGTCGCCTCCCATTCTTCCATTTCAGCGGGACGGTTCTGCCAATCTTCCGCGGTGAGCTTTTCCGCGACATTTCGCAGGGTCGCACGGTCGTCTTCATCCGTGAGAAATGCTCCGTGAGTGCAGCAGCCGACGTCCGGATTCTCGGCGTCAATACCTAAACACGCTTCGGTGCCAAACCGGCAACGGTACGTGGACAGCAACCAGGTGAGATCCACCTGAATAATGTGTTCTGAATCGGCGGGGTCGATGAATTCCAGCCATTCGCGTGCGTGGTCAGCGGGCATTTCGCGGCCGGCTCGGATGGAAAGATCGGCAGGGGTTCCCTCCGGGTAGCCGGTAGCCAGATCGTTGTTGAGGCCTTCTGGCTGGACCGTCGAGGGGGTTGCAGATTCGCTTTCCATAGACGTTTCATTCACGAGTTCCACCGTAGACGCATTAGGCTGGGAGGCGTGCGATTAGGTGTGCTTGACGTAGGTAGCAATACAGTTCATCTGGTGGTCGTCGATGCACAGCGCGGCGGACCGCCGACCCCCATGAGCAATTGGAAAACACCCATGCGCTTGGTGGAGTACCTGGATGACAAGGGAGCCATTAACCACAAAGGGCAGGAAAAGCTCCTCAACGGTGTGGCATTGGCGAAGGAGATGTCCGAGCAGTTCCGCTGTGAGGAAATGCTGCCTTTTGCCACCTCCGCAATCCGTTCAGCGGAAAACTCCGACAAGGTGTTGGACAAAGTGGAGAAGGAAACCGGGGTGCGCCTGCGGATTCTTTCGGGGGATGATGAAGCGAGGCTGACGTTCCTGGCGGTGCGACGTTGGTACGGCTGGTCGGCGGGACGGATTTGCGATCTGGATATTGGCGGTGGATCGCTGGAAATGTCTATCGGAATGAACGAGGATCCGGATGTCGCCTGCAGCGTGAACCTGGGCGCTGGGCGGTTGACTCGTGAGTGGTTCGATACTGATCCGCCGTCGAAAAAGAAGATCGCTGCGCTGAAGGAATTCATCGATGAAGAGCTGAATGATCCGGTGGAGAAGCTGTTGGATTCCGGTGATATTGACTTGGCGGTGGGTACGTCTAAGACCTTCAGAATGTTGGCGCGACTCACAGGTGCCGCGCCTTCTTCTGCAGGCCCGCGGGTCAAGCGCAGGCTGACTCAGGCTGGTCTGCGCCAGTTGATTGCCTTTATATCCCGCATGACCGCCGCCGATCGCGCGGAGTTGGAGGGAGTAAGTGCCGAGCGCTCTCACCAGGTGGTTGCCGGTGCACTTGTGGCGGAAGCGACGATGCGCAAGCTAGAGATCGATGTGCTGCACATGTGCCCGTGGGCGCTGCGCGAAGGAGTGATCTTCCGGCAGCTCGACCATAGTTCGCAGACGAACTAACAATCCTTAACCTGGTTGATAGACCCCGTGGTGCTGTTGCAAAGTTGGGGCAGTAGGAAGAGCGACGTGAACTAATCACAGCCATGGGTATCTTCTCTGGTCGTCATTTCCCCCGTGACATCATTCTGTGGGCAGTGCGGTAGTACTGCCGCTACGGGGTGAGCTACCGCGATCTGGAGGAAATGATGACTTCAGCGGGGCGTGCCAGTCGATCACACCACGATCTACCGCTGGGTCCAGAAATACGCCCCTGAGCTGGACAAGCAAACACGGTGGTACCGGCAGGTACCTGACTGGCAGGCCAGTTCCTGGCGGGTGGATGAGACCTATATCCGGGTCGGCGGCAGGTGGTGCTACCTCTATCGGGCGATTACCGCCGGTGGCCAGACCCTGGACTTTTACCTCTCTCCGAAGCGAAACGTGGCCGCAGCGAAGCGTTTCCTGCCAAGGCCCTCAAATCCAATGCGTCAGCCGGGTATCCCAGAGTGATCAACACCGATAAAGCACCCTCCCTAGCCAGGGCAATCGCCGAGTTGAAGTCAGAGGGAATCTGCCCGCCAACAGTGCAACACCGGCAGGTGAAATACCTCAACAACATCCTGGAAGGCGACCATGGTCGGCTGAAGCGGATCCTCGGGCCGAAAGGCGCGTTTAAGAACCGGACATCTGCATATCGGACGTTGATAAGGGATGGAGGTGATGCACTCATTGCGGAAAGGGTAAGGCGCGATGTTTGCCTACGGGCAATCGAACCCGGACGCGGTGATCGTCAACCGGGTCTTCGAGACGGCCTAACAACGCCCACACGCAGCGGCGATCAGGGAATGAGAAACTGAGTCTACGCTGCCCTCCCCCCCAACTTTGCAACGGCACCCATACGAGCCAGGTGCGCGTCATGCGGGCAGCCCATTCAACAACGGCTGCACCAGTCGACGCTGCGTCGGTCGCGGCCTGTGTTTGTTTTGTACTCCATAGTCCATAAACTGCTAGCATCGCGGACATGGGTAGACCACGAACGTTTGACGAGGCGACAGTGCTGGATGCCGCGGCCGCGCAGTTCAGGGTGCGTGGATTCGCGGACACGTCGACTGAGCAGTTGTGCGCGGCGGCCGGGGTGCGGCGGAGCAGCCTGTACAACGCCTTCGACTCCAAGGATGAGCTGTTCGTTCGAGCACTGGAGCGCTATGTCGAGGTCACTGGTGAGAGTCAGGAGGCGGTGCTCGCCGATGCCGAACTGGATGGCTTCGCACGCGTGAGCGGCGTTCTGAATCTCATGATCGCCGAGGAGTACGAGGCGTCCACTGAAGGGCACGCGGCCGGGTGCATGGTCGTGACGACACGCATGACGCCGGACCGCGGCAGTCAGGACCCGCGCGTCGCCCGCATCCTCGACCGTGCACTGGGACGCCAGCTCGCGATGCTGGAGCACGCCGTCAGGGCCGGCAGGTTCGACGGCAGCCTCCGGCCGGACCTGGACGCTCGGGACACCGCACTGCTGGTCGTCACCCTGATCTCAGGGATTCGCGTCATGGCACAGGCCGGCTCCGCACCCGAGGAACTGCGGCGGATCGTCGCACTCGGCCTCAGTGCCCTGACACCTTGATACGCCACTACTGAGAAATCCGTGAGCTGTCGGGCTCACCTGCACCTTTATTTTGTACTAGAGAATCCACATTGGAGACCGAGCAATGAAGAAATACCTGTACGTACTGATGCTCACGATCATGGTGGTGGTCATGAGCGAGTTCCAGACCGCGGGGATGATGCCGCAGATCGCCGCAGACCTGGGCGTCTCGACCGGCCAGGTCGGGACGGTGGTCACTTTGTACGCGCTCGGCATGGCGCTCGGAGGCCCGCTGCTGGTGTACCTCCTGCGGCATCGCCCACCCAAAGCCTCGCTGTTGATCGTCATCGGAACCTATGCCGCGCTGGAGGTCCTGGTCCCGCTGATCCACGAGTTCTGGTGGCTGGCACTGCTTCGCGTCCTGACCGGATGCCTCTCCGGCGCCGCCTATGGCATCGCCGTGTCCTACAGCGCCCGACTGGCCCCGAGTCCGGAGAAGATCGGCGAAGCAGTGTCCATCGTGCTCGGCGGCATCATGATCGGAACCGTCATCGGCCTGCCGCTGTCGCACTTCCTCGCGGCCCGCTGGGGCTGGCAGTCCAGCTTCTACATCCTAGGCATCGCGGCCTTCGCCGTGTTCCTCATCAGCCTGCTCACCCTGCCCGCCCGTGAAGCCGCCACCCAGGAAGCCGCCGCACAGGACCTGCGCAAGCTGCGCTCGCCGAAACTCTGGTCCAGATACCTGGTCAGCCTGCTGACCATCGGCGCAGCCTTTGCCGGCTTCTCCTACTTCACCCCGCTGCTGGAACAGAACGCCGGCTTCGCGACGAATACGACGACCCTGATCCTGCTCGCCTACGGGATCGTGTCCTTCATCGGCAACCTCATCGTCGGCAAGTTCGCCGACCAGCACGCCATCGGCATCCTGCGCATCGGACACACACTGCTATTCATCTCACTCGCGCTCCTTGGAGCCTTCAGCAACGCACAGCCGCTCGTGCTGGCCATGGTGCTCATCGTAGGCGTCGCCGGAGTGCCGATGAACCCCGCCATGGTCGCCCGCGTCGCCGAAATCGGAGGAACCGGGAACATGGTCAGCACGGTGCACACCTCCGTCATTACCATGGGCGTCGCCCTGGGATCAGCAATCGGCGCGCTCACCATCGGCCGAGCCGGTGACGATCCCTCCGCAGCCATGTGGATCGGAGCAGCCTTCGCCGTTCTCGCCACACTCACCCTCGCAACACAAGCACGAGGCAGAAGACAACCTCTTCGACCGCCCCATGCAACTGAAACAGTAGATTGTGTCTGATCTGCTGATCTGATCAGATCACATCTCCAATCGGCAGGCCCGTCGATCTCCTGGACCATCAAACAGACGTAGCTATTTTCGCATCCCAACGGCGTTCTCGTCTCCATGTAGCGCTGTGTCGCTTATGACACTTGGTCGAGCGGGTCGGACTACTTGAGCCCGACGGGTGCGGCGTCCTCGTCCGCCGAACTCAGGACGGATGCCAGGAGTCCGGGGAAGCGTTCTTCGAGGTCGTCGGCGCGCAGATGGACGTAGCAGCGGGTGCCCTCGTCGCGGGTGCGGGTGATGCCCGCGCTGCGCAGCGTTTTCATGTGGTGGCTCAGCGTCGACTTCGACACGGGGGCATCCAGTTCGCCCCACTGCCGCTCTTGCCCGTCGGAGAGCAGGCGGACGATGCCGAGGCGTAGCGGATCGGACAGCGCGGAGAGCACTCGCGTGAGCGAGAGGTCCGCGGTGGCCGGGTGCTTGGTGTCCGCATGGTCGGTCGGGGGCATGCCTCGATCCTACCTTGTTCGCCGCCTATCGAACGATCTGCTAACGTGTTCGATGTTCGTGAAACATAGAACATCACCATGCTTCGACTCGACCGGAGGTGCCCATGCTCCGCAGTTCCCTGTGGCTTACCGCCCTGTTCATCGCCACGCTCTCGCTCGGCACCGACGAGTTCGTGATCGCCGGTGTGCTCAACACCGTCGCCACCGACCTCGACGTCACCCCCGGCGCGGCCGGCCAGCTCGTGACCGGCTTTGCCTTCGCGTTCGCCCTGGGCGCTCCGGTGCTCGCGGTCTGGTTGGATCGCTACCCGCGCCGGCTCGTCCTGTTCGGCGGGCTGAGCGTGTTCGTGCTGGCGAACCTCGGCTGCGCGATCGCACCCGACCTGACCACGCTCTTCATCCTGCGGATCGTCGCGGGCTTATCGGCTGCAGCGGTCTCGACCACCGCGTTCGCCGCCGCGGCCGAGGGCGCGCCCGAGGGCAATCAGGGCACCTACCTGTCCGTGGTCACCGCAGAGCTCACGGTCGCCCTGTTCACCGGCGTGCCGGTGGGTACCTGGCTCGCCGGCGCGTGGGGCTGGCGCGCTACGTTCGTGCTCATCGCGATCGTCGCCGCCCTGGCCGCGATCATCGCGCTGACGACGATGCCCCGCCTGCCCGGAGCGAAGCCCGGCACTCTCGGCGAGCGTCTTGCGCCGCTGCGCAACCCCGGCGTGCTGCGCATGGTCGCCGCGGTGTTGTTGCAAAGTTGGGGCAGTAGGAAGAGCGACGTGAACTAATCACAGCCATGGGTATCTTCTCTGGTCGTCATTTCCCCCGTGACATCATTCTGTGGGCAGTGCGGTGGTACTGCCGCTACGGGGTGAGCTACCGCGATCTGGAGGAAATGATGACTTCAGCGGGGCGTGCCAGTCGATCACACCACGATCTACCGCTGGGTCCAGAAATACGCCCCTGAGCTGGACAAGCAAACACGGTGGTACCGGCAGGTACCTGACTGGCAGGCCAGTTCCTGGCGGGTGGATGAGACCTATATCCGGGTCGGCGGCAGGTGGTGCTACCTCTATCGGGCGATTACCGCCGGTGGCCAGACCCTGGACTTTTACCTCTCTCCGAAGCGAAACGTGGCCGCAGCGAAGCGTTTCCTGCCAAGGCCCTCAAATCCAATGCGTCAGCCGGGTATCCCAGAGTGATCAACACCGATAAAGCACCCTCCCTAGCCAGGGCAATCGCCGAGTTGAAGTCAGAGGGAATCTGCCCGCCAACAGTGCAACACCGGCAGGTGAAATACCTCAACAACATCCTGGAAGGCGACCATGGTCGGCTGAAGCGGATCCTCGGGCCGAAAGGCGCGTTTAAGAACCGGACATCTGCATATCGGACGTTGATAAGGGATGGAGGTGATGCACTCATTGCGGAAAGGGTAAGGCGCGATGTTTGCCTACGGGCAATCGAACCCGGACGCGGTGATCGTCAACCGGGTCTTCGAGACGGCCTAACAACGCCCACACGCAGCGGCGATCAGGGAATGAGAAACTGAGTCTACGCTGCCCTCCCCCCCAACTTTGCAACAACACCCTATTCTTTCTGCTCGATCGCTATGGGGCACGATAGATTTTTACCATTGGAGCTCTTTGTTGTCGCCGATTTACCTAGTCGCAGCGTTGTATGCTAGGTCTCCATTGAATACCCAGCCAACAAGAAATGATGGGAGATAAAGTGCGGGTGCGGCAGTCATATGCAGAGCGTGCTTTCGAATACGTTGCGGCGCTAGGTGATGTTGACAGCATGGATCCACTAGACGTTAACCTTATAACTGATTGGGGGATGAATATTCATGGTCCTTTGCTTGATGCTGGCTCAGGGCCAGGTCATTGGACTGAACTCCTGCGTAGTTTGGGCTGTGACGTCACGGGTCTCGATATAGTTCCAGAATTTGTTGACTCGGCACGCCAGCGATTTCCTCTAGCCACCTTCGAGACAGGTAACCTTTTGGATATGCCGTTCGAAGCTTCTAGATTCGACGGGATCCTTGCTTGGTATTCACTCATCCATATGACACCAAAAGAACGCCGCGCAGCTTTAAGAGAGTTTTCTAGGGTCCTCAAACCGAAAGGAACTCTCCTTATCGGGGCGTTCCTAGGGCAGCAGGGCGTTTCGTTTAACCATGCGATCACAGAGGCCTTCTACTGGTCGGAAGCGGGATTGGTTACCTATTTGGAGTCTGCGGGTTTTCAAGTGATCTCCGTCGATACTCGTGATTCCGAAGGTAGGCGACCTCATATTTCAGTGCTAGCTCGACTTCCTTAGGAAGACTCATGGAGCACGGATGGGTTCTTCGTGTTTGGCATGATCTGTTCTTGATCTACAGGATTCCGATAGAACGTGAGGCTGCATTTAGGGGCGCACACCACAGGAAAGATGACAACAGGGTAAACGCTGAGAGGTAAAATTCGGGACAGCGCACTAAAATTGTTGAAGGAGCGATACCGCGCGTTATCTATTGTCTAAGAAGGTGCTTCAATGAACTCTTTAGCAACCCGTGGAAATTATCTGCTGGCCTCGGTTCTTGCCGGGGATGCGTTAATGTCGATTAAGCCTCCGAAATTCATCAGCCGATGCCTCAACGGTGTGAACTTTCCCAAAGACTGGTGGTGGGCGCTCATTGGAATCAAGTCGCTCGCAGCGACAGGTTTAGTCACAGGAACAGTGAGCAAGAACAACTCGATGACGGCAACCGTGTCGGTAGGGGTTTTGGGCTACTTCATCTTCGCCATCATTGCTCACATCAGAGCAAACTTCCTCGGGCGAGAATTTTGGGTTAATTGCTTAGGTATGACAGCACTCAGTGCCACAGTCGTCTCAATGAATCTGACGAAACGATAACAAAAGCTATTACTAGATATGGCCTACCCCTAGGAAGAATGTCTGAGGTTGACTACCGATAGTGCTCGAACCTCGAAGTAATCAAGCTAGTTGTTGTTAAAAAGGAAGTCTATGAACCCTGCTGCACTGATCGTGATCGATGTTCAATATGCCTTTGATGATCAAACATATTGGGGAAAGCGTAACAATCCGGGCTGTGAAAGCAATATTTCCCGTCTGGTGAGTACTTGGCAGGATAGGGGTTGGCCGATCGTGGTTGTGCGCCATGATTCCGATCACCCAGGGTCGCCACTACATCCAAGTTCCGCAAAACATTCATTCAAAGATTGCGTGCCGCAAAACTTCGACTTGTTAGTCACCAAGAACGTGAATTCGGCGTTTTACGGTACCCCGTCCTTGGAAGAGTGGTTGCACACACGGGGGATCAACAAGCTCGTAATTTGCGGCATCACTACCAACCACTGCTGTGAAACTACCGCACGCATGGCCGGAAATCTGGGATTCGACGTGTCATTCATTCTAGATGCCACTGCTTGTTTCCCGCGCACTGATCATGAAGGAAAAACTGTATCCGCAGATGAGATCATGCGTGCCACTGCTGCAAATCTTCATGGCGAGTTTGCCAACGTAATGACAACGGCGAACTATGTGGAAACCTGTGCGAGAAACTTCAATTAGTACGTTGCACTTTAGCTATATACAGCTTGTTGCAGTCGTGAGAGGTGAACGGTTGCTAAGGCTTACAGGGGCTGCGAGTGCTGTGAGTACAAACATAACCTATGTGGGATCTGTCTGAGCTGCCCCAGATTTTCCCGTCTGCTCTAACGGAACAAAACTTGGGGTACTTCAAAGAATGCCCTATGACAGTAACCTGCCGGTTAGTTATCGTGTGGTGTGGTCGGCCCAGAACTGGATTTCTTATAAGTGGGGCGACAAGCGCCAGTTGCTCCAAGCCAGGTGCAGGGGAGTACAGTACTCTGTTTGAAGACATATGTTTAAAGTGACACTTGAGGGCAGAACGTAGGCGAATGCCTCGTGCCTCTGTTATTCAGGTGGTCAAGTGATGGGATCAATGGATGAGTGAGAAGCTGACAGTCGCCGAACTCCTCGCCCGCAATGGGCGAGAAAGCAGTTCCGCTGACACTGGCCGGCGTCGACGTCGTCACCGCAACTTGGAACAGGGCGGCGTGTCCGTTGCCGAGCTGACGGGTTCCATTCCAGTAGTCCAGACTGAGGACGACGTAGCTAAGGCAGCTAAGCCGGAAGACGCGGCTGCGAAGGTAACTGAGAAGCCCGCAGCACCGAAACAAGAGCCAGCAACTACGCAAGAGATCCAGCAGGATCAGCGTTCCGTGAGCCGCACTTCGGAGCGCCCGGAGGAAAAGACTGGTCAGCTTTCCAACGTTGAGTCTTCCCCAAAGAAGGCTGCCGAGGCGCCAAAGGAGCGTAAAGCAACGGAGCCTACCTTTGGAGATGTTGCGCGTGGTCGCATAGCGGAAAAGCCCGCTGAGCCCACTCAGCCCGCTGAGCCCGCTAAGACTACTAAGGCCACCAAGGTCACCAAGCCGATCAAGCCATCCAAGTCTGCAGCAGCCGGCACGGCCGCAGGAACCGCGGCTGCAGGCACCGCTGCGACTGAGGCGGCTTCGGGCACTGACGCTAAGACCCCTGAAAAGGGTGGCGTCACAAAGCGCGATAAAGACAGCGCTGAGAAGAAGGCCGTTACAGCTGCAGCCGCGCCTGGCGTGTCGAGTGACGAGCGGGCGCAGTTCGCGGAGCTCGAGCGCACTCTCGAGGATGGCGAAGTCGTCGAATACGAAGACGACACGATTTCCTGGCCAATGATGATCCTGCAGGCGATCCTTGCTATCGCTGTGGGCGTGGGCGTGTTCTTCGGATTCAGCCTGGTATGGGCCAAGGCGCCGACGATCTTGGCACTGGTACTGGCAATCGCCGTGACGCTGCTGCTCGTCGGCTTGGTACACGCACTGCTACGCCACCGCGACAAGCTGCTGATGATCCTCGCAGCCGTCGTTGGACTCGTGCTCACGATCGGGCCGCGTTTGGTTCAGGGGCTATAGAAGCCCAACATGTTCGCTGGCATGGGGGGAGCCAGCGGGGAGGTAGCAGGAAGCCGCCAATCCTGGCACGCTGGGTTACATGACTCAAATTGGAATTATTGGCGGAGGAAATATCGGCGAGGCCCTGCTGGCCGGAATCGTTGCGGATACGAAGGATGCCGCAGACGCTAAGAAAATCATCGTTGCGGATCCGTCGCAGGAGCGACTCGACGAGCTGAAGGATAAGTACGGCATGGTCACCGCCCACGAGGGGCGCGAGGCTGCTGAAGGTACCGATATCCTCTTCATCTGTGTGAAGCCCAACATCGTCCCCATTGTTTTGGATGAGGTGGCGGAGGTGCTGGATAGCAACTCGCAGGACACGATCGTGGTTTCCCTGGCTGCGGGCGTCACCATCGGCACTATGGAATCCACTTTGCCGGCCGGTACCACCGTGGTGCGCACAATGCCGAATACCCCAATGCTGGTCGGTCAGGGCGCCATCGGTATTGCGGGCGGTCGCTTTGCCGAAGAGGGTCAGCTGAAGACGGTGCAGGACATCATGTCCAAGGTCGGCGAGGCTGTCATCGTCAAGGAAAAGGACCTGGATGCGGTGACGGCTGTGTCCGGCTCTGGTCCGGCCTATATCTTCCTGGTTGTGGAAGCCATGATCGAATCGGCAGTGCAGCTGGGGCTGGCACGCCCGCTGGCGGAGCAGCTGGCTATCGCTAACGTGCAGGGGGCGGCCACCATGATGTCCCAGAACTTCGCCGAGGGCGGGGATACACCGTCCGTTCTGCGCACCAAGGTCACAAGCCCGGGCGGTACCACGGCGGCGGCTCTGCGCGAGCTGGAAGAGTCCGGCCTCCGCGGAGCCTTCTACCGTGCGATGGAGGCATGTAAGGATCGTTCTGAAGAGCTGGGTGCGCCGAAGCCGAGTACACAGTCTGCGAACAACGACGACTAGTTCGGCGCATAGCGGTAGCGTCACGCCCATTTGGGGTTAGTTTCACCGCTACACAGTCGACCCCAGTGATCTTTTTAGACACATTTATTTAACACAAATCACGCCTGTTCAATCCAGTCACGAGCGATCACTGGCGTGAGCTTTATTACCCCGAGTTGCGTGAGTCACTCGGGGCAAACTGCCCTCAATGGTTCCCCTTGTTGCACATTGTTCACAGGTTTCACGTTATGATGGTTCGCGAGCGATCACGTGTGACGTCCTGCAGGAGGGGAAGCCTGCAGCGCATGAGAGCGCAAAAGAAAGAGAATGATCTATGGCTAACACCGATAATGGAACATTTCTGACCGTCGCAGAGGTCGCTGATCTGATGCGCGTGTCGAAGATGACTGTTTACCGCTTGATCCACTCGGAGGAGCTGCCTGCTGTTCAGGTTGGCCGCAACTTCCGTGTTCGCGGATCTGCCGTTGATGCGTACCTCGGAGCTTCCGAGTACAACCCCGGCCAGACCGGCTAAAGAACCGTACCTGCACTTCTCAGATACGGTCTGCTTTAGCAGAAACAACAGTCCTCCATTATCGGTACTCAGTGGCTTCGACCGCTGACCCGGTGATGGGGGATTTTTGTTTCTCCGCGGTGGGGGAGGCTAAACTGTGGAACATTCGTGTCTGCGAGTGTGAGCAAACTCTTATGCGGTCGCCCGTCGCGGCGGCTCGCGCACATTCGAGGACACATCTTCCCTGCCACCGTAAAAGGTCCGGCGGTGGGGGAGCAGACCTTTGCATTGAAGAGATAACTAACCGAGAGAAACGAGGCTTACCCCATGGGTTCTGTCATCAAGAAGCGCCGCAAGCGCATGTCCAAGAAGAAGCACCGCAAGATGCTGCGCCGGACTCGCGTTCAGCGTAGGAAGCTCGGTAAGTAACCTCCGCTGCCGCATATAAATAAACCCACCGCGGGCGCCCCGGTAGAAGGCGCAGCCCCGGTGGGTTTTTGCGTGCTCGCGGGGTGACACTGGGCGCTAGCGGGACTGCTTCCGCCAAACCCACGCCCAACCGCTAGCCAGCCCCAGTGCACCGGCTCCTAGGACGAGGCGCAGGCCACCTACTCGTCGGAGCATGCGGCGTAGTCGCCGATAGTCACGCACCTCCCAGCCCCGCTCGACCGCAGCCTTTCGCAGCTTCGAATCCGGGTTAATAGCCACCGCCGTGCCCACGGTCGACAACATTGGCAGGTCATTTACGGAATCGGAGTATGCGGTACAACGGCTCAGATCCAGCCCTTCGTAGTTCGCCAGGGCGATCACCGCATGCTTCTTTTCCTCCCCATGCAGCAAGTCGCCGACCATGCGGCCGGTAAAACGACCATTCTTTACCTCGGCCACCGTGCCCAATGCGCCGGTGAAGCCAAGCTCCTTAGCGATGATCTGAGCCAGCTGCACTGGCGAGGCCGTCACCAACCACACCTGTTGCCCTGCCTGGATATGCATATCGGCCAGTTCCTTGGTGTCCGGGAAAATTCGCTCCGCTATGGTCGCGTCCCAGATCTCCTGTGCCATCTCGATAACCTCGGACTCTTTACGTCCCTTCACGAGTGCCAGGGCTTGTTCGCGGCCGCTGGAGATATCGTCGACGCTTTCCTTACCCAATGTGCGAAACTTCAGTTGCACCCAAATGAAGCCAAGAAGCTGCCGCGCGGTGAAGAAGCGACGCTTCGCCAGGCCACGCGCGAAGAGCAAAATTGAAGCTCCTTTGATGAGCGTGTTGTCCACGTCGAAAAATGCACCTACACCCGTGTCCTGCGGAATCGATGGATCCGGATGTTCCAGGTGGCGCGGTGGCATCGTTGCGATGCCCGCACCTTCCAGGTTCGCTAGGCCGGTGCGTAGCTGATTGCCGTCAATCGCGTAGTTGTGCGCGAGCTGATCCAGCTGCGCTTCGCTGAGTTCCCACAGTGCTTTTGGCGCCCCGGTGCCGTACCCGACCTGTAGGTTTGGAGACGACGCCACCTTTTCCTTTATTTCATGCTCAGTAGCGGCCTCATGATCTGCGTGGTGAACCTTTGCAGCGCGCTCGTCGCGGAGCTCGCGGAAATATGCCCTGGCGCTCAGCGACAGGGCGCGTAGGTAACCACGCCATTCGCTACTGGTATAGCGCCAACCCACGCGCCAGCGAGGGGCTGGCTTGGGGCGGTCCGACGGTTCCAGATCAGGCGCTTCATTCACATAGACAAAGTTACCCTGAAAGCACCGCATAAGCGTCCCTCTGCAAGAGCGCTTGTTCCGTCCAGGCTGACGGGTAGCATGATCACCCGTGAGTTCCGACAACATCGCAGCAGATAATGCTTTCGCCACAGCTGGGCAGCCTCAGGCACGTGTGCAGCTGATTACCCGTTCGACTTGCGGATCCTGTGCCCGCGTACACCAGCAAATCCTCCCCATCGCACATCGCTATGGCACGACGGTGGAAGTGATTGAACTGGACCGTGGTGGCGTCACAAAGGAAAAAGAAGAATTGGCACAAGAATTCGGCGATCGCGTACCGGTCGTGCTCGTCGATGACGAGGAAGTCGCCTGCTGGGAAATCGACGACGATGACCTGATCGCAGCGCTGGAACAGAACCACTAACTGAATCGATCGGGCGCAAGGGGACCCCAGCAAGCCCCATATATCAGCCGTGGGAACTCGTTTTGGCAACGGGGTGGGTTAAGGGCTACCGTAGACACTCGTAACAACTTGGGGGTGAGCCACGTGCTGCCGCCCTAAGTGATCCCCGCAGGAGGCCTGAAGACAAATGAGTAGTAACACCCGGACTGGTTCCGCGTCGGTGTTGCTGGTCGGGCTGTCTTTCCGTTCGGCGCCGGTGACGATGCTGGAGCAGGCCTCGGTGGCTGATGCGGATCTTCCTAAGCTGCAGCTTTCGTTGGTGGATAACGATGTGATTTCCGAATCTCTTGTGCTGTCCACGTGTAACCGCATGGAGTTTTACACCGTCGCCAACGCCTTCCACTCCGGATTGGATCATGTGGTGGAGACGATTGCGCAGTTCTCTGGCTTGCAGGCCGCGGACTTGGAGCCGCATTTGTATGTGCACTACGCCGACTCCGCGGCGGAACATATGCTGAAGGTCGCTTCCGGGCTGGATTCCATGGTCGTGGGGGAGCAGCAGATCATCGGCCAGCTGCGCAGCGCCTATCAGTCCGCCAATGAAACGGGCACAGTCGGGCGCACCCTGCACGATCTGACGCAGCGCGCCCTGCGCACGGGTAAGCGCGTACACGCCGAGACCAGCATCGATTCGGCAGGTGCTTCCATGGTCTCCTTCGCGGTGGATCAAGCTCTGCGCTATGTCGAGCCCGCGCACGTTCTTTCCTCTGTTGTGGATGACGCCCCTACGTCCCAACCCCTGGCAGGCCACCGCGCGCTGATCATTGGTGCGGGAGCGATGGCCTCCCTGGCATCGACCTACCTGGGGAAGCTGGGGATCGACCACGTGACTGTGGCCAATCGCACGCTGTCGCGGGCGGAGAACTTGGTAAACCATGCTCGCGAAGCCGGGGTGGATGCCTCTGCTGTGCCACTTGATGGAGTGGCGGATTGCCTGAATGCGGTGGATATTGTGGTATCCGCGACGGGTGCTGTCGGAAATGTCGTGACCGAACAGGCCGTGCGAGCCGCAGTAGATGCCGGGGTTGGCTTCGGTTCCGCCTCCAGCACCGGGACAAAGGTGCTGATCGATCTATCTATGCCGGCGGACATTGAGCGTTCCGTGGCCGACGTTGAGGGCGTCAAGCTGCTGAACATCGAGGAACTCACCACGATGGCGGGCGATCGTGTGAAGGACGAGGATCCCGCCCGAGCGATCGTCGCTGACGAGTTGCAGAGCTTCTTGGAACAGCAGCGTGCGCAGTCCGTAGTGCCCACTGTTAAGGCTCTGCGCAAAAAGGCCGGTGAAGTGATGGCCGAGGAGCTCATGGCATTGGAGCGCCTGACCCCCGACATGTCCGAAGCGGATCGCGCAGCGGTAGCCAAGTCGATGAAGCGTGTGGTGGATAAGTTGTTGCACACGCCGACGGTGCAGGCAAAGAAGCTTTCCGCCGGAGGCCAGCAGGTTAGTTACCCGGATGCGCTCGCGGCGTTGTTCAACTTGCCGAACGGCATGGTGGATTCTGTTACGCAGCCGGGGCAGGTTAAAGCAGGCACAACCCAGACTGTGAGATCTACTACAGGAACCGTTGCCCGCGCCGATCAAATCCCAAGCGCTGCCCGTATTAGCCAGGTAGCGAAGGAGGCTTAAGACTTTTCATGTCCAATACCACGCCTAACCCGACCGCTGAACACAGCCGCACTTTCCTGATTGGCACCCGTAGATCCGCCCTGGCAACCACTCAGACCAGCCATGTCCGCGCAGCCATGCTCGCCGCGGGCTACCAGGCGGAACTGCATCTCGTCCATACCCCGGGTGATGCCTCGCAGGCCGCACAGACACCGGTCGCGCAGATCGGCGTGGGCGTCTTCACTGAGACCTTGCGTAAGGCCCTCGAAGCTGGCGAATGTGATGTCGCCGTGCACTCCTTCAAGGATCTGCCCACCGCACCCGACCCACGTTTTCGCACCGTAGTCCCGCGGCGAGTGGATCCGCGTGAGGTGCTGGTGAGCCGCAATGGCGAAGCATTGCTGGAGCTGCCACAAGGCGCCAAGGTAGGTACGTCTGCTCCCCGCCGTGTCTCCCAGATTCGGGCAGTCCGCCCCGACCTGGAACTAATGCCACTGCGCGGCAATATCGATACCCGCATGGGTCGCACGGAAAAAGATCTGGATGCGGTGGTTCTAGCCCGCGCCGGGTTGGAGCGCGTCGGCCAGCTGGACCGCGCTGCCGAGTCGATCGACTCGAGCACGATCATGCCCGCACCAGCTCAGGGTGCGTTGAGCGTGGAGGTACGCGCTGACGATGACGCTGCCTGGGAGGCGGTTAGCCACCTGGATCACCTGCCCAGCCACATGGCTGCCGTCGCGGAACGTGCCGTGCTTTCCACCCTGGAAGCCGGCTGCACCGCCCCCGTAGCGGCGTATTCCCTGTGGACAGAGCCGGAGGACACCGCAGACAGTGCGCCGGAACAGCACGTTCTGCGCGTATTCGGTGGCGTATTCGCTATGGATGGATCCCGCAAATTAGTGCAGGTTGGCGAAGCTACCTTCGACATACCATCTCCCACCTCTGATAAGGGATTCCCGGCAGCTGAGGAACCCCGTTGGCAGGAGTACATAGATGCCGCCAGAGCCATAGGCACTGACATAGGCAAAAAACTTCTCAAGGATGGTGCCGTCGAGATAGTGGCTGAAGCCGATTAACTCACTTTCTTTGTGGCGCCCTCAGGGGATGAATCACAGCCCTTTCAACTCGGCAGCGAAGTGCCAAAAGTCCTGGAGACATCCACATTTCCTGTTGAGCACTGCTTTCAAAAAATCTTAATAACCCCGACAAAATAGAAAGTTCCACCATGACCGATTCCGGATTTGCCCAGGTAGGGGGCACTGATTCCGCTACCGTGGCGTCAGTAGCCGACCTGGCTCCCACTGGACACGGCCGGATCCTCTTCGTGGGCGCGGGCCCCGGAAACCCGGAGCTGTTGACCATCCGTGCGCGCGACATTCTGGAGACCACCGCTCACGCTTGGGTCGACCCGGCTGTATTGGGATCCGTACGGAACATCATTGCCACCCGGCTCCCGGTGCCGCAGGCCAAGCTGGATGCCGCCGAAGCTGAGTGGGAGGCACAGGTAAAGGCAGCTAAGGAAGCTGGCGCTCGCCGCCGCCCGCCACGCCCCGCCCCGCCGACCGCTGCCGAGATCGTGCTGGCTGCCCCGGCGGCAACGGAAAATACTCCGCAGGCTACGGAAGAACAGACCTCCGGCGAGTCCGCGGAAGAACTCGATTCCACTGGAGTTTCCCTGGCCGTAGCCCCAGACGTGCTGGCCGAGCAGATGATCGCCTGTGCAAAGGCAGGCAACGACGTTGTGCGACTCGTCGCCGGTAATCCGCTGAGCAACCCGGCCGTCATGGATGAGCTGCAGCACGTCGCGGCCAGCTCCGTGGACTTCCAGGTGATCCCGGGCATGACAGGTTCCGTGGCCGTGCCCGCTTTCACCGGCATCGGCGTGGGACCTGACGTTACCGAGGCGGACGTACGCGGCGGAACTGATTGGGATCAGCTGGCCGCCGCCGGCTTGCCGCTGATTATCACCGCAGCCCCGGACGACCTGGCCACAATCGCACAGGAACTGAAGTCCCGTGGCATTGCGGGAAACACCCCCGCGACAGTGACACTGCACGGCACCACCCGCCGCCAGCGCAGTTACGACGCCACGCTGGATACGATGAAGTCCATCACCACGCAGTCCGGCCCAGCCGCCAAGGACGGCGAGCTGCCTGATGAGCTGATCGTGACTATCGGTTCCCAGGTCGGCAACCGCTCCAAATACTCCTGGTGGGAAAACCGCGCACTCTATGGCTGGACCGTCCTGGTGCCGCGTGCGAAGAACCAGGCCGGCCCAATGAGCGCCCGTCTAGCCTCGCACGGCGCAATCCCGGTGGAGGTTCCCACGATCTCCGTCGAGCCGCCGCGCAGTCCCGTACAGATGGAACGCGCAATCAAGGGGCTCGTGGACGGTCGCTACCACTGGATCGTCTTCACCAGCGTTAATGCCGTGAAGGCAGTCTGGGACAAGCTTCGTGAGTTTGGCCTGGACGCCCGCGCTCTTGCAGGTGTGCGCGTGGCCGCTGTAGGGCCGAAGACCTCTCAGGCGGTGAAAGATCTGGGCATCACGCCTGAGCTGTTGCCTAAGGATGACGCACGTAACGCCGCTGGTCTGGTGGATGTCTTCCCACCGCACGATCCAGACCTGGATCTGGTGGACCGTGTGCTGCTGCCACGCGCAGATATCGCCACAGACGTGCTGGTCGATGGCCTGATTGAGTTGGGCTGGGACGTCGAGGACGTGGTGGCTTATCGTACAGTCCGCGCCGCCCCGCCGAGCCCGGAGATCCGCGACATGATCAAAACCGGTGGTTTCGACGCGGTCTGCTTCACCAGTTCCTCGACCGTGAAGAATCTGGTGGGAATCGCCGGCAAACCGCATAACCGCACGATCATCGCCTGCATCGGGCCGATGGCCGCGCAGACCGCCCGTGAGCATGGCCTGCGCGTCGACGTGATGCCCGAAGCAGCTGGGGTACCGGAGCTGGTTGACGCCCTCGCTGCCCACGTCGCTGACCTGCGCGCCAAGGGACAACTTCCGCCGCCGCGAAAGCGGAGGCGGCGTCGGAAAAAGACCACCGAAAAGTAAAGCACTGAGCGGCGGACAAGCACCTCGGCGACCGCGTGACAGGGCGATGAACTCCCGTCCGGGCGCGGGAGTAGCATCGTGGACATGACTTCGAACTACACTCCGTTTCGCCGTCCCCGCCGACTTCGCACGTCCCCGCAGATGCGTAATTTCACTGCGGAGACGGATCTGAACCCCAACAGGCTGGTGCTGCCGATGTTTATCGCTGATGGGCTGGATGCGCCACGCGATATTACGAGCCTGCCGGGGGTGCAGCAGCACACCGAGGATTCGCTGTTGCGCGCAGTGGAAGAAGCTGCAGAGGCGGGCGTGGGCTCCATCGACCTGTTCGGTGTGCCCCGGGACGAAGACAAGGATGCAACCGGTAGCCAGGCGGTGGCCGAAGATGGCATTCTCAACCGCGCGGTGCGCGCCGTTCGAGAGCGTTTCGGCGACGATATTTTGGTCATGGCCGACACCTGTCTCGACGAGTTCACAGACCACGGCCACTGCGGTGTACTATCCACGGATCGCTTTGGCCACCAGATCGTTGACAATGACGCCACCCTGCCGCAGTACGCCAAAATGGCAGTAGCCCAGGCGGAGGCCGGCGCCCACATTGTGAGCCCCTCCGGAATGATGGATGGACAGATTCGCTACATCCGTGAAGCACTGGATAATGCCGGCTTCCAGGACGTGTCAATCATGGCGTATTCCGCGAAATACGCCTCCGCGTTCTTTGGACCTTTCCGCGAGGCCGTTGGTTCCTCGCTGCAGGGCGATCGACGCACCTATCAACAGGATCCGCGCAACCTACGGGAATCCATCTTGGAAACCCAACTGGATATCGACGAGGGTGCGGACATGGTTATGGTCAAGCCCGCAATGCCATACCTGGACGTGCTGCGTGAAATAGCTGATATTTCTCCGGTGCCGGTCGCGGCCTACCAGGTCTCCGGGGAGTACGCGATGATCTCCGCAGCCGCCCACAACGGGTGGATTGACCTGGACGCTTCGATTATGGAATCCATCTATGGCATCCGTCGCGCCGGAGCAGACATCATCCTGACCTACTGGGCCACCCGCGTAGCCCAGACGCTCAATGGCAAAGATGCTTAAACGACAGTAATCACAGTAGGCTAGGTGGCTGTATGAACAGCACCGACAGCAGCGCACGAATGAATACCCAACAACAAGATCCACGCCAGATGGGTGGGCCGCACACCGGCTCCCAGCAGCGGCCACCGATGGCGCCACAGGGGTATGGCATACCCCAGGGAGCCCCTGGACAGCAGGGGCCGCTGGGCACCCCGAAACCGCCGAAGCCGCCGAAGGTGGGCCGCAAAGACGGCCTAGCTCCGGATATCAAGAACGCGCCAGAGGACGTACGTTACGGCGTGTGGGCATGGCTGAGCGTCGCCGTTTTACAGCTCTTGGCCAGTGTGGTGCAATTCGTGGCAAACATTGTGGATCCGCGTGCGCTGACGCAGAGCAGCCAGGGGATGCTGGACAGCCAAAGTGGCTTGTTCGCCAGCGTTTTGGCAGATCAGGATGCTTCGCAGATCGCCACGCAGGTGAACATTAGCTCGCTGGTGTGGGGCATTATTGCTTCCGCCGTCTGTGCATACCTGGCCTGGCGTGCGGGACGGGGCGCACCGTACTCGCGTCTCTTCCTCAACGTGGCCTCCGTGTTCATGATCTTCAATGCAGTGCTCATCACGTTTGCCAGCGGGCCAGAGTACATGCCCGTAGGGTTCGTGCTGATCATCGGCATCTTGACCATTCTTTCTGGAGTGGGTGCCGCGCTGGGACTCTGGTTTATGTCCCGCCCGGATAACCGTGATTGGTTGGGCATCCCCAGCGACAAGGAGATGGATAAGTACGCCAAGGAGCTCGACGAGTATCGGGCGGAGACGCGGCGTCAAAAAGAAAACCGTCAAAAAGAAAACAGGGACAGGGCTAAGGACGCGGCTAAGGAAAAGGCGAACGCCAAGACAAACGCAGGCACGGGCGAGGACAGCGACCGCACCAACCACAACGACCACACCTGGGGAGGGCGCTAAGCATGCCTGCAATGTTCCCTTCGATGGTGCCGAGCGGTGACGACCAAAACCGCAAGGTCCACTATTGGAAGCCGGGCGACCCCACACCGCGCATTGTTATTGTCTCGTTTGCGATGCTGCTGATCCTGGGGATACTGATGATTTTCTTTGGGGTCCTGTCGTTGACAGCCTCGTGGGATCGCGAACCGCTGAATCCCGAGGAAGCAGAGCGTATGGACTTTGTCCGCAACAATGTGCGCATTCTCGGTGCAATCAGCATCGTGGTCGGCACCGTGTTGGCGTTCTTCTCCCGCGGCATACGCGATGGTAATCGCAGCAAGCGACGCCTGGTGCTGTGGGCTGGTGCGATCGGTATCTTCTTTATGCTGGCAGGGTGGGTTTTCCAGTTCACCGGACCGGGGCAGGCTGTTTTAGCGTTGCTGTTGGCCGTAGCGTTGCTTTTGGCCTACAGGCCCGCTGCCAATCCCTATTTTGACGCCGGGAAACCGTCGACCGAAGCTCCCGTCGAGGGCGATGGCACCCTTCCGGGAGACACACTGCGGGGCTAGGAGAAATGTCAGAAAACGATTCTCAGATCGTACCGACCAGTAGCCGAGTCGCGAGCCAATCTTCCGTGGAGGTCGACGACGTCGACGAAGCCATCCTGCAGGCACGCGAGGCTGCGGCGAAGGCTGGCTTCTATATGGATCGCTCTCCCCAGTCGCCGGAAGAAGTCGAACGCGCGACCCGGGAGCACTGGGGGTTGACCAGCTTCGCCTATCGAGTGGAGGGGCTGGAAAGCGCGGTGGATGCCACCACCGTAGAAACCGAACTCAACAACATCTCGGGTGTGCAGGCCGCCGTGGTGTACTCCACGGGAATGGTGTGGATCTCCGCAGAAGATCAGGTGAGCCTGACGCAGATCCAAGAGGTGCTGGAAAAACACAACCTTGATAGCTGGCTGACCGATTCCTCGCTCCGCCGTCGCGCCGCCAGGCTGGAGATTGAGGAAACCCGTCGACGTATGCGGCGCCACGCCAGTGCCCACCGACGCGCGTGGGCGGCAGCAGAAAGCCGCAAACGACGCGATGCGGGCAAGGTGGAATTCGAGCGGTTCCGGCGCAATAACCCCTTCGACCCGACGGAAGGATTACACACTGCCCGGCAGCTCATTACCCGCATGCGGCTGATCGTCGCTGTGCTGCTTGGGTTACCGGTGGTGGTAATGCAGCTGGTTTCCGCCTGGCAGTTCGATTACTGGCAGTGGATCTGCCTCGCACTAGCCACCCCGGTGGTCACATGGTGCGCGTGGCCTTTCCACAGGGCTTTTCTCGGTGGGCTTAGGCGCGGACAATCGGCACTCGACGGTGCCAGTTCCGTGGCGATCTTATTGGCCTATGTGTACTCGGCGTGCATGTTGATCTTCTCCTCGGCTGGCAATGTGGGCTGGCAGAGCCACCAGGTGCTGTTCGCAGGCGTGTGGTCTGCCCAGCACCTCGAAGGTGCAGTGTTCTTTGACGTGGCCTGTGGCGGAACGATCCTGCTGCTGTTCGGCAGGTTGCTATCCCGCCGAACGGCGCTGCGCTCCAAGTCGATCTTGTCCGTGCTCACGGTGCCCGCGGCCAAGGAAGTCACGGTGGTGCGCAAGACACGCAAGTCGAAAACTGAAAAGAAGAACATCCCGATTGCGGAGATCCGCACGGGGGATGACATCATCATCCCCACCGGCATGATGGTGCCAAGTGACGGCGAGATCATTAGCGGTAAGTCCCTTGTGGACATGGGGCCGGTCGGTGGTTTGCACCGTACCTTTGAGGTCTCTGTTGGCGATCGGATTTACGCCGGCGCCCGAAACCACGGCGCCGCATTGAAGATGCGCGTGCATGCGACGGGTTCTTCTACCCGCCTGGCCGCGATGCACCGGTGGGTGCGCGGTTCAGCTTTGGACGAAACCCGCTTGTCCCAGCTGACAAACCGCACCGCCAGCCTGCTGGTGCCGTGGGCGTTCGGCCTGGCCATTGTAGACTTCATTGCCTGGTTGGCGATCACCAAGTCCGTCGACGCAGCAATGGCAACGGTGCTTTCGTTGTTGGCCGTCGTGGCTCCGGTCGCATTGGCTCTGTCCGCTCCGCTGGCGCTGCGCTTGGGACTTTGGCGTGCTGCCACTTCCGGCGCGTTGCTGCGCGATACGGGTACGATTCACAAGCTCGCTGAGGTTGACGCCATTATCTTCAACCGAGTCGGCACTCTCACTGAAGGACCGATGCACGTCATCGGCGTAACCCCTTCCAAGGGAGAGAACCCGGATTTGATCCTGCGCGTGGCGGGAGCGCTTTCCCTGGAATCGAACCACGCCGTTTCTCGCGCGCTGGTGCGTGCCGATCGAGAAGCACGCGACGCGGGTACAGGTGGGGAGGGGATCCCGCACTGGTTGGATGTCGGTGAAGTGAAGATCACCAAGGACGGCACGTTCGAGGGCATGGTAGAGCTGCCAGTGGAAGGGGAGATGCGCAATGTGAAGGCGCGTCTGTGGCGTCCGCATGACCTCGGTGAGGTGCGCGATCCACACCTGGCGACTGCCGTGCTGAGCGGCGGTTCCCCCGTCATCGTGAGCTGGAAGGGCAAGGACCGCGGGGTAATTAGCCTGGCGGATAGCTTTAAGGACGATGCCCCGGCTGCCATTGATCGGCTGGAAGACATGCAGTTGGAGACCTATATGCTCTCCCGCGACATCTACCCGGTGGCTCGCCGCACAGCTAACTCTATTGGCATCTCCACGGTGCTGGCAGGTATTGCGCCGAACCGCAAGGAGGCGACGGTGCGCGGTGTGCACGCCGCGGGTGTGCGCGTGGCAATGGTGGGTGACAGTGATGTGCTGGGTGCCCTACGAGTGGCGGACGTGGGCATCCTCATGGCCTCTTCGAACCGTATTGACCCGACTGCTTCTGAGGTGGCGGACGTGGTGATGCAGCGCGAGGACGTATCGGCTCTGCCGGAGCTGGTGAATTTGGTTCGCCACGTGCGCAATACCACTGACTGGAATGTGTGGTTGTCCTGGACCTATAACGTCGTCGGCGCGATGCTAGCCGTTGCCGGTGTGCTTAACCCACTGTTGGCAACTTTGTTTATGCTGCTCAGCTCTACGCTGATCGAAAGTCGCAGCGCGCGTATCCTGCACCGCAATTACGCGCGGGGCACATTGCGCCAGACGCACTCGTGGCAGGGATGGGTAGCCCGTCGTAGGGAGATCCGCGAACTGCGCAAGCAGGAGAAGCAACGCGCCGAGGCTATTTCTCTAGCCCGTGCTGAGGCATTGGACGAGGAGATTGACCAGGCACAGGCCTAGCCGCGCTAGGCTGGTGGGGATTGCAAGCTAACCACTTTTCCCGAAGTGGCGGAAAGGATTCCTTTCGTGTCTGTCAACGTCGATGCGCAGCACTCTGACAACTCCAACCATCAGGCCAGTGCCGAGGCCATGGATCGGGCGCGTGCCCTGATCCCGGGCGGCGTGAACTCGCCAGTTCGCGCCTTCGGTTCGGTAGGCGGCACCCCACCGTTTATCACCTCCGCGCAGGGATCCACGCTGAACGATATCGACGGTAACTCTTATGTGGATTTGTTCTGCTCCTGGGGGCCGATGATTCACGGTCACGCTCACCCGCAGATCGTCGAAGCAGTCCGGGAGGCCGCAGGCCATGGCCTGTCCTTCGGCGCCCCGACCACGGTGGAGGTGGATCTGGTGGAGGAGATCGTCCGCCGCACCTCGGTAGAAAAGGTGCGCTTGGTCAACTCGGGTACTGAGGCCACCATGTCCGCTATTCGTCTGGCGCGAGGCTATACGCGACGCGATAAGATCCTGAAGTTTGAGGGCTGCTACCACGGCCACGTGGATTCACTACTGGTTGCGGCTGGTTCAGGCGTCGCTACCTTTGGCCTGCCAGATTCCCCGGGCATCACTAAGGCCGCCGCCGGCGACACTGTCGTGGTTCCCTACAGCGACGTGCAGGCCGTCGAGAATGCTTTTGCCTCCCACGAGGGCGAAATTGCCGCGATCATTGTCGAAGGCGCGCCGGGCAACATGGGCACGGTAAACCCGCAGGGCTTCAATGCAGAGCTGCAGCGTATCGCCCACGCCAATGGCGCTCTGCTTATCGTCGATGAGGTCATGACTGGCTTCCGCGTCACCGAGTCCGGCTGGTTTGGCAAGGACGGTGTGGCCGGCGATCTCACAACCTTCGGCAAGGTTGTTTCCGGAGGCCTACCTGCCGCCGCATTTGGCGGTAAGGCGGAGATCATGGACCACCTCGCGCCGGTCGGCCCGGTGTATCAGGCAGGCACGTTGTCGGGCAATCCCGTCGCCGTTGCGTCGGGTCTGGCCTCTTTGAAGCTCGCCGACGCCGCCGCGTACCAGAAGCTCGATGCGAATGCCGATACTTTGGCAGGCATCCTGTCCGATGCTTTGACCAAGGCCTCCGTCGCCCACAACATCCAGCGGGCAGGAAGCATGCTGAGCGTGCGCTTTGCCGAGGGGGAGGGCACGAACTTCGCCGATATGAAGGCAGCAGATACCTTCCGCTACCCGGCGTTCTTCCACACCTTCTTGGACGCTGGGGTATTTGCTCCGCCGAGCGTGTTTGAGACCTGGTTCGTCTCTACGGCGCTCAGCGATGCGGACTTTGAGAAGATCGCGGCAGCTGCCACTCCGGCCGCCGCGGCTGCTGCGGCAGCCACCCGACCCGCTGAAGCCTGATACCACAAAGCTAAAACCCCAGTAAGAACCCCTTAAAGCAGGGATCGCCTTACTTGGGTTGAGGTGGTCGGCACGCTAAGCTAGGTGACCATGGCAACGATCGTTCACCTTGTACGGCACGGAGAAGTGCACAATCCGGATCGCATTCTCTATGGCCGTCTGCCCGGTTATCACCTCTCCGAGCGCGGGCGGAACATGGCACACGCCACCGCCGCTGACCTCGCTGATCACGATGTGGTTTACCTGGCCGCGTCCCCACTCGAGCGGGCGCAAGAAACCGCCCGCCCCTTTGCAGAGAAGCTCGGGCTGGAAATAACGACGGATGAGCGGATCATTGAGGCAGGTAACGAACTCCAGGGTCTGCACATCAAGGGTGTGCGCAGTGCTCTCTGGAATCCGAAGCGTTGGCCGATGCTGAAGAACCCCACCATTCCCAGTTGGGGTGAGCCTTACCAGGAGATCGCCGAACGCATGTGGCAGGCCATTGACACCGCGCGTGAAAAGGCGCGAGGGCATGAAGCCGTATTGGTGAGTCACCAGTTGCCCATCGTGATGATCCAACGCGACGTCCAGGGGCTGCCTTTGGCACACAACCCAGCGGATCGACAGTGCGAGCTGGCATCTGTGACCTCGCTGGTGTACGACGGCGGACACCTGACGGATATCTTTTACTCCGAGCCAGCACAGGAGATTTAACCGTGCGTAAAACCACCACCGCAGCGCTTGCGGTCTGCCTCCTTGCCAGCGGCGCGGCACTTTCTGCGTGCGGCGAAGACAACACCGCAGGCACTAATGCCGTGGCTAGTGGCGGCAAGTTTGAATTCGTGTCTCCCGGCGGACAGACAAGCATCCACTACAAGCCCGAGGAGCGCAAAGAGGTCGCCGACTTCACCGGCACAAACCTGAATGGTGACAAGGACATCAACCTCAGTGACTTCGAGGGACAAGTCGTGGTGCTCAATGCCTGGGGTCAGTGGTGCGGCCCCTGCCGTAGTGAATCCGATGACCTGCAACGAGTGCAGGAGAAGCTGGAGAAGCACGGAGGCGGTACCGTCCTGGGCATTAACGTGCGAGACAGTGTTAAGGAGAAGCCACAAGATTTCGTGAAAGATAACGGGATTACCTACCCGTCGATTTACGATCCGCCGTTTAAGACTGCTCTGGCACTAGGCGGCGTGCCGGCCTCCGTCATCCCCACCACCATTGTGTTGGACAAGAAGCATCGCCCGGCACATATCTTCTTGAAGGAAATCACGGATAAGGAACTGTGGGAGCAGGTCGAACCGCTGTTGAATGAGGACAAATAAATGATCCTCGCGGAGTCGATCGGAGAGACCTTCGCGGATACGGCAGCCGCCGGTCCGTTGTTGCTTGCACTGCTGGTCTCTGCGGCTGCGGGCCTAGTTTCCTTCGCCTCGCCGTGCGTCATCCCGCTCGTGCCGGGCTATATCTCCTACCTAGCGGGAGTCGTTGGCGCGGAAACTGAATTCACCGAAGAAGGCACGGTGGTTAAGGCCAAGCGGGGCCGGGTGGCCACTGCTGCACTGTTGTTTGTGCTGGGCTTTACCGTCGTGTTTGTGCTGGCCACGGCCACCGTCTTCGGTGTGATCAGCGCGCTGAGGCTTAACCAGGACCTGCTGATGCGAATCGGTGGTGGAGTGACGATCGCCATGGGCGTGGTGTTCTTGGGATTCATCTCCCCGTTGCAGCGCGATACGCGCCTGAGCCCCAAGCGCTGGACCACCATCGCCGGCGCGCCCCTGCTGGGCGGAGTGTTCGCCCTGGGCTGGACCCCCTGCCTAGGCCCCACCCTCGCTTCCATCGTTTCGGTTTCCGCTGGCACCCAGGGCATGACCGCCGCCCGGGGCGTGATCCTGATCGTCGCTTATTGTCTGGGCCTCGGGCTACCATTCATTGTCGTGGCATTGGGATCCTCCAAGGCGCTGTCGGGAATTAGCTGGCTGCGCAAGCACTCCCACACCATCCAGATGATTGGCGGCGCGATGCTGATCATCGTGGGGCTGTTGCTGGTCACGGGGCAGTGGGCGACATTTGTGGAATACATCCGAGAGGTATTTATCTCTGACAAGACCCTGCCGATCTAGAGCCGAACCCATGCTGTCGGCCTGAGGGAAACGGTCGCGGCCGGGCAGTGGGCGTCAATAAAGAACGAGAGAGCGAAAGTACGAAAGAGCAACCATGCTGAAGAAGATCCTGAGCTTGCCGAAGAAGGGCTGGCAGTGGCTCACGAAGATGAAGACGGCCCTGGTGCTGCTTTTCCTACTGGCGCTGGCCGCGATCCCGGGCGCGCTGCTGCCACAGCGGTCGCTCAACGAGGGCAAGGTTGCCGAATATATTGACGCCAACGGCAAGACCGCCCAGGTTTTCGACAAGTTGCAGCTTTTCGATGTTTTTAGCTCCTCGTGGTTTGTGGCGATCTACGTCCTGCTGTTCGTTTCCCTGGTTGGCTGCATCCTGCCGCGCAGTATCGACCACTACAAAGCACTGCGTTCCTCCCCACCACCGGCGCCGAAACGCTTGGACCGCATGCCGTATCACTACTCCGGCACCGTCGATGAACCGGTGGAAGAGGTACAGAAATCTCTGCGGAAGGAATTCAAGGGCTGGAACCTCAACGAGGTCGATAAAGATAACGACCGCGCCGGGGCATGGTCCATCTCGGCGGAAAAGGGATATCTGCGTGAGGCTGCGAACCTGGTGTTCCACTTGTCGCTGGTTGGCATTCTCATCGCCGTGGCGGCGGGCAAGATGGTCTACTACGAGGGACAAGTCGTCGTGGTGTCCGGCACCGAGGGTGAACAGTCGCAGTTCTGCAACTCTGCGGTGTCTAACTACGATTCTTTCCGCAATGGTCCCCTCTTTGACGGCACAGGGCTGACCCCCTTCTGTGTTCACGTCAAGGACTTCAAGGGTGACTATCTTCCAAACGGCCAGGCAGTGGGCTTTGAGTCCAACATTGACTTTGCCGACAAGGAGACCGCCTTTAAGTCCACGGATCAGTGGCAGCACGAAACGCTCAAGGTGAACCACCCACTGCGTTTCCAGGGCAACCGCGTGTACCTGCAGGGGCACGGTTATGCTCCAACGTTCACCATTACGTGGCCGAACGGAGAAAAGCGCACAGAGACCGTACAGTTCCGCCCGGACGACATGACCTACTTCTTGTCCTCCGGCGCGGTGCGCTGGGACCCACCGGCAGGTATGTACCCCGACCTACAGGAACGGCGCAAGCACCAGATTTCGCTGCAAGGACTATTTGCACCGTCGGCAGAGTGGACCGGTCCAAAGGGTAAGATCCTTTCCTCCAACTTCCCGGCGATGCGAGATCCGGCAGTGGCCATCGACGTCTACCGCGGTGATACTGGCCTGGACGGTGGCCGTAGCCAGAACATCTTCTCGCTGGATCGTGAGGCGTTGCATTCCGGTCAGATGCAGATGCTGGACCGAGTGAACCTGATGAAGGGTGAGTCCGTCACCTTGGACGACGGCACGAAGATCACCTTCGATGGGGCAAAGGAGTTTGTGAACCTGCAGATCTCCAAGGACCCAACTACCACGTGGGTTCTGGTGTTCGCCCTGCTCATGCTGGTTTCTTTGGTCGGCTCCCTGGCTGTGAAGCGTCGTCGTTTCTGGGTACGCGTGACCCCTGAGGGTACCGGCACGCGTATCCAGATCGCCGGGCTTTCCCGTACAGATTCCGCCGGTTGGGGTAAGGAATTCAACCGTCGCGCCGAGCGCGTACTGGGGTTGGAAGAAGAAGCCCTCGACGAGGATTACGACGTGGACACTGCCGATTGGGAAGATCACGTGGACGATCACCTGTCTTCTCACCCAGATAGGTGATTGTGGAAGCGCGTGAACAGGGGCTAAGCTGTCACTTTGTAGCGATTTAAGACTTTTCTTTAGAAGGATTTTCGATGCAGATCGATCCACAGCTATCCGATTTCTCCGACTTAGCCTTCCGCACCGCGGAGGCTTTGTATCTGCTGGCCCTTGCCGTGTCGCTTGTGTTCTACGGCATTGTGCGTATGGCCAATGACCGTCGCCACCAGCGCGCCGTTGAGCTGGAGAAGCTACGTGCCACGGAATCTGCGAAGGTCAACTCCACTGCGAAGGTCGCCGTCGGTGCGGGCGTTGGCGCTGGGGTGGATTCGGTTGCTGACGAAAGTAGGGCCGAGGAGCCTGACTATGCGGTTTTCGAAGCACAACTGCCCGAGCGCCTGCGCTCTGAGCAGGTAACCAAGTCTCTGAATCGCGCGGACAAACTGGGTGGTATTACTCAGGCTCTGGTCTGGCTGGCCGTGGCGATGCATGCCGTGTTCGTGGTTCTGCGTGGCATGGCTACGAACCGCTTCCCGTGGGGCAACCTCTTCGAATACGTCGGCGTGGTCACGTTGTTTGCCATGGTCATCGCTGCGTCTATGGTGCGCCGTAAGGCCATGCGTGTGATGTGGCCATGGATTCTGACCCCGGTCGTGGGTCTGCTGTTCTACGCAGGCACCAAGCTATACGCAGAGACCGCTCCGGTGGTACCGGCGCTGCAGTCTTACTGGTTCGTCATCCACGTATCCGTGGTCTCTATTGGCGCCGGCATCGGCTTGATCTCCGGCATGGCTTCGCTGATGTATCTGGTACGCCGTGCACAGCCGAAGGGCGAGGAAAAGGGTTGGCTGCGGACGTTCGCCGCTCCGCTGCCAGAGGCTAGCAAGCTGGACGCGCTGGCTTATCGCACCGCCGTGTGGGCGCTGCCGATTTTCGGCCTGGGCGTCATCTTCGGCGCCATCTGGGCGGATGCTGCATGGGGACGCTTTTGGAACTGGGATCCGAAGGAGACCGTATCCTTCATCACTTGGATTCTCTACGCCGCTTACCTGCACGCCCGCGCCACCCCGGGCTGGCGTGGCCCGAAGTCGGCGTGGATCAACGTCTTCGCCTTCGCCACGATGGTATTCAACCTCTTCTTCATCAACATGGTGGTCTCCGGCCTGCACTCCTACGCCGGCCTGAACTAGTCACCAAAGGAACAGCGTGAGCACTTTCTCTACTGTCCTCGTCACCGGCGGGGCGGGTTTCATCGGAGCTAATTTCGTCCACCGCACGCTGGAAACCAGGCCGGACGTCAAGGTTTTTATTTTTGACGCCCTCACGTATGCCGCTAATCCGCTGAATTTACGGACGGACGAGGGCATCCCGCTGGAGGATGCCTATCCGGGGCGGGTGGAGTTCATCGAAGGGGACGTGGCAGACGCCCCGGCATTCCGGGCCGCCTTGGAGCGAGTGATCGCGGCGAGCGGCACCAGCGGGCAGCCTTCCTCTGAGAGGGTAGCGATTGTGCACTTCGCGGCGGAAAGTCATAACGATAATTCGTTGGCCACACCGGCGATTTTCGCCCGCACAAATGTGGAGGGCACCTTGAATGTTGCTCAGGCTGCCGCTGATTTTGGTGTGCGCCTGCACCATATTTCTACCGATGAGGTTTTCGGCGACCTTGCTTTGGATGACCCGAATCGTTTCACGGTGGATACCCCGTACAATCCGTCCTCGCCTTACTCGGCTTCGAAAGCTGCGGCGGATCACTTCGTACGCGCGTTCGTCCGCTCGCGGGGACTGCAAGCGACGATTTCGAATTGTTCAAACAACTACGGTCCACGCCAACACCCCGAAAAATTCATCCCTCGCCAGATCACCGGCCTAATCGAAGGGCACAAGCCCCGGTTGTACGGAACAGGTGAGAACGTGCGCGACTGGATTCACGTGGATGATCACAACGACGCGGTGTGGGCGATCCTCGACTCCGGAAAAGTGGGGCAGACCTACCTGATCGGCGCGGAGGGGGAGCGATCCAACCTACAGGTGGTACGCGATCTACTGGAGATCTTCGACCGTCCGGCGGATGATTTTGTGCATGTTACGGATCGCCCAGGCCATGACCGGCGCTATGCCATCGACCCCAGCAGTATCGCCGAGCTGGGGTGGCAGCCGCACTTTACGGATTTCGCTTCCGGGCTCGCCAAGACAGTGGAGTGGTATCGCCGCAATGAGAAGTGGTGGGTTGAATCCAGGGCGGCGTCCGAAAGAAAGTACCGGGATAACGAGCAAGAGATAGATCCCGCGTAGCGCCGCTAAAGTAGAAGCTATGAGTGATACGACCTCGCGCACCGATGAGCTACTAGCCGCCGCTGAACCCGGCAGCATCGTGGATTTACCGATCCCCGGAACCTGGGCGTATGTGCCTCGCGTACATGGCGATAGCCGGGGCAGTTTCCACGAGAGCTTCAAAGCGGAGGCTTTTGGTGAGAAGCTCGGTTACCCCTTCGAGGTGGCACAGGGGAATCTCTCGCGCTCGTCGCGAGACGTGGTGCGTGGCATCCACTTGGCAGACGTTCCTCCGGGACAGGCGAAGTTTGTCAGCTGCCTATCGGGCGCTATTACTGACGTACTCGTGGATGTGCGGGTGGGGTCGCCGACATTTGGCCAGCACATCACCGTGGAGCTGTCGGCGGAGAATAATGTCAGCGTCTACGTGCCCTTGGGCGTAGGGCATGGTTTCCGTGCACATGCAGACCGCACGACGGTGAACTACCTGGTCACCGAAGCGTATAACCCAGAGCGGGAATACGGCATCGACCCGTTTGATACGGAACTGGCTGTGGCGTGGGGCGTCACAAAGGAAGAAGCCGTGCTCTCGGAGAAAGACCATGCGGCGCCGAGCCTCAGTGAGGTACGCGATCGTTTGCCGAACTACCGGGAGGTACGGGCATGGGAAGCACAACTGCGCGCGGATTGGGCCGAGGCGCTGCAGTCGGCTGATGAGTGGGCTCCCGAGCAGGGAGATACCAACTAATGAAGGGCATCATCCTGGCCGGAGGAACCGGTTCGAGGCTTTGGCCGATTACACAGGGCGTCTCCAAACAGCTAGTGCCCGTGTACGACAAGCCGATGATCTACTACCCACTGACCACCCTGATGCTGGCAGGGATCCGCGACATTCTGGTGATCACCACGGGTGCGGATGCGCAGCAGTTCCGCAGCCTCCTCGGCGATGGCTCGCAGTTCGGAGTACAAATCAGCTATGCGGTTCAGGATCAGCCGAATGGTCTGGCTGAGGCCTTTATCGTTGGCGAAGACTTCATCGGGGATGACTCCGTGGCTCTGGTTCTGGGCGACAACATCTTTTACGGCACCGGCCTGGGAACCCAGCTGCGGCGCTTCCACAACCCCGAAGGCGGAGCGATCTTTGCCTACTGGGTGGCCGAGCCAGAAGCTTATGGCGTGGTGGAGTTTGACCGTGAGGGCACGGCGCTGAGCTTGGAGGAAAAGCCCGCCGAGCCGAAGTCCAACTACGCGGTACCGGGACTGTACTTCTACTCCAACGACGTAGTGCAGATCGCTAAGTCACTGGAGCCCAGTGAGCGCGGGGAACTGGAAATCACCGACATCAACCGTCGCTATTTGGCCGAAGGACGCCTGCACGTGGAGGTACTGCCGCGCGGAACCGCCTGGTTAGACACCGGAACGGTAGATGATCTCGCCGCTGCTGGCGACTTCGTCCGTGCCGTCGAACAGCGGCAAGGCCTGAAGATCAGCTGCCCGGAGGAAGTTGCTTGGCGCCTGGGGTACATCGATGATGCACAACTGCGGGCGTCAGCAGACAAACTAGGCAAAAGCGCATATGGACAGTACCTCAGCGCATTAATGAAACGCGGAAAAGAGCGGTAGACAAGTGGCTATCTCTATCGAGACGATCCCCGGCCTGGTGGCACGCACATGGCGCGATCTGGAATGGTCGGGGCAGCGCGTGCCGAAGCAGGGCATCGACCATGCGGTGGTGATTCTGGACGGGCTGCGATCCAAGGAATACGAGCTTAACGACATGCTCCCGGAATCTGTCGTGGTTCGCGTGCCCTTCGAAAAAGAATACCGAGCGCAAGCCATGCTGGAATCTTCGCTGATCGCGCAACTGTTCCGCCGCACAAAGGTACGTGTGCCGGGGACAGTGCGGCAGGCCTACGCGCGCGGGACTTTCAACACCACTGAACCCGTGATGCTGACCATGCAGACGGAAATGCTGGGCGAACCACTGAGCGCGGAATTGTGGCAGTCGCTTTCCGCCAGTCAACGTGCCTGGGTGGCCGAGCAGCTGGGAAGTCTACTGGCCACGATGCACGCCTTCGACCCCGATGTACTGCCAATGAGCCGAGTGGATTCCTGGTGGACTGACGGTGCTGCGACCTCCACTCTGAGCCATGCCCCGCGCACTCTTCCGGGCAAAAACGAACTGATGAAGTCTCGCGTGGAAGCGAATCTGGTTCCGCACCTCACGGCCGCGGAGTTGGACTTCGTAGAGCAAATATTTGGCCAGATTGATGACCTTCTCGCCCGGCCGAACCAGCAGCGGGCGCTGACACATGGCGAACTGCACGAGGAACACATGCTGTGGAACGCTGAAGGAGGCGTGGGCGTCATCGACTTCTCTGACATGACGGTCGGTGACCCGGCGCTGGACTATGCACATTTCGCCGGCATTTCTCCGAATCTTCCGGAGCTGGTGTTCGAACAGGCGATTATTCAACATGAACAGCGTCGCCAGGCGCCTGCCGTGCCAGGAGTGCCGCCGCCGATGCCTGGACCGTTGTATCGTGCGGCCGACGGGGGCCGAACCTCGGAAAGCTCCGAGGATACGGATGTGTTGCGCCGTGCTGAGATCTACAAGAACTGGGACAATATCTTCCTGCTGATCGACCACTACCGGACGGGGCGCTCACCCCGCGTGGAGCTTTTGTAGGTCCGCTAGCGCTACTCCTGCTCAGGATCGTTGTTGCTCTGGTTCGGGTTGTGCTGCTCTGGTTCCTGCTGCTCGCGTCGCCGGAGTTCCTCCCGTCGCTCCACGCGTCGTTGACGCTCAGCCTCTTCGGCTTCCTTGGCCTCTTGTGCACGCCGCTGCTTGAAGCGCTCTTTCTCGATGTTCCATAGAAAATCCGGGTCGTCGTCCGGCCCCTTGTGGTTCTTCGCCACCTCGTTTTTCCTTTTGACGCCCCCACGCCGGCGCTGCTGAGCATTTCCCCAGGTCTGTGGACCGAATGCTTTCCACAGCAGTACGAGAGTGACGATGAACAAAGCGAGCAAAAGAAGTCGACCCATGTATACAATCCTAAAGGATCCTCAGACGAGCACCTGCGGCTTGACGATTAACGGAACTTCACGGGCTAAACGTAGTGTGGTGTGCGTGGCTAACGAAGATGTGAATGCGAAGAACCAGGCTAAGGCTTCGGCTGATACTGCGGCCGCTGGCGATGAGGGCGTCAACAAGAAAGACGGCAAGAACCTCGACAAGGGCAAGGCCGTCCGTGACGTAGCGCTATATGCCTTCCTGCGCCTGCTGCTGTTCCTGGTGCTGACGTTCATCATCCATTCGATCGTGATTTTGCTGGGCATGGCAGACTACTTCCCACTGCTGGTGAGCATGACGCTGGCGCTGATCCTGGCGCTGCCTCTGTCGATGTTTATGTTCAAGGGGCTGCGCCTGCGCGTCACCGAACAAATCGCGCGGTGGGATGCCGAGCGCCAGGCTCACCGGCAGGAGCTACGCGACCAGCTGCGCGAGCGCTTGGACGATTAATTTCTCTACAGTTTGTCCACCGATCTTGGTGGCGGTCATCTGCGGATTAGACTCGCTGCTATGAACGGCAAACCGCGGGACGTGGTTGTATGGGCAGACTCCCGTCATCAACGCAAGAAGCAGATCGGCGGCGCTACGATAACGTGGCGAGCAGGGCTTACCCGCGAGATCGAAGCGAAGGTTCGTTTCCACGGGGTGGAGTTTCGCTAGGCCAACAGCGCGGCGACAAACTCCAGGATCGACCACAGCAGCATTCCACGCCCCAGCATGCCCAGCACGGGGATTAGCGCCTTTCCTTCGGCGCCACGAGTTACAGGGCTGGCGGCAATCACAAACAGCGGCACAGCCAGCAGCGCAAGCAGCCCCCACCAGTGGCCGACGCTAATGCCGATAGTCACCACCACCGCCAGGGCGACCAGCCCCACCCACAGTCGGCGGGTGTTTGCATCCCCCAGACGCACAGCCAACGTGATCTTTCCGGTGACAGAATCAGTGGGAATATCGCGCAAGTTGTTGGCTAGATTCACCGCGCTGGAAAGGCTACCGACGGCAATGGCCAGCAGCCCGCCCCGCCAGCTCACGGCGCCGGTCTGGGTGAACTCCGTGCCCAGCACCGCCACCAGGCCGAAGAAGACGAACACAGCTGCTTCGCCTAGTCCCCGATAACCGTACGGGTTCTTTCCACCGGTGTAGAACCAAGCGCCCGCAATGCAGGCCACACCTACGAGTACTAGCCACCAAGCGCTCAGCACGCTCAGCACAATGCCGGCAACGGCACCCACTCCGAAGGCGGCAAACGCGGCGTACTTCACCTTCCGCGGTTCCACAAGGCCACTGCCGGTCAGACGCAGCGGCCCGGAACGGTCGTCGTCCGTTCCCTTGATGCCATCGGAGTAGTCGTTGGCGTAGTTCACGCCCACGATCATCGCGAGGGCAACAACCCCGGCCAGAACCGCCCGCAGTGGGTTGGCGGCACCCTCCAGGGTGGCGGCAGCTGTGCCCGCAAGCACAGGGGAAATGGCGTTGGCCCAGGTGTGCGGGCGTGCCCCTTCGAGCCACTGAGCTGGGGTTGCTCCGGGGTGCTGCCTGCTGGTGGAGGTCATGGTTCGCCTTTCTAGAGCTCACACTCTTAATGGCACTTGTACAAAAACCTTTATTCTAGTCCCCCAAGAGGCGCGGCTTTCTTAGTGCTCTCCTGCAACATTGCGCGCAATATTTTCGCGGCCCGTTGGCGGTCGGTTTTCCCCGGGCCGGTGGTTGGCATTTCGTTGATTACCCAGGCGCGCCGGGGGAGTAGTTCGGGCTTCACCTGCCCGCGCATGGCTGTACGCACCATCTCGGTAATGTCGGGCGCGGTTATGCCGGACGCAGTGGTGTCGGGCACGGTGGCTCGGGCAACGCCGTCGTTGAGAACTACCAGCACCCCAATCGATTCGCCGAACTCTGCATACTGTGGGTCTTCTATGCCCGCGGCAAAGGCAGCTTCCGCGCCGGGAACGCTTTGACAAAGGGCCTTTTCAACCTCCTCGGGAAGTACCTTGTATCCGCCCGTGTTGATCGCCCCGTCGGCGCGCCCCAGAATCCGCAGCGCGTCACCGTCCAGCACTCCAATGTCGGAGGTTAGAAACTCTCCCGCAGTCGGGAACGCCTCTGCTGAGTCCACGTTGCGGTAGCCGTCGGCCACCATCGGTCCCGCGATCCGCACCCGCCCGGCTCCGCGCTCGTCGGCGTCACTAATCCGCACCCGTGCTCCCGGTAGGCAATGCCCGTTGTATACCATCCCTCCGGCCGTTTCGCTCGACCCGTAGGTCAGTGCGATCTTCGCTCCTGCTTCCGCCATCTTCTTTATGACGCCCTCACGCGCTGCTGCCCCGCCGACCAGTACACAGGCGTAGCGTGTCAGTGCTTGCACGGCGGCGGGGTCTGTGGCGATCCTTTCCAGCTGTGCGGGGACGAGGGAAGTGTAAAGATCTGCACCTGGATAAGTGTCTGCGAGGTGCAGCGTGTCCGCGACGAAACCAGCTGTGTTGAAGTGCGATCCCTGCTGTAAGTGCTGGGCTGCGATGGGAGTATAGCCCGCTCGGAGGCTACGGAGTAGGACTTGCAGCCCGGCGATGTGATGCGCTGGAAGTGTGAGCAGCCATGCCCCTGGTTGGGCTTGAAAGTGGTGCTCCATGAAGGAGACGGTGGCGTCCGCACTGGTGGAGAGTTGGCTGGGGCCGAGCACTGCGCCTTTCGGGGTGCCTGTGGAGCCGGAGGTACAGGCGATGAGTGTGCCCGGCGCTACGCTGTCTGCTTTGTCTGTGCTTCCCGCGCGCATTTGTTCCGGCAGGTCGGGGCAGGTTTGTTGCCAGTCTGCGGGGAGTGGGAGGAGGGAGAGTTCCTCTGCGAGGAGTTGCTGGAGTGCCTCCAGGGAGTCGGCGAAGAGTTCGGGCGAGGAAGCGCTGATGACAGTTGGCTGCAAGGGAACGGAGGCGGGATTTCCGGTCATGCTGACCAATGTACAACCTGCCTAGATGTACTGATCGGGGACGTTTGTTAATCGCGTGAAGGGTGGCTGGTTGCCGCAGGCGGTGTGGGGCCTGTGGTGGTTGTAGTAGTGCAGCCAGCCCTCGAGCTCACCGCGGCGCTCGGCTTCAGAGGTGTAGCAGCGGGCGTAGGCCCAGCCGTCGGCCAGGGTGCGGTGGAATCTCTCGATCTTCCCGTTGGTCTGCGGACGATAGGGCCTGGTGCGCTTGTGCTTGATCCCGAGCTCATGGCAGGTGTCTCGCCACAGGTGTGAGCGGTAGGCGCCTCCATTGTCGGACAACACCCTCTCGACGGTGACGCCACGCTGGTTGAACCACTCGACAGCCCGGACCAGCACGGCAGTGGCGGTGAGGGCGGTTTCGTCGTCATGGATCTCGGCGTAGGCGACACGGGAGTGGTCATCGATGACGGTGTGGACGTACGCCTTTCCCATCAACGGGTCCCGCCACTTGTTGCGAGGCTTGTCCGGGGTGGCAGCGCGGTTGCGGTCGCCTTGTTGTCGGCCGACGTAGCGCCAGCCCCGCCGTCAGGGATGTTGCCGAGCTTCTTCACATCGACGTGCAGCATCGCCCCGGGATGGTCGTGCTCGTAACGGCGAACGGGCTCTCCCGTGGCGCGGTCGACATGGGAAAGCCGGTTCAGGTGCGCGTCGACCAGGATCCGATGGACCGTCGACGGGGCGATCCCGAGCCGGCACGCGAGCTGGACCGGTCCTTCGCGCAGGCGCAGGCTGAGCTGGATGCAACGCCTGGTCGTGGCTTGGCTGGTCTTGTTCGGCGACCGGTGGGGCCGTGAGGAGCGGTCCTGCATGGACTGGCCGGTGCGGTAGCGGTCGGCCCAGCGCTTCACGGTGGGCCAGGAGACCTGGAATCGGGCTGCGACTTCGCTGACCGGCCAGCCCTGGTCGACCACGAGCCGGGCGACGATCAGTCGGTGGCGGGGTGTGAGGGGCAGCGTTGGGGTGGCTCATCGCGGGTTCTTCCTCGACCTGCGGGAGCGGGTGAAAGTGACCAAGACCAGGACGGCTGCTCCGACCCACCAAAGTCCTGCTGCGGCTCCGGTTCTCACGAGCAGCGGCGTTCCGCTCCACCATCCGGCTGCCCAGCTTCCGAGGGCCACGCCGAGGCTGGTTCCTGCCTGTCGGAGGGCGTTGTTGAGCCCGCTGGCCACTCCTGGGCGGCCAGGCCAGGCGGACAGGCTTTCGCCCACGATGGCGGAGGTCATCAACCCGAGGCCGACCCCGATGCCCAGCAGCCCTGGGGCGAGACCCATGGTTCCCGGCAGCCGGCCCAGCGTCGCGAGTCCCACGGCGCCGACGGCGAATCCCAGGGCAGCGACGCGGCGTCGGCCGAGGCGGACGACAGCCCTCCCCGAGAGGGGGCCGAGCACGACGAATGGCGCTGTGGCGAGCAACAGCAGCAGTCCAGTCGGCCCGGCACCCATCCCGAGCCCGGACTGCAAGTGGACCGTGACGGCCTGGAGAGTGCCGTTCGCGCCCGAGGTCATCATCGCTGCCGCGATCACGGACCCGACCAGCGCACGCTTGGCCATCTCGCCTCGACCAGCGGCGGCGGGCGGGCCGGCGTGCAGGACCGCAGGGCGAGCCGCATGCAGCTGGCGCCCGGTCCCCCACGCGGCGAAGAGGCCGAGGGGCACATTGATCCAGAACACGGCCCGCCATGACAGCGCGGCGACGAGTAGACCGCCCACGGCGGGTCCCAGCGCGGTCGCCACGGCGCTGATGCTCGACCAGGCCCCCAAGGCCTTGGCTCGCTCACCGGGCTCGGGCCATGCCTGGCTCAGGGCGGCCAACCCGGCCGGCAGCATCACGGCAGCAGCCAACCCCTGACCCCAGCGGGCCGTCAGGACCACGAGCCATGTCCCGGCCAGCCCTCCGAGCAGCGACGCGGCGGTGAACACGGTGATGCCGACCAGCAGGGCGCGACGTGGCCCGATGCGGTCGACCAACCACCCGGCGGGCAGCAGCGCGAGGGCGAGGGGCACGGTGTAGGCATCCACGACCTGGGCCCAGCGCGCCACGGGCACATGGAAGGTGCGGCCGACCGTGGGCATCGCCACGTTCATGGCCAACACATCCAGCAGCACCAGGAACATGGGGATGCACAACACTACGAGCAGGAATGTCCCGCCGTTGCGGCGGGCACCACCCCGGTGTGAGGCGGGGGCATCAGGAGAGAGGTTCATGTCGACCACGATAAGGTATGGACGCTTCGGTGGCGGTCGAAGTGTGACGGGGTGAGAATGGGTGACATGGACCCACAACCAGACATCGCCTCGGTGGCCGCGCACTTCGCCGATCGGTCACGCGCCGCGATGATGCTCGAACTGCTCGACGGCAACGCCCGCCCCGTGACGCGCCTGGCCCAGGTGGCAGGGGTGCGCACCTCCACCGCCAGCGAGCACCTGTCCCGCCTGGCGGGGGCAGGACTGCTCGTCGTCGAACCCGAGGGACGGATGCGTCGCTACCGGCTCGCAGGCCCCCACGTCGCGGTGGTCCTGGAGTCGTTGATCCCTCTGGCGTCCACCCCTGGCGTCACGGGGCTACGCCAGGCCAGCCAGTGGGACCGGTTGCGGGTGGCGCGCAGCTGCTACGACCACCTGGCCGGCAGTCTGGGCACCGACATCCTGGCGGGCCTGGTCGAGGTCGAGACGCTGCGCCGCACCGACGGCATCCAGGGCACCGTTCGGGGTCCGCTCGATGCCATCGCCGGCCCGACGGCCACCGGCTACGTGCTGGGTCCCCACGCTGCCCAGCACTTCGCCCGGATCGGTATTGACCTCGCCGTGGTGCAGGCTGGGCGTCGTCCCCTGCTGAAGGTGTGTACGGACTGGACCGAGCAACGCCACCACCTCGCTGGAGGACTCGGAGCCGCGCTCATGCGCGCCCTCATCGACCGAGGGTGGATCGAACGCCGCCCCGGACGGCGCGACCTCCTAATCCACAAACCAGAGGACATTCAAGACTGGCTCACCACTGCCTGACTCGATCAACATCTCCGGTCAGTACACCTAGAGGTGTGCCCTGTCCCTGTGACGGCTTGTAAGGGGTGCGACATTCGGAGGAGGGGGAGGGGGCGAAGCAAAACCCCCGCGCGCAAGAGGTGCGCACGAGGGCTATGTTGCTCCGGCGAGGGGTTAGTCGGCCTGAAGACCGAATTCCTGGACGCGCTTTACAGTGGCTTCCAGCTCCTCCGGGCCGGGTAGACGCTTATGGATGGCCAAGAAACTAGCCTGTACATCCTGGCGAGTGGCCGGGGTTTTCCCGGTGTCGATGAGGTAAGCGACGATGTCGAGGTAGGAGGGGCTGCGTGTATCCAAGGCGTTCAAAGAAGGGGTCGGGAGATCGTTGTTTGCCTTTAGGTAGTGGCGATACTGTGCGGGAAGGAGGAGGGAATCTGTCTCGGTTGGTGCGTGTGTGTTGCGTGTGCGGTGTGCATTTGCGACGCGTGTGCCGGCGGCGTGAATCGACGCAAAATGCGCAGCCGGATCAGGGCCCTTGGTGGTGACAGCGGTTCGGAGCTTAGCTCGGAGCTGGTTGAATGGGTTAAACATGATGCCTACCCTCCTTCCTTCGACGACGTTGAGTTTCTAACGATAGAACATAGGGTAGTTAACAACTGTTGGGAACGTCAAGTATTTTTTGTTCCAACCTTAAGTTCGTACTTGAAAGCAACAAAACCCGCCGGGAAGCTATCAGCTCCTCCGGCGGGGTAGTGGTGGGCGAACCTTAAAAGTGGCTCGCGGATGGCGTTTGGCCTTTAGTCGCCACCGCCGCCATCTCCGCCGCCGTCACCGCCAGCATCGGAGCCACCGTCAGAGCTGGAACCAGAACCAGAGCTGGAGAAATCGCCGAAGCTGTTGCTCGACGGTCCATTGCCCTGGTTGCTGTTCCACTGGGTGGTAGGCGCATCGGCATTGGAGCTGTCGCCATATTGGGAGCTACCAAACGGAGTGGCATTGCTGCCGCCGATGACACCGGCACCACCCGCGGCGGCGCTGGTGTCGCGGCGTGCGTTATTCCACATGTTGTTGCTCTGGTTGTTAGCACCTTGGTTATTCAGGCTCTGGTTGTTAGCGCCTTGGCTATTCAGGCCCTGGCTATTCGAGCGCTGAGCCGGGGAACCGTAATTGCCGAAAGGATTCTGCCCCGGATTCTGCCTCTGAGCCTGACCCTGCGCCTGCCCCGAATTCGGAGCCATATTCTGATTCCCGACCGATCCAGCCGGCGCACCTGCGGGTGCAAAGTTGCTATTGTTCAGGCCGAAAGCTTCATTGCCCCTAGCCGTTTCAGCCTCCTTGGCCGTCTTTTCCTTACGTTCCTTACGGGCACGTACGGGCGTCATAAAGAGGTAGTCCAAGCTAAAACGGCCGGAGCCATGCGCTGCCAGGGCGAGACCCGCGGCGCCCAGAAGCCCGACAAGCTCCCAGCCGCCATCGGAAACGAAGACACCCTTACCCCAGTGTGCGAAACCAAATGCGAAGACCATTTGCACAAACAAGATTGGGCCGACGATCCGAACCAGCAGGCCCAGGATGAGCAGCACACCGGCAGCAAGTTCGAAATATGTTGCGAACTGTGCGGAAGCGTTCGGCCATGGGACGCTCATGGACTCGAAGGATTTAGCGGTACCGTCGATGGTCCAGGAATTGTATTTTTGCCAACCATGCGCCAGCAGCACGATGCCCACCAGAACGCGGGAAATGGTGATGCAAACATCTTTATAAATGTTCATGCTGCTAACGCTACCAAGTTAGCGCTGCTCCGGGCTGGCTAAAGCAAGAGCGGCTAAAAGCAAGGGCGCACCCTAGTTAGCCCTAGTAGTAATAGGGGAACGGTTCCCAGCGTGGCTCTCGCTTCTCCAAAAAGGCCTCCTTGCCCTCGACCGCTTCGTCGGTCATGTAGGCCAGTCGTGTGGCCTCGCCCGCGAAGACTTGCTGCCCCATCAGACCGTCATCGGCCAGGTTGAAGGCGAACTTCAGCATGCGCTGGGCAGTGGGGGACTTCGTGTTGATCTCGCGAGCAGCTTGAATAGCCTCGTCCTCCAAGCTGCCGTGGTCGGCAACGATATTCACCGCGCCCATCTGCTGCATCCGCTCGGCGCTATATGTCCGGCCCAGGAAGAAGATCTCACGCGCGAACTTCTGCCCCACCATCTGCGCCAGATACGCCGAGCCATAGCCTGCGTCGAAAGACCCGACATCCGCATCGGTTTGTTTGAACCGCGCCTCCTGCCGGGAGGCAATTGTCATGTCGCACACCACGTGCAGCGAGTGTCCACCACCTGCAGCCCAGCCGTTTACCACGGCGATGACAACCTTCGGCATCGTGCGGATCAGACGCTGCACTTCCAGGATGTGCAGGCGGCCTCCCTCGACCTTTTCGCGTGCCGTATCCACACTCGACTCATCCGCCGCTGCCACGTCCCCAGTGTGCTCGGTGGCATAGCGGTAGCCAGAACGACCACGGATACGCTGATCGCCACCGGAACAGAAAGCCCAGCCGCCGTCCTTCGGGGATGGCCCGTTGCCAGTCAGCAGGATCGTGCCGACATCCGGGGTGCGACGCGCGTGATCTAGCGCCCGGTACAGCTCGTCGACGGTATGAGGACGGAAAGCATTGCGCACTTCAGGGCGGTTAAATGCGATACGCACGATACCATTCGCCCGACCTTCGCCGACGTGGCGATGGTAGGTGATGTCGGTGAAATCGTTGACGCCGGGGGCGTCCACGGGTCGCCATAGTTCGGGCTTGAAGGGGTTGCTGCTGTTTTCGCTCATGTTCGCCATTCTATCGGGCAGCAATTTTTGGCAAGGTAGGGAGAATGAACACTGAGGCTTCCAAATCTGCTGCCATTGCCCTACCGCCGCTCGCCGAGTTGCTTGAGCGCTCTCATGTGGTTGCCATGCCGATGCGGGTGCCTTTCCGCGGTGTGGCTGTCCGTGAGGCCTTGCTTATTGACGCCCCGTCCCAGTGGGCAGAGTTCGCTCCTTTCCCGGAATATGAGCCGGCGGAAGCCTCCTTGTGGCTGCGCTCGGCGATTCAGTTCGGATACAGCGAGCAGGGTGAGCAGGAGGAATGGGTTCCCGTGAATGCCACCATCCCCGCAGTTGATGTGGCGGCACAGCCCGAGATCATTGATGACCTCATGGCGCGCTACCCCGGTTGCACTACGGTGAAGGTCAAGGTTGCGGAAAAATCTGCTTTGGCGAAGGATCCTGGGATCAGCATGCAGCAGGATATTCAACGCGTCCGCGCGGTTCGAGAATGGTACGCCGACCAGGGGGTTGTGGCTCCGAAGATTCGCATGGACGCTAACGGCGGCTGGACCGTACAGCAGGCATTGGAAGCGGTGGAAACCCTCGCTGCGGACGGTCCGTTGGATTATGTGGAGCAGCCTTGTCGCACCATCGCCGAGCTGGCGGAGGTACGCCAGAACCTCATGCGGCGGGGGCTTTTTGTGCGTGTGGCCGCAGACGAGGCCATTCGCAAAAGCATCGACCCGATCGCCGCAGTCAAAGAGGTAGCGAGCGCGGGCGCATGCGACGTTGCCGTCCTCAAAGTGCCACCGCTGGGAGGTGTGGACCAATTGCGCCGGGTAGCCAGCGAGGTAGCCAAGCGTGGGGTATCCATCACGGTGAGTTCTGCATTGGATACCGCAGTGGGGCTGGGAGCGGGGCTGCGAGCAGCCGCCAGCCTGGCGCATATAGATGACGACGGCATGGTTGCCGAACCCAATGCAGCCGGCTTAGCCACAGGTACTCTTTTCGTCTGCGACCTCGCTGAACGTCGGATCGTGGATGGGCGCATGCACGCCGGCGCAGTTACTCCGGATCCGGACCTCCTCAACGAATTCCGCGTCACCGGCGAGCGTCGCGACTGGTGGATCAACCGCCTGAGTGCGGCCTATCGTTTCCTAGAGTGAGCGGATCTTTCCGCGAGGCTGTCCGAGGTGAAAGGTAAATTGAGGAACTGTGACTAACACCGATAGTTCTTCCCAGGATTCTTCTCCTGCGGCTGTTGAGCCGCTTTCCAGCCCTGTCGCCGTCCACGCTGCCTTAGTGCTGGTGGATCAACTAATCCGTTGTGGCGTGCAAGAGGCAGTGCTGTGCCCCGGCTCGCGCAATTCCCCGCTGAACTTGGCTTTCGTGGAGGCTGAACGGGTGGGACGGGTGCGCCTTCACGTGCGTACGGATGAGCGTTCCGCAGCCTTCTTGGCTCTGGGGCTGGCGAAGGTTTCCCGCCAACCCGTCCCGGTTGTCATGACTTCCGGGACAGCCGTGGCTAACTGCCTGCCGGCAATGGTAGAGGCCAGGCTATCCGGCGTACCGTTGATTGTTCTCTCGGCGAATCGGCCGCTTTCGATGCTGGGGTCTGGCGCAAATCAGACCATCGATCAGGCGGAGATTTTCGGATCCCATTCTGTGTGCACCCTGAATACAGGAAACCTGGCGCTGGAGGGGGAAGACATCAAGGTACCGGGCGATGTCGCTACTTCCCGAGCAGGCGGAGCTGCCGCGCAGCTACGCGATCTGGTCTGTCAGTTAGTCGCTGCCGCGGTTGACCCCATCGACGGCGGTGGCGTGCATTTGGATGTTCCTTTGCGGGAGCCGCTGGTGCCACCGACTCTCGACGAGCTTTCGCTATGGGCTAGCGCGGTCACCGGTAATACACCGGAACCCCGGGGGGTTCGCTCGCTTCCCTTTGGGCAGGTTGAGGTTGATCTTTCACGCCGTACTCTCGTCATTGCCGGTTCGGTAAGCGATGTTGCCTGGGCGCGAGCGATCATGGATGAACTGGCGGACGTGCCGACCATTGCGGAGCCTATTGCCCCCGCCCCGGACTTCCCTGTCCATAGCGCGGCCGTTGACATGTTTAGCACCCAGGTCGTCGGTGATGGCGAGTATTCGGCGGTCACCACCCCGGAACAGATCGTGGTGATTGGTCGGCCTACTCTCCACCGCGGCGTCACAAAGCTCCTAGCTAATAAAGACATCCACATTATTGCCCTCAGCGATACCCGCAACGTGACCGATGTATTCGGCAATGTGGACGAAGTCGGCAGTTCTGTCCGCCCGCACGGCGAGCAACCAGAAACGTGGCTTCAAGTAGCGCGCGCCATTAGCGACATGGGAGCTGGACAGGTGCGCGACGCACTCGCTGAACACGACCCCTTCACGGCGGTACACGCTGTCGCCGTTGTTGCTGACGCCCTGCGCGACGGTGACCTCTTGGTACTAGGGGCTTCGACAGCGGTGCGAGATGCCTCCCGCGCCGGGCTGCCCTTTGACGGCGTGCAGACGATAGCTAATCGTGGGGCGGCGGGGATCGACGGGACGATCTCCACCGCAGTGGGGGCCGCGATGGCTCACGCTCATGCTGACCCGACGGCTATCCGCGCTCCGCGCACGATCGCTGTGATGGGGGATCTGACTTTTGCCCATGATCTCGGTGGGCTGAATATCGGACCATTGGAACCGCGTCCAGATAGCCTGCTTATCGTATTGACCAACGATAGCGGCGGCGGGATATTCGAGACCTTGGAGCCGGGGGGAGAGAACCTGCGCACCTTTGCTGATGGCACCGCGGCTTTCGAACGGGTCTTCGGTACTCCGTTGGACTTGGACTTTGCAGAGCTTTGCGCTGGATTTGGGGTAGAACACAAGCTAGCGACCAACGTAGAGGAACTCGCAAAGGCCATCGATGAACATGCTGAGACCGGGGCACATGGGATCACGGTGCTGGAAGTGAAGGTGAGCAGAGGTGGGCGTCGAAAAATAGAAAAAAGAATTGCGGGCGCTTGATGAATCGCTTGAGAAACCACGAGCTCACCCCGAAGCAATTTCGAATTGCGCGCCGTTTAAGGCGAATCAAGCAGGTGGTGATCGGGCTTGCGGCAATAGTGATCTTGGTCTGCGGTGGCATGATCGTCACCTCTGCGATTGATGACTATGCGATCTCGCGGGATAAGGGGGAGGCGACGGCGGAGGTTGTGTCGGTACAAACCCTGCGAACGACCGTGCGTTTCCGCGATGCAGAGGGCAATTTTCAGCAGCCGGAGGAAGGGCTAAAGTACCCGTCCGGTCTTATTGAAGGCCAGAATGTGCGCGTGGAATACCAGGTTAGTGACCCGGAAAACGTCAAGGTGCAGGGGCGAGGATGGACGTTGGCATTTCTTCCTGCGTTGTCTTCAATGACTGTGGGGCTTGCCGTGTGCGCTGTTCTGATGCTGCTGATTCGGCGATGGGAAAAGAAACATAAACTTTGAGTAGCGAAAGTAACCTTTTGTTTCCCTAGACTTGTTAATGTTTTTACCCAGACGAAACGCGGGCGTGAACTACAAAAGGGATGCTGAAGGGTATGCGAGTTGCGATTGTTGCCGAGAGCTTTCTGCCCAATGTTAATGGGGTTGTAAATTCCGTACTCCGCGTGCTGGAGCACCTGCGAGCCAATGGGCACGAAGCACTGGTTATTGCACCGGGTGCGAAAGACGGGCAAGAAGAAATTGCGACTTATGAGGGGTTCCGCATTGCGCGCGTCCCTGCTGTCGATGTGCCGGGTATTAACTCTCTGCCGATCGGCGTGCCAATGCCGAGCGTGTACACCGAACTGAAGAAATTCCAGCCGGATGTTGTGCATCTGGCTAGCCCTTTCGTGCTGGGTGGTGCGGGTGCTGTGGCAGCTCGGGCGCTCAAACTTCCCTGCGTGGCGATTTTCCAGACTGACGTGGCCGGATTCGCCAACAACTACAAATTGAAGTTCCTGTCCAAAATGGCTTGGCGCTGGGTGCGTGCCATGCACAACATGTGCGCAATGACGTTGGCGCCAAGCTCCGTAACCATGCGCGAGCTGGAAGAAAACAAGGTGCGTGGTGTGGCGCATTGGGGTCGCGGAGTGGATACAGAACGCTTCCACCCCTCGAAGCGCTCGCCGGAGCTGCGTCGTGAGTGGCTGCTGGCTGGTGAAGAAAAGCGAGGTGGAAAGGCGGGCGAAACCGACGTGGTGGAGCTGGAGAACCGCCGAAAGATCGTCGGTTTCGTGGGGCGCCTGGCTGCTGAGAAGTCCGTGGAGCGCATGGCAGCGTTGAATGGACGAGACGACGTGCAGATCGTCATTGTTGGCGATGGCCCGGAGATGGACTCCCTGAAAGCACTGATGCCCACCGCGGTGTTTACCGGCGGACTCTACGGCGAGGATCTAGCCCACGCATTTGCCAGCCTGGATATTTTCGTACATACCGGCCAGTTCGAGACGTTCTGTCAGGCCATTCAGGAGGCGCAGGCTTCCCGTGTGGCAACCATCGGCCCGGCAGCCGGGGGTCCGATCGATTTGATTAAGCCCGGCCACAACGGCTTCCTGTTGAACGTGGAGAACTTCGAGGCCGAGCTGGTTGACGCAGTAGATACCATCCTCGCTGGGGGAGTGGATTCCTACCGGGACAACGCCTTCGAAGGTGTGCAGAACAAGAGTTGGTCTAGCCTATGTGACCAACTACTCGGCTACTATTGTCAAGCCATTGCACAGGGTGGCAAGGCCGCACCCCGCACCAATTCGCAGCGCGACTTCACCGGTGTACGCGAGGTGCGTCAGACCACCGTCGAATCCCAGCCGGAGCAGGCGGCTGTAGAAGCAGACCTAGTTGCCGAAGCGAAAGGTTCCGCAGAACCAGTGGTGCGCTAACGCAACCCCCAATCTGTGGATAGCCCCGCCCCCTTAGCCGGGTGCGGTCGGGGTATGCATCGAGGCACGCTAAGATGTGTGTCGTGTCTCGGGCAAGTTTGGAAAAGAAACCGCAGGAAGTTGCGTCGATGTTCGACGCAGTGGGTAAGAAATACGACCTCACTAATACGGTGTTGAGCTTCGGCCAGGATCGCTATTGGCGTAGCCGCACCCGCAAGCGCCTGGACCTAAAGCCCGGCGACCTGGTGCTCGACCTTGCCGCTGGTACGGGCGTATCCACCGAAGAGTTCGCCCGTACGGGAGCGACATGCATCGCCTGCGACTTCTCCTTCGGCATGCTGTCCGCGGGCTCCCACCGCGACGTGCCAATGGTGTGTGCCGACGGCACCAACCTTCCTTTCGCAGACGAGACCTTCGACGCCGTAACGATTAACTACGGTCTGCGAAACATCGTGGACTTCCGCGCTGGCCTGCGTGAAATGGCGCGCGTTACAAAGCCAGGCGGCAAGCTCGCCGTGGCAGAGTTCTCCACCCCCGTCATTCCCATCTTCAAAACTGTCTACAAGGAATACCTCATGCGCGCCCTTCCGAAGGTCGCGAAGGTCGTCAGCTCTAACACGGATGCCTACGAGTACCTCGCCGAGTCAATCCGCGCCTGGCCCGGCCAGGAGGAACTCGCCGCCGAGATCCGCGAGTGCGGTTGGGACGAAGTCGGCTGGCAGAACCTCACAGGCGGAATTGTCGCTCTCCACAGCGCCATTCGCCGATAGTCCTGCGCTACTAGCCCAGCGCCGGTAGTTCTGCGCGTCTAGCCCCGCGCGGCGAAGGGCTTATCGATCGGCGCGAGGTTCACCACGCGCCCTGCACCTCTCCAGATCCGCGCAGCAAAATCGCGATCTTCCGGGCTGACCAAATTCCCCATCAGGCGCGTCGCCACCCCCATCGTGCGGTTCGCCAGCGGCCCGCGCATACCCAGCGGCCCGAGTGCACTCATTAGCCCCGGCATCGTCAGAACCACCGCCAGTCGCCGCGCCAACCCGAATGCCTGTCCATACTGTTTTTCGAGCTCGGCCGTCCATTCTGGCTCGATGCCGGCGCCGTTGTTGCCCTTAATTCGGGACGCCCACTTCTCCGGCCTTCCCCATTCCTCCACCAACAACCGGATGAGTAGTTCGGCGGATTCCAAGGCATAGTCGATGCCTTCACCATTCAGCGGATTAACCAGCGCCGCCGTATCGCCAATTGCAGCCCAGTTCGGCCCTGCCACCCGGCTAACGGCACCGCCCATCGGTAGCAGTGCAGAGGTGATAGATTCCGGCTCTCCGTCGATTTCCCAATCCTCACCAACCTGTTGGGCATAATCGCGCAGCAGCTTCTTGGTATTCACCTTTGCCGGGCGCTTAGTGGTGGCCAGCACACCACAGCCGAGGTTAGCCCGGCCGGTATCACCGCCATTGCCTAGCGGGAATACCCAGCCGTAGCCAGGCTGCGCGGTGCCGTCAGCATCGTTGAGCTCCAGATGCGAGTGAATCCACGGCTCATCGCCGAAAGGAGTGTTGACGTAACTGCGGGCGGCAATGCCATGGACCAGACCTTTATCCCACTTCACACCTAACTTCCGGGCGATGCCACTTCGCACGCCTTCGGACAGCACAAAGAAACGCCCGCGCAGCCGCAAGTGTGTGCTTGCTTTTGACTTGCTCTGCACTCCTGCACCGGTGCGAGTGCCCGTCACCTCGACGAGTTGCTGGGTGGTTGGATCGCAGGTGGCGTCACCCACCTTGGCCTGGATAAAACGCGCACCCGCAGCGATAGCGAGCCTTGCTAGGGAAGCATCCAGGCGTGAGCGGGGGATAGCCGAACCGCGGCGCGGAAAGCTGCCCACGGGCCACGGGGCAGTAATGGAACCGCCGAAACCATGCAGTTTAAGGCCGCGGATGTGGGGCGCATCGTCGAGGAGGTCCGCTGCGCCCATTGATTCGAGTGCAGCGACGGCGCGGGGAGTTAATCCATCGCCACAGGTCTTATCACGCCCAGTGGATTGGGTAGGGGAACTCTCGGCGGATAAAGCGCCGGTGCCGGGGACATCAGCCATGTCCACCAATGCGACATCCAGACCTGCGCGGGCGGCGTGGAATGCGGCAGCGGAACCGGCTGGTCCTGCGCCCACGACGACGAGATCGACGTCGACCTTGGCAGGCGCATTCGTGGAGGTTTCAACGAAAGGGGAATTCATCGACCACCATTGTTTCACGGAGGTGGGGGCGGAGGTGGCGTCGGTGCTGGGTAAACGGTAGCGGAATTAAGAAGCGTGAAGTATGCATGTGGGTTAAACACCGTCCCGCCAATCGACTAAAGTGTCGATAGACATGTAAAAAACACATGCGAAGTACACGGCTGTACCAGCATGTGGCGTTCAAGAGGAAAAGTCGAGGCTGACCACGGACATGCCAAGTGCCACACCCCGTAAACCGGCGCTCCCTGACGTCGGGGACGCGCAACTAAACGAGGCCTTGGGCCAGTCGATGCAGCAGGTAGAGCAGCTGCTTAAGGATCGACTGTCGGTTGGCGAGTCCTTCCTTACCGACAAGATCAGCCACCTTTTCGACGCTGGTGGTAAGCGCTTCCGCGTGATGTTTGCGCTGCTTGCCGCCCATTACGGTAAGAATCCAAGCTCTCAAGAGGTGCTCGAAGCGGCTGCGGTAGTGGAGCTGACCCACCTGGCGACGCTATATCACGACGATGTGATGGATGAGTCTGATCAGCGGCGTGGTGCAGAGTCCGCAAACAAGCGGTGGAACAACTCGGTGGCCATCCTGGCGGGCGACTACCTGTTTGCTATTGCCAGCGACATTATGGCGAAGCTGGGCACCGAGACAGTGCAGCACTTTGCGGAGACCTTCCGTGAGCTTGTGACCGGGCAGATGCGCGAGACTATCGGCGCCAGCGGGGGTGAGGATGAGATTGAGCACTATCTGACTGTCATTCAGGAGAAGACTGGTGTACTCATTGCTTCTGCTGGTTGGCTGGGTGCGCTGCACAGCAGTGCTTCAGACGAACACCGCGAGGCGCTGTTTAAGTTTGGCCGCAATGTCGGTCAGATCTTTCAGATCGTCGATGACATCATCGACATCTGGGCTGATCCCGAAGTCTCCGGAAAGGTGCCTGGCACGGACTTGCGCGAGGGCGTGTTCACCCTGCCGGTTCTTTATGCAATGCAGCAGGATGACGCCACAGGGGCGCGACTGCGCGAGATCCTCACCGGACCTGTCACAGAAGACGCCTTGGTGGACGAGGCGCTGGAGCTTATCCGTAGTTCCGAAGGCCGTGAGAAGTCCTTTGAGGTTGTGCAGCGCTACCGCCAGTACGGCGAGGATGAGCTGGCCAAGCTGCCCGAGAACCAGGTGACTCAGGCGCTGCGTCACTTGATGGACTTCGCCTTGGAGCGACTGGGATAGTCGGCTGGGGAGTCCGCCGGTTGTCTTCCTTTCGGTGGCTAGGGGTGGATTCGGACGGCTTTTGGTGGGGCGGGATTCCGGTGGCTTGAGTGTGTGGTCTGAAGGTGGGTGTGGCCTCCCTGTGCAGGCGATTTGCATAAGTTGGGGCTGTTCGTAGTAGAGTTACCAGCGCACCGAATGGTGCATGCCAGATTGCCCGAGCGGCCAAAGGGAGCGGACTGTAAATCCGCCGGCTCTGCCTTCGTTGGTTCGAATCCATCATCTGGCACAACAGTTACCCGGTGGTTGCTTCCCTGTGCGGGGGAGTGACCACCGGGTTTTGCTATCTGGAGTTCTGGGGTTTGCTGTGTGAGTGTGGGTTTTTCCGGCTCAACGGGGCAGGGACAGTGGGAATGTCGCTAGAACGGGAAAGTGAAGACCTACATTTTTGGTGACCGAAAAATGGAAGAATCTGAGCTGGGGTTATGCATACATGAAAACCAGATGCAGTAACAGATTCCCGATCTAGCGACATTTCTCGCTAAATGGAGGTGCATATCCACAGTTGGGGGCGAGGGCGGAAATTGGGGCAAGAGTTGGGTGACAGAAGTTCGTGCGACGCGAGCTACTGGCGCGCAATAAACTATCGGCACGCAATGAGGAGTTAGCGCGTGATGTGCCGTCGGGGCACAACAAGCTATCGGCTGAAAGCTTGCAAAGGTAGTCGTGAATGAGTTTGAAATCTCTATCTGAGCTGCCGATTTGTGTAAAACGCTGCTAGGTGGTTAAGCTAACTCAGGCTTCAAGCGATGCGGTTAAAACAAACTGCAATGCAAACGAAGTAATGCCCCCTTAGCTCAGTCGGCAGAGCGTTTCCATGGTAAGGAAAAGGTCGACGGTTCGATTCCGTCAGGGGGCTCTGTCATTTTATGCGCCCCGTCACGCGACGTTAGACACAGACCGTTGGCGGTCCGTATCAAAGTGGCGATGATGGCGGTGTAGCTCAGCTGGTTAGAGCGCACGACTCATAATCGTGAGGTCGAGGGATCGAGTCCCTCCACCGCTACCAAATCAAAACACCCGGAGATGGAAGATCTCCGGGTGCTTTTTCGTTTTCGGAAGATGCTGCATGTAAGGGGGTGTGGGCATGGTGGCATTCTAGAATGCTCCATGCACTACGCGCGCAGAGCATGTGCAAGACCGGGGAGGGGCGCGCGCCATACGAGGACAAGTTCTGAGAAACCCGCGCCCTATTTGGTTGCAGGCTTAGAACCCTGCTATTGTTCTTGAACGTTGCACTGAATGTGTGCCGTGGAAGCAATGCCCTAGCAACTTGGCGCTGTATCTTCCCCGTTCACAGGACGTTGCTTCACCTACGTTGGTCTGATCACGTACACTCGTGAGTCAGAACTTCGATAGGGGCGTGGCTCAATTGGCAGAGCAGCGGTCTCCAAAACCGCAGGTTGCAGGTTCAAGTCCTGTCGCCCCTGCACGATCTTCCTTGTAGGTACCTTTAAGGAGAACTTAGACGTGAGCGACGAGAGCAAAAAGACCGCAGCCGGCGAATCCGGTAATGGCGGCAGCCTTCGTCCGTCTGGCAAGCGCCAGGTGGCTGGTCAGGCCACCACGTCTCGCGCTGTCGCCAGCTCCAAGTCCAAGGCGCCAGAGGTTGTAAAGACCCGCAAGAATCCCTTCAGCGCCATCGTGGATTACATCCGCGGTGTTGTCTCTGAGATGAGCAAGGTTATCTGGCCTACCGGTCGAGAGATGGTGAACTACACCATCATCGTCCTGCTGTTCCTCATCTTCGTATGCCTGCTCGTTGCTGGCAGTGATTGGGTTGCTAGCTGGGGCTTGCAGCAGATTATGCGTTAATTGTGCTAAGCTGACGAACATCAACTTTTATACCGCCTTCGCCGCCCCGGCGAGAGGCGGATTTTTAATGATATGGAGGGTATTTCCATGGCAGAGGAAAACCAGAACGACCAGGCCGTAAGCGCCGAAAGCTTGGCCGCAGCCGCACAGGAAGACGTGCAGCAGGCGGTAGCTGAGGCACAGATGGATGCTTCGGGTGCTGAGGCTGAGGGCGTCACTAATGGTGACGCCGCAGCGCCAGCTACCGAAAACAGCGAAGAAACCGCTGCAGCTGCACCGGCCGACGCGGAGCAGGCGGAGGGGGCAGACAACGCTGAACAGTCCGCAGAGGACGCAGCAATGGAGGCGTACAAGACGCGCCTGCGTCAATTCATGCGCCAGCTGAAGAAGCTGCCGGGCGACTGGTACATCATTCAGTGCTACTCCGGGTACGAGAATAAGGTGAAGACCAACCTGGAGATGCGTGCGCAGACCCTGGGCGTAGACGAGCAGATCCATGAGGTCGTGGTACCGATCGAGGAGGTCGTGGAGCTGCGCGACGGTAAGCGCAAGCTGGTTAAGCGCAAGCTGCTGCCAGGCTATGTGCTGGTTCGTATGTCTCTTGAGGACGCCTCCTGGTCCGTGGTTCGCGATACCCCGGGCGTGACTAGCTTCGTCGGCAACGAGGGCAAGCCTACCCCGGTGAAGATCCGCGAAGTCGCAAAGTTCCTGCTGCCTCCGGAGACTGCGAAGCCGCAGGAGACCGAGGACGGCGAAGAGGTTCCAGCTACCGGAGTGGACGTTTCCGCTACCGGCGTGGCTACCCCGCCGAAGCCGGCCAGCGAGCAGGTTGTGGTGGACTACGAAGAGGGCGAGTCCGTCACCATCCTTACCGGCCCGTTCGCCTCCGTCTCTGCAACCATCAGCGAGATCGACACCGAGAACAACCGTCTGAAGGCCATGGTCTCCATCTTTGGCCGTGAAACCCCGGTTGAGCTGGAATTTGATCAGGTAGAGAAGCTGAACTAAAGTTATGCAGGTTGTCTGTGGCTAAACGCCGCAGATCGACACGCAAGTTTTCCATTTTCCGGTGGCCGGTGAAACTCCGGCATCCGGTCGACGCGATAGCTCTGCACTGGCCATCAATGGTGCAGTACCGTGTGCTGATCATTCTCTTTGATAGTGAATCGCCCGCGGATTGCGTTGATAACAGAAAGAAGGTTTAAAGATGGCAAAGAAGAAGGTCACTGGCCTCATTAAGCTGCAGATCCAGGCAGGCCAGGCTACCCCGGCACCGCCGGTTGGTCCGGCTCTGGGTGCCCACGGCGTGAACATCGTTGAGTTCACCAAGGCATACAACGCTGCAACCGAGTCCCAGCGCGGCAACATCGTGCCGGTGGAAATCACCGTCTACGAAGACCGCTCCTTCGACTTCAAGCTGAAGACCCCGCCGGCAGCTAAGCTGCTGCTGAAGGCTGCGGGTATTCAGAAGGGCTCCGGCGTTCCGCACACCGACAAGGTCGGCTCCGTTACTTGGGATCAGTGCAAGGAGATTGCAACCACCAAGAAGGAAGACCTGAACGCTAACGACGTTGAGGCTGGCGCTGCCATCATCGCCGGCACTGCTCGCTCCATGGGCATCACCGTCAAGGACGCTCCGCAGAAGTAGATTTTTCAGACCGTGGTAAGGCTACTTGCTTCGCCTGCACCACAACTCCAACGTTTCAATAGATTGGAATCATCATGAGCAAGACCTCTAAGGCATACCGCGCGGCAGCGGAGAAGATCGACGCTGGCCGCCTGTACACCCCGCTGGCAGCCGCAAAGGCTGTCAAGGAGACCTCCTCCAAGAACTTCGACGCCACCGTTGACGTTGCGATCCGCCTGGGCGTTGATCCGCGCAAGGCTGATCAGCTGGTTCGTGGCACCGTATCCCTGCCGAACGGCACGGGTAAGGAAGTTCGCGTTGTCGTCTTCGCTGAAGGCCCGAACGCTACCGCTGCTGAGGAAGCTGGCGCGGACGTCGTTGGCACTGCTGAACTGATCGAGAAGATCCAGGGCGGCTGGACCGACTTCGACGCTGCGATCGCTACCCCGGATCAGATGGCCAAGGTTGGTCGCGTGGCTCGCGTGCTGGGTCCCCGTGGCCTGATGCCGAACCCGAAGACCGGTACCGTCACCACTGACGTTGCCAAGGCTGTTTCCGAGATCAAGGGCGGTAAGATCTCCTTCCGCGTGGATAAGGCTGCTAACCTGCACGCCATCCTGGGCAAGGCCTCCTTCTCCGAGAAGCAGCTGGCTGAGAACTACGGCGCTCTGATCGACGAGCTGCTGCGTCTGAAGCCTTCTTCCGCTAAGGGTCGCTACTTCAAGAAGATCACCATGGCCTCCACCAACGGCCCGGGTGTTCCGGTGGATAACACCATCGTGAAGAACTTCACCGAAGAGGACTAGTCTTCTCTTCCTAGATTTTTCTAGGAGTTTATAGCGCCCTCGTTGCCTTCGGGTAGCGAGGGTGCTTTTTGTTTCTTTTGAGCCTTGACAGTGCTGCAGGGGGAGGGGTGGACAGCCGATCCGACCCCGTGTTTGAAAATGATTACCGCTTCACTATAGTCCTTAATGAAAACTAGACTCATTGTTTATTAGAAGGGCTATAGCTGGTGCACAACTCACCCCTCACGGCCTTTGGCCAGCACGGCGGCGCCGCACGCCGTCCCCTTGCGATCCTCGCAGCCGCATTTCTTACCGCTTTTACCGCCTTCATCGGCGCTGGCAGCTTTGGGCTGCAGAGTTTGCCTCAGGCAAAGGCTGAATCCGTGACCCTTAACCAGGGGCACATTGATGCTTTCCATGTGACTTCTTCTGGCTCCGGCAACCTCAAGCTGGATCTCACCGAGGATTCCACGGGTTCCCATGTTGTACGAGATCCGAATAACGTCACTCTGGAAATCGGGGCACACGCCTACGAAACTCGCACGAAGGATATTAAAGGGATCAGCGCGCCGACCTACTACCTTCCGCAGACGCAGCAGGAGAAATTGATCTGGCCTGGCTGGGATACGCAGGGTGTTGCCCCTCACTACCAGGGCGTAAACATCAACTTCAACCGGGTATGCGGCCCAGGCCGAGTGTTTATGTGGAGCCAGGGCGAAATTGGCGGAATGACACCGCTGCTCACGGATGGCATCGAGGTGAAGTCCGGCAATAGCATCAACCAGTCCTACCCGAGCCATGTGCACGCCAACTGGGCCTTCGAGCGCCCTGGCCGTTACTCCATGCAGGTGCAGGCTACCGCGGACGGAGCCAAGTCCGAGGTAAAGACCTACACCTGGGTAGTGGGCAAGTCCGATCAGGATGAAAACGCTGATCAGCCTTCCGAAGGTGCAACCCCATGCGGTAGTGAAGACGCTGCTGGGGGCGGCGGATCGGCTGACGGAGACAGCACCTCCGGCGGTGCCACAGGTGGAGGAATTACAGGCGCAACTGGCGCTAGCGGCGCACAAGGTACGTCCAACAAGTCCACTTCCAACGGCAAGTCCAGCAGCAACTCCACCTCCAACAACAAGTCCGCATCCACCGCCAGCGGTAACAGCACTTCTTCTACTTCGAGTGCAAATGGAAAGTCCGAAGGCTCCGCTACTTGCAAGAAGGGCGAACCAGCCCTACGCCCGCAGATCAAGGACGACCGCACCCAACCGCCAAAGTGGACCAACCCCACTGCGCTCAACTTCGGCCTCGGCTCGGCAGCCAAGACGAACCTGCCTCAGGCCCTTGGCCCTGTTGGCGCCGGCACTGCATGGATGATCGGCGCCACCCAGACCAACGGCGTGCCGTGGGTGGGTGTCAACACCATGCACCCGGATCTTCTGGCTAACACGCAGGGAGACGTCACATTCCAGCTGACCTCTTTCAGTGGCCCCGGAAGTATGTACGTCTTTGAACAGGGCAACCTCGGTCAGGTCGTGGGCAAGGAATGGTTCAAGGCTTCCGGCGGCAACCCTTCCGGCTCCCACGTTGTTCCGCGCAACTCGCATGTCCACCCGAACTGGGTGTTCTCCAAGCCTGGCACGTACAAGGTAGGCATCACGCAGACTGCCACCACGAAGCAAGGCAAGAAAGTAAGTGCACCCGCTACGCTGACCTTCACTGTCGGCGGCAGTGGCAACGCCAATAGCGGCCACTTCGACTTCGGCTCAAGCATCACCACCGACGGCGACTGTGCTGCCGGTGCAGCCGGTGGATCCGGTTCCGCCGACGGTGGGGCTGGCGGATCCGGCTCGGGCGCAACGAACTCCGATGGCTCCCTGGCGGACACCGGATCTGCCTCGGCAATGCTGGCTCTCGCCATCGCAGGTGCGGGTCTGATCGCCCTCGGCGCAGGTGTGGTGTACATGCTGCGCACGAATACTCTGTCGTCTGAGACCTTGCTGCCTTCTCGTTCTATGACGCCCCCTCGTTCCAAAGGCTCCAAGTTTTAGGGATGGAGCGTCACGATTCATCGCGTAGGGGAGCAGCCAAATCCCTTTGCGCAAACGTCAGCGCAGCGCTGCTGGCTACCGGTTTGGCGGGCTGTGCGGTGGCAGGCGGTGAAAGCCTGCCCAGCCGCGAGGATGGCATCACCGATGTCGTGGCTTCTACCCCAATCATCGCCGATATCGCTCGCCACGTGGCGGGAGACTCCGCCCGTGTAACTTCGCTGATTCCGAACACCGCGGACCCGCACTCCTACGAACTAACCCTGCGTGATGTGCGCAATCTCGCCAACGCCGATATTGCCTTTAATAACGGGCTTCTGTTGGAACAACAGTCGGTGCTACGAACCATGGACAACGGTGTATTGCCCGGTGTGGAGGTCGTGTCTCTCGCGGATGTCGCTGCCAACCAGGGCGCCACAGTTATTCCGCTGGTGGAGAACATGGCGCTCGACACGGTGTGGCTGGGCATTCGAGCTCAGGGCATTGGCGCTAAACACGGTGGTTCCGCACACTCCGAAATGCACCTCAGCGTCACTGATGTTGAAGGGCCAGGAGATTCTGCGGCGTATATCACCGGAACATTTGGTCAACCGGAAGTGTTCTTCAACTCCCGCGATGGTTTCGATGCCTCCCGCGGCTACGAGGGCGATACCGCCACGCTGCCTGTCGACGCGCACACCCACATGAGCTGGTCTTTCTCCAAACCTGGCACATACACCCTGCACCTTCGTGCTTCTTTGGTTCCGGATGAAGGCAAACCGCCGCAGCACATCGCGGATCAAACCGTGCAATTCAATGTGGGTACGGATGACGGGGCGTCCAAAAAGATAGACAGTGGGCACTACGACATTTCGGTGAATGCGGACGAAAACAGCATCAACCTCGTGGGCGACGGCGGCACCTTCGACCCCAAGAAAGCTGTGGTCAACGTGCCAAACCAGACGTTGCAGCCGATCCCGGGAGACCCAACTTTCCGCTTTCTCGGAAACGCTGGGGATGAGACGTACCTGCTGCCGCAGGCTGTGCTGGGCAAGCACGTTCACGGTGAGCTCGACCCGCACCTGTGGCACAACGCGAAGAACGCAATGGCATACGTGAAGGTGATTCGCGACAAGCTCATTACCGTGGACCCCGACCACGCCGCAGACTACCAGGAGAACGCACAGAACTACCTGGATCAGCTGGATGGCCTTGATCGTGAAATCAAAGGCAAGATCCGCACAGTTCCGGAGCACCGCCGCCACCTCGTGACCGCTCACGATGGCTATGCCTACTTTGCGGACGCCTACGGCCTGGATGTCGCAGGTTTCGTTACTCCGAACCCGGAAATCGAGCCGAGTACACGGGACCTTGTGAGTCTGACGCGCACTCTGGAAAACCTGAAGGTTCCGGCGGTGTTTATCGAGCCGACGATGGCGGGGCGCACCCGTGAGCTGCAGCAAATCGCCGACCGATTGGGAGTTAGCGTATGCCAGATTCGCAGCGACACACTCGACGATAAAGCCCCGACATATGTGGACCTGATGCGCACCAATGCCGAGTCGATGGCCGACTGCCTGAGCAGCGCATGATCCGCAGTCGCGGTGGAGTCGATGGCCACGCGGGCGAAGCGCCGAAGACGTCCTTCAAGAACTTTTAGAACAACCGACGAACACAAAAGTCAGACGACAAGAGGAAAAGAGTAATGGCAACAATCAAGAATTCAGCAGCTAAGGTTTTCCTGGCGCCGGCGACGGCCATGCTGCTAGCCGGGGGAGTATTAGCAGCAGGCTCTCCAGTGGTTCTGCCGGTAGCGGCGGCGCAAGGGGCGCAAGGAGCAGAAGATCCCGCGCTGAAGCAGACCGTGACGGACAAAGAAGAGCACATCCCCGCCGGCACTGCGCATGTATTCGATCGCGGACATGCGGACCTGGGCATGCGCTTGGACGGTGGAAAGCTGGATGTGCAGCTGCGCGACGATGCGGAAGAAAAGCCCGTGTGGCGTGTGCTGGACGATGTCGTCTTCGACGTATCCGACAAGGCCAAGCAGCAGCTGCCCGCCGATGGCGGCTATGAGTTCACCGGCGCGCAGCCGGGGCAGGAAGTCTGGGTGTTGCCGCAGACCGAGGTGCAGGGCGTGCCGTGGCTGGGATGGAACACGCAATCCCCAGCACTGATCGCACAGGCAAACCGCGGTGTGACCATGGAGTACCTGGGCCACCAGGGGCCGGGACAGATGAGCATGTTCCTGCAGGCCGGTGGTTTCGAAAAGCCCCAGGAGCTGTGGAACTCCGCGCAGCCCACTCCGCAGGATCTCTGGGTGGATCTCAACACGCACACTCACGCGAACTGGGTTTTTACCGAGCCGGGAGTGCATCGCGTTGCGATGGGAGTGCGAGTGAAGATGAAGGATGGCTCTGAGAAGACCACGACGAAGGTGCTTACCTTCGCTGTGGGAGTGGATCCTGCTGAGGCCCAGAACTCTGGTTGGGAAGGCGAGCTGCCGAAGGCCGGTGCTGCTTCTTCGGGTGACGCCAACGCTTCCAATGCCAACAATTCCAACTCCGACAACGACGCCGATGGAAATTCGAACAACGCCAGCGACGAGGATTCCTCGGAGAAGAGCTCTTCCGCCCTGCCGTGGATCCTCGTTGGTGTGGGCGTGGTGGTCGTCGCGGTATTGGTGCTTGGCTTCCTTTCCCTGCGAAAGGGCGCCAAGGAGCGCAAGCGCATTGAGGACGAACTGTGGGGTCAGCTGAAGTGACCGCACTCCAGATAGCGGACCTGCACGTGCGCCTGGCGGGACGGCAAATCCTCACCGACGTGAACCTGGAGGCACGTCCCGGTGAGCTGATTGGCCTGCTGGGGCCGAACGGCGCGGGCAAGACCACGTTGATGCGCAGCATCCTGGGGCTAATTCCGCGTACCAAAGGTAGCATCAAGGCCGCCAGCGTGGGCTATGTTCCACAGCGCCACGAGTTCGCATGGGACTATCCCATCGACGTGCGCCACACGGTACTCAATGGCCGTGCCGGCCTCATCGGTCCGCTGCGCAGGTCCCGCCGGGCGGACTTCGCAGCGACGGCACATGCCCTGAAGCGTGTAAATCTGCAACATTTGGCGGATCGGCCCATCGGACAGCTCTCCGGCGGCCAGCGTCAGCGCGTGCTGGTAGCCCGCGCCCTGGCCGTGGAACCCACTCTGCTGCTATTGGACGAGCCTTTCACAGGCATGGATTTCCCCAGCATCGAAGCTTTGGTGGAGATCCTGCAGTCCTTGGCCGCCGATGGCATGAGCATCCTCATGGTCACCCATGACCTCGCACAGGCGGTGCATGTATGCGATCGCCTGGTGTTGCTGAACGGGCGGATTATCGCGGATGGCTCACCTAGCGAACTGCAGGATGCGGAGCCATGGATGGAGACTTTTGACGTTCAACCTGATTCGCCATTGCTGCGGGGAGTGGGGTTGTCACAATGATTTCCTTCTCCCAATTCTTGGCTGACCTGACCAACCCTGCGTTGGCTTTCCTCCCGAAGGCGCTGCTTGTGGCGGTGCTTTCTGCATTGGTCTGTGGCGTTATCGGAACCCATGTGGTGTTGCGCGGTATGGCTTTTATCGGTGATGCGGTGGCACATGCCGTGTTCCCCGGCCTCGCAATCGCTTTTGCTTTGCAGTTTTCTGTCATCGCCGGTGGTGCAATCGCCGGTGCCGTGGTCGCTTTGCTGATCGCCCTGTTCTCGCAGCGCAGGCGTGTCAAAGAGGACACGGTCATCGGTATTTTCTTCGCAGCAGCCTTTGCGCTGGGGTTGGTCGTGATCTCGAAGGTGCAGGGCTACACGGCCAGCCTGAATAGCTTCCTTTTCGGCTCTATTACGGGTGTGTCCAACGAGGACATCATCTTCAGCGCTGTCGTCGGAGTCACCGTGATCGTTGTGGTGGCTGCCTTGCACAAAGAGATCGTTGCCGTCTCCGTCGATCGCGAGACAGCAGCTGCCATGGGAATCCGCGTGTTGCTGATCGATGTGGTGTTGTACCTGGCTGTCACAGCTGCAGTGGTGATGTCGGTGCGCACCGTGGGCAACATCCTGGTGCTTGCATTGCTGATTACCCCGGCTGCTGCTGCACGTCTATGGACCGACCGACTGGTCGTGATGATGGGCTTGAGTGCGTTCATCGGCACGGTCGGTTCCTTCGTCGGCGTGTATGTCTCATGGGCCATTGATGTGCCCACGGGTGCGACGATCGTCCTGGTGCTCACCCTCGTTTTCCTCCTCTCCTTCTTCCTAGCGACGCCCATTCGCGCCGCCAAACAATCCAACAACCCCTCACAGGTGGTAGCTACTGATGCAGAATAAGCGTGATCTTCTCAAGCAGCTGCGGTCGAAACAGCTGAATGGCCTTGAACGGGCACACCTTGCCGAGCTCAAGCGCAGCCAGCATAAATCCGCGCGGATGATGTGGGCGGCCAAGTCCATGTTGGCGGTATTGGGAGTGCTGGTGTTGACGGTGGTGTTCGGTGCGTGGAATGCGGCGTCACCACTACGCAGTGACCATCAGACCGCCGATATCCTGCAGCGGGCGCAGGCGACGCCGACGGGACACAAGCCCGGCGAGGTCAGCAGCGGGCCGACCGTGGGGAAGGATGTAAAGAACACTGCAACTGGTAAACCGCATGTGTGCGCAGGCAAAAAATTGCTGTACAAGGCGCATGTTGATGCGATCTACGGCACGTACAACAAAGGTAAGCCGGATGTGATGGTCGTGGACGGGCAGCAACCCGTTCCGGCCGACGACGTCTGCCTACGCCTGGCGCCCGACGCAGTTGACGGTAGGGAAGTCTCCCGCATTAAGGTACCGAACAAGAAGGCGCTGTCCTTCCTGGGTAAGCCCGGTACGGTGTTGTGGAATGCCCCGCAGGCCGTGGACTTTTCCTCCCAATGGCGCCCTATCTGGGCCGGCCTGGGTGCTTTTGATCCGGCACATGAGGTAGAGGTGCCAAAGGACTTCGCAGAGGGGGCGTTGCACTTCCACATGAAGAAGTTCTCCGGTCCCGGCAACATGGAGGTCTTCTTCCACAATTCCGGCACGCCTACCCCAGAGCGCGTGCTTTCCACCAAGGATGGCCTCAAAGACTACGACTATGAGGTCGGTGGTCATGGACACTTCAACTGGACTTTCTCTAAAGCGGGGCTGTACCAGCTGACGATGGCTTGGGATGTGAAGAAGTCCGACGGCACCACCGTCAAGTCCGCTGAGCGCACCATCAATTGGCTGGTGGGTAGCGACAAGCAGGTGGGATTGCCGGAGGGAACAACGACGGGATTGGAGAAGATCACAAAGCCTGTCGCGCCCTTTGACAAGGAGAAGCCGGATGAGGGGGATAAGCCGGGGCAGCCTTCGGATACTGAATCTACTGATCCGGCCGATCCCACGGCCCCGACTGATCCCACAGACCCGACTGATTCGACTGATTCGACCGAGGGGACTGATCCCACAACCGGGGATTCCGGAGATGCCGGAACCGGTGAAGAAGGTGCCGAGGAGCCGACCGATCCCGAGGATGGCACGGAGGAAACGGAAACCTCCTGCGAGACTCCGAAGGAGGTCTCCGATGAGGAAGTCCGTGGGGAGATTGACGAGGCCTTTGGATCCAATGAAGGTACTGAGAGAGCGGTGATCCCCAACGGCCACATGGATCTGGGCGTGGGTACCAATGATGCTTCGGATGCAGACCCGCACACCTTCCTCAAAGACGGTGCGGATCCGGCAAATGTTCAGGAACGCGAGTCCGGCAGCTTCATCTTCCTGGTTAATAGTCCAAAGGCTAAGGTGCGCGTGCCGGATGAGTACCGCGAGGAGCTGGGCAAGAGCGCCATTTCCTTGCCACAGGCGCAGCAAGAAAACCGCGATGTTCCGTGGCTGGGATTTTCCACCGAGCACCTGAACTCCGCGAAGGAAGGAGTGGACCTCTCCATTAAGGATTTCGAGGGGCCGGGTCGAATGGTGACATTGGAATCCACTGGCTTGGATACCCGACTCCGCCTCGATTCCGAGCACCGTGAAAACAAGCTCCACTATTCGGTGGGCGCTCACAATCACCAGCAGTTCCTCTTCACCAAGCCGGGTGCGTATCGAGTCGTCTTCCGCTACGAAGGCACCACCGTGGATGGCAAGAAGTTCGATAGGGAGCTAGAGACCTTCTTCGTCATCAAGGACAGTTGCGGTGAAGAAGGTAACGCAAAGAACGGTAAGTCTGGGCTCGAGGAGCTACAGGAGCTCCAGAAGCACCTCGATAGCGAGAACGTGAAGATCGGCAAGTACATGGACACGATTGTCGGTGGTATCGAGGCACTGCGTGGAAACAACAAGTCTCCACAGTCGGATGCTAAGAACAACTCCGGCAACACCGCCGCGGGTGGTGCAAGCAGTGGTGCAAACAGCGGTGACGGAGCGAGCGGTACAGCGACCGGCGCATCCAGCGGCACAGCGACCGGTATGTCCAATGGACACTCCAACGCTGCAGGCGCTGCATCCAATGGTGGTGCAAGTAATGGCTCCGGTTCCAATGGAACCAGCGGCAGTGGTACTGATGGTGGACACTCTGTGAGTGGCGGTTCTACTGGTGGTAGCAGTGGAGCGGCGGATGTGTCTAGCGGTTCTGCTGGTGGTGACATCGCCTCCGCCTCGGACGGTGGTGCTGGGGATGCTGGAATCGCCGAAGAAGCCGGCAGCGTCGAGGGCGAGGCAGCAGGTGAAGAAGCCGGCGGCGGTGGTGGCATTCACCGCATCAACGCCGCCCAGGGGCAGCACAATGGCAACGCCGCACCTGCGCACTCCGATGGTGCACAGAACGTGGAGACCAAAAAGACTGCCGCCGAATCCTTCCTGGATTCCCTCACCAGCGGTGGCTGGACCACTGGTTTCCTGTTGGGCTTAGGCCTGATGGGGCTTCTCGGTGGCGCATTGCTCTTCTTTGTGGCGGCACGCAATATGCAGCGCGCTCACACCATGCAACTTCTGCAGGCCTACCGGGAAATCAGCCGCGACCGCGCTGAGCAGGCCTATGCAGAAGGCACCTATGAGGAGGACGGCTGGGCTGAAGGCCAGGAGCGCTAACCGCGCCTCCGCGGCAGCCGGAACTCTCCCATCAAAGGCAGCACCATCCCGCGCTTCAGCGGGTTGGCTGCACGGTAAGTCTCTGGGCCGTCGTCGCCCGGTGCCAGAGCTTCCAAAATCAAATCAACCACACGCGGCGAATACAGCATTGCCAGGTGCCCAGATAGATCCAGCGGGTTACCATCCTGCACACTCAGGTTGCGCACCCGGGCGCCTTCACCCGCAACCATCACCTGCTTCAAACGGGGCGTCGCAATACCGTCGTACTTGGCCGTAATCATCGTGTAGTCGACGCCCGGCGTGGTGTCGCCTTCGCGGTTCAGGTAATCACCGAACTCACTGCCGACGCGCTGATCGATAGCGGCACCACCAAGGAACTTCTCCAAGAACCCAGCAAGCTTATTGTTCGGGTCGATCCGGTCGCCCAGTGTCGATATGCCAGACAACGTGGTGCCATGGTGTGCCGGCCCTACTCCGATCAGTCGAGCCACTTTATTGCGAGCCACGTCCACCCGATCCGCACCGCCGGAATCGGAGAGGTAAAGGCGCGCCTGAGCGACTCCCTGCGAGTGCCCCACAAGGTTCACCTTCTGCGCCCCTGTGCGCTCGATAACCTCATCGATAAAGGCTGCGACCTCCAGTTGGGAGGTGCGCAGGAAATTGTTCGCATATACGCCCGCGGCTTTTCCTGTGATCGCGGATCGATCCTTGCCGTAGTTCACGGCAAAAACCGGGTGGCCCGCCGCGATGAGGTGCTTGGCGATGTAATCCCACGTGTTATAGGCATTCAGCCACGTGCCGTGGATCAGCACCGTCGGTGTTCTGCCGTCTAAAGGCTCTTCCCATTTATTGACGCCCTCCGGTAGGGGATTGTCGCGTCGCAGGCTGGATAGGAACTTGGGGATAAATGCGTCCATAAAACCCAAGGATAACTAAATGGGGATCCTCAAGTTTTGTAAACGAAAGAATTGATAGAGGTAAAAGCCGCGATTTGGAGAAGTTGTGAACAGGGGTGTAACCTCCTTCGAGGAAGTTTGACTAGATCAACAACGAGATCAGCAACGTCAAGTTTTCACCGAAGACCGTCGGTCATCACCGTCTACATATTCCTTGAAAGGGAGAATGTGGACAGGAGATTGAAGGATCATCGTCATAGATGACGGCCCACGCAGGTAACACGATTAGACGTTCGGATCGGATTCCAGCCTTTAAAAGCCGGGGATCCTACGAATGCGCCTTGTGCTTCTTGCGTATCACGCCGGAAAACAAGGCGCTTTGTCGTTTATGTACAGTGTTGCCCTTCAACAATGATCGTCGGTGGACGTATTGCGTAAAACGTACACCGTATACATCAGGAAGGAGGCGAGAGTATGGCTAATCCGAAGAACACCGCTTCGCTGGAAGAGCTCAAGGCACGCTTCGAGCAGGCTCAGTCCACTCTGTTGACCGAGTACCGTGGCCTGTCTGTGGCTGAGACCACCGAGCTGCGTCGCGCTCTGGGCTCGGACGTTACCTACTCCGTCGCCAAGAACACCATGATCAAGCTGGCTGCACGCGAAGCCGGCATTGAGCTTGATGAGTCCCTGCTGACTGGTCCGACTGCTATCGCATTCATCAACGGCGAGGCCGTAGATGCTGCGAAGGCTATGAAGGACTTCGGCAAGGATCACAAGAACTTCGTGATCAAGGGTGGCTACATGGACGGTGCCACGATTGATGCAGCTCAGGTTGAGGCAATCGCCGAGCTGGACAATCGCGAAACCACGCTGGCCAAGCTGGCCGGTGCCATGCAGGGTTCCTTGGCAAAGGCCGCAGGCCTGTTCAACGCACCAGCATCCCAGGTTGCACGCCTGGCCGCTGCACTGCAGGAGAAGAAGGAACAGTAAGTTCCTTCCCCACACACATAAGACATAAACCACTTTGCCGGTTGGGTCACCAACACTTTCTGACCCTCCGGCGCAACTACGAAAGGATGCCATCATGGCTAAGCTCACCAAGGACGAGCTCATCGAGGCTTTCAAGGAAATGACCCTCATCGAACTGTCTGAGTTCGTTAAGGAATTCGAAGAGGTCTTCGACGTTACCGCTGCTGCTCCGGTTGCTGCCGTTGCTGCCGCCGGTGCTGCTGAGGGCGGCGCTGCTGCTGAGGAGAAGGACGAGTTCGACGTCGTTCTGGAGGACGCAGGCGCTAAGAAGATCGGCGTTATTAAGGTTGTCCGCGAGATCGTCTCCGGCCTGGGCCTGAAGGAGGCTAAGGAGCTGGTTGAGGGTGCTCCGAAGGCCATCCTGGAGGCTGCTTCCAAGGACGACGCTGAGGCTGCTAAGACCAAGCTGGAAGAGGCTGGCGCTAAGGTCTCCCTCAAGTAAGCTCGTCTTACTTTCCGCACGTCGGCCACGTGCCGACGGTGCGAGCGAACTGAACCGCTGGGAATCACTTTTTGTGGTTTCCGGCGGTTTTTTGTTGCCTTGCTACGCTAGGAGGACAATATTGAAAGCGTGCTTGCTGTTGTGGGTATGCGAAAGAACTAAAACGCAGATGGTGGCAGAGAAGTGACGAAAGATTCCAGCTCCACGAAGGGGACCGGCAAAGGCCTCTACATACTGGGTGCGCTCGGTGCACTGATTGGCGTTGCGCTGATTACTGTGGGCGTCATGCTTCCGAAGGTGGTGTCGAACGAGAAAGCGGTACCGCTAGACCTGGCTGCGACGACGATTACCCTGAACGATCCCGCGGCGGTGATTGGCCCGAATTACCAGGGCTTGGATGGCAAGAAGGACGTTACGGCGCCGGTCAATAGGCAGTTCAAGATCACTCTGGAGGAGCCTGCGACCGATGAGGAGGCGAGCGCTCGAGTAGGCGTCACTACGGCTCGCACCGACGTCAAGGACGACCTGAAATCTCTGCTTGATGCACAGGTGTGGAGCTTCACTGTGGATCGTAGATCCGGTGAGGCTAAGGGCGGAGCGAAGGTATCCGACACTCCTGCTACTCCCGCGACTGAGGGAGAGATTGCCGGCTATTGGGCCAAGTTCCCACAGGGGACGGAGCAGCGTTCTTATGACTATTTCGATATGACGCTACGTCGCGCGTTGCCCGCCGAGTTCACTGGTACTCGCACGGTGACCACTGCCGATGGTCACGATCACGAGCTTTACGTGTTCCGTCAGGAAATCCCTGCCACGTCCGTAGCTAAGGAATATGCGGGTATCCGCAACACCATCACTGTTGAGGGAGGGGATGGGAAGCCTCAGCGTGCGCAGCTATTCCACGAGGGGTGGCGAGAGCTAACTGTGGAGCCGAAATCGGGTCTGCTGGTCGGCGTCGAGGAGGATATTAAGGACACGTACCGAGACAGCTCGGGCAAGGAAGTGCAAAACCTGTTGAAGTTCCACGGTAAGACGCCACAGAGGGTGACGTCGTCCATGCTGGATCAGGCCATGGAAGTCAGTGGTCAGCGGCACACCGACAAATGGGGTCTTGCATTGATCGTTGCGGGTGTTATTGTGGCAGCAGCATCCGTAGTGTTGGTTCTGTGGATCCGGGCTAAGAGGCGGGCTCGGCAGTGGTCTGAGCGAAAGGCTCAGAAGTCGGCCGAGAAGGCGGCTGAAAAACGGACTGAAGAACAGGCTGAGGGAAGAGCAGCGGGGGCTGCAGACGAAGCCTAGACAATCGCGCAGCGATGCTATAGGATAGTTCGTTGCGCTGGATTTGAATTGTTGAGCTATTCGCTTCGACGAAACGATTATCGGGTTGCGTAGACGTGATGCGAGAGCATTGCTCGAAAAGCAGACTTTGCCAAACGTGCCAAAAAGGCCATTTGACAAGGTCGTTTAGTCGTTTCTGCGTGGCGATAGTTTGGCAGGGAAAATCCATCTAAATCGACCATCACGAGACCGTACACACACAATCACGACCGTGCACTACAGCTCCACCACGTAGTGCCGACCGATGTTGTGCTGGAAGGACCCATCTTGGCAGTCTCCCGCCAGACCAGCTCAGTGGCCGGAATTCCCGGAGCTCCGCAGCGACACAGCTTTGCGAAGATCGATGCTCCGATTGAGGTTCCAGGCCTTCTAGACCTCCAACGAGAGTCCTTCGCTTGGCTCGTTGGCACGCCTGAATGGCGCGCCCGTGCCCAAGCTGAGGCAGGGGAGGACGTCCGCATCATGAGCGGACTTGAGGAGATTCTCGAGGAGCTTTCTCCGATCGAGGACTACTCCGAGAACATGTCCCTTACCCTGTCCGAGCCCCGTTTCGATGACGTGAAGTCCACCATCGACGAGGCGAAGGATAAGGACATCAACTACGCGGCACCCCTGTATGTGACCGCGGAATTCACCAACTCCATGTCCGGTGAGATCAAGTCCCAGACCGTTTTCATCGGTGATTTCCCGATGATGACGGACAAGGGCACGTTCATCATCAACGGCACCGAGCGTGTTGTCGTGTCCCAGCTCGTCCGTTCCCCGGGCGTGTACTTTGACGCTTCTATCGACGCCTCTACCGAACGTCCGCTGCACTCTGTGAAGGTGATCCCTTCCCGCGGTGCATGGCTGGAATTCGACGTTGATAAGCGCGACACCGTTGGCGTGCGCATCGACCGCAAGCGCCGTCAGCCGGTAACCGTTCTGCTGAAGGCTCTGGGCCTGACCACGCAGGAAATCACCGACCGCTTTGGCTTCTCCGAAATCATGATGTCCACCCTGGAAAAGGACGGCGTGGACAACACCGACGAGGCACTGCTGGAGATCTACCGCAAGCAGCGTCCGGGCGAGTCTCCGACGCGCGACTCTGCACAGGCTCTGCTGGAAAACTCCTTCTTCAAGCCGAAGCGCTATGACCTGGCCAAGGTTGGTCGTTACAAGGTCAATCGCAAGCTTGGCCTGGGTGGCGATACCGATGGCGTGATGATCCTCACTGAAGAGGACATTCTGACCACGATCGAGTACCTGGTGCGCCTGCACGCAGGCGAGAAGTCCATGACTTCCCCGGACGGTACCGAGATTCCGATCGATACCGACGACATCGACCACTTCGGCAACCGTCGTCTGCGTACCGTAGGCGAGTTGATCCAGAACCAGGTTCGCGTTGGCCTGTCCCGCATGGAGCGTGTAGTGCGTGAGCGCATGACCACCCAGGATGCGGAGTCCATCACGCCGACCTCCCTGATCAACGTTCGTCCGGTTTCCGCAGCAATCCGCGAGTTCTTCGGCACCTCCCAGCTGTCGCAGTTCCTGGATCAGAACAACTCTCTGTCTGGTCTGACCCACAAGCGTCGTCTTTCTGCGCTGGGTCCGGGCGGTCTGTCCCGTGAACGCGCTGGCCTGGAGGTTCGCGACGTTCACCCGTCTCACTACGGACGCATGTGCCCGATTGAGACCCCTGAGGGTCCGAACATTGGTCTGATCGGCTCCCTGTCCTCCTTCGCCCGCGTGAACCCCTTCGGCTTCATCGAGACCCCGTACCGCAAGGTTGTGGATGGGCAGATCACCGATGAGGTTTACTACTTCACCGCGGATGAAGAAGATCGCCACGTGATTGCTCAGGCGAACACTCCGTTCGACGAGAATCACCGTTTCACCGAGGAGCGCATTGAGGTTCGCCTGCGCGGCGGCGACGTGGAGGTCGTCCCGTACACCGAGGTGGACTACATGGATGTGTCGCCGCGACAGATGGTTTCCGTGGCAACTGCGATGATTCCGTTCCTCGAGCACGACGATGCTAACCGTGCGCTGATGGGTGCCAACATGCAGCGTCAGGCTGTGCCGCTGCTGCGCTCCGAGTCCCCGTACGTGGGTACCGGTATGGAGCTGCGCGCTGCGTACGACGCCGGCGACATGATCATCGCTCCGAAGGCCGGTGTGGTGGAGTACGTTTCTGCCGATTACATCACCGTCATGGACGATGAAGGTGTGCGAGATACCTTCATGCTGCGCAAGTTTGAGCGCACCAACCAGGGCACCTGCTACAACCAGAAGCCATTGGTGGACGAAGGTGACCGCGTTGAGGCCGGCCAGGTTCTGGCTGATGGTCCGGGTACCGACAACGGTGAGATGGCACTGGGTAAGAACCTGCTGGTTGCCTTCATGCCGTGGGAAGGCCACAACTACGAGGACGCCATCATCCTGAACCAGCGCATGGTTGAGGAGGACGTCCTGACCTCGATCCACATCGAGGAGTACGAGATTGACGCCCGCGATACCAAGCTGGGGCCGGAGGAGATCACCCGCGACATTCCTAACGTGGGTGAAGACGTCCTGGCAGACCTCGACGATCGCGGTATCGTCCGCATCGGCGCCGATGTCCGCGACGGCGACATCCTGGTCGGTAAGGTCACCCCGAAGGGTGAAACCGAGCTGACCCCGGAAGAGCGCCTGCTGCGCGCCATCTTCGGCGAGAAGGCCCGCGAGGTTCGCGATACGTCCATGAAGGTTCCGCACGGCGAGACCGGTAAGGTCATCGGCGTCCGCGTCTTCTCCCGCGAAGATGATGACGACCTGGCAGCCGGTGTCAACGAGATGGTTCGCGTCTACGTTGCTCAGAAGCGCAAGATCCAGGACGGCGATAAGCTCGCCGGTCGCCACGGCAACAAGGGTGTCGTGGGCAAGATCCTGCCGCAGGAGGATATGCCGTTCCTGCCGGACGGTACCCCGATCGACATCATCCTGAACACTCACGGCGTGCCGCGTCGTATGAATATTGGTCAGGTTCTGGAAGTGCACTTGGGCTGGCTGGCTAAGGCCGGCTGGAAGGTCGATACCGAGTCCCAGGATCCGAAGATCCAGAAGATGCTGGAAACCCTGCCAGAGGAGCTTTACGACGTTCCGGCGGACTCTCTAACGGCTACCCCGGTGTTCGACGGTGCTTCCAACGCCGAGCTTTCAGGGCTGCTCCGCTCTTCGCTGCCGAACCGCGACGGTGAGCGTCAGGTCGACGACTTCGGTAAGTCCAACCTGATCGACGGCCGCTCCGGCGAACCCTTCCCGTACCCGGTTTCCGTGGGCTACATGTACATGCTGAAGCTCCACCACCTGGTCGATGAGAAGATTCACGCTCGTTCCACTGGTCCTTACTCCATGATTACCCAGCAGCCGCTGGGCGGTAAGGCACAGTTCGGTGGCCAGCGCTTCGGTGAGATGGAGGTGTGGGCAATGCAGGCTTATGGCGCTGCCTACACCCTGCAGGAGCTCCTGACCATCAAGTCCGACGACGTGGTTGGTCGTGTGAAGGTGTACGAGGCGATCGTGAAGGGCGAGAACATCCCGGATCCTGGTATCCCGGAGTCCTTCAAGGTTCTTCTGAAGGAGCTGCAGTCGCTGTGTCTGAACGTTGAGGTTCTGGCCGCTGACGGCACCCCGATGGAGCTGTCCTCTGACGATGACGATGAGCTGGAGAACGCTAACGCAGCTCTGGGCATCAACCTGTCCCGTGACGAGCGTCCGGATGCTGACATGGATGTCAGCTAGGGCGTTGACGACCCTAAACATCTGACTTTCGTACATTCGCCGTATTTTCGGCGTTTAGCCCGACAAACAACACAGCTAAGCGCCGCAACTACCCAAAGCCCTCCGCTAAGAGGAGGGGAAAGGAAGTCCACGTGCTGGACGTCAACTTTTTCGATGAGCTTCGCATCGGGCTAGCGACCGCTGACGACATCCGTCGTTGGTCCCGTGGCGAGGTCAAGAAGCCTGAAACCATCAACTACCGCACCCTGAAGCCGGAGAAGGATGGCCTCTTCTGCGAGCGCATTTTCGGCCCGACCCGCGACTGGGAGTGTGGCTGTGGCAAGTACAAGCGCGTTCGTTACAAGGGCATCATCTGTGAGCGCTGTGGCGTTGAGGTGACCAAGTCCAAGGTTCGTCGTGAGCGTATGGGCCACATCGAGCTGGCCGCTCCTGTTACCCACATCTGGTACTTCAAGGGCGTGCCTTCTCGCCTGGGCTACCTGCTGGACCTGGCTCCGAAGGATCTGGAAAAGATCATCTACTTTGCTGCCAACATCATCACCTCCGTCGACGAGGAGGGTCGTCACAACGACCAGTCCACGCTCGAGGCAGAGATGCTGCTGGAGAAGAAGGAAGTTGAGCAGGATCGCGACGCAGAGCTGGCCGACCGAGCCAAGACTCTCGAAGACGATCTTGCTGAGCTCGAGGCAGCAGGTGCTAAGAACGACGCCAAGAAGAAGGTCCAGAGCGCAGCCGATCGCGAGATGCGCCACATTCGTGAGCGCGCCGAGCGCGAGATCGATCGCCTAGACGAGATCTGGAACACCTTCGTCAAGCTGGCTCCGAAGCAGATGATTGTGGATGAGAACATCTACAACGAGCTGGTCGACCGCTACGAGGACTACTTCACCGGTGGCATGGGCGCGGAGGCTATCCAGACCCTGATCCGTAGCTTCGACCTTGAGGCCGAGGCTGAGGCTCTGCGCGAGATCATTCGTGACGGCAAGGGCCAGAAGAAGCTGCGCGCTTTGAAGCGTCTGAAGGTTGTCGCTGCGTTCCTGCGCTCCGGAAACGACCCGGCCGGCATGGTTCTGGACTGCATCCCGGTGATCCCGCCGGAGTTGCGACCGATGGTGCAGCTGGACGGTGGCCGCTTCGCGACCTCCGACCTGAACGACCTGTACCGTCGCGTCATCAACCGCAACAATCGCCTGAAGCGCATGCTGGATCTCGGCGCCCCCGAGATCATCGTGAACAACGAGAAGCGCATGTTGCAGGAGTCCGTCGACGCACTGTTCGACAACGGTCGCCGTGGCCGTCCGGTTACTGGCCCGGGCAACCGTCCGCTGAAGTCCCTGTCTGACCTGCTGAAGGGCAAGCAGGGCCGCTTCCGCCAGAACCTGCTGGGTAAGCGTGTGGACTACTCTGGCCGTTCCGTGATTATCGTCGGTCCTCAGCTGAAGCTGCACCAGTGTGGTCTGCCTAAGCTGATGGCTCTCGAGCTGTTCAAGCCGTTCGTGATGAAGCGTCTGGTGGAGAAGTCCTACGCGCAGAACATCAAGTCCGCAAAGCGCATGGTGGAGCGCCAGCGCCCTGAGGTGTGGGACGTCCTGGAAGAGGCCATCGCTGAGCACCCGGTGATGCTGAACCGTGCGCCTACGCTGCACCGTCTGGGTATTCAGGCCTTCGAGCCGATCCTGGTCGAGGGTAAGGCTATCCAGCTGCACCCGCTGGCCTGTGAGGCCTTCAACGCAGACTTCGACGGTGACCAGATGGCTGTTCACCTGCCGTTGAGTGCCGAAGCACAGGCCGAGGCTCGCATCCTGATGCTGGCTTCCAATAACATTCTGTCCCCGGCGTCCGGTAAGCCGCTGGCTATGCCGCGTCTGGACATGGTGACCGGCCTGTACTACCTGACCCTGCTGAAGAAGCCAGAAGAGTTCGGTGGCCAGGGCGCTTACGCGGCGGCTACCGAGGAAGGCCCTGCACAGGGCGTTTACTCCTCCCTGGCCGAGGCAATCATGGCTTATGACCGTGGTGTTCTGGGCCTGCAGGCTCCAATCCGCGTGCGTATCAACCACCTGCGTCCGACCGCTGAGGTCGAGACGGAGCTGTTCCCCGATGGTTGGCAGCGCGGCCAGACCTGGCTGGCGGAGACCACCCTGGGACGCGTGCTGTTCAACGAGCTGCTGCCGTGGAACTACCCATACGTAGAGGGCGTCATGGCGAAGAAGCCGCAGGCTGCCGTCATTAACGACCTTGCGGCGAAGTACCCGATGATCACCGTTGCACAGACGGTGGACAAGCTGAAGGACGCTGGTTTCTACTGGGCAACCCGCTCCGGTGTGACCATCACCATGCACGACGTGCTGGTGCTGCCGAACAAGCAGGAAGTTCTGGACAGCTACGAGGCCAAGGCTCGCGTCATCGAGAAGAAGATGGCACGCGGCAAGATCAACGAGGCCGAGCGCTACCAGTCTCTGGTGGACCTGTGGAAGGAAGCTACCGACTTCGTTGGTCAGTCCGTTGAGGATCTGTACCCGGACGACAACCCGATTCCGATGATCGTGAAGTCGGGTGCTGCCGGTAACATGCGTCAGATCTGGACCCTGGCCGGCATGAAGGGCATGGTTACCAACTCCCGTGGTGAGTACATCACCCGTCCGGTGAAGACCTCCTTCCGTGAAGGTCTGTCCGTGCTCGAGTACTTCAACAACTCCCACGGTTCCCGTAAGGGTCTGGCCGATACCGCGCTGCGTACCGCTGACTCGGGTTACCTGACCCGTCGTCTGGTGGACGTGGCACAGGACGTCATCGTGCGCGAAGACGACTGTGGCACCAAGCAGGGCGCTGTCACCCCTGTGGCCGTTCCGGTATTGGACGCTGAGGGCAACCCGACCGGCAACTACACCCCTGCAGACTTCGTCGAGACGTCTGTCCTGGGTCGCTACCTGGCTAGCGACGCCACCGCCTCCGACGGCACCGTTATCGTCGCCGAGGGCGACGTCATTGGCGAGGCAGAGCTGAAGGCTCTCCTCGACGCTGGTGTGGAGGAAGTAAAGGTCCGCTCCGTGATGACCTGTGCTACCAACACCGGTGTCTGCTCCACCTGCTACGGCCGCTCTATGGCGACCGGCAAGAAGGTCGAGATCGGTGAGGCTGTCGGTATTGTTGCAGCTCAGTCCATTGGTGAGCCGGGCACGCAGCTGACGATGCGTACCTTCCACCTCGGTGGTGTCGGTGGCGACATTACCGGTGGTCTGCCGCGTGTTCAGGAGCTGTTCGAGGCTCGCGTGCCGAAGGCGAAGTCCCCGATCGCTTCGGTGGACGGCAAGGTTCGCATCGAGGACGACGACAACTTCTTCACCCTCACCATCGAGCCGGACGACGGCTCCGACGATGTGGTGTACGAGAAGCTGTCGAAGCGTCAGGGTCTGGCAACGCTGAATAACGGTGGTGCAGAGCGCCCGATCCGCGATGGCGACCACGTGAAGATGGGGCAGCAGCTGCTGAAGGGCGCTGCGGATCCGCACGAGGTCCTGCGTGTGCTCGGTCGCCGTGGCGTGCAGCAGCACCTCATCAACGAGGTGCAGAAGGTCTACCGCGATCAGGGTGTGGCTATCCACGATAAGCACATCGAGATCATCGTGCGCCAGATGCTGCGCCGCGTGACGGTCATCGACTCCGGTTCGACCGAGTTCCTGCCGGGCTCCCTGGTGGATCACGCCGATGCAGTGGCAGCGTCCAAGGAAGCCGTGAAGGCTGGCGGCCGTCCGGTAGAGGTTCGTGCGGAGATCATGGGTATCACCAAGGCCTCCCTGGCAACCGAGTCCTGGCTGTCCGCGGCTTCCTTCCAGGAGACCACCCGCGTGCTTACCGACGCTGCTATCAACAAGCGTTCGGACAAGCTCATCGGTCTGAAGGAAAACGTGATCATCGGTAAGCTGATCCCGGCCGGTACGGGTATTTCCCGCTACCGCAACATCAGTGTTGAGCCGACCGAGGAGGCCCGCGCAGCGGCTTACTCCCTGCCGTCCTCCTTCGGCGATGGTTTCTACGCCGACGACACTTACGGCGAGTTCACCGGCGCAGCCGTGCCGCTGGACGATATGGATCTGATGTAATTCAGTCTCCAGTGCGAACCAGCAAGTTCGCTTAAAGCGGGTGCTTCCCTAACGCAAGGGGAAGTACCCGCTTTTTCTTGCGGTGCCTTATCATGTGCTGCATGGGCTTTATGTTTCGCGATTCCAAAAATTTCGGTCCCTTCAAGGTGAATACCTCTTCCGGCGGAGTGGGTGGCTCCACCCGTATCGGACCAATGCGCATTACCCAGCGCGCCGACGGTCGCCAATCCGTGACGATCCACACCCCGATCCGTGGTCTGAACTTCACCAAGACATTCGGCAGCAAGCGTCGCTAATTTCGCGCCACCGCGCTGATTTCCTAGTGCCTTAAGGCGCGTTTAGTCTTCTTCGTTGCTGTCGCCGACCATGGATCCTCGGGCCATGGGTGCTTCGGATAGCGCCCCCGCATGTCTTTGCGCACGCCCTGGTAAGGGCCGTCCCAGAAGCTTTTAAGATCATCGGTGACAGCTAGTTCGCGCCCCGCTGGCGAAAGCAGGTGGAACAGAACTTTTTTACCTGCAATAGTGGGGGATTCCGCCAGTCCAAAGCATTCCTGCAGCTTGACGCGCACGATCGGCCGTCCGGTCTCGTATCCAATCTTCGGTGCAGACCCACTGGGCACTTCCAGTCGTTCCGGCACCAGTTCATCCATTCGCCCTGCCTCAGGCCACGGGAGTTGGCGCATGATCGCCTGGTAGGCGTCGATTTCGGCGATTCTTTCGCCCGCGACCACTCGCTCGGCCTCTGGCGTGTAATCGCCTGCGGCAAGATCCGGCCAGGGTTCCCCCAGTTGCTGACGCAGGTAGTCGACTCTCTCTTTTACTATTGACGCCCCCTCCGTCATCTGTAGCCACCCAAGTCCCTCGGCTGCTAAGGCTGCGACGGCCTGGTGCCTATCTGCCTCGCTGAGTTCGCTGACCGAAACTGGCGTACTGGAAAGCTCGATGGCTCCGAGGTGGCGGGTGCGCCGGGCCCGGAGCTTGCCTTCAGTTATGTGTGCGGTGACGTCTTCCCGGATCTGCGATGAGCTTGGCTGCTGCAGGCTTGCTGCGGCACGGATCAGGGGAGTACGTCCTAATTGCACTTCTGCCACTGCCAGCCATTCGGAGCCACTGAGTGTGCGGCGCAACTCAGGGGCCAGTATGGCACGGGTGCCGGAGGCCAGCAGATACACTGCCTGGTCGGCGTCTGTGCCCACGAGTTTGGCCACACGGTCGGGATAGGCAGAGGCCACGATGTCGCCCGGAGTAGCCGGGCCATGGTCATTCACCATCCGGGCGAAGCGACGGACCTCGGAAGCTGGTGGCTTTGCTTCGGCCAGATCCCCTTGCAAACCGGTAGCCAGCGCCGCGACAACTTTGGCTGCGCCTGCGCCGTGCGCCAGCAGGGCTGCTCCGAGGCGTGGGTCGGCGGGAATGCGCGCAAGCTTCTGGCCTAACTCGGTAATGGAACCCTTTGAGTCCAGGGCACCCAGATAGTGCAGTTCCTGGTGGGCAACGGTGAGAGTTGCGGCCGGAGGGGCGTCGAGAAGAGAGATATCGGGGGAACCCCATGCGGCGAGCGTGAGAGCAGCGGCGACAAGATCCGAGGAGAGGATCTCCGGGGTGATGTCGGGTGCAAAGTGGGAGTAGTCAGCGGCAGAGTAAGCACGGTAGACCTGGCCTGGGCCAAGGCGCCCTGCGCGACCAGCACGTTGATCGGCGCTAGCTCTGGAAGTGGAGGTAGTGACAAGCCCGGACATCCCGCGTGCTTGGTCGCGGCGGGGTGTGCGAGAAAGGCCTGCGTCGATGACCGCGTGGACACCGGGAACAGTCAGGGAAGATTCGGCGATGGAGGTCGCGACCACGATGGGGGAGTCTCCGGTCAGTGCTGCGTCTTGTTCCTGGGACGTCAAGCTGCCATGTAGCGGGGCAGCGTCGGGGAGGTGGGTGCAGACCCAGTCGATTTCTTTACGTCCGGGGACGAAAACGAGTGTGCGGTGATCCGCGTGACCAGACTCGCGCTGGTTGTCGATAGCCTGTTGTGCGAGTTTGGCAACATGGCGATAGAAAGCGGGTGAGCCCTGTGCACGTTCGGGGTGAGGGTGATAAGAAATCTCGAGGGGGTAGGTGACTGCTGGAGTGGATACAACCTGCGCACCCATGTACTCCGCGAGCTTCTGCGTGTCGACAGTGGCGGACATGGCGCACAGGTAGAGCTCCTCGGTGGGGTCGCCTTCACGCAGCATGGCGACTTCCTGGCACATGGCCAACACAAGGTCGGAGTCCAATTGGCGCTCGTGGACTTCGTCGATGAGGACCGCACCCACGCCCTCTAAGGCGGGGTCTGCAAGCAGGCGATTGAGGAGCACGCCGGGGGTAACGAAGTTCACGAGACTTCCTGGGTGATGTTCGCCGCGGATGCTATAACCGACCCGGTCACCTACGCGGGTGCCGTCCAATTGCGCAAGGCGCCGGGCAGCCGCGCGGACGGCTACGCGACGAGGCGCGGTGACGAGTACTTTCTGCGGAGTGGCTACTTGCGCTGAGCTCTGCAAAATATTGGAGAGTGCTGGCGGGACTAGGGTTGTCTTACCAGTTCCCGGCGGTGCTTCCACCACCAAAGGGCCGCGTTGGGGGATTCGGGGGAGCAGCTCGGCGGCGGGTAGCCCCTCGCCGATGGATGCAAGGTCGAACGGGTAAGGAAACATCGCGATGATTGTAAGCCAGTGCGTTTAAGAAAATGGGATTTGGTAGCTGGCACAAGGTGCACTAAACTTCTTCCCCGTAGATTGTATTGTCTCCGCTGGTGCAGTGGTGGCCACAGGTTAGCCGAGGTTTATGCCGGGCTAACGTCTAGGCCGGTTGTGCAGCTGGAGTGCGATGCAGGGATCTCCACGTTATTGCGTGGGGTGATACACCACGGAAGAGGCCCCGTAAGGAAGAGCCCCTTATTTTTCGTGTGTGCGCATCCTTTGGGATCCCCAAAGCTACAAATGCTCAACCCGCAGGGCAGTCACCACTTCGGTGGCCGCGTTGCGATACTGCACCGAAAGAACCGAAAGAAAGTTCATCTATGCCAACTATTCAGCAGCTGGTCCGCAAGGGCCGTCACGATAAGAGCACGAAGGTTGCCACTGCTGCGCTGAAGGGCTCCCCGCAGCGCCGCGGTGTGTGCACCCGTGTGTACACCACTACCCCGAAGAAGCCGAACTCCGCACTGCGTAAGGTCGCTCGTGTTCGCCTGACCTCCGGTATCGAGGTTTCCGCCTACATTCCGGGTGAGGGCCACAACCTGCAGGAGCACTCCATGGTGCTCGTCCGCGGTGGTCGTGTGAAGGACCTCCCGGGTGTTCGTTACAAGATCGTGCGTGGTTCCCTCGACACCCAGGGTGTTAAGGACCGCAAGCAGGCACGTTCCCGCTACGGCGCTAAGAAGGAGAAGTAAACAATGCCACGTAAGGGTCCAGCACCTTCCCGACAGCTAGTCAAGGATCCAGTTTACGGCGACGTTCTCGTCTCCCAGCTGGTTAACAAGGTTCTCCTTGACGGTAAGAAGTCCACCGCAGAGCGCATCGTTTACGGCGCTCTGGAGCAGTGCCGCGAGAAGACCGGCACCGATCCGATCCTCACCCTGAAGAAGGCTCTCGACAACGTTAAGCCGGCTCTTGAGGTTCGTTCCCGCCGTGTTGGTGGCGCTACCTACCAGGTTCCGGTTGAGGTTCGTCCCGGCCGTTCCACCACCCTCGCACTGCGTTGGCTGGTGACCTTCACCCGCCAGCGTCGTGAGAACACCATGACCGAGCGTCTTGCCAACGAGATCCTGGACGCATCCAACGGTCTGGGTGCATCCGTGAAGCGTCGCGAAGACACTCACAAGATGGCAGAGGCCAACCGCGCCTTCGCCCACTACCGCTGGTAACAGTGGTTTTATAGCCTCACAACCCTCAACTTCATATAGGGGTAGTGGGGCTATCGTGCTATTAAGCGCGTGAGGGCGCTAACTAGTAGACACGAGAAAACACTAGAAAACAGCAGACCCTCAACGAGACGTGACAGCGTAAAGCTGGCACAATAGAACGAGTACGTAATCGCCTGCGGCTTTCGGGGCTTTTAGAAGCACTACTGAACAACAATGTGAACAACATGGAAGTTCCAGCAAAGTCGCTCAACAACGAAATGAGCGGGGTAACCCAGTGGCACTTGAAGCGTTGACCGACCTGAAGAAGGTCCGCAACATCGGCATCATGGCGCACATCGATGCTGGTAAGACCACCACCACGGAGCGCATCCTTTTCTACACCGGTATTAACCGTAAGATCGGTGAGACCCACGATGGCGCCTCCACGATGGACTGGATGGAGCAGGAGAAGGAGCGTGGTATCACCATTACCTCCGCTGCTACCACCTGTTTCTGGGAAGGTAACCAGATCAACATCATCGACACCCCCGGCCACGTGGACTTCACCGTTGAGGTGGAGCGCTCCCTGCGTGTCCTGGACGGTGCGGTGGCTGTGTTCGACGCCAAGGAAGGCGTGGAGCCGCAGTCCGAGCAGGTTTGGCGCCAGGCAACCAAGTACGACGTTCCGCGTATTTGCTTCGTCAACAAGATGGACAAGCTGGGCGCAGACTTCTACTACACGGTGCAGACCATCGTCGACCGCCTGGGTGCAAAGCCACTGGTAATGGCCCTGCCGATCGGTGCTGAGGATGACTTCGACGGCATCGTTGACCTGCTGAACATGCGTGCTGTTACCTGGCGCGGCAAGGTGGAGATCGGTGCGGAGCCGACCTACGAGGACATTCCGGAGGACCTCAAGGACAAGGCCGAGGAGTACCGCGAGAAGCTCGTCGAGACCGTTGCTGAGTCCGACGAGGAGCTCATGGAGCGCTACTTCGCCGGTGAGGAACTCACCGTTGATGAGCTGAAGGCACAGATCCGTAAGCTGACCGTTAACTCCGAGGTTTACCCGGTTTACTGTGGTTCTGCTTACAAGAACAAGGGCATCCAGCCGATGCTGGACGCTGTTATCGACTTCCTGCCGAACCCGATGGACGTCGGCTCCATCAAGGGCCACGACGCTAAGGATCCCGAGGTTGAGGTTCTGCGCAAGCCCTCCAAGGACGAGCCGTTCTCCGCTCTGGCATTCAAGGTTGCCGTACACCCGTTCTTCGGCAAGCTGACCTACGTCCGCGTTTACTCCGGTTCCGTTGAGTCCGGTGCGCAGGTCACCAACTCCACGAAGGACAAGAAGGAGCGCATCGGCAAGCTGTTCCAGATGCACTCCAACAAGGAGCAGCCGGTGGATCGTGCATCCGCTGGTCACATCTACGCCTTCATCGGCCTGAAGGACACCACCACCGGTGACACCCTGTGTGACGCTCAGGATCCGGTCATCCTGGAGTCCATGGACTTCCCGGATCCGGTTATCGAGGTCGCCATCGAGCCGAAGACCAAGTCTGACCAGGAGAAGCTGGGTACCGCTATCCAGAAGCTGGCGGAAGAGGACCCGACCTTCACCGTTAAGCTGGATGAAGAGACCGGCCAGACCGTCATCGGCGGTATGGGCGAGCTGCACCTGGACGTTCTGGTTGACCGTATGCGCCGCGAGTTCAAGGTTGAGGCGAACATCGGTAACCCGCAGGTTGCTTACCGCGAGACCATCCGCAAGCCGGTCGAGAAGCTGGAATACACCCACAAGAAGCAGACCGGTGGTTCCGGTCAGTTCGCGCGCGTCATCATTGCCGTCGAGCCCTACGCGCCGGAGGAGGGCTCCGAGGAGACCTACGAGTTCGTCAACGAGGTCACCGGTGGTCGCGTGCCGAAGGAGTACATCCCGTCTGTCGACGCTGGTATCCAGGACGCTATGCAGTACGGCTACCTGGCCGGCTTCCCGCTGGTAAACATCAAGGCCACCCTGCTGGATGGTGCTTACCACGAGGTCGATTCCTCTGAGATGGCCTTCAAGCTGGCCGGTTCTCAGGCTCTGAAGGAAGCAGTTGCCAAGGCAAAGCCGGTTCTGCTGGAGCCGCTGATGGCTGTTGAGGTCATCACCCCTGAGGAGTACATGGGCGACGTCATCGGCGACATCAACTCCCGTCGTGGCCAGGTTTCCTCCATGGACGACCGTGCTGGCGCCAAGGTTGTCAAGGCTAAGGTGCCGCTGTCTGAGATGTTCGGCTACATCGGTGACCTGCGTTCCCGCACCGCCGGTCGTGCAAACTTCTCGATGATCTTCGACTCCTACGGTGAGGTTCCGACCAACGTTGCTTCCGACATCATCGCGGAGCGCACCGGAGGCCAGGCCTAATACTGGGGTCGTTTCCGCCCCTCTCTAGCTAAGGCTTCCTTCATCTTTGTGACGCCCAAGGCTCCGTCGTAACGGGGCTGACAAGAGGGTTCACGGGGTGAGGGGCCTTGCGGGGTAGGGGTCAGCACGGCGCAGGCCTGCGTCAAAAAGTAACCAAATAGATAACTAGCTAAGACGGCTAGAAATAGTTGTCTCTAAGGGCTTACCCTAATTTATGTGGGGTTTTGGCTTTGCTTACAGAGGCTAATTTTTCTAGATGGGGTACAGTGACGTAGGATGCGGTGTGCTGGCCGTTACCCAGTTCGCGTGTAGCGCGACTGGCCTCGAAACACAAAGTCGAGGCGAAGATGTTCGTTACACGGATAATCTGAAATTCGGCAAGAAGTAAGAAAACTAGCCAGTGAGCAATCCGCAAACTGCGGGGAAGCAGCTGGTTGGGAATAAAAGTTAATGTGGCTGCGAGAGTCGTAGCCACCGAGCAGTCCAGGAGGACACAAAGTGGCGAAGGCTAAGTTCGAGCGTTCCAAGCCGCACGTAAACATCGGCACCATTGGTCACGTCGACCACGGCAAGACCACCACCACTGCCGCGATCACCAAGGTTCTGGCTGACGCATTCCCCGAGGCCAACAAGTCCTTCGCTTTCGACGCCATCGATAAGGCGCCGGAGGAGAAGGAGCGTGGCATCACGATCAACATCTCCCACGTTGAGTACGAGACCGAGAAGCGCCACTACGCTCACGTTGACGCTCCGGGTCACGCCGACTACATCAAGAACATGATCACCGGTGCTGCTCAGATGGACGGCGCTATCCTGGTTGTTGCTGCAACCGATGGCCCGATGCCGCAGACCCGCGAGCACGTTCTGCTGGCTCGCCAGGTTGGCGTTCCTTACATCCTGGTTGCACTGAACAAGTGCGACATGGTTGACGATGAGGAGCTGCTGGAGCTCGTCGAGATGGAGGTTCGCGAGCTGCTGGCCGAGCAGGAGTTCGACGAGGAAGCTCCGGTTGTTCACATCTCCGCACTGAAGGCCCTGGAGGGCGACGAGAAGTGGGGCAAGCAGATCCTCGAGCTCATGCAGGCTTGTGACGACTCCATCCCGGATCCGGAGCGCGAGACCGACAAGCCGTTCCTGATGCCGGTTGAGGACATCTTCACCATTACCGGTCGCGGTACCGTTGTTACCGGCCGTGTTGAGCGTGGCATCCTGAACCTGAACGATGAGGTCGAGATCCTGGGTATCCGCGAGAAGTCCCAGAAGACCACCGTTACCTCCATCGAGATGTTCAACAAGCTGCTGGACACCGCAGAGGCTGGCGACAACGCTGCACTGCTGCTGCGTGGTCTGAAGCGCGAGGACGTTGAGCGTGGCCAGATCGTTGCTAAGCCGGGCGCGTACACCCCGCACACCGAGTTCGAGGGCTCCGTTTACGTTCTGTCCAAGGACGAGGGCGGCCGCCACACCCCGTTCTTCGACAACTACCGTCCGCAGTTCTACTTCCGCACCACCGACGTTACCGGTGTTGTGAAGCTGCCGGAGGGCACCGAGATGGTTATGCCGGGCGACAACGTTGACATGTCCGTCACCCTGATCCAGCCGGTCGCAATGGACGAGGGCCTGCGCTTCGCTATCCGTGAGGGTGGCCGCACCGTTGGCGCTGGTCGCGTTACCAAGATCACCAAGTAGTAATCACTACTTCACGCTGATCTCCGCTTAGCGCTACGGCGCTAAACGGAAAACGCTCCGGGTTCTTTAAAGAGCCCGGAGTCTTTTTGTATTCAGGAAGGTATCCGTGCAACCTATTCCCAGGGGAATTGATTCAACGTGGTCCAACTGAGAACGTTGTTCTTTCCAGACGTCGGGACGGCGATACTAAGGGCGTCGGCAAGATAGCGATCCTCACTCATCTCCAACGGCGAGCCTTTAGCATCGCGTGACAAACGGCGGTGTACCAAAACTGGATCACCAGCAGCCAGCGGCAACCACTGGGCATCAACGGTTCCAGCTTTAGAGGCCGAGAAGACATTGTCTGCGGCGAAGAAGTGGATATTGTGACGCGCCGCTAGTTCGTTAGTGACAGAGGGACACGTTGGATCCATAGCTGCGACCTTCGCGCCCACCCAAGCGGGGTAGCGTGTGCGTTCTAGCATGACAGGTGCACCGTCAATGGTGCGGACGCGTAGAACCGTGAGTACCTGTTGGCCGTCGGGGATTCGCAACAGCTGTGAGTCTTGCTCAGTTTGTTCGACCCATTCTTGTTTGATGACGTGCCCGCCAGGGGTTCGTCCGCGTCCATAGGCCCATTGTGCGAAACTTCGGAACTTGGAGATCTCCGGAAAGCGAGCGGGCATCCGCATGACGACCTTGCGGGCACCGCGTTTGGAACTAAGGGTTCCTTCGTCTACCAGCACGTTAAGAGCCTGCCGCATAGTTCCGGGGGCTACGTGAAAGCGCTCCGAAAGCTCCTTCTCACTCGGTAGTGGTTCCCCGACCGCGAACCGCTCGCTACGGATGTCCTCACGCAGCTCGTGGGCGATCTGCTGGTAAAGGGTGGTCACTCGTTGTCTCCCTCCTGATAGCCGCGCCGAAACTCCTGGGGCAGTTTGTGGAAGAGGGTACGGCGGACATTGCCGGCGAACCTTCCGGCGCTGCGTGCAAGATTCTCGGCCACGCCAACGGCTTGCTCAGCGGCGTCCAAAGCCTGGTCTGCCGTCTCCTCAGAAATGAAGCTAGGTCGGTGTTCTTGCACTTGTCGGCGTAGTCGCGCGCGCCGATCCCAGGCCGCGTCTAATACTCGCAGTGCCTCGATGAGTTCTGCGTCGCTTCCTCCCGCGTCGGGGTGGTGCTTCCGAACTAGTGCGCGCCGTTGGCGCAGATACTCAGGGTTGCTTCGGTAGTCGCTCATTGGTGTTCCTTCTTCGGGTGACGCCACCTCGGTGCCATTCGGCCTAAAAATCCACTATGTGGCGATTGTAGTGTTCAACAGTCGTAGGGGAGTGGAAGGCGCCACCGAATACATGAAACCCACCCCCTGCACGGCGTGGCCGTGAGGAAGGTGGGTTCAGGAGTTTGTGCGCTGAGGCGCTTTGCGGCTTAGCCGCCTTAGGCCTTAAGCGAACAGCTTGCGGCGAACAGCGAAGGCGCCGGCTGCAATCATTGCAACGACGGCCAGGGCAGCCAGGCCACGTGCAGCGGTGTTGGAGCCGGTCTGTGCCAGCATGCCACGCTCAGTGGTTGCCTCGGTAGCGTTGCCGGTGTTGTCGCCAGCCAGCTTGCCACCCTGGGCAATGACCTCGTCCTTGTTGTTCTGCAGCATCTTGTCGGAAGCTGCCTTCTCCTCGGCAGACGGAGCTTCCTTGCTGTTCTCGTCCTTGACGTAGGTCTTGCCGTCGTTAGCGAGGTGCCAGACGATGCCACCGATAATCAGGGTAGCCGGCAGTGCCAGCCAAGCCAGCTTCTTCTTGTCGAACTCCGGGTTCTGCTCGGTATCGGTGGCGCACTCTGCGCGCATCTCGTCGGTGATGGGAGCGTTGACCTGGTTACGATCCTTCACGTACACAGTTGGATCCTGCAGGTGCTGGTAGCAGGTGTTGCCATCCTTGTCCAGCTTGGTAGCTGGTGCCGGGATGCCCTCCGGATCGTTGGAGTCCGGAGCGGTCTGGTCACCCTCGCCCTCAGCGTCCGGAGCGGTCTGGTCACCCTCGCCCTCGGTGCCTGGGGCAGGCTGCGTGCCCTGCTGCTTCTCCCACTCGGCCTGAGCCTGATCAGCGGTCAGGGTCTGTGGATTGCCGAGGTCGGTCTTGGCTTTGTAGGAACCGTCGGCCTGCTTCTGGTACAGGACACCGTCGACGGTGATCTCAGCGGGGGCGGGGATCTGAGCCTGTGCGACGGTCGCGCCACCGATGGTCAGCGCGCCAGCCATTGCGACTGCGGTCAGGGACTGCGAGAAACGCTTCATGGTATCTCCTTCGAGAATTTTGGGTCGTGTGATCGTGTTACAGTTCACGTCAAAGTAACACGGGTAACACTAGCAACATACGCCACTACTGTCATTAAGTTATATTAAGAATCTTATGGAATACGTTCATATGGGGGTGAAGCGTTTCGACTAGGCGCAATCGGCTATCGCTGTACTCTGGACGCTCTGGAGGCTGAGGGGGATTCCTAAGAATCTTTCGAGTCAGAATTGTTAGCCGTATTTGAAGTTCCTTGGAACTGCCAACCTACAACCGCATTTCGAATAGATGATTGCAAAGGGTTTGCCGGTTGGATACAGCTGATCGTCAGCAGGCGCCCCGGGCTGGCGCCCTCGCCCCAAATGCTGGAATCCTCTGAGAGTCCTTCCTTCATGGGGTCGTGTAAATCAGTGGCCGTATAGACCAGCCAGTTATCACCCGAGTCCACCGTGCGGACATAAAGCTTGTCGCCGACCTGAACCCTATGGTGGTCGGCTGATCCGTCATAGAGGTTGTTAAACACTGCGGGTACGCCGGCGCCCGTATGTCCGGCAATTACCACGATGTCCGGAGAGTTTGTGCCCGGCAGAGAGTAAGGACGGTCGCCCGCTGTGTAGGTGCATGCCTTATCCATCGTTTCCGGATTGATGGCGCCATCCTTCACCCGGCAAGAACTATCTTGAAACTCGGCGTGCACATCAATCGCGGGAATAAACATCTCTACTGCCTGCGACGGGGAAATAGGAGGCGATTGCTCTGCAATGACTTCATTGGATTCCAAGCCTTCTGGGGGTTGGACCGGATCCTCCCTCTGCCAAAGCGCCACCGTGATTAGGACAGCAAAAATCGCTACCCCAATGCGCGCTACTGTGAGGCGAATGCGATCGCTGCGCCTCCGAGTTTGTGGCACGCTCTTCCCTTGTGAACGCTTCTGCCTATGGAGGTCACGCTTGCGATGCTTCGGTCGGCTCTTAACCCGCCCGATTGCTTCTGCTTTCCTACGCTGAGCTACTTGGGCACGTTCGCTGTGCGGTGTTGAAAACTCCGCATCAGGTTCTTCAGTCGGCCTTCTAAACTGCGCTGGCCGATTAGAGGATGCCGATTTCGGTGGAGGGATGCGCCCAATCACGCGCTTCGGGGAGTCGCTCATTGCAGTGTCTCCTTATCGATGACGCCACCTAGAAGTCATCCACTTTCCAACTTGACTATGGGGCGATTGTAGTGCTCAACCCTTCGGTGGAGTGTAAGGCGGTGGGTGCGTTGGGGCGTCACAAAGAAAAGAAGAAAGGGATTTGGTTTCGGCGCGCCCGGTGTGGTTGAATACTTGACGTTGCTTTAACACGGCACATGAGGCTAGTTGGATACGCAGAGTGTCCAGCATCGCGGCCAAGAAGGTGTCGATGGTGAAGTGAGCATGATCCATCGTCGGTGAAGAACCTCGCGACAGTGATCCGAAAGGATCGCAGTGGGGCTACTTTGCTGTGCGGTACTTAAAAAGTGGAAGGGCGACACGCCCGACCGCGGGTGCCGGAGGATGGGGCATGGTAAATGAACAGCGGCAGTAAGCGAAGGACAATCCTTCCGACAAGGCGCGGAACGCGTTTCCAAGCTTTGCTCCATATATAAGGTTTATAAAAGGTCTCGGTTGAACCAGACTGATCGTGGAGCGAGTAAGGGGCGGGAACCGGGTGTTGTTACATCACTTGATAATCCAAGTGCTGATGGCGTGTGTTCATTAAAACCAAAATGACCCGCATTCCGTCGATGGCACAAACAAGTAAATGTAAGACACAAGCGACACTGGCGACTGGACCAGGCCCCTAGGCCGGACAGCGTTAAGACTAAGACAGATAAGAAGCGTGCTTTTCTGCTGTGAATACAGCAAGAGCGCTTTGAAGGAAGAGGACAAGCGTGGCGGGACAGAAGATCCGCATTAGGCTCAAGGCCTACGATCACGAGGCTATCGACGCTTCTGCCAAGAAGATCGTCGAGACGGTAACCCGTACCGGCGCTCGTGTTGTCGGCCCAGTGCCACTGCCAACTGAAAAGAACGTGTACTGCGTCATCCGTTCTCCGCACAAGTACAAGGACTCGCGCGAGCACTTCGAGATGCGTACGCACAAGCGTCTGATCGACATTCTCGACCCAACCCCGAAGACCGTTGACGCTCTCATGCGCATCGATCTTCCGGCCAGCGTCGACGTCAACATTCAGTAAGCGGCAAACGAGTCTGAACTACTGAAACGGCAGCGGAAGAGAAACTATGAGTGATATTGAGATCAAGGGCATCCTGGGCAAGAAGCTCGGCATGACCCAGATCTTCGACGAAGAGAACCGTGTTGTACCGGTTACCGTCGTCGAGGCTGGGCCTTGTGTCGTAACCCAGGTGCGTACCAAGGAAACCGACGGCTACGAAGCCGTACAGATCGCCTTCGGCGAGATCGACCCGCGCAAGGTAAACAAGCCGGCCGCTGGTCACTTCAAGAAGGCTGGCGTGACTCCGCGCCGCCACGTCGCTGAGATCCGCGTTGCAGACGCATCCAGCTACGAGGTAGGCCAGGACGTCACCGTCGACATCTTCAACGATGTCAAGTTCGTCGACGTGACGGGCACCACCAAGGGCAAGGGCTACGCCGGCGGCATGAAGCGCCACGGCTTCGCTGGCCAGGGTGCTGCTCACGGTAACCAGGCTGCACACCGCCGCGTGGGCTCCATCGGACAGGCTGCCACCCCAGGCCGCGTGTTCAAGGGCAAGCGCATGGCAGGCCGCATGGGTAACGACCGCGTTACCCAGCAGAACCTGAAGGTTGCCAAGGTCGACGCAGAGTCCAACCTGCTCCTGATCAAGGGTGCAGTTCCGGGTGTCAACGGCGGCCTCGTCGTTGTCAAGACCGCAGTGAAGGGCGGTGCACACGCATGAGCAATCTAAAGCTTGATGTCCACACCGCTGACGGTAAGACCAACGGCACGGTCGAGCTGCCCGCATCCATCTTTGATGCAGAGGCAAGCGTCGCACTGATGCACCAGGTCGTTACCGCTCAGCTCGCAGCAAAGCGTCAGGGTACCCACGCTACGAAGACTCGTGGCCAGGTCTCCGGCGGTGGCCGTAAGCCGTTCCGCCAGAAGGGCACCGGTCGCGCACGTCAGGGCTCCATCCGCGCTCCCCACTTCACCGGTGGTGGCACGGTGCACGGCCCGCAGCCGCGCGATTACTCCCAGCGCACCCCGAAGAAGATGAAGGCTGCCGCTCTGCGTGGCGCCCTCACCGATCGCGTGCGCCACAACCGCATCCACGTGGTTGAGGAGCTGGTTCCAGGCCAGACCCCGTCCACCAAGGCTGCTCGCACTTTCATCGAGCGTCTGACGGATCGTAAGTCCGTGCTGGTCGTTCTGACCCGCGAAGACGTCACCGCATGGAAGTCCGTAAACAACCTGCCGCAGGTGCACACCCTGGTTAACGACCAGCTGAACACCTACGACGTTTTGAACGCAGACGATGTTGTGTTCTCCGTGGAGGCACTGAACGCCTTCATCAACGCCGCAGATAAGACCAAGGAGGAGGCAAAGTGAGCACTGTAGCTGATCCTCGCGATATCATCATCGCTCCGGTCGTGTCTGAGAAGTCCTACGGCCTGATGGAGCAGAACGTTTACACGTTCCTGGTTAACCCCAGCTCTAACAAGACCCAAATCAAGATTGCCGTCGAGCAGATTTTTGGTGTGAAGGTCGCCAGCGTTAACACCGTTAACCGTGAGGGCAAGCGTAAGCGCACCCGCACCGGCTACGGCCAGCGCAAGGCAACCAAGCGCGCCATGGTGACCCTGGTCGCCGGCAGCGATCCGATCGACATCTTCGGTGGAGCGACCGCCTAAGGGCGGCCGGATACCGAAAGGTAAAGAGGAAGCAAGAGTATGGCTATTCGTAAGTACAAGCCGACTACGCCGGGTCGCCGCCAGAGTTCTGTCTCCGAGTTCGCGGAAATTACCCGTTCAACTCCCGAGAAGTCTCTGCTGCGCCCGCTGTCGAAGACCGGTGGCCGTAACGTTCACGGCCACATCACTACCCGTCACAAGGGTGGTGGCCACAAGCGCCGCTACCGCGTTATCGACTTCCGTCGTAACGACAAGGACGGCGTGATCGCCAAGGTCGCTCACATCGAGTACGACCCGAACCGCACCGCTAACATTGCGCTGCTGCACTACCGCGATGGCGAGAAGCGTTACATCATCGCTCCGCGTGGCCTGAAGCAGGGCGCTCTGCTGGAGTCCGGCCCGAACGCTGACATCAAGGTTGGTAACAACCTGCCGCTGCGTAACATCCCGACCGGTACCACCATCCACGCTGTGGAGCTGAAGCCGGGCGGCGGCGCCAAGATGGCTCGTTCCGCTGGTGCCTCCATCCAGCTGCTGGGTAAGGAAGGCAAGTACGCAATTCTGCGTATGCCGTCCACCGAGATCCGTCGCGTTGACATCCGTTGCCGCGCAACCATCGGTGAGGTCGGCAATCAGGAGCAGATCAACATCCGCTGGGGCAAGGCTGGCCGTATGCGCTGGAAGGGCGTTCGCCCGACCGTCCGTGGTGTTGTGATGAACCCGGTTGACCACCCGCACGGTGGTGGTGAGGGTAAGACCTCCGGTGGTCGTCACCCTGTGTCTCCTTGGGGTCAGCCTGAGGGACGCACCCGCAAGCCGAACCGTCCAAGCGACCGGATGATCGTTCGCCGTCGTCGCTCCAACAAGAACAAGAAGCGCTAAGAGGAGGTAGTAGAGAATGCCACGCAGCCTGAAGAAGGGCCCATTCGTCGACGAACACCTCCTTGCGAAGGTGGACGCTCAGAACGAAAAGGGCAACAAGAACGTCATCAAGACGTGGTCCCGTCGCTCGACCATTCTTCCCGATTTCATTGGCCACACTTTCGCCGTCCACGACGGTCGCAAGCACGTGCCGGTGTTCATCGATGATTCCATGGTCGGTCACAAGCTAGGTGAGTTCGCTCCTACGAAGACCTTCAAGGGTCACGTCAAGGACGACAAGAAGGGTCGTCGATAATTATGTCTGACACCGTAACCACCGCACGCGCAACCGCGCGTTTCGTCCGCGTTACTCCGATGAAGGCTCGCCGCGTGATCGACACGATCCGTGGCAAGTCCGTCGAGGACGCCCTGGCGATCCTGAAGTACGCTCCGCAGGCCGCTTCCGAGCCGGTCGCGAAGGTCGTTGCTTCGGCAGCCGCCAACGCCGAGAACAACTTCGGCTTGGATCCGCAGACGCTGGTCATCTCTGAGGCTTACGCCGATGAGGGTCCGACCATGCGCCGTTTCCGTCCCCGCGCCCAGGGTCGTGCTTTCCACGTCCGCAAGCGCACCAGCCACATCACTGTGGTCGTCGAGAGCCAGAAGGGAAGTGCTCAGTAGTGGGCCAGAAAATCCACCCCCACGGCCTCCGGCTGGGTATCACTTCCGAGTGGCGCTCCCGCTGGTACGCCGACAAGCAGTACGCTGACTACCTCGCTGAGGACATCAAGATCCGCGACTTCCTGTCCGAGGGTCTTGACCGCGCCGGCATCGCCGACGTTGTCATCGAGCGCACCCACGACCGGGTTCGCGTTGACATCCACACTGCCCGTCCGGGCATTGTGATCGGCCGTCGTGGCTCCGAGGCTGACCGCATCCGCGGCCAGCTGGAGAAGCTCACCGGCAAGCAGGTTCAGCTGAACATCCTCGAAGTCAAGAACATCGATGCCAATGCACAGCTGGTGGCACAGTCCATCGCTGAGCAGCTGACCAACCGCGTTGCCTTCCGTCGTGCAATGCGCAAGGCAATCCAGGGCGCTATGCGCCAGCCGCAGGTCAAGGGCATCAAGGTTGTTTGCTCCGGTCGCCTGGGCGGCGCGGAGATGGGCCGCACCGAGCGCTACCACGAGGGTCGCGTTCCGCTGCACACCCTCCGCGCTGAGATCGACTACGGCACCTACGAGGCTCACACCACTTTCGGACGCATTGGCGTCAAGGTGTGGATCTACAAGGGTGACGTTGTCGGTGGCCGTCGCGAGAGCCTGATGAATGCACGCGACGAGCGCCCGTCTCGCGGTCGTCGTGAGCGTCCACGTCGCGGTGGCGCACGTCGCCAGCGCGCTGAGCAGAAGCAGGAGGGCTAAGACAAATGCTTATCCCGAAGCGCGTTAAGTACCGTCGCCAGCACCGCCCGACCCGTCGTGGCGTGTCCAAGGGCGGCAACCGCGTAACGTTCGGCGACTACGGCCTGCAGGCCCTGGAGCCGACCTACATCACCAACCGTCAGATCGAGTCCGCTCGTATCGCCATTAACCGCCACATGAAGCGTGGCGGCAAGGTGTGGATCAACATCTTCCCGGACCGTCCGCTGACCCAGAAGCCGCTCGGCGTGCGTATGGGTTCCGGTAAGGGTCCTGTGGAGAAGTGGGTTGCCAACATCAAGCCGGGTCGTATCCTCTTCGAGGCCTCTTACCCGAATGAAGAGGTTGCTCTGGAGGCCCTGCGCCGCGCTGGTAACAAGCTGCCCTGCAAGGTTCGCATCGTGAAGAAGGAGGATCAGTTCTAATGGCTACCGGAACTCCGGCACATGAGCTCCGCGAGCTCAACAACGAAGAGCTGACCACCCGCCTGCGCGAGGCGAAGGAAGAACTGTTCAACCTTCGCTTCCAGGCTGCGACCGGCCAGCTGACCAACAACCGTCGTCTGGGTGTTGTCAAGCGCGACATCGCCCGCATCTACACCGTCCTGCGCGAGCGCGAGCTCGGGCTGTCTACCAACCCAGGTGGTGACGCAGCATGAGTGAGGCAACCGTGAATGACAACGCAGCTGTGGAGAACGAGAAGGGCGCCCGCAAGGTCCGCTCCGGATACGTTGTTTCCACCAAGATGAACAAGACCATTGTGGTCGAGCTTGAGGACCGCAAGCAGCACGCACTGTACGGCAAGATCATGCGCCGTAACTCCCGCGTGAAGGTCCACGATGAGAACGAGACCGCCGGCGTAGGCGACCGCGTTCGCATCGAGGAGACCCGCCCGCTGTCCAAGGACAAGCACTTCCGCCTGACCGAGATCATCGAGAAGGCTCGCTAGTCCCTGCAGCTCTGAGAGCTCAGCCTGCTATGGCAGCTACGGCTGCTTAGGCGGCTGTAGCGCTAGACCCCCTCCCGCACTTTGCTGTGGTAGGGGTCTTTTTCGTTTCTTGCTAACGCCCTCGCAGGGGACAAATGCTGTTGGGGTGTAGCGGAGGTAGGTAACTGCCGGCGTGGGGGTCTAACTTCGGGGCGTTTAGGACATTTGTCCCGGATGACCCGTGGAAAGTGCAGCGTTGAGCGTGGAGAGTGGAGGCACGGGTGAGGTTTGGAGGGTGGACCATGGCGAGTGGAGACCCTCACGGTGCGTCCGCGTGTACACGTGACCGAGTCATGCCACACCCACCTGCATCTGTTCGGGTGTCAGCCTGTTGCCCGCCTAGACCCACATCTAGCTTAACTATCCAGCAGTTCGATCCAGGCCGTCAGCCGAGTATCCTCCGCTAAGTCGGCGAAGCTCACATCGTAGCCTTTCTCCTGCAGCCAAGTGAGAACCGTAACTAGCTGCAGAGAGTTCATACCCTGGTCATAGAGTTCCTCGGAAACCTCGATCTCCGCTGGCTCCATCTTCATCGTCTCGGCTACACATCCGCGCAACTGGTCTTCAGTGATTGGTTCCATTAGTTCGCTACCTCAATCTTCCGTTCGGCCGTGCTATCTGCGTTGTTCTGTTGGATTCGTTTATTCACTTTGCCCACCCCGGTGGTGGGGAACTCCTCCACGATGTGCACGTGGTCCGGTACTGCGAACCGCGCGATACCGGCAGTCCGAGCATGCTTCCGGACAGCAAGTGGCGTTAGATCATCCACCCCATCCCTCAGGATCACATAGGCCGTGATGGCTTCGCCCAGATTGTCGTCCGGAGTGCCAACCACCGAAACATCGTGGATATCCGGATGGCTGAGCAACGCGTTTTCGACTGCTTCCGGAGCCACCTTTTCCCCACCGCGGTTGATCTGGTCCTTTGCCCGGCCGACAACCGTCAGAGCACTATCGTCGACGGTGACGATGTCGCCAGTAATGTAAAAGCCATCTTCGGTGAATGCCCTAGAGTTGATCTCTTCAGCACGGTGATAGCCCCGGATCGTGTACGGCCCGCGGGTGAGTAGGTGTCCGGGGTGGCCTTCGGGGAGGGGGAGCGTGGCGTCATCAACAATGCAAATCTCATCGTGGCTGCTCATGGGGCGACCCTGTGTATTGATTATTTCCTCGGTCGAGGCGCTTAACGGTGTGAAGTTTACGAGTCCCTCAGCCATGCCGAAAACCTGTTGCAGTTGACAGTCGAGTTCCGGCCGGATGCGGCGGGCCACCTCGGCAGATAGCTTCGCCCCACCCACCCATAGCGTGCGCAGAGTGCGTAGGTCGTGGCGATCGCGGGCCGGTGCGTGGAGAATGCCCAGTACCGCCGGAGGTACCAGGGCGAGGTGAGTCGCACCGTGGCGGTCAATGGCAGGCAGCAGATCGCTGGGCATCGGTGATTTGGCGAAAACGATGTGCGCTCCGCGCAGCAGCGCACCCAGAATTCCCGGCGAGCTGAGAGTGAAGTTATGCGCCGCGGGCAAAGCGACGAGCAGGCAAGATTCCGTCTCCAAGTCACAGGCTTGCAACGCACAACGGATCGAATAGAGATAATCCGCATGGGTTCGCGGGATTAGCTTCGGTAGGCCGGTCGTGCCACCGGAGAGTTGCAGGAACGCAAGCTCGTCTGCTTCTACATCGGCGGTTGGAGGGGCGGGTGACTCTTCGTTTGCAGCCTCCGAGTGCCCCGTTGATTCGGTAGCCCAGGGAGATTCGGCGGTCTCGTCGATGAGGATCGCTCGAACAGTGCGGCCATCGTCCAGCGGCTCTTGTAGCGTGGCGTGGACGCCCGCAAGGTGCCGATCGGGGCGTGACGTGCTGATGTAGAAGCGTGCTGGCGCGTGGCTGGCGAAGTGGCGCACCTCCGTGGAGCCGAGGTCAGGCAAGGCGAAGATGGGAATGGCGCCGAGCTTCCATAATGCCAAGAGAGTTTCGAGGAACACCACACTATTGGGAAGCTGCAGGATGCAGCCATCGCCCCGGCGTACTCCGGCTTGGTGAAGGTAGTGGGCGGCGGTCTCGACGCTGTTGTCTAGTTCGTGCCAGGACAGGCTGCGGTGGCCGTCCGTCGCGGCGGGTCGATTGGGAAAGGTGGCAACCGTTTGCTGGAAGACATCCCAGTGGGTGTGGTGGGTCCATATTCCCTGGCGGTGGTATTCCTGCGCGAGGGTACGGGGCATGTGGTTGGCCAGTACCTCTGGGCCGTGGCTTCCGTTAAGCGGGCTGAGGTGGGGCTCGGGATTGGGCGCTATGTGTGCTGACGGGGGCTGCGCGGTGCCTTCTGTATCTCCCTTTGCGGCCAGTCCCAACAGCGCACGCACCGGACCGAGTTTGAAGTTGGTTTCCTCGATCTCCTGGTCTGGCTGGGATTCGGCAACGATTCCGCCGCCGGCTCGGGCAGACACTTGGGAGCCTTGAACCGTGGCACTTCGGATAGCTACCCGCCACTCGCCATCGCCGTGGGAATCTGCGTATCCGATGGCGCCGCCGTACAGACCCCGCTCCGGCTCCTGCTGGCGCAAAAAGTCCAACGCAGCAGCGGACGGTGCTCCATTGACTGCCGGAGTGGGGTGTAGCAACGCAGCCAACTCCAGAACGGAGGTATCAGGGTTCCGCAACGTGCCTTCGATATGGGTTCCTAGGTGCCAGGTGTGCGACGTGGCGGTCAGCGTGGGTAATTCCGGAACGTGTAGCTGAGTACACAGGGGTTCAAGAACCTTCCGGATGGCTGTGGTCACGAAGCGGTGCTCGGCGATGTCTTTGTGGGAGAGCGTGAGCTCAATTGCCCGCGCCCAGTCCGTCACCGGGTCCTCCGATCGAGCGATAGTTCCGGCCAGCGGGTGGGAAACAATCCGCGCGCCTTCCTTGCGGATCAGTAGCTCCGGGCTAGATCCGACGAAGAAAGCTTCTTCGGGGCCGTTAGTCGTAGCTACCAGGTGCCCGTGCCCCGTGGCGGAGGTTTCCATGAACCCTCGTAGCAGGGCTTCCGGCTCCACAGGGCTAGCCAGCGTGTACTCCTCCTCGCGGGAAAGCACCACCTTTTGAAACTCGCCACGCCCAATCGCCTCCACGGCACGGCTAACCCGCCGGCCATGCTCTTGCAGGCTGGGGCGTTGTGAGATGTCCACCACGTCGGGAACCAATGGAGCCGTCTTCCAACGCGGAGCTCCCGCGTGCCGCTGAAAGCTCTCGGGGGCCAGCAATACCGGTGCTGTGTCTGGATCGAAGGGCAGCGCTCCCACCACGACGTCTTCCCGTCCTGCCTCCGCCGCCCTACGAAGTGCTGCGGCGGCTTGCTCTACCGTGCCATAACGAGTTTTGACGCCGCAGGTTGTCAGAGTCTGGTCGCTGTCGCTCATGACAAAGCTGGGTGGGCCACTAGCCTCCCCACTGGGCGGACCATCGTGCACCTCCAGCTGTTTCAGCGCGCTGGCCGTATCCAGGCTTCTTCCACAGCGCTTGGCTACCCAATCAATCGTTTCCTGGTGGTCCTGTGCCGTGAAATCCGCAATTCCGTCCGTGATCACAAACGGCTGAATGTCCTTCATAAACGCATCCACCGCGGTGACCTTGCAGCCCATGTGGCCATATACCCCGGTGATAATTAGCTGATCCCGCCGAGCGAAAGCCAGCGACTGGTAAAGGTCCGTGCGCTCGAATGCGGAATAGCGCCACTTCGTGAGTATCTGGTGATGCTTGCCTGGCGCCAACTCTTTGATGATCGACGCTTCCTCGGCTGTTTGTAAACCTTGTCCCCACATATCGCTTAAGAGCCCTCGTCGGGTGGGGTGCTGTTGCGGCGGCTGGGCGGAATAGAACACAGGAATACCCAGCTGATCCGCCGTGGTGATGAGGCGCGCGATGTTGGCGAGCGCCGAGTGTAGCGGTTCTTTGTTCCAGTCATAGGCAGCTAGGAAGTACTTCTGCATGTCGTGCACCAGCAGTGCTGCGCGTGCGGGCTCCAGGGCCCAGGATCTCGCCGGACAATCGGCGGGCAGTGTGGTGGATGGAGTGGGGATGGGATAGGGCGAAATGGGTGGAATCGCCATAGAGATAACCTTTCGTTGGGCTGGTGGGGTACAGAGGCTAGGCATCTAGGGTGGCGCCACCATCAACACGGAGGTCGTGCATGGTGATGTGGCAGGCTGCAGGGGAGATAAGAAAGAGGCATGCTGCCGCGATATCTTCTGGCTGCGCGATGCGTTGTAAAGGGATGCCTAACCGGTAGTCCTCCGGTACACCGGCAAGGGTCTGCGCGGCTCGATCCTCGCCGTGCCAGCTGGTGCGTAGCATCGCGGTGTCTGTGGAACCAGGGGATACGCTGTTGCAGCGCACCCCGTGTGGGGCGCACTCTAGCGCCAGAGTTTTCAACCAGGCAGTCGCTGCCGCTTTGGAAGCTCCATAGGAGGCCATGCGTGCCCGGGGCTGTGCTGCTGCATTGGAAGTCACTGCCACAATTGCTCCAGTGCCGCGATCCACCATGTGCTGGGCGATTGCGGAGCATGTGCGGGCTAAGCCGGTGACGTTGACAGCGAAGTTGTTTTCCCAGGCTCCGGTCTCGTCGGGGTCCGTACCGATACCCGAGACTGTGTCAACTGTGTCAACTGCCGTGGGGCCCGTCAGTGCGCTATCTGGGATTAAGGTTCCCGCGCAGTGGATGAGTGCATCAATGTGCCCGTGAGCTGCCAGTGCTTTCGACAGGTGACTTTCCACGCTGCGTGGGTCAGTCGGGTTTGAAGAGGTGATGTCTACTTCCGGTAGATCCCAGCCGATCACGGTGTGATCGTTCTGTCGTAGCAGGCGCACACACTCGCGGCCGATGCCTCCAGCAGCACCTGTCACGATCACCGTTTGTTGTAGTTGCGCTTGCTCCGGCGGCGACTCGGTTGGCTGCCGTGTGGCTAGGTGCGGAGGAATGTTGAAATCCATAGCGGACACTGTAATCGACTTAGGTTAGGCTAATCAAGGGTGCTAGTTTTGGATTTCTTGAGAGGGATGATGAGCGGGTCGCCAGTCTCCGGATCTTCGATCACCCGTGCTCGCAGGTCGAAAGCCCGCTGCAGTAGCTCTGCAGTAATGATCTCCGAAGGCGAACCGGAGGCCATCACCTGGCCTTCATTCATGACCACTAGATAATCGGAATAACGCACCGCAAGATTTAGATCGTGCAGCACCATAACCACGGTGCGGCCAAGCCGTTGGCACAGGTCCTCAACCAGTTCCAAGATGTCCACGGAAGTCGCCAGGTCTAAGTAGGTGGTCGGCTCGTCGAGGAAAAGGATGTCGGTGTTCTGCGTCAACACCATGGAAATCCACACGCGCTGGCGCTGGCCGCCAGAGAGTTCATCCAGCGTGCGGTTAGCAAGATCCTTGGAATCTGTTTGCTCCAGGGCCTCGAGTACCGCCCCTTCGTCCGTGGAAGACCATTGCCGGAACCACGCCTGGTGTGGGTGCCGCCCGCGAGCCACCAGATCGGAGACCAGCAGGCCCTCTGGGGCCACGGGCGATTGGGGAAGTACGCCCAATAGTCGGGCGACCTCCTTGCGTTTCATGGCCGTGATGTCCTGGTTATTCACACGAACGGTTCCCGTATTGAGGTCAAGTAGGCCGGACATGGTACGCAGCAATGTGGACTTACCGCAGCCGTTGGGCCCCACGATGGTAGTAATCTTGCCCGCCGGGAACGTGGCGCTAAGGTCGCGGATGATGGTGCGCTCGCCGTAGCCCACCGTGATCGAGGACGCAACTACGCCGCTGGTGTCGCTTGGCTGTGCTGTATTTGGTAGTGCCGTGTTGTGCTGTGCTGTATTTGGCTGGGGTGTGGAAGAGGTCATGCGTCTGTGCTCCTAGTGCGTTGAACGAGCAGATAGATGAGGAAGATGCCACCTAGGGCGGAGGTCACAATGCCCACCGGAAGTTCCACCGGCAGAATCGCTTGGGTGACGATGTCCGCCCCCAGCAGCAGTACTGCACCGGTGAGCGCCGAAGCCGCAAGCGGTGGGGTGGGTACGCCGCACATTCGAAGGGCCACCTGGGGTGCTACGAAGGCGACGAAGCCGATGGGGCCGGCGGCGGAGACTGCTACCGCAGCTAGGGCCACGGCTAGCGCCAGCATCGCGACCTGTACACCGTTGACCCGCTGGCCGAGTGCCCGAGCCAGATCGGGTCCCAAAGTGGTGGCCAGCGCCTGGTAGCCGATCCAGGCCAGTAGGGGACAGCACGCGATCACCAGAATCACCATCGGGATGGTGGTATTCCAGCCCGCTGTGGCCAAGGAGCCTGTGAGCCAGAACTGCGCTTGGGTAGCATTCCGTAGCTCCGAGCGGATCATAAGGAAATTGATGTAGGAACTGAGCAGCGCGGTGATGATGATGCCAAAGAGCACTAGTCGGTAGGAATCCGCCTGGCGCCGCCACGCCAGTGCCCAGATCGCTGTAGCGCTGAGTATCGCCCCTAGTAGTGCGGCCAGAGGGATTCCGATTCCGGACAGCCAGCTGAGAAATCCGCTGCCACCGCCGAGGACGATGACCGTCACGGCCATGGCTGAGGCGCCCGTGGTGATACCAAGGATATCCGGGCTGGCCAGTGCGTTGCGGGTGACTGTCTGAGTTAGCGCGCCAGAAAGCCCCAAAGCACTGCCGACCGCGATGGCGGTTGCCACACGGGGCATGCGCCAGTCCAGGACCACTAGCCTTTCCACGCGGTTTCCATCCCCGCGGAAGACAACCTCCAGCACTCGGGAAACGGAGATGGGGAAATCACCTAGTCCAATGGAAAATGCTCCCAAGAAAACGATAAGGGCCGCGGCAATGAGGCATACAAGCAGCACTCGTGGGCGCCAAACGAAGGAGATTGGCCCGACCCTGAATGCCGGACGGCCTGGAACCCGCTCGGTAGCGGTGAGCCTATTGCGCGAAGTCTTGTTGAGCCCCATCAGAGCGTCGCCACCTTCTTTCGGTAAATCAAGACGATGAAGAACGGTGCACCCACGAACGCCAGCACAATGCCCACCTGGAGCTCGCCGGGCCGGGCGATGAGGCGCCCCACCACGTCCGCGTAAAGAAGTAGTGCTGCACCGGCTAGTGCGGAGTACGGCAGAATCCACTTGTAATCCGGGCCGGTGAGGGCTCGGACGATATGGGGTACCACCAGGCCGATGAAGCCCAGCGGTCCTGCAGCGGCAGTGGCTGCACCTGCCAGCAGTGCGATGATGCCCATGCCACCTAGTCGCGCGGCCGCAGTGTTGATACCTAAGCCAGCAGCCACGTCGTCGCCCAGATTTAGGATGTTCAGCTGCGGGCCCGTGGCAAAGGCCAGGATCAACCCCAGAACCACAAACGGCAAGACGCTGAGCGCGATGTTCATATCCCGGCCCGCTAGGGAACCGACGGTCCAGAAGCGCATCCTATCCAGGTTGTTTTCACTTGTGAGAACGAAGGCGCTCGTGATGGCACTTAGCACTGCCGACAGCGCGGCTCCGCCCAGCACGAGGGTCAGGGGATTTACCGTGGCTCTGCCCGCGGAAGCTAGGCCGAAGACCAGCGCCGTCGCTGCGATTGCACCAAGGAAGGCAACCACCGCAGTCGCCCAAGGCGCGCTGATGCCCAACAGGGCGTAGCTGGCCACCACGCTCAGTGCCGCGCCGGAACTGATTCCCAGTATCCCCGGATCCGCCAGGGGATTGCGGGTATGTCCCTGGATTAGGGCGCCGGCTACGCCTAGTGCCGCGCCCACGATAATGGCCAATATGGTGCGTGGCAGGCGCAGCTCGGCGACCACGCGTTGGTTGACTGGAACCTCCTCCGGGGAGCTACTGGTAGCCGGGAGATCCCGAAGTGCAGCCCACACGTCCTCTGCGGGGATGGAACGGGCGCCGTACAGGAAACTGCAGATCGTGCCACTGACGACCAGTAGGAGTAGTACCCCCAGACCCAGTAGGCGGCTGGTGCGCACACTCATGGCGTGGCCTCCAATCGCTGTTGCGGCTCACGCCCTGCGCTAGGCCGTGTTAAGCCGAACAACCGTACGCGCCGGTCTGCCCGCTGCTGTCGCTCGCCGAAATCTTGGAAACTGGCCTTGGCCAGCGCCCGGTGCGTGCGGGTGTTGCGATAGTCCGGCTCGCCAAGCACCAGCTGGCACTGCGGGTCTTGCTCTAGCAGTGCTGCGGCCAGCTTGCTCAGAAAAGAAGAGAAGATCCCATGGCCAGTCAGTTCTGGCTTGCCGATTGCGATATGGGCTCCCAGGTCGTGGGGTTGAGAGAGATAGCTGCTGCCAATCTCGTCCCGGTGCGGGCGATAGATTTCCACGTACCCCACCGGGGTTGTGGCGTCATTCTCGTCAGACGGTGTAGGAGCTGCGGAGGCATCGCCCCTCGTGGCTTCCTTTGCAGCCCGGATGTGGGGGGAGCGGGGTATCGAATAGGACAGTATTGCGGCGCGAGCGTAGGTGGTGTGAGTTTTTGCGACCCAGTCCTGGCGCCAGCGTTCGGCTGGCCAGGGTTGTTCCCACGTCTCGCGCAAGTGAGGGCGGGACATCCACTCGGCCACCAGATCGGCATCGGAAGATTCGGGATCTGGGTCCGCAGGGCGTAGGGAAAAGGGAGGGTTCATCTGCGGTAACGGTGGCGGGGAAGGGAGGAAATCCGCTGTCGGGATGTCGTGGCGCAACCGGGGCAGTATTTCCTCCGGGCGGGGTTGGGGGCTTCCTGTGAGCAGTGACTCAGGCTGTTGCTGGGGGTCATTGTCAATCATGGGTAAGCATACTACCGTCTATGTGTAAGGTAAGCCTTCACTTGGTAAGGGAATGGTAAGTTGAAATCATTGGCGATCATCGGAGCGGGGCCAAAAGCGCTAGCCGTTCAGGCGAAACTCCACGCTCTGCGCAGCCTGGGCGTTCCAACCCCGGAAGTAACCGTGCTGGATCCGCACGGCATTGGCGGTAATTGGAAGCCTTGCGGTGGGTGGACGGACGGGCGGCAGTTGCTGGGAACCTCGCCCGATAAAGATCTGGGATTTCCCTACCGCACGCGCATCGCGGGCGAGCTCAACGAGGCCGTGGACCGGAGCATGCTGGGGCTTAGCTGGGTGCGCTTCCTTACGGAGTCGGATCGTTATGCCTCTTGGATCGACCGTGGCCACCCCAACCCACCGCACTACCTGTGGGCTAGCTACCTGGAGTGGGCGGCGCAAAAGATGGGAATGCGGGTGGTTCCAGCAACGGTGCGGCTACTCGACGTGACCACTGAAAGTAGTGCCACTAGCCCTACGGGCACGGCCACCGGCACTGCCTCCCAGCCCTGCCGGTGGCGCCTCACTGCCGAGGACACACGTGGCGCCGAGTTCACTCTGGAGGCCGATAGTGTGCTCGTTACCGGCCCTGGCCGTAGCGACGGCAAAATTTCGGATGTTCCGGGTGTGCTCTCTGTGGCAGAATTTTGGGATCTCAAGGCGCGTGGAAGCCTCCCCGAGGTCCCTCGTGTTGTGGTGATCGGTACTGGGGAATCTGCAGCTTCCGTGTTGGACCAGCTAATTCACCTCAATATTGAGGAAGCTCTGGCCGTATCGCCCCTGGCCACGATGTTCAGTCGTGGGGAGAGTCAATTCGAAAACGAGTTGTATACAGATCCGCGCAAATGGGTGACACTCAGCGAAGCAGCGCGTAGAGACTTCATCCGCAGAACCGACCGTGGGGTGCTTTCTGTGCGGGTGCAGCAGGTGTTAGATTCCGATGATCGCGTGGCACATCGCCGTGGCGTTGTCCGCCGTGTGGAGCTGGCGAGCTCGCCGGACGCTGATTTTCGACTGCGGGTGCATATTGATGATGAAGTGTGTGGCTCCTACACCGAGCTGTGCGATCTCGTCATTGACGCTCGCGGTGGTAGGCCCTTGTGGTTCTGTGATGTGATGACGCCACAGGTGCGCCTCCTCCTGGAGCGCGCACTAGGCAACCAGTCCGATGCAGCACTGAGCTCCGTTCCGGCCTGGGAGGCCAGTATTGGGGCAGATCTGGCAGTGGAGGGATTGGTTCCGCACCTGTTTGTTCCGGCACTGGCAGGTATGCGCCAGGGGCCGGGGTTTGCGAACCTGAGCTGCCTGGGCGAGCTTTCCGATCGGGTAGTAGCTGGGCTCGGTGTAGGGGACGGCCTGGGCGATAATGCCGCCGATGTGCAGGCTGGCATGCGGGCTGGGGTGCAGGCTGGGGTTCGGGCGGAGGTGCGTTCATGAGTGCATTTCCAGCACCGCGGCCTCATGGCCGCCGAGTGAAGCAGCGCTATGCCACGGTGGATGCGATGATTTGTGCGGCAGTCCAGGAGTGTGGGGTAGATAGCCCACGGCTAGCGGTTACGGGGCCTGCTGGGGCCATTACTTGGCCAGAACTGGCTAGAGGTGCCAGGCGAGTGGCCGGCAGTATTAGCAGCCGCGGGCTGGGTAGAGGGGACCGGATCGCGGTACTGGCGCGCCGGGATACTCGGCTACCGGTAATGGTGGCAGGGATTCTTCACTCGGGCGCAGTCTATTGTCCATTGGAGGTGGATTCTCCAACAGAGCGTTTGCGTTGGCAGCTGGAAGATCTTCAGCCGGAGCTGGTGATGTTGCTCGGTGTGGAGCAGTCTGCGGAACAGGAGCTGCGCCGAGTCGTCGCCGAAGCTTGCGCCGCTGAAGTGTGGATTGGTGGCGCAGAGTGTGACCGCGAAAATATAGATGGATCGGGTGGCTCGCTGCAGGTGAGCGGTGCGCTGTTGGAGGTGAACACGGACATTTGCCCGGAGGATCCCTGTTACATCACGTTCACCTCAGGTTCGACCGGGCGGCCGAAGGCGGTGGTGAATACTCACCGTGGCGTAGCCTGCCATTTGGAATGGAGCGCCCGGATCGTGGGGCCTGGCGAGGAACTTCGTGTGCTGCAGAAGGCGCCGGCGGTGTTTGATGTGGGTATCGCGGAGATCCTGAACCCCCTGGCTAATGGTGGAACGGTGGTGATGCCCGATTCACAGTGGTGGATGGGGGATATCGATGGCTTTTTGGATTTGCTGGTGGATTACCAGGTCAGTGTGCTGTCGATGGTGCCGAGTATGCTCGGCACGCTGTTGGATGTCATGGACGACATGGGCGAGCCTCTGGAAAGGTTGGCTGGGCTCAAGCATCTGCTGCTAGGTGGCGAGGCTGTGCCCAGTGCGCTGGCAGAACGGTGCCTGCGACAGATCGGTTGCCGGGTGCATGGACTTTATGGGCCCACGGAGGCCGCGATGGATGTGCTGTGGGTTGAATATACCGAGGAATTGCTGGCTGAGCTGGCGGGATCCAGCGCGGGGGATGGTCGGCAACCGTCGCTGTTGGGTCTGCCTCAAGACAATGTGAGCTGTTATCTGCGCGCTGAGGATGGGAAAGAGGTTACCGATCCTGGCCAGGTGGGTGAGCTCTGCATTGCCGGGGTGCAGGTGGCTACTGGCTATTGGCGCCGCCCGGAGCTAACGGCACAATCTTTTGTGCCCAGTTGGTACCCACAGGTTGATGGCGGCCGAATGTACTGCACCGGAGATCTAGCACGATGGAACCAGGTGGGGTTGCTGGAATTCGTAGGTCGGGTGGGTGACCAGGTGAAGATCCGGGGCAACCGAGTGGAGTTGGGAGAGGTAGATGCGGCGCTGCGACGGGTTCCTGGTGTGCGGCAGGCGGCCAGTCGTGTCGTTGGCGAGGATTCATCAGTGCTGGTGGGCTATGTGGTGTGGGATCAGGAAGCAGTGGTACTACCGCCTACGGAGGTGGCTGCTGTGCTGCGCGAATCAGTACCGGAGTACATGGTTCCCAGCCGTGTAGTGGCTCTGCAGGCATTGCCGCTGAGCAGTAATGGGAAGCTGGATCGTCGTGCCCTCCCCGATCCAAATTAAGTTAAAAAGTCTCAGATTACCCTTGTTAGCCTACCCTTGGTGATGGTAGCCTTACCTAATCTTGTTTGTTTAGTGAAATGGAAACCCATTCAGAATGAAGAACTCAAACGTTGTCCGTGCGCTCAGCATCGCCGTGCTCTCCACTACCCTGGTGTTGGGAGCCTGCAGCTCCGATGCAGATGACAAGGCGGAAAATACTTCCTCAGGCGCAAACTCCGCAGCGAATTCCGGCGATAATGCCTCCGAAGTCAACATCAAGCACGCCTGGGGGGAAGACACATACCCCGTAAACCCCGAGCGCGTCGTTGCCATTGGTCCAGCCATCGACAACCTGCTGGCTATGGGCATCAAGCCCTCCGCCGTGGTGGTGTCTGCTAAGGACATGAATGCCCCGTGGCGCGACGGCAAGTTGGATGGCGTGGAGATTATCAAGCAGACCGATTTCAAGACTCTGCCGAAGGAAGAGATCGCCGCCGCTGCTCCGGATTTCATCGTCGGGGACTACTGGACGATCTCCGAGGATAACTACACACAGCTCTCCGAGATCGCGCCCACTCTGGGTGGTATTGGCACCGAGGGTGAGGGGATCAGCTGGAAGTCGCAGTTGAAGGAGCTCGGCAAGATCTTCAACAAGGAAGATAAAGCTCAAGAAGTCATCGACCAGGATGAGAAAGTCTTCTCCGATGCGAAGTCCGAGCTGCCGAATATCGAGGGTAAGACCGGTGTGGTCTCCCAGTTCGCTCAGGGATCCTTTGGAGCTGTGGCCGACCCGAAGGATCCAGGAGCCTCCTTTATCTACGACCTGGGTATGAAGTTCCCGGAATCTCTGACCGACGGCTCAATCGAGGTACAGCAGGGGCGCGTGACTCTGTCGCCAGAAAACGTCTCCGCCCTGGCTGCGGACTTCATGGTGATCTATAACCGCACCGGTGACATCGCGGAGGTGGAGAAGATCCCGGGCTACTCAGACCTGCCGCAGGTCAAGTCCGGCGCCACCCTGGCGGGTAACGAGGCTGTGGTTGCTGGCCTGAACACGCCGACCGCCCTGTCCCGTGCATGGGTATTGGAGCAGGTCAAGCCTACCTTGAAAGAGATCTCTTAGTCTTTTTTTCTCCAGCACCCCTCGCGAATGTGTCGCCCGGTGTGGCAGCGTGGGGTGTTTTCTTATGCCCTTTCTTGTTCTCTCACTCGCCTCCCCGCTGCCGCCCGCCGACTCACAAGGAACTTGACTTGTCTTCTACGCTGCCGTTAACGAGCGCTCAATACGGTGTCTGGAACGCCCAAAAACTCAACCCCGAATCGCCCTACTACGTGGTTGGTGAGGTACTGCACCTGGGGCCAGGGCACATCGAGCTGGAAACTCTGCAGCACTCCATCGCACAGCTGCAACAGGAAGCTGAGACATTGCGCGTGCGCGTCACGACGGATGGCCTTACCCCGCAACAATCCGTGGTACAGGAAGCCCCCGGGGTCGACCGCGTGATCGACGTGCGGCACGCCGCGGATCCCCAGCGCAGCGCGGAAGCCTGGGTAGATGCGCTACGCGCCGAATGTGCCGAGACGATGCGCACCATGGTGGATCAACCGTTGTGTCGTTATGTCATTATTCTTCTCGACGTCACCGAGACCTGGGTTGTCCAGCTTTATCATCACCTTATTGTCGATGGCTTCTCGGCTTCCCTGCTCACGCGTCGCCTTAGTCAGATTTATACCGCTCGCGTGGCAGGAAAGCAGGCTCGTCCATTCCGGGCAGCTTCGCTGTCCGAACTGGTGGCGCTGGATCAGGAGTACCGCGAATCCGCGGAGCATACCCGGGATAAACAGTATTGGACGTCCGTACTCGCACAGCTTCCGGAAGTTGCTGAGCGCGCCACGATGAATACGGCCACAAAGGCAGAAGGCACAGGGCAAACCACAATCACCACCACCATGCGCCTGGGGCCGGAGATCATGGAGAAGGCCACGAAAGCCGCTACTGATGAGCAGATTACGTGGGTAGAGCTCATGATCGCACTGTACGGGGCGTTTGTTCACCGTCTGTTGGCTCCACGCTCGACCAGCGAACAATTCCTGGCTGTGCCCGTGATGGCACGCTCGCATACGCGAGAGCTCCGCACGCCTGCAATGGCCGTCAATGTGCTGCCACTGCGAGTCAACGTCGACAATCAACAAACGGTGCAGGAGTATCTACACCATGCGGTGGAGTCGCTGCATGGTCTACTGGCCCACCAGCGACTGCGTGGAGAGAGCCTACCGCAGATCACGGGGGACTCCCGGGTGGCTGACGTGCTACACGGAGTGGGAGTGAATGCTAAGGCCTTCACCACCCGGGCGGATTTCGCGGGGGTTCCGGGGCGGTTGCGCAATGTGGCGGGTGGGCCGCCGGAGGATTTGGGATTGGTGCTCACCCCGGCCGAGGATGGCGGACTGGACATGGCTTTTGAGACGGATCCGGCCCGCGTGAGTGCCGAGCATGCGCGGGCTCGGTTGGAGGCACTGCGGGAGTTCACGTGTCAGGCGCTTGAAGACACATCCCGAAAGATCGGGGAGCTGCCACTGCATAGCCAGAGACGGCGCGTGGAAATGTTAAAGCAGCGGCGCGCCCAAGGTGTCGAAGTGGCCGAAAATAGCCGATCGCAGGACGCTCTGAGCACCGCTTTGTCCACGCTGCGAAACCACACACAGGCACATCTGGTGGTTCACACTGCCGATGGCTGGGATACCGAGCCCGGAACTGAGATGTTGGATCGCGAGATACTGGGCGCTGCAGTGCTGAACAGCAAGGATCTCCACGCTGCAGTACATCGCCTGGCTAGTTACTTTCGCTGTGAGGTTCTGGGAAGCGACAGGTGGCGCCAGGCGGAACAAGTCACCGAGCAAGATAGGGCGCGACCAGTGCTCGCTCTCGAGATGGAGCGGGGGCGCGAATTGGCCCTTGCTGTGCTAGCCGCTTTCGCCGCGGGTGTGCCCTTCGTCTATATCGATCCCACCAGTCCTGCCCAGCGCCGTGAGCAAATCCATGCGAACGCTGAACCGGTAGCTAGTGTGGATGCGGCGGCCATCCGCTACGCCCTAGCCTTGGGCAGTACCACCTCGGAGGAGAACGCCGTAGAACGGTCCGCGGAATCGGCAGCCTATCCAGACCCGGAGCAATTGGCCTACCTGATCTATACTTCTGGATCCACCGGCAAGCCCAAGGGCGTGGAGGTTCCCCGCCGTGCCATTAGCTCTCTGTTTGCCCAACACCGCAGCGGATTGTACGACAGGCCGCACGCGGTGGTGGCGCATACGGCGTCTTTCAGTTTCGATGCAGCATTCGACCAGTTGCTGTGGCTGCTGGCGGGCCACGACGTGCACCTCTACCCAGAACAGGCCACTGGGGATGCAGACAAGCTGGTGGAACACTTCGCTACACAGCAGATCAATGTGGTGGATACGACTCCCTCCATGATGAAGGCGTTGTTGGCCGCGCAGTTATTGGAGAAAGTACCGAGCCTGCAGTTAGTGGTTTTGGGTGGCGAAGAGCTGCCCGCTGAGCTGTGGGATCACCTGGCGGCCACCGGCCTGGAGGTCGTCAATGCCTATGGCCCCACCGAAAGCACTGTAGATGCCCTTTTGGCCCGAGTGGAGCCGGGCGTGGCACACCTGGGGCGGCCCGTTGCCGGTATGCGTGCCTACCTGGTGGATAACGCCCTGCAGCTGGTAGGAGACCAAGAAGTAGGCGAACTGGTTCTAGCCGGTCCACAGCTGGCACTCGGCTACCGTGGCCTTCCGGAGGCCACCGATGCGGCGTTCAAGGAGGACGTTCGCATCGACCCGCGTCGGGCTCCGGAGCGCATTTACCGCACCGGGGATCGGGCACGATGGATTCCTGGGCGGGGCTACCAGTTTCTGGGGCGTGCCGATGAGCAAGTCGAGATCAATGGGCAGCGCGTGGAGCTGGCCGAAGTGGAAGCTGTACTAGCCAGCGTGAACGGCGTGCGGCACTGCGCCGTGGCACCACTGAATCGCAGTGGGCAGGCCACTGTGTTGGTTGCTGCGGTGGTAGGGGATTGGCCCATGGACGCTTCAGATCTGACCGCTATCCGGCACCAGTTGCAAGCTGCTTTACCCGCCGCGGCGATCCCCCGGCGCATCCATCCAGTGCGAGCGCTGCCCACCACCACCTCCGGCAAGATCGACCGGGAGGCCATCGCCGGATACGGACTGCAGCCGCCGACCGCTGGTGCGAAGGAGGATACCGCAGCTCCCGAGGCGACCGAACCCGTGGAGGTCTCTAGCGCAGGTAACGCAACTACAAGCGGTAAAAACGACCCGCTTGCGCCGCTCGACCCTGCCCACCTCCTGCTGCATCGCACGGTGTGTGATGTTCTCCATCTACCGCCGCAGCAGACTGATCCTGATCAGGACTTCATCAGTTTGGGAGGGGAGAGTATTGCTGCTCTTCATGTGGCCTCTCGCGCACGTCAGCAGGGGCTGCTGTTGCAGCCGAAGGACCTAATGGGCGGCATTGCGTTAGCGCAGATCCCATTAGACTTCCGTCCTCCGCAGAATCCGCAGGCTCCCCAGGTTTCGCAGGCTGCGCGCCCGACCTTCCTTAGTTCTGGTGAAGACCTGGGCAAGGGGGGTAATTCGAGATCCAATAATGGGGACAATCAATGGCTGGATTGGGGTGTATTGCCGTGGAGTCCGGTGGCACGCACGCAGATTGCAGCTGCGCCCACCGTGCATGCGATGCGTCGCCACGTGATGTACCGGTGGCTAGATATGCCACCCGGGTGCGGCCAAGCCGATGTGCTACGCGCGGTGGAGGTGCTTCAGCGCCGGCATGCGAGCCTGCGGATGTTGCTGGACTGGGACAACGTAGTGCAGCTGATCCCGCGTGTGCCACTGGCTAACGCCGAGGAGATTGTGGTGGAGCTTGCGCCGGACGGCCCAGATCCGGTGGAGCAGCTGGCCGCCGGCATAGCCCCCGATGGTGGAGTGATGTGGCAGGTCGGACTGTGCAGGGAAGGCGCGCTGGTGATGGTGCACCACCTGGCGATCGATGCGCTGTCCTGGCCGAACCTGCAGCGCGAGTGGAATGCTGTATTAATTGACGCCAACGTGAAGCTTCCCGCGCTCACCGGCCTCCTGCGCGCCCACGGGATGCAGCGTGCCGTGGAGCACCAGGCCGTGCAGAACGTGCCACCGGGATCGGCGGAGCTGTCGGTCTTGCCGGAGTTGCCGGAGAAACTGCTATGCCCACGGGGGCAGGCCACGATGATGTGGCGAAATATTGCGATGCCGGACGCTGCGGCGATGAGTTCCGAGCTGGCGCAGCGTTTTCGAACAGACCGACAGGTCGTGGTGGTGTCATTGTTAGCGCAAGCGCTACAGGCCGTAGGTTTGACCGAGCTTCAGCTGGTGGTGGAAGGGCACGGCCGCGATGGCGGCACCGGTGCCACTCGTTCTGGTGACTATGGCAGCACCGGTAGCGCGGTGGATTGCATGGAGCTGATCGGTTGGTTCACTACGGAGGAGCGTTGGGCTTTCTCTGCGAGGGCTGACGGTGCCTCCGTTCATTCATCCGCCAATTCTCCGAGGTTTATGGCAGCGTGGGTTCGCGCTGGGCGCGAGGCCGAGTCGCAGGCTCAGCCGTGGGATCCAGCTTCGTGCCCTCCAAACCGTCGTGTGGTGATTAATGTTCTGGATGCACAGCCGGAGGAGAGCTTCGGCGTGTTGGAATCCGACGACCGGCGGATGACGGAGGCTCTGACGATAAATGTCTTCCTCACCTCGGACGGCGCAGACGTGGAATACGTGGCGGACCTGGCAGCACTCAGGGATGCATCCCCGACCGTGCTGGAGAAACTGCACGAACAGCTACAGCGTGCGGCGCGGGACCTGCTGGTCGCGGATCGGTTGGTACTGCGCCAAGCACTGCCTAGCGACTACCGGGCATTCGATACACAGCCGACGAACCCTCGGCTAGGCCACAGCTCAACCAACCAGCCCACACCGACCCTCAGCGTTGCTCATCTGCGCTCCCTGGAAGCCGCCCACGGTCCCCTGGAAGACATTGTCCCGGCTACTGCCTCCCAGCAGGGGCTGCTGTTCCACGGATTGGCCGGAACCGACCGCTACGTCATTGCCGCCGCCGTGGACCTTACTGGTGTGGCCTCCCCAGAGCTTATCCACCAGTCGATGCGGGCAATTCTGCGCCGCCACGCAGCACTGCGCGCCGTGTTCGATTGCAGCGACCTCCCGCTGATGCTGATTCCGGAGCGGCTCGATCTGCCCTGGACAATCCACGACTGCAGAGACTTCTCACCGGCTGCAGCTCATGCGTTCGTGGAACAGCTGCGGGAGTTGCGCGGCCACCGCGCCGTGGACCTGGAATCCGGCCCGCTAGTCACCGCAGACCTGGTGCTGTTGCCAGAGAGTAACCGACTAGAAACCAACCGCCCTGCCACACTTGTGCTGGGCAGCCATCACATCCTCACCGATGGCTGGTCCACCGCCGTGATGCTGCAGGATTTGCAGCGACTGCTAAGCGGCGAGGATCTGGACCCCGCGCCCTCCTTCGCGGAATTTGCTCGAAGCCTGTGCCAACGCAGCGTCGAACAACTGGAGCGGGAACACCGCGCCTGGCAACAGATTTTCACCGGCACCGATCAGCCCCATGAGGCCAGCCGCACAGGCGAGCACGGAGGTGTGATTGCGGGCTTGCGGCCGGTGGCGTCAAGTAAAAAGAGCACAACAGAAGCCCCAGAGGTGCCGCACGTACTGCACCGCGACACAGATGGGCGGGTGGCAACCGCCGCGGCGAGCCTAGGAACCACACCCAGTGTACTGGTACAAACCGCATGGTTGCTCACGCTGGCTGCGCTGCATGGTGGGCGCCGAGTGACTACGGGGGTGACTCTTTCCGGCCGGTCCGCGGAGCAGCCGCGAATGGCTAGTGCGGTGGGCATGTTCATCACCACACTCCCGTTGCACGTACAACTCGAACCGGGGCACACGCTGCGCCATACCGTGCGACAGGTGGCAGATACCATGGCGCTGATCAGCGAGAACCAGACTACGCCGCTACAGGAGATCGAGACCCTGGTGGGAAGTGCACCGTTGTTCGACACCGCGGTGGTGTACGACCATCACGCACACTTCGGTGCACCGAGCGGTCCACACACAGTGGAGACCTCCGAGTCGTGCCTGCGCATCCAGGGGCTGCGCACCAGCGGTCGCACGCATTACCCGCTGACTGTCGTGTGCCCGCCCGGGGACGTTTTGGAAATTACGCTGGTGCACCGTCCGGATGTGGTGGAACGCATTCTTCCTGACGCCGCCGCGAGGTGGTTCGGCACATTCCTCAATGCACTGTGCGACGCCGCCACCGGTAGGGATCTCCGGTTGGTGGAGTTGCTTCCGGAGCGCGGCGAGTTTGAGGAGCCAGCGGACGGGCAAATAGAAGTAGATGGGCACAGCGAAGTAGAGGAAGCGGATACGTGCAATACCGGTAACCGGGAGCTTTCTGAGGACAACCCCGTATGCGCCCAGGTGCAGGCCGCCATGGAGAGCTTGCTAGGCAACCCGATCGGCCCCGAAGAGAACTTCTTCACCTCCGGTGGTGACTCCCTGCTGGCCATGCGTTTGATGGGTGTGCTGCGCAAGCAGGGCATGCAGTTGAAGATCCAGGACATTGTGGATGCTGGTACTCCGGCAGCCATCGCGGAACGGCTGGGGCAGGGCACTGGTGGAGCTATGAAGGCTAAGCAGCCGCCGAAGCCGCAGCAATCCCAGCGCTTACAGACTGCCGAGCATTCGCAACGCCGCCCGGTGTGGTGCCTCCATCCGATCGGCGGACATGGCTTGGCCTTCGCCCCGCTGGCCAGCCTTCTGGCGGACACTGAGTTCGACACCCGCCTGATCGAACTACCGTCCCCGCTACCCCAGGTGGAAACACTGGCCGAGCTAGCGGAGCTCTACACCGAACAGATCCTGGCCGAGCAACAAGAAGGACCCTTCACGTTGGTGGGCTACTCCTTCGGTGGCGTGGTGGCTGAAAACATCGCTGCCGCGTTGCAGCGCCGGGGCTATGAGGTGCGGTTCTTAGGAATTCTTGACGCCTACCCCAGCGGCAGCAGCCCCAGCTCCGGTACGCATTCCTGGCCGCCGGGCACGCCCGATGGCAGGACAGCCTTTGGTGACTACGACGTTCGGGCAATTGCGCGTGCCGATGGGATGTCACACGAATTGGGCACTGTGGGCGTCGATATAGAAAGCAACATCCGTTTCTGCATGCAGATGCTGCACACAGCAGCACCCACCAGCTACGAAGGCAGGGTCGAGCTAGTGGTGGCAACGCAAAACAACAGTGATGTGGCACACGGGCAGTGGGATCCGGCTGCTGCGTGGAGGCGCCGTCCGGGGGCGTATCCGGTGCGGGTGAGCGAGCTTGAACTTACGCACGCGCAGCTGGTGAAAGCCGATGGCTGGAAGAACGTTTTCCAGCAATGGGCACCGCGGCTGCTGAACAAGAGTTCGGCTGACCGGCCAGCACCCGAGGCGACAGGCATCGACCCTGCGCATGCCGCCCCACCGCATGCCGACCCTGCGCACTGACCCGCTACACACCGACTCACCGCACACCGCCAACCTAGAAACGAGAAAGGAATGACCATGGCGAGGAATAGCCGAGACAGGGAAATCTACCCCATTACGATCCGCGAACTGCAGGTCGATGACATCGAGGACATCACACCAGGGATGCGTCGCATTACTCTGACGGGCGAACAACTACGCGCCCATAGTGCGTTCGGCGTAGACGCACCACCGCTAGTCAGCGATGGTTTCGACGACGATATCCGCATCATCTTCCCAGACCCGGCCACCGGGGAGCGCCCTCACCCCATCACACGGGAGGACGCGACGGTGCTATGGCAAGAGGAGGTCAAAGATCTGTTTCGGACATATACCGTCCGTTCATTCGACGCCTCCCAGGGCCGCCTCGTCGTAGACTTCGCGCGGCATGGCCAAGGCCTGGCCGAGGACTGGTCCGTACGAGCTCGACCGGGAGATCCCCTGTATATCGCAGGGCCGAAGTCTTGCGCAGCGCTGCCCACCCACACTCCGTGGCTACTGATGGTGGGCGACGAGACGGCGCTGCCGGCGATTGCTCGCTGTATAGAGTCTTTGCCCGCCGGGTATAGGGCAGTGGCGATTATTGAGGTAGCCACGCGGGCACATGTCCAGCGACTGGAGTTCGAAGCACAGGTGGACATTCACTGGCAGGTGCGAGACGAGGGCGGGGACTTCGTGGCGAAAGCTACCGAGTTGTACGGAGAACACCCAGAGTGGGCGGCCGAGCCCGCCGCGATGCCCTATGTATGGGCTGCGGGAGAGGCCGGGCGATTGAAGGCGATCCGACGCTGGGTTCGAGCTCTGGGGATTCCGCGGGAAAACGTGGAGATTACGGGGTACTGGCGCGCAATGGCACCGGCACAATCGGAAGCAGGGGCGACGGCTATGCAGGGCGACAGTGAGGGGGCGGAGACAGGGGCTGTGACGAGCCACCGTAATGCGGTGATTGAGCTGCATGAACTCACCGAGATGGGGTCGGCGATTCTGGTGCGCCAAGCCGTAGGGTTGGGGATTTTTGGCCTGATTGATGAGGGCGCGGATCGAGTGGATCAACTGGCCGCAGCAACTGGCCTGCAGCAGGAGCTGGCTCTCCGGATTGCGCGTTACTTGGAGGCAGTGGGGTTAGTGACTTTGTCGGCGGACGCAGCACTGGATAGCTCAGCGGAGGATGTGGCGGACCAACGGGCGGTTCGAATCGGCCTCACTGCGCTGGGCAGCGAGTTAGCAAACCCGGATTCTCCAGTAAGGGATTGGATTGCCGGGCCGGCAGCCGCCAAGACCGCAGCACTTGGCCAGCTAGGGCAGGCACTGCAGAATCCGGCTGATACGGGCGAGCACCGCTGGGACTACATTGTGCAAACCCAGCCACAACTGGCCGTGGAGGAACACGAACAGGCGGCCTCCAGCGCTCAGTGGTCGGCCCCGGCCGCAGCGGAGATTCTGAGCAGCAAGCTACTAGCGCGACAGGATGCTGGCTCGCTTCGGTGCGCGGTGGGAGGTCCGGCCGCGGCGGTGTATGCGGATGAGATTCTACGTAAGATACCGCAGGCCAACGCCGTGGTGTTGGGGTCGTTTTCGGAGGCAGAAGATGACGCAAGGATTTCAGTAGGCGCAACAACTGCAGCGATGACGGAGCCTGGGGCTAGCGCAGAGGAGGTTATGCTGCGCGATATTGCTCCACGCCGCCGGGATCGTGCTCGCTATAGTGCACTGCACGCTCCAACGGTTGGGCGTAGCGGTGAGGATGTGCGCCGGGCGGATTGGGCTGGCACAGTGGCTACTTTGTGTGAGCAGGTAGATGCTGTGGTGCTGGTTGATCCGTGGCGGCGTTGGCCAGCTATAGAGCTGCAACAGCTGGTAGCTGCCGTACTACGTTTTGGGGCGCAGCTGTTCCTGGTGACCCCAGTGTTGCAGGAAAGCGGGGCCGAGGATCATGACTACGAGGAAGATTTATCACGCCTCGTTCTGTATGGATCGCAGCTGCCCACGGCCCGTGTGATTGCGAAGCACCTGGCTGCCGTGGGTGCGGTAGCGCGTTCGCAGCAGGCGGTGGGGTGGAGTGCCCAGCTGTTCGAGGTGGGGAGGGGAGGTAGGTAACTGCCGGTGGTCGGGCGAACCTCAGGACATTTGTCTCGGGCGAAGCGTGTGGAGGAGCGGCGGACGTTTGGTGGTTTGCTAAACCGTTTCTAAAGTGCCCCCTGTCGGCTGGCCCCTAGCGGCTGAGCTGCCTCCATATCGGCGGCCACACATCCCCCAAAATAATTAACTTAGGGCAGCCTTTTGTGTGGTTAGCCTAACCTGTGTAAGATGGGCGCGATTGCTGAATCCACCGTAGCTGAAAGAGGCCATCAGCCCTTTGGGGCTACGGGTACTTTACAGCGCCTCAAAGAGTTCCTTACACGTTAGGCTTCCACATGTTTCGAAACAATTCGCTGACCCGTCGAGCGGCACTGAAGACCGCCGCTGTCTTGGCAGCATCCACTCTTGTTCTGTCTGGTTGCTCCCGAGGCGATGACGCGGCGGCGTCAAAAAATGAGGGCACCGGGGACGAGCGCATCGCCGCAGTTGGCCTGGGAGACAGCGATACCTTGCTTGCCCTTGGCATCCAACCAGTCCTCGTAGCGCCCTGGGGTGCTGAGGGAGATGTTGATGCGTCTGGCGTCGGCCCATGGGCTACCGAAAAGCTCGGCGACAACAAGCCTGAAGTGGTTTACGGTACTGCCAATGGATTCACTGCTGAAATCCTGGAGAAGATCTCCGCCGCTGATCCGGACAAGATCATTGCGGTGAACTCTGCCGTAGACGCGCAGGCGAAGAAGGCGCTTAATGACATCGCCCCAACCACCGTTAAGCCAGACGGTGCCACGGACTGGCAGATCCCATGGCGGGATCAGGTCAACCAGATCGCCGGCGCTGTAGACAAGCAAGAAGAAGGCGACAAGCTTGTTGAAGAAACGCAGAAGGCCTTCGATGATTTCCAACAGCAGCACCCTGAGCTCAAAGGCAAGCGTGCGGCTATCGTCATGCCTTATCAGGGAAAGATCGGCCTGTACACCTCCGGTGACGGTCGTGGGCAGTTTATCGAGAGTCTGGGCTTCGAGATCCCGAAGGAGCTCGAAGGTAACGGGGGCGAGTTCTACCGCGACATCGCACCTGAGAACTACAGCGACCTCAACAACGTCGATTACCTCTTCGTCCTTGATTACCAGGGTGCCGCCGATACCTTGAAGAAGGATCCAACATTCAGCAAGCTGGACGTTGTTCGCGAAGGCAAGGTCCGCTGGATGGACGAAAATGTGGGCAATGCAATGAGCATGCCGAACCCATTGACCATCCCTTGGGCGGTCGAGAAATTCTCTGACGCAATTTAATTGAAAGTGTCCGTCTCAAGAACTCGACATTCTTTGGTGTTTTCCCGGCGTTTGCTTACTTCGGCCGCACTCGTTGGTTTGGCATTGCTGCTGGTTGCCTCCCTGTACTTGGGTTCCAAAGATCTTTCCATTGGCGAGGTGACCAGCATCCTCATGCATGGTCCGCACCCGTCCGCGCAGTCCGGCATTAATGCTGAACAGTCCGGCATCATTTGGGACTTGCGCGTTCCGCGTACCCTCTTGGCTGTGATCACAGGCGCAGCCCTGGCTATGGCGGGTGCCATTGCTCAGAGCTGGACCCGCAACCCCTTGGCAGATCCCGGCATTATCGGCGTGAACGCCGGAGCAAGTTTTGCAGTCGCCGCGGCACTGACCTTGGGCTGGGCAACGACGGTCGGAGAGCGGACACTTGTGGGGCTCGTGGGAGCTGCCGTCGCCGCTCTAATCGTGCTGTTGATTTCCCGCGTATCCCGTAACCCGCTAACTCTGGTACTGGTGGGCGTGGGAGTTACCTTTGCCCTACAAGCGGCCACGAATATGCTGAGCCTCTATTCTTCCGACACCTTGGAAGGGCTCCGCCGCTGGACTGTCGGCTCTACGGCTGGGCGGGGTATGGAAGACGTGGCCTTAGCTGCTTTAGGTCTAGCACTAGGTGCTTTATGTGGTGCGCTTGTAGCACGCCCGCTGGATCTACTTGCGATGGGAGAGGACTCCGCCCGTTCCCTTGGCAGCTCGCCCACGAGAACCCGCTTGTTGGCTGCCGCGGCGGTGATCATCCTCGCCGGCTCGGCGACTGCCACCGTGGGGCTTGTGACATTCGTGGGCTTCGCCGTGCCACACCTACTACGCCCGTTAACCGGCCCGGCACTTACCCGCCTCTTGCTACCAACTGCCATCGTCGGCGGTGCGGCTGTGCTGCTAGCCGATATTGTGGGCCGCTTCGTCCTGCAGCCCAACGAGCTGGAAATGTCTATTGTCCTAGCTATTGTCGGCGCCCCAGTGATGATTCTGGCGGTGCGACGTAAGAAGAGTTCACCGACCTCGAATGACTCGGAGCTGGCGATATGAGCGATATGACGTCTATCCGTAGTATCAAGCGTTCACGAAGCAGACGCGTCCTGGCAGCCACATCGGGGTTCGCCCTCATAGCGGCCCTTTGTTATTGCTTAATCCTGGGGCAAGGTGCGGTGAAGCTCAGTCCGGTGGAAGTCATCGAGGTTCTCACCGGTGGGGGCACACAGCAAGCAATCAACGTGGTGTGGGATCTCCGCCTGCCTGTAGCAATCGCTACCGTTCTGGTCGGCGCCGCGCTGGGGCTGGCCGGCGCGTGGACCCAAACCATGGCTCGCAATCCACTGGCCAGCCCGGACATTCTCGGTGTCTCCGGCGGCGCGGCGGTTTTGGTTGTGGCGGGTACCGTAGTCACCCGCCCTGCATGGAGTGAGGGGGTGCCGACGTTTTGGTGGCGTGCTGCACTCGCTTTGCTTGGCGCACTAGTGATCGTTGGTTTGCTCGTTCTACTCGGTGGTTTCGGGACGTCGCAGCGCGTAGTGGTCATCGGCCTGGCACTGTCGTTCCTCACGCAGTCTTTAGTGCAGTATCTTCTGCTCAGGGCTGACTTAACTCGTGCCACGGATGCCCAAACTTGGCTCGCTGGGTCCACCGGCTTTGTGCGTACGGAAGCTTTGTTGCCTATGGTGTTGGGTCTATTGCCCTTCGTGGTTTTAGGCCTCTGCGTTACGCGCGATGTCCCTCTTCTTTCTCATGATGACGCCACCGCGTCCACACTTGGTGTAGATGTCACGAGGGTGCGCGCTATTTTGCTCATCGCCGCAACGGGCATTGTCGCGGTGGTGGTTTCCTTTGTCGGCCCAATTGGATTCGTGGCACTGTTGGCTCCTCAGCTGGCCAAGCTGGTGGCCGGAACGCCCACGCCCCATCCGCTGTGCTCTACTTTTGCAGGCTCCGCTCTATTGGCCGCGTGCGCCGTCGTGGCGGGCGCACTGCCATTTACGTCCCCTGTGGGTTTGGTTACCGCCATCATTGGTGGACCCGCGCTGGTGTTGCTTGTGTGGTTGGCGGCCCGTCGCGGAACTCTGAAAGGAATGGTTCAATGAACGTTCAAGTTGATCACGTCACCGTGGGCTACAACGACGGCCCAAGCATTGTTAAGGACGTGTCTTTCACTGCAGAGCCCGGGAAGGTCACCACGCTCTTAGGTCCCAATGGTTGTGGTAAGTCAACGCTGCTCAAGACGCTTTCTCGGCTGCTTGCTCCCACCGAAGGACGTGTTCTTGCAGAGGATAAGGACGTGCATAGTTTGGGGGCACGCGAAGCCGCCCAACTAATTGCACTTTTGCCACAACACCCTCTGTGTCCGGCGGGGTTGACTGTTGGAGAACTCGTGGAACGCGGACGGCACCCTTATCGTCGATCGCTCTGGGGTGGGGGAGCGACGGCGTCAGAAGATAAAGAAAAAGTGCGCGAGGCGCTGAAGAAGACGAAGGTTGACCATCTTGTTGCCCGCGACGTGGCGGAGCTTTCTGGCGGCCAGCGGCAGCGGGTCTGGATGGCGATGGTGCTGGCGCAGGATACGCCAATTGTGCTGTTGGATGAACCGACTACGTACCTAGATCCGGCACATGCGATAGAGATTCTAAGTATCGTACGGGAGCTCGCTCAAGAGGGCAAGACGGTGATTACCGTACTTCATGATCTTGGCCTGGCGGGAGCTTTTAGTGACGAGATGATCGTCATGAAGGAGGGGGAAAAGATCGCCGAGGGTTCTCCGAACGAGGCTCTGACGGTGGATGTGTTGCGCGAGGCATATGGTCTGAATGCCGAGGTGTGGGAAGATCCCCGCGGTATGGCTCCGATCATTGTGCCGCGAGGAATTGTGGCTAGCTAGGGGCGCGCCCTGCCGAGGAACCAATAGGGGCACCACTGCACGGATTCGCTATCGAGACCCCACGTATGAATTGCATGATGCCGAACTTCCTTGCAAAGCTGGCCCTCGCCCGCGACCCAGACGTACTTTGACTGCGTTGCAGGGTGCTGAGAATGGTCAAGCCCTCTCAAATGCGCAATGGTGGTTTCGCTAAATTTCTCAGAAGGGGCGAACAGGATGTCGAGGCTGCCCAATTCATCTTCCCAGTTGGGGTTGAGCAATGGTTCTAGGTCATTGGGGCTCTCGGCAATCATGCGGACATGCATGTCTTTCAATTGATCTGGTGCGAATGCGTGGGTGTACTCCAGGATTGCGCGCACTGAGGGTGCTGCGGACGGATCGGCGATCAAGGTTTGGGAGCGTCGCCCGCGATGCCATAGCCCCTGGCAGGTCCAGATTGCCACCTGATCGCCAGTTTGGGCACTCAAAACCCAACGGAGACCAGGGCCAATGTTTTCATAGCTGGGGGTAGTGACGCCATGCGTCACCACGTCAAAAGTCAGTTGTCCAGCCACAGGATTCAGCGAGCGGACGGTGTACCACCGCAGGTGAGGACGTAGCTCATCTGGCATGGCAGCTACGCTGGCGCGAATATTTGCGCCGCCGGCATGAACTGGTAAATGTAGCTTGCCGCTGGCCACTTGCGGCATAAAGAGACCGAAGAATTCATCTGGGCCGGAGAGCTTGAAACCAACCAGTTCCGGGGATTCGATGACAATGCGGCGGAGGTGTTGAGCGGGAGCGCTGACGTTGCACACTGTGGCGCGGATGATGTGGTGCTTAGGTTCGCTGGGTGCCACTACAAGTTCATGGTCGACGAACGCTGAGCGATAAGCGTCGCTTGCGGTTGAGGGATCCAATACGAGCTGCTGCAGTGACATAGTAAAAGTGAGCCTACCCTAACCTCATATAGGGTGGCAAAGGGGAAGGGTGGCGGAGGGGGGCAGGATCGTAGAGATCTTAGGGATAGCAAAAGCACCCCGCGGCGATCGTGTATCGCCGTGGGGTGCTTGAGGTTAACGGCCAACCAAACTAATGGGTGACTGGAACCTGTCCTTTAGCAGAACGAAAATGTTCTTACTTGAACAGGTTCGGAATCTTCTGGAAGTTGTTAGCCAGGGTGACGAGGCCTGCAACCAGAGCGCCGATGGTGGTGATCAGGGTAACGACGGTCGTGAGCTTCTTCAGGCCAGAGGTGTTTTCGTCCCAGCCGAAGAACTTGTCAGCGGAACCAGCTAGCTCGGACTGATCCTTGTCCTCGTCCTTCTCGCCGCCGTTCTCGTCCTTCTTCTCGCCCTTGTCGGTGTTCGCGACAGCGGAGCCGGAGTTGGCAGGGTTGGTGTCCTCAGCTACAGCGGTAGCGGTGCCAGCAACAGCAACGGTAGCGGCGGTGGTCAGAGCTAGCAGAGACTTCTTGAGCTTCATGTGTATAAACCTCACTGAAAAAAGTTGGTGTGTCGGCCTTAAACCGGCCTTGGGTACGCAAAGTAACGTAGCACGACTGTTGCCTGTGTGCACGGTGTCAATCTGCTACCTAGCAGCTGTGGTTGCTGCGGAATTATTGCAGTCTCCGCTGGAGAAGACCTCTTAGATACCCAAGGAGATATTGAAGCCTTGCGATCCCTGTCATCCTCTAGGCACGTTTCAAAAATGGTGAGATAGCTCAGTTTTCACTAATATCCCCATGAGGATGCGATGATTATCCACAGTCCCAAGTGCAGGGGTTGCAAGCTAGTGCAACATGAGCAAAAGCCCTGTTGAGGCACGCATCACACTCACATCGCACTGAGGATGAGGTGGCGTCAAAAGGTGCAGAGCGCTCCCGTCGGGGGGTAGGGTGAGCTACCCCCGGCGGAATAAATGGCGGCCCACGGAGCAAATCTCTGATACGGCGATTTTGTTAGCTGAGCGCGGGTGTGGAACAATATTTCAGTTGCCGAAAGGCGCAGTGTGCTCCAGTGTGTGCTCGCAATGTGCATTCATAAAGAGCCTGGCGCTTTAACCGGCGCAGACCGCGTGCGCGAGGGTCGGTAATCCCACGCACGATACGCAAAAATTCTAGGTCAAATTAGGAGACTCAAGTGATTCAGCAAGAATCGCGTCTGCGAGTTGCCGACAACACCGGTGCCCGGGAAATCCTGGTCATCCGTCCGCTCGGTGGTTCCGTTCGACGCTCCGCTGGTATCGGTGATGTCGTCGTAGCAACCGTTAAGGAAGCTACCCCGGGCGGCACCGTGAAGGCTGGCGACATTGTTAAGGCTGTCATCGTCCGCGCTAAGAAGGAGACCCGTCGTCCGGACGGCTCCTACATCGCATTCGATGAGAACGCTGCTGTCATCATCAAGGCAAACGACAACGATCCCCGCGGCACCCGTATCTTCGGCCCGGTCGCACGTGAGCTTCGCGACAAGAAGTTCATGAAGATCGTTTCCCTGGCTCCGGAGGTGCTCTAAATGAAGATCCGTAAGGGCGACACCGTACTGGTTATCTCCGGCCCGGACAAGGGCGCCAAGGGCAAGGTTATTGAGGCCTACCCGCAGCGCGACAAGGTCCTGGTCGAGGGCGTCAACCGAATCAAGAAGCACGTTGCAAACTCCGCTCCAGAGCGCGGCGCTGAGTCCGGCGGCATCGTTACCCAGGAAGCTCCGATCCACGTTTCTAACGTGATGGTCGTTGACTCCGACGGCAACCCGACCCGTATCGGCTACCGCTTCGACGAAGACGGTAAGAAGATCCGCGTGTCCAAGCGCAACGGGAAGGACATCTAACGATGAGCGAAAACTACACCCCACGTTTGAAGACTCGCTACCGTGAGGAAATCCGCGAGAAGCTGAACGGCGAGTTCAGCTACGAGAACGTTATGCAGATCCCGGGCGTCACCAAGGTTGTCGTCAACATGGGCGTCGGCGATGCAGCTCGCGATTCCAAGCTGATCAACGGTGCAATCGAGGATCTGACCAAGATCACCGGCCAGAAGCCGCAGATCCGTACCGCGAAGAAGGCTATCGCTAACTTCAAGCTGCGTGAAGGCATGCCCATCGGCGCTCGCGTAACCCTGCGCGGCGACCGCATGTGGGAGTTCCTGGATCGTCTGCTGACCGTCGCACTGCCGCGTATTCGTGACTTCCGCGGTCTGAACGACAAGCAGTTTGACGGCCACGGTAACTACACCTTCGGCCTGACCGAGCAGTCCATGTTCTATGAGATCGACGTCGACAAGATCGATCGTCCGCGTGGTATGAACATCACCGTTGTTACCACTGCAACCAACGACGATGAAGGCCGTGCACTGCTGCGCGAGCTGGGCTTCCCGTTCAAGTAAGAGCGAGCTGCTGAGTACAGCAGCATAGCAAGCCAAAACCCCGCTTCCCCCGAGAAATCTCGGGATAGGGAAGCGGGGTTCGTTGTTTATGTCGTGGGTCCAGGTTATTTACTTGGAGCCCGGGAACCCGGTGAAGGTCTTGACGATCTTGCCGATGAAGCCCAGAACGTCCTCGATCTTCTTCAGGGTGGAGGTGGAGTCATCCCAACCCAGCAGCTTGTCAACGGAGCCCTTCAGCTTCTGACCCTGCTCGCTGTCAGCGGAACCCTCAGCAGGCTTGGTCTCGTTGTTGTTCTCGTCGGCTGGCTTGGTCTCGTCCTCGGCAGCGCCTTCTTCAGCAGCGTTCTCGTCTGCGTTCTCCTCAGCAGCCGGCTTGGTGTCGGTCTCGTTGGAGTTTTCGGTAGCTGCGGTGACCGGAGCCTCCGGTGCTTCTTCAGCGACGGCAGCCGGGATACCAGCCATTGCTACGGAGGATGCTGCGGCCAGGGTGATGAGGGACTTCTTGAACTTCAAAGAATTTTCCTTCCATGAGGGGTGTATAGAACTGCGATTGTGCCGAGTCAACTGCGATTGATTGCGGCGCAAATAGTCTCGTACTTTGAGTACGTACAACATGTGTAGTGAATCACCAATCAACTTTTCAAGGCGTTACTCGCATTTGTGATACATCTCACGTAACGCCTTGTTTTCGCAGTTTAAAGCTAAGAGAAGATATGACACATCGCTTATTGGGTGTTCAGGAGTAGCATATTGGCTACTTATTTTGCGCTCCGTGGCGTCAAGGGCTGTGAGACCTTAGGTTCTGAATCTAGGGGCGTCATTTTCTCAACAGCGATTTGGGTAAACATGCAGGTGGTTGCTAGAGTTATCTGGTCTTGCGTTGCCCCATGCCTGAAAGGCTGGCTCGGCAACGTAAGCAGTGTAAACATCAAACCACTTTGTTGTAGGCCCCTCGCCCAATAGAGCGGCCGCGCGGACACGGCGGCGAGCACCCCACGTTATTTAGCATGGGGCGCGCTAGTAGCCAGCAAGCGCGCGGTACACGCAGTCTGGGTGGGCTGGGAACCGCAATGAGAAAGGCTATGGGTCAAAACTTATGACCATGACTGATCCCATCGCGGACATGCTGTCCCGCGTGCGGAACGCATCCAACGCGTTCCATGATTCCGTCTCCATGCCTTCTTCCAAGATCAAGGCGAACATCGCTGAGATCCTCAAGGAGGAGGGCTACATTGCTGACTTCACCGTCACCGACGCCAAGGTTGGCAAGACACTGGACATTGAGCTGAAGTACGGCCCGTCCCGCGAGCGTTCTATCTCCGGGCTGCGTCGTGTTTCTAAGCCGGGTCTTCGTGTGTACGCAAAGTCCAACGAGCTGCCACAGGTCCTCGGCGGCCTGGGTGTGGCCATCATTTCCACGTCCCACGGTCTGCTGACCGACCGTGAGGCACAGAACAAGGGTGTGGGCGGAGAAGTTCTCGCCTACGTCTGGTAACTAGAGGAGGTCTAAACCATGTCTCGTGTTGGCAAGGCACCGGTGGCTGTCCCCTCTGGCGTCACCATCAACATCAACGGCCAGTCTGTCGAGGTTAAGGGTCCGAAGGGCACCCTGAGCCAGGACATTCCGGCTCCGATCACCGTGGTGCAGGAAGGCGAGGAGATCCTCGTTTCCCGCCCGGATGATCACCGCAAGAATCGTTCCCTGCACGGCCTGTCCCGTTCCCTGGTCTTCAACATGATCGAGGGCGTGACGAAGGGCTACACCATCAAGATGGAAATCTTCGGTGTTGGTTACCGTGTGCAGCTCAAGGGCAAGAACCTGGAGTTCGCGCTGGGCTACTCCCACCCTGTGCTGATTGAGGCACCGGAGGGCATCACCTTCGCCGTGGATGGCAACACCAAGTTCTCCATCACTGGTATCGACAAGCAGCAGGTCGGACAGATCGCCGCGAACATCCGTCGTCTGCGTAAGGACGATCCTTACAAGGGCAAGGGCATTCGCTACGAGGGCGAGCAGGTCCGTCGCAAGGTCGGAAAGACGGGTAAGTAATGAGCAACACTGCACAAAACGAAAAGCGTCTGCCGGTGGGCAAGGACATCTCCACCCGCCGCCGCACTGCACGCGCACGTCGTCACTTCCGTATCCGCAAGAACCTCTCCGGTACCCCGGAGACCCCGCGTCTGGTTATTCACCGCACCTCTCGCCACATGCACGCACAGGTCATCGACGATGTTGCAGGCCACACCCTGGTCGCAGCTTCTACGATGGAAGCAGATGTACGTGCCATGGAGGGCGACAAGAAGGCACGCGGTGCGAAGGTTGGCCAGCTGATCGCCGAGCGCGCCAAGGCCGCTGGCATCGAGGCTGTTGTCTTTGACCGCGCAGGCTACAAGTACCACGGCCGCGTTGCCGCTTTGGCTGACGCTGCCCGCGAAGGTGGTCTGAAGTTCTAATGACCAACTCCACGAACAACACCAACGGAAGGAACGCGTGATGTCGGGACGTGAACGTAACGGCGGACGCTCCGCCGAGAACAACGACAAGAACGAGCGCAACGAGCGTAACAACCGCAACGATCGCAACAACGACCGTGGCGGACGTAACGATCGTCGCAACCAGCAGGATGAGCGCAGCCAGTTCATCGAGCGCGTGGTTACCATTAACCGCGTCTCGAAGGTTGTAAAGGGCGGTCGCCGCTTCAGCTTCACCGCGCTGGTTATCGTCGGCGACGGCCAGGGCATGGTCGGCGTCGGCTACGGCAAGGCTAAAGAAGTTCCTGCCGCTATCCAGAAGGGCGCTGAAGAGGCTCGTAAGAACTTCTTCCGCGTTCCGATGATCAACGGCACCATCACTCACCCGGTCCAGGGTGAGGATGCTGCAGGCATCGTCATGATGAAGCCTGCTGCCCCTGGTACCGGTGTGATCGCCGGTGGCGCTGTCCGCCCGGTGCTAGAGTGCGCCGGCGTGCAGGACATCCTGTCGAAGTCCCTGGGCTCCGACAACGCCATCAACATTGTCCACGCAACCGTCGCTGGGCTGAAGCAGCTGGTGCGTCCGGAAGAGGTTGCCGCACGTCGTGGCAAGTCCCTGGACGAGGTTGCTCCGGCCGCTATGCTGCGCGCACGTGCAGCAGGACAGGGGGCATAAGAAATGGCTTTGAAGATTACCCAGACCAAGGGCTTGGTCGGAACCAAGCCGAAGCAGCGCAATTCCATGCGCTCTCTCGGCCTGAAGCGCATTGGCCAGTCGGTTGTCCGTGAGGATAGCCCGATCGTTCGTGGCCAGATCAACGTTGTGCGCCACATGGTCGAGGTCGAAGAAGTGGCAGGAGAGTAAACATGAGCGATCCAATTAAGCTCCACGACCTCCGCCCCGCTCCGGGCGCCAAGAAGTCCAAGACCCGCGTTGGTCGTGGTGAGGCATCCAAGGGTAAGACCGCAGGTCGTGGTACCAAGGGCACCAAGGCTCGTAAGCAGGTATCGGCAGCATTCGAGGGTGGCCAGATGCCACTGCACATGCGTCTGCCTAAGCTGAAGGGCTTCCGCAACCCCGCCAAGATCACCTACCAGGTGGTTAACGTGGCTGACCTGGAGAAGGCTTTCTCCAAGGGCGGCGACGTCACCGTTGCAGACATCGTCGCTGCTGGCCTGGCTCGTAAGAACCAGCCGGTGAAGATCCTGGGCAACGGCGAAATCAGCGTGAAGCTGAACGTCACCGCTAACAAGTTCTCGGGCTCTGCAAAGCAGAAGATCGAGGCTGCCGGTGGCACCGTCACCGAGGCTAAGTAAGACTAGACAAGTTCTAATCAGACTTAGTTACTAACAATCGCCCTGTCGGCACGTAATGTGCTGGCAGGGCGATTTTTTGGGGGCGAAGCGCAGTGGTGGGGAAGTGCCATTTGAAATAGCGCTTGTGGTAGGTGGTAGAGTGTCCTAAGCATTTGTCCTGTCTGCTAACCTGTACAGGTTGCAATTAGTGTCGCCTCACCGCGGGCGTATCTTGAAGTGCAGGTGCGCTAGCCAGTAGATCCCGCACTATGGAAAGAAACTACACAGGAGGCAAAGTTTGTCCGCCATCTCCTCGGCGTTCAAGAACGCAGATCTTCGTAAGAAGATCTTGTTCTCCCTTGCGATGATCATCCTCTATCGCATTGGCGCCCAGATCCCCACCCCAGGCGTGGATTACGGCTCGATTCAAGCGCAGATCAAGGGTCTGACCGATAACTCGGCCATGTACTCCCTGATCAACCTGTTTTCGGGCGGTGCGCTGCTGAAGCTTTCTGTCTTCGCCGTCGGCATTATGCCGTACATCACCGCGTCCATTATCGTTCAGCTGCTCACAGTGGTGATCCCGAAGTTTGAACAGCTGAAGAAGGAAGGCCAGTCCGGCCAGGCGAAGATGACGGAGTACACCCGTTATCTCACTGTGGCTCTCGCACTGCTGCAGTCTGCCGGCATCGTGGCGCTGGCGGATCGCCGCCAGCTACTGGGGCAAGGTGTGCAGGTGCTTAAGGAAGATACCGGCATCTTCGGCCTCGTCACCATGGTGATGATTATGACCTCCGGTGCGGTGCTGCTGATGTGGATCGGCGAGCTCATCACCGACCGTGGTATCGGCAACGGCATGTCCCTGCTGATCTTCGCGGGTATCGCAACGTCGCTTCCGGCACAGGGCGCATCAATCTTCTCGGGCTCCGGCGGCTTCGTCTTTGCCGGTGTCATCGTTGGCGTTCTGATCCTGGTTGTCGGCGTGGTCTTTATCGAGCAGGGTCAGCGCCGCATCCCCGTTCAGTACGCAAAGCGCATGATTGGCCGCCGCCAGTACGGTGAGACTTCCACCTACCTGCCGCTGAAGGTTAACCAGGCTGGCGTTATCCCCGTGATTTTCGCTTCCTCACTGCTGACCGTTCCGATCCTCATTACCCAGATCATCCAGTCCGGCAACCCACAGGCTGCCGGGCAGGACAACTGGTGGAACCGTAACGTCATGGCGGTGCTGTCGAACCCGGCCGCCTGGCAGTACATCCTGGTTTACGTCGGCCTAATCATCTTCTTCTCCTTCTTCTACGTCTCTGTGCAGTATGACCCGTACGATCAGGCAGACAACATGAAGAAGTACGGTGGCTTCATTCCGGGCATCCGCCCGGGCCGTCCGACTGCGGAGTACCTTGGATATGTGATGAACCGTCTGCTGATCGTCGGTTCCATCTACCTGGCCGCTATCGCCGCCCTGCCGAACATCTTGATCAACATGGGTGTGCAGACGGCGCAGGCCGGCGGACAGGGACAGATGCCATTTGGTGGTACCGCTATCCTGATTCTGGTGTCTGTGGCTCTGACCACGATCAAGCAACTCGAATCGCAAGTCATGCAGTCTAACTACGAAGGATTCCTGAAATGAGACTAGTTCTGCTCGGCCCTCCCGGCGCTGGTAAGGGCACCCAAGCATCCCTGCTGTCCGACTCTCTGAAGATCCCGCACATCTCCACCGGCGATCTGTTCCGCGCCAACATCTCCCAGGGCACCGAACTGGGCAAGCAGGCACAGGAGTACATGGATGCAGGCAAGCTGGTTCCCACCTCTGTCACCGCTGACATGGTTCGCGACCGCCTGAACCAGGAAGATGCTGCCAAGGGCTTCCTGCTGGATGGCTTCCCCCGCACCATCGAGCAGGCAGAGCTGCTGGAGGAGATGCTGCAGGACGACGGCCACTCCCTGGATGCCGTAATCAACTACGTTGTCTCCGAGGACGTTGTCGTCGACCGCATGCTGGCCCGCGGCCGCAACGACGATAACGAGGAAACGATCCGCACCCGCCTGGAGGTCTACCGCAACGAGACCGCTCCGCTGATCGACCACTACAAGGACATCCTGTTGAACATCGACGCAGAGGGCACCGTGGAGGATATCTCCACCACCACGCTGAACGCGCTGGACAAGTAAACTCCACGCAATCGCGCATCCCGCCAGCCGGTCCCACACGGTCCGACCTGGCGGGATTTGTGGTTATTCACCCCGTGAGGGTGGCGTCACCAAAGAAACAGTCAAAAACACAACAAAGAAGCACACAACAAAGAAGCAAGGACAGGCGAAACAATGGGTTTTCGGCGAAAGAACAAGAAGATCGCAGCGAAGACTCCCGAGCAGCTAGACGCTATGCAGGCGGCCGGGGAGATCGTCGGGCTGGCACTGCAGGAAGTGAAGAAGGCCGCTGCGCCGGGCAAAACCACTCTCGACCTTGACCGTGTAGCTGAGCAGGTTATCCGCGACCATGGTGCCGTGCCCACGTTCAAGGGATATGGTGGCTTCCCTGGATCGATCTGTGCGAGCCCGAACGACATGATCGTCCACGGAATTCCTTCGGAGGATGTTGTGCTGAAGGAAGGTGACCTCATCTCCGTCGACTGCGGGGCTACCCTCAATGGCTGGGTGGGGGACTCAGCGTGGACTTTTGGCATCGGAGAGATTGCCGATGAACACGATCGCCTCAACCGCGCTACCGAATGGGTGCTGTACGAGGGGCTGAAGGCTATGGTGCCGGGCAACCGCCTGACCGATGTGTCCTGGGCGCTGGAGCAGGCCACCGAAGCCGCGGAGAAGCAGTTTGACGTAGAGCTGTGGATCGTCGACGGCTACGGCGGCCACGGTATCGGGCGCACCATGCACGAAGATCCGTACTTGGCCAACGAAGGCCGCGGTGGGCGCGGGCCAGAGATTCAGGAGGGTTCCGTCCTGGCGATCGAGCCGATGCTGGCGCTGGGCACTGCGGATTCCCATGTTCTCGACGACGAATGGTCAGTGCTCACCGATGATGGCAGCTTCGCGTCCCACTGGGAGCACACCGTCGCGGCGACCGCTGATGGACCGCGCATCCTGACACCGCGCAAATAGGGGTTTTCCTCCGCACTCTTTGTGACGCCCCCTGCCTGTGCGACCTCGCTGGCGTGAATTCGAGGGGCTTAAGGCGGGGAGAAGGGGTTAATGGGGCAAGGGCGATTATTGGGGCATGAAGTAGTCAGGGTACGCTAATCATTAATCGTTTCTTGAGGACCTACAAGCATGTGCAAAGGGAAGCGCCAGCATGAATCTATCCCGTCTTTTTAAATCACTGCTGTTCAAGATTATCGTTGCGATTATTTTGGGCATCGTATGCAGCCTGTTTTTCCCGGAATGGGCGGGGCGCCTGTTCGCAACGTTTAACGGACTGTTTAGTAACTTCCTGGGATTCTTCGTCCCGGTCTTGATTTTCGCGCTGATCGCGCCGGCAATCGCCAGCCTGGGGCGCGGGGCAGGCAAGTGGCTGGGTGTAACTGCTGGCATTGCCTATGTTTCGACCATCGTTTCGGGCTTGATTGCCTACGGCGTGGCCGAAGGAACGTACCCGTCTCTGCTCGGCAGCGACTCGATTATTGAGGCTGAAGACATCGACGCGGGCGCTTTGCAGCCGTTCTTCTCTGTAGAGATGGATCCGCCCATGGGCGTGATGTCCGCCTTGCTGCTGGCCTTTACTGTGGGCATCGCCATGGCCTCCATGCGTACCGAGGTGCTGTACAAGGGTGCTGAGGAGCTGCGCGAGGTAACGATGAAGGTGATTGAGAACTTCATCATCCCGCTGTTGCCGATCTACATCTTCGGTGTGTTCCTGACGATGGGCATGAACGGCAATCTGAAGCTGACGCTAACCCAGTTCTCGAAGGTGCTCATCCTCGCGGTCGTGATGACCTGGCTAATCTTGCTGCTTCAGTACGTGTTGGCGGGAGTCTTTGCCGGGCGCAACCCGTTCAAGGCGCTGAAGAATATGATGCCGGCATATTTCACCGCACTGGGTACCTCCTCCTCCGCAGCGACCATTCCTGTGACCCTGGAGTGCACCCGTAAGAATGGCGTTACGCAGTCCGTGGCTGATTTCGTGGTGCCTCTGTGTGCGACAGTGCACCTGTCCGGCTCCATGCAGAAGATCGCCCTGTTTGCTTTCTCCATCGTCTACATGACGGGCATTGATATGAGCGCCGGTATGGCGTTGGGCTTCATTTTCTTGCTGGGCGTCATGATGATTGCCGCGCCGGGCGTGCCGGGTGGCGCCATCATGGCCGCAGTGGGGCTGCTGCAGTCTCAGCTGGGCTTCGACGATGGCCAGGTGGCGCTGATGATTGCGGCATACATCGCCATCGATTCCTTCGGTACTGCATGTAACGTCACTGGTGACGGTGCAATTGCGCTGACGGTGAACCGTTTGGCGAAGGGGCAGCTGCGCCGCGAGGAGCAGCACGCCTAAGCCTGCTACCACCGAGATATCGACGCTCACGCTGAATTTGAATGGTTCAGAGTGAGCGTTTTTGCATATGCGCAGGTCGCGTGTATTGTTAGCAGGTGGTGCATGAGGCTTTCGTCTCTGCTGGTGATCGGTAGAACGTCGAAAAGGCCAGCAGTGGAAAAGTCCATATGTGTGCCACATGTAGCAAAACATCACCCATCCAGCTATCTGAGCTGGGGAAACGTTGGAGGATATGGCAAAGAAGGAAGGCGCCATTGAGGTTGAGGGTCGCATCGTCGAGCCCCTGCCGAACGCGATGTTCCGTGTCGAACTGGACAATGGCCACAAGGTATTGGCTCACATTTCCGGCAAGATGCGCCAGCACTACATCCGTATCCTGCCCGAGGATCGCGTCGTCGTGGAGCTGTCTCCCTACGACCTGACCCGTGGGCGCATCGTTTATCGCTACAAGTAAATCGTTAAGCCTCCACACATCCAACCTGGGAATCGCTGTTAGCGCAGCGCTTCCTGGTCACTACCTCTGGCCGCGGCGGCCGGAGCCCTCCTTCCAACACTCCAATAGTTGGAGTGTTGGTTTCGCACATTCAAGGCACCTGGTGCATGAACAGTCCCTTCCGTGACTGTGGGCGAAATACTCGAAGGATTAACAGGGACGAGTGTGGAGAAAACCGTCGCTAAACCGGAAGGAAAATGCCCTATGGCACGCCTTGCTGGTGTTGACCTGCCACGCGAAAAGCGCATGGAGGTCGCACTGACCTACATCTTCGGAATCGGCCCAGCCCGTTCCAAGGAGCTGCTGGAAAAGACCGGCATCTCCCCTGATCTTCGCTCCAAGGATCTGACCGACGAGCAGCTGTCCGCTCTGCGTGACGTTATCGAGAACACCTGGAAGGTGGAGGGTGACCTCCGCCGCGAGATCCAGGCCGATATTCGCCGCAAGATCGAGATTGGTTCCTACCAGGGCCTGCGCCACCGCCGTGGTCTGCCGGTTCGTGGTCAGCGCACCAAGACCAACGCTCGTACCCGTAAGGGCCCCAAGAAGACGATCGCAGGAAAGAAGAAGTAACCTATGCCTCCGAAGACTCGTTCCGGCGCGCGCCGTACTGGCCGTCGCGTCGTCAAGAAGAATGTGGCAAACGGCCACGCATACATCAAGTCCACCTTCAACAACACCATCGTGTCCATCACGGACCCGAAGGGCGCTGTGATTTCCTGGGCTTCCTCGGGCCACGTCGGCTTCAAGGGCTCCCGTAAGTCCACCCCCTTCGCTGCACAGATGGCTGCTGAGTCCGCTGCTCGCAAGGCAATGGATCACGGCATGAAGAAGGTTGACGTTTTCGTAAAGGGTCCGGGCTCCGGCCGCGAGACCGCCATCCGTTCCCTGTCCACCGCGGGCCTCGAGGTCGGAAGCATTTCCGATGTCACCCCGCAGCCGCACAACGGTTGCCGCCCGCCGAAGCGTCGTCGCGTTTAAAGAGAAGAAAGGATTAGGGATAAAAAATGGCTCGTTATACCGGCCCCGTAACCCGTAAGTCCCGTCGCCTCCGCGTCGACCTCGTCGGCGGCGACAACTCCTTCGAGCGTCGCCCCTACCCTCCGGGGCAGGCTGGCCGTGCTCGCATCAAGGAGTCCGAGTACCTCCTGCAGCTGCAGGAGAAGCAGAAGGCGAAGTACACCTACGGCGTCCTGGAGAAGCAGTTCCGCCGTTACTACGCAGAGGCCAACCGTCGCCCGGGTAAGACCGGTGACAACCTGGTCATCCTGCTGGAGTCTCGCCTGGACAACGTTGTATACCGCGCAGGTCTGGCACGCACCCGCCGTCAGGCTCGCCAGCTGGTTTCCCACGGTCACTTCACCGTGAACGGCAAGAAGGTCAACGTTCCTTCCTTCAAGGTCTCCCAGTACGACATCATCGACGTGCGTGAGAAGTCCCGCTCGATGCTGTGGTTCGAAGAGGCTCAGGAAGCCCTGGTCGATACGATCGTTCCTGCTTGGCTGCAGGTCGTACCGTCCACTCTGCGCATCCTCGTGCACCAGCTGCCCGAGCGCGCTCAGATCGACATTCCGCTGCAGGAACAGCTGATCGTCGAGCTCTACTCGAAGTAAAACTGACGAACCTATTCGTTAGACTTACTTCGGATAGAACACCAACAGCGGTTTCTACCGTTCGCACCGTCCATCAAACCTGGTGGCGGTTGTCCCCGTAACGGCGTCATATAGCGGTCGCCGAAAAAGGAGAAGCTTAAACAATGCTGATTTCACAGCGCCCCGCGCTCACTGAAGAGTTCATCGACGAGTCTCGCTCTCGGTTCGTTATCGAGCCGCTGGAGCCGGGCTTCGGCTACACGCTGGGCAACTCCCTGCGCCGGACCCTGCTGTCGTCCATCCCGGGCGCAGCAGTAACCTCCCTGCGCATCGAGGGTGTTCTCCACGAGTTCACCACGATTCCAGGCGTGAAGGAAGATGTTTCCGACATCATCCTGAACATCAAGACCCTGGTTCTGTCCAGCGATTCCGATGAGCCTGTCTCCATGTTCATCCGCAAGGAAGGACCTGGCGAGGTTACCGGCGCTGACGTTGAGGTGCCGGCTGGTGTAGAGGTCCACAACAAGGATCTGCACATCGCCACCTTGAACGAGCAGGGCAAGCTGGAGATCGAGATGACTGTCGAGCGTGGCCGTGGCTACGTTCCGGCTGCTACAGCTTCTTCTGAGATCGGACGTATCCCGGTCGACCAGATCTACTCCCCGGTTCTAAAGGTCAGCTACAAGGTTGAGGCAACTCGTGTGGAACAGCGCACGGACTTCGACAAGCTGATCCTGGACGTGGAGACGAAGAACTCCATCACCGCCCGCGATGTCATGGCATCCGCAGGCAAGACCCTGGTGGAGCTGTTCGGTCTGGCTCAGGAGCTGAACCACGAAGCAGAGGGCATCGAAATCGGCCCATCGCCGCAGGAAAGCGAGCACATCGCTGCCTACAGCATGCCGATTGAGGACCTGAACTTCTCCGTTCGTTCCTACAACTGCCTGAAGCGTGAAGAGATTCACACCGTCGGCGAGCTGGCTGCACGCACGGAGTCCGATCTGCTGGACATCCGTAACTTCGGTCAGAAGTCCATCAACGAGGTCAAGGTCAAGCTGGCTGGCTTGGGCCTGGGCCTGAAGGACGCTCCGGAGGGCTTCGATATCACCGATATCGAGGGCTACGACGCAGAGACCGGCGAGTTCATCGACACCGAGGGCGAGGACATCGCGGAATAACCCGGTGGTTAACCGCACGCGCTCACTGATTTAAAAATCCACACGAGGAGAACTAATGCCAACCCCGAAGAAGGGCGCCCGCCTGGGCGGTTCTGCTTCCCACCAGAAGAAGATCCTGTCCAACCTCGCTGCTCAGCTGTTTGAGCACGGCGCCATCAAGACCACGGACGCAAAGGCTAAGCTGCTGCGCCCCTACGTCGAGAAGATCATCACCAAGGCAAAGCGCGGCACCCTGGCGGACCGCCGCAACGTGCTGAAGCTCATCCCGAACAAGGAAGTTGTTGCTTACCTGTTCAACGAGCTGGCTCCGAAGTTCGAAGGCCGTCCGGGTGGCTACACCCGCATCATCAAGCTGGAGAACCGCAAGGGCGACAACGCTCCGATCTCCCAGATTTCCCTGGTGACGGAGCAGCTGGCCTCCACCGAGGCAGAGCGCGCTAACCGCGTTGCTGCTTCCAAGGCTAAGAAGGCTGGAGCCGAGGCTGAAGAGGCTAAGGCTGAGGAGACTCCGGCTGAGGAGGCTCCGGAGGTCGAGGCTGACACCGCGACCGACAAGGCCGCTGAGGCTGAGGCTGAAGAGGCTAAGGCTGATGAGGCCGCTGAGGACAAGTAAGTCCGGCGCTTTCGCCTAGCTTTGAGGCGGGCCACGGTTACCCTTTTGGGTAGATCGTGGCCCGCCTTTGTCTTCTCTACTTTTTATTGTTGACGCCAACCGGCCCCATCTGCGCCCGATATCGCGTATGGCTTGGCAATTTGCCTGTGTACCGACTGAACAGGGGAGGGTTCTGGGTGGGAATGTCGCTAGAACGGGAATGTGTTATTGGGAATCGATTGCAAGTTTCTAAAAGCGCAGGTCAGAGAGTTTTGAATTCAGCTGTCCCCAGATTTTGCATTGCAGATTCCTGATTCAGCGACATTTTCCCTGGGCGCTGCTGCCACATTCCCGTTTTAGCGACATGAGCCACCCGCGGATGGCTAGTCCATATCCAACTCCGGTTTCTCCGCCCGTGCCTGTTCGAACACTTCCTTTGCCGCTGACAGGTTAATCAGACCGATAATCACACCCACCACAATGTCTGGCCATGCGCTGGCCCAGAAGAGCATAATCACTCCCGCTGCGAGGATAAGCAGGTTTGCCGCGGCATCATTGCGCGCAGCCAGCCATGCCCCTGCACCAGGGCACTATCCGCCCCGCGCAGACGCAGCAACAACACAGCGCACACCAAGTTGATAATGAGCGCCCCGATGGCAGTCGCACTCAGAGTCGCAGGTTCCGGTGGCGTCCCCGTCACCACTTTCCAGACTGCCGTGCCGAATGCAGCGAAGGCTGGAATGAGAATCAGCCCTGCCAGTGCGTAGCTGGCCTTTCGCCGGCTGGCCACCGACCACCCCAGGGCGGTGAGTACCAACACGTTAATGAGAGTGTCTTCGAGGAAATCTGCGGCGTCGGCAAACAAAGCGGCCGAGCCGATGACCAGCGCAATCACAACCTCAACAAGAAAACCCAGGCCATTGAGAGCCGCAACCCACGCCACCAACCGACGGGCACGAGCATCGAGGGAGGAGGCTGAGAATTCGCTGTCGTGCATGCAGACTAGACTAAGTCGCGCGCGATGGAAGCACCAACTGCACCCACCAGAGAAAGGCCACTGACCATGCCCGAGAATCCGCAGGATATTTCAGAGCTGATTCGGGTGCGTCTGGATGTTGCCTACGACGGCACGGATTTCCATGGCTGGGCAACCCAATCCGGTGGGCTGCGCACGGTGGCGGGGGTCTTGCAGGAGAAACTCTCGCTGGTCACGCGTCACCCTATTGAACTTGTTGTCGCAGGGCGTACCGACGCAGGCGTGCATGCCAGCGGCCAAGTGTGCCACGCCGACATTCCTGTTGATGCGTTTGCGCAGCGCTCGCTCACCCGCCCGGAGGATCTAGTGCGGCGCCTTTCCCGCATGTTGCCCTCCGACGTGCGCGTGCACGGCGCTCGTATGGCACCGAAGGGTTTCGACGCCCGCTTCTCCGCGCTGCGCCGGCACTACATCTATCGCGTAACGACTCACCCGGCCGGCCCCGTGCCGGTGCGTGCCCGGGATACGGCCGCGTGGCGCCACCCGATTGATCTGGAGAAAACTCAGGCAGCTTCCGACGCGCTGCTTGGGTTGAACAACTTCGCAGCGTTTTGCAAAGCTCGTGAAGGCGCTACCACTATCCGTGAGCTGCAGGAATTCCGCTGGGTTGACGTCTCGACGGAGGCTGAGCCGCAGACGTACGAGGCACACGTGACCGCCGATGCTTTCTGTTGGTCGATGGTGCGCTCGTTGGTGGGGGCAGCTTTGACAGTGGGGTCGGGCAAACGATCTGAGGACTTTACTCCCGGGCTGTTGAAAGAGACAAAGCGTAGTTCCGCAGTGCCAGTCGCGCCCGCGGAGGGGCTGAACTTAGTGCGCGTGGACTACCCAGCTGATGAAGACCTGGCGGAGCGGGCGCTGACAACCCGTGCTAAGCGTTCGCCGGTGGGCATGGGCAACGAATCTCCCGCCGAGCCGTGATACAAACGCGGTTTGGGGGAGCGCGCCGTTGGAGGTAGCGCTGAAGCGCGCGCTGATCGCGCTGGTGAATGCGCCGCGCTTGTTGCAGGCTGTGCTGGCTGTGCCACCGGGGCAGGGGTGCGAGCAGGTGCGGTGACGGCGAAGAAGTTGAAGTATTCCCGATGATCCCCGTGGGCCAGGATTGCTCCCGTGCCAACTGCTGGCACTGCAATGCATACATCCACTGCCGCAGCACCGACAGCCTGCAGCCGGGCACGTCCCTGGTTCAAGATGTCCTCCGCGGAATCGAACCCGATACCACCGTGAACTCCCGTGTGAGCCCCCTGATGAGCCCTCTTCTGCGCATCGACCATTCTGTGTTTACCAGTATTACCGGCGACAGCGGGGGAGACCTCCACGAGCACAACATGCGTCTTAACGCCTGCAGCTCGCGTGGCATCCGCTGAATCGTCCACGGATCCAGCGCTCCCGAAACGCTGCAAATCGAAAATCTCCTCCGGCCAGTTCATTGACCCCTCAAGCGCACGCAGCTGTGCAGGGGTGCCGAACAGTGCGAACGTTGCGCCGGGAATGGGGTGGATCAGCATGGGTTCGCCTGCATCGGAAAGACCTACAAACCAACCGGGTACCGCCGGTACAGTAAGCTGCTCTGGTAACCGAGTCACCTGAGCCCCCACCGGTGGAGTCTCCACAGGTAGAGCCCACACTCCGCACCCGCTGGCAGCAAAAGGCATCCTAGCCGCCGCGGACTCGGGCACGCCCACCAGAGTGGCATGGGAATCGCCCAGCCAGCTGCGGCCGAAGGGTTGGGTGGGGATGACGGCGGTGGAAATGTGGGCGTCCACAAGAGAAAGACCCACACCACCCGCTAACTGGTCGCCGGCGATCCGCCGTGGCGACGGCTCACCCCACAATTTGTCGTGCACGCAGAGAAGGCGAAACCATCGCGTGCTCTGATCCGCGGTGGCGCGACCGCGGGTGAATACAAACCACCCCGCCACCATGCATGTGATGGCCACGGCGCCGCAAAGAACCCACGCCCACCAGGCAGCGTGTTCGGCGTTGGACGCATCGGCTGGCATATCGGTAGCTAGAAATGCCACGAAGCCCATTATTCCCATCCCCCAAAGTATGAAATTACCCCGAATGCGAAGTTCCCCTCGCGCCAGCAATTCAACCATGGAATACTTAAGCGCGCTAGCGGGGGCTAGAAGAACACAAAACAACTCAAAACAACGCAAGATATCAAGCGCATTAAAACAAGGGGGAGCGCAGTAATCATGCGCACAACGGGGATACAGGTTTCTGGATTTAATTTTCTATTGCGCAGACTGGAGCTTGCGCTGGTCATCGGTGATCCGCGCATGGCTCACGACCCATTGCGGAGTCAGCGGCGGGCACTTATTGTCGGTGTACTGCTGAGCCTGCTGATCGCTGGAGGTGCGGTGATGCTGGGGCTGCTGCGCCCGCAACCCAGCCTGGATGGCGCCGATCTCGTGGCCGATGAGACGGGCGCACTGCATATCCGCTTGGCCGATACCTATCATCCGATCACGAATGTCGCCTCAGCACGGCTGATTCTGCAGCAACCAGTCGAGGCGCAGAAGACTACCTCCGAGCAGCTTGCACAGGTGCCGTTGGGGGAGCCAATTGGCATTGGGCAGGTTCCGGGGTTGGTCGCTGCGCCAGAACGCGAGTGGCTCTACTGCGATCAGATCCGCGGCGGGCTAACAGGTGGCACAGGTGGTGCTGCTGCCGCTGGTGGTACGGGCACGGTCGTGGCTGCGGAGCACATCAATCCCCATCGCTTTGCCCTGCTGGACGCCCCTTCGGGCTATTGGCTTATTGACGCCACCACTCGCGCCCGCATAACTCCAGACGCGGCAAGAGCATTTGGCACCGAGGCAGTGCCCGCCAGCGATGCTTTAGTCCAACAGTTCCGGCGGAGTCGCGATATCGCCATGCCCGTGGGGAAAACCAAGATGCCCGCGCCCTTCGACGTCGCGGGGAGGATCATCACGGCTGGCGACCGGACATTTCTGGTGGACAGCAATGGGGTTGGTGAAGTAAAAGGCGCGCGCCGCGACTTCGCTCTGGCCAGCAGTGCTATGCCGACCGTGGAAACTCCACTGGCGGAGGTGATGCGCCAGCCGAGCATTGATGTATTAGCGGGAATCCCAGAACTCGATGGGGACCAACCAGTCACCTGGGCACAACCGAAGATGGTGTGTGCCGGGCCGGAGGGACTGGCAGAACCCGTTGAACCAGGACGGACGAAAGGCACGACAGACGCGGTCAGTAGTTCCGCTCAGATTCGGGAAGTCCTCTCATCGGAAAAGCCGAGCGCATTCTACGGGCCGCGCGGAACCTCTGCATTACAGACGGAGCGCGGTTATGTGCTGATTAGTGACAACGGGGTCCGCTACTCCGTGGGTAGCGAAGCTGAGTTACATGCCCTTGGGTTCAATACACAGCGCAGTGTTCAGTTCTCGCGCGTAGCCTCGTTGCCCGACGGTGGCTTGCTCTCTGCGGACAAGGCTCGGCAGACGACCGTGGCGATGATGCCCAGCGCCAGTACAAGTGAGAGCACGATGGGGACGGAATAGTCTGTGGCCGTTGGCTCGTGCGGTGGGGTGCTGACGGTATACAGACCATAAGAAGCGTCCACTGCTGCGGAGCCATCCTGCAGATCAAGAGCCCTATCCAATGCTGCGGCGGGATTGACGACTCGCATTTGTTCGCCCATCCCTGGACCACTCGCGCCGGGCAACGCTGTGGTTAGAATCAGCTCTCGCACCTGCCGTGCGCTGAGCTGCGGAGCGACCTGCCACACTAAGGCCGCGGTACCCGTCACAATTGGAGCAGCAAAGCTGGTGCCTTCAAACGGTTCGGGATTACCGACGATGGTGTGCACCTGCTTGCCGACTTCCACCTGTCCTTCTACGGGCCCACCCGGCGCGAAAAGATCCACCCACTGAGTTGGCGCACTATACGGTGCGGGCACTCGCCCCTGATCTGCTGAAGTATCCTTGTCACCACTTCTTCCCGCAGCAGTACGGACCCCTTCTGCCGTTCCTGTCCGCGGGGATACTGCTCCCACTGCCAGCACTGGATCCAAGCTAGAGGGGAAGGTCGGAACTCCTGCCGGGCACTGACCTACGTTCCCGGTAGAAGCCACCAGTAGTACTCCGGCTTTGTCGGCACGCCCGATGGCCGCGCGTAGTTCCGCCGTATCTTCGCAGGCCACCATCGAAATATTAATGATCTTTACCCGGGTCTTCAGCGCTCGGTCGATTGCCCGAACAAGATCCTCTACCGTGCCCTCAGCCCGGTCGGGCGAGGCATTATGCCGAAAGGAAAATACTGTTACCTCTGGCGCCACTGCCCGCAGCACGCTAGTGACCATGGTTCCGTGCAGCACGCAAAAATCCCGGTCGCCCTTTACCCCTGGTGCGGCCGACCCCGTATCGATAACGGCCACGCTCACGTCGCGTCCCCGCGCTAAAGCATGCAAAGCGGGGTACGAGGGGGCGTCGATATCCGGTAAAGGCACAGTACCCGGTGCGGCGACGGTGCCTTCCTGGCAGGTGCCGCGCGGCGAAGAATCTTGAATGATCATCAGCCGATTCCCCGAATCGCCGCGAACAGCCCTGTAGTTTGCAGCGCCAGTGGGATGGCCACACAAAATGCGAAGGCTTCCACCATGTCGATGATCCGCCCCAGCATCGGTGAATTCACGCGGACAGCAGGTAGGGCGACCAGCACCAGGCATACCGCACCCCAATGCGTGTGGAGGGCTAACCACAGAAGCGTTGCAGCAGAGAGAACCGCTAGCGCGACCGAGTGCACAGGCCGAGTGCTCCGTGCGCTCACACCGAGCACCGCCACCATAAGCAATAGCGCCATTTGCCAAATATTCAGTGGCTGCCCCCATGGAGTCAGCTGGTAAACACAGGCGCCCAACACCACCACGATGCCGACGACCAGGGCGGAGTGAACTTCCACCACCTGGCCCGCGTGCGTGGTCGTGGGCTTGGTGAACACACCGGTCGCGGGAACCTTCGGCAGCTTGATGCCAGCTAGTCCGATGGCGATCTGCCCAGAATAAGCCAGTGCAAACATTGCCAATAGCAGCGTGAGCCCTGGCCAGAGATTCACCGCTGCAAACACCACCCAGGTTATCGACACGATCCGTGCCGGGCCGCCGCGCCACACCAGGAGCGCCGCGACAAAACAGGCACATAGAACATTGACGTGCAGCCCCAACCCAAAGCCGAGGATCGCGGCGAGATAACTGAAATTTCGATGGTGCAGAGAAGTCGCCGCTGCAGCGAGAGCGGCCACTGCTGTAGCCACGAACGTTGCGATGTCTGCGGTCGTACCCAGATTAGTGACGCCCCCAGGACCAATAAGTTGATTATCCAACGGGTGCCACGCAGGTGCCGTCTGTAGGCCAAAAAGCGCAATGATGGCTGCCGCGACCCAGGCTGCGGGGCTCGTGGGAATGGGGCCGGAGAGCTCTTCGACTGCCTCAGCCGGTGGAGCGGGGATGGTGGCGGTTTGCAAGGTCAATGACTCGCCGGGACGCACACCGGCCTCCGCTAGAGTGTGCTGTGGTTGAACCTGGCCGACGGCGCGGTGGAGGGTCCAATGTTCCCCTGGTTTCGCGTCGACGAGGTGCGGGATGAGCTCCGCTACCGGTACATGATCGGCAATGGCGGCGTTGATGGTGGTGCCTTTGGCAGGCACGGAAATGCTGAGAGCCAGCACGTTATTCCCCCTGTTGAAAAGTATGAACGCATGCAGGTGCGCATGTGGTGGGCACAAGATCCCCCCTGGATCTTGCGCCGATGTGGCTTACACGGCACAAATAGTAGCCGAGGGGAAAGGATTGCGCTTGCTCTGCGGAGCGAGCGAGGAAGGTTTAGAATCTAAAACCACATCCATGGGGGTTGGATGGGGATTAACGGGGACAAACATAGAAATCGGGGGGATTTCTTAACATGCAAACACAGGCGCCACCGACGCTGCCTAAAGACAAACAACCTTTCCTCAGGCTGCTAATGCCTGCCGTCATGTTGGTGGCGGTGGTCGGTATGGTCGCCGCGATGGTGCTCTCTGGATCGGGGCGAAATCCCATCAGCTTTATCTTTCCGCTGATGATGCTGGGCAGCATGGCGATGATGTTCCAGCCGGGGGCGAACGTGGATGAGACTCGGCGTTCCTTTCATCGGCACATCGACGCCCTGAAAGATAGCGTGGAGCGGAGCCGCGAAGAGCAACTGCAGACCATGTTGGCAGCGCATCCACACCCGCAGTCACTGTGGACGCACGTGCATACCGGAACCGATGTCACCGCAGAACCGGGCGTGGTGCGCATCGGCACAGCAGTGCAAACTCCAGATGATCCTCTGGAAGTACCGGTCAGCTCCCCGCCGGAAGACTTAGAGCCGGTCAGTGCAATGAGCTTGCGCGAGGTTGTGCTGCGGTACGCCACCATCGAAGCGCCAGTGGCGGTGGAATTGGCTAGTTTCCACTGCATTGTGTTGCTCGGCGACGGTGCACCCGGATTGGCGCGGGCCATGCAAGCGCAATTGGCCATGCAGGATCCGGATGTCATTGGAATAACCGGCCCCTTTGAGCAGTGGCTTCCGCATGATGGGCCTCGCAAGGTGCATTTTTGCACGGGTGATAGCCCAGTGACCGCCGGCGCTATCGTCACGGACCCCAGCGAGGAATGGGTGGAAAACGCCAAAGGGAATGGCCTGCTGCTACAGGTGGATGGCACTGGTGATGGTTGCCTGCTCAGCGCCTGGACGCTCGACGGTTGGGTGCCCTTTGGAGTGGCAGACCAACTCAGCGAGGTGGAACTTGCTCACCTTTGCCGAGCACGAGCAACGGTGAAATCCAGCACGTCATTGTTAGAACTTCCGGGCGGAGACTTGCGAGCGCCCATTGGGTTTTCCGGTGCGCCGGTGTACCTGGATATCAAGGAATCCGCGTTGGGAGGTATCGGTCCGCACGGTCTCTGCGTAGGCGCGACGGGTAGCGGCAAGTCAGAACTACTAAAAAGCGTAGTGATCAGCTTCGCCCACCAGCACAGCCCGGAGGAGCTGAACTTTGTGCTGGTGGACTTCAAAGGTGGCGCCAGCTTTCTGGGAATGGACCGGCTGCCACACACCTCTGCGCTGATCACCAATCTGGCTGAAGAGGCGGGATTAGTTGACCGAATGCAGGATAGCTTGCTGGGGGAGATGCATCGGCGTCAAGAAAAGCTCCGCGCCGCGGGTCTGACCACAGCGGCCGAGTACAACCGCGTCTATCCGGGGCAGATGCCTGCACTGTTTATCGTGGTGGATGAGTTCTCCGAGTTGTTGCACGCCCGGCCAGAGTTCGCGGAGGTCTTCGCCGCGATCGGGCGATTGGGGCGAAGCCTGCGGATGCATTTGCTGTTGGCCACGCAGCGTTTGGAGGAGGGGCGACTGCGAGGCCTGGAATCGCATTTGAGCTATCGCATTGCTTTGCGCACGTTTTCGGCTTCCGAATCCCGCGCGCTGATCGGAACGACGGAAGCTTATGAACTGCCTGCGACGCCGGGTGCGGCGATCCTTTCGGCAGGCGACAAGGTGCGTTTTCATTCGGCCTACGTTTCAGGCCCCGAGCTGCCCCGGGATCAGCGGCTCGTGAGACTACTCGGGACAACAGTGCATGCAGAGACAACGACCATGCAGATGGTGATCGACCGGCTGGCAGGCCCCAATAGGAACCCGGTGTGGTTACCACCGCTGCCGGAAGACCTGCCTGCCAGCGAGATCATTGAGCCCGGTGCGCCAGGCGTTGCTCGCATCGGCCTGGAGGATCTTCCTTTCGAGGGGCAGCAGGTGCCGTTGGATATCGACCTGCGCCGCAAGCATTGGGCAATAGTCGGCCAGCCCCGGACTGGCAAGACAACGGTGGTGCGCAGCTTGGTGTTGGCCTGGGCGCTGAGTTCACCTGGCTGGCCGGTATACATCTTTGATCCGGGTGGTGGGTTAAGAGACCTTGCTCGATTGCCTCAGGTAGCTGCGGTTGTGGGGCCGGCTGGACTGCCACGGCTTTTCGACGAAATGGAGCAAACGGAGGGGCAGCGCCTGCTGATTATTGACGGACTAGATCAGGTGGGGGCCGCGGGAAGTGGAAATGGCGAGGAAGAACAACGTTTGATCCGCCTGGCGACCACGGGGCTGGAACGCGGCTTGCATGTGGTGGCTACGGCTCTACGCTGGAATTTCCGTCCGTCGCTGCGGGACGTGCTGACCGGGCAAATCGAACTGCGGATGACACCGCTGGATGCCCACTTCCGGGATGCACAGAAATCCTTGCCCGACGTGCCTGGACGAGGAGTGTCACCCCGTGGAAAGCACGTGCAGTTCGCCAACTCCAACGCGCAAGACATTGAGCATGTCCGGATGGAAAGCGTGCAGCGTGGTGAGCCGGATCTAGCTATGCGCGTGTTGCCCGAGCGAATCGACTGGGAGGATTTGGGCGACTCTCAGGCCTTCGCAATAGGTGGCCCAAAGCTGGATCCAGTGCAGTGGGATCACGGTACTTTCCCTCACTTGGTCGCAATCGGCCAGGCGGGAAGTGGGGTGACGACCGCATTGCGTGCAGTGATGCAGTCCGTGGCACAGAGCCAAAGCCATACTGGAGAGCCGCCGGAGTTCCTGGTCACGGACACACGCCGCGGCTTGCTGGGGGTAGCGGGTTATCGCGTGCCGGAGGACTTCCGCAAAGACCTGGCCGAGTGGACCACTACGCTGCGGGCGCGAATTCCAGGTAGCGACGTGACACCCCAACAGCTCCGAGAACGCACCTGGTGGTCCGGCCCGGAGTTGTTCATCATCGTCGACGACGCGGACGCCGATCCCGGCCTTGATCAGCTTATTCCGCTGCTTCCCTATGCCGCCGATATCGGCCTTCACTTGGTGCTTGGCCGTCGTTCGGGGCAGTTCGCCAGGGCAGCCTATCAGCCCTTGATGCAGTCGATTCGCGACCAGAGCGCTTGGTTGCTGTTTTCTGCGCCCCGTGAGGATGGGCCGATTGCCGGGGTTCGTCTACTGCGACGCCCCCAGGGGCGCGCGGCTTATGTCCACAGTGAAACCTGGGAGGTACAGGTGGCGGAGATTGCCGATGAGAACTAAAAGGGCGCGCAATTGTTGACCAAGGAAACGACGGATCGGAGGAGACAATGAGAGTAGATCAGAGGATCGGAGATTCCAGGAGCCTGCTGGCTGAAGCTGTGGCATTGCAGGAATCGGGGATCCTGATTAGCGGTATGACGGTGACGGATCTTGCTACTGGCTTTGCCGTGACCGGTGATGCGCAGATGCAGCAGCCGGGGTATTTGCAGTATCGGGCTTGGTCCGATCCGACGGAGCAATCTCGCGGGAGACCGCTGGGAGAAACTGAATCGGAATGGGTAAAGGACGGAGAGGATAAAGACGTTGAATTCCAACGTTCCGGGCTGAGCCTAGGCAGGCTTTCGGAGCTTTATGAGATGCTCTGCGAAGTGCTCGAACAGCGTGCGGAGCATCCCGACGCAGCGGCAGTGAACCCGCCAGAGCCACGTGAACGTTTCCCTTGGGGCATTGGTTTGCGGGAAGTAGACGTGCTGGTCACCGGAACTTTTGCCGTGAAGGTGGTGCATTATCTTCGGATTAGGGGAGTGCGAGCCCGATTGGTGGATAACGATACGGTGCTGCGGGTGGCTAGCGAATTGGCATTGGCGCAGCAAGAGTTGGAGCACCTGGAGCTTGAGTATCTTGACCCGGACAAACCTGTGCGGATTCAACGCGAGGGAATTGAATCAGCGGAAGAGCTCGAGGAAGCGGACATACGGGAAAGGCCTGACGAGGGGGCGTCAATAGATATAGAAAAAGCGGAAGAAAAGAGCGACCGGCGACTTCCGGCTGCGTTGGCAGCGCTGACGCTCTTCATCATCGGTGGGCTGGTGGCGACCTTCACTGTGTTTGATTCGCAGGCGGCTGATTCGCAAACGGCTGATTCGCAGGTAGTGGACGCTCAATCAACCGATTCGCAAGCCGCAGACGTACAGGATTCTGGCTCGTATGCCACCACTGAGGCGAATGAGCCATTTCCAGAACCACGCCGGAAAGGTTCAAAGGTCGCAGACTCAAGCGCGCGCCGGGCGGACATTCCAATCAGTGTGAATGTTGATGGGTGGCGGCTTGGCAGTGCAACGCGAGCACGTGAGGAATATGTCGGTGATGACGCGGGAATGCGTGTATTAGTAGCGGCGAAGCAAACACCCCTTAGAACACAGGATGAGCTGGATGCGGCAATGCTAGGTGCGCTGAAGGACGTGGAGGGGGTTGCAGGCGGAGTGACGGTTGTATCAACTCAGCCGGTGAGCTACGAGGAAAATTACGAGAACTCCACAACTAGGTGGCATGTACGGCTGGTGGATGGACACCAGATTTCAGTGGGGTGCCAGTACCGACAGTGGAATGAACAGCGGGAAAAGGTTTGCCAAGAGTTTGTGGATACAGCACGACCAAGGCGGTGAACCATTTTGGGAAGCCGTGAGTATAACTCTTGTGATGGTGCCTCTATAACGGGGGAGACCCGGCGCCAGGAAGAGTGAAAACAGTATTTGAAATGGGGGAAGTTAGGGCATGAGCTTCAAAACAGATGTCACTACGATGAACCAAGCGGCAAGCAATGTCGACCGTGTGAAAGACGAGGTTCAGGGCGAACTTTCGCGTCTGCGTGGTGTGGTGGAAGATGTATCCGGTAGCTGGAAGGGACAGGCGCAGGCTTCCTTTCATTCGTTGATGGAGCGTTGGGACGAGAATGCCCGCGACCTCAACGAGGCACTGCAGAGCATTGCGGACAACATCCGCTCCAACGCGGGTGACTTTGACAATACGGATGTCGATAACGCGGCGGCCTTTAACGCCTAGAGGGGGGACAGTGATGATTCAGTACAACTTTGCTCAAATTGCCAATGCTGCGGATGACATCAATCGCGGAAACAACACCATTAATGGGTTGCTGGGGGATCTGAAACGTGACCTGCAGCCGATGGTGAACGAGTGGGAAGGCTCGGCAGCGGACAGCTATGCAGCTGCGCAGAAGAAGTGGGATGAATCCGCACGGGAGATTAACGATGTGCTGGGGCAAATTTCTCGCACGGTGCGTCAGGCGAATGATCGGATGAGCGAGATCAATACGAACGCTGCAAATAGCTGGGCATAGAGGATAATTTAAAACTTTTTAAATAAGCTCTCAGCTTACCTTTTGGTCTTAGTCTTGACCTAAGGGTGAGGCTGAGGGCTTTTGTTTTTCGACGTCCAGTTTGGGGAATTGTGGACTTTTGGAACGATGGGAGAAAATGTGACCCAATCGTGATGTGTGCTGCGAGCTGGACTTATGTATGTAGATAATTGTTTAGTGGCTTGGCGAAGACCATCTTGGTTGAAACGTTAATCATTTCATGCGTAGCGTCAATGACGTACGGGAAACGAAAATAATCAGCGACACCACTGCTGGTTCTACACCACTAAGTAATTCCCCACTGTTGGTACTCACCAAGCAAGACTTACCCCGTATTGCGTACCGACAAGGCGAAAGGATTTATCAACAAATGAGCAATGATATCAAGGATCTTTTCAAGGCAACCGCTTACGACAACGCCGGCGATAAGCTGGGCAGCGTCAAGGAAATCTTCGTTGACGACAAGTCCGGTCAGCCTACTTTCGTTGAGGTTAACCACGGTCTGTTCGGTATGAACTCCAGCCTGGTACCGATGCGTGGCCACAAGTTCGACGGCGAGAACCTGAACCTGGCCTTTTCCAAGGATCGTGTGAAGGATGCGCCAGACTTCGACGCTGATCAGGCTCTGACCCCGGAGCAGCAGAACGAGATCTACCGTCACTACGGCCTGGACAATGTTGAGGACACCACCCGTTACGGTGACACTGCTGGCGATCGCTCCGCTTCTGATGATCGCTCCACCCTGGATCGTCACGAGGCTGCTGGTGACCGCAGCGCGGCGGGGGCTGGTGTGGCTGGCGCTGGCGTTGCGGGTGCCGGTGTTGCAGGTGCGAACACTGAGCGCGACAACGCTCGCGACAACGCTGCTGAGCGCGAGGTTTCTGCGAACACCGCAGCTGCGGGTAACGAGGGTGAGATCATTCGCTCCGAGGAACAGCTGAACGTTCAGAAGGAGAAGGTGCAGACTGGCGAGGCTCGCCTGCGTAAGTACGTTGTTACCGACACTGAGACCGTTGAGGTGCCAGTAACTCGCGAAGAGGTTCGCGTTGAGCGCACCCCGATCTCCGCAGAAGAGGCTGCTAACTTCAAGGGCAACATTGACGAGTCCGGACAGGAAGCGTCTGTGACCCTGAGCGAAGAGCGCGTCAATGTAAACAAGGAAACCGTGCCGGTAGAGAAGGTCTCCCTGAACAAGGAGCAGATCACCGAGACCGAGCGTCACACCGAAGAGCTCCGCAAGGAGCAGATCGACACCGACGTTGACGGTGACGTTCGCAAGTAAAACCAAGGGCAATAGTCGCCAACACGATCGCGCGTTCCGCGAAGGTCGGTTAGTCGCCGACTAGCACTCAATCCCCTGTGCCTAGCTTCCCCGTAAAGAGGGAAGAGGTGCTGGGGATTTTTGCTGTCCAGAGGATTTTTGGTGTTCGGGACACTATGTAGTAAATTCCCAAGGGTTGTGTGCAATACGCGAACTTAGCTCTCGAGTCATTGCATTTCTGCGGGTCACAACCGGCCGCCGCAGAAGCACTGCACTAGATCGTTGCACGTGTTCATCTGGCTGGCAGTTCCAAGATCAAGACTTTAAGGAGTCCAGCGTGACTACTTTCCACCCAAAGAGCGGTGACATCACTCGTAAGTGGTACGTCATCGACGCCACCGACGTGGTGCTGGGTCGTCTTGCTGTTACCGCAGCTGACCTGCTGCGCGGCAAGAAGAAGCCCTACTTCGCACCGAACGTTGACTGCGGCGACAACGTCATCATCATCAATGCGGATAAGGTCCACATTTCCTCCAACAAGCGTGAGCGTGAGATGCGCTACCGTCACTCCGGCTACCCGGGTGGCCTGAAGACCATGACCCTGGGTCGTTCCTTGGAGCTGCACCCAGAGCGCGTTGTTGAGGAAGCTGTTAAGGGCATGATGCCGCACAACAAGCTGTCCCGCGCGTCCATCAAGAAGCTTCGCGTCTTCGCCGGCCCGGAGCACACTTTCGAGGCCCAGAAGCCTGAGACCTACGAGATCAAGCAGGTGGCACAGTAATGACTGAGTACAACGAGAATGTAACCGACGAGCAGAACGCTGCCGTCGAGGAGAACTTCGAGGGCGAGTACACCGCTACCGACGCAGTGAACGAAGAGTTCGTTGCCACCATCGGTGACTCCATCGCTTCCGAGGACGAGTCCGAGCAGATCGAAGCTGAGCCGGTTGTCTTCGAGGGCACCATCCAGACCGTTGGTCGCCGCAAGGAAGCTGTTGTCCGCGTCCGCATGGTTCCGGGCTCCGGCGAGTTCAGCTGCAACGGCCGCACCCTGGAGGACTACTTCCCGAACAAGCTGCACCAGCAGCTGATCAAGGCTCCGCTGGTTCTGCTGGACCGCGAGAACCAGTTCGACATTCAGGCAAACCTGAACGGTGGTGGCCCCTCCGGTCAGGCCGGTGCTTTCCGCCTGGCTATCGCCCGTGCTCTGAACAAGTACAACCCAGCAGAGCGCACCGAGCTGAAGCGTGCTGGCTTCCTGACTCGCGACGCTCGTGCCGTGGAGCGCAAGAAGGCTGGTCTGCACAAGGCACGTCGCGCACCGCAGTACTCCAAGCGTTAAATCGCTTCGCCCTTTTTGGTGGCGACGCCCCCACGCTCCAGCCGAGCAGTTTTTCGGCCGGGACGTGGGGGTTTCCCTTTATAGAAGCATTTATGACAATTTGCTGATATCGGGAGTGGCACCCGCCAGACCGGCGGGGTCGCCGGGTAGAATTGCGCCCCATGGGTAAATTGTTCGGAACTGACGGCGTCCGTGGTCTAGCGAACAGGAAGCTGACTGCAACGCTGGCAATGAAGCTGGGTGCTGCCGCCGCGCGCGTACTGGTATCCAAGGAAGAAGTGGGCGGCCGTCGCCCTACCGCTGTGGTGGGGCGCGACCCGCGTGTATCGGGGGAGATGCTGACAGCGGCGTTGTCAGCAGGTATGGCATCGCAGGGTGTGGACGTGCTGGACGTCGGCGTGATCCCCACCCCGGCTGTCGCTTTCCTTACAGATGACTTCGGCGCCGACATGGGCGTCATGATCTCCGCTTCCCACAATCCGATGCCGGACAACGGCATTAAATTCTTCGCTGCGGGTGGCCGCAAGTTGCAAGACGACGTGGAGGATGAGATCGAGGCCGCGATGCTGGATCTGCCGGAGACCGGCCCTAAGGGGGCAGCAATTGGACGAATTCTTGATGAATCCGCAGATGCACTAGAGCGTTACCTGGCTCATGTGGGCACGGCCATTAATCATCCGCTGGATGGAATTCGCGTGGTGGTGGACTGCGCCAACGGAGCAGCCTCGACTGCCGCGCCGGAGGCGTACCGCCAGGCAGGTGCGGATGTCGTGGCTATCCACAGCCGACCCAATAGCTTCAACATCAACGATGGAGTGGGATCCACTCACATTGAGGTTCTGCAGAAGGCTGTTCTGGAACACCAGGCGGATCTAGGGCTGGCCCATGATGGCGACGCAGATCGCTGTTTGGCTGTGGACTCCGAAGGAAACGTGGTGGATGGCGACCAGATTATGGCGATCCTGGCCGTGGCCATGAAGGAAAACGGTGAGCTGAAGCAGAACACCCTGGTGGCCACCGTCATGTCCAATCTGGGGATGAAGCTTGCCATGCGCGCCAACGGCATCAAGGTGCTGGAGACGCAGGTAGGTGACCGTTACGTGCTGGCTGAATTGTTGGCCTCTGATCTGTCGCTGGGTGGCGAACAGTCTGGGCACGTGATTATCTCCGAACATGCAACTACCGGTGACGGCACCCTGACGGGGCTTACCTTGATGGCGCGCATGGCGCAGACTGGCAAGCCGCTCTCCGAGCTGGCGAAGGTGATGACCGTTCTGCCGCAGACACTGATTAACGTGCCGGTTGCGGATAAGACCGTGATCGCCGACGATGAGCGCGTTGTAGAAGCCATCGCCAAGGCAGAGGAGGACCTGGGAGATGCCGGACGCGTACTACTGCGCCCCTCCGGTACGGAGGAATTATTCCGAGTGATGGTGGAAGCTGCAGACCCAGGGACGGCACGCCGCATTGCTGGGAAGTTGGCCGCCGTAGTTGCCGAGGTTTAGCGCCGTAGCTCTTTCCCACGGCTTTCTGCGGTTTCCCGCGAACCTTTTTTACATCCGCGCAGTCTAACTGTGTGGATGTTTTTGTTGTGCAGCGCCAATGTTGCGTGAATCGGGGCGAGTCTTCGAGCGGAACGAAGAACCCTTCGCCTGCAGGTTGCGTGTTTAGGGGATTGGCGGTGCCGGGGAGTTTCAAAAGGGGGAGTAAGAACAGTGGGAGAGCTACACATAGATCCACTATCGGCTGTTGATCAGGCGGGGAAGCTGCGGGAAGTACAACAGTGCTGGGCCGATCATTTGGGAGGGGTTCGTCCTTCCGTGCCAGCCTCAATCTTTGGAGCTGGCCTGCAGGATAAGGCCAAGCAGTTCCTATCACTGGTGGATCAGGGGCACACAGTCCGACTTAATCACGCGAAGCGTCTGGCAACTGCAGGGAATGACTTGGTGGGACTTGTCGGTCGAGTGGGGGATGCAGATATGGAGAGTTCCGCCAGCCTAAACGCAGGGGAGGGGTGGACATGACAGGCTCTTTGGATGTGCGTTTGCATGCTGCCCTCGGTGTTTTGGCCAGCTTTGGGGGCCAGGTGGAAGGCGCGAAAACTGCGGCGTCATTTACCAACGGCATGAACCCCGAAGCGATTAGTGCCTCGCTTGGACCAGCGAGTAATGGCAAAGACAAAGCGCCTTTACTCGCAGGGCAGACTGACGATAAAGAGAGCTTCGATGGTGTGGCTGAAGGAAAGCCGGGAGAGGCCACGCGTAAGGCCGGCAAAGAGCAACTCAACCACGAGCGCTGTGTGCAGAACCGCTGCGTTGCTGTGCGGGACACTGCTGAAGTAATGGGGACTACATCGGAGTCCTCAGTAAGCACGATCGAAGGAATTGCGGAGAAACTCGAGTTCTTTGCAATTGCGTCGGGTGTCGTGGGATTCGTTGGAAAACCCTTGCTGGATCTGCTGGCAAAGGTGGCAGCGGAGGTTGCGGAGAACATTCTGCACAGTCGAAACAATTCCCTCGACCGGACGATTGACATGCTGATCGCAGATGCGAAACCCGCAGCAGAGCCGGGTAATTCGCAGAGCCCGGTGTGCCATGATCCGACACCTCCAAAAGTGAAGTGTCCCGAGGAGGTAAAGGAGCCACCAAAGTGTGAGCCTCCTGTGCAGCCTGCGCAGTGTACTCCGTTGACTCCACCTCCTCAGGCAGCAACGCCGGTGGTGACAGATTCGGCGCCTGCACCAGGAGTAGCCCCGGCTCAGATAGCCCTGCCGGAGGCTAACCAAACGCTGTTGCCACCGCCTCCGCCACCGGCGCCGGCACCGTTAGCTCCAGCAGCTCCATCGATGCCGTTGGCGCCTCCACTTGCGGGTAGTTTGCAGATCAATGTGCAGGGAGTAGCGAAGCTCTGGGCGGAGATTGTGCAATGTGCGACGGAAGCATTTGCGCCTCCTGCGGAAAGCTGTCCGCCGACTATCTCTGTTCCGGAACCGGAACTGGAATCAGAACCAGAGCCGATGCCGCCAGCGGAGCATTCATCGCAGCACGAAGAATGCGAAGTGGAAAAGCACAAATGTACGGCCTCAACGGAGACGGAAACTGCGCAGAAGCCGGAGTCCGCGCCCAAGCCAGAACCAGCACCGGAAGCGGAACCGGACCCCAAGCCAGCACCGGAACCGGAACCGGACCCCAAGCCAGAGCCAGCGCCGAAACCAGAACCCAAGCCAGCGCCGGAACCAGACCCCAAGCCGGAACCGCACCGTTGCGAACCGCCCGTCTCAGAGCACAAGGGATCCGAACACAAGGTGCCGTCTCCACCATCCGACCGGGGTGACCATAGCGAAACCAAGAATAAGCCGATCACACCTTCTAGTCAGTGGACCCCCGACGTCTGGGTATCAGCAGCAGGTACTGCGTCCATTGAGGTCACAGAGGCCTCCGTGGAGCTTGCGGGCGCCGGAACTGTGGCGGCGGGCGTCAACCTCGAAAGGAGCGGTGAGTGGTGACCCACAGAGAACAACTAGCAGCGCGCTACCAGCGCATCGTTGACGACTACATGGCCGAGGTCGAGGAATCCGTACGGGAGTTTGAGGAAACGCTCAAAGAATGCACGCGGCAGCTTGAAGAAGCGAAGAAAGCGCAGCGCGATGGCAAAGAAAATAAGACTGCTGCGCTTAGGGAACCCAGGAACGGATCAAGCGGAAGCGTCCGGATCCACGGAGCCCGCGGGATAAAGGGGAGAATCTTCGACTAGAAGATTTCCGCCAGACGCTCGTCCAGGTTTACGTTTTCCGGCAGGTTCTTGTACAGCTCATGCTGGGTGGATGTGCGAGTCTTTTTCAGCTCGGCGTGGCCATCGCGGAAAGACTTGTACTTGCCCTCGTGCTCGGCCAGTACGAAACCGGCCATCAGGCCACGTGCCAATTCCTGCTGGCTAAACTGCGGAAGGCCTGCGCCAAGTGCAAAATTGCGACCGTACTTCTCGTGGAAGCTGCTAGCGGAAGCACCCAACAGTTCGCGATAGACAACGTCGCCACCCCAATGCGCGGCCATGCGCTTTGCATTGCCCTTAGGAGTCTCGCCCAAACGGCCGGCCTCCAGCACCAGGCCGGGAGCCTTCACATACTTTGCAGCCTCGGAAGCATCCGGGGAGCTATCAGCCGGGTAAACGGCCATCACGCCGGCGATGGTGGGTTGGGTGTCGTAGCCTTCGAGCTCGCTGCGGTGGCGACGACCCGTTGCGGCCAGCACTGCGGCGGAGGCACCCATGCCGTGGCCGGCGAGGTACAAGTCATTCGGCTGTACCGTCACGTTGCCGTTGCCCAGACGCACTCCGGCCAAGATCTGCAGGGCGGTCTCCAGATCCGCAGCGAAACCCCGGTGATTAGGAGTAAAGCCCTTTTCCGTGTCCGGTGCCGCCACCGCGAAGCCCCAGCTGGCCAAGTGTCGAAGCGTTGCATGGTAGGAATCCACATCAACACGCCAATCGTGACCGAATGCGATGCCGGGGATGCCGTTACCTTCTGCCGGGGTGTACACACGCCCGGGGATTCCAGCGAAGTTCAGGTCGCCGACCATCACGCGGTGCGGGCCGCGCTTGCCCAAGCGAGTAATCAGGTTCTTCATCTTATCTGCCACAGCCCCACAGCTTACCGAAATCGATCGCCCATTGTGTATCGTCAGAGGCATGTGTGCAATCGTTGGCTACGTAGGTAACTCCGAAGCGCTCCAAATCGGGTTGGATGCGCTGGAGCGAATGGAATACCGCGGATACGACTCCGCTGGTATCGCAGTTGTCGAGCAGGGGTCCCTGCATCTGGAAAAGAAGGAAGGAAAACTGCAAAACCTCATCGACCGCATCGATGAGGTCGGCCGTGATTCCTTCCACGGTTCTTCCTGCATTGGCCACACCCGCTGGGCCACCCACGGTCGCCCGAATGACGTCAACGCACACCCGCACCGCTCCTACGATGGCAAGGTCGCCATCGTGCACAACGGCATCATTGAGAACTTCTCCACCCTGCGCGCCGAGATTGAAGCTGCAGGAATCGAGCTGCAGTCCGAGACAGACTCAGAGGTCGCAGCACACCTGTTGGCATTGGCATACAACGAGGGGGAGACGGCAGGAGACTTCCAGGCGTCCGCACTGAAGGTTCTTTCCCGCCTCGATGGTGCATTTACCGTACTGTTCGTTCACGATGATCACCCCGGAACCATCGTCGCCGGCCGCCGTTCCACTCCGCTGATCGTCGGAGTGGGCGAAGGGGAAATGTTCCTCGGCTCCGACGTGGCGGCTTTCATCGACCGCACCAAGAACGCTGTGGAGCTAGGCCAGGACAATGCGGTGGTTATCACCGCAGATTCCTACGACATTTATGACTTTGCCGGTAACCCCGTGGAGGGCAAGCCTTTCACCATTGACTGGGATCTGGATGCCGCCCAGAAGGATGGCTTCGATTCCTTCATGATGAAGGAAATTCACGAGCAGCCCGCAGCCGTCCGTGACACCCTGGCCGGTCACTTCGATGGTCGTCGAATTGTCCTAGACGAGCAGCGCCTTTCCGACGAAGATCTGCGCGGTGTGGAAAAGGTGTTCGTCGTCGCCTGTGGCTCGGCCTACCACTCAGGTCTGCTAGCCAAGTACGCCATCGAGCACTGGGTGCGTTTGCCCGTGGAAATTGAGGTGGCCAGCGAGTTCCGCTACCGCGACCCAGTGCTGGATCAACGCACTCTCGTCGTCGCTGTTTCCCAGTCTGGTGAGACCGCAGACACTCTCGAAGCTGTGCGCCACGCAAAGATGCAGGGCGCTCGTGTCCTCGCAGTCTGTAACACCAACGGCTCCCAGATCCCGCGCGAGTCGGATGCTGTGTTGTACACCCACGCCGGTCCCGAAATTGGCGTGGCCTCCACAAAGGCTTTCCTGGCGCAGGTTGCCGCCAACTACCTAGTTGGCTTGGCCCTGGCTCAGGCCCGTGGCACGAAGTATGCCGATGAGATCGCGGAGATCTACTATGCGCTGGAGGCAATCCCGGAAAAGATCGAGAAGACTCTGCATCTGCGCGAGCAGATCCTGGAACTCTCCAAGGAACTCGGCCCGGTGAAAACCATGCTGTTCCTGGGGCGCCACGTGGGCTTCCCGGTTGCGCTTGAGGGCGCGTTGAAGCTTAAGGAACTGGCCTACATTCACGCCGAGGGATTTGCCGCTGGTGAGCTCAAGCACGGTCCCATCGCATTGATCGAGGATGATCTACCCGTCGTCGTGGTCGTGCCCAGCCCGAATGGCCGTCCAGTGCTGCACTCCAAGATCGTGTCCAATATCCAGGAAATCCGCGCGCGCGGTGCCAAGACCATTGTGATCGCGGAGGAAGGCGACGAGGCTGTGCGCCCGTACGCCAACTGGCTGCTGGAGATTCCGGGTACTACGTCACTGATGCAGCCACTGTTGTCCACGGTTCCGCTGCAGTTCCTGGCCGCAGATATCGCTCGCGAGTGCGGCAACCAGGACATCGATAAGCCGCGAAACCTAGCCAAGTCCGTCACCGTCGAGTAACTCGAAGCTCATTCTTTGTGACGCCCCCTGCCGTGCCCCCTTTCCCGGGATCCCAGGAGGGGTGGCTAAAGTTATGGACATGTCGGATCGTCACCTTGCGGAATTAGTCGTTGACCTGGATGCCATTGCGCACAATGTGCGGGTGTTCCGGGAAGCAGCGTCTCCCGCTGGTGTGATGGCGGTGGTGAAAGCCGATGCGTATAACCACGGGGTGGACAAAGTAGCGCCGGCAATGCTGGATGCCGGAGTCGAACAGTTGGGAGTGGCAACACTCGGGGAGGCCTTGCAACTGCGGGAGCTGCTGCGGGCAAAAGGGGAGCGCTATCGTCACGTCCCCATCACCGCGTGGATGTGGATGCCCACCGATGACCTAAGGGACGTTTTCGCCGCGGAGATCACCATAGGTATTCCCTCGTTGGCACATGCACGCACCCTGGTAGAGCAGGCCGTCCGCGCGGACGTGCCGGTGCGCGCATCCCTCATGGTGGATACAGGTCTGTCCCGTTCCGGGGTGAGTCCCGCCGAATGGGAAGCGACGGTGCAGCTGCTGGCCGCGCATACTGAACATGTGAAAGTCACCGGTGTGATGAGCCATATGGCTAGCGCTGACGAGCCACAGTCACCAGCTAACGACCTACAGGCTACCCGCTTTGCGGAGGCTATCGAGTTCTGCCGCGCCCGTGGCTTGCAGGTGCCCCGCAATCACATTGCCAACACACCGGCTACGCTCAACCGTCCGGAGGTGCGCCACCAACTGGTCCGACCGGGCGTCGGGCTATATGGCATCGACCCGGCAGGGGCGGGCGTAGAGCTCAGAGAAGCGATGACGCTGCGCGCCCGAGTTATCACGACCCGTGTGGTGCCGAAAGGCGAGGGCGTGAGCTATAACCACACGTGGCAGGCTCAGCGAGATACCCGCACCGCAGTGGTGGCGCTGGGCTACGCCGATGGGCTGCCTCGCAGCGTGTCGGGGACGATGCAGGTGACAATCAACGGGCGTGCATATCCGCAGATCGGGCGGGTATGCATGGATCAGATCGTGGTGGAACTCGGCTCGGCAGAAGAACCCACCGACGTGCAGCCGGGAGACTGGGCGGTGATTTTCGGCCCGGGTGGCACAAGTGTTGACGACTTTGCGGAGTTGGCGGGAACGATTAGTTATGAAGTGCTGACGATGCCACGCGGGCCTCGGATTGCGCGTGTCTTTAACGGTGGGGAGCCAGACTTTTCCGCCGACGGATCGCGCGACGTGGCCACTGCGGAGGACATGCGCCAATTGGGAAAACAACTTGGCGAGGTGCTGCAGGCAGGAACAGTCGTCGTGCTGTCCGGTCCGCTGGGAGCAGGGAAGACGACGCTGACTCAGGGACTGGCTTCCGGGCTCGGGGTGAAAGGGCGCGTGCAATCGCCGACTTTCACCATCGTACGAACCCACCGCGCTGGACAACGCGGTGTGGGACTGCTGCACATGGATGCTTATCGCCTGCTGGGGGCAGACGTGGACCAGGGAATCGAGCCTGGACGCCATATTGACCGCAACGAGGTGCTCGATGCACTTGAGAGTTTGGACATCGACGCAGACATCGATGATGTGGTTGTGGTTGCGGAGTGGGGGCGCGGAGTGGTTGAACCGCTGAGCGAAACTGTGCTGGATGTGCAGATCGAACGAGGTAATGTGGTTGGCGATGAAGGCGACGCTGCCGACACCCGTACCGTGACATGGCGCTGGAAGTAGCCTGCGGGTGGCGGAAACCTGGCAATTCCTTAGGAAAAACTGGGGAATCTCTCGGGTAGGTTTGCTCAGGTGGGGGTTGGTGTGTAAGAATGGTTGACGAATCACCGTGAGGGGTGTTTCACAAGACGCTGGCACTGAAGGGCCTGATCAACCCGCCAGGCGTACACCGTCCCTGAGAGGTTTACTGCGAGAGCCTCTCAGGGACTTCTTGTTTTTAGCGGTGCCGCCTTGAACGTGAGCTATTTATTATCAATGTCTGGGGAGCGCTCCCGACAGATCAACAAATGCGCTTAAAAATGAGTAATCATGAGGCCGTGAGTTACCACATGGTTCTCAACAAACCAACCAAACAACAGCTGGATTCGTGGGCGCTGCAAACCCAAAAGCCTGGGGAAGCTGCATACAGAGAAGGCTTTGGCTCAGGTTCGCTGCTTGAATCCGGTTGGGTTCCAGCAGTCTGCTCCGCGGTATGATTCCCAAGGGAGAATGTCTGCGATAAACACGTTTCGAGGAGAATGCACATGACTACTTCAAAGAAGTTGCTGGCTCTGGGGGCTGCGGCAATTACCACGCTTTCAATCGCGGCATGTTCAGAGGATGAAGCTCCGCAGGCGGAGCAATCGTTTGAGGTGCAATCTTCGACCGCAGAATCTTCTTCCCCGGAGTCCACGGGGTCTGAGTCAGAGACTCCTTCCGCTTCCGCCAAAAATGAGAAGGAAGCCGAGCCAACTTTGGTTGATCCTGCAAATTCGCTTGAGCTGAGCAATGGAAAATTTCGCTTAACCAAGGACGAAGCCGGCCCCGGTTCTCCGGAGGACATCGTCACCTCATATCCTGAAATGCCCGATCATGGTTTTTCGGAGCTGCAGGTAACCGTGCCACGAGCTGAGAGGAACGGGATCATGCAGTATAAGAAGGGTTCAAAACTAGAGCTTAAGATTGCTGCGGCTGATCTCTCAAAGGTCCCTTTTGAAGAAAGAGAATGGGCGGCTCTGGACTTCAAGCTGCTGGACGAAAGCGGTGCTGACGTCTTAAAGGGACAGAATGTTCGTCCCGAATGGTTGCCGGGCTATCAAAACGTAAATTACGATGAGATCAAGTTTGAGAATAAGGATATTAAGCTATCGGATTACGCTGAGGCGAATGTTGCTTATAACCTTGAAAAGGAGGGGAAATTCACCCTGGAAATCGAGGTTGCAATCCCGGGCTACAAGCCATTTAACATCAGTCAGCCTTTAGTTGTTGCCTAAGTCGAAATGTTAGCTGCCACTGATGGTTCACACCTCATCGTCGATGATTTGATCGGAAACCGCAAGGTTTTATCTCAAGCAGTTAGTGTGACTCTTGGCCGGGCATCTGAATTCCCCATTGGAGCAGACGACCCTGCTATGCATCGCGCTTTTCTGCATTTCTGGTGTGACCATGGAATGTGGATGGTGCGCAATGTAGGCAGTTTCATCTCGGCCACTATTCAGCCGTCCTATGAAACCAACACGTATTCACCGGTTCGTCTCACTCCGGGAACGCAGTGGCCCCTCCCTACAGGTACTAATTTCATTCTGTTCGCGACTAGAAACCTGCGGTATGAGATTGAAGTAACGGTTGCCCGACCAGTCGATTCCGTTCCGCAAATGAATACTCCCTTGGCCCCATTCACAATGGGGACATTTGATCCAAATATCGAGCAGCAGCAGGTGTTAGCTGCGCTAGCAGCGCCGCTTCACCGTGACCCTAGTGCAGATCCGCGCATTGTGGTTCCTTCTGTGAAAGACCTTGCATGCCAGCTAGGCTGGGGAGAAAAGAAAACTTCACAGAAGATTCAGTACATGGCGGAGACGTTGAAAAGGTTGGGTGTTCCACAGTTTCAAGATGGAGTGAACATCCCGTGGCGCATCGTACTTGCGAAGTTCGCGGCGGAAAATCCGCATTTGTACTCTTAATTCTACTTGCTCGTATTCACCATGTTCACCATGAATTTTTCAAAATCCTCTGTCCCTGAAGACTTTTTAAATGATTTAAGTGCCTTGGGGTACTCGAACGTCCAACAGCTTGGACAAGGTGGTATGGGCACCGTATTTCGTGCTTACAAGCGAAATCTAGATCGGACAGTGGCAATCAAGGTTGTTTCCCAGGATCGTGTTTCTAACTCTGAATATGTCCAGAGGTTCTACGCGGAGATGCGCACCATGGCGGCGCTTGATCATCCTGCGATCGTTCCTGTATACGACGGGGGAGTGACCACACATGGTTTTCCGTACTTCACAATGAAGTACATCGATGGTGAGAATCTTCATGACTTCTTACACCGACGTCGAGCATCGCGCCAGCTTCTTACTGTTCAGGAAGTTGTGCAGATTCTGGCTCCAATAGCCAGTGCGCTTGACTATCTCGCGGCGCTACCGAATCCTGTGGTTCATCGAGATATCAAACCGGCTAATATTTTGTTGCCCTCTTCAGGGATGAACGGTATTCCGGCTTTGCTAACGGATTTCGGTATTGCAATTGATCGAGAATCCACTCGTATGACTCGGGTAGGGATGCGTATCGGTACAGATGGATACATTGCACCCGAATTGTTGGTTACGAAAGACGTGTCGGAACCTCCGCAACCGGATGCGTTGAGTGAACAGTATTCCCTGGGCCTGGTTGCTTTTGAGCTGTTAACAGGCATTTACGTTCGTGGCTCCGTGACGTATGCACAGTGGGCTGTGAATCGACCAGTACCAGAGCTTAAAGGGCATTTGATAAACCCCGCGGATGCTTTACACGTTAAGAAGCTCAATGAGGTCTTCGCGAGAGTTTTGGATGGTAACCCGAAGAAGCGTTTTGCAACCGCCTCGGCCTTTATTTCTGCTTTGCGCTCCGCAGGAATGGAGCAGCAGTCAGCGCATGTGAAGCAAGGAGCGAAGCGCAAAGGAGTTCCGAAGAAACTACTAGTGCTTGCCACGGCGGGAATGGTGGTGGTCGCGATAGCTGCAGCAATCATTTCTTATCTGACCGCGTCCCAATGGGAAGGGGAAGATGCAGTTTTAGCTGACACTTTCCCACACATCGTGAGCCAGAATTCCGGAGGAGAAGGATGGCAATCTACGTCGTGCGAACATCGAGAACCGAGTAGTGGAGAGCTTGCCCGTATTGCCTGTAACTCGGGTCAATTTAGCGTGGTTGTTGCTCACTTCGAATCGGTGGAGGCGAGGAATGCCGTGATCCCAGTCGAAGGTGCTCAAACAATGAGATCAAGTCGATGCAGTGCGTTAACTATGCCGATGGGTTCGGATGATTCTGCCTATGGGGTGTTTCCACAAGGTGATCTGGCCGCCTACGGGTTTATTGTTTCTGGGGACAACGCAGAGGATCTGCGGTTGAAACTTCCGATCTGTTAGCCTCCTGCTACGTGTCGCCATTTTTGTTGCACTAAGTCGTATTAGTGCATTAATTCGAGCTGACTACACAAGAAGCCTAAACTTGGTCACCATGATTAACGTGCTGGCCGTCGATACCTCCACCAATTACGTCACTTGTGGTGTTGTCCGCATTTCCGCCAACGGCCAAGTCCGTGTGCTGGCGGAGCGTCTGGTGGATAACGTTCGCGGCCACATGGAACTACTCGCCCCCAATATTCAGGCTTGCCTGGACGAAGCCTCGCTTTCCCCGCGTGACCTGCACACCGTTGTAGTCGGTACCGGTCCAGGTCCGTTTACGGGGCTACGGGTTGGCATGGCTACAGCTGCTGCTTTTGGCGACGCCCTCTCAATTCCCGTGCACGGAGTTCCCAGCGCAGCTGGCACCGTGTGGGAACACGTAGTCTCCCAGGTGGGTGCGAAGGCCTTCGGCGATTACCTTGTTGTTTCCGATGCACGTCGCCGGGAGTTTTACCACTCCCGGATCAGTTTTGTTCAGGGCGTAGCAGGGCAGTTGTGCTCGGAGGTGCAGGTTCCGGCTTCTGTCCACGCTCCCGATGTGGTGCTGGACATACAGCGACGACTGGATCGCTGGCCTCTACGAGTCCTGAGTGCCTCGGCGGTGGCTGATCAGGTTCAGGAGCTATGCGCCTGCCAGGAAGGTTGCCAGGTGGAGAGCCTGGACGCTCACCCCACGCCGCGTGGCCTCGTGCTTGCTGCGTTGGAATCTCGTGGTTCAGTCCCTGGGCTGCTCACAGATGCTCCAGCGTTGCGGGCACTGTACCTGCGCCGTCCGGATGCGAAGGAGCCCACGGCGAAGGCGATTTCGAAGGCACTGGATTTCTCCCGAGTTGGAGATCCGTATTCGGAGGTAAGCGAGCCTGAAAGCATTGCGGGGGTTGCCACGGTGACTAATGCAGAGCCCGCTGTGGATGCTTCCCCTCATGGCGCCCGGGTACGCCAGCTCAAGGTCACTGACGCGCCGGCATGTGCAACCATAGAGCAGCGACTTTTTACTGAAGATTCCCCCTGGTCAGCCGATGCGTTCGTTAGTGAGATTGCCGCGCCGCATACGCACTGTCTTGGCCTGGAGGTCGCCGGTGAACTTGTCGGATACGCCATCCTCGCAGTTGGTGGCCCGGCGCACGATCCGGAAGGGGAGATCCACACCATCGGTATCCTTCCCGAGTGGCAGGGCAAGGGATTGTCCAAACTACTCATGGATCCGCTCGTCACTATTGCCGACCGCCTGGGAGCCCCGATTTTCCTGGAGGTTCGCACCGACAATCAGCCCGCCGTTGGCCTCTACGAACGCTACGGCTTCGCCATCGAAGGCACGCGCAAAGACTATTATCAGCCTTCTGGGGCCGACGCCTTCACCATGGTGCGCCCTGGTTTTATTTCTGACGCCACCCCGGCTCCAGAGACCGAAAATCCAGATCGACCTCGCTATATCCTGGGTGTCGAAAGCTCCTGCGACGAAACTGGCGTGGGGATTATCGCCAGCACCTCAGCTGCCGACGGCGCCGAACAGCTGGAGATCATCGCGGACAAAGTGGCTTCCTCGATGGAACAGCACGCCCGTTTCGGTGGGGTGGTTCCGGAGATTGCCTCCCGTGCTCACCTGGAGGCCATGCAACCGACGATGCGCGCCGCACTGGCGGAGGCGCGCGCGAACGTCCCAGACTTCCACACTCCGGACGTGGTGGCTGCGACCGTAGGCCCTGGCCTTGCTGGTGCCTTGCTGGTCGGCGCCGCCGCGGCGAAGGCCTACGCGCTGGCGTGGGAGGTTCCTTTCTATGGAGTCAACCACTTGGGTGGACACGTGGCTGTGGGGACGCTCAGTGAAGGAGGGGCGACGGACACTACGGATACTACTGCCCCAGGTGAGGATCTCAACAATGCGATCGCTTTGCTGGTCAGCGGTGGGCACACACAGATTCTCCACGTCACCGGCGTGGGTGCCCCGATGGAGGAGCTTGGCAGCACGCTCGATGACGCGGCAGGTGAGGCCTATGACAAGGTCGCTCGTTTGTTGGGGTTGGGCTATCCCGGAGGCCCTGTTATCGACCGTCTAGCGGCTGAGGGGAACCCGCAAGCTATAGCCTTCCCGCGAGGTATGATGCGCCAGCAGGACTCGCGTTATGATTTTTCTTTTTCGGGCCTCAAGACCGCCGTTGCCCGTTATGTCGAAAAGGCTGATAGGGAGGGTGCAAGCGTTCCGATCGAAGATGTGTGCGCTTCCTTCCAGGAGGCTGTGGTGGACGTCCTCGTCACCAAAGCTCTTCGTGCCTGCGAGGATAAGGACGCTCGTGTGATGTTGCTCGGCGGAGGTGTTTCCGCAAACAAGCGTCTAAGGGAAGCTGCTGCCACACGCTGCGGAGAAGTGGGCGTCACCCTAAAGATCCCGCAGGCAAAGCTCTGCACCGATAATGGTGTGATGATCGCCGCACTGGCCGCGCGTCTGGTTGCTGCAGGGGAGGAGCCGAGTGGTTTGTCGACGCCTACAGATCCCGCACTTGACGTGGAAGAGCCTATCCTGCGGAATCCCTAGTTTGCTGGCAAAATGTGTCTTGACTGTGTAAATATTCACAGATTCTTCTTCCTTTGGTTTCTTGGGAGACTTCATCCGGTGCCGTGTAGACAGGTTCAGCGGCATCAATAAACTCACGAGTTAGGAGCTCACAATGGCACGCAGCATGCTGGTCACGCCCGATCTTCAGGCGCGGGAACTCGACATTGATCTTTCAGAAGCCGCCGATGTCTTGGGCGGTAGCGAGCACGATCGCCTGCACGTGGTGTTCGTGGAGAGCGGTCTGACGGTCGCTGCTATTTACTCCTCTGATGCGCGCAAGGTTGAGAACCCGGAGCCGAACCCACTGGCCTCCATGGGGCGTAAGGAGCAGGAGACTGGTGATTCCAGCTTCATTTCTGATCCAGCTCGCGCGATCATCGGCCCGGTACTCTTCGTCGGTGACGAAGGCGAAGACCTGACGGACGAAGATATCGAGTCTATCCACAACGGCATCCGCGCGGTTGAGAACTACAAGACGGATAATGCCAAGGATTACGAGCTGTGGCACAACGCGGTCATTAACCTGACCAAGGGTGTTTAGCACCGGGGTTTGTTGAGCGTTAGCACTTGCGAGGGTAGAGTGCCAGATAGGTTGTTTGACTCACAGTTGTTCACCCGCGACGACGGCTGTATCTGGAAAACCAACCGGCATAACAGTTCACAAGAGTGAAACCTACAGCTCGAATACACGGAGGTATTCAATCGTGGCTAACGTCAACATCAAGCCCCTTGAGGACCGCGTCCTCGTTCAGATCGTTGAAGCTGAGACGACCACCGCATCCGGCCTGGTCATCCCTGACTCCGCAAAGGAGAAGCCGCAGGAGGCAACCGTCATCGCAGTTGGCCCCGGCCGCTGGGCAGATGACGACGATCGCATCCCGATGGATGTAAAGGAAGGCGACACGGTCGTCTTCTCCAAGTACGGCGGCACCGAGCTGAAGTACAACGGCGAGGAGTACCTGCTGCTGAGCCAGCGCGACATCCTCGCAGTCATCGAAAAGTAAGCGGGTAGCTGCATGTCTAAACTCATCGCATTTGATCAAGAGGCCCGTGAAGGCCTACAGAAGGGCGTGGACGCCCTGGCGGACGCGGTGAAGGTGACCCTAGGCCCGCGCGGTCGAAATGTCGTGCTGGATAAGGCCTTCGGTGGCCCGACCGTAACCAACGATGGCGTGACCATTGCGCGCGACATTGACCTGGAGGACCCCTTCGAGAACCTGGGTGCCCAGCTGGTGAAGTCCGTCGCCATCAAAACCAATGACATCGCCGGAGACGGCACTACCACCGCCACCTTGTTGGCTCAGGCCCTCATTAACGAGGGGCTGCGTACCGTGGCGGCAGGTGCTAACCCGATCGCTGTGAACCGCGGCATCGTGAAGGGGACCGAGCGTGTATTGGACCTCCTACGCGAGCTGGCGCAGCCGGTTGCAGACAATGCCGCAATTGCCAACGTCGCCACCGTTTCTTCTCGCGACGAGAAGATCGGTGCCATGGTTGCCGATGCCTTTGACAAGGTGGGCAAGGACGGCGTTGTGACGGTTGAGGAGTCGCAGTCCATCGAAGACGAGTCCATCGTTACCGAGGGTGTCTCCTTCGACAAGGGCTACCTTTCCCCGTACTTCGTCACGGATCAGGAGACCGGCCACGCAGAGCTGGAGAACCCACTGATCCTGCTGGTGCGCGAGGAGATCTCCTCCCTTCCGGACTTCCTGCCGGTGCTGGAGAAGGTTGCTAATTCCGGTAAGCCGCTGTTGATCGTGGCGGAGGATATCGAAGGCGAGCCGCTGCAGATGCTCGTGCTGAATGCCATCCGCAAGTCGCTGAAGGTCGCCGCCGTGAAGTCTCCGTACTTCGGCGATCGTCGTGCGGCATTCATGGACGATCTGGCAATCGTCACCGGCGCTACCGTTATCGATAGCGAGCTGGGACACAAGCTCTCCGAGACCACCTTGGAGCAGCTGGGCACCGCGCGTCGCGTGAACATCACCAAGGAAGAGACCGTACTGGTCGATGGTGCTGGTTCTGCAGAGGCTGTCGAAGAGCGTCGCAACCAGATCCGTGGTGACATTGAGCGCACCGACTCCTCCTGGGATAAGGAGAAGTTCGAGGAGCGCCTGGCAAAGCTCTCGGGTGGCGTTGCTGTCATCCGTGCCGGTGGCGCAACTGAAACCGAGGTTAACGAGCGCAAGCTGCGCATCGAGGATGCGATCAACGCAGCCCGTGCTGCGAGCCAGGAAGGCGTAATTGCTGGCGGTGGCTCCGTGCTGGTGCAGATCGCTACCGAGATCGAAGAGATGTCTCGCCAGGCTGAAGGCGACGAAAGTATCGGCCTGCGCTCCTTGGCTCGCGCCCTGCGCCGTCCAGCGTTCTGGATCGCGGACAATGCCGGTCTCGACGGTGCTGTAGTAGTTGCCCGTACCGCCGAGCAGCCGAATGGCTCTGGCTTTAACGCCGCTACCCTGGAGTACGGCAACCTGCTGGAACAGGGAATTATTGATCCGGTTAAGGTCACCCACTCTGCGGTGGTGAACGCAACGTCCGTTGCCCGCATGGTGCTGACCACCGAAACTGCTGTGGTGGATAAGCCTGCAGAGCCTGCTGCTAATGCAGGCGCACACGCAGGCCACGTGCACTAACCACTGCGAACCTGCCTAAAGTTAGCAAGGCAGATAAACAAAAAGAGGATGCTTCCCAGGGTGTTGGGAAGCATCCTCTTTTTGCGTTGTGCACAGCGTGGATGATTGTGCAGTTTGTGAAAGAGCAGCGTGCGCAGCGCAGTGTATCCAGTTGTGAAGCTTAAAAGATGTGGCGTAGTGGCCTTAGGAGGCTACGCGGCGGCCACGGTTGCGGGAAGTGGGGCGCAAGATTGCGTCGCGCTCAGATTCACTGAGGCCACCCCAAATGCCATAGGGCTCGCCCACGCTGAGGGCGTGGTTACGGCACTGCTCAATGACAGGGCACTCGCGGCAGATGGCCTTGGCACGGTGTTCACGCATGGCGCGAGCACGGCCACGCTCGCCGTCCGGGTGGAAGAAGACAGAAGAATCGGCTCCACGGCATGCGCCGTGAAGCTGCCATTCCCAAGTCGACGATGCTGGTCCCGGAAGCTGGCTGGGCTGTGGCATTAGGTGGAAACTCCTCGTGAAAAAGTCAGATGCTCACTTGTAGTGACGTCAGAGAGGTTCCAATCCTTAAGTAAATTTTAGGTAAAGGGATGGTGCCCTGCGGGTGTCGGAAAGCTGTTTTGCTATACATTCTCCGAAAGTCTGTAGCTACTAACCTGCGGAAATGCGATTAGTTGAACAATTGATTAACTTGTTTCGTCGCCACGCCCAGATTCCCCCAAAGGGGGCTAAGAAAAATCCCGTACTGCTGTTTCCTCCTGCGGGTGCGCAGCTCCGGTGTGGCTGAGCTAGAAGAGAGAGGAAAGGAAGAGGAGGGGAGGAGATGGGGAGACAGTGGGAGGTAAAGATCGGGAAACTCAGGAAATGTGGGAACATGGGTCGGGTTTAATTGATTGCACGCGTGTGAGGAGTATTCGAACAGTCCCTCCCTAACCGATCCGGGACTGTCGGCGCGGTGTGATAGTTTCAACCCACATTGGTATTGACATTCGAAAGCTTGACGGAGAAGAGGCGATGGCGGCAGCTTGGAATGCTGATAAGGAGATTCAAGATCTCCTGCCGGCGGCCATTGCACGGGACCGCCGGGCGGCTAATGACCTTATTAAGCTCATTTACCCCAGGGTGGTCGTATTCTGCCGTAGTAAGCTGAGCTCTCATGGCTATCCGACGCCGGAGGATGTCGCTCAGGACGTGTGCATCGCGGTAGCTAAGGCGCTGCCACGTTATCAAGACACCGGCGCGCCGTTTATGGCTTTTGTCTACCAAGTGGCGCGGAACAAGATTACGGACGCCTATCGCTCGCGTCAGCGGGACATGTCCGATCCGGCGGAGGAGCTTCCGGAGGAAGAATCTTTCCAGGATTCCCCCGAAGAGGTGTATTTGAGTCAGGATTCGTGTAACGACTTGGTTAAAAAGCTCGATATTCTGAGTGAGAAATCAAAAGAAATTCTTCTCCTCCGCGTGGTGCACGGCTACACAGCGGAAGAGACCGCGGAGATTGTAGGATCGAAGCCCACCGCCGTCCGGGTAGCGCAGCATAGGGCAGTGGCGAAGCTGAAGAAACACGGGATCATCCAAAGTAGGTAGTTACCTTCAAGTGATTTCAATAAAGAAAAGGGTTTAACGCCATGGCACAGAATGACGACTTCTGGGGAGACGAGGAGAGTTTCTCCTCGATCCTGGACTTGGATCGCATTCTCGATGCGATCGGTCGGGGGGAGTCGATCCCGGAAACTGAAAGCTTCGACTCCAACGATCCATTGTTTGCCGAGCTGGTTGCGACCCGCGAAGCGCTCCATCGGGATATTCCACCCGCACCGGACGTAAGCTTCCTCTTCCCGGACGAAGAACCCGAGTTGGCTGACGGTACGACCGGCCAGAATTCTCGTTTGCTGCGCACAGGTGCGAAAGCCGCAGCAGCGGGAGGCGTGTCCTTGACCAGCATGTTGGTAGCCGGTGGTGTGGCTGCCGCTTTGGCGGTTGGCGGCCTAGGGTATGCGGCGTATTCCAATTCCCAAGGAGCACATGTAAAGCACGAGGAATCGGCCGAGAGGGGGGCAGCCGAGGCGCTGAACTCCAGTGGTGTCGGTGAAGATGTCTCCGGCGGACAAGAGGGCGTCCTAAAGGAAGAGAACATCGCAGATAAGACCGACCGCGACGATAAAGACCGCGAAAAGGATAAGAAAGACAAAAAGGAAAAGGACGAGGCGGACAAGTCTACTGTCACCGAGTCCCGAGCTCCGCTCACCACGGTGGAGGAAATCCCGACTACCACTATTATTCTGGGCGGAACTGAATCCTCCATGCAGCCGGAGCCAGGTCTGCCAGTCGGCCCGATCGCGCCTACGAAGCCCAGTGAGCCAGTGGCTACGCCTCACCCGGAGAAGCCGACGCCGACCGCCAAACCCACGGTGTCGCACCCAGAGCCACGACCTACATTGGATGGCTATAGCGCGCCCGTAGATGCCCCAGCTCCGATTGAGGGCAGCTAACTTACTTACCCCTACAGAAACGGCGGGCGCAGGCCGTGGAACGCGAAATCGATAGCGTCCGCGTAGCCCAGGCAATAATCCCAGGTCACGTAATTATTTGGATTTGGCTGTGCCGATGGTTCGTGCACAGGGACAAGCTCATTGTTGAGCATCGTCGTGATATTCGACTCGATGATGTCCCAATCGTAGAAGTGCGTATCCTCGCAGTCCTCACACAACATCGCCACGCCACGAATCCCACGGGGCTCCAGCAGCTTGCGGAAATCACGGACGTTTTTCAGATCTTCCCGCAGAGCCTGAACCTCGTCGGGAGACAGCGGCGGCACAGCTCCGTCGAACTCGTCAGGATCCAGGAAAGACGCTGGGTCATTGGGATCATCAGCGAAAGGATCCGGCGGCATTTGATCGTGGTTAAAGCTCACATCAACACCGTACCCTGTGGTCGGTGGTGGAAAGCAAAAACACGATTGGATTCGAGCCAGGGTCAGTACCCAACCCCGGGAAACAAAAATGCGCCTCAAGGGGTTATTCTGTAGTACATCGGCGAGAAGACGGCGAGAACTCCCTGGTGAGCAATCCCGGTGAGTTTGAGTAGCAGAAAATTCTAAAGGAAGGTCGGGCAACCCGTGACAAACCCTGAGATGAACGCGAACACCTACCCAGTTTCCACCGGTGGCGACGACCCCAACAAGGTTGCTCTGGTCGGACTGACCTTCGACGATGTCTTGTTGCTGCCCGCAGCGTCTGAAGTGATCCCCTCCGGAGTGGATACCGCCACCCAGTTCACCCGCAACATCAACTTGAACATTCCCGTGGCCTCCGCGGCAATGGATACGGTGACGGAAGCTCGCATGGCAGTAGCCATGGCTCGCCACGGTGGCATCGGCGTGCTGCACCGCAACCTCTCCATCGAGGACCAGGCACAGCAGGTAGAAATCGTGAAGCGCTCTGAGGCCGGCATGGTTACCGACCCAATCACCGCTTCCCCGGACATGACCATCCAACAGGTGGACGAGCTATGCGCTCGCTACCGCATCTCCGGCCTGCCTGTGGTGGACGATGAAGGCGTGCTGGTGGGAATCCTCACGAACCGCGATATGCGCTTCGAGACTGATTTCAGCCGCAAGGTCTCCGAAGCCATGACCCCCATGCCGCTGGTTGTCGCCCAGGAAGGCGTATCTGCCGAAGCTGCCCTCAGCCTGCTGTCTGAGCATAAGGTGGAAAAGCTGCCCATCGTCGATGGTGCAGGTAAGCTGACTGGCCTGATCACGGTGAAGGACTTCGCAAAGCGCGAGCAGTACCCGCTGGCTGCCAAGGATTCCTCTGGTCGCCTGCTGGCCGCTGCAGGCATTGGTACTGGCGAAGATGCATGGACCCGTGCTGGCAGCCTCGTAGATGCTGGCGTGGACGTGCTGATTGTCGACACCGCCCACGCACACAACCGTGGCGTGCTGGACATGGTTTCCCGCGTGAAGAAGGAGTTCGGCGACCGCGTCGACGTCGTCGGCGGCAACTTGGCTACTCGCGAGGCCGCGCAGGCCATGATCGAGGCAGGCGCTGACGCTATCAAGGTCGGTATTGGCCCCGGCTCCATCTGCACCACCCGCGTTGTTGCCGGTGTTGGTGCTCCGCAGATCACGGCCATCATGGAGGCCTCCGTGCCGGCCAAGAAGGCAGGCGTGCCGATCATCGCCGACGGTGGCATGCAGTTCTCCGGGGACATCGCCAAGGCACTGGCCGCCGGCGCATCCACCGTCATGCTGGGCTCCATGCTCGCCGGCTCCGCTGAGACCCCCGGTGAGATCGTGACCATCAACGGCAAGCAGTACAAGCGCTACCGCGGCATGGGCTCCATGGGTGCGATGCAAGGGCGCGGCCTTACCGGCGAGAAGCGCTCCTACTCCAAGGATCGTTACTTCCAGGCAGATGTGAAGTCCGAGGAGAAGCTGGTGCCGGAAGGTATCGAGGGGCGCGTCCCCTTCCGCGGTTCCATCAGCTCCATCCTGCACCAGCAGGTCGGTGGCCTGCGCGCAGCGATGGGCTACACGGGCGCGGCGACGATCTCAGAGCTGCAGAACGCACGATTTGTACGCATTACCGGTGCAGGCCTGCGTGAGTCCCACCCGCACGATGTGCAGGGCATCATGGAAGCTCCGAACTACAACCCGAATCGCTAAAACCCAGCCTTAGCTAGTCAGAGCACACTTTTTAGGAGTGACACCCTCATGCAGGAATATGTGGACATCGGACGCTCGCGCACCGCGCGCCGGGTGTATGGCCTGAACCAGATCGACATCGTTCCCTCGCGGCGTACCCGCAGCTCGCACGATGTAGACACGTCGTGGAAGATCGATGCATATTCGTTCGATATTCCACTGATGTCCCACCCGACCGACTCGATCGTTACTCCTGAATTCGCTATCGAGTTCGGCCAGCTGGGCGGTCTGCCAGTAATCAACGCCGAAGGCCTGTGGGGTCGCGTGGAAGATCTGGACGCTGCCCTGCGCGGGGTCGTTGAAGCTGCCCGAAAAGCCGATGCTGCCCTGTTCGACGAGGAAGGTGTGGACGCCACCTCGGGCTCCGGTATCTTCGGCGCCAACGCGGAGCTACAGCGCCTGCATTCCCTGGAGCTCAATGTGGATCTGCTGCAGGAGCGCCTGAACCAGGTGCGAGAATCCGGCGTGCGTTTTGCCATCCGTGTTTCCCCACAGAACGCCCGCGAACTAGCTCCGGTGCTGATTAAGGCCGGTATGGACTTGCTGGTGGTGCAGGGAACCTTGGTCTCCGCCGAGCACGTGCACCGCGACGGTGAGCCACTGAATCTGAAGGAGTTCATCGGCAGCCTGGACATTCCAGTTATCGCCGGCGGCGTGGTGGATTACACCACCGCAATGCACTTGATGCGCACCGGCGCCGCTGGTGTGATCATTGGCTCCGGCCACACCACCAACAACGAGTCCCTGGGTATCGATGTGCCGATGGCTACTGCCATCGCCGATGCGGCTGCTGCGCGTCGTGACTACCTGGATGAGACGGGTGGCCGTTATGTGCACATCATCGCCGACTCTTCGCTGACCCGTTCCGGCGACGTGGCAAAGGCTATCGCCTGCGGCGCTGATGCTGTGTCCCTGGGCCTGCCCTTGGCTACCGCAGCTTCTGCAGGCGCCCCGAACTGGTACTGGCCATCCACTGCAGGTCACCCGCAGTTGCCGCGCGGTGTGGTGGAAGAAGTTGGCCTGGGTGAGCCACAGCCATTGAAGACCTTGCTTTTTGGTCCGACCTCCAACCCAGTTGGCGATGAAAATATTATCGGTGCTCTGCGTCGCTCGATGGCAAAGTGTGGCTACACGGATATCAAGAGCTTCCAAAAGGTCGACCTGGTCGTTCGCTAAGAAAAAGAAAGAACATAACTGATCCGCATGAAGATTTCCCAGTGGTGGCAGCGCACAACTGACCGGTTGCCGATGCAACTGGCGGTGCTGTCGTGGGCGTCAATAGTAATCGGCGTGGTAGGCATCATCGCGACGCTCGTCCTGTACGTCGGCTATAAGCCACAGCAGGGCGACGAAACCGTGCAGATGAATGTTGGCGCCACTGGTGTGATGGTGGGGCTGTATTTCTTCGCCTTCGTGTTGTTCGGGGCGATGATTATTCAGGGGCGCACATGGGGTGTGTCGGGGCTGGTGCTCACGCACGTCACTTTGGTGCTGATTACGATTACGGTGATCCAGTCGGGAGTGTTCTGGCTGGCGGCAATCTTCGGGGTGGTGGCAGCGGTATCGTTGGCGCTGATTTTCTCTCCGCCGTCGATGGATTGGTACAAGCAGCGTTTCGCGGATAACCGGGGGTAGCGCCACCGGTGTGCTGCGCGGGGTGAACGTGCGTTAAGGTTAGGAACTGTGACTCAACAAGACCCAGCTGCCGCCGCTCCACGGCCCGTGCTTGTCGTGGATTTCGGTGCGCAATACGCACAGCTCATTGCCCGCCGTGTGCGCGAGGTTAACCTGTATTCCGAGGTCATCCCGCACACCATGTCTGCCGAAGAGGTTGCCGCGAAGAACCCTGCGGCTCTGATTCTTTCCGGTGGTCCTTCTTCTGTTTACGCGGATGACGCCCCCTCGCTTCAACCCGGACTGTTGGAACTGGGCGTGCCGGTATTCGGTATCTGTTATGGATTCCAGGCGATGACTCAGGCCATGGGTGGCACCGTTGCAAAGACCGGCCAGCGTGAATACGGACGTACGGAGCTGCAGATTCAATCGGAAGCTGGCGTACTCCACGCAGACATGGGCAGTAACCAGCAGGTGTGGATGAGCCACGGCGATTCCGTATCTGTGGCCCCGGAGGGCTTTGCCGTGACCGCCCGCACCGAGGGTGCGCCGGTGGCTGCCTTCGAATGTCCGGAAAAGCGCATGGCGGGTGTGCAGTACCACCCAGAGGTGCTGCACTCTCCGAAGGGGCAGGAGGTGCTGCGCCGCTTCCTGCTGGAGACCGCAGGCCTGGAGCCGACGTGGACCGCGGGCAACATTGCCGAGCAGCTTATCGAGCAGGTACGCGAGCAGATCGGCGACGAAGGACGCGCGATTTGTGCCCTGTCGGGAGGCGTGGATTCCGCGGTGGCCGCTGCGCTTGTGCAGCGCGCAATCGGTGATCGCCTGACATGCGTATTCGTAGACCATGGCCTGCTGCGCGCCGGTGAGCGCGAGCAGGTGGAGAAGGACTTTGTGGCTGCCACCGGCGCGAAGCTGGTGACGGTGGATGAGCGCGAGGCATTCCTGAACAAGTTGGCCGGCGTGAGCGAACCAGAGGCAAAGCGTAAGGCTATTGGCGCGGAGTTTATCCGCTCCTTCGAGCGCGCCGTTGCCGGTGTGCTGGCCGATGCCCCGGAGGGGTCCAGTGTGGACTTCCTGGTACAGGGCACTCTGTACCCGGATGTTGTGGAATCCGGTGGAGGCGCTGGTACCGCAAACATTAAGAGCCACCACAACGTCGGTGGCCTGCCGGACGATGTGGAGTTTGAGCTGGTAGAGCCACTGCGCCTGCTGTTCAAGGACGAAGTACGTGCAGTGGGTCGCGAGTTGGGTCTGCCGGAGGAAATCGTAGCGCGCCAGCCATTCCCGGGGCCAGGCTTGGGTATCCGCATCATCGGTGAGGTAACCGAGGAGCGTTTGGAGACTTTGCGCGCTGCCGACGCGATTGCCCGCGCGGAGCTGACTGCCGCTGGCTTGGATGACGTGATCTGGCAGTGCCCGGTGGTGCTGTTGGCAGATGTGCGTTCCGTGGGCGTGCAGGGCGACGGGCGCACCTATGGTCACCCGATCGTACTGCGTCCGGTGTCCAGTGAAGATGCAATGACTGCGGACTGGACGCGAATTCCTTTCGATGTGCTGGAGAAAATCTCGACGCGTATCACTAATGAGGTGGAGGAAGTAAACCGCGTTGTGCTGGATGTAACCAGCAAGCCGCCGGGAACTATTGAGTGGGAGTAAGAAAAACTTCCGGAATTCTTATTTTGCGCCTCAAACTAGGTTAAGCTGTACCGCATAGCCATTTTGCATGGCTATGCAAAAGTTGGGTTTTCATTTCTATTTCGCATTTCCCATAGAAAAAGGTACATATCTATGACTTCCAAGTTTGTTCGTAGCGCAACTGCCATCGCTGCAGTATCTGCATTGGCTTTCGGCGGGGTAAGTGTTGCATCTGCAGCTCCGGCTGGTTCCCTAGGTGGACTGGTTGGCTCCCTTGGTGGCAAGAAGGATCTGGATGTTCCGCAGGGTGCCAAGGATAAGCTGGGTAACCTTGGCGGCCCGGCCTTTAATGTTGATCTGTACAAGCAGGTTCACGGTGCGACTACCGTTGCTCCGGGGGCTACTGTAAAGACTCGCGTTGAGGTTCAGGGCGTCAAGGGTAAGACCACCGTTAACGAGATTATTGAGTGGATGCCTAAGGGGTTCCAGCTGCTCAAGGTTGAGCGTATTAAGGGAAGTCTGATCGGCGGTGACTCTGTCCACGAGCTGGGGCAGAGCGAGTATGCAGTGACTCAGAACAAGGACAAGACCGAGGTTCATGTTTCCTGGGAGGAAGGGCTGCTGATCAAGCACAAGCCCACTGTTGATACGGCTACTCCGCTGCTGCTGGACTTCACGTGGAAGGTTCCAGAGAAGGAAGGCACCTACAAGAACGGTGCTGGACTAAAGGTTGGTGCTGTGGTTAATAACTACAAGGTCTTCGACAATGGCACTCCGATTGTCGTGAAGAAGGGCACTGCTCCGTCTGGCTCGGGTGCTTCCGGCTCCTCGATCTCCGGCTCTTAACTTAAAGCCGAGAACTTTTCGGCCCGTCTCCGCCGCATGGTGGGGGCGGGCTGTTTCTTGTGTACTAGCGCTTCTTCTTGGCCGTACCGATTGGCTTGATGTGCGCCGTGCCGTCGATCTGTGGGTAAACGAACCAGGTGTATGCTCCGGCGATAACCCACGCGATAGCCATCAACGCCCACGAGCGAGTATTGAGTAGCGGTATCGCCATGAGGGCGATCCACAGTGGGAATAGCGGCGCAACCTGCGATGCGCTGGTGCGATAGCGCTCGCCGCGCTTTTCTACTTCTTCGCGCACCTGCCTGCGATATGGGTGGCTAAACGTTAGCAACAGCGCTGCACCGACGGTGGCTACCAAGACAATGACCTGAAAGCCAGGCGCTAGCGGAGCTGCCATGATGCCTACCGCTAGGCCGAAAAGTGCCGACCCAATGGCGCGCACGACGGTAGGTGGGGCAATGACGGGCTCGTTGTGGTTTTTGGAGCTCATGACTGCCCATTCTAGGTGACGCCACCTTCTCCGCCCCTTCCAGTCTGCGTCTTTAGTCGCGTGTTTGACGTCTCTTTAGGGGAGGGATATATTCGCAACCATCAGGATAGAACATGTGTTCTAATATGTGTTGTTGGTTGTGCGGATATGTCCACGGGCACTGGTAGAAGATGCCTAGAACATGTTGCGGTGGAACAGGGAAGGGAGGTGACGGGTATGGCTCAGGCCGAAACACAGGCGAGAAAGCAGACTACACGGCAGGTGGAGGCAACGACGATCGCCAGTTTGCGGCACAAGATGCGGCAGATCGAATCTGGAGGTGCTCTGACATCCGGTATTTCCAGCGCTTCGGTACTGGAGGTAGTGCCGACGGGGAACGAGGCGTCACAAAGAAAAGACAATGTGTGTGTTGCGCCGGTGCCGCAGTGGCTGGCCGAGCACCTACCGGGCGGTGGGGTGGCGCGCGGGCAGGCAACGCAGGTGTCGGACTGTCCCGCAGTATTGGTGGATATGCTCGCACATCTCACAGCGCAGGGGATGTGCGTGGCGGTGGTGGACTATCCGCGACTGGCGATTGCGGCAGTGGCTGCCGCTGGTGGGGATGTGGAAAGGCTAGTGCTCGTACCAGACTCCACACCACATACCGCAGCGGTGTTAGGGACGCTGGTAGAGGGGATGGATGCGGTGCTGTTCGCAGCCGGCGGGCAGAGCGGTGCTGTGAGTGCGACTTTTATGCGACCGGTGGAGGCACGGTTGCGGAAAAGCGAATGCGCCCTGCTGGTGTGTGGGCAGGCGTGGCCACAAGCGAGGATGCATGTGGATCTGCACGTATGTGGTGTGCAAGGGTTGCGCCGCGGTGGTGGGCGGATCCGCGCCGTGGCGATCGAGGGACGCGTGTGGGGGAAGGCCCAACCGCCACGTACAGTGCAGGCGACGATTGGTGCTGAGAATGTTGTGGATACAGGCGCAGCAGATGCAGCAGGTATAGAAGGCGTGACTTATGCCCACTCTGGGTAGAGCAGTGGGTATGGCCGGTAGCACAGCGGGGAGCGCAACACAGGCGCCCCACAATGTACGAGTGGCTGTGCTGTGGTTTCCGGATTGGCCGGTGTATGTCCAGGCTCAATCACATGGGTGGGATGTGTTGGCGCCTGCCGCGGTGATTACGGACTACCGAGTTCTGGCTTGCAACGCGGCTGCGCGGAGCCATGGCGTCAAGATCGGTATGAAGCAGCGTCACGCGTTGGCGGCCTATCCACAGTTGAACGTGGCTGCGGATGATCCGAACCGGCAAGCGGCGGTACACGAGGATGTACTGAACGCACTGCAGGACGTTAGTGCGGTGGTGGAGACCCTGCGACCAGGTTTACTGGCCTTCCCCGTGGATGCACTATCCAGGTATTACGGCGACGAGGACACTGCGGTAGAAAAGTTGCTGGACGCTGCCGCACGGATTCACGCTGACTGTATGGCAGGGGTGGCCGACGACCTGGTGTCGGCGGTATGGGCAGCACGGCTGGGCAGGACTATCCCTCCGGGAGAGAGCGCAGAGTTTATCGCCGAACTGCCGATCGACGTGTTGGGAATTGAGCCGGAGCTGCGCGCCCCCGTACAGCTAAGCGCTACGTTGCAGCAGTTGGGACTGCGTACGATGCGAGACTTTGCCGACCTTCCACGGGCAGACGTAGCAGCGCGTTTCGGGCAGGAGGCCGTGACCTGGCACCGCATTGCCAGTGGCCATGTGGATAGGGATGTCGCGCCCCGACGACGCCGCGAAGAATTGGAACTGCGCTACGAAGCAGAGGAGCCTATCGCCCGCACTGAAACTGCCGCTTTCATTGCCCGGCATGTGGCCACTGCGCTGCATAATAAGCTCTTCGCAGCGGGGGAGGCCTGCCTGCGCCTGGCTGTGCGGGCCTACTTGGAACCCCCAGCTGGCTATGCTGGGCCGACCGTTATTGAGCGGCTCTGGCGGTGCCGTGAGCCCCTCTCGGAACAAGACACAGCCCAGCGAGTGCGCTGGCAACTCGACGGTTGGCTCACCCGCCTGCGAGCAGGTGCGGGAGCTAACGCGGGAGCTAACGCGGGTGCTGATGTTGGGGCTGATGCTGGGTTCGACTGGGCGGATAGCACCGCTGGTGTCACATGCATTGAGCTTGTGCCCGTGGAAACCGTCCCAGCAGGGAGCCTCGCCGCGCCACTATGGGGTGGACCAGACGAAGGCATCCGGGCCGCGCGGGCTGCCGCCGGGCGGGCGCAAGCGTTGATTGGTATGAACCGTGTGTTGCGTCCCATCCACCGCGGCGGTCGTGCAGTGGCGCGGCGCATCGTTACCGTTCCCTATGGAGAAGATGATCCAGAGGCCATCACCGCCCTGACTACTCGCCAGTGGGAAGGCCAACTCCTGCACCCCCTGCCCGGCTTGATCGGGGCACCCGGATCACGTGACGCCCGCAACCCCAGCGCCGCACACCCCGCAGCACGACTGACGCTACTGGACCGCCACGAGAATCCAGTGCACGTTACAGGCCGGGGTTTGATGAGCGCACCACCGGAAACTCTGCGTTGGGGTGGCCGACGATTGCACATCACCGGCTGGGCTGGCCCCTGGCCCGTTGATGAACACTGGTGGGCAGAGGGGAAGCGCTATGCCCGACTGCAGATCTCTGCCCGGATGTCACCCCGTGAGGAGGAAACGCGCAATACCCGTCATGACGCGCCGGGCGAACAGGCATTTCTACTGGTGTGCAAAGGGAAACAATGGCGGATCGAAGCCACCTATTAGCAAAGCTATGCCCCCGTAACTTGCTACTCTAGATAACATGCCAACAACTAGGAACGCCCAGGCCGGACAGCTCAAAACCAGCGCTGACACCTTAGGCGGAATCTACGCGGACATGTGCTCCCAACGGACCGATGAGACTCTTCCTGGCACCGCTAAGCCGGGTCGCTTGGTCCTTGCCCTGGAGCACCTCACCGCCTGGGGGCACGATATCCTCGACGGCGATGCCTTGGGGAAAGAGCTCAGCACAAAAATTGAGAAATTCCTCGCAGAAAACAATGCTCAGCTGCAGTTCATCCGGCGTCCCGGCCGGGAAGGCCAGCAACGTGCCGCCAACCCCACCCGCCAGCTCTACATCAGCTGGGCCGAGGGCTATGGCGATGATCCCACGCCCATTCTCGAAAGTCTGCAGATATCCGGTCCGGAGGCACTGCTCGATCTTGACCTCAGCGCTCCCGGCGCAGCCGGCGGCCAGCGCATCGACGGTCCGCTGTTACTGGTGTGTACTCACGGCAAACGCGACAAATGCTGCGCAGTATTCGGCCGTCCTGTCGCCGACGAGCTCACCGCCGAATACGGAGAAATAGTCTGGGAATCCTCCCACACCAAGGGGCATCGCTTTGCCCCCTCCATGATTCTGCTGCCGACCAACTACTCCTATGGCCGACTCGGCACTGCCGGAGCTCGCAGCATGCTGGAACGCGCCAAGCAGGGCGAACTGTGGCTGGAAGGCTGCCGTGGCCGCGGGCTGTGGGATCCGGTTGGGCAGGTCGCGGAGCTTGCCGTCGCGGAGAAGATGTCTAAAGAAGGCCGCCCCGTCAAACTGGCAACGATGCACGTTCGTAAGCCGGAAGCAGCCGAGGCTGAAGCCACGGACGCTGGCACCGAGGTGCGCATTGTGCGCGTTACCGACGAAGCTGGTGCACATAAAGAAATCACGGTGCGCCTGACTTCGCGCTCGGGTGGTACATCCGTTCCCTCTTGCGGCAAGAAGCCCAAACAGACCGTGACGTGGGACGCGGAGTTCTAAACCCATAGAAAAACCCCGGGGCAGTTCAGATTTGAACTAGCACCCGGGGTTTCGTCGCTAACTAGCGGCGCATGATCTTCTTCGATAGCCAGTTTCCGCCCAGCTGCGCGATCTGCACGATGACGATGATTACTGCAACGGTCGTCCACGTTACGGCGTCATTAAACGAGCGATAACCGTAGACAATCGCGAAGTCACCCAAGCCACCGGCGCCGATGTATCCCGCCATGGCGGACATATCGACAATGGCGATAAACATAAAGGTCAGGCCTAGGATCAGCGGCCCCAGCGCCTCAGGGATGATTACCGAGAAGATGATCTTCAGCGGCGAGGCACCCATCGCCTTGGCCGCCTCGATCACGCCCGGGTCGATGGCCACGAGGTTCTGCTCGAAGATGCGGGCAGCGCCGAAAGTCGCGGCGACGACCATACCGACGATCGCGGCCTCGGTGCCGATACGGCTCTGCACCACTAGGTCAGTCAGCGGACCGATCGCTGTCAGCAAGATGATGAACGGGATCGGGCGGATGAAGTTCACCAGGAAGTTCGTTACCCAGTAGACCGCACGGTTCTGCAGAATGCCGCCCTTGCGGGTGGTAAACAGTAGCAGGCCGATCATCAGGCCTAGAACCGAGGAGATCACAAGCGTGATCGAGACCATGTAGAGCGTGTCGAAAATGGCCTTTTGGAACGTGTTGCCGTAGCGATCCCAATCCATTTGCGCGAGGGTCATCGTGTTCATCGGATCTCCTCAATCTCGGTGGAGGACTGCATATGGCTGTGGAACTCCTCAATTGCCTGCTCGCCGGCGGCATCGTGCGCCGTCAAGCGCAAGGTAAGGCGACCGAAGCTGTGGTTTTGAAGGGTAGTGACGCCACCGTGGACGATGTTGACCGTCACTCCTGCAGCAGACAGCTTGGATACGGCGTCGAAGAAACCAATTCCCTCGGCCATAGTCACAGTGAAGAGGCGACCGTGCTCGGACTGTAGCGCCTCGGCCTCAACCATATCCGGAGTGTTGCGCAGGGAAGTGGCCACAAAGTTGGCCGCAGTCTGCGTCTGCGGGTTGGAGAAGACTTCGTAAACGCTGCCCTGTTCCACGATGCGGCCGTTCTCCATCACGATGACGGAGTCCGCGATGGCGCGCACAACTTCCATCTCGTGAGTGATCACGACGATGGTGATGCCGAGCTCACGGTTGACCTTGCGGAGGAGCTCCAACACGTCGCGCGTGGTGGAGGGGTCCAGTGCACTGGTGGCTTCATCGGCCAGCAGCAAACTGGGGTTGGTAGCCAGCGCGCGGGCGATGCCGACGCGCTGCTTCTGACCGCCAGAGAGTTGCTCCGGGTAGGCCTTGCCCTTATCGGAAAGGCCGACGAACTCCAGCAGCTCCTTCACTCGTTCCTCGCGCTGCTGCTTAGGCATGCCCTGCAGGCGTAGTGGGTAGGCCACGTTGCCTGCCACGTTGCGGGAGGAGAAAAGGTTGAACTGCTGGAAGATCATGCCGATATCGCTGCGCAGCTTGCGCATTTGCGATTCCGGTAGGGGAACGATGTCCTGGCCATCCAGCAGGATCTGCCCGCTGGTGGGGCGATCCAGGCCGTTGATCTGACGGACGAGGGTGGACTTGCCTGCACCGGAGTAGCCGATAATGCCGACGATGGATCCCGCCGGGATATGAGTGGTGATGTCCTGCAGGGCTCGAACTTCTTTCTTGCCCTGCTTGAAAACCTTCGTCACATCGCGGAAGACGATGTCTGTGCCAGTGTTGCTCGTGCCAGTGTTGCTCGTGCCAGTGTTGCTCGTGCCGGTGGTGCCGGCACTGGGCTGGTCGACGCTAGGTTTCGCGTCTGAAGCCATAGGGAACCTCTTTTGAGAGTGGGGGTTAGGGAAGGGAGCTACTTCTTGATCTGCTTTTCGGTGTCCTTCAGGATCTTAGACAGCTCGTCTGGACCCATCTTGACCTCGACGGAGGTGCCCTTGGACTGCTCGTTCAGCGCATCCTGAACGTCCTTGGAGTGCCAGATGTCGACGAGCTTCTTCAGATCCTCATCGTCCTTGTGCTCCTCGGTGGTGACGAAGGCGTTGATGAATGGCTTTGCAGCCTCTGCCTTTGGGTCATCCTGGACAATGGAGGACTTCGGGTCGATGTTGCCGCGCTCCAGGAAGGAGTTGTTGATGACGGCTGGGGTACCGTCCTTGTAGGCGGTTACGGTCTGGGCTGCATCAACCGGGGTGACCTTGACCTTGGACTTGCTTTCATCAACATCGGCCGGAGTCGGGGAGAGAACCTTATCGTCCTTCAGCTTCACCAGACCGGCGGATGCCAGCACGTGGAGGGCACGCCCCTGGTTGGTCGGATCGTTCGGGATGGCGACCTCGCCGGCTTCCTCGATGTCCTTAACTTCGCTGTGATCCTGGTAGTACACGCCCAGCGGGATGATCTCGGTTGCACCGATCGGTACCAGGTTGGAATCGTTGTTGACGTTGAAGTCAGCCAGGAACATCAGGTGCTGGAAGTTGTTGACGACGATTTCGCCGTCCTGCAGAGCACGGTTCGGCAGGCTGTAGTCGCCGAATGGAACCAGCTCGACATTCAGACCTTCTTCCTTAGCCTTCTGTTCGAAGACCTGCCACTGCTTTTGGCCCTGGTCGGTGGTGCCGATCTTGATCGTGTCATCGTCACCGCCGCAGGCGGAAAGGCTGAAAGCCATAGCTACCGCAGCTACTCCGGCTGCAACCTTCTGGCGAAGGGACATGGGAATCCTCCTGGATTGTCATGGGCCCGGATCTTTTTGGAACGCCCGGGCTGAACTGTGCGATTAAGGTAGCAGTCTAAACCAAAATGAACAACTTAGTCTAGTTTCAGTTTGAGCTTTTTCGGAAGTAGCTACACATTAGCCATTAATAGAATATGTGTTCTATAGTTGGCCTGTGTCTAATGAGTCGCGCAAGCCACAGTCCAGAAGTTTCTCCCTAGGCTCACCACTGAGTTGGAAACAGCTCGAAAGCGTGCTGTCTGGGCAAGGCCCTGGACTGCGGAACCTGCGGGCAATAGGAATAGGGGAGGAGACGGGAGTAACTGGGGGTGAAGGGGCGTCAACAAGAAAAACCGGAATCGCCTTTGCCGAGCTTCATGCCTGCAACACCTACAACTTCCTGCGCGGCGCGAGCCAACCCGAGGAAATGGTTGCAGCGGCGCGCGAACTGGGGCTAAGCGCTCTTGCATGTGTAGATCGCGATGGCTTTTATGGGGCAGCGCGCTTCGCAACGGCGGTGGCTGAGAGCACAGGGAGCTCCGATGCTGGCGAAACGAACCTCGCGACGGTGTTCGGCGCTGAGCTGAGCCTCGACGTGCCTCTCACAGTGCTGTGCAAAGGACGCGAAGGCTATGTGCGGCTAAGTCGCCTTATAACTGACGCCCGTATGGCCGACCCCGACAAAGATTCCGTACGGTACCCCGACCTCTCCCAGCTAGCAGAGGCAGCGGGCGGCCACTGGCTCGTGCTTCTCGACTGGCGGTGGGCAGAAAGCACGACAAGCGCATACACGGCAGCGCGGTTAATAAAGCTTTTTGGCACGGCCAATGTTGTGGTCGAGTTGCAGCACACAATGAACCCGGCGGATGCCGATCGCAACGAACGCCTCCACGCCCTGGCGATGCACTACGGACTGCGTGAGATCGTTAGCAGTGCCCCTACATGCGCCACACCGAAACACTCCCGGTTGGCCGGGGCGAAGGCGGCGCTGCGCGAACGCACAGACGTCGCTGCCGCAGAGCCGACCGTCCACCCGGTGGGCGGCTCGTGGCTGCGCTCGGGGGAGGAGATGCTGCAGCTCGCCGGCGATTGTGAGTGGCTAGCCCGTGCCGTCGAGACTTCCGTGCAGGTCGCCCGCGAATGCGCCTTCACCCTGGATCTCGTTGCGCCGAACCTGCCGCATTTCCCCGTACCGGAGGGATACACGGAAATGTCCTGGTTGCGCGCTATTACCGCCCGCGGCGGAGCTGAGCGCTATGGACGGCGCGGTTCTTCTGCAGCCGCCAACCAGGCGTGGGCCACCATTGACCGCGAGCTGGAAACGATCGAACACTTAGGCTTCCCCGGTTACTTCCTCATCGTCCACGACATTGTCTCCTTCTGTCACGAGAGCAACATCTTTTGCCAGGGACGTGGGTCTGCGGCGAACTCTGCAGTGTGCTTTGCTCTGGGGATCACGACGGTGGACGCGGTGGCGTCGGGGCTGCTATTTGAGCGCTTCCTCTCCCCGGAACGCGACGGGCCGCCCGACATTGACCTCGACATCGAGTCGGGAAGGCGCGAGGAGGTGATCCAATACGTGTACTCCCGCTATGGGCGTGAGAATGCCGCGCAAGTGGCAAACGTGATTACCTATCGCCGCCGTGGCGCGATCCGCGATGCTGGCCGGGCACTCGGCTACGCGCCGGGCCAGATCGACGCATGGAATCGTCACCCAGAACAAACCCCTGAGATTGTTTATGACCTCGCCGAACAGATGCGGGATCATCCCCGACACCTAGGAATCCACTCCGGTGGAATGGTGATCTGTGATCGTCCTATCGCACAGGTCGTACCTACAGAATGGGCGCGGATGGAGGGGCGCTCCGTGGTGCAGTGGGATAAGGACGACTGCGCCGCCGTGGGGTTGGTGAAGTTCGACCTGCTGGGGCTGGGCATGCTGGAAGCGCTTCACCATGCGGTGGATCAGGTGCGTGCGCACCGCGGACGGAACGTCGAGCTTTGGCGACTGGACCCTACCGAATCGGAGGTCTATGCAATGCTTGCCCGTGCCGATGCAGTGGGAGTGTTTCAAGTGGAATCCCGCGCACAGATGTCCACTCTGCCGCGTCTGAAGCCACGTACGTTCTATGACCTCGTAGTGGAAGTAGCGCTGATCCGCCCCGGCCCCATTCAAGGCGGCTCCGTGCACCCATATATTCGCCGCCGCAATGGCCTGGAGCCCGTCACTTTTGACCATCCATGCCTGGAGCCCGCGCTGACAAAAACTCTGGGCATTCCGCTATTTCAAGAGCAGCTGATGCAGATGGCCGTGGATGCGGCGGGGTTCACCGGCGCCGAGGCTGATTCCTTGCGTCGGGCGATGGGATCAAAACGTTCTCCGCAGAAGATGGAGCGATTGAAAAAGCGCTTCTACCAGGGGTTAAAGAATAAAAACGGCATTATGGGCGCTATAGCCGACCGGCTCTGGGACAAGATCGTGGCCTTTGCCAGCTATGGCTTTCCCGAGTCGCACTCGCAGTCCTTCGCCTCCCTTGTTTACTACTCCGCGTGGTTCAAATATCACTACCCGGCGGAGTTCTGTGTGGCGCTGCTGCGGGCACAGCCGATGGGTTTCTATTCGCCACAATCCCTGTTGGCGGATGCTCGCCGCCATGGAGTGCAGGTTCTTCCCGTAGACGTGAACGCTTCTGCCGTGCAGGCCGATGCCGTCGTTCCCTTAGCGACGCCCCCACGTTCCAACCGACCAACGGGAGTTCATGGGCTAGGGCGCGGCACCGCTGAGCCGGTGGGGCAGATACGCCTGGGACTTAGTGGTGCCGGAGGAGTAAAGGGTATCTCCGCCGAAGTAGCGGGGCGCATTGTGGAAGCACGTGAAAGGCTCGGACGTTTCACCAGTGTGGAGGACCTATCGCGAGAGGCTGGCCTGACCACGGCTCAAGTGGAGAAGTTGGCTCGCGCTGGAGCGCTGGGGAGTCTCGGACTGACCCGCCGCCAGGCGGTATGGGCTGCCGGGGTGGCTGCGACCGAACGCCCCGGAATGCTTCCGGGCACGTCCGGGGTACATGCGCCAGCTTTGCCGGGGATGAGTGCTTTTGAGATGGCGGCGTCAGAACTAGAAGCAACGGGCGTAACAACTGATGAGCATCCGGTGCAGTTACTCCGCTCGTATCTGAACCAGTGGCACCGACGCCCAAACGGTGCAAGTGGTGCAAGCAATGCAGGTGGTGCAGCAGTGGTGACCGCCGACAGTCTGTTGCACGTTCCCAATGGCACCCGCGTGCGCGTCGCTGGCGTGGTGACACATCGGCAGCGTCCCATGACCGCAGGTGGAGTGGTGTTCTTTGGGTTAGAAGACGAGACAGGGCTGGCGAATATTGTGGTCTCGCCAGGACTGTGGACGCGGCAGCGGGCAGTGGCATTGAATGCGAAGATCCTGGTCGTGCGAGGGATCGTACACAACGCAGAAGGAGCTGCTGCGGTGACGGCAGATCTATTGGAACAGGTGGAAACTCAGTTACGCCCGGCAGGCGAGATCGCAGGTGCGCATGCGGGGGCGCGAGACTTCCGCTAAGCGGTAGCAGCCTTAGCGCACTGAACGGCTTAGTGATCTTGAACACGGGGTGTGGTGATTGACACAAGCGCAAGGGCAAAGAACAATCGTCCACGTGAACCGCCAACCTTTCGACTCCAGTAACCGCGACGCGCACCGTCGCGAGCGCGGAAACTCTGCTCGAAAGAAGCATCACCATCTGGCCGAGTTTTCGCAGGCGGGAAGCTACGGCGCGCACGCTGCGGAAAATTCTTGGCGGGGGAACAGACGGCGTCATAACCAGAACAATGAGGAAGCACCTGCTGGAAGGCACCGCAGGGAAGACGCCGCAGCGCATAGGCGGCCAACAGAACAGCAATTCCGCCGCCGCCGAATCGCGGCGACAACGTTTGCAGCATTCCTCCTGGTTTGTGCCGCTGGCGTGGGCGTGACAGTGCAGAAACTGACTCACGCTACCCATAAGGATCCACAGGCCCATAACACTGTGAAAGAACCCGCGGACTATGCCCCTACAGAGGCTGTGGCGATCCCGCCTACCAGCCAGAATGTGCAGGTCACGCCTGCGGTTGCGCGTATCCCGAAGAAGTTCCGCCCTATCCACGATGTCATGAAGCCAGGGCAGAATAAGACTCTGCTGGTCAATTCCAGCAACCGTGACCGCCGGTACATCATCAACGTACCTAAGGGTGCAAAGCCGTACTCCAAGAAGGAAAAGTCCGCCAAACCCGGCAAGCCCATCCCTTTGATCTTTGCGTTTCATGGCTACCGTGAGCAGGCAGACCAGATGGCGCGCTACACGGGCCTGGCGGGCAAAGATGCGATCGTGGCATACCCACAGGGAGTGGGTAGTGCATGGGAGGGCGCCCCGTACGCGCGCGTGAAAAAGGGAGAGGATGTGCGCTTTGTTCGTGACATCCTGGACGAAATCTCGTCTACCTACGAGATCGACGCCAACCGTATCTATGCCACTGGCATGTCCAACGGCGGCGGTTTCGTGGGCAAATTGGCCTGCGAAATGCCAGATGAATTCGCAGCATTCGCGGCAGTGTCCGCCGCGTACTACTCGGGAACGTGGAAAGCCTGCGCAGAGAAGGGCTCAGATCCGAAGCACCCAGAAACAGTGCGTTTCAAGCGGGGAGCGACAAGCCCTTTTCTGGATATCCATGGACGCAAGGATCAGACGATCCACTACAGCGGTGGCCCGCGCTATGGCGACGAGTACTTGGGCGCATTTGAGTTTGCACAGCAGTACGCAAGTCGCTCTCGCTGCGTGGGTGCGCCGATCTCCACCCGCGTGACAGATGCTGTGCAACGCGTGCAGTGGCCGCATTGCGGACCAAACATGGAAGTCACTCACCTAGCCATCGGCGATGCTGGCCACACGTGGATGGGTGAGCGCACGGGCGAGGCAGGCGCGGCGGCCAGTGACCCTGAGAGTGAGAGAAAGTCGAATGCCGTGACGGCGACTGGGGAAGTCGCCGCGTTCTTTAAGGCGCACAGCCGATAAGGCCGCGCGCGTTTTAGGTAGAAAGATCCACGTCGTCGTATGCGATTGCGGGGTCGGTGAGCCAGGCGATCGCGCGGTGGCGTTCTACCAGCGTGGAGTGATCCTGGGGCTGCAGAACGCTAGGGCCGGTTGACATAGAGCCGGTAGGCGCCTGGGTCTGTTGCTCCACGGATACCCAGCGCAGGGAATAAACATACTCTGAGGCATCGCAGAGCTCGGAGAGGCTGCGCAGGTTGAGCTCGCTCGCGTCGCGTCCCTCACGATCGACGGCACGGAGGGCGCCCCGGAGGGCGGGAAGATCAACGGGGTTGAAACCGAAAACATCAATGTCAAGGAGGCCTACTGACCAGGCAAGGAACTCTGCGGCGGTGTACGCCCAGGCCAGCTGGTAGGCATCTTCCTGCAGATCCTGACTGTATGCAAGGTTTCCGTCCGCACCAGCCTGCGCAGTCTCTGCGCGGTCAAGGAAGGCTTGCTCCACGGGGGTGAGATGTTCGAAGGAACGGCGGGAGCCAGCGCGGAGGGAGGCGAAGTCCACGGGCTCTCCATTGAGCACGTTTGCTGCGACCGTCGCCACTACGGCCAGGGTGACGGCTCGGTTGAAAACCTCCTCGGCCGGGCGGATCAGCAGCTCGCCTTCGGATCGCACTGGCGGCAACGTCGGCGCCACCTGGAAACCCTGCTGCCAAAGGCCACTGCGTACGCGCCGCATACGCTCCGCAGAGTCCGGGTGACGGGGCACAGAGTTTTCCTGCGCCCCAGTAGAAGAAGAGCTGCCGACCAGGGCTGGATCCAGCAAATCTGCCCCGCCGGCGTTGCGCACAGTGCCATCAGAAAGGAAGAAGACTGCATTCGCCTCACGAGCCCAGTCGGCGAAGTCTCCCAGATGGGAAAAATCAAAGTCGTCTTTACGCTCGAAGACGTAGTGGCGGCGCACATTATGGATGTGCTGCATCACAGCGTGAATATAGGAATTAAAGCTGCCAAAGCGCTGCTGACCTTGCTCGGCCGCGTATCCCTCGAAGCCCTCTAGATGTTCCAGCAGCTCACGGGTCTGCTGGTCATCATCCTCACTAGCGCCGTTGGCGGTGGTCTTCAAAAATGGTCGCTCGGTTTCCTCGAAGCACAGAGCGCGGGAGGCGATAGCGGGCTCGCCCGGCCCGTTGAAAGGCACGTCCGCTCGGACGGTGGAATAGGCGTTCACGTAGATGCTCATGTCTCCACAGCATAGAGTCTCTGCGACAGATGTGCCGTGAACTTTCACCAGCCCACCAGCTGGGACCCACGTCACAGTGGCGGGGAAGCCTGCGCTAAAATACTAGAGTCATGCGCCATACGACTTCCCCCTCGCTTGCGCCCAACGGCACCGCCATTGCCTATATTGTCCGCGATGGTGGTTATCCTTACGCGGTTCAGGCGGCCCTCACCGAGGATGGAGTGGGGAAGGAACGACCCGTCCAACTGCCTACAGAGGGCCCCGTGACGCGCGTACTGCATTCCCCGGACGCACAGTGGATCGCCTGCGAAGTATCCCCTAAAGGTTCGGAAAAGCTCGAGACCTTTACGGTTTCTACAGACCCTGGGGTGCAGGGGGCGTCACCACTCAGGAACACCTTTGACGCTCGCACGCGCCTGGTGGAGTGGGACCGCGACAACCTGGCTATGGACGCGGTGGCCGCCGACGGTATGACTGAGGCGCGTCTGGTGAACCCCAACACATCCCGCTACCTGGTGATGGATCGACGCATTGATGCGCTGCTGGTCGCCGCCGAAGCCGGATATTGCCTGATGCGCGTTGGCCCGCGCGGCAACCGAGAACTTCTGCTGGTCACCCCGCAGGGCAGGTGGATGCCGCTGCTGCCGCCGGAACCAGGCGCGACGACGGAAGACGGGCGGATTCTGCCGATTGCGGACAATCGCCTGGTGATTCTGGTTGTCACCGACCACGGGGCGGAGCGGCGGCGTCTGCTGCGGCTGGTCGTTGATATTGAGAGCGAGCGTCCGGTGTGCGTCGAATCGGAAGAGTTGATTAGCAATCCCGAGGCCGACGTAGACGAATTCGTCATCAGTGAGGATCTATCGACCGCCGCGGTCCTGTGGAACCAAGCGGGGATTTCCAATCTTGAGCTTTTAAGCCTGGGCGACGAACAGCGCGTCCAGGTACGCCGCACTGTGGAGCTGCCGGGCATGGTGGCCGCCGGGCTTTCCATCACCGACGATGGCCGATTGCTGGCTCTCACAGTCGAGGGGCCGAATCTGCCGCCGACGGTGGAGATCCTGCGACTGGAGTCCGGGCGCGTGGAACCATTGGACCCGAACCGAAGTGACCGCCTAGATGAGCGTGCTCGCCAAGGAGATGTGCCCGAGCTGGTTTATTACACCGCTCGCGACGGGCTGGAGCTTTCCGGATGGCTGTATCTGCCCGAGGAACCTGCGCCGGAGCGCCCCGTGTATGTGCACCTGCATGGCGGGCCGGAAGGGCAGTCGCGCCCCACGAACCACGATGTGCTCGCAGACATCGTTGCCGCTGGTTACACGGTATTTACTCCCAATATTCGAGGTAGCAAGGGCAATGGACGGGCATTCATCCACGCCGATGATCGCTATGGTCGCTTCGCCGCCATCGACGATGTGGCGGATACGGTTTCTTTCCTTTGTGACGCCAACTTGTGCACTCCTGGGCGGGTATTCCTCGGCGGTCGCAGTTATGGCGGGTTCTTGGCTGTGTTGGCGGCGGCTCGCTACCCCGACATGTTCCTGGGCGTGGTGGATGCCTGCGGTATGACGAGTTTCGAAACGTATTACGAATCGACAGAGCCGTGGCTGGCAAGCGCGGCGTCCCCCAAGTACGGGTATCCCATGCATGACGCGGAACTGCTGTGGGAGATCTCCCCACTGCACAAGGCCGAGCAGATCACCACCCCAGTACTGCTGATCCACGGGGCGAACGACTCGAATGTCCCACTGCAGGAATCCCAGCAGCTATATGACGCGCTGGTGTCGCACGGCCGCACGCCCCAGTTCTTGGAGGTACCGGGGGAGGGCCACCAATTTGTAAAGCCGAAGTCGCGGCAGCTGATCGGCGAGCGGATTTTGCAGTTCTTTGGAGAACTGAGTTAGCGCCTACCGAGCTAGATTCTTTAGCTATGGCGCACGAGGGTGTGCAGGAGCCCCACGGCAAAAGTCAATAAAGCGTCCTATCGTGGAAAGCGTTGGATCCCTAGTTCCTCTAGAACGGGGACACAGCCCAAAAACACTTTGTTAGGAGAGCGAGCCTCGATGGCACACCAAAAGCGTCAGATTCCAAACCCCGTTGAGATTTTTGACCTTCTGAAGTTCAAGAAGCCGACCCTGGATTTTAAAGCCCGCCGCCTCAGCAATGCGCAGACGATTTGGGATCTGCGCGACATTGCGAAGCGTCGCACCCCGGCTGCAGCCTTCGACTACACCGATGGCGCTGCCGACAATGAGATTTCCATGAACCGCGCACGTAAGGCTTTCCGTGACGTGGAGTTCCACCCGTCAATTCTGAACGACGTTTCCCACGTGGACACGACTGCGGAGGTCTTCGGCGGTACGTCCTCTCTGCCTTTTGGTATTGCACCGACGGGCTTTACCCGCCTTATGCAGACCGAGGGCGAGTTGGCCGGTGCCGGTGCCGCCGGCCGTGCGGGCATTCCGTTCTGCCTGTCCACCCTGGGCACCACCAGCATCGAGGACGTGCAGAAGGCCAACCCGAATGGCCGCAATTGGTTCCAGCTATATGTCATGAAGGAACGTGAGATCTCTTACGGGCTGGTCGAGCGCGCTGCTCAGGCGGGCTTCGATACTCTGCTGTTCACCGTGGATACACCAGTGGCAGGCAACCGCCTACGCGATGCCCGCAACGGCTTTTCCATTCCACCGGAGATTTCTCTGGGAACGGTCTTGAACGCGATCCCGCGCCCCTGGTGGTGGTGGGACTTCCTGACCACGCCGCCACTGGAGTTCGCCTCCCTGACCAGCACCGGCGGCACCGTCGGTGAGCTGCTGGATTCCGCGATGGATCCCTCCATCAAGTTCGAGGATCTGAAGACCATCCGCGAGATGTGGCCGGGCAAGCTGGTCGTCAAGGGCGTGCAGAACCTGCCGGATTCTAAGAAGCTGGCCGACCTGGGTGTTGACGGCATCATCCTGTCGAACCACGGTGGCCGCCAGCTGGATCGCGCTCCGGTTCCTTTCCAGCTGCTGCCGGAGGTCGTCCGCGAGGTCGGCAAGGACGTGGACGTCGCAATGGATACCGGCATCATGAATGGTGCGGATATCGTTGCCGCCATCGCCAAGGGCGCGAAGTTCACCCTGATCGGTCGCGCCTACCTCTACGGCCTGATGGCCGGTGGCGAGGCCGGCGTGGATCGCGCCATCGAAATCCTGGCCAGTGAGGTGCGTCGCACCATGCGTCTGCTGCAGGTTTCCTCCCTCGACGAGCTGACCCCGGAGCACGTGACCCAGCTGAACTCCCTGGACATCAACCGGGTCAACGGAGTGGCAGCCGACGAACAGAGCCTGTTCAGCTAGTCGCTGAACTTCATGCCCGCATCGCGCAAGCGCTGCACATAGGGCATCCCCAGGCCGGTGGCCGGAGTCAGCACTCCACCACCGGTTGTGCCTTGGTAGGGGGAACCTGTAGGCAACTCGGCGTCACAAAGGGCAAGAGTGAGCGCAGCCTCGCTAAGCATCAGGGACGTGCCCTTGTACCCCGGGTCGGCGTCCAGGCTGATGGTGTTTGTGTACGTGCTGCCGCCGGCGCCGACGCCGTAGTGCTTAGCATGGAAGAAACCGGCATCGCGTTCGGCCTCAGACGGCCCCTCGCCGGGCTCAGGTACCCAGCGAGAGAGGAACGTGCGCAGCTTGTCCTGGTTCAGCGCCGTCACTGCCGTGCCGAGCAACGCGCCCATGGTGAAGGCACGCATGCGCCCCTTCAGCCCCTTGCCGGTGTACTGGTATTCGCTGTAGCGCAGCTTGTCGCCGTACTCGTAGCCGAGCAGTGCGTTCGAGCGGCGCACCACGCGCGTGTTGGAGCTCGCCATGATGAACGGACCGGCCCAGACGTCCTCGCCACTGTCGCTAGCGCTAGCACGCCCGATGTCGCTTTCCCGCACCACACCGAAGTCCGGCTGCTTGCCCAGCTCTGGCTCTTTGGCGCGGTCAGGGGAGAGGGTGTACGGGTCGGCCAGCAGCCGCTTCTTCTCCTGGCTGCCCTTGGCGGCTGCGAATTGTTCGCGCATCGAGTCGATCGTGCCGCCGGAGAGCCCGCCCTTCATCTTCACGATCATGGTGGCGGACTTGAGGGTGTCTTTATTTTCGGACGCCCTCTGTCCCAGCAGTAGCATTCCCAGGTCACTCGGAACGGAATCGAAGCCGCAGGCGTGGACGATGCGCGCTCCGCTGGCGGTGGCGCGGTCGTGGTAGGAATCAGCGGATTCGCGCATGAAGAGCGCCTCTCCGGCGAGGTCGACATAGTGCGTACCGTGGGTGGCGCATTCGCGGACCAGCGGGAAGCCGTGGCGGTAGTAGGGGCCGACGGTGGAGATGACCACGCGGGTATCGCAGACCAGCTTCTCTAGGGAGCGATTATCGCTGGAATCGGCGATAACCAGGGGAAACTCGGCTGCTCGGGGGTTGGTGGCAGCCAGTTGGTCGCGCAAGACCTCCAGTTTGGACTGGTTGCGGCCGGCAAGTGCGATGCGCACTTCCTCAGGGGCATGTGCTGCTAGGTATCCGGCGGTTAGGGTTCCGACAAATCCGGTGGCACCCATCAGGGTGATGTCGAAGCTGCGGGAGGGGGAGTTGCTCATGGCTACATTTGTACCGGTTAGATTGGGTGAATGACGTCTGAAAACCAGTTTGCGGGTGTGAACCCACCACTGCACGTAGTGTTCGACCGCCCGGAGATCCCCCCGAACACGGGCAACGCCATCCGCATGTGCGCGGGCACGGGGGCTTCGCTCCACCTGGCTGGGCCGCTCGCCTTCAAGTTCGACGACAAGCACGTGCGCCGGGCGGGGCTGGATTACCACGAACTGGCAGACGTGCACGTCCACGAGGGCATCGATGAGGCGCTGGCTCACGTGACTGACCCGGTACGTGGCTCGGGGCGGGTATTCGCCTTCACCGCGCAGACGGGCACGTGGTTCACGGAGGTGGACTACCGGCCGGGTGACGCGCTGCTCTTCGGCCCGGAGCCGACTGGCCTGGCCGACGATGTGTTGGCCGACCCGCGGGTGGCGGCGAAGGTACGCATCCCGATGCTGCCGGGGCGGCGCTCCATGAACCTATCGAACGCCGCGGCGGTGGCGGCCTACGAGGCGTGGCGCCAGTTGGGCTTCGCCGGCGGTGTGTAGCGGGGTGCCGGAAGGGGTGCCACTGCTGTCCGGTGAACTCAAGGTGTAGATTCTATTAAGAGTAGCCTAAATCACCTTTCGGAAAATTGAGCGGAACCTGTGAAGCTTATATTCTTGTTCGTGTAGGGTGCAAGCTTGAAGGCTTAACCTTCATCTCGCCAAGAAGGAGTGGGTATCCGTTTTTTAGGTAAACCTTAACAGGTGGGTCGAAGAACGGATCTAAGGCTGGAAAAGGATAATGGCTCGCGTATTAACCGGTGAAAACCTTAAGTTGGCCGAAGATCGCCAAGGGGCGGCGCTTAGTCGGGCATGTATTTGTCTTCTAACCGTTGCTGCCCTTCTGGGTGCACTCGTGACCATCGTGGGAGCCATTGGAGGAATTAATGTTCCTTCGGCGCAGGCGCAGACTCCAACGGGAAACTGTAAAGAAGAGAAACTGCTGGATACGCAGCTCTACACACCTCTTTCGGATGCGAGGAATGACGAAGATTTAAAGCAAGTTGCAAGTTCTACAAAGAGCAACGCCAAGAAGTTCCGCATTAACATCAAGAGTGGTACGCGGGGGGTGGATCTGCCGCTGACCCGGGTAGAAATTAGCACTACAAGGTCCTTTAATGTGGATCTAGGCGGGTTTTTTGTCACTAAGAAAGAGACCAGCAACGGGGTTGAATACAACTCGTTTACCACGCCACCGCCCGGAGGCGGTCGGATCGGCACGAACGGTAAGGCTGTGCAAACCACCGGTATTACGGTGCAAAGTCGTAATAGCGCAGGGAAGGTAAATTCCGTCTCTTTTGACCTTGAAGGTACAGGGACGGGATTCAATACTTGGCCAGGAAATACCCTACAGGTGTTGACGAATGCGCCGTCGACACAAGGTAACGATTACTCGGTCAAGGTTTATGGCATGGTCTCGGTGCCGTGTAAGTGTGAGGAGGCGACAACCCGTAAAGGTCCCCGAGAGCTCACCCAAGACGAACTCAATAAGGGCACGGCTGTTTACGTGTCGGCCACGCCGAATGGTGGACAGGCGGGAAACACGAGCACACAGCTCAACCTGCAGATCGAGGGTAGCAGTACTTTTACCCCCATCGGCAAGCCCTCCAACTGGGTGTACAACGCGCTGTCCTACAACACGAAGGATCACTGGATCTACGCCATAAGCCAGGCGAACCACAATTCGAGCCTCCAGGAATGCCACCCCGCGGGCCATCTTCTGCAGATCGATCCGGTCACGGGTGAGGTGTACGACCTCGGGCTGGTCAAGAATGCTCAGGGGGCGACCCTTTTCCACAAGGCGACCAGCGGAAGGCCAAACGACCTGGATCTAATCAACACCGGCACCTTTGACCTACGTGGATCGAACGAAGTGATGTGGGTGGGCAACACCGCAACATCCGGTACCCGACAGCTGTATAAGATTCCCCTGCCAGCGGTAGGTGCGAAGGATCCACGTGGCGAGATTGCCCGTAATCAAAACAACGCGCCTTTCCAAGCTGGAGCTGAGGATCATGTTGTCCTCCCCAGTGCCCCACAGTACCTCTGGGGTCTGGTGAGTCCCGCCCGCATGCAGCAAGACGGGGCGAACCCAAGGACACACGTCATGTTTGAGCGCATCAACATGGATACAGGAGAACGGAAGACGTGGACTATCCCCGCGGATCAGCTTCAAGACCCGTCTGGTAATACAGCGATCCCGGAGAAGGTCTGGGGTAAGGCCTGGTTGTACGGCAACGGCAACCTCGGCTTTGGTACCGGCGGAAGTACTGCCGATCAGGTGGGCATGCAGATTAGGGTTTTCGACCCAACCGGAGAGCATCCGAGCTTTCAGCTGGTCTCTCGGCTGTCGGACCTTCCTGCTTCCTACAACACCGATGCAACGAGTAACCCCGGGGTGCAGATCCCCTCGGATCTTAAGGCAAAGAAAACTACTTTGGAGCCAGGAGACCCCCGACTGGAACAGGTCTATGCTGCCGGCTTGCCCAGGAACAAGAAGTATTGGGCGCTGGAGGTTGAGAACATCGGAAAAGGTGCTTCGTCAGGTTTCACCTTGTACGACATTCTGCCGGCAACCTACGAAGGCCTCGTGGAGTACAACCAGGTTGTTTACGAGGGGTACGACGGTGGGAATGTCCACACTCAACCTGCCACCGAGAACCCCCAAACCGGTGAGATAACAAAAACCTACTTCTTCGGACCCATGCCTGCCGGCGGTAAGGCGACCGTCATCATTGGCGCGACATTGAAGTCCGGTGCGGAATGTCGCCCTAACACGGCGTCTGTGATTAACCATGACAAAGACGAAGACCCGACGAACGATACTGCTTACGATTCCTGTCCAGGTGCATTGAGCAAGACTGCCATCGACACCAACGGTGACGGAAAGGTCGGCTTCGACGACATCACTTCCGATACGGATGGCCAAGGCAATGTTACGTACACTGCCGCCTATGACGTGACGGTTAAGAGCTTTGATGACCTTAACGAATACGTTTACCCGGCGCCCACCGATACCCCGAAGCTGCCCAAGGGGGCGAAGCTCACCGGTGCGGAGGTGTACTTCACTGACGAATACACGTCCAAGGACAAACAACCGGGAGACACACCTTCGTGCGTGGTAGAATCTGACGTGCTGCAAACGGGAAGCTTCCGGCTAGACAACTGTGACCGAGAAGGTTCCGAGGACTCCCCAGAAATGCGGGAAAAGCGCACCATCGATGCAGTTGGACGGCAGGATCCCAAGCATGGCGACGGCACTCATCGGTACCGAGTCAAACTGAAGTTCACCCTTGATAAGGAAGAATACGATAAAGCTCGAACTGAATCGGCCGGAGGCGGGGAAGGTGGCGTCACACCCGGTGACGGTGACGACGTACCAGAATGCAGTGCAGAGCGCGGCGGCTTCGCCAATAGCGTGAAGATGGGCGACCTCGAAGACGAGGGTTGCTATCCCGGACCCGATAAGACCCGTTTCTATCTATGGAAGGTCGATTCGGACTCCGCAGGAAACATCACGACTATCCCCGCGCGCGACGGCGACAAATACGGGGCGCAGTTCGCGATCTACGACCAAGACCCCACGGGACCGGCGGCGAACAAAATTGCGGACCTCAAGGTCACAGAGGATGGAAAGTACCTCTGGACCGAACTGGACTACGGAACCTACTTCTTGTTGGAGACGAAGTCGCCGGACGGCTATCAACTCTTGCCTACCCCGGTGAAAATCAGCATCAAACGAAATGCCAATGGCAAGACGATCGTGGAGTCGGACCAGCAGAACGCACTGTTTGCTGACTCTAAGCCGAGTGACCTGCCCCAGGACTATCCAGACGGTGCATGGCTGCAGGTGGCCAATGTGCACCAGGGCGTGATGCCAAAGACCGGTGGCGACGGTGTGATACTCCCCATTCTCGCGGGGCTTCTCATTGCAGCCACAGGAGCCATGGGCATACGCCGACGACTGAGCTAACCCTGACGTGCACAACTTCTAAAGAGGAGAACAATGTTTCAACCCAGTACCCCAGGCCGGTGCCGAGATGGACCCGGGTGGGCACGATGACCTGAAGCCAAGAAACCACATTGCTCACACAAGGATCCGTTACGAAGGCGCGCAGTGTTCACCGCAAGTAGCTCGCCACGAGTATTGCCAACCATGTGCCCTCGACCACTCGGATCAACTTCCACTACTCATTCACTTGTAAGAAAGAAGGACGTTCATGTCTAACGCAACTGTCGGCAAGCGCGTAGGTGCGCTGTCCGCTGCATTCGCTATCGCACTGGCTGCCGGCACCGTCGGCGCCGAAGTAGTCTACGAGGCCCCGACCGCACAGGCGCAGGCCGTCAGCACCATCGACAACAACCAGACGCTTTCCCTTACCCTGCACAAGCTCATCGGCGCTGAGGGCGAGCAGGGCAACGGAACCGAGATTACGAACCCTTCTGGTGAGCCAGCCGAGGGCGTCAAGTACAAGATTGAGCTGGTTCAGCCACTGAACAACAGCGGCGACTGGGCAAAGGCACGCGAGATTACCAATCCTTCCGAGGCTAAGGCATGGGAAGGCGACGGTGCGTACTCCAAGGAAGGCACCACCGGCGAAGATGGCACCCTGACGTTCAATAACAACTTGCCAAAGGGTCTCTACAAGGTCACCGAAACCGAAGTCCCGACTGATTCGGGTCTGGTGCCCGGTGCTCCGTTCCTGGTATATGTGCCGATGACCAACTCGGACAACAAGAGCTGGATCTATGATGTTCACGCGTACCCGAAGAACTCCAAGGTGACAATCACCAAGGAAGTTGAGGACCAGAACGCACAGGCAGGGCAGGACTACAAGTACACGATCACCACGGGCGTTCCGGCTGTTGCTAAGAATTCCACGCTGAAGAAGTACATCGTCAAGGATGTACTTGATCCGAAACTGGACGCTGAAAACGCCACTGTCGAGGTGAAGTACGGAGAGTCCGCTGACAATGCTCAAGCATTGGTGGCAGGCACCGACTACCAGTTGGTAAAGGATGGCCAGGAGATCAGGGTCGAATTCACCGAAACTGGCCGCGACAAGCTGAAGTCCACCGACCTCGTGTTCACCACCATCACGACCAAGACCAACGGCTTCATCCAGCACGTTCCCAACGACGCAACGCTGATCACCAATAACGGCTCTTCCGACCACGACACAGAGAAGACGTCGGATAAGGTTCACACCTACTGGGGCAAGGTCACCATCAACAAGACCGACGGCAACGATGAGAACAAGAAGCTGAAGGGTGCAGAGTTTGAGTTGGTGCAGTGTGTCGATGACGGCAACGGGGCCTGGAAGAAGAAGGAAGGCACCGATCCGCTGAACGTCCAGGGCCAGGACAAGTGGACCACCAACGACCAGGGCACTGTCACCATCGAGGGCGTCCACGTTACCGACTTCGCCAACAACCAGGCCGACGAAGAGACCAACTACTGCTTGCACGAGACCAAGGCACCTGAAGGCTACGTGGCCAACGATGCGCTTGAGCACTTCGAGCTGAAGAAGGGCGATGTGGATGATAACGGTACGCCGACCGCCGACATCAAGTACACCGCCAACATCAAGAACTACACCGACGAAAACCACCTGCCGAACACCGGTGGCGCAGGCTTCTGGGCCATTGTTCTGGCTGGTTTGGCGATTATCGGTGGCGGTTTCTACGCAGCTCGCCGAAGCACCCAGCAGTAGGGGCTAGGCAGTTCGAACGGGAAAGCAACGGACATGACAAGCACAATTGGTAAGCATCGAAAGAGCGCACCGCGATCGCTCTTTCGTCGCACCTTCCTCCCCATCCTTTTAGTGGTGGTGGGGCTGCTTGTCATGCTTTATCCCGTTTACGCCACGCAGTGGAACAACCACCAGCAACAAAAGATCGCGGAAAAATACGAACAAGACTTGAAGGAAACGGATCCTCAAGTCCTTAGCCGAGCGGTAGAGGAAGCCCGCAGGTATAACACGACGCACAAGGACGGACCGATCCTGGATCCGTGGCTGGCTCGCGTCAGCGAGGATAACCCCGCATACGAAGAGTATCTTTCCCAGCTCTCTGGGCAGAGCGCCATGAGCCAGGTGGTTATCCCGTCCATCGAATCGCGCCTACCCGTTTACCACGGGACCTCCGACGAGGTTCTGCAAAAAGGTCTTGGGCACCTCTATGGATCCTCCTTACCTGTAGGTGGGAAGGGAACTCACGCGGTTATTACAGGCCATACAGGCCTGTCCAACGCCACACTGTGGGATGACCTCGTGGACGTGCGGAAGGGCGATGCGGTCTACGTGTCGACCTTCGGCGAGAAGATGAAGTACGAGGTGTACGACACAGAGGTTGTCTTGCCGGACGAGGTCGACAGCCTCAAAACCCGACCAGACGAGGACCTACTGACCCTCATCACTTGCACCCCCTACGGTGTGAATACCCACCGGCTCCTGGTGCACGCCCACCGCGTTCCAATGGATGAGGACGAAGGCAACGTGTTCGATGATCGCGGCAAGCTGATGCAGTGGTGGATGTGGCTACTGCTCGCCGCCGCAGTGTTGATCATCGCACTGATTACTTGGTGGTTCCTTCGCGAGCGGAAGAAGCAGAAAGCCAGACAATCCGAACAGGTAGTAGGCGAAGAAGAAATGGAAGAGGAATAAGCCGTGAACCTCATGAATACCGCGTCACAGGTGCAGCGGGCGCCGGTGCACCGTGCCGGGCTGCGCCGCTCCGTGTTCGGTTTGGGCGCAGTCGTGGCTCTGGTCGGCACTCCGCTCGTTGCCCCCGCTCCTGTCGTGCCGCAGGCTATCGCGAAGCAGCACACCATCACAGGCCAGGTCGAAGGCCTGGATGTGAAATTTATTGATGCCACCCGTCTCGGTACTCTCACTGTGGTGAAAAGCGAACCAAATTGGTGGGACGACCGAGGGGGCAAGAAACCCTTTGGGCCTATCGACAACATTCGCTTCACAGCGCAGCGTGTCCAGGGGATTGACCTCACTACCGAGAAGGGGATGAAACAGGCGAAGCGGCTCTCGGTAGCTGATGCTCGTCGGCGGGGATTCGATAGAACCTTTGAGGCGTACACAGATAGTTCCGGTAAGGCAGTGTTCACCGGTCTCCCGGTCGGCTTGTACTTGGTCACAGAATACGAGGGCGCGGATCCCACTAAGGAATACCGCCAGTCCAGTCCTTTCCTCATCACGATCCCTATCGGAGAAACCGGCAGCTGGAACTACAACGTGACGGTGAATACGAAGCCGAAGCCGGAGGACGATCCCGGAACGCCTCCAGATAAGCCAGGAACGCCGCCGGACGATCCCGGAACGCCTCCGGATAAGCCCGGGACGCCGCCCGATAAACCAAGCACTCCAGGTACCCCGCCGCCGGAGCACCCGGATACTCCAGCACCGCCAAATAGCCCAGGCGGTGGCCATGAAGGCGGCGAGTCTTCAAGCATCATCGATCGACTGGCACAAACCGGAGCGCATCTGTGGTGGGTGGCGCTCATCGGAGCCATGCTCGTTGTTTTGGGTGCATTTACCTTGCTTCGCCGCCGACGTGATCTGGCTGAATCGCAGGCGAATTAAAGTAGCTGTGGGAACATTCCCACAGTGCAGAAACTTCTATAAGTATGGAAGAAAAACCTCATCCTACCCCGCGGCATATTCTCAACGTGCCGCGGTTTTTCATGCTCTTGGCCGTGTTCACCTTAATGCCCAGAATGCGCAGCCAAAGCGCCCGCCGTCTGACAGGATCGGTGGCATGACGTACCCTCACTACGGCTCGCCTGCCCCTATGCCCGCCTACGGGTATGCCCCGCCGCCTCAGACCGGCCAGGACTCTCGCTTCATGCCCCTGCTCATCGGTTGGCTCGCTGCTTTCCTCATGCCGATTGTGTATTGCATCCTGCGCTTCGTGTTTTATGGCAAGGACTGGGTGGGGATACTTCTAATCGCCGGCGCGGTCGGCCCGCTCTTCTTCGGCATTCAGTGCCTCCTCAATTTCTTGGCGCTCGCGATCCCGAAGTGGTGCAATGATTCCCTCGCCATTTTTTGGAGCGGCATGCTCGTCTGGTGGGGTGGCGGGGCGGCTTTCGCGGTGGTGCCAGGGTGGGATTTTCGCGAGGAAATCCGGGAGTACGGAGAGAAAGCTTGGCCCACCGGGGGACCTAATGGCCGGGATGTAATGACTGCGGAAGATGGGCAGCGCTACATCGAAATCCTCGATACCTGGCTGGATACCGAAACGACTTTGCAGCATACTCTCACAATCCCCACCTTGGTCGCGCTGGCTGGAATCGCCATCGTCGTCATTGGCGTGGTCGTGGCCGCCATGAAACCTGCTCGTCCAACTGTCGCCTATGCGCCGCACTGGCCGGGTAGGCCCTACTAGCTTCTTGTGCTAGTTGCTCTTTTAGCCATGACGCCACCTCGATCCCAGCGAGCCCGCGTGGAATAATGGGGCTCATGGCAGCTACTAAATTGGATGGAAAACTCTACCGCGACGAGATCTTCGCCGACCTGGAACAGCGCGTCGCCGCGCTGAAGGAAAAGGGCGTGACTCCCGGCCTGGCCACCGTGCTGGTGGGCGACGACCCGGCCAGCCACTCCTATGTGCGCATGAAGCACAAGGACTGCGAGCAGATCGGCGTGAACTCCATCCGCAAGGACCTCCCGGCGGACGTTTCCCAGGAAGAGCTCAACGCAGTCATTGACGAGCTGAACGCTGACGATGCCTGCACCGGCTACATCGTGCAGCTGCCGCTGCCGAAGCACCTGGATGAAAACGCTGTGCTGGAGCGCATCGATCCGGACAAGGATGCCGATGGCCTGCACCCGATGAACCTGGGCAAGCTGGTGCTCAACGAGCCCGCTCCATTGCCTTGTACTCCCAATGGCGCGATCCACCTGCTCAGCCGCTTCGGTGTGGAGTTGAACGGCGCGAAAGTTGTAGTCATCGGCCGCGGAGTGACGGTCGGCCGCCCGATCGGCCTGATGCTCACTCGCCGCAGCGAGAACTCCACTGTCACCCTGTGCCACACCGGCACGAAAGACCTGGCGGCGGAGACGAAGGCTGCGGACGTTATCGTGGCCGCCGCTGGTGTGCCGCACATGCTGACCGCAGATATGGTCAAGCCCGGTGCTGCCATCCTGGACGTGGGAGTGTCCCGCGGCGAGGACGGCAAGCTGAAGGGCGATGTGCACCCGGACGTGTGGGAAATCGCCGGCGCCGTTTCGCCCAACCCTGGGGGAGTGGGGCCACTGACCCGTGCCTTCCTCGTGCGCAATGTCGTCGAGCGTGCGGAGAATCTGCTGCGTGACTAATCGCTCCCGCCCCGCCCGCATTGGGGATGCGCGCCTGCGTTTACTCGATAACCCCCACGACCGGAATAACCCGCCATCCAGGCTCTCCCGTACTGTGCAAATGGCGCTGCTGGGGCTGTTCGTGTTGATGCTGCTGGCTGTCATCGCCCTTTTGCTGGTGGACAGGTGGCGTCGCGCCAGCGTGATGCTGGGCAGCGCTATGCTCTACCTGGCCGTCCTGCGCCTACTTCTGGATTCCCACATGCTGGGAATCCTGGCGGTGCGTTCACGCCGCTTCGATACGGCCTTCACCGCGGCAATCGGATTCGGCATTCTGTGGATTGCCGTGAGCGTCGACCCGCTGGTGAGTTAATTCAGCGTAGCTGCGGGGACAGAACTTCCCTCGGCAATGATCTCCGCCTTAGCCAGGAATTTCGTTAACACCTGACCCATCTGCCGCGACTCGATCAGAAACCCGTCGTGACCAGTGGGGGAGGTGATTTTCGACATGCCAATGAAGTCGCCCAGGTTGCGTGAAAGGTGTTCCTGCTGGTGCAGCGGGTACAGAATATCGGTATCCACGCCCACCACCATCGTCGGTACTTCGCACGACCCTAGAGCTGCATTCATACCACCCCGACCCCGACCTACATCATGCCTGTTCAGGGCATCCGTCAGTACCACATAGCTGCCTGCATCGAAGCGTGCGACCAATTTCTCTGCTTGGCGGTCTAGATAGCTCTCTACCGCGAAGCGCTGCTGTGGGTCGCGGTAGGGGCCGTAGGGGTTCTCATTCCGCTGCGGATCCACCCCGAAGCGTTCGTCTACTTCCAGCTCTCCGCGATAAGTCAGGTGCGCAATCCGACGTGCCTGCCCCAGGCCGTGTGATGGCACCTCGCCCGTAGAGTAGTAATCGCCGCCATGCCAGGCCGGGTCCGCTTCAATAAAGCGAATCTGGCTGGACTGCAAGCCGATCTGCCAGGCCGACGCGCGTGCGCTTACCGCGATGGGTAATGCTGCGTTGATCATGTGCGGGTACATGAGCGACCACTCAAGCACCCGCGCCCCGCCCATCGAAGCGCCGATAAGGGCATGGATCCTTGTGACGCCGATACGCTCCAGCAACTGCCGTTCTGCCACAACCATGTCGCGGATCGATAGACCGGGGAATCGCGAACCCCATGCCTTGCCATCGGGATGTGGTGAGCTAGGCCCAGTGGACCCCTGGCATCCGCCCAGCACATTGGCGCACAGCACCAAATAGCGGGTGGTATCGATCGGCTTATTCGGGCCGACCATGTCCGCCCACCAGTCAGCGGCATTGCCGTCGCCAGTCAGGGCATGTTCGATCAGTACAACAGGTCGTTCCTCCGGGGATAGTCCCGGCTCGGGACCTGCGGAGAACTCGGCATAGTCCGCGTCGCCCTCCGAAGAGTCGTAGAACGCGAAGAAACGGAGTTCGGCGTCAACAATAGTCACACCCGCCTCCGTGACAACGTCGCCGATAGGCACCGTGCGCGACGTACCAGAAGCGGGGAGGAACTCGGGGTTCATTAGGTATCAGCCCAGTAAATTGTGTGTTCTAGATAGCCTCGAAGCCGCGCTTGAGATCATCGATGATATCGGGGATGTCCTCGATGCCCACGGACAGGCGGACGGTCGCATGGGAGACACCAGCACGAGCCAGGCCGGTCGCGTCGGACTGGGAATGCGTGGTGGTGGCCGGGTGCACCACCAGGGAACGTACATCGCCGACATTCGCTAGGTCGGAGTGCAGCTGTAGGGCGTCAATAAAAGCCCAGGCCTTCTCCTTCGCCTCTTCCGAGGTCGGGTCGTCGACTTTCAGGTCGAAGCTCAAGACGGAGCCCGTGTACTCCAGCCCCAACTCTTCCTTGACCTTGAACCACGGGGAAGTCGGCAGGCCCGCATAGTTCACGGTAGCCACCTGCGGTTGCTCGGCCAGGAACTCTGCTACGGCCTTTGCGTTCTCGTTGTGCTTGGCGATACGCAAGGTCAGCGTGTCCAGACCTTGAGCCACGACCCAGGCGTTAAAGGCGGAGAGGGTGGCGCCCGTATCGCGGATGATGCCCGCGCGGAGCTTCATGCCGAAGGCAGCCGGGGCCAGGTCCACGTACTTCAGGCCGTGGTAAGCGGGATCCGGGTTGACGAAGCCGGGGAAGACTGGCTGGCCGTCGCGCTCGACGGACCAGTCGAAGGAGCCGCCGTCGACGATGATGCCACCCAGACCGGAGCCGTTACCCGTGTAGAACTTCGTCAGGGATGCGACTACGACGTCGGCGCCGAGCTCCAACGGACGGACCAGCGCAGCGGTAGCCAGGGTGTTATCCACGATTAGCGGAACGCTGTTGTTGTGCGCAACCTCCGCCACAGCCGGGATGTTCAACACATCGGCCTGCGGGTTTGCGAAGGTCTCGGCGAAGAAGGCCTTGGTGTTCGGGCGGACGGCGGCCTGCCAGGATTTCGGGTCGTCCGGGTTGTCCACAAAAGTCGTTTCGATTCCCAGCTTTGGCAAGGTGTGCTGCAGCAGCGTCTCGGTGCCGCCGTACAGACGCGGGGAGGCGACGATGTGGTCGCCGGTGCCAGCGAGGTTGAGGATCGCGGCGGTCTCGGCAGCCATGCCCGAGGCGAATGCCACTGCGTGCACGCCGCCTTCTAGGGAGTTCAAGCGGTTCTCCAGCGCTTCTACCGTGGGGTTGGTCAGGCGCGAGTAAATCGGTCCGAGGTCTTCTAAGTGGAAGCGCTGCTTGGCGTGCTCGGCATCGTTGAAGACGTAGCTGGAGGTGAAGTGGATCGGCAGGTTACGGGCGCCGGTATCGCCGACAGGTTGGCCAGCGTGGATCTGGCGGGTGGCGAAACCCCACTTCTCTGCGTTTTCGTTGTTGTACTTGGGCATTGGGTGCGATCCTTTGGGGTCTGTCGTTTTGCTTGTTATTTGGGCTTGTTGCTTTACGACGATAGACCGGCATGCCATAAAAGTAAACCGCTCTGTCTACTTTTTTCTTCTCGAAGCCATAAAATGCCAGGTAGTGGCGTGTTTAGCGCCTAGAAGTTATCCGTACCGCTTAGTCTATATTTGTATGGTTTGGTTGCAGGGGATAGCTCCGGGGGTTGCGGGGGAATGTCGCTAAAACGGGAATCTGTTATTAGAAGCCGTTGTCAAAACTCTAAAAGGCCTGGTCAGGAAGCTGCAACAAATTGTGTTTTGTGTAGACGCGTTACAGATTCCCGATCTAGCGACATTCGCAGCGTGAACGGGGAGGAGAGGGAGGAAACTGTGCATGAAGAAACCCCGGCGCCGGCATCCTAATGCCAGCTCCGGGGTAAAACTCGCAGCAATACTACTTGTTGGAGTTTAGGCCGTCGATGATCTCGTTGAAGGTCGCGGACGGACGCATCACTGCGAACGTCTTCTCGTCATCTGGCCAGTAGTAGCCGCCCAGATCCACCTCGTGCCCCTGAACATCCAGCAGCTCCTGGGAAATCTTCTCCTCGTTGGCCTCGAGGGCGTCAGCAACAGGCTTGAAGATCTCTGCCAGCTCCGCGTCGCGAGTCTGGTCAGCTAGCTCACGTGCCCAGAATTTCGCCAGGTAGAAGTGAGAGCCGCGGTTGTCGATCTCGCCAACCTTGCGGGACGGGGACTTCGACCCGTTCAACAGTGCCTCGGTAGCGGCATCCAGAGCATCGCCCAGAATAGGGGTGCGTGGATTGTTATCCGTCTCCTGCAGTTTGCGCAAGGATTCCGCCAGAGCCAGGAACTCGCCCAGAGAATCCCAGCGCAGGTGGTTCTCCTCGGTCAGCTGAGCCACGTGCTTCGGAGCGGAACCGCCGGCACCCGTCTCAAACAGGCCACCACCGGCGATCAGCGGAACCACGGACAGCATCTTTGCGGACGTGCCCAGCTCCATGATCGGGAACAGGTCAGTCAGGTAATCGCGCAGCACGTTACCCGTGACCGAAATAGTATCCTCACCAGCACGGATGCGGTCGATGGACAGCTGCATTGCCTCCTCCGGAGACAGGATGCGGATGTCCAGATCCGCGGTGTCGTGATCCTTCAGGTAGGTCTCTACCTGCTTCTTCACGTTCATGTCGTGCTCACGCTTTGGATCCAGCCAGAACACTGCCGGGGCGCCGGTAGCGCTAGCGCGCGTCACAGCCAGCTTCACCCAATCCTGCAGCGGAATGTCCTTGGTCTGGCATGCGCGCCAAATATCGCCCTCGGAGACCTCGTGCTCCATCAGTACGTCGCCGGCCTCGTTCAGAACCTGCACGCGCCCCTCGGCCGGAATGCGGAAAGTCTTGTCGTGCGAACCGTACTCCTCGGCCTTCTGCGCCATCAGGCCGACATTCGGGACGGTGCCCATCGTCGTCGGGTCGAAGGCGCCGTTCTTGCGGCAGTCATCGATAACTACCTGGTAGATGCCTGCGTAGGAGGAATCAGGCAGAACCGCTAGCGTATCCTGCGTCTCATTGTTCTTGTTCCACATCTGGCCAGAGGTGCGGATCATAGCTGGCATGGAAGCATCCACGATCACGTCGGAAGGAACGTGCAGGTTAGTGATGCCCTTGTCGGAGTTCACCATCGCCAGATCCGGGCCATCAGCCAGAGCCTTGTCAAAGGCCTCGCGGATTTCCGCTGCCTTGTCCACCTCTCCGGCGTCCAGCGAATCCAGGATTGCGCCCAGGCCGTTCTCGCCATTCAGGCCAGCCGGCAGCAGCTGGTCGCTGTACTGCTCGAAGACATCGCTGAAGTAAGCACGCACGGCGTGGCCGAACATGATCGGGTCGGAGACCTTCATCATCGTGGCCTTCAGGTGCACGGAGAACAGCACGCCCTCCGCCTTCGCGCGCGCCACCTGAGCCCTGAAGAAAGTGCTGAGAGCATCGGCACGCATCACGGTGGCGTCAATAATTTCCTTGTCCAGAACCGGCAAGGATTCCTTGAGCACCTGCGTCTCACCGTTCGGCTTGACCAGCTGGATGCGCAGGGTGTCATCACCATCGATGATGACGGACTTCTCGTTGTGGCGGAAGTCATCTGCCTCCATCGTTGCGACGTTCGTCTTCGACTCTGGCGACCACTTGCCCATGGAGTGCGGGTGCTTGCGGGCAAAGTTCTTCACGGCCTTCGGCGCGCGACGGTCGGAGTTACCCTCACGCAGCACCGGGTTCACAGCGGAGCCCTTCACCGAATCGTAGCGAGCCTGTGCATCGCGTTCCTCGTCCGTCTTTGGCTCAGCCGGGTAGTCCGGCAAGTCGTATCCGGCCTTCTGCAGCTCCGCGATGGCGGCCTTCAGCTGCGGGATCGACGCGGAGATGTTCGGCAGCTTGATGATGTTCGCATCCGGGGTCTTGGCTAGTTCGCCGAGCTCAGCCAGAGCGTCGTCAACCTTCTGCTCCTCGGGCAGCACATCGGAGAACGCGGCAAGGATACGGGCGGCCAGTGAGATATCGCGGGTCTCCACCTCCACTCCAGAGGTCGAAGCAAAAGCCTCCACAATTGGCTTCAAGGAATAAGTCGCCAAGAGCGGGGCTTCGTCGGTGCGGGTGTAGATGATCTTTGCCATGTGGCGTTCGTCTCCCAGCCTCTAGTTAGTCAGTTGATCTTTTAGTGGTTTACGATCCAAGAATACGGCAAATAGCAAACCCGTGAATGATACGGGGTTACCGCCCACCGCGCGGCCAGTTTGTGGTTAAAGAGCAAAAATATTTTTTGTTACACCCACCCGCCGCCCAACCTACCCATGAAAGCAAGCGATGCCTGTGAATCGAATCCGTCAAAATAGCTCTAAATCTCGCCTAACCAAGCTGCCATCGCGCCGCCCTATACCGCGCCAAACGGAGATTTCCACCCGCCACCGTTATATAGCCATGATTGCGATGGCTCTGGGTGGTTTCGGTATCGGTACGACTGAGTTCGTGGCAATGGGGCTGCTGAACCTCATCGCGGATGACTTTTCCATCACCGAGGGGGAAGCTGGCCACGTAATCTCTGCCTATGCGCTGGGAGTGGTCATTGGCGCTCCGCTGATTACGACGCTTACGGGTTCAATTCCGCGCCGACGCCTGGCATTGATCCTTATGGGGGCTTTCGTTATCGGCAACGGCCTCAGCGTCTTTGCACATTCCTATTGGGTGCTGATGATTTCGCGCTTCATCGCAGGTTTCCCGCATGGTGCCTACTTCTCCGTTACCGCGCTGATCGCGGCGTCGATGGCCCCGAATGGCAAGCGTGGTAAGGCAGTGGCGTTGACGGGCATGGGACTTTCAATCGCCACGGTTATTGGCGTGCCAGTTGCGCAGGGCTTGGGTTCTGCCCTTGGGTGGAACGCGGCTTTCGCGATGGTTGCGGTCATCGGCATCATTACCTTCATTGCGCTGTGGTTCACGGTTCCGCACATGACGTTGATGCCCCGCACGAAGCCGATCACTGAGCTCGGCGCACTGGTTAATTCGCAGGTTCTTATGACGTTGGCTATCGGCACTGTTGGCTTCGGCGGTATGTTCGCGGTCTACACCTATATCTCGTGGACGCTGACGGAGAACGCGGGCTTCAACGCTGACCTGATCTGGATTCCGCTGATGGTCTATGGCATTGGCATGGTCATCGGTACGTACATCGGTGGCGTGCTGGCTGACCGGAACCTGGAGTATGCGATCCTTGGCACTCTGCTGACCTTGATCGTGGTGCTGTCCGCTTTCTACTTCCTGTCGCACAACGCAGTGCTGGGAATCATAAACTTCGGAGTAATCGGACTTTTGGGTTCCACCCTGGTGCCGAACCTGCAAACCCGCCTGATGGATGTGGCGGGCGATGCTCAAACCCTCGCTGCGGCGCTAAACCACTCCGCACTGAACATGGCCAATGCGGCCGGTGCAGCGGTGGGCGGCGCCGTCATCTCCGCTGGTTATGGATATTCCACCCCGGCTCTGGCCGGTGCTGTGATGGCTGCCTGCGGCGCACTGCTGTGGGTTCCTGCCTACTTCTTACGACGCCGTCAGCTTGCGGCTGCTCGCGGGTAGATTCTTCGCGCTGCGTTACTGGCCCACTCGTCGGGGTGGTTGTCTGACCTACTTAGTAGGGTAGGGCGCATGAAGTCTTTGACTATTGCGACGGTGAACGTCAACGGTATTCGTGCCGCGGCGAAGGTGCGTCACGAGGATAATCAGGGGATCCTGCCGTGGCTGGAAAATACTCCGGCCGACGTAGTGTTGATGCAAGAGGTGCGCGCGGATGAAAAGCAGACGCGCGCTGCGCTGGAACCCGTCTTGGACGAGTGGCATCTGGAGCAGGCGCCGGCTGCCGCAAAGGGACGTGCCGGGGTGGCCATCCTGTCCCGCATACCACTGCGAGAAGTGCAGGTTGGTTTTGGGGACGAGGAGTTCGCTGACTCTGGCCGCTATATAGAGGCCACGGTGGATGCCGGCGACCTGCCGGTGCGCGTGGCTTCCCTGTACTTGCCCAGCGGTGCGGCGGGGACGGCAAAGCAGGATGAAAAGTACCGTTTCTTGGATTCTTTCGGCGAGTACCTCAACAACCGCGCTGGGCAGGGGGAGCTGGTTATCGGCGGCGATTGGAATATTTGCCACCGCCGCGAAGACCTAAAGAATTGGAAGACCAACCGTAAGAAGTCGGGCTATCTGCCGGACGAGCGAGCCTTTATGGATTCCGTCCTGGGCACCTTCCCAGATGAAGCAACTCAGGTTGCGGACGCAGAGGACGCGGGCCGCAATGGCAACCCCGCTGGCGTGGCCGGGGACTTCTTCGGTGCGGTTGATTACGCGCCGGGCGAGATCGCTGCAGCTCGCCTGGCAGCCGGCGCTGCAAAGGATCCGCAGTATTTCGATGTCATGCGTCGGGTATTACCGGAGCAGGCCGGCCCGTACTCCTGGTGGACTTACCGCGGTCAGGCTTTCGACACCGACGCGGGCTGGCGCATCGATCTGCAGGTGGCCACCCGCGGCATGCTGGAGCGCGCACTCAGCGCGAACAATGTGTGGGTTGACAAAGCCGCAGCTTACGACCAGCGCTGGTCCGACCACTCACCGGTGTTGGTGGAGTACACATGCTAACCGTCCTCTACGTCCTGGGGCTTACCGCGGAGTCAATGACGGCTGCGTTGGCTGCAGGTCGACAGCGGATGGACATGTTCGGCGTCATGCTCATCGCCTCAGTGACTGCCTTCGGTGGTGGAACGGTGCGCGACCTGCTGCTTGGCCACTACCCGCTGCGTTGGGTGAATGAGCCGATCTTCTTAGCCATCGTATTGGTCGCAGCATTGGTGACGGTGTTGGCGAGCTTCCTGATGGATTATTTCCGCACTATCTTCTTGGTGCTGGACGCGGTTGGCCTTTCCACCTTCGCGATTCTGGGCGCACAGGTGGCTTTGGAGATGGGGCATAGCCCACTGATTGTCGTGGTTTCCTCCGTGGTTACGGGCGTATTCGGCGGTGTGCTGCGCGATGTTCTGTGTGACCGGGTACCGCTGGTGTTCAACGAGGAGCTCTATGCCTCCATCGCCATCTTGGTCTCGGTGTTGTACATGAGCATGCTGCACTTTGACCTGGATCAGACGATCGGCAGCCAATTCGTCATCGTCATCTGCCTGTTCTTTGCCTTTGGCCTACGTCTGTTGGCGATTTTCTACCGCATTTCCTTGCCCGTGTTTGAGTACCAAGAACGGGAATATGTACGCGACCCCGCTGGCCGATTGACTATGTGGGCGCTCAACAAGGCTGGCGTGCGCCGCCGGGAAATGCGCAGGCGCAGCGTAGGAGCGCCGCGAGGACCGAAAGACAAGAAGAGCAAGAGGAAGCGTAGAAGACTAAACCGGTTCGAACTGGTTGACCGGGGAGAATTCGAATACGAGGACGACGGGGCGTCCGAAAGCCCGACCACCGACCCCGAAACCCGCGACGAGTAAGGTTACCTACTATGAACCAACCTGCGAAGAAACAGCGCGTCGTCTCCGGCCTGCAGCCGACCAGCGATTCCTACCACCTGGGTAACTACCTGGGAGCGGTCAAACAGTTTATCCAGCTCCAGGACGATTACGAGACTTTTTACTTTATCCCCGATCAGCACGCAATCACCGTGCCCGGTTATAACCCCAAGGATCTGCGCAAACGTACCCTCGCGGGGGTAGCACAGCTATTGGCCCTGGGTATCGACCCGGAGCGGTCCACTTTGTACGTACAGTCCCACGTGCCGGAACACGCTCAGCTGGCATGGGTATTGATGTGCATCACCGGCGACGGCGAAGCGCGCCGAATGACACAGTTCAAAGACAAGTCCGCCAAGCAGGGCGGGGATAACACGACCTCTGGTCTGTACGCGTACCCCATGCTGATGGCTGCGGATATTCTGCTGTACCGCCCGCACCTGGTTCCAGTTGGCGAAGATCAGCGCCAGCACCTCGAGCTCACGCGCAACCTGGCAGAGCGTTTTAACTCCCGGTATAAGAAGACCTTCGTAGTGCCAGAGGGGTTCATTCCCGAGGGGGCAGCGAAGATCTACGATCTGCAGAACCCGACGGCCAAGATGTCGAAGTCCACGGATAACCCCAAGGGCCTAATCAACCTGCTGGATGACCCGAAGGTATCGGCAAAACGCATTCGCTCGGCGGTTACCGACAACGACGGCGAGATTCGTTATGACAAGGAAAACAAACCGGGCGTATCGAACCTGCTTGTTATCCAGTCGGCGCTGGGGGATAAGAGCATCGACGAACTCGTAGAGGGCTACCAGCAGGCCGGCTCCGGTTACGGCGACCTCAAAAAGGACACGGCGGAGGTGCTGGAGGCGTTCTGTTCTCCACTGCGTCAGCGCTTTGACGAGTACATGGCCGACCCCGCGGAGCTGCACCGCATCCTCGCGGCAGGTGCGGAACGCGCCCGCGAAATTGCAGCCAAGACAATCGAGCAAGTTTACGAGCGTGTAGGTTTCCTGGCTGAACAGTAAAGCGCGGCGGCTCTCGCCGTGCTTTACTAATGTGAGAATCTTCGAGACGACCGGAAGGAAGGGCCGTCCCCTTGGCGACCACCGACCCCGATAAGAAAAACCTGGACTCCTACGGTGTGGAGCGATCCCGCAAAGACGAGCCGGGGCCGCTGGACAAGTACCGCGAAAAGTGGCCATGGCTGGATCATGTGCTGCGAATGCAAGATCGCTATTCCGAGCAAGGCGGTAACCAGTACGCAGCTGGCATTACCTACTTCTCCGTGATGACGATCTTCCCGCTTATGATGCTGACCCTGGCAGTGCTGGCCATGATCCTGGCAGGTAATGAGAAGCTGCTGAATGAAGTCATGGACAAGGTCGCCAATATGGGCGACGGCAACATGGGCGAAGTTCTAAAGACAATCATTGAGCAGTCCATTGAACAGCGAAACTCGGTGTTCTCCATTGGTCTGCTGTTAGCGCTGTGGACCGGACTGGGGTGGATTGCGCACCTGCGTATGGGCGTATCCGAGATGTGGAAGGTACCAGGCCAGGCGGACAGCTTCCTCTCCGGCAAGATTAAGGACCTGATCGGTCTGATTGGTCTGCTGGTTTCCCTGATTCTTGCCTTCGCGGTAACCACTATCGGTAATTCCGGCCTGACCTCTCAGCTGCTAGACACCGTGGGACTGGCAGACGTCCCTGGCATTCGCTACATCACCTTTGCTGTGGCCCTGGTAGTGGCGTTGATCGCCAACTTCTTAGTTTTCTTCTGGATGATCCTTTACTTGCCACGCACGAAGGTGCCGCGCAAGTCCGCGGTGAAGGCAGCAATCATCGGCGCGGTACTGTTTGAGATCTTCAAACAATTCGCCACCATGTTCTTCTCCAAAGCACTTTCCAACCCGGCGGGCGCGGCCTTCGGCCCGATCATCGGTCTGATGGTGCTTATGTATTTCGTTTGGCGAATCCTGCTGTACTGCTCCGCATGGGCTGCCACCACGCCCGAGTCCCTGGCGAACCTGCGCCCCGAAGCACCCCCGGCAGCCGTTATTCGCGTGCGCCAGGAGGTGCGTACAGGAAGCACGGATGCGAACCGCGCTGGCCTTCTCGGCGTCGGCGCTGCCGCAGGTGTAGTAGCGGGTGGACTGGTTTCTAAGCTCTTCCGTCGCTAGTTAGCTCCAACCAGCAACTCTCCCGGGACGCGGATGCCGCTAGGATCGTTAGACATGATCGACTCTGACATCATCGCGTCCCTTCCCAAGGTAGAACTCCACGACCACCTCGACGGCGGGGTGCGTCCCGCCACCCTGGTCGAGCTCGCCGAGAAAATCGGCTACGAACTGCCCACCACCGACCCCGCAGAGCTGGAGCAGTGGTTCTACGAGGCAGCGAACTCCGGCGACCTGCCCACGTACCTTACGACCTTCGACCACACCACCGCCGTGATGCAGACCGCCGAGGGGCTGGTGCGCATCACTCGCGAGGCAGTTGAGGATCTGGCTGCCGATAACGTGTGCTACGCCGAACTGCGCTACGCCCCCGAACAGCACCAGGCCGATGGCCTTACCTTGCAACAGGTCGTTGAAGCCACCGTGCAAGGCGTTAAGGAAGGCGAGCGGATCGTAGCTGAAAAGGGCGGCCGCATTCACGTGCGTCTCATCCTGTGCGCTATGCGCCACGCAGATCGCTCCGAGGAAATCGCGCAGCTCACGGTCGATAACTACGGTGAGCACACTCCGGGTGAAGGCTATGTCGTCGGTTTCGACATTGCCGGCGCCGAGGATGGTTTCCCGCCGTCGAAGCATGCTGCCGCTTTTGAGTTGCTGCGCCAAAATCTTATTCCTTTCACCATTCACGCTGGTGAGGCCGCAGGTGTGGATTCTCTTCGTGACGCCCTAGCGCAGGGTGCCCGACGTATCGGTCACGGCGTACGCGTGTACGAAGACTTTAATGCCACCATGAGCGGTATTGAGCTGGGGCAGGTAGCCCGCTTTATGCGCGACCAGCGCATCGCCTTGGAGATCTGCCCGACCTCCAACACACAGACGGGCATCTGCGACGATGTGGCGGAACATCCTTTCGGCCTGCTGTACGAGATGGGCTTCCTGTGCACCGTGAACACGGACAACCGCCTGGTCTCTGGAACCACGATGTCCCGCGAATTCGAGTTATTGGCCGAGCACTGTGACCTGGAGCTGTGGCAGCTGTTGGAGCTGACCAGCAATGCGCTGCAGGTGGCCTACTGCGATGAAACTCTGCGCGAAGACCTGGAACGTAACGTGATTTACCCCGCCTACGCCGAGGTCGGCAATAGCCTGCCCGACGATGCTTTGGATGCCGAGGATGGCGAGTTGTCCAGCGGTATGCAGCGGCTGCACGGTCACGGACAGCCACACGCTGCGGGTGCAGGGGCTGGGCAGCAGGACATTGAATTGTCGATGGAGAACCTCAAGGCCGAGCTGGAAGAGCTGGGGCTTAGCTTGGACGATGACGAGGGTGAAGGTACCGACGATCCTGACGGTTCCGATGGCTCAGAAACCCGCAGCTAGAAGCCTCTGAATGCTTTAAGTTATCTCGCTAGCAGTTGGGCTTTGCCCTTGTGACCTGGCAAGATGCTCTGCATGGCGAATTCTCGGGGAAAGTTGTTCAACCTCCGCCGCACTGCGGCATTGCTGCTCACGATCTGCACTGGCCTGGCTTTGACCGCATGCTCGGAAACCGGTGGCCGTCCGCGGGGAGGATCCTCCGGCGATGGTGGCGGGGGAGTGGATACTCCACGCTACACCGTGGCGATGGTAAGCCACGGCGCACCGGGCGATACCTTCTGGGATCTTGTCCGTGCCGGCGCCGAGGATGCCGCCAAGAAGAACAACCTTGAGCTGCGTTATAGCTCTTCCCCGCAGGCGCCGGATCAGGCAAACCTGGTACAGAACGCCATCGATTCCCATGTCGATGGTCTGGCTTTGACCATGCCCACCCCGGAAGCATTGGGGCCGGTGGCTAAGCGCGCATCGCAAGCCGACATCCCCGTTGTCGGTCTGAACTCCGGCATGGAGCATTACAAGAAATACAACCTCAGCGCCTTTTTTGGTCAGGACGAGTCCGTCGCCGGTGAACGCGCCGGTCAGCGCTTGGCTAAGGACGGGGCCAAGAAGGTGCTGTGCGTGATCCACGAACAGGGTAACCCCAGCCAGGAATCCCGTTGCGCAGGCATCAAGAAGGGGCTGAACGGTGGCTCCGTTGAGAACCTCTATGTCAATGGCATGGATCTCACCAGTGTGCAGTCCACGGTGCAGGCCAAGCTGGCACAGCAGAAGGACATCGACTGGGTCATGGGGCTTGTCGCGCCCGTCGCATTGACTGCGGTGCAGGCCAAAGAACAGGCCGGCTCGGATGCGAAGATCTCCACCTTTGATACGAATGCGGAGCTCGTCGCCGCTATCAAGAAGGGCACCGTTCAGTGGGCTGTTGATCAGCAGCCCTATCTACAGGGCTACATGGCCATCGACGCGCTCTGGTTGGCTAAGCGCAATGGTTCGACCGTGGGCGGCGGGCAGCCAGTACTCACCGGGCCGTCGTTCGTGGATAAGTCGAACGTAGATACGATCGCAGATGCCGCCAAGGAAGGCCTACGATGAAGGCTGTGAAACTGCTCAAGCGCCCCGAGTTCACCTCCGTGCTAGGCGCGGTGTTGATCTTCGCGCTGTTCATGTTCGTAGCCCCGTCTTTTCGCTCTTTAGACGCTCTTTCGACGGTGCTCTACTCCAGCTCCACCATGGGTATTATCGCCCTGGCTGTCGGACTGCTGATGATCGGCGACGAGTTCGACCTCTCCTCTGGTGTGGCCGTGACCACTGCCGCCCTGGCCGCCACAATGCTGAACTACAATTTCTGGCTAAACTCCTGGGTCGGCGTGTTCCTGTCGCTCCTGATCGCCTTGGCTATCGGCGCGTTTAACGGGTTTATGGTGATGCGCACTGGCATTCCCTCATTCCTTATTACTCTCGCCGCATTCTTGATGCTGCAGGGCATCAACCTTGCGGTGACGAAAATGGTCACTGGCCAGGTCGCCACACCGTCGATCGCCGATATGGAGGGCTTCGACTCCGCCAAAGCAGTTTTTGCCTCCTCGGTGGATATCCATGGCGTGGAAATTAAAACCATTGTTTTCTGGTGGCTGTTCTTTGTTGCACTGGCCAGCGTGCTGTTGTTCAAGACGCGCTTCGGTAACTGGATCTTCGCCGTCGGCGGTGATGCCGAGGCTGCCCGTGCCACCGGAGTTCCCGTCCGTCGCGTGAAGGTCATCCTTTTCATGTTCGTTGCCTTCGCCGCTTGGTTCGTGGGTATGCACAACCTGTTTGCTTTCGACTCCATTCAGGCCGGACAGGGTGTGGGCAACGAGTTCCTCTACATCATCGCCGCGGTTATCGGCGGCTGTGCGCTCACAGGCGGGCGCGGCACTGCCATCGGTACTGCTATTGGTGCATTGATCTTCGGTATGACGAACCAAGGCATTGTTTATGCAGGCTGGACACCAGATTGGTTCAAATTCTTCCTCGGCGCGATGCTCCTGTTCGCAGTGCTCACCAATAACTCTGTCGCCAAGTTCACTTCTGGGGGTCGTAGCTAAATGTCTTCTTCTATTGACGCCACCCCAGTCATCAGCCTCCGCGATATCACCAAGGACTATGGTGATGTCCACGTGCTGAAGGGCATCAACCTGGATATTTACCCTGGCAAAGTGACCTGCATCCTGGGTGACAACGGCGCAGGCAAGTCCACACTGATCAAGATTCTGGCTGGCCGTCACAAGCACACCAGTGGCGAGTTGCTGGTCGATGGGGAGGAGGTTCAGTTCTCCGGCCCGAAGGACGCACTGGAAAGGGGCATTGCCACCGTTTACCAGGATCTAGCGGTCGTGGGGCAGATGTCCGTGTGGCGGAACTTCTTCTTGGGCCAGGAGCTCACCGGTCGCTTCGGTATGCTCCGCGCTGATGAAATGCGTCGCATCACTGCCGAAGAGTTGGAGAAAATGGGCGTGCACCTGGATGATGTCGAGGTGCCCATCGCCAACCTCTCCGGTGGTCAGCGCCAGGTCGTGGCGATTGCACGGGCTGTGTATTTCGGCGCGCGAGTGATCATTCTCGACGAACCCACCGCAGCGCTGGGCGTCAAACAATCCGGCATGGTACTGCGCTTCGTTAAGGCCGCGGCGGAACGTGGGGTGGGAGTGGTGCTGATCACGCACAATCCTCACCATGCATATCTCGTCGGTAGCCACTTTGTGCTGCTGAATATGGGCGAGCAGTCCCTGGACGCGGATTACTCTGAGGTCACGTTGGAACAGTTGACGTTGGAGATGGCCGGTGGTGGCGAGCTGGATTCCCTAAATCACGAGCTCCGGCGCTAAGTGGGTTGGGGTGTTAATCTACGGCGTAGGTAACGATCGTTTGGCCTCTTAGAGGCAAGACGTCTGAGTAAGCATATGGTTTTCTGATGAACAACGAGAACTGGAACAATTGGAATAATTACCATCCGCCGGCACCAGAACCACAGCGTGCGAAGGAAACCTCGCCATGGGTTTATGCCAGTGTCGCAATTGCCGTGATTGCGCTTTTAGTCGGCGGTAGTGTGGCCGCCTTTGCCATCTTGGGCGACAGAAACGACGATGGTGACAGTGAAGCGCCCGCCGTGGCCAGTGAGTCCTCTGCCTCTGCTCCGAGTGGGGCTTCAGAAACAAATGGAGAATCCACCGCTCCCCCGAAGAAGCCGACGCCCGATGCTCCCGAGGATGAAACGGAGAGCCAGGAAAGTAACCGCAGTACTGGCAGCGCCCAGTACTCCTTGAGTCGACATGGATGGGAAGGGAGCTCCGCCCACTGCAACTCAGATGACGAATGGCTCTACGCAGCATACGGAGACGGTGACTATGTGGTTGTCTGCAAGGTCGGACAGAAAGGCGATTACTACTACCGCGGTGATGTCGGTGGGTATGAGCTGGAGAAGGATGTCGATATGGCTTACGCCGATCCAGGTCGGGGAAGCTACCGCGTCCCAGTTGGTGGGGGAACGAGAATCGAGATCAACCAAAAGAGCTTGAAAGTTTTCGAGCATGGCGAGGTGGCCAGCAACATTCAGTTTGACGAGTACTTCGTAGAGAACCCCTAAACGTCCCATTCTGTAGGGAGGATTCCCCAATTGGAGTCGCCGGAAGGGTAGCTGAATGTAATAATTAGTCGGCTAGTAAACCACGATTTTTCGCAGAAAGATTGAGAGCATCCTTTATGAGTAACCCGAACCCTTACGGTCAGCCGGGGCAGAATTTTGGTGGCCCAAGCCAACCGAATCAACCTAACCAGGCATTCCCAGCGCAGCAGCCGAACCAAATGCAGCAGCCACAACAGCCGCAGCAGTTCGGCCCGCAGAGCCAGTTCAATCCGCAGGGGCCGAAGGGGCAGTCTCTGCAGTGGAACCAGATGGGTGCGATTGCCGCCGGAGTCTCTGCGCTATTGGTGCTGATCGTCAGCTTCCTTCCCTGGTTTGGCGTGGAAGCTAGGTATGAAGATACTAAGAATTCCGCGTCGATGAACGGCTGGGGTCGAGTTTCTGCCTCCTACGCAGATGCATCCGACGCTGAAAGGTACAGCGAGAGCCTAGGCATCCTGTTCATGATCTTGGTTCTGGGGTTGCTGATCGGCGCGGCGGTAATGCTATGGCTGAAAGCGCAGCCTCGCATTGCTGTCTTCATGACGATTGGTTCCGGAGCACTACTGTTGATCTGGAATATTGTCGCATATGTCCAGTTCAATGGCGACTTCAAGGAGGCGAAGGAGGAAGTTGATAAGTTGACGCAGTCAGTTCCATCAGGCTACTCGGAATATATGCCAACTCCTAAGGTTGACGTCTCCTTCGATGGTGGCCCTAAGTTCTGGTTGTTTGTCGCAATTCTCCTTGCTTTGGCGATCATCACCCTCGGCGTGATTGCGATCGTCAAGTATGGCCACCTTCTGCAGGGGCCGGGTAACAACAATCCGAACCAGTTCGGCCAGCCGCAGAATCAGCCGGGTAACCAGTTTGGTCAGCCGCAGGGTCAGCCACAGAATCAGCCGGGTAACCAGTTTGGTCAGCCGCAGGGTCAGCCACAGAATCAGCCGGGTAACCAGTTTGGCCAACCGCAGGGTCAGCCACAGAATCAGCCGGGCCAGCCGGGGAACCAGAACCCCTTTAACCAGCCAGGGCAGTAGCTAACCCTGGGCATTAAAAAAGAGCTCACCAGTACATACTGGTAGAGCTCTTTTTGTTGTTTGGCGATATTCCGGCTAGAAGCGCGTAAAGCGCTTGGTCAGGTCTTCTTCCAGTGCTTTCCAGCCCTTGGCCTCCTCGTCAAAGGGGGCAGAGGGCTGCGAATCGGACGGGGAGCCGAGCATGTAAGCCAAGTAGTTCTGCAGCTTGGGGTAGCTCAGCAGAACCTTGTTCACGCTGTCATCACCCGCCCAGTCAGCAGCGTCTGCCAGCAGCTCGTAGGCGCGACCCAACTGGTCGGTATCCACCGCGTCGATGGATTCCGCGATGTCATCGTGCAGGCCGGCGAAGGAGTACTGGTTCGAGTCGTGCACCGTGACTTCCAGTTCACCAGCATTGGCGGCGCTGACAATATCGCCCCACGTCTCCAGCTCTTCGAGGTCGTGATCGTGGGCGTCGATAAGCCACCGCACCAAAGCGCGAGAGTTCGGGAAGGTATTGATCTCTCCGTGACGACCTAGGAAGCGCGGCTTGTCGCCGACGTAACAACGCAAAGTGTAGACGTACTGGCCACCCAGGCTGATCCGGATCGGATCAATGCCGGCGTCCGCCCAAATGGTCTTGTCGTAAGGGTCGGCATCGGCGCTGTCTTCCTTCTTGGCTGCGGCAGCTGCCTCCGCTTCCTTTTCCTGCAGACGCTTCTCGCGGGCCTCCTGTGCCTCGTCAATCCGCTTCTGCGCGTCTTCGACCTTGGCCTCGTCGACCTCGGGCTCGGTCAGGTGCTCCTCAACGTCGTTGAGCATGCCCTTCCAGCGATCTAGCACGGTACGTCCGACGCCCGACCACTCTTCCAGGCCGTTCTGCGACTGGTAGTGGTCCGGGCCACGGCGCACATTGTCCAGGATGGAATAAGAGTGGAACCAATTGTTCACGCTCTTTAGCCCCAGGACGTTACCCATGGAGCGTAGAAGGTCGAAGCCGCGGGATACAGCGGAGGTGGATTCATAACCCGGACGGAGGGACAGTTTCCGAGGAATCTCGATTAGGCTGATCTTGCCCGTGCGCGTGGGCACCACATTCGTCACCAAGTCGGTTTTAAACTTCGCCCACTTGGGGTGTTCGGCCAGCTCATTACGGCCACCGTTTTCCAGGAAAGCCAGCAGCTTGGCGGGGGAATCAAAGACGAAAAGATCGTCATCGTCACCTAGGAACCCCTGCCAGCGTTCGCCCTTGACCAGCCAATTGGGTGCCCACAGGGTGTACCAAGTACCGCTAGTGATCTCTAACTCGACGGCGACGATGCCGTTACCGAATGTCCTCAAGCCATTTTCTGCTGCCATGGAAAGGCATTCTACTAGGTTGGCATGCCGGAGTTGGTGTTAGTCCTGTGACTGATCTGGGCGCCGTGTGCGTAGCTCCGCAGTGAGCACCGCTGGTACCGTCTCGGGCATTTCGCCTAAGAATTGAGCTGCCAGATACTCCCGTGGAGGGGGAGTGCTGACGATGCGTGCCAGACCACTGCTGTGTGAACGTCCGTTGATAAGTGCCATGTCCTACTCCTTTTGATTCCAGCCTGTAGCCTAGGCCGCCGTCGGTCGGTAGAAGCCCTTGAAGGGCATTCCGCTGTTCTCTTGCCGGATCGGGCTGATTTGCACCGGATTGCCTGCTTCGATCATGTGGTTATTGTCGACGACCATTGCCACGTGGCCATTCCACACCGCGAGGTCTCCTGCTTGCACCGCCGACCTGGCGATCTGTGGTCCGATTGCCTGTTCGCTCGACGTTCTTGGCAGTTCCACCCCAGCCTGTCTGTAGGCCCACTGAACCAGCCCACTGCAATCCAAACCTTTGCCGGGCACCGTGCCTCCCCATTGGTAGGGGGTGCCCAGGGCAGTCTTCGCTGCGGCAACCGCCTGTGATGCTTGCGAGGAAGGCGCCCCTTGCGTTCCGGGTGCCTCGTATGCAGCTGGTTCCAGCGCCGGGGACGCGTCCGGGTTGCGCGCGGGAAGCCGCTCCGGCAGCTGTTCCTTGTGCACCTTGTGCACGTCGTTCGTAAGCCCGTGAAGTTCAGTCTCCAGCGTGTGTACGCGATCCTTCGCCCGTTCCACGTGCCGCAGCACCACCGGCATCGCCGCACCGAGGCCATTTATCCACCCCAATGGTCCGACCATTCCACTTCCTGCCACGGCCTGGCCGACCTCCCGCACGCAGTCGCGCAGGATCACACCCAAATCCCCGATTGTGCGTTCTACCGCCAGGGCAGCCTGGTTAGCCAACCCGTCCAGGGCTCCACCAGCCTTCACCACGGAAGCTACCGCTCGCGCCACCGTGTCTAAAGATCCGTGGACACTTTTCCCCGCATTACCCTGTAGTGCCGCAGTCGCCATATCTCCCAATCCCTCCAGCCCGCGCACCGCTGGCACACTCGCACTCAGGCCCGGGCTAAAAGGCGAGGGGATAGCTGCAATCAACGGGGTCACAAGACCCGCTATATCGAGCACTTCACACCTCCGTCAGCCCATTGAAGGCCCTGGAAAACTCGCCTTCGTGTCCCTCAAGGTCGCGGTTAATGCTGGCCAGGGCAAACGTGGCGTCATTAAAGTAACCATCCGCATCCCGCAGCAACCCGTCGTGCGCGTCCCGTGCAGCCGACAACGCCCGCAGGAAATCACTCAACGCAAGCGGCGCTACGGCCCCCGTTTCCCCATGAATCGGCGAAGCTCGCCCCTGCAATGCTGCGCCCACGTCCGTGGTACGGCTCTTAAGCTGCGCAACTAGCTCCGGATCAGCGTGAATCTTATCCCCATAGAGCAAAAGAAACCCTCCCCAAACAAATGCTCAGAACCGTTAGACCGCGTTGTGAGGCAAAAGGTTCCGCGCGCCATCAACTACAGTGGGGAACCATGGATATTCAGGTGGTAAAACATCCGCTCGTCGCAGCGCGCCTCAGCATTATGCGCGACAAAAACAGCGATAACGCACAGTTCCGTGCTGCCCTGGCCGACCTGGGCGCGATGCTGATCTACGAAGCCTCGGCAGATCTGGTAGCCGAAAAATTTGAACTAGAAACCCCGGTAGCCACCACCACGGGCACGCGATTGGAAAAACCCCCGACTATCGTTCCCGTCATTCGCGCAGGTCTGGGCATGATCGATCCGGCATTATCCATGATCCCCGACGCGCAGGTCGGGTTCATCGGCATGGCTCGCGACGAAACCACCCACGAGCCCGTGCCTTATCTCGAGGCTCTGCCAAATGACCTCCGTGATCAGCCGGTGTTCCTCGTCGACCCGATGCTGGCTACCGGTGGCTCGCTGCTGCACGCGATTCGCCTACTGGAGGGCCGCGGCGCCAACGACATCACCTGCGTGTGCATGGTCTCTGCCCAGCCCGGCGTTGATGCGCTCGTTGAGGCACAGGTGAGCGTTCGCAAGTTGGTCACCGCCACAATTGATCCGAGCCTGAACGAAGATGCGTATATCGTCCCCGGCCTAGGCGATGCCGGCGATCGCCTATACGGCCCCCGAAACATCGATCTTTAGGCGCTCCAGCAGTGCCTCCACGGCCTGTGCGTCTGCTCCCGGCTCGGCGCTGACCTCCAGGTAGAACTTTGCCTTCGGCTCCGTGCCGGAGGCTCGGGCGACCACGCGCAGCGCCAGATCATCCACATGACCCACGAGGCGCACTCCGTCGGTGCGGTTGCCCTCTGAGTCCTCGATCGGCCCGGCCTGCACCGCCGCGCCCGCAAGTGTTGCTGGCGGGTTTTTCGTCCAACGTTCGATCAGTTCGTGTGCCTGAGCCACGTCCTCGAATCGGCTGCTTACCTGCGCAGTTCTAAAGACGCCATAGGTGGCCTCGATGTTGTCCAACTCGGTGGCCAGGTCCGTCTCGGCTGCCCATGCCGCAGCGATCAGCGCCGTGGCAATACCGTCCTTGTCCGCCACGATGTGCGGAGCAGGAGCAGTGCCGATCGCCTCCTCATAAGCGAAAGCCAACTCCCCAGGGCGTCCGTCCGCAGCACGCGCGAGATTCTTAAAGCCCGTCAGCGTCTCTACATAATCCCAGCCTTCGGCGCGTGCCATGCGTCCGAGCAGCTGTGAACTGACAACCGTGGTTGCTACGACAGGTTTGTTTCCTGGTGACGCCCCCACACCTGCCAATACCCTGCGTGCCAGCAAGGGTCCGGTCTCGTCCCCGCGCAGCATGTGGTACTCCCCGTCGGCCCGCTTCAACCCCAGCATGCAACGGTCGGCGTCCGGGTCCAGAGCGATCAACAGATCCGCGTCGATCTCTCGCGCTTCGGCCAATAGGGCGTCCGTCGCACCGGGTTCCTCCGGGTTCGGAAATGCCACTGTGGGGAAGTTGGGATCCGGCCAGCGTTGCGAAGCAACGGTGTGGACATTGCCAAAGCCGTTTTCGCGTAGAGCCCACTCCAGGGCGTTACCGCCCACGCCGTGCATTGGTGTGTACAGGATCTTCAGTTTGCGCCGTGGTGCCAGTTCGGATTGGCGTCCTGTGGCTACAAGGGTGCCCAAGTCAGTGACGTAGCCGGAGACCGCAGACAAATCGACCGACTTCGCCTCGGAGCGGGGGATGTCAGCCGCATCGGCGGGCTGAGCAGCAATGTGTTCTTCGATTTGGCGATCAGCGGGGGAGACCAGCTGTGAACCGCCATCGAGGTAAAGCTTGTAGCCATTATCCTGCGCCGGGTTATGCGAGGCGGTGATCTGCACGCCCACGTCCATCCGGCGGGACTTAACCAGCCACGCCAGCACCGGCGTAGGAGCTGGCTCCGCAATGAGGGTGACATCAAACCCCGCACCGGCGAAGGTCTCCGCCGTTGCGCGGGCTAGGGCGTGGGAGCCGTAGCGGGCGTCATATCCAACAGCCGCACGAAAAACCCCGTCGGCGCGCAAGGGTCGCTTGCGTTCCTGCAGCCAGGCGGCCACGCCGGCGGTGGCTCGGGTGGCGGTGCCCACATTCATCTCATCCGGGCCGGGTCCTACTTTGGCGCGCAGACCGGCGGTGCCGAACTTCAGTTCGCTCATAGGTTGTTCACCAGCTCGCGGAGCAGCCCACCCATGTCGTTGGCTGCATCCTTACCCGCTTGCAAGACTTCTTCGTGGTTCAGTGGTTCGCCGGTAATACCCGCGGCCAGGTTGGTGACCAGGGAGATTCCCAGCACATCTACGCCTGCCTCGCGGGCGGCGATGGTTTCATAGACCGTGGACATACCCACCAGGCCCGCGCCCAGGGTGCGCAGCATGTGGATCTCTGCGGGGGTTTCGTACTGCGGCCCGGGCATCATGGCGTAGACGGCCTCGCGCATGCCAGGGCGCATCTCCTGCACCTTGGCGCGCAGGGTAGGGCTATAGGCATCCACCAGGTTGACGAAGTTTGCGCCGGACAGGGGAGTCTTCGCCGTGAAGTTGATGTGATCGGCAATCAGCACTGGCTCGCCTACGCTCATGCCCTCGGTGAGACCGCCAGCAGCATTCGTCAGCACGACCGTCTGTACCCCCGCGGCTGCGGCGGTTCGTACTGCATGGGTGGTGCGCCACAGCTCGTGGCCTTCGTAGGCATGGGTGCGGCCCAGCAGCACCAGCACATTGCGGCCACCAATTCTTCCGCTACGCACCGTTCCGCCGTGCCCTTGGGCGGTGGGGGCGAGGAATCCCGGAAGCTCCGACATCGGGAACTCCACCAGGTCTTCCGCGCCTTCACACAGCACGTCCGCTGCAGGGCGCCAACCGGAGCCGAGTACGACAGCACATTCGTAAGAGTCGAGACCCGTGCGATCTTTCAAAGCCGCCGCAGCGTCGTCGGCCAGCTGATAGGGATTTGGGGAAGCAGTCATGTCAACCAAGGGTACCGCAGGCGTTAGACTAGATAGGTCAATCGAAGTGAGAGGAATGTGAGTAGTCAAGTGCAAGACGGCACACAGCAGCGCACACAGGAGGACAGCGCACACTCCATTGCCGAGTTCGTGCGGGACTGGGTGCGGGATAATTCCCAGCGGATCGTCGACTGGCGCCGTCACCTGCACCGCAATCCCGAGCTTTCGCACATGGAGACGGAGACGACTCGCTTCCTCACCCAGGAACTCGAGCGCGCCGGGCTGCGTCCGGTGGCTTTGCCCTCTACGGGACTCATTGCGGATATTGGCCCGATCGGTACACCTCGTATCGCCTTCCGCGGTGACATCGACGCTTTGCCATTGCAGGAGGTCACAGGCCTGGACTTTGCCTCTGAAATTCCCGGCATCATGCATGCATGCGGCCACGATATTCACACCACCGTTGTGCTCGGTCTAGCTGTCGCCCTCGCCGAGTTTGTGGACTCCCACGGGGAGGATGCGCTGGGAATTCAGGTTCGCTTTATCTTCCAGCCGGCTGAGGAAGTCATGGATGGAGGCGCAGTCGACGTGATTGAGGCCGGGGCTCTCAATGGCGTGTCCCGTATTTTCGCATTGCACTGCGAGCCAAAGCTCAGGACGGGGGAGATCGGCGTGCGCACTGGCGCCATCACCTCGGCTAGTGATGTTGTGGAGATCATCTTGCGCGGTAGCGGTGGCCACACCTCCCGGCCACACCTGGCGGCGGATCTGGTGTACACAGCAGGGCTTATTGCGTCGCAACTGCCCGGCCTACTGTCCCGCACGGTGGATCCGCGAACCGGCACGGTACTGACTTTCGGCGCGATTAATGGCGGGTCGACGTTCAACGCAATGCCCCAGGAGGTTCGCCTGCTCGGTACGTTCCGCACAGCGGAGGTTGGAGTGTGGCGTCGTGGCGAAGAAACCCTGCGCGAACTGCTGGAGCACCTGGTCGCACCGACCGGAGCTCAGCTTGAATTGCGCTACACCAAGGGCGTGCCGCCGGTGATGAACGACGACGTCTCCACCGCCGCCTTGGCGCAGGCCGTGAACGACGTCGATCCGAATGCCTTGAAGGAAGCCCCGCAATCCACCGGTGGTGAAGACTTCAGCTGGTATCTGGAGCATGTGCCTGGCTCGATGGCGCGCCTGGGCGCATGGACAGGCAAGGGGGAGCGCCCCGACCTGCACCAGCCCGATATTGTCTTCGATGAACGGGCGCTGGGGATCGGTATTCGCCTCTTCGCCGGGGTTATCGACCAGTTCCGTTAAAGCGCTTCTGGGCGAAATTCATCGCACTGCTGGTGAGCTCGTGAGTGCGTTGTTTGCGCTCGAACTTCCACTGCGCCTGTTGTACGCGCTGCTGCAGTTTGAGCTCCTGGAAGCGCTGTCGATCTAGCTGGCGAGGGCTGGGCTCGTACCACTGCTTCGGGCCGGCCTTCATAACGTAGAGCATGACGAAAACCATTGGGATGAGCAGCAATAGCACTGGAGAAGAGGCCCATACGCTATTGAGAACAATGGCCAGGCCTGTGCTGCCAATGACGGTACTGAGCAACAACCCGAGGCGGATATTCCGGCCACTTCGGTAATGGCGATCAACCTCGTTGGCAGAGTAATAGGGAACCACTTCGCGGGTAGGGGACAGCGGTGGAAGGTCTGCGAAGAGTTGCTCTAGTTCTCTTTCAGAGACAGCTTCGGTGGCCAGCTGCACGCGCTCCTCGTATTCGGACATGGCGAGCCGACCATCGGCGAAATGGGCACCGAGGACGCTGATTGCGTCGCTGCGGTCGATGTCAGAAACTCGAATCTCTCTGTGGGAGGGGTCGCTCATACTTCTAAGCGTAGCATTGCGTCTTAGTCGGACTTCCAATCAAAAGTGCGCTCCACCGCGCGCTTCCACTTCGCAAAAGTGACCTCGCGCTCTTGGGGATCACCCTGGGGGAAATAGGTCTTTTCCTCCTGCCACAGCGACACGAGCTCGTCAAGATCCTGGAAAAAGCCCACTGCCAGACCGGCGGCGTAGGCTGCGCCAAGGGCGGTGGTTTCCGACACCTCCGGAACGGTTACTGGAACCTCAAGTTGATCCGCCTGGAACTGCATCAGCAGTGAGTTCACCACCATGCCGCCGTCGACGCGTAGGTTTTTTAAGTCCACCTTGGAGTCCGCGTTCATGGCTTCGACGACCTCGCGGGTTTGGAAGGCGGTGGCCTCCAGCGCAGCGCGAGCGATGTGTGCTTTTGTTACGTAGCGAGTAAGGCCGGCGATGATGCCGCGCGCCTCGGGGCGCCAGTGAGGAGCCAGCAATCCACTAAAAGCCGGCACGATGTAGCAGCCACCATTGTCGTCCACGCTCCGAGCCAGTGGCTCAATATCATCGGCGGTGTCAAAGAAGCCCAGGTTGTCACGGAGCCACTGCACTAGGGAACCCGTGACGGCGATGGAGCCTTCCAGGGCATACACCGCGGGCTGATTGCCCAGCCGGTAGGCGACGGTGGTGATTAGCCCATGTTCCGACCACTGCGGTTCGGTACCGGTGTTTAATAGCAGGAAGTTCCCCGTGCCGTAGGTGTTCTTCGCTTCGCCTTGGTTGAAGCATACCTGCCCGAAAGCAGCGGCTTGTTGGTCGCCCAAAATACCGGCGATGGGTACACCGTTGACCGGGCCGCTGCGTCGCACCTTGCCGACGATCTCTGAGGAGCTCACGATCTCCGGCAGCATAGATTCAGGGATGTCAAAGAGCTTGCACAGTTCCGGATCCCATGTTTGCGTGCGCAAATCCATGAGCATCGTGCGGGAAGCATTGGTGACATCCGTGACATGCCGAGCGCTACCTGCCCGTCCCGCCTTGGACTTCTTGCGTGAGCGGCGCGTGAGCTCCCAAATTAGCCACGAATCAATGGTTCCAAAGGCCAGCTCCCCGCGCTCTGCTTTCTCGCGGGCGCCGTCAACGTTATCCAGAATCCATCGAATCTTCGGTCCGGCGAAGTAGGTAGAGGCATTGAGCCCTGTGCGCTCGAAGATCATGGACTTCTGCTCTTCGCTTAAGCTCTTGATGATCTCGTCAGTGCGGGTATCTTGCCAGACGATCGCGTTGTAAATCGGTTTGCCGGTCTCGCGATCCCATACGACGGTGGTTTCACGCTGGTTGGTAATGCCTACTGCGGCGAACTCTTCCACGGGAATATCGTGGGAGGCTGCGGCGTCGGCCATGACGCGTCGGCTATTGCGCCGAATTTCCTCCGGGTCGTGTTCCACCCAGCCGGGCTGGGGGAAGATCTGCCGGTGTTCCATCTGGCTGGAGCTCACCATCTTCCCACGGGCATCGAAAATGATGCAGCGGGTGGAGGTAGTCCCCTGGTCGAGCGCCAGTACGTAGCCCCGCTTGGAGCTCTTCCACTTTGCCAAAGTTCCGGTCAGCTGATTTGAGAGGGTTTCTGCCACTTAGTTTTCTTCGAGGTCGGCGTCGGATTCAGAAACAGTTTCGCTATCCTTCTTCCGCTGCTTCGCAAACGCGGCCAGGATCAGGATCGCCACGCCGGCTGCGCCACACAGCATCGTCACCCAGCGCAGTGCTTGCAGGGTGCCGGAAGAGAAGGTGGAGATGTAGATGGTTCCCTTGTCGCAGTTGTACTTAGCCTTTGCAACGTCCTCTTTGAACGTGATGGACGTGTACACGCCCTTGTTCTTGGTCAGCGGCAGAGAGACATCGGAGATCTCCAGATCGTCCTGGCTGAATTTCAGGTCAGCTTCGCGGATGCGATCGGCGAGATCCTTGTCATGCTCGTCGGTAAGGGTGCACTGGCGCGCGCTGAGCGCGTCCTCGTCGGCCAGCAGGTAGTACTCCTTGCCACCCGAAACGTCGTAACCCTTGCCAAAGTCCTTTACACCGACCAGCGAAACGATGGCAGTGATCACGGCAACGACCAGCAGGCCGAGCCCCAGAAAGATCATGCTCTTCGGCGTCTTGTCCTGCGTGGTGCCCTGGGGCGTTCCCTCAGTCGTGCTCTGGTTTTCCTGCTCGGAAAAGTCTTCAGCTTTGTGGTGGGTCATGGGATGCGTTTCCTGTCTCGTCAATTTATTCTGCGACATTATCAGCCGCAGGGTCATCCTTCAGTTCGAGCAGTGCTTGGTTCTTTGTGACGCCATCACCGCTTCCGACGCTCAGCGACTGCACCACACCGGACTTGTGCGCCTTGACGGCATTTTCCATCTTCATGGCTTCAAGAACCAGCAGTACGTCGCCCTCGGCCACTTCGTCGCCTTCGGAGACCTCTACCTTGATGACGGTTCCCTGCATCGGGGAGGCCACGGTGTCTCCAGTGATTGCGATGTCCGCGGCGTCGGCGCGGCGCTTCTTCGCCCGGCTCACCGAACCGCGACCCGCTAGGATCTCGCCCGGCACGAGCACCTCCACGCGGCGCCCGTCGACTTCCACGACCAGCTTCTCCTTCGGTAGTTCATCTTCCGCAGAAGCTGCGAGTGGCTCTTCGTAGGCGGGTAGCTGGTTATCCCATTCCTCCTCGATCCAGCGTGTGTACACGCGGTAATTGCCGTCCTCAGCGACGAAAGCTGGATCAGCCAATGCAGCCTGGTGGAAGGGGATAACCGTCGGGATGCCCTCGACCTCGTACTCCTCCAGCGCGCGGAGCGAGCGCTGGATCGCCTCGGTGCGGTCAGCGCCGGTGACGATTAGCTTTGCCAGCATGGAGTCGAACTGGCCGCCGATAACCGCTCCGGTCTCGATACCCGAATCCATACGCACACCGGGGCCTGCTGGCTCCCGGTAGGTCTGGATGCGTCCAGGTGCGGGCATGAAGTTATTGGCTGGGTCTTCGCCGTTGATTCGAAACTCGATCGCGTGGCCATGGATTTCCGGATCTTCAGTGCGGGAGAGCGTCTCGCCACGGGCGATGCGGAATTGTTCGCGCACCAAATCCCAGCCGGTGACCTCTTCCGTTACGGGGTGCTCCACCTGGAGGCGAGTGTTCACTTCCAGGAAGCTGATGAGTCCATCGGAGCCAACTAGATATTCCACCGTTCCCGCGCCGTAATAGCCAGCCTCGCGGCAAATGGCCTTGGCGGAAGAGTAAATGCGCTCATTCTGCTCGTCGCTCAAGAAAGGGGCCGGAGCTTCCTCAATCAGCTTCTGAAAGCGGCGTTGGGCAGAGCAGTCGCGAGTGGACGCTACAACCACATTGCCGTGCTTATCGGCAACAACTTGCGCTTCCACGTGGCGGGCGCGATCCAAGTAGCGTTCCACGAAACATTCGCCGCGGCCAAAGGCGGTGATGGCCTCGCGGGTAGCGGAGTCGAAGAGATCAGGGATCTCATCCATCGTGTAGGCAACCTTCATGCCGCGCCCACCACCGCCAAAGGCGGCCTTGATGGCGATCGGTAGACCATGACGTTCTGCAAAGGCAGTCACCTCTGCTGCATCCGCGACAGGCTCCTTAGTGCCCGGAGTCATAGGGGCGTCAACAGTAAGGGCGATATTGCGGGCCGTCACCTTATCGCCGAGCTTGCGAATCGCCTCAGGCGACGGGCCAATCCAGTTCAGGCCAGCATCAATGACCGCCTGTGCGAAGTCCGCGTTCTCCGACAGAAAGCCGTACCCGGGGTGGACTGCATCAGCGCCCGATTTACGAGCGGCGGCAAGGATCTTGTCGATATCCAGGTACGTCTCTGCAGAGGTCTGGCCGCTCAAAGCCAGGGCTTCATCAGCCATGCGTACAAATGGCGCATCGGCGTCCGGATCCGCATAGACGGCAACGGTGGCGATGCCTTCGTCGCGCGCAGCCCGGATGACGCGCACTGCAATTTCGCCACGGTTGGCGATCAGTACCTTCGTCAAGGGAGCGGCGGTGCTGGAAGTCACGGGCAATCCTTTCGGGTAAATAATTAAAGGCTAGTTAATGAGGCTACACTGCGCGCTTAGCTGCGTTCGATGGGCACGCGCATCATATTTCCCCATTCGATCCACGAGCCATCGTAAACACGCACATCGTCCCATCCCAAGAGGAAACGCAAAACGAACCATTCGAGAGCTGCCCGGGCGCCGTTATTGCAATAGACAACGGTGGGGCGGCTGCGGTCGAGTTCAGCGTGATTGGCTTCGATGTCCTTAACCGAGCAGAAACGTGAGTTCGCCAGTAGCGAGGAATCCGCACGCAGGTTTACTGCTCCCGGTACGTGGCCATTGCGGCGAATGGGGTAGCCCGGCAGCGTCACTTCGCCGGTGTACTCTTCTGCGTTTCGCAGGTCGATTACTTGGGAGCCTTCGAATTTCGTGCGTAGCTCGTCGACGAAGATGCGGTTTGTGTGATCGTTGCGACGGGAAGCCACGGCGTAGCCGGGCGGGTGGGGAACCTCATCCACGGCGTAGGAAATTTCCCGTTCCTCCTGCATCCAAGCGTCGCGTCCGCCGTCCAGGATGCGCACGTCGGGGTGGCCGAAGAGCTCGAAGACCCATAGCGCATAGATAGCCCACAGGTTGGCGTGGTCGCCGTAGAAGACCACGGTGTCGTCCCGGCTGATGCCCAGACGGTCCATGAGCTTTTCGAATTCCCGGGATCCAATAAGGTCACGCCACACCGGGTCGGAAAGATCTTCGTACCACTTCAAGCGCACTGCGGTGGGAATGTGACCAATATCGTAGAGCAGTGAATCCGCGTCTACTTCTACGACCTTCAGGCCGGGGGTGCCTAGCTTCGCTCCTAGCCACGCGTTCGTGACCAGCTTGTTTGGGTGGGCATATTGCTTCAGCTGAGGGCTGGGGTCGAACTCGATTCCCATGAATTACCTGCCTTTCGATCGAATGAAAGTCTAGCGCTTTAGATCACACTTATCTTCCACTGCCGTGCGGGCCAAGTGATCGTAGAATTATGTTGTTGGCTAAACACGGCCATACGCACTGCATTTTTACTTCTAGAGCTAGGGGAAACCGTGCACAAGAACATTGTTGTCTTTGAGGTTCAGGGCGGAAACGACAAGGGTGAGGACGGTCACCGCCGCGACACCATGCCGATCGTTGAGGCTATCCGCGAGAAGGGTTGGGGGGCCGAAGTTGTCTACTTCGACCCGGAGAAAGCCGACGAGATTTACGACGAGGTTGCTGCGACCTACGATGCCTACATTTCCCGCGTTAACCCGGGCCACATTCCCGGCGGCGAAAAGGGCTACTTCGACATGCTGACCAAACTGACGGAGCAATCTGGCCTGGTTGGTATGTCCACCCCGGCTGAGATGATGGCATATGGCGCAAAGGATGCGCTGGTGAAGTTGAACGACACCGACCTGGTGCCGGACGATACCGCCGCTTACTACGATGTCGATTCCTTCCACAAGACCTTCCCCACCTCTTTGTCTTATGGCGAGCGCGTGCTGAAGCAGAACCGTGGCTCCACTGGCTCTGGTATCTGGCGCGTGCAGCTGGAGGATAAGCAGCTGGCCGAGTCCATCGAGCCGGGTACCGCCCTGCCTATGGACACCAAGCTGAAGTGCACCGAGGCTGTAGACAACCACACCGAGGTTCGCGAGCTCGGCGACTTCATGGACTTCTGTGACCAGTACATCGTTGGCGACAACGGCATGCTGGTGGACATGCGCTTCATGCCGCGCATCGTCGAGGGTGAGATCCGCATTCTGCTGGTTGGTCCGCACCCTGTGTTTGTGGTTCATAAGAAGCCGGCCGAGGGGGGCGACGCGTTCTCTGCAACTCTGTTCTCTGGCGCCAAGTACACCTACCAGAAGCCGGAGGAGTGGCAGGAGCTGGTGGACATGTTCGCCGAGGCTCGCCCGGTTATCGCTGAGAAGCTGGGGGGCGACAACATCCCGCTGATCTGGACTGCCGACTTCATGCTTGCCGATGACGATGAGACGGGTGAGGACACCTACGTTCTGGGCGAGATCAACTGCTCCTGCGTGGGCTTCACCTCTGAGCTGGACATGGGTATCCAGCAGCTGGTTGCCGAAGAGGCCATCAAGCGCGTCGAGGAAAAGCACGCCTAAACACCAACTGACGTTTTGGCGTCAAAAAATGTTTGTTTAGCAACATAGATCGTCGCGAGGCGTTAGGGTGAGGTGCATCACAGCACCTCCATCCCTGAAAGGACCTAACCCCCGCGATGATTAACCACGACGTTCGCGTCCACCCCTCGGCGGACGACTTTCCGCAGGAAGAACACCTCGCCTGGAAGGTTGCGCAGGTCGCCGCCGACCCGGTCGAGGTGCCGCAAGACACCGCGGACATGGTGGTCAACCGCATCATCGATAATGCGGCCGTCGCTGCCGCATCCATTCTGCGTCGTCCCGTCTCGTCGGCGCGCAGTCAGGCGCTGTGCCACTCTGGGCCCTGCGCCGTTTTTGGTACTGACGCCACAGTTTCCCCCGAATGGGCTGCCTGGGCCAACGGCGTGGCGGTGCGTGAGCTAGATTTTCACGATACTTTCCTAGCCGCCGAGTATTCCCACCCTGGCGATAACATTCCGCCGATCCTGGCTGTTGCACAAGCGCGTGGCCTGGGAGGGCGCGATCTGATCCGCGGCATCGCAACGGGCTATGAGATCCAGGTGGATCTGGTCAAGGGAATTTCCCTCCATAAGCACAAGATCGATCACGTGGCTCACCTGGGGCCGTCTGCGGCTGCGGGTATCAGCACCTCGTTGCGGCTGGATCCACAAGTGATTTACCAAGCCGTCGGGCAGGCGCTGCACACCACCACGGCTACTCGTCAGTCACGCAAGGGACTAATCAGTTCGTGGAAGGCTCATGCGCCGGCCTTCGCCGGGAAGATGGCCGTGGAGGCTGTCGACCGCGCCATGCGTGGCGAGGGTGCGCCAGCGCCGATTTGGGAAGGCGAAGACGGTGTGATCGCTTGGCTGCTGGACGGCCCGGATGCGCACTACGTTGTGCCCCTGCCGGAACCGGGAGAGCCGAAGCGGGCGATCCTTGATACCTACACCAAGGAGCACTCCGCGGAGTATCAGTCCCAGGCGCCGATCGACCTGGCCCGCCGGATGCGCGACAGGATCGGCGACCTCCGCCAGGTGGAGAGCATTGTCCTGCACACCAGCCATCACACCCACTACGTGATCGGTACCGGCTCGGGCGACCCGCAGAAGTTCGACCCCACTGCGTCGCGCGAGACGTTGGATCACTCCGTGATGTACATCTTCGCCGTCGCCTTGGAGGACGGCGAGTGGCATCACGAACGCTCCTATGCGCCAGAACGCGCTCAGCGCCCGGAGACCGTCGAACTATGGCGCAAGATTTCCACCATGGAAGATTCGGAGTGGACCCGCCGCTATCACTCCACCGACCCGGCGGAGAAGGCCTTCGGCTGCAAAGCAGTGGTCACCTTGCGCGATGGCACCGAGATCGTTGACGAGCTGGCGGTGGCGGATGCGCATCCGCTGGGAGCCCGCCCCTTCGGTCGCGCCGACTACATAGCCAAGTTCCGCACCTTGGCTGAGGGAGTGGTGGACGAGGTGGAGCAGGATCGCTTCCTGGCCGTCGCTGAAGCCACTGCCGACCTGGCACCTGGCGAGCTCGGCCAGCTGAACCTAGTGGTCAGCGACGACGTGCTCGCACGCGCCCCGCAGATTCCCGGCGGCATTTTCTAACTCGAAAGGACACCTCACCATGACAAAGCCCATCAAGGTTTCTAACGCACCCTTCGACCGCGGACGCACCAACTTCACCACGCCCCGCGCCCAATCCAACAAGACGTCCAACGCCACAGGCACTGAAAAGAACATCAACAAGGGCCTTAACGGTGTGGTCGTGGACACCTCCGGTATCTCAAAGGTAAACCCGGAGACCAATTCACTGACTTACCGTGGCTATCCCGTGGAAGAATTGGCAGAGCACTGCACCTTTGAGGACGTTGCTTATCTGTTGTGGAACGGTGAACTTCCGGACTTCCGCGAGTTAGAACAGTTCCGCCAGCGCGAGCGCGCCCTGCGTCCGATCGACCGCAGCATGCTGGACCTCATCAATTCCCTGCCCAAGACTGCGCACCCCATGGATGTGCTGCGCACAGCGGTGAGTGTGTTCGGCACCGAGGATCTCAACGCGGACGACCGCGCCCCGGACACGGTACGCCGCACAGGGCTGACTCTGTTGGCGAAGCTGCCAACGATTGTCGCCTACGACCTGCGTCGCCGGAAGAACCTGGAGTACATTCCGCCATCCCGCGACCGCGATATTGCCGAGAACTTCCTCTACATGTGCTTCGGAGACGAAGAGGGGAGCCCGGCCAATAACCGCGATGACGTGGAAGCATTTGATCAGTCACTTACTCTGTACGCGGAGCATGGCTTTAATGCTTCCACGTTCACCGGGCGCGTCATCAGCTCCACTATGAGCGATGTGTACTCCGCAGTCACTGGAGCCATCGGTGCCCTCAAGGGGCCGCTGCATGGCGGTGCGAACGAGGCTGTGATGCACAACTTCCTTGCTGTCGACGACCCAGCCACCGCTGAACAGTGGGTACTCGATCAGTGCGATGCGAAGAATAAGATCATGGGCTTCGGCCACCGCGTGTATAAGAAGGGCGATTCGCGCGTGCCGACCATGGAGGCCGCTATGCGTCGCACCGCCGCCAACCACGATGGCCAACGCTGGGTCGACATGTACGACAACATGCAAAAGGCAATGGATCAGCGCACCGGTATTCAGCCCAACTTGGACTTCCCAGCTGGGCCGACTTACTACATGCTGGGCATCGATATTCCGTTCTTCACCCCGATCTTCGTGCTGGCCCGCGTCGTTGGCTGGACCGCCCACATCGTGGAGCAGAATGCGGATAATGCCCTCATCCGCCCTCTATCCAGCTATGTCGGCCCAGAGCAGCGCTCCGTCAAGGCCGACTAGTCCCACAGGTCGGAGAAGTCATAGCCGAAGCTTGCCAACCCGCGGCGTAGCGCGGGCAGTGAAAGCCCAATCACGGCGGACGGGTGGCCGTCGATACTCTCGATAAACCACCCGCCGAGCGCTTCCAGGGTGAAAGCGCCCGCGCACTCCAATGGCTCTCCCGTGGCAGCATAAGCCTCGATGGCACGATCGGATACGTCAGCGAATTGGATCGTAGTGGCAACTACTTCCTCATAAAGCTGACCCGTAGCGGCGTCAATTAGCGCATGCCCTGTAATAAGCTCCGCGCGCTTCCCGCGCTGCTGGCGCCACCGCCGCACCGTCTCTTCGTGCGTGTGCGGTTTTCCCTGCAGCTCCCCGTCGATGAGCAGCATGCTATCGCCACCCAAGACCAGCTTTCCCTCGACCGCTCGCGCCTTGGCAGTGGCCAGATGCTGTACGTACTCAGCAGGGGAGGGGTTCACCAGTTTTGCTACCGCAGCCTCCTCGTCCACGCCCGGTGCGACCTTGCGCGGGTAGACCCCGGCGGCGTTCAGTACCTTCTCGCGGGCGGGCGAGGTGCTGGCCAGAGTGAGTTTCATACTTCTCGCCCTGCCACTAGCCCCGCGGCATCCGCGGATTGCGGAAAGCCCCCGGATTACCGTGTGGCATCTCGCGGCCATAGTGCCCACGGGTGTCAGGCTTTGCGTCGCGCAGTGCTGCGGCTTCGGCCGCTAGGTCGTCCACGATAAGTTGCAGCGCCCGGGTCTCTACCTCGTTCGGATTGCCCTTGATCACCTGAAAGTCTGTCACGCGCTTACTCCTAGAACGGCAGGTTGTCGTGCTTGCGCGGATAGCCATCTTCGGCCTTGCGCTCCACCAGGCGCAGCCCGTCGATAATGCGGACGCGGGTCTCCGACGGGGGAATCACGGCGTCGACCAAGCCTCGCTCGGCGGCGGAGTAGGGCTCCGCTTGGTAGCTATCGTCCTGCGCAATTTGTGCCGTGGGCCATGCGTAGACCAGGTCGGTACCCAGGCGCTTGGCCCCTAGCGAGAGGTATGCATCCCCGAAAGCCTTGCGGGTAATCACCGCGATCTTGCCGATGGATGCCGTTGCGGTCACTCCGATAAGTTTCGCGGTGCGGCGGAAGAGCGCGTCGGGTGCGTAGCCACCGGAGTCTACGAAGGTCACCAGGGGTACGTTGAATGCGTCGCAGAAGCGGATGAAGCGCGCTGCCTTCTCGGCCGCCGTGGCATCGATCGCTCCTGCTTGTTGCTCGGGCTGGTTCGCAATGACGCCCACATTCCGGCCGCCGACCCGTGCCAGCGCCGTAATCAGGTTCGGTGCGTGGAACTTCTGCAGCTCTACTACGGTGTTAGTGTCTACCACCCGGTTTAGAACCGTGTGCATGTCATAGGCCTGTGAGTCGGAGTCCGGGATGAGGTTGTCCAGCTCGCCGGCCTCTGCTTCGCCATCTTCGCCGCGCAGGGGGAGTGCACGGTTATTGCTGGGCAGGTAACCCAGGATGTCCGCGACGAGTCCCAGTGCGGAGGCATCGTCCTCGGCGTAGAGGTGGGCGGTGCCGTCTGTGGCGTCAGCAACGAGACCGCCTGCGTTCTTGACGGCAACGACGATGTCGGACAGAACTACCGAGTGCACCAGCGCGCCCCTGGTGGGGCCGGCGACGAGAGCGATCTGCGGAACCACGCCGGAGAGCTTGGCCTGCAGGCTGTGGATGCGGGAGAAGTACTCCAGCGCGGTAATGCCCTCGTGTGGGCGGGCGCCGGTGCCCTCGTAGATGCCGATCAGCGGGGTACCGGACTTCACTGCCAGTTCCATGACTTTCAGGATCTTCTCGCCGGCGGTCTCACCAATCTGGCCGTCGAAGAGGGTTGCGTCCTGTGAAAATACGCAGACGGGGCGGCCGTCGATGGTGCCGTAGCCGGCGACGATTCCATCGGTAACGGGGCGGAACTTATCGGCCTTAAATGCGGTCGCGCGGTGGCGGGCGAGTGCGTCGGTCTCCACGAAGCTACCGGCGTCCAATAGTGCGTCCACGCGGCGACGAGCGCGCGGGATCTCGTCTCCCTGCGGCTTGTGGGTCTCCGCCAGGCGATCGCGGAGGTCGGCGATCTTCCCGGCGGTGGTCGATGTGTCGGTGGTAGAGCTCATGGTGGCCATAATACGGTGTAAAAACTCCCATGCCGTTATTGGTGGGGCTAGAGTGTCTTGGGAAAGGCATGTGAAAAGAAAGGACGGCACGGTTCATGCGCACTCCGCTGGATCCCCGGCATCTGGCCGAGCGCCTGGCACCACTGGGCTATCGGCATGTCGAAATAGTGGAATCCACCGGCTCCACCAGCACTGACCTAGCCGACCGTGTGCGCAGTGGCGAGGATCTGCCCGACATGAGCCTGCTGATGGCCGAGGAGCAGACCGCCGGGCGCGGCCGCAAAGGACGTTCCTTCGAAGCCCCAGCGCGCAGCCAGTTGATTTGCTCTGTCCTGCTGCGTCTGCCGGACGTGCCGACCGACCGAATTGGGCTTCTGCCGCTGCTCACCGGATTGTCGATCGCATCCGGTATCCGCTCTTCCGCTGATATTCCGCTGCAGCTGAAATGGCCCAACGACTGCGTCCTGGATAGTCGTAAGCTCGTTGGGATCCTGGTGGAGGCCGTACATCTGAATCCGTACCCGGCCATCATCCTGGGCTTCGGCATTAACTACGACCTGCAGGTCGAAGAATTGCCCGTCGCCCACGCCAGCTCCATCGATTTGGAGTGCGCCCGATTAGGCGTTCCCTGCCCGAAGCGCGAGGATGTTGCGGTGGCAGTGTTCGCGGAATTGGCCGCGAATCTGGAGAGGTGGCGTCGATTGGGAGGAGCAGCACAGACCGTGCTGCCGCGATACCGCCAGCTATCCGCAACCATCGGTACCTCTGTGCGCGCCTTTCTACCCGGCGACGAGGTAGTGGAAGGACAGGCCGCTGACATTGATAACGATGGTGAGCTGCTCATTCGCACCGATACCGGCACGCGGGTAATCCGCGCCGGGGAGATCGTGCACCTGCGCGCCGACGGTAGCGGTGATTACGGGGGCCGATACGCATGAGCAAGATCACTTTTGACCCTGACGAACGAATTCTCGCCGAGCTCAGTCCCGCCCGTCGTTCCATGTTCTTCCCGGTACTGCGCCTACTGGTGTGGACGGGCTTGTTCTGGATGGGAATCGGTGCACTGGATCAGTACATGGCGACCCATGCTTTGGACGCCCCCACGGTGGAGTCTTTTACCTGGCTCCGTCGGGGCTTGTTGCTCCTATGGCTGATAGTTTGCTGGAGGCGCTGCGTTCGGCACCTGGTTTTCCGCGCGCGCTCCCGAATGCTGTTGACTGACAGACGACTGATTACCGCCAGTGGACATGTGCGCAGCCGAATCGGCCAGATCCCGCTGGCCAATATCGTTGATTGCCGCGCATACCGAGGGGATGTTGCGGTGTACGTGGCCGGGGCGCGTGTGCCGCTGGTGCTCCATTCGGTGCCTTATACCCGTAAGTTTGAAAGGCTGCTGAAGAGCCAGATTAAGAGTGTCGGGGCAGAGAACTATAGTTGGGGGTTGTGAGTGAAAGCAATGGGAAGAATACTGCCGACTGGTCACTAGCCCGAGAGACTGCACATGCGCCGGGTGCGCCGCTGGTGACGATCATCGGTGACGGTCAGCTGGCGCGAATGACACAGCAAGCAGCCATCGAGCTGGGCTTGAGTTGCCGGGTGCTGGCCGGCGCCTCGGACTCTTCGGCTGCGCAAGTCACCGCCGACGTGGTGCTGGGGGATTACGCGCTGGAGGAGCACGTTCGCGAGGTGTCACAGGATTCCGACGCGGTGACCTTCGACCATGAGCACGTGCCCAATCGTTTCCTGGATGATCTCATTGCCCAGGGGGTGAACGTGCAGCCACAGCCGGCGGCGCTGATCCATGCTCAGGACAAGTTGGTGATGCGTAAGAAGCTGCGCGAGATGGGGGCACCGGTGCCTGCCTTCGCCGCTATCGAGGCTGCCGATGATATCGCCGGGTTCTTTGACGCCGTAGGAGGCCAGGTCTGTCTAAAGGCGCGCCGTGGTGGCTACGACGGTAAGGGCGTGTGGTTCCCCGCCACGGTGGAGGAAGCCCGCGAGTTGGTGGAGAAGCTGCTGGATAAGGATATTCCGCTGATGGCGGAAAAGAAGGTCGCGCTGGCCCGTGAGCTGTCCGCCATGGTGGCGCGTACTCCCTCCGGTCAGGTGCAGGCGTGGCCAGCGGTGGAATCGCTACAGGAAGATGGCATCTGTGTGGAGGCCGTGGCGCCCGCCCCAAACTCCACGCCTGAGATCTTGGCCGCCGCCGAGCAGCTGTCCCGCGACGTCGCCACCGAGTTGGGCGTCACGGGTGTGCTGGCGGTGGAGCTATTCGAAACCACAGATGAGAATGGCCAGCCGGAGATCATCGTTAACGAGCTGGCGATGCGTCCGCACAATACCGGCCACTGGACGCAGGATGGCTGTGTCACCAGCCAGTTCGAACAGCATCTCCGCGCCGTGTTGGATCGTCCGCTGGGTTCCACAGAACCCACCGCGCCGGTAGTGGTCATGGCAAATGTGCTCGGAGCGCCCGAGGATCCGGCGATGCCGATGCACGAGCGTATGGATGCGGTGTGGCGTCGATTCCCGAATGCAAAGATCCACATGTACGGCAAGGATTGGCGCCCGCGCCGTAAGATCGGCCACGTCAATATGCTGGGCGAGGATCCGGAACTCACCCGTGCACAGGCGCGCTTGGCCGCAAAGTTCCTGGAAACCGCCGAATGGGAGGACTAACCGATGACTGAGAACGCACGCACCCCGCTGGTCGGCCTGGTGATGGGGTCCGACTCCGACTGGCCCACCGTCGAACCGGCCGCTGAGGTGCTGGCCGAGTTCGGCATCCCCTTCGAGGTCGGCGTGGTCTCCGCGCACCGCACCCCGGAGCGCATGCTTGACTACGCCCGCACCGCCCACACGCGCGGGGTAAAGGTGATTATTGCCTGCGCTGGCGGTGCCGCCCACTTGCCGGGCATGGTCGCCGCGGCCACTCCGCTGCCAGTGATTGGCATTCCGCGTGCCCTGGGCAACCTGGATGGCCTGGATTCCCTGCTCTCTATCGTGCAGATGCCGGGCGGAGTGCCGACTGCCACCGTCTCCATCGACGGCGCGAAGAACGCTGGTCTGCTGGCTGTGCGCACCCTCGCGGTGGCGGATGAGGCTCTGATGGACAAGATGGTCGATTACCAGGAGAAGATGCGTGACGCGGTGCTGGAGAAGGATCGCACCCTGCAGCAGAAGCTGATGGGGTGAAGCGTTCTAACTGGGTAGGGGTCGGCGGGGCTACCTACTCATCGACTTTGTGGAAAACGGGAAATACTCCTTGAGGCCTGTCGGTAGCAGAAAAACTATCTTGCAAAGTTCTTATAAAACCATCTTCGCAGAGGATTAAACTATCTGGTTTCGTGTCGTCTAGTTTCGCGGCCTGAACTCGGTATTTATCCCCTAAATGTGTCAGGGTTACATCATCTATACGGTCAATACTGCCAATTTTGTGAAGTCGAGTTCCTTTCTTGACGCTTATCTCTTGAATATTTGTGGAGTAGGATGATTTATCCTTGCTTCCTTGGTAGAGGTCGACAATTCCGGGAAGAAAATCAACTTCATAGTCCCCGTCGGGCGTGGTTATTCTTAGGAAGCTGACGGTTAGAATCTGCCCTGTGTCTGGATTGGATACAATATCTCCATCATTCGGGCGACTTAATGGGTTCCCGGATGGGTCGATGATTAAATAGGCCATAATTTACCTCATCTCGCAATTTGTGTAGCCCAAGAGACTGACTCATCCCCAGCAGGTGTAAACCAAATGGCCTGAATAGTCATAAACCGATACCTACCGTAACTGGATATGTTTCCTGAAGGTTTTATCTGCGTAGTGGTGGAGGTTTTGATGCTTACCTGGCACACCTCTTGGTTATCTTGTGAGCAGAGCACAGGTTCGGCCATCGAGTTTTCTTGAGACAAAGACTGGTCTACTGCAGTTTCAAGACGAGTTATCCAAACCTTATTTGGAGGAAATGGTGAGTCTATAATGAGTGGAACGTCTTCTTGAACGAAGGGTAACGACTCCCAATTTACCTCTTCTGGAGCCATGAGGGTATCTTCATCTCTGTTCCAGGTGCTTGTGCTAATCAACGGTGCGAGTGTACCGTTAATTGTACCGGAAGGGATCGAGGGAAACTCATCCAAGCTGTGAGTTTGGACAAAACCTTCAGCTCTCGGATCAGTAGGTTTGTGAAGTATTTTTTCTGATTCGGCACATCCTGTCGTATATGCAACAGTACAAGCTAGGATAATGGTGAAAATTATCCTCTTAGTCTTCTTGGGTTCTATGCAGATCGGGTGCATCGAATTTCTCTAGGGTTCTGATTGTAGAAAGAGCGAACCCAGGATGTTTTTCCTATGAGGGCGTAAAATCTTCCGTTGGCGCGGTATTTGTACATGCTGCCTGGTTTGCACTTACTTTCAATTGTTAACCGCGCTTTAGATTTTCCTGGAAAAGATCGCTGCTTTGAATTTAGACGCTCCCATCCGTACCACCTGCTCCTACTTAGATCACCCGAGATATTATGCTTAGAGGGGATGGCTCGACACTTTCCGTCCAGGTGCACATTTACGGTGTAAGTGACACCACGGGTTCCTGATATGTGTGGATAGTCAATACTGGCCGTGCATACGCTAGTTGCAAAAGTTTGAACTCCCGGAACTATGCGCACGGCTTCGAGTGGGAGTTCTTCGAATGGACCCATGACGTTAGGGGTATTTGCTGAGGCTGGGATTGCTGATTGTGAGAGCTCTTGCTGTGTGTTAGCTAGAGCGACTGTTTGTGGTAGTGAAATTGCTGCGATCAGTACCGATAGAGTAGACGCTATTTTAAACTGTTTTTTCATGGATGGTACCTACTCGAGTAAAAGTTAAATATGTGCTGGGCGTTGATTTTTGTGGTCCCCGGCAGGGGGGGAGCCACTACAGTTCAGAAGTCGCCTTCTTTATTGTTGATTCTGATCTAAGCACAAGGTCCGTAGAGAATCTCGGTTTCTATCGAGCGTTCGCCAAAAAACTAAAAGATACCCCCGTACGGTCTATTGGCGTGATCTTCAAGCGAACAGCCTGAAGCTAAAGTTGACGAAGCGTCGGGCACACGCGTTCTGGCTATCCAAAGATAGAAACCTGGGGAGGCGGATGGAGTTGTTGCGTTAAGAGGGGGCTTTTCTCCTGTTAAACTTCAGGTAACGGGGGGTGAACCAAAGCTGAAGGTCATCTTACGGTTCGACCTGCGAGCGGCTCCTTCATTTTCACGGTCTCGAGGTTCTCTTTGCTTGCCAGTGCCCGCCCGGCGGCTTTCTTACGGGAATTCGTAGCTTATGTACTCTGGCTACTGTAGTAGTTAGGGGTATGAAATCAATACTCGTTACCGGCGCAGCCCAGGGCTTCGGCCGCGCAATCGCTGAAGCTTTCGCCGATGCTGGCTGGACCGTTGGCGCCTACGACCTCGACGGCGACAAGGTCCGTGACTGGGCTCAGCACCCCAACATCATTCCCGGTACCCTCGACGTCACCGACCCTGACCAGTGGTCCGCTACTGTCGCCGACTTCGCCGCCCGCGCCGGGGGAATTAATGCACTCATTAACAACGCGGGCGTTCTCTACGGCGGCGACTTCATCGACCGCGGGAGCTTCCAGCAGGATTCCGCCCTTGTCGACGTCAACGTCAAGGGGGTGGTCTACGGCTGTCGCGCGGCCTTTGAATATCTCAAGGCCGCCGGCAACGGCGTGGTCGTCAACATTTGTAGCGCCTCCTCTATCTACGGCACTCCGGATATGGCCACCTACTCTTCCACTAAGTTCGCAGTTCGCGGCATCTCCGAGGCGCTGGATTTCGAGTGGGATAAGCACAACATTCGAGTCCGCACAGTCTTACCCCTGTACTCGCGGACGGCGCTGATCGCCGATGTGGAAACGGCGGGAATGCGGCGGCTGGGGGCGTCCACAACCCCACAAGATGTGGCTGCAGAGGTAGTAAGGGCCGTGACCGCCCCGCGCCGTAGTCCCACGAAGGTGCATTTCCCGGTTGGTTGGAAGACGAAGCTGCTGGAGGCTACCAGCCACTTCTCGCCGCCGTTCCTCACCCGTTTCGTTAATGGCCTGCTCGTTTACGGCGATAGGGTGCGCCTGTAACTAGACTCTTCATACATGTCTTATGAAGCAGTTCCTCGCCCAGTGTGGTGGCGGGATGCCTCCTGGTGGGTGTTCGTATCCATCGCGGGCTTCCTATACCTCTTCCTCGGTGTCGGTGCGACATTCGGTAGCGGGATGGTTAGCTCCACCTGGCAGGTCGTGCTTGCATTCGTTGGGCTGATCACCAGCTTCATCGGCCTGCTTCTGCAGAGGTTTCGGCCCGAGCCCGGCGTGGCAGTCGTGGCGCTCGGTATGTTTATTTTCGCTGCGTCTGCGATGCTGGTGTGGCCTCTCGGCTACCTGGTTGTGGCCTACGAGGCTTACTTTATTTCTGCGAAGTTGACGCTGCGTCGCAGGTTTTGGCTGGCGTTGTTGCTGTTCGGGTCCTTTTTCGCGATGGTGTGGGGGACTTTCTACAACGCGGGCACCAATGGGGTCGGCGTAGACTTTCGGACCGCCGAGTTCTGGCTATTCTGGGGGCTAATTATCCTGCTCACCGTCGTGACCGTCGCCCTGATGTGGCTGGCTGGCCGCTACTCTTTGCGTCGGGATCGGGCTGTGGAGGCGCTGGCTGCACGCGTCGAGCTCGCCACCGTCAGCGAGCGCAACCGCATCGCCCGCGAGTTGCACGACATCGTCGCGCATTCCCTCACTGTCGTCATTGCGCAGGCGGACGGTGGTCGCTATGCGGGGCGCAAGGATCCCGCCAAGGCTATCGAGGCTCTCGACACCATCGCCGCGCGCGGTCGCTCTGCCTTGACTCAGATGCGCGAACTTCTTTCTGTTCTTCATGATGACGCCCCTTCGCCGCGTTCTACTGCCGTCACCCCTGGGGTGGCCGGTATTCCCGACCTAGTAGCGGATGCAAAGCGCAGTGGCGTTCAGGTGGAGCTGCACGTCACTGGTGAACCACGTCAGTTGGATGAGGTCCGCGACTTGAGTGTTTATCGCATTGTGCAGGAATCCCTTACCAATGTTCTGAAACATGCGGGATCTGTGCCCGCGCAAGTGCGGCTGGAGTGGGAGCCCGCCCGGGTGACAATTAGCGTGGATAACGCGCCGGGCGATGACCGGATCGAAGGCTCCGGCCGCGGTCTGACCGGCGTCCGCCAGCGCGTGGCGATCCACGGTGGCGAGGCCAAATGGGGTGCTTCCGCGGTGTACCCCGGAGGGTGGAACGTGACCGCGACGGTACCTTTTGCGAAGGAGGATTAAGTGATTAGCGTTGGATTGGCCGACGACCAGCAGTTGGTGCGTGCCGGTTTTGGCCTGGTATTGGATTCGCAGGACGATATAACTGTCGCCTGGCAAGCTGCTGATGGGCGGGAAGCTTGCGAGCTGGCCGAATCGGATCCCGTGGACATCATCCTCATGGATGTGCAGATGCCTCGGATGGATGGCATTGAGGCTACCCGCCAGGTTGTCGCCGGCGGTACCGGCGCGCGCGTGATCGTGCTGACCACCTTTGATAACGACAACTATGTCCTCGGCGCAGTGGAGGCCGGGGCCAGCGGTTTCCTCCTCAAGGACACCGACCCCGAGGATCTCATCTCCGCCGTTCGCACGGTGGGTGAGTCCGCAGCGGTCATTAGTCCAAAAGCGACCGCGCGCCTGTTGCGTACTATCCGCATGGCGCAGACCCCACAGCGCCGTGAGTCTGTAGAGCTCGACTTGCCTGATCCTCTTACTCCGCGGGAACTGGAGATCCTACAGCTTATTGGCCTGGGATATAGCAACCAAGAGATTGCCGACAAGCTCTATATCTCGCTCCCCACCGTCAAGACGCATGTTGGGCGAGTGTTGATGAAGACTCACTCGAGGGATCGTGTCCACGCGGTGCTTTTTGCTTTCAAGCATCATTTGGTGCACGCAGATGATCTTCTAGAGGGTTAGAACATATTATCTAAAACCTGCACTTTAGCTTTACTGGTATTCGTACTGTTTGAGCCGTTGGCGTCGTTAAAAAAGAAAAAAGTTTTGGATCTCTATTGACTCGGTTTGTTTGTGTGTTCTAATATTGTTCTAGGAAGTCTGGCGGCGGCACCACACCGCCAGCGCTGTACTTAGGGGAGTACCATGCACACAAAAGATCCCACCTTGCCACCATCGTTTCGTATAGCTACCTCGTCGGATTCGCTGACGGTCGCGGCGCGGCAGCTTAATCAGCAGCAATTTCATCTGATCATGGCATGTGCGCCGGACGGGCAGGATCTGGTGCCCGATTTCTGCACCCGCCTTGCCGTGCGGCTGGGAATATCGGCCGGGGTGGCGGAGTCCTGGGCTGAAGCCGCCTTTGTGTTGCGTGATTACCCGCACCTCACCGAGCTCTTTAGCCGGGGGTGTTTCACTTCTCGCCATGTGCTGCGAGTAGCGCAAGATCTTCTCGCAGTGTCGCCCGACGATCGCGCGATGGTGGAACAGAAGGTTCTTGAGGTATTGACGCCCACACGTCCTAACCAGCACATCCCCTCGCCGCGGACGATCCACAACCGCATCTCCAAGATTTTGCAGGAGGTCGATCGTGATGTCATACCTAGGGATGAGGCCACTGTGATGGAGCCAGGCCTCGGCGTGGATTGTCGAGACCCGGAGTACACCACGTTTACGCTGCGAGTCACGCGAATGCAGGGAATTGAGATCGACAAGATCGTGCGCGCCACCGCCGCCAAATACGACTGTTCACAGCCGGAGGCAATCGTGCGACTAATCACGGATAAGGCCGATGTATCGGTGACGCTGAACCTTTACCACGATCCGGCGAATGACGGCGCGGTGCTAGGGGAGGACCACTGGCTGAACCGCTCCGCTTCCAAAACCTGGCTGCAGCGCGTGACGCACCTGTCCGCGCCGGGGTATGCAGAGTGTAAAGGCTATGCGCCAACGGAGAGCATCAAGGCGGCGGTTGCTGGCCGTGACCTGCACTGTCGATTCCCAGGATGCGACGTGCCGGCATACAAATGCCAGTACGATCACGTTCGCCGATTCGGCAGTGGTCCGACGTCAACTTCGAACCACATTACTGTGAGACCTCATACCACCTGGGCTGGGTCAGGTTCCTATTAGCAGTTTGAGTATGTCACTGTCCTTTCAGACGGAGGGAACGGAATTAAACATAACCCGCCCAATCGGGTGGACAGGCTATGAATCTTCGGTGCCCTGAGGTGGAACTGCTAACAACGTAATGGGGGGGGGGAGCTCGCTGCAAGATTCTCTTAAAAAGTTCCTAATAGAAACTTCTTGATCAGGCACGATTCATAACGTGCGATGGGGAGGCTGCACGGTCTGAAATTAGTTCCATCCCGGTGTTCTAATGGTCGGTATTAACATCTACTGACTAAGGAACTAAATGGGAGAATCTAAACAAGAGCACTTGATCGTTGGCGTTAGTCCGTTTAACCCACGTTTCACACCAGAGTGGCTATCTTCGGCTTTTCAATGGGGTGCAGAAAGATTTAGCACCGTAGATGTACTTCATCCTGGGGAAATTTCCATGTCGCTGCTTACGTCGACAGGTACGCCACTAGGAAGGGCAAAGAGAAAGGTGCGTCAGCAATGTAATCGTGACATGCGCAACGTTGAGCATGCCCTTGAAATATCAGGGATAAAGTTAGGACGTGGCAAGCCGGTACTGATTTCTGACTACCTTCAAACGCAAAGTTATCAATGCAGACGGCGCAGTGTGATAGCTGAATTTCAGAACAACCAGCTTTTTCAGGATGCTTGTCGTGCTATGAGTAGAGCTGCATGTCAGTCAAGACTGAGGGTAACAAACGTGAATATCGAGCCAGATATAGAAACTGCAGTCAAATACATATTTGACGAGCTACCCGCCTACACTCACTGCAGTGATCTCTTTGAATATGAAACAGCTGCATTGGGATATCCAACAGAATGGCCAATAGGGAAGTTAATAGAATCAGGTCTGACGTCACTGGGCCGGGATCCAAATAGCTCGTTTATTGTTATCGATTTCGAAAAGGAGCTAATCGATGATTAAGCACAACCAACCTTCTCTTTTTAGCTTATCAACCACAGATGATCCCTATTCGATTTATGAGAAAATGAGAAAGTACGGAGATATATATTGGGATGATAAAGCGAGCTCATGGTGCGTTTTATGTTTCGATTATGTCCATAAAATTTTGAATGATGACTCGAATTTCAGTACAGACCATTTGGCAACAAGGGCGGAACCTGTGTTAGGTGATCGTGTTTTAGCGCAGATGACGGGAAAAGAACATTACGAGAAAAAAGCGATTGCTATGAGAGGCTTGGCGCAGATTGCCCTTGATGGTTACTATCTACCTATTGTAAGAGAAAAAGTTAATCATTTGTGGGAGGGGTTAGGGGAATTTAAGGAGGTAGATATCGTTAACAAACTGGCTGCGCCTTTCGCTCATGATGTTACCTGCCAACTACTCGGTATTGATGAACAATGGAAAGCGCAGATTGTTCCTTGGAATAGAAGCATTGTTAAGTTTATTACTTTATTACAGCAGCCGGCTACGGCACGAACAAAGCAACTAGCTGACGCAAAACTTTTTCGTCACTTCATGTTAAAGATGATAGAAGCGAGAAGAAAGGCTCCCCGTCATGACTTGATCAGCTTTCTTGCTGTACGGGGGTATAGAGAAGGGGTAAGCGACACGGAGATAGTTGCTCTAGCATTAAATATATTTTTAGCAGCCTCCGAGCCTCTCGATAAAACTTTAGCCTACTCTATCTTTGAGTTGCTACGAAACCCAGATTGCTTGGCCAGGGTGCAATCCGACAAAAAGTTTTGTGAAGCGATTTTATCGGAAGTTCTAAGGTTGCATCCTCCAGTTCAGATAATTCCCCGAGTTGCCGTCAATGATGTGAAAATTTCTAACTACAGAATTAAGAAGGGAGATACAGTCTATTGTCTAATTGGAGCTGCACATCGCGATCCGGCAAAATACAATGATCCTGCCACTTTTCTCCCGAATAGAGTGGAAGGTGTGCCTAGAAGCGCCTTTACGCCGTCAGCGAAACATCTTGCATTTGGTTCCGGTGTTCATTTCTGTATTGGTTCAATGCTTGCGAAACGACAGTTGTTGGCTGCGCTAGAATCTTCAATTCCGTATTTGGATCAGTGGCAGCTTGTTCCACACTCGCTTGTGGAAGCTGGGCTCTATACACGTGGACCTATCCGGCTTTGCTTAGAAAAGGTTGGGGGGTGATTGGTGGGATGAATTACTTAAACGGTCGCATAACTGTCGCACTCTTATTGGCCACCATACTGCCGCTGCTTGATTCGAGTTTAGTCAATGTTCTTTTGCCATCAATTAGCGCCGATTTCGGCGTTAGTGAAGCTTCGGCCCAACTAGGAATCTCTACCTATATGCTCGCCGCCACGGCGGGGATAGTTTTATCAACAACGTTGTTACGTCGTTTTGGGAGTAGGCGTATTTGGATAGCTTCTGTCGTGGTCTTCGTGGTCGCCTCTACGGCTGTCGGTTGTAGTACTAGCGTGGCTATTTTCGTCATCGCCCGGATAGTCCAAGGCGCAGCCTGCGGATTCATTATGCCTGCTGTACAGAATATAGCGGTGGAGTTAGTTGGTAAAGATGGAATGCGCGCGGTTCTAGCGACGATCGGGCTGCCTGCTGTAATTACACCAGCCTTTGGCCCGCTTTTTGGTGGAGTTTTGGTTGAAACAATCGGGTGGAGACCAATGTTTATAGTGAACATTCCACTAGGTTTGACAGCTTTGTTGCTCGCCAATATTGAATTACCGAAGTCCTACGGAAGCCGTGTGCCAATAGGTATAAAACAAGCGGCTGCTGCGCTTGCTGGCATGGTCGGGCTTCTTTGGTGCATTTCCAGTATTGGGTCCATGACAGTCGGCTGGCTCTCGATGGTCTTTGTTTTATCGGTATCGTTTTTATCTCTATTTTGCTACATGGATTTAAAAGCGTCTGCTCCTTTACTTGATGTCGCGATTTTTAAAAATATCCGCTTCGCGATAGCGATGATGCTTTGTTTTTTAGTCGGCTTAGTCTTTTATGGAACTCTTTTATCGACTTCTCTTCACATTCAAACAGATCTTGGTAAGCCTGCATGGTGTGCCGGATGTGTGCTTGCTGTTCAAGGTGTAGGTGCATGGGCTGTTCGTTCACTGATCAAAGGCCCGTGGAAAGCTGTTAATCCTTTCCAGGTGATTGCCGCCGGTCTTATTCTCAGCGCTATTGGAACTGTTGGGATACAGCTGGTGACACAGTGGTCCGCTGTGCAATTGGTGGTCTTGTTCTTAAGCGCTCTAATTAGAGGACTTGGCATTGGCGGATGCACCCTAATGGCGCTCTCAGCGGCATATGAAGTCGTGACTGCTGATGACGCGGGAGTTGTGGGAGCTCATACGAGATTGATGCTGCAATTGGGTGGCGCCCTGGGAGCTGCTGCGGTGGGAGTCTGGAGTGGATCGGCTATTGGTTTGGGTGTATTGACCGCAGTTATGGCATTCGCCGGTGCGCTCGCATCACTTATCTTGGTGATCAATCAACGACAGTCGAAAGTTTGAAGCGGATGGCCTAGATTGGCTCCATGGAAGATCACAGTTCTACCGGTGCCGAATTCGGGCGCCGGTTGAGGCATGCCCGGTTGGATAGGGGGCTTTCCCAAAATGCACTCGCCGAAGGTATTTGTTCCGCTAGCGCCATTTCGCGGTGGGAAGCCGGCGTGCATTTACCTCCGGAAGATGCAATTTGGTCGCTTGCGAACCGCCTTGGTATTGACGTTTCCGTTCTCACTGGGCTTGGGTTCGATACCCGGTTTGCTGAGTCACCTGACAGATTCGCAGAAGTAATTTCTGCAGGGGTTGAAAATTGCAGCACTTTTGATGATTGCTCCACGGCTCCACGCTCACCGATCGCGAACTGGTTGCAGTTGGCGCGTAGCTTGTTGAATTGTGTTGATCCGTGGAGCGGGCAGAGCTTTGGAAACGTTTTAGTTGATCGACTCGAAGCCGATCCTCTTACAGATTCCTCCCCGGTGGCTCTGGAAACCATGGAGTTATTTAGATCGCTCGTGGTGCTACGTGAGAATCCGGCACGGGCACAGCTTGAATCTCTAGTCAATACCTTGAAAATTACTCCGGATGCGCCACAAGTTCTTCGTCAGAAGGCGGTAGAGATCGCAGTAGCTGTCTTGGTGTGTGAAAACATGCCGCTGGCAAGCATTGAAGTTATTCGATCCGTGAAGCCAAAGGAAATTACCTACACAACGTGGTTCCTTTTGGGAATTAACGCTGCGGAGCGATCCAACCTGCCAACCGTAGCTAGAGCTCGAAGTACACGGGATAGAGCATTTATTCTGTTGGAAAAATTATGTAGCACTCCAGGAATCAGCCGGCACGATACACAGGAGATCCTTAATGCCGTGTCTGGAGAAGATAGGCTAGTTGGGGAGATTTTCGACCGGATGATGTGATGTGAACAAGGAGAATCTCACCCAGACGTTGATTGAAATTTTTTTTTACTTTAAATCCTCCGTCTTCTTCATCGTCTTCACCATCGCCTTACTGACCTCCGTGATGGTCGAATTGTCCTCTTGAGCACCTGGCATGGAAATACCCACGATCTGCTCCCGGCCTAGGCCGAACCAGTTTCCACTGGTGGAGCCTTGTGCTAGGTTCGGTTCCGCGAACCATGGCACGTCGTTGACGGAAGTCAGGCGTTCCCCAGCCTTGTACCCATTGGGCATATCGAGCCCACAACGCACCACAACAGGTTCGCGGCGATCCGCGCGATATGTTGCCGAAAGGGCCGGGGCTTGGGCCGCCGCCGGATCGTCAGAACCCACGCGGGAATAATCGCCGAGCTTATCCGGAAGCGTGCTCAAGAACTCCCGGCAGACCTTCTCATTGGCCTGCTTCGCGGGTTGCTGCGTGGACATAGGGTAAGGCTTGCGTTCTGGAGCCGCGGCGGCGTCGGTATGCGAAGCAATGGCAGACGAGAAATCATCGAGGGCACCGCTGAAATCAGCCTCAGAGGTAATCGCTAACACAGGTCCGGCGCCCACAGTGTAATAGGTGCTGAGGTTCGAACCAGGAGTGGCATCCTTGATCGGCAGCCATTGGGTACCCTCGTGATCCTCGGTGATGCTGGCTTGGGTGAATTGATCGGGGGCATTAACACCGCAGCGAATCGTCAGCTCCACGGCTTGTTCATTGCGATATGCAGTCGCGCCCGCCGGGGCTGGTTCGCGCACATCGACCTTCCGGAAACCGGAGGCTTTATCCGGGAAAGCTGCGGAAATATCGCGGCACTGGGGTGAATCTGCCTGCGGGGCATCCACTGGTCCCATCGTCACGGTGGAGTATGTGTTGCGGTCGCTGATGACCTTCGCGCCACCGAGCACCCCCACAACGAAGATTACGCCCAACGCTAACGCCAGAAAGATGAAGAACCTGCACTTGCTGTGCAGCAAACACCACAACTTAAAGACCGCTGGTAGTTGGGACGTTGCACTGCACCCCGATGGGCATGAGGTGTGGACTTCCCACGGAGACGGTCACAGCGTGATCACCGAAGCGGAAGGGCCGCTGGGACGTGAGACCTTCGCCCAACGAAGCGTTCGCAAGACCCGGGCACTTGCGGAATATCACCAAGCGATAGAGGAAAGAGGTGGCGGCCCGTCGTACTGAGGTAGGACATGAAAGATCAGTCCACCGTCCGATGTAGAATCCCCGCCTCGGGCGGAACCATGGAAACCATGATCATCGTGGAAAACCTCAGCAAGAGATACGGCAAGAAAACTGTAGTCAACGACCTTTCATTCACTGTCCCGGACGGGCAGGTGACTGGCTTCCTCGGCCCCAACGGTGCGGGCAAGTCCACCACCATGCGCTGCATGCTTGGCCTTGACAAGCCGAGCGCCGGCAAGGTGACCTTCAGCGGCAAGGGGTACGCCGGCGAGTTCGCAGGGCTTAATAACAAGTCCAGCATCGCTGGTGCCGTCCTCGACGCCGGTTGGTTCACCCCGGCCCGCAGCGGCCGCAATCACCTACGCGTCATCGCTAAGGGCGCGGGTATCCCCGACAAGCGCGTCGACGAATGCCTCGACATGGTCGGCCTCACAAGTGCCGGCAAAAAGAAGGTCAGCGGCTACTCTCTGGGCATGAAACAGCGCCTTGGCCTGGCCGCAGCCCTCCTCGGCAACCCGCAGCACTTGATCCTCGACGAGCCGGTCAATGGCCTCGACCCAGAGGGAGTGTCCTGGATGCGACGCATCATTCGCCAGCTTGCCGACGACGGACGCAGCCTGCTTGTAAGCTCCCACCTCCTCAGCGAGATGCAGCAAACCGCCGACCGCCTAGTCCTTATCGGCCAGGGCAAGCTCATCGGAGAGCAAACCTTGGACGACTTCCTCGCCGGGGGCGCCCACGTAGAGGTCGAATGCAAGGAAGCAGTTCTGCTCGCAGAAAGCCTGCGTGCCCATGGCTTCCAGGTCGATCTGGAGCGGGATCGGACGCTGCGAGTGGGCGTCAACAACATGCCCGAGCACGAGGTACGCGCGGCGATCGCAGCAACGGCGCTGAAGGAAAAATTCGCGGTAACCAAGCTCGCAACCACGGCAGAAAACCTGGAACAGCGCTTCCTCGCCGCGACGGCAGGACAGCAGGAATACCGCAGCCACTAGGCCAAACAACAGAAAGAGAACCACAATGTTTAAGGCAATTTCCTCCGAGATCACGAAGCTGCTGAGCCTCCGCAGCACCTGGATCTACGTAATCTTGTTCACAGGCTCGATCTATGGCCCGACCACGCTGTATATGCTTTTCAACGATTCTCCGCAGATTGACGCAGACTGGCCTGATCTGCTGATTGGCGGAATGATCTTCCTGATGATCGCCTGCGTATTCGGTGCCTCGACCACCGGTGGCGATATTAATAACCACATGACGGCCCACTCTTTCCTAACGCAAAAGAGCCGCAGTTCTTGGCTGCTGGCGCGTGCACTGGTGGTAGCAGCATTCACGGAGCTGAACTTCCTGCTGGGCGCAGCGCTGAGCTGGCTGGTGGCTACCGTCACTCCGGCGGGGCACTTTACTGGTGAAAACTCGCTGGTTCTCTGGGGCTATGTGGTGGCCGCCCCGGCGCTGGCTGTTATGACTGTAGGAATCGCGGCACTGCTGCGCAATCGAGTGGGTGCCATCGCGCTGCCGCTGGTGTGGATGCTGGTGGTCGAGGGGCTGCTGTACGCGGGCAGCGAGAAAATCCCCTTCCTCAAGACGCTGTACCAGCTGTCCCCGGGTAACCGCGTCCAAGACATGCAGTCGTGGGTCGTTTCGACGGACCATGCCGGAATGGCTTCTCCTACCTCCGGATTCGTTGTGCTCATCGCCTGGATGGTCGTCCTGCTGGCACTGGGTCTGTACAGCAACAAGGTGCGAGATGTGAAATAAGATTTGATAGCCTGACGGCATGATCGCAGTCAAAGAATTAACTAAAAAGTATGGGTCCACGGAGGTTCTCCATGGGCTCACTTTTTCTGTCCCAGATGGCCAGGTCACAGGCTTTCTGGGGCCGAATGGTTCCGGAAAGTCCTCAACGATGCGCTGCATTCTGGGGCTCGATACGATTGGCAGGGGAGAGGTCACTTTCGACGGCCAACCTCTGCATGCCTACCGCGCCCAGCGACCTCACATCGCTGGCGCTCTTCTCGAACCCACCTGGTACATGCCGGGCCATTCCGCCCGGACGCACATCCGCTCCATTGCTCAGGCGGCGGGGATCTCGCAGTCCCGCGCCGACGAGTGCCTGGAGCAAGTCGGCCTGACAGGGGTACAGAAGCGCAAGATCAAGAAGTTCTCCCTCGGTATGAAGCAGCGCCTCGGCCTGGCAGTGGCTCTGCTGGGTAACCCGAAGCATCTCATCCTCGACGAACCGGTCAACGGACTCGACCCCGAGGGCGTGCACTGGATGCGCGAGCTCATTCGTCGCAACGCGTCCGAGGGGCGCGCCGTGCTGGTCAGCTCCCACCTCCTGCACGAAATGGAGCTCACCGCCGACCGCTTGGTCGTCATCGGCAAGGGCTCCCTCATCGGCGAATACACAATGGACGAGTTCCTCCGTTCGGGTACCCAGCCCACCATCCGGATGCGCGTCGCCGATTCCAATGCTTTTATCGACGCCGCCTCGCGCTTGGATGGCATCAACCTCACCCAGCAGCCCGACGGCTCTCTGGAGTTCGCCTCCGAAGCTCCCGACCTGGACCGACGCCTCGGCGAACTGGCACGCGATACCGGTGCTGTGGTTCTGGAAATGGCACCCCAGCGCGCCGGTTTGGAGCAAAAGTTCCTGGACGCGACCGGGCAGGCAGTGGAGTACAAGACCCAGGGGAGGAGAAGCTAAGAATGCTAGGAGTTATCCGCAGCGAATGGACGCGCTCGCGCGCGATGTGGGGCACCTGGATCATGTTGGGCTTCGTCCTGCTGTTCTACGTGGGCGCCAACGTCTTGACCCTGAGCTACTACAGATCCGAGTACGGAGCCAACGAGCCCGAGGTGAACTTGGCGGAGCTGGGCGTGGGCCTACTACCGGCCTACCTGATGATCCTGTCGCTCTCCGCGGTGAGGGTCAGCGGCACCCGAGGGCACAATCTGCACGCGCAATCCTTCCTGGTGATCCCCGCGCGTTGGCAGCAGCTCTTTGCGCAGATGTTCGTCAATGCCGCCCTGGCGGTGGTGACCATGGTTGTGGCGGTGGGCGTATCGCTGGCGATGGCGGCCACCCTCCCGCAGAAGATGAACACCGAGCAGCTGCCTCTACTCGGGTGGACGGTTCTATTCGCCGGGCTTGTCAGTTTGATGGCATCGGCGATCGGCGTGTTGATTCCCTCCCCGGCCGGCGCGGTAGCGCTGCCGCTGGTGTGGGCCACTGCGGTGGAGCTGATCTCTCAACAGCTCAGCCAATGGATTGCCGACAACATCGCGCCATACTTGCCGTTTAACAACATTTGGATGGTGCTGGGCGGCAACGTTTCCGTAGGGGCGCACGATACCCCAGTCAGTATTGCTATCGTGGCTGCCTGGACAGTGGTTCTAGTGGCCTGGGCTTTCCTCGTCCACCAGCGCAGAGACGTTAAATAATCGCGTTCTCAGCCGCTGCGATCTCGGCTGTCGGCTCGGTGGCCATCACTACCGACCCGCCGTCTCGCAGCGGCTTTAGTGTATCCAGCATCGACTGGGTATCGGTCCATGCCGGAACTAGCACTCGTGGACCCGCCGGGGCGGGGGCGGCCACCGGGCCGGGGTAAGCATCGGGCTGCACGCGCAACTCGGGGGAGAAATCATTTACGCCGAAGGGCAATTCGCCGCCGGACTCTTCTACGCCACGGCCAAAAGGATCGTCGGAGAGCAAGAAAACCTCGCCCGAGTGGGCCTCCGCTAGGCTGAGGTCGTCGGTGAAAAGCACGTCGCAAGAGTCGGCGTCAATAATAGGAACGTCGGTTCGCCAACATCCCAGAACAACCATGAGTGGCTGCCAGCCCGGGGCGCAGGCAATACCGACGGAACTTGGGGCGAGAGAATCCAGCAGGTTGGCGGCTTTTGACTGCCAATTGTGCAGGGTCTGCGCGGATAGCTCCATGCGGCCTGAAGGGGTGTAAGTGGTCAGGCGCGGGGAGGCGGGATCCTGGGCTACGAGGGGAGCAATAATATCCATTAGTTCACGCACATCGGACCGTCGCCGCTGGCGTCGATCGGATCCTTTCGGTCGGTACCCTCGCCGGAGCCCGGGGTGCCGACGGTGGAGGATTTCTTAGCGGAGGAGCCTGTACTGTCAGTGCCGGTCGAGGACGTGCTCTCGTCATCGGGAATGCCGTCGCCATCGAGGTCCTTGATGCCTTCGGTCAAGGTGCCGACTGTGGGGTCATCCGGCTTGGTCAGAGGAGCGGATTGCTCCAGTATGCCCGGGCCGGCATAGGTGCCGGATAGGGTGACGGAGAGCTCGTGCTCATCCAGCGAGGAATCCTTCACCACATGCAGCCCACCGAGCTGCTTGGCCAGCGCGCGGGCTGCAGGATCATCGGGATTCTTGGCGTTTACCTGCGACTCGGATACGCCAGTCTCCGGGTGATTTCCCACCTTGCCGGACTTGTAGCCGTACTGCTTAGTCAGATCCGCCACGCGGCCGGCCAGTCCCGTCTGCTCGGAGGCGTTGAAAACGTTGACCTTGTAATCCTTGGCCTTGTAGTCGGTGATATCAGCTGGCTTATCGGAGGTGGTCTTGTCCTCGCCAGGCTTGTCGCCCAACAGCTCTTCAAAGAAGCCGTGAACCTGCTCGGTATCGACCGTAACGACTGATTCGCCATAGTCTCCCGTGCCGTCGATACTGGTCACGGGGATGGTTTGGAAGCTAACGTCGCCGCCAGCCATGTTTTGCATCTGGGTGGCCAGACCCATGACATCCCAGCCACTATCCAGCACGACGGAACGCTGCACCGCATCGTTGAGCTTGGACATGCTGCCCGGATCCGTCAGCGTCTTAGAGGAAAGTACCTTGCTGGCCAGGCTGGCCATATAGGCCTGCTGGCGGGTGATGCGGTCCAAGTCGCCGCGTGGCAGCTCGTGGCGTTGGCGGACAAAGCTGAGCGCATTCTGTCCGTTGAGGGTCTGGCGCCCGGCCTTGAACTTCGCGCCAGAAAGTGGCTCGTCGACCTTATTTTTAAGGCAAACATCCACCCCGCCGACTGCGTCTGTCAGGAGCACGAAGCCCAACAGGCCAACCTCGGCGTAGCGATCCACAGTAATGCCGGTGAGATCCGCAACCGAACTGATCAAAGCCTGACGTCCGGCTTCGGTTGATTTCTTCTCGATTTCGGGCTTCTTGCTATCGGCATCCTTGTCGGAGCTGTCCTTGGTGAGCTCTTGTGTCTTTTCGAACTTCGCTGTGCCGTAGACACCATTGAGTTTCATGTTGCCGTAATCGCGGGTGCTCACGTACGTATCTCGCGGCAACGAGACCGCGGTGGCTGAGGAACCGTCATTCGGGATGCGAATCAGGATCATGGTGTCGGTATTCGTGACATCTTCCTCACCCGCGCGCAGCATGTCGATCTCCTTCTGGGAGAGCGGGTTACCCTTAGCGTCCGTGCGGGAGTCCACGCCGACCAGCAAAATATCGGTCGCACCGTCCGCCTGGTTGCCGAGGTTAAGGTTATCTGCCTGAGCCAGCCCATCGTTCAGGTTGCCGACGGTCATGTAACCAATGCCCATTACGGCCAGCGCGAGCGCCGAGACCGCAGCCAGCACGCCACGGGAGATTCCGGAGCCAATCTGCTTGGCTTCCGCCTCGCCGGGAGCTGCCTGGATGCGCCGGGAGTGCCGGCTTCTCTCATGCTCTGTCATTGTTCACACTTTAGCGGCTAATTAGCCACTGGTGTAGTACTGATTTTATGAGTGTTTTGGTTTTCGGAGCTTCCGGACAAGTAGGCCGCGCCCTGCTGCGCCTCCGCCCCGACTTCGTGCCGGTCGGTCGCACACAGGCGGATCTAGCGGTGGCAGGGTCTGTGGATTCTTTCCTTTTGACGCCACCATCTCCGGTGCAAGCCATCGTCAATCTCGCTGCATTCACAGCGGTTGATGCGGCTGAAAAGCCCGAAAATGCGGAACAGGTGCGCCGAATCAATGCAGTGGCTCCGGGGCGAATCGCCTCGTGGGCGCAGGTACACGGGGTGCCGATGTGGCATGTCTCCACCGATTATGTGTTTGCGGGAGACCTTCCGATGGGCTGGGAGAATCCCGTCGATGGTCAACCCGGTCCGCTGAACGCCTATGGTCGCAGCAAATTGGAAGGGGAGCGGCGTGTGCTAAACCTTGGCGGGCATGTAGTGCGCACGGGCTGGGTGTATGACGCGCAGAGCCCAAACTTCTTCACTACGATGGTTCGCCTCGCGCGCTCCGGAGTGAATCCGTCGGTTGTTGATGATCAATATGGCAGGCCCACCCATGCCGATGTGTTAGCGGCCGAGCTCATTGCGATGGTGGAAGGGCGACAAACCCCGGCCATTAGCCATGTAACTGGCTCAGGTCCAGTGACCACCTGGTGTGGTTTCGCGCGCGAGATCTTCGCCACACTTGGCCACGACTCGCGCCGGGTCAAGGCCATTCCGAGCAGCGATTACCCGACTCCGGCCAGGCGCCCGCAGAATAGTACGCTGCAGATTCCAGCGAACGGACTGCCCGCGTGGCGGGACAGTTTGCGAGCCACCCTGGGGTAACCTCAACGGCCATGACAGAGGCACCCATCGCGATCATCACCGTGACTTATTCACCGGGGGAGTACCTGACCAAATTCCTCGATTCGGTACCAGCCAACTCTCGGGTAGTCATGGTCGACAATGGATCTACAGACGGGGCGCCCGAGGCTGCAGCGGAGGCTGGGAAAGCCGAGCTGCTCTACAGCGGCGGAAATATTGGATATGGGGCGGGTATGAATCTCGGCGCTCGACACCTCCGCGCCGCCCGCGAGGCTGGAAAGATCAACCCAGACTACCTTGTGATTTCCAACCCGGATGTGGTGTTTAGCGACGGCGCCATCGATGAGCTTTTGGAGGCGGCGCGGCGTCATCCTCGAGCAGGCTCGTTGGGGCCCCGCATTGTAGAGGCAGACGGCAGTGCCTACCCATCAGCGCGTGCGGTGCCACAACTCGGTTCCGGTATCGGCCATGCACTCCTGGGCAAGATGTGGCCGACAAACCCGTGGACGAAGCGCTACCTGGACGACGAAGACATGGAAAGTGAGAGAACCGCAGGTTGGCTGAGTGGTTCGTGCCTGCTGTTGCGTTGGGATGCATTTGAGGCGCTGGGAGGGTTCGACGAGCGCTACTTCATGTATATGGAAGACGTCGACTTGGGGGATCGACTCGGACGTGCTGGCTGGTTGAATGTCTTTGTCCCCAGCGCGGAGATTCGTCATGCCAAAGGGCACGCAGCGGGCAAGCACCCAGATGTTGTACTCAAGGCGCACCATGACAGTGCCTATCGATTTCAAGCCGACCGTCTGCCGGGGTGGCGCAATCTGCCCGTGCGGTTAGTCCTTAAAGCGGGGCTGAAAATCCGCGAGAAGATTGCAATTGCGGCGGCGCACGGCGTGGGCTGACTTGCAGAGCGCAAACAGTGACTAGTGTGTGAAAACCAGTAGCAAAAAGCAGCAAGGAATAGAAAGGCCATAGAAGTGGTAGATCTCGCAGCCACCACCGACGCAGTGATCCTGGTCGGCGGCAAGGGGACCCGACTACGCCCCCTGACTAACTCCATCCCGAAGCCGATGCTGCCGGTGGCGGGCGCGCCGTTCCTGGAGCACCTGCTGGCCCGCATCAAGGAGGCCGGTATGACTCACGTCGTGCTGGGAACCTCCTTTAAAGCCGAGGTTTTTGAGGAGCACTTCGGCGACGGAAGCCACTTGGGACTCGAGATCGAATACGTAGTGGAGGAAGAACCGCTGGGAACCGGTGGCGGCATCCGCAACGTGCTGGATCACCTGCGCTACGACCGGGCAATGGTCTTTAATGGCGACGTTCTTGGAGGAACCGACCTGCAGGCCGTTTTGAAGACCCACGTGGAGCAGGAAGCTGATGTAACTCTGCATCTGTTGCGAGTGTCTGATCCCCGAGCCTTCGGATGTGTGCCCACCGACGCTGACGGCCGTGTCAGTGCTTTCCTGGAGAAGACAGAGGATCCGCCGACGGATCAGATCAACGCTGGTAGCTACGTCTTCAACCGCTCCGTGATCGAGAAGATTCCCGCTGGCCGCCCGGTGAGTGTGGAGCGTGAAGTATTCCCGGGCCTGTTGGAAGCTGGTGCCCGCGTATTTGGTCACGTTGACCAGGCCTACTGGCGCGACATGGGTACGCCCGCCGACTTCGTGCGCGGCTCCTCTGATCTCGTGCGCGGTATTGCCCCCTCGCCGCTGCTAGATGGACGCCACGGCGAAAGTCTAGTGGACGAGTCCAGCGCCATCGCTGGTGGTGCCCTGCTGCTGGGTGGAACCGTGATTGGCCGTGGCGTCGAGGTCGGAGGCGGCGCGCGTGTGGAGGAGTCCGTGATCTTCGATGGAGTACAGATCGAAGCGGGCGCGACGGTGGAGCGTTGTGTGATCGGTGCGGGCGTGCGCATTGGTGCGCGAGCTCACCTGGTGGACTGCGTGATCGGCGAAGGAGCCGTGATCGGTGCTCGTTGTGAGCTGCGTGATGGACTGCGCGTGTGGCCGGGAGTGACCCTGCCAGATGGCGGCGTGCGCTTTAGTTCTGACATCTAAAACACGATTTACGGGCGTTTTTGCGCCCAAAGAAAAAATTTAGAGAAAATTCACTACATCTAGTGCGTCCTGAACTAAAGGTTCAAGAAAATGTACACATGTTGTGGTTTTCACTGGTTGCCCGTGCATACATTGTGGTTGCGCACGGGCACCTTTTCTTAGGGGAACGGGATTATTGGGGGTGTTGTGGCTGGTGGGGTTGGTGTGACTAGTGGGATTTCCCTAAAGCTTGACGCGATGTAATTACCAGTGTGTAATCTTCAGTAGACCGACAAAGAAGACGCCGCACTCAGGCGCACAGCAAATCCCACTAGAAGAGGAGAAACTCCGTGGACAAGTCAGTAGACATCGCCCTTCGTGGCCACTTTGCTGACGGCTCCTCGGCGGTAGAGCAGGAGGCGAACGTGGACAACGAAGCGCGCCAGAAGAACCTCTTCGATCTGACGCAGGACTTCGACCTGCTTTTCGATGCGGTGGAGCAGGACTGGCAGGAGCAGGCTCTGTGTGCCCAGACTGATCCGGAAGCTTTCTTTCCGGAAAAGGGTGGATCCACCCGCGAGGCTAAGCGTATTTGCCAGGCCTGCGGTGTGCGTGACGAATGCCTTGAATACGCTCTTGAACATGATGAGCGATTCGGTATCTGGGGTGGGCTCTCCGAGCGTGAGCGCCGTCGCTTGAAGAAGCGTATCGGCTAAGACATTACATTCGGGGATCGATCTGGTCGGGGGTTACATTGAGGTAGCACGCGACCAGGCGCACAATAATCATCCGTAGGAGATTCTGCAGGTCCTGTGCGGACGACGCCCGCGACTCCACGGGACGGCGGAATACAATGATCCGTGGACGGGTAGGAGTGCCTTTGTTATCCACTCCCGCAGCGACTAGCCGCCCCAGTGGAACCTGCCCGTCTGCGACGACATCCTCCGGCCACTGGCGGTAGCCCGTATTAAGACGCATGCGCGGTACGACATCGACGGCGATATCAAGGCTGGAAAGTTCGGCGTCGAAACGCTCAAGAATTGGCTCGAACGCATCGATGACCGCATCGTCGAAGCGCTGCGAACGGGACTTGTTGCGCGGCACCTCCGGTAGCAAGATCCCCCGAATTCCCCGTCCTCGGGGATCCTGCCTCATGCGCGCATCCTGCTTCATAGGAACACATCTTAACGACGCCACAGCGACATGCCACGAGGGCACGCTCGAAAGCAGAAGAAAAGGGGTTAGACTAATGCGCGTGACTCTTATCCGACAATGCTCTCGGCCCGGTTGCGGCAAGCCCGCCGTAGCCACGCTGGAGTTCAACTATGCAGAGCAGCGAGCCATCGTAGGGCCGCTGAGCGTTTGCGGAAACCCTCACCGGTGGGATCTGTGTGAGAATCACGCCCGCCGAACAACCGTCCCGCAGGGCTGGACGCTAGAATTTGTCGATGAAGTGGTGGAAGACACCGCAGCCGAGGCTGACGAGGAAGATCTGATGGCACTCGCTGAGGCGGTGCAACAAGCTACCGAGCGCGACAAGGAAGAGGATCTGCAGCCTGCCCCTCGGCTCTATAGGCGATCCGAGATTCCAGAATCCACGCCGCATCACCCCTCTATGAAGAACCTGCCCCGGTCTACGCCGCGCCGACACCTGCGTGCGGTTCGAGACCAGCACTAGAAAGGAAACCACTATGGCTACTCATTCCCCGAAAGACGTGGCGGCAGCTATCAAGGCCTACGATGTCCGCGGTGTGGTCGGCGAAGGAGCCGGCTTCCTGAACGAGGAATTCGTACGCGACGTAGCGGGTTCCTTCGCCCGCCTTATGCGCGAAGAAGGAGCGGAAACCATCGTTGTCGGCCACGATATGCGCGACAGCTCCCCGGCTCTAGCGGCAGCATTCGCCGAAGGTGTGAACGCGCAGGGGCTGAACACTATCTCCCTTGGGCTTACCAGCACCGACGAGCTCTACTACGCCAGTGGTGTGAAGCAGTGTCCGGGAGCCATGTTCACCGCCTCCCACAACCCCGCTAAGTACAACGGCATCAAACTCTGCCGCGCTGGGGCTCGGCCGGTGGGACAGGATTCCGGCCTGGATCGCATCTCCGCAGAACTGGTCGACGGCGTGCCCACGTTTGACGGCGCGCCTGGTACTAACTCCACCGAAGACGTTCTGGCAGGATACGCCGAGTATCTCAACAAACTGGTGCCGCTGAACATCCGACCGCTGAAGGTCGCGGTGGACGCCGGCAACGGCATGGGCGGATTGACCGTCCCCGCTGTACTGCAGCAGAGCTCGCTGGAAGTCTTTGACCTGTACTTCGAACTCGACGGTAACTTCCCGAACCACGAGGCCAACCCGTTGGATCCGAAGAACCTGGTGGATCTGCAGAAGTTCACCGTGGACAAGGGTGCGGATCTGGGAATCGCCTTCGACGGGGACGCGGATCGTTGCTTCATCGTGGACGAGAAGGGCGAGGCCGTTTCCCCCTCCACGATCTGCGCCATGATTGCCGAGCGCTACCTGGATGAGCAGCCGGGCGCCACAATCATCCATAACCTCATTACTTCCAAGTCCGTCCGCGAACTGGTGGAAGCCAAGGGAGGAAAGCCAGTGCGGACCCGCGTTGGCCACTCCTTCATTAAGGCGCAGATGGCAAAGGAAGGTGCCGTCTTCGGTGGTGAGCACTCCGCGCACTACTACTTCAGCGACTTCTTCAACGCCGATTCCGGCATGCTTGCTGCGCTCCACGTGCTGGCTACCTTGGGCGAGCAGGACAAGCCCCTGTCCGAGCTAAAGCGCGCCTATGAGACCTACCGCGCCTCTGGCGAGATCAACTCCGAGGTGGCCGACCAGGCGGGACGCACCGAGGCTGTAGTGGAAGCGTTTGCCGACCGCACTGCATCCGTCGACCGCCTGGATGGCGTGACTATCGAATTGCAGGACGGTTCCTGGCTGAACGTGAGGGCGTCGAACACCGAACCGCTGCTGCGCCTCAACGTCGAGGCACGTGACGACGAGGGAGTAAAAGCCATCGTCGACGAAGCGTTGTCCGTCATCCGGGCTTAGGAGGAAAGCTGATGCAGCGTATCGAAGGTGCTGTTCAGAACTATGCCTGGGGGTCACATGAATCCCTCGCCAAGCTGCAGGGGCGTGCTACACCGACCTCAGAGCCGGAGGCCGAGCTGTGGTTCGGAGCTCACCCGGGAGCACCGGGCCCACTCTTGGACCTCATTGAGGCCGATCCGGAAGGCCAGTTGGGCGCCGGGCATAAGCACCTGCCCTTTTTGCTCAAACTTCTGGCTGCAGAGCGTGCACTGAGCATCCAGGTGCACCCCACGAAAGCTCAAGCCGAAGCCGGTTTTGCGGCGGAGGACGCCGCCGGGATTCCCCGTGATGCCTTCGAACGCAACTACAAGGATGACAATCACAAGCCTGAGCTTCTGGTAGCGCTGGGCGAGTTTGAGGCTATGGCGGGCTTCCGGCCAGTTGCACGCACCCGTGAACTGCTGGACTGGCTGGCATTGCCGGAGCTTGATTTCCTGCGTGACGACCTGCACGCTGCGGTTGAGCGCGCACTGCACCTTCCGGACGAGGAAGTATCTGCGGTTCTTGACGCCCTCACGCGGCGCTGCCGAGAGCTGGTAACTACCGCTGACGGCTGGATGGGTGACGTGGCGGATCTGGTTCTGCGATTGGAGGAGCAGTACCCCGCGGATCGTGGTGTGCTGTTCGCGCTGCTGCTGAACCGAGTGGAGTTACAGGCGGGGGAGGCCTTGTACCTCGATGCCGGACAGCTGCATGCCTATGTGTGCGGAACAGGGGTGGAGATCATGGCAAACTCCGACAACGTGCTGCGCTGCGGGCTCACGCCAAAGCATATCGATATCAATGAGTTGATGAAGGTGGTGCGCTGGGAGGAACTCTCCGACCCGCGACTGCGTGCCGACGAAACCGGCGTGTACCACACCCCGGCTAAGGAGTTTAGCTTGCGCCGGTTGGCGGGCGAGGGGGCTGTTGAAGGCCCGGCGATCGTGCTGGCGGTCGGTGGAGACGTGGACTGCGAAGGAGCACATGTCGACAGTGGCTCCGCCGTCTGGGTGCCTTTCGGCGAGTCGGCCAGCGTACGCGGCCAGGCTTTTATCGCTCGTCCTGGGGTGTAGTTGCCGGCCCCAGCGTGGTATCGGTGGGCCTGTCAGACTCACCGTTGGGCTTGGGGGCAGGAGCAGTCTGGGGTTTGTCGTCCCCGGCGGCTTCGGTGGGCTCGGTAGCCTTGGACGGAGACGGGGTGAAGTCCGGCGGCACGGTGGCGTTTGCGTCGGTACCCTTTTCCGTTTCGGCAGGCTTACTCGGCCCGTCGGAACCGCCAGGTAGCGCAGGTTTAGTCGGTAGCGTCGGGATCGTCGGAAGGACAGGGCCAGCATTCTGCTCTGGCTTGGGAGCCTGAGTCTGCGGCTGTGCCTGAGTCTGCGGCTGTGCCGGGAGCTGAGACTGTGCCGGCTGCTGACTCGGTTGCGCTTGTTGCTGGGGCTGGACAGCATCGCGTGAGTTCAGGCCTTCCGCGATGATCGTCTTTGAAGGCTGGGAGTTATACGAACGGTAGCCATCCCAGGAGTTGGGGGGCAAGTAGGGATCTTGCCCTAATGGCGCCACGTTGTTGAACTCTCCCATTTCGCTACCATTCGGGCTATTGGTGGAGTAGGCCGGGGGCGCCTGCTGCTCGGGTTCGTCGGTACCACCATTGCCAGGGACAACGTCATGCTTTTGCGAAGCCGCGCCGGTGCTGATGGCGATCGTAGATTCGTCCGCATTGTTTCGCTTCGGAGCCGTCGCTTCGGAGCCTGCTTGCCACGTCCAAACCCCGATGACACCTGCGAGTACCAAACCGATAATCGCGATCCCGCTAATTACCCGAGGCACGGAGGACTGCTCTTCGGTGGAGTGCTGTTCGGTTTCTTCTGCTGCCACCTGGCTCACCTCCCTGTTTTGATCTGTGCCCCTCGAAGGTCACAATTTGATTAAGCTCAAAACGAGCCTATCAGGAATCACGATCCTTGACCATAGTTGTCGCCCGTGTAAACACGCTACAGTCGGTAATTGAGCGATAGAAAGGCCGGCACGATGAGCAACTGGGACGAATTCATTTTCTCGCAGGAAGACAATGTGGACTTCCTGGACGAACTGGCAGAGCTGGAGGACCCCGAGGTAGTTGGAGCCCTGGTGGACGCCGTAAATTTGGCGCTGCGGGATGGACAGCCGGACTCCGTGGACTATTCCATCGGGCTGTGCGCCGCCACTGTGGCCGCCATTTGGGGCGGTGCTCCCTTCAGTACAGCCAGCGTGGCAGACGAACACCCTTATATTCGTGCCCATATCGGCGAGTGCCCGGAGAACTTGCAGGAAGTGTCCCTGCAACTGCTCGATGGGGAGATGGAGTGGCGCGCGGCCAGTGCCAACGACGGTGATGACACCGAAGATGGCGACGAAGCCGACGGCCTGGAGACCTTCGTCGAGGCACTCAGTTAGACATTTCGAGGCATCTCAAACGCCGTTCAATGCCCGTCTAATACACTGTCCATAGAAAATAGACCTGTCATCATTTGAGGAGTCACCCCACCCATGGAGTTTAAAGTCAAGGATCTCTCGCTGGCAGAGGCCGGCCGCCACCAGATTCGCCTGGCGGAATACGAGATGCCCGGGCTCATGCAGCTGCGTCGCGACTACGCCGACGAACAGCCCCTGAAGGGCGCCCGTATCGCTGGCTCCATTCACATGACCGTGCAGACAGCTGTGCTGATCGAAACTCTGGTGGCCCTCGGCGCTGAGGTTCGTTGGGCCTCCTGCAATATCTTTTCCACCCAGGACGAAGCCGCGGCCGCCATTGTCGTTGGTGAGGGAACCCCGGACGCACCCGCCGGCGTGCCGGTGTTCGCTTGGAAGGGCGAGACCCTGGACGAGTACTGGTGGTGCCTGAAGCAGATCTTCACCTGGGGAGAAGGCGTAGAAGCCAACATGATCCTGGACGACGGTGGCGATGCGACCATGGCTGTCATCAAGGGCATGGAATTTGAAAACGCAGGCCTCGTTCCGGATGCCGAGGATCATGACTCCGATGAGTACAAGGCCTTCCTCGGGATGCTGCGTGAAGCCTTGGCGGAGGACGATAAGTTCTGGAACCGGGCGTCACAAAGCATCAAGGGTGTCACCGAAGAAACAACGACGGGCGTGCACCGCCTTTACCACTTTGCCGAGCAAGGCGTGCTGCCATTCCCGGCGATGAACGTCAACGATGCCGTGACGAAGTCCAAGTTCGACAACCGCTACGGCACCCGCCACTCGCTGATCGATGGCATCAACCGCGCTACCGACATGCTGATCGGCGGCAAGTCCGTCCTGCTGTGCGGCTACGGTGACGTAGGTAAGGGCTGTGCCGAAGCGCTGGCGGGCCAGGGTGCGATCGTTAAGGTCACCGAGGTCGATCCGATCAACGCCCTGCAAGCGCTCATGGACGGCTTCGAGGTAGTGCAGGTAGAGGACTTTATTGGTGACGCCGACATTGTCATCACCGCGACGGGGAACCTCGGGATTATCACGTTTGAGCACATGCAGATGATGAAGAACCACGCGGTGCTGGGCAACATCGGCCACTTCGATAACGAGATCGACATGGCCAGCCTGCTGCACCGCGAGGACGTTAGCCGCGTGAACATTAAGCCGCAGGTTGACGAGTTCACCTTCCCCGGCGCCGACGGCGAGCCGGTATCCATCGTGGTGTTGAGTGAAGGTCGCCTGCTGAACCTGGGTAATGCTACCGGCCACCCATCGTTCGTGATGTCCAACTCCTTTGCCGATCAGACGATTGCACAGATCGAATTGTTTACGAAGTCGGATCAGTATGGCAACGACGTTTATCGCCTGCCGAAGATCTTGGACGAGATGGTCGCCCGCATTCACGTTGAGGCGCTCGGCGGTAAGCTGACGACGTTGACCAAGGAGCAGGCGGAGTACATCGGCGTGGATGTCGCCGGGCCGTTCAAGCCAGAGCACTACCGATACTAAAAATGATCGTTAGCTTTGAAGGAGTCGACGGCGCGGGGAAAAATACCCTGGTTACTGCCGTTGAAAAAGAGTTGGTAGCGCGCGAGGTGCCAGTGGCACGCATCGCATTTCCGCGCTATGAGGAATCGAATCCGGCGATGCTGGCGCGCGAGGCGCTGCATGAGAAGCTGGGCGATCTGATTGACTCGGTGCATGGCATGGCCACGCTTTTCGCACTAGATCGCAGCGAGATCGCGGCGGACCTAGCGGACTTCGATGAGGATGGTTACGTCATTCTGATCGACCGCTACACCGCGTCGAACGTGGCCTATTCAACCGCCCGGTTGGGCAGCAATGTGGCTGAGGTTGGCGACTGGGTGACGCAGCTAGAACAGGAGACCCTGGGGATTCCGGCACCGCATTTGCAGATCCTTGTTGACGTGGAGGCTGAGGTTGCCGGGCAGCGCGCCGAAGCGCGGGAAGCTGTGGACGAGACTCGGGCGCGCGATGCCTATGAGCGCGATAGCAGTTTGCAGGAGCGAACCGTCCAGGCTTATCGAGCGTTGGCGGAGCAGCAGTGGCTGAGCCCATGGGTGACGGTCGATAGCACCGGGGATGACTACGAAGGTCGCGCGGTGAAGGTCGCGGATCTATTGGAAGAAATGAGAGGATGACAACCGTGGACACGAAAATTCTGGTGGTTGATGACGACCCGGCTATTGCTGAAATGCTCACCATCGTCCTGCAGGGCGAGGGGTTCCGCACCATCGTCGTGGGTGACGGCGTGGAGGCCGTAAAGGCCGCCGAGGAGCACAACCCGGATCTCATTCTGCTCGACGTGATGCTGCCTGGCATGAATGGCATCGACGTGTGCAAGGCCATTCGAGAGAGTTCCACGGTACCGATCGTGATGCTGACCGCACGTACCGACACCGTGGACGTGGTCTTGGGGCTGGAATCCGGTGCCGACGACTACGTGCACAAGCCCTTCAAACCGAAGGAACTGGTCGCACGTGTGAGGGCTCGCCTGCGCCGCACCCCGGAAGAAACACAGGTCGATTCCATCGAAGTTGCCGACCTGACGATCGACGTGCCCGGTCACCAGGTCATCCGGGACGGCCAGGAGATCGCACTGACCCCCATTGAGTTTGATCTGCTCGTGACGCTTGCTTCCCGTCCGCGCCAGGTGTTCTCCCGCGAGGAGCTTCTGGAGCAGGTGTGGGGCTACCGCAAATCCAGCGATACCCGCCTGGTAAATGTGCATGTCCAGCGCTTGCGAGCAAAGGTGGAGAAGGATCCGGATGATCCGAAGATCATCCAGACCGTTCGCGGAATCGGATACAAGACGGGCGAATAAGTTTTCCACGTGGATCAGGAGCATCAAGAAAACGCCCCCGTCCGGCGGGGCAAAAAGCAGCAGGAAGCCACACAGGCTAACCCCCGCCCGTCGCGCTGGCGATCCCCAAATGGCAAGAAATTCCCTTTAAGGAAACGGGAAAAGACCCTTGCCGCGGGTTCGACGTTTTGGTCTGTGCTGCGGGATTTCTTCCGACGGCCGAAGGATACCTGGGTGCGGGCGATCAATTCGCTGAGTCTGCGATGGCGCCAGTCCATTCAGCTGCGCGTTATCGGCAGCGTGCTGGCCTCCAGCACCTTTGCATTCCTGCTAATGGGATTTCTGCTGACGGGTTTCCTTAGCCAGCAACTGCTGGCTACCAGATTCTCCGAAGGCGTCGACAGCATGGATCGAGCGCGTGCTGCAGTGGAGGAGCAGATAGCCTCCACGGACTCCTCTAATCCCGTCTCAGTGAGGCTGACATCTGCCAGAGCCGTGCTCTCGAATCGCTCAACGGGAATGGATCAATCGAGCGCTCCGGTCTATGACTCGGTGCTTATTGCTTCTGACGCCAGCGATTCCGAAACCCGTATTCCCGCGAACATTGACATTCCCGAGAATCTACGCGAGTTTGTGCGTCAGGGGCAGGTCTCGTACCAATACGCCCGCGTCAACGGAGAAAACGGTAGTTACAAAGCACTCATCATCGGCAGTCCCGTCTACTCCGACATTCCCGGGTTAGAGCTCTACTTGCTGGTGCCTTTGACTTCGGAGGAAGTCACGCTGAACCTGATGCGTGGCCTTTTGATGGCCGGTGGAATCGTCCTCATTATCTTGCTTATGGTGATCAGCTGGGTGTTCTCACAACAGATCATTGGGCCAGTGCGTGCCGCGTCCAAAATCGCTGAGAAGCTGGCTGCTGGGCACCTCCACGAGCGTATGGTCGTCAATGGTCAGGATGAGGTGGCCAAGCTTGCATATAGCTTTAATGACATGGCAGAGAAGCTGTCCACCCAGATTCGCAATCTGGAGGAGTTCGGTTCCCTGCAGCGCCAGTTCACCTCAGACGTCTCCCACGAACTACGTACTCCTCTGACGACGGTTCGCATGGCCGCGGACATGATCGAGGACAATGCGGATGAACTTGACCCCCTGACCGCTCGCGCAGCGCACTTGATGACCAAGGAGCTAGATCGCTTCGAGACTCTGCTAGGTGACCTGCTGGAGATCTCTCGTCACGACGCGGGCGTGGCGAACCTATCGGCTGAAAAAGTCGACGTGCGCGGTGTCGTGCGCTCCGCTTTGCAGCAGGTGCGCGCCATTGCCGAGGACATCGGCACGGAGTTTATCGTGGATCTTCCGGAGGAACCGGTGATTGTTGCCGTCGATTCGCGACGGGTGGAGAGGATCCTTCGCAACCTGCTTGCCAATGCTGTCGATCACTCCGAAGGCAATCCAGTTGAGGTGAAGATGGCGGTAGGTGCGGATGCTTTGGCTGTCACTGTCACCGACCACGGTGTGGGACTTAAGCCCGGCGAAGAAGAGATGGTGTTCAACCGTTTTTGGCGTTCCGATCCCTCCCGAGAGCGCCGTACCGGCGGCACTGGGCTGGGACTCGCCATTGCTAAGGAGGACGCAAACCTCCACGGTGGTCGCCTCGAAGCAGCCGGTGAACCTGGCGTGGGAGCCTGCTTCCGGTTGACCCTCCCGCTACAACAAGGGCGCACCGTGCACTCCTCGCCATTACCGATGGCGGTGGAGGATAAGGGCGTCACTACCGAGGAACAGGAAGGTAGCCACGATGAGTAACAAGAGCACAAAGGTACTGGCCGCAGTGGCTGGGCTGGGTCTGCTGGCCGCGTGCTCTACGCTTCCGGACAGCACCAAACCCGAAGCGATCTCTAGCTATGCGCCGGCTCCTAGTGGACAGGAGGCTCCGACGCCTTCTGATGGGCAGCCGTCTGATCTACTTCTGCGTGATTTCTTTACCGCCAGTGCCCACCCGCTGCGGGAGCATCAAGCGGCGAAGAAGTTCCTTACCAGTGGTATGCAGGGACGATGGCAATCCGATGCGCCAACGATGGTGCTCGACCGCATCGATATTGCCTCTGAGGGGCAGGGAAGTGACACGAAGATCACCTATCGTGTGCGCGGCAACGTCGTCGGAACCCTTGGCGTGGGTGGTGTGTTCGATCCGCAGTTCACGGCTTTTGAAACCACCTATGAAATGCAGAACATCGATGGGCAATGGCGTATCAGTAATCTGCCGAACGTGGTGGTGCTAGATCGCCAAGATTTTGTGAGCACCTACCGTGCGCGCAATATCTACTTCCCGGATCGCAATGGCAGGGCACTAGTGCCGGATCGCCGTTGGATCTACACCGGTCAGCAGTCCACCGCAGCCTCTCTGGTGTCTTTGCTGGTCGCAGGGCCCCAGGAACGATTAAAAAAGGCCGTGAGGAATCTTCTTCCCGATGGCGCCACCGCCCAGGTGTCTAACGACCAGGAGGGCGACCCTTCCGTTAGCTTTACCGGTCTGCAAGGTCTGTCCGCCGATGGACGACGATTGCTTGCTGCGCAGGTTGTATGGACTTTAGCGGGCTCGGAAGTGCGTGGGCCTTATGAGCTCACTGCCGATGGCACCCCAATGAGCGATGACATGCAGGGGAAATGGTTGGTTCAGGACCTGTCGCAGTACGACCCGAATGTGCGAGTTCAAGTGCCATTGCGGGCAGTTTCTGGCGGAGATATTTATCAACCGGATGGCACGCGGGCGAAGAAGCTCGATGGGTGGCTAACCCAGCGCTATATCGAATCAGCATCGCTGAGTTCCCGCGATGAGGTCTATGCCGCAGTGACCGGGCGGGGCGATGAGCCACGTCAGCTGATGATTGGAGCCAAGGAGGACCAGCCGGTGAGCTCCGTGAAAGCGGATTCTCTGACCAGGCCAAGCTGGGGACTCGATGCGACCTCGGTATACGTCGTCGCCAACGGTGAGAAGATCATTGAGGTTACACGCAATCCCGAGACCGGAAACGTGGGAGAGCAGAAGGTCGATGGATCCACGCTGAGGATGATCCACGGCGACAAAAAGCGCATTAGCGTATTCCGTGTTTCTCATGACGGCACGCGAGCTGTGATGGTGGTCAATGGGCGCGTGTATGTTGCGGTGCTGGAGACGACAGACGAGGGCACGAAGCGACTCGGAGCCCCAGTGGAGATCGGTAACGCAGTAGGCGATACGGCGGTAAGCGCCGAGTGGGCGGAAGATGGATCCGTGCTGGTCGGCACACGTGCTAACGACGCCCCAGTGTGGGATATCGAGGTGGACGGATCCTATTCGCAGCAAATTACGGGTCGGAACCTATCCGCACCGGTGGTGTCGGTGGCAACGGATGGCAACAAGATCTACGTCACCGATGCCAATGCGTTGATGCAGTTCGACGTGACTTCAGAGAAGTCGCGGTTCTGGCGTGAAGTTCCCACGATGCAGGGAAAGCGGGCAACACCTTTGTTGGCCGACTAGGCTTTTGCCTGTGGGGATATTGGGGGATTTAAACGCGCTTGCCGGATTGGTGTGGCGCGCGGATTGTGTGTGCTGTGGTCGGATGCAGGCGCACCCGGCCGGCGTGGCCGTGGGAGAACAGCTGTGCGAGGAGTGCGGGTTACAGCTGATGCACCCGTGGCAGCGCTGGCAGCCACGGGTAGCTGCCGTACCGGTTTTTGTTTCTGGCACGTATGGCGGTGCGCGACGCATGCTGATCCTGAGCGCAAAGGAACGACTGCGCCCGGCGGCGATTGGTGTAGCTGGTCGTCTGTTGGCCGCCGGGATTTTGCACGTCAGCGGCTTAGGTTTGGTGCCGGACCCGAGGTGGGGGCGGGTCAGGCTGGTGCCCGCTCCAACTCGCAGGTCGGCAGCGCGACACCGCGGAGGGGACATTGTCACGAGGTTCTGCCAAGCAGCCGCTGAACTATATCCCAGGGTGGAGGTTTGTCCGGTGGCATGGCTCGATGAATCGAGCGTGGACTCAGTGGGGTTGGACCGTCACCAGCGGCGAGAAAATGTTGCAAGGAACATTCTCTTCGATCCCGTAGCGGTGGGGAGGCTACGCGGGGCAGACGAGGTAGTGATTGTGGATGATGTGTGCACCACCGGTGCTACAACTGCCCAATTCGCATTTGCGCTGTCGGCGCACGGGGTCCGTCCCCGGTTGGCTTTGGTGCTGGCGGGTGCCTAAACACATTGGTAACGGAAACAAGTAGCAGAACTAGTATCAATCAGGGGGTTATGTGCAAATGTCGTCTTGTCGATCGGTAGAATAATAGGTGGAACGATCACCGTTGGAAGGTGGGTAATCCGGCCTGATTCTGGCGGTGAATGACCTTGGAGGTTGAGCAATGTCGACCGGCAAAAACTCGTCCAACTTTGGCAACGAGGAACTGTCTGCACCAGAGGCAGGCGTGGAAATCACCGGCCGCAATGTCGAGGTGCCAGAGCACTTCGCAGAGCGAGTCAAGGGCAAGCTGGCAAAGATTGAACGCCTGGATCCTACCCTCACCTTTTTCCACGTAGAGCTGCAGCACGAGCCTAACCCGCGCCGTGGTGACCAGCAGGATCGTCTGCAAATCACCGCAACCGGCAAGGGGCACATCGCTCGCGCGGAGGCCAAGGAAGATTCCTTCTACGCTGCTCTCGAGGTCGCAATCGGACGCATGGAACGCTCCTTGCGCAAGGTGAAGGCTCGCCGCAAGATCGCCCGCTCCGGACACCGCACCCCTATGTCTGTGGGCGAAGCTACTGCCAACCTGGTTGAGGAAGCCCAGCCGAAGGCTGAGACGAAGCCGGAAGAGGTTGGACCTTACGACGTTGATCCTTACGAGGACCAGTTCAAGCCCGGTCAGGTTGTGCGCAAGAAGGTTCACAAGGCCGCCCCGATCAGCGTTGACCAGGCGCTAAGCGAGATGGAACTCGTTGGCCACGACTTCTTCCTATTCATCAACGAAGAGAACGGCCAGCCGTCCGTGGTTTACCGTCGCCACGCTTTCGATTACGGCCTGATCACTCTGGAAGAGAAAGAAGCCTAAGTAGCTTAAAAAGCTTTCCAACTTCCTCCCCACCGACCTTCCGCCCTTAAACCGCGGAAGGTCGGTTTTCTTGGTTTTGTTGTGGGGTGTAGTTGCCCGTGACCTTGGGGGTGGGGGTAGGATTGTCCGAAGCCGACAAGTTAGCTAACAAGTTTTAAAAACCGAGAAAAGGACAGCATCAGCGTGCTAGGACTTTCGAAAATTCTCCGAATGGGCGAAGGCCGTGCGGTCAAGCGTCTCGCGAAGATCGCCGACCAAGTGATGGACCTCGAAGAGGAATACTCCGCGCTCAGCGACGAGGAACTGCAGGCCAAGACCGAAGAGTTCAAAAAGCGAGTCCAAGACGACGGCGAGAGCTTGGATGACATCCTGCTCGAAGCTTTTGCCACCGCGCGTGAGGCATCCTGGCGCGTGCTGGGGCAGAAGCATTACAAGGTGCAGGTCATGGGCGGCGCCGGACTGCACTTTGGCTATGTCTCCGAGATGAAGACCGGTGAGGGTAAGACCCTGACCTGTGTTCTTCCCGCATATCTCAACGCACTGTCCGGTAAGGGCGTCCACGTCGTTACCGTTAACGACTACCTGGCTAAGCGTGACTCGGAGTGGATGGGTCGCGTGCACCGCTTCCTGGGCCTAACTACCGACGTGATCCTCAGCGGCAAGAACCCAGCTGAACGCCGCGAGGCTTATAACGCGGACATCACTTATGGCACGAACAACGAGTTCGGTTTCGACTACCTGCGCGATAACATGGCGCACTCCCTGAACGACTTGGTGCAGCGCGGCCACAACTACGCGATTGTCGATGAGGTTGACTCCATCCTTATCGACGAGGCACGTACCCCGCTGATCATCTCCGGTCCCGTAGAGGGTTCCAGCAAGTGGTTCACCGCCTTCGCAGCTATTGCCCCGAAGCTGACCCGCGACATCCACTACGAAATTGACGAGCGGAAGAAGACCGTGGGCGTCAAGGAAGAAGGCGTGGAGTTCGTCGAGGATCAGCTGGGCATCGAGAACCTCTACGCACCTGAGCACTCGCAGCTTGTTAGCTACCTGAACAACTCCATCAAGGCCAAGGAGCTGTTCACCCGCGATAAGGATTACATCGTCCGCAACGGCGAGGTCGTCATCGTCGACGAGTTCACGGGCCGCATCCTGGATGGACGCCGTTACAACGAGGGCATCCACCAGGCGATTGAGGCGAAGGAACACGTCGAGATCAAGAACGAGAACCAGACGCTGGCCACCGTCACGCTGCAGAACTACTTCCGTCTGTACGACAAGCTGGCGGGTATGACGGGTACGGCAGAGACCGAGGCCGCCGAGCTGAAGTCCACCTACAAGCTGGATGTTGCTCCGATCCCGACGAACAAGGAAAATCAGCGCAAGGATCACGTCGACCTGATCTACAAGACTCAGGAAGCGAAGTTCGAAGCCGTGGCTGAGGACATCGCCGAGCGCGTGGAGGCCGGCCAGCCTGTGCTGGTGGGTACCACCTCCGTCGAGCGTTCCGAGTACCTGTCCAAGCTGCTGCAGCGCCGTGGCATCAAGCACAACGTGCTCAACGCGAAGTACCACGAGCAGGAGGCCGAGATCGTCGCCCAGGCAGGACGTCTGGGCGCCGTCACTGTGGCTACGAATATGGCTGGCCGTGGTACCGACATCGTGCTGGGCGGTAACCCGGATATCCTTGCCGACATTAACCTGCGCGAGCGTGGCCTGGATCCCGTCGAAAGCCCGGAGGCTTACGAGGAAGCCTGGGACGACGAGATTGAAAAGGTACGCGCCGAGTCCAAGGAAGAGGCGGAAAAGGTCCGCGAGGTTGGTGGCCTGTACGTGCTGGGCACGGAGCGTCACGAGTCTCGCCGTATCGATAACCAGCTGCGCGGTCGTTCGGCACGTCAGGGTGATCCGGGCGAGACCCGTTTCTACCTGTCCATGCGTGACGACCTGATGGTGCGCTTCGTTGGCCAGACAATGGAAACCCTGATGACTCGTCTGAATATCCCGGATGACGAGGCCATCGACTCGAAGATGGTCACCAACGCCATCAAGGGTGCACAGTCGCAGGTGGAGTCCGCCAACTTCGAGATGCGCAAGAACGTGCTCAAATATGACGAAGTCATGAACGAGCAGCGCAAGGTGATCTACAGTGAGCGCCGCCAGATCCTCGAGGGTGAGGATGTGGAATCCCAGATCCGCAGCATGCTGAAGGACACCATCGAGGCATACGTGGATGGTGCAACCGCCGAGGGCTATGTCGAAGACTGGGACCTGGATACCCTGTGGAACGCCCTGGACTCCCTCTACGGCCCGACCTTCACCCACGAGTCCCTGGTCGAGGGGGACGAGTACGGCCGCCCGGGCGAACTGAGCTCCTCCCAGCTGTTGGACGCCCTACTTGAGGATGCAAACCACGAGTACGACGAGCTGGAAGAGAAGGTCACCGAGATCGCCGGCGAAGAGCAGATGCGCGGCATGGAACGCGCAGCCTTGCTGAACGTCGTGGATCAGAAGTGGCGCGAGCACCTCTACGAGATGGATTACCTCAAGGAGGGCATTGGCCTGCGTGCGATGGCACAGCGCGATCCTCTGGTGGAATACCAGCGCGAGGGTGGCGACATGTTTAACCGCATGAAGGACGGCATTAAGGAAGAGACCGTTCGCCAGATGTTCCTGGTTCGCAACCAGCTGAAGCAGGCCAACACCGTGCATGTCGAGGATCCGGCAGCGGGTAACGAGGGCGTGGCCGTGGATCGCGCCACCCAGACCACCATGGGCGGCTAGTTTCAGATCAGGCTGAGGCTATCGATAGCCCAGACTTTCTTCCCGCGCCGCGCGGAGCTACGCAGTTGATGTAGCCCCGCGCGGCGCTTTTGCGTGTGTTGCGACATGGCACCCGCCAGCGCTCGCACCCTGTCACCCATCTGTACCGACGCACAAAAGCGCACGCAGTCGCCTGCGCTCGGTTGTATGTGCAGGCTTATTATCGACGCCCCCTGTTCCGCGCGCCCGATCGTCGGGGTCGGTCGCACGGTTCGGCGGACACGCAATTGCTCTAGCACTCGCTCGCTAAAGGGCGCGCGACGCAGGTGCTCGATGGGGCGGCGGCCTTCCAATGCCTCCAGCCACAACTTGACGATCTGCGCAATGCGTTGGGGTGGAGGCGTGTGGGCGTCAAGAAAAGAATCGGTAGCTTCGGCCGTTGTTGGCTGTACAGCAATAGCCGGGGTGGGCGGGCGTAGGAATACGAACTTTGACAGTGGACGTGTAGAAGCAGATGTGGTCACGAAGAATTCCCCCTAGAAAATGTACCGCTGACGCGTTCCCCCGAAGGCGCCATACGGCCATAACTATAGCGAAGTGTGCGCCCCTGAGGGGCGGCGGGAGCAGAAAAGATGGCAGAATGTAGGGCATGCGTGGACTAGTAGTTGATTATTGCGGAGTATTGGACGGCGCCGAGGAAGATCGTCGCCGGTGGAGGAAGCTACTCGCAGCGGCGCGGGCGGAGGGCATCGCTACGGCGATCCTGTCCAATGATCCAGGTGGGGCTGGAGCCGCGCCGATTCGAACTTGGCTAGAGGGCGGCTACGTGGATGCCGTGATCCTGTCCGGTGAAGTGGGGGCGGAGAAGCCTTCGGAGGAGATTTTCCGCATTACCGCTGAGCGTCTGGAACTGCCGAAGGAGGATCTGGTGCTGGTGGATGACAATATTCTGAACATCCGCGGTGCCGTCGGTGCCGGCCTGATCGGTATTTACTACCAGCAGTTCGACCGTGCGGTCGTGGAGATCACGGGTGTATTCGAGCTCGAGGGGGAGTTCTAAACCATGTTGGTGTACATTCCCGCGACTTTTGACATGCTGGGCACCCTCGCGGAACAGGGCGAGCACCCTGTGCGCTCTGGGGTGGGCTTTGCCCTGACCCCCGCGGTGCGGGAGTTCTACACCGGCGGTGACGAAGAGGAACTGGCATACACCGCTTTCCTCGACGCCGCCCGTGCTTCTCTGCGCCTGTTGAGCGCAGGTGGGGAGGAACGCTTCCCACACCGCCGCGTGGTGATTAGCGCAGAATTCGACGACTCGTCGGTGACGCTGGTGCCAGAAGATGGCGAGTCAGTGGTGCGGCTGGATCCAGCTGTCGTTCAGGTAAAGCAGTTGCTGGCGATCCATGTTGATGACGCCGACGCGGAAGCTGCCACAGCCAAGGCAATTGAGTGCATCGACGCGGCTGACCTCGGGGATGAGGACGCAGAGTTCGCGTTGGGGGATTGTGAAGACAACCTGATGAGCTGGTACGACGGCAAAGAGCTGCCGTTCTTGGTGGACCTGATGTAGCTTGCGGCTACATCTCCCACTCGTTATTACTGCGCAACGCCTCTAGCAGGCGCCGGATTGCGGTGACGCGCCGAGCGGATGGGCCGGTAAGAGAATCCAGTGCGCACTCTGGGTCCGCAGGTGGGCCCATATGAGTGCAGCCGCGGGGGCAGTCATCGATCACCTCGCGTAGATCCTCGAAGACTTCTACGACGGTGTCCGGATCTACATGTGCCAAACCAAGGCTGCGGATACCGGGAGTATCAATGATCCAACCGCCCTGCGGGAGCTTGAGGGCGACCGATTGGGTGGAAGTATGGCGCCCCTTGCCCACGCCACTGACCTCGCCGGTGGCGCGTTCTGCGTCGGGAATAAGGCGGTTGACCAGGGTGGATTTTCCAACGCCTGAGTGGCCGACAAGGGCGCTGACGTTGCCTGTGATGTGCTTTGTGAGCGCATCCAGAGAGTCGTCTACACCGGTGGTGAGCACCTCGACGTCAAGGTCGCGGAACTCGGCAGCGAAGGCGCTGGGATCGGCGAGGTCGGACTTGGTGAGGCACACCAACGGAGTCAGCCCGCCGACAAAGGCGGCGATAAGTGCCCGCTCCACAAAGCCAGTACGCGGAGGTGGGTCGGCGACGGCGCTGACGATAAGGAGATAGTCCGCATTGGCGACGACGATGCGCTCATAGGAATCCGTATCGTCTGCCGTTCGACGCAGGACGGACGTGCGGTCTTCAAGACGCACGATGCGCGCCAGTGTGTCCTTTTTGCCAGAAGTGTCGCCGACCACCCCAACGTGGTCGCCGACAACGACATTGGTGCGTCCCATCTCGCGGGCGCGCATGCACGTGACTAAGGTGCCGTCCTCGTCTAACACCACGCCCCAGCGGCCACGGTCTTTGGAGACGACCATGCCACGCTTCGCGTTTTTGTGGCTGGGACGATCCTTGGTGCGCGGGCGGGAGCCTTTGCCTGGGCGGACACGTACATCGGACTCATCCCAGTGGCGGGCGCTGCTGTGACTCCGCGCCATTTAGCGTTCCTGCCCCAGGAGCTGCGCCCAGCGGCGACGGAATCCGGGAAGGGTCTTGGCGGTTGTGTCTACGTCCGAGACTTCGATGCCCTCGACGCGCAGACCGAGAATAGCTCCCGCAGTGGCCATCCGGTGGTCGGCATAAGATTCCCACCGGCCTCCTTCCAAAGCCGCCGGATGGATGATGAGACCATCGGCGGTCTGCTCCACATTTCCGCCCAGGGCGTTGATATTGTCCGCCAGTGCCTGTAGCCGGTCCGTTTCGTGGCCGCGCAGGTGTGCGATGCCATAAAGGTGGCTGCGGGTTTCCGCGAGCGCGGCGAGGGCTGCGACGGTGGGGGTGAGCTCGCCGATATCGTGCATGTCCCAGGTGATGCCGTTGATGCGGCCAGTACCAGTGACTACAAGCTCGTCATTGTGGACATCCAATTCTGCTTCCGCGCCCATGTCCAACAGAATCTGGCGGAATTGGTCACCCGGTTGATTAGTGGTTGCGGGCCAGTTCTGGATGCGAACAGTGCCCCCGGTCAGCACGCCGGCGGCCATAAAAGGGGTGGCGTTTGATAGGTCGGGTTCTACCGTCCAACGGCGCCCCTGAATCGGACCCGGATGTACCGTCCAGCGGTTGAAGGACGTCTCCACGGTCACGCCCGACTCACGCAGCATCTGGACCGTCATTTCTACGTGCGGCTGGCTAGGCAGGGAATTGCCCTCGTGGATAACGGTAACGCCCTCGGTGAAACGCGCGCCGGCCAGCAGTAAGCCACTGACAAATTGGGAGGACTGCGAGGCATCGATCGTGATCTCTCCGCCCTTGACCTCACTGGTGCCCTCGACAAAGAAGGGAAGTCCCTCCGGATTGCACTCTGTGCTGGTATTCACCGTGGCGCCGAGGGCGCGCAGGGAACTGAGAGTGGTGGACATCGGGCGGCGGCGGGCTTCCACGTCTCCGTCGAAGGCGACTGTGCCAGTGGCCAGAGCGGCGATTGGGGGGACGAAACGCATGACAGTGCCAGCCAGGCCGCAGTCCACCTGTCCGCCGTGGAGCTCCTCGGCAGGTGTGACGTGCATCTGGTCGTTCTTTACCAAGATCTGGGTGCCCATGGATCGCAGTGCTGCCATCATCAGCTCCGTGTCCCGGCTGATGAGCCCACCGGTGATGGTGGATGGCTCATCCGCCAGCGCGGCGAGGATGAGCGCGCGATTTGTTATCGACTTCGACCCCGGGATGGCCACGGTGGCCTGTACCGGCTCGGTGGCGACGGGGGCGGGCCAGAGTTCTTTAAACATACCAGCAGACATATTCGTATTGTCTCACTTTTTCCCAGGAAAAGAAGTGCGGGGTAGGCATAATGGGCAGGTATGTGTGGCCGATACGTTCTTTTTAGCTCCCTCGAACAGCTTGCGGATAATCTACGCCATCGGCTGGGTACATCCCGCATCCTGCGCGCTGGGGAGGGAGACTGGCCGGCCAACTTTAACGTGGCCCCAACGACCGAGGTGCCGATCGTACGGGAGTTTAGAAACGAGACTGCAATCGGACCTGCGCGGTGGGGATATCCTCCTAAGACGGTGTTTAATGCCAGGGGAGAAACGGCATTCTCCAAGCCATTGTTTGCAGGATCGGTGCCCTGTGCGTTCCCCATGGACGGTTGGTACGAGTGGACGGTCGGAGCAGATGGCAAGAAGCAGCCCTGGTTCAGCACTGCTGCAGACAATCAGCCGATGTATGCGGCAGGGCTGTGCAAGGCGGTGGAGGGACAGCTGTACGGCACGATTATTACCGTCGCAGCTCTACCGGAACTCGAGTGGCTACACAGCCGCATGCCCCGGATCCTGGTCGGCGATGAGCTCGGTGCGTGGTTGAAAGGCGAGGAGACGGACATGGTGGCGTCACCAAATAAAGAAACAGTTGTCGACAGCCGCAAGGCCGATAGGAAGGTCGGTTCCGTGGCCAATAACTATCCGGAACTGGTGGGAATGAGTGAGGGATAGAATTGCGTTGGAAGAAAGGTGAGAGGTGAGCGAATGAAACGCAGCAACGACAGCGCTGATGAGCTGCTGCACAGGTTCGAGGCCGAAGCATTGCCTCTGCTGGATCAGCTTTATGGAGCGGCATTGCGGATGACACGTAACCCAGCTGATGCGCAGGACCTCGTGCAGGACGCGTATATGAAGGCCTATCAGGCTTTTGGCTCCTTTAAGGAAGGCACCAACCTGAAGGCGTGGATGTATCGAATCCTGACGAATACGTACATCAACAACTACCGCAAGGCACAGCGCAGACCTACGGAATCCAGCGCCGAGGATATGACCGATTGGCAGCTGGCGGAGACGGCAAAGCACGACTCCGTGGGATTGGAATCGGCCGAGGTTGAGGCGCTGAAGAACATTCCGGACAAGCGCATTCAGGATGCGTTGATGAGCTTGGGCGACGACTACCGCATGGTCGTGTATTACGCGGACGTGGAAGGCCTGGCCTATAAGGAAATCGCGGAGATCATGGATACTCCCATAGGAACCGTGATGTCCAGGTTGCACCGCGGGCGCAAGCAGCTGCGCAGCAAGCTTAAAGACGTGGCGGCAGAGCACGGGATTGTGACTGGCGAGGCTCAGAAGAAACTCACGGAAGCGAAGGGATAGGGCATATGTTCGGAGAGAATTCGCGAAAGACCGATTGCGACGACCTGCTGGATGCGCTCTATGAGGTTGCCGATGGTGACGCCGACTGGGAGAGCCGTGAGCGGTTGCGTGCTCATGCGGATGCGTGCCCGGAATGCCTGCGGCAGCTGGGTATTGAGCAACAGGTTCGTGATCTGCTGCGCAGTTGTTGTAGCCAGCCGGCACCGGTGGAGTTGCGCGCGCGGATTTGTACGCAGCTGCGGGTGATTAGCTACCGCGTGGAGGAGTAGATCCAAGTATCGTTGCTTTCTACCGGTTAGTTTTTGGAAGACAATCCAAGTTAAAAGTAGAAGGAGAGAAAGATGGAAGCTGCTCAGATCGCGGAATGGACATTTATCGAAGAAGTCGCGATCCCACAGGACGTAATGGCACTACTAGTGCCCGGCGAACAGGCGGTTGTGGCGTTCAAGACTTTTAGGGATAGCGCGGTTTTTACGACCAAGCGTTTGATCATGCGTGACGCACAGGGGCTGCGCGGTAAGAAGGTTGAGGTCTACTCTTTGCCCTATTCGTCAATTAATATGTGGTCCACCGAGAATGCTGGAACGCTGGACTTCAATGCTGAGATTGAACTATGGACGCGCGCCGGGAAGATCAAGGTGAAGATCGGGCGGGATCTGGATGTTCGCCGTTTAGACTCGTTGATTGCGCACAGCGTTCTTGGAGCACTATAGCTTTTGGTAGCGCAGTAGCGTTGGTCGAGGAGTAGGAAAAGCAAAAGGCCGGTGGGCAAACCGTGTAATACGGTACCCACCGGCCTTTGATTACGGCTTAGCTGTTTGGACGCTTACCGTGGTTAGCCTTCTTCTTGCGACGATCCTTGCGCTTGCGGCCACGCTTGCTCATTGTGCAGCTCCTTGGTGTTTACAGGGGATTGTTTCCAACCAGTTCAGCTTAGCGGGGGTGCGAAGCTGGGCAAAATGTCGGTCTTAAACGGTGATGCGCTTGCGGGTGCGGGTGCGTCCGCGGTTGGTGCGGCGCTTCAGGGCGCGACGCTCATCCTCGGCCATGCCGCCCCATACACCGGCATCCTGTCCGGACTCGATGGCCCAGTTCAGGCACTGGGAAGCGACGGGGCAGCGGTTGCAGACCAGCTTGGCCTTGGCGATCTGTGCCAGGGCAGGGCCGGAGTTTCCTACAGGGAAGAACAGTTCGGGGTCTTCTTCACGGCAAACGGCTTTGTGGCGCCAATCCATTGTTGTGTTTCCCTTCTATTTTTTCGGGCAACAAATGCCCGGGTGCGTCGTCTTGGTTGCTTGCGTTGTGGGTGGGTGCACTTAAGCCGGAGATCGAAGTTGGGCTCGACGAATTAACCTAGAGAATCTCTAGGTTAATTCAGGCAAAAGTGTTTGTGGCGAAGTGGCGTGCAGGCCCGTGTGTGAAGTGGCCGCGGCGGCTTCTCGCCAGACGATTAAGACCTTGTTGGCTTACTGTTAACCTCTTGGTCTTTTCTCGGTTACTTGGAGAATTTTGGCACGTTTTTGACAGCTTGGCTAGAGTTTAGATTCAAAATGTGAGAAACATCACAAGAAAACGATTTGCTGTAGCGGAACTGAAGCGATTATTCGGTTGCGCCATCTTCGGCGGAGCCTAGTGCCACCACAGTCTCGCCACGCTTTTCAACCAACACATCGCCCGTCTGCTTCAGCGTCACCATGCCCTCGTAGCCCTTACGGTCTACAGGGATCGTCCGCAAAACCTTGCCATTATCCCAATCGACCACGTCAATTCCCTTGTACGTCGGCACTAACAGCCGCCCACCGAGAGGAACCGCAGGACCTATGGCCCCCTCAACCGTGAACTTTGGTTCCAGTGTCGACGGTCCGAAGGTAACCACCCGTGCGCCGTCGAACCAGCTCATCAAGTGCGCCGAGTCTGCCGTCTGGGGGCTGAAGAGTTCTCCGTTGCGTTGCTGCGGATTCAGCAGGGGAGCAGGGTCTGCCGGGTACTGTTGAAAGTTACCTTCCTTGTCGAGCACCTGGAAGCGCGAACCCTCGTTGTCTTTTCCGTCTTTCGCACGCTTGCCATTACCCGGTACGTAAATCGCCGCTCGATCTATGCCAATGGCCACTAGCTCACTGCCTGCTGGAACCTCGTACTCGTGATATTTCTCCGGCGCGTCCGAGTCCTCCGGCTTTGTCTTCAACAGCCGAATCAGCTTCTTCTCATCGTCCGGGCAGGTCTGTGCGGTAGCCAAGAGTTCCTTGCGGGTCAGCGCGGAGGTAAAACTGCACTCTACGTATTTCTGCCTGCCAGGCTTTACTTCGGTCAGCTTCTCACCGACCTCCACGAGTCGCACGAGATCGGTACGTAGGAGCTCTGTGCGAGCGGGAGCCAACATCCCGATTGCATCGCGGCTCTGGAAAAGCCTCACATTATTGGCGGCCAGCATGTCGCGGGTGTGCCGGTATTTTCCGGTGCTGCTGTCTAGGGACACAACCTGCCCACAGCCCTTCGGCCCTTGCAAGAACAGACTCGTCTTCTGCCAGTTCGCCGCCACCCCACACAGGTCCTCTGGTGCGCTGTAGTGCCACACCTCCGAGCCGTCCTGCCCGCGCACCATCTTTGCATTGTTGCCGTCGGTCAGTACCACGCCGCCCTGATCCACCACGAGGTCGGTGGAATCGGTTTCTGCGGACCATAAATCCTTCAGCCGCTGAGGAGCCTTTGGAGTTTTGGCATCCTTGCCGGCGTCGAGTGTTCGATCGTCAGCGGTGATTGGATCGCTGGCAACTTGGTGATCCACCTTGCGCGCATCGGATCCCAGCCACGTGACGCCACCGAGAGCTAAAACGCTGCAGGCAAGCGCTGCGGCAATGACGTGATCGCTGCGGCGCGCGCGTTCCGGGGAAGGTAGACGACGGCTCATCGACGAGGCCTCCTACTGGACTTCTTTACCTTCAATGCCGCACCTTTCACTCCACGTGCCGGCCCAATCCGGTCGCTGATGCTCTCTGGCAGGCCAAACTCTGCCAGAAACTCTTTACTTGACGAGAACCACTGGGGTGGATCCGACAAACCCAGCCCCAGCGCTTCGTTGATCGCGTTCCACCGTGTGACTTCATCCCAGCCGATGAGGCTGACGGCAGTGCCCGTATTGCCGGCTCGACCAGTGCGGCCAATGCGGTGTACGTATGTGCGTTCGTCGTCGGGCACCTGATAATTGATGACGTGCGTGACATCCTCGATGTCGATGCCGCGTGCGGCGACGTCGGTAGCGACCATAACGTCGGTTTCGTTGCGGCGGAACTCGCTTAGTGATTCTTCCCGGTCTTTTTGTCGCATGTCACCGTGCACCGCGCCCACGCGAAAGCCCAGCTCGGCCAGCTCTTGCGCCACATTCGCGGCCTGCCGCTTCGTACGTGCGAAAACGATGCTGCGCCCCCGTCCCGGTGACTGCAGGATTCTAGCTAGTGCGGAGAGTCGATCCAGTTTGTGGGACTGAAAAACTACCTGCTTCGTCGTTTCGTGGGTGGCCTCCGTCGCCGCGCTATCAGCCTGAATGAGTATGGGGTGGTGCATTAGCGTCCTGGTCAGTGCAGCAATCGGCCCCGGCATGGTGGCAGAAAACAGCATCGTCTGCCGCTTCGGACTGGTCTGCGTGATGATGTCGCGCACATCATCCAGGAACCCCTGATCCAGCATTTCGTCGGCCTCGTCCAACACCACGATTTCAACTGTCTCCAGTTGCAAGTGCCCTTGCCGGGAAAGATCCAACAATCTGCCCGGCGTGCCCACAATGACGTCCGCTCCACTGGTCAGCGCGGCGGTTTGCTTCTCGAAGCCCACGCCGCCATACACCGCCTGTACCTGCAGAGCACGGGTCTTGCTCTTTCTTGGTGACGCCCCTTCGGCTCCCACCGGCACCCGTAGATTCTTGGCAGCTGCAGTGAGATCGTCGGTGACTTGCAGGCACAACTCTCGAGTAGGCACCACGATCAAGGCGCGTGGGGTGCCGTCGGGGGCGGTGACGGCGGCGTCATCAAAAACCCGATCGAGAACAGGAATGCCGAAACCTAACGTTTTACCCATGCCCGTGCGCGCCTGTCCGATGACGTCCGAACCTTTGAGGGCGATCGGGAGGGTGTATTCCTGGATTGCGAAGGCATGGGTGATACCGGTCTCTGCCAGGGCTTCCGTGATTTCCGCGGCTACTCCGAGGGCGTTAAAAGAGGGGCGGGAACCGGTATTCATGGAGCTCCCACCTTCCTTCCAAACCTTTTGGGAAATGCGCTTGCAGAATCTTGCGTCGCGTTTGCGATAGCTATGATGGTCACAATACTGCACGTGAGTATAGAACGAATATGAAGGAAAGGTTTCCTATGCAGATCAAGGTCGGATTCGTACACAACGCCCGCGAGCTGGCGATCACCATCGATACTTCTAACGAGCAGAGCAAGTCGCAGGATGAGTACGTGACGGAAATCCAGAATTTCCTGGCCTCCGGTGGCAGCGAGACCCTGACCATCGAGGGCGCCAAGGGAACTCGCTACGTGCTTGTGCGTGAGCAGGTTGCCTACGTTGAGGTAGGCGCAGAGGCTAAGAACTCCGTCGGCTTCGTAAGCTAGGAGCGACGACGAGTTTTGAGTAGCGGCAGCAGTTTTCAGCGCCACCCAATTCCACCGGCTCGGAAGTCAACATCGGTGGAAGGGGGGCAGCAGACACGCGGCGAAAACCTTAGCTTTCGCCGTGTGCTACTGGTCATTGCCGCATTTGTGCTGGTGTCGCTCCTGATCATGTACAGCGTACTCACTGGCTTGGGGAGTCACGATAGCGCGCAGGGGGGCGGTGGCGTGGCGTCGAAAGGCAACCCTGGACAGTCAGCTAAGTCCACGAACGACGAAAGCTCCATTGATGGGGAAGGTAGCTACGATGACCTAGAGCTGGGCGAGCTGCCCCCTGGCGGAAAATACGCGAAGAAGGGCAGCGGAGAGTTCCGCACCGTCGGCAAGCCCGGCAAGAAAGTCGGAAAGGGAAAGAAGAAGTTCACCTATGTGGTGGAGGTAGAAAGCACCGTTAAATCAGCCGACTACGGTGGCGACGATGCCTTCGCCGCGATGGTGGACGCCACCCTTTCCAACCCGAAATCGTGGGTTGGCGATCCGCAGTACTCCTTCCAACACGTAGATGAAGACAAACTGCCAAAGGGGGAAAAGCCGGATATGCGCATCCAGCTAACCTCAACCAAAACTACCGCCAAGACCTGCGGTAATAGCTATGGGATTGAGACCAGCTGCAATTATTCAGGCGAACGGCGTGTGGTGTTGAACGAAGCACGCTGGGTGCGCGGAGCTATCCCCTTTGAAGGCGACCTGGGTGCTTATCGGCAGTACATGATCAACCACGAAGTTGGCCACGCAGTAGGCCATAGCGCCCATGAGCCATGCACTGGTGATGGCAAACTAGCGCCGATCATGATGCAACAGACGATCAGCTTGAATAACGCCGAAATCTATAAGATCAACCCGGAAGAGCCCTTCGGGCACGACTCAAACACCTGCAAGGTCAACCCGTGGGTATTCCCCTTCGGGTACAAGAAGAGTAAGTAAACGAGAACATGATCAACGACGATTCTCACAGCGACTTTCAATCCCCGCCACCGGCGCATATTTTGGCCAGCTTCCAGGTGCCCTCGGCACATCCGGTGCTTTTGGAGCAGGAATGGAGCCAAGGATGGCGCTGCGATAGGGCAGTGATTTCCCGCGCGGACGAACCGGCAAGGGCAGCGTGGATCGCGAAGATCATGTCCAAGGTGCGCCCCGCGGGCGTGTCAATGTCGCGCCCTATCTTTTCTTCCGACGGGCGGTTTAGCGTATCCGGATGGCGTGCGCGGACGTTTATGTCCGGCCACCAGTCGCCACGCTTCGATGAGATGGTTGCTGCTGCTCTGCGACTCAACGAAGCCCTGCGAGGCGAGCGGAAGCCGACGTTCCTGGCACCCCCGGTGGCTGGCAAGAAGTGGTATGAATACGACCTCTACGCTGCGGCCGACCAGGCGGCCTTTGCCGAAGACCCGGCAGAGTGGATTACGCCGGTGCTGGCCCCCGAAACTGTGCCGCGCGAAGACGTCGCTGAAGCGTTGGTGAAGGCCGCGAGCTTGGCGGAACTGCGCGGGCCGATCAACGAGGAAGACCAATTGGTGCACGGGGACATTGCCGGCTGCACTATTTTCGACGGCACCGCTGACCCCATAGTGACGGATCTATACCCAGCCTGGCACCCGGCTGCCTGGACTGTCGCGCTGTTGATCGTGGACACGATGGCCTGGGGGAATGCTCCGGATGCGTTGTTGGATCGGTGGGCGCACCTGCCTGACTTTGAACAGCTGGTGCTGCGCGCAGTGATGTATCGACTTTTCCTGCACGCGATGCTGCCGAACGCTAGGCCGGATTCGTGGGCGGGGCTAGCGCGCGTCGCGGATGTAGTGGCGGCCTGGGTCGCACAACGCCGAGACGAACAACGCCGAGACGAACAATAATCGAACACAAAAAGAAGTTCAGCGGGAGGTTGTCCTGTGCGCGTGACAAACTTAAAGACATGGAGCAGGTCAACACTCGAGACATCAACCGCGACCTAGAAAAGCGGCTCGGAGCCAGCGGGAAGCCGCGCGTACGGCTGGGCCAGCCGTCGGCGACGACCGAACCTCAGGAACACTTCGAAGGCCTTGCTGGAGCGCTGGTCGAAGGATCCACACAGGTGGATTATGCGAAGCCGTATGCGATTCTCGGCGGACCGGGTACGGGCAAAACGTCACTGTTGATCGCTGCTGCGCGGGAATTCCTTCTGCGCGGGGGATCGGCGTCAGAAATAATGTTCTTCGCACCGTCGAAACAGGCGGCGACGGCCGTTCGCGCCGCACTGTATCAGCGCATGGCGGGCGAGGGGGACTATGCAGCTTCCGGTACTTTTGTGCGCTCGGTGCATTCGTGGGCCTTCGCGTTTTATCGCAGTGTGCAGACGCTGCGCGGTAAAAAGCAGCCACGACTGATAACGGGTGCGGAGCATGACATGCAGATCCGCGAAATCCTGCGTGGCACTGTGGAAGACGGCAACCGTTATTGGCCCGCCAATGTGGTACCGGCCTTGGGATATGCCGGCTTTGCCCAACAGCTGCGTGATCTGCTGCTGCGCGCCACAGAACGGGGAGTATCCGCGGAGCAGCTGCAACAATTAGGCGTGGAGCACGGGCGACCTATGTGGGAGGCCGCGGGGCAATTCCAGGCTGAATATGAGCAGGTGCAGCGCCTGGGCCAGTCCGAGAGCCTGAACGCGTCAGAGTTGTTGCACGCCACTCTTGCCGCATTCGACCAGCCCGAGGGGGAGCAGTTGGTCGAAAGGCAGCGGACGAAGACCAAACTGGTGCTGGTTGACGACGCACACAATTTGGATCCGGCGTCTGCGAGGTTGATCGGGAGCTTCCTGGTCCCCGGAACCCGCACTCTTATCGCAGGCGACCCGGATCAGTGCGTGTTCCACTTCCGTGGTGCCGACGAGGCTTTTTTGGACTCCTACTCGCAGGATCCAGACCACCGGGTTGTGCTTAGTGCTTCCTATCGTTTGACGCCCCCTGCGGTTCAGGCAGTGAACGATATCCGCAGTCACTTGAGTTTTCAGCCAAGTCGCGTGGAACTGCGTTCCGCCGCAGCGCGCGAGGGGAACGTGGACGTGACAATCGCTCCGACAGAAACCGCGGAACGCTTGAGGATTGTCGATGTAGTGCGGCGCGCGCATGTCGAGCAGGACGTGGCGTGGGATGACATGGCGGTAATCGTGCGCGGCACGGGCAGTATCGCGCGGGTGCGTAGATCGCTCATGGCCTATGGCGTGCCTGTGAAGGTGGATCCGACATCCATGGTGCTGGCGGAACAACCGCTGGTGCGCATGCTGCTCCTAGCTGCGGAGGCCAGCTACCGCGATCTCACGGTGGCTGAGATGCATGAGCTGTTGGAAGGAAGCGTGGGCGGAGCGGATCCGGTGATGGTGCGCCGCGTACACCGCGCGGTGGCGCTGGCAATTCGTTCTGCACAGGTTGCCGGCCAACAGTTGCGACAGCATGAAAATGCTAAGCCATTCCAGGCTGCGGATTATGTGACGGAGTTTCTAAACCACCCGGGTGTCCCGGCGAATCAGTGGATCATTAGCTACTTCGGGCCGCGCGAGCTAGAAGTCATCCAGCGCGTATCCAAGGTTTTGGATGCAGGGCGTAGCGCACTGGCGGAATACCAGAGTACAGAGATGGTGCTTTGGAAGATTTGGCAGGCCACACAGCTGGATATGCATCTGCGGTCGCAGGCGTTGAAGGGTGGATCCCTAGGTGCCCAGGCTGATGCGGACCTGGATGCGGTGATGAGTTTGTTCGACATGGTGGGTGACTTTGCAGAGCGAAATCCGCACGCAAAGGTGAAGAGCTTTGTCGACAGTATTCGTGCCCAGAAGGTGCCAACCGGAGGGCGTGATCAGCGCGGAGTGCGCTCCGGCGCGGTAGAGATTCTGCCAGCCCACGCTGCGGCGGGTAGGCAGTGGCAAGTCGTGGTAGTGGCCGGTGTACAGGAAGGAGAGTGGCCGACCGGCCCGACCGTCGGCGGACTCTTCGGCCAGTTGGAGCTGGTGGATCTGCTGGATCGGGGTATCGACCCGAGCGTGCCCGTGGTACGTATCAACGATGCGATTGAGGAGGAGCGCCGACTATTCCTGCTGGCTGTGAGCCGGGCGACGGAAAGCGTGCACGTGACGTGCGTAGAGAACTCGGGTGACGAAGCGATGGTGCCCTCGCGCTTTATCGCCGAAATGGGCGTGGAGCCCACCACACTGGCGACCATGGCGGAGTTAGACGGGGCTGTTGGCCATATGGTTTCAGGCTCCGGTGCGGGCACGCTGCCGCGCGTGCTCGCAATTGAATCCTTGCTGGCGGAGCTGCGCGATGCTGCGACTGACCCGCAACGCCCTGGTCACGAACGCCAGGCGGCCATGCGGAACCTGGCGAAGATGGCACGTGCCGGGGTGCATGGCGCAGCGCCCGAGGAATGGTGGGGCATGGTGGAACCGTCCACGAGCGCACGTGTGTTGGCCGGGGACAAGATCCGCCTGAGCCCATCCAAGCTAGAGAGCTGGAGCACTTGCGCCCTGCGTACTTTCTTGGAGTCGAATGGTGGAGTGAGCGAATCCACCGAGCCGATGCGTGTGGGCATCGTCATCCACGCAATCGCCGAGCAGATTGCGCACGGGATGGATCTATACGAAGCGAAGCTGGCAATTCGAGAGATTCTGCCGCATGTGCTTGACGGACCAGAGTGGAAGAATGACCAGACTCTAGAGGACTGGGAAAAGGGCGTCGAAAGGCTCTTTAATTACATCGACGGCCTGCGACAACAAGGCAATGAGCTAGAGACGGAGCGCACGCTCAGGGCCACCGTCGGACAGACACCCGATGGGGTAGAGGTGACGCTGAGTGGTCGTGCCGACTTGCTGGTGACGAACCCGGAGAGCGGCCTGACGAAGGTGATCGACTTCAAGACCGGCAAGAGTGCGGTGACTAAGAAGGTTGCGGAGGAGAGTCCGCAATTGAGCACGTATCAATTCCTGTTGCCTCTCAACGAACGCTCCGGTCAGGCGGGGAGGACGTACCGCCCCGGAGGTGCATCGCTGGTGTACCCGAGGGTGACCAACAAGACAATCGCCGAAAGGCCCCAGGCGGAGTTGACGGAAGAACAACTAGCTGGAGCGCAGGACAAGTTGATGGAGATAGCGCCAGTGACGGCAGGGCCGACATACCTGGCCACGCCAAACGATCGCTGCAGAAACTGCGGTTTCAAGGCGATCTGCCCCGCACAGGCCACAGGAAAGCAGGTGGTGTAAATGGATAACAACCGACACATCTACAGCCCTCAGGAGCTGTCAAGGCTGATGGGGCAGAGATTCGAGCCCACCGATGAACAAGCTGACGTGATCCAGGCGGGGCCGTTCGGTAACTTCCTGGTGGTCGCCGGCGCCGGCGCAGGTAAGACCGAAACGATGGCTGCACGTGCCGTTTGGATGGTGGCGAACGGTTACGCTAGGCCTGAACAGATCTTGGGTCTGACCTTCACCCGTAAAGCTGCCGCCGAGCTGGGAGAACGCATTCGCCAACGGCTGCAGACCCTCGCGGAAAGTGCTTTTATGGATGAGCTGGCGCCAGACGATCCACGCCGCGAGGTGCTGAAGAATATCGCTCCGGCAGTGGCGACCTACGATTCCTATGCCGGAGACATCGTCCGTGAATATGGCTTGCTCATCCCATCTGAACCTGCCGCACGGCTAATTACCGACGCCGAACGGTGGATGGTGGCGCGGGACGTGATTCTCAACTCGGGTGGCTCAGTGACCGCCGACAAGTCCATAGCGACCGTTATTGATGACGTGTGCACCCTTTCAGATGAAATGGATAACCACCTGGCCGAATTAGGTGAGGTTAAAAGCGAGAGCCTGAAAGCTAAGGACTTGCTGGAAGAGCTGCCCAAGAAAGCGAATGCAAAGAGTGAGTTCACCGGGGATAACCAGAAGTTTCTTGATGCCCAGCAGTATCGCATTGAGCTGCTGAGCTTCGTGCAGCAATACCGCGAAGCACTGCAGGAACGCGACCTGTTGACCTTTGGACAACAGATGAACAAAGCCGCGCAGCTCGTACGCGACCACGACATCGTGGGACAGGAACAGCGGCGACGCTTCCGCGTGGTCATGCTGGATGAATACCAGGACACCGGCCATGCTCAGCGCATCATGCTGCGATCCTTGTTCGGTGAAGGGCGTGCGAGCGGCAGTGAGTTTTCTGCGATGGCGGTGGGCGACCCAATGCAATCGATCTACCAGTTCCGCGGAGCTACGGCCTCTAATCTGGAGAAGTTCCGCACAGACTTCCCCGATGCTTCTGGCGAACCGGCGCAGAAACTGCAGTTGCTGACGTCCTGGCGTAACCCCACCAGGGTGTTGGACATGGCCAATAAGGTTTCTACCTGGTCCATGGAACGGAGCACTGAGAGCACCGGGCGCCTAGTCTCGGAACTGCGCCCGCGCTCCGGAGCCGCGGAAGGCGAGACGGCTGTGGCCTTTTTTGAGGAGCGCGAGCAGGAACTCGACTGGCTGGCCGAGAAGCTTCAGACCCAGTGGGAGGCCTACCAGCAGAAGCTGGAGGCAGCGGAAAACCCGGCGAAGGTCAAGCCCTTTTCCGCCGCAGTGCTGGTGACTGTAAACAAGGATGCGGTGCCGATCTATGAAAAATTGGTGGAACGCGGGGTACCAGCGGACATGACCGCCGGACCGGGACTTTTGGATATTCCCGAGGTCGCTGACGTGTTCTCTACGTTGCGAGTGCTAGTGGATCCCACGGATGACGTAGCACTTTTACGCCTGCTGACCGGACCACGGTGGAACATTGGAGCCGCAGACCTTGCTGTGCTTACACGCCGCGCAGAGCAGATCGTCAATCGTGGAGCCTCGCAGCCTGGTGAAATGGATGAGATCGCAGCGCAGTTACAGGCCGAGAAGATCGACGCTTTCCGAAGCGTCGGGGTGCGGGAGGAGCTTATCGACAAGGTATTGGAGGCCATCCCTGACCCCACTGAGTTTTCCGTGGGGCTGACCGACGCGCTTGCAGACATGACTGATGCGGAGGAAATGGGCATGTCGGCTAAGGGAGCTAGGCGGCTTGCACAGCTCGGGCGAGAGCTCGGATACCTGCGCCGTCATAGCCTGCAAAAGAATCTGCCGGATCTGGTGGCGGATATCGAGAAGATGCTGGGAGTGCGCACAGAAGTTCTGATGCGTTGGCACCGTCAGCCGGAGCAGGCAATCGGTACCAGCCACCTCGACAAGTTCGCGCAGATTGTGCGCGAATTCTCCCGCGTTGTTACTGCCAGCCCCCAGGCATTGGTCGAATACCTGCTGGCAGCTCATGCGAAGGAAGACGGCCTGGACCCGGGCGAGGTTCAGCGCAAGGACAACACCGTACAGATCCTCACGGTTCACAAGGCAAAGGGGCTGGAGTGGGACATCGTCGCCGTTCCACATGCCTCCCGCGAACGCTACGGCGATTATTCCCAGCCTAGGAGTGAATCTTCCTGGACGACCAATGCAAAGGTGATGCCCAGCAGCCTGCGTGGCGATGCCGGCGACCAGCCGGGAGCATACCCAGTGCTCTCGCTGGCCGAAGCGGAGAATCGGTCACAGCACACCAAAGAATACAACGCGTTCAACAAGCAAGTCAGTCGATTCCGTGCAAAGGAGAACGACCGACTGTTCTACGTGGCAATCACCCGTTCCGAGCGGGTGCTTTATGTCAGTGGATCGGCATTTAAAGGATCGACAGCGAAGGGCAACGACCCATCCATCTGCCTTTCTCAGCTACGCGAGTATATGCAGGAAAATGGCATTGATAGCCAGGTGGAATACTGGTCTGATTTGGGGAAGTACTACAAGGACCTGGATCAATTGCTGGAAGACTCAGACGGGCCACTTGAGGACAAGCTCTTTTTGCCAACCCCTGAGATCAACGCACAGCGTTTGGACTACGAAGAGGAACGCAAAAACCGTGAATCCGAGGGCACTGTTGGTGCCTCTTGGCCCCGTACCGATCTGGTCGGGAATCGCCCCGAGGTCACTGAAGCCGCAGCTCAGCTGAGGGCGGAAATCACAGCGCTAGAGGAGAAGACCAATGCAGGTACGGCAGGCGACGCCGACACTCCCGACGCTGACCACTCCGTACCCTCGACACTTGCCGAGGCTTGGGATCTGGAGACAGATCTGCTGCTTGAAGAGCTCGCCGAGATGGACAATACCGAACTATTGGTTCCCATGAACGTACGGATGACAGCCACCGAGGCTGTAAGCCTGCGCAAGGACGAGGAAGAGTTTGCCCTCCGCGCCCGCCGACCGATCCCACTGGAGCCGAAGCCCTACGCCAAGCGCGGCACCGCCTTTCACAACTGGGTGGAGCAACGCTATAAGCAGGTTTCGCTGCTGGACGAGGATCAACTCCCCGGCGCCTCCGATGCAACCTTGGAAGACCCCTATCTCGATACCCTCAAGGAGGCCTTCCTCCGTTCCGAGTGGGCACACCGACAGCCCGCCAGCGTGGAAGGCGCTTACTCCGTCACCATTGGCGGCCATGTGTTCGAAGGGCGAATCGACGCGGTGTTCCACGAAGGGGACGACCCCGCCAACGGCTGGTTCGTCGTCGACTGGAAAACCGGGCGTAAACCCACCGGTGCGGACATGGATGCCGCAGCTATGCAGCTTGCTGTCTACAGGCTGGCATGGGCGAAGCTGCTTAGCGCAAAACTGGGGGTGGAGGTGCCCGCCGACAACGTTCGCGCTGCGTTCCACTACGTCGTGGCCAATGAAACATATGAACCGCGTACACTACTTTCTGCAGACGAGCTCGAAGGGATGCTTGGGGGCGTCACCAAAGGCAACGAGCAATGACGAGAGGATGTAGATGAAGTACCGGTTGCGCGGACGCTTTAGCGCCGACGATGAGGTCGATGAGCTACCGCCGCATGCGCTACTCAATATCGTCCACATTCCAACGTCGGTGGCGCAAAGCCCCTGGTGGCTCATCATTCGGCGTATGTTCTACGCCTTCTTGCTCGTGTTCTTCGTTGCTGGACTGGCTTATGTCGACCGCGATGCCTACGAAGGTATGGAAACCTTCATAGACGCGCTGTATTACTCCTCGGTGTCTCTGTCGACAACCGGCTACGGCGATGTATCACCGCAGACCCAAAACGCTCGTCTCGTCAACACACTGATCGTTACCCCGGCTCGCCTGGTGTTCCTGGTGTTGCTGGTCGGCACCACGTTGTCAGTGCTCACCGAAGAGTCTCGTAAAACGCTTGTCATCCGCCGTTGGAGGAAGAAAATGCGCAACCACACCATCGTCATTGGCTACGGCACCAAGGGGCGCTCCGCCATTGCAGCGCTCTTGGCTGACGGCGTATCGCCATCGCAGATCGTCGTCGTGGATACGGATCGGGAGGTACTGGACCAGGCCTCGGCACAGGGGTTGGTCACCGTGCAGGGCTCGGCGACCCGCTCCGACGTGTTGAAGCTCGCAGGTGTGAACCGTGCCCGTGCCGTTGTCGTCGCGCCCAACCAGGACGATACGGCTGTGCTGATTACCTTGTCCGTGCGTGAGATTGCACCTTCGGCCACCATTGTGGCCAGTGTCCGTGAATCGGATAACTCGCACCTGTTGCGCCAATCCGGTGCGGATTCCGTGGTGGTTTCCTCCGAGACTGCTGGCCGCCTGATGGGACTGGCTACCGTTACACCGTCCGTGACGGAAATGATGGAGGATCTGCTGTCACCGGATGAAGGATTCTCCATTGCCGAGCGTCTCGTCAGCGAGGAAGAAGTCGGCGGTAATCCCCGCGTACTGGAAGACGTCGTGCTGGGTGTAGTGCGCTCCGGCGAGCTATACCGCATTGATTCCTCCGAGGCAGAGACCATCGAGCCTGGAGACCGCGTACTTTATGTGCGTTCCAACCCTGGCGCCGACGAGATCCCAGGCGCAAAGTAGGGATATTTGTGAGCTCCCTGCTGGACGGACTGGATCCGGAACAGGCTAAGGCTGCCTCCGCCCCGCGCGGACCTGTGAGCATCATCGCCGGCGCCGGAACCGGTAAAACCCGCACCATTACCCACCGCATTGCGCACCTAGTCGACGGCGGTTTTGTTAACCCCGACCATGTTCTGGCCGTTACCTTCACCGCCCGCGCCGCTGCAGAATTACGCGAGCGCCTAGCGCTGATGAACATCCCCAAAGTGCAGGCCAAGACTTTCCACGCTGCGGCACTGCGACAGCTGAAGTACTTCTGGCCCGCCTATGCGGGTGATCTGCCATGGGCATTGTTGGATAACAAGTTCCGCGTTGTCTCCCGTGCCGCCCGCGCAGTTGGCGTCGAGACCAGCACCGCCATGCTCGCGGACCTCATCGGGGAAATCGAGTGGGCAAAGTCCTCCCTGATCAGTGCGGAGGACTATCCGGATTATGTAGAGCCGCGTCGCCGCGATTGCCCGGTAGATCCGCAGACCTTCGTCAAGGTGTTTCAGGGGTACGAAAGGCTCAAGGCCACGCCCGAGGGTATGCTGCTGGACTTCGACGACCTGTTGCTACATATGGCAGCGGCCATTGAGTCGAATGTCGGCATCGCAGATGAGTTTCGCTCCCGCTACCGGACGTTTGTCGTCGATGAGTATCAGGACGTCACGCCGTTGCAACAGCGCGTTCTCGGCGCTTGGGTAGGTGACCGCGATGACCTCACAGTGGTGGGGGATGCCAACCAGACGATCTACAGCTTCAACGGCGCAACCCCGGAATATCTGCTGGACTTCACCACCAAATACCCAGAATCCACCACTGTCCGCCTGCATCGCGACTACCGCTCCACCCCGCAGGTTGTAGATCTTGCCAATAGCGTGATTGGCAAAGCGAAGGGGCGCGTGGCGGGCACTCGGCTGAAGCTGGAAGGCCAACGCCCCGCTGGACCTGTCCCGGAGTTCCACGAATACCCGGACGAGCCTGCGGAAGCAGTGGCGGTGGTCAAGGAAATTCAGACCCTCATCAAAAAGGGCGTGGAACCGGCGAACATCGCGATTCTGTACCGCATCAATTCGCAATCTGCGAACTACGAATACGAGCTTGAGCAGGCCGGAATTGGCTACCAAGTCAAGGGCGGTGAAGGCTTCTTTAAGCGTGCGGAAATCCGCGAGGGTATGAATGCGATCATCGCCGCGGCCAAGAAATACGACCCAGACCCCGAAGATGTGCCAGATGCTATCCGCGCCGCTTTGGTACCCGTCGGCCTGACGTCCACGGAGCCCGCGGGTTCCCAGGAGCGTGCTCGATGGCAATCCCTGCAAGCACTTTTTGATCTGGTCAAGGAGATCACCTCCACTGCCGCGGAACCTTTAAGCATGCAGGGAGTGGTTGCGCTGCTTAAGGAGCGCATGAGTGCTAAGAACCCGCCGAAGTTCCAGGGCGTGACCCTCGCCAGCATTCACGCCGCAAAGGGTTTGGAGTGGGATGCGGTGTTCCTCGTTGGCCTAAATGAAGGCACATTGCCGATTCGCCACGCCCTGAAAGGGGCGGGCTCGGAAGAGGCAATCGAGGAGGAGCGTCGCCTGTTCTACGTCGGTATCACTCGTGCGCGTGAGCACCTGCACCTCAGCTGGGCGCTGGCCAGGCAGGAAGGCTCTACATCGAACCGCCGCCGCACGCGCTTCCTTGACGGGTTGGTACCACAGGAGGAGGCCATGGAGGCGCAGCGCCGCGAGGGCAACCGAACCCGGGAGCGCCTCGGCGCGCCCAAGAATGCCTGTGTTATCTGCGGCACTCGTTTGGGAAGTCCGGAGCTGAAGATTCTTGGCCGTTGCGGCGAGCACGCCCCGGAAACCGACCACCTCTTGCTCACCGAACTGCGGGAATGGCGCACTACTCAGGCTAAGGACAAGGCTGTGCCGGCGTATGTCATCTTTACTGACGCCACGTTGCGTGCCATCGCCGAACAACTTCCCACGACGGCCGACCAATTGGTGGCGGTGCCGGGCATAGGTCCGGTGAAGGTCAAGGAGTTCGGCGAGGACGTGCTGGCGATCGTCAGCAACTACGCCTGAGTCAGCCTGACCCATCCGATTAGCTCCGTACCGCTCGACAAGACAGACAGCTGTCGTTGAAAGGCACTTGATAGGTGCGCACTGCGCCACTGGCGAAATCCACGAGGCGCCGCTGGCTGAGGACCTCTGGGATCTCCGGGGCCGCGGGAATTTCCTCCTGCTGCAGTCGCGCCATTCGCCGCTCGCGCACGTACGCCCGGTGCGCGCGCCACCAGGGCAATACGTGTTCGTTGAGCATCATCGCCAGCTGTGTAGAGGCCGCTTGGACCAAGTGCCGTTCCGTACTTCCGGGACGCCCTGTTGCCTGCAGACGCACCCCACGCCAACCGTCGTCGATCTGCCCGTAGTAGCTATCCATACAAGCCAGGCAGGGAGTAACTCCTGGCACCACTAATGGTCCCAGCACATTCCGACCATCCACGATCCCGGCTGGGTAGTGGGCTACGCGGTTGACCATAAGCGCATGCTGCACGTCCGGGGTGGGGAACACTGCTCCGGGGAGGACGATGAGCGACCGTCGTGCTTCGCTGGGTGCGGAGGTAATGCGAAAACTCAAACCCAGCGCTTCTAAAACAGGCTCTAATCTCTCGCTGGACACGCCGGACGCGAGCACGTGGAAGTCCACGTCCGCCTGCGATGGGCGCAGTATCTCTGCCCGCACCATCTCGGAGAGAATCAGCCGGGCATCTTCCTCGTCTACTCCGCAGTAGCCCAGTTTCTGGTGCAGCTCGTCGAAACCGATCCCGCTACGGGCTAGGGCAAAAACGTGCGCAACCTGGCTCGGATTCACGCTTTTCGGCAGCGGCAGGATCATAGATTCGTGCGGCAGCACGCCGAATTGCAGGCCGATCGTGGGCCTTGCCAGGATGGCTGTACTCGCCGGCAGGTTAAGCTTTAGCATGATTGCGTTCCCCAAAATCCCCTCTACAACCCCTCTGTAAAGACCCCTCGCACCGCGTACTCCCCACGCGCTGTGATTCGCCTCTCACCCTAGCAGGGAGGCATAGTCCTCGCAGGTGGAAAGGATAATCCGTGGTTTCCTCCTACCGCCACCGGGCGCTTGACCCGCAGCAGCTGGCTCGTGATGTGGAGGCAGAGCTCGCCCGCCAGCTCCAGGCAGGTGCCGAACCAAACCGAGTGCCGCCTGTCACCTTCCGGCTATCCGCTAGGCGCAAGAAAACCGTTGCAGTGCGGGAAGAAGGCAATGGGTTTTTGGTCATGGCTCCCGCGGCCATCGGAGAAGCCGAACTGCGCAGCATTAGCGTGGAGCTGCTCGGAAAGGCGCTGAAGAGTAGGCGTCATGCCCTAGGCAACGACGATCTTGCCGACCGCGCGCGGGAGCTAAACCGCAAGTACCTCGGTGGGCGGGCAACGATCGGCGAGATCAAGTTCGTGACGAACATGAACACGCGCTGGGGCAGCTGTTCGGTGCAGTCCAAGCGCATCCGGATTTCGCATTACCTGCAGGACGTGCCGGGGTACGTGCTGGATGCGGTGATTATCCACGAGCTGATTCATACTTTTGTGCCGAATCACGGCCCGGAGTTTCACCGCTGGGAGGCGCACACCCCGCAGCTGGAGAAAGCACAGGGGTACTTGGAGGCTTTCAAGCGCTGGGGGATGCGCGATTAGCTAGTCCTCGGCCTCGGGGGTATCGGTGGTGTCGTCACCGTTGTCGCGCTTTTCATTGAGCTCCCGCTCGAGTTTTTCAATCTCGCTAATGGGGTTAAAGTCCTCCATCTCGTCCTCGTCGAACGCGATGTTGCTGATGAAAGCTGCCGGGTTGTCAAGGTCGGACGCGACCGGAAGGAAGTCCGGGTGATCCCACACGCCGTCGCGCTTTTTGACGCCCACCGCATCATCCAGCTTGCGCCACAGCTCGACTGCCTCGTTTGCCTTCGGAGCGGTGAAGCTAATTCCGAGGGCCTTAGTCAGATTGTCCATGGCAGGGGAGCCGTTGTTGCGGAACTCCGACCACGCGGCGTTGATCATGGCTGCGGCAGGGATGCGGGAGTCCAAGGCAACACCCGTCACATAATCTACCCAGCCCTCGATCAGCGACAGGCTCGTCTCCAGGCGCTCACGGGCATGGACATTGGACGAAACGACTTGTGGGGAAAGATCCTGACCCTGCATGCGTTCCATCATTTCCTGCATCTTCGCCGGGTCGTTAAGGGATTCTGGGGTGAACTCGCCGGTGGCTTCCTCGATGGCGGAGTAGTCCAGCGATAGCCCGGCCGCGAACTCTTCGACATCCAGGATCAGACGTTCCACCAGCCACGGGACGTGCTTGAACAGGCGTAGGTGCGCGGCTTCGCGCGCGGCCAGATAGATCAGCGCTTCGCGGGGCTCGCAGCCCAGCTTCTTGGCCATGACGTCGAGGTGTTCGGTGGCGATGGCTGCCGTCTCGCCCTGCGCCAGGGGTACGCCCCACTGGGTGGAAAGCACCACGTCGGTGGCCATCTCGCCCAGGGTATTACCCAGCTGCACGCCGAAATTCATAGCGTTGATCTGCTTCATCATGCCGGCCAGCGGGCCAAGCTGGCTGCGCATTTCCTCCGGCACGCCGCCGAGTGCGGCATCGCCCAGCTTGTCGGCCAGTGGGGTCACCACACGCTTCCATGTTTCGAAGGTCTCATCCAGCCATTGCGCCGGGCCGAAGGCCACAGAGCCGGACGCGCCTGCGGGCAGGATAGTGGCTTCGTCTAGCCACAATTCAGCAAGGCGTACCGAATCTGCCACGGCTTGAGAATCGTTGTGGGTCGGACGAGTGGCCTTACGGGTGGCTGCAATACGCTGGCGGGCGGTGCGCTTGGCCATCGCATAGTTCACCGAGCCTTTGCCTTCGGAACTGTTCATGTCCGAGCCGAAACCGGAGAGCATGGAACCGAACTGGTTCAGGATGTCCCCCAGATTGCCCGCGCCAGCTCCGGGACCCATGCCGCCTGCACCCGTGCCACTGGTGCCGCCGCCCATCGGGCCGCCAAAAAAGAAGCCGAACGGGTTGTTTTCGTTCCCGTTGTTCTCGTTATTGCGGTCCTGATCACGATCCCGGTCGTGGTCCTTGTCGCGATCCTTGTCGCCATCGTCATCGGAGTTGTGCGGGCCGTGGAAGCCAAAGCCGAATTTACTCATGTACCCCACCGTACCGACTCTCGCAGTGCGGAAACGACCCCGAAAGTCCGTTATGGTGCTATTTCCCGTGTGCTGATAGCGAACAGAGCGGTCGGGGTGCTTCGGCGGTGGTGGCCAACCTCGTCGGGGGATGCATGTAAAGTTAGGCGGGTGAAATTCTGGAACAGGCGAAATCGCACTATCGTCGTGGGCGCAGTGCCCGTCGTGGCGGTGCTTTCCCTCATCGGTCTGCCCTCGATTCCCGGCACCAACATCAACATCACCGTTCCCTATGCCGCCGAGGGCAATGGGCCGACGTTTAACACGCTGGGGCAGGTCGACGGTCGCGACGTTGTGGACATTACGGGTGCAAAAACCCATCCGACGAGCGGGAACCTGAACATGACTACCGTGTCGGTGCGGACAAATATGACGCTCCCGCAGGCTCTTAAACGATGGGCCACGACCGACGACACCCTGGTTCCAATCGAGCACGTTTTCCCCTCCGGAAAGTCCTCGGAGGAAGTACAGCGCCAAAATGCCGCAGCGTTCTCCAGCTCGGAATCCAATGCCACCATTTCGGCTATGAATCATTTGCATAAGCCGTTGGAAACCATGGTGATGGAGGTGACCGAAGATTCTCCGGCGCAGGGGAAGATCGAAGTCAACGACATCGTCACCAAGGTCAACGGGGAAGAAGTCAAGCTCCCCAATGAGCTGTCGGACAAGGTCAAGGACCAAAAGCCAGGCGATGAGGTGACGATCACCGTCAAGCGTCAGGGCAATGAAAAGGACGTGAAGGTCACTCTCGGTGAGCTGCCGAAGGAAATGCGCGCCGAGCACCCGGAAGGCACCGCGTTTCTCGGAGTGGCAACTGTGGCTCAGCCGGGCGGTGACATCAAGGTGCAATACAACCTCACCGATATTGGCGGCCCTTCCGCCGGTCTGATGTTCTCTTTGGCGGTGGTAGACAAGCTATCGCCCGAGGAAATCACAGACGGTAAGTTCGTCGCTGGTACTGGCACTATCGACGCCGCAGGCAAGGTTGGCCCGATCGGTGGCATCACTCACAAGATCGCCGCCGCCAAGGAGGCCGGCGCAGAGGTGTTCCTCGTACCGGAAAAGAACTGTGCAGAGGCGGTCCACGAGCCGCCTGAGGGAATCACCCTGCTAAAGGTCGACACGTTGGACGATGCCATCAGCGATCTCAAGGATTACAACGAAGGCAAGCAGGCCGATACCTGCAAGTAGCCGGTAACGTGTGCGGGGGTTTATTCGTCGGCTTCGAAAGTCGCGCGAAGTGTGTGGATCACGCCGGGGGCGATGTCATCGCCGCCGAGTAGCTGCACCTTGTCCTGGCCGAAAGGATCGGCCTCCAGCTCTTCTTCGCTGGGGCGTAGCTGGATAAGGGAACGCTCGGGGCCGGAAAAGTCGGCGTCACAAAGAACTCCGCTAAACAGGCGAGCCTGACGCGGGGCAGGGTCGGCGCCGGGGGCGGCGTTGGAGAAAGTGATCTCCTGAGCCAGGATCGCACCGACGACCGGGGCAGGCCAGCGGATAGTGGCGAGGAATTGGCCAAGCTCTTCACTACCGGGGCGAATGTGCTCCGGAATATCCTCCTGAACGACGAGTGCGAGGGGATTGGATGGAGCCTCGTCATCGAATGCCTGCGGGGCCGCGTCGGCGATCAACGTGGCGGGGACCAGTGCAAAAAGAGTGGCAGGCCGATCCCATCCCTCTGCCTGTACAAAGTCCACGGCCTCGCGCAGAGCAGCGTTGAGCACGCGCTCATCCTGCAGGTCGACGGAGTGGGAGGGATTGGAAGAGGTCATGCGGACAGCCTTTCTCAAAGTTACGTTGTGGGTAGGGGACGGAACTGGGATTTGTTATGACGCTGTAAGAATTGTACGTATCCTTGTGGAAACATCGCGATCAGCGACAGATACAGGCGCGATTAGCAGGAGAGTAACAAAGCCTTGAGCACGCCCATGCCACCGTCTTCGGGGCGACCGAAGCAGCAGTTCCCATCCGGTCCAGTGTCGAGCAGGCGCTCGAAGATACTGGGCATTGCGGTGGCGATTATCGCCATCGCCGTGTTCATCATCCCGGTGGTGGTGAGCGTCTACACGGACTTCGCCTGGTTCCGCAGCGTGGAGTATCAGGGTGTGTTCCAGAACGTGATTGTCACGCGTGCAGCGCTGTTTGTGATCTTCGGCCTGATTGGTGCGCTGATCTCTTGGCTGGCTGCGTTCTTGGCCTATAGGGCGCGGCCGGACGAGATCGACTCGCTGGGAACGTCCTCGCCCCTGGCGGAGTACCGTCCGCTGATCCGGCGCAATATGCGGCCATTCCTGGTGGGTATTCCACTGTTCGTCGGCGTGATCACCGGCATGATCGTGCAATCGAATTGGCGCTCTGTGCTGTTGTTCTTGAATGGCTCTAACTTCGGCGTGCGCGATCCGCAGTTCAATATGGATCTCGGCTTCTACGCATTCAACCTGCCCTTCCTGCAGCTGCTGATCTCTACCTTTAGTGTGCTGCTGATCCTGGCTTTCGTTCTTAACGGCGTCGGCCACTACCTGCTGGGGTCCATCACTACAGGCAATCCGCGGGTGGGGGAGAAGGCCTCCATTTCTATCCACGCCCGTCGCCAGCTGGCCATCATCGCGGGTGCGTGGATGTTGCTGAAGGCTGTGGGGTACTGGTTTGACCGCTATAGCCTGCTGACCCGTTCACACGATACTTTCACCGGTGCGTCGTACACGGATATCAACGCGGTGCTGCCGGCACAGATCGTGCTGCTGGTGATCTCCATCTTCGTGGCTGCCATGTTCTTCATCACCATTGTGCTGCGGGATCTACGAATCCCGGCGCTGGCTGTGGCGCTGATGGTGGGTTCGTCGCTGACCGTGGGCTTCGCCTGGCCCGCGCTGCTAGAGCAGTTCTCCGTGAACCCGAACCGTGCGGAAAAGGAGCGTGAGTACATTGCCCGCAATATCGAGGCCACCCGTTTCGCCTATGGCATCGGCGACGACAAGGTGACCTACGACCGCGACTGGGGTTCGTCAGGCGATGCGGCTTCTAAGGAGCAGAAGAAGGCCGTCGCCGACGATTCCGCCACTTTGTCCAACGTGCGTCTCCTGGATCCGGAGGTACTGACTCCGACGTTTACCCAGCAACAGCAGCTGCGTAACTTCTATGGTTTCCCGGATGAGCTGGCCATTGACCGCTACAAGGTCGATGGCAAGATGCGCGATTTCGTGGTTGCTGCCCGCGAGTTGAACCCGAATACCCTGGATGGCAACCAAAACGACTGGATTAACCGCCACACGGTGTACACACACGGCAATGGCTTTGTGGCGGCGCCGGCCCGCAAGGTGGATGAGGTCGCTCGCGATGTCGGCTCGGCCCGCGGTGGCTACCCGGTGTACACGGTCGCGGATCTGCAGTCCATGGAGTCCGGTAAGCAGGGCGGCGAGCTGAAGCTGGATGTAAAGCAGCCGCGTATCTACTTCGGTCCGGTCATTGCCTCGTCGAAGCAGAGCAATGCTGACTATGCGATCGTCGGTAACACCGAGGGTGAGCCGCTGGAGTACGATACCGACGCATCAAACTACTCCTACACCGGCACCGGTGGTGTGGACGTGTCGAACTACTTCAACCGCCTGATGTTCTCGGCTCACTTCGAGTCGATGAACATGCTGCTGACTGACCGCATCGGCAAGGGGTCGAAGATCCTCTATGAGCGCGATCCGCGCGAGCGTGTGCACAAGGTGGCGCCGTGGTTGACCACCGATTCCAAGACCTACCCGGTTGTGATTGACGGCCGTGTGAAGTGGGTTGTAGACGGGTACACCACGCTGAATAATCTTCCCTACTCCGAGCGCATTGGGCTCACTGATTCTACTGCTGACGCCATTAATCCCGATGGCGTGAGCGAGTCCCAGGTGGTCGACAACGAGGTTGGCTACATTCGCAATTCTGTGAAGGCTGTGGTGGATGCCTATGACGGCAGCGTGGACCTGTACGCCTTCGATGAATCGGATCCGGTGCTGAAGGCGTGGCGGGGCGCGTTCCCGGGTGTGGTGAAGCCGCGTTCGGAGATCAGTAAGGAGCTGGAGGATCACCTGCGCTACCCGGAGGATATGTTCAAGGTGCAGCGCGAGCTGATCGCTAAGTATCACGTCTCTGATCCGGGCGTGTTCTTCCAAAACGACTCGTTCTGGTCGGTGCCGACGGATCCGACGGCACCGCAGGATCGACAGGACAATGCGCAGCCTCCGTACTACGTAGTGGCGGCGGATCCGAAGACGAATAAGCCTTCTTTCCAGCTGATTACTCCGTTCCGTGGTCTGCGTCGTGAGTTCCTGGCTGCACACATGTCGGTGAGCTCCGATCCGGATAACTACGGCAAGATCAGTGTGCGGGTGCTGCCGACGGGCACTCAGACGCTGGGCCCGAACCAGGCGCAGGACACCATGATGTCCTCCGACGAGATCGCCCGCGAACGTACCTTGCTGAAGGGTACGAATGACCTGACCAACGGCAACCTGTTGACTCTGCCGGTGGGCGATGGGCAGATTCTGTACGTCGAGCCGGTCTACTCGCAGCGCAGTGGGCAGGATTCCGCTTTCCCGAAGTTGTTGCGCGTGCTGGTGAGCTACAACGGTCAGGTGGGTTACGCGCCGACTATTGCCGAGGCGCTGAGCCAGGTGGGCATTAACACGTCCTCCACTACGGATATCCGCGAGATCGACGGTTCTGTGGTTGACCCGGGCAAGGATAAGGACAAGAAAAAGTCCAAGGACGAAGACAAGAGCAACGCTGACGGCAAGGACAGCGGCAGCAACGACGACAAGGATTCCAACGCGAAGGGTGCAGCGGGTAAGACGGACAAGACCGACGGCAAGGGCACTGATACGTCTCCGGAGCAGCGTGTGCGCGATGCTATGGACAAGGTGAACAAGACTCGCGAGTCCGGTTCCTTCGAGGAGTTCGGTAAGGCGCTGGACGAACTGGATAAGGCGGTTCAGGATCTGCAGTCGGATCGTTAAAGCGAAAGTGAAACCGTCTGTGACCAGGCGATTTCACTTTATCCACGGTCTGCGTTACAGTAGTGGAGTCGCTGACGCGGTAGCGTTAAGCACTCGTCGCGGGGTGGAGCAGCTCGGTAGCTCGCTGGGCTCATAACCCAGAGGTCGTAGGTTCGAATCCTGCCCCCGCTACCAATAGCGCCCTTCCTCTAGCTTTCACGTTAGAGGAGGGCGCTTCTTTTTGTCTCCTGGATATATGCGGGGGTTAGCAGCTTCCCTTACAGTTGTTGGAGTGGCCTACTCCGATATCAGGTATGACCTGAAGTACTCCTTCGATAGCATTCCCACCCGCCCTGCTCTTGCGCTTAAAGAAAGCTCACGCCCCGATTCGCCCACCACTTCGAAGGTATGTGGCACCCCCTACCTTCCGGAGCATGCACCCTACCCGTATTACGACGGTCGGCCCATGTTCTTCATTGCCCAGTTCAATTTCTCTGAGCTCGAGCAGTTTCCGGGGTTCCCCACGACCGGGCTCCTTCAGTTATTCGTGCCTGATACTGATTTTTGGGGTGATTTTTTGATGGCGCCGAACCAGCAGGATTCGTGCCAAGAACCCACCCCGTTCGCCAGGTATTTCGAAGACCTTTCTGCACCGCATGTAGGTGAGATGCCTGAGGAAGAGATCCTGCATTCAGGCGAGCATCCAGCTCCCGAGCCACTCGATCCCGTCACGATCGATGGAGTTCGAATCGACCAGGAGGTTGATTATAGCGCCCACGAGTACGGTCGGGCTATTTTTGATCCGAAAGGTCCCCGCACCCTGCTTAGAAGAGGCCAGGATTACGTGGATATTCACACGTTTAGGGGAAGCCTTGTTTCGCGTTGGGTAATCGGCGGGGAGACGACTTTCGAGAAGCCCAGCCGTGATGGTCAAGGATCGAGGAAAGATGCGTTTGCCGCGGCTGTCGGGCGCGCAGAACAAGAGGGCTTCACTGTCTATCCCCATGCCGATGAGTTCCTAGAACCCATTGACTATCCGTCTGCAAACGGATCCTCGCTCGGTGGATACGAAATTCTTCTGAACCGCGACCCCTTCCATCCGTCTGATCCCCGAATAGTGCTCGCGAGAATAGACCAGGACCTCCCTTGCGAATGGGGCGACACCGGAGTTGGAAACTTTTATATCCATCCCGATGACCTCGCTGCGCGCAACTTCGATCGGGTCGAATTTGCCTGGGACTGCTTATAAGACCTGCGTGTGGCATTGCAGCTCTCGCTGTCTTGCCGTTTATCGTGCTAGTCGTCCAACGCGCGCAGATAGAAGCGGCGAATCAAAGCACGCCGAGGCAGGTCGATAAGTCGACGTAAAGCGGGGAAGCGAGCGGGCTGAGATTTGGCGTCAACAAGAAAAAGAACCCGGCCATGGTGCAACCGCTCGAGGGTAAAGGTCTCTTCTCCGCGCTCGAGGTGGCCAGGGAGAGTGCCGTAGGTAAAGCCGCAACGTCCCGGTTCGGCGAACACATCAACCACCCGGCAGCGGAAGGTCCACGGCCCAAATCCCAAGGCAACTTCCGCATTGAGTTCCACGACCTCATGCGTGGGGTGCACACGGAATAGTCCGCTGCGCTGCACGCCCCACCTGAAGAGACGGTCGGCGGCGGTATCGAAGTCTGCGTTAATGACCCGCGCCATATTCAGCTCTGGGAAGCCAACGGTCGAGGTATAGGAGAGGGGAGCTCGTGGCGCTTCAGGGTTCATAGAACGCACCAGGCTACTTGATGTGCCCGGAGATCTGCTGATGCTGTGGCACATGAGGGACAAAATCCTGCACATAAGCCCCCATGGCGATCAATGCATCGACGCGCTCCCAGATTGGCGGGTGGGTGGCGGAGAAATTCCGCCGCTTATTCATTGCCCGCTCGAACATGCCGCCCTTTTTGCTCTGGTTGGAATTGTGGAAACTCTCGATGATGTCCCTCTCCGGTGCGTATAGAGCCAAGGAACCGGGGCTACCGTACATGGAGTTATCCACCGTGTGGGGGTTGGCCTGGTGAAATGCGCGGATCGTGATGAGGGCTTGTGCCAGGGCAGTGGGGTTGCGGCAGAGCGAAACGCCATGGCTATCGGCCTGCTGCTCGCGATAGCGCGACATATAGGCCCTCGCAATGTTGGACAGCGCAGGGGCTGCCAGGATGACGCAGAAGGAGACCAAGAAAATGACGAGTGCGACAACCGCATGGCCACCACCGCTGGAGTTTGAGTTAGACCGATTGCGGTTATTGGAGCTCAAACTTCCGTAGATAAACGCGGACTGCAGGATGGAGATGACAGACGCAATGGCCACCAGCTGGGTCATGACCCGGTTGTCCTCGGCGGTAAGGTGGCTCATTTCATGGGAGATCACGGCCTGCAGCTGTTCGCGATTAAGCAGATAGCCGAGTTCTTCGGTGACAATGATCGTGCCAGTCTGCGGCTTCTTTCTCTTGCCACCCAGGGCATAAGCATTGGGCACTCCGGTTCCGATGAGCACATAGACCTTCGGCGGAGAAGGCATACCGGCGGCGATCGCCATTTCTTCCACAATGTTGTAGATCATGCCCTGCTCCACCAGGCGCTTTTGCCCGCCGATCGCGGACAGTACGGTCCGGGTGGAAAAGAAGTAGGAATACAGAATGATCAGCATCGCTACCGGAATGGCAACACCGGCAGAGATCAAAATGACCATGCCTAGGGTGTTGAAGTCAATATTGCTGCCCTTGGTACCGACATAGGCGGCGCAGGCACATGCCACGATGGACAGCTGCAAGACCAGCACGTTTGCGAGCCATGCGACGGCGATGCCCCGACGCAGCTGAGACAATGATTCGTTGAAGGTCGTCGGTTGGTGGCCCATGGTTCCTCCTTTTCGGTCGTGAAATCACCTCGACTGCGGCGGCGGTAAGTGCAGTCTCTACAAAAATTGAAGGTGACGGGGGAGGAGATTAGAAGGACACGTCGGGAGCCTGGCGCTTGGACTCCTCCACCTGGAAGTATTCGAAGGGGCGGAAGCCGTGCACGGAGGCCACGATGTTGGTCGGCACGGACTGGATAGCGGTGTTGTAGTTGTTCGTCGAAGAGTTGTAGTACTGGCGCGCAAAGCCGACCTTGTTTTCGGTGGCGGCTAGCTCTTCCTGCAGCTGTTGGAAATTGCGGGACGCCTGCAGCTCTGGGTAGGCCTCTGCGGTTGCGCGCAGGGTGGCCATGGTGCGACCGAACACTGCTTCTGCCTGGGATGCATCCTGCACAGTGCCGGTGGCGCGAGCGCGATCAGTTGCGCTGCGCAGCTCAGCGATATCGTGGAACACCTTCGCCTCGTGGTTGGCGTAGCCCTTGACAGTGGATACAAGGTTGGGGATCAAGTCGCCGCGACGCTGCAGCTGGGTATCGATCTGTGCATATGCCTCGTTGACCGTGTTTCGCTTTTTGACGAGGCCGTTGTACATGGCGAACCAGATGATGACGAGTAGGACGAGGATAACGATGGCGATAATTGCAATGATCATGTCAGTAATTTCCTTGGAACCTTTGAACGTATCTATGTGTGAAATCGGTTGCGAAGTGGCCGTTTAGGAGGATACGAAACTTCGCACCAACCACCAGTCTTGAAATGTATTATCGCCAACCTTTGTTCCCGGCGCAGTGTAGTGCATTTTGTGTCTGCGCTCTCGATAAGGTGTCCCAGAGCTCGGGGGCATCACAGTCGTTAAGGTGGATTCCATGTCAACTAGTCCAAATCCCATGGTCGACCACCAGCTTTCCCATCGCACAATCAGGGAGTTCACCGATCAGCCGGTAGACGAGCAAACCCTGGAAACGATCTATGACGTCGCTATGCGTACTGCGTCCTCCCGTGGAATGCAGCAGGCGAGCATTATTCGCGTGACGGACAAACAGCTGCGGGAGCGCCTGGCGGAGATCGGAAATCAGGAGTACGTTCGCCGGGCTCCTGTGTACCTGCTGTTCCTGGCTGATACTGCGCGCAATGCCCAAATCTTGCGGGAAAACGGCGGCGATCCACGCGCTGCGGGGCGCACGAAGGCGTTTGTGGAAGCTTTCACAGATGCCTGCCTGATGGCGCAGAACGTGGTGAACGCCGCCGAATCCTTTGGCCTTGGCGCGAACTACCTAGGCAATATTCATAACGACACTGCCGGGGTTATCGAATTGCTGAACCTGCCGCAATTTACCTTCCCCGTCGTAGGGCTTACCCTCGGTTGGCCGAATCAGGATCCGCAGCTAAAGCCCCGCATGCCACGTTCTTTCCGTGTTATGGAGAACGGCTATCAGACCAGGGAGAACTTGACCGCCGACTTGGCAGATTACGACGCGGAAATGAGGACGTATTACGACTTGCGCAACGCTAACCGGCGGGTGGATAGCTTTACCAACCAGGTTTTGAAGAACTTTCCTTTCTCCCGGGATAGCAATGACGACTCACTGCAGGCGGCGCGCTGGCAAGGTTTTATTGTGTGACGCCCCTTCGCACGTCACCCGCATCTAACCTGAACTTAACCTTTAGTTCAGCTACTTGGGTTAGTATTCCGGAGAGTTTATAAAACTATGTGAATTCGCGCCGGGCGGGCTCGGAGGCCTGGCGTTCACAAAGAAGACACAGTCGACATTTCAAGGATGAGGAAAACAGTGACCAACAAGAAGGGTCTGAAGATCACGACGGCGACCGTGATGGCCGCGACGATGTCCCTTTCCGCAGTAAACGTAGGTCAAGCCGCAGCTGCTCCAGTGAGCATGCCAGCTATCGCTGGTTCGCAGGGGCTACCGAACTACCCGCACCCGGTGCCGCACAAGGGTGCACCAAACCCGCAGCCTTTCGGTCCGGAGTACCTGGGTGGCTACATTTCCGACATCAGCTCCCACGGCTATGGCGTGTACCTAGACGTTGTGGATGGTTTCAATGATGTCCGCGCCAACCACCCGGCGATCATGAAGCAGAACCTGGACAAGGTTGTGGAGATCAACAACGCTGCGCAGAGTAACCCGTCTGCCATCCAGCGCGCACAGAAGGACGCTCGCGCGGACAAGGCTGGCGTGCTGGATGCGTTCTCCGACTCGCTGGGTGACGAGCTTGGCCGCCACTTCCGTGCCGCCCTGCGCGAGAACCGCCTGCCGAAGACCCAGTTCCTGCTGGGCAACGGCTACCTGGCTCGTGCTGGCGGATTGGCTTCCTCCACCTTCGTGGAGAAGATGGTGTTCGGTTACGACCGTCCGTTCGTGGTCGCCCCGGATCGCATCAAGAAGTACGAGGATGGCCAGAACAAGTACTACGGCACCTCCAAGTCCTACCCATCTGGTCACACCAACCAGGCTGTCTGGTCCACCACTTTGCTGGCGCTGACCCTGCCGGAGCTGGCTCCGCAGATCCTGGCTCGTGGGTCTGAGGCTGGTAATAACCGCATTGTGATGGGTGTGCACTACCCGCTGGACGTCATGGGTGGCCGCATGTCCGGTACTGCAGCGGCAGCTGACCGTTGGAATGACCCGAAGATGCGCGATGCGATCCGCCAGGCTGGAAAGGAACTGCGTGCCGAACTCGAGTGGCGCGCTGGCCGCCCGCTGGCACAGGTCATCAAGGGCGACAAGGCCTACCGTTCCACCGACCAGGCTGTGCGCGAGTACACCGACCGCATGACCTACGGCTTCCCGAAGATCTACCGCAAGGATGCGCCGATGATCGTGCCGCAGGCTGCGCCGGATCTGCTGCTGCCGAAGTTCCCGAAGTTGACCTACAAGCAGCGCGCCTCCATCCTGCGCCAGACCGCCATCCCGTCCGGTTCCCCGCTGGACGATCAGGGTCCGCGCGGATCCTGGCAGCGCCTGAACATGGCCGCCGCATTTGCCGCTAAGGTCAAGGTCAACGGCGACGGCAGCGTCACTGTTCTGCGTTAGAACCGCGTAGCTGGGAGGCGGGGGTAACCTTTAGCAAACTGTTACCACTGTGGCGCATGTGAATCCTGTTTCGTGCGATAGGGTTAGTTCCATTGCCAACAAAAACGAAGGAAAGTATGCGCTCCCGGTCCTTGACAGCCTCACTCGTCCCCACTCGCACTACCCGTCGCTTCGCAGCTTTGATCGCGGGCGCGGCACTGGCCATCTCCGCCACTTTTGGTGCGACCTTCAATGCGCCGGAGGCCTCCGCGGCTCCAGCAGGATCCGCCGATGCCTTCCTCAAGGCCACCGGCCAGCCCGGACCACACCGCATTCCCGGCCACTACTTCACTTCCCCCGGCATTCCTCAAGCACAGCGAGCCGCCGCACCAAACGTGCTGGCAGGCCCGTCCATGCCGATCTACGTAGGCAACAACATCTGCACTCTGGCCGTCGTCGGCTATGACAAAGCAGGGAACAAAGTGGGCATCACCGCTGGACACTGCGGTAAGCCCGGCGCTCCGGTCACTTCCATGGATAGCGAGCGTGCGGGGCAAATCGGCACCGTCGTTCGTAACGGCTACCCGGACTACGCCGTCATCAAGTTCAACAACAAGGTGCGCCTGACCCGCAGCTACAACAACGTACACCTCAACGCACTGGGCGGACCGACCCCAGGTAGCCTGCAGCAGATGTGCAAGACCGGAGTGGCCACGGGCACCTCTTGCGGCCCAATGCTGGCGATCTCCGGCCCCTTCCTTGTCTCGCACCTGTGCGGCTCCGTTGGCGATTCGGGTGCCCCGATCTACGTCGGCAACCGCCTCATCGGCATTATCAACGGTGGCGTAGCCAACCTGCCTTCCTGCACCACCCCACTGCAAGGACCTTTCCACGCGCCGACGGCCGGTGCAGCATGGAATGTTATTGCTGCTGACCTCAACGCGGCTGGGGGAGTAGGAGCCGGTTTCCGCCTGGCATAAACCCCTAACGCCACGCTCTTTAGCCCAAGCGCCCTCTGCCTAGCTGCAGCAGGGCCTTCGCTATTTCTACGCCCTCTGTGCCGAACTCCTCGCGGAATTGATTAATGATCGCGACCTCGCGCGTATAGACGAGCTTCGTGCCACCCGAACCTAGACGTGTTTTGCCGATGGCCTTTGAGACCTCGCTACGGCGGTGGATTGCATCGATGATGGCGCGGTCGAGGCGGTTGATTTCCTCGCGGTAGGATTGAATTTCTGAATCCGATAAAGGATCGTCCGTGCCGGAAGGCATTCGGACGGTGAACTCAGCAGGCTGCGAGTCTTCGTTGTCGCTCATGCGCTGTAGTCTACCGCTAGTTGGCCGGAGAGTTTCACAAAGAGTTTCTAGGGAGCACAAAGGGAAAACATGCACAACCAGCACGATCCATTCGCCGACCTGCCGCTGCCCGAAGAACCGACACTGTTTGACGAAGAGGTACCTCCACCAGAGGAGGATCTGCCTCCGGAGGGCTATGAGAACGTACTGGCGAGCCTGCACACCACACCTCGCCCAGAACCGCAGCCGCAGCGCGCGACTGGACAGTCGGGCGCGGAAACTGGGCGTCAAAAAGAAGAACTGCTGAACGGACTTAACCCACAGCAGCGGCAGGCGGTCGAGCACATGGGTAGCCCGCTGCTGATCGTGGCGGGTGCCGGGTCGGGTAAGACGAGTGTGTTGACGCGCCGCATTGCCTACCTGCTGGCCAACGGTGTGGCGCCGTGGCAGATCCTTGCAATCACCTTTACCAACAAGGCCGCGGCGGAGATGCGCGAGCGCGTGATGGATATGGTCGGTCCACAAGCGGAGCGGATGTGGGTCTCTACCTTCCACTCCTTTTGCGTGCGTGTGCTGCGTGCCAATGCACACCTCGCGCCAGGGCTGAACACGAACTTCAGCATCTACGACTCGGATGATTCCAAGCGCTTAATGTCCATGATTATCAAGGACGCCTCGCTGGATTTGAAGGAGTTCTCGCCGCGCGGGGTGCTGCACGTGATCTCCAATTGGAAAAACGAGCTGGTTGGCCCGCAAGGTGCATTGGAGGAGGCGCAGCGCGATTCGAATCCTCACACCGCGCAGATCGCCACGCTGTACAAGACCTACCAGCAGCGTCTCCGGGCGGCGAACGCAGTGGACTTTGACGACCTGATCGGCGAGGTTGTGGGGATCCTCAATAACAATCCGGACGTGCGCGAACACTACCGCCGTCGCTTCCGTCACATCATGGTCGACGAGTACCAGGACACAAACCATGCGCAATACGAGCTGGTCGCGGCACTCGCCGGCAAGGGCAAGGCGGAATCCGAGCTGTGCGTAGTGGGCGATGCTGACCAGTCGATCTACGCCTTCCGTGGGGCGACGATCCGCAATATTGAGGAGTTCGAGCGCGACTATCCGGATGCTCACACAATCCTTTTGGAGCAGAACTACCGTTCCACGCAGCGGATTCTCACCGCTGCCAATGCTGTGATCGACCGTAACCAGGGCCGCCGGCCAAAGAAACTGTGGACGGATCTGGGCGATGGAGAGCTGATCGGCGGCTATGTTGCGGATAACGAACACGACGAGGCGAATTTCATCGTCCAGCAGATCGACGACCTCGTGGATAACGAGGGTTACTCCTACGGCGATATTTCGATCATGTACCGCACCAACAATGCCTCCCGCGCGATCGAGGATGTGTTGGTGCGCTCTGGGTTGCCGTACAAGGTTGTCGGCGGCACGCGCTTCTATGAGCGCCGCGAGATCCGTGACATCGTTGCATACCTAAAGGTGCTGGATAATGCGGATGACACGGTGGCATTGCGGCGGATCATCAACACCCCGCGCCGCGGTATTGGAGATAAGGCCATCGCGCAGGTTACGGTGCACGCCGAAGGCCAGGGGATAGGTTTTTCGGCTGCTCTTGGTGACGCCGCCGCGGGCAAGGTCGCCGGCCTTTCCGCTCGCGGCCGCAATTCCATTGGCAAGTTCCTGGAAATGATGGACGCGCTGCGGGCGGAGACAGAGACGATGGAGATGACCGCCTCCGACGGTTCTGGGCTGGGGTTGCCCGACTTGGGGCGGGTGATTTCCGCGGTGCTGGATGTGACTGGGTATAAGGAGCTGCTGGAGAAGTCCAACGATCCGCAGGATGGGGCGCGCCTGGATAACTTGAATGAGCTGGTGAGCGTGGGGCATGAGTTCTCGCAGGAGTCGGCGAATTTGAAAGCTTATGAGGAGATGCCTGGTGGTAGCGCAGGGAGCGCTGGTGAAGACAGTGCTGACGCAGATGAGGCTGCTGAGGCGATGCTGGCTGAGGGGGAGGCGCCACTGGGTAGCCTGCAGGCTTTTCTAGAGCGCGTGAGCTTGGTCGCTGATGCCGACCAGATTCCGGCAGACGAGCAGGACATGGTGACACTCATGACGCTGCACACTGCCAAGGGGCTGGAGTTCCCCGTCGTGTTTTTGACCGGGTGGGAGGATGGCCAGTTCCCGCACATGCGCGCACTGGGCGACCCCACAGAGTTGGCCGAGGAGCGCCGTCTGGCCTATGTGGGCATTACGCGCGCCAAGCAGCGGTTGTTCCTGACTCGGGCGATTACCCGCAGTGGTTGGGGTGCACCTGTAAACAACCCACCGTCGCGCTTCTTGTCTGAGGTGCCGGAGAACCTGATGGAATGGATCCGCGAGGAACCCGCGCGTTTCGGCAGCGGAGTGGATTCAGCCTGGGGTGGCGGAGGATACGCCGACGGTACGAGCTTCGGCGGCTCGGGTGGATGGAGCTCTGACTCTGGGAGCTGGGGTAGCCAGTCCTATCGCAAGCCTGCAAGGAAAACGAAGCCCGCCTTTGGAGCCGGCGCAAAGAAGAACCAAGATTTGGACTTGGCGGTCGGGGACAAGGTCAACCACGACAAGTACGGCTTGGGGACTGTGAAGAGCGTCGACGGCAGCGGATCACACACTACCTGCATGATTGACTTCGGCAGCCAGGGTACGGTGCGCCTGATGTTGTTCGGCGGTGTGCCGATGGAAAAGCTCTAGCGAAGTAACGGCCCCGGGGTTATTCCCGGGGTTTTTCTGACGCCGCCCGCTTTTGCGTCGGTAGAGGTCGTGCGGTGAGGTTGATGGACGCCACAGCAGTGTTAAAAAAAGAGACTTTTGTGACAAAAGTTTCGCGACGAATATTTTTGTTATGTAACGTAACTATGCGTCTCCTCGTTGGATTTAGCGGAAACAAAGAAGGGTATGTATGTCAGAAAACCAATCGATCACCTCAAAACTGCACAACCTTAAGCATTTCGGCGAGGCTGCATGGGCTGAGACTCATGCGATTGCCACCGGCCTGGGGACCGCGCTGCGATCGGGCGTGGTCGTTAGGGGCGGCGGAGTTAAAGGTAAAGCAAAGCTGGTGGAAAGTATCGCCCGTTATGGCTTCACCGCTGCGCGTCAGGCATGGTACGCCGCAGAAGCAGCCCCGGAGCGAACGGCCATCATCGATGACATTGGTGAGCGCACCTATGCGGAAGTTCGAACTGAGGCGCTTGCTTTCGCCCGCGCGCTGCAGCGCATGGGGTTGGGGCCGGGGAAAAACATTGCAGTGATGGCACGCAATTCCCGCGTTGTTGTCTACGCGCTAGTCGCAAAGGGCTTTATTGGGGCAGATATTTGCCTGCTTAATCCTGCTTCCAGCTCGGTCCAGCTGCAAAAGAGCATGGAAGAACTGAATGTTCACACCATCATCATCGATGAGGAATTCGCAGACCGGCTGCCTGCAGATTATTCCCGTGCAAAGGTGATCATTGGGTACGCGGAAGACCTGCAAAACCCGCAGGCGCCAAACCCGGAATGGGAGACCTTTCAGCAGGTCATCGACCGCGCGCCTTCTGAAGCCGAGGAAAAGCTTCCTATCATCCCGAAACGTGGCTTTATCACCATTATGAGCTCCGGCACTTCGGGCACACCTAAGGCCGTTGTGCACCGGGAACCGCCTATTCCGACACCCCTGGCGGACCTTGTGACGTGGATTCCGTGGCGTGCGGAAATGATGATTCAACAGACTGCTTCCATGTTCCACTCGTGGGGCTGGGCGAACCTTAACCTGATCTTCGCTCACCGTGCGACGGTGGTTTTCCGCCGAGTATTCGATCCTGTTCAGGCTATGGAGGATGTTGAGCGTTACGGTGTTAACGGCATTATCACCTCGCCTATCTTCATCAAGGAGCAGCTAAAGGTCGCGCAGAACGGTAACTACGATGCCTCATCGTTGGAGTTCATCGTGTCTTCCGGAAATGCCATGCATGAAGATCTGCTCCGTGGCCTGCACAAGCAATTCGGGCCGGTGGTGTGTAACTTCTACGGCTCCACGGAAAACAGCGTCGTTGCTATCGCTAAGAAGGAAGAACTTGCGGAAAACCCATCCTTGGCTGGGCGACCGGTGCGTGGCGTGCGCATAAAGATTCTGGATGATGAAGGCAATGTGCTGCCTCCGAACACTCCGGGACGAATCTATGCCCGTGGAACCATGACTATGCGTCGCTACGCGCACACCCGCGATCAAATGAAGATCAAGCATGGCTTGTTGGAGATTGGCGACCGCGGGTACCTCGATGAAGAGGGGCGCTTGTTTGTCCTCGGCCGAGCTGATGACATGATCATCGTCGGCGGTGAAAATGTCTACCCACGCAGTGTGGAAGAAGTACTGGCGCCGATGCCCGGCGTGAAGGATCTCTTTGCCAAGGGGGTAGACGACGAGGAGAGTTTTAAGCGCATGGCCGTCTGGATTGTGCGTGACGACAACCCGGAAGGTGAGGAGCTGACCAAGGAGTCTGTGCAGGAATGGGTCAGGGATAATCTTGCGGAGCATTCCGTTCCCCGAGAAGTGACCTTCCTGGATGAGCTTCCTCGCAACCCAACTGGTAAGGTCATGCCAGCAATGCTTCCTAACACCTAACATTTTTGAACCAATATCGATAGGCTAGACACGGCCTTTAAACACTCACTGGAGAACATGATGAAGAAAATTGCACGTATTCTGACCGCGGCAGTTGTCGCGGCTGGATCCGTCATGGGGCTTGCCCCTGCTGCGCAGGCTGCACCGGGCAACACCGTTTTGATCGGCGATTCCTACTTTGCCAACACGACCCTCAACCAGATCTTGGACGCTAAGCGAAGCGGGAAGCGCAAGTGTATCCACGGTAAGTTCCGCGTTGCCACCGAGCTGCAACGTCTGACAGGAGCTCATATTGACGACTACTCCTGCAACGGCAAGGAACTGTACTTGGGTCGTGAGCCACTGGAGGCTCGCGTGGATCAAGCTATTCGAGATGGCAAGCTGAACCGCAATACGCGCAACGTGCCGATCATGGTCGGCGCCAACGACACCTACCGCACCCTTTCCCCGATCGACAATCGCGCAGCGGCTCGTTCCTACGATCGCATCGCTAGGAAGATCAAGCGCGTTGCTCCCGGCGCCCGCATCCAGTTCGTTAGCTACCCACACCTGACGAACGACCGTGCAGGTCTCTGCCTCATCCGTCCCCACGGTTTGCCACCGATTGAAGCCCCGTTCCCGATCGTGAAGGAAGCTGAACGCCAGCTTTGGCGTCAGGCGCACGACGCGGCTAAGCGTAACGGCGGCGTATTTGTTGATCTGCACCGCTCCACGCGTGGCCACGACACCTGCCAGCCAGGTGGAAAGGCATGGGTTGCTGGTGTCTTCGACAACCAGACTCCGCGCTACAACCTGACTCTGCACATGTCCTACGACGGCGTGACCAACGCGGCGAAGCAGATCGGCGCTGCTCTGCAATAAGCTGTACCTCTCCTAGGGGACACCCCAATACCCCAAGGGGAGGACCTCGGGAAAACAACCCGGGGGATCAATTAAATAACTTAAGGGCCTGACTCCGATGTGGTATCGGAGTCAGGCCCTTTTGAAGGTTTTAACGCTAGAGCTTTAAGGACGCTCGGCAGTTTAAAGCTGAATGCCGCGCTCAGCCAGCCATGGCTTCGGGTCTACGGCGTCGCCACCGTTCGGGTGAACCTCGAAGTGTAGGTGGGAGCCAGTGGAGAAGCCCAGGGAACCCATGCCAGCAATCTTCTGACCGCTGGTTACACGGTCGCCAACCTTGACATCCAAAGTGGCCATGTGGCCGTAAACGGTAATGGTGCCGTCATCGTGCTTAATGCGAATCCAGTTACCGAAGCCGGATGCCGGGCCGGAGTCGATAACGGTGCCGTCGTGGACAGCGCGGATGGGGGTGCCGACAGCGTTAGCGATATCGATGCCCTGATGGAAGGAACCCCAGCGTGGGCCGAAGCCGGAAGTGAAAGTGCCCTCGGCTGGCTTTGCGAACTCAGGCATACGGGCAGCCAGGTCAGCCTCCGTGCGCTCCTTGGCAAAGCGCAGGGCGGAATTAAGCTGCTGGGAGAGGTTGGAGACCGGCTTGGCCTGCGGAACCTCGAGGATCTGCGGGGCTTCGGCAGCCGTTGCGTCTGCACCGTCGGCGGTGGCGGCAGAGCCCTGAGCGCCGGCCCCTTCACCCTGGGCGAGAAGAGTGGTGTTCTCAGAAGCCAGTGCGATGTCGTCGTCAGAGCTCTGGGAAGCACCAGCGGTGGCACCAGCAGCGCCAGCGGTCGTGACGGCCGTCGTCGCGACTGCTACGAGCGCAAAGCGACGCTTCGCGCTGTGATCCTGCTTGCGGTGGGCACCGGTACGGTTCGCCTCGGTAGTGTTTTGCACTGTCCTTGTAACCCTTCGACTTATTCGGTGTTTCTTAGCAACTGTCAAATGCGGCTCTGTCTGCTGGGCTATGGCGTTGTCTAGCGGATCCTCGGCGGATCCTCGATGCCTTCGCGCAAGCATTTTGTAACCACTTTGTTATCAACGGAACGTAACATTATCGGTTGAGCAACGTTGCGGCAACTAAATTCACGAAAAATAACGCTTTGGTTACATTGCGGGGGTGGTGCGATCTGAAGTGATATTGATCGATGATTCATTCCCCCTGTTCCAGACGTTTTTCTGGCGCTTCTTCACGTGTTCTTCGATGTTAGTGATCTTCCGCACGCTACCTCCAAACCCTCAAGTAGAAGATTAGGCATGGCGTGGGTGAAGAGAAGAAGCGACGGCTAACGGGTGGGTCAGTCCGCCAGATACCTATTCCTCTTAGGCACAATGGGACGGGTGAGTAAAGATTCTGCTGCCCAACGCCCCGGATCCCGACGATCATCGTCTTCGCGACGCCCAGGTGTGAGCCGTACCCGGCGAACTTCGTCCGGTAGTGACGCAGCCAGGATCAAAGGAACCCAGGGAGGTTCCAGTAACACGGGGCATGAGCGCTTCGTGGCTGCTGACCAGGCAAAGGGAACCCCGGTAGATGGCCGGCTTGCCTCTAAAAGCAAAGTTGCGAAGGCTACCTCTACTTCTTCCTCCAGCTCTGCCTCCGCGTCGCGTGGTGGCGTTAAAGCCGCTCTGGGGAGCTGGTGGTCGAAATGGAAGCCCCACGTCAAACGTTTTGGACCTCAGCTGCTGATTAATCATGCTGTGACTCTGGGTGTCATCGTCATTATTGCCGTTCTCATCGGCATCGGTACCGGCTTTGCCAAAGTTCCGGCAAGTATTGCATCGATGTGGATGGCGTTCAATCTCGCGCCGGTGGAAATGGCGGGTGCGAAGTTGGGATTTGTGCCGCTGCTTCCTGCACTGTTGTTGGTGTGGGGGCATGCGAAACGCGCGACAACGGTGCTTGGAAACTCCATTAGCGTTCGCGGGCTTCGCGTATTCACAACCTTAAGCTTGTTGATTCCCCTCGTGCTTACCTGCATCGCATGGTTAATGCTGTGGGATGCCTCGCGCGTATTCGATGTAACTCCGCCAAATCTGCTGGTTGCATTGATCTCTACTGCTCTTGTCAATGGCGCAGCCATTGTTATAGGTATGCGGGCACGCGTATGGCGAGCACTGCTGCTTCGCCGTGGCTGGTCTACTTGGCCAGTGGAATCAATGCTGCTGGCACAGAAGTTCCTCAAGTGGATGAGCGCCGCGGGGCTGGCTGTGGCGCTGATATACCTTCTGACGAACTTGAAGGCTTTCAGCGAGGCGTATGACATCACCTCATCCACGATGGGTGTTATTGGCCTTAGCTTTGTTGCCCTTTTGTATGTACCCAACGTCGTGATCGGCGCGATTGCGGTCCTACTCGGTGGAGAGTTTCATGTAGGAAACGGCGCGGTGAGCTTGTTTACCGCGAACAATGTCAACCTTCCCCCGCTGCCGATCCTCGCGGCTATCCCAAATGATCAGATTCCGTTTGGTCCAATGCTGCTGGCTGTGCCTGCTTGTGTAGCTGTGGGATGTGTCTACAACTTCTTGCGCGGGCGAAGCTATGTCGAGGCTCCGTTGCTCCAAGCAGTCGGGGCGGGTGCATTTTCCGGGTTGATTGGCTTCTGCGTTTCCTGGCTAGCCGGTGGTGAGCTCGGCGTGTATGGGCGGGCGGGAGCTGTTGAGTGGCTCTTTGCTGTGGAACTCGCAGCCTGGTTGTTGGTGCCCGCGGCTGTGATGATGTTCTTTATGGCGCGCCGAGGTGCGACCGTTATTGAGGACATTCCGGAGGCGGAGATGGTGTCTTCCGCAGAGTCTGAAGATGCTCAAGAAGTCGAAACTGCCGAGGAAGCCGAGGAAGCCGAGGACGCTGAAGCTGCTGAGGACGACGCCCCTACGGAGGAACCGGAAAACGGGAATGATGGGGGCGTCACGAAGAAAAAGCAGGAAGACCAACAAGAAGATCAAGTAAAAGAGCAAGAAGACAAAACGGACGAAGAAGCGGACGAGGATACGGATACAGAGGATGACGAAGCAGATGAAGATAGTGATTCTGGCGAGCGGGACGGGGACACTTCTGCAGAGCGTGATCGATAACGTCGATCGCGACAAGGTAGAAATCCTCGCGGTGGGCAGTGACCGGCAGTGCGAGGCTCTCGACCGTGCCGAGCGCGCAGGAATCGAGCATTTCCTGGTCGAGTACGTGCCGAAGCAGACTGATCGCGAACAATGGAACGAAGATCTGGCCGACAAGATTTTCAGCTATGAATCAGACCTCGTGGTGAGCGCGGGTTTCATGCGCATCCTTGGTCCACAGGTGGTGGAGCGCTTCACAGGGAAGATCATCAATACACATCCGGCGCTTCTGCCGGCTTTCCCCGGAGCGCACGCGGTGGAGGACGCATTAAGTTATGGTGTTCGAGTCACCGGGTCTACAGTTCATGTAGTAGATAGTGGAGTGGACACGGGTCCGATCATCGCTCAAAAGGCGGTGGAGGTCGCGCGCGACGACACAGTCGACAGCTTGCATGAAAGAATTAAAAAGGTGGAGCGCGCACTCTTAGTAGAGGTGCTGCACGAGATTTCACATGAGGGACGAAAGGCCAGGAACGAAAACAATGAGTGACGGCACTGCAGCAACCAACGGCAGCGATAAAAAGGAAATCCGTCGTGCACTGATCAGTGTGTACGACAAGACCGGTCTCGAAGAGCTGGCCAAGGGACTGCACGCCGCGGGAGTCGACATCGTCTCCACTGGCTCGACTGCGAAGAAGATCGCCGACGCTGGCGTGCCAGTGACCGAGGTAGAAACCCTCACCGGCTTCCCGGAGGTTCTGGAAGGACGGGTCAAGACCCTGCACCCGCGCGTGCACGCTGGCATCCTGGCCGATACCCGCAAGGACGATCACCTCAAGCAACTTGAAGATCTAGGTATCGAGGCTTTCCAGCTCGTAGTTGTAAACCTGTACCCGTTCACCGAGACCGTAGCCTCCGGGGCGGGCTTCGATGATTGCGTGGAGCAGATCGACATCGGCGGCCCGTCCATGGTGCGTGCCGCTGCGAAGAACCACCCGTCCGTGGCCGTGGTGGTAGATCCTTCCCGTTACGAGGATGTCGTGGCCGCTGCCAACGCCGGCGGATTTACCCGCGCGCAGCGTACCGACCTGGCCGTGGATGCGTTCCGCCACACTGCCGCTTATGACGTGGCCGTGGCGTCGTGGATGGGGGAGCAGACCGCGGATGGCGAGCAGTTCCCCGAGTGGATCGGCGCTTCCTACAAGCGTGCCAATGTGCTGCGCTATGGCGAGAACCCGCACCAGGCAGCCGCACTGTACTCCGACGGCACCGGTCTGGCTGGCGCCAAGCAGTTCCACGGCAAGGAGATGAGCTACAACAACTACACCGATGCGGATGCCGCCTGGCGTGCAGCGTGGGATCACAAGCGTCCGACCGTAGCCATCATCAAGCATGCCAATCCGTGTGGTATCGCCGTATCCGATGAATCCATCGCCGATGCGCACAAGAAGGCACACGCATGCGACCCAATGTCCGCCTTTGGCGGCGTGATCGCAGTGAACCGCGAGGTGAGCGTTGAAATGGCTCAGCAGGTGGCCGAGATCTTCACCGAGGTCATCATCGCGCCGGGCTACGAAGACGGTGCTGTGGAGATCCTCTCGCAGAAGAAGAACATCCGCATCCTGCAGGCCGAAGCACCGAACGAGGAGCCGGAGCTGCAGGGCCGCGAGATCTCCGGCGGCTTGCTGGTTCAGCAGGTTGATGCGATCGATGCAAAGGGAGACGACCCGAGCAACTGGACTCTGGCCGCTGGCGAAGCAGCCGATGAGGAAACTCTGCGCGAGCTGGAGTTCGCTTGGCGCACCGTGCGCGCGGTGAAGTCGAACGCAATCCTGCTGGCCAAGGATGACGCCACCGTGGGCGTGGGTATGGGCCAGGTGAACCGCGTCGACGCAGCCAAGCTGGCTGTCGAGCGCGCTAACTCCCTGGCTGGCGACGAGAAGCGCGCTGAGGGTGCGGTCGCAGCCTCGGATGCTTTCTTCCCCTTCGCCGACGGTTTTGAAGTGCTGGCTGAGGCGGGCGTGCGTGCAGTCGTACAGCCCGGTGGCTCGGTTCGAGACGCTGAGGTTATCGAGGCAGCGGAGAAGGCGGGCGTCACCATGTACCTCACCGGTGAGCGTCACTTCGCGCACTAGAAAACACGCTTGAGCGCAGGAGTTTTACGAACGTATGTCTAATGAGCACCCCACACATCCTGGCAGCGGCGACTATCCGTCCCGGCCGGAGCCACCGCAGTATCACCGCAATATGGGTGCGCAAGGACAGAACCAGTGGCAGCAGTGGCAGAACCCACAGCAGCAGCCCGCCTACTCGGAGTACCCCTATGAGGACTCCGACGGTGACAGTAAATTCCTGCCCATCCTGGGGATCATTCTGGCTGCAATCCTGGCCATTGCATTGATCCTAGGGGCCGCCTACTACTTCGGCTGGTTCGGCGATGACAATGGGAAGGGTAACGGAGGTTCCGGCGGAGGCACCTCCCAGTCGCAGAACGCCGACGGCGGAAGTACCAGTACCAACGGCAATAGCGAAAACACCAGCAGCGACAATTCTGACACTGCAGAGGAGGAAAGCTCCTCGCAGGATGAGACCTCGGAGTCGGAGAGCGAGGACTCCCGGCCCACCCGTCCGAAGCTGCCTTCCGGCGCAGTTCCGGCCAACCAGTCCGCCGAGCAGGACAAGCCAGGCGGGGACTTCAATAACGTCTACACCGGTAGCGACATTACGTCTAAGCCCTTCGCACGTGCGGTTCGCGATGCATTCGTTGAGCACTACCTGGATACGGATGAAACCAACGGCACAGTAAAGGCGTACTCGACGGTGACCGGCGAGACTTACACCATGAGCTGTAAGGATAACGGCCAGTATGTGACATGCACCGGGGGCAATGATGCCATCGTCTACATTGCATAGGTTCCGTATGAGGGAGCCATTCCGGAAGTCTCGCTCCTCACTGCTCGCCGTTGCACTGGCTTTTGTCGGCACGGCGGTTGCTGGTTGCACGATTGGTGATGTAGAGAGCGATGACGCCACGTCGTCCGCCGCCAGCACTTCAGACAATCAGGACGAATCGACGGCGGAGCGTTCGCCACGGCCGACGGTATCTGAAGATAAACCCAAACCTGACGAGCCTAAAAATTCGCAGAAGAACCCAGGTGGGGAGCTGAGCTATGACGGCAGTGCGGCGATAGCCGTTGCTGGGGTGAAAGGGGCGGGGCAGACCGCAGTTGCACCGTGGTCAACCATGAAAGTGCCGATTGCAATTGCGGCTCTTCGGCGCTCTCCAGGAATGGAAGCTACTGCGAAGCAGGCTATTCAGAACTCCGATAATGCGGCTGCGGAAGAACTCTGGGGTGCGCTAGGTACGCCGGAGCAGGCGGCTGCAGCAACCTCAGGCGTGATTAAGGAGGGGAGTAGCACCGCGCGGGTGGAGTCACAGGTCGTGCGCCCGGGGTTCAGCTCATTTGGACAGAGTGATTGGTCGTTGAGTGACCAGGCTGAATTCGCTTCTCATCTGCGCTGCATTCGGGGAGCAGAACCAGTGGTTGCCGCCATGGGGAATATTGTTAACGGTGGTGGATACGGCCTGGGGACGATCCCTGGGGCGATTTTCAAGGGAGGCTGGGGGCCGTCCTCATCCAGCGGCTATGGGGTGCGCCAGTTTGGCTTGATTCCAAAGTCTGACGGCAAGGGATACGTGGCCGTAGCGATTGCGGTGGAAAGCCCGGACGGGAGCTACGAGGCGGGGCAATCCGAGCTGACAGCAGCGGCGGAGTTTCTGCAATCGAGGGTGGATGATCTGCCGGCAGCGGCATGCTAGGCGGTATAGAAAAACCAATTCTTTCGGTTAATGTTTCTTAACCAGTAAGGTCGGGGTTATGAGCTCTCATTATCTTGCCGAACCTAACACCGAAGGCTTATCTGCACGCGCAGCGGCGAAGGAACGTCGCCGAGTGGAGCTTCTGCGTGCCGCTGCGAGGATCATGGCGAACAAGGGCTTTCATGGCACGAGCCTGGAAGAGGTGGGGGAAGCGGTCGGGATCTCCGGGCCGGCTGTGTACCGGCATTTTTCGGGTAAAGAGGAGATCCTGACCGAGCTAATGACAGGCATCTCGGAACACATGCTCTCGGAGGCGCAGAAAATTGTTGATGGCTTGACCGATCCGCGGGAGCGCTTGGCGGTGCTAATCGACTTTCAGGTGGACTTCGCGCTGTCGCAACCAGAGCTAATTCGCCTGCATAACCGCGAACTTTTTCGTATGGGAGAAGCGGGACGAGGGCGTGTGCGCTCAGTCCAGGGAAGCTATCTCAAGCTCTTTGCGGAGGCCTTGGCGAAGATGGACTCGCATTATCGGGGAGAGGCGGGGCGCATCACGGCGCAGTTGGTGGTGGGCATGATTAATTCTTCTGAGGTTATTCGCGGATGGGCGTCTACCGCGCTGGCGCGGCGACAGATGCTAGCTGCGGCTCGCGCGGCAGTCGGGTTGGAGTAAACCCCACCATACGGGGGTAGTTCACTGGCAGAAACTTTTTAGATTCCCTAGCCAAAGTGTTGTAGCTCACATACAGTGGCGTCAACAAGTTAGTTAATCGCTTGTAACTGAATGTGGGGAGTGTGGACAAGCGCTCTCATCACAATCCCGCCACCTTTCAAGGAGCTGCACACGTGGAAACCACTACTGCCAACTCAACCGCCCCGGCAGCCGCAGATCTGACCGAGCCACGCGGAATCCCGAGCCACCGCGAACTTGTCAACGAACTGCGTGAGCGCCTAGCTCGTGCCCAAGCCGGCGGAGGGGAGAGAGCTCGCAAGCGCCACACGGATCGTGGCAAGCTACTGCCACGCGAGCGCATTCGCTTACTTCTGGATCCCGGCAGTCCCTTCCTGGAAATCGCGCCGCTTGCCGCCGAGGAGATGTACGACGGCAAAGCCCCAGCCGCGGGCATCATCGCGGGAGTCGGGCTTGTACACGGTCGCCTGTGCCTTATCGCCGCTAATGACGCCACCGTCTCCGGCGGTACCTACTACCCGATGACGGTCAAGAAGCACCTCCGCGCCCAGGAGATCGCAGAGCAAAACCACCTGCCATGTATCTACCTCGTTGATTCCGGTGGCGCGATGTTGTTGCAGCAAGACGATGTATTCCCGGACCGCAATCACTTTGGCCGTATCTTCTTCAACCAGGCGAACCTGTCAGCGAAAGGGATTCCACAACTATCTGCTGTGATGGGTTCCTGTACCGCAGGCGGTGCCTATGTTCCTGCCATGAGTGACGAGACGATCATCGTGGAAAACCAGGGCACGATCTTCTTGGCTGGCCCTCCACTGGTGAAGGCTGCGACCGGCGAGGATGTCACCCCGGAAGAACTCGGTGGTGGAGCAATGCATTCCCGTATTTCCGGTGTGACGGATCACCTGGCCGCCGATGATGAAGACGCACTGCGGATCATGCGTGGGATCGTCGAAACTCTGCCAGAATCCAAGCCGACTCCCTGGAAGCGCAGTGCCCCCGTGCCGGCTCCGCGCCCGCAGGAGGATCTTTACGACATCGTGCCCACCGATCCGAAGATTCCCTATGACGCGCATGAGGTCATCGAAACGCTGTGCGACGAGGGCAGCCTCTCGGAGTTCAAAAGCGAATATGGCAACAGCATCATCACGACCTTTGCGCGGCTGGAAGGCCACCAGGTCGGAGTGATCGCCAATAACGGCATCATCTTTGCCGAGGCCGCCATGAAGGGCGCACACTTCATCGAACTTTGCGAGCAGCGCAACATTCCCATCATCTTCTTGCAAAACACCACCGGCTTTATGGTGGGGCGTCAATACGAAGAAGGCGGCATCGCCAAGCACGGGGCGAAGATGGTTAACGCCGTGGCTACCGCATCGGTGCCCAAGCTCACCGTTGTCACTGGTGCGGCTTTCGGCGCTGGCAATTACTCCATGTGCGGCCGAGCGTATTCGCCGCGATTCCTGTGGATGTGGCCGAATGCGCGTATCGCAGTGATGGGCGGACCACAGGCGGCCATGACACTTTCTACCGTCCGACGTGCGCAGATTGAGCGCCGGGGCGAGGAGTGGTCTGCCGAGGCACAAGAGGCCTTCGAAGCGCCAATTCGCGAGATGTTCGACGAGAAATCCACCTGCTGGTACTCCACAGCACGACTGTGGGATGACGGAGTGATCGATCCTGCGGACACACGCCGCACGCTCGCCATGGCCCTCGATATCTGCGCTCAAGCTCCGCGCGAGGAAACCGGTTTCGGCGTTTTCCGCATGTAAGGCGTTCAAATCCTTTCAACGCAGCCCACCAACGCAACGCACCCACAGAAAAGAGAAACTGCCGTGAGTAAAACAACTGCTACCACCGGCCCGTTCGATACGGTGCTGGTCGCCAACCGCGGTGAGATCGCCCTGCGCGTGATCCGCACCGTGCACCGCATGGGGCTTAAGGCCGTGGCCGTCTACTCCGATGCCGACTCCGCAGCACCGCACGTCCACGCTGCAGACAAGGCTGTGCGCCTAGGTCCTGCCGCCGCTGCCGAGTCCTACCTCAAGATTGACAAGGTTATTGACGCCGCGAAGGCGGCCGGCGCCGGCGCTATCCACCCCGGTTACGGATTCCTCTCGGAAAACGCGGCTTTCGCCAAGCGCTGTGAAGATGAGGAAATCATCTTCATTGGTCCACCGGCCAGCGCCATCGAGACAATGGGTGACAAAATCACCGCCCGCGCGACCGTCGAATCCCGCGACGTGCCCACCGTTCCCGGAATCTCCCGGCCAAATCTAACGGACCAGGAGATCATCGACGCTTCTGAATCCGTTGGCTTCCCCGTGCTCATCAAACCCTCCGCTGGTGGTGGCGGCAAGGGAATGCACTTGGTGGAGGAGCCGGAGAAGCTGGCCAGCGCGCTGGTCTCCGCCCGCCGCGAGGCCGCAAGCTCCTTCGGCGACGACACGTTGTTCTTGGAGCATTTCGTAGATACTCCGCGCCACATCGAGGTGCAGATCGTCGCTGACTCCCACGGCAATGTGATTCACCTGGGTGAACGTGAATGCTCTCTACAGCGTCGCCATCAAAAGGTCATTGAGGAAGCACCCTCTGCACTGCTGGACGAAAAGACTCGGCAGGAGATCGGCGAGGCTGCCTGCGATGCCGCCCGAGCCTGCGGTTACCGCGGTGCGGGCACGGTGGAGTTCATCGTCTCGGCCAAACAACCAGAACGCTTCTTCTTTATGGAAATGAACACCCGCCTTCAGGTCGAGCACCCGGTCACCGAAATGGTCACTGGTCGCGACCTGGTGGAATGGCAGATCCGTGTGGCGCGCGGGGAAGCTCTGCCCATCTCACAGGACGACGTGCAGCTCAACGGCCATTCCGTAGAAGCGCGTGTTTATGCTGAGGACGCAGCCGCCGGGTTCCTGCCCACCGGCGGAATGATCACGGGACTCTCCTGGCCGGGTGGGGACGGGGTACGTGTGGACGCTGGTGTAGTCGAAGGCCAAGAGGTCAGTTCTGATTATGACCCAATGTTGGCGAAAATCATTTCCCACGCTGAGACGCGCGAGGCTGCCCTTCAACGCCTCGACCAGGCGCTGGCCCACACCCGCATTGAAGGTCTGACGACCAATATTGACTTCAACCGCTTCCTGGTCACCCGCCCGGAGGTTATCGCTGGAGACCTGCACACCGGCTTACTGGATTCCATCGTCGAGGACTTCCAACCTCGCGCAGTCCCCGTGGACACTCTCGCCGTTGCCGTGCTCCACCTGGCGGGCGCGCTAGGTGGGGGAGACGAAGGGGCGTCACAAAGAACGACCTCGGAACTCACCCTCGGCAGTGCCTGGACCGCGTGCGACGGGTGGCGCGGCGCTGGGAAGCGAGCACCTTTGCGTTTGGTGCTTGCCGATCCAGGCGGGGTAAGCGCGCCGGTTGAGGCACGTGCCGAATTTGAAGACGACGCGTGGACGATACGGCTCACTCCATTAGTCAGCGATGAAGGGGAAGACGAAGCGTCAGCTTCGGAAACCCGCCGCATCAAGATCGTTGCCGACCCGCAGGCCACGCGCAACGAATGGCGGCTGTCCATCGACGGCGCGCCTGCTGAGAAGTGGAGTGCCGGAAGACACGGCAGCATCACTGGACCGAACGGCACCCACGTGGTGGAGGTGTTCTCCGGCACGGCGCACGACGCAGAGGCCAGCACTCAGGATTCGCCGGACATCCTCAGTCCCATGCCCGGCACCGTTATCGCAGTGGAAGTCGCAGATGGCGATGAGGTCACCGAAGGCCAACCCGTAATCGTGATTGAGGCCATGAAGATGGAGCACACTCTGGCAGCGCCTCGCGGCGGAAAAGTCAAGGTCAGCGCTGAAGTTGGCCAGAAGGTCGGCACTGGAGAAGTCCTGGCGGAAGTCATTTCTGCGAACGACGCGTCCGATTAGCCAGCAGCTAAGCACATTCAACAGTTCACAAAACACAAGCACACCAAAAACCCACAGAAAGAGGAGAACAATGAGCCAAAGCACCAAGGACCGCAACCCCTACCTCTCCGACGAACTGCACGAACTGCGCGCCAGCGTGGAGGACTTCGCCAACTCCGTAGTCGACCCCGTGGCCGCCCAGCACGACCGCGACCACACCTTCCCCTATGATGTCGTCCGCCAGATGGGCGAGATGGGTCTCTTCGGCCTGCCAATCTCCGAGGAATACGGAGGCATGGGCGGTGACTACATGGCCCTCGGCGTGGCATTGGAGGAGCTGGCTCGTGTGGATCAGTCCGTCGCCATCACCCTGGAGGCCGGAGTTTCCCTGGGAATCATGCCGATCTACCGCTTCGGCAGCGACGAGCAAAAACAGACCTTCCTGCCGAACCTGGTGGCGGGCAAGAACCTGGCAGGCTTCGGCTTGACCGAACCTGAGGCTGGTTCCGATGCCGGTGGAACCAAAACGACCGCCAAGCTTGACGGCAACGAGTGGGTGATCAATGGATCGAAGCAGTTCATCACCAACTCTGGCACGGACATCACCTCCCTGGTCACGGCCACCTGTGTGACCGGCCAGCGTGACAATGGCAAGAAGGAAATCTCCGCCATCATCGTGCCGACCGGCACACCGGGCTTTACCGCCGAGCCCTCGTACAACAAGGTCGGCTGGAATGCCTCCGATACTCATCCGCTTACCTTCGATAATGTCCGCGTACCCGAGGAGAACCTGGTCGGCGAGCGTGGCCGCGGATTCGCCTACTTCCTCTCTATCCTCAACGAAGGCCGCATCGCCATCGCCGCCCTGGCCACCGGTGCTGCGCAGGGCTGTGTGGATGAATGCGTGCGCTATGCGAAGGAGCGCACCAGCTTTGGCAAGCCCATCTCCGAGTACCAAGCCATCAGCTTCAAGATTGCCCGCATGGAGGCTCGCGCCTGGACTGCCCGGCAAGCCTGGTATGCCGCGGCGGCGAAGATGGCCGCAGGCCTGAACTTCAGTAAGGAAGCCTCCATCGCGAAAATGGTTGCTTCTGAGGCAGCCATGGATAACGCCCGTGATGCCACTCAGATCCACGGCGGCTATGGATTCATGAACGAATATCGCGTTGCTCGCCACTACCGCGATTCCAAGATCCTCGAGGTAGGCGAGGGAACCACCGAGGTACAGCAAATGCTTATCGCCCGCGCTCTCGGCGTATAGGCCGCGCTTCAACCCCTAAGCACGTCGGATACCGACGAGGCGTCACAAAGAAAACTAAGGAGACCTGTAACAATGAGCGAAGAAAAAGAGGTTGTGCAGCGCGGCCTGTGGTTCGAGGAGTTCGCCGAGGGTGTGGTGTACCGGCACCAACCCGGGCGCACCGTCACCGAGGCGGATAACACGCTGTTCACCACCATGACCATGAATACCCAGCCGCTGCACATCGACGCAGCGTGGGCTGCCGCCCAGGACGGCTTCCGCGGCGAGCGACTGGTGAACTCCATGTTCACCTTGTCGACGGTAGTGGGGCTATCAGTGAGCCAACTTTCCCTCGGCACGATTGTGGCCAACCTGGGATTCAGCGAGATTTCCTTCCCGGCCCCCATGTTCCACGGCGATACTCTCTACGCCGAAACGCGCTGCGTGGGCAAGCGGCTTTCGAAGTCGCGCCCTGGGCAGGGCATCGTGGAACTCGAACACATCGGGCGCAACCAGGATGGCACCATCGTCTGCAAAGCCACGCGCAAGACACTGATGCAATGCGCACCGGGTGGGGAGGAGCCCAGCAATGGTTAGTTCGAGAACTCCCCAGCCGAACTCTTGGCTGCCGAAGGGGCCTGCGCTTTTGTTCGCCCCTGCCGACCGACCCGAGCGTTTTGCAAAGGCCGCGGATCGTTCAGACATGGTGATTCTCGACCTCGAAGACGGTTGTCGCGCCGAGAACCGAGAAGAAGCCAGGAAGAACGTCCAACATGCAGACCTCGACCCGGAGCGCACTATCGTTCGCATCAACGCAGTGGACTCGCCGGATTTCGCCGAGGACCTCGCCGCCGTCGTCGATTCGCCGTATCGAACCGTGATGGTGCCGAAGGTAGAGTGCGGTTTCTCTCTTGGTGACGCCAACTCCAACGACCGTCCGCTGCCCGCTGACTTTCGAGTGATTGCGTTGATCGAAACCCCCAGGGGCGTGGTGAACCTCCCGGAAATCGCGGCAGACCCGCAGGTTGTTGCTTTGTTTTGGGGTGCCGAGGATCTGACTGCTGCACTGGGCGGGACAAGCTCGCGTTACAGTGCCGACGAGGTTCCCACCCCGGGAGGTGGCCCATCAGGCCATCCAGGTGGTTACCGCGAAGTACCGCGCCTCACCCGTGCGCTGGTGCTTACGCATGCGGCGGCGGCTGGCATCGTCGCGCTGGATTCGATTCACGCCGACACGACGGACACTAAAGGCGCCAGTGCTGAAGCCATCGACGCAGCTGCCAGCGGCTTTACCGCCACCGTGTCCATTCACCCTGGCCTGGTGCCCGTTATTCGCGAGGCCTATGCCCCAACCGAGGAACAGGCCACGTGGGCGCGCCGCGTCATTGAAGGCGCGGCCAAGAACACCGGGGCTTTCGCCCTGGATGGCCAGATGATCGACGCACCTTTGCTCCGCCAAGCGGAAATCATCGCCGCCAGAATCCACTAGTTTCCTCCGCCAGTTTTCTCTATTCCTCTTCTCACAACTCTTTAGCGAGATTCCTTTCGCACGAAAAGGTTGATATCCATGACACTTCCGATTCGCAACGACCGTCCGATTGTGATTTCCGATCCGGCGGATCTAGACCCCACACTGTCGCACCAGGTTGGCCGCACTGACGTCGATCTGCTGGACGAGACCATTGGACAGTGTCTAGCCCGCATTGTGGCCGAGTATCCAGAGCACGATGCGGTCATTGACTTCTACGGTGATGTGCATCTGACCTACACGGAGTTCTATCGCAAGGTTCAACGTCTGGCCTCTGGGCTGCACGCAGCTGGTTACCGCAAGGGCGATCGTATCGGCATTTGGGCTCCCAACCGCTGGGAATGGACTCTGGTGCAGTTCGCCACCGCTGAGATCGGCGCGATCCTGGTGTGCATTAACCCCTCCTACCGTCACAAGGAATTGGTCTATGCCATGGGGCAGTCGGGAGTAAAAGGACTGTTCTCCGCCGGTCGCTTCAAGGACTCGAATTACCGGGCGATGATTGATGCAGCAGAGAGCCAGTTCAGCCGCCACAATTACAAGGAAACGATCTTCTTTGGTTCGGAACGTTGGGATGAGCTAGCTAACCACGCCATCTTGGACCTCAACCCAGTTCGCGAACAGCTGCACCCGGATGATCCCATTAATATCCAGTACACCTCCGGCACGACAGGTATGGCCAAGGGGGCGACGCTGACCCACCGCAACATTCTGAACAATGGTTACCTGGTGGGGGAGACCCTCCAATACACAGACCGCGACAAAGTCGTCATCCCCGTACCTTTCTTCCACTGCTTCGGCATGGTGATGGGCAACCTCGGCGCCATCACGCACGGTGCGACGACCATTATTGCGGGCCCAGTGTTCAACCCTCAATCCGTGTTAGAGGCAGTGGAGCACGGCAAGGCCACCAGCCTTTTCGGCGTTCCAACGATGTTTATGGCGGAGCTGGATGAGATTGAACACGCCAAGGCCAAGGGGAAGACCTACGACCTATCCAGCCTGCGCACCGGCATCATGTCCGGAACTGCCTGCCCCACCCGCACGATGCGGCAGGTGATGGACATCATGAATATCAATGAAATCACCATTGCCTATGGCATGACGGAGACCTCGCCGGTGAATCACCAGACGTTGGTCGACGACCCGATTGAAAAGCGTGTGGGTACTGTTGGACGCCCCAATCCGCACATCGAAGTAAAAATCGTTGACCCGGAGACCGGGGAGACCGTTAAGCGCGGAGAGCAGGGCGAGATTCTGATCCGTGGCTTCCTGGTGATGCAGGGCTACTGGGACATGCCCGGGAAGACCGCAGATGCGATTGATGAGGACGGCTGGATGCACTCTGGTGACCTCGGAACGATGGACGAGGAAGGCTATGCCCGTATTACGGGTCGGGCGAAGGACATGGTGATTCGCGGCGGAGAAAACCTTTACCCGCGCGAAATTGAGGAGTTTCTGATGACCCACCCGGATATCTCCGATGTGCAGGTCGTGGGTGTGCCAGACGAGAAGTACGGCGAGGAACTAATGGCCTTCCTCATCATGCGGGAGGATACCGAACCGCTGGACAAGGAAGCTATCCGCGAGTTCTGCGACGGTGAGCTGACCCGACACAAGATCCCCAAGTACGTCCAGTGCGTTGATTCCTTCCCCATGACCCTGTCGGGCAAGGTGCGCAAGGTTGAGCTGCGCGAACAGGCCGTCGAGATCCTCGGAATCTACCAGAAGTAAGCCGTCACTCAAACAGTGTCAAGCAAGCAAATTCCTGCCATCAGATCCACGCCGACAGATCCAAGCAGGGACATCCACACAGACACACAGAAAGGAAGCAACCGTGAGCACTACAGCGCCACATCATTCAAAACTGCGTACCGCCGCGGAGGCAATTGCTGATATCCCAGACGGCGCCACCCTGGCCGTCGGCGGATTCGGAGTATGCGGAATCCCGCAAGTCCTCCTCGAAGAGCTAAGCCGATCCAATGTGAAAGACCTGGAGGCCGTAAGCAACAACGCCGGCCTTGATGGTCGAGGCCTGGGTCTGCTGCTGGCTAACCATCAGTTGCGCCGCATAGTGGCCAGCTATGTGGGGGAGAACAAGGAGTTCGCCCGCCAGTACTTGGACGGCGAACTAGAGGTGGAGCTCACTCCGCAAGGCACCCTGGCGGAGCGTCTACGCGCCGGCGGTTCGGGCATCGGAGCTTTCTTCACCCGCACCGGCGTGGGCACGCTTGTTGCCGACGGTGGGATGCCATGGAAGTACGATGCCAACGACAAGACGAAGGTGCAGGTGGCCTCGCCTGCGAAGGAAACCCGCACCATCGACGGCGAGGACTATGTGCTGGAAACCGCTATCCGCGCCGACTTCGGCCTGGTTCGGGCCGCAATCGCAGATAAGGATGGCAATCTGCGCTTTTCCAAGACCGCCCGCAACTTTAACCCCCTGGCCGCCATGAGCGGCAAGATCTGCATCGTGGAGGCCGAAAAAGTTGTGGAAGTCGGAGAACTTGCCCCGGACGATATCCACCTGCCGGGTGTTTTCGTCCACCGCATTGTGGAGCTGACCCCAGAACAGGCAGATGACAAGATGATCGAAAAGGAGACCGTACGATGACCGGCTGGACCCGCCAGGAAATGGCCGCCCGTGCCGCCCAAGAACTCGAAGACGGCCAGTACGTAAACCTGGGCATCGGTATGCCCACGCTCGTACCCAACTATGTGCCAGAAGGCGTGACTGTATCTCTGCAATCGGAAAACGGCATGCTGGGAATCGGCCCGTACCCGGAAGCCGGTCAGGCTGACCCGGATCTCATCAATGCAGGTAAGGAAACCGTCACAGCTTTGCCTGGCACTAGCTACTTCGACTCTGCCTTAAGCTTTGGCATGATCCGCTCGGGCAAGATCGACGTCGCCATCCTGGGCGCCATGGAGGTCAATGCCCGCGGCGACATCGCCAATTGGATGGTGCCCGGCAAAATGGTCAAAGGCATGGGTGGTGCTATGGATCTGGTCGTTGGTGCGCGCCGGGTGATCGTGTTGATGGACCACACCACCAAAACCGGCGAACCGAAGCTCATCAAGGAACTCACTCTGCCCACTACCGGGCTTGGAGTGGTAGATCGGATCATTACGGATCTGGCCGTATTTGATCGTGACGACGATGGTTTGAAGCTCGTGGAGCTGGCACCTGGCGTCACCACAGAAGAGGTAGAAGAAAAGACCGCAGTTCCGTTTACAACGGCCCTGAGTTAGACCAACCAATCGGCTTCGCTGAGCGGTCGTTCGTGCCATACTTGAGGGCACAACGCAGGCTTTTTAAGCGATGACGCCACTAGTTTCGAAAGTTAGGATTTATCAGATGACCTTGCAGGAAGACCCTAAGGATATTGTCGTTGTAGGTGCAGCACGTACCCCGCAGGGACGCATGCTCGGTGCGCTGGCGAAGAAGAGCTCGGTTGATCTGGGTGCAGAGACCATCAAGGCCGTATTGGAGCGCTCCGGTGTGGCAGCGGGAGACGTGGATTACGTACTGATGGGGCAGGTCGTACAGGCAGGTTCCGGGCAGAACCCGGCGAAGCAGTCCGCTGTGGCGGCGGGTATTCCGATGAACGTTCCGGCCATGACTGTGAACAAGGTGTGCCTGTCCGGCCTGGATGCCGTTATTAATGCTTCCCGTCTGATCCGCCTGGGCGATGCCAGCATCGTCGTCGCCGGTGGTCAGGAGTCCATGACCAACGCCCCGCACATCGCCGCAGGCGTGCGAGCAGGTAAGGGCTATGGCTCCCTGGCGTTGCAGGATTCCCTGGAGCGCGATGGTCTGTCTGACCCGAACGAGGGTACGGCCATGGGCCTTGAGACCGACGAGGGTAACGCTGAGCGTGGCATCACCCGCGAGGAGCAGGACGAGATTGCAGCCCGCTCTCACCAGCTCGCCGAGGCTGCCACCAACGAGGGCGTCTTTGCCGAGGAGATCGTTCCGATCGAGGTGAAGGGCCGCAAGGAAACCGTAACCGTTACCGCCGATGAGGGCATCCGCCCCGGCACCACAGCCGAGGGGCTAGCGAAGCTGCGCCCGGCCTTCGTGAAGGACGGTACGATCACCGCTGCTTCTGCCTCCCAGATTTCCGATGGTGCTGCGGCCGTGGTGCTGACCACCCGCGAAAACGCTGAAGCCAAGGGGCTGGAGATCCTGGCCACCCTGGGGGAGTACGGACAGACTGCCGGCCCGGACACTAAGCTGCACTCCCAACCGTCGCAGGCCACCGCTGCAGCGCTGCAGAAGGCCGGCTGGGAGGCTGGCGACCTGGACTTCCTGGAGATCAATGAGGCATTCGCCTCCGTGGTTGCACAGTCCATCAAGGACCTGGACTACCCGCTGGACAAGACCAACATCCACGGCGGCGGCATTTCCCTGGGGCACCCCATCGGTGCCTCCGGCGCACGCCTGGTGGTACACGCAGCGCATGAGCTGAAGCGCCGCGGCTCCGGCAAGGCCGCCGTTTCTCTGTGTGGCGGTGGCGGCCAGGGTGACGCTCTGCTGCTGTGGTGCTAAGCCGGCTTAAGAGCGGCGGGGCTTTCTCCAAGCTGCTGCCCTTAGCAGTTGGTGCGGCAGCCGTCTGCGCGTGCTGCGCCATTGCCGCAGCTGACCCACAGACCCCGGGCGGGTTCATCCCGGAATGCCCCACGAAAGCGCTTTTCGGATTCAACTGCCCGGGCTGCGGCTCGATGCGCATGATCCAGGCGCTGGTACAGGGAGACTTCGGCGCGGCGCTGCGCTATAACGCCGTTGGGGTACTCGGACTATTCCTCCTCGTGTGGAGCTGGTTAGTCTGGGCCGGGCGAGCCTGGGGGAAGCACATACCCAATTGGGAACACTATCGACACGCACCTCTGGTCGTAGGGGTGGTGATAGGGCTGTGGTTTATAGCTCGCATACTGCCGTTTTCGCCATTTTTGGAACTTCGAGTGTAGGTTCCTACAGCCTTTAGGCTTTGCTCGTAGTATGGGTGTGCTAGGAAGATAGCGTCACTTGAGAACCCAAAGTGCGAAAAACTAAGGACACCAATGACCAATCCCTATGACCAGGGGCCTTCCAATGAAGACCCGTTTGGACTAGAGGACAAGCAGGTTTATCCGTACAACAGTGGGTATAACCAGACTCCCTCCCCTGACCAATCTTCCAGCTATGGCGGTTACCAGAACAGTGGTTACCAGAATGGCGGGTACAGCGGCTACCAGAACCAGTCAGCTGGTTATGGAGCGCAACTGGGGCAGGCATACCAGCCGGGAGTGGGACGAACTCCACCCGATAACTGGATGTGGGCAACGATTTTGGCCACTATCATTTGCTGCCTACCGTTGGGGGCAGTTGGAATCTACTTTTCCTCCCAAGTGGAAAGCCGCTGGCTCCGTGGGGACTATGCAGGCGCACAAAGTGCCTCCGACACTGCGAGAAACCTGGCTCTCGCATCAGCATGCGTCTTCGCCGTGGGTTTCATCGTCTACTTCGTTATCTTTGCGGGTTTTCTAGGACTCAGCCTTAGCGACATCTAGACTCTTAGCAACATCATTATGAGCGCCATCACCGGTAGCGCGAGACCCGTGGAAACCACCGCGGTGTCTCGCGCTAGTACTTTATTGACGCCGAAGCGCTGCGCATAGGTAAAGACGTTCTGTCCGGTCGGGAGGGCGGCCAGGAGCACCATGGCCAGAAGCAACTGAGACGAGGCGTCACAAAGAAAAACGCCGTAGAACGTGGCGATGGCGGGGTGCACGACAGTTTTGACCAGCGACGCCGCCCACACAGAACAACGGGGCGATAGACCAGGTTGGAGTACGCGAACCTCCGCCATCGACATGCCAAAGGCAATGAGGGCACAGCCGACAGTCGCGTCTGCAATGATTCCCATTGGGTCGGCGATGATGCCGGGCAGAATGAAGCCCGTGTTGTGCTGCAGCAGCGAGATGACGATTCCGATTACGGCGCCGATGATGAGTGGGTTCTTCAGGATCGTCAGCACAGTGGAGCGGACGAAGCTGGTGGTCTGATTGCCCGTGCGCATGTCCAGCGCAAGCACGCTCAGCGGGCCGTAGAATCCGACCTGGAAGAGGATGACGGGGAGGGTAAGGGTGGGATCGTCCATCAAGTGGGCGGCCAGGGGGATGCCGAGGTTTGAGCCGTTGCAGTAGGTGCAGGCGAGCATCGCGATGATGGAATCCTCGGTGGAACGCCTAGTGAGCCAACGATAGCCCAAGAAGGCCATAAAGCCCGTGGTGAGGGTGGACAGCGCCACAACCAACAAATTCGGCCCGAAAAGCTGGGCGATGTCCGTTTTGGACATGAACGTGATCAGCGTGCAGGGCAGCGCGATCCAGAACACGAACATGTTGAGGGTGTAGACCGCATTGGGGCCTAAGAGACGAAGACGCCCTACTCCGAAGCCGATCGCGATGACGAAGATGACGACGGCAAAGCCGGAGAGGACGTTGAGCATTCGTTTTAGATACGGGAGTGGACTGGCTAGAAGCTACTTGTTCACTACGTAGGCATTAGCAAGTTTGTCGGTGAACGACTGCTTCTGAGAATTGGTACCGATGCTGACGCCGACGGCGATGTAGACGGCGAGCAATAGGAAGGAGCCAACAGTAGGAATGAAGTTGAAAATCACGGTGAGGAAGTACCAGGAGTTCCGCTTCATCGAGTCAATTGGGGTGATGTTCTGACCATTGGCAGAGACCACGCGGGCTCCGATAGCCATCTTGCCGAGAGTGCCACCCTTCTTGGACTCCATGAAGACACGGTAAACAAACCAAAGGATTGCCGTGAGCACATTAGCGATTGCCATCTTCGCAGTGGGGTAGGGGACGCTTGGCGTTTCACCGGGGTTAGCTGAGGAACTCGCCTCGACCCAATCCATAAAGTCCTGGCCGCCAATGACAAGCACCAAGATGATAGCAGGGATCAGAATCAGCAAGCTGTCGAGGAATAGCCCCAGGAAACGCTTCCAAGCGCCGGGACGACCATTGCCAAGAAGCGGGGCGTTCCCCGGAGCATCGTTGAAGGCCGGAGCGTTAGGGAAGGCAGGGGCACCGTATTGATTGTTATTTACTGCGCCGTAATTATTTCCGCCGTAGCCGTTGCCAACACTCTGATCATAGGAGCCGGCTTGCTCGTAGGGATTTCCCTGATTGAAGGGATTCGACTCGCCGGCATTGCCTCCGGGTTAATCGTTGAAGTTCGGCAGATCGCCATTCGGGTTGGAGTTATTGGGGTAGTTGTTGCTCAACGGCAGACATCCTCACTGTTTCTCAGTACGTGCACGAGTGTGCTCGAATTGGTTTACTGTGCCAGCATAGCCGACATTTTTCTTTGCTGGCGGAGGGTACGAAAAAGACCCACCGCCGGGCTCGTGCTTTAGAGCACAAGGGCGTTGGGTCTTTAATCGTGTCTGTTAAACGTCTGCGGGCAGCGACGCTTTAAGCGCGCAGCCCTGCTGCGCAGCCACTGCGCATCCCCTTTTTGCAAAGGAGACGGCTATTTAGCGGCTGTGGAAGGGCAGGAGTGCCATCTCGCGCGCGTTCTTCACGGCGGTGGCAACCTGGCGCTGCTGCTGCGGGGTCAGGCCCGTTACGCGACGAGAGCGAATCTTGCCACGCTCGGAGATGAACTTACGCAGCAGGTCGTAGTTCTTGTAGTCAACCGTCTCAATGCCCTCGGCCTTGAGTGGGTTCTTCTTCGGGCGGCGGGACTGTTCCATCCGCGCCTTCTTCATGTTGGTGCGCTTCATTGTTAAAGCTCCCCCTTACCAGCTGGACTTGCGTACGCCCGGCAGCTCACCGCGGTGAGCCATGTTGCGGACACGTACACGGGACAGGCCGAACTTACGCAGGTAGCCGCGCGGGCGGCCATCGGCTGCGTCGCGGTTACGGACGCGAACCGGGGAAGCGTCGCGGGGCTGACGGTTCAGCTCCCACTGTGCATCCAGGCGCTCCTCGTCGGTGCTGTTCGGGTTCTTGATGATCTTCTTGAGCTCAGCGCGACGCTCCGCGTAGCGGGCGACGATTTCCTTGCGCTGCTCGTTCTTCGCGATCATGGACTTCTTAGCCATAAATTATCGCTCCTCGCGGAATTCGACGTGCTTGCGGGCGATCGGATCGAACTTCTTCAGGGTGATGCGATCCGGGTTGTTGCGCTTGTTCTTACGGGTGACGTAGGTGTAACCGGTGCCAGCCGTAGACTTCAGCTTGATGATTGGGCGGATATCGTTACGTGCCATAGTTAGATCTTCTCCCCACGGGCGCGGATCTTGGCAACGACAGACTCGATGCCGTCACGGTCAATGGTCTTCAGACCCTTAGTGGACACGTTCAGCGTGATGGAACGGCCCTCAGAGGGCAAGTAGAACGTACGACGCTGGATGTTCGGGTTCCAGCGACGGTTCGTGCGGCGGTGCGAGTGGGACACAGACTTGCCGAAGCTCGGCTTGCGTCCCGTGACCTGGCAATATGCCGACATGGGTTTTCTCCTTCCGCCGGAGATCAAAGGTGCCAGCGCCGCGCACATCTAAAACCCATGGTTAGACGGGCCTTGAGTTTTACGTGGTGGGGCGCTGTTTTTAGCCTTAAATCCGTCCGGCGATGACGTTTACATAGACAACAGCGGGAGCTAACTTTACCCCACGGGTGCGCTATAACCTAATCGCTCTTTGTGACGCCCTATGCTTCCGTCGCGCCGTGCTGTGACACCGTCCCAGCACGGCAAACGCGATTTTATTAATGAGGTGTTCGTTCGCTATCATAGTCCCTCGTTGTGCGACTAACCTTGTCGCGCCTTGATAGCTCCTCGGTAACCGAGTGGCCTGAAGGGCGTCAATAAAGAAGGCAGAGAAGGCGCACTGCTTTTTATGACCCGACTCAGGCACGACCTTCGTAACAGATTCGCAGGACCGACCTGATGTACACACACCTAAGGGAATAAGAGGAAACCATGAAGAAGGATATCCACCCCGACTACCACCCCGTAGTCTTCAAGGATGCGAGCACCGGACACCAGTTCATCACTCGCTCCACCGCTACCTCCGACCGCACCGTTGAATGGGAAGACGGCAACGAGTACCCGCTCATCGTCGTTGACGTGACCAGCGAGTCCCACCCCTTCTGGACCGGCGCTCAGCGCGTTATGGACACCGCCGGCCGCGTGGAGAAGTTCCAGCGTCGCTACGGCAACATGACCCGCCGCAAGAAGAAGTAAGAACTCTTCTCGCTAAACAGATCCCAAGAAATCTATTTCACACCTTTAATAAGGAGGTAGAAGACAATGGCAGTACCGAAGCGCCGTATGTCTCGTGCAAACACGCACTCCCGCCGTTCCCAGTGGAAGGCCGACAACGTTGCTCTGCAGAACGTTAAGGTCCAGGGCCAGGAAGTTCAGATTCCTCGCCGTCTGGTAAAGGCCGCTCAGCTGGGTCTCATCGACCTGGACTAGGTCTGATTCCATAGCGATTTTAAAGCTACGTTCGTAGCGTATCGATCCCCACCGCACACACAGTGTGGTGGGGATTTTGCCTTGTTAAGACATATAAGAAAAGCTGTGTGTTCATTAAAAAAGTTGTTGCGCACGAGCATGGCCACAGATTCGAAGGCACAATGGTTCGTATGAAGATTCTTGTTGTAGATGACGACCAGGCAGTGCGTGAATCCCTACGCCGTTCCCTGATCTTTAACGGCTACACTGTCGTACTGGCGACGGATGGTGAAGAAGCTCTGGAATCCATCACCAATGAGCGACCAGACCTTGCCATCCTTGACGTGATGATGCCGAAAAAGGATGGGCTGGATGTCTGCCGCGAACTGCGCAGCCATGGCGATGATCTGCCTATCCTTCTACTCACTGCCCGCGACTCCGTGGAAGAGCGCGTTGCCGGTCTCGATGCTGGTGCAGACGACTACTTGCCGAAGCCCTTTGCGTTGGAGGAGCTGCTGGCGCGTACCCGCTCACTGTTCCGTCGCGCTGCCCGCCCGGCGATTCAGGAGGGTGAGTCCCACGAACCGCTGCGTTTCGAGGATCTAACCCTCAACCCGGAGACTCGCGACGTGTACCGCGGCGACCGCCAGATCAGCCTGACCCGCACGGAGTTCGCCCTCCTGGAGCTGCTGATGAGCAACCCGCGAAAGGTTCTTTCTCGCAACACGATCCTGGAAGAGGTTTGGGGGTACGACTTCCCAACCTCCGGCAATGCTCTGGAGGTGTACATCGGTTACCTCCGACGCAAGACCGAGGCCAATGGCGAAAGCCGTTTGATTCACACTGTGCGGGGAGTGGGCTACGCGCTGCGTGAGACTGCACCGTGATCCTGCGTAGGCTCCCGGAGGAGAATCTTGCGGTCGAGCCCGGAACGGATTACACCCAGGCCGAGAAAGACGGTGGCTCTAGCGAAAGCAGAAGCGGCCGACTAGTAAAGTCGGTGCGTTTTTCTCTGCGCGGATTATCTCTGCGTGTCCGCTTGGCTGGGCTCACAGCCATCGTAGTGATGCTGTGTATCGCGATTATCACCGTAGCTTCCTATGCCACTGTCAAGCAGGTGCTATCGCAAGAAATGGATAAGACGCTGCAGACTCAGGCACAGGCTTATATCGATTCTGGATTCGAGTTTCCAACCAGTGAAACCGGCGAAGGGGAGAATTACCGCCCTCGCTTCTTTGACTCCGACAACAACATGAGTGTGCTCGTCGTCCCCGCTGAGCAGGCGGGACGGCAGGCAGATTTATCGAAGTTCGAGGGTATTCTCAGCGCCGACGAAGTCGGTGTGTTGGTGGGCGATGACCCATACGTTTTCGAAAGCAACGGCGATACCCGCAGTTTCGCCATTGCTGCGCTAGACGGTCGTGTCATCGTGCTGCGTCTGGATATTTCCTTTACCAATCAAACCCTGGAATCTCTGTGGCTAGTGTTGATTCTCATTGTCACGACAGGTTTTATTGCCTCGATTATCGTGGGCATAGCGGTGGCGAACTCCGGTGCTCAGCCGATCACCCGGCTGCGCCGGGCTGCTGATGAAGTCTCCCGTACCGGTGAGCTGCGGCAGATCCCCGTCTACTCTCAGGACGAGCTAGGGGCGCTGACCGTGTCGTTCAACAACATGATGAATGCGCTGCAAGAGGCCCAGACGAAACAGAAGAATCTGGTTGCGGATGCCTCACACGAGCTGAAGACACCTCTGACGTCGCTGCGTACAAACGTGGAGCTGCTGATGTTGGCGTCGCAAAGAAAAGACGGTGACGGTCCCGGCATAAGTGATGAAGACCGCAAAGACATAGAGCGAGACGTCATTGCGCAGATCGACGAAATGAGCGGTCTGATCGGCGATCTTGTTGACCTAGCCCGTGAGGACTCCGACCCAGAGGTCTTGAGCACTGTCGAGATTTCCGAGCTCATCGCGCAAGGCATTACACGCGTGCAAAGGCGTCGTCCCGACGTGACCTTCGATACCCACCTCATTGAGTGGAACCTGCAGGGAGATTCTTTCGCCCTGTCGCGTGCGCTGCTTAATTTGCTGGATAATGCGGCCAAATGGTCGCCCGAAGGCGGTGTGGTGCGGGTCTGGATGCAGCCAATCGCTGGTGAGGGATGTGACGCCGCAGCTTCCCATCTAGAAGATTCAGCATTGCAAGAGGTGGAGATCCGTGTGGCAGATTCGGGGCCGGGCATTCCGCAGGAGGATCGAGAACTTGTATTCGATCGCTTCTATCGGTCAATAAAGGCTCGATCAATGCCAGGATCCGGTTTGGGGTTGGCGATCGTGAAGCAAGTTATTGAGCGCCACCACGGTGTGATCGTGGTTGACGAGTCCGATGACGGCGGTGCTCTCATGCGTGCCGTTCTTCCTGGACTGCCTGGGGAATCGCAGGAGTGACGTGGGTCGGGAACATTTGTCCGCTGATTTTTCTTAAACTGGCAGAAAAGTTACAGCGTTCGTAGCGCTGACCTACATATATGACAGACATACTGGTGTCCATGAACGAAAGGGAACACGATATGGGTGAGAACACTTCGGGGAATGGGCAGCGAATGCCGGGCGAACCGGACTTTTCCGATGGGGGACGGGAAGCAGCTCAGAATCCTGGAGCTAGTGCAGGCGCTAGCGGCGCCAACGCGGACGCTAATGCAAACGGTAACGTCGGTGGTGGCACAGAGGCTCGCAAGATAGGGCGCGAGCATATTCATTGGAATGGCGAGCAAGGTACGCCACAGTATCCGGCAACGCACGCTGGCTCGCCGGTGCAACCGGGAGCGTGGCCAACGGGTCTGGAGGATAATCAGACTCAACAGATCCAGGCTCAGCACATTCAACCCCAGCAGATGCAGCCCCAGCAGGCGCAGAGCCAACCGTTCCAGGATCCGCTAGTGCCACAGGATCCGATGGCGCCGCAGCCACGGGAGAAGAAGCGTTGGTCGACACCAGCGGTTGCTGCGTTGTTGCTGACCGGTGCCGTGGTGGCCTCTGCGGCGACTTACGTGGGCATGGATGCCTTGAATGACAACAAGTCCAGCAACAATGCCACAACGTCTTTCGACAGCTCTAACACCACCAATAAGTCCGCAAAGGAAAAAGAGGCTTCTAACCCGGTAGAGCCGGGAAGCACCTCCGATGTGGCTAACAAGGTTCTACCTTCAGTCGTGTCGATTCGCGTCACCACGTCTCAAGGCGGTGACGAGGGATCTGGCTCGATCATTTCCTCTGATGGTCTCATTTTGACGAATAACCACGTTGTCTCTGCCGCTGAAGGCGGAAAGGCGAAAATGGAAGTGGCTCTCAACGACGGTCGTACTCTCGAGGCGGAGGTCGTAGCCACCGATCCGCAGACTGATATTGCGGTGATTAAGGCCAAGAACGTCACGGACCTTAAGCCCATTGAGTTCGGTGATTCGAATGCTGTGAACGTGGGCGAAGACGTGATGGCGATTGGTTCCCCCCTTGGGCTATCGGCCACGGTGACGACGGGCATTGTTTCTGCTAAGAACCGTCCTGTACAGGCATCTGGCGAAGATGGTGGCGAAGCTTCTCTGATTGATGCGATCCAGACGGATGCTTCCATTAACCCCGGCAACTCCGGTGGTGCACTGGTGGATATGCAAGGCAAGCTCATTGGCATCCCCTCTGTTATCGCCTCCACTGGTGGTGAGTCAGCGGGCTCCATTGGCTTGGGCTTTGCCATCCCGATTAACCAGGCCGAACGCATCTCTAAGCAGCTGATCGATAAGGGTAAAGCAGAGCACCCGATTATCGGTGCGAAGGTCAATACTCGATCCAATGAAGTGGGCGCCGTCGTCGTCGACGTCAACAAAGACAGTCCTGCGGATAAGGCTGGTTTGAAGAAGGGCGACCTGGTTACTCACGTCGACGAGCGACGTGTGGATTCCGGCGTTGCTTTGATTGCGGCTATCCGATCGCACGCAGTGGGAGACACTGTAAAGCTCAAGGTTAAAGAAGGTCGCGATGGAGAAGAACGTGAGGTTGAGCTCACTCTAACTACCGCCGAGTAGTCCGGCATTCCCGTTCGCCTGTACAGCAGTAGGCGGACGGGATATTTTATTAGTTACGTTCGTTTATTTATTCAGGAGGATCGCAGTGGCCGTTCGGAAGGCTAACCCAGAGTCTGCGGACATCAATGAAGTCGCGGCCATGAAGTCCGTGGATCACGCACAGGTGGAGCGACTGGCAGAGGAGATCCCCGAGCCGGATGACGCACTGTTTCACTCCTTGGACGCCAAGGAGCGAACCCGCGAGCAGCTTCTCGATGATCCGCCCCTGCACGCCATGGTTGTTCTCGTAACCGATTTCCCTGAGGAAAAAGCGAAGAACGGGGAACTGGTTGCAGAGCTGCTGGTCGAGGAAGGTTTCTTGGTCGACGCCGTTCTCAGCGTTGAGTCCCGAAAGGGGGCGATCCGCAAGGCTATTCAAACCGCCGTTGTCGGAGGCGCGGATCTTGTTGTCACCATCGGCGGAACCGGAACCGGTCCGCGGGATAAGACGCCGGAGGCTACACGCGCGGAGTTGGATCGCAAGATTCCGGGCATTGCTGAAGCGCTTCGATCCTCGGGCTTGGCGGCGAACTCTTTGGATGCGGGCCTTTCCCGCGGTGTTGCGGGCATCTCCGGTTCCACCGTGGTGGTGAACATCGCCGGTTCTCGCGGAGCGATTCGCGACGGTATGGCCACTTTGGGGCCGCTGGTTCGTCACGTTGTCGACGATATGAATAACCGGGCTTAGCATGGCCCGACGGCACTCGGGTTCGAACCAACCCGGTTACCGCAATCGCTATGACCTAGAGGTTCCACAACCCGTTTCTGGTCGTCGCCGCAGGTTCTTCGGCAAGGTCGGCCAGGCGCAGAACCCGGGGACTTCTTTTCTTGACGCCATCGCCTCCAAAACGACGAAACCCCACTCAGACCTTGTTCAGGATGAGTGGGGTGATGAGCTGCCTTCTGCGGAATTGGAACGCCGCTACCTAGAGGAGCAGCGTCCACCGCATTGGGGTTAGTCCGGTGGACTTTAGTTGGCGTGCTTGCCGGTCGGCTCAGCCTCGCCACCGCGTTGCTCGATGAGCAGGTCTCGGATCTCGGCCAGCAGCTCAGTCTCGGTTGCAGTAGCCTCCTCCGGCTCAATGCCCTTACGGCGAGCGTTGATCTCTGCCAGCTTGTTCATCGGCATGATCATCAGGAAGTAGATAACGCCAGCGATGATCAAGAAGTTGAAGATTGCGGTCAGGATGCCACCGATATTGACGAAGGTGGCGGGGTTACCCTCACGCAGGTGGAAGCCAAGGCCAAACTCAGGGGATCCACCAACGGCTGCGAGCAGCGGTTCGATGATGCCACTAGTGAAAGCAGTAACGATAGCGGTAAACGCACCGCCGATGATAACGGCAACGGCAAGCTCAATAACGTTGCCGCGCATGATGAACTTCTTAAAACCTTCGAGCATTGTGCTGAAAGACCTTTCTTGTCCGCGACGCATGCGCGGTCAGTACAAGCAACTACATGACGGGAAAGAAACCGAGGTCGTTGATCACAGCGTCGACGACCAAGTCGTGCTCCCGGCTAGGGACGATGCGTGTGAACTCTTCGTGATCCACCACTGCCCACACATTGATGTGTGAGGGGCGGTCGGCCAGTGCCCGGTCGTAGAAGCCACCACCTTGCCCGAGCCGTATCCCATGATAATCAATCGCCAGCGCAGGTGTAATAATTACATCCGCGCATGTTGGAAAAGTGTGAATCGCATTACCTTCCGGCTCAAGAATCCCCCAAGTTCCAGCAACCAGGTTCGGGTTTTCGGGATGAAACTCGACCCATTCGAGGACAGGGACGTGAGTAGATCCTTCAACGGTGCCGTCGCTGGGGGAGTCGCTTGAGGTTGAGGCTTTGTTTTGGGGCACCCTCGGGAGAAGAACTCCCGCGCCAGTGCTGGCAAGAACGTCAGGGAGGTCAGCGCCTCCGGGCTCGCCCGGTAGGGGAACATAGCCGGCGATAGTGAGAGTTGAGGGTGCTGCAGGCAATTTCGTGAGGGCTTTAAGAAGATGGGACTGGATTGCGCGGTCGCGCGCTGGGCGCTGATCAGTTCGGGCGGTGCGAGCGGCACGGACTGCGGCGCGGGCAAGTTTTTTGCTGGTAGAAAGATCTTTCATCGCCTTCGAGCCTACTGCAGAGGGCAAAATGCTTGATCTGGGAAAGAAAACTGTGCATAGGCGGTGTGTAGAGCACAAATCGGTTCATAGAAGCGCTACTATTCCGGCATGACTTCTAGCCCTACGATCTCCACGTCCGAGCAAGCTAACCTGCATACCGTTGTGGTGCCAGCTGCCGGACTTGGAACCCGTTTCTTGCCTGCTACTAAGACTGTTCCGAAGGAGCTGCTTCCAGTTGTAGACACTCCCGGTATCGAGCTAATCGCCAAGGAAGCTGCTGACGCGGGGGCTGGTCGCCTCGCTATTGTGACAGCCCCGAAAAAGGGAGGTGTGCTCGGTCACTTCGATACCGACGCTGAGCTGGAAAGCACGCTGGAACAGCGAAACAAGACCGAACAATTGGCAAAGGTTCGAGCCACCGATGGATTGATCGATGTGGTCGCTGTGGAGCAGGAAAAGCCTTTGGGGCTGGGGCACGCTATTGGGCTGGCCGAGGAGACGCTGGATGATGACGAGGATTGCTTCGCCGTCATGCTGCCGGATGACCTGGTGCTGCCGATGGGCGTGATGGAGAAGATGCTGGCCGTACGTAAGCAGTATGGTGGGTCGGTCTTGTGTGCCTTCGAGGTGCCACGTGAGGAAGTAAGTAACTACGGCGTTTTTGAGATCGACGAGGCTGACCACGCCGATGTCAAAGTCGTCAAGGGCATGGTTGAGAAGCCGGCGGTGGAGGATGCTCCGTCGAACTTCGTTGCAACGGGTCGCTATCTGCTGGACCGTCAGGTATTCGACGCGCTGCGTCGCACCAAGCCTGGTAAGGGCGGCGAAATTCAGATCACCGATGCCATCGAGTTGATGATCACCGAAGGTCACCCAGTACACATTATTGTCCACCATGGTCTGCGCCATGATCTAGGTAACCCCGGTGGGTACATTCGAGCTTGCGTCGATTTCGCGTTGCAGAATGAGACTTATGGCCCCAGCTTGAAGACTTGGCTGCAAGAGCGCCTGGCACAAGAGAACTTGGGATCATAGAGAACTAACAAGCTTTTTAAGCTGAAGGGAACCTCTCATGCGATCGGTTGAAGAACAGCTGGCAATCATCACCTCTGCGGCGGTGACGCCTGAGCCAGTGCGCATCGCCATCACCGAGACCCTGGGCCTGCGCTGTGCGGAAAGGGTCGAAGGTTCCGAACCTTTGCCGGGCTTCGATCAGGCAGCGATTGACGGTTATGCCGTGAGAAGCGTCGACATCCGCCAGGCACTTGCCCTCGCGCGAGGCGGGGATCACGGTGATACGTCAGAGGGCGGTAAAGCGGCTGAGAACCTCAGCGGAGTGAAGGAAACCCTGCCGATCGTTGGCGATGTTACGGCTGGTTCTCTAAGGCCAATTCGCCTACAACCGCGCCAAGCTGTGCGCGTTGAAATGGGAGCTCCGCTGCCGACCCTTGCCGATTCTGTGCTGCCGCTGGACTGGGTGGAAAAGGAAGGCCGTAAAATCCGCCCGCTGGAAGCCATCGCGTCCGGCGAGTTCGTCCACCGCAAAGGCTCTGATGTTCAGCCCGGAGACGTGGTCGTCGAAGAAGGTGCCGTCATTGGGGCAGCTCAAGTAGGACTTTTGGCGGCAGTGGGACGCTCCAAAGTGCTGGTGTACCCGCGCCCGCGCCTGTCGGTGCTCTCCTTTGGACGCGAGCTATTGGATATCGACCGTGACCCGGCCGTTGGACAGGTTTATGATGTGAACTCCTATGCGCTGGCTGCTGCTGCACGGGAAGCAGGCGCGGACGTCCACCGCGTCGGCATCTTGAGCGGTGAACCGCGCAAGATGCGAGAGGTTATCGAAAGCCAGCTACTCCGCTCCGAGGTAGTCGTCATCTCTGGTGCGATAGGCGGAGCCGCCAGCGATGAGCTGCGCGAGATTCTCTCTGAAATGGGAGAGATGGATATTCAGCGCATCGCTATGCACCCTGGTTCCGTAATGGGATTCGGCACCCTGGGACAAGACAAGGTGCCAACGTTCCTGCTGCCCTCTAACCCCTCGGCGGCGTTGGTGGCTTTCGAGGTTATGGTGCGTCCACTAGTGCAGCTGATTCGCGGACGTCGTCAGGCCACTCGCCGGGTGGTGTCCGCCCGCACGATTGCAGCCATCGCCTCTGCCCCTGGTCGGCGTGGATTTATCCGCGGTCAGCTGATGCGTGACCGCGAAACCCGGGAGTTCCTGGTGGATCCACTCGGTGCGGTCAACGGCGGCGAGCCGACCCACCTGTTAGGCAGCCACGGACAGGCAAACTGCCTGATCGTAGTTCCTTCCGACGTCACCGACGTGGCGCCGGGGCAGGTCGTTGACGTGCTATTCCTCAGCAACAAGGAATAGTCCGCTCGTGTTGCACCGCCTCCGCGCTGCTCTTTCCTCCGCAGCGCTCGAAACCCGTGCGTCGGAACTGCGAACGCGTACCGTCCTCAGCCGCGGTCATCTTTATGGGACTGCCGAAGACACTGATGACGCCTTCACTCCCGGCCTGCCAGTCTCTCTGCGTCCCATTCGCGCAAGCGATGGCTCTCAGTGGAGAGCTGCGCGCATCGAAGATCAACACTTGCTGCAGCCATTTGAACCAACCACAGCCGTGGGGTGGGACGACGCACACAGCCCGGAGGCGTGGCGCAAGAACTTCCACAATCTGCAAGTTCTAGCTGCTGATCGCCTTATCGTGCCAATGGTCATCGACGTCGACGGGGAGTTCGCCGGCCAATTGACGATTGGAAACATTCAATACGGAACTATCTCAAGTGCCTGGATTGGTTACTGGGTTCACTCGCGATTCCAAGGTAGGGGAGTGGCCACCGCCGCTGTCGCTTTGGGCGTGGATCTGGGGATGCAAGAGGTGGGGCTGCACAGGATAGAGGCAACGGTCATGGCGGAGAACGTGGCGTCACGAAGAGTCCTTGAGAAAACCGGCTTCCGTACCGAGGGGCACCTGCGTCGAAACCTGCACATTAACGGCCAATGGCGGGATCACTATCTGGTGGCACAGACGCAGGAAGAAGTGCTGCCTGAGGGGCTGGTTCGCAGGTTGGTGAACCGAGGACTCTTGGGGCTGGCTGTGAACCGCCAATAGCCTCGGCGTGGCACCGCAGATTAGCCCACTGCACGGGTAGCGTGGCAAGCACTTGACCACTCACGCTGCCCGCATAAAGAACCCGAGGAGAACTGATACTCGTGTCCGGCTCCCTTTTGCTCATCGCCGCCGTATGGCTGGTGCTGTTGGCGCCACTTTTGCTGCGCAACCAAAAACCCGTGCGACGGACTGCTCAGGCACTGAGTGAAACGAGGGTGCTGCACCGAGGGGGAAGCGAGCTTAATGCAAAGCGCAAGCTCAAGCCCGCAAAGGGGCTGTACATGAGCTCCGATGACGAGGAGCTGGAGCTGGTAGACGCGGAGCCGGAGTACGTCTTGCTGGAAGACGAGGATTCCAACGCGAACAAGAAGAAGGGCGCGTCGCGTGGGCTGCGAGATCTGATGACTTCTAAGAGCTCTGCGGATGAGGAGGCCGAGAAGGCCGCCGAGGTGATTGATGGTGAGGTTGTGGAGACCAACGATGACGATGTAGAAGACACCGGCGACGTTGCCGAAAAGGTCGTTTCTTCTGACGTGAAGGCTCCCTCGGCGACCGCCAATGTGTCGGGTGCTGCTGTGCGCTACACCGCTCAGGATGAGATGGACACTGGAGAGTTTTCTCCGGTGAAGAAGGCAGAGATGAGCGGTGAGGCAGACGCGGAAGGTGCTGATAGCGCCGCCTTTGCCGCGAATTCCGACAGCACCGGTGGTGCCGAAGTTGCCGAAGAAAACGCTGAAGAAGGCGCCGCAGAAGACAATGAAGAAGACACCCAAGAAGACACCCAAGAAAACACTGAAGAAAACACCGCTCGCCAAGCTGCGTACGCCGCCGTTCCTACCCAGTACGTGCGCGGCGGGGACGTGAAGGCGTCACCGGGCTTGGTCGATGAAGTCGACGCAGCTCCGGCAAGTAAGGCTGTGGATATCCTCGAGGATTCCGACGAGCTGAGCGAGGCCGACCTGAAGTACCTCGCTGCTCGCCGTGGCCGCGGCGTATATGACCCCGTGGCTTCCGCGGAGCTGGCTCGCCAGCGACAGAATCGTCGCAAGAGGGTTCTGCTGGTGCTGCTCGCGCTGTGCGCACTAACTTTCGGTACGAGCCTCGCGCTGGGCGGCGCAGTGTGGCTGACCTTTATCGCAATGGTTGCATTCACTGCGTTCTATCTAGTTATGCTGCGCCGACAGGCCGTTGAAGAACGTGAACTGCGGCACCGTCGCCTGGCGCGCATGCGCCGCGCTCGCCTGGGCGTGCGCAACACTGAGGACGACGAGCTGGGTGTCCCGGATCGCCTCATGCGACCGGGTGCAGTGATCTTGGAAACGGATGACAACGATCCGGCCTTGAGCAATCTGGAATACGCCGACGGCGCCGACTTCTTCGACATGCCAGGCACCGAAACGCATGTGGGTCCTGGGGCGAACTCCAACACCAACTTCGCTAACCCCCGTATTGCCGATCGCGACGAAGAATACCTCGACCCGCGCTCCGGCATCCGCGCGGTATAGGAGCGATCCGCGCGCATGCTGAACCACCCCGCCACGCGTGACGCGGCTCTGCTGTTGGTACGCCTCGTTACTGGAGTGATTTTCATCGCCCACGGCTGGCAGAAAGTCTTTATCGACGGCATGGATGGCAAAACTGGAACTATTGCCACCTTCGAAAGATTGCATATTCCGCAGCCGAAAATAAGCGCCTGGGCGGCCGCCATTTGCGAGATGATGGGCGGAGCGATGCTCATCGCAGGCTTGCTGACCACAGCCGTAGCCGGACTGTTCGTGATCTACAGCGCACTGGTGCTCTACTTTGTGCACTGGTCAAATGGTTTCTTCGTTACCGAAGGTGGCATGGAGTTTATGTTGCTCTTGGTCGTCTCCCTTATGATGATTGTTGTTTTCGGTGCGGGACGCGCGAGCTTGGACAAGGCACTGTCGCGCTTCGGCTGAGGTTAATAAACACGCAAGAGACGGGATGAGCGCATGGACTGTCAGGAAGTCAGAACCTCCATGTCGGCCCGCTTGGACGGAGAGACTGCGGAGCTGTCCGACGAGCTCATTGATGCGCACCTCGCAGGCTGCGAGGACTGCCAACGCTGGTACGCCACCATCACCGCGCTGGGCCGTCGCATGAATCTCACCACAGCGCCCGCTGAAGAGGAATCGAACCCCGGTGCTGAACATGACGACCGAAAGGCCGCACTGCTAGAGCAGGTTCTTGCCCAAGCCGATAGCGATCCGCAGATCAGTGTGGGACTCCGCCGTCGCCAGCTGCCTTTCGCGTTCGGTCGTTTTGCCCTGGTAGGGGTCGCCCTGGTCTATCTCGTATGGGGACTGTCGCTGTTGTTCGGAGGGCCGATTGGGGACGACGCCGACTCGTCCCAACTCCACCTCGTTTCCGACGCTGCGACGATGCGCTTTGCCCTAGCTAGCGGATTGCTATGGGCGGCCTGGCGCCCCAAAGTTGCCTCTGCAGTCTTGCCGATCTACTTGGCCATGTGGGCTTTCGGCCTGGGTTTTGCCACCAGGGAAATCGTGCTGGGGCTAATAGGGGAAAGCGGCAACCTCAACGCCCTATGGCTGTTGTTTGTGCATCTTTTCGCAGTAGTGGCTTTGATTGTCGTGTGGGCTGGGCGACGAAACGTGTTCATGCCTCTGAAGCAATCCTTGCGCGCGCTCATGGCTCAGCCTGTCACTTTTAGCCCCAGCGATGCGCGCCGTCACTCTACGTACGAGGTAGGTCAACCTCGCCCGCGCGGATGGGAATAACCCATACCGTCGCCTACTTCTAACGCCAAGAAGGCAACCACATGCGCATATCGAAAGCAGCGTCACTGAGGGGTGCGGCTGTGTAAATCGGCAAGAAATACAGGAAATTCCAGACCACCAGCATCAAGTAGACGACGACCAGCAGCTGTCCAGGGCGAGCCTTGACGAATGTTCGAGGGGAGGAATACGGCTGGGCTACGCCCGGGCGCTGCCAGCGCACCAACTGACCCAGAGCCATAGCCAATGCGATGGCAAGGAATGGAACCAGGTTTGCAGCGTAGAACAAGTACATCTGGCGATCGAGGTTAAACAGCCAAGGAACAAATCCAGCTGCGAAGCCAAGAACCGGCACCACCCAACGGCGATCCTTGTGCACGATGAGGCACCACAGACCCCACAACATCACTGGAACGCATACCCACCACACAGCGGGAGTGCCGACCAGCAGGATCACCTTATGGATACCTTCATCGTTGGAGGGACTGTAATACATTAGCGAACGGCTGGAAACGAGCCACGACCAGGGCTTTGATTCCCAGTTGTGGTGGTGGCCATTGGAATTGGTCAGCTCAGTATGAAAACGCAGGACAGACACGTGGTAGTAGATAAAATTCTGCACGGTGTCTGGCAGGAAAGACCAGAACCAACCCTCCGTAGTACTAGCGAACTCACCGGATTCCACTGCGTGACGGAACACTCCCGCTTCGGAGGCGAACCACGCGCGCCAACTGACGACGTACAGGATTACGGGCACGATCACGATGGAGAAGAAGGAGGGTACAGCGTCGAAGAAGGCGGTTCCGAGAAGGGGACGGGCTACGCCGAAACGGCGGCGTCGAAAATAATCAACCGCAACGATCGTCACGCCGAAAAAGGCCATGTAGTAGAGGCCATTCCACTTGACCGCCAGCGACAGGCCCAGCGCGACGCCGGCGGTAAAGCGCCACCAGCGATAACCCATGCGGGGACCAAAAACCGAATCCTGGATGCGATCCGAAGCCCAGACGCGCTGGAAGCGATCCTCCATCTGCTCAGCATCGCGGACGGCGCAATAAGCGGCCAGGCACAAAAGGAATACCTGGAAATGGTCCAACATTGCCGAGCGCCCGGTGACGAAAAGAATGCCATCGCAAATGGCGATGATGCCGGCGAACATACCCACCAAATCCGACTTAGAAATGCGCCGAGCAATGGAGGCGATCAGCAGAATCACAACGACAGCCAGCAGAGCGGACATAATGCGCCAGCCCCACGGCGTATAGCCAAAAAGGGCCATGCCTAAAGCTTCGATTTGTTTACCGAGCGGTGGGTGGACGACCAATCCATAACCCGGGTTATCCTCGATGCCGCCAATCAGCGGATTAGACCAGCTCTGAAAAATTTGCCAGGCTTGCGGCACATAGTGTTTTTCGTCGAACACGGGAGTGCTCGCATCCGTTGGCCGCTGCAGCATCATGAGGCGACTCAGGGCGCCCAGCACGCCGAGGGCGAGCATGATGCCAGTCCAACGGGTCAGTGTGAATGACCGTGCCCGCGCAGCGATAGTTGCCCGACGTGCGCTTTTCCGTGCCCTTTCGGGGGTTTTCGGGGTAGCTGCTTTCACAGGCGTCGTCGGCGGCGTGGGTGGGGTCGTTGACGAGGTCGGCACGAAAGACAACCTTAGTAGAAGCACCGGACAAGCGGGAGCAATGGCGGGCATACTGGCGGTTATGAGTGATGCTGTTGATGCCGTAGCTACCGTTGATGCCAATGCGCTCGTCGCCCGCGCAGTCGAGAACCGTCCCTTGCCACGGGGCGGGATTATCCTGGCGGCCACGCCCTTGGGCAATCCACTGGATGCGTCTATACGCCTTATCGACGCCTTGGCGAGTGCCGATATCGTGGCCGCGGAGGATACCCGGCGTACTCGCACACTCGCGGACACACTGGGAGTGGAGATCGCAGGCAGGCTCTATTCAAACTTTGACCACAACGAATCCGAGCGGGCCGAGTTCTTCGTCGAGCAGGCTGAGCAGGGGCGTCGTGTGCTGGTGGTCACTGACGCAGGTATGCCCTCTGTTTCCGACCCCGGTTTTCCGCTGGTCGTTGCCGCTCGGCGCGCCGGAGTGCCGGTGACCTGCTTGCCGGGGCCTTCTGCTGTGCCGACTGCCCTGGCGCTATCGGGTTTGGGCATGGGGCACTTTGCATTTCTGGGATTCGCACCGCGCAAGGACGGCGCCCGGAGGTCTTTCTTTCAAGCTTTGAGTGACGCCACCTACGCGGTTTGTTTCTTTGAATCTCCGCACCGGCTGGCCAAGACTCTGCAGGTGGCAGCAGACGAATTGGGGGAGTACCGCCAGGCAGCGGTGTGCCGTGAACTGACAAAAACTTTCGAAGAAGTAAAGGTTGGCGGATTGGGGGAGCTGGCTCAGTGGGCGGCTGAAGGTGTGAAAGGGGAAATATGCGTTGTGGTGGATGCCGCTGCAGAAACAGAGGAACCAGATGTTGATTCTCTGGTCGAACTGGTGGAGCAGAAAGTTGCACAGGGGGACCGGTTAAAGACAGCAGCAGGGGAGGTGGCGAAAGCCAAGGGAGTGAGCAAGCGCGAGCTTTATGAGGCCGTCCTGCGCGGTCGCGGGGAATGAAGCGGTTGAAAAGTTCCAGCGTAACCCCCACTATGTAAAGAATGACTGTGTCAAGAGAAGAAGTGTTAGCGAAAGAAACTGAAGAGGTGGATGCTGGTCAGCTCAGAGACGAGTCTGAACAGGATCAACCGATCGATTGGGTGGTAACCGGCAGTGCTGCGGCTTTGATTTTGGCAGTCGTGCTGTGGGGCGTGTTCGGTGGCGATAGCTTCGCCGCATTCGCTTCTACTGCCCTGAGTTACGTGGTGGGCGACTGGGGCTGGCTGTACGTGCTAGCCGGAACCGTGTTCGTCGTTTTCATTCTGTTCATTGCGTTCAGCAAGTTCGGGCACATCCGATTGGGTAAGGATAACGAATCTCCAGAGTTCAACAGTGTGTCCTGGGTGGCGATGATGTTCGCTGCGGGCATGGGTATTGGCTTGATGTTCTATGGCGTCACTGAGCCACTGACTTATTACCGCAACGGCGTGCCAGGATCGAAGGATCACGACGTGGCAAGTTCCTTTGCTTCCACACTTTTCCACTGGGGCCTGCACCCGTGGTCTCTGTATGCCATCGTGGCGCTTGCTATCGCCTACAGCACCTTTCGCTTGGGGCGCAAGCAACTCCTCTCCGCAGCCTTCATCCCACTGATCGGAGAGAAACGCGCCGAGGGAGCACTCGGCAAGATCATTGATGTCGCCGCTATTTTCGCCACCGTCTTTGGCACCGCCGCGTCTCTGGGTTTGGGCGCTGTGCAGATTCAGTCTGGCCTGAAAGCAACGGATCTTATTTCCAACCCGGGTACTTCCGTGATCGTCGGCACGATTGTGATCCTGGGTCTGTGCTTCCTGGTTTCCGCTGCGTCCGGCGTAGGCAAGGGAATTCAGTACCTCTCTAATGCGAATATGATCCTGGCCGGTCTTATCGCACTATTTGTCCTGATTGCCGGGCCAACTGTGGTGATTTTGAATCTGATCCCGACTTCGCTGGGCAACTATTTCTCCCAGTTCTTCAGCATGGCAGCCCGTACCGCCGACTCGGGCGAGGGCGCGGGCGAGTGGCTGGGCTCTTGGACCATCTTCTACTGGGCATGGTGGGTCTCCTGGTCCCCATTCGTCGGGATGTTTGTCGCACGTATCTCCCGCGGTCGTACCATCCGCGAGTTCGTATCCGTTGTGCTCATGGTGCCTACTGTGGTCACCATCATCTGGTTTTCGATCTTCGGTGGCTCTGCCGTTCACGCAGAGGACACGGGCAACTCCATCTGGGGCGATGGTGAGGCCACCAGCCAGCTATTTAACCTGTTGCACACTCTGCCTATGGGCAAGGTCGCAAGTATCGTTGCGATGATTCTGCTGGCGACCTTCTTCATCACGTCCGCCGATTCTGCGTCCACGGTCATGGGCTCAATGTCGCAGCGCGGCAAGCTTGTCGCTAACCGTGGTGTCACGGTTCTGTGGGGCGCCCTGACCGCAGTGATTGCTCTCATGCTGCTGCTCACCGGTGGTGACGAGGCACTAACCAACTTGCAGAACGTCACGATCATTGCGGCAAGCCCCTTCCTGCTGGTGATCATTGCGTTGATGTTTGCCATCTTCAAGGCCTTGTCCAACGATCCTCTCTACCTGGATCAGAAGGCGCAGCGAGAATACGCTTTGCGCATGGCACGCGAGCGTCGTATCAACAAGCAGCGAGAAGCTGCGAATGCAAAGAAATCCCGGCGCGTCGAGGGAGCTGCCAAGGGAACTCAAGACGCATAAACTGACGCTATAGAAAAGCAGCCCAGGTAACCTGGGCTGCTTTCGCATCGTATAAGCGGATCACCTAATCTTAAGGTTATGTCTAAACGAGTTCTCACCTCAGTTGCATGGCCTTATGCCAACGGCCCCCGTCACATCGGCCACGTCGCCGGGTTCGGTGTGCCCTCGGATGTTTTCGCACGCTATCAGCGAATGGTCGGCAACGAGGTGCTCATGATCTCGGGCACCGACGAGCACGGCACACCGCTGCTGGTGCAAGCGGAAAAAGAAGGCACGACCGTTCAGGAACTTGCGGATCGTTACAACCGCATCATCGTCGAAGATTTGGCGGGACTCGGACTTTCCTATGATTTATTCACCCGCACCACCACGCGCAACCACTACGCCGTAGTGCAAGAGCTCTTCACCGGCCTTTACAACAACGGCTACATGGTCACCCAAACCACTCGCGGAGCCATCAGCCCGTCAACGGGGCGTACCCTTCCGGATCGCTATATCGAAGGCACCTGTCCGATCTGTGGCGCTAAGGACGCCCGTGGCGACCAATGTGACAACTGCGGTAACCAGCTGGATCCCGAGGATCTCATCGACCCGCGCTCCAAAATCAACGGCGAAACCCCGGAATTCGTCGATACCGAGCACTTCATGCTGGACCTTCCCGCTCTAGCCGACGCGCTGAGCACCTGGCTCAAAGGCCGCACCGATTGGCGACCGAACGTCCTGAAGTTCTCCCTCAACTTGCTAGAGGATATTCGCCCGCGCGCTATGTCCCGCGATATCGACTGGGGTGTGCCGATCCCCGTCGAGGGATGGCAGGACAACAACGCGAAGAAGCTCTACGTGTGGTTCGACGCCGTCGTGGGCTATCTCTCCGCGTCCATCGAATGGGCCTGGCGCATCGGTGACCCTGAGGCATGGCGCAAGTGGTGGAACGAACCGGAAGCGCTGTCCTACTACTTCATGGGTAAGGACAACATCACCTTCCACTCCCAGATTTGGCCTGCCGAACTGCTGGGATACAGCGGCAAGGGAGCCAAGGGCGGAGAGGCCGGCGAGTTGGCCGAGCCTGAGCTGAACCTCCCGACCGAGGTTGTGTCCTCCGAGTTCCTGACAATGTCGGGTTCCAAGTTCTCCTCTTCCAAGGGAGTTGTGATCTACGTCCGCGACTTCCTCAAGGAGTTCGGTCCCGACGCACTGCGTTACTTCATCGCCACCGCCGGCCCGGAGACCACTGACACCGATTTCACCTGGGATGAGTTTGTGCGCCGCATTAACTCCGAACTCGCAAATGAGTGGGGAAACCTGGTTAACCGCACGGTCTCTATGGCCTACAAGAACTTTGGCGAAGTGCCTACCCCAGGACCGCTCACTGCAGAAGACGAAGCACTGTTGGCCGAATCCGCCAAGGCTTTCGACGTGGTCGGCGACAACCTCAGCCGCTCTCGCTTTAAGGCCGGCATTACCGAAGCCATGCGCATTGCGGGTCGTGCCAACCAGTACATCGCCGCAATGGAGCCATGGAAGCTGGCGAAGGACGAATCGCAGCGCGAGCGTCTCGCCACGGTTCTGTACACCGCACTGCAGGTCGTCTCGGACGTCAACACCTTGCTCACCCCCTACCTGCCGTTCTCCGCGCAGAAGATTTATGAAACTCTCGGCGGGGAAGGGACTTGGGCAGCTCAGCCAGAGGTTATTGAGGTGACTGATGAGTCTCCGCGGGAGCCAACGGGCGTCGGCCTACCGGAAAAGGGACGTACGTACCCCGTCATCATGGGCGACTACACAAAGCAAAAGGCGACATGGGCACGCCAAGAGATTCAGCCCGGAACGGTACTGCACAAGCCAAAACCACTGTTCCCTAAGCTGGACCCAGAGCTGGCAGAGACCGGACCCGAGTGGGCTCCTGTCCAGAAGTAACGCGGAGCTAGTCCGCGCGGCGTAGACCCGTAATCGGCATCAGCACCTCGTGGACGGATTCCACGCCGCGCCATGGGTACGCATCCCAGCCACGGCGCTCAGCAGCATCCAAGTTGGCCTGGCGATCGTCAAAGTAAACCAGGGAAGCGTCCTCGTAGCCGGCTGCGGCCGCGGCCTGCTCGAAGCGACGGAACGCGCCCTGGTGGGGCTTAGTGAACCGCAGGTCGGGGGAGAAACAGGTGACGGCTGCACCATCGGTCCAATCCTGGCTCAGCACCGCCTCCATCACCGGTCGCGGCGCGTTGCTGAAAATGCCCCATGGCTGATCAATAGCGTTGAGATGGTTCAGCAGGTTGAGCACAGACGTGTTAACGGTAGAGCACAGTCGGGTGTCCGTCTCCTGCAACTCGGCGAGGAGTTCCGGGGTAGGGCTTACCCCAGCTGCGCGGCAGAGCGTGGTGAAATAGTCGTTCGGCCCCATCGAAAGACTATAGCTTTCACGGTAGCGACCATAGGCGGCCTCGAAGCTGAACGGATCAGTGATGATGGTCGGAACGCTAGTCTGACTGCCGGTATTGTCGCGGGACTGGATGCTGGCGTGGCGGATCATCACAGTGGTGAGCTCGCGCAGAGTGTGACGGCGCTGAACCAGTACGCCACCCAAGTCGAAGACGATGAAGTGTTCCATGGTCAGAGTGCTTTCCTTTGCAGTTGCAGTGGTGTGGGAAGTAGCTGGTGGGAACTAGTAGGTTTAAAGCTAGTGTGCCCCGCCTGCATGGCCAGAAAGTGGCGCCAACGCGAAGCTAAAACGAACCGGGGGTGAACAAAATGCCGACTGTGCGACAAGGAGCGCGTCGCATCCCTTCCGCCGTCGCTTTCATTGCGGCATTGGCGGTATTGCTGACTAGCTCCAACTTGCGCAGCCCTGTGAGCACTTTTCCGCCCATCGCGGACCAGGTCGCCGATGGGCTGGAGGCTTCCGGGCTATTCATCGGCTTAGTGGGAATGGCTCCTACCGCAATGTTTGCCGTTGCCGCGATCCTTTCTGGTCCCATGGCCAAGGCGTTGTCTTTTCGGGCCGTCATTAGCACGGCAATGGTGCTCGCTACCGCCGGATTTGGACTAAGAACTATCGCATCCAACGAGATGCTGTTCCTTGCCGGCACCATGATCGGGCTGGTTGGGGTTGGTATAACCAACACCCTCTTACCCGCCGTGATTAAGGACTATTTTCCTTTCAAGCTCACGGTCATGTCCATTGCCTACATGGCAGTCGGGCAGGTCAGCATGGCCACTGCTTCTGTCGTTGCCGTGCCGCTCGCCGAACTCGGAGGCTGGCGTGTGGCGATCGGAGTGTGGGCCATCCCGCCGCTTTTGGCGCTGCTGTGCTGGGGCGTGCTTGTGTTCGCTGTGACTCCGGGAACCGCCAGCCAACGCGGTGGCGAGATGTTGCGACAAGCGCACCCGCGGAAGCTGATGGGCGTCATAAACAACAAAAACAACGAGTCCCGCGGCGCCTATAGTCATATCTGGAAGAACCCCGTGAGCTGGGGGATTGTGGTCATGTTCGCCATGACCTCCTCGATTTCCTACTGCTTTATCACCTGGGCGCCAAAGATCATTGTGGAGTCCGGTGGCTCGGCACAGCTCGGTGGGGTTATCGGCGGAGTGTTCGCCATCGTCGGCACGGCGTCATCCTTCTTGGTGCCGTGGATGACCTCGCGCTTCGAACGCGGTGCGGCGGCGGTGACGATCCTCTCTTGTAGCTGCATGTTCGTTGCGCTGCTGATGGTGATTACTGACCCCATGCGCCTGCCGGTGGCGTGGATTTCGCTGGTGTCGCTGGGATGCTCGACCTTCCCGCTCGGGTTGATGCTGATCGCCACCCGCACTCGCGAACCGAAGGCCGCCGCGGTGCTCTCGTCGGGCGCGCAGGGCATCGGGTACACCGTCGCCTGCATTGGGCCTTTTGGTTTTGGTGCTCTTTATGACGCCACTGCGTCCTGGACCACCGGACTGAGTGTTCTCGTGGGATTCAATGTCGTCCTGCTGGGCGCGGGATTGGTGGCTAGCCGGAGGGTATTCGTCGACGATCGCTGACAGCCGAAGTCGGTTGCGGAAAGCCAGCCGCCACAGGGTACTAAGGTGGTGCGTATGGCTAAAAAGAAGCGACCCACCCCTGTTCCGCCCGAGCCGATTGTGCCCCTTTTCGATGCGCACACTCACCTCTGGTCCACGGTATTGAAGAACCAGCGCAGGGAGGATGCGGATGCTCGCGAGTTCGGCGAGGACGATCACCAGCGCTTGGTGGGGGAGTTTATGGATCGCGCCTATGCAGTTGGCGTGCGCGGGGTATGCACGGTAGGCGATGGTATTGAGGAAACAGAGAAGGCTCTGCAGGCCGCGGAGTTTCATGATCGTGTGTGGGCAGCTTGTGCTGTGCATCCCACAAAGGCACAGACGGTGACAAAAAAGGTGCGCGAACGTTTGCGAGAGATGGCCTTCCACCCACGCTGCGTGGCGATTGGCGAAACTGGATTGGATGCCTATTGGATTGGCAAAGATGCAGGGGATGGGGAGGAGACCCCGAGCATTGAGGTGCAGGAGGAGGCACTGCGCTTCCATATTGACCTGGCCTGCGAATCCGGCAAGGCGTTGATGATCCACAACCGTGAAGCGGATGCTGATCTATTGCGAGTGCTGGCCGATGCGCCCCAACCGGAGAACGTGATTCTGCACTGTTTTTCCTCTCCACTGGAGGTGGCCAAGGAAGCTCTGAATCGTGGCTATGTGCTCTCCTTTGCGGGCAACGTGACTTTCAAACGCAATGAGGAACTTCGTGAGGCAGCACGGATTGCGCCGCCGGAACAGATTCTCGTCGAGACCGACGCTCCCTATATGACGCCTGAACCTTTTCGCGGTGCACGCAACGAGCCGGCTTTTGTGGGGTACACGGCGGCGTGTGTGGCGAAACAACGAGGAGTAAAGCCGCAGGAGCTCGGTGAGCTAGTGACAGCCAATGCTGCACGGCTCTATGGGATCGAGCTCCACTAGTGAGGTGTGTGTTTCTGCTGTGACGCGAGGTGACGAAAACGTATAAAAATTAACGCAAGTTAGCCTGCGTGTTTGCTGTTGTTGCAGATGTACCCCCATATTTGTGATTTGTGGAACAATTTGCCCCGGATCTTTGTCTCACAAGGATCGTTATCGTATTGTGACAAAAGTTGAAAAAATCGGCGTTCGGGCGCCCCGAGCAACAAGCGCAGTCGAAAAGCGCAGTCGAGACCTCGGGGCGTCACAATGAGAGAGGCAACGATCTAGTGTCACCGAAGAAGAAGTCCCACCTGCACCGCATTAACAACACCAACTCCACCCCGCTGCGCATCGCCACGGGTGGCATGCTCGCCACCCTGGTTGTCGGCGGCGGCGTTGCGGTCGCTGGGCAGAAGTCGGTCACCCTCGACGTCAACGGCGATATCATCCAGGCCAGCACCATGTCCGGCGACGTCAAGGGCGCCCTAAAGTCCGCTGGCGTGGAAATCGATAACCGTGCCATGGTTACCCCGGCACTCGATGAGGCCATCGGCGACAACTCCACGATCACCGTGCGCAGCGCTCGCACCGTGGCGCTCACCATCGACGGCAAGCAGGAAAAAATTGATACCACCGCGCTGACCGTAGGCTCCCTGCTGGATCAGATCGGTCGTAGCGATGCTGCAAACCAGCTGTCTCAGACGCGCAACAAGGAAATCCCGCTCGACGGCATGGAGCTGGAGATCGTTACCCCGAAGAAGTTCACCTTGAACGACGGTGGTGAAGAGGGTCGCATGAGCCTGCCCGCCCGCACCGTGGGCGAGATCTTCGAAATGCGTGGCACCCCGCTGGGCAAGGAAGACAAGGTCACCCCGGCCGCAGACACCCCGCTGGCAGAGGGGATGCACATTGACGTCACCCGCATCGCCACCCGCGATGAAACTAAGGTGAAGGAAGTTCCGGCTCCGGAGCGTGTGAAGGAAGACCCGAACATGCCAGAGGGCAAGGAAAAGATTGTCGAAAAGGGTGCTCCGGGCAAGGCTCGCGTCACTGTCACCGTCCGTACCGTCAATGGCCAGGAAGTAAGCCGCGACGAGAAGTCCTCCAAGGAGATCGCTGCTCCGAAGGAGCGCGTAATCATCCGCGGCACCAAGAAGGCTGCCGACAGTGAGGATTCCAAGGACTCCAACACGGGCGCAGCTGCACCGTCTGTAGCCGACGGTTCCGTATGGGATCAGCTGGCACAGTGTGAGTCCACCGGCAACTGGTCCATCAACACCGGCAACGGTTTCTCCGGAGGCCTGCAGTTCACCCCGTCCACCTGGGCAGGCTTCGGCGGCACGCAGTACGCACCGGCTGCCCACATGGCAACCCGAGAGCAGCAGATCGCCGTGGCAAAGAAGGTACAGGCTGCCCAGGGCTGGGGTGCATGGCCTGCCTGCACTTCCAAGTTGGGTATACGCTAACCCGCTCGCCTCACCGCGCACCTTCATCGGTTTTTATCGGGCACTAGCTCGACTATCCTGTGAATGGTGAATGAACGGAAGATTCGGCTGCTGGGGCCAAATGAGATCCGGCAGCTTGCCGAAGAACTGGACCTAAACCCCACCAAGAAGCTGGGGCAGAACTTCGTCCACGACCCCAACACAGTGCGCAAAATCGTGAAGGCCGCCGACGTGTCCGCCGCGGACAACGTGGTAGAAATCGGACCTGGCCTGGGGTCTTTGACTCTGGCGCTGCTGGAAACCGGAGCGAGTGTCACTGCCGTCGAAATCGACCCACGACTGGCCGGAAAGCTACCCGCAACCCTTGCAGAACAAGGCGCCGAAGGCCTTGACACTGCGGTGATTCTCAAGGACGCAATGGTCGTCACGGCCGAGGACTTTGCGAACGCGGGACGCCCACTTCCCACCGCACTTGTCGCGAATCTTCCCTATAACGTTTCCGTGCCTGTGCTCTTGCACATGCTGGAGGAATTCCCCAGCATCGATCGCGTGCTCGTCATGGTGCAGCTGGAAGTTGCAGACCGCCTAGCTGCGACTCCTGGCTCCAAAATCTATGGAGTGCCCAGTGTGAAGGCTGGATTCTATGGTTCCGTCAACCGCGCGGCGACCATCGGTAAAAACGTTTTCTGGCCTGCCCCCAAGATCGACTCTGGTCTGGTGCGGATAGACCGCTATGCCGAGGGAGAGCAGCCATGGGCGGAGATCGTCCGTGAAGCTGGCGAAGACACTGAATCAGAAGACACTGAAGCAGAAGACACTGAATCAGAAGCGCTGCGCCGTGAAGTGTTTGCTTTGGCCGATGCGGCATTCCTGCAAAGGCGCAAGACCTTAAGGGCCGCACTGTCCGGCCATTTCGGTAGCGGTCAAGCTGCCGAGGAGGCGCTGCGCAGCGCGGGGATCGATCCAACCCTGCGTGGCGAGAAGCTCTCCACCCAGCAATTTGTGCAGCTTGCCGTGACCTCCCTGCAAGGAAGTCAGCGAGGGGCTCGATGAGCGTGTCGCATATTTTTGGACCCCAAAAACCTCCATATCGCTCCATAACGGCGAGTGCGCACGGCAAGGTTAACTTGCACTTAGGCGTAGGTCCGGCCAGGGAAGATGGATACCACGAGCTGGACACGATCTTTCAGGCTGTCTCCCTGAAGGAGGAGGTCACCGTAGCTCTGCGCGAGGATGATGATCCCGCGGAGTGCACGTGGAGCGTCTCCGGCTTTGACGCACACCTGGTACCGCAGGATTCCAGCAACCTGGCGTGGAAGGCTGTGGCTGTTATCCAAGACTTGGCACGGAAAGCTCATGTGCCCTGGGCAGACAAGCCCGTGCATATCCATATCGACAAGGGGATCCCCGTTGCTGGTGGCATGGCCGGTGGTTCGGCAGATGCCGCGGCGGCGTTGATTGCCGCTACAGAGCTGTACTTTCCGGACCCCCGTGCTCCGCGTCGCCCGGATAGTGCAAAACTGGTAGAACTGGCCGCTGACCTGGGAGCAGATGTTCCTTTTTGCCTCCTCGGCGGCACTGCATGGGGCACAGGCAAGGGCGAGAACCTCATGCCCGTGATAGCCACAGGTAGATATCACTGGGCCATCGCCACTGATAAACGCGGCCTGTCCACCCCGTCGGTTTTCAAACAACTCGATCAGCAGCGTGCTAGTGCAGAAGTGAACAGCCCAAAGGCCACCCGCGCGGGCAGCCCCGAAGCTTTGATCACTGCCCTTCGCGGGGGTGACCCCAAAGAGGTAGGCAAACTTCTAGTCAACGATCTGCAGGCACCGGCCATTAGTCTGCTGCCCAGTCTGCGGGAAACCCTCAGAGCCGCCGCTGAAGCCGGGGCCATTGCCGCAATCGTTTCCGGCTCCGGCCCGACCGTGGCCATGCTGTGTGCTTCTGCTGACGACGCGGTGGAGGTTGCCACAGCCGTAAGCGTTGCTGGAAAAGCCAGCTCCACAATGACGACTAGTTCCCCAGCTGCAGCTGCGGGCGTCATAAAAAGGGAGGAAGTACGTGACTAACCTCATCAACCTAGAAAAAGTCTCGAAGAGCTACGGGCTAAAGACCCTGCTTGATGACGTGAGCCTCGGCGTGGATAGCAACGACCGGATTGGCGTAGTGGGACTCAACGGTGGGGGTAAGTCCACCCTGCTGAATATTCTGAGTAAGAAGGACGAACCGGATTCCGGGCGTGTGAGCCACAACAACGACCTGCGCATGGCCATGGTCACCCAGGATGTACTGCGCGACGCACCGGCAGCTATGACCGTCGCTGGGGCAGTGCTGGAACCACTAGGGCTGCAGGAGTACGAATGGGCGGGCAATCCGAAGGTCCGCAGCGTGCTTAACGGATTGGATATCGCCCGCCTGGGGCTGGATGCGAAGGTGCAGGAGCTCTCCGGTGGTGAGCGTCGTCGCACGGGCCTGGCCGCTGCTCTAGTGCAGGATCTCGACCTGTTGATTCTGGATGAGCCGACCAACCACCTGGATGTCGAGGGCGTGCAGTGGCTCGCTGAGCACCTACTGAGTCGCAATACTGCGCTGGTTATCGTCACCCACGACCGCTGGTTCCTGGACACAGTCGCCAACCACACCTGGGAGGTACACGACGGAGTGGTGGACGTGTACGAGGGCGGCTACAACGACTGGACTTTCGCTCGCGCGGAACGTGCCCGCCAGGCCGATGCCGCTGAACAGCGACGTCAAAACTTGGCGCGTAAAGAATTGGCGTGGCTGCGCCGCGGCGCACCGGCGCGTACCTCCAAGCCGCGATACCGCATTGAGGCCGCGGAGTCTTTGATCGCCGATGTGCCGCCGATGCGAAACAAAGTGGAGCTCATGAGCTTCTCCGCACGCCGTCAGGGCAAAAAGGTCATCGATCTGGAAGACGCGCGTATCACCACGCCCGACGGGCGCACTCTGGTCGATGACCTGACCTGGCGCCTCGGCCCCGGCGAACGCATTGGCCTGGTCGGAGTAAATGGCTCTGGAAAGACCACACTGCTGCGCACTTTGGCCGGTGAAGCGCCATTGGACAACGGACGTCGTGTGGAAGGCAAGACTGTGCGCCTGGGATGGTTACGCCAGGAGCTGGACGACCTGGATCCCACGAAGCGGTTGCTCGAATCCGTTGAGGATGTTGCCAGCTATGTGACCTTCGGGGAAAAGGAAATCACTGCTTCGCAACTGGCTGAGCGCCTGGGCTTTAGCGCGAAGCGGCAACGCACACCCATCGGCGATCTTTCTGGTGGCGAAAAGCGCCGCCTGCAGCTCACTCGCGTGCTCATGAGCGAACCGAACGTGCTGCTGCTGGACGAGCCGACCAATGACCTCGATATCGATACGCTGCAAGAGCTCGAAAGCTTGCTGGATGAATGGCCCGGCACGCTCGTGGTCATTTCCCACGACCGGTATCTGATCGAGCGCATCTGCGATTCCACCTGGGCGCTTTTCGGCGATGGACAGTTGACTAACCTGCCCGGTGGAATTGAGCAGTACCTAGAGCACCGCAAACAACAGGCCAGTGCGGAGGAGCGCAAGAACACCCTGTCGTTCGACGCTGCTGGTTCTGCCGCCGGTGCAGAGTCTGACGCTGTTTCTTCTGGACGCCCCAGCCTCGGTGCCAAGGAGGTTCATGCTCTCACTAAGGAAATGAGTGCGCTGGAAAGGAAGATGACCAAGGTCGAAGCAAAGATCAATTCCTTCCACGAGAAGATGAATGAGGTGGCAGAAAAGGCGGCCACTGGGGAGCCTGTCACCGAGGAGTTAGCTGCACTTGATAAAGATTTGAAGGCAGCCCAGGATGAACACGGCGATCTAGAGATGAAGTGGCTGGAAATTGGGGAGAAGCTTGAAGATAGCTGATGTTGCCTCCGATGCCGAGGAGGAGCTTGCGGAGAGGTTTAGCGCCGCCAGGGATCAGTGGGAGTCCCACGTTGATCCCGGTGGCGTGGTTGTCGGTGCGCTGTTGTTTGCAGCCTCGCTGACCCCTTCGCTGTTGCCACGCGACTGGCTTTTCCAGGGAGTCGTCGCTGGTATCTCCGGTGGTACGGGCTACATCATGGGCGTGTTTCTGCATTGGCTGTGGGAGGCGTTTCTGCACAAATACTTCAGCGAACCTCTGTGGAAGTGGCGCCGCAAAGCCAGGGAATATGTGCGCCGCTTCCAACTCCGCGCTGGTCTGAGTGACCAGAGGATGGGGAAACTCAAGACCGGCCTGGAGGTCGTCTTCGTCCTTATTGTGATTCTGGCTCTATTGGTGTGGATCTCCTTCGCTGTCCGCTGGCAGCAGGAGCTGGCAAACCTAATGGGCGCGGAGGCCTATACGGCGGGAGAGTTCCTGTTGGTGTTGCCCGTTGGCATTGGCTTGTGGGCGCTGATTGTCCTTGTGGGCAAGGGGTTGCTCTGGCTGATCGAAGTCTTGGAGGAAGGCCCAGTCGGGCGCCGTCTCGGCGGAGTTACTCGACAATTGTTTGCCTGGATGGCGGTTGTGCTGGCCTTGGGGTTCGTTGTAGATACGGTTGTGCCCGGCACGATCGTGCACGCAACTGAAAATGTGTTTTCTGTCCGTGACCAGGAGATTAGAGCGGACCTGAAACAGCCTCATGTGCCGGAGCGTTCCGGTAGTTCGGCGTCACCCAATAAATGGGAAGACCTGGGTGCTTTCGGTACGCGCTTTGTTGGACTGGGGCTCTATAAGAACGAACTTGAAGAGCTCACCGGCCGCCCTAGCAAAGAACCCATCCGGGTATATGCCAGCTTGAAGAATGGCAACGAGGATACCGACGCGGCGCGCGCGGAAAGTGTGGTCAATGAGTTGAAACGGACAGGGGCAAAGGACCGTCGGGCGCTGTTGGTGGTTCCCGCGACCGGCACAGGGTGGGTGAACCCCACGGCTGCTCAAGCTTTCGAGCTGATGTTTGATGGTGACTCCGCTATCGCTTCGGCGCAATACTCGTACCTGCCTAGCGGCGTACAGTTCATCGCTGATCAGCAGCGTGTGGAAGACGCTGGCGAGGCGCTAGTTTCCACCGTCGTCGACTGGTGGCACACTTTGCCGAAGAACCATCGGCCTAAGCTCTACGTCTATGGCGAATCCCTAGGTACCAATGCCGGCAGTGGCGCGTTTTCAGGTGTTCGGGACATCGCCGCCAGCGTTGATGGTCTGCTATGGGTGGGGCCACCGAATTCCAACAAGTTGTGGCACGGCCTGGTTGACCGGCGCGATCCCGGTTCGCCGCAGGTTTCTGCGGAATACGCGGGCGGGTTGAATGTGCGCTTCGCCGAAAACACCGATGAAATCTGGAGTTGGCGTGATGAGGTGGACTTGAATTCCCCAGGTGGTTGGCACCACCCGCGCATCCTTTTCCTGCAACACCCCTCTGATCCAGTGGTGTGGTGGTCACCGTCGCTGATAGCCAGGGAACCAGACTGGTTAAAGGAACCCGCTGGGTTCGACCGCTCGCCGTCGATGTCGTGGATTCCTTTTGTTACGTTCTGGCAGGTCACGATGGATCTTCCCGTCGCGGCCAATGTGCCGAATGGACATGGGCACAATTACGGCAATGGGGTGCTGGACGCCATGCTCGCGATGGTCGGCGGGGAAGACTTCAACCCTGTTCGGGCTGAAGAACTGCGGAAACAACTGGACGAGGCAATGCTCACCCAGGGGCCGGAGAAAGAAGTCGGTGTCGACAACGGCTAATACGAGCCGGGGCTGCTTGCATACCGCAGAAAAGCGTAGGCTGGGGAACCATGATCCTTATCAACGTTAAGTACAAGGTTCGCCCAGAGTTCGCCGACACCTTCCTGCAGGAGGTCTCCTGGTTCACCGAGTCCACCCGTGCGGAGGAGGGCAACATCTTCTTCGACTGGTTCCGCGATCCGGAAACCCCGAATGAGTACCTACTGATCGAAGCTTTCCAGGACGATAGCGACGTTGCACACGTTGAGTCCGAGCACTTCAAGCGCGCCTGCGATGAAATGCCGAAGTACCTGCTGGAGACCCCGGAGATCATCAATACGAAGATCCCGGGCAAGACCGAGTGGGATCGCATGGCTGAGTTCCGCGTCGAGGACAACTAGCCCAGTAATCAGCATGACCGTCAGTGTTTTCGATCTCTTCCAGATCGGCGTAGGCCCGTCATCCTCACACACCGTCGGACCCATGCGCGCGGGGCTCTCATTCGCGCAGCAGGTCAAGGCGCTTTTTGCCGATGACGCCGCGTCCCCCAGCGCCACCGATTCAGGCTCCGACGAGGGCTTGCACCCGCTGGGCGCTGACAAGCTGGCGAATGTGGTGAGCTTACCCGATGAGGGCGAGAACGGTCCCAGCATCAGCATCATCCTCTATGGCTCGCTGGCGGCTACGGGCGCGGGCCACGGAACGCTCGGAGCGTGTCTGCTGGGGCTGGACGGTGCCGATCCGGCGCAGATCGACCCGGATTATATGCAGACCCGCCTGGAGGAGATCCGGGCTACGCGCACCATCCATCTGGCAGGGGATAAAAACTTGCCGATCACATGTGGCTTCGAGGACATTGTTTTACGTCCCACTGTGCGTCGCTCGGTGCATACAAATGCGATGACCTTTGTGGTCAACGGTGTGAATGGCGTGGAGCCACTAAAACAGACCTACTATTCCATCGGCGGTGGCTTCATCCGCACCGAAGAGGAAGTTCCCACTCTCGATGAACTATCCGGTCCGTGGTTGTTCGAATCCGGTGACAAGCTGATCTCGCTGGCCGAACACGAGGGATTAAGTCTGGGAGAGGTGCAGCGGCGCTGTGAGCAATCGTTGCGCACCGATGAGCAGATCAATGCGAACCTTGATGCTATTGCGCAGGCCATGCAGGATTGTGCCAAGCGGGGCGTGTCCTTTGCCGGAGTGCTGCCCGGCGCTCTGATGGTACGCCGCCGCGCCAAGCGCTGGTACGACCAGCTCATGGAGGAAGATCCGCATCGCAGCGCGGAGTTTTCCGAGGACTGGGTGAACCTGGTGGCGCTCGCTGTGAATGAGGAAAACGCTGCCGGTGGACGGGTGGTGACCGCCCCGACCAACGGAGCGGCAGGCATTATCCCGGCTGTGATGTTTTATGCCCGCGAGTTCACCCCTGCGGGGAAGCAGGATCCTTTTGACGTCAACCGGCGATTCTTGCTGGCCGCGGGAGCGATTGGATCGCTGTACAAGGAACGCGCCAGCATCTCCGGAGCTGAGGTCGGCTGCCAGGGCGAGGTTGGCTCCGCTGCCTCTATGGCCGCAGCTGGATTGGCGGAGGTACTGGGTGGTTCACCACGCCAGGTCGCCAATGCAGCGGAGATTGCCATGGAGCATTCGCTGGGGCTTACGTGTGATCCGATCGGTGGTTTGGTGCAGATTCCATGCATCGAAAGAAATGCCATCAGCGCCGGGAAAGCCATCAATGCTGCGAAGATGGCTATGCGCGGGGACGGAGACCACCATGTCACCTTGGATGAGGTCATTGAGACCATGCGACAGACCGGAAGGGACATGTCCGAAAAGTACAAGGAAACTGCCGGCGGAGGCTTGGCGACGAATGTTTCAGTCAATGTCCCTGAGTGCTAGGACACGCTAGTTCTGTGTCTCAGCGGGGGACGGAGGGACAGGGCGGCTCTTGTGGGACAACGCGAAGTGAATGGTCATCACTGCCAACGCAAGGATGGTCCACCACAGGTAAGAGTTACCCACAATGACCTGCCAGAGATTCCAATCCAGCTCACGCTGTTCCTGGAAGGGGACGAAGGCGGTGGGTTCGAAGGCGAAGGCCGCGAACCCCAATACCACCAGGGAAGTCCACAGCCAGCGCGGGGTGCCCACAGGGGAGGCAGGGGTGGCGAAGGCGTAGCCCGCTAATGCCACCAGAAGTACCGGTGCCCAAGACCAGTGGTGATTCCAGGAAATCGGGCTGGCTAGCAGAGCAAAGAACGCGTTGACGCTAAGAGCAGCGATGGGAGCATCGGCCTTGAGCAAGCTGAACATGACGAAGGTGATGACCACTAGCGAGACGCACACCAGGATTATCCACAGCAAGCTTGAGGAGTCCTGCGTCTGTAGCCCGAAGCGGTGAAGGAGGCCGTTAAGGCTTTGGTTCAAGGCATACTCATGGTTGCCGATGCGTCCGGTTTCGCGCAGCGTGTGAGTCCAATATTCCTTGGAGTCACTGGGCAGAATCAGCCAAGCCAGAGCCGTGGTACCCAGCGTGCCCGCACCCATGCGCACGATGGAACCCCAGTCCTTGCGCAACAGGAACCACAGGCCGAACACTGCGGGCGTCAATTTGATGGCTACCGCAGCACCCGTGAGCAGACCCCGATAACGACGAGGAACGACCAGTGCATCGGCAAAAACCATGCCCATCAACAACACGTTGATCTGCCCATAGGCCAAGGTGGTGTGGATGGGGCTCAGGTGGATAAGAACAGTTGTCAACGCGACCGAGACCCATGCGGCAGAGGTGCGATCCACCCTCGCCGCCATGTGCAGAGTGTAGGCGAACATCCACCAGGTAAGGAGCACCGTGGCGGAAGCGAGCAATACGGCTGAGAGGTCATAGGGAAGTACCGCAAGAGGAGTGAACAATACCGCCGAAATAGGAGGATAGGTAAAAGGCAGGAACGTATCGCCGATGATGTGGAAGTGGCCGCTATAAAGCTCCTGACCATCCAGTACTCGTTGCGCGCCCACCCGGTAAACATCGAGATCCAGGTGATAGTGGAAGCCCCGAGTGTTCACAATCGTGGGAAGGAAAGACAGCACCGCGAGTACGCTGAGTACGACTTTCAGAGGGAAGCCGATTTTGAGGTGCCTGAAATCTTCGACGTGCGCCGGGGTGTCTTCCTTAGTCTGCATAAAGGCTTATTATTCCATCTTCATCGCGGAAGGTTCGCGAGCGGTTGACGATGGTGGTGCATTAGGCGTTGCCGCCTGCAAAGAACTAAGCTTGGAACAATGAACAACGCACTACCCAAGCTGGACAAACAGGCCTATGAAGAGGAGCTGAAGAGGCTCCAGGCGGAACTCGTCGAAATGCAGCAGTGGGTGGTGGAAACCGGCGCGCGCATCGTCATTGTGATGGAGGGGCGCGACGCAGCGGGCAAGGGGTCCGCGATCAAGCGCATCACTCAGTACCTCAGCCCACGTGTTTGTCGCATCGAGGCGCTGCCCGCGCCGAACTCTCGCGAACAAGGTCAGTGGTACTTCCAGCGCTATATTGAGAAGCTGCCGACGGCCGGTGAGATCGTTATCTTCGACCGCTCGTGGTACAACCGCGCTGGTGTCGAGCGCGTGATGGGCTTCTGTACAACCCAGGAGTACCGTCGCTTCCTGCACCAGGCGCCTATCTTTGAGCGACTGTTGGTAGAAGACGGCATTATCTTGCGCAAGTACTGGTTCTCTGTTTCCGATGAAGAGCAGATTCGCCGCTTCCAATCTCGCCAGTCGGATCCACTGCGCCAGTGGAAGCTGTCCCCAATGGATTTGCAGTCCATCACCCGTTGGGAGGACTACTCGCGTGCGAAGGACGAAATGTTCGTCCACACCGACATTCCCTCCGCCCCGTGGTACACAGTGGAGTCTGAGGATAAGAAACGCTCCCGAATTAACGTGATCAACCACCTGTTGAACACGATTCCGTGGGAGTATGTCGAAAAGAACGTTCCGAAGATCCCGGAGCGGCCGGAATCCGATTCCACCTATGAGCGCCCGCCGCGTACCCAGTTCCGTTATGTTCCGGATGTGGCGAAGATGCTGGAGAAGGATCTGGTGAAGAAGGAAGCCAAGCGTGTGGCCGAGGAGGCTGCGGCGTCCAAAAACGGCAGTGACGGCAAGAAATCCAAGTCCAAGAAGGGCGATAAGGAAAAATCCAAGGACAAAAACAAGAAGGATAAAGCCAAGTCCAAGTCCAAGAAGAGTGACAAGAAGTCCAAGAAGAAGAAATAGGAGTTCTCAAGGTCACTAAAAGCTAGGCAGGTCTGAGAATCTGCCTAGCTTTTTTCTATTCTGATGAGGGAAAACTTACTTTAGGCTGCGCGCTTTTCTGGTTCCTGCAATTATAGTTGCATGGCAGACAAGAAGAGGAAGCAGCCGATGTATGACCCGGAGGCGGAGGTTACCGCTGTTGTAGCGGGACGCGTCGGAGTGATCGAGCTGAATCGCCCGAAGGCTCTCAATTCCTTGAACGCGGAGATGATTCGCCTGATCCGCGAGGCGGTCGATAGATGGGCCGATGACGATTCGATCCGCTTCATTGTCATCAAGTCCTCCTCCGATCGAGCATTTTGTGCCGGCGGCGACGTGCGCTACGTGCGCACGCGGGACATGAAGCGCATGTACCGATTCGGTGACGCCTTCTTCGAGGAGGAATACGACCTCAACGAACGCCTGTCCATAGTCAACAAACCCGTCATTGCACTGCTTGAAGGAATCGTTATGGGCGGGGGTATGGGCATTTCCGTACACGGATCGCACCGCATCATCACTCCCCGTACGCTCGGCGCTATGCCAGAGGCGGCGATCGGGTTCGTGCCCGACGTAGGGATGTCGCACAAGCTGACCCATCTGGATGTTCCGCCAGCCATTGGCCTGTTTATCGCTACGACAGGGTGGCGCCTAAGCCCGGCAGATATGCTTTACACCGGGCTGGGTACGAACCTGGTGGCAGATGTTCACGCTTTCGAAGCTGCTTTGCAAACAGATGAATTGCCAGAGGCACTGCGCGAACATGCGCTGGAACTACAAGAGCTGGACGAACCAGTTTCTACGCTGCAGAGCCACTCCGAGTGGATTGAGCAGACTTTCGCCGAAGGCTCGTGGGCCGAAATCGGGGCCCGGATTGCTAAGGATGCGGATTCTGTTTCTGACGCCGAGTTGGCGCAGTTCATAACCAAGGTGACAGATTGCTTGAAGGGAGCCAGCCCTGAGAGCCTGGTGGCTACCGTGGAGCTGTTCCGTCGTGCGGAAAACTCAACACTGCGTGAGGCTTTGGACATGGAGTACAAGGTTGGCTCAGAGCTGCGTCGGGGGAAGAATTTCATTGAGGGTGTTCGCGCTGTACTGGAACACAAGGATTTCAATGCTCAATTTGAGCCTGCGTCCACGGACGAAGTGGATGTGCAGAAATGGCAGGAGCTGCTGGGATAGTTAGGGGATTAGGCGCTTTCCTTGCGTTGCACCCGCAGCCATACGAAAAAGCCCCACAGAACGAATGCGCCGTAGACCAGGTATAGCGCGGCTGAGGGGTAGTAGCCGGCAGACAGTAGGAGAGGCACCCCTACGATGTCCACGCCGATCCAAATGAGCCAGAACTCCGTCCAGCCTCGAGCCATTCCGAAGGTGGCGAGGATAGAGCCGGTGAAAATCCAGGCGTCTGCCCATGGGCCCCAGGAGCCCAGCGTATCGAAGACGAGTGCGAAGCCGATGGTGCCGAAGACGGCGAAGGCGAGCATCCCCAGGCGTTCCTTGGCGCTGGCCCAGCTGGGCTGAACGGCGGCACTGTCCGCCGCGGGTTCACTGACGATGGAGCGCGAAGGATCAGTGTTATCTGGTTCGCGCAGACCGGCGGTACGGGCGCGATTCCACTGATACCAGCCGTAGACAGAGACGATCAGGAACATCACCTGGCGCCCAGCTTGGCCATAGAGGTCGAGGTCTTGTGGGGTGTGGAAGAGTCCGCCCAGGAATACGGTGAATAGCAGGATATTGCCAATGATGCCGACGGGCCAGGCCCAGACCACGCGCTTCATTCCGCCGACGGCGGAGGCGAGGCCGAACAGATTGCCGATGATCTCTCGCCAGAGGATCGGGTAGCCGCCTATGAACAGTGTTGCGTTGAGAAGTGTTGTAAAGATTCCCTCGGATTCCACAGTCACCATCTTTCCCCATTCGGGTCCGCGGCAGAAAACCGGGTAAGCACTTCAGAGTGTATTAGCCCTTTAACTGCATTGGTCTTTTAACTGCGATCTACGCTAGCCAGCATGTCGAAGGCTCGATCGTAGAGTTCCCGCGGGGTGGCATCGCCTGCGAGCCTCTCGTCCACCGCGGCCTCCATAGCGCGCAGAGCAATGCTGAAAGCAACATCTAATAGAAGGAAAGCATCGAAGGGGGTGAGGTTGGGATCGATCTCACATAGCGCCTGAGTGCCGGGTGCGGTAAGGGTTGGGAGATCTACTTCCAGGCTGTCGCCGCTACTGTTCTGATGAGGATGTTCCAGCATGATGAGTAGAGGCTTGAACTTGCGGACATCTGGGGTGATGGGGTCGGAGATCTGTGAAGAGTTGTCCCCGGACTCCGGCCCTAGTGGGGAGCAGTAGATCCACATGGTGTCGCGCAGAATGTCGGCGGTGCGGCCAGTGCGGTGGTCTGTGGCGACCTCTTTGACGCGCCGGGCGAAGTTCTCAAAAACGTCGTGCAAATAGTATGCGAAGACATCGTCGCGGCGTTCGAAATAGTTGTGGAAGGTACGGGGAGACACACCAGCGTTCTTAGTAATAGCATGTACCGTGGCTGCATCCGGTCCGTCGTTCAAATACAGATTGATCGCGGCATCAATAAGGTTTTGTTTAGTCTCGGCCTTTTTCTGTTCACGCCTAGAGGCAGAGGGGTCGGGAATGGTCGCGTTTGCCGCCATGAGAGTGAGGAAACCTTTCAATATGCCCAATGTGTTCGATGAGCGCGATAAAGCTGATTGAAGAGTAGTGTAGCAGGACTGCTGCAGCTGAAGCTTGAACTCGATAATGAAAACTGTTCATCTAGCGTTTTCTAAGAGTTAACGGAGTTCAGAGAGGCCATTTGCCAGTAATTGGAAAACGTTTCGAATATCTTGTTCGGTGGTGACATCGCCCGTCTTATTGAGCTCCACGAAGATGCCGGGAATGAACATCATGGTATTGATGAGGAGTAGTGCATTGACAGTGGATAGGGTGTTTCCTGCCCGCTTGCTGTATTGCTGAAATGCTTCTACAAGTGGGGAAAAGAACTCCACTCCGGAACTGAAGTGCCGCTGATCCTCTGCGAAAAGTTCCTCTCGTTGATGAGGTGGAATACTGCGGAGGTGGTCAGCGAGGCGGGGGAGAGTGTCGATACTCCTGGGATTTTCTGACGGGCGATTATAGAGGTTTACCGCAATGTTCTCGGCGATTGAGATTAAAGGTTGGCCGGGTCTTGCGACTTCCACAATGTTAACCATTTCGTCGACAAATTGATTAAGTATGAATAACAAAGCTGCTTCCCGGTGGGGGAAATAGTTGTGGAAAGTGCGCGCGGAAATGTCCGCCTTTTCTGCGATACGGGCAATTGTCGCATTCTCTGCTCCCTCGTTGACCAGAATTTCAACGGTAGCCTGGGCAATGCGTTCGCGAGTCTCAGCTTTCTTGCGATCTCTTAGGCCAAGTGTCTTTTCCGCAGGTTGATTGCCGTTTTGGTTACTCATTTCGCGCGCCATCCTTCTTTGACTACTGTTCGCCTGTTTGCCTAACGACGCCCTCTATCGTCCCTCCTGCTGGGATTCTTGAAGGTGCGCCCCGTCAGCTTTGGCTTCAGGTTCCGAATCGCGGCTTCCGTCAGCTTTGAGACCGATCAGGCTTTCGCCTTCGACATCGACCGTGGGGATGATCTTCCCTAGCCACTTGGGGAACTTCCACGCATGCTCGTCGAGAAGGAACATAGTGGCTGGGATGAAGGTCATGCGGACAATGAAGGCGTCAAAAAATACGGCGGCGGCTAGAGCAAAGCCCATCACCTTGATGAATGGCTCGTCGGCGAGAGCGAACGCAGCAAAGACCGACATCATAATGAGCGCTGCGGCCGTAACTACTCGGGCCCCGTGCTTAAAGCCATTGGCGGTAGCGTTGCCGGCAGTCTTGCCGTGCGCCCAGCCTTCGCGCATGCGGGTAACAAGAAAGACTTGGTAGTCCATCGCTAGACCGAACACGATGCCGATCAGCATGATTGGCAAGAAGGAGATGATCGGCTGGGGGTCGTCGACAATACCTCCGAAACCTTCCTGCCACAGTGCGACGGTAACGCCGAACGTGGCGGCCACCGACAGTCCGAAGCCGACCGCTGCGATCAGCGGCACCCAAATGGAGCGGAAGACGACCATGAGCAGGATGAATGCCAGTACCAGGACGATTGCGATGTAAGGGATGAGAGCCTCTGATAGACGCTGAGAGATGTCCTCGTACATCGGGGTTACACCGGTAATGGCGTAGGTGGCACCGGTCTTCTCGGAGTAGCTGGACTCCTCAGCGCGGATCTGTTCGAGTACGTCAGCAGCACGGGCATCCGTAGCACCATACGACGGGGTGATCATCACCTGAGCGGCCGTGCCCATGTCAGCAGGATTCTGTGGGTCGCCGTTGGTCTGAACCAACTGGGCATTTTCAACGCCGTCGGTGCCCTGGATGGTAGCGACGGCCTGCTGGGCGGCTGCGGCCTTTTCCTTGCCCTTTAGGTCCGGATACTCCACGAGTGCGAGCATTGGAGCGTTGCGGCCAGCACCGAAACCCTCCTCTGACATCTCGTAGGCGATGCGGTTGGGAGTGCCCTTGGCCATGGATCCGTCAGATGGCATGGCGAGCCGGAGGTTCATTGCAGGGATGGCAAGCAAGACCAGTAGTACTGCCGCGCCGATTAGCCACAAGGCGGGCTTCTTACGGATGATGCGCACCCACTTGAGACCCATTGTGGGCTTTTCGTTTTCCGGATCCGGCGCCTTCACAATCGGGGCACGGCCAGCGAAAACCTTTGTGCCGATCAGACCCATGATGGCGGGCAAAAGGGTGATCGCGACGATGACTGCAATGGCTACGGTGCCGGCTGCGGCCAGAGCCATGGCGGTAAGGAACGGAATGTTGATGATGGACAATGCGGCCAGAGCGATCAATACGGTGAGGCCTGCGAAGACCACTGCGGAACCGGCCTTGCCGACGGCGAGACCAGCCAAGTGGGCGCGGTCCTTGACCGGAATAGCCTTGAACTTCTGCTGCAGTTCCTTGGGCTCGAGATCCTGCCCGTCCACGTGCGCGATCAATTCGCTGCGGTAGCGGGAGAGGATGAATAGCGCGTAGTCAATGCCCACAGCCAGGCCGATCATGGATGCCAGGGTGGGGGTCATGGAGTTGATGCTGTCGGTGACGGAGGTGGCTGCCATGACGATGCCGATGCCAGTGCCCACGCCGATGACTGCGGACAATAGCGGCAGGCCAGCGGCCACAAGGCTGCCGAACGTGACGATCAGGACGATGGCGGCGACGGCCAGACCAATGATCTCGGAGGTCATGTTCATTTCGGGTTGCTGGAATGCGTTGCCGTTCCAGCCGACCTGGAGATTGCCTTGGTGATTCTTGACCGCTTCTTCGAACTTCTGGATGTCTTCGGCGGGTACGTCGGTGGCGGTCTCTGCGTCGAATGCGACTTCGATCGTGCCAGTACGCTTATCGGGACTCAGCGGGCTCAAAGCTGCGATGTCAGAGGCGATCTGCTCCTTCGGCATGCCCTGCTTCTGTTTCATCGGAGCCATCTGCTGGTGCATGTTTTCGCTGGCCAGGACAGGGGAAACGAGTTTTTCCTTGTCCTTCAAGAAATCGAGTTCTTGCAGCGCCTGCAAAACGTCTTCAGTTGCCTGGGCGGCTTCACCTTCGGCAAGTGTTTGCCCCTCGGGAGCCTGTATAACTAGCTTGCCCTTTGCGGCCTCTAGCTGGTTGGTGTTTTCACTATTAGGAAAGTCCTCCTTGATCTTCTCCTGGGTCTCGATCGATTCCAGGCCCGGGATGGTGAAGGACTGCGAGGTGGGTTTGGTGAGGAGGGCGGAGGCGGTGCCCACGCCAATCAGTACGATCAGCCAGACGGCGAGGAAGCGCCATTTGTGTTGGTAGGCGGAACGGCCTACGTGGTAGAGAAATTTTGCCATGCGAAAAATATTGCACAGGTAGCGAAGAATTGCAATACCTGCACAAGATTATGGCGGGAAGTCGTTCCCAGCAAGGCTGGCCTTACTAGTAGGCACTAGTCAGCGACCAATGTCTCCATCGTTAGCTCTGGGTGTTCCTTTTCCACAAAGGCCAGTTTCCACTTGTCGCCGAAGAGAGCAATGAGTTCCCCGTCGGTGCGGGTGAAAATTTCCACACCGCGCTGCTTCGCCAACATCGGCGCGGATTCGGCGTCGGTACGTCGCGCGACAGAGTAGGGCACAGGATCGGCCACTGTCTCCACGTTGTATTCAACATCCATTCGAGCTTGCATGACCTCGAACTGCATGGGGCCGACTGCGGCCATCACTGGGTTCGCGTCACCGCGGGCATCGTTGCGCAGAATCTGTACAACGCCTTCGGAATCCAGCTGCTCAAGAGCCTTACGGAACTGTTTGTACTTGCCCAGCGACTTCGCGCGCAGAGTGCGGAAATGCTCGGGGGCGAACTGCGGCATGGGCGGGAACTGAACCTTCTTGCCGCTGTAAATCGTGTCACCGGGAGCGAGCGAGCCGGCATTGACGAGACCCACGATGTCGCCGGGGTAAGCAGCTTCGACCGTCGCACGAGTGCGGCCAAAGACCGTCAGTGCGTACTTCGTGGAGAAAGATCTGCCCGACTGCGCATGGGTGACCTGCATACCACGTTCGAAAACACCCGAGACCACTCGCATGAAGGCCAGGGAATCGCGGTGGTTGCGATCCATGCCTGCCTGCACCTTGAAGATCACGCCAGAGAATTCGTCAGTCGGGTCGCGATGCTCATCGATGGAACCGGAGTTCCCACCTGCAGCGGCTTCCAACACCTTCGGGTCGGAATCACGGCCAGCGGGTGCAGGTGCCAGGGCGCAGAGGGTATCCAGGATCTGGTGGACGCCGAAATTCAGCATGGCGGAGGCGAAAATCAACGGAGAGGTGGTGCACTCCAAGAACAATTCTTGGTCATGTAGTGCGCCATCGGCAGCCAGCAGCTCAACTTCCTCGGCTGCGGTATCCCACGCATCTTCCTCTCGCTCTGAGGCTTGTTCCGGGGTGTAGTGCTCTTCCGGGGCAATCGTGGAACCACCCGCCGTGCGAAGGAAATGAATGTATTCCTCGGCTTCACCGTCGTCGTTAATGCGCGCCAAGCCACGGAAGTCTCCGGCCTCGCCGACCGGCCAGAACAGGGGAGTGGGCTGTAGCTGGATCTCGTTGACGATTTCGTCGACCAGTTCTAGAGGGCTGCGTCCTGGACGGTCCCACTTGTTTACCACGGTCACAATAGGTAGGCCACGCGCCTTGCACACGCGGAACAACTTCAGCGTCTGAGGCTCAAGGCCCTTTGCTCCGTCAATCAGCATCACTGCGGCGTCAACAGCAGAAAGAACGCGGTAGGTATCCTCCGAGAAGTCGGCGTGACCCGGGGTATCGACGAGGTTAATCATGAACGGCTCGCCCTCGTGCCCTTCCGGTGCGTACTCGAACTGAAGGGCAGAGGAGGCAATGGAGATACCGCGATCCTTTTCCATGTCCATCCAGTCGGAAACTGTGGACTTGCGGCCCGCCTTGCCGTGCACTGCGCCTGCTTCCTTAATCATGTGGGCATGCAGGGCAAGTGCCTCTGTGAGAGTGGATTTACCGGCATCCGGGTGGGCGATGACGGCGAATGTGCGGCGGCGTGAGGCTTCGGATGCGGTTGTACTCATAGTGCCAATTAGTCTAGCGGGTTAGCCCTCAATGGCTGGAAACGCATTGGCACACAACGCCCGGAGGAGAGCACCTAGGCGCAGGAGGACGTGGTCTTCTTCTTATGGGCTGAGGATTGCTCGAGAGCTTCACCGAATGCCTTCGAGTACTCCTCAGCGCCTTCCGGCATAGGGTGAACGCCATCTTCGAACAGCAGATCCGGATGGGCTTGCGCATGGCCACACCAGTCCGCCAGGTAGACGTTGTCATGGGCTTTGGCTGCTTCGATGACCTCCTGGCGTGCCTGTCCCATCCACTCGCGATCGCCGTAGGGGGTAGCCATCACAATCGTGTGATCCGGCCCGATGAGGTTGATCATTTCTTCCATCTGATCGGGGAATGCAGCGCCGTTTGTTCCGAATCCCAGGAACACCGTGGAACGCAACTGTCCGGAATCCTTAAGCTGTCGCAGTACCTCGACGCCTGCGGTGTAGTGGCGGGATACATCTGCGTCGATAAAAATCCCGGGGTAGTCGGCATTCAGGGCTTGGCTTGCTGCAAGCATCACAGAATCGCCTACGGCCGTAATGTCTTTACCTTGAACCGGAGCTGACTTCTGGTCAGGCTTCGGGGATGGAGCGGCAGGTGCAGGCGCGGCCTTCTTGTTGTTATTTGCCGACTGGTTCATTTGTTGCAGCTGATCCAGCTGTTGTTCCAGCTCAGTCTTATCGTTCGAGTTGACCACACCGTAGATCACGCCGCCTACACTAGCTACGACAAGAAGCGGTACGAAAGGCCAGGCGACCTTCTTGAACCCTTCATTGATCTCGTGATAGCTCGGTCGTGCGTTCACGTAGTTCTTCCACGTCTGCTTGTAGCCGCGACGGCGGAAGGGATTCTCGACGTGCTGGTAGGAGATCTCGGAGATGAGCAGAGCAATGGGGAGCGCAACTAGCCCCAGAATCCATTCGTGCTGCATGCGTCCGTCCTCATTAAAGAGCTCTCGCAGGATCATGATGACGGGCCAATGCCATAGGTATAGAGAGAACGACCGCTGCCCCAACCAACGCATGACTTTGGTCCGGAAGATCAAAGTCAGCGGGCCTGTTTCGCGGATCACGCCCCAGATCATCAGGACACCCAACACGCTGGTGAGAGCCAGGCCACCACGGTAGGTGAAAGCAAGGTCGTCACCCATGAAGAGAAGCTGCGCAGCGTAGCCGATGAAGGCCAGGAAGCCGATCGCTCCGGCTACGCGTGCTTCGAACTTACCTACTGACGCCCACGAATCCACCCGCGGGTCGTTCTGAGTTGACGTGACAAGGAGCGAGAAGAAAGCTCCGATGAGTAGGCCAAAAGCATGTGTATCGGTGCCGTAGTAAACCCGTGTTGGATCCTCACCCGGGGTGAAGAGCAGCCACATACCCAGCACGGAGGCAACTGCCAGAAGAACCGTTACCAACATGGGAACTCGCCGTGGGGCACGGTGGAGTCTGCGCTGGGTAAAGGTAAACATGGCCAGAGTTAAAAGTGGCCAAATGATATAGAACTGCTCTTCGACGGCTAACGACCAGTAGTGTGCGAACACCTGAACTTCGTTTTCAGCGAAGTAGGACTGGGAAGTGGCGATCTGGGTCCAGTTATTGACGAAGAACAGAGTACCCAGGAATTGCTCCCGAATCCCCACTGCTATGTCCCCGCCAATGGCGGTGACCAGCGCAGTCACTATGAATAGTGTGACGAGCGCTGCGGGAAGAATGCGCCGAAAACGTCTAATCCAGAAGTCTTTGAGACTGATTGTCTGACTTACGCGATACTCGCGCACCAGAAGCGAGGTAATCAAGAATCCAGAGAGGACGAAGAATAGGTCTACGCCCAGATAGCCACCAGGCAGTATGTCGCCGAAAAAGTGGTAGATAACTACGGCGAGTACTGCGAGTCCGCGCAGGCCATCCAGTCCCTTGACTTGGCGCAGGCGAGCGCGGCGATCCTGTTTTACAGTCTTGTTTTCCGGCGGAATTGCCAACGCTTCGGGCACGTTCTGCCGAGGTCGCTTCTGAACGGCAACTGGTGCAGGCGCTGCCTTTTGCTCAGCCTTAGGCGTAATTTTCTTTGGCGCGGGCTTGGCTGCCGGCTTTTGGGCAGCGTTTGCTGCTGGCTTTTGAGCAGGCTTGGTTTCCGGTCGTGGTGCAGGCTTGGCTGCCGGCTTTGGTGCAGCGTTTGCTACTGGTTTTGTTGCAGGCTTGGTTTCCGGTTTCGGTGCTGGCTTTTCAACAGCCTTTGGCGCAGGCTTTGCTGCTGGCTTTTGTCCCGTCTTGGGTAGCGTCTTGTGCTCCGGCTTTGGCGAAGGCGCTGCGGGCTTTTGTGCTGCCTTGGGTGGGGTTGGCTTCGGCGCGGGCTGTTGAGCAGCCTTTTGCGTTGGCTTTGGCTCAGCCTTTGGTGCTACTGCCTTTGTAGCAGGCTTAGCTGCTGGCTTTGGTGCAGCGGTTGCTACTGGTTTTGTTGCAGGCTTGGTTTCCGGTTTCGGTGCTGGCTTTTCAACAGCCTTTGGCGCAGGCTTTGCTGCTGGCTTTTGTCCCGTCTTGGGTAGCGTCTTGTGCTCCGGCTTTGGCGAAGGCGCTGCGGGCTTTTGTGCTGCCTTGGGTGGGGTTGGCTTCGGCGCGGGCTGTTGAGCAGCCTTTTGCGTTGGCTTTGGCTCAGCCTTTGGTGCTACTGGTTTTGTTGCAGGCTTAGTTTCCGGTTTCGGGGCAGGCTTTTTAGCAGCCTCTTGACTTGGTTTTGCCACAGCCTTTGGGGCGGTCTTAGACGTGGATTTTGGGGCCTGTTTAGGCGCCGTTTTCTTCTGTGTCGTGGACGGTGCAGATCCGGGAGCTGGAGGCGCACCAGCGCTCGAGCTGATCTTGATCGCCGTACTATTTTCCGCAGCGACAGTCTTCTTCGCTGGAGTCTTTACGTCGCTGGCTAAGTCTCCGGGCTTAGGAGTTTGCCCGGACTTTGGATCCTGGGGCTTCTTCCGCGTAGGCGGCGCCTTGGGTGCAGCTTGCTTAGGCGCGGCGGGCGCAGCTTGCTTGGGTGCAGACTGCTTTGTTTTGTCGGGCGCAGCTTGCTTAGACGCAGCGGGCACCTCCGGCTTGGGTGCAGACTGCTTGGGTGCAGCCGGAGCAGGCGCTGGCTTTGCCGTCTGGGAGCGGTTGGGCGCAGAGGAACTAGAGGTTGGTTGTTTCTGCTGGTCGGGAGCAGAGTTCGTCGATTCTGCCCGCTTGTTTCGTATAGCGCGCAGTAGTCCAAAAACCTGCTTCACTAGCATCTCCCAAAAGCAAAAGTCGAGTGCATGAATTCACTAATACTAACGCCATGTCTCTCCGAAACGGACAAGAGTTCTCGTGTCGGCGAGCTGACTATGTCGTTACAGCTATGTGCGCTTCCGAGTGTGGATATCGTTTCGCGCAATGTCTGTGCCATTGTTCACGATGAGTGTCACTGCGTCTACCGAATCGCCAAGCGTGTTCTCGATCCATCCTGAATCGGAGTCGAAATCAGAGTCCTCGAAAGGGGCGAGAACGAAATCGATTACGGAAGTGCCCTTTGGCGGCCGACCGATGCCCATACGCACCCGCACGTACGCTTGAGTACCCAATTCAGCGGTCATTGAACGCAAGCCGTTGTGACCGCCCTCGCCACCCTTATCCTTGATGCGTACTTGGCCCTTGGCGATGTCAAGCTCGTCGTGACAAACGATCACCCGCTCCGCAGGAACGTTTAGCGCAGAAGCCAGGGGGCCGACTGCTTCACCGGAATTGTTCATAAACGTCGTGGATCGGACCAGCAGCACGGGAGTTTCTTCAACCCGGATTGTGGCAACCTTAGCTTTTTCGCCCACTACCGGCAGCCACTCCGCACCGTACTTTTCAACCAGTCGATCAATAGGCCAGTACCCGATGTTGTGCCGAGTCTCGGCATACTTCGCACTGGGATTTCCGAGGCCGATAACGATCCACTCTGGGGAGAATTCCTGCAGATCAGCTAAAGAAATCTTCTTGTCCCGCGAGGAGCTAGGGGCATCGTTAGTCGCGCCCTTACGGAAGAGAGAAAACAAAGATTGAAGGAAAGACACAGCTACTAGTTTTACACCTCTAGGTTGCGTTCAATTGCGTCAGCTGCGTCAGCGCACATGATCGCCACATCCGCAGCCTCTGACTTCGGGAAGGGCTTCAGTACATACGCAGCCGGATCCATCCTGCCCGGCGGTCGACCGATGCCACACGACAAGCGCCAGTAGTCCTTCGTACCCAGTGACTTCGTAATCGACTTCAAGCCGTTATGTCCCTTATCGCCACCGGATTGGCGCAGCTTTACTTCCCCTGGATCGCCTTCCAGATCGTCGTAGGCAACGATGATGTTCTCCGCGGGGATCTTAAAGAATGCCGCTAGTTGTTGCACCGGCCCGCCCGACACATTCATATAAGTCCGTGGTTGTGCCAGCACTACCTTGCGCCCAGAGATCGTCACTTCGGCGATATCCGTGTTCGTTTTCTTATGGGTGCTCAGGCGCGCCGCTGGCATTTGCCGATCCAGCAGCTCATCGATCACCATTCGCCCTATATTGTGGCGGGTTGTTGAGTACTTGCTACCGGGGTTGCCCAGCCCGACGATTAGCCACATGTCGCTGTTGGTGTGTTGCTTTGTTTTTGGTGACGCCACCTATGTCCCGACCTCTCTTAAACTCACTGACGGTCATTGTACTGTCCAGTCCTGACAAGAAACTGAGCTTAGAGGTGGCGTCAATAGAAAAGGAGCCACACCGTGCAGCGCGTGCACGTGATGTGGCTCTATTGTGATGCAGGGGAGTGGTTTACTCCTCGGACTCGCCCTCTTCGGCCTTCTCCTCGGAATCCTCCGCAGCCTCGCCCTCGGCACCCTCGGCGCCCTCTTCGTCAGTGTCCTCCGGCAGTTCCTCTTCCTCCGGCTCAACAACGTTGATGATCAAGGTATCCTCTTCGGAAACCAGGGAAGCGTTACCCGGCATCTGCAGGTCGCCTGCCACGATCTGGTCGCCGATCTGCTTGCCCTCAACATCCACGGAGATTTCTTCCGGAATGTTCAGAACGTCAGCCAGGATGGTAATAACGTCAGCCTCCTGGGTAACCAGGGCGCCCGGAGCAGCTTCGCCGGTGAAGACAACCGGCACGTCGACCTCAACCTTCTCGCCGCGCTTAACGTTCAGCAGGTCAGCGTGGTCAACGTCCAGGGTCAGCACGTTCTGATCCACAGCCTTGATCATGACCAGGTGATCCTGGCCTTCAATCTCAAGCTCCAGAACAGCGTTGACACCCTCGTTACGCAGGATGGCCTGGAACTCCAGGATGTCGACGTGGACGTGCATCGGGTCCAGGCCGTTGCCGTAAACAACAGCGGGGACGCGGAAGTCGCGACGCAGACGACGGCTAGCGCCCTTACCAAACTCGGTACGCAGCTCGCCCTTCAGACGGGTGATATCAGCCATGATGTTCTCCTTCTAGTAATGCGCTCCAGATGTACTCGTTTGTACACTGTCGTGCTTAATGCGTTTCAACCGCGGACACAAAAAATGCCGCGATATCTCGCGGCGTGTATGCATCCCACAATTGATTGGTTGCGTACCCACCGGGAGAGGGGGACGTCAAACAAAAGAAGGGGAGTGTGCTTTTCGCGCCGATAACGGCCAGATTCTATATAAGAATCCAGCCCTCGCCGAGATTCGGGAAAATTTTAGCACACCCCCGACGGGGGTTTAAAACTGTTTGCAGAGTTACTCAAACAAGGTGGTCACAGATCCATTCTCGAAGATCTCGTGAATGGTCTTAGCTACCAGCGGAGCGATCGACAGCACCGTCAGGTTGTCCCAGCCCTCGGTGGACTGCGGCAGAGTATCGGTGGTGATGATCTCGCGGGCGCCACAGTTGCTGAGGCGCTCTCGAGCTGGGTCGCTAAACACACCGTGGGTGGTGGCGATGATTACGTCGCCAGCGCCCGCCTCACGCAGCACACCGACGGCGCCCGCGATGGTTCCGCCGGTATCAATCATGTCATCCAGCAGCACACAGGTGCGGCCCTTCACGTCACCGACTACGCGGTTGGCGGTGACCTTGTTGGCCACATCTATGTCGCGAGTCTTGTGGATGAAAGCCAGCGGTGCGTCGCCCAGAACGTTGGCCCATTTCTCGGCAACCTTAACGCGACCAGCGTCGGGGGAAACCACGCAGATGTTGTCTAGGTTGTAGTTCTTCTTCACGTGATCGGTAAGGATCGGCATGGCGTGCATGTGATCGACCGGGCCGTCGAAGAAGCCCTGAATCTGGTCGGTGTGCAGGTCGACGGAGACGATGCGATCCGCGCCGGCGGCCTTCAGCAGGTCGGCGACCAGGCGGGCGGAGATCGGCTCGCGTCCGCGGTGCTTCTTGTCCTGACGGGCGTAGGGGTAGAAAGGCAGGATCGCGGTGATGCGCTTAGCGGAGCCGCGCTTCAGTGCGTCGATCATGATCAGCTGTTCCATCAGCCAGTTGTTCAGCGGCTGCGGATGCGACTGCAGTACGAAGGCATCGGAACCGCGGACGGACTCTTCGAAGCGGACGAAGATCTCGCCATTGGCGAAGTCGCGGGCGGTGGTCGGAGTGACCTCGATGCCCAGTTCACGGGCAACAGCCTCCCCCAATTCCGGATGAGCCCTGCCGCTAAACAGCATCAGGTTCTTTTGATTGTCGATCCAGTGGGTGGTGGACACTTGTGCTTTAACCTTCCGGTCGAAGAGCTGGACTATTCATCTTTTTAATAGGGCGTTCCCCATTTTAGGGCGCGCCCAAAGGTAACAACAAAACTGGCGCAGAGGAGCGCGCTACTGCTGGTCTGCCTGTGGGGTAGAGGTCGGCGAGCCGCCCTCGGCTACTCGCTTGGCGGCAGCTTCACCGGCTGCAGCGGCGGCAGTTCCGGGGCGTTTCTTAGCGACCCAGCCTTCGACGTTACGCTGCTTGCCGCCGGAGACAGCCAACGCTCCCGGCGGAACGTCTTCCCTGATGACGGTACCGGCACCAGAGTAAGCGCCGTCGCCCACGACTACCGGTGCGATAAACATGGAATCGGAGCCCGTGCGCACATGAGAGCCGACGGTGGTGTGGTGCTTGTTTACACCGTCGTAGTTGACGAAGACGCTGGACGCGCCGATGTTGGAGTACTCGCCGACCGTCGCATCGCCGATGTAGGTAAGGTGCGGCACCTTGGAACCTCGGCCGATGTTGGCTTTCTTCGCCTCGACGAAGCCTCCAAGCTTGCCTTCCTCACCCAGCACCGTGCCCGGGCGAATGTAGGTGAATGGCCCGACTTCAGCGCGCGGGCCAATGGTGGAATCAGAGCCGTGAGTGCGTACCACCCGTGCACCTTCGCCAACCTCGACGTTCTCCAGGGTGGTGTCGGGGCCGATCTGAGCATTATCCGCGATGGTCGTGGTGCCGAGCAGCTGAGTGCCGGGCAGGATCGTTACGTCTCTGCCGATCTGGACATCTACGTCGATCCAGGTAGATGCCGGGTCGACGATCGTCGCTCCGCCACGCATGGCTGCGGTGACGGTGCGGCGGTTGAGCTCCGCTCCTGCAGCCGCTAGCTGTACACGGTCGTTGACGCCCGCCAGTTCCGCTGCGTCGGCGGCGATGTGGGCGCGCACGGGGTGACCCGCGCTGCGAGCGATACTCAATACATCCGTCAGGTACAACTCGCCCTGCGCATTATCCGTGTTCAATTGCGCAAGACCATCACGCAGGATCGCCGCGTCAAAAGCGAAGACACCGGAATTAACCTCAGTGATCGCCTTTTGCTCTTCCGTCGCGTCCTTTTCCTCAACAATGGCGGTCACCATGCCGTCATTGGTGCGCAGGATACGTCCATAGCCCGTGGGGTTGTCCTGGTGGACAGAAAGCACGGTCACGCTCGCGCCATTGTGGGTTGCGGAAAGCTCCTGCAGGGTCTCCGGGGACAGCAATGGCACGTCCGCGTTGGTGACAACTACGGTGCCTTCGAATCCCTGCAATGCCTCCATTGCACACTGGACGGCGTGCCCAGTACCCTTTTGCTCTTCCTGCACGGCGGTGTCAATGGTACGGCCGAGCTGCTCGGATATCTCCGCCACGGCGGGACCGACCTGCTCGCGACCGTGGCCGATCACTGCCACGATGCGTTCCGGGTTAATACCCGCTGCGGCGTGCAGGCTATGTGAAAGCAGGGTGCGCCCGCCAATGGAGTGCAGGGTCTTCTGCGTCGCGGACTTCATCCGCGTACCGGCTCCGGCAGCGAGCACGATCACTGCCACGGGCTGGCTTTGAGCCTTCGGGTGAGCTTCGGGGTTTTGTGCAGCATCAGTCACGTTGTTGGCATTCCTTACTTTCCCTGACTTATTTTCCCTGACTTTTGGTCAAAAGCGATATCCAGCATAGCGCCGTGTACTCGCTGCGTTGGGCAGGTCTCCCTCTCGGGCAAGTTAAGAAACGTTTTCTTTGCCCACCGAGACTTCCGGCAGGGTGTGGGACAGTCCCGCTCCCAGCAAACCGAACAACGCCAATGCGCCGAGAGCGACCTCGGGGGAGACCATTGCTAACGCACTGGTCAACGCACCCACGATCAGCAACAGCACACCCATCAACGTGTTCGCCACCGACACATACCGAGTACGCTGCGTTCCCTCCGCCATATCCACAATGTAAGTGGAGCGAGCGACCCTAATCGCAGCGTGGGCAAGCGAAATAATGAAAAACGCGATGGGGAGCCACCACACCAGGGCGGTGGTCCACGTGTGGGCGTCACTAATAGAGGAGGCATAGCCCAGAGCAACAGTGATGATCAGAACAACCGTTGCCAGCAGTGCGGCGCCAGTGAGGGTGTTACGTGAGCTGACATCGGAAAGCCATCCTGAAACCCTGCCCGCGAGCAGCGAGGCCACGCCAGCGGCGATGACGAAGGTACCCAAGCCAGTAAATATAGCGCTGGCCACTGAAGATTCCTCCGCTACGGACTGCTGGTTGGCCATCGTTACCAGGAACGTGGGCGACAGTGCCGAGGCGAGCAGCAGCGAACGAAGCAACACGAAGCGGCGGAAGTCCCCATCGCTGCGCACAAGATCTACGATGTCGCCGAAAACGTCGCGCAGGTAACTGGTGCCCTGTGGAAGGTCTTTTTGTTCTTGTTTGGTGACGCCCTCACGAATCCCCTTGAAAAGCCATGCACTGGCCAACCAGGCCACAGCGGCGATGGCAAAAAGAACGGCGAAAAAGGTAGGGGTGAGCTCCCCACGGGCGGCCTGGATGGCCACACCTACAAGGATCGCCACGGCGCCGGACAACGTAGTGGCAAAACCCGTGAGTCGGCCGCGGAACCCCTTCGGAACGGTGCGTCCAGCAATGTCCTTACTGGTTAGCGATACCAGGGAACGACAGGTTGAAAGCAGCGCCAGGGCTCCGAGAATAATCAGTCCAGCCAGCAGCCCATCGGTAAGTAGAGCCGCTGCGACCATGATCGCGCACGCTAAAGCTTGGCCGAGCGTACCGATCTGCATGAAGCCCAGGCGCGAGGTCTTAGTTTGCAGCCACGGGCGGAACAGGGCTTGGGGCAGCATGGAGCCCGACTCACGGATCGGCACCAACAGTGGAATGATCCACGCGGGAGCTGCGACGATGGATAGGAACCACGGCAGGATTGTTTTGGCCGACACGATCTGATCGCCAATGTTTTGGGTGCCAAAGCCCAGGGAATAACGACCTGCGTTTTCCTCGACATGCTTGAGATCGCTCTCCGGCGGGGTGCCGATGAATTTTGTGGTGAATGTGTGCCAAAAAGAGTTGGATTCAGCGCCGCGCGCTGTAGTGGCGTTGCCGGACATGGGCTGCCCTACCCTTCGCATTAAAAAAGCTCTCCCACCAGGACTCGAACCTAGAATGACGGTACCAAAAACCGTAGTGTTGCCAATTACACCATGGGAGAGTGGCACATAATAATGTGCAGCAGACACATTACAGTATGGCGAACCGGGCGCATAAACCGCAGGGTGGGCTGGAAGATAAACTGATGGCCATGAGTCAGACATCCACGTCGCAAGCCGAGTCCAATCAGCCGTCGAAAATGGCGCCCAGCCTGGCAGGGCTACTCAAAGCCACCGCTCAGGATGGAAAGTTGCGCGGGATGATGACGCATCTGGGGGAGCAGTCTCTGCATATGCAGGCTCCCGAAGGAGCCTGGCCGTTCATCGTTGGAACTATGGCGCAACGTGCTCCACTGCTGGTGGTGACGGCGACGGGCCGCCAGGCTCAGGATCTCACCACGGTATTGCGGTACATGCTGGGCGATGGCGTCGAGCACTTCCCATCCTGGGAGACCTTGCCACACGAGAAACTCTCCCCGGCGGTAGAGACCGTGGCAACCCGCATGCGGGTGCTACGGCGCCTTCAGCAAGGGGATGCAAACCTCAAGGTGGTGGTCACGCCGACACGAGCGGCAGTGCAGCCTGTGCAGTCCAATCTGGGCGACGTCATCCCGGTGCGGCTGAAGGTGGGAGAGGAAATCGACTTCGAGGCATTGACTCACCGCCTGCAGGAGCTTGGATATACGCACGTTGATGTCGTGGGCAAGCGGGGTCACTTCGCTATCCGCGGCGGCATTGTGGATATTTTCCCCGCGACCGAGGAAATGCCTGTACGCGTGGATTTCTGGGGCGATGAGATCACTGAGGTGCGCGCTTTTAGCGTCGGCGACCAGCGCACCATCCCCGGGGTAGAGCCAGACGAGGTGATGGTCTACGCCTGCCGGGAGTTGATCGTGACGGACGAGGTGGCGTCGAAGGCAAAGAACCTGGCTCAAGAACATGCCGGCAACGCAGAGCTGGCCGAGATTCTCGATAAGATCAGCCAGAAAATACAGGTGCAGGGCATGGAATCGCTGATTCCGGTGCTACACACAGCAGATCTGGTGGCGCTGCCGGAACTCATGCCAGAGGAGACGCACACGCTGGTGCTGGCTCCCGCTGCTGTCGAACGGCGCGCTCACGATCTGCGCGAAACCGGCCAGCAGTTCCTCGAAGCCAGCTGGGATGTCGCCGCGATGGGTGGTTCCGCTCCGATGGAGGGCGTGGCCTACCTGTCGGTGGCTGCGGTGCAGAAGGTGCAGCAGAAGCTGCGACGGCCGTGGTGGACCCTTTCTACGCCCGGAATGGCTGATTTTGAAGCAGATACCGACGCCGACGCCAACACCTCCGACATCCTCGAACTCGACTACGCCCCGGCGCCCCGACCGCACGGAGAAATGGAAGCGATCGGTGCGTTAATGAGCGATATTCGGAAGCGGGTGGAATCTGGCGGTCGTGTGGCCTTTGCCGCACCGACCCCGGCCGTTGCGGCCCGTATGCTGCGACGGTTCCAAGAGGCCGGTATTGCCGCGGAGGCCATCGGCGTGGATCTGAGCGGCAGTCGGGGACTGGGGAGGATTAAGAAGTCGAAGCACACGACTGCCGATGAACCCGCTCCGCACCAGGTGAGTATCTATCATGCGGTTGCTTTTGAGGGTTTGGTGTTCCCTTTCGCTGGGGATGATAAGCGCTCCAGCTTGCTGTTCTTTACCGAAACGGATCTAACCGGTAACCGTGTGGACGCGAAAGCCACGGGCAAACGCAAGCCGGCGAAGAAGCGCAACAGGGTGGATCCGCTGGCCTTGGAGCCAGGTGACTTGGTGGTGCATGACTCCCATGGCATCGGCAAGTTTGTGAAGATGACGGAACGCACGGTGGGCAAGGGGGCGGATGCCTCCCGCCGTGAATACCTGGTTTTGGAGTATGCGCCCAGCAAGCGTGGTGGCCCTGGGGATCAGCTGTATGTGCCGATGGATCAGCTGGATATGCTCTCGCGTTATGTCGGTGGTGAGAAGCCGGCGCTGTCCAAAATGGGCGGAGCTGATTGGAAAAACACCAAGCGCAAGGCACGCGGCGCGGTGCGGGAGATTGCCGGCGAGCTGGTGCAGTTGTATGCCAGCCGCCAGGCCGCGCCGGGCTATGCGTTCGCAGCGGATACTCCGTGGCAGCGCGAGATGGAGGATGCCTTCCCCTACACGGAAACCGAGGATCAGTACAACGCCATTGAGGCCGTGAAAGCGGACATGGAAAAGCCAGTGCCGATGGATCGCGTGATTGTCGGCGATGTGGGCTATGGAAAAACGGAAGTTGCAGTGCGTGCAGCATTCAAAGCCGTGCAATCCGGCAAACAGGTGGCGGTTCTCGTGCCGACGACTTTGCTTGCGCAACAGCACTTCAATACTTTTAGCGAACGCATGCAGGACTTCCCCACGACCATTAGGGAACTGTCGCGCTTTACCACTCCGGCGGAATCCAAGAAGGTCATTGCCGGCATGGCCGATGGCACGGTGGATATTGTGATCGGTACCCATCGCCTGCTGCAGACGGGGGTCCACTGGAAGAACCTTGGGCTGATCATCGTGGATGAGGAGCAGCGCTTCGGTGTGGAGCACAAGGAGCACATCAAGTCTCTGCGCACTCACGTGGACGTACTTACTATGTCCGCCACCCCGATTCCTCGCACCCTGGAGATGTCGATGGCGGGTATCCGCGAAATGTCGACAATCCTTACTCCACCGGAGGATCGCCATCCGGTGCTGACGTATGTCGGTGCACAGGAAGACAAGCATGTGGCAGCTGCCATCCGCCGCGAGCTTCTGCGCGATGGCCAGGTGTTCTACGTGCATAACAAGGTGCGCACTATCGAGCAGACCGCTGCCGATATTCGCCGCCTGGTGCCGGAAGCTCGCGTGGTGGTTGCGCACGGTCAGATGAGCGAGGAACAGCTTGAGACCACGGTCAAGGGCTTCTGGGACCGCGAATTCGACGTGCTGGTGTGTACCACCATCGTGGAAACGGGTCTGGACATTGCCAACGCAAACACCCTGATCGTCGAGAATGCGCATCACATGGGTCTTTCGCAGCTGCACCAGCTGCGTGGTCGTGTGGGTCGTTCCCACGAGCGCGGATACGCCTACTTCCTATACCCACGCGGTGAGGTACTCACTGAGACCTCTTACGACCGGCTAGCCACCATCGCCCAGAACAACGACCTCGGAGCGGGCATGGCGGTTGCCATGAAGGATCTGGAAATGCGCGGCGCCGGTAATGTGCTGGGCGCCGAGCAATCCGGTCACATCGCAGGGGTGGGCTTCGACCTTTACGTTCGCCTTGTGGGCGAAGCAGTGGAAGCGTTCCGTGCCATGGCCGATGGCAAGCCTGTTGACGGTCGTGAGGAGGAGAAGAAGGAGATCCGCATCGATCTGCCTATTGATGCGCATATCCCGGCCGAATACGTCGCTTCGGAGCGCCTTCGCCTGGAGGCCTACCGCAAGTTCGCGGAAGTGCAGGACGAGGAACAGATCGAGAAGGTCCTGGAGGAACTCAACGACCGCTATGGCGAGCCCCCACAACAGATTCAAATGCTTGCGGTGCTTTCCCGTCTGCGGTTGCTGTGCCGAGACCTGCAGGTCACGGAAGTTGTAGCGACCGGCTCGAAGATCAGCTTCAGCCCGATTGAGTTGCAGGATTCCACCCAGGTGCGCCTGAAGCGCCTGTTCCCGGCGGCAAACTATCGGGCGACGACCAAGATTGTGCTGATCCCGGCGCCGAAGCGCGGTCAGGGGATGCGTGCGGTTCCGTTGCGCGATACCGAGCTGGTGCAGTGGTGTGCCGATGCGCTGACGCAATTGGCTGGTATTCCGATCCGCAGTATGTCCGGAGCGGCGGGCACGACCACTAGCAAGGACTAAAGCACGTCTTGAGCGGTGACACGCTAGAATAACCGCCATGTCAGTCGTATTGCTCGATCCCCGTTTCCCCGCGATGATTCCCGTGGACGCCGTCGATCTGCTCCGCGGCGATGTGTGTTACACGGAGGAGGTACCTATCCGCGTCCGCTGGGTCATCGCGGATTTGGGTGGCCACACGGTCGACGACTCCGAGATTCTCGTCACGACGGATCTGGACAATGAGACTGTTATTAGCCGCATTGAGGCTGGCGAAGAGCTCGTCACCGCGCCGAGTCTGAAGGTGCATTTGGAGCCTGCACGTGAGTTGGAGGCTGGTTCTTCTACCGCTGTTTCTGATGACGCCACCGCGGGGGAAAACGAGCACGAGATTACCCACTCAGGCGATGGAGTAGTGGACGGTGAAATCGTCGGAACCGATGAGCACACCGCTGCCGTCGCTGGTTTGCGTCGCACGACCCGTACAGAGGTTCCGGCCTCTGTGATGGATGAGATTGAGGATGCGGTTGCACTGATGGCGCGGGCGCTGCGCCAGGGGGAGTGGGAGCAGTCGATGACCCACACTAGCTTGGTGAAATACCTGCGGGAGGAGACCGAGGAATTGGCCCGCACCATCGCGTTGATGGAGCAGTGGGAGGCCGCAACCAATCCACGGGCGGGCGCAAAGGACCACGCTAAGGACGGCGCAAATAACAACGCCCAGGACGGCACAGAAAAGAACGCAGAAAAGGGCGCACGTCCCGAGTGGCTTGAGCAGGATCTGTGTTCTGAGCTTTCCGATGTGTTGCTGCAGGTGCTCTTCCACGCTGAAATTGCTAACCGCCGAGGCTCCTTCGACATTGGGCATGTGGCGGGCGCTTTCTCTGCGAAATTGCGCTCTCGCGCGCCTTACCTTTTTGAAGAGGTAGAGCGTCAAGTGCCACGCCAGGAGCAGGACCGCCTGTGGGAGGCGGGCAAAAAGGAAGAGGAAGCTCAACGAGTTAGGGACTTCGGCGAGGACTACCTGCGTTACACGGAGGCGAAGAAGCAGCCCGCCCGTCCTGAATCACACCCGGAACCCCACCGGACACCCCACAATTCACCGCATGCAGCACCCCGCCCTGCCACGCGCCAGGAGCCGCATGCGCAGCAATTCCCCGCCGTGCACGGTGCCACCGGTACGAGTGCGCTATCGGCTGCGGAGGCCGTCATTGCCGAGGCTCGGAAACTGGGAATTCCGGATAAGGACATCCCGACTGATATTCGCTACCCGATGGTCGGCCTGGAGCTCGATAGTCCCGGCGAGGCAGAGCGTCGCTTGAATGACGCAGTTGCTGCCTTCCGCGAGAAGTTGCGCACCCAGCGGCCAGAAGCCTAGGAACGGGATTCCTAAGCAGTGGGGGGCAAAAGGCATTTAGTGGCGCGCCAGCATTGCCCGCACCAGCCCCTCACGCGGGGCGAACAAGTACGTCAGAGCGAAAATCGCCGATTGCACTAACACGATGGTGCCGCCGGCGGAGACATTCAAATTGAAGCTCAGCACAATGCCCGCGACACAGCTGACCCAGGCGACCAGCGGGGCAATCAGCAGCATACGGCGAAAACGGCGCGTCCACAGGTAAGCCGTCGCACCTGGGGTAATTAGCATCGCGACCACCAAAATCACGCCGACGGCTTGAGCGCTGGCGACCACCACACACGCGAGGCAAGCCAGCAGCGCCCAGCGAATGGCCTTCGTGTTGAAGCCCATGGTTCTGGAGTGCTCGGCGTCAAAAGCCCACAGGGTGAAGGTGCGCGCATTGGCGAGAAGCACGACACAGGCGATACCGCCGATAGTCAGAATCTGCCACAACGAGGACTGCGTGATGCCCAGCAGGTTGCCGAACAGGATTTCCTGAAGGTGCGTACCGCTCGGGGTGACAGAGAGCAGCACCAAGCCGAGCGCGAAGAAGGTGGTGAAGATAATGCCGATGGAGGTGTCCTCCCGCAGTGTGGTTCGCTCTTTTACCGAGCCCACCAGTCCTACCGCGATCAGTGCCGCCACCATAGCCCCAACGGCGAAGGGCACGCCGGCGATATAGGCCAGCACCACGCCGGGTAGGACGGCGTGTGAAACTGCATCTCCCAAAAGAGACCAGCCGACGAGGATCAGCCAGCAGCTGAGTAAGCCTGCGACGATAGCCATCACACTGGCGGCAAGCAGCGCACGATGGACGAAGCTATAGCTAAAAGGCACAAGGATGGGATCGAGGAAAGTGCCGGAGAGAGCGCTCATGAGTGTGCCTCCTTGTCCGCGATCAGCGGCGTATCGGTGCTAAAAGTGCGAGTGAGGTTTTCCGCCGTCAGCACATCATGCAGCGCACCCTCGGCCACGATGCGTCGGTTGAGCATCGCCACGTTGTCGCATAGTTCCGGGAGTCGGTCGAGGTCATGTGTGGAGATCAAAAGCGCGGTGCCGTCTCCGGCGAGCTCGTGCAATAGTGCGGTGATCTGCGACTGTGACTGTGTATCGACCCCTGCAAAAGGTTCGTCGAGCAGCATAATCTTTGCCTCTTGGGCAATGCCGCGCGCCACGAAGACGCGTTTGCGTTGCCCGCCTGAAAGCGCCCCGACGGGACGGTCCTGCAGCTCCGTTAGCCCGGTCTGTCGCAGTGCTTCATCAACGATGCGTTCGTTGTTCTTCTTTTCTTGACGCCAACTCTTCAGTCCCCATAGTGGCGAGCCCTGCGGCAGGAGCCCCACCTTCGACCGTGCCTGGCGCCTTCCGCTGGCGACGATTTCGCGGACACTGATGGGGAAATTCCAGTCCACGTGATCGTGCTGAGGAACATAGGCCACAGCCCCACGTGCGCCGCTGGCGCCAACTGTGATGCGTCCTGACGATGGCTGCACCAACCCCATGATGGCCTTGAAAAGCGTGGACTTGCCAGCGCCATTCATGCCAATGAGTGCCGTGATCTGTCCGAACTCGAGGCGGAGGTTCACGCCGGTTAGCGCATCGACAGAACCGTAGTTAACGTGCACATCATCGACGACAAGAGCCGGGCTTGTAGAGGGTATGTCTGAAGACTGCGGTGGTGTCATTTACTTCTTGGTGTCCTTACCGGTGAGCCCGCTGACGATGGTGCGGGCGTCATAAGAAAGAAGATCGAGATAGGTCGGTACAGGGCCGTCGGTTTCGGAGAGGGAGTCAACGTAGAGCGTACCGCCGTCGCGTGCGCCAGAGTCACGCATCACCTGCTCTTTCGGGCCGGCTTCAACGGTGGATTCGCAGAACACGGCGGGGACATGGTTGTCCTTGACGAACTTGGTGGCCTGGGTGATCTGCTGTGGGGTGATCTCGCCTTCAGTGTTGACTGGCCAGATGTAGCCCTCCTTCATGCCTGCGTCGTGGGTGAGGTAGCTAAAGGCGCCCTCGCAAGTCATGAGCGCGCGTTGGCTACGAGGGAGTTTCTTTAGGCCGGTGTGCAATTCGGTCTGCACGTCGTCGAGCTTATCCTTGTATTTATCGCCGTTGTCCTCGTATGTTTGCGCGTTATCCGGGCGCAGATCGCTGAGGGCCTTGACGATGTTGTCGACATAGGTTTTGGCAATTGATGGGCTCATCCACGCGTGGGGGTTGGGCTGGTCAGTGCCCTTGATGTTGATAGGGGTGATGCCATCGCTTGCTGTAACGCGCTTGGCTTTGCTGTCGGCGGTCAGCTTATCCAGCCAATGTTCGAGGCCCAGGCCGTTGTTGATGATGAGTTCTGCGTTAGAGGCGGCGGCGATATCTGTGGGGGAGGGGTCGTAACCGTGGACTTCCGCGCCGGGCTGGGTTAGCGACCGCACTGTGAGGGTATCGCCGGCGATGTTGGCGGTGATGTCCTGCAAAATGGTGAAAGTAGTGAGAACCTCGGCCTTTTCGGCGCCGCCGGTGCCGTTGCTATTGCAGGCTGTCGTGCCAGCTATTGAAAGCGCACTGATACAGAGGGCTGCGACCATCCGCTTAGTGGTATTCATTTTCACTGTATAACTCTTTCTGTTAGTGAGGGGTGTAAAGTTCAACGCGTTGAACAATACAGTGTAGTCTAATCCATCCCCAGGAGTTCATAAAACCCCCTTACCCCCGTAAACTGAACTGTATGCATGTCACAGACCTTCCCGAGAGGTCCCAGGACTACCTGAAGAAGATCTTCGATCTACAGGAATGGTCCGGCAGCGGGGTTTCCCTCTCCGTTTTGGCCTCTCACATGGAACAACGCCCCTCCACGGCGTCGGAGGCCATTAAGCGCCTCGTCGCGCAGGGGCTCGTTGAGCACGCCCCCTATGGCGACATTGAACTCAGCGACGCCGGGCGCACCATCGCACTGGCCATGGTGCGTCGCCACCGATTGATCGAAACTTTCCTCTGCACCCATCTGGGATATGGGCTGGATGAAGTGCATGACGAAGCTGAGGTCCTGGAACATGCAGTGTCCGAGACCTTTGTTGAACGCATCGCCAACCTGCTCAATAACCCCACCCGAGACCCACACGGTGACCCCATTCCGGACGAGGGTGGCCGTATTCCCGCGAGTTCGGCCTTCCTGCTTTCTGACGCCCACACGGGTCAATACCTCGTAGTCGACCGAATCAGCGACAGGGACGCCGCGCTGGTGCGCTATCTCACCCAGCATGGAGTTCTCCCCGGAGTACACGTCACCGTGGGGGAGCGCGTCTTTGCTGACATGGCTGAGCTTCAAATAGCCGAGTCGGAAACACGGGTTCAATTGCCAGCTAGTAGCCTAAGCGCAGTGTTAGTAAGTGCGGCTCCGGCTAAGAAGAAACAAACTAAGTCGAGCGGACGCACCAAGAAATAGGAAGGACCTTCATGGCGTCGAACCGCTATCGCCGTCCCCAAAGGATCGAACCCAGGGATCTGACATGGGACGACGAGGCAGCAACCTCAAGCCGCCCCAATCGAGGGTTGCTGGGAGGCTGCGGATTCTTCGTCGTGGTTATCGCACTATTGGCGATCATTGGACTGGTTGGCTACCTCGTCGCGGGATTCGTGACGAACAACAATAACGCGGAATCCGACCGCCAACCGGTGCCCACGGATGTGCCGCCAAAGGCAGCGAGTCCGGCCCCGGATATAGACGGAGACGATTTCGACAGCGCTTATCAGCGGCTACTGGATTGGGCCAAGCCCAAGTCCGAGGAACTAAACATTCCTCTGCCCGCGCTTATTGCCTACGGAAATGCAGAGGCAATCGCTCGCGCAGAGCACCCCACCTGCAATCTTTCCTGGAACACTCTGGCCGGACTCGGATACGTAGAAACCCGCCATGGAACGTACGACGGTGACCGCTTCGGGGCGTCAAAGCTAAACGATGATGGCATTGCCGAGCCGGACATCATTGGGCCGAAGCTCGATGGGCGACAGTTCGCCAAGGTGGAAGATACCGATGGTGGACGACTAGATGGAGATCGCGAGTACGACCGCGCGCTGGGGCCGATGCAGTTCATCCCTGAATCCTGGAAGACCTATGGGGTGGATGCTGACAAGGATGGAAAGAAAAACCCCCAGAGTGTGTTTGACGCAGCTGCTGCCGCAAGCGCCTTGTTGTGCCGTGAACAGCGCGACCTTGGTACTAAGTCCGGCTGGACTAACGCAATCAAGGGCTACAACCTTTCCGACGAGTACGTGATGCAGGTGCGCGATGCAGCGGCAAACTACGCGCTCGGACAGTCGCCTATGTAAAACCATCCCCCTTTAGGGAGGGGGAGTTTTCCCTCGGTTCTTCCGGGCGACGGCGAAAATTTTATGGCGGTGTCACAATGGGAGTAGACCGTTGCACTAGGTGCCGATCAGATGAATGCCTAGGCCACGGTGGAGACCTTTTTAGCTGTTAACCGAGAACAGATAATCAACAGTTTGGCACTCGATGCCACATGCCAAGGAGGCAGACACATGGCCCTGATCCTCAACATTGATGCCCGTGAAATCATGGATTCCCGCGGTAACCCGACCGTAGAGGTTGACGTAGTACTGGACGACGGTTCCTTCGGCCGTGCGGCCGTACCTTCCGGCGCCTCCACCGGTGTGCACGAGGCACACGAGCTGCGCGATGGTGGCGACCGCTACCAGGGCAAGGGTGTTTTGAACGCCGTCAAGAACGTTATCGACGAGATCGACGAAGAGCTGATGGGCGTTGAGGCTGACGACCAGCGCGTCGTTGACCAGCTGATGAAGGATCTGGACGGCACCGAGAACAAGTCCAAGCTGGGCGCCAATGCGATCCTGGGTGTATCCATGGCTGTGGCTCACGCAGCTGCAGAGACCGCCGATCTGCCACTGTTCCGCTACGTCGGTGGCCCGAACGCTCACGTTCTGCCGGTGCCGATGATGAACATCCTCAACGGCGGTGCACACGCAGACTCCGGCGTTGACGTCCAGGAGTTCATGATCGCCCCGATCGGTGCCGAGAGCTTCTCCGAAGCACTGCGTACCGGCGCAGAGGTTTACCACACTCTGAAGAAGGTTATTAAGGAAAAGGGGCTGTCCACCGGCCTGGGTGACGAGGGCGGCTTCGCCCCTTCCGTCGATTCCACTAAGGCTGCCCTGGACCTGATTGTCGAGGCAATCGAAAAGGCTGGCTTTAAGGTCGGCGAGGACGTGGCACTGGCTCTGGACGTCGCTTCCTCCGAGTTCTACAAGGACGGCAAGTACCACTTCGAGGGCGGCGAGCACACCGCCGAGGAGATGGCTAAGGTTTACGAGGAGCTCATCGAGTCCTACCCGATCGTCTCCATCGAGGATCCACTGCAGGAGGACGACTGGGAGGGCTACACTGCCCTGACCGCCAAGATCGGTGACAAGGTGCAGATCGTTGGCGATGACTTCTTCGTCACCAACCCGCAGCGCCTGGCCAAGGGCATCGAGGAGAAGGCCGCCAACGCCCTGTTGGTGAAGGTTAACCAGATCGGCACTCTGACCGAAACCTTCGAGGCCGTCGAGCTGGCTCACCGCAACGGCTACCGCACCATGATGTCCCACCGCTCCGGTGAGACCGAGGACACCACCATTGCCGACTTGGCTGTCGCTCTGAACTGCGGCCAGATCAAGACCGGTGCTCCGGCTCGTTCCGAGCGCGTTGCAAAGTACAACCGACTGCTGCGCATCGAGGAGATCCTGGGCGACGCTGCCGTATACGCAGGCCGCTCTGCCTTCCCGCGCTTCAAGAAGTAAACGCATAACAGATCAGTAGCCCACGGCCACCCGCGTAGGTGGCCGTGGGCTACTCGCATTTCAGCTTCGCTTCGCTAGACTCTGTAGACCATGAGCAAATCGACCAAGGGCGAACCGGCAAAGGAGCCGGAGGATAAGCCGCGCGCAGACGTGGCGTCCGAAAACAACGGGCAGGAAAAAGACCGCCCCGCGTCCGCCCGCCTGCCTCGCGCACGGTCGATCGAGAGGCGAGAAAAGCGACGGCAGCGCGCACAAACCGCGCCGAAGCGCATGGCCCGATCCTTTGTGGAGGTGCCGAAGAACATGAGCCCCGCGACGTGGCTCGTGTCGCTGCTTTTGCTGATCTTCCTGGCGGTTTCGATTACGAATCCGCTGCGTAACTATTTTGAACAACGCGCTGAGCTGGCGCAGCTCAACACGAAGATTGCGGGGCAGGAGAAGGAAAAAGCCGAATTGACCAGCGAGCTCAATCGCTACCGCGATGAGGATTACATCAAGGAGCAGGCTCGCACCCGCCTGGGACTGATTGAACCGGGAGAGTCGGCATTCCGCATCATTTCCCCGAAGATCCAGGCTGACAAGCTGGACACCGAAGCGGAAGACGAGAAGAACGGTGACGAGGGGAACCGCGATTGGTACCAGCAGTTGTGGGACTCCATCTCTACTCCGGAGGAAATCTTGGAGGAACAGAACGACCCGGAGAATGAGGATCACAAGCTGCCGACAGTGCCGGAGGAAAAGACGGACGCGCCGGCGCCCGAGCAAGCCTCTGAAGGCGCCCCGGCTCCGGCGCAGGAACAAGCACCCGCGCCAGCTAACTAGTACTCGCAGGTTTCCTTTAAACAAAACGTCAAACAAAACGTCCACAAGTAAAACGCCCACCAAAAGAACCCAGAAAGTCTAAAGATGACCAATGCCCGCCAGCCCGGCCCACCGACCGACGAAGACCTTGAGGTAATGCGCCAGCAGCTTGGCCGTCCGCTACGTGGTGTGGTGGAGGTCAGCTACTACACGCCTGACGGTGTGCCCGCAGTGGTGAAAACGCAGCCTAAGTTGCCTGATGGTACGCCTTTCCCCACTCTCTACTACCTGACTGACCCGCGCCTGACCGCGGAAGCCTCGCGCCTAGAGGTGGCGGGCGTCATGAAGTCAATGCAAGCCCGATTGAGCGAGGACGAGGATCTAGCTGCGGACTACCGAGCAGCACACGAGCACTACCTGGCTGAACGCAACAAAATGGAAGACCTGGGTACCGACTTCTCTGGCGGGGGAATGCCAGATCGCGTGAAGTGCCTGCACGTCCTTATCGCCTATGCGCTGGCAGAAGGGCCGGATCGGGTACGCCTAGGAACCGAAGCTGTGGCGCTGGCAATCGAAAATAACCCAAAGCTTGAAGGTACGGCGCTGCCTAAGGACTGGCCGACCTCCGCCGCTCTGGGTACGTCAATGCAGACCGCGAGCGTTGAGGAATAGCCCTAAAAGGGGATCTAGCGCACTGGGGTAGCCTGGGGAACTATGAGTGCTCCCCACAATGAGGTTTCCAATCCCCGCTTTGCCGCCATTGACTGCGGCACAAACTCCATCCGTTTGCTGATCAGCGAGCGGACTCCAGATGGTCAGATTAACGAGCTGAACAGGGATAACATCATCGTTCGCTTGGGGCAGGGGGTAGATGCCACCGGGCGTTTTGCAGACGAGGCGCTGCAGCGCGTGGATGATGCACTGCAAATCTATGCCGACCGGATGGTCGACTACGGGGTGGTCGACGTGATGATGGGCGCGACCTCCGCTACCCGCGACGCGGCGAACCGTGAAGAATTCTTCGACATCACCCGCCGCCATCTGGGGCGCGTGCGCGAAGGCGCGGTGGCAAAGGTTATTTCTGGCGAACAAGAGGCTGAGCTCAGTTTCCGGGGAGCCGTCACCGACCTGCCGGGTGCTGCAGAGCGCACCGTGTGCGTAATTGATCTAGGTGGCGGATCTACGGAGTTCGTTGTTCATGGCCCAGGCCGCGAGCCGCAGGCTTTCTCAGCGAACATGGGCTGTGTGCGGTTGACGGAACGCTTCCTGCACGATCAACCGCCAACGCAGCAGCAGATCGACGATGCCCGTTCCTTCGTCGAGGAGTTGATGGAGCAGGTTCGCTCGCATGTGGATCTGCGCGCAGTCGATCAGGTTGTCGGGGTGGCGGGTACGATGACGACCCTCACCGCTCTTACTCTGGGGCTTTCGGAGTATGAGCCCGAGCGCATTCACATGGCCACCTTGCCGCTAGAGGACTTTCGCGCAACAGCACGTACGTTGCTGGGATTGACGCCCCAGCAGCGTTGCGAGTACGGGCCTATGCACCCGGGGCGTGCGGACGTCATCGGTGGTGGTTCAATTGTGGTGGATGCCTTCACAAGCCGGTTCCTAGATTGGGGGCTTAGTGAGATCACGATCAGCGAGAAGGATATATTAGACGGGATGCTGGCTGAGGTCATGGCACGCCCCCTATAGCCCAATTGGCAGAGGCAGCGGACTTAAAATCCGTTCAGTGTCGGTTCGAGTCCGACTGGGGGGACTTTTTGTTGCGCTTTTCCTGCCCATTTTCAAAAACCGAGGAAGCTGGTAGGCAGTCTGCTGTAGCGTTACTCCCCGAAAGTATTTGTCGGCAAAATAACATGTCGGCGCTTCTCTACCAACGAGGGAGCCTTGGCCATGATTCTGGATAACTACCGCGCCACTTGGGAAACTGAAGAAACTGACGCCCTACGCCTGCATGCCCGCGAGTTTATCGCTCGTGAGGTGACCCCCAACGAGCTGAAGTGGGAAGAAAACCATCAGGTAGAGCGTGAGTTCTGGAATAAGGCAGGCGACGCTGGACTGCTGTGTGCGTCCATTCCCGAAGAATATGGTGGCGGGGGCGGCACCTTTGCACACGAAGCCGTTATCCAACAGGAGCTGGGCCTTGCCGGGGATTCCGCCTGGCACAACGGTGTGCACTCCGTGATTGTGGCTCATTACATCTACCAGCTTGGTACTGAGGAGCAGCGTAAGCGGTGGCTACCGGGGATGGCCAGTGGTGAGCTCGTCGGCGCTATTGCTATGACGGAGCCGGGCACGGGCTCGGATCTGCAGAGCATTAAGACTAAGGCGGAGCTCGATGGTGATGAATGGGTCATTAATGGTTCCAAGACCTTTATCACTAATGGCACTCACTGCGATGTTGTGGTGATTGTTGCCCGAACCAACGACCAGCCAGGTGGCAAGGGATTGTCTCTTATTGTCGCAGAGACAAAGGATCTTGAAGGCTTCGAGCGGGGACGGGTGTTGGACAAGATCGGCCAGCGAGGCCAGGACACCCGAGAACTTTTCTTTACCGATATGCGCGTCCCGAAGGACAATCTGCTCGGCGGCATCGAGGGCAAAGGCTTCATCCAACTGATGCAGCAGCTGCCTCAGGAGCGCTTGATTCTCGCAATTGCAGGGGCGTCGGCATGTGAAGGGGCAGTGCGCCAAACCATCAAATACGTCAATGAGCGCGAAGCGTTTGGCCGACCAATTCTCGGATTCCAAAATACTCAGTTCGTGCTGGCCGAGTGCGCGAGTGAGACGCTGGCGGCGAAGACCCTGACTGATCACTGTACGGCTCTGCACATCGAGGGCAAGCTGACGACAGCCCAGGCCTCTGCAGCCAAATACCTGGCCTCGGATCTGCAGAGTTCTGTGGCGGACCGTTGCCTGCAGCTTTTCGGTGGCTATGGATTTATGCGGGAATACCCAATCTCGCGGATGTACACGGACGCCCGCGTGCAGCGGATCTACGGCGGCACCAACGAAATCATGAAGCTGCTGATTGCCCGCGAGTTTAAGCAGGATTAGTCCTGGAGGGGAATGGTCTTTTGGAAGCTTAGAATTACTCCTGAAGATCAAGGCACCACTCCAGGAGGTAGCGAATGGCGCTCGGGTCAAAAGAGACCTAAAGGAATCCCGCGCCGCAGCGTTGGAAGCCTATGAGTTGATGCGGGCGCAGAGGGGTAGGTCAGGATAAGTCCGGGTGGCGAGGCGTGGACGTCCCTATCATGGGCAGCATGCGCACTCTTTATTCCGTCGAGGACATCCGTTCCGCCGAGGCTGCTCTATTCGCTCGCCAGCAGCGAGCAGACGAGCTGATGCAGTCCGCCGCGCACGCCGTAGCCACCGTGGCTCAGAACATGCTGGCGAAGCAGGAGGATCCCGTGCTTTTGCTGGTTGGTCCCGGTGGCAACGGAGGCGACGCACTATACGCCGGTGCGGTGCTTGCCATGCAGGGGATAAGGGTGGAGGCATACGCCATAGCAGGAACAGATAATGTTCACGAACGCGCCTCTCAGGCCTTCACAGCAGCAGGCGGAAGCTTCGTGGCGCTGGGCGAGGACAAGGCTGCGACGACGAATGAACCGTCGGCAAAATTCCGCCGCTACGGTGTAATCGTCGACGGAATGTTTGGCCTTGGAGGCCGGGGCGAAATCCCTGATGAGGTCGTCGAAGTTCTCCGGGCGGCCAAGGTATTGGCCATCGACATTCCAAGTGGCGTGGTCGCTGACACGGGTAAAACACCCGGCAAGCACGTCCGCGCTGACGTGACCATCACTTTTGGCGGGCTACGCCGAGCCCATGGTCTCAGCGCTGCATGCGGAACGGTGCTCTGCGAGGATATTGGTCTGGACGATGGCTCCCTGCTCTCTGCTGAGCTGGCGAAGTTGGAAGGCACTACTGCTCTGTGGCACACACCGGTCGAACTACTTGCTCACCGCAATCAGCCTCTCCAGCAAATGACCTGCACCCCGCAGCCATTGCCCGGCACACTACCTGGCGAACCAGGTGCCACAGACGACAAATACTCGGGCGGAGTCGTCGGAATCTGCGCAGGTAGTAAAGACTATTTAGGAGCGGGTGTGTTGGCCACCCTCGCGGCGGTTAACACCACCAGTTCGATGGTGCGCTACATCGGCGAGCACCCCGAATACGTCCTGGCCACCACCCCAGAAGTGATCGTGCACCCTACTGTCCGCGACGCTGGACAGGTGCAATCACGCATGGTCGGTTCGGGTCGAGGCACGGATCGCGACGCTCGCCAGGAGCTCCTCGCGGTCCTCGACATGGTGCAGCCATTGGTTCTTGACGCCGACGCGATCACCGTCTTGGCGAAGAACCCGGATGTGCTGGACGTTCTTCGTACTCGTAACGCCCCCGTCTTGCTCACCCCGCATGACGGTGAATTCGACCGATTAGCAAAGGCAGCTGGTTTGCCTTTGGAATCGCCAGACCGGATCACCTCTACTGAACGTCTGGCCCGAGAACTGAACTGCACAGTGTTACTGAAGGGACGCTTCACCATCATTGCCAACCCACAGCGAGCCTTGGTTGTGGATACTGCGTCGTCGTGGGCGGCCACCCCTGGATCCGGCGATGTGCTGGCCGGAATCCTCGGTGCGCTGATTGCACGCGATGCCGGCAGACGCGCCCGCGACGGTGGATATGCCGAGGCAGGGCAAGCCGAGTTTGAGACGCACGAGGCGGATTATGTGGTCGATACAGCTGCGGTCGGTGTCGCGGTGCACGCTGCGGCGTCGTATATATCTGCCCTTACACCCTATGGTCTGGCGCCGACCTCCGCGCTGAAGATCGCGCAGCACATCCCTCACGCGACAGCATGGTTGAGGTCGGTTGTCGGCGGGCAAGGGTAGGACTAGTACAGACGGTAAATGCATGGAGAAAACAAATGCATAGGAAATCGCCTGTGGACAAAGGAAGGACGAAGCGAAACATGGATCGCAAGATTGCACTTATTACCGGCGGAACCCGAGGCATTGGTCTCGCGATTGCACACCAGCTGCAGGACGATCACCACCTGATTATCGGCGGTAGCTCAGACAAGGCACATGAGGTCGCACAGCAATTTCCTAGCGCGCAGGGATTTGTGGCGGATCTTGGCGATACTGATGCCATCGGCGCCGCGGTGGCCGACCTGGGGCTAGATAGCCTTGACGTATTGGTGCATTCCGCCGGTGTAGTGGCCCATGACCCAGTAACAGAAACCACGCCTCAGCAGTGGAAACATGCTTTCGACATTAATCTTTTCGCTGTTGCGGAACTCACCCGGCGCCTGCTTGGCGCGCTGCACACTGCTCACGGCATTGTGGTGACGATCAACTCTGGTGCGGGCTATCGATCCAGCGTCGGGTTTGGCCCATATGCCACGACAAAATTCGCGCTGCGCGCCTACACCGATGCCCTGCGCGAGGAGCAGCGTGGCAAAATCCGTGTGAGCTCTATTCACCCTGGCAAGGTCGATTCCGACATGCAGCGTGAGATTCAAGCCCACCGCGGTGTCGATGAGGGAGACTACGACGAAACGCAGTTCTTGCGCCCCGAATCCGTGGCCAAAGCCGTGCGCCTGGCCGTTGATGCGACTGAAGATGCGATGGTTGAGTCGCTGACGATTCGCCCTGCTAACGGGTGCTAACCACGCATGGATACTCACGTTCTAGACTGCGCCATCGTCGGCGGTGGACAAGCGGCTCTGGCTACTGCGTTTTATCTTCGCCGGGAGGAGCGCCGAGGCCGCCGAACTGTAGATTTCGCAGTGTTCGACGAGCAACCCCAGCCAGGCGGTGCCTGGCAGCACATGTGGCCGGCGATGAGGCTTTTTTCCGCCACAACTTTCTCGAACCTGCCTGGCATGCCAATGCCGGGATATGAAGGTTTCCCGCCACCCGACCATGTGGTTTCCTACCTGCGCGAATACGAGCAGCGCTACAACTTGCCCGTGATCCGCCCAGCCCACATCGATCGCGTGAACTTCGATGAGCTAACCGGCCTATTTCACCTGCACGGCCACTACGGCGGGACAGCGCGGACATGGCGTGCACGGACAGTGGTGGCGGCAACGGGCACGTGGTCGGCTCCGTTCGTGCCCTACTATCCGGGCACTTTCAAGGGCACACAGTGGCACACGGCCACTTATCCTGGTCCGGAGCGCTTCGCCGGCACTTCCGTAGCCGTCGTTGGTGCGGCTAATTCCGGTGCGCAGATTGCGGCCGATCTACTTGAGTTCGACGGCGAACAAGGAGGCCGGGGTAACGTCACCTGGTACGTCCGCCATGCACCCCGTTGGATGCCCGATGATATCGACGGTGCCGAGCTTTTTCGTCGTAACCGCGAGCGCTATCATGCCATTTCCGCTGGCCACACCGACCCTGGTGCGGATTCATCCTTGGGGGATATCGTTATGCTCCCCGCCGTCCGCCGTACCCGCGACGCAGGCCTACTACGCGCCACACCGATGTTCGACAACCTCGACGAAGTCTCCGCTGATCACCTCATCTGGTGTACCGGCTTCCGCCCGGCCCTCGGCCCTTTCCGCGGGTTGCTTTCCTTTGCTGGTGACGCCCCCTCGCCCCAACCTCCCGGACTATTCCTCGTGGGCTATGGCGATTGGGTGGGACCAGGTTCCGCCACCATCACGGGCGTGGGCGTATACGCAAAACGGGTAGCCGCCGAGGTTGTGGCGACCACCCGTGGGCAATAGGGTCCGGCTACGGCAGTAGACGGAAGGTCTTGCCCGTCTTCAGCAGGTTCAGCATGACCGTGGAGAAGGTCTTGCGGCTCATGGATTCTGGGCCGCGGAAGTACATGAAACGCTGCGAGGTCACGTTCTGCGTTGCCGTGTACTTCTGCAGCCCTTCCGCACCGTGGCGGTGGGACATACCAGATTCCTTCATGCCACCCATTGGGTTATCAATGGCCGCCCAGCTGGAGGTGTAGCCATCATTGAGTGCAACAGAGCCGGACTCAATCTTCGGGCCGATCTGCCAGGCGGTCTCATCAGCAGCGAAGACCGAAGCATTCAGGCCATAATCCGTGTCATTGGCATGTTCAATTGCGTCGTACAGGTCTTCCACCGGCTCGATGTACACCACAGGGCCGAACACTTCTTCGGTGCGCAGCAGCGCATCCTCCGGCACGTCCGTCAGGACGGTCGGCTCGTAGAAGTATGGCCCCAAGTCCGGACGCTTGCGGCCACCGCACACAATGTTGGCGCCCTTTGCGCGGGCATCCTCAACATACTTCTCGACGTTCGACAGCTGGTCCGTGGAAGCCAGGGATCCCATCTGGGTCTCCCATTCAAACCCGGATCCAATGCTCATCGCCTGCACGCGCGAAGTAAAGGCGCCGACGAAATCTTCGTAGGACGCCCGCTCCACATAAATGCGTTCGATGGAAACGCAGAGCTGTCCGGAGTTGGAGAAGCAAGCATCCACCGCGCCGCGCGCTGCGTAGCTGATGTCCGCGTCGTTGGCGATAATCAGCGGGTTCTTGCCACCCAGCTCGGCAGAGTAGCCGACCAGACGTCGACCCACCTGCTCGCCCAGGATCTTGCCCGTCGCGGTGGAGCCGGTGAACATCAAAAAGTCGCACTGGTCTGCGATAGCACTACCAACCACGCGGCCTGAGCCGGTAACCAACTGCACCAGGTCGCGCGGCAGCCCGGCGTCGAAAAGCAGCTTAAAGATCAAAAGCGCGGTGAACGGTGTAGCGGAGTCGGGCTTGGCAACTACGGCGTTGCCGGCGATAAGTGCGGGAATCGCGTCGCCGATGCCCAGGGAGAGCGGGTAATTCCACGGGCTAATTTGGCCGACGACGCCGAGGGGGTGACGGTACTCAATCGACTTCGCCATGATCGACATCGCGGAAGCACGCTTGCGGGGCTTCATGAACTTCTCGACGTTGTTGGCGTAGTAGCGGGCGTTGTTGGCAACGTCCATGACCTCGTCGAACGAGCTAGCGCGGTTCTTGCCAGTTTCCAGCTGCACCATGTCACAGAGGAGGTCTGAGTTCTTCAGTACAAGATCATGGAAGCGGCGGAAGATGCGCTTACGCTCTGCAAAGGGGACATGAACCCACGACTGCTGGGCACGGCGGGCGAAACGGAAAGCTTCGGTGACATCTTCGGCAGAGCCGCTGGCGACCCAGCCGATGGTCTCACCCAGGAAAGGGGCTTCGATGTCGAGACGCTTGCCGTCGTAATCATTATCGAGGTTATGCAGGCGGGCATTGGTGGTGAGGTTACGCAGCTCTACTTCTAGATCAGCAGGAAGAGCGGCTACGGAAAGACGCTTGTAATTGGTTCGTTTCATGTTTGGGAGACTACCTAAAAGGCTGGGGAAGTGTGTTCGTTCTGAAAGTTTTTTAAGCAAACAAAGGTTGTAAATTGATGTGTGTTGGGAACATTTGAGGAGGCTTAGACGTTGGTAGGATGTACGCGAAAGGGCGGAAGTGCACTGGTCGGTTGATTGGTGGCTTCCGACTTCCACAATGACCAGCAGAAAATGGAGAGTAAGGAATGAAAACCTCGAACCCGTTCATGGGGTCGCTGGCCAAGAACCAAGGCCGGCACCCCTTTGCTCAGCAAGGTAACCAGGGCGGTTACGGCCCGCAGCAGGGGATGAACCCCTACGCAACCTCCGCCCACGGTGGCGTGCAGACCGCCGCTATGGGCTATGGCATGCAGGATGCTGCCAACTACGGTCAGGCCGGGACTGCCGACCGTCCGATGACTGTCGACGATGTTGTCACCAAGACCGGCATCACCCTGGCAGTGATCGTCGCACTTGCAGTGGTGAACTTCATCATTGGCCTCAGCAATCCGAAGCTGGCAATGATTCTTACTTTCGTTGGCATGATTGGTGGCCTCATTGCTGTTCTGATTTCGGCTTTCGGCAAGAAGTACGATTCTGCTCCCGTTACTCTGACCTACGCGGCTTTTGAGGGCTTGTTCGTCGGTGGCTTTACCTTCTTGGTTTCCGGTGCTGCGGTCGGTGATTCTGACGCCGGCATGTTGATCGCCCAGGCGGTATTGGGCACCATTGGCGTGTTCATTGGCATGCTGTTTGTTTACAAGACGGGCGCCATTCGGGTAACGCCGAAGTTCACCCGTTTCATGGTGGGGGCAATGATCGGCGTGCTGGTATTGGCGCTGGGCAACCTGGTGTTTGCGCTGGTTACGGGATCTGCAGGTATTCTGCGCGACGGTGGCCCGATCGCCATTGTCTTCTCCCTGGTCTGCATTGGTATTGCAGCGATGAGCTTCCTGCTGGACTTTGACCAGGCTGATCGCATGGTACGTGCTGGTGTTCCGTCCAAGATGGCTTGGGGCGTGGCAATGGGTCTGGCTGTGACCCTGGTCTGGCTTTACACCGAGATCCTGCGCCTGCTCTCTTACTTCAGGGACTAGCAGGAAAGGTTAGTGCTAGTGCCTTGAGGTTCAGGCGCCTTGCATAATGGGGCGCCGGCAATGAGGTACCGACAACAGGGCGCCGAGCGTTAGTTGTCTAGGGAGCCTCCGGATTTTCCCGGGGGCTCCCTTTTGCTGTCCTGTGCCGACTGCTGCTTCCGCTGGAATTGCTCATTAGTCGGTGGCTGTGGCACTTGCAGAGGTGTGGTCGGCGGGGAATGTCGCTAGATCGGGAAAGTAGAAGCGTTTTCGTCCGGTGCGAATTTTGAGCAACTCTCTGACCTGCTGTTTTGATGAAAAGGGAATTGATGTCAATCACAGATTCCCGATCTGGCGATATTCCGCAGCAAAACCGGCTTGGGAGGACGGGGTAGACCCTTTCCAGAGGCTAGGAGACCCCAGATCGTCCCCTGGAACAAGAAAAAGGGCGCCCGTAGGCGCCCTTTTCATTCCTGGTTTACAAAAACATCGCCAGCCGCAGCAAATGTTATTGCCGCACCACAGCCGGCAACCATCGCCAGGCGGAAATTACTGCTCCTCGCGAGGAACGTCCAGGTCGGGGTCGTAAGGCTCAGCAGAAACGATCGTCACAGAGACGGTATCCCCGGCGGGAGTCTGGTACTCGCGGGTCTCGCCGACCTTAGCGCCGACAATGGCCGCGCCCAGCGGTGCATCGGTGGAGTAAGTCTCCAAATCAGGGTTGGAGGACTCCAGGCCACGGGTGCCGATCAGGAAGGTCTCCTTATCGTCCTCGTCACCGTCGTAGTAGACGTGGATCACGGAACCAACCAGTGCCACGCCGGACTCCTGCGGAGCCTCACCGATAGTGGCGCTATCCAGTAGCTCCTCCAGGTAGGTGATGCGTGCCTCCTCCTGGCCCTGCTGCTCGCGAGCCGCGTGGTAGCCACCGTTCTCCTTCAAGTCGCCTTCTTCACGGCGCTCGTTAATCTCAGCGGCCAGCACCGGACGGTTCTCCTTCAGAGCCGTCAGCTCCGCGTTCAGTCGGTCGTAAGATTCCTGAGTCAGCCAGCGAGTCTGGTTCTCGGCCATTGGGTTCTCCCGTCTTCGTTGAAGGTTCACGCGGTCTCCCACGTGGGCGTCAATAGATTAATCAATAGGCGTGCAAAGTCTAGCATTTAGCGTAGGAGCCGGAGACAGACTGCCAAGGTAGGCGCTAGTTTTGCGGATTTAGGTGAGGGGCAAGCGTGCTGGAGCAACCATAGGCAGTGGCCGCGTAGCCTCGTTCGCGGGTCGGAATGTCAACCTTGAATCGCTGCACGCTCTCGCCACCGGCGGGGATGACGAACTCACGGCGCCCGACTTCGTTTTTGTCATAATCCAGAGCGGTGACAATGCAATAGGCAGCCTTCTGGGGATCCTTGCGAGTCACGTCGATGCTCATTGTCATGCGCTCATCCGAAACGATCTCGCCACCGGATTCCTGGGCCGTTACGTCCGCATCCGACGTGCGCAAGTATTGATTCACCGCGTAGGCCAGCGCCGCGGCCAGCATGACCGCCAGGATCACCACAACGATTTTCCCGGAGAATTTCTGGTTGCGCGTTTCGCCGTAACGCTCTTCTTGGATGCTGTTCTTCGCCGCGTTCATGATGTCTCTAGTCTAGCCCACCCCTTTCTTTATGACGCCTTCATCCCCAGCCCACTCCAGGCGGCGATTTTATTGGGTAGGGGAGGGATGAATAGTAGATTGTGAAATCGTGAGTAATACGACATCTTCCGCCGCCGATTCGCGATACCGTCTGCTGGCTATCCATGCGCACCCGGACGATGAGTCCAGCAAGGGTGCGGCGACCATGGCACGTTATGTCGACGAAGGTCACCGGGTGAAGGTGCTAACCTGTACCGGCGGCGAGCGTGGGGACATTTTGAACCCGGAGATGCAGTCCGTGGCGGAGCAGGGCATCGGCGAGATGATCGAGGTGCGCCGTGAGGAGATGGCCAAAGCCGCAAACATCCTGGGAGTAGAACACGAATGGCTGGGCTATGAGGATTCCGGCCTGCCGGAGGGGGATCCGAAGCCACCTCTGCCGGAGGGGTGCTTTGCGCTGCAGGATACGGAGGAAGTCACGAAGGATGTCGTGCGAGTGATCCGCGAGTTCCGCCCGCACGTGATCATCACGTATGACGAGCACGGGGGATACCCGCACCCGGATCACATCAAGGTACACGCGGTATCCATGCGCGCTTGGGAGGCTGCCGGTGATCCAGATTTCCACCCGGAGCTGGGGGAACCTTGGGAGCCTAAAAAGCTCTACTACACCCACGGCTTTATTCGCGAACGCTTTGAGGATCTAGCAACCGCACTGTATGAACAGGGCGTGCAGCTGCCCGAGAATGTCGTCCAGCACTTGGAGTTGTGGAAGCAACTGCCGGATATTCTGGCCCGGGTGACGACTCGTGTAAATGTTGCCAATTGGTTTGAGCGTCGCGACGATGCTCTGCGAGCTCACCGTACCCAGATCGATCCGAAGGGAGCGTTCTTCTTGGCAGATACAGAGTTGCAGCAGAAAATCTGGCCCACCGAAGAGTTCGAGCTGGCGCAGTCGCGCGTGCACAGCGAGATCCCGGAGACGGATCTGTTTGCAGGCTTGGACTAGTATCAGCGCCACCCTGAACTAGTTCTAGCTGCTCAGGTTTTCCCACACGCAGCCGACAAACTACAGTTGATGGCCAAAGAGGACTTAAGGAGTTTCCAGCGATGAACACCGCCAGCACTGCCACGTGGATCTTGGCGCAGGCAGAGCGCACTGGCCCAAAGGGTGCAGAGTTTGGCAAGGCTGCACCCATCGGCCTGTTCGTAATCCTCATTCTGCTTCTGGTCGTGTTGCTCATTGGCTTCGCTATGAACAAGCGCATCCGTCGCCTCGAGCGCCGTCAGGCCTTTGCTGAGGCACGTGGTATTAGCCTCTTCGACACGGAGAAGCTGGAAGCAGCGATGAAGGCTGAGGGCTTTGACGAGACTGCTAGCAAGCGATCCATGTTCGCCCGCACCGAGGTGCCACAGACCGACGATCGTTTCTTGCCCTCCTCCGGCACACTCACGGGGCCGGCTGCTATTGACGCTGAACGGGCGCGAGCTAAGGGCGTCGAAAACGCTGAGAAAGCCGAGAAGGCAGACCGCGAAGAACCGCCGAAGCAGTAAGATCAAGATTGTGAATCGTATCCCCCAACTGCTCTACCCGGCATATGAGGCGAGCTTAGCGCGTTCGCTGCGTGAAAAGCCTATGCCGAAGCACGTTGCCATCATGGCCGATGGCAATCGGCGCTGGGCGCGTGAGAATGGGTTCACGGATGTTTCGCATGGTCACCGCGTGGGGGCGAAGAAGATCGCGGAGATGTGCGGCTGGTGCGATGAGCTGGGAATTGAGACCGTAACCGTCTACTTGCTCAGCACCGAGAATTTGAAGCGCTCTGCGGAGGAGCTCTCGCTGTTGTGCAGCATCATCGGCGATGTTGCGGAAGAACTGGCGGATTCCGACGCCGGATTCCAGCTAAGGACCGTTGGCCACCTAGAACTTTTGCCGGAGCAGCTGCGTATTCGTTTAGAGGAAAACCAGGCCAAGACGAAGGATCACACAGGTGTGCGTGTGAACGTGGCGGTGGGTTATGGAGGCCGCCAGGAGATCGTGGACGCTGTGCAGACCCTGGTGGCTGAACTGGCTGAGCAGGGAACCGCGCCGGAGGATATGGCAGAGGCCATTACGGCGGAGGCGTTGGGCAACCACATGTATACCTCTGGTCAGCCGGATCCGGATCTGGTGATTCGGACGTCAGGGGAGCAGCGATTGTCGGGGTTCCTCTTGTGGCAGTCGGCTTACTCCGAGATTTGGTTTACGGATACGTATTGGCCAGCCTTTAGGCGCGTAGATTTCCTACGTGCGTTGCGTGATTACTCGCAGCGGCATCGTCGCTTTGGGCTGTAGAGGATTTCTGGAGCCTAGATTTTCCGCATGCGCACCTTTTGCACTAGGTGATCGGGTCCCTTGCGAAGAACCAAGGAGGCGCGCACACGGGTGGGCAGAATGTTCTCCATCAGGTTGGGAAGGTTCACGGTCTGCCAGATCTCGCGGGCGACAAGGGTGGCTTCTTCATCGCTGAGGTCGGCGAAGTGGTGGAAGTGAGCCTCCGGATCCTTAAATGCGGTGTTCTTGAGGCGTAGGAAGCGGTCGATATACCAGTCTTCGATGTCCTCACGCCGAGCGTCGACGTAGACGGAGAAGTCAAAGAGGTCGGACACCATGAGGGTGGGGCCAGTCTGCAAAACATTCAATCCCTCGACGATCAGAATATCCGGGCGATCGACCGTGATAGTTTCGTCGGGGATTCGGTCGTAGGCCTCGTGTGAGTACACGGGCGCTTCAACCTTCTGGGTGCCGGATTTCACCTTGGTAACAAAGCTCAGCAATTCGGCCTGGTCATAGGATTCCGGGAAGCCCTTTCGGTGCATGAGTCTGCGACGTTCCAGCTCGGCGGTGGGCAGCAGGAAGCCGTCGGTGGTAACGAGATCCACCCGCGGGTTTGTTTCCCAGCGTTGCAGTAGAACCTGCAGCACGCGGGCAGTGGTGGATTTGCCGACGGCTACGGAACCACACACACCAATGATGTAGGGGATTGGTGGCAAAGGCTCGCCCAGGAAGGTTTCGGTGGCGGCGTTCAGCCGACGGTGTGCCTCAACGCGCAGGAAAATGAGGCGCGAAAGTGGCAGATAGACCTCGGAGACCTCTTCCAGGTCAATTTCGTCACCGATGCCGCGGAGTTGTTCCAGTTCATCTTCGGTGAGGACCTGGGGCATCGATTTTCTAAGCGTGCGCCACTGAGTACGGTCCAGCTCAATGTAAGGGCTGGGGGAATTCATAGCCCCATTGTGCCCCGAAAAAGGGGCAAGGTGAAATTGAAAGGGGGAAAGGAAGTATTGGAGAGTTCGAGCCGGTGAGCTGGGTTGCCTGGGGTGGTGCCCTAACCACTCGCTATGATGGTGGGGCAGATAAGCAAAAGTTCTATCTTTCGCCTTATTTCATTTCGTCCACATTTTCATCCACAAATGGAAGGCCCTCGTCGACGTGACTTCTCCGCAGAATTCGTCCACACAGAACTCCTTACAGCACAACACTCCTCTGGCGGAGCTGGATCCGCAGGTTGCGGAGGCTATCGCGGGTGAGCTGCGACGTCAGCGCACCACGCTGGAGATGATCGCCTCGGAGAACTTTGTTCCGCGTGCCGTATTGCAGGCACAGGGTTCGGTTCTGACTAACAAGTACGCCGAGGGCTACCCGGGGCGCCGCTACTACGGCGGTTGCGAGCACGTGGATATCATCGAGGATCTGGCTCGAGAGCGCGCTAAGCAGGTCTTTGGCGCGGAATTTGCCAATGTGCAGCCGCACGCCGGTGCACAGGCCAATGCCGCTGTGCTGATGTCGCTGGCTAATCCGGGTGACAAGATCATGGGTCTGTCCCTGGCACATGGCGGTCACCTGACGCACGGCATGCACCTGAACTTCTCGGGCAAGCTCTACGAGGTTGCCGCCTACGAGGTCGACCCGGAGACCTTCCGTCTGGATATGGACAAGATCCGCGAGCAGGCTCTCGCTGAGAAGCCACAGGTACTGATCGCCGGCTGGTCCGCATACCCACGCCACCAGGATTTCGCAGCGTTCAAGTCCATCGCGGAAGAGGTCGGTGCGAAGCTGTGGGTGGACATGGCGCACTTCGCTGGTCTGGTAGCGGCAGACCTGCACCCGTCGCCGGTTCCGCACGCCGACGTGGTTTCCACCACGGTGCACAAGACGCTGGGTGGCCCACGTTCCGGCATGATCTTGGCTAAGCAGGAGTACGCCAAGAAGCTGAACTCTTCTGTCTTCCCGGGCCAGCAGGGTGGCCCGCTGATGCACGCTGTTGCTGCGAAGGCTGTGGCCATGAAGGTTGCGCAAACCGATGAGTTCCGTGACCGCCAGAAGCGCACTCTGGAAGGCGCAAAGATCCTGGCTGAGCGTCTGAACGCACAGGATACGAAGGACGCTGGAGTGCAGGTTCTCACGGGTGGCACTGACGTGCACCTGGTGCTGGTGGATCTGCGCAACTCTCAGCTGGATGGCCAGCAGGGTGAGGATCTGCTGCACGAGGTTGGCATCACCGTTAACCGCAACGCTGTGCCTTTCGATCCACGTCCGCCGATGGTCACCTCCGGCCTGCGCATCGGTACCTCCGCCCTGGCGTCCCGTGGGCTCGATACGGAGGCCTTCACCGAGGTTGCCGATGTCATCGGTACCGCTCTGGCCGGTAACGCGGACGTTGCGGCTTTGCGTGCCCGTGTGGACAAGATCGCCGAGGATTTTCCGCTCTATGATGGGCTGGAAGACTGGAAGCTGGTCTAAGTAGCCCAGCGGCTTTAAGAGTAGGGGTTTAGCACTATGGGCAGCACGCAGGCGAAGGATGCAATCATCGTCGTTGACGTCCAAAACGACTTCGTCGATGGTTCCCTGGGAACTGACCGTGGCCTAGAAGTGGCGCGCGGGATCAACACCTGGCTGGGCGGCCTGGCGCACGCCGAGGGGGAGGAATCGGAAGCCGGCGTCGGCTCCCCGGCTGCCGCCCGCCCGCTCATCGTCGGCACAAAGGATTGGCACATCAAGCCCGAAGGCCACTTTGCGCCAGAGGGGGAGGAGCCGGATTACAAGGACACTTGGCCGGTTCACTGTGTAGCCGACACCCACGGCGCGCAGGTCTGTGCCGAGCTGGACCCTGAACTGGTGGACGTCTGGTTCCACAAGGGCGAATACACCGCCGCTTATTCCGGCTTCGAGGGCCATCTTGCGGGTGAGGAACAAACACTTCAGCAGTGGCTAAACTCCCACGAGGTCGAGAACGTGACGATCGTGGGCATCGCCACCGACTTCTGTGTCCGTGCCACGGCGCTGGATGCTTTGAATGCTGGGTTCCACGTGTGCGTCATCGAGCAACTGTGCTCGGCGGTGACTGAGCAGGGCGGCAAGTCCGCTATTCAGGAGCTGGAAGACGCAGGCGCGGAGATTATCCGCGACTAGGCCATCTCCCACGCAATGCTTTCGTGCTAGCCGGCAATTACGATGTCCGGTCGCCGCGATAGTTTGTGAGCCCCGAGTGCTGCCCAAACGACGTGGAGCAGAAGTAAAGCCAGTAGGGCGGCGCTGAGGGTGTCCATCCATCCCAGATCCCACACCAGAAGCGTGGAATTTATGGATTTCTCGGCCAGGGTATGGGTTCCAAGACAGCACGTACCCACGGGGAAAGTGCTGGCCCACCAGGTGGGGTTATAAGGCATGGGGGCACTGCCCAGGGCTGTTCCCCAGTGCTTGACTATGGCGTAGCCGGCGAGGGGAATGCCAACGCTCAGTATTACTAAGCCGTAGACCGTGGCACGGAAGTGCCACTGGTCACCCGCAAGCAACTGTGCGGCCACGGTGGACTGGCCGACGAGTCCCAGCGGAATCCACGCGGTGGTGGCGAACTGGGCGGGGATGATCGGGAAGGTGCGCGCGTAGACGAAGGCAAATGTCGGTACTGCCGTCACCCAGGCCAGGGCAAAGCATGCGACCCCGATTCCGTGCACAGTTGAGCCCCACTCACCCACATGGGGTGCCAGCTGAGCCGAGGCAGTAGCGGCAACCATAGGCGCTACTAGGGGCAGCCCCCAGGTAAAGGCGGGAGCTGGGCGGCTAACAAAGAGATAGCGGAAGAACTTCACGCACGTGATCGCGCCAAGGACGGTCCCGACGGCCCAGCAGAAGGTGTGAACTGACCAGCTGCTGAAGATGAGGGAGTAGGCACTTCCCAAGGCGAGGATGCCCATGGAAGCCATTCCCCATGCCGGCATGGCGCTCGAGTGGAAACCCGGGTTGCGATGTCTAAGGAACCCCACGGTGAGAGCCAAAGCGAGGAGTGTCGCCACGCCAAGCATTAGCTCGGCAGGGAGGTGCCCCAGCGTTGAGCTCAGGTGAATGTCAATGAGTGACGCCGTGATGCCCAGCCCCATCACCGCTCCGGCCCAACCGGGGCCTAGGGGCGGTAGGTCGGGCTTGCTGTGCTTCGTACTCATATTCTCGAGGCTAGGCAGTGCTCGGCAGTAGCGGGAGAGTGTATGTGCTGGACAGGGTTACAATGAATGCATGTACCCCCAAAGGAATCTTGATAACGAAGGGGATTCTTTCCCTGCTCAACGTGGCTTTGTTCCTGACGCCCTCACAGTAGATTCCGTCCTCGCTGTCGCTCGGTATGGAGGCATGAACCGGGCCGCAGAGCATCTGAACGTCTCGCAACAGACTGTCAGTATGCGCATTGCCAAGTTGGAAAAACACCTAGATGCGCGCATCTTCTGGCGCGGAGCCGCAGGGAGTTCCACCACGGAGGTAGGCCGCCAGGTCGTCCGCGTACTGGAGAGCCTAGAAGAAGCGCTCGACGAATGCGCTCGTGGCCTTGAAGAAGCACTGGGAGAAGGCGTTGTCGAAGAGGTTAAACTCGTGGCCTCGAACACCGTGGCGGAATTGGATTACCCACGTTGGGCAGCGAAGTATTTGCGCACCAGCCCACAGACTCATCTGCATATGCGGCAACTCAATAGCCAAGAGGCGCAGCGCCAGGTTGTCCAGGGCCAGGCGGAACTGGCGGTAGTAGAGGGAAACTGGGTCACACACGAACTGCATCAGCGGGTGCTGGGGCACGATGAACTGGTGGTTGTCGCACCTGCAGAACACCCCTGGGCGCAGGCCAACGATCATGGTCATTCGGACACTAAGCCGGGGAAAACGGCGTCAAGAGAAAAAATAGTGACGAAAAACGAGTTGAAGTCCACGCCTTTGGTGCTACGCGAACCGGGAAGCGGCACCAGGGAAGTGGTGGAGGCAGTGTTGGGCGAGCTCGCTCCACCGGCGGGGGAATTTGGTTCCCTGGGGGCTCAACGTACGGCAATCGGTGCGATCGGGGCGCCAGGGGTGATCGCGCGAAGAGCCGTAGCGTCGCAACTAGCTACTGGGCAGTACGTGGAGGTTCCGGTGGCCGGAGTCAAGTTCGACCGGCCGCTGCGAGTGGTGTGGAGCTCGAAGAACCGCCTCTCCGAGCCGGCCCTCCGTTTCCTGAGCTTCCTTGCGAGCCAAGCTGACGGGCAGATGGCCTAGAGTTTGTTCTATGACTCGGGACACTCCAAACTCTGCTAACTCTGTTAACACTGCGAACACCGCTAACTCTCCAAGCACTGCCGCTGCGTCGACGACGGCGGGCGACATCGTGCAGGTCTCCACAGTTGGAGCCGTACGCTACATCACCATCAACCGCCCGGAGGCATACAACTCGCTGGATAAGGCGCTGCGGCTTGCGCTGATTGATGCATTCCGCGAGGCGCAAAAGGATTCGCAGGAACTTGGATCCGCCGTGCGTGCAGTCGTACTGAGGGCTGCTGGTAAGGCCTTTTGCTCCGGGCAGGACCTTAAAGAGCAGCTGCAGGATACGCAGAATCGCACCGGTATGGAAAAGGTGGTGGAGGAGTACAACCCGATGGTGGAGCTCCTCACCGGTATCACCGTGCCGACAATTGCTGTGCTACAGGGGCCTGCGGCAGGAGCCGGCTGGGGGCTTGCGATGGCCTGTGACTTCCGCGTGATGTCAACGGCTGCGTCGTTTAAAGGTGCGTTCACTGGTGTGGGACTAGCCGCGGACTCCGGACTGTCGAAGACACTGGTGGATTGTGTAGGGAGGGCGAAAGCCCTGCAGTTGCTGCTTCTGGATCGAAAAGTTCCCGCTGACGAGGCTTATGGGCTAGGACTGGTCGAGAACCTGGTGAAGCCAGAAGAGCTAGAGGCCACGGCAGAGAAGTTGGCGGTATCTTTCGCCAATGGGCCGACGGCGGCCTATAAGGAGATGAAGGCGCTGGTTAAGAATGCCGCGGCTATCAGTGAGGCAGCGGCGGCTGAAGCCGACGCGCAGTTGCGTCTGTTTAACACCGCTGACCATAGCGAAGCGGTGGCCGCTTTCGTAGGAAAGCGACCACCGCAGTTTAAGGGGGAGTAGGGCTAGAGCCCTACTTTTAGAGCCTTACTTCTCGCCCTTGGCCAGGCGGCGAGAGATGATCTCGATCATGATCTCGTTCGGGCCGCCGTAGATCGGCTGTACGCGGGAGTCCAGGTAGTGCGTGGAGATCGGGTACTCCAGCATGAAGCCGTAACCGCCGTGCAGCTGCAGTGCCTCGTTGACGACCTCAATCTGCAGCTCAGTGGTCTGGTACTTAGCCATTGCACCGGTGACCTCGTCCAGGGTGCCGTTGACCTTCTCCATGATGCAGGCATCGACGAAGGACTGGGAGCCCTGGATGTTGGTGGCCATCTTGGCCAGCTCCCAGCGGTATGCCTGGTGGTCGATCAGGCGCTGACCGAAGGTCTTGCGGTCCTGAGAGTGCTTGTAAACCAGGTCGAATGCGCGGCGGGAGGTAGCGATGGAGCCCACGGCGATGGACAGGCGCTCCTGAGCCAGGTTGGTGCGCAGGTAGCCGAATGCAGCGCCCTCTTCGCCCAGCAGGTTCTCCTTCGGAACGCGGGTGTCCTCGAAGGACAGCTCAGCGGTGTCCTGGGACTTCAGGCCGACCTTCTTCAACGGACCGGTCTTGGTGTAGCCCTCCATGCCGTCCTCGACGATCAGCATGGAAACGCCGGCGCGACCCTTCTCCGGGTTGGTCACAACGACCAGCAGGGTGAAGTCAGCCTGGACACCGTTGGAAATGAAGGTCTTGGCGCCGTTGACGATGTAGTCGCCGTTCTCGTCCTTCTTTGCGAAGGTACGGATGCCAGCCAGGTCAGCACCTGCGCCCGGCTCGGTCATAGCCAGAGCAGCGATCTTCTCACCAGCACAGAGCGGCTTCAGGAAGCGCTCCTTCTGCTCGTCGTTACCAAAGCGCTGCAGGTAGGGGATGACCAGGTCGTTGATGGTCTGGATGCCCACGATGACGGAGCCGGAGTCAGCCTTGGCCAGCTCCTCGGTCAGTACAGCGTTGAAGCGGTAGTCGTTCTCCATTCCACCGCCGCCGAACTCCTCCGGAGCCATCATGCCCAGCAGACCCTGCTGGCCGGCCTTCTGGAACATCTCACGGTCGCAGTAGCCCTGCTCGTGCCAGCGGTCGACGTTCGGGGCAATCTCGGCCTTCACGAAGTCCGCGCAGGCCTCGCGGAACATGTTGTGCTCTTCTTCGAAAATGTTGCGTGGCAGGAAGTTCTTCATGGGTTCCTTTCAAAACCAAGACGTTGGTTGCTTGAATGCTGAACCGGTTGAGATGTTGAGACTTTGTACGTCTCTGTATGTCTCTTGTGCACTCGTCATGCGTTCGGCCAGATTCTTAAGCATCAGCGTCGGCTATAGAGAGTTATTGTGTTGCAGCTCGATAGCAAGCCCGCATTGTGACGTGCATCTCTGCGTTGCTTATGAGAATAGCATCTTCTTGTTCGAGAAGTACAAGAAAACCCCTCGATGTCGGGCGAAGGTACACTGACGAATTCCTCGCGTGTGGGAATCGTTCCCCCAAGGGGGAGGGTGGGTTGATTTCGTTCCACATAAGCGCAGGTCAACCATTTAATCAATATTTTTGTTGTTTAAATATTGACAACCGAAGTGAGGGTTGGCTAACCTCATGGATGTGTCGCAGGCTAGTCACCTGAGGCGCACTGCAGTTGTGGAATATGTTGCAGTACTAAGGAAGGTTCACATCGCTTGAGTGTTGAGCATGCGTTGCGGGTTTCTCTCTTCTCCCCGCACACTCATGTGCTCTAGCCGTGGCTTCTTATGAAGTACTGCGGTTGTTTATCCGGCTACTTCACGGCAGTCAGCTTCGTCACCTGGCGACCGTTTACCGGAACTGGCTTTTCGGTGGCTCGTCACCATCGGAACCAACTTTTTGCCGCAAGGCAAAAAGAAAAGGCGAGGAAGGGTCCGAACTATCGGGCTCATCCTCGCCTTTTTCTTTATCTTATTCGGCCCCGTTGTCCTCGCGCTCACTAGCCAACTTATGTCTTGCTTCTCGCAGCCAATCCGGCTGATTCTCAAGCAGTGCCTTGATATCGGCGGTGGTCAGAGGCTTGTCCATCTCATTGTTCTTCAAGGACGTGATGCTGATCCCCAGCTTGCGTGCCACCTCTGGACGCGGGTGCGGTCCCTCGCGACGCAACGCCTGCAGCCAGGCGGGAGGATTCTTTTGCAGCTCAACGAACTGCTCATGTGAAAGCGCGGAATCTTGGAACTCCTGCGGGGTTGCAGGAAGATAAATGCCCAACTTCTTGGCAGCAGTGGCGGGCTTCATGGGCGGGCCGGATTTGTAACTCGCGTTCGCATCAGTCATGACCATCATTCTAATGAAGCCCCTATTATTAGTCCCATGCCAGATGTTCCCGCTTCACAGAAGCAGCAGTCCGCCCGTCGCGTCTCTCAACCGAAGCGTCAGGCGCGTCACCTAAAGGTTGTTTTCAGTACTGGAGTGCAGCCCGATAAATGGTTTGGCCGATTCGACGAGCGCGTACCGGGCTGGAAGATCGCTAGTGCGGGAACTGAGGATCCATTGGCTTATATACGCTCTCACCAGGCAGATGTGGCTTTGGTGCGTTTGCCCGCCGCTGGCTATGAACGCCCTGCGGACATGCATGAGGTGGCTTTGTATGAGGAACAGGTAGGTGTTGCAGCGCCCAAGGAGCATCCCGTCAAGCTCATGGACGCTATCGACTACCAAGAGCTCACTGATGAAAAGCTGATGTACATTACTCCGTCGACAGGCTGGGACGATGTCGCTGCTCTTCGTGAAGCCCTCCAAGTGGTGGCTGCCAACGTGGGCATTGCTGTCGCGCCGCGCCCATTGTTGCGTGCTCTGAACCAGCGCGGTGTAGTGCACCGAGATCTTTTTGGAATTGACGCCACCACGTGTCCCCGCACTCGCGTGGCTCTCATGTGGCTGACCGAATCCGACAGTGACGTCATTCAGGACTTCGTAGGGATATGTAAAGGACGCACTGCGGGCAGTTCTCGACAGACTGCTGTTAGGGGGAGAGGTAGCGTCAATAAAAAGGCTGCTAAAGGTGGTAAAACAGGAAAAAATAAAGGGCAGAAGAGGCGCTCTGGAGCTTAGCGTAAAAATAAAGAATTCGTTGCAGTTGGGTTAAGTTATTGAACGGCAGCTGCGTTAGGGGGAGTTTCCTATTAAAAATGGAGGGGTAGGTCTTTTACATAAAGTAGAGATGAAAAGTCGGTTAAGCCGATAGAAAGGTAAAAAAGAATGAACTCTAACAAGCGTTTCCGTCGTTCCGCAGTTGCGCTGGCCGCCGGTGCATCCCTGGTTTTCGGTGTTTCTGCCTGCTCCGAGGAGGACAAGGACAAGGCTACCGACGCTGCTAACTCCGCAACCGACAAGGCAGGCGACGCTGCCGGCTCCGCTTCCGAAAAGGCTGGCGACAAGGCTGACGAAGCTAAGGACAAGATGTCCAGCTCTGAAGAATCTGAGGGTGCGGACGCTGAGGGATCCAAGGAAGCCGGCGCTGAAGGCTCCGATGCCGAGGGTGCCGGTGCTGAGGGGGAGACCGTGAAGGTCAAGACCGCTAACGGTGAAGAGGTTGAACTCCCCAAGGATGTGAAGACCGCCTGGGACAACGAAGGTGGCGAGACCGGCGCTTTCGGCAAGTTGACCGAGTTTAAGGACGGCGAGAAGGGCTCCCTGGCTACCTTCGAGAAGGGATGGATCGCAAACTCGGAGGAGAACGGCGCGGTTCCGCTGATCGGCAAGATCGGCGAGACTTGGGCAAACGGTGGTGGCCTGGACAATGAAATCGGCCTGCCGACCGCTCCGGAGCAGGGCGATGCGGCTTCCGGCTGGACCCAGTCCTTCGAGAACGGCACCATTAAGTGGGCCAAGGACGCTTCCGGCAAGTTCGCGGAGACCATCGAGAAGCGCTAAACACATAAGTTCTAACCTTCAAGTAGAACTTGATAACCCCAGGTGAGGGGCACGAGATGCCTCAAACCCTGGGGCTTTTTTGTGTTTACCTAGAGTTCATCTGACAACAATGTAATTTCCATGCAGCGAGCATAGCGTCGGTGGTGTCCGAAGCAAGTAACAACTACCCACCTCATCCGTTTCCCGGATGTAAAGCGTAGCTTTTGCAACGCGGAATGTCCGGGTTGATTAACTCATGATCCCTGCAAGGAGCGCCATCTCCATGACTTCCGCCACGCCCACCGATCAGGCTCACCAGACTTTTCACGCCGATCAGGCTCTCAACGCTCACTCTGACGCAGAGCTTGGCCTGCGCACCTATGTTCTCGACACCTCGGTGCTGCTATCTGATCCTTGGGCACTCATCAAGTTTGCGGAGCACCGCATCATCCTCCCCGTCGTCGTCATCAGCGAGCTGGAGGGTAAGCGCCACCACCCCGAGCTCGGTTGGTTTGCTCGCCAAGCTCTGCGCATGCTCGAAGATTTCCGCCAGGAACATGGCCGCTTGGATATGCCCAGCATCATCAATGACGAAGGCGGCACGATCCAAGTAGAGCTGAACCACGTTGATCAGTCCGTTCTTCCCACCGGTCTGCGCGGGGAGCAAAACGATCACCGCATTCTCGCATGTGCTTTGAACCTGCGGGCAGAAGGGCACAACGTAACGCTAGTCACGAAGGATGTCCCGCTGCGTGTGAAAGCCGGCGCAGTGGGCTTGGACGCCGACGAATATCACGCTCAGGACGTTGTGCTGACTGGTTACAACGGCATGGCTCGCGCTGAGGTTCCATCCGGAATCATTGACGAGCTTTATGACGTAGGAGAAGCCGACATCTCCGGTGCACTCACTGTAGAGGGCGACGAAGTAGACGAGCTACCGATCCACTGTGGTCTGCAGCTTACTGCTGGTAGCCAATCGGTGCTTGCACGCTCGCTGGGCGATGGCATGGTGCGCCAAGTGCCCACTGACCTGGAAGCCTTTGGCATTCGTGGTCGCAGTGCTCAACAGCGCGTAGCTCTGGATCTACTGCTCGATAACGAGGTTGGCATTGTGAGCCTTGGCGGATCCGCGGGTACAGGCAAATCTGCTCTCGCGCTGTGTGCCGGCCTGGAAGCAGTTTTGGAACGCGGCGAGCATAAGCGAATCGTTGTGTTCCGGCCGCTGTACGCGGTGGGTGGCCAGGATCTCGGTTACCTGCCAGGCAGTGAGACCGAGAAGATGAACCCCTGGGCGCAGGCGGTCTACGACACCCTGGAGGGCGTAGTAAGCGATAACGTGCTGGAGGAAATCGATGCTCGAGGCCTGCTAGAAGTTCTTCCACTCACGCACATCCGCGGACGAAGCTTGAACGATAGCTTCGTCATCGTTGATGAAGCACAGTCCTTGGAGCGCAACGTGCTATTGACTGTCCTCTCGCGTCTGGGTCGCAATTCCCGAGTGGTGCTTACTCACGATGTTGCACAACGCGATAACCTGCGCGTTGGCCGACACGACGGCATCCAGGCGGTTATCGAGAAGCTGAAGAATAATCCGCTGTTTGCGCACGTTACTCTCACCCGTTCCGAGCGCTCTGCGATTGCTGAACTAGTCACAAACCTCTTGGAGAAAGGCTAGTTCGCTGACAGCTGCCGGCTGTTAGCTGGCTGTGAGTGGCGAAACCAGTGGAACGTGAGGCAGAATTTCTTCCATGACTTCCGCGAATACCGCAGGGACCCCTTCACAGAACAGCGCCACTAAGAGCGCTGAGGGTAGTGCCAAGCAAGCAGTCTTTATCCGCCTCATGGAGGAGAAAGATTACCCCCAGGTTCAGAACATTCTGCAGACGGGGATGGACACAGGCGAGGCAACGTTTGAAGAAAACGCGCCGGAAGACTGGGAGACCTTTATGCGTCACCGTCTGCCTGAGCTTTCGTTTGTCGCCATTGACACGGATCCCGCAGCCGCCGCGGCCGCAGGCCTAGGCGAGGATGAGGAAAAGGTTCTGGGCTGGATCACTGCCACCTCCGCCAGCCACCGAGACGTCTTTGATGGAGTGCTGGAAGACTCCATCTACGTTCACAAGGACGCTGCGGGCAAGGGCGTGGCCGGCAATCTATTGGATCGGTTGCTCAAAGACGCAGCTGACCAGGGGCATTGGGCAATGCACTCCAGCATTTTTCCGGAGAACGAAGGATCGGTGCGCCTGCACCTTTCCCGCGGCTTCGAAAAGGTGGGAATCTTCCACTGCATGTCCCACATGAACTACGGCCCTAAACAAGGCACCTGGCGCCACAATATGGTGATGGAGAAGATCCTGGAGGGCGGCCCGGCATGGGAGTACTACCAGGAAAACCTGGAGCACAGCGAAGACGCCTAACCAGGGAAGGAGATCTGGCCTTCCCCGTAGCCGGGACTAACTTCTCCCGAGCTACTCGATGGTTTCCTTGAGATTGTCCTGGCGCACCAATACAAGAATCAATGCAGCCACCACGGCCACCGGAGCCATTGCTCCGAGCACGGGAACGAGGGCGTCGTTATACGACGTAGTGATCGCCTCGTGCAGTGGGCCGGGCAGGGTATCGACGATCTCCGGAGTCAACCGCGAGCTACCGCCACCCTGAAGCTTTTCTGCAAACGGAAGCCCTTGCGGCCCCATCTCCTTTATCGCGCCAGGCACGCGCTGTCCCATCAAATCTGCTACACGGTGGGTAAACAGTGAACCAATGATGGCAGAGCCAGCCGTGCCGCCGATTTGGCGGAAGAAGTTATTCGAGGCCGTTGCCGTACCCACCATCGTGATCGGGAACGAGTTCTGGACAATCAGCACCAGGATCTGCATCGTAAGACCCAAGCCAACGCCCATGAGCGCTAGCACCAGGCCTAGGTGTACGAGGGAATCATGGGCGTCAAAAAGCCCCATAAGGCCCACGGCAGTGGCAGCAACGCACAAACCTACAACGGGGAACCACTTGTAGCGACCAGTCCGGGACACGTACTGTCCGGAACCGGTAGCAGTGATGATCATGCCCGCCATCATGGGGATCATCATCAAACCGGCCTTGGTGGGTGTCATGCCGTGAACCATCTGAATGTACGTCGGCATATAAGCCAGCACGCCGAACATGACCACGCCCGTGATTGTGCCCGCCAAGGTGGTGACCACGAAGTTGCGGACGGTGAATAGTTGCATGGGGATCAGCGGATCGCTTGCCTTGCGTTCTGTCACTACGAAGAGAGCGGCCAGCACTACGGAGGCGATGCCGAGGCCAATGATGACTGGGCTGGACCATGCATAATCGCGGCCGCCCCACGTGAGCAGCAGAATCAGGCAGCTCGTAGCGCCGGCCATGAGAACAGTGCCGATCACATCGAGATTTGCGCCCTTGCCACGCTTCGGCAGCTTCAGATTGAAGCCCACCATGAGCAGGGTCGCGATCGCCAGTGGAACGTTAAACCAGAGAGCCCAACGCCAGCCCGGGCCATCGGTGAAGAAGCCACCCAGGAGTGGTCCCAGCACCGAGCTCAGGCCGAATACGCCGCCCATGATTCCCATGTAGCGGCCGCGCTCCCGGGCCGAAACCACGTCGGCGATGATCGCCTGCGACCCGATCATCAAGCCACCCGCACCGAGGCCCTGTACGCCGCGGGCGGCGATCATCATGTCCATGCTCTGCGCCAGCGCACCAATGACGGAACCGGCCAGGAAGAGGGAAACAGCCACTAGGTACAGCGGTTTGCGGCCCATCTGGTCGCCTAGCTTGCCGTATACCGGCATGCCGATGGTCATGGTGAGCAGGAAGATGGTGATGACCCAGCTCATTTTGTTCGCGCCGCCAAGCTCACCGACGAGGGTGGGCAGAGCGGTGGAGAAGATCATTTGCCCCAGCGAGGACATCAGCATGCCGAGCATTAGGCAGCTGAATACGAGTGGCACATTGTTGTTGTTTTTGAGGCGCTCTTTTTCTGCGGTTTCGAGCCGTGCCTTGGCAGCTGCGGCTTGGCTTCGGGTATCGCTCATAGGCGGTTCTCCTTTTGAGTTGTTTCTGCGATGGCGGTTGAGGGTTCGATGGCGGAGAAGATTTTCTGCAGTCCTGCCAGGGGAATGTCGAAGTCTTGTGTGCTGGTTAGCGTTCTACCGTGCCGTGTGGCTGAGGTTGCTGCGGCCCAGTGCACCGTTGTTGCCGCGGTGACGATGAGGTGCGCCTCTTCCATCGCCTCCATGTCGGTGCTGCGGTTGCCCGGGTGGCCTTCGAGGTTCTTGCACACCGCTTCGGCAAGATCGCTGCGCAGCTTTTCGTAGCTGGCGAGCTTCGCAAGTGCCAGGCCGGGAAACTTCTTTATTATTTGGGATCGACGCCACCTTATCGACTCCGCCAGTTTCGGATCGAGGTTGGCATTGTCCGACCTCTTGGCCTCTTCGAGGCGCTTCTTGGTCAGCATGTCGTAGAGGTATTGAGGCAGGCTGCCTTGTGCGGGGGAGAAGCTTTCGAGCTTGTTGAAGTCATCCTTGGTGAGCAACGGGGGTTGTTTACCGACCGCAACGTGCTCCTTCGAGGAGAAGTAGTTGAAGAAGGTGCGGCGGCTGATGTCGGCCGCTTCGCAGATTTCCTCCAGGGTGACTCCATCGAAGGATCGGTCGAGGAAGAGACGGGTGGCCTCGTCCTCAATCCTTAGCCTCGTTTCCAGGCGCTTGCGCTCGCGCAGCCCCATGGTGGAGAGATCCGTGGGATCTGTCGGATTTGGGGGATCTGTGGGATCCGTGGGATCTGTTGGATCGCAGCAGTTCGAACTCATCACTCGGACAAACTTACACTCAGTGCAAAGTTATATCCAGTGCAAGGTTTGTGTGATTCTTCATACGGGTTTGCCTGGTGTGCTGTGGTTAACGATTTGTGTGGTAGGAGGTGTGCTGTGGCGGGGTGTGACTGGCGTCGCGGTTGGGTATGCGGCGGTTCATGTGGCGGCAGAGTTCCGTTCTGGGGGTGTGAATGTCGGATATGTTGCACTTTGGTGGGTGGAATGTCGGAAAAGTTGCAAAACCTTGTTGGGGTAGATTTCCAATAGTGTAAAAGTGCAGGTCATTGGGGGTGTCTCGGAAGATGGTGATTTTGAAAGAGGGGTGTTTTGCAACTTTTCCGACATCCTTGAAACGCGTGGTGCTGGTGTGACCAATGGCTTTTGAAGGACAGTGGTTGTTGGCGGTGTGGTGGCAAATAGTGGGCATTGGTCGGTGCTGGAGGGGCTGAGTGTCGCTAGAACGAGAATACTTTAACGGAATCAAATTCCAATAAGGCAAAAGCCCAGTTCAGGGCGTTGTGATTTCCTGAAGCCGGTTTCGCGGCTGTACATACTCTCGTTCTAGCGACATTTCGCCCCCTGCGGAGGTGGCAAGAGGGGGGCTGAAGTGCCCCGAGTTTTGTTCTTAGGCATTTGCCTTGATTTCTATTATTTCCTGTGGCGGGTGCTGCTTCCAAAATTCGGTTTCCACCTCGGCCGGGGGTTCGGTATCCCAAGCTTTGGTGGAGCCTAGTCTCTCTCGTTCCACCAGAGGGTGTTAAGTTGTTTGTGTGTGGGGTTAGGTTATAGGTATTTGTCGAAGCAGTCGGGGTAGGCCACGGCCGTTTGGTTGATGGCTTGTTTCCAGCCGGAAACTCGGGCTTATTCCATGAGTCTGCCGGCTGTCGCTGAGACTCGTTTGCCCTGCTTTGCCCTCTTTGCAGCTCGTTTGTCTTCAATGTTGCAGATCATCAGTCGTAGCGTCTTTAGTGCTGATTCATCGTTAGTGAACTGCACCCTATTGCGAGTAGCTTTACGCAGTTCATTGTTAAACGACTCAATGGAGTTCGTGGGGTGCTGTTGCAAAATTGGGCGGAGAGCAGCGAAGACTCAGTTTCGCATTCTCTGATCGCCGCTGCGTGTGGGCGTTGTTAGGCCGTCTCGAAGACCCGGTTGACGATCACCGCGTCCGGGTTCGGTTGCCAGTAGGCAAACATCGCGCCTTGCCCTTTCCGCAATGAGTGCATCGCCTCCATCCCTTTCAACGTCCGATATGCAGATGTCCGGTTCTTAAACGCGCCTTTCGGCCCGAGGATCCGCTTCAGCCGACCGTGGTCGCCTTCCAGGATGTTGTTGAGGTATTTCACCTGCCGGTGTTGCACTGTTGGCGGGCAGATTCCCTCTGACTTCAACTCGGCGATTGCCCTGGCTAGGGAGGGTGCTTTATCGGTGTTGATCACTCTGGGATACCCGGCTGACGCATTGGATTTGAGGGCCTTGGCAGGAAACGCTTCGCTGCGGCCACGTTTCGCTTCGGAGAGAGGTAAAAGTCCAGGGTCTGGCCACCGGCGGTAATCGCCCGATAGAGGTAGCACCACCTGCCGCCGACCCGGATATAGGTCTCATCCACCCGCCAGGAACTGGCCTGCCAGTCAGGTACCTGCCGGTACCACCGTGTTTGCTTGTCCAGCTCAGGGGCGTATTTCTGGACCCAGCGGTAGATCGTGGTGTGATCGACTGGCACGCCCCGCTGAAGTCATCATTTCCTCCAGATCGCGGTAGCTCACCCCGTAGCGGCAGTACTACCGCACTGCCCATAGAATGATGTCACGGGGGAAATGACGACCGGAAAAGATACCCATGGCTGTGATTAGTTCACGTCGCTCTTCCTACTGCCCCAACTTTGCAACAGCACTTTTCAGGGTCATGTGGGGGCAGTGGAGAGAAGTGGTGGATCAGTGGACGGCGGTGGATGCCGGAGTAGGCGTGGCGTGTTACTCCTTCGACTCAGTCGGAGCCAGGTGAGCCGGATCCAGATCAATGCGGCGCAACAGCTGGGCGTTCAGGGCCACCACGATGGTCGAGGCAGACATCAAGATCGCGCCCACGGCCGGGGACAGCACGAACCCGATCGAGGCGAGCACTCCGGCAGCCAACGGCACGGCGAGGATGTTGTAGCCAGAGGCCCAGATCAGGTTCTGGATCATCTTGCGATAGCTGGCCTGGGACAGCTCAATCATCGACAGCACTGCCCGCGGGTCATCACTGGCTAGGACTACCCCGGCAGATTCCATGGCCACATCCGTGCCGGCACCGATGGCGATACCGACGTCCGCGCGGGTCAGAGCGGGGGCGTCATTGACACCGTCACCGACCATGGCCACGCTCAAACCCCGGTCCTGCAGCTGCGTGACCTTGGTGTCTTTGTCCTGGGGCAGGACCTCGGCGAAGACCTCATCAATGCCTAAGTCCTGACCGACGGCGTGGGCCACCTGCTGGGCGTCGCCAGTGATCATCGCGACCTTCACCCCGCGATCCTGCAGGGCTTTCACCGCGGCGCGGGATTCGGGGCGGATCTTGTCCTCGACGGCCACCGCACCGATAATCTGACCGTCGCGGACAATATGGAGCACACCGGCCCCACGCCCGGTCCAGGCGCTGGTGGTGTCGCTGAGCTCGGCCGGGGTGGTGAGGTTGAACTCGCGCAGCATGTTCGGCCCGCCCACGAGGATCTCAGCGCCATCGACAGTGGCCCGGATCCCCCGGCCGGAGGCGGCGCTGAAACCAGTTGCACGGATTTGCCGACGGGAGGCCTCGGGATGGGCGGCCGCGGCCGCCACGATGGCGCGGGCCACGGGGTGCTCGCTGTCGGCCTCCGCGGCGGCGGCCAGGGCTAGCAGCTCGCCCTCGGTGACGCCGACAGCTGCCGCGACACCGGTGACCGCGTGCGCACCCTCGGTCAGGGTGCCGGTTTTGTCGAAGAGCACCACGTCGATGGTGCGCATCTGCTCGAGCGCCATCCGGTCCTTGATGAGGACCCCGGATTTCGCGGCCCGCTCGCTGGAGATCGCAATGACCAGCGGAATCGCCAGGCCCAGGGCATGCGGGCAGGCGATGACCAGCACCGTGACCGTGCGCACCACGGCATCGTCCGGGCTACCGATAATGGTCCACACCACCGCGGTGATCAGAGCGGAGATCAGCGCGAACCAGAACAACAACGCCGCCGCCCGATCCGCCAGGGCCTGGGCCCGGGAGGAGGACTCCTGGGCGTCAGCAACCATGCGTTGGATCCCGGCCAGGGCGGTGTCCCCGCCGGTAGCCTCCACCCGGATGCGGACGGTGTTGTCGGTGGCCACAGTACCGGCGACCACCTTGTCACCGGTGTCGCGGAAGACGGGACGGGATTCGCCGGTGATCATCGCCTCATCGAATTCGGCGGCTCCGTCGAGGATGGTTCCGTCGGCCGGCACCCGGGCACCGGCCCTCACCAGCACGACGTCGTCGACGACCAGCTCGGAGATGGCCACGGTGCGGGTGGTCCCGTCGATGACCTTCTCGGCCTCATCCGGCAGCAGGGCAGCCAGCGCATCAAGCGCGGAGGACGCGGCCCCGAGAGCGGACATCTCCAGCCAGTGGCCCAGCAGCATGATGGTCACCAGCAGGGCTAGCTCCCACCAGAAGTCCAGGTCAAAACCGCCCAGCCCCAGAGTGGTGACCCAGGAGGCGACAAACGCCACGGTGATGGCCATGGCGATCAGGAGCATCATCCCGGGTTGGCGGGATTTCAGTTCTTTCCATCCGCCCTTGAGGAAAGGCGTTCCGCCGTAGACGAAAATGATCGTGCCCAGCACCGGGGGGATCCAGGTGGATCCGGGGAATGCCGGGAGGTGGTAGCCGAGCAGGTGGGCGACCATGGGGCTGAAAATAACGACGGGAATGGACAGAATCAGAGACCACCAGAAGCGGTCCCGAAACATTGCGGTGCTGTGTCCGGCGTGTTCGCCGTGACCATGAACGTGGTGGTCATCATCCAGGGCGGAGTGCGGGTGATCGTGGGGCATCGCCTGGCCGTGGATGTCGGCATCCGCGTGGTGTTCGTGGCTGACATGATCCGGGTGGTGGGTGTGGTCTGCTTCCGGAGCGGGGTGATCACCATGGTGATCACCGAAATGGTGAGGAGTGCTCATGACGTTCCTTTCGCTTAACCCGGTCGGGGTCGAGATGATGGGTAAAACTGATCAGGATAAGACGGTGTAGCCGGCCTCCTCGATGGCCCGGCGAACCATCTCCGGAGGTACGACACCGGTGACCGTGACGGTGGAAACACCACCAGCAGCGAGATCAATCTGGACGTCGTCGACCTGAGGGAGAGCCTGAAGGGCCTGGGTCACGCTTTTCGCGCAGTGCCCGCAGGTCAGGCCGGTGACCTGGAAGCTGGGGGAGGACCCTCCTGCTGACGAGTCGCTGGCGGCAGGGATGGAGGCAGTGTCGGCACGTGAGGCAGGTCCGCAACAGCTGCAGCCGTGGGAGGCCATCGGCAATAGGCGGGGCGGGGAGGTGATCATGGGAAAGCTCCTACGAGTCGGTGGGGTGCGGCGATGCCGCTCTCTAGCATATACCCCCGGGGGGTATATTTTCAGTATACCCTCCCGGGGTATATTTTCAATGGGTGGAGGGCACGGACCTCACGTGGGGCAGGGTGTGGTCACCGAGCAGCCTCCTCACTGTCGGGAGGGGACAGCGGGAGGCGGAGGGCAAACACCGCTCCGCGACCGGGTCCGGGGGAGGTGGCGGTGAGAGTGCCGCCGTGGGCCTCGATCAATGCCTTGGAGATGGTCAGACCGATACCGGCCCCGCCGTCGTCCCGGCTGCGGGCGGCATCCCCCCGGTAGAAGCGTTCGAAGATGTGTCCGAGCTGGTCAGGTGGGATGCCCTCGCCGTCATCGGCGACGTGGATGAGTGCGGTGGACGCCCCCTGTTGATAGACGCTGATCCGGACCTGCCCGCCCGCCGGGGTGTGCCGTAGCGCGTTCGAGAGGAGATTGCTCATCACCTGGCCGAAGCGTTGCCGGTCCACGAGCACCCGGGCGGTGTCCGTAATGGTCTCGACCTGTAAATCGACGCCTTTGTCAGCATAAGCTTCCCCCGCGGCAGCAGCGGCGGTATGGAGCAGATCCCCGAGCCCTTCCTCCGCCAGGTCCAAATCGATCCGGTGTTCCTGGGCCCGGGAGACATCGTCAATGTCTTCCATCAACCGGGTCAGGCGGGTGAGTTGGTCAGCCATGATCGTGTGGGTGGCATTATTCCAGTCCACGACCCCGTCCTGGAGGCCATCGAGGTAGACCGTGAGCACCGATAAGGGGGTGCCCATTTCGTGGGCCAGATCAGAGAGCATCTGGCGGCGGACCTGTTCGGTGTGTTCCAGCCGGTCGGCCATGGTGTTGAAGGCATGCGCCAGGGTGGTAACCTCGGGGCCTGCTTCTCCGACGGGCACGCGGATACGGGAGTTGCCGGCCGTCAGGCTGATAGCGGCGCGGGTGAGATCCTGCAGGGGGGTGCGCAAACGACGCGATAACCACAGGCTGGCCAGCAGGGCGCTGATCAAGGCGGTGGGCAGGGCGACGGCCAGGGTGATCAGGTTGGCGCCCCGGTAGGCCTGCTCGGCATGGAACAGCTCCAGCGAGGGGTCCTCCCGGCCGGTCATCAACATATGATCATGGAACAGGGTCGGACCCACCATCGTGGCCACGGCCGCGGCCACCAGCAGGCTAATCACCACGACCAACACCTGGGCGGCCAGGAAGCGGAAGGTCAGGCCGGGTCCGTGATTCATGGCTGCCTCACCCGGTAGCCCACGCCACGCACGGTGTCGATAAACCCCCGGCCCCGGGTGTCGGTGCCGAGCTTGCGACGCAAGTTGCCGATGTGGACATCGACGATGCGTTCATCACCGACCCAGGTGGTGTCCCAGACCTCGGTGATCAGGTCGTGGCGGGTCAGCACCTGGCCGGGGCGCAGGGCCAGGGCAACCAGCAGCTCGAACTCCGTGCGGGTGAGCTCCACGGTCGTCTCCCCCACCCGCACCTGATGGGCGACGGGGTCAAGGATGAGGTCACCAACGATCAAGGGGGTGGTCACCTGCGGTGGGGTGGTGCTGGTGCGCGGGCGGCGCAGCACCGCATGCACCCGGGTCACCAGTTCCCGGATGCTAAAAGGTTTGGTGATGTAGTCATCCGCCCCCAGGGTCAAACCGCTGATCTTGTCGTCCTCGCTGCCACGCGCGGTGAGCATGAGGATGTAGCAGTCCGAGAAGGTGCGGATCCGTCGGCACACCTCCAGGCCGTCGAGTTCGGGCAGCCCCAGATCCAGCACCACAACATCGGGGGAAAAGCGACGGGCCTCGTCCACGGCCTGGGTGCCGGTGTGCGCCTGGCGGGTATCGAAGCCGGCCCGGATGAGGTACGAGGCCACCATCTGAGCCAGGGGTTGTTCATCATCGACGACCAGCACCCGCCCCGGGGGCGTGGCGGTGGTCGGTGTGCGGTCAGCCATAGACCCCAGTATCGCTCCGGCCAGGGGGGGAATACCACCCTCGCTCAGTGCCCGGCGGGGAAATCTTCATCAAATCTTCAAACATCACCCTTCGACCGCCGTCACCCCTGTGCCCCACCCCGGGCCGGCGGCATCGCCTCCCCCTGGTCGGTTCAGCAGGCGCCACCAGGGATTTCACTGCCTGCACCGCATACCCGGGGCGGGTAGAGGGACATCGCCCACGGCAGTGGGGTGGTGTCCCGGTGGTGACCCAGCCCACCGAATCCACCCCTTTTCGCCCTGTTATAAGGCTGTGAGCAGGGTTTTTGATTTCTAGCCCGTCAGGCACCCGTGCTAGATAAAAGTATGACATCGACCTTGAGGCGGTGTCTTCTCACGGCCTTACCACGATCCAAGGAGATTGACGTGAAACGAGCAGCGATCGCAGCCGCCGCCCTTGCCCTCGCCCTCACGGGGTGTTCGGCCGCCGACCCGGAACCCACCGCCGACGGGACGGTGTCCCAGGATACATTCCTGACTACCCATGGCCTGGCCGCCATGGACGCGGTGGAGATCATTGATCACCTCGACCGGCAGAAGGTCACTGAGCGTCCTACGGATCTGATCGCCTCAGTGCGTGCCGATGAACTGCTGCTCTCGAGCGATGACCAGGAAGTCGTGGTCGATCTTCCCGACAATCAGACGTATGTCTCGATCGCACCCTATCTCACCTCCACCCACGACTGCTTCTACCACAGCCTCACGACCTGCCTGGGGGAACTCGACAATGAGGATATCCAGGTCACGATCACCGATGAGGCGACCGGTGAGGTGCTGGTGGACGAGGCGACAACCACCTTCGACAACGGGTTTATTGGCTTCTGGCTTCCCGATGATGCCACCGGCCTGATTGAGGTCAGCTACCAGGGGCGTACCGGCACCACGGAGTTTTCCACCGCCGACGACGGTGCCACCTGTGTCACAGACCTGCGCCTGACGTGATGGCTCAGCAGGGTCCTCACCTGCGCCTGTCTCCCGTGTCACTGAAATCTTGCACCAAGGAAGGTTAAATCAAGATGAACGCGTTTTCCCGACGACAGTTTCTGCTCGGCGGGCTCGTCCTCGCCGGCACCGGGGCCGTGGCCGCCTGCACCAGCGACCCTGGACCCGCTGCCTCGGCACCAGGTCCCTCCCTTCGCCCCACTCCCACCCCCACTGCGCTCGGTGAGCCGACGGTGCGCCGGACACTAACCGCCCGGCCCCTCTCTCTGGATATCGGCGGCATCGAAGCCAAGACTTGGGGATACGTCTCTGACACCGGGGATGCGGCCATTGAGGCCACCGCGGGCGACGTCCTCCAGGTCGATATCACCAATGAACTGCCTGAGAGCACCTCCATCCACTGGCATGGTATCGCACTCCACAACGCAGCCGACGGTGTGCCCGGCATGACCCAGGACCCCATTGAACCTGGCGAGTCTTTCTCCTATGTTTTTGAAGTCCCCCACGGTGGCACCTACTTCTACCATTCCCACTCCGGGCTGCAGCTTGATCGCGGCCTCCACGCCCCACTGATCGCCCGTGACCCGCAAGACGCTGAGGACCAGGACGTCGAGTGGACCATCGTGCTCGACGACTGGGTCGATGGCATTCAGGGCACTCCCGACGATGAGCTCGACAAACTCACCGGAATGGGTTCAGGCGACCATAACGGGAAGAAGGGGATGGGAGGTCACGGCCAGATGATGCACGGCACCCCGGACCGGGTACTGGGCGGGGATGCCGGCGATGTGATGTATCCGCACTACCTCATCAACGGACGTATCCCCCGTGCTCACCGGACCTTCGAGGCTCGCCCGGGCGACAAGGCCCGCCTGCGGTTTATCAACTCCGGCGGTGACACCATCTTCAAGGTGGCCCTCGGTGGTCACCGCATGACCGTCACCCACACCGACGGCTTCCCCGTCCAGCCCCGGGAGACCGAATCGATCTACCTGTCGATGGGCGAGCGTGTCGACGTCGAGGTCATCCTCGGCGACGGCATCTTCCCGCTCACGGCTTTGGCGGTGGGTAAGGACGACCGCGCCTTCGCCGTCATCCGCACCGCCGGTGGCCAGGCCCCCCACCCCGATGTCGACTTCCCCGAGTTGTCGTCCACCGGACTGCTTCTGTCCTCCCTGAAGCCAGCAGACCGTGCACTCCTGCCCGAGGACACACCAGACCGAGAAGTCAGCATCGACCTGGGCGGGCAGATGATGCCGTATGAATGGAGCATTCTCACCGACGGCCAATCCTCCTCCGCGACCGTGCAGGAGGGCCAGCGCCTGCGGATGGTCATGCGCAACAGGACCATGATGCCCCATCCCATGCACATCCACGGCCACACGTGGGCGCTACCCGGCAGCGGCGGACTACGCAAGGACACCGTCCTTCTCCGCCACGGTGAAACCATGATCGCCGACCTGATCGCTGACAACCCCGGTGAGTGGGCATTTCACTGCCATAACGCCTATCACATGGAAACCGGGATGCTCAGCTCGCTTCGCTACGAGTAACCCCCACAGCAGGG